>CAWGHT010000007.1:0-1788765 GCA_963822475.1 uncultured Actinomycetota bacterium
GGCCAGCCAGCCGGAGGTCCGCGGGATCGCGAACAGCACGGTGAACATGTCCGGCGGGAACTGCAGCGCCTCGTAGATCAGGCCGGAGTAGAAGTCGACGTTCGGGTAGAGCTTGCGGGAGACGAAGTACTCGTCCTCCAGCGCGATCTTCTCCAGCTCGACGGCGATCTTCAGCAGCGGGTTGATGCCGGTGACCTCGAAGACGTCGTCGGCGGCCTTCTTGATGATCTTGGCCCGCGGGTCGTAGTTCTTGTAGACCCGGTGGCCGAAGCCCATCAGCCGCTCTTCGCCGTTCTTGACGCCCTCGATGAACGACGGCACGTTGTCGATCGAGCCGATCCGGCGGAGCATCTTGAGCACCGCCTCGTTGGCGCCGCCGTGCAGCGGGCCGTAGAGCGCGCCGATCCCGCCGGCCACCGCGGTGTACGGGTCGACCTGGGTCGAGCCGATCGCGCGGACCGCGTTCGTGGAGGCGTTCTGCTCGTGGTCGGCGTGCAGGATGAACAGGATCTCCAGCGCGCGCACCAGGCGGTCGTCGGCGGCGTACTTCGGCTCGCTCATCTTGAACAGCATCGACAGGAAGTTCGCCGTGTAGCTGAGCTCGTTGTCCGGGTACACGTACGGCTTGCCCTGGGCGTGCCGGAACGCGAACGCGCCGAGCGTCGGCATCTTCGCGATCAGCCGCCGGATCTGCAGCGCCCGGGACTCCTCGTCGAAGATGTTGCGCGACTCCGGGTAGAACGTGGACAGCGCGCCGACCGAGGCCAGCAGCATGCCCATCGGGTGCGCGTCGTACCGGAAGCCCTGCATGAAGGTCTTCAGGTTCTCGTGCACGAACGTGTGATACGTCACGTCGTGCGCCCAGGCCTCGTACTCCGCCTTGTTCGGCAGCTTGCCGTTCACCAGCAGGTAAGCCACCTCGAGGTAGTTCGACTGCTCGGCGAGCTGCTCGATCGGGTACCCGCGGTACTCCAGGATGCCCTTGTCGCCGTCGATGAAGGTGACGGAGGAACGGCAGGACGCGGTGTTGACGAAGCCGGGGTCGTAGGTGGCCAGGCCACCGTCGCCGTCGGATGCGCTGATCTGCTTCAGGTCTGCGGCACGGATGGTGCCATCGGTGATGGCAAGGTCGAAGTCCTTGCCGGTCCGGTTGTCCCGGACGGTGAGCGACTGTTCGGTCACGATGCCCTCTTCGGAAGCTGGCGTCATCGCCTGGATGAATGAGGGTAGATCAGCCGGCGGGACGCGATTCGGACTGCAATCTTCACCGCTAAACTAGTGCGGTCCTCAGCTGCTTCCAAGCCGGGGTCCCCTCGGAGTGTGGGCTCGCTTTGACCCGGACGTGGCCACGCCGGTATTCTGGGCTGCTGTTGTGCGTTCCAGGTCCGGTACAGACACTGTCTTGTCGGCTGACCGCTCGCCGACGTCCAGTTTGTTCAACCTCTGAGAAACGAAGGTCAACGACCGTGCGCACGTACAGCCCGAAGCCTGCTGACGTCACTCGTGAGTGGCACGTGATCGACGCCACCGACGTCACGCTCGGTCGGCTCGCCGTCCAGATCGCCACCCTGCTGCGCGGCAAGCACAAGCCGACGTTCGCTCCGCACGTGGACGGCGGCGACTTCGTCGTGGTCGTCAACGCTTCCAAGGTGGCCCTGTCCGGCACCAAGCGGACCGACAAGCTGGCGTACCGCCACTCGGGTCACCCGGGTGGTCTGACGGCGACGCCGATCGGTGAGATCCTCGACAAGGACCCGCGTAAGGCCGTCGAGAAAGCCGTCTGGGGCATGCTCCCGAAGAACCGCCTGAGCCGGAAGCTGCTGACCAAGCTGAAGGTGTACGCCGGTCCGGAGCACCCGCACACGGCGCAGCAGCCGAAGCCGTTCGAGATCACCCAGATCGCCCAGTAAGCGATCGACGAACCAGGTAAACGAGGATTCACAGCGTGAGCGACATCACCACCGAGACCGAAGAGCTCGAGACCGAGGTGCCCATCGACACCGAGGGCCCGGTCGCCTACACCTCCGAGACGAACCCGGCTCCGGAGCAGCGCGCCGAGACGGGTCGGGTGGCGGTCATCAACCCGGCCGGCGCCACTGGTCGCCGCAAGGAGGCGATCGCCCGGGTGCGGATCGTCCCGGGGACCGGCAAGTGGAAGGTCAACGGGAAGGACCTCGACGTCTACTTCCCGAACAAGGTCCACCAGCAGCACGTGAACGAGCCGTTCGTCGTCGCGGGCCTCGAGGGCTCGTACGACGTGATTGCCCGGATCAACGGCGGCGGCATCACCGGCCAGGCCGGTGCGCTGCAGCTGGGTGTGGCCCGCTGCCTGAACGCGGCGGACCTCGAGGCCAACCGCCCAGGCCTGAAGAAGGCCGGTCTGCTCACCCGCGACTCGCGGATCAAGGAGCGTAAGAAGGCCGGTCTCAAGAAGGCCCGTAAGGCGCCTCAGTACAGCAAGCGCTGATCACCTGATGGGGCGTTTGTTCGGCACGGACGGAGTCCGTGGCCTGGCGAACGTGGACCTGACCGCGGAGCTGGCGCTCGACCTTTCGGTCGCGGCAGCTCACGTACTCGGCGAGGCCGGTGCCTTCGAAGGGCACCGGCCACGCGCCGTTGTGGGCCGGGATCCGCGTGCCAGTGGTGAGTTCCTGGAAGCCGCCGTGGTGGCCGGTCTGGCCAGTGCCGGCGTCGACGTGGTCCGGCTCGGCGTGCTGCCGACCCCGGCCGTGGCGCACCTGACCGGTTCGACCGGCTCCGATCTCGGCGTCATGCTGTCCGCCAGCCACAACCCGATGCCGGACAACGGCATCAAGTTCCTGGCTCGTGGCGGGATCAAGCTCGACGACGTCATCGAGGACGCCATCGAGGCCCGGATGAACGAGGAGTGGCAGCGTCCGACCGGTGCCGCCGTGGGCCGCGTCATGGACGACGGGCAGGGTTTCGAGACGTATGTCTCGCACCTGGTCCGCTCGTCACCGAACCGGTTCGACGGTCTCAAGGTCGTGATCGACTGCGCGAACGGCGCCGCCTCGCAGACCGCGCCGGAGGCACTGCGCCGGCTCGGCGCCGAGGTGATCACGGTCGCCGCCGCCCCGGACGGGCTGAACATCAACCTGAACTGCGGCTCCACGCATATCGAGGGCCTGCAGCGTGAGGTCGTCGGGCACCGCGCCGATGTCGGCATCGCGCTCGACGGCGACGCGGACCGCTGCCTGGCGGTGGACGCGAACGGCGAACTCGTCGACGGCGACCAGATCCTCGCGATCCTGGCGCTGGCGATGCGGGACAGCGGCCGGTTGTCGAACGACACCGTGGTCGCGACCGTGATGAGCAACCTGGGCTTCGTGCAGGCGATGGTCCGGGAGCGGATCGCGGTCGAGCAGACCAAGGTCGGCGACCGGTACGTGCTCGAGGCGATGAAGGCCGGCGGCCACAAGCTCGGCGGTGAGCAGTCCGGGCACGTGATCCTGTCCGACCACGCGACCACCGGCGACGGCACGCTGACCGCGGTCATGCTGCTCGCCCGGGTGGCCCAGACGGGCAAGAGCCTGGCCGACCTGGCCGGTGCGATGACCCGCCTACCGCAGGTCCTGGTCAACGTGAAGAACGTGGACAAGTCCCGCGCGGGCACCGACCCCGAGGTCCAGTCCGCGGTCGCCGAGGCCACCAAGCGCCTGGGCGATACCGGCCGGGTCCTCCTCCGCCCGTCGGGCACCGAGCCCCTCGTCCGCGTGATGGTCGAAGCCGAGTCCTCGGACACGGCCGACGAAATCGCCCACTCCCTCGCAGACGTGGTCGCTTCCTCACTGAAGCTCTGAAGCTCTAAAAGCAGCAAAGTACGCCGGAGAACCACCTGGTTCTCCGGCGTACTTGTCGTTTACGGGCGTAGTTCGGTGAGGCGGCGTTCTGGGGCTGGGGCGGCTTCGGCGAGGAGTTGGGTGTATTCGTGCTGGGGGTTCAGGATCACGTCGTCCGCGGGGCCGCGTTCGACGACGACACCGCCGTACAGCACCATGATCTCGTCGCTGAAGTGGCGGGCGGTGGCGAGGTCGTGGGTGATGTAGAGGACGCCGAGGTTCTCCTCGCGTTGCAGGGTCGCGAGCAGGTTGAGTACGCCGAGGCGGATCGACACGTCGAGCATCGACACCGGCTCGTCCGCGACGAGGATCGCCGGTTCGGGGGCGAGTGCCCGGGCGATCGCGATGCGCTGCCGCTGACCGCCGGACAACTCGTGCGGCTTGCGGTGCGCGAAGTCCTCGTCCAGCCGGACCCGGCGCGAGCAGCTCCAGCACCCGCTCGTCGACCTGCTCGCGGGTGAAGTCCGGGTGGTGGAGCTTCACCGGCCGCTCCAGGTGATGGCTGATGGTGTGGTACGGATTCAGCGACGCGAACGGGTCCTGGAACACCATCTGCACGGCCTTCCGGTACGCCGCGGCAGGCGCACCGTGGTACCGCATCGGCTCGCCGTCCACGAGGATCGACCCGGACGTCGGCCGTTCGAGCTGCATCAGCAACTTGGCGATCGTCGACTTGCCCGACCCGGACTGCCCGACCAGCGCGATCGTCCGGCCCGGCGTCAGCTCGAAGCTCACCTTGTCGACGGCACGCAGCCGCGTGGTCCGCAGACCGTTGCGCAGCCGGTACTCCTTGACCACATCGCGCATCTCCAGCACGCTCATCCGGCCTCCACGGTCTGATCTGTCTCATCCAGGGCGACGTCGGCGAGCTCGCCGGTCCGTATGAAGTCGCCGCGCTCACCCGTCAGGCTGGGGAACGACGACAGCAATCGCTTCGTGTACGGGTGTTTGGGCTTCGTGTAGAGCGTCAGCGCATCGTCGAGTTCGACGATCAACCCGGCCCGCATCACCGCGATCCGGTCGCTGATCTCGAGCAGCAGCGGCAGGTCGTGGGTGATGAAGATGACCGCGAACCCCAGCTCCGACCGGAGCCGGGTGATCTCCCGGAGGATCTCGCGCTGCACGACCACGTCGAGCGCGGTGGTCGGCTCGTCCATGATCAGCACCTGCGGATCGAGGGCCAGTGCCATCGCGATCATCACGCGCTGCCGCATCCCGCCGGACAGCTCGTGCGGATAGGCGCGGAGCCGGTTCCGGTCGACGCCGACGAGTTCGAGCAGCTCACCGCAGCGGATGCGCCGCTCTGCCTTGCTCAGCTCGGGCCGGTGCGTGATGAACACGTCTTCGAGCTGTTCGGAGATCCGCAGTACCGGATTGAGGGAGTTCATCGCGCCCTGGAAGACCATCGCGATCTTGTCCCAGCGGAACGCGCGCAGGTCGTCGCCGGCCAGGCTCGACAGGTCGACGTCGTACCCCTCGCGGGACGAGAACACGACCCGTCCGCTGGTGATCGTCGCCGGCGGCTTGAGCAGGCGGGTGATCGCGTACGCCAGCGTCGACTTCCCGCAGCCGCTCTCACCCGCGAGCCCGAGAATCTCGCCGCGTTCCAGCGTGAGCGAGACCTCGCGTACGGCGTGCACGGTCGTCTCGGCGCGGTAGTCGATACTCAGGTTCTCGATGCTCGAGCACACTCATGCCTTCACGCTCCACTTGTTGCGTTCGGCGCGGGTCTGCGAGCGCAGCTTCGGGTTGATGATCTCGTCGATCGAGAAGTTGATCAGCGACAGCGCCGCGCCGAAGAGCGCGATCGCCAGGCCGGGCGGCGCGAACCACCACCAGGCGCCGAGCCGGAGCGCGAGCCCGTTCTGTGCGTAGAAGAGCATCGTGCCCCAGGTGAACGACCCGGACGCGCCGAGCCCGAGGAACGACAGGCCGGCCTCGCCGAGGATCGCGAAGATGACCGCGAACACGACCTGCGACGCGAGCAGCGGGATCAGGTTCGGCAGGATCTCGACGAGCAGGATCCGCCAGCGTTTCTCGCCGCCGATCCGGGCCGCGAGCACGTAGTCGCGGCTGCGCACGCTGAGCGTGAACCCGCGCAGCACGCGCGCGGATCCGGCCCAGCTGGTGATCGCGAGAACCGCGGCCACCAGCCAGATCGACTTGTTCGGTACATAGCTGGAGATCACGATCACCAGCGGCAGGCCGGGAATCACCAGCATGATGTTGGTGAACAGCGAGAACGCCTCGTCGGTCCAGCCGCCGACGAACGCGCCGACGATGCCGAAGAACGACGACAGCAGCAGCGTGATCGCACCGACCACGACGCCGATGATCAGCGAGCCGCGGGTCGCGTACGCGAGCTGGGCGAACACGTCCTGACCGCTCTGCGTGGTGCCGAGGAGGAAACCGTTCCCCGGTCCGGTCAGGCCGACGTCCCGGACCGTCGACGGGTTGCCGACCAGCAGCGGACCGAGCACCCCGAACAGGATGATCAGGCCGGCGAGGCCCAGGCCGACGGCCAGCTTGACGGTCATCGGCGGCAAGGTCCGGCGGCGGATCGGGGCCGCCACGGCGACTGCGCCTTCAGTGGTTGCTGTCATGTTCACCCCTCTCTAGGACCGCGCACGGGTGCGTGGGTCGATGACGCCGTACAGGAGGTCGACGAGCAGGTTTGCGCCGAGGACCGCGAGCGTGATGATCAGGAAGACGCCCTGCATCAGCGCGTAGTCGTTGTTGCCCACCGCAAGCAGTAGCGCCGATCCGATGCCCGGGTACGAGAACACCGCCTCGGTGACGATCGACCCGGCGACCACGAAACCGAGCGAGATCGCGAACCCGGAGATGGACGGCAGGACCGCGTTCCGGGCGACGTACCGGGACCGGATCCGGCCCGGCGTCAGGCCTTTCGCCTCGGCGGTCACCACGAAGTCCTCGGACATCGTCGAGACCATCATGTTGCGCATCCCGAGCATCCAGCCGCCGACCGACGAGATGACGATCGTCAACGCCGGCAGGGCTCCGTGGTACAGCACGGACTGCGCGAACGGCAGACTCCAGCCCGGCGTCACGGAGTACACGTCGTACCCGCCGCTCAGCGGGAAGACCGGCCAGGTGCTGCCGAGCAGGAAGAGCAGGAGCAGCGCGAGCCAGAAGTACGGCACCGACTGGAGCATCGTGGTGACCGGGATCAGGTTGTCGACCCAGGAACCGCGCTTCCAGCCGGCGAGCGCGTCCCAGCAGGATCGCCGATCGCGAACGAGATCGAACGTCGCGAGCCCGATCAGGCCGACGGTCCAGGGCAGCGTCTGGCCGATGACCTGGGACACCGGCGCCGGGAAGTACGCGATCGACGTACCCAGGTCGCCGGTGACCAGGTGATGCAGGTAGGTCCAGTACTGGCTCCACAGCGACGAGTGGGTGTCGGTGCCGAGCAGTGCCTCGATCGCGTTCCGGGTGGTCGGCGTGACCGGTCCCTTGGTCGCGAGCTTGGACAGCATGAGGTCGACCGGGTTCCCCGGCATCAGCCGGGGAACCAGGAAGTTCAGCGTCAGGGCCGCCCAGAGTGCGACGACGTAGAAGGCGAGTTTCCGGAGCAGATAGCGCACGGCCGGCCCGCGCTCAGCTGGCGGGCTTGATCGTCTTGAGGACGATGCCGTCGTCCCAGGCCTTCCAGGCCGCGGGCAGGACGTACATGTCGTCCTTGGTCGGCCAGCCGGTCGCGCGCGAGGTGTTGAACTCGGTGAGCATCGAGTTCACGTAGACCGGGATGTAGGGCAGCTGGTCCGCGATGATCGACTGGATCTTCGCGTACTCCGCCTTCTGCGCGGCCTGGTCCGTCGTACCGGCGGCCGTCTTGAGGGCGGCGTCCACGGCCGGGTTCGAGAACCGGGACTGGTTGCCGGCCGACGCGGACTTGCCGACCGGTGCGGTGTTCGTCGTGGCGAGCTTGCTGTCGTAGGTGAAGTACGGGTTCGTGGACGCGCCGAGGCCGACGGAGTCCAGCGACAGCTGGAACTTGCCGTTGGTCTGGGCGGCGTTCCACTCGTTCCAGGACACCTGGCTCGGCTTGAGCTCGATGCCGGCCGCGGCCAGCTGCTGCTTGAGGGTGTCGTTGATCAGGATGTAGTCGCTCCACCCGGTGACGGTCTGGACGGTCAGCGACAGCCGCTTGCCGTCCTTCGTCCGTACGCCGTCACTGCCCTTCGTCCATCCGGCCGCGTCGAGGAGCTTGCCGGCCTCGTCGGCGTTCGCGCTCTGCGGGAGTTTCGCCGTACCGGCGTCCGCGATCCAGTTGTCGTCGCGGCCCGGGAGCAGCATGGTCGGCGAGCCGACGCCCGCGACACCGCCGCCGGCCAGCTTCGCGAGCTGTTCGCGGTTCATCGCCAGGTAGATCGCCTTGCGGACGGCCGGGTCGGTCTGCGGTCCGGCGCACCCGAGGGCGGCGTTGGAGCAGGTCGTGATGACGGTCGTCATCACGGGCGTGTTCACGTACGTCAGGTTCTTGCCGGACTTCATGATGTTGTCGATGCCGGGCAGGTAGGCGCTGGCCCAGTCGACCTTGCCCGCGACCAGGGCGGCGCTGGCGGCGTCCGCGGACGCCACCGGCAGGTAGCGCACCTCCTTGATGGTGGGCTTGCCCGCCTCCCAGTACTGCTCGTTCTTCGTCAGCACGAAGCTCTGCGGCGTGTACGACTTCACCTTGAACGGCCCGGTGCCGACCGGGTTCTTGTTGAGGTCCGTCGTCGGGTCCTTGATGTCCTTCCAGATGTGCTCGGGCACGATCGCCTGGTTCGCGAGTACGGCCGGCTCCTGCATCAGCGACTTCGACTTGAAGGTCAGTACGGCGGTGTCGTCCGACGTGGCCTTCGCGGTCGCGGCGAGGCCGGACGGGTTCAGCGCCGGCGTCTTCGAGACCAGGTTGAACGTGAAAGCGACATCCTTCGCGGTGAACGGCTGGCCGTCGTTCCACTTCACGTCGTGCCGGGTCTTGATGGTGAGCTCGGTCCCGGCCGGGTTCCACGAGAAGCCCGACGCGAGCACCGGCGTCGGGTCCGACTGCTTCGCGAAGTTGTACCAGTACAGCGGCTCGTAGATGACGCCCAGCGTCGGCTGCAGCGCGGTGCTGCTGAACGGGTTGAAGTTCTCGGTGGTGATGTCGCCGGCGGCGACGGTGATGGAGGCATCCTTGTTGGCGGTCTGGTTGCCGGCCGCGGCGCCCTCACAGGCGGCGAGCAGGAGGGCGGTGGCGGTCGCGGCGGCTGCGGCGCTCACCAGGCGCCGCACCCGTGGGCGGTTCGTCGGGTTCCGGAGCATTGATCGATTCCTTTCCAACGCGGTCGTCGAACGCGTCACCCGGCACCCGCCAGGGAAGCTGGCCGTAACTTAGTTCGCCTAATAAACAAGGCGCAAGGGTCAGACCAGTAACGGTTCGACAGCGAAGGGTGCCTGTCCAGCCAGGATCTAGGCGGAGATCGCGCGCTCCGAGCGGAGCATCATCAGCGCGGCGCCGATGGCGGCGGCGTCGTGACCGCGCTCGTCGAGCACCACTTCGGTGTTCACGGCGCGCCCGAACGCGGAGCTCAGGATCCGCTCCTGGATGATCGGCAGGTAGATCGTCCCGGCGACGGCGAACGCCGGCCCGGTCAGCACCAGCAGCTGGACGTCGTACATGTTGGTGATCGTCTGCGCGCCGAGCGCGAGCCAGGCCGCGGAGTCCCGCAGGATCGCCTCGGCCCGGGAGTCGCCGGTCAGCGCCAGCCGGGCGATGGCGGCGAACGCCGCGACCCCGGTACGCCGGGGTGATCCGAGATCGAGGCCCGCCGCGCGCGCCTTGGCGACGACCGTGGCCGGACCGGCGATCGCCTCCAGGCAGCCGGTGCTCCCGCACCAGCACTGCGGCCCGCCGATCTGGACGCAGATGTGCCCGACCTCGCCCGCGTTGCCGTGGGCGCCCTGGTAGACGTTGCCGTTCAGCCGCAGACCGGACCCGATGCCCTCGCTCATGAACAGCGCGGCCATCACCGAGACGTCGTGGCTGGTGGTGAGCCGGGTGCCCGCGGCGGCCGCGGTCGCGTCGTTCTCGAGCAGCGCGGGCAGGCCGAGCCGTTCCTCCAGCCGGCGATGGATCGGGAAGCCGACCCAGTGCGTCATCGACGGCGGCGCGGAGGTGACGCCGCGGTTGCGGATCAGCGGCCCGGGACACACGAAACCGAGCCCGAGGACGAGCGACGAGTCGATCCCCGAGCGCTCGATCAGCTCGGTCGTCTCGGTCGCGATCCGCTCCACGACCTGCTCCGGATCGCTGTCGTCACCCGGCCCGGCGCGCCGCCAGCGGGCCACGACCGCCCCGGCGTAGTCGACCAGCACGTACGTCAGGCTGTCGGCGCTCAGATGTACGCCGACGACGTACCGGGCTGCTGCCCTGATCCGCAGCATCGTGCGAGGCTTACCGCCGGTGGACGAGCCGCGCCCGGCCTCGTCGACGAGCCCGTCGTCGATGAGCCGCCGGACCAGCGTGGTGACCGAGGGGGCGGTGAGGCCGGTGATCTGGGTGAGTTCCACCCGGCTGACCGTGCCCGCGGAGCGGATGCTGTCCACAATGAGGGCACGACTGTTCGTCGGTGCCGGGTCGTAACCCGGTGATCGCGACGCGTCGCTGACCTGCTGCATCGGGACATCCGCTCTCTGCCGAGTTTGTTAGGTCTGTGAATATAGTGGCTCCGGTGGCCTTGGAGGGCAGTTTATGCAGGACGTGACGCGGGAGCGGATCGCCGGGCTGGTGCTGGCGCGTCCCGGGCGGTTGCTCGGGATGGAGCCGTTCATGGCCGACGTCGTCCAGGGGATCGAGGAGGTCTTCGACGGGCGGCGGGTGAGTCTGCTGATCGAGTTCGCGGCCGATATCGCCGACGAGATCGCGACCTGGCAGCGCTGGGTGGCGAACGACCACGTCGACGGCATCGTCATGGTCGACCTCCGGGCGAAGGACCCGCGGCTCGCCGAGCTCGAGCGGCTGGGAGTGCCGGCGGTCCTGCTCGGCGGGCCGGAGCTGCAGGCACCGATCACGAACGTGCTCGTCGACAACGCCGAGGGTGCCCGGGCAGCCGTTCGCGCGCTCGCGGATCTCGGGCATCGCGACATCGCGCGGGTCAGCGGTCCGCGGGACATGCTGCATTGCCAGGCCCGTGACGACGCGTTCATGGAGACGTGCGCGGAGCAGGACGTGCAGGGCCGGGTCGTCGAAGGCGACTACTCCGAGGACGCGGGCCGGGAGGCGACCCGGCAGTTGCTGACCGGCAGCCAGGTCCCGACGGCCGTTGTGTACGACAACGACCTGATGGCGATCGGCGGCCTCGCCGCGGCCAAGGACCTGGGCGTTCACATCCCCGATCAGTTGTCCGTGATCGCGTGGGACGACACAGCGGTCGCCCGGTTGGCGCATCCGCCGTTGAGCGTCGTCACGGTCGACGTCCACGGCCTCGGCGCGATCGTCGGCGAGGCGATGCTCACGGTCATGCAGGGCGGCGAGGTTACGACGTACCAGGTCCCGAAGCCGACGATCCGCCTCGCCCAGTCGACCGCGGCGCCGGGGACATGAGGCCGGATTCCCAGGCCCACACAGCGATCTCGGTCCGGTTGCGGGCGGCGATCTTGCGCTGAACCGCCGAGAGATGCGACTTGACGGTGGACAGCGAGATCGTCAGCTCCGCACTGATCTCGGCGTTGGTGCGGCCACGGGCGACGGCCTTGACGGCGGCCAGTTCGCGTTCGGTCAGGCCGGGTTCGGGACGGCGCGGGCGGCGGCCGGTGGTGGTGAAATGGGCCAGCAACCGGGTGGTGATCGACGGCGAGACGAGCGAGTCACCGTTGGCCGCGGCGTGTACCGCCTCCACCAGCAACCTCGGCCCGGCGTCCTTCAGAAGGAATCCGCAGGCACCTGACCGGAGTGCTTCGTGAACGAGTTCGTCGAGGTCGAACGTCGTCACGACGAGCACCCGCAGCGGGTTGGCAACGTCGTGACCGGCCAACAGCCGCGTCGCGGCCAGGCCGTCCATCTGCGGCATCCGGATGTCCATCAGCGTGACGTCGGGACGCAGCTCCCGGGCCAGCGCCACCGCACGCTTCCCGTCCTCGGCCTCTCCGACAACCTCGATATCAGGCTCTCGTTCGAGGATCAGCCGGAACCCCGTCCGGACCATGGCCTGGTCGTCGGCGAGCAGGACTCGCACTGTCATGGTGCGGTTCTCCTTTCCGGTGCCTGTGCAGCCCCGATGCCACCGGGAAGCGGGAGCTCGGCGAGGACCCGCCATTCGTGCTCACCGTGCTCCCCGACGGTCAACCGTCCGTCCAACGCGTCGATCCGCTCGCCCATTCCGATCAGTCCGTAGCCGTCCGGGTTGCGGTTGCGGCTTCGACCCTGCCGAGTCCCGTCGTTGCGCACCTCGACCCGCAGGTAGCGCCCGTCGGACTCGGCGGACGGTTCCACTGTGACCGTGATGCGACGCGCGTCCGGCGCATGCTTGCGCACGTTGGTCAGGGATTCGAGCAGGACGCGGTGCACCGTCGACACGGTCTCCGGAGCTACCGCGACGTCCGCGAGTCCGGGGGACAACCGCAAGGTGACAGCCTCGTCCGCGTCGACGGCGGCCTCGATGATCTCCACCAGATTCCCGGCGGTGAGTGGCAGCTGCTGCTCCGGACTGCGCAGCACCATCACCAGCCGCCGTACGGCGCCGAGGGCGTCGGCTCCGGCCCGCTCGATCTCTTGAAGCAACTCGCGCTCCGCGCCGTCGGCGAGCGTCACCTGCGCCGCCTGCGTGCGCACCACAACCCCCGTGATGTGGTGGGCCACCAGGTCGTGCAGCTCCTGGGCCAGCGCGATCCGTTCCCGGTTCCGGGCGGCCAGCTGCGCGGCCTCGCGGCGGGCATCGCCATCGCGCAGGATCAGACCGACCGCGACGCCGCTGCCCCACAGCAAGGCCCAGAAGACCGCGACAGTGAGGCCGACCGAGTCGTCGCCGTACCGCAGCACGGGCGCGAGGACGGCGGTCAGGCCCCCGATCACCGCGATCGCACCGGCTTGGCGCGGCCTCAGCTGGTGGCAGCTCGCGCCGACCAGAAGAATCAGGGCGAGTGTCTCGGCGTCACCCGCGACCGTCCCACCCGGCTTCGTGAGGAAAGCGGCGAGGCTGCACAGCAGGGAGAGTGCGATCGCGGCCGTCGAGAGCTGTACCAGCCGGCCGGGCAGGCGGCGCCGGAGCAGCGCGAGCGCACCGATCGTCGCACCCACGCAGAAGTACAGGACCTCGCCCGCCGGCGGCGATCCATCCAGGAGGAGACGTCGTACGGCGTGGTCGGCGTTCAGGCCGACCAGGACGACGACTTCGGTGATGAACAGGCCGGGGCGCAGCAGTCTGTTGGTGGTGAGGATCACCGAGTCGTCGTCCTTTCTGTCATCACCGGCGTCAGCGAGGCTCTGCTTCGGCCGGGCAGTGGTAGCTGCGCTCCGGGCGTTCGCCCGTGGTCAGGAACGTCGTGACCGCGTACTTCGCGCACTGGTTCCTGCCCATCGGGTAGACCCCGTGGCCTCCCTGGTCGGCCGTGACCATCGTGGCACGGTTGCCAAAGGCCCCCAGCATCTTCTCGGCGCCGGCGAGCGGTGTTGCCGGGTCGCGCAGGTTCTGCACCAGGAGCACGTTCGACGGACCTCGGTCGGTGATGCGGACCGGCGGCTCCGTCGGCTCCGGCCAGAACGCACAAGGCTGGATGTTGGCCCCGGCCGCGCCGAACAGCGGATACCGGACCCGGTCGGCGGCGACGTTGCGCTGGTAGGTCTGTACCGACGTCGGCCAGCGCGAGTCGTTGCAGATCATGTAGTAGCGACCGGACAGCAGCTTTTCCGGGTCCTCCACCGAACCGCCTCCGGGCAGTGGCGGCGGCGCCTGGTTCGCGTCCAGGGCCTTCCAGATGTTGGCCAGCATCGGCAGCTGCACCGAACCGTAGAGGAGACCGAAGTTGAGCAGCCGGAACGTCACGGCGTCGAAGGGACCGTCGGGAGTCTGGACCGGCGACTTGTCCAGCCGCGCGGCGAGTTCGTGGAACTTCGCGGTCACCTGGGCCGGCGTCCGGCCCAGCCCGTACTCGCGGTGATTGGCCGCGGCGAACTTGGCGAAGTCAGGAAAACGGTCCTCGACGCCCCGCGACCACAGCCGCTCGCTCGGGTAGTCCCAGCCGCCCGGACCCAGATTGCTGTCGAGCACGATCCGGTCGCTGCGCTCCGGGAACAGCGTGGTGTACACAGCGCCGAGGTGCGTGCCCCAGGAGGCGCCGGCGTACGAGATCTTCGATTCACCCAGCGCCGTACGGATCCTGTCCATGTCACGGGCCGTGTTGGCGGTGCTGACGTGCGGCAGCATCCAGGAGGTCTTCGACGTGGCGCATTGCTTGGCGACCTTCTTCATCTCGGCCGCCCGCTTGGCCACGTCCGCGGCGTTCTTCGCGTACGGCGGGATGTTGCCGGTCGCTTGCTGCGACGGAGTGAGGTCGCACGTGACCGGCGTGCTCTTGCCGATGCCGCGAGGATCGAACCCGATCACGTCGTAGCTGTCCAGAACACTCTGCGGCAGACCGGCTGCGGCGAGAAATGCCGGGTAGCCCTGGCCGGCGCTCGGGCCGCCGGGGTTGGTCAGCAGCACCCCGCGCCGCGCCTCCGGCTTCTTGCTTGCTATCCGGGAGACCGCGATGTCGATCGTCCGGCCGTTGGGGACGCTGTAGTCCAGCGGGACCTTCAACGTGCCGCATTGCATGCCTTCCGGAATCGGCAGCGGGGAGATGTCCGCCGGGCACTTGTCCCACTGGATGCCGTCTGGTGGTTGCGTTTGTGACGCTGCCGCGCCGACCTGCGAGACTCCCGGGACCAGGGCCGTTGCCAGCGAGGCAACGGCAACGGTCAACGTCAAGGCTGTGCGTCTCATGTTTCCCTCCGAAAGGCGCTGTGGACGCCACCAGTCTTCGGGAGCCCACTCGTCGGGCACACCCACCCGCAGACCATTTCCGCCGGCCAAAAGTACGAGACCAGAGAGGTGTCCCCAGTGAGTGCAGAGCATCGTGAGTTGGAGTTGTTCCTGCATCTGGCGCGGACGCTCAACTACGGGCGGACCAGTCTGGAGTGTCATGTCAGTGCGGCCACGTTGACGCGAACGATCCAGCGGTTGGAGACGCGGGTCGGGGCGGAGCTCCTCGATCGTGGGCCGCGCGGCGTGGTGCTGACCGCGGAGGGGCGGCGGTTCACGACGTACGCCGAGCAGGCGCTGGAACTGTGGGCGGACTATCGAGCCGGCTCCGCGGAACCGATCGGTCTCACGGGCGAACTGCGGATCTTCGCGACCGTCACCGCCTGCCAGACGCTGCTGCCGGAATTGCTGGCGCCGCTGCGTGAGGAACATCCGCAGATTCGCCTTGATATCCGCACCGGCGACGCGGCCGCCGCCCTCGCTCGCCTGGACGAAGGTGAGGTGGACGCGGCCGTTGCGGGCATTCCCCAGCGGCTCCCGCACACCCTGGTGAGCCGGCCCGTCGCAGTCACCGACCTCGTCCTGGTGAAAGCCCGTGAGAGCCCGTCCGACGGGCCGTTCGTTGTGCCGGCTCGGGGGCTTGTTCGCGAAGCCGCGTTCCGCTGGTTCCGGAAGACCGGGACGAAGCCGGTGATTGCTGCTGAGCCGGACGGGCACGAGGCGCTGCTCGCCCTGGTGGCGTTGGGCTGTGGGACCGGGGTCGTGCCGAGGCTGGTGCTCGAGTCGTCCGCCGTACGCGATCAGCTCGTCGAGCTGCCGGCTGACCTGGAACCGCTCACGATCGGGCTTTGCGCGCGCCGCGCCGACCTGCACCGGCCTTTGATCGCGGCGCTCTGGGACCTGCGACCGTAGCTCCGGGGAAGAGCTTGGCGGGCACGAGTTGCGGCGGGAGCAGGTCGTCGCCTTCGAGCTGGCGGAGGAGGGCCTGGGTACCCAACTGGCCGAGTTCGGGGCCGGGCGTGCGCATCATGGTGAGCTCGGGGTCCGCCATCGCGGCGGTCTCGGGGACCGTCAGCAAGGACAGGACGGAGATGTCGCCGGGGATGTCGTGACCGGTGTGCTTGAGGCCGGCGACGACGCCCAGGGCGGCGTACTCGTTGAGGACCAGGATCGCCGTGGTCTCGGGGTACTCGGTCAGCACCCGAGCGGCGGCGGCCTTGCCGGCCTGGGTGGTGTCGGAGCAGGGGATGATCCTGAGCGGCAGGTCGTGCGACGCGACGACCCGGCGGTACGCCTCCTCGGTGCGCACCCACGGGCCGTAGTCGTGGAACCGCGGATCCTCCAGATCGCCGGAGATCAGCACGAGCTCGTGATGCCCGTGCTCACGCAGGTGCTTGACCGCGTCCTCGACCGTGGTGTCGAAGTCGATGTCCACGTGCGACAACCCGTCGAGTTCCGCCGTACGCCCGATCATCGCGAACGGCGTACCGGACTGACGCAGTACGTCGACCCGCGGGTCGTCCAGCTGGACTTCCATCAGTACGACGCCGTCCACCAGGCCCTGCCCCAGCAGCTCGCGGAGCTCGACGCCGTCGTTGCCGACCGGCCACAGCACCAGGTGGTAGTCCTCCTTGCGCGCAGCCTCGGCAGCACTGGTGAAGAACTCCGAGGTCGACATCCCGAACCGGTGCTCGAGGGCCGGGTAGGCCATCGCGACGATGTGGGTCCGCCGGCTGGCCAGCGCGCGGGCGACCATGTTGCGCCGGTACCCGAGGTCGAGCATCGCCTGCTCGATCCGAGCCCGGGTCGCCGCCGTCACCGGTTTGGTGTCGTTCAGCAGGAAAGAGACGGTCGCGATCGAGACTCCGGCCCGCTGAGCGACGTCTTTCATCGTGACCATCGATCGACCCCCTCCGAACTCTTGACAGCGGTGTGACGTACGGAACATAGTCCTTCAACGCCTCAGTTAAGCGGTTTACCGCCTGATCCACAAGATTCGGCAACGTTCACCTTGTCCCTCGGTTAAACGCTTAGAAGGAGCCCGATGTCATGATCAGCAAGCGGATCGCCGCCGCGCTGGCGGGTGCGACGACGGTGTCGCTCCTGCTGGTCGCCTGCGGTGACAACGGCGGCGGCCAGTCGTCCACGTCCGGCGACAGCGTCAAGAGCCTCACGATCCTGGACTACTACAACAACGACCCGGACAAGTCCCTTGTGCAAAAGGGACTTGACTCCTGCGCGTCGAAGCTCGGCATCACGATTCAGCGGGAGACGGTGCCTGGTGACACCTTGATCCAGAAGGTGCTGCAGCAGGCTTCGTCCAAGACGCTGCCCGACGTGCTCATGCTCGACAACCCCGACGTACAGCAGATCGCCGCGACCGGTGCGCTCGCGCCCTTGAACGACATGGGTCTGAACAGCGACGGCGTCATTCAGGGCATGGTCGACGCGACGTCGTACGAGGGCAAGCTCTACGGGCTGGCGCCGGTGACGAACACGATCGCGCTGTTCTACAACAAGGACATGCTGGCCGAGGCCGGCGTGCAGCCGCCGAAGACCTGGGACGAGCTGAAGGCCACGGCGAAGAAGCTCACCAAGCCCGGTCGGTACGGGATCGCGTTCAACGCCAACGCGACGTACGAAGGCTCGTGGCAGTTCCTGCCGGCGATGTGGACCAACGGCGGTGACGAGACCGATCTGACCAGCCCCCAGGTGGCGGAAGCCCTGCAGTTGTGGGTGGATCTGGTGAAGTCCGGGTCGGCGTCGAAGAGCGTCATCAACTGGACGCAGGGCGACGCGAAGGACCAGTTCGCGGCCGGCAAGGCCGCGATGATGGTGAACGGCCCGTGGCAGATCCCGGCGCTGGAGAAGACCCCGAACGTCAAGTGGGACGTGGTCACGTTCCCGCTGAACAAGCCGGACCAGACACCGGTCGCGCCGCTCGGTGGTGAGGCCTGGACGGTCCCGCTGAACAAGGACCAGGCCAAGCAGCAGAAGGCGGCCGACTTCGTGAAGTGCCTGAACTCGGACGAGAACGAGCTGGCCTGGGCGAAGGCCCGGTTCACCCTTCCGACCAAGACCGCGCTGCTCGACCAGTACGCCAAGGAGGTGCCGTCGATGAAGGCGTTCGCCGAGCAGGTGAAGACGGCCCGCGCCCGGACCGGCAAGCTCGGTGACAAGTGGCCGGACGCCGCGAAGGTGATCTACCAGGCGATCCAGCTGGCGCTGACCGGTAAGGCCTCGGCGCAGGATGCCTTCAAGCAGGCCTCCGGCGGCTGACGGCATGGTGACGCTCACACGTACGACGGTGGCCGGCCGTGCGAAGTCGCGCGGCCGGCGCCACCGGGGTGAGACCCTCACCAAGGTCCTGTTCGTCCTGCCGGCCGTGGTGGCGATGGTGGCGCTGTTCGGCTACCCGGTGGTGAAGAACCTGCTGATGAGCCTGCAGGACTACGGGCTGAAGACGTTCTTCACCGGGGTCGCGCCGTGGGTCGGGCTCAAGAACTACAGCACGGTCGTGACGGACAAGCTGTTCTCGGACGCGATGGTGAACACCGCGCTGTTCACCATCGGGTCGATCTCCTTCCAGTTCGCGATCGGGCTGGGACTGGCGTTGTTCTTCCACAAGAAGTTCCCGTTGAGCGGTCTGCTGCGTTCGCTGCTCCTGCTGCCGTGGCTGCTGCCGCTGATCGTGTCCAGCGCGACCTGGCGGTCGATCCTCGAGCAGGACAGCGGCATCCTCAACCGCACGCTGATGGGGCTGCACCTGATCGACGATCCGGTGCCGTGGCTGAACTCGCCGTCGGTCGCGCTGATCGCGGTGATCGGCGTCAACATCTGGATCGGCATCCCGTTCAACGTGACCCTGCTGTACTCCGGTCTCGCGGAGATCCCCGACGAGCTCTACGAGGCCGGCCAGCTGGACGGCGCGACCGGGTGGCGCTCGTTCTGGTACATCACCTGGCCGAACCTGCGGGCGGTCGCGAGCGTGCTGCTGATGCTCGGCGTCGTCTACACGATCAAGGTCCTGGACATCATCCTCGGCCTCACCGGCGGCGGACCGGCCAACGCGACGCAGACACTCGCGACCCAGTCGTACGAGAAGTCCTTCGTGGACTTCCGGTTCGGCCAGGGGGCGGCGCTGTCCAACATCCTGATCGCGATCTCGTTCGTGTTCGCGATCTTCTACCTGCGCGGCACCCGCCGTGCCGTCGACGAGTAGGGGGAAAGGCATGATGCGACGTACGACGTACACCGTGATCGGCGTACTGATCCTGTGCGTGATGCTGTTCCCCGTCTACTGGATGCTGAACGCCTCGCTGCAGCCGTCCGGAAACACCCTGACCGCTGGTTTCCTGCCGTTGCATCCGACGTTTTCCGGCTACAAACGCGCTCTCGACGAACAGGGCGGAAACCTCGTCACGAGCATGATCATCGCGGCCGGAACCGTGGTGCTGAGTCTCGCGATCGCGACTCCGTGCGCGTACGCGTTGTCGCAGTTCCGGTCCCGCTGGGTGTCGGTCGGGCTGCTGGCGATCCTGATCTCCCAGATGATTCCGGGGATCGTGATCGCGAACGCGCTCTACACGGCGTACGAACGGATCGGTTTGCTGAACTCGATTCCGGGGCTGATCGTCGCCAACTGCAGCAGCACGATCCCGTTCGCGATCCTGATCCTGCGGTCGTTCATGCTCTCGGTGCCGCCGTCGCTGGTGGAGGCGGCACGGGTCGACGGCGCCGGGTTGTTCCGGGCGTTCGTCGCGATCGTGGTGCCGATCAGCAAGAACTCGCTGATCACCGCGGGGCTGTTCAGTTTCCTGTTTTCCTGGAGCGATTTCCTGTTCGCGCTGACGCTGACCACGAAGGGCGGCGTCCGGCCGGTGACGCTGGGGATCTACCAGTACCTCGGCACGCAGGTGCAGAACTGGAACGCGGTGATGGCCACCGCGGTCCTCTCGGCGGTCCCGGCCATCGTGCTGCTGATCGCCGCGCAGAAGTACATCGCCGCCGGTGCCATCGGCGGAGCCGTCAAATAACCCCTTACCCACAAGGAAGAACTATGACGATTCGCGTACTCGTCTGGGGCGAGAACCGGCACGAGCAGGTCGAACCGCACGTCCGGGAGATCTATCCCGACGGCATGCACGAGACCATCGCCGCCGGGATCCGCGAGAACCTCGAGGCCTCCGTCACCACCACGACCCTCGACGAACCCGAGCACGGCCTGACCGAAGACGTGCTGGCGGAAACCGACGTACTGGTCTGGTGGGGCCACGCCGCGCACGGCGAGGTCGAGGACAAGGTCGTCGACCGCGTGTACCAGCACGTCTTGTCCGGGATGGGCCTGATCGTGCTGCACTCCGGGCACTGGTCGAAGATCTTCGGCAAGCTGATGGGTACGACGTGCACCCTGCGCTGGCGCAGCGAGCGGGACCGCGAGCTGGTCTGGACGGTCGCTCCGACGCACCCGATCGCGCAGGGCGTGCCGCACCCGATCGTGATCGAGCAGCAGGAGATGTACGGCGAGTTCTTCGACATCCCGGTCCCGGACGAACTGATCTTCGTGTCGTCGTTCTCCGGCGGCGAGGTGTTCCGCTCCGGCTGCACGTTCCGCCGCGGGCACGGGAAGATCTTCTACTTCTCGCCAGGTGATCAGGACTTCCCGGTTTATCACCACAAGGACGTGCGTAAGGTGATTGCGAACGGTGTCGCCTGGGCCCGTTCCGACCGGCCCGAGCGCGCGGTGCCGACGCTGCTGCGCTACGAGACCGGCGACTTCTTCAACGGACGTGGGTACACCGGACCCATCGAGGAGCCTGCCGATGCCTGAACCCTTGCGACTGCTGCAGGTCGGAGCCGGCGGGATGGGGCGCGCCTGGCTGCGCACCATCGCCGCCAACCCGGACGTCGTCCTGGCCGGGCTCGTCGACCTCGACGTCGACGTGGCCCGGACCGCGGCCGACGAGCACGGGTTCGGCGACGTACCGGTAGCTGCCTCGCTCGGCGAACTCGCCGATCGGGCGGACGCGGTCATCGACGTGACGGTGCCGCTCGCGCATCCGCAGGTGAGCGTGGACGCCTTGCTGCGTGGGCTTCCGGTGCTCTGCGAGAAACCGCTCGCCGAGACGGTGCGCGAGTGTCTCCAGATGGTCGCGGCGTCGGAGGTGAGCGGAAAGCTGCTGATGGTCTCGCAGTCCCGCCGGTACTTCCGGGCCATCGCGGCGTTCGAGCGTCAGCTCGCCGAGCTCGGGCCGATCGGGACGTTGTCGTGCGAGTTCTACAAGTCTCCGCACTTCGGCGGGTTCCGGGAGCGGATGGCCGAGCCGCTCCTCGTCGACATGGCGATCCACCAGTTCGACCTGTCCCGCAAGCTGATCGGGTCGGAGCCGGTGTCGGTGTACTGCGACTCGTACAACCCGTCCTGGAGCTGGTTCGACGGCCACGCGGCCGCGTCCGCGATCTTCACGTACGCCGACGGCACCCGCTTCACCTTCACCGGCAGCTGGTGCGCGCCGGGACTGGAGACGTCGTGGAACGGCCGCTGGCGCGCAAGCACCCCCGGCGGTACGGCGACCTGGGACGGGGACAACGCCCCGATCGCTGCGTTGGCGTCCGGCGAGGATCTGCCCGCGGCGATGGCCGACGAACCGGAGGAGATCGCCGGCTCGTTGGTCGAGTTCGTCGACGCGGTCCGCAGTTCGACGACTCCGCAGTCCGAGGTGCACTCCAACGTCGTCAGCCTCGCCATGGTCGAGGCCGCCGTACGGTCGGCGAACACCGGCGTACCCGTCCTGATCGCTGACGTCATCACCGCCGCCCACACCGAAGCGCTGGCAACCACTCAGGACGCGGCCCTGCACGCGGCGCTCAAGGCCTGGCCCAATCCGCTGAAGGCAGTCGGCCTGGAACCCTAGTATTTCAGTTCCTGCAACGGGGCGGTGCGGACATTGCGCTTGCTGCAATGGACGTGCCGCCCTTTGACTGGTGGGCATGAAGAGTTCGGTGTTTCGGGTTGAGCGGATGGACGTGCCGGGCGGGTCCGAGGACATCGTGCGGGGCGGGCGGGACCTGTTCGGTCTGCTGCCTGCGGCGTTGCACGGTGTGGAGCGGATCGGCGTACTCGGTTGGGGGCCGCAAGGCCGTGCGCAGGCGCTGAATCTGCGGGACTCGCTGGAAGGGACCGGGATCACCGTGGCGGTGGGGTTGCGCCCGGGGTCCCGGTCCGCGGCGGACGCACGCGCGGAGGGTTTCAGTGAGGTGGGGGACTGGCTCGAGGTCGCCGCGGCCTCGGACCTGGTGATCCTGCTGATCGCGGACGCGGCGCTGGCGGCGCATCACGAGGAGATCTTCGCGGTCCTCAAGCCGGGCGCGACCATTGGCCTGTCCCACGGTTTCCTGCTCGGTCATCTGACCTCGATCGGCAGCGCGTTCCCCGCCGGGCATCCGGTGATCGCGGTGTGCCCGAAGGGCATGGGGGATTCGGTACGGCGCCTGTACCAGCAGGGCGCGACCGTCAACGGGGCCGGGATCAACGCGAGTATCGCCGTCCATGCGGATCCGGACGGGCACGCGTGGGACCGGGCGCTCGCGTGGTCGATCGGGCTCGGGTCGCCGTACACGTTCGCGACCACGTTGCGGTCCGAGTACCTGTCCGACATCGTCGGCGAGCGGGGGATCCTGCTCGGGGCGGTGCACGGTCTGGTGGAGGCGCTGTACCGGTACTTCCGGATCGAGGGCGCGGACCCTGTGACGGCGTACGAGCGGTCCACCGAGGCGATCACCGGGCCGATCGCGCGGACCATCTCGACCGACGGTCTCGCGGCGGTGCGGGCGGCGAGCGGGGACGAGGAACTGTTCGACCGCGCGTACTCCGCGGCGTACGGACCCGCCCGTGACCTGGTCGCCGAGGTGTACGACGAGGTTGCCGACGGCACCGAACTGCGCAGCGTGATCCTGGCCGAACGCCGGCTCGCCACCCGGCCGATGACCGAGATCGGCGGCAGCCCGATGTGGTCGCACAGCGCCGAGGTGCACGCCCGCCGCGGCACCGCGCCGGCCCGCATCGATCCACTGACCGCGGGGCTGTTCGTCGCGACGATGATGGCGCAGGTGGACGAGTTCGCGGCCCGCGGTCACGCCTGGTCCGAGATCGTCAACGAGTCGGTCATCGAGGCCGTCGACTCCCTCCTCCCGTACATGCACGCCCGCGACGTCGCCTACATGGTCGACAACTGCTCCCGCACCGCCCGCCTGGGCACCCGCCGCTGGGGTCCGCGCTTCCAGGCGGCGTACGAACAAATCACCCTCCCAAACCTCGACCACCCCGCCGACCCGGCCCTGATCAAGGGTTTCCTCGACAACCCCGCCCACAACGCCCTGTCCGCCGCCGCCAAACTCCGCCCATCGGTCGACATCTCCGTCTAATCTGTCCGCCATGACGTCTCCTTCGACGCGGTTGCGGTTGGTTCCGATGCGGCCTCGGGATCCTCATGAGCCTGGGCGGACCGCGTCGTCGCTGGAGTTGTTCTTCGATCTGGTGTTCGTGGTCGCGGTGAGTGTCGCCGCGGCCCAGCTGCACCACGCGCTGTCCGAGAAGCACATCGCCGACGGCGTGCTGTCCTACGCGATGGTGTTCTTCGCGGTCTGGTGGGCGTGGATGAACTTCACCTGGTTCGCCACGTCCTTCGCGACCGACGACTGGCTGTACCGGGTGCTCACGATCGTGCAGATGAGCGGCGTCCTCGTCCTCGCCGCCGGGATCGAGCCGGTCTTCGCCGACCACGACTTCACCGTGGTGGTGTTCGGGTACGTCGTGATGCGGGTCGCGATGATCGCCCAATGGCTGCGGGCGTCCCGCACGGCCGGGGAGAGCCGGCAGGCGACCCTGCGTTATGCCGGCGGGGTCGCGATCGTGCAGGTGCTGTGGCTGACCACGCTGGTGATGTCCGAGAAGATCGTGATCATCGCGTGGTTCGTGTTCGTGCTCGCCGAGCTGGCCGTACCACTGGTGGCGGAGCGGCGCTGGACGACGCCCAGGCACCCGCACCACATCACCGAGCGGTACGGCCTGTTCACGCTCATCCTGCTCGGCGAGAGCCTGCTCGCCTCGGCGAACGCGATCTTCGACGCCGTCCATGAGCACGAGCACCTCGGCAAGCTGATCGCGCTGGCGGTGCTCATGCTGGTGGTCACCGCCGCGCTCTGGTGGATCTACTTCTGGCCGCCGCACCACACCGCGATCACGTCGTTCGGCCGCTCGATCCGCTACGGGTACGTGCACTACTTCGTGTTCGCCGCGGCCGGCGCGTTCTCGGCCGGGATCGAGGTGGAGATCGACAGCATCACCCACCACACCGAGCTGAGTGAGCTCGCCGCGTCCTACACGGTGACGATCCCGATCGCGATCTTCGTCGTCGGCATCTGGTGGATCGCCATTCGCGACAACGCCGACCGGGTGGTCAACATCGTCGTACCCGTGGCCGCAGTACTCGTTCTGCTGGACCCGCTGATCCCGATCCCGTTCGCCTTGACCGCGCTGTTCATGGCGCTGACGGTCGTCACGCTGGTCGTGCGACCGCCGGTGGAGCGGTCAGCCTAGTTCGGCGAGGGCGGTCGCTACGCGGCCGTGAGCGGCTTCCAGAGCGGCTCGGGCGGCCGGGATGGGGGTGCCGGTCAGGAGGTGGACGAGGGCGGGCTTCAGCTCGCCTTCGGCCTCGGCCAGCGCGGCTTCGCAGGCGGCGTCGTCGGCGCCGGTGGCTTCGGCGAGGATGCGGAGCATCCGGCCGCGGAGCTTCTTGTTGGTGGCGACCAGGTCGACCATCAGGTTGGACCAGGTGCGGCCGAGTTTGATCATCAGCGTCGTCGAGAACGCGTTCAGGATCATCTTCTGCGCGGTGCCGGCCTTCAGCCGGGTCGAGCCGGCGATCACCTCGGGGCCGGTGTCCGCGGCGACCACGACGTCGGCCAGCGGCGCCAGCGGGGCGTCGGGGTTGGACGTGACCAGCACGGTGGTCGCCCCGGCCGCGCGGGCGGCCTTCAGGGCGCCGGCGACGTACGGCGTGCTCCCGGAAGCAGCGAGGCCGACGACGAGGTCCTGACCGGTGACGGCGGCCGCGTCCCGGGCGCCGCCTTCCTCGGAGTCCTCGACGTTCTCGACCGCGCGGAGCAGCGCGTCCGTGCCGCCGGCGTGGTGGGCGACCACCAGTCCGTCCGGGACGTGGAACGTGGGCATCAGTTCGGCGGCGTCCAGGGTCGCCAGGCGTCCCGACGTACCGGCGCCGAAGTAGTGCACCCGGCCGCCGCCACGGACCGCCTCGACGGCAGCGTCCACGGCCTTGGTCAGCTCCGGGATCACCGCGCTGACGGCCCCGGCGACCAGGGCGTCCTCGTTGTTCAGCAATTGGAGGATTTCGGACGTGCCCACCGCATCGATGGCCAGCGTTCTCGGGTTGCGCTGCTCGGTCGGTGAGGTCACGGGATCGATGTTAGTTTTCTACTGAAGGATTTTCAATTCCGTTCATCGTTGACGGAAATGATTGACCTCAGTCGGAACCTTTGAGCCGGTGCCCGCGGACCGCGCTGGCGGTCTCCTCGAGGGCCTTCCGGGCGTCCGGCAGCACCTGCTGAGCGACGCCGATGAACAGGCAGTCGATCACCGTCAGCTGCGCGATCCGGCTGGCCATCGCGCCCGAGCGGTACGTCGTCTCGCGCGCGGCCGTGGTGAGGACGAGGTCCGCCGTACGGGCCAGCGGCGAGCGCGGGAAGTTCGTCACCGCGACCGTGGTGGCGCCGTGCTTGGCTGCCTCCTCGAGAGCCTCGACGACCTCGACGGTGGTGCCGGTGTGCGAGATGCCGATCGCGACGTCGCCGGCGCCGAGCAGCGCGGCACTCGTCAGCGCGATGTGCACGTCGGACCAGGCGAACGCGACCCGGCGGATCCGGTGCAGCTTCTGCTGCAGGTCCTGTGCGACGAACGCGCTGGCGGCGAACCCGTACAGGTCAACTCGCGACGCGTTCACGACCGCGTCGACGACCTTGGCCAGTGCGTCGACGTCGATCTGCTGCGCGGTCTCCCGGACCGCCCGCTCGTCGGCGAACGCGACCTTGCTGACCACGTCGGCCAGCGAGTCGCCGGGCTCGATGTCGCCGCCGACCTCCGGCCGGAGACTCTCCGTCGCAGACTGGGCCGCCAGTTGCAGGCGGAGCTGCGGATAGCCGGGGACGCCGATCTGCTTGCAGAACCGGATGACCGTGGTCTCCGAGGTGGACGCCACCTCGGCCAGTTCGGAGATCGTCATCGCCGCCACTCCGCCCGGGTCCGCGAGGACCGCGTTCGCAACCCGCTGCTCGGCCGGCGCCAGCGCGGGCATCACCGCGCGGACCCGGACCAGCAGCGGGCCCGTGGGTTCTGGAGAGGTTGTTGAATTCATGGCAGCCACGGTACGGCGACTATGCACGAGATGGGGTCATCGACGCGAAAGTCTCCAACCTGTTGCGGTAAATGATTCAGGCGTTCGTTCACCGTCGAGAAGAAGACCATCCCCGCTCGTGATCTTCACACCGTCGACGTACACGCCGCGGCCTTGGTACAGCGGGTCGGAGGTGTACCGCCAGCGGACGGTCTGCTCGCCTGCTTGGAGCTCGGCGGTGACCTGGTGCCAGTGCCGGTCGCCGGAGCCGCTGATCGAGCCGTCGGTGTCGATCACCGACCCCCGGTCGCGCACCGAGAACGGAACCTTCGTCCAGGTCGTTCCGTCCGCGGAGGTCTCGAGATACAGCAGGTCGGAGACCTCGGTGTCGACGAACAGGTCGAACGCGAGCTTCGCGCCTTCGGCCGGTACGGCGACCTTCGCGTCGAGCGTGCTGGTCGCGTTGTCCGTCGTACCGGAGAACCAGGCGTCCTTGCCGTGCCGCGGGCCGACGCCGAGGGCGAGTGCGAGGCCCTGGGCGACCGCGCGGCGGGCCGGGTTGTTGCTGCCCCAGTTGCGGCTCGGGTGGACGCGGTTGCTGAGCAGGATCGCGAACGAGCGGGAGTCGAAGTCGATCACGAGCGACGTACCGGTGTAGCCGGTGTGGCCGGCCGCGCGGGGTCCGGACAGGCCGCCCATGTACCAGCGCTGGTTCAGCTCGAAGCCGAGGCCGTGGTCGTTCCCGGGGAAGCCCTGGTTGAAGTTCGTGATCATCGCGGTCACCGAGGATTCCTTGAGGATCCGGGCGCCGCGGTAGCTGCCGCCGTTCAGGAACGTCTGCGCCAGTACGGCCATGTCGTCGGCCGTACTGAAGACGCCCGCGTGGCCGGCGACACCGCCGAGGGACCAGGCGTTCTCGTCGTGCACCTCGCCCCACACCATGCCGCGCGGCGGCGAGGCCTGGTACTCCGTGGCGGCGATCCGCTGCTTCTTCTTCGGGTCCGGGTTGTAGCCGGTGTCGCGCATCTGCAGCGGTTTGGTGATCCCGTCGGCGACCAGCTTGTCCAGCGTTTTCCCGGTCACCCGGTGCGCGAGCTCGCCGAGCGCGATCAGGTTCAGGTCGCTGTAGAGATAGGTGCTTCCAGGCGGGTTGATGAGCTTCGCGGTCAGCGCCATGTGCAGTCTGGACGCGGGATCCGGCTGGGCGCTCCACAGCGGGAGCCAGGACGGAAATCCACTCGTGTGCGTGAGCGCTTGCCGGACGGAAACGGTTTCCTTGCCGTTTTCCGCGAACTCCGGGATGTAGGTCGCGATCGGCGCGTCCAGGTCGACCTTGCCCTTCTCGACCAGCTGCAGCACGACGATCGACGTGAACAGCTTGGACACCGAGGCCATGTCGAAGATCGTGTCGGTGCGCATCGGAATCTGCTGGTCCGGCGGCAGCTCGGTGCCCTGCCCGTCGGCGTACTTCAGCGCCAGGCCGGTCGCCGTCCGGGTGACGATCTTCCCGTCGTGGCCGAGCAGCGTGACGGCGCCGGCGTACAGCGGTTTCGTCGCACCGCTCGGCTGGGTCCAGGCGGCGACCTGGGCCAGCGCGGCGTCGATCGGCGCGGGGTCCAGGCCGGCCTTCGCCGGGGTCGCGTCGCGCAGCAGCGTGGTCTTCGGCGCGTAGCCGTCGTACGGCCGATCGAACCGGCCGGAGTTGTTGCCGCCAGCAACAGCAGGCGTTCCCATCGTCAGCATCACCGCCGAGGCTATCGTGAGCGCGCCGAGCCGTCTCATCGGTGCGCGCCCTTGTACAGAAGGTATTTCGCCCGCCGAGCAGTCCAGGCGTCGGTCTCGGACCTCCAGGCTGCCACGATCTGCTCGGCGGTCGCATCCGCCAAAAGCATGGTCCGGAACCGATCGGACCCGGTGAGCAGATCGATCCACCGGCCGGGTGGGGTCTCCGCCCGCCAGGTGAACTCGGGGTAGAGCTTACGGGCCTCGACGATCATGTGCGTCGCCGCGGTGATCGCCTCGACCCGGTGCGGGTCGGTGATCTGCACCTGGACGCCGCCGCACAGGACGTTCGCGTTCTTGCTGATCGTCGGCGTGAAGTACGCCTCGCGGAACGCGACGCCCGGGATGTCCTTGGTCTGCAGCGCCTGCGCCCACTTGTAGTCGACGTACGGCGCGCCGATCAGCTCGAACGGCCGCGTCGTACCGCGGCCCTCGGACATGTTGGTCGCCTCGAACAGGCACAGGCCCGGGTACAGCAGCGCGGTGTCCGGGGTGGGCATGTTCGGGCTCGGCATCACCCAGGTCAGGCCGGTGTCGTCGTACAGCTGGTCGCGCTTCCAGTTCTTCGCCTCGATGACGGTCAGTTGTTGGAGGCGCCCACCGTTCGGCTCCAGCGGCAGGTACTCGGCGTTGAACATCCGGGCCAGCTCGCCGACCGTCATACCGTGCTGCTGGATGATCTCCTTCTTGCCGACGCCCGAGGTGTAGCCGGGTTTCAGCATCGGGCCGCGCGCGTACCCGCCGACCGGGTTCGGGCGGTCGAGGACGACGAAGCGCGCGCCGGTGCGGACCGCGGCGAGCATCGCCTCGAACATCGTCCAGATGTAGGTGTAGAACCGGGCGCCGACGTCCTGGATGTCGAAGACAACGGTTTCCACGCCGGACTGGGTGTAGAGCTGCACCAGCTTGTCGGCGTTCGCGCCGTACGCGTCGTACACCATGATCCCGGTGCGCGGATCGACGTGGTCGCCCTCCGAACCGCCGGCCTGCGCGCTGCCGCGGAAACCGTGTTCTGGACCGAACACCGCGACGATGTTCACCTTGCCGGACGCGTGCATGGTGTCCACGACGTGCGTGAAGTCCGGCAGGATCCCGGTCGGGTTGCTGATCACGCCGACCTTCTGGCCGGACAACGCGCGCCAGTCGTCCTTCGCGAGCACCTCGGCGCCGGTCATCACCTTGCGGCTGGACACGGCTTGTGCGGCGGGTGCGTTGATGAGCGGGGTGGCGGCGATTACACCGGCGCCCGCGAGCAAACTGCGTCGCTTCATGAGATGTCTCCTCAGGAACGGAACGAGAGGTCGGCGATCATCGGACGGTGGTCACTGGCTGCCTCGGCGACCGGGACCTCAGGTGGTACTTCGGCGCTCCGCACGGTCAGGCCCTTGCCGACGGTGACGAAGTCGATCCGCTTGTTCGCGGCGACCGCCGGGTAGGTGTTCGGTCCGCCGGTCGTCTCACCGGCTGCCGTCCACGAGTCTGTCAGCCGCGTCCAGAGCCCGGCGAGCTCCGGCGCGCCGGCCTCGGCGTTGAAGTCGCCGACCAGGATCTGCAGGTCCTGCCGACGGTCCTGGGCCAGGATCTTGACGGTGTCGGCGACCTGCAGCGTCCGCACGGTCGGATCGCCGCGGTAGTCCAGATGAGTGGAGTAGACGTGCACCCGCCGCCCACGGACGTCGACCTCCACCTCGAGGAATCCCGGCGCCGGAGCGGGCACCGGGTTCGGGTCCTGCGTCGACAGCCGCGTGATCGGGTGGTTCTCGGTGCGTACCAACGGGAAGCGGGACAGCACGCCCACGCCGTACTGGCGCCTTGGCTGTCCGGCCGCGAGCGGGTCGAGGTCGTAGATCGGTGCGAACGCCGGGTACATCCCGAGCTTGGCGGCCAGTTCGGTGATCGTGTCCAGCCACTGGCTGCGGGCGTCCCAGTGCACGTCGACCTCCTGCAGTCCGACGATGTCCGCGTTCAAGGCTTTGATGGCCTGCGCGGTCCGGTCGAGGTCGAAAACGTTGTCCTCGCCGGCGCCCGCATGAATGTTGTACGAGGCAACAGTCAGCCGGGTCACCCGCGGATCGAACGTGAGCCCGTGACCGAACGGGTGCAGCACCGGCGCCGGGTCAGCGCTGTTCGGATCCGGCTTGGCGGGAATCTCGACGGGCAGCTTGCCCGTCGGCGCGATCTCGCCGTACAGCACCTTGGCGAGTGCTTCCATCGACACCACCGTGCTGCCGTACGTCACCAGCGTGGTCGACGGGTTCTCGAAGTACGCGACGTCGTACGGGTCGCGGACCGGGACGACGATCACCGGGCGGCCGGTGGCGAGCAGGCCGTTGACGAGCTTCTGCTGCTTGGCCAGCTTGTCGGTGACCTCGGTGTCCCAGGCCTTGTTGGTCAGCACGATCGTCAGGTCGGCGGCGGCCGAGGCGGCCAGAGCGTCGGCGATCTTCGCGTCGGTCGGCGTGGTGCCGGTGTCCTTCACGGTCGTCGTCGCGCCCCGGCTCTGCAGGGCGGTCGCCAGGTTGGTGGGGCTGTAGCCGGTGACGACGATCTTGCGCGGCGCGGGGGAGAGCGGGAGTAGGTCGGCGTCGTTGCGGAGGAGCGTCGTACTGCGGTCCGCGATGCGCTGGGCGGCGGCGTAGTTGGCCGGCGTACCGACGATCTTGGCGATGCGGGACAGGTCGACGTACGGGCGATCGACGAGACCGCCCTCGTGCTTGAGCGCGAGGATGCGTGTGACGCTTTCGTCGATGCGGGCCTCGGAGATGCGACCGCTGCGTACGGCGTCGAGGACCGAGTTGTACGCCAGTCCGGGATCGACCGGCATCAGCAGCTGGTCGACGCCCGCCTCGATCGCCCGGAGCGGGATCTCCGCGTCGCCGTACTTGTCCCGAACGCCCTTCATCCCGAGCGAATCGGTGATCACGACGCCGTCGAACCGCAGCTGCTGCCGCAGGATCCCGGTCAGGATCGGCCGGCTCAACGTCGCCGGGTCGCCGGACGGGTCGAGCGCCGGTACGACGATGTGCGCGGTCATGATCGACTTGATGCCGGCCCGGATCGCGGCCTCGAACGGCGGCCGGTCGATCCGGGTCCACTCCTCGAGGGTGTGGTGGATCTCCGGGATCCCGACGTGGCTGTCGGTCTCGGTGTCGCCGTGGCCCGGGAAGTGCTTCGCGGTCGAGACGATCCGGCCGTCGCGCTGGTAGCCCTTCACCTGCGCGGCGACGATCTCCGCGGCCAGCGCCGGGTCGGACGAGGCCGAGCGGACGCCGATCACCGGGTTCAGCGGGTTCATGTTGACGTCCGCGTCCGGCGCGAAGTCGGTGGTGATGCCGAGGGCCTTCAGCTCGCGACCGGCGATCGCCCCCGCGTCGCGCGCGAAGCCGGCCGAGCGGGTCGCGCCGAGCGCCATACCGCCGGGGAACTGGGTCGCGGGCGGTCCGACGCGGACGACCGAGCCGTACTCCTGGTCGGTGCTGATCTGCAGCGGGATGCCGGTGTTGGTGATCGATGCCTTTTGCAGGCCGTTCGACAGGCCGGCGATCTGCTGCGGGTCCTTCGTCGAGTCGGTCCAGGTGAAGTAGATGACGCCGCCGAGGTTGAACTTGGCGACCACCTCGGCCGGCGTCGCCACGCCGTACAGGCTGGTGTTGCGGGCGTCGGCGGTGTCGGCCGCCGGCCCGTACGCGTAGCAGACGAACAGCTGGCCGACCTTCTGCTCCAGCGTCATCCGGCGCAGGGTGTCGCGGACCCAGCGATTGGTGTTCGCGCTTGCGGTCGTGGTGGCGGCGACCGTCGATCCCGCGACGGTGGCCGCCGCGAGTCCGAGAGTCTGGCGTCGGGTCAGTTCCATCGGTGTCACCAACTCAGTCCGGGCGGGCAGGGGCGAACGCCAAAGTAATTGAATTACAGATACTCCCCCGCGACGCGAAAGTTACCCACGCGCGCACGGTGGGTCAAGAGTCGGTGACCGCCAGCTGACCTCCACCTCATCCGTCGGCGCCGCCACCGCGAGCACCACCCCCGGCCAGCCCAGGTGCGTCACCACCAACCCAGGCACAGACTCAACCGCACCACCCCCCAACGGCATCTCCCGCCGCAACCCCGCCTCCCCAAGCCCGACCCCCAGCGCCTTCCCCACCGCCTCCTTACCCGTCCACAACTCAAGAAACGCAACCACCTCATCCTCCTGCCGCCCCATCCACTCCACCTCCCGCGAGCTAAACCACCGCCCCGCAAGCCCCGAGACATCCCGCCCCCGGGTCTCCTCAAGATCAACCCCAACCGCCCCGCCGTACGCCGCACCAACAGCAACCAACTGCTGGGAGTAAGAGACACTCACCGCGAGCCCGTGGATGTGCGGACGGCCGGCCTCATCGTGACGGAGGATCGGGTTGTCGACGAGCGTCCTCGCCAGCTCCAGCAGCAGCCCGTGGGCCACGCATCGCGCCTCACCACCAACCGGCGCCAGCCAGACATAGACGGAACTTCCCACCAACCGAACGTATCGCGCTGAGGCCCGCAGAGTGCTGTCGTCCTCGCGAACCGATGGACCTCCGAACAACCCACCGGTCGATGAGATGACCGCCGCCTCGTGACCTACACCTACAATCTCGACGAAGAACATCGCGACCATTCGAGACAATGGTCGAGTGGCGATGGCTCGGTATGGGGCGAACGGAGGGTGCTGAGCGTGGGGTTCTCGAACGAATTGAGGCTCTTGGTGTCACTCACTGGCGCCGGGGAGGTCGACCTGGAGGATGAACATGCCCGGCTGGATCTCTATCGCCGGTCCGTTCAGTCGTCCGCCGCTCGCGAACATCTGCTCGCTGGTCTGAGGCTTGAGCCCGTCCAAAGTCTCGCCGCTGCCGTAGTGGTGGAAGCTCTTCCGCATATTCCGCCGGCTGATCGCGTGGCATGGGTGAGGATTCTGAAACCTGAGGTTCGGGACTTCCCCAGCAAGCGCATCCGAGAATTGGAGATCCTGGAAGCAATCGCTGACGGAACGCCGGATGTAGGCGATCTGGATGACTGGTCCGACTGGCTGCAGCGTCGTGTGATTGAAGCAGCAGGCGATGCGGACATCCTGCAACAGCTCGCGGACGCGGGAAGAACAAAGGCCATCCGAGCGAGAGCCCGCGAACGACTCGGATCCTCAGCGGGGTGAGTTTAGCGGCCGTTACGTCGCGCCCATTTATCCCGGATCCCATCGATGGGTTTGATGTTGTGAGGGTCCCGTGAAGAAGGTCACGCATGCGTTGACGATGAATGGGCGGGTTCATGGGGAGGTCAAGGATTCGGTGTTGTCGCCGTCGGAGGTGATTGGGCGGCGGCTTGGGCTTCTTGATGGGGTGGTTCGGTACTCGTTGAGTCTTTGGAGGCTTCCTGTAGGTGTTCCGTTCGATCGGGTCGATCTTGTTGCTTGGCCTCGGCAGTATGTGCAGGCTGCGGGTTCGGCGGAGGGTATGACAGTGGAGGTTCGTCGGCTGGGGGAGCCGGGGCGGCGTCACTACGTTGTGGGGCGGGCGGGGAGTGGCACGTCAGGTCCGCCGGTCGAGGTTGTCATTCCGTGGAACGGGTGTGAGACCGGCGTGTACTCGTTCGAGGTGTTCTCTGCGGCGGAGGCGGCTGAGGTGTTTGCGGGGTACTACGACACCGGCGAGGTTCCGGGCACCTTCCGTCTGCGGTCGCTTCCTCTCTGACGCTGGTTTGTCGACAAAGTGATGTGGTAACTGGTCCTCTGTGGTGGTGGGGAACTGGATCTGTTGGGTGTACCGGTGGCGCTTTAGCTTCTAGGTATGGCCACTGCGTGCGAGGTTCCGACAGTCAGCGTTAGCCCGCTTCTGAGTCGTCAGTTCGTGCGGTTGTTGGGGATGGTGTTCGGGTCGGGGCTCAGCATGTACTTGCTGACGTCTGTGGTGCCGCTGTACTTGGCTGCTAACGGGGCTGGGGGTGTGGGGGCGGGGCTGTCTACTGCGGCGATGATGTTTGCTGCGGTGGGGGTTGAGTTGGTGGTGCCGCGGATGTTGGCGCGGTGGGGGTATCAGGTTGTGCTGGGGTTGGGTCTGGTTCTGCTTGGGGCTCCTTCGCTGGTTCTGTTGGCGTCGGCTTCGCTGCCGGTGGTGCTGGCTGTGTGCATCGTGCGTGGTGCGGGGCTGGCGATTCTGGTGGTTGGGGCGGTTGCGCTGGTTGCCGATCTGACTCCGCCGGCTCGTCGTGGTGAGGCGCTTGGGGTGTACGGCGTGGCGGTTGGGGTGCCTGCGGTGATTGGGCTGCCGCTCGGGGTTTACCTGATCGACGTGATCGGGTTCGGTGCGTTGTTCGTGCTGGCGGCTGTCGCTTCGCTCGCCGGGCTCGTGATGCTGATCGGGCTGCCGGCGCGGATCGCTGTGGAAGAGCAGCACGTGAAGGTGCTGGGCGGCGTACGGCGGAGTGGGCTGTTGATGCCGACTCTCGTGTTCGCCGCGGTGACTGTCGCGGCCGGGATCAGCGTTACGTTCCTGCCGCTGGCTGTTGCTGGGGACAGGCAGTCGATGATTGCGTCGGCCCTTCTGCTGCAGGCGATCGCTGCGCCGGCGGCGCGTTGGTTGGCCGGGCGGTACGCCGATCGTGTCGGGCCTGCGAAGTTGCTCGCGCCGGCGCTCCTGCTCGCCGCGGTCGGGGCCGGATCGCTCATTTTCCTGCCGAGCCCGATCGCGATCCTGATCGGCTCCACCTGCTTCGGGGCCGGCTTCGGCGCCGCGCAGAACCTGACGCTGACGCTGATGTACAACCGCGTCGACCGGTCCCGCTACGGCCAGGTCAGCGCTCTCTGGAACCTCGCGTACGACGGCGGTTGGGGACTCGGCGCACTGGCCTTCGGCGCGATCGTCGGCGGCACCGGCTACCCGGTGGCGTTCGCCCTGACCGCCGCAGTCGTCGCGCTGGCCGTCGTACCGGCACTCCGCGCCCGCTCCTGACCGCCGACTCGTGGCGATTGGCTGCCGCCAGGAAATTCGAGTCGTGGATTGTGGTTGTCGTGCCCGGCGTGTCGCCGACCGATTTCCACGACTCGACGGACGGTTAGAGCTTGCGGAGCCTGACCCAGCGGACGGCGTGGTCGGGGCCTTTGCGGAGGACCAGGGTGGCGCGGGAGCGGGTGGGGAGGATGTTCTCGCGGAGGTTCGGGCCGTTGATGCCGTCCCAGAGCGACTCGGCCTTCTTGATCGCTTCCTCGCGGCTCAGCTCGCCGTACCGGACGAAGTACGACTCGGGGTTGCGGAACGCTGTTTCCCAGAGTTTGAGGAAGCGGGCGACGTACCAGGAGCGGACGTCGTCGGCGGCCGCGTCGACGTACACCGAGAAGTCGAAGAAGTCGCTGACCGCGAGGCCGCTCTTGCCGTCCGCGTGCCGGGGCGCCGGCTGCAGGACGTTCAGGCCCTCGAGCAGCAGGATGTCGGGCTGCTCGACGGTCGTCCGTACGCCGTCCATCCGGTCGTAGTGCAGGTGCGAGTAGACCGGCGCCTCGACCGTGTCGATCCCGGACTTCACCTCGACCACGAAACGCAGCAGGGACTTGCGGTCGTACGACTCCGGAAAACCCTTGCGCTGCATCAGCTTCCGGCGCTCGAGTTCGGCGTTCGGCCAGAGGAAACCGTCGGTGGTGACGAGCGCGACCCGCGGGTGCTCGGGCCAGCGGGCCAGCAGTTCGCGCAGCAGTCGCGCGGTCGTGGACTTGCCGACGGCAACCGATCCGCCGATCCCGATCACGAACGGGGTGCGGGTCTCGGCCGGTTTGCCGAGGAAACTCTCGGTGTCGGCGTGCAGCGCGCGGGCGTGCCGGACGTACAGCGAGAGGATCCGCGACAGCGGCAGGTAGACCTCGCGGACCTCGTCCATGTCGATCTCGTCACCGAGACCGCGCAACCGCTCGACCTCGTCCGCCGTCAGCGGGGAGATGGTGGTCTCGGCCAGTTGCGCCCAGGTGGCCCGGTCGAGCTCGGTGTAGGGAGTCACCTCCCGCGACGGCTGCAGCATGTGGCCCATTGTTCCCATCGGGGCCGGATGCACCCACATCGGGACGGCGTGGCCTTGGTCTCAGAGTGTCTCGGAGTGTCTCAGCTACGGTACGGTCTCGAAACTTTCGGTCACCGGGCGGTGACCGTCTGGTGTGTAAGTATCAACGCTCGATGACCGCCGACTCCGCCTGGCTGGGTACCCAACGCCTGCCCGAGGTGACTGTGCATGCGTCGGGTGTGCTCGCGCAGACGATCCGGGCCGAGGTTCGGCAGACGCGCCGTTTCCGCACCGACGTGCAGGTCGCCGTCTGCACGCTGACCCGGGTCCGGGAGACCGCTCTCTGGCAGGAGGTCGAGGCCGCCGTGCCCGAGCACGGGCTCGGCGTCGAGGGGTTCGTGGTGGTGCGACGGGGCAACGACCTGGTCGTCGCGGCCGAGGGCGGGCACGGACTGCTGTACGGGTACTTCTACGTGCTGCGGTACTTCGAGTGGATGAGCGGCAACTTCACCGTCGTCGAGCAGCCCGCCATACCGATCCGGATGCTGGACCACTGGGACGAGTTGTCCGGTGTCGTACGGCGCGGATACTCGGGAAAGTCGATCTTTTTCCGCGACGGCGAGGTGGTGCCCGACCTCACCCGGGTCCGGGCGTACGCGCGGTTGCTGGCGTCGATCGGGATCAACGCGGTCGCGCTCGCCACGGCCGAGCTGCCCGAGGTGGCGCGATTGGCCGGCGTTTTCCGTGAGTACGGAATCGCGGTGAGTCTCGCGGTCGACTTCATCGACGACCCTCGCGACGAGCGGGTCGCGCGCTGGTGGGCCGCCACGATCGCCCGGGTGTACGACGTCGTACCGGATCTCGGCGGCCTCGTCGTGCGGACGGCCAGTGATCCCGAGGGCGCGAACCTGCTGGCGCGGGCCGTGGCGCCGTACGGCGGAACGGTTTTCTGGCGATGTTCCGGCGCGGAACCCGAACAGGACTGGCGGGATCGACGGGCGGATCGGGCGCGGGCGGCGTACGACGCGTTCATCCCGCTGGACGGGCGGTTCGAGGAAAACGTTGTCTTGCAGGTCAAACACGGACCGCTGGACTTCCAGGTCCGGGAGCCGGTCGCGCCGCTGCTCGGGGAATTCCAGGAAACCGTTTTCGGTGTCGAGCTGCAGGTCACTCAGGAGTACTCCGGCCAGCAGCAGGACCTGTGCTATCTCGGGCCCTGGTGGCGGGAGATCCTGCAGTTCGACACGACCGGTGGCGGCGGCGTGACCGTTGCCGACCGCATCGGTGCGATCGTTGCCGTGTCCAACGTCGGGGACGACCCCAACTGGACCGGGCACAAGCTTGCGCAGAGCAACCTCTACGCGTTCGGGCGGCTGGCGTGGGACCCGGCCGCGGATCCGGTCAGTCTGCTGCACGAGTGGGCGGCCGCGACGTTCGCGATGGACGACCGGACCCGGAGCGAGCTGGTGACGATCCTGTCCGGCTCGTGGCAGACGTACGAGCGGTACACCGCGCCGCTCGGCGTCGGGTTCATGGTGACGCCGGGGACGCACTACGGGCCGAGCGTGAACGGGTACGAGTACTCGGGCGCTGGGACGTACCACTTCGCGGATCGGTACGGCGTCGGCGTGGACCGGACCGTGAAGACGGGATCGGGATTCACCGGGCAGTATCCGGAACCGCTCGCGAGTCTCTACGAGGACCTGTACACCTGTCCCGACGAACTCCTGCTCTTCTTCCACCACGTGCCCTACGACCACGTGCTGCAGAGCGGGAGCACCGTGCTGCAACACATCTACGACACCCACTTCCAGGGGTACGCCGAGGTCGAGGCGATGGTCGCGCGCTGGCGGGTGATCGCCGAGCGGTTCGAGCCGGCCATCCGCGCGAACATCATCGCCCGCTTCGAGACCCAACTGTCGAACGCCCGCGAGTGGCGCGACCAGGTCAACACGTTCTTCTACCGGCTGTCCGGCGTACCGGATGCCCACGGCCGCACGATTCATCGGTGAGCGTCCCGTGAGTGATCTAGCTCGACGCTATCGGCGCCCAGGCACGCACCTCGCGGCACTTGCCCAGCGCCCACGATGCTCCGCATCGAGGCCACTGACCAAGCACCCCGATGCACGCACCTGAACACCGCTATCGTTCGAGCTAGATCACTCACGGGACGCTAGTCTGGTTCGAAAGTTTCGGATTGGGGGCGTCGTGGCCGAGCGGCCGACCATTGCGAAAATTGCGGAGCAGGCCGGGGTGTCGGTGCCGACCGTCTCCAAGGTGCTGAACGGGCGCGCGGACGTGGCGGCGGCGACCCGGGCGCGGATCGAGAGCCTGATCCAGGAGCACGGGTACCGGCGGCGGAGCTCGAGTACGGCGGCCGGACCGATGATCGACCTGGTGTTCAACCAGCTCGCCGGCGAGTGGGCGATGGAGCTGATCCGGGGCGTCGAGGAGGTCGTCCGCGCCGAGGGCGTCGAACTGGTGCTGTCCGAGTGCGGCGGGGCGCTCCGGCCGCGGCAGGAGTGGATCGAGTCGGTGCTGAACCGGCGGCCGCTCGGGGTGATCATGGTGTTCTCGGACCTGGACACCGACCAGCGCGCGCAGCTCGAGGCGCGGCGGATCCCGTTCGTGGTCGTCGACCCGGTCGGCGACGTGGGGGACGACGTACCGTCGATCGGCTCCGCCAACTGGAACGGCGGCCGGATGGCGACGACGCATCTGCGGACGCTCGGTCACACCCGGATCGGGATGGTCGGCGGTCCGATCGAGACGCTGTGCTCGCGGCAACGCGTCGACGGGTACACCGACGCGCTGCGTTCGACCGGTGTCGACGTCGATCCGGAGCTGATCCGGTGGGCCGACTTCGAGGTCGCCGGTGGCTCATCGCGAAGCGCTCGCCCTGCTCAAGCTCGCCGACCGGCCCACCGCGATCTTCGCCGGGAGCGACATGCAGGCGCTGGGCGTCTACCAGGCTGCTCGTGAACTGGGGCTGGACGTTCCGCGAGACCTGTCGGTGGTCGGGTACGACGACCTTCCCGTCGCGCAATGGGTCACGCCGACGCTCACCACGATCCACCAGCCCCTGCACCAGATGGCCGAGCTCGCGACTCGCGTCGTACTCGATCTCTCCCGAGGCCGCACCCCCACCGCCCTCCGCTTGGACCTGGCGGTCGACCTGCGGATCCGCCAGTCCACAGCGTCTCCCTCGAGTTAGGCCGGGGAGGATTTTGTGCCGAATCGGGCGGGAAATCCTCCCCAACCCGAACGGTGCGGGGGTGAAGTGGGCGGTTAGGGTGGGCTGCATGATCGTCGGCGTGGGTATTGATGTGGTCGACGTGGATCGGTTCATGCGGACGCTGGAACGTACGCCGGGGTTGCGGGATCGGGTGTTCACCGCGGCGGAGGCGGTGAAGCCGCCGGCGTCGCTGGCGGCTCGGTTCGCGGCCAAGGAGGCGTTGGCGAAGGCACTCGGGGCGCCCGGGGGCATGCACTGGCACGACGCCGAGGTGCAGACCGACGAGACCGGGCGGCCGTGGCTGGAGATCACCGGCACCGTCGCGGCGCAGGCGGCCAAACTCGGCGTACAGAGCCTGCATTTGTCCTTGAGTCACGACGCCGGGATCGCTTCCGCCGTGGTTGTGCTGGAGGGCTGAGGATGCGCCGCTGCCCGCATTCGTCGTGGAGGTTCGAGTATGCGTAGCGCGCACACCGTCGAGCAGGTTCGGGCGGCTGAGGCGGCGTTGATGGCCCGGCTGCCGGAGGGCACGCTGATGCAGCGGGCAGCGACCGGGCTGGCGGTTGCCATTAGCAACTTCCTTGGCGGCACGTACGGCGCTCGCGTGGTCCTCCTGATCGGCTCCGGCGACAACGGCGGCGACGCCCTGTACGCCGGCGCCCAACCTGGCCCGCCGCGGCGCCCAGGTCACCGCCGTCCTCCTGTCGGACAAGGCACACGCAGCCGGCCTCGCCGCCCTCAAAACAGCGGGCGGCCGAGCCATCCCCACCACGTCCGCGACCACGGCGGCCGCGGCCACCAACGCCGCCGCGAGCGAGATCGCTGGTGCTGATGTTGTGGTGGACGGGATTGTGGGGATCGGTGGGCGGCCGGGGCTTCGGGCTGAGGCGCTTGCTTTGGTGCGGGTTGCCGAGGACTTCGGCGTACCGATCGTGGCTGTTGATACGCCGTCCGGTGTCGACGTGGATACCGGTGAAACCCCCGAGCCGCATGTGAACGCCGCGCTGACGGTCACGTTCGGCACGCACAAGATCTGTCATTTCGTCGACCCTGCCGCGACCGCGTGTGGTCCGGTTCACCTCGTCGACATCGGCCTCGAACTCCCTCCCGCGGAAGTGCAGGCGCTCCAAGCGGCGGATGTCAGAGAGCTCTATCCCGTCCCGCACGGCGAGTCGGACAAGTACTCCCGCGGCGTACTCGGCTTGATGGTCGGCTCCACTCAATACCCGGGCGCCGCGGTGATCGCGACCGCGGGCGCACTCACCGGTCCTGTCGGCATGGTTCGGTACGTCGGTCCGGACGCGGTGGCGAGCGCCGTTCGGGAAGCTCACCCGGAGGTTGTCGGCGACGGCCGGGTGCAGGCGTGGACGATCGGCTCCGGGCTGGGGGACGAGCTCGACATCCCGCGGATCCGCGAGCTGCTCGACGCTGAGGAGCCTGTCGTCTTGGACGCGGACGGTCTGAAGGCGCTGGACGATTCCGGCGATCACGTCGATGTACTGATCACACCGCACGCTGGTGAGCTGTCTCGTCTGCTCGGGGTCGATCGCGCGACTGTCGAGGCCGGGCGGTTGAAGTACGCGCGGCTCGCGGCTGAGACCTTTGATGTGACTGTCCTGCTGAAGGGCGCCACCACGGTGATCGCCAGCCCGGACGGTGAGGTCCGGGTGAACACGAACGCCACTCCGTGGCTCGCGACCGCGGGTGCCGGCGATGTGCTCGCCGGTTTGTGCGGGGCCCTCCTCGCGGGCGGTCTGACGCCGCTCGACGCGGCGAGCGTCGGCGCATACCTGCACGCTGCCGCGGCCAACCTCGCCTCCGACGGAGGACCGATCACCGCCATCACCGTCGCCCAAGCCCTCCCCGAAACAACCCGCCGCCTCCTGAGCTGACTCCGCCGGGTCCAGCAGCAGAAGGAGCTGCCGTCGCGGGAGGTGTCAGCGGAGGCCGGTTTGTTGTAGCCAGTCGGTGAGTTGCGGGCGGGCTTGTTGGGCTTGTTCGCCGCGTATGGCGAGGCCCTCGGCGATGGTGGCTCCGGGGCAGGATTTTGCGTAGTCGCGTTCGGTGGTGCCGAGGCCGCTCATCGCGTAGGTGGTGAAGGGGTGCACGGTCTTGCCGGTGAAGTCGAGTTTCTCGGTGAAGGTCGACATGATCATCGGGGCGCGGACGTTCCAGATCGGGCTGCCGAGGAGAACGACGTCGTACTGGTCGATCGAGGGCAGCGGCTTCGCGATCGCGGGCCGTGCGTCGGCGTTCTGCTCGCGGACGTTGCGCGCGACGGTGTCGTAGTTCTCGCCCGGACGGGAGAAGTACGCCACCAACACCTTCCGCCCAGCAGTCTTCGTGGGTTCCACCGAGCACGCTCCTAGAACACCGGTCAATGCGAGGCCGAGCAGTTGCCGGCGTCTGAGGGACGGTTGGTGCATGACTCCAGGAGACAGCCGTCCGCATCACAGGTGGGAGTCCCCGGTGTAACAGGTACCAGTAGACCCTCCCTCCGCGAACAGGCCCGACCGTACGGTGGAAATTGTGAGCATCAAGGACGACGTGCGGGAGTTTCTCACCAGCCGGCGGGCGAACGTGACGCCTGAGCAGGCGGGCCTGCCGACCTTCGGCGACAAGCGTCGTGTCGCAGGGCTGCGCCGCGAGGAGGTCGCCCTGCTCGCGGGTGTGAGCGCCGACTACTACACCCGCCTCGAACGCGGCAATCTGGCCGGCGTCTCCGAGCAGGTCCTCGAGGCGCTCGCCCGCGCCTTGCGCCTCGACGACGCCGAGCGCGCCCACCTGGCCGACCTCGCCCGCGCGTCGAGCGGTCCGGTTCGCGGATCACGCCGTACGGCGGTCTCGAAGGTGCGTCCCGGCGTACTGCGGATCCTGGAGTCGCTCGCGACGCCGGCGTACGTCCGCAACGCGCGCACCGACATCCTCGCCGCCAACGACCTCGCGTTCGCGCTGTACGACGGCATTCTCGACCGCGACCGGTTGCCGCTGAATGTCGCGAAGTTCCTGTTCCTCGATCAGCGCGCGCCCGGTTTCTTCCTGGACTGGGAGACGGTCGCCGACGACGCCGTCGCCGCGCTGCGCGCCGAGGCAGGGCGCAGTCCCCACGACAAGAGCCTCACGGATCTCGTCGGCGAACTCGCCACCAGGAGCGAGGAGTTCCGCACCCGGTGGGCACGGCACAACGTCAAGTACCACCGCACCGCCGCCAAGCGGCTGCACAACTCCCTGGTCGGCGACCTCGCGCTCACCGGCGAGGCCATGGAACTGCCCGGCGACGGACTGGTGATCGTCACCTACACGGCCGAACCCGGCAGCCCGGCGGCCGAGGCGCTGCGGTTTCTGGCCAACTGGGTCGGCACGAGCGATCCTGCCCCGCAGCAGAGGGACGCGCGGTAAGCGGTTGCGCGGCTCCGTGGTGCGGACGTAGGACTGGAGCGTTGCCTCCGCCGCCTTTGGAGTGTGCACGTGAAGCGATTCGCCGGGTTCGTGGTTCTTGTCCTGCTCGCCGTGCTGCCGGTTCCGGCCGTGGCACAGACCCGGACGACCCAGCCGTACGTGGCTGATCGTCAGACGAAGATCGACGTGATGGGGGAGTGGGCCCATCCCGACGACGACACCAGCATCATCGGGCCGTGTGGTGTCTGGCATCAGCAGTACGGCGTCAAGTGCGGCGTGATCATGGTGACCCGGGGAGAGGGCGGCGGTAACGCGACCGGTCCCGAACTCGGGCCCGAGCTCGGTCTGCGGCGCGAGAACGAGGACCGCGTCGCGCACTACCGCTCCGGAACGGTCGACATCTTCAACCTCGATCGGATCGACTTCTTCTACAACCAGAGCGCGCCGCTGACGCAATACTTCTGGGACGAGCAGGAAACGCTCCGCAGAGTCACGCGGGTGATCCGCGAGACTCAGCCGGAGGTCTACATCGGCTTCACGCCGACCCTTGCGGCCGGTCACGGAAACCATCAGCAGGCCGGCCGGCTGATCTGGGAAGGCGTGCTCGCGGCCGCGGACCCGAACATGTTCCCCGAGCAACTGAAGGGCCCGCACGCCCTCAGCACCTGGCAGGTGAAGAAGGTCTTCTCCGGCGGGGCCAGTGCAGGCACCGGCGGTACGACGACCTCGGCCAACTGCACGACCGGATTCACCCCGACCGGCCTCGACACCGTCGCGGGCGTGTGGACCGGCTACAACTCGCCGTACACCTGGCCGGCCGGTAACACGCAAGGGCAGACCGCCGGTTCGCCGAAGATCTGGCAGCAGGTCGCGGACGAGGGCCGCGCGGCGTACCCGACCCAGAGCCGCGTGATGTACAAGGGCACGTCGGTCCCCGGCTGTCCGCGCTTCGGCATGACCGAGTCGTTCGTACCGTTCCAGCCGAACAGCAACGCGGCGGCCGGCCGTGACGACGCGATCCTGTTCGGCGCGACCAAACCCGACCCGGGCGGACTGCCGCTCGGAACGCTCGAATACCTGACCTTCGACAGGTTCTACAACGTCGCCGGTGAACCCTTCCAGGCCACGCTGCACCTCCGCGGAAAGATTGCCAAGGGCAACGTCGCGCTGACGGTTCCGGCGGGCTGGTCGACCGACGGCCCGAAGCCGGTCCGCAAGGGATCGAGCGCCGACATCACCTTCACCGTCACGCCCGGCCGCCACCGCGACCGTCGACCAGAACGCGAAGGTTTCCGCGCTCTACACCACCACGGACCACGCGACCGGCTACACGGAAAACGTTGTACGGATCGTTTCCGCCGCCGAAGGACGCTTCCAGCGCTGGGGGAACTGGCAGGAGTACGACGAGTGGCTGCAGAACACCGCGCCGCAGGCGAACCGCCTCGGCCGCTCGCAGGCGATCCAGTCGATGGGCATCGGCCAGACCATCGACGTACCGGTCGTCGTCCACAACTGGTCCGCCGAGCAGCAGACCGGCGCGGTGTCCCTCGACCTACCGCCGAACTTCACCGTCGACGCCAACGCGAAGCCGTACGACCTCGCACCCGGCGCGGACGCCACTGTCACGTTCAAGCTCACCAACACCGACACGACCTTGCCCGCCCAGCAGAACGTCAGCATTCCCATCCGGACGGCGACCGGAAGTGAAACGCTGACCCTCACGCTCGTCCCGACGACCGTGATCCCGCAGGCGACGCCGGTCGTCGACGGCAAGGCGAATCCGGGTGAGTACCCCGGGCCGACGCTCGACCTCGGCCGGATCTGGCAGGGCGCGAGCACCTGCACCGGCGTCGACGACTGCGGTGTTTCGTCAACAGGAGAAGGGAATACGGCCAAGGTCAGCTGGTCCGACGACGCGCTGTACTTCTTCATCCACGTCCGCGACGACTACCAGTCGTACGCCGTGACACCGGAGGAATGCGTCGGTCACTGGCAGGCCGACTCGGTCGAGATCCTGCTCGACCCGCGCGGCACCGCGTCCCAGGACCTCAAGGACACGGCGAACACGTTCAAGCTCGGCATCTTCCCGTTCACCCAGAGCGGCGGCCCGTGCTGGGAACGCGACGCGGACAACCACCAGGGCTACTCGAGTGGCGCCCTCGACACCGGCAACGCGCCCGGCGTACAGGTCGCGTCGACCGCGCAGTGGGTCGGCAGCAACGAGACGACGGTCCCGCACGCGTACACCGGCGGAGGCTACGACCTCGAGGTGAAGATCCCGCTCGCCGACCTCCCGTCCGCCGTCGACCCGGCGCGGCTCGGGCTGAACATCACGCCGTACGACAATGACGACACCTCGGCCGCCGGTACGACGACGTTGCGGCATATCGACATGAGTACGCGACTCGGGTGGTCGGCGCTCGGCTCCGTGCAGTCCGACCCGTATCGCTGGGGGCTCGCCACGCTGCCCGGGTACACACCGCCGGCGGACCGCCCGACCACGCCGGCGCCGCCCAACGTGTCGAACCCGAACCTCAACGGAGCCCTGTCGCCGCAAACGATTGCACAGTCCGCGCGCAACGGCGTACCGATCTCTGGCCGGGTGCCGACCGACGACCTCAGGATCCTGTCCTCCGCTGTGCGCGGCGACGGCGTACACCTCGTCACATCGTCGCGAGGAAACGGCACTGCTCGCGCTTTCCTGACCAGCGGTGAGCTCGGCGCGATCCCGGTGTGGACGACGTCGTGCACGACCGACCCGCCGCCGGACTACGGGTTCACGCCGTGTGCGATCACCGACGGCGCAACGCCCGCCATGGTCACCGAACATGAGCGGTCATCTGGTCAAACAAGCCACGCAGCAGGTCACTCGCGGCGTGCAGCACTGGACGATCCCCCTGACCGCTGCCCAACGGCAACAACTGAAGGACCGCGGCCACCTGCTCATCTCCTACGAGACAACGAAGAACGAGGTCCAAGCCTTCGACATCAAGATCGCGTAGTCACCGTGGCGCGGTGAAGTCGAGGCCGCCGGTGGCGGAGCGCAGTTGTAGCGTCGAGCCGTCGATCTGGTAGGTCAGCTCGCCCTTCAATCCCTTCAGGGCGAGGGATTCCACCGTCGCGGCCTCCCCGGCGCAGGCGCGGCGCGTGGTGGCCAGTTCGCCGAAGGTGACCTTGCCGGTGGCGCGCGCGACCGTGCCCTGGAACTCGTTGCAACCGGTCGACCCGGTGACGCGTTCGCCGTTCAGTGTCAGCCAGACCTTCTCGAAGCCGGCCTGGAACGACGCGGACCCGCCGGTGACGACAGAGGTCAGCTTCCACTTCGTGCCGTCGAGAGCGAGGTCCGGCTCCGCGGTCTCCTTGTCGAGCAGTGAGATCGTCGTGTTCTCGGTACTGAGCACGAGCTTGTCGCCGTCCAGCTTCCAGGCGGGCTTCGTCGAGAGAATGCGGGCGATCCAGGCGTCCTGGGCCTGCAGAGACCCCATGCAGCCCATCGCCGTCATCGCGATCTCCCTGCCGAGGCTCAGCCGGCCGTCGGACGTCGACACCGTGGTGTCCGACGAGTTGCAGCCGGCGTTCCACGAGATCCGGCCGTTGGTGGTGAACTGCAGCCGGACCTGCGTCTTCGCAGCGAGCGGTCGCGGCTTCCCGTTCTCGGTCACCGACGTGGACAGGAACGTCCGCCCGGTCAGTGACCCGCCGGCGTCGGATCGGGCCGCGGACTCGTCGCCGCAGGCGGTCAGGGCCAGCAGAGCCGTCGCTGCGAGCGCGATCATCCGTTTGTTCATAACCAGAGGACGTCGGCCGGGGCGCTACCGTTGCACGTGAAGGGTTCGTTAATTCAGGCCCCGGGGTTGGCAGATCTGATCACGGTTCGATAACGTCACCGCCGTAGCGAGAGCGAGCAAGCACGACAAGGCCAGTCGAACTGGCCCTTCTGGGGATCCGTCCAATCCGATCAGTTGAGGGCCGCACTGGAGTTCTGGGGCAGCAGTGCGACCCGTCGAGCACACTAAGGAACTTTTCGCATGCCCCCCACCCGAACTGCCCGGAGTCGCGTGATTCTTCCTGCGGCCCTCGTCGCTGTCGCCGGTCTGGTCGCCGTACCGATCGTCGTACACGCGTCCAAGGACTCGCCGGTCGCGACCGCGAACGCCGCGGACAGCACGGTGACAGCCCTGCCCAACGTTGGACGCGTAGAGACCTGCGTCCTTGATGCCTATTCCGGTTGCACCGTCCTGCACGGCTTCGGTCAGAAGCCGGTCGCGATCACCGCGACCGCATCCGGACCTGCGATGGTGTCGATCGACCCGCGCCGCACCACCGACAAGAGCTACCGGCTGCGCGTGCTCCGCTACGACGGCGACAGGTACCAGGCCGGCACCAAGTTGACCTACACCGTCCACTACGACTTCGCCGCCGTGGCGGGTCAGCCGACGACCCCGGCCCCGACCACCGCCCCGACGAGCGCGCCGACGACGAGCACCCCGAAGCCGTCGCCGACACCGACCAGCACGACCACCAGCACCAAGCCTCCGACCACCACGACGCCGCCGACGACGCCACCGCCGACGACGTCGACGCCCACGTCGACCGGCAGCCCGAGCCAGACCTGCACCAACCCCTCGTTCGTCACCACCTCGACGAACAACCAGGGCGACGGCCGCACGTTCGGTGCGTACTACGTCCACAACAACATGTGGAACAACGACAACGGCACCTACACGCTCAGCGCCTGCAACTACAACAACTGGTACCTCGACGTCACCCAGCCGTTGCCGGGCGACAAGGGTGTTCAGGCGTACCCGAACGTGCACAAGGACTACGACGACGTGGCGCTGTCGAAGATCCAGTCGGCCAAGTTCGCGGCGAGTACACCCGCCAACTGCCCGGCCTGCATCTACAACGTCGCGTTCGACGCGTGGATCGGTGACGACCTCAACAACGAGCTGATGATCTGGACCGACAACAAGGGTCAGGTCCCTGCCGGGGACAAGGTCGGCACCGTGACGTTCGGCGGCTTCACGTACGACGTCTGGCACGAGAGCGGCTACACGGCGTACGTGTCGCAGGTGACGCAGAAGTCCGGGACGATGCCGCTGGCCAGCTTCTTCAACGACATGACCACCCGCGGCTGGGCGCCGAAGGCGACGACCTGGCAGGTCGACTTCGGTGTCGAGGTGGTTTCTACCGGCAACACCAAGCAGCGCTTCAACTTCACCGATTTCTCCATCCAGGAGAGCTGACCCCACCAGCTCTCGCAGACCCCGGCGGCCACCGCACTCGATGCGGTGGCCGCTTAGGGTTCCGGGTGTGAGCTGGACTTGTGATCTTCGACAATGACGGTGTGCTGGTGGACTCCGAGCGGCTGGCCAACACGATCTTGGCTGAGCTGCTGACGGAGGCGGGGCTGCCGTACAGCTTCGAGGAGGCGGTGCGGGACTTCATGGGCGGGTCCATGGCGTCGATGCGCCAGAAGGCGGAGGCTCAGCTCGGGCGGCCGCTGCCGGCGGATCTCGAGGACCGGTACCACCAGCGGCTGTTCGACGGCTTCGCGCACCTGCGGGCGATCGAGGGTGTCGAGGCCGTCCTCGACCACCTGGACGAGCGCGGCGTCACGTACTGCCTCGCCTCCTCGGGCACCCATCGAAGGATCCGTACGGCGTTGACCACGGTCGGTTTCCTGTCTCGGTTCGAGGGCCGGATCTTCAGCGCCGAGGATGTCGCGCACGGCAAGCCTGCCCCCGACCTCTTCCTGCACGCGGCCGCCACGATGGGCGTGAAGCCTGCCGACTGCCTGGTCGTCGAGGACAGCCCGCTCGGCGTCGCCGCCGCGGTCGCCGCCGGCATGAAGGTCTTCGGGTACGCCGGCATGACCGACCCCGCGAAACTTTCCGATGCCGACACGGTTTTCCACAACATGACCGCCCTCGCCGCCCTCATCGACCGGGCCTGAGACACTGGAACGACCATGTCTACTCCTGAGTCACGTCCGGTCCGTGCTGAGGCCGTGGTCGATCTGGCTGCGATCCGTCACAACGTGACCACACTGCGTGCCCGCGCTGAGGGTGCGCAGCTGATGGCTGTGGTCAAGGCCGACGGGTACGGGCACGGAATGGTGCCGGTCGCCCGGGCCGCCCGTGAGGCCGGTGCGGACTGGATCGGCGCCGCGGTCCTCGAGGAGGCGCTCGGGCTGCGCGCGGCCGGTGACACCGGGCCGATCTTCTGCTGGCTGACCACGCCCGGCGAGCCGCTGGCCGACGCGATCGAGGCCGGTATCGACCTGTCCGCGGGCGCGCCCTGGGAGATCGACGAGCTCGTCGCCGGGGTGCAGGACCGCCCGGCGCGGGTACACCTCAAGATCGACACCGGGATGTCCCGCGGCGGCGCCGTACCGGAGGAATGGCCGGCGTTGATCCGCGCCGCCGTCCGCGCCCAGGCGACCGGGAAGATCGAGATCAAGGGCATCTGGTCGCATCTGGCCTCCTCGGACGAGCCGAAGAGCCCGGCGAACGAGTCCCAGCTGGCGACCTTCACCGAGGCGATCGAGGTCGCCGAGTCGTTCGGTATCGACGCCGAGTTCAAGCACCTCGCGAACTCCGGTGCCACGCTGGCGTTGCCGCAGACCCATTTCAACCTGGTCCGTCCGGGCGTCGCGACGTACGGACTGTCGCCGTTCGGGCATGCGCTGCCGTCGACCGAGCTCGGGCTGCGGCCGGCGATGACGCTGACGGCGCGGCTGGCGATGGTGAAGCGGGTGCCGGCCGGCGCGGGCGTCTCGTACGGGCTGACCTGGACCGCGCCGCGGCCGTCGACGCTCGGCCTGATCCCGCTCGGGTACGGCGACGGACTGCCGCGGCACGCCTCGAACGGCGGCCCGGTCCAGGCGTACGGCGCGCGGCGCGCGATCGTCGGCCGGATCTGTATGGACCAATGTGTCGTCGACCTCGGCGACGACCAGGCCGCGGCGGGCGACGAGGTCGTGCTGTTCGGCCCGGGTACGTCGGGCGAGCCGACCGCGGACGACTGGGCCGACGCGGCCGGGACCATCAACTACGAGATCGTCACTCGCCTGGGCGCCCGGATCCCACGCAGGTACGTCGACAGCGAAAGGTAGACCGGCATGTCCAAAGCAGGGCGGACTGCTGGTCTGATCGGGGCCGCGGTCGGAGTGCTGGCCGCGGGAGCCGCTGCCGGGGTCGCGGTCGAGCGCCAGGTGATCGGCCGGCGCTCAGGGCAACGCAAACAGTTGGAGGCCGAGCCGTTCGGGTCCCAGCGCGGGACGCCGTACATCTTCACCGCCGACGACGGCGTCGAGCTGTACGTCGAAGTGGACGAGCTGAAGCGCTCGCGGCGACCCGCTCCACCGCCGAAGCGGAGGCTCGGCCGGAAGCTGCCGTTGCCGCCCGAGGACCTGACGGTGATCTTCGCGCACGGGTACGGCCTGAACATGGACGCCTGGCACTTCGAGCGTCGTGACCTGGCGGGCATCGGGACGATGGTGTTCTACGACCAGCGTTCGCACGGCCGCTCCGGCCGGTCCGAGAAGGCGAACGTCAGCATCGACCAGCTCGGCCGGGACCTGTACGGGATCCTCGAGCGGTTCGCGCCGACCGGGCCGGTGATCCTGATCGGTCACTCGATGGGCGGTATGACGATCATGGCGCTCGCCGAGCAGCATCCCGAGCTGTTCGGGGACCGGGTGATCGGCGTCGGCCTGTGCTCGACCAGCGCCGGTGGGCTGGACCAGGTGCCGATCGTGTTCCCGGGCAAGGTCGGCATGCTCGCGCGGGCGCTCGCCACGCCGACCGTCGCCGCGCTGGCCCGGATCCCGGACGTCGTCGAGCGGAGCCGGAAGGCCGGTACGGACATCAGCTACCTGCTGACCCGGAAGTACTCGTTCGGCTCCGAGGTGCCGCCGGCGTTCACCGAGTTCGTCAACGAGATGATCGCGGCGACGCCGATCGAGGTGATCGCGGAGTTCTACCCGATCTTCTCGCTGCACGACAAGTACGACTCCCTGGAGCCGCTGCAGAAGGTGGAGTGCGTGGTGGTCGGCGGCGACAAGGACCACCTGACGCCGTTCGCGCACGCCGAGGAGATCGTCCGGCGGGTCCCCGGCGCGGAGCTGGTCGAGGTGAAGAACTGCGGCCATCTGGGCCTGATCGAGCACCACCGTGAATTCACCGCGGCCCTCCTTGGGATGATCGAGCGAGCCGAACAATCGCTAGGACACTCATGACCGATCTTCACGTCGTCGACGCCACGCAGGATCATGTCGACGACATCGTCACCGTGATTCACCATGCCTTCTCCGCGCGCCGGGTGCTCGACCCGCCGTCGACGGCGTTGTCCGAGAACGCGACGACGGTGGCGGCGGCGATCGCCGAGCACGGCGGGCTGCTGGTGCTGAGCGACGGCGTTCCGCTCGGGGCGGTGCTGTTCGAGCAGGTCGGTGACGTCCTGAACCTGCGCCGGGTGTCGGTCGACCCCCGGTACCAGGCCCGCGGCGTCGCCTCGGCGATGGTCGGTTGCGCGGAAGAGGTCGCCGTACGTCGAGGGCTCGGCCGGGTGAACCTGATCGCGCGGGTCGAGCTGCCGGACACCGTGGAGTTCTGGAGCCGGCGCGGGTACTCCGTCGTCGACCAGCAGGCGCACAACCTGACCTACGCCAAGGCGATGCCGGTCGAGTTGACGGTGCCGACCGCCGACGAGATGCAGGCGATCGGCGAGGAGCTGGCCGGTCAGCTGCGTGCGGGCGACGTACTCGTGCTGTCCGGCGACCTGGGTGCCGGCAAGACGACGTTCACGCAAGGGCTCGGCGTCGGGCTGAAGGTGCGCGGTGCGATCACGTCGCCGACGTTCGTGATCTCGCGCGTGCACCCGTCACTGGCCGGCGGTCCCGCGCTCGTGCACGTCGACGCGTACCGGATCGGCGGGTTCGCGGAGCTGGACGATCTCGACCTGGACGCGAGCCTGGAGGACGCGGTCACGGTGGTCGAATGGGGTCATGGGCTGGCCGAGGCGCTCGCGCCCGATCGGCTGGACATCGTGGTGACCCGTGGCGACGACGACACCGACGAGACGCGGGGACTGCGGATCACTCCGGTGGGTCCGCGGTGGGCTGCGTCCGGCGTACAGGTGTCCGTACTGGAGAAGAACTGACATGTTGCTTGCCTTCGACACCTCGAGTGCCGCCGTCACCGTCGCGCTAGCCACGCCGGCGGGAGAGATCGTCGCCTCGTCGACGACCATCGACGCATTGCGCCACGGCGAACTCCTCGCGCCCGCGATCGCGGCGGCGCTGGAGACGGCGGGAGTCACGCCGCGCGACCTGACCGGGATCGCGGTCGGTGTCGGCCCTGGTCCGTTCACCGGGCTGCGGGTCGGGCTCGTGACGGCTCGGACGATGGGCGAGGTGCTGGGGATCGAGGTCTCCGGCGTCTGCAGCCTAGACATCCTCGCGCGGCAGTCGACGCTGACGTTGCCCGTCGCGGTCGCGACGGACGCGCGGCGCAAGGAGATCTACTGGGCGCTGTACGACGGCCCGGCAGCGGACGGCAGCCGTCGGCGGCTCGAGGGACCTGCGGTCGACAAGCCGGCCGAGGTCGCCCATGTGCTGTCCGGTCTGCCCGTGATCGGCCGCGGCGCGGTCCTGTACGCCGACGCTCTGGGCGTGTCCGCTGTCGAGGTCCCGGAGTACCCGTCGGCCGACGTACTGGCGACGGGTGTGGCGACCGGGACGCTCGAGGTTGTCGCGCCGGATCCGCTGTACCTGCGCCGGCCGGACGTGACCATGTCCAGCGGGCCGAAGAGCGTGCTGTGAGACCTGCCATTAGAGCGGCGCGTTCGGACGATCAGGCTGCGCTAGTCGCGTTGGACGAGCAGTGCTTCGGGTCGGCTGCCTGGAGCACGGGTGCCTGGGCGGACGAGTTCGACCGGCTGAGCGAGGACCGGGTGGTCCTGGTCGCGGACGAGGGCAAGCCCGTCGGGTACGTCGTCCTGCTGCTGCCACCGGTCGCGCTCGACGTGGTCGAGGTACTGCGGATCGCGGTGACCCCGGCGGAGCGCCGTACCGGGATCGGCGGGCAGTTGCTGACGGCGGCGCTGGATCGCTGCGCCGGACGGACGGTGTTACTGGAAGTTGCTGCGAGCAACGAATCGGCGATCGGGTTGTACCGGGGCTTCGGCTTCGAGGAGATCAGCCGGCGCAGCGGGTACTACGGCGGCGGCGAGGATGCGGTGATCATGCGGTGGCGGGAGGAACAATGAACGAGCCCCTGATTCTGGGGATCGAGACGTCGTGCGACGAGACCGGGGTCGGGATCGTGCGCGGGCAGACGCTGCTCGCCGACGCGATCGCGTCCAGTGTCGAGGAGCACGCCCGGTTCGGCGGTGTCGTCCCCGAGGTGGCCAGTCGGGCGCACCTCGAGGCGATGGTGCCGACGATCCGGCGGGCCTGCGAGACGGCCGGGATCAAGCCGACCGATGTCGACGCGGTCGCGGTGACCAGCGGGCCCGGTCTGGCCGGCGCGCTGCTCGTCGGTGTCGCCGCGGCCAAGGGCCTGGCGTTGTCGCTGGACAAGCCGATCTACGGCGTGAACCACCTGGCGGCGCATGTCGCGGTGGACACCTTGGAGCACGGCGACCTGCCGAAGGGCTGCGTCGCGATGCTGGTGTCCGGTGGGCACTCGTCGCTGCTCGCGGTCGAGGACATCACCGACGGCGTCGTACCGATGGGGAGCACCATCGACGACGCGGCCGGTGAGGCGTTCGACAAGGTGGCGCGCGTGCTCGGGCTGCCGTTCCCGGGCGGGCCGTGGATCGACAAGGCGGCGCGCGACGGCGGGGACCGGTTGTACGTGAAGTTCCCGCGCGGGCTGACGTCGCAGCGGGACCTCGAGCGGCACCGGTTCGACTTCTCGTTCTCCGGGCTGAAGACCGCGGTCGCACGCTGGGTCGAGGCGAAACGGCGCGACGGCGAGGACGTGCCGGTGAACCATGTCGCGGCGGCCTTCCAGGAAGCGGTCTGCGACGTACTGACCCGCAAGGCGATCGACGCGTGCAAGGACCGCGGCTTCGAGCACCTGCTGATCGGTGGCGGCGTCGCGGCGAACTCGCGGCTCCGGGCGATGGCCGAGGAGCGTGCGTCCGCGGCCGGTATCACCGTACGGGTGCCGCGGCCCGGTCTGTGCACCGACAACGGCGCGATGGTCGCCGCACTCGGCTCGGAGCTCGTCCGCTCCGGCAAAGCGCCGTCGCCGCTCGATCTGCCTGCCGACTCGTCGATGCCGATCACGGAGGTACTCAACAAATGAAGTGGACCGGGCCGGACGGCTTCGAGGCCGACGACAACGCCGAGCGGATCGACGCCGGCGTGGTGCAGGGCTTCCTGAGTACGTCGTACTGGGCCGAGGGGATCCCGCGCGAGGTGGTGGAACGCGCGATCGCCGGCTCGCTGAACCTCGGGGTGTACGGCGCGGACGGGGCGATGGTCGCGTACGCGCGGATGGTGACGGACCGGGCCACGTTCGCCTGGCTGGCCGACGTGTTCGTGCTGGAATCGCACCGTGGGCACGGTCTCGGGCGGTTCGTCGTGGCGACCTTGCTCGAGCATCCGGACCTGAAGGGCCTGCGGCAGGTCCTGCTGGCGACCGCCGACGCGCACGAGCTCTACCGGTCGTACGGCTTCAATGAAACGCCGCCTGGACGGATGATGGCGATCCGCAAGGACCCGGCCGAGTTGTACGTGCAGCCGTGAGGCGCCCGGGTGTCGATCTCGTCCGGCACCCGGCGGGCGCGACCGAGCTGGTGCTGCTCGCGCACGGCGGCGAGGAGCACTCGTACGGCGACCCGCACCTGTGGCGCCCTGCGGTGCTGCGGATGTGGCCGTTCGCTCAGGCCGCACGGCGGGCCGCGCCGAACGCCGCGATCGGGTTCGTCAGGTATCGCTACCGGGGCTGGAACGACCACGGCGACGCGGCGATCGATCTGCGGACCGTTCTGGACGAGCTGCCGCCGGTGATCTCGCGCGTGTTCCTGATCGGGCACTCGATGGGCGGGCGTGCGGCCGTTACCGCCGGCGATCATCCGCGGGTGGCGGGCGTGCTCGCGCTGGCGCCGTGGCTACCGCGCGACGAGCCGCTCGTCGCGCTTCGCCCACCAGTCACGTTCGTGCACGGGACCGATGACACGATCACGTCTCCCGAGGGCACGACGGCGTACGCGCAGAGGCTACGGGCGGCCGGGACGGCGGTGACGACGTATTTGCTCGCCGGGGAAGGACACGCGATGCTGCGGCGCGCGAAGGACTGGAACCGGCTGGTGTCCGAGTTCGCCACGGGGACCCCCGCCGGTGGTGGCGACGTGCACTTGCCGGCGGCGCGCGATCAGGTGGCGCCTGCGATCGGCGAGATCGCGACGGCTCGACTCCGGATGCCGGTGAAGGAACGATTCCGGGCAGGTTAGTGGCGGGCCTCCGGGGAGTCGCGGCAGCAGACGCAGCACCTCGCCCGCCGGCTTGTCGCCCGGAGACCCGCTCGCGAGATCGATCATATGTTCGAATGTCCGTCGAGTGCAAGTCCGGATTGTTCCGCGCGATGGCGGCCGGGTGTGGTGCCGACGACGGCCGCGAAGGCGGCGATGAAACCGCTCGGGTTGGACCAGCCGCAGGCGTGTGCGACGTACGTGGTGTCGTGGCCGTCCGCGAGCAGGACGAGGGCGTGGTAGATCCGGAGCTGCGTGCGCCATTCGTAGTACGTCATGCCGAGCTCGTTGTGGATCAGGCGGCTCAGGGTGCGGGCGCCGGCGCCCGCCTGGCGTCCTAGTTCGGCGAGTGGGGTGTTGTCCGCGGGGTTGTCGCGGAGGAACTGCGCGATGCTCTTCAAGCGGTCGTCGTGCGGTTCCGGTAGCTGCAGTGGCTGCTCGGTCGCCTCGTGGAGTTCGTCGACGAGAACGTGCTGGAGGCGGGTGCGGGCGGCGGGCTCGAGCTGGCGGCTCGTCAGGGCGAGTACGACCTCGCGGGCGAGGCTGGAGGTCAGGAACACGGCCGGGCGGTCCGGGATGCGTTGGGCCAGTTCTGCGGAGAGGAAGACGATCCGCATGTCGGTCTCGCCGTGGGCGCGGTGCTGATGGGTGAACCCCGCCGGCGTCCAGGCGATCCGGTTGGCGGGAACGACCGACGTACCCCGATCGGTGTGCACGGCCAGGACACCGCGCGCGGCGTACACGAGGTGTCCCTCTTCGTGGGTCTGCACCGAGCTGATGCCGCCGGATTCCCAGTGGTGGGCGCCGGCGGACGGGAAGAGTTCCGAGCGGAGAGGTTGGCGTCCAACGGGCATAGCTTGGCATTCTATCGGTGGTCGGCCACGCCGGTCTGCGGCGAGAGTGAAGGCATGAATGCGACGATGCGTGCCGCGGTGTGTGTTCGGGCGGGCGGGCCCGAAGTACTGGAGCTTCGCGAGCTGCCGGTGCCGGCGGTTCGAGACGGCTGGAGTCTGGTGCGGGTGGCGGGGGCCGGTCTGAACCGGTCGGAGTTGCGGACCCGGCAGGGGCATTCGCCGACGGTGCGGTTCCCGCGGGTGCTCGGGATCGAATGTGTCGGCGTTGTGGCTGCCTCGACCGATCCCGCCGTACCGGAAGGGACGACGGTCGCGGCGGTGATGGGGGAGATGGGCCGGGCGTACGACGGCGGTTATGCGGAGTACGCATTGTTGCCGAACGCAACGTTGATGCCGGTCGCCACGACGCTGCCGTGGGAGGTGCTGGCCGCGTTGCCGGAGACGTACCTGACGGCGCAGGGCGCCCTGGACGCGTTGGGGATCGAGCGGGGCGGCCGTCTGCTGATTCGCGGCGGTACGTCGTCGGTGGGGATGGCGGCTGCGGCGATCGCGGCCGGGTACGGGGTCGAGACCGCGGTGACGACGCGGCAGGCGAGCAAGGCCGACGCGCTGACCGCGGACCATGTGGTGGTCGACGCCGTGATGTGGCGGTTCGCTGCGCGAGATCTGGCCGGACGGGCCGGAGTACGTGCTGGACCTGATCGGCGCGCGTACGGCGGTGGACTCGCTACGGCTCGTCCGTCGCGGCGGCACGGTGTGCGTCGCGGGTTCGCTGAGCGGGTGGTTGATCCAGGATTTCGAGCCGATCGCGATGATCCCGTCCGGGACCCGGCTGACGGCGTTCCACAGCGAGACGATGAAGGGCCGCGCGGACGTGCTGCAGCGGATCGTGAGCGAGGTCGAGAGCGGCGTCTACCGGCCGAACGTCGACCGTGTGTTCGACCTGGACGAGATCGTCGCGGCGCACCGGTACATGGAGGACGATCAGGCGACCGGGAAGCTGGTCGTCACCCTCCGGCAGGAGTAGGCGACGGCGTCGCGGCCGATACGCGTGATGATCAGGGTCGCCGACGTCGAGCCCTTCGGCGCGAGCTTCTTGCGCAGCTGGGCCGGATCGAGGTCGACGCCGCGCTTCTTGATCTCCAGGGTCCCGATGCCCTGGTTGCGGACCCAGGAGCGCAACGCCTTCTCCTTGTAGGGCAGCTCCTCCAGCACCTCGTACGCCGAGGCCAGCGCTGTCGGGATGTACGTCGAGGCGGTGACGTAGGCGATGCGGGGATCCAGCAGCCACCCGTCGACCGCTGCGGCGACCGCGGTGACCAGACCGGCGCGGACGACCGCACCGTCCGGCTCATAGACGTATTGACCGACAGGACCGCTCTCGGCCTCCGGTGCGTCGCTCACACTCGCGCCACCCGGCAGCAGCGTGGCCCGCCTTGGTGTGCCGCCGTACAGCTCACCGGACCAGAGCGCGGCCTCCTTGACCTCACCGGAGTCGCTGATCCACTCCGCTTCCACACCTTCGGGGATCGCGTCGTGCGGGATGCCGGGCGCGACCTTCACGCAGGCGGTCCGCTCGAGCAGGCCGGTCACGAACGACCACGGGGGCGAGTACGCGTTGTGGTCGAACACCCGCCGTCCATCGGCCCGGCGCGCAGGATCGGCGAAAACCACGTCGTACGGCGTGAGGTCGGTGGACTCGGCTTCGCCGACCAGTACCTCGCCGGACAGGCCCAGTGCGGACAGGTTGGCGCGGGCGGTCGCTGCTGTCTCCGGATCGCGTTCGACGCCAGTCACGCGCAGTCCGGCACGTGCGGCGCTGATGAGGTCGCCCCCGATTCCGCATCCCAGATCGACCACGTTGGCACCGGGCAGGGCGGCCGCGAGGCGTTCGGCTCGGTGGGTGCCTACTGTGGTGCGGGTGGCTTGCTCCAGGCCGTCTGGGGTGAAGTACATGTGTTCTGCGTCCGGACCGAACTTGGCGACGGCGCGGTGGCGCAGGGCGGCCTGGGTGACCGCAGTCGTGACAAGTGTGGCGTCGTACCGGCGTCTGAGCCTCTCGACGAGCTGGAGCTCCTTGCCGGGGAGGTACTCGGCGCAGGCGGCAGCCAGTACCTCAGCGCCCGGTCCGTCGAGCAGTGCGGTGACACTCACGCCGGAAACTTTACGTCTCACGGTGAGAATCCTTTGGCACTCGAGTTGACCGAGTGCTAATCGCGGCCTAGATTCGGTGTTGGCACTCTCGATGCGAGAATGCCAGCGGTCCGGCCCTTGACCCCCGCGACGGCAGGGGAGCGCGACCACCATGAACCGCAAACAGCACATCGACCGTGGAGGTCAGCAAGTGTCGGTCACGATCAAGCCGCTCGAGGACCGTGTCCTCGTCGCGCCGCTCGAAGCCGAGCAGACCACGAAGTCCGGCCTGGTGATCCCGGACACCGCCAAGGAGAAGCCGCAGGAGGGCGAGATCCTCGCTGTCGGCCCGGGCCGGATCGACGACAACGGCAACCGCGTCCCGCTGGACGTCGCCGTCGGCGACAAGGTCATCTACTCCAAGTACGGCGGCACCGAGGTCAAGTACGACGGTCAGGACTACCTGATCCTGGGCGCCCGCGACATCCTCGCAGTCGTCAGCAAGTGACGAACGCCCGCTGTTCCTGACTGACACCGCCCCGGGGCCTCTGGCGCCGGGGCGGAGTGGGTCCGGGACAGCGGGGCTCGAGCCTGCTACTAGACATACGGAAAAGGACTGGTTTTCTTCATGCCGAAGATCCTCGAGTTCGACGAGAACGCGCGGCGCGCGCTGGAGCGTGGCGTCGACAAGCTCGCGAACACGGTGAAGGTGACGCTGGGCCCGAAGGGCCGCTACGTCGTCCTGGACAAGAAGTGGGGCGCCCCGACCATCACCAACGACGGAGTCACCGTCGCCCGTGAGGTCGAGCTGGACGACCCGTTCGAGAACCTTGGTGCGCAGCTCACCAAGGAGGTCGCCACCAAGACCAACGACATCGCCGGTGACGGCACCACCACCGCGACGGTGCTGGCGCAGGCTCTGGTGCACGAGGGCCTGCGGGCGGTCGCCGCCGGCGCCAACCCGATGGGCCTCAAGCGCGGTATCGAGGCGGCCGTCGAGGCCGTGTCGGCCAAGCTGGTCGAGACCGCCCGCGCGGTCGACAACAAGGGCGACATGGCCCACGTTGCGACGATTTCTGCCCGGGACGCCGAGATCGGCAGCCTGATCGCGGACGCGTTCGACAAGGTCGGCAAGGACGGTGTGATCACCGTCGAGGAGTCGAACACCTTCGGGACCGAGCTCGAGTTCACCGAGGGTATGCAGTTCGACAAGGGCTACATCTCGCCGTACTTCATCACCGACGCCGAGGCCGGCGAAGCGGTGCTGGAGGACCCGTACATCCTGATCCACCAGGGCAAGATCTCCGCGATCGCGGACCTGCTGCCGCTGCTGGAGAAGGTCGTGCAGTCCGGCAAGACGCTGCTGATCATCGCCGAGGACGTCGAGGCCGAGGCGCTGTCCACCCTCGTGGTGAACAAGATCCGCGGCAACTTCACCTCCGTCGCCGTCAAGGCGCCGGGCTTCGGTGACCGCCGCAAGGCGATGCTGGAGGACCTGGCCGCGCTCACCGGCGCGCAGGTCGTCGCCCCCGAGGTCGGGCTGAAGCTCGACCAGGTCGGCCTCGAGGTACTCGGTTCGGCGCGCCGGATCGTGGTCTCGAAGGACAACACGACCGTCGTCGAGGGTTCCGGCAACGCCGAGGACATCGAGGGCCGGGTCAGCCAGATCAAGTCCGAGATCGAGCGCACCGACTCCGACTGGGACCGCGAGAAGCTGCAGGAGCGGCTGGCCAAGCTGGCCGGCGGCGTCTGCGTCATCAAGGTCGGCGCGGCCACCGAGGTCGAGCTCAAGGAGAAGAAGCACCGGATCGAGGACGCGGTGTCCGCGACCCGGGCCGCGATCGAGGAGGGCATCGTCGCGGGTGGCGGTTCCGCACTCGTGCACGCGTCCACCGTGCTGGACAAGGACCTCGAGCTCGACGGTGACGAGGCCACCGGCGTCCGGATCGTCCGCAAGGCGGTCGTCGAGCCGCTGCGCTGGATCGCCGAGAACGGCGGCTACGAGGGGTACGTCGTGACCTCGAAGGTTGCCGAGCTCGAGTCCGGCAGCGGCTTCAACGCCGCCACCGGTGAGTACGGCGACCTGCTGGCGCAGGGCGTCCTGGACCCGGTCAAGGTGACCCGGTCCGCGCTCGCCAACGCCGGCTCGATCGCCGCGCTGCTGCTGACCACCGAAACCCTGGTGGTCGACAAGCCCGAGGAAGAAGAGCCCGCCGCAGCCGGTCACGGCCACGGCCACGGCCACTGATCCCTCAGCACCAGCAGTCACACAGCACCGCCCGGCAGGTCCTCGGACCCGCCGGGCGGTGCTTTGTTGTGCGGCGGGTCAGGTGGGCATAGGCCCCGGTGGGTCGGAACAGGCAATTGCCTGTCCCCGGTCACCGGCGCCTATTCCCACCCCAGTACGCCGGGTGTGGTCGGGGGATCTGGTGGGATGGGCGGGTGTTGATACGGGAGCGTGGTGACGAGGCTCGAAGTGGTCGACGACCGCGGCGCCGCCGTACACCTCTATCGACGCGCCGGCTGGCGCGAGGCCGGTCGTACACCGATCGACTGGGGCGGCGACCACGCCTCCGAGCTGGTCCGCTTCGTGGCGCCGTAGACCGAACTCGTCGGTAGTGACAGATTGTGATCAAGAGGCGGGTCGCGACCACGAATTGCCACTATGCAACGAGAGTTGAGCGCCGTACCATCTTTCAGGCTGAACCGGTCCGAACACGAGGGGGCGAGGGGTGACAGAGGTCCGAGTACCTGACACCCACGACCGGGTCGAGCTCAGGGATCTTGCCGCGCTGGCCGGCGACGGGGACCGCACAGCTCTTAATGACCTGCTCACCAGGGTGCGCGCAGTCGCGCACCGTTACGTACGGTCCCGTTTGTGGACCTATCCCGGCGGCGCCGACATGGTCGACGACGTCGCACAAGAAGTTTGTGTCGCGGTGTTCGGCGCGCTGGGCCGGTATCGTGACGAGGGGAGGCCTTTCGAGGCTTTCGTCTACGGCATCGCGGCCCGCAAGGTCGCCGATGCCCAGCGTGCGTTCGCGGTCGCCGACGTTTCGACGCCGGACCTGCCGGACGGCGCGGACGAGTCACCGACGCCGGAGGAGCGCGCGGTTCGGCAGTCAGAGGTCCAGCACATCATGGGCCTGCTGGACAAACTGCCGGAGAAACTGCGAGAGATCCTGCGCCTTCGCGTCGTTGCGGGGTTGTCAGCCGAGGAGACCGGCCGGGCACTGGGGATGACACCGGGGGCGGTGAGGGTCGCACAGCATCGGGCGTTGAACACGCTCAGGGGGTTTGTGGGGCATGAAGCACAGCTGGAACGAGGAAGAGCAGGGGAGGGGCATCATGGCTGACCGTTTCGACTTGGACGCGATCGAGGCAGATGACGTGCTGCTCGATCTGCTCGCCGCCGGTGGGGAGTCCGCCCGAGCGGCGGGCGAGCACGACCCGGCCGTCGCACTGCTGGCCGATCTGCGGCTGGCGGTCGAGGTCGAGGGCGAGCTCCCGGTAGAGACCATCGACGATCCGGAGAGCTTCCTGGCGCGTTGCGCCGCGCTCAACCCGATCACCGACCCGTTCGCCCGCAAGATGGCGACCCGCGGTCTGGCGTTCGGTGTTGCCGCGGTGGCCGCGCTGTCGGTCTCCGGGGTGGCCGCTGCGGTCACCGGTGACCCGTTGTCGCCGTACGAGAAGGTCATCGAGAAGATGGTCGACGCGGTCCGCCCGCAGACCAGCTTCCCGAAGGAGGACCTCGACGGACTGCCGGTCGTGGACCGGAGCAAGATCGTCAAGGTCGGCAAGGACTTCAAGGAGAAGGCGAAGGCCGAGCACGCCGCCGAAGCCGCCGGCAAGACCGGCGTGGCCGGCGACGGGGACCTGTCGCAGGACGGTACCGAGAAGCCGGAGGCGCTCGGACTGCCGGGGGACGAGAGGCCGCTGGCGATCCGCGACAAGGACGTCCTGCCGATCAAGCCGGAGCCGACGGAGATCAAGCCGACGACCGTGGTGACGCCGACCGCTGGGCCGACCGACACCACGACGACCGACCCGACCGATCCCAAGACGACGGATCCGACCGACACGAAGACGACGGAGACGCCGCCGGACACTCCGACGACGACGCCGACGGAGGAGCCGACCGACACCACCACGCCGACTCCGACTCCTACGCCGACGGAGACGACCACCACGACGCCGCCGACGACCGGTGACAACACCGGCGACAACACGGCGACCGGCGATCCGACGTCCACGCCGAGCTCCGGCTCCGGCGAGGGGCAGACGAGCGACGGAGACACCACACCGGGTTCGGACACCACCACGCCCGCCGGTGACTCCGGCGGTACGGGCGGCTCGGACACCAGCGGCTCGGACACCTCCGGTGCCGGCGAGACGCCGGGCACCGACGTCACGCAGCTCCCGGCCGAGGTCAAGGAACTGGTCGAGACGATCGTGGCGCCGGTTCTGCCGACGCCGAGCGGCGAGCCGGTCGCGAACGAGACCGCCGAGCGGTACTTCGGCACGCCCGACGCGACGGCGAAGTCCGTCACGACGAGCAAGGCGACGGCGAAGAAGGCGGCAGCCAAGACCGCGGCGGCCAAGACCGCGGCGGCCAAGACTGCGGCGGCCGGGAAGCACGCGAGTGGGAAGGTCAGCACGGGCTCGGTCCGCAAGGCCTACCCGAAGGGCAAGCACTCCAGCGGTACGTACGCCGAGGGCAAGCACGCCGCCATCGCCCGCACGTACGGCTCCACCACCGACGCCAGCCTGCTGCAGATCCTGGACGTCGTGAACGCGCCCATCAAGTAACCGTTCGACCACCGACCGCCCGCCGCGAACCGTGGCGGGCGGTCGCTTGTGGTGGCCTGTGGACGGCGGATTCGGGGCCTGGTGGCGGCGCGGATAGGATGGGGTTCCGTTGTCGCCGTACAAAAGGTGCTCGTTTTCCCCATGGACATCACCCCAGCTGGAGTTCCCGACAAGTTCGCCGTCCTCGGCCTCACCTTCGACGACGTACTGCTGCAGCCGAACGAGTCCGACGTCATCCCGTCCGAGGCCGTCACCCGGTCCCGGTTGAGCCGCAATGTCGAGGTGAACATCCCGCTGGTGTCCAGCGCGATGGACACCGTCACCGAGGCCCGGATGGCGATCGCGATGGCCCGCCAGGGCGGCCTCGGCGTCCTGCACCGCAACCTCTCGCTCGAGGACCAGGCCCAGCAGGTCGACCTGGTCAAGCGCTCCGAGTCCGGCATGATCGCGCAGCCGATCACCATCGGCCCGGACGCCTCCATCGGCGAGGCCGACGCGCTCTGCGCGCAGTACCGGATCTCCGGCGTCCCGGTGGTGGACGACGCGGGCGTCCTGGTCGGCATCGTGACGAACCGCGACATGCGGTTCGAGAACGACTTGTCCCGGCCGGTCCGCGAGGTGATGACCAAGCAGCCGCTGATCACCGGCCGGCAGGGCATCTCCGCCGACGACGCGATGGCGCTGCTCAGCAAGCACAAGGTCGAGAAGCTGCCGCTGGTCGACGAGGCCGGCAAGCTCACCGGCCTGATCACGCTGAAGGACTTCGTCAAGCGCGACAAGTTCCCGCTGTCCACCAAGGACGGCTCCGGCCGGCTGATGGTCGGCGCGGCGATCGGCTTCTTCGGCGAGGCCTACAAGCGGGCCATGACGCTGGTCGAGGCCGGTGTCGACGTGCTCGTGGTGGACACCGCGCACGGTCACTCCCAGGCCCAGATCGAGATCATCCGCAAGCTCAAGGCCGACCCGGCCACCCGCGGCGTGGACGTCGTCGGCGGCAACGTCGGCACCCGCGCCGGCGCGCAGGCGCTGGTCGACGCGGGCGCGGACGGCGTCAAGGTCGGCGTCGGCCCGGGCTCGATCTGTACGACGCGGGTCGTGTCCGGCGTCGGCGTGCCGCAGGTGACCGCGATCTACGAGGCGTCGCTGGCCTGCAAGCCGGCCGGTGTCCCGGTGATCGGCGACGGCGGCCTGCAGTACTCCGGTGACATCGCCAAGGCACTCGTCGCCGGCGCGGACACCGTCATGCTGGGCTCGCTGCTCGCCGGGTGCGAGGAGTCGCCGGGCGACCTGGTGTTCATCAACGGCAAGCAGTTCAAGGCGTACCGCGGGATGGGCTCGCTCGGCGCGATGCAGTCCGGCGGGCTGCGCAAGTCGTACTCGAAGGACCGCTACTTCCAGCACGACGGCGGCTCCGACGAGAAGCTGATCGCCGAGGGCGTCGAGGGCCAGGTGCCGTACCGGGGCCCGCTGTCGGCCGTCGCGCACCAGCTGATCGGCGGCCTGCGGCAGTCGATGTGGTACACGGGTGCCCGGACCGTTCCGGAGCTGCAGGAGAAGGGCCGCTTCGTCCGGATCACCTCCGCCGGCCTGCAGGAGTCCCACCCGCACGACATCCAGATGACGGTCGAAGCCCCGAACTACTCGGGCCGCTGACCCGCCTGCTACCTGTAAGGACACCAGATGACCGAGATCGAGATCGGCCGCGCGAAGCGAGGCCGGCAGGCGTACGCGTTCGACGACATCGCGATCGTGCCGTCGCGCCGTACGCGGGATCCCGAGGAGGTCTCGGTCGCCTGGCAGATCGACGCGTACCGGTTCGAGCTGCCGATCCTGGCCGCGCCGATGGACTCGGTGATGTCGCCGGCCACCGCGATCGCGATCGGCAAGGCCGGCGGTCTCGGCGTCCTGAACCTCGAAGGTCTCTGGACGCGGTACGAGGACCCGACCAGCCTGCTCGAGGAGATCACCAGCCTCGAGACGCAGCAGGCCACGCACCGGCTGCAGGAGATCTACGCGGCGCCGATCAAGCCTGAGCTGCTCTCCCAGCGGGTGCAGGAGATCCGCGACTCCGGTGTGACGGTGGCCGGGGCGTTGTCGCCGCAGCGCACCAAGCAGTTCGCCAAGCATGTCGTGGACGCGGGTGTCGACCTGTTCGTCATCCGCGGTACGACGGTGTCGGCCGAGCACGTGTCCGGGCAGGCGGAGCCGCTGAACCTGAAGCAGTTCATCTACGACCTCGACGTACCGGTGATCGTCGGTGGCTGTGCGACGCACCAGGCGGCGTTGCACCTGATGCGGACCGGCGCGGCCGGCGTACTCGTCGGCTTCGGCGGCGGCGCGGCGCACACGACGCGGAAGGTGCTCGGGGTCGCGGTGCCGATGGCGAGTGCGGTGGCCGACGTGGCGGCGGCGCGGCGGGACTACATGGACGAGTCCGGCGGCCGGTACGTGCACGTCATCGCGGACGGCTCGGTCGGGCGGTCCGGTGACGTGGCGAAGGCGATCGCCTGCGGCGCGGACGCCGTGATGGTCGGTTCGCCGCTGGCTCGCGCGAGCGACGCCCCGGGCGGCGGGTACCACTGGGGCGCCGAGGCCTGGCACCAGGACCTGCCCCGCGGCGAGCGGGTCGAGGTCGGCGTCACCGGCACGATGGAGCAGATCCTGTTCGGCCCGTCCTGGGTCCCGGACGGCACGATGAACCTGGTCGGCGCCCTCAAGCGCGCAATGGCCACCACCGGCTACACGGAACTCAAGGAGTTCCAGCGGGTCGAGGTCGTCGTCGGTTGAGTACGGGCGTACTGCTCCTGCATGGTTCGAGTGGTGCGCCGGACCTCGATCGGGCTCGTCTGCTCGAGGCTGAGGGGTACGACGTACTTGCGCCGCGCTGGCCGGTGAGGCACGAGGTTCCGCTGGAGTCGTTTCCGCTGGGTGAGCTGGCGGGCAACGATCGGCTGGTCGTGATGGGCAGCTCCTGGGGTGCCGAGGCGGCGTTGCTGCTCGGTGCGCTCGACGAGCGGGTGGACTCGGTGGTTGCGTTCGCCCCGAGCGCCTACGTGTGGGGCCGGGTGCTGGAGGACGGCAGCCAGCGGTCGGCCTGGACGTGGCAGGGGGAGCCGCTCCCGTTCGTACCGTTCGACCAGGACTGGAAGTCCGAGGACGATCCGCCGAGCTACACCGGGATGTATCGCCAGAGCCTGCGGGCTGCTCCGGAGCAAGCGCGGATCCCGGTGGAGCGGATCAAGGGCGAGGTCCTGCTCGTGGCCGGCGGCGACGACAAGGTCTGGCCGGCGGTCGAGTTCGCGGCCGAGATCGAGCGGCGTCGCGGCGACCGTCCAACCCGGACCGTGACGGTCGCGGCGGCCGGGCATCGCGCGGTGCTGCCGGGCGAGGAGCCGAAGACCGCGGGGCAGCGGATGGCACGCGGCGGGACCGATGCCGCCGACCGCGAGCTAGGCACCCGCGCCTGGACCGAGATCCTGCGATTGCTCGCGGATTGACCCGACTTGCGTCGAGTTCACCCGGTTTGACGGGTTCTGGAAGGATTGCCGCATGGGATTGTTCAGCCGTCGGAGCAGCAGCCAGGACACGGACAATGTTGCCCTCGCCGCGGCGCGAGGTCAGCTGTCCCCGGACGACGTCGATCAGGTGCGGTTCCTGATCACCACGAAGAAGGCGGTGCACGCGGTCAAGCTGATCCGTGACCGCACCGGCCTCGACCTCAAGCAGTGCGAAGGAACTGGTCGACGACATCCGGCTCGGCCGGTACGTGCCGCCGACAACCGGTACGCCGTTGGTCCGCCGACCCGGCACCAACCTGGCCGAGCGCACCCGCGCCCTCAAGGCCGCGGGCGAACTCCACCAGGCGACCGCCCTGGTCGTCAGCGAGACCGGCATGACCGAGACCGAAGCCGGCCTCTTCGTCGGCGCCCTCCGCGCCGAACTCCAGGACTAGCCTTTGACGTAGGACAGCTTCTCCGCGATCTTGCCGTCGCGTAGTCGCAGTACGTCGACGCCGCGGACGTGACCGCGATTGCCGGACGACTCACGCCAGGAGTACCGCCACCGTACGACGGCCCGATCGCCGAGCAGGACGGTCTCCTCGGTCTCGAAGTGCGGGTCGGCGGTGTCCGCGAACAGCGTCGCCCACACCTCCCGGACCGCGTCCGCGCCCTCGAAGCGCCCGCCGTCCGGCGTCGGCGACGTGGACTCGAACACGATGTCGTCGGTGACCAGCGACATCGCCGTCTCCAGGTCGCCCTCGTCGAAGGCGGTCCCGAACCGCTCGAGCACCGCGGCCGCCGACGTCCACCCCGGGTCGCGGCCGAAGGCGGCGAGCAACGCCCCGGTGGGATCCGTGAAGCCGTCGAGGTGCTCGCCGACCATCCCGGCCGAGCGGTAGAGCTCCTCGCGCTTCGCGAACCAGTCCGCGACCTCGTCCACGACGTCCGGGTCCATCCGCGGCGGTGCGCCGATCGCGACGGCCAGGTCCCACCCGTGGATCAGGTGGTCCGCGGCGAGCTGGCGCAGGTACTCGTGCGGATCCTCGTCGCCGTACGACAGATGCACCTTGTCGATCGGCCAGGTCGCCGCGACCTCCGCCTCGCGGGCCGCGTACGACGCCGCGGCGGCCGGATCGTCCTCGAGCAGGTCACCGTCGAGGGTGTCCCCGACCTCGGCGATCGTCTTGCCCGCCATCAGCGGCACGGTCCAGCGTTCCTCGCCGACGACATGGTTGACCAGCGCCCGGACGTCCCAGTCCGAGCACGGCGTCGGCGCCGACCACCGATCGGCCGGCACCTCCGAGACCAGATCCGCGAAGTTCGCGACCGTGCGATTGTGCAGTTCGACAACGTCCATAACTGCCCCCTCCCAGCGTCAGCGTCCGCCGGAGGGGGCCGGGACGTCAACGGCCGAGCTGGAGTTGCTCCGCGGCCTCGTGGGCGTGGTGGGACGCGGCCAGGTCGCCGGTGGCGGCCAGGAGGTTGCCGTGGTGCCGGTAGCAGGCCCCGGCCAGGTCCTTCATCAGCTCGTTGTCGTCGGCGTACGGGATCAGCGCGGTCGCGACCTCCGCGCACCAGCCGCCGAGGTCGAGCGCGATGTCGGTCCGCCCGGCCTGGAAGTACGCCTCGGAGATGTCGAGCAGCAGCTGCGCCCAGATCGGCACGTACATCTCTGTCTGGAACCGCATCCGGTGCGACTCCCGCTCGGACGAGATCGCGAACAGGTAGTGCGCCTCGAGCCCGAGCGTCAGCGCGGCGTTTCCGTCCTGCGACAGCAGCGGCTTCACCAGCTCCGCGAGCTCGGTCGCGCGTTGCGCCGCCGACTCCGGGTCGGTCCGGCCCGACACGGTCGCCAGCGTCATTCCGGGCGCGGGCTCACTCAGCGCGATCAGCCGGTGGTACTGCTCGAACGGCCCGAGCTTGATCTCGGCGTTCTCCAGCGCCGCGACCAGCGTCAGCGGCAACCCGCGGTCCAGCTCCTCGACCACGCGGGCCGCCGTCTCGGCGTCGGTGTCGTACGCCGTCCGCAGGCAGGACTCGCCCTCGCAGCCGGCCGACGATGCCGAGGTGCTTGCCCTTCCTGACCAGGGCGGCGACCAGCGTGCGCATGTCGGTCGTCGAGTCCGAGTCGGCGAGCGTGTCGGCGGTGGTCAGCCCGATCTCGTCCGCCTCGAGCGCAAGGTCCAGCCGCCCTTCGGCCGCGTGGACGTCGGCCGATACCGCGGTCGCCGTACAGAGGTAGCGGGCGTACGACAGCGACTGCGGGCTCTCGTTGATCTGGTCCGCTAGTTGCAGGAACAGCTGGGTCGCCGCGTCCGCGGACGCGACCGCCAGCGCGGGGTCGCCGTACCGCCGCAGGATCAGCGCGTTCATCGCGAGCACCCGGGCGAAGTCGGGTTGGTGCTTGAGGCCGTCCTCGCCGCCGACGAGCTGGCCGTACGCGATCACCGCGCCGTCCATCTCCAGTACGGCGGTGGCGCCGTGACCGCGGTGCGCCTGGGTCATCGCGCGCCGGGCGCGGACGTCGGCCAGGAAGCAGGTCGCGTCGAGGACGCCGGCGTCCTGGAGCTCGGTGTACCCGAGTTGCGCCTCGTGCAGCGCGGCGAGCGCCTCCTCGTGCCGGCCGGACGCGTTCAGCGATCCCGCCAGCTCGTACTGGGTCGCGGCCATCAGATGCTTGGCCTCGTAGTGGTTCGGGTGCCCTTCGGCCCGCTCCCTGGCCAGCTCGATGACCCGCTGCTGGTACGGCCCTGCCTCGTCGGCGCGGCCTTCCTCGATCAGCACCTGGGCTGTCTGCAGCGCCTCACCGAGCTCGTCCTCAGGAGGCGTCCAGAGCCCCCCGCTGTCCACCATCTTGACGTTCCACCCCTTCGCAGGTTCAGCGGATCAGCTTAACGGTCACTTGATACTGACAGCCGCTATTACCGGCAGGTAGCCTTTCCCCATGAGCGAGCGCAGCGAGCGAATCATAGGTAGAGCTGAGTATTTCGCTCATACCGGAACCGAGCGTAGCGAGGTGGAGGTATGAGTGAGCAGACTTCGATTCCTGCGGATCCGGAGCTCGACCCGACCGCGTCGTACGCGACCGATCAGTCGGTCATCCGCCGGTTGTCGGGGCTGCTGCGCGCGACGGCCGGCACCCGGACGTCGTACGCGCCGGCCACCGGTCAGCCGATCGCGGACCTGCCGGTGTCGAGTGACGAGGACGTGGTCGCGGCGGTCCGGGCGGCACGAAGGACCCAGCAGACCTGGCGGCGGGTGCCGCTCGCGGAGCGCGCGGCGATCCTGCTGCGGTACCACGATCTCGTCCTCGATCACCGGCACGAGCTGGTCGACCTGATCATCCGCGAGTCCGGCAAGGCGCGGAAGCAGGCGTTCGAGGAGCTCGCGCACGTCGCGCTGACGGCGCGGTACTACGGCCGCAAGGCGTTCGAGCTGCTCGAGCCGCAGCGCAAGCTCGGGATCTTCCCGCTGCTCACGCGCGCCGAGGAGCGGTTCGTCCCGAAGGGTGTCGTCGGCATCATCTCGCCGTGGAACTACCCGCTGACGATGGCGATCTCCGACGGCCTGCCCGCGATCCTGGCCGGCAACACCGTCGTCCACAAACCCGACAGCCAGACCCCGCTGACCGCGCTGCGCGGCATCGAGCTGCTGTACGAGGCCGGCCTGCCGCGGGAGGCCTGGCTCGCGGTGAACGGCGACGGCCCGACGGTCGGCGGCGCGCTCATCCAGAACGCCGACTACATCTGCTTCACCGGCTCGACGAAGACCGGCCGGCTGGTGGCGAAGCAGGCCGGTGAGCGGCTGATCGGCTGCAGCCTGGAGCTCGGCGGCAAGAACCCGATGCTGGTACTGCGGGACGCTGACATCAACCGAGCCGCGGAAGGCGCCGTACGGGCGTGTTTCGCGAACGCCGGCCAGCTGTGCGTCTCGATGGAGCGGCTGTACGTCGCCGACCAGGTGTACGACGCGTTCGTCACGGCCTTCGTGGACCGGGTCAAGAAGCTCCGCCTGAGTGCCGGCACCGGCTGGGACGTCGACATGGGCTCGCTGATCTCGAAGGCGCAGCTGGAGACCGTGACCCGGCACGTCGAGGACGCCCGTGAGCAGGGCGCCACGGTGCTTGCCGGCGGCAGGGCCCGCCCGGACATCGGCCCGCTCTTCTACGAGCCGACCGTGCTGTCCGGTGTCACTCCGGCGATGGAGTGCTTCGACAACGAGACCTTCGGGCCGGTCGTCTCGATCTACCGGTTCTCCGACGAGGCCGAGGCGATCCAGCGCGCGAACGAGGGCGAGTACGGCCTGAACGCGAGCGTCTGGACCCGCGACGGCCGTCGCGGCCGCGCGGTCGCCGCGCAGCTGATGGCCGGCACGGTCAACGTCAACGAGGGGTACGGCGCGACGTTCGGCTCGATCGACACGCCGATGGGCGGCATGCGGTCGTCCGGCCTCGGCCGGCGGCAGGGTGCCGAGGGCATCCGCCGGTACGTCGAGCCGCAGGCGATCGCCACCCAGCGGCTGATCCCGATCGCCGCCTCGCACGGACTCTCCGACGAGAAGTTCGCGGAGCTGATGACCGGCGCACTGCGCATCCTGAAGAAGATCGGCCGTCCATGACGTTCGATTACGACGTCGTGATCGTCGGCTCGGGCTTCGGTGGGTCGGTGAGTGCTTTGCGGCTGACCGAGAAGGGCTACCGGGTCGCCGTACTGGAGGCCGGTGCGCGGTTCGACGACGCGGGGTTCGCGAAGAACTCGTGGGACAAGAAGCGGTTCCTGTTCGCGCCGAAGCTGGGCTGGTACGGCATCCAGCGGATCAGCGCGCTGCGCGACGTGATCATCCTGTCCGGCGCCGGGGTCGGTGGCGGCAGCCTGGTCTACGCGAACACGCTGTACGAACCGCTGCCCGCGTTCTACACCGATCGCGCCTGGGCGCACATCACCGACTGGCAGTCCGAGCTCGCGCCGTACTACGACCAGGCGAAGCGGATGCTCGGCGTCACGACGTACCCGGGGTTCACGCCGGCCGACAAGGTGATGAAGCAGGTCGCCGAGGACATGGGCGTCGGAGAGACGTTCCACCCGACACCGGTCGGTGTCTTCTTCGGTGAGCCGGGTGTCGAGGTCGACGACCCGTACTTCGGTGGCGCGGGTCCCCGCCGTAGCGGCTGTATCGACTGCGGCGAGTGCATGACGGGCTGCCGGCACAACGCGAAGAACACACTGACGAAGAACTACCTCTACCTGGCCGAGAAGGCCGGCGCGGAGGTCTACTCGCTGACCACGGTCACCTCGGTCGAGCCGCTCCCAGAGGGCGGGTACGCCATCGACACCCGGCGTACGTCGAACAAGAAGGCCACGCGCCGGTTCACCGCGGGGCAGGTGATCTTCGCCGCATCGGCTCTCGGTACGGCGAAACTCCTGCACCGGCTGCGCGACGAGGGCAAGCTGCCGCGGCTGTCGAACCGGCTCGGCGTGCTGACCCGGACCAACTCGGAGTCGCTGCTCGGCGCGATCTCCCGCGACACCGACGTCGACTACACGCGTGGTGTCGCGATCACGTCGTCGTTCCACCCCGACGACATCACCCACATCGAGCCGGTGCGGTACGGGAAGGGCAGCAACGTGATGTCGCTGCTGCAGACCGTGCTGACCGACGGCGACGGGGACAAGCCGCGCTGGCGGACGTGGTTGCGCGAGCTCGGCGTCCAGCGGAAGAACATCCGGAAGCTGTACGACCTGAAGCACTGGTCCGAGCGGACTGTGATCGCGCTGGTGATGCAGACCGCGGACAACTCGATCACGACGTTCGGCAAGCGCGACCGGCTGGGCCGGTGGAAGCTCACGTCGAAGCAGGGACACGGCGCCCCGAACCCGTCCTGGATCCCGGTCGCGAACCAGGTGGTCCGGCGGATGGCGAAGCTGATGAACGGTACGCCGGGCGGCACGATCGGCGAGCCGTTCAACGTGCCGATGACGGCGCACTTCATCGGCGGCTGCGCGATCGGCGACTCACCGTCGTCGGGGGTCGTGGATCCGTACCACCGGGTCTACGGGTACGACGGCCTGCACATCGTCGACGGCTCGACGATCTCCGCGAATCTCGGCGTCAACCCGTCCTTGACGATCACCGCCCAGGCCGAGCGGGCGCTCGCCTTCTGGCCGAACAAGGGCGGCGTCGACCCGCGCCCGGCGGTCGGAACGACGTACCAGCGGATCCAGCCGGTGAAGCCCGAGTACCCGGTCGTCCCGACGGACGCGCCTGGTGCTCTTCGGCTCCCGATCATCCCGAAGCAGGCTGTGACGGATTCGTAACAGAACGGCGAGAAAAGGCGCAAATGAAAAAGCCTCAGCAGTAAGTTGCTGAGGCTTTTCGAAAAGCTCTGGAAAAGGGAGCAGGTCCCTCGGGAACGTTTCCGCCCAAATCGTTTCCCGAGGGACCCACTCAAGCCGGGGTGAGGCGCCCGGCGCTTTGGGATCGGGTCGCCAACCATAGCTGGCGACCCGAGCTCTTGGTAACTACCTTACCTCCGATTTCCGGGGGCTTTGGGCCTTGTGACCACTCTGCGTGCTGATCGTAATGATCAGCATTCGTAGCTCCCGGTAATCAGGTGGCGGTCTTCCTTGCGGTAACCGCCTTCGTACACATCAACGAACCCATCTACAGGGGGTTACGAGGTTCCTTGGAAAAGTCCAAAAACTTTTCCCGGGGAGTGCGGAGAGTGGCGGTGAGGCACTTCGGCCGCAGATGTTCCACGTGACGCCCGCCGCAGCCCCGCCGTACCTACCTGTCTTACTGTGAGCCGACCGTTCTGATGAGGCAGGAGAACCATGAGCGAGATCCTGGACGTGGCACGTGAGCAGGTTCTGGAGCAGGGCACCGGGTTGAGCCAGGAGCAATTGGTCGAGGTTCTCAGCGTGCCCGACGACCGGCTGCCGGAACTGCTCGCACTCGCGCACGACGTCCGGGTGAAGTGGTGCGGCGAGGAGGTCGAGGTCGAGGGGATCATCTCGCTGAAGACCGGCGGCTGCCCCGAGGACTGCCACTTCTGCTCCCAGTCCGGCCAGTTCACCTCGCCGGTACGCGCGGTCTGGCTGAACATCCCCGAACTCGTCGAGGCCGCCAAGGAGACCGCGAAGACCGGCGCCACCGAGTTCTGCATCGTCGCCGCGGTCCGCGGGCCCGACCCGCGGCTGATGAGCCAGGTGAAGGCCGGCATCGAGGCGATCAACGCCGAGGTCGACATCAACATCGCCTGCTCACTGGGCATGCTCACGCAGGAGCAGGTCGACGAGCTGAAGTCGTGGGGCGTGCACCGCTACAACCACAACCTCGAGTCGGCCCGTTCGTACTTCGGCGACGTCGTCACCACGCACTCCTTCGAGGAGCGCTGGGAGACCTGCCTGATGGTGCGCGAGTCCGGGATGGAACTGTGCTGCGGCGGTCTGGTCGGGATGGGTGAGTCGCTCGAGCAGCGCGCCGAGCTCGCCGCGCAGCTCGCCGAGCTCGACCCGCACGAGGTCCCGCTGAACTTCCTCAACCCGCGGCCGGGTACGCCGTTCGGCGACCTCGAGATCATGGACGGCAAGGACGCGCTGCGCACCATCGCCGCGTTCCGGCTCGCGATGCCGCGGACGGTCCTGCGGTACGCCGGCGGCCGCGAGCTGACCCTCGGCGACCTCGGCACCCGCGAGGGTCTGCTCGGCGGCATCAACGCGGTGATCGTAGGCAACTATCTGACCACCCTTGGCCGCCCGGCGACCGCCGACCTGGACCTGCTCGCCGAGCTGAAGATGCCGGTGAAGGAACTCCAGAAAACGCTGTGACCGAGACGACGTACTGCGGCCACTGCGGCCGCGAACTCACCGACGGCAGCCACGACAACTGCCGCCGCGCACTCGCCCTCGAACCACCGAGGTACTGCGCGAGCTGCCGCCGCCGAATGATCGTCCAAGTCCACCCAACGGGTTGGTCGGCCCGCTGCTCCGTCCACGGCGACCTCACCGCAGGCTGACTCCAACGATTGTTTGCCACTGCGTGGTCCTAGCGTCATCCGTATTCCATCATTCGACGCGGGAGGAAGTGATCGCGATGGGTTACGGAAGCAAGAAGAAGGCCGCACGCAGCGAGGCGGTGACGAATGGCGGCAAGCTGACCGGACGCCAGGCGAGGAAGGCCGCGCAGGAGGCCGTTGCCGGCCGCCTCGGCGAGGACGGCAAGGTCCGCGACACCCGAGGCAGGCCCATCGGCAACTTCGCGGGGCGAACCCCGAAGACACCCAACCAGCACGGCGTCTGAGGACTGCACCGGCTTCGGGCCGCGTCCGGCTAGGGTTGGGGTATGTCCAACGTACCCCGGCTCCTGGTCGCCCTTTACGGACCGACGTCGGCGGGCAAGACCGCGGTGTCGGTCGATCTGTGTCTGCGGATCCGGGATGAGCTCGGCCTCCCGCCGATGGTCGTGTCGGCGGACTCGCGGCAGGTGTACCGGTACATGGACATCGGCACCAGCAAGACGACGCCGGAAGAGATGCGCGGGATCCCGCACACGATGATCGACGTCACCGAGCCGCTGCGGAAGCTGGAACTGGAGACGTTCGTCGCCGAAGCCCGGCGGCATATGGAGGACAGCTGGGCGTCCGGCGGGGTCCCGGTGATCGTGGGCGGGACGAGTGTCTACGTCCGCTCGCTGCTGGAGGGCTGGGAGGTGGACGCCGTCGCGGAGGCGCGGAACGCCGTACGGCGTGACTTCCCGCGCAGCATGGCCGAGGACGCGTACGCCGTACTGTCGCGGCTCGACCCGAAGACGGCCGGCAAGATCCACGAGAACAACTACGACGCGATCGTGAACGCGCTGGCGCGTGCCATGGGCAACGATCCGGAGCGGGCCGTCGCGCCAACCACCCGGCAGGTCGTCCTCTCCGTCGACCGCCCCGCCGACGAGATCGATCAGCGGGTCGCCGCGACCTACGACCGCCAGGTCGAGCTCGGGCTCCGCGACGAGGTCCTCGGACTCGACGAGCGGTACGACGTACTGACGCAGTACCGCCGCCTCGGCCAGAAGTCGCCGAACCAGGTCGTCCACACGCACGGCTACACCGAATGGTTCGACGTCGCGCTGGACCGCGGCAAACCGGTGGAGAACCTGACCGGCACCGACCTCGACGAGGTCCGCACCCGCGTCGTCGAGCGCATCCAGACCCACACCCGCCGCCAGCGCTCGGCCATCCCCAAACTCACCGGCGTCAAGCCCGCCCGCAACGCCAACGACGCCTTCAATGCGGTCAAGAAGGCCCTCGAGGCCGAGCCGGTCAAACCGGCGGCAACTCGCCCCGCGGGTAACAAGCCCGGCAACTCCCAAGGCAAGCGCGCCGGCGGTCGGCCGGCACGCGGCGGCCAGCCTGGCCAGTCCGCGCCGAAACGCGGCTCCCGCCGCCGCTGACCGGGCTCAACAGCGAGCCGGGGCGGACCGCTTCCACGGTCGCCCCGGCAGAATGTCGCAGGGTTGCTACTTGCCCTTGCCCTGGTTCTTCTTTGCTTCCTTGTTCTTGGCGATGATTTCGCGCCCGGCCCGGGTGTTGGGGTTGGGGTTGCGTTCCTGGTCGGCCTTGTTGCGAGCCTGGCCGTACTGGTGCTTCGTTTCGGTGCGCTTGCCCTTGCCGTCGTGCTCGCGGTCCTTACCGTCTTTACCCCTGGCCATCCTCTATCCCTCCGAGTTGTTGTGTGTGATCGAGTGCATATGAGGCAGCGGTTAGCGGCTCTGGCCCTGGCTGCCTTTGCCCTTCGGGCGGTGCGTGGTCGGGTGGAGGACCGGCAGGTCGTCCTTGCCCTTCGACCCCGAGCCCTTGTCGGTCTTGCTGCCCTTGCTCTTGTCGTCCTTGCTGCCGTACTTGGCCACCTGGTAACCCCTCCTGGCTGCGAGCCGCCGGGCGGCTCGGCACTGTCGTTGTGCAGAAGCAGACGCCGCGATCCGGCAACTGGTTCCCCTCCGGTTTCGGCGCTTCGGAAACATAACCGCGCCTGGGGTTCACTCGCTGTTCAGGCAGACGTGGGTGCGGGCGTGTGTGACCTAGACGGTCGGATAAAGTTCGGGTGTGGTCAACGTCGCTGTCAACGTGCTCGCCGAACTCGGCAAGGCGACCTGGACGACGCCGCGGGCGGTCGGGTACGAGACCGTGCTGGAGGGGGTCCGGCAGTCGATCGGCTTCTACTCGCAGTTCATCGCGACCGAGGAACAGTCCGACGAGCCCGACACCGACACCATCGAGCTCTGGCGGGCGGAACAGCTGACCTGGGCGAAGCGGGCGCAGGACCTCGTTCCGCTGGACACCACCGCGACCGAGAGCATCCGCCACGACGCCGACAACCTGCTCGCGGCGGCGAGCGACGATGACGATGACGAGATGACGACGATGAGGACGAGGAAGAGGACTCGGACGACGAATCCGACGTCGATGCGTAGGGGGGACAGTGACCGCACCATGGGGGCCTGCAGCAACCAGTGACGACCAGCACCTGCTCGACGAGGCCGAGAACGCGCGGATCTTCCGCGAGCGGATCGTTCCCGACCAGCTGAGCGGCGTACCGCAGGAACAGCCGATCGTCGTGTTCGTCGGCGGTCAGCCGGGCGACGGCAAGGCGTCGGTCACCGCCCTGGTGAAGGCGGTGCTGCAGCGCCGCGGCCGTCCGCTCGTCCTCAGTGCGCTGACCTACGAGCCGTACCACCCGGACTTCTACGAGCCGATCACCGAGGTACCGCCGGCCGCCGGGAGACATGTCGCGGCCGACGGCCGGCGCTGGCTCGCACTGGCCGAGGAGCTGGTGATCCGGGAGCGGTACGACGTGATCCTCGAGACCGAGCTCGCCGACCCGGACGCGTTCGCCGAGTCGGCGGAGCGGTTCAAGGCGGCCGGCTACCAGGTCGAGGTCGCGCTCCTCGCGGTGCACGAGGCACGCAGCCGGCTGGGCATCCTCGAGCGGCACATCCGGTCACTGGAGAAGTTCGGCTACGGCCGGTTCGTGGAGCAGAGCGCCCACGACGCCGGCTATGCGGGTGTACTGCGGGCGGCCGAGCTGGTCGACGCGGGGCAGTGGGCCGACCGCGTCGGCGTACTGCGGCCCGACGGGGAGTTGGTGTACGGCAACCAGCGCGAGGACGGCGCCGCCTGGCAGCAGCCGGCCCGGACCGCCGACGCGATCACCTGGGAGCGGGACCGTGCCTGGACCGTTCTGGAGTCGCGGTACTTCCTGGAGTCCGTGGCGCAGGTCGGGCCGCTGGGCCTGGTCGCGCCGGTGCAGTGGATCCGGGACGAGGCGATCGAGGGCGTCCAGGCGGTGACCGCGATGGGACGGCAGCGAGTGCACCCCGACGCGGTGACGCTGCACATCGCGAAGGCCGGCACCGTCTTCTAGCCAACCCGGCTTCACGGTGTCCGAGAGGTACTCGTCACATCCGGCCTACCTGCGGCGGCGGGCGGCGAGGGGACCGATTACCGTTGGGGATCCTCAGGATGGAGGAGCGCGGTGTCACAGTCGGTCAATGGGTGGCTACAGCGGGACGCGGAGTTGCTCTGGCATCCGTACTCGTCGCTGACCGAGCCCTCGCCGGTGCGGCTGGTTCGCGGTGCGGACGGCGTACGGCTGCAGCTGGACGACGGTACGGGCGGGACTGTCGAGGCGATCGACGCGATGGCGTCCTGGTGGTGCATGATCCACGGCTACCGGAACCCGGTGCTGGACGCCGCGCTGAAGCGCCAGGTGGACGAGTTCAGTCACGTGATGTTCGGTGGGCTGACCCACGAGCCGGCGGTCCGGCTGGGCGAGCGGCTGGTGGAGATCACGCCGGAGCCGCTGCGGCACGTGTTCTTCTGCGACTCGGGGTCGGTCTCGGTCGAGGTGGCGATCAAGCTCGCGCTGCAGTACCAGGTTGCGCGCGGCAACCATGGCCGCACGCGGATGCTGACCGTCCGCGGCGGGTACCACGGCGACACGTTCGCGCCGATGAGCGTGTGCGACCCGGTCAACGGGATGCATTCGCTGTTCACCGGCGCCCTCAAGGAGCAGGTGTTCGGACCCCAACCGCCGGCCGGCTTCGACCGGCCGGACACGGATCCCGAGCTGCAGGCCTGGGCCGACGCGTTGGCCGCACTGGCCGAGCAACAGGCGGATGAGATCGCGGGCATCATCGTCGAGCCGGTCCTGCAGGGCGCCGGTGGAATGTACGCGTACAGCCCCGCCTGCCTGCGCATTCTCCGCGAGCTCGCCGACCGGCACGGCTTCCTGCTGATCTTCGACGAGATCGCCACCGGGTTCGGCCGCACCGGCACGCTGTTCGCGTCCGAGCACGCGGGCGTCGACCCCGACATCCTGTGCGTCGGCAAGGCGCTGACCGGCGGCTACCTGACGCTGGCCGCGATGCTGTGTACGACGGACGTCGCGCACACGGTCTCCAACGGACCGGGTGGTGCGTTGATGCACGGGCCCACGTTCATGGCGAACCCGCTCGCGTGTTCCGTCGCCCTCGCGTCGATCGATCTCCTGCTCTCCCAGGACTGGGCGGGCACAGTTGCCCGGATCTCGGCCGGCTTGTCGACCGGGCTGGCTCCGGCGGCCGAACTGCCTGCTGTGAAGGACGTGCGGGTGCTCGGCGCGGTCGGCGTCGTACAGCTCGGTGGGCCGGTGGATCTGCCGCGGCTGACCGAGGCCGCGCTGCGTCGTGGGGTCTGGGTCCGGCCGTTCCGCGATCTCGTCTACACGATGCCGCCGTACATCTGCACCGACGAGGACATCGCCACCATCGGCGCGGCGATCACGGGCGCGGTCGAGGAGGCCGGCTGATGCTGGAGGACTGGCTCGCCCCGAAGGCGGCCGCGCTGGAGGCCCGGGGTCTGACCCGACGGCTCAGCGCTCGGGCCGCGGACGCTGACCTGATCGACCTTGCGGGCAACGACTACCTCGGTCTGGCTCGAGATCCGCGGGTGGTGGCGGCTGCGGCCGACGCCGTACGCACCTGGGGCACAGGCTCCACCGCATCCCGCCTCGTCACCGGTACGACGGAACTTCACGAGCAGCTCGAATCTGCTCTGGCGGCGTACGCCGGGCAGGAATCCGCGCTCGTGTTCTCGTCCGGGTACCTGGCCAACCTCGGTGTCGTGACCGCGCTCGGCGGACCGGGAACCTTGCTCGTCTCCGACGAACACGTCCACGCCTCGCTGGTGGATGCCTGCCGCCTGGCGCGGTCTCGCGTCGAGGTCGTCCCGCACAACGACGTCGACGCGGTCGAGAAGGTGCTTGCCGAGCGCAACGAGCCGCATGCGGTGGTGATGACCGAGTCGGTGTTCAGCGTGCTCAGCGACGAGGCGCCGCTGCTCGAACTGGCCGCGGTCGCCCGCGCGCACAACGCCGTACTGCTGGTCGACGAGGCCCACGGGTTGGGGGTCAGCGGCAACGGTCATGGTTCCGTGCATGCGGCGGGTCTGGCCGGGCTCGAGCACGTCGTCGTCACCATGACGCTGTCCAAGTCCCTGGCCTCCCAGGGCGGGGTCGTGCTGGGGCCGTCGGTGCTCCGCGAGCACCTCGTGAACCGGGCACGTTCGTTCATCTACGACACTGGTCTGAACCCGGCCGCGTGCGCCGCTGCTCTTGCTGCACTTGCAGGTTCTGCAGGACGAGCCCGACCGCCCCGCGGCGATCCACGCGGCCGCGGCTCAGTTGGCGGCCGCGTGTGACGTGCCGCCGTCGCGTGGTGCGGTCGTCTCCGTCCCGATGCCGGGTCCGCGTGAGACCGTCCGCGCGGCCGAGCTGTGCCTGCGGAACGGCGTACGGGTAGGAAGTTTCCGGCCGCCGTCCGTCCCCGACGGCATCTCCCGGCTGCGGCTCACCGCACATGCCGGGTTGTCGGCAGCCGACCTCGATCGCGCGTGCGCCGTGATCGTCGACGCGATTGGGGCGGTCTCATGATCACCTTCGTCACCGGGACCGATACCGAGATCGGCAAGACGATCGTCACGGCCGCGCTCGCGGTGCGCGCCGGCGAGTCGGTCGCCGTGGTCAAGCCGGCCCAGACCGGCGTCGGCCCTGACGAGCCGGGCGACCTCGCCGAGGTCGTGCGGCTCACCGGCGTGACCGCGCTGCACGAAGGCGTCCGGCTGCCCGAGCCGCTCGCGCCCACCACCGCCGCCCGGCGCGCCGGGATCCCGCTGCCGTCGGTCGAGGAGTACGCCGCATCGATCGACGACCTCGCCCGCGAATACGACACCGTGCTGGTCGAGGGGGCCGGCGGACTGCTCGTCGGACTCGATGCTGATGGCAACAACCTGGCGGATCTCGCCGAGCATCTGACGTCGCCGTTCAGGTTCGTGGTGGTGACGCGCGCCGGGCTCGGCACGCTGAACCACACCGGGCTGACCGTCGAGGCGCTGCGGTCGCGGGAACTGCCGGTCGAAGGGCTCGTGATCGGGTCCTGGCCGGCCGAGCCGGACCTCGCCGAGAGCTGCAACCTGGAGGATCTCCCGGCGACGACCGGGGTCCCGGTGATCGGGCGGATCCCGGCCGGGGCCGGCGCCTGGAGCCGAGAGGAGTTCCGGGCCGCCGCACCGGGATGGTTCGAGTGACGCGGGATGGGTCGGCGGTGAGCGGCTGCCCGGCCCGGTACGACGAGGCGCTCGGGTACTGGGTCGTCGACGACCCGGCGCTGGCGCGTGAGGTGCTGCTCGACCCGCAGACGTTCCGCCCGGACAACGCCGTACTCGCCCACACGCCGCTGTCCGTGAAGGCGCTCCGCGTCCTGTCCGGCGTCGGCTTCGCGCTGCCGCCGACGCTGGCCAACAACGCGGGGGAGTCGCACCGCCCGATCCGTGCCGCCGTCGCCCGCTTCTTCAGCCCCGCCCGCGTCGCCGCCGCCGAACCACTGACCCGGGAGCTCAACACCTCGCGAGTCGCGGCTGCCTCCACAGCACTCGCGGACGGCCAACAGGTCGACCTGGTGCAGGCGATCGCCGCGGAGCCGCCCGCCCTCGTCGTACTGCATCTGCTCGGCCTGACGGACGTCGACGTACCCGCGCTGAAGGCCTGGAGCCTGGACTCGCTGGAACTGTTCTGGGGCTGGCCCGACGAGGACCGTCAGCTGGAGCTGGCGCACAGCGCAGCCGAGTTCTACGCCTGGCTACGCGCCCGCACGACGGCGTCCCGGAAGGCACCGGGTGACGACCTGTTCGGCGTACTGATCGATCTGGGCCTGACCGACGAGGAGATCTGCGCGGTCGGCTACTTCCTCCTGATCGCCGGACAGGAAACCACAACCCAACTAATCTCCACCGCCTTCCAACGACGCCTGAACGACCCCACCACAACTGTCGAACAGGTCCTCCAAGAGACCTCCTCAGTCCCCACCTGGCGCCGAATCACCGCCTCGCCCACGACCTTGGGTGAGGTTGAGGTTCCAGCCGGAGCACCTGTGCTGCTCGGGTTGAGCGGCCACGGCGGCCCACCCGACCTAGCCTTCGGTATCGGCATCCACCGCTGCCTAGGCGCCGCCCTGGCCCGAATGGAAACCCAGGTCGCCCTGGACTGTGCTGGGGAGCTGCTGGGCGGTGTACAGCTGGTCGAGAAGCCGCCGATGATCGACCTGCTCTCGTTCCGCGCCCCGAAGCGTCTTGTGGTTGTAACGGACGGTAACACCAGGGACAACTAGCGTCGCTAGCGTCGGGGTTGTGAGACTTTCGACTCGGTGTCGGGTGCGGTTGTGGTTCGGGTCGCATCTGATCTCGGACTACATCGGGGATCAGGCTGGGGCGGCTCGGTACGAGGCTGCTATGCGGCGGCGGTTTCCGGGGTTGGAGGTCACCAACGACGTGTTGGCGGTGACTGGTCGAGCGGCGGATTACAGCCCTGCTGACCTGCACCGATAGGCTTTGTGCGTGGCAGAACACGAGTTGGTCCTGGTCGTCGATTTCGGGGCGCAGTACGCGCAGTTGATCGCGCGCCGCGTGCGCGAGGCGAAGGTGTACTCCGAGATCGTGCCGCACTCGATGCCGGTCGAGGAGATGCTGGCGAAAGGGCCGAAGGCGATCATCCTGTCCGGCGGGCCGCAGTCGGTGTACGCCGAGGGTGCGCCGCGGGTCGACTCCGGGCTGTTCGAGGCCGGCGTACCGGCGTTCGGGATCTGCTACGGCTTCCAGGCGATGGCGCAGACGCTCGGCGGCGAGGTCCGGCGTACCGGACTGCGCGAGTTCGGCCGGACGCCGGTCACGGTGAGCGAGGCCGGGACGCTGCTGGCCGACGTCCCCGAGGACCTGAACGTGTGGATGTCCCACGGTGACGCGGTGCACGCGCCGCCCGCCGGCTTCGCCGTACTCGCGGCGTCCGAGGGCGCGCCGGTGGCGGCGTTCGAGGACCTGGACCGGCGGCTGGCCGGTGTGCAGTGGCACCCGGAGGTCCTGCACTCGCAGGCCGGGCAGGCCGTGCTGGAGCACTTCCTGTACGAGATCGCCGGCTGCAAGGGCGACTGGACGACGAGCAACGTCGTCGAGGAGCAGGTCGAGCTGATCCGCGCGCAGGTCGGCGACAAGCAGGTGCTGTGCGCGCTGTCCGGCGGTGTCGACTCCGCGGTCGCGGCGGCCCTGGTGCACAAGGCGATCGGCGACCAGCTGACCTGCGTGTACGTCGACCACGGTCTGCAGCGGGCCGGTGAGTCGGAGCAGATCGAGAAGGACTTCGTCGCCGCGATCGGGATCCGGCTGGAGGCGATCGACGCCGAGGAGCAGTTCCTGACCGCGCTGGCCGGGGTGACCGACCCGGAGCAGAAGCGCAAGATCGTCGGCCGCGAGTTCATCCGGACCTTCGAGGCGACCGCGCGCCAGGTGGACGCCGAGCGGCACATCGAGTTCCTGGTCCAGGGCACGCTGTACCCGGACGTCGTCGAGTCCGGCGGCGGTGCCGGCGCTGCGAACATCAAGTCGCACCACAACGTCGGCGGGCTGCCCGACGACCTGCAGTTCAGCCTGATCGAGCCGCTGCGGACGCTGTTCAAGGACGAGGTCCGCGAGCTCGGCCTGGCGCTCGGCCTGCCGGAGACGATGGTCTACCGGCACCCGTTCCCGGGCCCCGGCCTGAGCATCCGGATCATCGGCGAGGTCACCCGCGAGCGGCTGGACATCCTGCGCGCCGCGGACCTGATCGCCCGCACCGAGCTCACCGCGGCCGGTCTCGACCGCGACATCTGGCAGTTCCCGGTGGTCCTGCTGGCCGACGTACGGTCGGTCGGCGTCCAGGGCGACGGCCGGACGTACGGCCACCCCGTCGTACTGCGCCCCGTCACCAGCGAGGACGCGATGACCGCCGACTGGGCCCGCCTGCCGTACGACGTGATCGAGCGCATCTCGACCCGCATCACCAACGAGGTCGACGAGGTCAACCGGGTCACCCTCGACGTCACCAGCAAGCCCCCGGGCACCATCGAGTGGGAGTAGCCGCACGTCACGGTGGGTGACCCCGGCGGCTGTTACGGTCTTTGTGTTGCCCGTTGACCACGGCGGGTGACTTTCCTCGGGGGAGGAGACCGTGGTGTTCCGCGTTCATTTCGAGTGTGCGGATCTGGCGAGGACGACGATCGCGCAGGAGCCCGATCCGTTGTGGGAGGTCCTGCTGGGTCTCCACGTCCTGCAGACCGACGACGAGCCGGAGACGTTCGGCACCTGGCGGGAGCGGGCGAGGGCCCGGCTGAGCGCGCTGGAGCAGGAGCTGCTCGCGCTGGCACCGCCGGTGGGGTATTCACCGGATTTCCTGACACCGCGCGCAGCGGCTCAGGGGCTCGAGGCGGGACTGGCGGCGGTCGCCGCCACACCGCCCGGTCAGCTGAGATCCGAGCTGAGTAGGTTGTCGGACAGCGTGCGGCTGCCGGCCCGGAGCCGGCGGCTCGCGGCCGGTGAGAACGGCGTGATGACCCGGCTCGTGCAGGGGCTGCGGTCGTTCCACCGGTCCAAGATCGCGCCGCAGATGCCGATGATCACGCCGGCGATCGAGTCGACCGTTGCCAAGCACAACGACACCGTCGCCAGCGACGGGTTCGAGTCGCTGATCCCGCAGCTGCACCGGACACTGCGCTGGGAGGCGCCGGTGCTGTCGGTCGACATGCCGCACATCGACCGGGATCTGTACCTGAAAGGGCGAGGGCTGCGGCTGGTGCCGTCGTTCTTCTGCTGGAAGTACCCGATGATGCTGCACGATCCCGCACTGCCACCGGTGCTGGTGTACCCGGTACGGCCGGCGGGCCGGCCCGAGGCCGTCGTACGCCACGCGGACCGCGATCGCGCCGTGGCCGACCTGCTCGGGAAGACCCGGGCGCGGGTACTGAAGAGCATCTCGAGCGGTGCATGCTCGACCAGCGAACTGGCGGCCCGAGCGGGGATCTCACTGGCCTCGGCCAGCGAACACGCCCGGATCCTGCACAACACCGGCCTGGTCACCACGCACCGCATCGGCAGCTCGGTCCGGCACATGCTCAACCCGATCGGAGCAGACGTCCTCTCGGGCGCCCGATGATCAGTCGGCGGTGAGTTCGGACTCCAGTTGCGCGGCGTCGTGGGTGCGGCCCTGGCTGCGGAGGCGGTCGACCAGCAGCCAGCCGGCGCGGTACCAGTGGTCGGTCCCGGTAGTGAGGGTTGGGAAGAGCTGTTCGAGGGCCTTCTCGTCGGTGCTGCCGTGTTCGGCGATCATCAGGAGGGCATTGGTGCGCTGGTCGGCGTACCCGCCGCGTTGGTAGTGGTCGGCGGCTTGAGAAGCGTGCCGTACGGCGGTGCCGGTTTCGCCCTGCTGTAGTGCCAGTACGGCGAGGTCCCAGTGCACGCCAGCGGTGTGGAAGACAACGGACTCGTCGGCGGACGGTTGCGTCTCGAGCAGCGCGTGGGCTCGGTTGATGAGCTCCGCGGCGTGAGTGAAGTCGCCGAGGTAGCGGGCGGATCGCGCGGCCAGCCGGAGCGCCTCCACCTGCTTGATCGGGTCCTCCGCTGTCTCGAAGTCCGCCGCGGCGGCCAGGAACGCGTCGACTGCTTCGGTGTCCCGGTCGAGCTGCTCGAGCAGGGTGCCTTCGTCCATCCGCATGCTGCCGAACCAGTACGGATGCCCTTGCGGCGGGTCCGAGGCCAGGAGTTCGCGCAGCCTGTTCAGTGCGGACTCAAGCTCGCCAAGAGCGCGGTAGGCCTCGATCAGCACGCCACGAGCGGGTACCAGGTCCACCTCTTCGGTGGTTCCGGTCAGCACCGGCAACGCTTCCTCAGCGGTCTCGGCCGCCTCCAGCGGGCGGTTCGTCAGGAGATAGGCCTGGGCCAACTCCACCTGGCAGAGCGCCGCGTGCAGTTCGAGTCCGGGCACACCAGCTGTCAGGGCGACTGCCTCGGTCAGGTCTTCTGCTGCCTCGGCAGCGCGCTCCAGCTTGAGGCGGATGCGCCCGCGGTGCCTGTACCCGAAGAACCTCGGAATGTCGTCTTGTGCGCTGCTGAGACCAGCCGTCGCAGCCGCCTCCGCTTCTTCGAGGTGCCCCAAGTGCTCGAGCAGATTGCTCTGCAGGAGCGCGCCGGCCGTCCTGAGGTCGTTGTCGATGTCGGTGCGCTGCAGCAGCGCGGTCAGCTCCCGTACGCCGTCCTCGAAGCGTCCCGCCTGCGCGTACATCGTCGCGAGCGAGTCATGCCATCCGCCGCGGCGGTGTGGTTCGTCGTTCTCGATCAGCCAGCGCAGAGGCTCCTCGCCGGTCGCCAGCCCTTCGTCGGTGTGGCCCTCCGAGCACAGCATCCGGCCGATGCGGCCCCGGTCGCGGAGGACGCGGACCTCTTCGCCGAGTTCGGCGTACAGACTCAGTGCTTCGCGCCAGGCCGCCAAGGCGACCTCTGGCTGATCCTGTGCGACCAGGCCGCGCCCGTCGAGCACTCGTGCCCGGTCGAGCGCAGTCCACTCGCTCTCCGGCACCTCTTGGTCGAAGGACTGCCAGGCCGCGATCGCCTCTTCCGGCCGCGCCGCCTGCCACGCAGCCTCCGCCCGGTCCAGCCACTCTCGCCCGCTGGCCGGCGGGAGCTCCTCAGCCGCAGGAGGCTCTTCTTTGTGTGTCTGTTGACGGAGCTGCGCTCGGCGGGCGGTTTCGGACAGCGGCAGGTACTCGACCCACGGGTCGGCGGTCAGCGTCGCCCGGATCGCGTTGCTGCGATGGGTCGTCCCGTTCCGGGCGTCGAACTGCGCCGCCAGCTCCAGCGCTCGCTCGGCCAACTGCTTGGCCAGCTCAGCAGCCGGGGTGGCGCCGGAGGGTTGCCGGATCATCAGCCCTCCGTCGATCCGGCTCAAAGCGAGTGACGCCCCGGCCGCGAACACCATCTCCGCGTACGGCGAGGGCGGGTCGGCCAGCTCGGCAGCATGCCGCTCGATCAGCTCGACGGCCTTGAGTTCGTTGCCGGTCCGGGCCAGGAACACCACGTGGTCCGCGTGCTCGCTCAGCTCGCCGACTCGGCCGCGGAGGAGCCGGTAGGCCTTCCGGTGCGCGTCCACCGCCTCCGAATACATGCCCTCGGCAACATACGCCGGGAGTAGTGCGGTCAGCAGCTGCTGCGGTTGCTCCGCGCAGGTCAGCTGTCCGTCCAGTGCGCTCACGGCCAGCGCGACGGCGTCCGCCGTACGCCCGACGCTGGTCAGATGGTGCACCTTCGACGTCGGGTCGCAGCCGACGCAGTCCGACAGGTCGTCGCGCGGTGCGGTCGACCACAGCCGGAACTGCTCAGCAGCCGTTTCCTCGTCACCGATGTGGTCCGCGACCAGCCACCGGTGCTGGTGGACGGCGTGCATGCTGTGACCACTCAGCTTCCACCGCCGCTCCATGTCGTCCAGTACGGCGTACGCACGTTCCAGCGGCACCTCGGGGAACTTGCTCAGCGTGCTCGGCGCGTACTTGAAGCACCAGTAGAAGGTGTGCGCGTAGTCCCGGTAGAGATCGGGTGACGCATCCCAGTCCGCCACACACCGCGCGAACGGCACCAGCGACTTCCGCGGCTCTCCACCCATCACGTACGCCGTCACGAGCGCGAGACGGCTGTAGAACGCCAGGTCGTCCTCACCAGCCGCGTCGGCCCGCCGTACGACGTCCTCCAGCAGAGCGGACCGTGCTTTCCCGTACGGCGCACTCTGAGCGCGCTGCAGCTGGTCGACGAGTTCCTCGTTCATCGAGTCGGGTCCTCACGCGTCGGGACGGCCTGATCGAGCAGACCGAGGAAAGAGCGGTTCACCAGCGCGGAGTCCGCCGGACTGATCGGGTGGTAGCCGAGCATCAGCGCATGTCCGTACAGGCCTTCTATTGCGAGCTTGGTGAGCTCACGGTCGTTCAGCGACGTCATCCGGCGTACCAACGGACTGCGGTAGTTGAGGACGAGCTGCGGACGGCTGTCCTCGTGCGTGTCGAGTGCACCGAGTACTTCGGACCAGAGCGCGTCAGCACGGTCCTTGGTGGCTCTGAGCTCACTGGCGAACTGTGCGGACCGGTCCACGAGGTAGAGCGCGGGCAGACCGGCCGGCTCGAAGGCTCGGACCACTACCTCGCAACCGACCGGGTCCAGCGAGTCCTGAGCCAGCTGGAGGAACGGCCGCAGCTGTAGCTCGGTGTCCGGGTCCAGACTGTCGAAGCTGGTGCTCAGCTCGGTCGGGTCGAACCGTGTGGTGACCAGATCGGGCACTACGTCGGGGAGACGCTCGAGAAGCTCACTGTCGTAGGTGTAACCGCCGTTCACCACCGTCATCTGCTGTGCGGCCGCAACGGCTGCCAGTTGGCGGAACTCTTCGACCGTTGCGACATACCGGATCTCACCGCTGCGCTCCTGGAGCTCCGCGGTCGTCATGCGACCGTGGTTCGTCTCGAAGCGCAGCCAGCGGTGGACCAGCCGGAGCATCTCGTCGTCGTGGAGCGCGAGCGCCTTCACACCGAGCTGGTGGATGCCGAGGAACTTGTCCAGCTTGGCCGGGTCGGTGTTGCCGAGGCGCACCAGCCAGCCGCGCAGCTGCGCACCCAGCGCATCCCGGGTGGCTTCCAGGGAGCCGTCGTCGAACAGCGCCTCGCGGCTCGCGGTCGGCCGCAGTTCGGACGTGTCGATGACCGCGCGGACGAAGAATGCCCAATCGGGCAGCAGGCCCTCGACATGCTCGGCGAGCAGCATCCGCTTCAGGTACACGCGATGCGTCGCCCGCTCGGCCGGGTTGGCCGCGAACGGCAGGACGAACGCCACGCCGGTCAGCCCCGCCGCCGGATTGTTCAGGTGGATCACGTCGAACGGCGTGAACCCGAGCTTGTCCTGCGCATAGCCGACCAGGTCGGCGCGCGAACCCTCCCACGGCGCAGTGCCGTCGGTGACAGGCTCGCCGTCGACCCGGATCTCGATCGGAAGCAGCGCGCCGAACAGGCGGATCAGCTCGACCACGGTCGCCTTCTTGTACCACTGCTCCGCACCACGCCGGGCCTTGAGCGTGACCGTCGTACCGGGCTCGGACCGGTCCGCCGTGGTCGCGATCGTGTACCGGCCGTCCGCCGTACCGATCCAGTGCGTGGCCGGACCGCCGGCGGGCTGGGTCACGACCTCGATCTCGTCCGCGACCATGAACGCGGACAGCAGACCGATGCCGAACTGGCCGAGGAACTCGGTCCGGGCGAACCCGATCTCGTCCCGCTTCGAGCTCCGCCCGATCGTCGCCAGCAACTCGCGGACCTGCTCCGGAGTGAGCCCGATCCCGGTGTCGCTGATGCTCAGTACGTCGTCGGCCGTGCGGACGTCGATCCGCCGCGGAGCACCGGGATCAATGGCCCGGCGGGCGGTGATCGCGTCGACGGCGTTCTGCAGCAGCTCGCGCAGATACACCCGCGGGCTGCTGTACAGGTGGTTGCTGAGCAGGTCGACGATCCCCTGCAGATCGACCTGGAAGTTCTCCCTCACCCGGGCAACCTACTCCTCCCCGGGTCCTGTCCTCTCGATCCCGTCGAGGAGGCGGTCGAGGCCGTAGCGGTAGGAGTCCGCGGCGGCTTCGCGGGTGGTCGACTGGTACCCGTCGGCGTGCCAGATCGTGGTCATCGCAGGGTGCCGGTCGACGTCGAAGTACGTCTCCCACAGGTCGTTCCGCTCGTACCACCAGGCGTCGTTGGTCTGACCGGTCGCGCGCTCGACCAGTTGACTCTCCGCTTCGAGGCTCGCCGCGGAGTCGACGTACGTCGTGATTGCGAGCGCAGCGGTGTTGGTCTCGAGCGCTCCGAGTCCGAGACCGAGCAACGCGGACAGGAGGTACTCGCGACCCGCCAGCATCCCGGGTCCGACTGGCGGGCGGATCGTCGAGACCTGTGACAACCACAGGTGCCGCTGGAACATCGCACGGGTCTGCTGGGAGTAGAGCTCCACCTGCTTGCGCCAGTCCTCCGGCCGCGCTGCATCCGGGCCGGGGAGCTCGCGCTCGCCGAGCACCTGGTCGACCATCAGGTCGAGCAGCTCGTCCTTCGACGGCACGTACGTGTACAGCGTCATCGTGCCGACGCCGAGCTCCTTCGCGAGCCCGCCCATCGACGCCGCCGCCAGCCCCTGGTCGTCGGCGAGCTGGATGCCCGCCTGGACGACGTCGTCGACGTTCAGCGACGGTCGCCGTCCGGCTCCCCGCTTCCTCGCAGGTTCGTCGGCGAGCGCGGTCGGCTGGCGGTGGTTGCGCCACAGCAACGCCAGCGTCTTGTCCGGCTGCCCCTCGCCACTCCGCCGCTCGCTCACGGGGCAACGATAGGCGCTTCCTTGTATTCTCGTATACCCTACGGAAATTCATCGTGGAGAGGAGATGGGGATGACGATCCTGGTGACGGGTGCGACCGCGAGTGTCGGCCGGCTGCTCGTCGACGAGTTGGTGGCGGCGGGCGCGCCGGTGCGCGCGCTGACGAACAAGCCGGCCCGGGCCGCGCTGCCGGAGGGCGTGGAGGTCGCGCGCGGGTACCTCGGCAAGCCGGAGACGCTGCCCGCGGCGCTCGCCGGCGTCGACACCGTGTACCTCGCGCCGCTTCCGGCGTACGTCGACGACTTCGTCCGCTGCGCGCGGGACGCCGGCGTGCGGCGGGTCGTCGTACTGTCGGGGGAGCCTGCGGACTACGAGGCGCAAGGGGATCCGTCGACGTGGCACTACTACCGGATCGAGCGGGCGATCGAGGCGGGCGGCTTCGACTGGACCTTCCTGCGGCCGGGGCAGTTCATGAACAACACGCTCGACTGGGCTCCGTCGATCAAGGCCGACGGGGTCGTGCGGTCGCCGTACGCCGGCGCGGTGCAGACGCCGATCGACCTCGCGGACATCGCCGCGGTGGCGCGGGTGGTGCTGCTGTCGGAGGAGTACGGCGGGCGGAAGATCACCATGAGCGGACCGGAGGGGATCACGCCGCCGGAGCAGGTCGCGTGGATCGCGGAGGCGATCGGGCGGGAGGTGCGGTTCGAGGAACTGACACCGGACGAGTACGTCGAGGGGCTCGCGCCGGTGATCGGACGCGAGACGGCGCAGTGGCTGCTGGACGGCTTCCGGATGATGGCCGAACACCCGATGAAGCCGGAGCCGGCGGTGTTCGACCTCACCGGCCGGCCGGGTACGACGTACCGGGAATGGGCGCGGGCCAACGCGGCGGTCTTCGGCTGAGGCATGATTCGCGGTTGTGAAGGAAAATCTGCACGACTACCTCCGTAAGGTCCGCGAGTCGATGGTCTGGAAGCTCGACGGGCTCGGCGAGTACGACATCCGCCGGCCGCTGACGCCCAGCGGGACCAACCTCCTCGGCCTGGTCAAGCACCTGTCGATCGTCGAGGCCTGGTACTTCGGGAAGACCTTCGACCGGCCGTTCGCCGAAGAGCTGCCGTGGTGGGACGACGACGCCGAACCGAACGTCGAGATGTGGGCGACCGCGGACGAGACGCGCGCCGAGATCGTCGACCGGTACCAGCGGGCGTGCGCCCATGCGGACGCGACGATCGAGGCGCTCGACCTGGACTCGCCGGGCCAGGTGCCGTGGTGGCGCAACCCGTCGGTCACGCTGCACGGCATCCTCGTCCACGTCCTCGCCGAAACCAACCGCCACGCAGGGCACGCCGACATCCTCCGCGAACAGCTGGACGGCTCGGCAGGCATGAGCCCGACCAACTCGAACCTCCCGGAGCAGGACGTCGCCTGGTGGGCGAACTACCGCGAACGCGTCGAGGAGGCCGCCCGGGCCGCCGTCTGACGCTCCTGGGCTGTCGGTGACGGGTGGAAAGGTGTTCCTCCGAACCCCTCGCGGAAGGCGGAGCATGAATTCCACCAGGCACGACGGAGACACCTGGGACCTGGCGTCGAGCGTGGGCGCGACCGCGACCATGGCCGCGACGGCCAGGGCGATCGCGACCCGCGCGGACCGTCGACTGATCGACGACCCGTACGCCGAACCGCTCGTCCGGGCCGTCGGGATCGACCTCCTCGCCCGGCTGGCTTCCGGTGAAGAGCCTCCCGGCGAGTTGGTCGATCGGGTCACGATCGACGGAGCCAAGGTACGGACGAAGTTCTACGACGACTTCTTCCTCGAGGCGACGAACGCAGGCATCACGCAGGCCGTGGTCCTCGCCGCAGGGCTGGATTCCCGCGCCTACCGACTGCCTTGGCCATCCGGGACCGTCGTGTACGAGCTGGACAAGCCCGATGTGATCGAGTTCAAGACCCGCACATTGGCCGAGCTGGGCGCCGTACCCACCGCTGATCGCAGGGTGGTCGCGGTCGACCTGCGCGACGATTGGCCCACCGCCCTTCGCACCGCCGGGTTCGACCCGTCCGCGCAGACCGCATGGTGTGCCGAGGGCCTGCTGGGCTACCTGCCGCCCGAGGCGCAGGACCGTCTGCTGGACACCATCACCGAACTCAGTGCGCCGGGCAGCCGGGTGGCGACCGAAAGCCGGTCCAACCCGCGACCGGGCGACGACGGCAAGACGAAGGAAGGCCTGAACCGCATCTCCGAACGCTGGCGTGCACACGGTTTCGACCTCGACCACGCGAAGCTGCGCTACTTCGGTGACCGCAACGAGGCCGCCCCCTACCTCACGGCCCGCGGCTGGCTGCTCAACACCTCCACCACCCGAGACCTACTCGCCACCAACAACCTCCCACCCCTCGAGGACGACGCTCTACGCATGGGCGACCTCCTCTACGTCAGCGGCGTCCTCCCTCCTCTACGTCAGCGGCGTACCTCAAGACATGACGATTATGGGAACATGTGTTTGACTATGATGCATGAGGTGGGCTGGGCAGCGGGTTGATGCCGAGGCCCCGGGGACGTTGCCGGGGCTCGGGTCGATCGCGGGGCTGGTCCGGTCGGTGACGACGCCGGAGTTTCAGGGGATCACGTTCCACGAGGTGCTGGCGCGGTCGGCGCTGAACTCCGTGCCCGGTACGGCGCTGCCGTTCAACTGGACCGTCAATCCGTACCGCGGGTGTTCGCACGCCTGCCGGTACTGCTTCGCCCGGCCCACGCACAAGTACCTCGAGCTCGACAGCGGGCTGGACTTCGACCGGCAGATCGTCGTGAAGACGAACGTGGCCGACGTCCTGCGTCGCGAACTCGCCCGCCCGTCCTGGCGCCACGAACAAGTTGCCCTGGGCACCAACACCGACCCGTACCAGCGCGCCGAGGGCCGCTACCGCCTGATGCCCGGCATCATCGAGGCCCTCGCCGGCTCGGGCACGCCACTGTCCATCCTCACCAAAGGGACGCTCCTTCGCCGTGACCTGGGGTTGCTCTCAGCGGCCTCCACCGAGGTCTCCGTCGGCATCGGCCTCTCCCTCGCTCTCGGCGACGAAGCACTCCGCCGCCGCCTAGAACCCGGCGTCCCCTCGATCCGCGGCCGCCTCGACCTGATCCGAGCCGTCCGCAACGCAGACCTGCCCTGCGGCGTGATGGTCGCCCCCGTCCTTCCCTGGCTCACCGACTCGACGGACGAACTGGACGAGCTCCTGTCCCAACTGTCCGCGGCCGGTGCCACCGGCGTAACCCCGCTGCTCCTCCACCTACGCCCCGGCGTCAAGGAGTGGTTCATGCAGTGGCTGGCCCACGACCACCCCGACCTCGTCAGCCGCTACAACTCCCTGTACGCCCACGGCTCCAACGCCTCCCCGAGCTACCGCAAGGCCTTCGACCAAAAACTCCGCCCCCTACTAGCCAAACACGGCTTCGCCCGAGGCTCCACCCACCGCCCAGCCCCCATCAACGGCATGCACCGCCCCCAGCCATCCCAGGAACCGCTGTTCTGACTACGGGAGGGTGAGGATCTGGGGGCCTTGGGGGGTGATGGCTACGGTGTGTTCGGCGTGGGCGCCGCGGGTTCGGTCGGCGGAGCGGAGGGTCCAGCCGTCTTCGTCGATGCTGTAGGTGGATCCGGGGCCGGACCAGAACCAGGGCTCGATCGCGACGACGTGGCCGGCGCGGAGTTTGAGGCCCCGGCCGGGGCGGCCGCCGTTGGGGATGTGCGGCTCCTCGTGCATGCGGCGGCCGACGCCGTGGCCGCCGAAGTCCAGGTTGGTGCCGACGCCGGCCCGGTCCCCGACCTCTCCGATGGCGGCGCCGATGTCGCCGATCCGGTTGCCCTCGACAGCGGCCGCGATCCCCGCGGCGAGAGCCTCTTCGGTCGTCGCGATCAGTTCCAGGTCCTCGGCCCGCGGCGTACCGACGCAGAAGCTGATCGCCGAGTCCGCGCACCACCCGTCGATGGAGGCGCCGCAGTCCACGTTGAGCAGGTCCCCGTCGGCGAGCCGGTGGTCGGACGGCAGGCCGTGCAGTACGGCGTCGTTCACCGACGTACAGATCACGCCGCTGAACGGCGACGTCGCGAACCCGGGCTGGTACCCGTCGAACAACGACACCGCCCCGGCCGAACGCAGTACCTCGCGGGCCACCTCGTCGAGTTCCCGCAAGGAGACGCCGACCGCGGCCTCCTTCTTCACCGTTGCGAGCGCGCTGCCGACGACCCGCCCGGCCGCGCGCATCTGCTCGATCTGCGCCGGCGTCTTCAACTCGACCATGATTCCTCCGGGATAGTTATACCGGCACTTCTACCACACCCCCAACTAACAGGTCCTGGGCGGCGTCTTCAACGACAACGAGGGTTTGGGGGACAGGAATGGCGGTACGACGACGCGCGGTGCTCGGGGGAATGCTCGCTGGAGCCGCGGCGATGGCGACGAGCGGATGCATCGCGGACACGTATGCGAACACAGGTGATCAGCCTCCGAAGACGGCTGAACCGAAGCAGAGCAAGCAGGCTGACCAGGTCACGGTCGTCGCGACCGGCGACGTACTGCTTCACGAACGCCTGTGGACCACCGCGAAACGCGACGGCGACAACGGCCGGTGGGACTTCGCGCCGCTGATGAGCAGCGTGAAACCCCTTGTCCAGAAGGCGGATCTCGCGATCGCGCACCTGGAGACACCGCTGGCTCGCGAAGGCGGTCCGTACCACGGCTACCCGCTCTTCCAGGGTCCGCCGCAGATCGCCACGGCGCTGAAGCAGACCGGCTACGACCTCTGCACGACCGCGAGCAACCACAGCTTCGACGGCGGCGCGGCCGGCATCGACCGGACGCTCGACACGCTCGACAAGGTCGGGCTGAAGCATGCTGGTACGGCGCGGTCGCGGGCCGAGGCCGAGCAGATCACGATCGTCGACGTCGGAGGCGTGAAGGTCGCATCGCTCAGCTTCACCTTCGGTTTCAACGGGCTGCCGTACCCGAACGGTGAGACCTGGCGGGCCGGCAAGATCAGCGCGAAGACGATCAAGCTGAAGGCTCAAGAAGCTCGCGACCGCGGCGCCGAGCTCGTGCTGGTCAGCTGCCACTGGGGCACGGAGTACTCGAACAAGCTCAACGACCAGCAGCGCGAGGTCGCTCCGCAACTGCTTGCCGACAGCAACATCGACCTGGTGATCGGTCACCACGCGCACGTCGTACAGCCGATGGAGGAGATCGACGGCAAGTGGGTCGCGTACGGACTCGGCAACCTGGTCGCCGCGCATCGCGAACCGAACAGCATCAAGGCCGAAGGTCTGCTGGCCCGCTTCACGTTCACCCGCAGCGGCGACCGCTGGACGACCGCGGCCGAGTACGCGCCGCTCCTGATGACCGACGACCTGCCGGTACGAGTCCTGGATGTTCGCCGGGAGCTCGCGAAAGACACAGCCCGGCGTGGTCGCCTCGAGCTGGCGCAGCGACGTACGACGGAGACCGTGACGGCACTGGGCGCGACGCCGAAAATGCTTTGAGTCAAGGCGTCGCGGCGGTCTAGGGTCGGGCGCATGATTACGTACTTCGTGATGGTCCGTCGTGCCCGCCTCCGGGCAGGCGAGGGGTGCCTGGGGATGGCATCCGCTCGATAGCCGTTGGGCCCAACGGGTTGTGGACGCGGCCGGGATCACCCCCGGCGAGCTCGTCCTCGATGTCGGGGCCGGACTCGGTGCGCTGACCGCGCCGCTGGTCCGGGCCGGCGCCCGGGTGGTCGCCGTCGAACTCCACCCCGGTCGTGCCGATCGGTTGCGCCGGCAGTTCGCGGACGCGCCGGTGACGGTCGTCCGGGCCGATGCCGGTGATCTGCGACTGCCGTCGCGGCCGTTCCGGGTGGTGTCGAGTCCGCCGTACAACATCTCCACGCTGTTGCTGAAGCGCTTGCTGGCGCCGGGTTCACGCCTGGTGTCGGCGGATCTGGTGCTGCAGCGGCAGGTGGCGAATCGGTGGGTTCGCGGTGAAGCACCCGGGGCGAACCGGTGGTTCCGCCACTACAACCCGTCCCTCGGCCTTCGCCTTCCCCGCAAGGCATTTACCCCACCACCGCATGTCGATTCAGCAGTCCTGGTACTGCGCAAACGCTAGAGGGAGCGCAACCCCCTACGAGGTCAGAGGTGACTTCGTAGGGGGTTTCTGCTGTCAGCCGTGCCAGGAGGTCCATAGGGCGGCGTAGGAGCCTTGGCGGGCGACTAGCTCGTCGTGGCTGCCTAGCTCGGTGATGCGGCCGTCTTCCACTACTGCGACGCGGTCGGCGTCGTGGGCGGTGTAGAGGCGGTGGGCGATCGCGATGACCGTCCGGCCTTCCAGTACGGCGGCCAGCGACCGCTCCATGTGCCGCGCAGCGCGCGGGTCGATCAGCGATGTCGCCTCGTCGAGCACCAGTGTGTGCGGGTCGGCCAGCACCAACCGTGCCAGCGCCAACTGCTGCGCCTGCGCCGGCGTCAACGCCAGCTGCCCAGAACCGACCCGAGTATCGAGCCCCTCCGGCAGCGCCTCAGCCCACTCACGTGCATCCACCGCACCGAGCGCGTCGAGCAGCTCCGTGTCCGTTGCGGACGGACGCGCCATCGAGAGGTTGTCCCGCAGCGTTCCGACAAAGACGTGGTGCTCCTGCGTCACCAGAGCGACCTGCTTGCGCAGCTCGTCCAGCGGCAGCTCCGTCATCCCCACACCGCCGACCGTCACCGAACCGGTCCGCGGCGGATTGATGCCCGCGACCAACCGCCCCAGCGTCGACTTGCCCGCACCGGACGGCCCGACCATCGCGATCCGCTCGCCCGGCTGGATCGTCAGGTCGACACCGTGCAGTACGTCGCGGCCCTCGACGTACGAGAACCGCACGTCCCGCGCCTCGACCAGTTCGCTGTCCGGCTCCCGCCCTGACGGCGTGCGGTCGTCCGGTACGTCGCTGATGCCGAGCAACCGCGCGAACGCCGCGCCGCCGGACTGGAGCTCGTCCAGCCAGGACAGCAGCCGATCGACCGGATCGAGCAGTTGGTTCACGTACAGCACGGCGGCTGTCACGGCGCCGAGCGTGGCGTGACCGTTGAGGTGCATCCAGCCACCGAACAGCAGCGTTGTCACGAGCGGCACGAAGTACCCGAGCTCGGCGGCCGGGAAGTAGACCGTCCGCAGGAACAGCGTGTACCGCTCAGCCAGATAGCTTCCGCGGATGTCCGCGTCACCGCGCCGCACGCGGTCGTCGTACCGGCGCAGAGCCTCGACCGTCCGCGCGCCTTCGACCGTCTCGGCGAGGGAGCTGGTCATCTGCGCGTACGCCGCGTTCTCGCGGAGATACCCGTCCTTGGCGCGCCGCAGGTACCACCTCGTGCTCAGCCAGAGCATCGGGACCATCGCGACCATCGGCACCAGCACCCAGACGCCCACCAGCAGTGTGGCGACCACGGTGAAGATCACGGTCACGAACGCGATGATCGTCTCCGGCACCGCGAACCGCACGGTGCGGGACAGTGTGTCGACGTCCCGCGACGTCCGCGACAGCAGGTCGCCGGTGCCGGCCCGCTCGACAGTCCCGATCGGCAGCGCGAGCGCGTTGTCGACGAACTCCTCACGCAGCTCGGCCAGCACCTGCTCGCCCAGCGCGAACGACCGGTACCGCGCCCAGCGGGTGAGCAGCGACTGCGCGACGATGAACCCGGCGATCACGATGATCACCAGGTTGACCTTGGCGGCGGTCGTGCCGTTCTGCACGTCCTGCACCAGGTTGCCGATCAGCCGCGGCGCTGCGAGCCCGCTCACCGCCGCGAGTCCGTGCAGCACCAGCGCGATCGCCAGACTGCGCGGGTGCCGCCGGGCCAGTCGCCGGGCATGCCGCCGAATCTCGGCCGGCCCGGCCACGGGCAGGATCTGCCTCATCGGAGGGCCTCCTCTTCTTCGGTCTGGCGGGTGACGGTCCTGCGGTACTGCGGTGTGCTCTCGAGCAGCTCGCGGTGCTTGCCGGTGGCAACGACTCGGCCGGCGGCGACGAAGATGACCTCGTCGACGCGGTCCAGCAGCAGCGGGCTCGCGGTCAGTACGACGGTGCTGCGGCCGGAGCGGTGGTCGCGCAGCCGGTCCGCGATCCGCGCCTCGGTGTGCGCGTCCACGGCCGAGGTCGGCTCGACCAGGACCAGCACGGACGGGTCGGCGAGCAACGCCCGTACGAGGACGAGCCGCTGGCGCTGTCCACCGGAGAACGAACGGCCCTTCTCCTCCACCTCGGAGTCGAGCCCGTCCGACAGGGCAACGAGCACGTCCTCCGCGGACGCCGTACGCAGCGCGGCCATCAGTTCGTCGTCCGTACGGCGACCTGATGGGTCCAGCTCTGTGCGCAACACACCGGTGAACAGCTGGGAGCCCGTGTCACTCACCAGGATCCGCTCCCGGACATCTGCCCGCGTAGCACTGGCCAGCGTCACACCGCCGTACCTGACCTCGCTGGCGTCGTCGTACCGACCCAGGAGGTCTGCGAGCTTGTCGTTGCTGTCGGGCTCCGCGGAGACGACCGCGGTGAGCAGGCCGTCGCGGGCGCGGACGCCTGAGACCGGATCGACCAGGTCGCCGTGGTCCGGCAGCCGCACCGGTGTGGCGGGGTCGGTGATGTCGGTCTCCAGCTTGAGCACCCGGATGACCCGGCCTGCTGCGACCAGCCCACGCATCAGCTGGTTGGCGAACTCGGTCGCCGTACGCAGTGGCAGCACCAGGAACGTCGCGTACCCGTAGAACGCGACCAGCGAGCCGGCGCTGAGGTCACCGCGCAGAGCGAAGTGCGCGCCCAGACCGACCACCAGCACGACGAAGATGCCAGGCAGCAGCACCTGTGCCGCGTCCAGCACGGACTGGATGCCGGCCACCCGCACGCCGGCCTTCCGCACCTGCTGCGATTCGCTCCGGTAGCGCCGCGAGAACGACTCCTCGCCGCCGATGCCGCGCAGCACCCGCAGACCGGCCACGATGTCCGAACCCAGCGAGTTCAGCTCGCCGACCGCCTCGCGTTGCGCGGACTGCCGCTTGTGCAGCGGCCGCAGCATCGGACCCAGGCAGAACACCATGACCGGTACGCCGATGAGCACGACGAGGCCGAGCACGGTCGACGACGAGAGCAGGATCACCGCGACCACCGCGAAAGCGACGATCGCGCCCGCGAACCGGGCCAGGACCTCCATCAGGTTCCCGATGTACGCGAGGTCGCTCGCGCCGACGCTGACCACCTCGCCGGTGGCCAGCTGCTTGGGCAGCGTCGCGCCGAGGTCGGCCGATTTCCGCGTCACCACCTGGACCGTCCGGTACGCCGCGGTCAGCCAGTTGGTGACCGCGAACCGGTGCCGCATGATGCCCGCCGACGCCTGCACCATGCCGACCGCGAACAGCAGTGCGGTCCAGTGCAGCAGCCGCTCACCGTCGCGCGCCGCGATGCCCTCGTCGATCGCCCGCCCGAGGATCGCCGGGACGAAGGCCTGCGCCGTCATCCAGAAAATCCCGAACGCCATCCCGCCCGCGAGCGTGCGTGCCTGACCGCGCGCGACCCACCACAGGTAGCTGGCCGGCGAGCGATGACTCGGGACGCCGGGATCGGCGAGCGGCAGTTGTCTCATAGCCTTCTCAGGCTAGGCGCCGCCCCCGACAGTCGCATGCGAATTACTCGCACCTGCGCCGGGGCCGGACACGCGCGGTGACGGTGACGGTCGGTAGAGCTTCACCTTGCGTTGGGCAACGGGTTCCCGCCGGGTCATGTCCGGCGCCTGTCCTGGATCCATGTTGGTGATCGCGCATCGGGGAGCGAGTGGCTACCGCCCGGAACACACGCCGGCGGCCTACCGGCTGGCCGCGCTCCAGGGCGCGGACTACCTGGAACCTGACCTGGTCGCCACGCTCGACGGCATCCTGGTCTGCCGGCACGAGAACGAGATCTCCGGTACGACGGACGTCGCGGAGCACCCGGTGTTCGCCGACCGGAGGATCACCAAGATCGTCGACGGGACCGCGGTCACCGGCTGGTTCGTCGAGGACTTCACGTTCGCCGAGCTGCGGACGCTCCGGGCCCGGGAGCGGATGCCCGCGCTCCGGGCGCGCAACACGGCGTACGACGGGCTGGAGGAGATCCCCACCTTCGACGAGGTGGTCGCGCTGGCGCGCCGGGAATCGGTGCGGCTGGGACGTCCGATCGGGGTATTGCCGGAGATCAAGCACCCGACGTACTTCCGGCGGCTCGGCCTGCCGCTGGAGGAGCTGATCACCGAGCGCATCCTGGCGCTCGGGCTGCGTCCGGACGAAATCATGATCCAGTCGTTCGAGCCGACGAGCCTGCGGCGGCTGTCGGTGATGACACGGGTGCCGCTGGTGCAGCTGGTCGACTCCGAGAGCGCCCCGAACGACTTCCTACGGGCCGGTGACGGGCGCACGTACGCCGACCTGATCGAGCCTCGGGGCCTACGCGAGATCGCGACGTACGCGCAGGTGCTGGCGCCGTCCAAGGACCTGGTCGTGCCACGCACTGCCGACGGCTGTTTAGGGGAGCCCACGCGCCTGGTCGACCACGCCCACCGTGCCGGCCTCGGCGTCCAGGTCTGGACCTTCCGCGCCGAACGCCGCTTCCTGCCGACCGGCACCGACTTCCCCACCGAACTGACCCGCTTCGCCACCCTGGGCCTCCAGGGCATCTTCGCCGACCACCCAGACCAGGCGGTCGCCGCCCTCCACACACCCGCCCTCAACGTGTGACCCCTGCCAATTTGCCTGGCTGACCCAGCAATTTGCCTGGCTGACCCAGCAGCTTCGGGGTTCTACACCGTGAATACGGGTCAAGAACCCCCGAGTTCGCTGGTCAACCAGGCAAATGTGGGGTCGGGCGGGCGACCGGCGCCGCGGGGATCACGCCGCCGGGGGCTTGTTGTTGGTGTCGTCGTAGAGGCGGGAGGCGATGTCGTCCTCGGCGGTGTCCTGGGTCTGGTTCTGGTTGACCGACTGCTGGACGTTCTGCCAGACCGCCTTGCCGTCGGACTCGGGGATCACGATCCAGGCGACGGCGTAGCCGATCAGCGCGGCGCCGCCGGTGATCAGGGTGAGGCCGACCCAGCCGAGGCGGACCAGGGTCACGTCGACGTTCAGGTAGTCGGCGATGCCGCCGGACACGCCGGAGAGCATCCGCTGGTTGGCGGAACGACGGAGGACCTTGCCGGACAGGTTCTGGAACGGTGCGTTGGAGTTCGTCATGGCTCTACTGTCCCGCCCCGGCACCCCTCGCCACATCAGGATCGGTACCGACCGACCCCTGACCCGCCCCTGACGACTTTCGTGGAACCCACCGCGTCCCCCAGCCTGTCTCTAAGGGTGAGGAGGGGTATGGACGAGTTCACCGAGTACGTCACCGCGCGCTGGCCCACGCTGGTCCGCTCCGCGGTTCTGCTCGGGTGTACGCCGTCCGAAGCCGAGGACCTCGTCCAGTCCGCGCTGGAGCGCTGCCTGCTCAAGTGGAACCGGGTACGGGCAGCGGAGGACCGTGACGCGTACGTGCACCGCGTACTGGTCAACTGCTTCCGCTCCTCCCGCAGACGTCGCTGGCACGGTGAGCTGCCGTCCGCGTCCCTCCCGGAGTCCCCGGGTGGTGACCAAACGGCAGGTGTCGACGACACGGACGCCGTGATGCGTGCACTCGACCGCCTGCCGGGCGACCAGCGCACAGCCGTCGTACTGCGGTACTACGCGCACCTGAACGAGCAGCAGATGGCGTCCGTACTGGGCGTCGCCGCCGGCACGGTCAAGAGCCGACTGTCCCGAGCGGTGAAGGCCCTGGCACAGGACCCACACCTGGCAGAACTGCGAGAACCCCGATGACCGACCTGACCGACCTCCTGGCCCGCACCGCCGACCAGACCCCCGTAGGCCCACCCCCGCTGGACGCCCTCCGAACCGGAGCCACCCGCCGCCGACGCCGCCGTACGACGGGTATCGCCGCGGTGCCGTGCTTGCTGTCGCCGCTGTGATCGCCGGCTCGAATCTGCTGACCTCCCCTACACAGACCGTCCCGCGTCACCTCACCGACCCCAGCCCCGCCCCCGCTGGCGATGCGTCTGGTCGGCTTCGGCCACGCCGCCATCGCCATCCCGGCGAGCTGGCCGACCAACAAGAGCAGCTGCGGCACCCCCCAGCAGGACACGGTCCAGATCGACGACCCGACCGCAGCTCAGTTCTGCATGAGTCATCGCCCGAGGGGTGTCGAGAGTGTGCAGCTCACCGGTGCGCCGCCGAGCCTCGACTACCGCGCCGACGAGACGGTTTTCATCGGCGGCGTGCGGGCCGAGCGTCAGCGAACGAGATGCCTGGACGGCTGGCAGGGCACCAAGGTGTGCACCGGCGCAGTGGGCATCCCGTCACTCAAGGTGTGGTTCTACGCCGAGTCGTCCACGAGCGCCGAGGAGGTCGATCGGATCCTCGGCAGGATCCAGATCCTGCGCGATCTGTCGGGCGTTCCCACCTACTCGGCGGTCGGCAGCGCGCCCACGGGACCGCTCGTGAGCAAGTACGCGCCGTTGCTGGCGACTGCGGGACTCAAGGTGCAGTACAAGAGGGTGAGGTCGCCCAGCTATCCGGAGGGCACCATCCTGGGCGTCTCGCCCGCTGTCGGGACGCTGCTTTTCGTCGGCGCGACTGTGACCGTGACGGTTGCGCGCTGACCGAACTGTCGGTGGGGCCGTTTAGCGTGCTGGCATGGATGTGCAGGCGGTGGTGAAGGTGATGGCGGGGTTGCCGGGCGCCGAGGAGCAGGAGGGGTGGGCGGGGCAGCCGGTCTTCAAGGTCCGCAACAAGAGCTTCGCGTACCTGTCCGAGGACCAGACCCGGCTGCACCTCAAGGCGCTCCGTGAGGAGCAGGAGGCCCTCGTCGCCGAGAGCCCGGAGGTCTACACGCCCTCCTGGGAGGGCGGCCGCTTCGCCTGGGTTCTCATCCAGGTGGACCTGGCCGACGAGGACGAACTCACCGAACTCGTCACCGAAGCCTGGCGCCTCACCGCCCCGAAGTACCTGATCGCCCAGCTGGACAGCTAGGGGGCTGGCTTGCACTCGCTTGGGTCGAGTGCTAATACTTGGTTAGCACTCCATGGGTGAGAGTGATAAGTGCTCGCGCCCGGTGGAGTGTGCAGGAAAGACGGCTTCGATGAGGTGCTGGAGCGCGGCGGGACATGAGCGTCGCGGGCCGGTGCCGTCCGTCGCGGGCATCGGGCCGGCTGGACCACAAAGACTCGACGCGGGAGGACTCGCGGAGAATGCCCAAGCTGATTGCTTTCGATGAAGAGGCGCGCCGCGGCCTCGAGCGGGGAATGAACATCCTCGCCGACGCCGTCAAGGTGACGCTTGGCCCGAAGGGCCGCAACGTCGTTCTGGAGAAGAAGTGGGGCGCACCCACGATCACCAACGACGGCGTCTCCATCGCCAAGGAGATCGAGCTCGAGGACCCGTACGAGAAGATCGGGGCCGAGCTCGTCAAGGAAGTTGCCAAGAAGACCGACGACGTCGCGGGTGACGGTACGACCACCGCCACCGTGCTGGCTCAGGCCCTCGTCCGCGAGGGGCTGCGCAACGTCGCCGCCGGCGCCAACCCGATGGGCCTGAAGAAGGGCATCGAGAAGGCGACGGAGGCCGTCAGCGAGCAGCTGCTGGCGCTGGCCAAGCCGGTCGAGACCCGCGAGCAGATCGCGGCGACCGCGTCCATCTCGGCCGCGGACACCCAGGTCGGCTCGATCATCGCCGAGGCGATGGACAAGGTCGGCAAGGAAGGTGTCATCACCGTCGAGGAGAGCAACACCTTCGGCCTCGAGCTCGAGCTCACCGAGGGTATGCGCTTCGACAAGGGCTACATCTCGCCGTACTTCGTGACCGACACGGACCGGATGGAGGCCGTCCTCGACGACCCGTACATCCTGGTCGTGAACAGCAAGATCGGCAGCATCAAGGACCTGGTCCCGGTGCTGGAGAAGGTCATGCAGACCGGCAAGCCGCTCGCGATCATCGCCGAGGACGTCGAGGGCGAAGCCCTGGCGACCCTGGTGGTCAACAAGATCAAGGGCACCTTCAAGGCCGTCGCCGTCAAGGCGCCGGGCTTCGGTGACCGCCGCAAGGCCATGCTGGTCGACATCGCCGTCCTGACCGGCGGCGAGGTGATCTCCGAGGAGGTCGGCCTCAAGCTCGACACCGTCGAGCTGGATCTGCTCGGCCAGGCCCGCAAGATCGTCGTCACCAAGGACGAGACGACCATCGTCGAGGGCTCGGGCGACGCCGACCAGATCACCGGCCGGGTGAACCAGATCCGCGCCGAGATCGAGAAGTCGGACTCCGACTACGACCGCGAGAAGCTGCAGGAGCGTCTGGCCAAGCTGGCCGGCGGTGTTGCGGTCATCAAGGTCGGCGCGGCCACCGAGGTCGAGCTGAAGGAGCGCAAGCACCGCATCGAGGACGCCGTTCGCAACGCGAAGGCGGCCGTCGAGGAGGGCATCGTCGCCGGTGGCGGCGTGGCGCTGCTGCAGGCGTCGGTGATCGCGTTCGAGAAGCTGGACCTCGAGGGTGACGAGGCGACCGGTGCGGAGATCGTCCGCAAGGCCGTCGAGGCGCCGTTGAAGCAGATCGCCGTGAACGCCGGCCTCGAGGGCGGCGTCGTGGTGGAGAAGGTTCGCAACCTCGAGCCGGGCTGGGGCCTCAACGCCGCGTCCGGTGAGTACGTGGACCTGATCAAGACCGGCATCATCGACCCGGCCAAGGTGACGCGCTCGGCGCTGCAGAACGCGGCGTCCATCGCGGCCCTGTTCCTCACCACCGAGGCCGTCATCGCCGACAAGCCGGAGAAGGCAGCAGCCGCTCCGGGCGGCGCGCCCGACATGGGCGGCATGGACTTCTGATCCAGTAGTCCAACAGCACACGCAGCACACCAAAAGGTCCCGGGCTCCGGCCCGGGACCTTTTGCGTTGTCCGAGGGCTCAGGTGCCGGTGATCAGGTGGTGGGCCAGGAGCGGGGAGAAGGTGCGGGTGGGGAGGTCCGGTGTCAGGCCGCAGGGGCCGTCGGATTCGCCTGGGGTGCGGAGCCAGAGGTGGAGGTCGACCGGGGCGGGGGTGCGTGCCGGGGGAGTGCCGAGTTTGCGGGCGGGTGGGTTGCAGGAGCTGCCGTCGGAGCCGTTGCCGTTGCGGCTGGTGTCGATGACGTAGTGGGTGCCGCCGCCGAGGGCCTGCAGGATCTCGGTGCCGCGGGTGACCGACTGCTCCGTGGTGAAGTAGTTCGCGGTGTTCAGGACGAACCCGCGGACCTTGCCGATGTCCGCGAGCCGCAGCCGGCGCGCCATCTCCTTCGCGTCACCGGACGTCACGTTCCCGGCGTCGAGGTACGTCCACGTGTTCGGGTTCTTCGCCGCGAACACCCCAACGGCGTACTTCAGCAGCGCGATCCGCCCGTTCCACTCCGACGTCGGGTAGCAGTCGAGCCGCGCCAGCGCGTCCGGCTCGAGAACCACCACCGCCGGCCGCGTCCCGATCCCGGCCGACACCGCCGCGATCCACGTCCGGTACGCCGCGTCCGACGCGGCCCCGCCACCGATCCCGCACTGCCGGCCCGGGAGGTTGTCCGTCACCAGCACCGGCAACTTGCCCGCCTTGTCCGCTGCCGTCGTGTACGCCGTGACGCCCGCCTTCACGTCCCCGCTCCAGGCGCCGACCCACCGCGCCGACGCCTGCGCGGCGATCTTCGACGCGAGTTCGGTGTCCTCCGGATGCCGCCGTACATAAGCAGCCGCGGGTGAGGACGGGTCGACGTAGAACCCGGTGGTGAGCTTCAACGGATCGCCGGTCGCTTCGGCCAGCCCGGATTCGGGCCGGCCGAAGACGAGCAGCGCGGCGGTCAGCACAAGGAAGGCAACGACAGGACGCGGAGTCGGCATCGTGAAGGATCCTCCTGATCACTCAACGTGCCGACGACATTACTCGTAGCCAGCTCAGCTGCTCTCGTCGACCTCGCAGAACGAGGCGTAGTGGTCGCCGGTGTAGTAGACGTGTTCGGGGGTGGTTGTCGCGCCGCCGCCGACCAGCCGGCGGGCGCCGCGGTCGGGTGAGCCGGGCGTGATCACGGTGTACTCGTGGTAGTACCCGCTGGACTCGTCCGGGAGGATGCCCTCCCGGTTCGAGAAGACGGTGCCGTCCTGGTCGTACGGGAAGGGTCCGCCGGAGTGGATGAGGTCGAGGGTGTCGGCGGCCTGTGACGGGAGCGAGCTGAGTGCGCAGGTGTCGATCGCGGCCGGCGCGGTGACGACGGGCGTGATCGTGGTGGTGGGGGCGGGAGCTGGGGCGGAGTAGGCCGGGGAGCCCAGGGCAGCGGTGGCTGCGAGGGTCACGGCGGCGATGAGGGTTCTCATGCCCGGAGGCTTCCCGCCCGGAACGACGCCGGTACATCCCAGCTGTGAATAACAGCTGGACTATGACCCCGCCGTACCCCTAAAGTTTCGCGCGGCGAGAGAGATCCCGGAGCGGAAGGAGCGACCGATGAAGACACTGACTTGTTTCCCGGCGCGCCCGTCCCGCTCGCACAGCTCGCACTGAGCGGAGCAGCGCGCCTCCTGCTGGAGGATCTGTGACCATCCGCACCACCGTCGAGGCAGACCTCGACACCATCCTTGCTCTGATCGAGCAGAAGTCCGTCAACACCGTCACCGTCGAGCGGTACCGCGAATACGTTGCCCGCGGCTACTACAAGCACGACTGGAACTGGGTCGTCGAGGAGAACGGCGCGATCCAGGCCCTCGTGATCTGGTGGGGCGTCCCGGGCGAGACCCACCCGTTCAGCATCGACGGCCTGTACTACGCCGGTGACGGTGACCCGGTCCCGGTGTGGACCGAGCTGCTGAAGTACGCCGTCGCGTCGCGGCCGGCCGACGCCGAGTCGCCGGAGTACCACTTCTTCCTGGACAGCGACTGGCAGGACCAGCCGGACGTCGTCACCGCGCTGCAGGCCCGGAGTGCGGCGGCCGCCGCGGTCGGCATGACCGGGATCACCGATCGGCTGCGCTACGAGTGGAAGCCGGAGTACGGGCTGCCGGAGCGGTCCACTCGGCTGAAGTTCGAGCCGGCCGACGACGAGGCGTTCGTCGACGTGTTCATGCGGGTCAGCCAGGGCAGCCTGGACGCCGGCGACTGCGCGGGAGATCGCGCGACTCGGCGCCGAGGGTGCGGCCCGCGAAGAGCTGGCGATCTACAAGTCGATGCCGGGTGACCGGGACTGGTGGCGGCTCGCGTACGACGGTGACGGCGAGCTGGTCGGGTTCGAGATCCCGTCGGCGAACGCGGGCGGGCCGGTCGTCGGGTACCTCGGAGTCGTGCCGGAGCACCGCGGGCGCGGCCTGATCAACGACCTGCTGGCCGAGACCACGCACCAGCTGGCGGAGACCGGCGCCGAAGATATCCGGGCCGACACCGACTTCGGCAACGTCCCGATGGCGAAGAGTTTCGAGCGCCAGGGGTACCGGGTGTTCGCAGTCCGCCGAGTCCTCGCCTTCCCGGCGAACTGAGCGCGAGGTACTGACGCGCACGCCCCGAATCCCTATGCTCCCTGACATGTCAGAGAGTTTCAGGGGAGCGGGGCGATGCGCGACATCGCTCTGATCCTGCATGTCCTGGCCGGTGTCCTCGCGGTCGTGTTCGGCCCGTTGGCGATCGTGCTCACACTGCGTCGCCGCGGGTTGAACTGGGCCGGCGAGATCTACCACTGGGCGATCGCGGCGGTCTGCCTGACCGCGCTCGTGATGGTCCCGTACGACTGGGGCCGGCTCTGGTACTTCTGGCCGATCACGATCGCGTCGTACCTGTTCGTGTACATCGGCCAGCGCGCGGCCGAGGCACCCGGCGGGCTCTGGTACCGCGGCGTCCTGCGCGGGTACGGCGGCGGCTGGATCGCGCTGTGGACCGCGATCCTGGTCGTCTCCCTGCCGCACCAGTGGTGGGCCTGGGCGATCCCGATCGTGGTCGGCTCGGCCGTGATCGAGTGGCTGTGCTTCAACCCGTTGCCGGGCTGGACCGAACCGGCCCAGCCCAGCGCGAAGGCCTAGGCCTGTCCGGCCTGCTCTTCGGGGGTTGCCTTGCGGACCACGAGGCGGGTCCAGGCGCCGACGTAGACACGGTCGTCGGGGTTCAGCTCCTGGCGCTGGCCCGGGATGATCGGGGTCTCCGGGAGCGGTCCGGCGGCGGAGGCGACGTACGTGCCGTTGGAGGACTGCAGGTCCTCCACCCACCAGCGCTGGCCGTCGGTGGTCAGCTGGGCCTGCCGGCGGCTGACGCCGGTGTCGTCACCGCAGTCGATCTCCGGCGAGATACCGCGGCTACGGGACGGCCGGCCGATCAGCAGGCTCTTCTCGGTCAGCGGGATCACGGTCGGCAGCCCCGGTGACGGACACGGGTCGTCACTCTGCTGTACGGCGTACCAGTCCGGGTCGACCCAGCGCTCGACGACCCACTCGGCCAGCGCGGCCGGTGCCGACGGGGCCGGCGCTGGGGTCGCCGACGAGGTCGCGGGAGCCGGACCGGACGACAGGTCGAGCGACGAGGCCGGTCGCGGCATGGTGCCGGTGGTGAAGTCGTAGCCGCAGCTCTCGCAGAACAACGCGTCGGGGGCGGCCGCCTCCGAACAGTTGGGGCACGCCTGCGTGGCTGGGGCGGCGGGAGGTGTCGCCGACGCGTCGGGACCAGGGGCAGGCGCAGCCGCCTCCGGTGTGCCGGCCGCGGCGTCCCCCATCGGGAGGCCGCAGACGTCGCAGTAGTCGGTGGAGGTGGAGGGGTGTCCGCTGGGACAGTTCACGGTCATTTCCGCACCCGGGTGGTCTTGGTGGAGGCCGTGTCGAGAGCCATCTCATCGGCTTTCTCGACCGTCCGCTTCAGCCGCACCGTACCCGTATCCTGGTCGTCGATCTCGACAACCTTCCGCAGCCGCGTCGTCGCCTCTTCGTTGCCGGTCTGAGCGGCGAGCTGCACCGCGCGACCGAGCTTCGTGGTCGCCGTCGCCGTGTCGCCGACCGCCTTCGCGGCCAGACCGTCCTGGATCGCCTGCGCCAGCTCGGTCTGTCCGGTGTAGTGCGCGACCTCCGGGTTGATCCGGGTGGTGAGCGCCTCGTCCGCGGACCACAGCGCCTTCACCAGGCCCTGGGCCACGGTGTCGTTGCCCAGCACGAGCTGCACCCGCGCAGCGAGCTGCTCCTGCCCGACCGCCTTCGCGGCCAGCCGGATCGCCACGTGGTAGTCGCGGGACTCGTCACCCCACGAGCCGGTCGGGTACGACCCGGTCAACGGGTTGATCGACGTACGCCGGGACGTCAGGTCCTCGACCGTCGGAGCGACCTGCCGGACGAACAGCACCTCCGCACCCTGCGGCGCCCACACCCGCAGATCGGCCTGCGCGACGCCACGGCCCATCGCGTTCTGGATCAGCTTGGAGAACTCGGCGGCCAGCTGGTCCGGCGCCGGGATGATGTCGACGGTGCCGAGCAGGGCCTGCGCGATCCGGCGTACCTCGTCCACCTGCCAGGCCACGCCGACACCGCGGGTGTCGCACTGGAACTGGCCGGTGACCGCCTGGATCGTCTGGGTCAGCGCCTCCGGCGTCTCGTGCTGGTTCTCGCCGTCGGTCAGCAGGATGGCGTGCTTCTGCGTCAGCGACGGCACGGTCGAGAAGACCCGCGACGCCAGCCGCAGCCACGTGCCCATCGCGGTCCCGCCATCGGCGTAGAACCGGGACACGGCGTCCTTGGCGGCCTGCCGGGTGTACGGGTCCATCTTGACCATCACCGGCTCCGCGGACGGCGGGAACGCCAGCTGCGCGCGGTCGTTGCCGGAGATGACGGCGAACCAGACACCGTCGAGGATCTGGTCGAGCGCGGTCTGCGCGGCGTACGCGGCCGCCTGGACACCGTCGCGACCCATCGAGCCGGAGGTGTCGACGATGATGATCTCGCCCGCGTCGCCGCTGCCGGACTGTCCTGCGGCACCGGCACCGGTGCAGTTCACCGTGACGATGGCGTGCACGTCGGTCCCGCCGTCCGGCAGGAACTCGTTCTGGTAAACGGAGGCGGTGAAGTCGGCCATCTCGGTCAACCTTTCCTTAGATGCGAGCGAGGGTGACGGTGATGTTGTCCTGACCACCCTGGGCGTTGGCCCAGTCAACCAGGGCGGACGCGGTGGCCAACGGCTCGCCGCCCTTGTCCGCAGCTGTCTGACGTACGAGGTCGGCCAGCGGTGCCGCCTCCGAGCAGTAGTTCCAGAGGCCGTCAGAGCAGACCAGCAGCCAGCCGGGCCCGCTCACCTGCTGAGTCGTGGTCCGCGGCGTGTGGTCCGGTGCGTCCTTGCCGAGCCAGCGGGTGATCGCGTGCGCGTGCGGACCGGACTCGGCCTCCTCGCGCGACACCCCGGTGGCGATCAGCTCGGCCGCCCACGAGTCGTCGACCGTCAGCGCGACCGGCTCGGCCGCGTCCGGGAACCAGTACGCGCGGCTGTCGCCGACACTGCCCGCCACCAGCAGCCCGTTCTCCAGGACTGCAGCGACGAACGTGCAGGACGCCGGGTTCGGGCTGTCCGGACTGGTGCTGTCCAGTACGGCGTCACTCGCCGCGTCGGCCGCCGCCTTGAGCCGGGCCGCGATCGCGCTCGCCCGCGACGAGTCGGTGCCGAGGCCCTGCGCGTGACCGGCCTCGAGCACCTCACGCGCTGCCCGGGCGGCCGCGAGCGAGGCGACGTCGGAGTCGAGTGACGAGCTGACGCCGTCGCACACCACCAGCAGCGCACGGCTACCCGGCTCGGCGTCCGCGGCGATCGCCATCGCGTCCTCGTTCCGGCTGTGCCGGATGCCGCGGTCGCACACTCCGGCCACCCACGGAGTGGGCTGCTCCTCGAAGTGGTCGCGCGGCTTGGCCGCCTTGGTGCCACAGGTCTCGCAGTACCCGTCCGCGCTGACGGTGCCGCCGCACGACCGGCACGGGCCGACGGCCGCAGCCTCCGCACCGGCCACCGCACCGATCTCCACGGTCGGCTCGGTGTCGGTGTCCAGCGCCGGTGAGGTCGGGGCGGTCCCCGGCTTCAGCTCGGCGCCGCAGGCCTCGCAGAACAGGTCCGCCTCGGACACCGCCCCGCCGCAGCTGGGGCAGACCGTGTCGGTCGTACTCGTCATCGCAACGTCCATCCTCGAACTTCGTTGGCCTGGTCGACCAGGGCGATCCGTTCCGGCCGGGTCTGCGCCTGGTCGGCCAGCAGCCGGTAGGTGGCCTCGAGCCCGTCCCGCAGGGAGGTCTCGGTGGCTGCCCGTCCGTCGATCCGCAGAGCTTCCTGCGGACCGGACTGCTGGACCTCGGTGAGCGCGGTCCGGAACACGTTCGCGGCCAGGTTGGCCCGGTCGACCGGGTCGATGGTCAGCGTCGCGATGCTGTCCATCGCCTGGGCGAGCGCGGGAAGGCCACGCCCCGATCCTGCCAGTACACCGGCTCGCTGGCGACGAGCCCGTACGTACTCGCCGCTGGTCCGCGGTACCAGGTCGAGCGCGTTGAGCGCACCGTCCAGGTCGTTGCGCGAGGTCCTGATGTTGGTCAGGCCGAACGCCGAGGGTGCGATGTAGTTGGCATCGGTGCGCGCGCAGGTGAGGTAGAGGCCCTCGGCAACGTCGAACTCGCCGCTGTGCTCACAGGCGATCGCCAGCGCCAGTTTCGGCGCCAGTTCACCCGGCACCTGGCCGTAGACGGCGTTGAACGCGGACTGCGCCGTTTTCGAGTCGCCACGCGCCAGGGCGACCAGTCCGGCCATCCAGACCGCACGCCACTCCCACGGGTCCTCGTTGAGCAGGTCGGCCACCGCGGTGTCGACCATGTCGTAGCGCTCCGGTCCGACCTCCAGCGCCGCCTCTGCGACCTCCAGCAGCGTCTGCGGCGACTGCTCCGGCGCGTCGACCAGCAGCTCCAGCCGCTTCGCCGGGTCCGGCAGGCTGACCGTCTTCAGCCAGCTGGCCATCTTGTCGCTGTCGTCCGGTGCCAGCGACGGCAGCTGCTGCCACGGCTGGGCCGCTCCGCCCAGTCCGGCGGCCCTGTCGCCCGGCGTACCGAACAGGAGCGACGACGCCGAGTGCTGGGCCGCCTGGACGCCCTGCTTGTCCGCCACGACCTCCCGCAGTACGCCGAGCAGCTGCACGCGGAACTCGTCCGCGGACTGGAACCGGTCCGCGGGGTCCTTCGCGCACGCCTTGGCCAGCAGGCGGTACACCGAGTCGTACTTCTGGAACAGCGGTACGTCGGCCACCGGCGGCAGCGTGTCGATGAACCGGCTCTGGTAGCCGCGGAACTCCATCGCGAGCACGCACAGCGTCCGGCCGAGCGTGTAGATGTCGGAGGCGACCGACGGTCCGACCTCGGCGACCTCGGGCGCCTGGAAGCCGACCGTGCCGTAGATCGCCGAGTCCAGGTCGTCGATCCGCCGGACACCGCCGAGGTCGATCAGCTTGACCGCGTCACCGACCTGGATGATGTTGTCCGGCTTGAAGTCGCAGTACACCAGGCCGAGGTCGTGCAGGTACGAGAACGCCGGCAGGATCTCCAGCAGGTACGCGATCGCCTGGTCGATCGGCAGCGCGTCGTACTGACCGTTGTTGGCGCTCATCCGCTGCTTGAGCAGGGTCTTCAGCGAGGTGCCGCCGACGTACTCCATGACGATGTAGCCGGCGCCGTCGTGGGTGACGAAGTTGTAGATCTCGACGATCAGCGGGTGCTCGACGCGGGCCAGGAACTGCTGCTCGGCGATCGCCGCCGCGACCGCGTCCGGGTCCTCGGAGTTCAGCAGGCCCTTCAGGACGACCCAGCGGTTGGACACGTTCTGGTCCTGGGCCAGGTAGATCCAGCCGAAGCCACCGTGCGCCAGGCAGCCGCGGACCAGGTACTGCCCGCCGACCAGGTCGCCGTCCTGCAGCTTCGGCGAGAACGAGAACCGGTTGCGGCAGTTCGGGCAGAAGCCCTCGGTCCGGCCCGGCTGACCGTTGCGGGCGCGGCCGACCGCGTGGCCGCAGCTCGGGCAGTTCCGGCGGTCCTCCGGGACCATCGGGTTGGCCAGGATCGCCTTGCTCGCGTCGATCGCCGGGATCGTCGGTACGTGGGTCAGTCCGGCGCCGAGCCGCGCGCCGCGCAGCCGGGTGGACGACGTACCGAGCTTGCGGGTCAGCTTCGAGCCGGCCTGGCCCGCGCGGGCCGAGCCGAGAGGCGTGGAGGCCAGCCGGTTGGAGGCGCGGGAGACCGTCGACACCGTGCTGAGCGCGTCCGGCTCGCCACTGGCCGCGGTGCCGCCGCCCGGTGCGGGCGAGCCGCACACGTCGCAGTACCCGTCGACGTAGGTCCCCGTGCAGCCCGGCTGCGTGCATGCGCCGGTCGCGGGGGCGGTGGTCGGAGCAGTTGCACTCGACACTGCAGCACTCGGGGTCGCGGGGGAGCCGCAGACGTCGCAGTACCCGTCCACGATGGTGCCGGTACAGCCCGGCTGGGTGCAGGCGGTGGTGGTCGTCATTTCGTCCCTTCCAGGTAGGCCTGGTAGGCCGCTACCAGTGCGCCGAGGCGAGCCAGTTCCACCGGCTCGGTCTCGATCACCGCTCGGCCGCGCCGGTACAGCTCGGCGAGATCTTCGTTGCCCGGGGCAACACTTGCCGCCTTCACCTGATAGGCGTCCAGCAGTTGGGTCAGCTCGTCACGTCGTTGCAGGGCCGCGCCGTACGCCGCCTGCGCCTGACCGAGCGCCCGCCGTACGGCGTCCAGCCGGGTCAGGTACTTCTCCAGCTCGGCCGGGGTGTTCGGCACCGGCCCGAGCGCGGTCACATCCGGTACGGCGAGACGCGGGGCCGGACTGACCGTCGCGACCGCCTTGTCCGCCAACGCGCGCACAGCCTTGCCTTGAGCTTCCAGCTCGCTGCGTACGGTGCGGGCCCGGGCGACGTCGGCGGCGCGTTCCTTGCGGGTGGCGGCGCCGACGATCAGATCCCGCTCGGTGCGCGCGGCGTCCATGTCCAGCGGGCCGATCAGCCCGCCGATGTCGGCGCCGCGCTTGTTGCGGTCGGTCAGGTCGACGAGCCGGCGGTCGAGGTCGTGATGCTTCGCGAGCGCGTCGTCGCGGACGTTCGCCGGCTCCTGCTTGACCAGGTCGCTGATCCGCTCCACCTGCGCACGCAGCTGCCGCAGCCGCGCGGCGAGGTCGGCGTCGCCGGGCTGAAGCATGAGTTTCGCCCGCAGGCTGGACGCGAGCGCGTCCGACAGTTTGCAGGCCTCGGGCAACGAAACGGCGAGCGAGCCACCAGCGCCGCCGGCGTCTAGGCCGCCCCAGATGAGCGTGGAGATCCGCTCGGTCTCCGTCTGCCCGACCCGGCCCGAGTCCCAGGTGACCAGGATCAACTCGTACCGGTCCGAGACCGCCTTCCAGACCGTCATGCTGAGCACGATGTCGGCACTGAGAGCGTCCCCGTCGGGCGAGTGCAGGGCAGCCTGATCCAACTCGTCCAGCTCCGCCTTCCGCCGATCCCGCCACTCCCCGAGCGCACCGAGAAACGAGAGCAGCTCCGTAGCAGGAACACTGCTCCCCATCCTCCCCGGCGACGCAGGCGCCGAGACAATCGGCGTACGAACGGTCATCGGCCGTAGGCGGCTGTCGGCGGGGCAGCCAACTTGCCCAGGTCCGTGCCGAGCCACGTGTTGTAGGACTTCATCCACTCGCTCAGACCTCCAGGCGCTGGAGGCGTCTTCATCTGCGCGAGGACGCCGTTCACGAACCGGACGAAGTCGTCGTTCTCCTTGTTGATCCCGAGGCCGTACGGTTCCTCGCTGAACCGCTCGCCCAGGATCACCTTCGCGTAGGGATCCTGTGCGGCATCCCCGGCCAGCACCGTGTCGTCACCGCTGATGCCGTCCGCCTTGCCCTGCTGGAACAGCACCAGGCAGCCGGTGTCCGTGTCGGCCGTGATGGGCTTGATCGCCGGGTTCGCCTTCTTCAGGTTGTCCAGGCTGGTCGAGCCGGCCGGGGCACAGATCGTCTTGCCAGACAGGTCCTTGATACTCGTGGCAGTCGAGTCCCGCTGCACGAGCGTCTTCTGGCCGGACCGGTAGTACTCCGCCGAGAACGCGATCCGCTTCCAGCGTTCGCAGTTGATCGTCATGTTCCGGGCGACGATGTCGACGCTCTTGTTCTCCAGCAACGGGATGCGCTGCGGGCTGGAGATCACCCGGAGCTCGAGGTGGCCGACGTCGGTGCCGAAGATCGCCTTCGCGACGGCCTTGACCATGTCGATGTCGAAGCCCTCGATCTGCCCGCTGATCGGGTTCCGGGAACCGAGGTGCAGGCTGTCGGCGGAGACGCCGGCGATCAGCCGGCCGCGAGCCTGGATCTTCGCCATCGTCGTCCCGGCCGGCATGGCGCCCGGCGCCGGCAGCGTGCCCTGGGGCTCGTAGGACTCCAGCGCGGCGGCCTTCTCGGCTGCCGTGCATTCCGTTGCCGCGGGAGCGGCGGACGTCGCCGGCGCCTGAGGTGCTGCGGGGATCTGCGTTGCGGCGTAGTTGCCGTTGCCGCAGGCGGTCAGCAGGAGGGCGGTGGCGACGGCGATCGGGATCAGTTTCTTCATCGGTACTCCTCCAGACGCTGCGACATGCCCCAGGCGACCAGCAGTGCGGCGAGGATGCCGATCGGTACGCCGAGCCACCCGATCGGCGGAAGCCCGTCCCGCGCGTCCTTCAGTTCGCTCTGCACCGAGGTACTCGTCTTGCTCAGCAGCTGGTTGGACGAGGAGTCGAAGGCGTTGAATGTCTCGACCGAGTTGTTGGTCTCGTCCTTGCCGACGGCCATCGCGACGGCGCCGTCCCAGTTGCCTTGGGTGCCGTCGGTCGTCCGCACCTTGGTGTGGACCGTCTTGTAGGCGGTCCACAGCTGCTGCAGGTTGCCGCCGTTGCCGCCGACCTTGCCCAGTTGCTCGTCCACCTGGGCGGCCGCCGCGGTGTACGCCTTGTCGAAGGCGTCTCCGGAGCCGCGGGCGATCAGGGTCAGGCTCTCGTTCGAGCGGGCGTCGTACGCCGCGATTCGGGCGCGGGACAGCGCCAAGGTCCGGTCGTACTCGGAACTCCGCGTGTCCTTCGCCGAGTTGGACGCGCCGGCGAGTGAAACCCCGCCGACGACGGTGGTCAGCAGGACCAGCGCGGCGCCGGCGGCGATCGGGACGTTGAGGTAGCGGTGCGTACGGCGGGCCAGCCAGCGGAGCGTGATCGCGAAGACCACCAGGCTCAGCAGGCCGCCGACGAGAACCCAGATGGTTCCCTGGCTGATCCCGTCGAACTCGGTGTCGACGCGCTTCTCGTTCGCCTCGACCAGCGCCTTCACCAGCGGAAGCGAGTCGTCCTGCAGCACCGAGTTCGCGTCCTTCAGGTACTGCGAACCGATCGGGAGCCCCTGGCGGTTGTTGGCGCGGGCCTGCTCGATCAGGCCGCCGTACGTGATCAGCGTCTTGTTCAGCGCGCCGAGCACGTCGCGGTCCGCGGGCTGCGCGGTCGCGGCCGTGGCGATCAGCCCGGCGGCCGCGGCCAGCGAGCTGACGAAGTGCGCGCGCTGCTCCGGCGGTTCGAGACCGCCGACCAGGAACGCGTTGGTGGCGTCGGCGTTCGCGCTGACCAGGTTGGTGTGGATCGCCTGGATGCGGACCAGTTGCGCGGTGTTCGCCTGCGCCCGATCGAGGGCGCCGTCGGACTGGCTGAAGCCCTGCGCGGCGGCGAGGCCGAACACCACGCTCATCGCGGCGGCCAGGATCAGGAACGCGCGCATCCGGCCCGGCGTGCCCTCGAACCACTGCGCGACGGCACCGCGTGGACCGGCGGTCCTGGCGTTCGGCGCCGGCAGCGTCGTGCCCTGCGGCGGGGCCGCCGGCACGGTCGCGGGCGGCGCACTCTGCGTCTGGGTCACGCCTCTTCTCCTTGTTCGATCTCCGTGACGTCCGAAGTACCGGCTGTCGCCGGCTCCTCGGACTCGACGGCGTCGGCGGGCTGCTCGGTGAGGTCCTCGGCGAGGATCTGACGCAGCTGGGTCGTCGTGGGTGCCGGTACGTCGCGGAGCCGCCAGGCGTGCCGGCCGATCGCTTCCTCCAGCACGTTGCGCGCGAACCGTCCGTTGCCGAACGAGCTGTTCCGCGCGGTGGCCGCGAGCACCTCGTGGAACTTGTCCACAGCCTCCGGGACCAGCTCGTAGTCCGCGGCCTCGGCGAGCCCGGTGAGAATGTCGGTGAGTTCGTCGTCGCTGTAGTTCTCGAACTCGATCGTGGTCCGGAACCGGCTGGCCAGCCCGGGGTTCGCGGCGATGAACACTTCCATCGGCTCGGGGTACCCGGCAACGATCACGACCAGGTCGTCGCGCCGGTCCTCCATCTCCTTGACCAGCGTGTCGACGGCCTCCCGCCCGTACTGGTCGGCGCCCAGGTCACCCGCGGTCAGGCTGTACGCCTCGTCGATGAACAGCACGCCGCCCACCGCGGAGGCGACCACCTCGGCGGTCTTCGTCGCGGTCTGCCCCAGGTACCCGGCGACGAGCTCGGACCGGTCGACCTCGACCAGTTGCCCCTTCGACAGCAGGCCGAGCGCCTTGTAGATCCCGCTCACCAGCCGCGCGACGGTCGTCTTCCCGGTGCCCGGATTCCCCACGAACACCAGGTGCCGCGTGATCGTCGGGCTCTTCAGACCCGCCTCGGTCCGCAGCTTCTCAACCCGCAGTACGGCGACCTGCCGGTGCACCTCGCGCTTGACCCGAGCCAGCCCGGTCAGCTCGTCCAGCTCGGCCAGCAACTCCTCAACGGTCTTGGCCGGCGCTTCCTCTACTGCTTCTTCTGCTTGCGGTGCTTCCTGGGTCTTCGGTTGCGGGGTCGACGCAACCTGGAGCGGACGGGCACCAGCAGCCTGTAGTTGAGCTGCAGCTGCCACCGACGCGTTGCCGACGACCCGCATCGTGGGCTCACCCAACGTGCAGGCCGCGGATGCGACCTCCGCCAGCGCTTCGGCGTACGCCGCCTTCTCCGCCGAGCCACTCGCGATCAGCTCGGTCAGGACAGCCGTCGGAGCGCCTCGCCAGCGACGGCCACGGACGGCGGCGTCGAAGAAGTCCTGTGTGGTTCCGCCCGGGACCGCCTTGCCCCAGTCAGCGGGCGCACCGGGCGCCGACTCGGCCAGCGCGGCCGCCAGAGCAAGTGCCTCGCCCCGTGCCGCATCGTCGGCCACACCGGCGCGGCCGGAGACCACGAGCAGCTCGGACAACGCCTGCTGCAGAGACTTTCCCCCCGCGCCGCTCATGACCCTCCTCGTCCAGATGGTGGTGCCAGTGGTCCTGCCGGTCCCAGGTCGGGCGGCGGGGTCGACCCGGTCGGGCCGAGGGCCAAGCCTCCGCCGGTGGAGCCGGTGCCGAACTTCTCCTGCAGGAACCTGCCGTGGGCGATCAGCGCCGCCGCGTCGGCGCGGTTCACCGCGTCGAAGACTTTGTCCATCGTCGCGGCCAAGAGGTCCAACTGGTCGATCAGGATCATCAGCGACGTCTTGCCACGGTCCACCGGACGCGTGTCGGCCCACTGCCGCGGCAGCCGCAGGTACCCGCCGATCGCCTCCGGCAGGTAGTCGGTCGCCGTCGCCATCACGGAGTACGCCTGCACGCTGCCGCCCAGGTTCCCGAGCCGCGGGATGGTCTCCCGTACGACGCGAACCACCCGCGCGACCCGCGACGCGACGACGGCCGGTACGGCGCCGCCCGCGACCAGCTGCTCGACGCGGATGAGCGCCGCCAGCAGGTCGTCGTTCGTCGGCGGCTTGGGTACCGGGGCAGGCTCGGGCTCCTCCTTGCGACCGGTCAGCCGCGCAAAGAAGTCGCCGAGCGCCATGCAGTCCCCCGTCTCCAGGTGGTGGTGTGGATCAGCGATCGAGGTTGAGGTCGAGGCTGCCGTGGACGACCTGCTGGTTCTGCTGGGAGACCCGTTCCAGGTACGACCGCGACTTGGTCACCTCGTTCTCCAGCGTGCCGATCGTCGCGGCCATGTTGTCCAGCGCCTCACCCTTGAACGTGTCGATCGCGTCCATGGTCGCGTAGATGTTCGCGAACGCGGCCTGCAGTTGCGGCAGCCCGATCGTCGCCGACGCGGCCTGCTGCTGGATCGCCACCGAGTTGTCGCGCAGCATCTCCGAGGTGCGCTCGATCATCCCGCTGGTGGTCGTGTTCAGTGCGGTGATCTGGTCCAGCACGAGCTTCTGGTTACCGAGCGCCTGCGCGACGATGACCGCCGTACGCAGCGCCGAGACCGTGGTGGTGGACGCGCGGTCGACACCCTTGATCAGCTCGATGTTGTTCTTGATCACGATGTCGATGGCCAGGTAGTTCTGGATCGACACGGCGAGCTGGGTGAGCAGGTCCTGGTGCTTCTGCCGGACGTAGAACAGCACGTCCTCGCGGAACGCCTTCGCCTTCTCCGGGTCGGTCGTCTGCAGCTCCGCGATCGCCGCGGACAGCCGCGCGTCGAGGCGCTCGGCGACGTACACGTACTGGTTGAGGCGCGTCATCGCGTCCCACAGGTTCTGCTTCTCCAGGTTCAGCGCGGCGTTGTCCTTGCCGAGCTCGTCCTGGCCGTTGCGCAGGGCGTGCAGGATGCCCTCGAGGTGGCTCTGCGCGGTCTGGTACTTGCGGAAGTAGTCCTCGATCTTGTCCCCGAACGGGATCATCCCGAGGAGCTTCTTCACCCCGGTGGCTTCCTTCGGGTCCAGGTCCTCGACCGTACGGCGCAGCTCGAGCAGCGTCTTGCCGACGGTCGAACCCTCCGACAGGCCGCCTTCCTGCAGCGCCCGCACCGGCGACTGGAGCAGCCGGTTCGAGCTCTCGGCCGCGGCGCGGATGTCGAGGTCGCCCATGCTGCGCACGTCACTGGCCTTCGACGCGAACTCCGGCGACCGCGGCTCGGCCGCCATCAGCGCGCCCAGGAAGGTGTCCACCTTCGTGTCGAGCCCCGGCAACGCGGCCGGGTCGACAGCCGGCGCCATACTCGGCGCGGCGGTCTCGGCCACCGGCTGTGACGGTGCCGGTGCGGTCAGTATCAGCCCCGGCGCGGTGGCCGTCGGCGGCTGCAATGGCGCCGCAGCAGCAGCCTGAGCAGCGGTGTTGTCGGCTTCAGTCATCGTGTTCCCCTCCGAGAGGTGCCCCTGGATACCTCCGTGACGCGCACACAATCTAGTCGGTTCCAGGTCCCCGCGGGCGGCCCGTTGCCTACTCGTTGTTAGCTGCGACGGTAACTAACGAAAGCAAAGCCGTCGTGGGCTTCGCGGGCGGTCTCTGTCCAGGTGGCCGGGGAGAGTTCCGGGAAGGTGACATCGCCGTCGGGGGACTGGTCGACCTCGGTGAGTTCGAGGGCGTCGGCGTACGGGAGGGCCTGGCGGTAGATCTCGCCGCCGCCGGCGACGTACAGCGTGCCGTCGTACTTCAAGGCCTCCTCGACGGAGTGCGTGACGTCGACGCCGTCGGCGGACCAGTCGGGTTGCCGGGTGACGACGACGGTACGGCGGCCGGGGAGCGGGCGGCCGATCGAGTCGTAGGTCTTGCGGCCCATCACGAGGGTGTGGCCGAGGGTGAGCTGCTTGAACCGCTGCAGGTCCTCGCGGATCCGCCAGGGCAGGTCGTTGTCCCGCCCGATCACACCGTTCCGTCCGACCGCGGCGATGAGGATGACGGTCATACCGCGATGGGGGCCTTGATCCCGGGGTGCGGGTCGTAGCCGATCAGCTCGACGTCGGCGATCTCATAGCCGTCGATCGAGTCGCGCTGCGCGAGTTGGAGGGTCGGCAGCGGCCGCGGCTCGCGGGTGAGCTGCAGGCGGGCCTGGTCCAGGTGGTTCAGGTACAGGTGCGCGTCGCCGAGCGTGTGCACGAAGTCACCGACCTCGAGCCCGGTCTGCTGCGCGACCATGTGGGTGAGCAGCGCGTACGACGCGATGTTGAACGGCACGCCCAGGAAGATGTCGGCCGACCGCTGGTACAGCTGGCAGGACAGCCGGCCGTCCGCGACGTAGAACTGGAACATGGTGTGACACGGCGGCAACGCCATGTCGTCCACGTCGGCCACGTTCCACGCGTTCACGATGTGCCGCCGGGAGTCCGGGTTCTGCTTGATCGACGCGATCAGGTTGGCGATCTGGTCCACGTGCCGCCCGTCGGGCGTCGGCCAGGACCGCCATTGGTAGCCGTACACCGGACCGAGCTCGCCGTCGGCGTCGGCCCACTCGTCCCAGATCGAGATGTTGTTCTCGTGCAGCCACTTGACGTTCGTCGAGCCGCTGAGGAACCAGATCAGCTCCCCGATCACCGACCGCAGATGCAGCTTCTTCGTCGTCACCGCCGGGAACCCGTCCCGCAGGTCGTACCGCGACTGGTACCCGAACACGCTCAACGTGCCCGTCCCGGTCCGGTCGCCCTTCTCCGCCCCGTTGTCGAGAACATGCCGAAGAAGATCCAGGTACTGCTGCATGAAGCCAACCTACAACTCGTCCGGACGTGTCACCGAGTCAGACTCGCGCGCGCCTGCTCGATCAGCCACGGCAGCTCGGAGCGTTCGCCGAACCTGAGAGCGAGCTCGTACGTCGCCTGCGCGCGGTGACCCGAGTACAGGTCGCCGACCTGCAGCGTCAGACCGCCGAGGTGACCGGCCAGGTCCGGGGCCGCCGCGAGCACCTCTTCGAACGCAGCCTCGGCCTTGGCCAACTTCCCGCGTACGACGTTCCGCCCGCACTCCGCGGCCGCGCGAGCATCACCGACCGGCCGCTTCCACGCCTTCTCGCCGTCCTTGACGTTGCCGCCGTTCACCAGCCGGCAGCCGAACATGAACCAGGCCCGCGGTGTCAGGTCCGCCCGGCCGATCTCGGAGAGCCGCCCGATCGCGGCCTCGGCGCCGCGCATTCCTTCCACCTGGAAGAACGCCGCGGCGACCCAGGCGGCGCCCTCGGGCGCGTGGATCGGGTGGCCGGTGTCCATGGCCTTCTCGAAGGCCCGGAGTGCGGACTGCAGGTCCCCGTCGCCGAGAAACTGTTCGCCGGCGTCGACCGCGCTCCCGCCGATCAGACCGGGGTCGGTCAGATCGAGCTGCTGGAAACGCTCGTGGACCTCGTCCAGATCACCCAGCTCGGCGATCTGCTCCAGCAGACGGTTGCCCTTGGCAACGTCGTCCGGATCGCCCACCTCGACCGCCATGCCGTACGCGGCGTGGGCGCCGCGGATATCCATCTCCTTGGCCAGTACCAGGCCCAGATTGATGGCGGCCTGACCGCTCACGCGCGGCCGGCGGAGCTCGGCCGCCTGCCGGTAGGCGTCCCGCGCTCCGGTCAGGTCGTCTTGGTCCTCGAGCAGATTGCCCAGCGCGAACGCTGCGGCCGCGGCGATGTCGGGGAGCGGGCATTCGGTGGCCTGCTGAAGAGCCTCGGCCGTGGCGGCGGTGTCACCTTCGACGTTCAGTAGCATGCCTCGGGCGGTGGCGGTGCGGCCGACGACCTCTTCGACGGTGGCCGGCTCCGAGCGCGGCGGCAGCTCGTGCTCGGCCACGATGCGCAGGTTCTCGGCGGCGAACGCGGCGACATCGCCGGTCCCGTTGTCGGCGGCGTACCGCAATGCGGCCTGCGCAGTCTCCAGGTCGTAGTCGATGAGCAGCCCGGCGATCCGGAGGGCGGCGTGCGGCCCGAGCTCCGGCTCGCCACCCTCGACGATGCGCGAGAACCACTCCAGTGCGTCGGCGGTCTGGCCGTGGGTGGCCAGGTCCTCGGCGCACTCCGCCATCATCTCCGCCGAGCTGCGGTCGCCGGGCAGATCGGCCGCCATCGCCAGGAACGCCAGGTTGACGCCGCACTCCGGCGACAGTTGGGGAACTCTCGTGATCTTCCGCGTCATCGTCTCGCCGTGGCCTCACTGTCGAAACTGTCGAACGTTCGTTTTACCGAGGTCGGTCACCGTAGTGCATCGGAGGTCCTGGCAGACTCGCGGCGTGGAACAGGTGTTGACGCTCGTGGTGCGGGTCGAGAAGAACGCGCGGCCGACGCAGACCGACGCGCTGGAGACGGCGGCGCGGGCGGTGCTCGCGATTCTGGCCGACGAGCGGTCGTACGGCGAGGGCGAGTGGGCGCCGGCCATGGCGGCCTGGCAGGACAACCGGATCCGCAAGATCACCAAGCGAGCCCGCGGAGCCGAGTGGCGCCGAGCCGAGGCGCTGCCGGGCATCACGATGCACGGAGGTACGGCGGAGGTTCGGGTGTTTCCGCCTACGGGGATGGACGACGTACCGCCCGAGTTGTTCAAGCTTCAGGTCACGGGCACCGACTTCGAGGACACCGGCGACCTTCCGCCCCTCGAGCCCGGCGTACCGGTCCTGTGGCTCAACCCCACCCTGGAGATGTCCAGCGGCAAGGCGATGGCGCAGTGTGGGCATGCGGCGCAGCTCGCGTGGTGGGCCTTGTCGTCAGCGGGGAGGAAGGAGTGGGCGGCGGCCGACTTCGCGCTGGCGGTGCGGACCGCCGGCCGCGCCCAGTGGCAGGAACTGCTGGCCACGCGTCTCCCGGTGGTGCAGGACGCCGGCTTCACCGAGGTGGCGCCAGGATCCCGCACGGTGATCGCGGATCATCCCTTGCTGACGCGGTAGTGCAGGTGGGTGACCCGGTCGCCCTCGATGACCTTCGGGTCGTCCAGCAGGAGTTGCTCCCCGGCGTAGTCGCCGAAGAAGGACTTGCCGGTTCCGAAGATCACCGGGACAAGGTTGTACGAGAGTTCGTCGACCAGACCGGCCCGCAACGCCTGGCCGGTCAGGTTTCCCGCGGCGAGCGAGACGTCGCGGTTGCCGGCGAGTTCCTGGGCCTTGGCGACGGCCTCCTCGATCCCGCTGACGAAGGTGAACGGCGCATCGGGGAACGGCCAGTCTGTCGGCGGCTGGTGCGTGACGACAACGACATGTTCGCCGAACGGCGGGATGCCTTCCCAGCCGTTGGTGATGTCGAACAGATGCCGGCCGCACAGCACCACACCGACATTGCCCCAGGCCGTGCGGATGTAGTCCGCGCTCGCCTGGCTGACCTGGAACGGGCGGCCCGGATCGGTCCCGTAGATCTCGACCGGGCCGTTGTTGTACCAGTCGAACAGCGGCCCGACCTCGTCCTCGGTGGTTGCGACGAAGCCGTCCAGCGAAACGACGGCCGACGCGATGACGTTGCCCATGGCTACTTCACCACCCGGTAGGTGAGGTGCTGCGCGGCCGGAGTCGACACAGCGTCGATCAGCTCGAGCGCGTACGCCGGTGCGGACTCGGCGGGGAACAACCGGGTTCCGCCCCCGAGTACGACGGGAGCCAGGTGCAACCGCAGTACGTCGGCCAGCCCTTCGGAGAGCACCGCGTGGCAGATCTGCCCGCCGCCCATCACGTAGACGTCTTTGCCGCTGGCAACGTCCTTGGCCTGTGCGATCGCCTCCGCCGGACTGCCCACGAAGCGGAACCGATCGCCCAAGCGGGTCTGAGCCGGCGGCGTGTGGGTGACGACGAAGACCGGCGGATTGACCTCGCCGGTCGGCTTCGCGCCGTACCCCATCTCGTCGCTCCACCCGCCCGGGGCGTCGATCACGTCGAACAGGTTCCGGCCCTGGACGACCGCACCGCTCGACTCGAAGGCGGCGTCCAGAACGGCGCGGTCCGCGTCGGTGCCGTGGAAGACCCAGTCGTGCACGGCCTCTCCGCCGTCGCCGAGCCCGTTGTCGATGCCGGCGTTGGGCCCGGTGACGTAGCCGTCCAGGGACACCGAGATGTCGACGACGACCTGGCTCATGATCAGTTCTCCTTCGCGAGTAGTTCGGCCAGACGGTCCATCGAGTCGTTGATGCCGTTCTCCATGCCGTACTCGATCGACTGGTCGCGGGCCTCGACGGACGGGAACACCGACCGCTGGTGCAGGCGGACGCCGTTCTCGGTCGGCTCGAGCGTCATCTTCTCGATGCAGACCTCGGCCGGCGCGCCTTCCCACTCGAAGGTCTGGATGATCAGCTTGTCCTGCTCCACGGCGTGGAAGACCCCGCGGAACGCGTACTCACCGGAGTCGTCGCGGTGGATGTAGCGGTACTTCCCGCCGGTCCGTACGTCGTACTCCTCGACGGTGGCGTCGAGGTCGCGCGGGCCGAGCCACTCGGACACCAGCTCGCGATCGGTCATGACCCGGAAGAGCTGCGCCGGCGTCGCCGCGAACTCGCGCGTCACCTCGACGAACGGGGTGCCCGCAGGGGTGTTGATGGTTGTGCCGCTCATGATTCTTTCTCCTTCAACAGTGCTTCCATCCGGCGGAAGCGGCGTTCGGTTTCGAGCCGGTACTCGTCGATCCAGCCCGTCAGTGCTTCGAGGGCGGCCGGCACCAGGTGGCACGGGCGGCGCTGGCCGTCCCGGGTCCGGGTGATCAGCCCGGCGGTCTCCAGCACCTGGATGTGCCGCGACACCGCCTGCTTGGTGATCGGGAACGGGTCGGCCAGCTCGTTCACGGTGGCCGGGCCGCGCGACAGCCGCGCGATCATCGCTCGCCGGACCGGGTCGGCCAGTGCCGCGAACGACCGGTCGAGCTGATCATCGTCAACCATCATCTTTATCAACCATTCCCTTGATCAACCGATAGGTTGACTATAGGCATGGCCGACTTCACCCGTCAAGCGGTCAGATCGTCTCGAAGGCCGCCATCATCGCCATGTCCTCGTGCTCGAGGTTGTGGCAGTGGATCAGGTACTTGCCCTTGTGGGCGGTGAACTTCACCAGGACCTCGACCACCTCGGCGGGCCGGATGTCCACGGTGTCCTTCCAGCCATGGTCGTACGCCGACAGCTTGCTGCTCCCACCGCGGGTGAGGACCTGGAACGGCGCGAGGTGAACGTGCACCGGGTGATGTACGTCGGTGACGAACGACCAGATCTCGTACTGGTCCAGCTTCACCTGCGCCTGCATCACCGCGGGATCGAACGCCTTCCCGTTGATCGTCCAGCCGCGGTGGCCCCCGGCGTCACCGCGCCGGAACCGCCACTCCCGCCGTACGACGCCGCTCGGCCGGGGAGTCACGGCGTACGACGAGAGTGTCGCCGGGATGCTCGTGTCGTCGGCGGACTTGCGGGCGATCTTGAAGCGCAGTACGCCGGAGTTGCTGTCGAGCTTGTTGACGACCGTGACCTCGTCGCCGGGCTGGTACTGCGAGAAGTCGACGACCACGTCGAACCGCTCGGCCGGCGCGATCACCAGTGTCGTGTGCTCGACCGGCGTGCCGAGCAGTCCGCCGTCACTGCCGATCTGCACGAACTTCGCGGGCCCCTTGTCGAAGGCGAGTTCGTACCGGCGGGCGTTGCTGGCGTTGAGAATGCGGAAGCGGTACCGGACCGCGTCCACCTCGTGCACCGGCCACGGTGCGCCGTTCACCAGCGTGACGTCGGCAACGACACCTTCCATGTACGCCGACTCGACGCCGGGGCCGTCCTTCGCGGCCGGGTACAGGAACGACCCGTCCGCGTCGAACGCACGGTCCGCGATCACCAGCGGGATCTCCCGATCGCCCCTCGGCAGCGGGAGGTTCTCCTCCTCGTCGTCCCGGATGATGTGCAGGCCGAACAGTCCGCGATAGACCTGTGGTGCGGTGTAGTCCATCGTGTGGTCGTGGTACCAGAGGGTCGCGGCGCGCTGCGTGTTCGGGTACGTGTAGGTGCGCTTGCCCATCGTCATGTCGCCGCCGGACATGTGGTGGCCGGTGTGCTGTCCGTTCGCGGGCATGATGAGGTCGAGCGGCCAGCCGTCACTCGGTGCGGGCGTGTGGCCGCCGTGCAGGTGGACCACGGTCGCCACGTCGAGTTCGTTGACCTGCTCGACCACGGTGGTGCGTCCGCTGCGTACGTCGAACGTGGGGCCGGGCAGTAGTCCGTCGTACCCCATCACCTCGGTCTTGAGGCCGGGGAGGATCTCCAGGCTCGCCTTGCGCTGGATGACTTGGTAGTAGTCGGCTTTCGCGTCGGAGCGGATCGGCTTCTTGACCGGTGGGATCGGCAGCGGGACCTGGAAGGGTGTGGGCAGTTTCGCCTTGCTGCGCAGCAGTTCTCCGGCCTGGGAAGGCTTGGCCTCCTGGCCACAGCTACTGAGGGCCAGGGTGGCGCCGGCAACGCCGATGAACCCGCGGCGGGACATGTTCATCGCTTCGCCTCCCGGCGGTTCAGACGGGCGGTGCGACGGAACGACCAGACCGTCATCCAGCAGACGGTGCCGACGATCGCGGTCCCGAGCGGGACGTGTACGGCGAAGTTCTGCAGGTAACCGAACGTGAGTTGGACGAACTCGGCGACGACCAGGAGCGGGGACACCAGCGTCGGCCAGATCCGGCCGCGGCCGGCGAGGGTGTAGCAGACGGCCGCGACGGTCTGGAGGAGCGCGATCATCCAGATGGTGCCGCCGAGCGTGCTGTGCACGTTGGTCATCGCGTCGACGTTGCCGGACAGGAAGTAGCCCGCCGCGATCGGCTGGGCGATCACGAACGCGGCGTGCAGAACCAGGGTGATCCGTAGAACCTGCAGGCTGACGCGCGGCCGACGTACCTTGGTCGCCGGCTGTGGCTCGAGGGTGATCATGCGGCGACCACCTGTCGCTTGTTGACCCAGAACGCGAACGCGACTGTGGCCGCGACCAGCCCGATGCCCAGCGGGACGTGGATCGCCAGCTGGCGGCTGTAACCCATGGCGATCTGGACAACCTCGCCCGCCATGATCAGCAGGCTCGCCGCGGGCGCGGTCCAGCGGCCGCCGGTCCGCCACCAGATCGTTGCCAGCAGCAACTGCGCGAGTCCGAGGAAGGCCAGGGACAGCCCGATCGGTTCGTGCATCCGGAGTCCGGCGGGGGAGCCATCGAGATAGACGCCCGCCAGCACCGGCTGCAGGCAGATCGCCAGCGCATGGACTCCGGCGGTCGCCCGGAGCACGTTCAGGACCTTCATGTAGACAGACAATAGTAGTCTGGCTACATGTAGAGCAATCAGGTATTACCCGGAGGGGTCAGGTGAGGCGCCCCAGGGGTGCGACGGAGATGCCGGCGCGTTCGCAGACCCACTGTGGGTCAGGGCCGAGCTCCGGCTCGATGCGGAGCTCGTGGTCATGCAGGTCGTCGCAGGCGGTGCAGCGCGGCCAGCGGACCCCGGAGTCGACGAGGCGGTCCTGGACGTCCTGCGCGACCAGGCCGGCGATGTGTTCGGCACCGTCCGGCCACTGGTCCAGCCACCACTGACGACCGGCGACGGCGTCCTCCAGCAAGGACACCATCACCGCGTCGTCGAAGCCGCGCGCGGCGAGATCATGAAGCACCATCGCCCGCGCACTCAGCAACACCCCTGGCTCGTTCATCGCCCTTCAGAGTGCCAGACCGCACCGACAAATCCACGCGGCGACCACCCGCCACCCCTCGGCGCATTTGCCTGGTGGGCCAGGCGGGTCGGGGGTTCCTGACCCAATCTCCGGGTCAGGAACCCCCGATTTCGTTGGTCTGCCAGGCAAATTGGGTGGTCTGCCAGGCAAATGGGGCGGGGGTCAGTTGGCGGGGGTGGGGCAGGTGGAGGCGGGGTCGATGCGGTTGGCTAGGCGGAGTTCGCGTTCGGCGGCGGTGCGCAGTACGGCGCTGAACCGCGAGCGGATCGCCCGCGTTGCGGACGGGCTCGTCGTACGGCTGCTGGGGAGCGTTCGGGAGGGCCGACTGGGCGAGGCTGAGGGCGTTCTCGACTGCGGTGTTGCCGGCAATGAAGTGCGTCATGGTTCTGCTCCCTCCTGAGAGCGTGATTGTTCGACCCGGGAACCGAGTGGTCCCAGGGAGGTGTGTGGAGTTGTCAGTGCTTGGGCGCCGGTCCGCTGCTGGAGCGGACGATCAGCTGCGTCGGCATCAGTAACTGGCGTTCGGTGCTGGCCGGGTCGAGCAGGATGCGGCCGACCGCACGTCCCTTGTCCTTGATCGGCTGGCGGACCGTCGTCAGCCCGGCCGCCGAGGCGGCGGGAATGTCGTCGAATCCGGCCAGGCTCAGATCGCGACCCGGGGTGAGCCCCCGGACCTTCATCGCCTCCAGTGCACCGAGCGCCAGGATGTCGCTCAGTCCGACGATCGCCGTCGGGCGGTGCTGCGAATCGAGCACGAACTCCGCGCCCCGCAGTCCGGAGGCGATCGCGTTGTGGCCGCCGGAGACGATCCGCAGGCGCGCGTCCGGCATCGCCTTCTGCAGGCCCTGGATCCGCAGCTCGCAGTCGGTGTACCCGACCTCGTCGAGCGTCAGTTCCACCGGCCGGCCGCCGGCTGCCTGCGCGTTGTCGACCAGTACGACGACCTCGCGGTGACCGAGCCGAGCCAGGTGCTCGCCCAGTTGCGCGGCCGCCTCGACCTCGTCGATCGCGACCCAGGACAGGTCCGGGTGGTCGCCCCGATCGGTCGACACCGCGGGGATCCCGCGGTTGGCGAGGACGTCGAGCGCCGGATGACCGCCCGGCACGCAGAAGATCGCCGCCGCGTCGATTGCGGCCTGCTGTACGGCGTTGCTGCCGCCGGCGATGTCCGTGGAACTGAGCGGCATCAGCAGCAGGCTGGTGGCGAACTCCTCGGCGACCTCCGCGAGCCCGGCCAGGAAGCCGACCGCGTACGGGTCCGAGAAGGCGTAGGCCAGTTTGTCCGTGAACAGCACCCCGACCGCACCGGCTTTCCCGCTGCGCAGGGCGCGCGCCGAGGCGTCCGGTCCGGCGTACCCGAGCTCGCGGGCGGTGGCCAGGATCCGCTCGCGCAGCGCGGTGGAGAGCTGATCGGGCTTGTTGTAGGCGTTCGAGACGGTCGACGGCGACACGCCCACGGCCTTCGCCACGGTCTTCAGCGTCACGCCCGGCATCTCGATCACCTCTTCTGTATCGATCTTCTAAATCGTTCTAGAAAAACGATACAGAAGACCTTGGAGGAGTGCAACAGCAATATGGGAGATGATGGCGCCCATGGGTTCGTTGCTGGAGATCATCGCGCTGCATCCGGCGGATGCGGAGGCGGCACAGGAGGGTGGGGCGGACCGGCTGGAGCTGTGCGCCTCGATGGAGGCGGACGGGTTGTGCCCGTCGGTGTCGACCGTCAGTGCGATCCGGCGGGTCACCGATCTGCCGTTGCGGGTGATGCTGCGGCTGGAGAACTCGTTCACCGCGAACGGCGCCGACTTGAACCGGCTGACCGCGACGGCACAGTCTTTCCTGTCCGCGGGTGCGGACGGCTTCGTGCTCGGGTTCCTGACCCCGGACAACCAGGTGGACGTCGAGTCGGTGTCCGCACTGGTCAGCACCTTCGGCGGTACGCCGTGGACGTTCCACCGCGCTGTCGACGCCGTACTCGACCAGCAAGCTGCCTGGCGTGCCCTGCGCACCCTGCCCGGACTGGACTGCGTACTGACGGCCGGCTCGTCGATTGGAGTCAGCCACGGTCTGGACGACCTGTGCAAGCTGGCCAAGGAGGACCCCGCGATAGCCGGCGTGATGATGGCAGGTGGCGGTCTGCAGCCCGAACACGTGCCCTGGCTGTACCAGAGCGGCGTACGGCGTTTCCATGTCGGTACGTCGGTCCGCCAGGACGGCTCGTGGACGAAGGCGTACGTGAACTCCCGGTTCGTCCGCTCCTGGCGCAACCTGCTCGACGCCCAGGACGCGCGCGAATGATCCTGATCGATCCGCCCGCCTGGCCGGCCTGGAACCGTGTCTGGTCGCACCTGGTCAGTGACGAGTCCTACGAGGAGCTCCACACCTTCGCGAAGGCAGCCGGCATTCCGGCCCGCGGCTTCGACCGCGACCACTACGACGTACCCAGTGACCGCTACGACGACCTGATCGCCGCCGGCGCCGTACCCGTCACCAGCCGCGAACTCGTGCAGCGGCTGATCGCCGCGGGTCTACGGCACAGAAAACGGCCCCCGACCGAGTAGATCGGGGGCCGTCTTGTTCAGTCGAGCAGTTCGGTCACTGTGCCGGCGGCGACCGTGTGGCCGCCTTCGCGGACGGCGAAGCCGAGGCCGACGTCCATGGCGATCGGCTTCTCCAGCTCCACTCCGAGCTCGATCGTGTCGCCGGGCATCACCAGGGCGATCTCACCCAGGTCGATCCCGCCGGACACGTCCGTGGTCCGGAAGTAGAACTGCGGCCGGTAGTCCGCGGCGAACGGCGTGTGCCGGCCGCCCTCGGCCGTGGACAGCGCGTGCAGGTTCGCCCGGAACTTCCGGTGCGGCTGCACACTGCCCGGCAACGCCACCACCTGGCCGCGACGGACCTCGTCGCGCTTCACGCCACGCAGCAGCACCGCCGCGTTGTCGCCCGCGTCCGCGGACTCCAGCGACTTGCCGAACGTCTCCATACCGATCGCCGTGCTGGTGACCGTCGGGCCGAGACCTACGACCTCGACCGCGTCGCCGAGCTTCAGCGAACCGCGCTCGACCGCACCGGTGACCACTGTGCCGCGACCGCTGATGGTGAGCACGTTCTCGATCGGCATCAGGAACGGCTCGCCCAGCTCACGGTCCGGCACCGGCACGTAGTTGTCGACCGCGTCCAGCAGTTCGCCGATCGCGGCGGTCCACTGCGGGTCGCCTTCCAGCGCCTTCAGTCCGGACACGCGAACGACCGGTACGTCGTCGCCGGGGAAGCCGTACTCCGCGAGGAGCTCACGGACCTCCAGCTCGACCAGGTCGAGCAGCTCCGGGTCGTCGACGGCGTCCGCCTTGTTCAGCGCGACCACCAGGTACGGCACGCCCACCCGGCGCGCGAGCAGCACGTGCTCCCGCGTCTGCGGCATGGCGCCGTCCTGTGCGGAGACGACCAGGATCGCGGCGTCCACCTGGGCGGCGCCGGTGATCATGTTCTTCACGTAGTCGGCGTGCCCGGGCATGTCCACGTGCGCGTAGTGCCGGGTCGCGGTCTCGTACTCGACGTGCGAGATGTTGATCGTGATCCCGCGCTGCATCTCCTCCGGCGCACGGTCGATACCGTCGAAGGCGACGAAGCGGTTGACACTCGGGTCGCGCTCCGCGAGCACCTTGGTGATCGCGGCGGTCAGCGTGGTCTTGCCGTGGTCGACGTGACCCATCGTCCCGATGTTGAGGTGCGGCTTGGTCCGCACGAACTGGCTCTTGGCCATGAGAAATCCTTTGTATGTCAGAAGATTCGGAGTGAGCCAGGACCCTCCGGGCAAGCCCTCCGCGGCTGTCACCCGCACGGAGGGGGCCGGTGAGCGACCACCCTCCTCCGCGGGTCCTGCTCAGCAGGAGGAGGGTCGGATTGCGCGCCGGTGCAGGCTGCTGAATCGACTGACGCTGCCCACGTGGGAGCGCCCGTCAGGCCGGTGCCTGACAGGTCGTGCTCGAAAACCACGCGGAACATGCTGCTCACGGTAGATGTCAACATGGCCGGGGGCAACAGAAATTCCCGGGGCTCAGTTGAGTGCTGAGAGGGGCTCAGTTGAGTGCGAAGAGCCGGGTGCCGTCGGAGAAGATCGGGCGGGCGGCGGCGACGGTGACAGCCGGCTTGTTGCAGGTGACTTCCTCGGACTTGGCGACCGACTGCGTGTTCGGGCTGGGCAGGATCGGCCGCGACTGGATGCCGGTGGTGCCGATCATCACGGGAGAGCAGCTGCCGTTCGGCTGCGGCATCAGCGTGACCACACGTCCGTCCGGCAGCAGTCCGAACCCGTTCCGCGGGTACTCGGGTTGCTGCAGCCGCGGCGGCACCTGCAGCAGGTGATGCCACTGCGGTGTCCCGTCGGCAGGGTTCGACGACGACACGTCGTACGTCTGCGGCTGTCCGGGGTCGTTTCCGGTCCGGCAGGTGATCAGCACCAGTGCGGCGTGCGTGGCGGCCAGCTGTGCGTCGCAGGACGAGGACCCGAGCCGTGGCCGTGGCGTGCCCGGCACGGGGGTTGTCCAGATCACGTGGCCTTCGCCGATGTCCACGGACCACTGGTAGAGCGTGCCGCCCGCAGCGGCCGTCCAGACCAGTCCGGAGACCTCACGGGTGTCAGGTACGGCGACCAGCTCGCCGACCCACGTCGACGGGTCCAGCTCCGCGCTCAGGTCGATCCGCGCGCCTAGGTCGACCTCCCAGCGCTGGGCCCCGGTCTTGATGTCCAGACCGCGTACGACGGCACTGTTCCCGGCGCAGGCGTCCACGACGATCGCCTGGTCGCCGACCAGTTCGCCCTGCGTCACGTTGCAGCGCACCTGCGCGCGCCAGTGCGTCGGGCTGCTCACGCCGTGTGCGACCACGTAGTTGCCTTCAGCCACGAGCAGCTGGTCCGAGTTGACGGCCAGCGCGGTCCCGTCGGTGTCGACCTCGGTCAGCACCTCACCACTCACCGCGTTGAGTACGGCGTACGTCGGGAGCTTGATGCCCGCGGGTTCGCGGTACTCGGAGCGGGGGAGATGCGCGACGATGGTCCGCCCGTCCGCAGAGACGACCAGCCCCTTGGCGCCACTGGAGGCGGCGTCCTGTACGTCGGCCCGGGCATAGCGCCAGCGGATCTGGCCCGTGGCCGCGTCGGACATGACCACGCCGTCCGAGCGCAGTTCCGCGACTCCACCCGCCGTACCGGTGATGGCGCCTGTCGCTGGTACCTCACGGCTCCAGGCCAGCGTGCCGTCGAGCTGGACCGGCTGCTGCGTCGGCTGGGCCGTCGTGGTCGTGCTGACCGTGTTGGCGGTCTCCAGCCGGGCCTGGACGAAAGGCTCACCAGCCGACACCACGACCCACGCCAGCAGCGCTCCACACGCAGCCGTCGCCGCCGACCCCCAGCCAGCGCGGGGGAGCCTGTGCGTACGGCGGCGCGAGCCGCAACCGTCGCGCCAGCGCCAGTAACGCACCGGCCAAGTACTAGTGCCACAGAAGCGAGCAGCAGGTAAGGCCAGCGCTCCGACATGGCCGCACCGGGCTGGGCAACCGGCCAGCGCCACCAGCAGACGCCGATGGCGATCAGGCCGACGGCGGCGAAGACGATCGCCGGGACGGTCACCAGACGCTGCTGCGATCGCCGGAACCACGCACAGGCCAGTGCGGCCGCGATAGCGGTACCTGCGATCGGTGCCCACACCGGGAAGCCGCCGATGTCGGACGGATCGGCCGGCCACTTGGCAGCCGCTCCGAGACCACGGCCGAGCAGGACCGAAGAGGCGACGACTGCACCGAGAGCAGCGCCGAAGTAGATGACCGGGACCAGCCCGCCGATCGGCCGGGCAGCCTTAGGGCCCAGCGACCCGACCTCCCGGGTCAGGTTCTCCCTGGCCGGTCGCTCCCACTCCTCATGGCCGCGCCGGGTCACGTACAACGGCGTCTCGCTCAGACTCTGCAGGAACGACATCCGGCCGCGGGCGAAGTCCCGGTCGGCGACGTGCGCGTACTCCTGCCGGATCCCGGCGGCGTACTCGTCGTACCTCGCTGCCGGCAGGCTCAGGATCCGCAGGTCGGCGTCGCAGAGCACCGCGCCGTTGCGGTCGTCCGCGGCGCAGTCGTGCTTCGCGGTCAGCCGGACCAGGCGGCCGATCTCCGCGACCCGCTCGGCCTCGACGCCGTACGCCGCCAGCTCGAGCTCGGCCAGCTGGGCCGAGACCTCTTCGTTCTCGCCGGGGTCGGCCTGCGGGTCGTAGATCGCGTCGTGGAACCAGGCCGCCAGCCGGACCGTGTCGGCGTCGTCGGCGTACTCGGCCAGTTCGTCGACGGTCTGCAGGACCTCGGTCAGGTGCTGCTGGTCGTGATAATGGCGATGTTGCTCTGCGTAACGAGCCAGCAGATCATCGCCCAACGGCTGCGCGTGCGGCAGCAGGCGATTCCACCGGTCGCGCAGGTCCATGGCTAAGGAGTCTGGCACCGGTAGGGAGTCTCGGCCGACCGATCCGGGGTTCCCGGATCGGTCCGTGGCCAAAGCGATATCGGCTCGTCACCTGACCGCTCCGACAGGGGCGTTTCGCAACGAATTGCAACCGTGGAATTGCGGTCTACGTCACACTCCGGCGTGGACTTGGGGGCCTACCCCGGGTGTCGACTACGCGGAGTCACTAGCGCAGGGCGATGACCGTGTTCGGTCCGGAGGTGAGGACCAGGTTGCCGACGGCCCGCGGGTCACGGCTGCAGAAGATGCCGGTGGGCAGCTTGACCTGACGGAATCCGGCGCGGCTGACCACGTTCGCGACGCAGCCCGCCGAGCCGCGGCCGAGCGAGATGACCCGGCCGTCCGCCGTCACGGTGACCTTCGTCCGCGGACTCACCGGCGCCAGGGTCTGCCAGGCGGTCAGGCCGGTGTTGGCGTCGATCGCGGTGACGACGGACTGCCGGTTCTCCTGGGTGCCCGGCCCAGGGCAGTCGACGACGATCAGGTACTTCCCGGCCGCGTTCAGCAGCGTGCGGCAGGCCCAGGCCTTCGGCACGTCCCAGCGCCAGCGGACATCGCCGGTGCGCGGTTCGATCGCGGTCAGCGCGGCCGGTACGTCGGAGTCGCCGCCGGGCTCGGCCACCACCACCAGACCGGCCACGACGACCGGGCGGCGGTAGGTGTCGGCCGAGGTCCTGGTCCACAGCTTCTTGCCCGACTGGACGTCCAGTGCGGTCATCTCGTCCGGACGGTCGTCGCAGGTGTGGCTGACGAAGGTGAGCACGGTCTCGGCGGTGGCGATGGCGCCCAGCTCGGTGCAGTCGCCGGAGTCGTAGGTCCAGCGTTCGTGACCGTCCGGATCGACACCGTGCAGCTTGCCGGAGCGTTCGCCGGTCAGGAGGGGTTGAGTCTGCAGGATGAAGCGGTCGCGCGTACGACCGGGCCACGCGGCCTTTCGTTGACCGGTGTTCGCGTCGAGCAGCAGGTAGCCGACGTCGGCGAACTGCGCCAGTACGTAGTCGCCGTTGCCGGTGGCCGCGATCACTGGCTTCTCGTCGGAGTCGGAGCGGCTGTAGCGCCAGCGCAGCGCACCGGTGGAGGCGTCGAGCATTTCGACCACACCGCTCGGGCGGGGCACCGCGACGCCGTACCTGGTGCCGATGGCTTCTTCCGCGCCAGTGCCCGCGACGGAATCGCTGACCCACGCGACGCTGCCGTCGAGGAGAGACGGGCTCGCCTTGCCGGCGTCGCGTGGTGTTCCCTCGACCCGCTCGTTGGAGCTGAGCACGTAGCTGCGGGACAGGGGCTGGACGATCAGCAGCAGGGTGAGGGCGACTGCTCCCGGTACGGCGAGCCAAGCGAGTTGCTGGCCGAGGTTGCGTGCCGGGAGGAAGCGGGCCGTCCGCGTGCGGAGGAGTGAGGCTACGAGGGCTGCTGCTCCAGCGACCAGCAGCAGGACGAGTGCGGAGATCAGCAACGGGACGCGGAGGCCTACGCCGACAGCTACGTTCGTTCGCGGCGCTTGGGCCCAGGCGATGAGTAGTCCGGTCACCGCAATCGCCAGTACGGCGCCTGCGATGAGGCGGGCGCGCTGGCTGGCGCTACGGGCGCACCGGAAGAGGACTGGTGCACTGAAGAAGGAGAGGACGGCCAGCGCGACTGTCGGCCAGCCGACCTCGTCTTGTGCGGCAGGCGTCTGCCAGGACGCACCGGACGCGGCGATCGCGACCACCGCGGCCGCGATGGCGGTGAAGGTGGCTGTGGCAGTCAGTGCGGCTTGTTGCCAACCGCGCCATGGTGCTGGGAGTTCGCTGTCCAGTCCGGCGAGCTCTGCCTCCAGATTGACCCGAGCGACCGGGCTGAGGCGTTGCCGTGCCAGCTGCGTGCGGTAGAGGTGTCCGTCGAGCAGTTCGCGGACTTCGTCGTACCGGCTCTCGAGCGCGATCTTGCGGTCGCCGGCGTCGCGTCGTACCTCGGCTGTGTGGACGGCGTACCGGCTGGGGTCGGAGGCGAGGATGGCGTTGACCGCGTCCAGCAGTACGTCGCCGTTGGCGTCGCGGCGGGGTGGGGCGTAGGCGTCCGGCGGTGGCGTGGCGAGGTCACCGGTCAGACGGATCAGCCGGGCGACCTCGGCGATCCGGATCGGCGGTACGCCGTACTGCGGGAGGAGGCGCTCGGCGAGTCGGGCCGAAGCCTCGGCGTCCTCGGACGGGGTGCCGCCGGGCTCGTGGACGGCGCGGTGGAACCAGGCGGCGAGCCGGACGCTGGTCGGGTCCGTGGAGAGCTGGATGAACGAGTCCAGCGCGGTCAGGACGATGCCGAGGTAGTGGTCGCGGTACGCGCGCCGGGTGCGTTCGACGTACCGCGCGACCAGCTCGTCCGCGAGCGAGGCAGACCCGGGCACCAGGTCGTCCCATCGCGCCCGGAGCTCCACCGCTTCAGTCTGCCAGCCGCACTTCTCCAACCACCCAACCGCAACCTTGCGGTTGGTTACTGCTTGGCCGACAGAATGCCTGTCAGCAGACCTGGGTAGAGAGCCTCGAGGTCTTCGCGACGCAGGATGCTGATCCGGCGGGTGCCGTCGGTGTGCGTGGACAGGACGCCTGCCTCGCGCAGGGTCTTGAGGTGGTGGGCGCGCGTGGACGCCGTCACCGGCAGCTCGATCTCGCCGCAGCAGACGCCGGCCGGGTTGTCGGCGAGCGCGCGCACGATGATCAGCCGGACCGGCTCGCCCAGCGCCTGGAGAACCGCCTCGACGCGGATCTCGTCCCGCTCCGGCTGCGGGAGGACTTTGGTGGCCATGTGTCCATAGTACGACGACTGTCGAAGTTCGACGGTGATCGTAGTACGATGATGATCGAACTACTGAACCTCGACCGGAAGGTCTTCGATGTCCGCACGGATCTACCTGCTCGGCGCCGGTGCGTTCGCGGTCGGCACCAGCGCGTATGTCGTGTCCGGTGTACTGCCCGACGTCAGCTCCGAGCTGCACGTCTCGCTGACCGCAGCCGGCCAACTCGCCACCGCGTTCTCGCTGTCGTACGCGATCGGTGCGCCGATCCTGTCCACGCTGACCGGCCGCTGGGAGCGCCGTACTCTCCTGATCGCCGCACTCGTGCTGGCCGCGCTCGGCAACCTGATCGCCGCGCTGGCCGTCAACTACCCGATCCTGATCGTCGGCCGCGTCGTCGCGGCGTTCGGCGCCGCCGTCTACACACCGGCCGCCACACTGTTCGCTACCAGCCTGCTGCCGCCCGAGGAACGCGGTAGGGCAGTGGCCATCGTGTTCGGCGGTCTCACGTTCGCACTGGTGCTCGGCGTACCGGCGGGCACGCTGCTGGGCCCGACGCTCGGCTACAAGGGCGTGTTCGCTCTCATCACCGCTGTCGCCGTACTGGTCGCAATTGTCGAGCGCGCCGCGCTCCCGAAGGTCGAGGCACCTCCTGCGGTCAGTCTGCGCGAGCGCTTCGCCGGTGTGGCGGACCGACGTGTGCAGATCATCCTGGCGATGACTGTCCTTGCCGTGCTCGCCGCGTTCAGCGTGTACATCTACATCGTTCCGCTGCTCAAGCACACCGCCGGCCTGACCGGCAACGTCACCGGCTTCCTCCTGCTCCTGTACGGCGTGGGCGCGGTCATCGGCAACTTCGTCGGCGGCCGGATCACCGACCGCTTCGGGAGCCTCCGCACCCTGGTCGTCCTGATGACCGGCATCACCGCCGTCCTCGCCACGCTGGACCTGACGCTGACGACCGAGGTCGGCGCCGGAGCCGCTCTGGTGGTGTGGGGCATGCTGACCTGGGCCTTCAACCCACCGATCCAGAACCTGCTGCTGGAGCTCGGCGGCGGACTGCTCATCTCCCTCAACGCGTCAGCGATCTACCTGGGCGCCGGACTGTCCGCCGTGGTCGGCGGACTGGTCATTCAGACGCTGGGCGTCGGCTACCTCCCGGTGCTGGCCTCCGCACTCTCGCTGGTCGTACTGGGCTTGCTCTACGCGCTCTGGAGGGACTCCTCCTTGCAGGAGGTAGAGGAGCTCGAGCGGGACGAGGACATCTACGTCACAGCAACCGCTGACTGAGGAGGACCTGCAGTAGGGCACTCTTCTGCCCATGCGTCTGCTTGCCGGTGTGCTGTTGCTCGCCACCACCCTGACGGGGTCCAACGACCCCACCGCGGTGGTCGACGGGTGGAAGACATCACCTGTGTACGTCGACCCGACGCAGCGGTCACTCGTACCGGACAAGGACGCCGCTGAGCTGGCTGAACGAGTGAGCGGGCACGACCCGGCGATTCGCATCGCGGTCGTGCCCGCCGCCGTACTCGCCACCGGTGACAAGAGCACGGCGGCCCACACGTACGTCGACCAAGTGGTGGACCGGCAGCAGGCCGACGGCATCTACCTCGTCGTGTTCGGTGGCGCGATCGCCTGGGGGAGCGCGGTCGGAGTCGACACACCGATCGCGGACATCCTCACCAGCGAGCTGGACAAGCACAGCCGCTCCGACCCGGTCGGCATGCTCAACGGGGTGCTGGACCAACTCGGCGTACAGAAGGCGTCCAAAGGCGCACCTGGTTGGCTGTGGCCGTTGCTGATCGCCCTCGTTGTGCTGGTTGTCGGCGGGCTCGCCTTGTGGTGGTGGAGGAGACGATCGCGCAAGGACGAAGGTCCTGCGCTCTACCGTCCGTCGTACGACGTATTGCCGGACGAGGTCGACACGCTCGACGAGCGGCGGGCGACCGCGCGGGAGGACGTCACGCGGTTCGGCGAGGAACTGGATGCCGCGGACGTGCGTCTGGACGGCATGGACACGACAGCGGACGTGCAGGCGGCGATGGATGCGTACGCCGATGCCGGCCGCGTGGTCGATGGAGAACCCAACGACGACAAGTTGCGCGAAGTGCGCTCCACGGTCGAGTACGGGCGCTGGCGGCTCGCCTGTGCTCAGGCGAAGGTCGCCGGAACGCCCGCACCTGCCCGCCGTGCCACCTGCTTCTTCGACCCCGGCCACGGCATCTCCGTGACGGACTGGATGTACACGCCACCAGGCGGGCGGCCCCGGGAGGTCCCGGTCTGCAACGCCTGTCGTGAGCGGCTCTCGGGAGGAGCACGATGAAACGTCTGTTCGGCGCGCTCGCCGTCATCACCCTGTGGGTCCTGCCCGCGCCACTGGCGCACGCGGCCGGCGACCCCGACGCGTACATGAACACCGTGGCCGGCCACCTCGGCGATGCCGGCGTCTGGGTCGACCCGGACGTGACGGAGCTGAGCCCCAGCGAGACCGCCCAGCTCGACGCGGCCGCGAAGAGCGCCGGCGCACCGATCCGGATCGCGGTGATCCCCGCGGAGAAGATCAGCAAGTCGCAGAGCAAGTACTACTCGCGGCCCGCCTGGGAGGGCGAGGAGATCGCGGACCAGCTGTACGACCGCGTCGGCGTCGAGGGCGTGTACGCCGTACTGGTCGACGCGTCGTCGCAGTCCAACGGCCGCGGGCTGCACGCCGTACAGCGGGCCGACCACGGGCCGACGTACTTCGTGGGCGATGCGGTGGACCAGGCGGTCGACTGCTGTGCGCCGGACTACGAGTCGATGCTCGAGAGGTTCATCCAGCGCGCCCAGGTCGTGAACAAGCCGTTCTACGTCGACGCCGCGCCGTACGCCGGTGGCGTGGCCGGGATCATCGGGCTCTGGGCCACCCTGACCGGGCTGGGTGCCCGGCGGGCGCGGCGGCAGGACGAGAAGTCTCACCTGAAGGTCGCGCAGCCGCTGCTCAACGAGGAGATCATCGCGCTCTCGCAGCAGGTCTCCGCGCTGCCGACGGTCTCGGACCCGCAGCAGTCGAAGCTGTCCAAGGACGTGCTCGACACCGTCGAGAAGGCGCGGCAGCGACTCGACCAGGCCAAGGGCGACAAGGACATCGAGGCAGTGACGACGCTGCTCGGCTCAGCCCGCTACGGCCTCCGCTGCCTGGACGCAGTGCGTGCGGGCGAGCCTGTGCCGGAGCCGACCGCGCCCTGCTTCTTCGACCCGCGGCACGGTCCGAGTGTGACCCAGGTGCAGTGGAAGCCCGAGGACGGCGCTGCGCGCAACGTGGACGTCTGCGCGGCGTGCAAGCAGCGCGACGAGGCCGGCGAGAAGCCCGAGATCCGGATGGTGAAGAGCTGGCAGCTCGAGCGGCCGTACTGGGAGTTCGGTGAGGACCTGGCCGCGTACGTCGACGGCTACTGGTCGCAGGGCGACGGCCGCGCGTGGTGGTTCCCGGACTCCGACTTCCGGCGCAGCGGCGAAGAGATGCGGTCGCGTTGGCGGTCCCGTCGACCAGGTGCGCGCTTCGGCCGGTTCAGGTCGAACGTCGGCAGCTCCGTCGGTGACTGGGCAGCCTCGTCGAGCAGCGGGTCCGACGACGACGGTGGGAGCAGCTGGTACAGCGGCTCGAGCCGCCGCAGCTCCTGGTCGTCCCGGACGCGTTCCAGCGGTGGCGGCTCGTCCCGGCGCTCGTCGCGCCGGTCGGGCGGGTCACGGGGCTTCTAGAACCACAGGTAGGTCTTCACTATGCAGAACGACCAGTGACGTGACGGCACGAGTAAGACAGACGTAGAGGCGACGGAGTCCGGTCCGCTCGTCGGCTTCACCAGAAACGATGCCGGCCGGCTCCACCAGCACCACGTGGTCGAACTCGAGACCCTTGGCGAGAGACGCCGGTACGACGTCCAGGTGCGCGTCCACGTCGTCTTCGTCGCCGAGAACCGAGAAAGCGATGCCCTGCAGGGCTTTCCGGGTTGCGGGGACCAGTGCGTCCGGGACGATCAGACCGATCGAACCGAGGCGTTCCGACACCTCACGGACTGCTGTCACCGCAGCAGCCAGGCTGTCCGGTACGCGAGTGATGGTCAGCTCACCGCGCGCTCGTCGTACCGCTGTCGGCGGTTTGAGGTGCGGAGCGATCGTCGGGAGGAGGCGGGCGGCGTACTCGATCACCTGACCGGGGACGCGGAAGCCGGCTGTCAGCTCCTCGGTGTGGGCGCTGGACTTGCCCAGGTGCTTCAGCGCCTCGTCCCACGATGGTGTGGCCCACGGTGTGGTGCCCTGCGCGATGTCACCGAGCACAGTCATCGAGCCGGTCGAGCAGCGTCGGCCGACCGCTCGCAGCTGCATCGCGGAGAGGTCCTGCGCCTCGTCCAGCACCACGTGCCCGAGTGACGGCGTACGGTCGACCAGGTCGGCGATCTCGTCGATCAGAGTGGCGTCGGCAACGGACCACTTGGCCGCACCGGCCGACCGCGGCACCTTGTCCCACAGCAGCAGCGCCTGCTCGTCGGGAGTGAGGATGCCGTCGGCGTACTCGGCGAGCAGCTCCGGGTCGGTGAAGAGGCGGAAGAGCAGCTTCGCCGGGTCCACAGCCGGCCAGAGCGCCGTCGGCGTACTGCTTCACCGGGCGGCTACGTGCGACCGAGTCCTGCACGCGGTCGTCGGGGGAGTCACCGGCTGCCTCCATGCGCAGCAGTACGGCGTGGGCCAGGCGCTGCGGCAGCATCGCGCGGCCGGCGCCGTACCGGATGCCACGGCTCCGCAGCTCGGTGACGAGCTCTTCGGCCTGGTACGCCGCCACTCGCCAGCGGTGCGCTCCGCGTGGCACTACTAGGGACTCTTCCGGCATTTTGACGTGCGACCAGACGGCCCGGTGCAGTACCTCGGCCATGCGGGCGTCGCCCTTGAGTACGTCGACCAGCGCCGGCCCCGGACCGGCCACCTTCACGCGGGCGACCAGCTCCTCGACGGTGGTCTGCTTCGCCTCGATCTCGCCCAGTGCGGGGAGGACGTCCCCGATGTACCGCAGGAAGCTCGCGTTCGGACCTACGACGAGCACACCGGCCCGGCTGAGCTGGTCGCGGTACGCATAGAGCAGGTACGCCGCCCTGTGCAGCCCGACCGCGGTCTTTCCGGTACCAGGCGCCCCCTGTACGCAGATGGTGTCCTCGACGCCGGCCCGGACGATCACGTCCTGCTCCGGCTGGATGGTTGCGACGATGTCGCGCATCGGGCCGGAACGCGGGCGCTCGATCTCCGCGTCCAGGATGTCGCTGTGCTGTTCGTCCTGGCCGGCTCGCGGTGAGGTCCTCGTCCTCGAACGCGGTCATCTCGCCATGCGTGAAGCCGAACCGCCGCCGTACGCCGACACCCATCGGCTCGGTCTTGCTGGCCCGGTAGAACGGCACCGAGATGTCCGCCCGCCAGTCCACCACCAGGGGCTCGCCCAGTGCGTCGTTCACGTGCCGCCGACCGATGTGGAACGTCTCGTCGGTCGGCTCGAGGTAGTCCAGCCGCCCGAAGAACAGCGGGACGTCCGGGTCGTCCTCCAGCTCCTTCATCCGCCGGAAGATCGCGGCCTGCAGGTACTCCTGGTTGACCCGGTCCGCGCTGTGGATCTCCAGTGCTCCGGTCTTCTCCCGCATCAGCGCCAGCGCCGTCCGGGAGGTCTTCAGGTAGTCCTTCTCGGCCTGGAGAGTGTCGGACGTGTCTGAGGGCATGCTGAAACCTCCGGCGAGCAGTGGGGGAGCCCAGCCACGTTACTTGAGCACCTGGCGTGGCGACACTGAATTACGGGTCCGTGGCCTGTCGGCGTGCAGACCGGGCCGGAGCAGGAGGGGCAGGCTGGCTGCCAGCAGGATCAGAGCGACGATGCCGTCCAGCCAGTAGTGATTGGCGGTCACCACCACGACGCTGAACGTGATGATCGGGTGCAGCAGCCACAGCCACCGCCAGCGCGACCGGGTGATCAGGATCATCGACAGCGCGATCAGGGTGGCCCAGCCGACGTGCAGGCTCGGCATCGCGGCGAACTGGTTCACCGCGCCGCCGGTGTGGTCCGGGCCGTACACGGACTGGCCGAAGCGCAGGCCGGTGTCCACGAAGCCCGGCATCATCCGGGGCGGCGCCAGCGGGTACGCGATGTGACCGATCAGCGCCAGTCCGGTGAGCGACACCATCGTCCACCGGACGTGCGAGTACGCCTTCGGCCGCCAGATGCTCAGCCAGAGCAGTACGACGGCAGTCAGTGGGGCGTGCACGCTGGCGTAGTACAGGTTCGCGCCCTCGACCAGTCGCGGGAACTGCAGCACCCAGTGCTGGATCGACGCCTCGTTGGGCAGGTGCAGCCAGTTCTGGAGCGACAGCACCTCGTGCGCATGGTCGAACGCCGACCCCGTGTGCCGGGCCGCGATCTGCCGGCCCGCGCTGTAGACCAGGAACAGTGTCGCCAGCAGGACTGCTTCCCGTACCACCCTCCAGAAGACCTGTGCCCGGCCTTCCCCCACCCGTTCGGCGGCAGCTATCCCCATACCGTTCGACGGTACTCGCCGAGCCCACAGGGTTTGCCCAGGCGCAACCCTGACGTTGCCCTGGGCAACCCCCGAACGGGTGGTTGAGACGCAGCTGAGATCAGCCCTTCACAGCGCCGGTGAGGACGCCCTTGGCGAAGTGCCGCTGCAGGAACGGGTAGATGATCAGGATCGGCACGATCGAGACGACCAGGATCGCCATCTGGATCGACGCCTGCGGCGGGAGCAGTTCGGTGCCGAGCTCGGCGCTGCCGAGTTGGGTGTCGTTGATGACGTACGTCCGCAGTACCAGCTGCAACGGCCAGAGCTTCGAGTCGTTCAGGTACAGCAGCGCGGAGAAGAACGCGTTCCAGTACGCGACCGCGTAGAACAGGCCGATCACCGACAGCACCGCCTTCGACAGCGGCAGCACGATGTTGGTGAACGTCTTCAGTTCACCCGCGCCGTCGATCCGCGCGCTCTCGGTGAGCTCGTTGGGCAGGTTCATGAAGAACGCCCGCAGTACGACGACATTGAACGCGCTCACCATCGTCGGCACGATCAAGGCCCAGAGGCTGTCCAGCAGCCCGACGCCCTTCACGGTCAGGTACAGCGGGATGATGCCGGGGGAGAACAGCATGCTGAACAGGACGACCAGCAGGATCGACCGCCCGGCGACGAAACTCGGCCGCGACAACGCGTAGGCCAGCAGACACGAAACGGTCAGGCTGAGCAGCGTGCCGACGATCGTGACGAAGATGCTGACGAACAACGCCCGCGTCACCACGCCGCCGGCGAACAACGACTCGTACGCCGCGAAACTGATCGACTTCGGCAGCAGCACCAGACCACCGGACTCGTTGATCTGCTTGTTCGGCGCCACGCTGGTCGAGATCACGCCGACGAACGGGACGATCACGACCGCGCAGAAGACCAGCAGCACGAGGCCCTTGAAGATCCGCATCGGCCAGCCGGGCATCGGGACGCCCTGGACGATCCTGGTACTCATCGCTGGTACACCCCTTGCTCGCCGAAGATGTGCGCCACCTTGTTCGCGGTCAGTACGAGGATGACGCCGACGATGCCCTTCACCAGGCCGACCGCCGCCGCGACACCCCAGGCACCGCCGAGTACGCCGTTGTTGTAGACGTACGTGTCCAGTACTTCGCTGACGTCCCGGCCGACCGCCTGCTGCTGCAGGATGATCTGCTCGAAACCGACGGTCAGCGAGTCACCGAGCCGCAGGATGAACAGCAGGATGATGATCCCGCGCAGCCCGGGCAGCGTGACGTGCCAGAGCTGCTTCATCCGGCTCGCACCGTCGACACTCGCCGCCTCGTACAGCTGCGAGTCGATCTGGGACAGCGCCGCCAGGAACAGGATCGTCGCCCAGCCGGTGTCCTTCCAGATGATCTGCGACGTCAGCAGCACGTGGAACAGTTCGGAGTTCCCGATGATGTCGATCGTCGACAGGTCGTGCGACCGCAGGTAGTTGTTCAGCAGGCCGCTGCCGCCGAGCATCTGCTGGAACAGCGCGACCACGATCACCCACGACATGAAGTGCGGCAGGTACAGGATGCTCTGCGCGATCCGCTTGATCCGCTCGGAGAACAACGAGTTCAGCAGCAGCGCGAGCAGGATCGGCGCCGGAAACACGAAGATCGACTGCAGGCTGGTGAGGATCAGCGTGTTCTTCAACGCCCGCAGGAACGCCGGGTCGCCGTTGAAGATCACGCTGAAGTTCTCCCAGCCCGACCAGTCGCTCGCATTGATCCCGAGGAACGGCTGGTAGTCCTTGAACGCGATCACGTTGCCCAGCAGCGGCACGTAGTGGAACGCGATGATCAGCGCGATCCCGGGCAGCGCGAACAGCAGCAGCACGCGGTCCCGCAGCAGCCGCCGGCCGAGGCTCAGCTGCTGCTGCGGGCGCGTCTTGGATCGTTGGAGCATCTACTTCCCTGCCGTGTCCGAGAGGGCCTGCTCGAGTTCGGTGCGGATCTTGTCGCCGCCGGACGACTTCCAGGTCTGCACCGCGGCGGTCCAGTCGGACACAGGCTTCTTGCCCTGCACGATCTGGCCCTCGAGGTCTGTCATCGTCTTGGCGAGCTGGGTCTGCTTCTTCGACTGGGTGTCGGAGTACAGCCCGTACGACGCGTCGTACGCCAGCCGCTTCGCGACCTTCTCCTGGATCGCGTGCTGCTTCCGCGGGACGTCCGGCTTGCCGGCCCAGTACAGCGCCAGCGCCGAGTCGCTGATGTACTGCAGGCCGATGCCCGTCTCCACCACGCCGACCTTCGTCGGCACCGGGTCGGTGCCCTGCAGCGTGTAGTGCCGGCCGGCGACGCCGTACTTGCGGAACATGTACTCCTCGGTGCCGAACGGCGCCGCCATCCAGTTCGCGACCTTCAGCAACGTCTCGGCCGAGTGCGTGCTGCTCTTGCTGAACGACGTGACGTTGTTCAGCGCCGAACCCATCCACGGCTTGCCCTCGCCGCCGTCGAAGCCGGGGACGTCGAGCATGTTCACCGCGAACGCGTCGCCGGCGGTGTTGTCGGAGTAGTACTGGTTCCACGCGACGAAGCCGTCGTAGTCGAACGCGGCGATGCCGCCGTTGAACCACTGCTTGCGGGCGCTGGCCTTGTCGTTGAAGGCGTCCGGGTTGATCACCCCGGCGGCGACCATCTTGCGGCCGGCCTCGAGCGCCTCGAGCTGGGCCTCGTCCTCGAACATCGAGGTGAACTTGCCGCCGTCCTGTTTCCAGACGTTCGCGATCCCCAGCATCTGCCGGATGGTCGACAGCGGCACCCGGGTCCAGGCCCACTTGTTCTGCTTGGCCGCGGTCATCTCCTTGGCCAGGTCGAAGAACTCCTGGAAGTTCTTCGGCGCCGGGTCCTTGATGCCCTTCGCGGCGAGCAGGTCCTCGCGGTACAGCGCGAGCGACGTACGGGACATGCCGCGCGGCACCGGGACGCCGTAGATGGCGCCGTTGAAGACGCAGCCCTTCCAGAACTCGGTCGGGATGTTCGCCAGGAACGGGTACTTGCTGATCGCGTCGCCGGACAGGTGCTCGGTCAGGTCCATGCACTTGGACTTCACCAGGCCGGGGATCTGCGGCGTGTCCGGCGGGATGTTCAGGATGTCCGGCAGGTCGCCGCCCGCGATCCGGGTCGCGAACTTGTCCTTGTACTCGTCGTTCGACGCCATGCTGATCTGCAGCTCGGAGCCGAGGCGCTTGTTGAGCTCCTGCCAGAACTGGTTCTTGTCGGCGGCGGGCGGGATCGCGCCGGGGATGTTCGTCATGAACGTGATCGGCTTGCCGTCACCAGGAGCCTCGGCAATCGCCTTCACCGGGTTCGCCGGGTACTTCAGGAAGCCGTCCAGCACCACGTCGGTGCCGGGCAGGTCCGGCGTGATCTCGCCGTACTTCGTGTACGTCGGCAGCTTGACGGCCGCGTTCGCCGCGGCGGTGTTCTTCTTGTCGGACGCGCACCCCGCCAGCAGCGGCGTACCCGTGACCGCGACAGCGGCGGCGGCCAGACCACCGCCGAGGAATGTTCTTCTGCTGACCGGCATGAGGCCTCACTTCCATCGGAGGGCCACACCATGACATAGTACGTCCTATGTCTTCAAGGGTCGGCGCTCTGGAAATCTTCGATCCGGCGGGGAGCGGCTATCACACGTTCCGCATCCCGTCGGTGCTGGCGCATGGCTCGCTGGTGCTCGCCTTCTGCGAGGGCCGGCTGCACGGAGCCGGCGACGCGGGGGAGATCGAGGTCGTACTGCGGCGTTCGCTCGACGGCGGCCGGACCTGGCTGCCGCTGCAGGTGGTGTCGGCGGTGCCCGGCAAGACCTGTGGAAACCCGGTGCCGTTGGTCGACCCCACGTCGCGGGGACATCGTGCTGGTGACGGTGGAGAACGGCGCCGACGCGGTCGAGATGTCGCTTGCCCGGGGCACCGATCCCTTCGACGGTCGGCGTGTCTTTGTGCAGCGGTCCGCTGACTACGGTGCGACCTGGAGTCCGACGTACGAGATCACCGCGGAGGTGAAGCCGGGTGACTGGGGCTGGTACGCGACCGGTCCGTGCCACGGCATCACGCTGCGCTCCGGGCGTCTCGTCGTACCGGCCAATCATTCTTTTGTGCCGTCCGAGCCGGTGGACGATCTGATCCGGTTGAACGGCGGGCATTGCATCTACAGCGACGACGGCGGGGTTTCCTGGTCGGTCGGTTTCGTGGACCGCAACGACGGCGCGGAGATCAACGCGAACGAGACCGCCGTCGCCGAACTGCCGGACGGGCGGCTGTACTTCAACGCCCGCAACCACCAGGGCACCGGTCCGGCCCGCGTCCACGCCTGGTCGTCCGACGGCGGTCAGACCCTCGATGCGCCGTACGCCGGGATTCCCGAGATCACCGCACCCGGTATCCAGGGCAGCGTGCTCTGCCTGCCGGACGGGCGCCTGCTGTTGTCCACACCCGTTGATCCTGGGATGCGCCGGGAGCTGACCGTTTTCGTCAGTGCGGATGCCGGTACGTCGTGGAAGCCGGCTCTGGTCGTGCACGAGGGCATGGCCGGGTACTCCGATCTGGTGCTGCTGCCCGACGGCTCGATCGGGATCTTCTACGAGGCCGGTGAGACCTCCTCGTTCGCGACCTTGCGCTTCGCCACATTCGCCCTTTGAGGTTGGGAGACCCCTTGACCGCATCCGCCCGTCTGACCGGCGTCGTACCGCCGCTGGTCACTCCGCTCACCCCGTCGTACGACGTCGACACCGCATCGCTGGCCCGGCTGATCCAGTACCAGTTGACCGGGGGTGTGGACGGGGTGTTCGTGCTCGGCACCTCCGGCGAGGGCACGTTTCTGACCGACGAGCAGCGACAGGTCGTGCTGGAGACCACTGTCGCGGAGGTGGCCGGACAGGTACCGGTACTGGCCGGTGTCATCGACACGTCGACCAACCGGGTCGCTGCGCACGTTTCTGCCGCTTTGAAGGCCGGTGTGGACGGGGTCGTCGCCACAGCTCCGTTCTATGCGGCCACTCACCCTGCTGAGATCGAGCGCCACTTTGGACGGCTTGCGTCGCTTGCGGGCGACACGCCTCTGTATGCGTACGACATCCCGTCGCGGGCCGGCACCAAGCTTCCGGCTGCTCTTGTGATGTCTCTTGGTGAGCAGGGGGTGATTGCTGGGGTGAAGGACTCGTCCGGGCAGGAGACGTCGCTGCGAGAGCTGGTGCTGTCTCGTCGCGAGAAGGCGCTCGACGACTTCGTGATCATGACCGGGTCCGAGGTGACGGTCGACTCGGCGCTGGCGTTCGGCGTGGACGGCGTCGTACCTGGGCTGGGGAACGTGGATCCGGCCGGGTACGCGCGGTTGTTCAAGGCTGCGGCGGGCGGTGACGCTGCGGTGGCGCGGGACGAGCAGGACCGGTTGTTCCGGCTGTTCGACATCATCCACGTGGCGGACCGGTCCCGGATGGGGGCCAGCTCAGCGGCGCTGGGCGCGTTCAAGGCCGGACTGTTTTTGCTGGGCGTGATCGACTGCCCGGTCACGGCGTACCCCTCGATCCCCTTGAACGACACCGAGATCGCCGCGGTCCGCCCCCTGCTGGACCGCGCCGGATTACACTGAGCGGTCCTAGTCAAAGGGAGGCCGGCAGTGACAACGGGTGGGCTCAGCCGGGCACGTGGTGCGGCAGGGAATCAGTCTTTTATCCGGGACGCGATGAAGTCGTACATCCTGGAACGCGGGCTGAAGGCGGGTGACCCGCTGCCGAACGAGCAGGACCTGATGGCGCAGCTGGGCGTCGGCCGGCACCCGCTGCGCGAGGCGATGAAGGCGCTGCAGGCGGTCGGCATCATCGAGATCCGGCACGGGTACGGCACGTACGTCGGCGAGGTCAACCTGCAGTCCCTGGAGGACGGCCTCGCGTTCCGCATGTCCCAGTCGATGGCCGGCGACCTCCGCGACGTCCAAAACGTCCTGGAGGTCCGCCAGGCCATCGAGGTCGGCCTCGCCGACGACGTGGTCGGCCACTTCAAGCAGCACGGGTACGACGCCCTGGAACCCATCGTCGAACGCATGGAAGCCAAGGCCGCCGAAGGCAACTACTTCCCCGACGAGGACTGGGCCTTCCACCAAGCCCTCTACGAGCCCCTCGGCAACGCCCTGGTCATAGACCTGCTCTCGGTCTTCTGGAGAACCTTCGCCCAGGTAGACGCCCGCCTCCCCGGCGCCCGCTACACCCCCGCCGACGCCGCGGCTTGGCACCGAGACCTCCTCAACGCCCTGCAATCAGCCAACCCCGACACCTACGCCCACTCCATGAAACGCCACTTCAACGGCATCCACACCCGCCTAGGCGAATAGGCCGCGTGCAAGCTCGACAGGACATATACGTCCACTGAAGAGCATCTGCTAGCCAGCTGAGCGTGTATTGCCCCCTCGGGCCGGGACATGTCCTGTCGAGCTTGCCCCTGTGGATAAGCCAACTCACCGGTCGACCCATCTGAGGCACCATCCTCGGATGGAATCGGTCGGTGAGGTTCTCGCGCGCCACGGCGGCTGGGCGACGCGGGCCGGGCTGGTCGGGGCGACCTCCCGCCGCGCCGTCGAGGCTGCGCTGGAGCGGGGCGAGGTGCAGCGGATCGCGCTGGGGATCTATGCGCTGCCTGACCTTCCAGTCGACGAGACGGCCGTGCTGGCGTATGACGGAGTCCTCTCGCACGTGAGTGCCGCGAAGTCGCTGGGGCTTCCGCTGCTGCTGACGCCGCCGAAGCCCCACATCATCGTTCCGCCCAAACGCCGCCCGCGTCCGGGACCACCCGCCGTCCTGCATTGGGCTGAAACCAGCTCCGGTGAGCGCCGGAACCGGCTGACCTCACTGCTGCGGACCGTCGTCGACTGCTCCCGCATCCTCCCGTTCAGCGAGGCATTGGCGGTGGCGGACGCAGCCCTCGCCACCGGCAGGCTCAGCCAGGAGGAGCTCCTTGCCGCTACTGCCGCGATGGGTGGCTACGGCTGTCCGAACGCGCGTAAGACAGCCGCAGCCGCGACTCGCCTCTCGGACAGCTTCCTCGAGTCAATGCTCCGGGCACTTCTGATCAGTGCGGGCATCGACGGCTTCGAACCGCAGGTCCTGGTGACTCATGGGCCGTTTCGGGCCAGGGTTGATCTCGGGCACCGAAAGGCCCGGCTGGCCCTCGAGGCGGAGGGCTTCGAGTTCCATGGATCTCGGCGGGACTTTGCCGCTGACTGCCACCGGTACGACGAGTTGGTGGCGGCAGGGTGGCTCGTGCTCCGGTTCACCTACGAGCAGGTCGTCGGAGACCCGGCCTGGGTTGTCGCGACCGTCCGGGCCGCGTTGGCTCGGCGTCTTGCGGGCTGACTGCGTACAACCTCGACAGGACATGTCCCTCGAACCTCGCCCGGAACCGCAGGTGCTGAGCGTGGCGATGAACTATTTACTCCGACATCTCCTGTCGACCTTGCACATTCACGCAAACAGGTTTTCGGCGTCCACGATCGTGTAGGCGTAGCCCTGTTCGGCTAGGAAGCGTTGGCGGTGGGCGGCGAATTCGGCGTCGATGGTGTCTCTGGCGACGATGGAGTAGAAGCGGGCGGTGCGGCCGTCGCCTTTGGGGCGGAGGACTCGGCCCAGGCGTTGGGCTTCTTCCTGGCGGGAGCCGAAGGTGCCGGAGACCTGGATGGCGACCGACGCCTCGGGGAGGTCGATGGAGAAGTTGGCGACCTTGCTGACCACCAGCCGTTTGATCTCGCCGGTGCGGAACGCCTGGAACAGACGCTGCCGTTCCTTCACGGTCGTCTCGCCCTTGATCACCGGGCACTCGAGGCGTTCACCGAGCTCGTCCAGCTGGTCGATGTACTGACCGATGACGAGCAGCGGCTCGTCGGCGTGGTGCTCGGCGATCCGCCGTACCAGCTTCGACTTCGCCGGGGTGGAGGCGGCCAGGCGGTAGCGGTCCTCGGGCTCGGCGGTCGCGTACACGAACCGCTCGGTCTGCTCGAGATCCACGCGCACCTCGATGCAGTCCGCCGGCGCGATCCAGCCCTGCGACTCGATGTCCTTCCACGGTGCGTCGTACCGCTTCGGGCCGATCAGCGAGAACACGTCGCCCTCGCGGCCGTCCTCGCGGACCAGCGTCGCAGTCAGTCCGAGCCGGCGCCGGGTCTGCAGGTCGGCGGTCATCCGGAAGATCGGCGCGGGCAGCAGGTGCACCTCGTCGTACACGATCAGGCCCCAGTCGCGCGCGTCGAACAGCTCCAGGTGCGTGTAGACGCCCTTCCGGCGCGTCGTCATCACCTGGTACGTCGCGATCGTCACCGGGCGGATCTCCTTGCGCGCTCCGGAGTACTCGCCGATCTCCTCCTCGGTGAGGGTGGTGCGCTTCAGCAGCTCGTCTTTCCATTGCCGCGCGGACACGGTGTTGGTGACGAGGATCAGCGTGGTTGCGGACGCCTGCGCCATCGCGGCCGCGCCGACGATCGTCTTGCCGGCGCCACAGGGGAGTACGACGACGCCCGAGCCGCCGTGCCAGAAGGAGTCGGTCGCCTGCTCCTGGTACGGGCGCAGCTCCCAGCCGTCGGTCACCAAGTCGATCTGGTGTGCCTCACCGTCGACGTACCCGGCCAGGTCCTCAGCGGGCCAGCCGAGCTTCAGCAGGGTCTGCTTGAGGTGACCGCGCTCCGACGGGTGCACTATGACGGTGTCGTCGTCGAGCCGGGCGCCCAGCATGGGCTTCACCTTGTTGCTGCGCAGTACCTCTTCCAGCACCGGCCGGTCGGTGGTGATCAGCACCAGACCGTGCTGCGGGTGCTTCTCCAGCCGCAGCCGCCCGTACCGGTCCAGGGTCTCCGCGATGTCGACCAGCAGCGAGTGGGGGACCGGATACCGGCTGTAGCGCAGCAGTACGTCGATCACCTGCTCGGCGTCATGCCCCGCGGCCCGCGCGTTCCACAGGCCCAGCGGTGTCAGCCGGTACGTGTGCACATGCTCCGGCGCCCGCTCCAACTCCGCGAACGGCGCAATAGCCTTCCGGCACTCGCTGGCCTCCGCATGCGCCGTCTCCAGCAACAAGGTCTTGTCCGACTGCACGATCAAAGGACCGTCCGACACCCGCAACTCCTATCCTCGCCCCGACCCTCCATTGTGCCTGAACCAATCAACAACCCACCGCGGCTCAGTCCACTGGGTGGGCTGTGGAGATTCGGTGGAGGGCGTAGGTTCGGGGGGTTTCGGTGGTTTCGTCGTAGGCGGTCAGCCAGCCGTCGGCTACTCGGACGGGTTCTACGATGCGTTCGGACGAGTGGCCGTTGTGGTCGACGTACGCGATCCAGGTGCGGGTGTGGGCCTCGGCGGCGTTGGTGAGGACGGCGATGGTTTCGGCGGGGGCGGCGGGTTCGGTCAGGTCGTCGCCGGGGCGTTCGGCGGCGATCCGGTCGCCGGCGCGGACCTTCTCGATGACCGCCTTCACCTGGTCGTCGGTCAGGTCGAACGCGCTCTCGTTGAAGTCCCTGCTGGTACGTCGACGCGGTGCCTCGCCACGTCGCGGCGCACCGGTCACGTGCAGCGCACCGTCGAACGTCTCCGCGAGCGGAGCCAACCCAGCGTCCCGCAGCCGACTCAGCACCATGTCGGGCGGTGACGGCGACACCACCACGGTCGGCGCCAACCGACGGAACCGCACACCGGACAGGTTCGAGTTGAGCAGCTGGGTCAGCACGTTCTCGTCATCACACCGCAGGTACGTCGACGCAGTCCCCAGCCGCAGTACGCCGTGCCGTCGTGCGACGTCGTCGACCAGGTACGCCAACGGCTGAGGCACCGGCGTACGCGAATGCTCCGCCAACCACGCATGCAACTGCTCCGCAGTACGCCCGAGGTCGAAAGCACGCCGTACAGAGCTCTCACTGAACCGGTAGACGCCGGCGCCACCGTCCGACTCGACGTCCGCCATTGCCGACAGCTCATCCTGCACAGTCCGCACCAACGGGCCAGGAGCGATCGCGGTGAGGTCAGCTTGCAGCAGAACCTCAGACACCGGCTCTGGCATCAACGGACTGATCGCCTCGGCCAGCTCGTCAGCGGTCGGCTCAGGTCCCAGCAACGGCTTCGCATGTGCCGCCATCGCGCCCAACCCGGTCAGTCCGAGCAGTGCAGCCTCTGACACGCTCCACTCGACCAGGTCGTCCCGGAACTGCCCGCCGCGTCGGGGACGATGCCAAGCCACCCACATCACCACAGTCTCCGGAGGCGGCGCAGTACCCGCACCAGCTTCGGCCAGCGCCTGCAAAGCCAGCACCCGGATCTCCGGTGCCAGCAACCGCTCCAGGTCGGGTGCCAATGCGTTGATCAGTCGCTCCCGCGCAGCCGCAGTACTGCCCGTGCTGTCCCGTCGCCCGATCAGTCCGATCGCCCTGAGGCCGGAGAACCACGACATGACGAGCTGAGCCCACCGATGCGCCAGGTCAAGCTCTAGCCAGTCGTCGTAGGCACTAGTAGGCAGCCACAGCTCACTGGTCCCGACCTCAACCGCAGCAACGAGCCCAGAGGCGTACGCCATCTCCAGCACCGCTGCGGCGGTCTGCTCTTCCGCACCGATCTTTCCGGCCAGACTGCGCACCTCACGGACGCCAACGCCACCTGTGCGCAGCACCGGCGGCGGCTCGGTGCCCAGCTGCTCCAGAGCCCGGTCAACCAGCCGCACCAGGTCGAGCGCGGCACCAGCCGCAGCCCGGTCAGCGATAGCGGCCGACACCTTCTTACCGGCCAGCGGCGGCGGCGCCGGACGTGTCGACGCCAGCACACGCCCGCCCCGCAGGTGCAGCCCGATCTGCCGCGGCAGCACGACCGTGTTCGCATCCTTGGGTACGACGAGACCGCGCGCCAGCAACCGCTCGACAGGCGTCCGGGCGGACGCGATCGTCACCGGCCGGTCGGCCTTCTCCACCGAACCGGTCGGCGGCCCCCAGGTGAGCTTGTCGAGTACGGCGCGCGCGTCCGGACCGGCCTCGTCGATCAGGTGGTCCAGATCACCGAAGTGTCGCGTCGTGATCGGACCGAGCCCAGCCGGCGTCGGACCGAGTAGCTCGTGCACCGCACGAATCGGCCGCAGGTCGTCCTCGGTACCCCAGACCAGAGCGAGCTCCAGCAGCTCGATTACCCGCGGCCGGACCACCTCCTCCGGCTGGTCGACACCCTGCGCCAACAGCTTCAGGTCCACCGGCTCCGGCAGCGCGGACAGGGACTCCAGCAGGTCCACACCGAACTCGTCCAGCCGGTTGATCGCCCGCGCAGCCGACGCGTTGCTCGTCGCCCGCGCAGCCAACTGCCCCGTGTCCGCGGGAATCGGCAGCGCCAGGTCAGGTCGCCGCCGCAACAGTTCACCGAGCGCGGCGTCGTCCCAGCCCCGCAGTGCCTCAGCGAGGGTACGGGGGCGGGTCGGCTCGGTCGTGCTCATCCCTCCAACGGTACGGGATCCGCGCCAAGGTCGGTCAGGATCTTGGCGACGGTCTCGTCCAGTGCACTGTCCGGGCCGATCACGGTCTGCTCGATCCCGTCGAGTACGTCGCGCTCCCGGTACCAGTCCTGCATCAGGTCCGGGCCCACGCCGGGCATGTCCCGGGTGCCGTGCCGTACGACGGTCTCCGCGAACGGGATGTCGAAGTAGTAGTGCAGCGTCGTCCCGCGGTGGTCGAGGGTGAGCCGCCGCAGCATGTCGCCGTACCGGCCGGCGTCCATGATCCCCTCGAGCACCACGTCGTACCCGTGGTCGAGGGCGTAGCGAACGTTCGTATCGATCAGTCCGATGTTCACGCCACCCGGTACGTCGCGCTCGCGGAGCAGGATCCTGCGGAGGTGGTCCTGCTCGACCCACGCCGTACCGCGGCCGAGACGTTCGCGCAGCGTCCGGGCCGTGGTGGACTTGCCGGAGCCCGAGTTCCCGCGCAGTACGACGAGGCGGGTACTAGGACTCCCTGTCACTCAGCTGCTCCGGCGTGTCCGATCCGGTGGAAGCCGACGCGTTCGTAGACCGCTGCGACCGCGTCCGACTCGGCGGACAGCAGCACCAGGTCCACGCCGTTGTCCAGCGCGTGCTCGACCAGTGCCGAGGTCACGGCGGCAGCCAGGCCGCGGCGACGCATAGAAGGCAGTGTGCCGACGCCGACGATCTCCGTGGTGGAGTCGACCGGCTGGTGAGTCCCGCTGGCCACCATGCCGTCGTCGGTGAACGCACCGGCGGTGACGGACACTCCACGGAGCGCCCTGCTCTGCAGTGCTAGGACCGTGTCGGCCGACATCGCAGCAGCCGCTGCATCCCTCTCGGCCGGTCCAGCTGTGCCGATGCCTGTGCCCGGCTCACTGAACGCGCGTCCGGCGACCGCACGCGCCTGCCGGACCACCTCGTCGTCAGCGGAGAGGATCTCGCAGCGAGCATCAGCCACGGCAGGGCGGAAGTCAGCGCGCTCCAGCACCAGCAACGGGTGCTGCACCACCTTGAGGCCAGCTGCAGCCGCAGCGTCGCCCAACGAGGGACAGGTCTCCACGACCCACTCGAAGCTCAGTGGGATCTCCAGCTCGGCACACCGCGCGCGCACCAGCTCGACGTCGGCCGGCTCGATCGTCACCCCGGAGCCGGGCACCGGGCGCGCGTAGTACGGCCAAACCGTCGTACTGCGGAACAAGGTGAACGGTCCGACCTGTTCGGCAACCGAACCGGACAACGGGACCCTGTGCAGGTAGTCATCGACTCTGGTGATCATCGCGAAGCAGTGAACCACCCAGAAAGTCCACGCGCCACCAGATATGTCGAAGCGTCCCGAACGGCTCCGACGTCCCGTACGTCAGCAACGACGACGGAGGAGCAGCAGATGGAGAAAGTGACATCCGCGGACGGTACGACGATCGCCTACGACCGACTGGGCAGCGGGCACCCGTTGATCCTGGTCGGGGGAGCACTGTGCGATCGGCACGCGCTCCGGCCGCTGGCCGACGAGCTGGCGACCCACTTCGACGTGGTGACGTACGACCGCCGCGGCCGCGGCGACTCCGGTGACAACACGCCGTACGACGTCCTGCGCGAGGTGGACGACATCGCCGCGCTACTGGCAGCTGTCGGAGGTACGGCGGCTCTCTACGGGCACTCGTCCGGCGCCGGACTGGCAGCGATCGCAGCGAGCAGGCTGCCGTTCACCAAGGTCGTGCTGCACGAACCGCCGTACGGGCCGGACGACGTGGACCCGTCGGACGACGGCGAGCAGGTGCTCGAACTGATCCGCGACGGCCGGAACCGGGAGGCGGTCGAGCTGTTCCTGCTGATGACAGGCCTGCCCAAACCCGAGGCGTTGCAGTTCGCCGCTACCCCGGGCCTTGCCGAGCTCGCGCCGACGCTCGCCTACGACTTCGCCGTCATGGGCCACGAAGGCACCACCCCGGTCGAAACGCTCCGGGCGATCAAGCCGCCGACCCTCGTCATCGCCGGGACGGCGACCGCGCCGTTCATGCTCGACGCCGCGCACCGCATCGTCCCGATCCTCCCGAACGCAACACTCACGGAGCTACCCGACCAGCATCACGTCGTACCGCCGGAGCTGCTCGCTCCCGTGCTTCAGGCGATGATCTCGATCGACACCTTGTCGGGGTAGAAGGCGACGTGGTCGCGGATGTCGGCGACCGCGTCGTACGGCTGCTCGTACGTCCAGACCGCGTTCTCGCCGTCCGCCCCGGCGGGGAGGAGGCTGTAGTACGACGCGTCTCCCTTGTACGGGCAGTAGGTCTGGTGCTCGGTGCGCTCGAGCAGCGTGAGGTCGACGTCATCGCGCGGGATGTACTGCACCGCCGGGTAGTTCGCCTCCTGCAGCGACAGCGCGTCCCGGGTGTCCGCGATGACCTGGTCGCCGACCTTCACGACCACACGGTCCGGGTTCTTTCCCACGGTGATGGGGTGGTCCGGTCCAGGAATCTTCACAGTCTTCTCCGCCATAACCGCTGACAACCCGGCACGAGCTCACCTCATTCCCGGATCCGCGATGATCATCAGATGGAGCTACGGCAGATCGAGTACTTCGTTACCGTCGCCGAGGTACTCAACTTCGGCCGCGCCGCCGAGCAACTCGGCATCGGCCAGCCGGGCGTGAGCCAGCAGATCGCCCGCCTGGAGCGCGAACTGGATGTCCTCCTCTTCGACCGCTCGGCCCGCGCCATCCGCCTCACTGAAGCGGGTCAACGGTTCCTTCCCGCCGCCCGCGCCGTACTCGCCTCCGTCGAAGCCGCCCGCACCGCCGCCACAGGCGGCCCCGGCCGCACCCTCCGCCTGGGAACCAGCACCGGACTGGGCGAACGGCTCGAGACCGTCGTCGCGGAACTCTCCGCCGAAGGGCTCCACGTCGAGCTGATCAGCACCTCGACCCGCGCCCGCCTGGACCGCGTCCGTAGCGGCCAGCTGGATGCAGCCTTCGTCCGCGGCCTCGACGAGGCAGCCGGCCTGGAGTTCGTCCCGGTCTGGGAAGACGCACTCCTGATCGCCCTCCCCAGGTCCGCCGCGCCGGACCACGAGATCCCGCTGAAGGACCTCCGCGAGCTGCCGCTCCGGATCACCGAGCGCCGTACGAACCCACCGCTGGTCGACCTGGTGATGTCGGCCTGCGCTGCCGCAGGTTTCGAGCCGGTGCTCGGCCCGCGCTCCAACAGCCTGCAGGACACGCACGCCGCGATCGGCTCGGGCAGCCCGAGCTGGACGGTCATCTACGAGTCGCACGCCCGCCTGCTCCGCGAAGGACGGGTGGTGTTCCGTCGACCAGATCCGCGGCTCGCGTTGACCACGAGCCTCGCGGTCCCGGCCGGTACGACGGTCGGCGGCGACCTCGCCGTACTGCTCGAGGCGTGCCGGAAGGCGTCCGATCAGTTCGAGTGATGGGAGGACATCGGAACTGCGTCTCGTTCCCGGCGGCCGGGAGGGCTGGAATGGGCTCAGAACCCACCAACGAAAGGGAAATCTGATGCCCATCGTCACCGTCCTGCAGGGCCCGCGGACCCCGGAACTCAAGCGCGAACTGGTCCAGAGGGTCACCGACGCGTTCGTCGACAGCCTCGGCGTCCCGGCCGAGAGCGTCCAGGTCTGGATCCAGGAGACGCCGCCGGACAGCTGGGCCGTCGGCGGCACGCTCACAGCCGACAAATAGTTCCACCCGCGGCCTCCGCGACTTCGGGTCCGAGGGCACGGGCCGGTGTGTACGCGCCGGGCCGGCCCTCGCCGCGGGCCAGTCGTACGGCGACCTCCGCAGCGGCGCTCGAGGTGAACTCCATCGCCTCCCCGGCCCGCAGCCACCCCTCTCGCGTCGTACCGTCCGCCCAGGTCGCCACCGCATGCCCCCAGGAGTGCTCACGCGGTCGTGGCGCCGGCTTCAACTCGATCGCCGCCATACGGCGAATGGCGAAGCGTCGCAGCGCCGGGATCTTCAGCAACGCACCAGCCAAGGGCAGCAACGCCCGTACGACGGGTGCCGTCGGCATCAACCCTGACGTCGCCACGACGTCCGGCGCACCGCTGGCCAGGTGCGCCGCGAGCAGCTCGCCCGTCGGACCACCTGCGGACTTCGCCGTCTGACCGTCCGGCAGCGCATGCTCCCGCGGATCGGCTGCCAGCCGCGCCGGGACCAGCCGACCGTTCTCGTACCGGCGTCCGCCGGTGGTCAGCCCGGACACGATCGACTGCGCCAACGCCTCGCCGAGCTGCCCACCGTCGATCGCCACCGAGGCCATCGAGTCGACCCGCACGTACGTCGGCGTCGGCAGGTCCGCGCACAACGCAGCGACCACCGCCTCGGTCGCCAGTACGCCGAATCCAGCGCCCGTGACGAACGTGCTGCCTGCAGCGACGCCTCGTCGTGCAACGCCAGCAGCCGCGGCATCGCGACCAGATCGTTGGCCAGGTCAACGTAATGCCCGCCGGGCAGGCAGGCTCCGCGCGATCGGTACGGCGGTCTCGGCGTACCCGCCGATCGTGTTCACCACCACGGCCGGCCGGCGGCGGGCGATCTCGGCGGCCGGCTGGTCGGTCTCGATCACCGCGACGTCGGCGAGCCCTAGTTCGGCGGCGGTCTTGTGCAGCCGTTCGGTGTTCCGTCCGACCAGTACCGGCGTACCGCCGCGCGCCGCGACCTGGGCCGCGATCGCGCGCCCGGTCCGCCCGGTCGCGCCAAGAATCCAGATCATGCCGTGCCTCCTACAAGAGTGATGTCTCAGAGTGTCATCACCAACGATAACACTCTGAGACATCACTCTTGCTAGACTCCGGGCATGGCGCGATGGGACCCCGGGGCCGAGCAGCGGCTGCGCAAGGCCGCCCTCGAGTTGTACGCCGAGCACGGGTACGACGCAGTGACCGTCAACCAGATCGCCGAGCACGCCGGCCTGACCCGGCGCTCGTACTTCCGCTACTTCCCGGACAAGCGCGAGGTTCTGTTCGCGGGCTCGGAACGCCTGCCCGCGGCCGTGACCGAGGCGATCCGCGCCGTGGACCCCTCCGTCGCGCCCTGGCCCGCCGTACTACAGACAGCTGTGGCCATCGGTGAGCTGCTCGCGGAAGTGGCCGAGGACACCGAGGTACGCCGGGCCGTGATCGCCGCGAGCCCCGAGCTGCAGGAGCGCGAGCGGACCAAGCTCGCGTCCGTCACCGCCGCGCTGACGCGACGGACTGGAGGAACGCGGGCTGTCGGCCGAGAACGCCGCGCTGATGGCGCAGGTCGGCTCGGCGGTGCTCCAGAACGCGTTCAGCCGGTGGATCGACGGCGGCGGGAAGCGAACGTTCCGGTCCTGCCTGGATGCGGTTGTCGAGTCACTCCGCGGTGAGCTCGACCACTAGGCACGGGCCGCCGTCGAAGGCGCCGCCGTCGATGCCCAGGGCGAGACCGTCGGCGTACAGGTGCGGGCCGGTCAGGAACTGCGGGTCGATGCCGATCTGGTCGGCGACGATGCTGTGGCCGTGCACGATCCGGCGGCCGCCGAGGTGCTGGAGGAGGATCCGGGCCACCTCCGGACCGCTCGGGCCGCGGAACGAGTACCGCGACGTCGTCCGGCGCCAGATCTCCCACCACACCTCGATGTCGTCGGAGTGCAGCTCGGCCCCGGCCGTGGCGTTGATCTGGTCGATCGTGTCGCCCCACTCGACGTACTCGGCGGTGTCGGAGTGCATCAGCAACTGGTCGGCGTCCTGGCCGAGCAGCGGCTGGTCGAGCAGCCAGGCGACGTCGTCGTCGGTGAGCAGCTCCTGGTCGCGGTCCTGGCCGCCGTTCAGCGCCCAGGAGCGCTCGAAGCTGCGCAGCGTGATGCCGTCGTGCGGGACGAAGGTGTCGCTGAACTTGTACATGCCGAGGGCGAGGATCTCGTGGTTGCCGAGCAGCATCCGGATCGCGCCGTCCGGTGCCTGGTCGATCAGGCCGCGGACGTACCGCAGAACGCCGATGCCGTCCGGGCCGCGGTCGAAGAAGTCGCCGAGGAACCAGAGCCGGGCGTCCTCGCCGGTCCAGTTGCCATCGGCATCGGTGAGGCCGGCGGCGTGCAGTGCGGCAGTCAGTTTCTCCAGGTGGCCGTGGATGTCGCTCACGGCGTACACCCGGGTCACGTCATCCCCGCACAGTCAGCACGATCAGTACGACGTTGAGGGCCGTGACGGCGGTGGCTACCAGGCATGCGGCGAGAGTAGTCGCCTTCCGGTTGACGAGGTCGCCCATGACGCGCCGGGAAGCGGTCAATCTCACCAGCGGCCAGAGTGCGCAGGGGATGCCGAAGCTCAGGACGACCTGTGAAACCACCAGCGCGCGGCTCGGGTCGATGCCGATCGCAAGGATCAGCAGGGCGGGGATCAGCGTGATCAGGCGGCGGACCGGCAGCGGGACATGCCGCTTCCAGAAGCCGTCGAGGATGACCGAACCGGCGTAGGTGCCGACGGAGGAGGATGCGAAGCCGCTGGCCAGGAGGGCGAGTGCGAAGAGCAGGGCGGGGAGTTGGCCGAGTCGTTCGCCGATGGCGAGGTGGGCGGCGTCGAGGGAGTCGGCGCCGGTGCCTTTCAGTGCGGCTGCGGCGAGTACGACCATGGCCAGGTTGACGGCTCCGGCGAGCGCCATCGCGACGGCGACGTCGATCCGGGTGGCCCGCAGTACGCGCGACTTGCCGGACTCGGAGCGGATGGTCTTCCAGTGCCGGTCGGTGACGAGGGCGCCGTGCAGCCAGATCGCGTGCGGCATCACGGTTGCGCCGAGCATGCCGGCCGCGAGCACCAGTGAATCGGTCCCGTCCAGCCGCGGCACCATTCCGCCGACCACACCGCTCGCGGACGGGTCCGACTTGACCGTCGACACGACGAAGCCGACCAGTACGACGGCGAGCAGGCCGATGATCGCGGCCTCGAACGGTCGCTGGCCGCGTTTCGACTGATAGATGAGCAGCGCGAACGAGACGATGCCGGTGATCACACCGCCGACCAGCAGCGGGATCCCGAACAGCAGGTTCAGCGCGATCGCACCGCCGACCACCTCGGCCAGGTCGGTCGCGATCGCCACCACCTCGGCCTGGGCCCACAGCCCGGTGGAGGTGGAGCGGCGGAAGTGGTCACGGCAGAGCTGGGGCAGGGTCCGTCCGGTGGCGATGCTGGCCTTGGCGGCCAGGTACTGCACGAGGACGGCCATCAGGTTGGCGCCGACGACCACCCAGCACAGCAGGTAGCCGTAGGTTGCGCCGGCGGCGATGTTGGTGGCGAAGTTGCCCGGGTCGACGTACGCGACGGCAGCGACGAACGCCGGTCCGAGCAGTAACAGCCCGGAGCGACTCAGTTGCCGCCGCAGCGGCGCCGGTGCATACATGAGAGCAGTCTGTACGACGCCGCCGACAACGCAACCCCTCTGCTCGATTTGAGACGCGCGTTACGCCCAGGCGAAGTGCACCTGGAGAGAGACCACGACGTTCTGGTCGTCGGGCACGATGTTGATGGCCGAGTCGTACGCCTTGGACGCGGACAGCCGGCGTCTCCGGCCCGAGCGGCGTGTGGCCGTGGTTCTCGGAGATCGCGGTGACCGAGCCCAGGGAGAACCCGGCCAGACCGGCCAGGTGCGCGGCCTTCGTCTTGGCCTGCTGGAACGCCAGCTCCCGGGCCTGGACCAGCAGCTCGGACTTGTCCTCGATGTCGAACTGCAGCCCGTGCAGCGCGAGACTGTTGCCGATAGCATCCACGGCCGCGTTCAGCAGCGCGCCGAAACCGGTCAGGTCCTTCGTCTCCACCAGGACCGTGTGCGACGCCCGGTACGCCACGTCCGTGCCGGGCTCCCGGTACTCCTGGAACACGTTCACCGAGCTCGTGCCCAGCTGCGACTCCTCGACGCCCTGCGCCCGCAGCGCCGCGATCACCGCGTCAGTGCGCTCGCCGACCCTTGCCACAGCGGCCGCGACATCCGGTGCGACCTGCTCGACGCCGAACGTGACGCGCAAGATGTCCGGCGTACCACTGACCTGCCCTGACCCGACAACACTCACCCCTGTGTCCATAACGGCCAGTCTGGCATCACCTGCGAGTCATCTGGGCATCTGGCACACTGCAGCATCGACTTTCGAGCTGAGGAGACCGTCAGATGCGCAGACGACTGCTGACCGTTGCTCGCCCTGGCCGGTGTGTTGCTCACCGGCCTGACCACGCCCAGGCCACCGGACGCGACTCTGACGTCACGCGAGCCTTCCAGGCCACAGACCGCAGTACGGCGTGGTCGCTGGTGGAGCGGGTGCCGTTGAAGTTCCCGACGTACCACCCGCAGGGGTTCGCGCTTGTCGGGGACCTGATCTTTCTGAGCAGTGTTGAGGTGCTGGAGGCGCCGGTGAAGTACCCGGTGCCGGTGGACGGGTACGACCGGACACCTGGGAAGGGAATCGGGCACCTGTTCGTGCTGGACCGGCAGGGCAACCTGAAGAAGGACATCCGGCTCGGCGAGGGTACGGCGTACCACCCGGGCGGGCTGGACTTCGACGGGAAGGACCTGTGGCTGCCGGTCGCGGAGTACCGGCCGAACTCGCGGGCGATCGTCTACACGGTCGACCCGAAGACGTACCGGGTCACGGAGCGGTTCCGGGTGAAGGACCACGTCGGGGGAGTAGTACGCGACCGGACGACCGGCCAGGTACACGGGGTGAGCTGGGGCTCCCGCACCCTCTACGACTGGACCCCTGCCGGCAAGCAGCTCGGCAAGGTCGCCAACGAGTCCCACCTCCTCGACTACCAGGACTGCGACTACGCCGCCCGCGGCAAGCAGCTGTGCGGCGGAGTCACCACACTGCCCGGCCCCAACAACACGTCGTACGACCTAGGCGGCCTGGCCCTCCTGGACCTCCGCACCAACCGCATCCTCCACGAAATCCCCTTCCCCTACTTCTCCCCCACCACCAACCACAACGCCACCCGAAACCCAGTAGCCCTAGAAACCACAAACGACAAGCTCCGCCTCTACACAGCCCCCGACGACGGCGAAAACCCCGGCGGCACCGAACTCCAGATCTACGAAACCCCACTCAACTAGATGTGGCATTTTCGGCGGTTGCCAGCAGCCGAGTGGCCCAGTCGATGCTCTTGGACGCATCCGCGGCCGACACCGGGGCCGCCTGGTACTGCGACTTCGACTTGAGCCGAAGGAGCCGGGACAGCGTCGCGCTGCTGTCCCGGCCCGGTGACCCGGCGCCCTTCAACTCCGCGACCGCCTCGACATGATTGTCGGACTTGCGGGTCTGACCGATCAGGGCAAGGCAGATCGCGTCCTTCGAGTTGATGCCTGAGGTGACCGCATTCGAGGCCGCTGCGTTGAAGAGCGAAAGATCGTTCGTCAGCTCTGCGGCTTCGAGGAACTCGCGGGCCTTCGCCAGGTGCGCTCGGGCTTCGTCGAGTGCGGCCATCAGCTCGCCTTCCGGTTGAGGGTTTGCCGCGGTGAACTGCCCGCGATGGAAACGGCGTCCTGCCGGAGTTCGGTGACCAGCCGCTCACCGTGTCTCACGAGATCGCGCACCTCCTGGGCGCTGTACTCGACGACTTCGCACGCGTTGCCGGACCACAGACTTGCGTGCGCGGACAGTGTGTCGAGCTGATCGAGCCAGCGAGGGTCCCCGTCGTCGACGTCGTCCGGCCGGACGACCAACAGGTCGAGATCGCTATCGGCGTCGCCTTGTCCGCGGGCTGTTGATCCGAAGAGCCACACCGCCTTCGCCGGAATCTCCCACGACTCCGCCTCTGCCCTGATGCGCTCGAGGAGCAGGTCCCGGAGTCGCCCGAGCTGCTCGATTGCCTGGTAGGCCACGTGCTCCCGGTTGAGCGTGTACAACCGTGCCCGACCTGCCGGCGTGGCGATGACCACCCCGTTGCGCGCCAGGTCGTCGAGAACCCTGTGGACCCCACTCGGGCTAGCGGGCGTCCGCAACAGTCCGGCAACCGCGCGCCCGGTGAGCGGTTGGCCCGCCCGTACGAGTACGGCAAGAACGCGGCCGTGCAGGCCGGGGACGACGCTCGACATCGGTTCGGGAAAATGCATCCGCACCCCACCTCCATGTCCACTATATCGGACATATGTCCATTATGAAGAACATAGCCAGCTGGCGCGGCGGATGTCTGGCGGGGATGTTGTGGTGGTGGCAGAGGGACAGGAGGGTGAAGATGACGGAGAGTTGTGGGACATTGCTTGCCGTCCACCCCCTGTTTCCTGCCGCGCGTGCACTTGCAGAGGCATCTGACCAGCGTGAACATGGCAACCATGAGCCAGCCGTCGTACGCGTCCGGGGTGTCCGAGGTTCCGTTGCTGGGGGAGACGATCGGTGCGAACCTGAGACGCACGATCGGCACGTACGGCGACCGCGAGGCGCTCGTGGAGGTGCAGACCGGGCGGCGCTGGACGTACGACGAGTTCGGCGCCGAGGTCGAACTGGTCGCGCGTGGCCTGATGGCCCGGGGGATCGCGAAGGGCGATCGGGTCGGCATCTGGGCCCCGAACCAGGCCGAATGGACGATCACGCAGTACGCCACCGCACTGATGGGCGCGATCCTGGTGAACATCAACCCGGCGTACCGAACCCACGAACTGGCCTACGCGCTGAACCAGTCCGGCGTCCGGCTGCTGGTCAGCGCAACCGCCTTCAAAACAAGCGATTACCGCGCGATGGTCGAGGAAGTGAAGCCTGAGCTCACCACGCTCGAGGAGACGATCTACCTCGGTACCGGCGACTGGGACGCGCTCCGCGATGACGCCGCGCGGACCCCGCTCGACGAGTTGCACGCCCGCGAGGCGGAGCTGTCCTTCGACGACCCGATCAACATCCAGTACACCAGCGGTACGACGGGATTCCCGAAGGGCGCGACGCTCAGCCACCACAACATCCTGAACAACGGCTTCTTCGTCACCGAGACGATCGCGTTCACCGCCGACGACCGGCTGTGCATCCCGGTGCCGTTCTACCACTGCTTCGGCATGGTGATGGGCAATCTCGGCTGCACCACGCACGGCGCGTGCATGGTGATCCCGGGACCGGCGTTCGACCCGGCCGCGACACTCAAGGCCGTTCAGGACGAACGGTGCACCGGGCTGTACGGGGTACCGACGATGTTCATCGCCGAACTCGGCCTGCCGGACTTCGCGGACTACGACCTGACGTCGTTGCGGACCGGCGTGATGGCCGGATCGCCGTGCCCGATCGAGGTGATGAAGCGCTGCGTCGCGGACATGCACATGGCAGAGGTCGCGATCTGCTACGGCATGACCGAGACATCCCCGGTGTCCACGCAAACAAGGCGGGACGACGACCTGGACCGCCGTACGTCGACCGTCGGCCGCGTGATGCCGCACGTCGAGGTGAAACTCGTCGACCCGGCGACCGGGCTCGTCGTCGACAGAGGTGAGCCCGGCGAGCTGTGCACCCGCGGGTACTCCGTGATGCTCGGCTACTGGGACGCGCCGGAGAAGACCGCCGAGGCGATCGACGAGGCACGCTGGATGCACACCGGGGATCTCGCGACGATGCGCGCGGACGGGTACGTCAACATCGTGGGGCGGATCAAGGACATGGTCATCCGCGGCGGCGAGAACGTGTACCCGCGGGAGATCGAGGAGTTCCTCTACACGCACCCGTCGATCGCCGACGTCCAGGTCGTTGGTGTCCCCGACGAGAAGTACGGCGAGGAACTCTGTGCCTGGATCAAGCTCAAGTCCGGCGCGGACCCGCTCGACGCGGAAGCCGTCAGGGCCTTCGCGACCGGGAAGCTCGCCCACTTCAAGATCCCGCGCTACGTCCTGCTCGTCGACGACTTCCCGATGACCGTCACCGGCAAGATCCGCAAGGTCGAGATGCGCGAGAAGTCCGTCGAACTCCTCGGCCTCTGACTTCAGGCCTGTTTCAGGTGCTCGGCGAAAGCCCGGACCGAGGGGGTTTGTTCGCCGCGGCGCCAGACGAGGGCGAGGGCGGAGTCGGGGAGGCCGGTCAGGGGGACGGCGACGATGCCGGACCGGCCGCTGAGGGCGGCGGTGGGTTGGCAGATGAGCATCCCACCACGATTGGCGGCGATGAGGGAGAGGCCTTCCTGCAAGGTGTTGACGTCGGGGCCGCGGTGGATGAGTGCGCCGCTGGGCGTCTGGGTGGGTGCCTGGGCCTGGCGCCAGTAGCCGGGCGCGGGGCCGGAGAAGGCGATCAGGGTCTCGCCGGCCAGGTCCTCGGCGTCGATCGAGGCGCGGTCGGCGAGCCGGTGCCGTTTGCACACCGCGAGCGTTTGCGGGTGGCGCGAGAAGACCGGGCCGACGACCAGGTCGTCCTCGGCGACCGGCAGCAGTACGACGGCGGCGTCGACGGTGCCGCGGCGGAGCGCGCCGAACGGATCGTTCAGGGGGAGTTCGCAGACGTCGATCAGGCAGTTCGGGTTACGCGCCTGGAACGCCGACACCGCCCGGAGGATCTCGTCGTTCGCGGCGCCCTGGAACCCGATCCGCAGCTTGCCCTTCACGCAGGCGGCGTACTCGCGGGCGTTCTCGACCACCCGCTCCAGAGCGGCGTACACCGGCCGCAGTGACGTCAGGAGCTCCTTGCCCAGCGGCGTCAGCGCCACCCGACGGCTGGTTCGCTCGAACAGCGGCCCGCCGATCCGCCGCTCCAGCGACTGCAGTTGCTGGCTGACCCGGCTCTGCGAGAGGTAGAGCCGCTCTGCGGTACGTCCGAAGTGCAGCTCCTCGGACAACACCAGGAAGCACTCCAGTTCGCGGATCTCGACAGCCATGACTCCACGATCATCGATTAGCTCAGCTAATACAAGCATGATCACATCGCCGTTGTTCCGCACCACCTCGCGGACGCTCACTGGTTGTATGACAACGATCTGCGTCGACCAGCCGGCCACCGACGCGCGGGCGTGGGCCGCGTCCGTGACCATGGCCGCCACGGTCTTCACCGTGGTCACCGCCGAGATGCTCCCGGTCGGCCTGCTCACTCCGATGAGCGACACCCTGCACATCACCGAAGGCACCGCCGGCCTGAGCCTCACCGTCACCGGCATCGTGTCCGCGGTCGCATCACCTGTCCTCCCGTTGCTGCTCGGCAAGCTCGACCGCAGAACAGTCCTCGGCGGTCTGATGGTCCTGCTCGCCGTCGCTGCGTTCATCGCCGCAGCAGCCCCGGCCTACCCGATCTTCCTCGCAGCCCGGGTCCTGATGGGCATCTCGATCGGCGGTGTCTGGCTCTTCACCGTCAGCCTCGCGCGTCGTGTCGTACCCGAACACGCCGCCGGACCAGCCACCTCACTCATCTTCAGCGGCATCGGAATCGCCTCCGTGCTGGGGATTCCGGCCGGCGCGTACGTCGGTGAACTCGTCGGCTGGCGCTGGGCCTTCGCCGGCGTCGGCCTGATCGCACTCGGACTGACTGTTGCTCTAAGCATCTTCTTGCCCACCTTGCCTCCGGAGTGCGCGGTCCGGCTGGCAGACGTGCGGGAAGTCCTGCAGATCAAGCAGGTTCGCGTCGGTCTGGTCCTCGTCGCGCTGATCGTGACCGGCCACTTCGCGGCGTACACCTACATCCGCCCGCTCCTCGAGCCGCACACCGGCCCGGCGCTGATCGGCACCCTGCTCCTCGCGTACGGCGTGGCCGGTGTCATCGGCAACTTCCTCACCGGCGCCCTCCGCCCCACCCGCGCTCTCGCCGTCATCGCAGGCGGCATCGCCCTGACCGCGCTGGCCATGCCCTTCCTCGGCACGACCCTCGCCGGATCCCTTGTCCTACTGGTGATCTGGGGCCTCGCGTACGGCGGCACGAGTGTCAGCACGCAAGCGTGGGGACACGCGGCGGCGCCCAGTGCCCCCGAATCATCGTCCGCTGTCCTCGTGGGGGTGTACAACGGATCGATCGCACTGGGCGCCTTCACCGGCGGCCAGGCCGCCGACCATCTCGGTACGACGACGGTCACCTGGCTCCCCGCAGTACTGGCGACTGCGGCGCTCCTTGTTCTCCTAGCGAACCGCCGCCAGCGCGGCTGAGTCCTCGTCGCCGAAGTCGTCCTCGAGCTTCTCGGGGGAGTAGTCGAGGTCGATCCCGGCCACGTCCGCGCCGACGGCCGACTCGATCGCGCCGAGCCGGCGGGTGGCGCGATCGCCGGCGTACGTCATCAAGGCGGTCGGGTTGATCTCCGGCGGGAGTTCGGGGGAGTTGTCCATCGCCCACTGGATCTGCGTCAGCGCGTGCGGGAGGAGGTCCTCCATCGTGTCGGTGACGACCTTCCAGTTCGAGGCGTCCGCGGCGACGTGCCGGCGGCAGGTGAACGTGCCCCAGGCCATGTGCCGCCGCTCGTCGTCGCCGATGCGGCGGATCAGCTCCTGCATCCCGGGCAGGACGCCGCGCGCCGTACAGAGCAGGTTCCACGCGTGGTACCCGGTGAGGGCCAGAGTTCCTTCCACCACGTGGTTGTAGGTCACGGAGGCTTTGACCTGGTTCGCCGGCGACGGGTCGTCGGCCAGCGACTTGAGCGCGACCGGCAGCGCCTCGTAGAAGATCGCGCGGTAACCCGGGTTGTTCTCGACGTACCGGTGCAGGTCCTCGGTGACGCCGACGGCGTCCAGCCAGAGCCGGAAGACCGCGGTGTGCTTGGCCTCCTCGAAGCAGAACTGGGTCAGGTACATCTCGTCGCCGAAGCGCCCCTCGGCCGCCATCGCCTGCAGGAACGGCTGCAGGTCCTCGGTGACCGCCTCCTCGCCGGCGATGAACTGGGCGCACAGGAGCAGCGCGTTGTCCTTGTCGTTGTCGCTGAGCTCCTGCCAGTCCTTGGCGTCCTGGCTGAAGTCGATGTCGCGCGGGTTCCAGAACTTGCGGTTGCCCTTGTCGAACAGCCGCAACGGCAGCGCGTCCCAGTTCAGCCCACCGGCCCGGAGCGAGGTGAAGCCCTGTCTGTGCAGCTCGTTCATACGTGCAACCTCCGAGACTCGGCCAGGCCACTCTTTTCAGCGAGGAAGGGCGAGAGGACGCGAGCCAGCTGCGCCGCCACCACCGCCGGGGGAGGGCCCGGGGTGACGATGTGGCTGATGACGACGCGCAAGGCGACGTCGACGCAGCTGGTCGCGTCCTCTGCGGGAACCTCCGGCCAGTGCTCCCTGACGTGGGCATCCAGCCGAAGGTGTGCCAGTTCCAGCACCTGCTGCCCCCGTGTCGTCAGCAGCTGACTGGCCTGGTCCGATCCCGGCTGGCCCAGCGCCGCCTTCACCAGCGGGTTCTCCCCGGCCAGCGTGAGCGCCCGCTCGACCGCGGCCCGGAGACCGTCGATCGGGTCGGACTGCTCGGCGAGCGCTCCGTTGACATCCAGCAGGAACCGTTCGGTCTCGCGTGCCGCGACGGCCTCCAGTACGCCCCACTTGTCGCCGAACTCGTTGTAGACGGTCTGCCGGGACACCCCGGTACGACGAGCCACGTCGGCCATCCGAAGCCCGTCGTACCCACCTGTTTCGATGGCGTCCTGTGCAGCGTCCAGCAACTCGTCACGCAGCCGGCGTTTGGTTCGATCGGCAAACGAGTCCATGCGGATGAGGGTTTACAAAACTGCTCCGGATGTCAAGTGCTCGGACATCGTGTCTTCAGCTGTCAAGTGCGGAGAAGTGCGATGCGTCGCCCGTTCGCGGCGTACTGCGGACGCCGTCCACGCTCACCGGTACGTCGCCGGCGAGCGTGATCCGGTGCAGCCGTCGGGGCTGGTCGTCGTAGTCGGCGACGCCGTAGTGCTGCGTCGCGCGGTTGTCCCAGATCGCCAGGTCGCCCGGCTGCCACTGCCAGCGGACGGTGTTGTCGAGGTTCGTGACCCGGTTCTGCAGGAGCTGGAACAGCGCAGTCGTCTCGGTGCTGCTGAGCCCGACGAACCGGCGGACGAAATGACCGAGCACGAGCGAGCGCTCGCCGGTCTCGGGGTGGACCCGGACCACCGGGTGCTCGGTCTCGAACAGCTTCGACTGGAACTGTTTGCGGTGCTCCTCGACCTTCACGTCGACACCGCCGATCCGGCTCTCGTCCTTGTGGCCGGCGTAGTCGTACACATTGCTGTGCACCGCCCACAGTCGGTCGACGAGGGCCTGCAGCGCGACCGGCAGGTTCGCGTACGCCGTCACCGTGTTCGCCCAGGTCGTCGCGCCGCCGTACGCCGGCAGCGTGACCGCGCGGAGGATGCTGATCGCCGGGATCCGGTCGACGAACGTCACGTCGGTGTGCCAGCTGTTCGCCTTGCCGTAGTCGGAGTCGATCGGCAGCACCTCGGTCGTGCCGTCGAGGCTCTTCGAGGTCGGGTGCGCGAGTGTCGGCGTACCGAGCAACTTCGCGAACGCGAGCTGGCCCGCGTCGTCGAGGTGGTGCTGGCCGCGGAAGAAGATCACCTTGTGGTCGAGCAGGGCCTGCCGGATCGCGGCGACCGTCTCCGGCGCCAGGTCGCCGCCCAGTTCGACGTTGCCGATCACCGCACCGATCGCCCCACCGGCCTTGGCGACGGTGATCTCCGGTGCTTCCAGTTGCGTGGTCATGATTGCTCCCTCACGGTCGGTTATCATCCATAATCCAACTGATTTACTGGACTTATCGGCCGTTTCGGGATGCGAGACCGCGCTGTCGGTCGGACCACGTAGGGTTGGGGACGTGTCAACCGCCGAGATCCAGCCCGCCGCCGATACCGCCGACGTTCCGGAGTTGGTGGTCGGGTTCGACCTGGACATGACGCTGATCGACTCGCGGCCGGGGATCCAGGCCGTCTGGGACCTGCTGGCCGCGGAGACCGGCGTGCCGATCGACACCGACCTGGTGGTGAGCCGGCTCGGGCCGCCGCTGACCTGGGAGATGGCGAACTGGTTCCCGCCCGAGCAGGTCGACGCGATGGTCGCGCGGTACCGCGAGCACTACCCGTCGCACGCGATCACGGGCAGCCTGCCGCTGCCGGGCGTGGCCGAGTCGCTGGCCGCGATCCGGGCGTTGCGCGGGCGGACGATGGTCGTCTCGGCGAAGTACACCCCGTCGGTCCGGCTGCACCTCGAGCACCTCGGCCTGGACGTCGACGAGCCGGTCGGCGACCTGCACGGCGCCGAGAAAGGTACGGCGCTCCGCGAGCACCAGGCCATGATCTACGTCGGCGATCACACCGCTGACATCGACGGAGCGCACGCGGCCGGTGCGGTCGCCGTGTCGGTCGCGACCGGCCCGTTCACCGCGGACGAGTTGCGCGCGTACGGCGCCGACGTCGTGCTGAACGATCTGACCGAGTTCCCGGCCTGGCTCGACGAGTACGTGCTCGAGCAGCGGCTCGAAGCGCTCATGCGGCGGCTGTCGTCGTACGACAAGATGGTGGTCGCGTTCAGCGGCGGCGCCGACTCGGCGTTCCTGCTCGCGGCGGCGGCGCGGGCGATCGGCCCGGCGAACGTCATCGCGGCGACGGCCGTGTCTCCTTCGCTGCCAGCCGCGGAGCTCGAGCCGGCCGCGCGGTTCGCGGATACCCTCGGCGTCCGCCACGTCACGCCGCACACGCACGAGATGGAGCGCGAGGGGTACCAGGCGAACTCGGGCGCCCGGTGCTACTTCTGCAAGGCCGAGCTGGTCGAGACGCTGCAGCCGATCGCGGACGAGTTCGGGATCACCGCGATCGCGACCGGGACGAACGCGGACGACGCGATCGCCGGCTTCCGGCCGGGGATCCGGGCCGCCTTCGAGCGCGGCGCGCTGACGCCGCTGAAGGACGCGCGGCTGACCAAGGCGCAGATCCGTACGGCGTCGCGCAGCTGGAGTCTCGAGACGTCGGACAAGCCGGCCGCGGCGTGCCTGTCGAGCCGGATCGCGTACGGCATCCGGATCACCCCGAACCTGCTCGTGCGCGTCGACCGCGCCGAGCAGGCGGTCCGTTCGCGACTCGCGTCGTACGGCGTCCAGAACGTGCGGGTCCGGGACCTCGGCGAGAGTGCTTCGATCGAGATCGACGCCGCGCTGCTGGACCGGGTGGACCAGCGAGTCGCTGGTGAATGCGGTCATGGCCGAAGGGTTCCCGGCGGCGCGCCTCGACCCGCGCGGGTTCCGGTCCGGATCGATGAACGAACGGCTGCCGGAGCCCGAAAAGTACCGGAACTTGTAAGGGGTGCGGGAAGACTGCTTGATCAGGTAGTTTCCCGGAGGCGCCGCCGCGCCGGTTCACGTACGCTGGGTTTTCAGTCGCGCTTCGCGCTCGATTGCATCCGTTCGATCGATGACTACTGCGCTTGTTTTACTGTGCTTGTTTTAAAAAAGAGAGGTCTCCCGTGCCCGTTGGCAAGGTGAAGTGGTATGACTCCGAGAAGGGGTTCGGATTCCTCAGCAAGGAGGAGGGCGGGGACGTCTACGTCCGCGCCGAGGCCCTGCCGTCGGGTGTCACCAACCTGAAGCCGGGCCAGAAGGTCGAGTTCGGTGTCGTCGAGGGACGCAAGGGTGAGCAGGCTCTCCAGGTCCGGCTGATCGACCCGCCGCCGTCGGTGGCGAAGGCGATGCGGCCGAAGCCCGAGGACATGCAGGTCGTCATCGAGGACCTGATCAAACTCCTCGACCGCCTCGGCGAGGGCTACCGCCGCGGCCGCCAGCCCGACAACAAGTCCGCCCGCCAGGTCGCCACCGTCCTCCGCGGCGTCGCCGACAAACTCGACGTCTGACCCACCCGGTTACCGCGTCGCGCGGGTGATGCGGGTGTGGATGCCGTCGAGGACGGTGTTCAGGCCGAAGCCGAACTCGGCTGCGTCGAAGTCGCCGGTCGTAGCCCTCGTCGACGGGCTGCTCGAGGGTGGCCGCGATCCCGGGGAAACGGTCCGCGGTCGCGAGCATCGTCAGCCGCTGCGTGTAGAGCCGGTCGGCCTCGCGGACCTCGTCCGGTTCGGTGAGCATGTTCGCGGTGAGCTGCGCCGTACCGCGGACGTAGATGTTCACCAGCAGCATCGCGGACAGCCGGTCCTGCGGCGTGAGCGGCGTACCGTCGAACGCGTCCAGCCCGGCCTCCATCCAGGCCAGCTGGTTCGGTGACAGCGGCGGGTCCTGGATCGGGACCTGCAGGATCCACGGGTGCCGCCGCAGCCCGTCGCGGAACGCCTCGGCCCAGGCGGTGATCCGGCCGCGCCAGTCGAGCTCCGGGTCCAGGACCGGCGGCTCGGCGAAGGCGTGCTCGAGCATCACGACGTACAGGTCGTCCTTGGCGTCGACGTACCGGTAGAGCGACATCGTGGTGAAGCCGAGCTCGGCCGCCACCTTGCTCATCGAGACCGCGGCCAGCCCGCCCGCGTCGGCCAGCTTGATCGCGGCCCGCGCGATGTCGCTGATGTGGAACGCCGGCTTCGGCCCCGGGCGGCTCCGGCCCCTCGATCCCCCAGAGCTGCTGCAGCACCCGCGGCAGTTCGTTCTCGTCCATGGTCACCACCTTACCTGCTATCTGTTTACAGCATAGACAGTCTTGTGTATGGTCTGTGTATGGCGCACACAGTGTGCGGCGTAGACAGATAACTTCGGAGGGATGTCATGAGTACGTCGGAACGAGCGGGACGCAAGGAGTGGATCGCGCTCGGCGTGCTCGCGCTGCCGCTGCTGCTGGTCTCGATGGACGTGTCGGTGCTGTACTTCGCGGTTCCGTTCATCAGCGCGGACCTCGGCGTGAACGCGACCGAGCAGCTGTGGATCTTCGACATCTACGGCTTCGTACTGGCCGGGCCTGCTGATCACCATGGGCTCGCTCGGCGACCGGATCGGCCGCCGCCGGCTGCTGCTGTTCGGCGCGATCGGCTTCGGGCTCGCCTCGATCGCGGCGGCGTACGCGCAGAACCCGGAGCAGCTGATCGCGGCCCGCGCCCTGCTCGGGATCGGCGGCGCGACCCTGATGCCGTCGACCCTGGCGCTGATCCGGAACATGTTCCACGACCCGAAGCAGCGGTCGAAGGCGATCGCGTTCTGGAGCGCGGTGATGATGGGCGGGATCACCCTCGGGCCGGTGCTCGGCGGGTTCCTGCTGGAGCACTTCTGGTGGGGTTCGGTGTTCCTGATCAACACCCCGGCGATGGTGCTGCTGCTCGTCCTCGCGCCGGTGCTGCTGCCCGAGTTCAAGGCTCCGGTGCGCGGGCGGTTCGACCTGCTGGGTTCGGTGCTGTCGCTGGCCGCCGTACTGCCGGTGATCTGGGGGATCAAGGAGCTGGCCGCTCATGGTGCGGCGGTCATGCCGGTGGTGGCGATCGTGGCCGGGCTGGTGTTCGGGGTGCTGTTCGTCCAGCGGCAGCGGACCGCGGCGCACCCGATGGTCGACCTGTCGATGTTCCGGAACCGCGCGTTCAGCGGGTCGCTGGCGGCGAACACCATCGGGACGCTGGCGCTGGTCGGCAACGCGGTCTTCCTGACTCAGTACCTGCAGTTGGTGCACGGTCTGAGCCCGCTGAAGGCGGCGCTGTGGTCGCTGGCTCCGTCGGTCCTGGTCGGTGCCGCGGCTCCGTTGGCCACTGCGCTCGCCGGGAAGATGGACCGCGCCTACGTGATCGGTGGAGCGTTCGTCCTCGCGGCGTCGGGGTTCGGCGTACTCACCCAGGTGCACGTCGACTCGTCGCTGGCGGTGCCGCTCGCCGGTGCCGGTCTGCTGGCCGCCGGGTCTGGTGATGGTGATGACTCTGGTGACCGAGGCCGTCGTCGGTTCGGTTGCTCCTGAGCGCGCCGGCTCGGCGTCCGCGGTGATGGAGACCTGCGCGGAGTTCGGCGGGGCTCTCGGGATCGCCGTACTGGGATCGATCGGTACTGCGGTCTACCGCGCCGACGTCCCGTCCAACCTGCCGGCCGGCGTTGCAGCTCCTGTCCGCGAGGGTCTGCCCGCGGCGACCGCCGCAGCCGCCCAGCTGCCCGCGCAGTTGGCCGACACCGTGTTGGCCACCGCCCGGCACGCCTTCACCCACAGCATGAACGTCGTCGCCCTGGTCGGCGCCGTACTCCTGCTCGCCACCGCGGTAGTCGCCACCCTCACCCTCCGCGGCACCACCCACACCACCGCTCCGGCTGAGGAGCCCGCCCCCGAGGAGGCTGACTTAGCCCCCGCAGCCTGAACCCGCAAAGGAGCGGCGGCCGAGTGGCCGCCGCTTTCTTGTGCCTACTCAGCGGGGTGGGTGGCGTGGGGCGTCGCCGCCGGGGCGGCGTTTGGAGGGGTGGTTCCGGTCGCGTTCGACGGTTGGTTCTTCGGACCAGGGCGCCGTGTTCTCGCCGGTGTTCTCGTCGTCGTCGGTCTGACCGCTCCACCAGCGGCCCATGGGTTGTTCGGGCGGCGGTTTCTGATCCGCGGAGCGCCACTCGACGGTCGGCTCGTCGTGCGAGGTCGAACGGCGCTGGCGGTTCGCCCGCTGCTCGGCGACGCTGAGGATCGTCCGCGTGGTGCTGTCCGGGTGCTCGTCGCCGGCCGGACGCCGGTGCTCCGTCGGATGCGCATGGGGTCCGTGATCGGAGCGGGGCCCGCCGAGGCCGCCGGGTCGCAGCGGGGCCTTGGGCGGGGCGGCTCGGGCGCATTCGCAGTACCAGGAACACGACGATCAGCAGCACGCCCGCGAGGAACCCGAACCCGAGGCGCGGGATCAGCGGCAGCACGATCCCGCAGCCACCGCCGAGCACCCACGCGAGCTGCAGCACCGTCTCCGATCGCGCGAACACCGACGTACGCACGGATTCCGGGACGTCGCGCTGGATCATCGCGTCCAGCGACAGCTTGCCGAGCGAGCTGCACAGACCGGCGACCAGGCCGAGCGCTATGAGGATCGGCAGGCCGTACAGGATCGCGACGGCGACCGCCACGGTCGCGTCCGCGAGTAGCACCACGAGCACGACGGATTCGGGTTTTCGTGCCCTGAGCAACGATCCGAGGAGGGTGCCGAGACTGTTCCCGATCCCGGCCGCGGCGATCACCGCACCGGCCGCGACGGCGCCCTTGACCCCGCTGATCGGCTGGTCGCGGAGCAGGAACGCCAGGTACATGGTGAGGAAGCCGGACACGAACCGCAGCCCCAGGTTGCACCGGATCCCGCGCGCCACCGCGGCGGTGATCGCGCGCCGGCGTGCGTCCCGTCCCGCCGTACCCGTCACTTCTGCGTCGGCGGGGGAGTCGACCGCGGACGGCAGCCGGATCGCGAGGACCAGGCCGACGATGTAGACGAGTGCGGCCCAGCGCAGCGACCACTGCGGGCCGATCGCGGCGAACGCGCCGGCGATCCCGGCGCCGATCGTCGCGCCGGCGACACCGGCGAGCGAGATCCGGGAGTTGGCCGTGACGAGCGTGATCTGTTTGGGGAGCAGCCGCGGTACGGCGGAGGCGCGCGTCACGCCGTACGCCTTGGAGGCGACCAGGCAGCCGAGGGCCGCCGGGTACAACCAGGCGGATCCTTGGCCCGAGATCGACGACGCCAGGCTCCAGACCAGGAACGCGCGGACACCGAGGGTCGCGCCGATCGCCCAGCGGCGACCGTGCCGGAACCGGTCGAGGATCGGGCCGATCAGGGGCGCCATCAACGCGAACGGCGCCATCGTCAGCAGGAGGAACAGCGCGACCCGGTCGCGGGCCTGGTCGCTCGGGACGGTGAAGAACACCGTGCCCTGCCAGCGAGACCGCGAACGCCGTGTCACCTGCCGCGTTCACTGCGCCCAGCTCGATCAGCCGCGACAGGCCTGATTCGCCGGCGCCTTGGGCGCTGGTCAGGCCGCGGATCCGGCGTCCGGTGGCCCGGCCGACCTTGCCGCTGACCTCGGCTGCCTTCTTCGACGCCGAGGCAACGCCCTCCGCCCCGACCTTCGAGGCGTGGCCGACCTTCTTACCGGCGGTCCCCACCCGGCCCCGGGCATCACTGAACCGCTCCCCGGCAGACTTCCCAGGCTGGGCGTTCCCGGGCCGGGCGTCCGCGCGCGGTGTTCCGGCAGCGGGATCGCTGTCGCGGTTGCCGCCGGGGACGTTCGGGTCGCGGGGTTGCATGAAACCATCCTGCCTCGTACCGGGGACAGACGGCAGGCACCGCGCTCGCGACCTCTGGATCGCGGGTGGGTGACGGCGGTTCGGCGTACGGCGAGCGGCGTGCGAGAATGGGCGATTGTGACTCCCGTCAAAAGCCCCGAAGCGGTACGTGCGAAGTCCGACGCCGTCTGCGTCGCGGCGGTCGAACCGGCCCGCGAGGCCGCGATCGCCGAGGCCGGCGCCGCGCAGGTCGGGGAGCACCTCGGTCACCTGGTCGAGGGCGAGCGCCTCGTCACCCACTACTTCGCCTCCACCCACCCCGGGTACCGCGGCTGGCGCTGGGCCGTCACGGTGACCCGTGCGTCGCGGGCCAAGACCGTCACGGTCAACGAGGTCGTGATGCTGCCCGGCGGCGAGGCCGTCGTCGCGCCCGAGTGGGTCCCGTGGTCGGACCGCGTCCAGCCCGGCGATCTCCGCCCCGGCGACCTGTTCCCGACGCACGCCGACGACCCGCGCCTCGAGCCCGGGTTCACCGACACCACCGACGCGCCGGAGGACGTGCTCACGGTGGTCGAGGAGCTCGGCCTCGGTCGCGAGCGCGTGCTCTCGCCGTTCGGGCGTGAAGACGCGGCCGAGCGCTGGTACGGCGGGGAGTTCGGCCCGACGTCCGCGATCGCCCAGGCCGTCCCGTACAAGTGCTTCTCGTGCGGCTACTGGATCCGCCTCGCCGACAGCCTCGGCCAGGCCTTCGGCGTCTGCGCCAACGAAATGGCCCCCGGCGAAGCGCGCGTAGTCGCCTACGACTACGGCTGCGGCGCCCACTCCGACTCCACCATCGACCTGGCCGAGCCCCCCACGCCCGACCACGCCTTCGACACCACCGGCTACGACACCCTCGAACTAACCCCCACCGAGGACTGATTGCCGGCCACAAGCCGTGGCTGTGAACACCCCGCGGTGGCTGTGAACAGGCAATTACCTGTTCAACGGCCCCGGCGGGAGTGCTTAGGACCCAGTGCTGGTCAGTCTTCGGTGGCGGGGCGGTGGCCTGCCTGGATGGCGGTCCAGCGGTGTTTGCAGTACCAGAGGCCGATGAGGCCTAGGGCGAAGCCGGCGACGGGGACCCAGAGCCACCAGTCGAGGCCGTCGGCCTCGAGGCGGTTGCGGAAGATGAAGAGTACGACGCCGGCGACGGCCCAGATGGCGATGCCGGTGATCACGCTGGGGATGCCGGACAGGTCGAGAGGCTTGACCTCGGCGTGTACCAGTTCGCCGCGCGCGAGTTGGCTGGTCGGGTCGGTGCGCTTCTTGTCCGAGCGCTCCTTGGCCGGCTCCTGCTCCTCCGTCACAGCACCACCTTAGCTTCGTTTGCGATTAGTGCTCGCAACTCCCCGGTAGGAACTGGCACGATGCCGTCATGAGCTCGCCCCAGGCCGCGACGGCCCGCTCCGGTTCCGGTCCTCTGGACTCGTTCTTCAAGATCAGTCAGCGCGGATCCACGCTCGGCCGGGAGGTCCGCGGCGGGCTGGTCACGTTCTTCACGATGGCGTACATCGTCGTCCTGAACCCGCTGATCATCGGCACCGTCAAGGACGGCACCGGCCAGTTCGTCGGCGGCGGCACCGATCCCGCGGCGGCGATCGCGAAGATCGCGGTCGCGACTGCGCTGGTTGCCGGCGTGGTAACGATCCTGATGGGCCTGTTCGCGAACTTCCCGCTCGCGCTCGCCACCGGCCTCGGCCTGAACGCGTTCATCGCGTTCTCGATCGCGACCAAGATGACCTGGGCGGACGCGATGGGCCTGGTGGTCCTCGAGGGCCTGATCATCCTGGTCCTGGTGCTCACCGGCTTCCGGAAAGCGGTCTTCGAGGCCGTACCGCTGCAACTGAAGGTCGCGATCAGCGTCGGCATCGGCCTGTTCATCGCGTTCATCGGAGTCGTCGACGCGGGCTTCGTACGGCGTCCCGCGGCGGCCGGCGGCCCGCCCGTCGAACTCGGTGTCGGCGGCAACCTCCGTGGCTGGCCGGTGCTGGTGTTCGTGGTCGGCCTGATCCTGATCGTCACGCTGTACGCCCGGAAGGTGAAGGGCGCGATCCTGATCGGCATCGTGGCCGCGACCGTCCTGGCGATCGTCATCGAGTCGATCGCGAACATCGGCGCCCGCACCGACAAGAACCCGGGCGGCTGGGGCCTCAGCGTGCCGAAGCTGCCGGACCAGTGGTTCACGAAACCGAACCTGGACACGGTCGGCGAGTTCAACCTGTTCGGCTCGTTCGACAAGGTCGGTGTGGTGTCGGCGCTGCTGCTGATCTTCACGCTGATGCTCGCCGACTTCTTCGACACGATGGGCACGATGACCGCGATCGGTGCCGAGGCCGGCCTGAACGACAAGGACGGCATCCCGCCGAACTCGCAGCGGATCCTGGTCGTGGACAGTCTCGCGGCCGCCGCCGGTGGCGCCGCGTCCGTCTCGAGCAACACGTCGTACATCGAGTCGGCCTCGGGTGTCGGCGAAGGTGCGCGGACCGGGCTGGCGAGCGTGGTGACCGGGATCTGCTTCCTGATCTCGATGGTGGTCGCGCCGCTGGTGACGCTGGTCCCGTACGAGGCGGCGACGCCTGCGCTGATTCTGGTCGGGTTCCTGATGATGACGCAGGTGAAGGGCATCGACTTCAACGATCTCGAGGTCGCGTTCCCGGCGTTCCTGACGATCGTCCTGATGCCGTTCACGTACTCGATCTCGGCCGGTATCGGCGCCGGTTTCGTCTCGTTCGTGATCCTCAAGACCGTCCGTGGCAAGGCCCGCCAGGTCCACCCGCTGATGTGGGTCGTCGCGGCCCTGTTCGTCGTCTACTTCGCGATCGGGCCTTTGTCCGACTGGCTCACCTGAGTCATCCGTTGCCGAAGGCACGCAGAAACGTCTGTACGGCGTTCTGCGTGACCTCGGCGAGTTCCTTCGCCGGGACCTTTCGCGTGCCGAGCCGGGACCGGGCGTCGAACGGTGCGGTCAGTAACGCGCCGAACTGCTCGGCCGCGACGGCCGGGTCCGTGATGCGGAGGTGGCCGGCCAGCGCGAGCCGGGCCAGCCTGTCGGCGAGCGCGTCGTTGACCTTGTCCGTGGCGCGCTCGCGAACGATGTCCTGGAGTTCCGGCATGCTCGCGAGTTCGGCGTGCAGCAGCCGGCGGAGCGCCCACGACTTCTCGTCGCAGTAGCACTCGGCGAGCTTCCGGCCGACCTCGGTCAGCGCCTCCGCCGGATCGCGGTCCGGCCGCAGCGATTCCACGGCCGCCAGGTTGCGGGCCAGGGCATCGTCCGCGAGCGCGCTGACGGCCGCCCGGAACAGCGACTGCTTGTCGCCGAAGTGGTTGTAGATGGTGTGCTTCGCGACCCCGGCGGTCGCCGCGACCGTGTCCACGCTCGCCTGCCGGTACCCGTCCCGGGCGAAGACCGTGAAGGCCGCGTCCAGGATCGCCTGGCGCTTGTCGATACGTCCGCGGGTCGCTGTCACCTGGTCAGGGTAGCCTGCTGAACTTCGGCGTACAGTAGAATGCACTGATCAGTGCAATTCCAAAGAGGAGAGCAGATGATCGTCAACGTGTTGCGGATCCGGTTCAAGGACGGCGTGAGTGTGCAGGAGCAAGAGGAGGTGCTGGCCGTGATGCGCCGGACCGCCTCGCTGGACACGGTCGCGTTCGGTGCTGTCGGCAAGGACTTCGGCAACCCCGAGGACGGCTTCACGCACTCGTACCTGGCGGCGATCCCGGATCTCGACGCGCTCGAGCGGTACATGCACGACCCGGTGCACCTCAGCGGCGACGACCTGATCCTCGACAAGCTCGAGAAGATGAGCGCCGTCCGCTTCACTGACGACGGCGACCCGGAGATCGGCAAGGCGGTGTACGGCGTGGCGACCCGCAAGATGGAGAAGTACCCGGAGTGGGCCAAGCGCATCGACGAGCTGTTCGGTGCGAACGTCTAGGAGGTACGCCGAAGTTCGAGGTACTCGGCCCGCGCGGTGAAGAGTTCGCGGAGTTCGTTGCTGACGTGGTCGAGGAACTCCGTGCGGTACGTCGAGTCCGTGAGCAAGGCGATCGAGTAGTAGAGCCCGGTGAAGTTCGCGATGCCGACGGCGACCTTGATCAGGGAGGCGCTGAGGACGAGCGGATGGTCCAGCAGTTCGACGTGGTACGACCATGAGCCGGCGTCGACGCCCCACTGCCGGTAGATGTGTTCGCTGATCGCGAGCATGCCGAAGGCAATGAAGAACAGGCCGACGCCGGCGCTCACCACGAGCACCTGCATCCACTGCCGGATCACCAGGCTGACGCTGACGTTGAAGCGCTGGCTCTTGCTCAGCGGCGGGCCGGAGCCTGCGGTGCGCTCGATCGCGTCAACCTCCAGCGGCAACCGGATCAGCAGGAACACGGTGCTCAGCAGGGTGAAGGCGATCACGGAGAAGACGAGGAAGGCGGCGGGCATCCATGCGAACACCTGCCACATGTCCGCGGTCATGAACAGCACCAGCGAGAAGACCAGCAGGAGCGGCAACGCCCGGACGAAGCTGGCGACCGAGTTGGCCAGCTCGCGGGCCAGTTGGCGCATACCCCAGACCACCGTCGCGATGAAGCCGTAGCCGACCACGACGTACACCAGTCCGACCAGCAGTAGGTTGCCGAAGGCGACGCCGAAGAACTGCTTGACCTGTCCTTGGGTGACTACCGGGAGCAACGCCGGCAGGAACACGAACACCATCAGCTCCGGGATGCCGAAGCGGGTCGGCAACGACCTGAACGGTCGCCCGCGCATCCCGTTGAGCAGGCCGAACCCGAGGACCAGTGCCAGCAGTCCGCCGAGCGCGGCCAGCAGGTTCTGCCACCAGTCCCATTCGAGCGAGGTGGCGCCGAGCATCTCGGCCAGGAACAGGAGCACCAGTAGCGGCGCAGCCCGCGTGAAGATGTCGTGCGTCGGCGAGAAGTCCTCGATGAACAGCGGCAGTCCTGCCCGCCGGAACCTCTGCTCGTACCGTTCCAGCTCGGCCGTCGTCCCCATGACGCGCGAACTCTATCGCGTGGGAATACCAGCTGGCGGTCCGACGTTTTTAGTTAGCAAAGGTAATGAGTTAAGGTAAAGACATGCCCGAGGTCGTAGCGCAGCAGGTGAAGAGTGATGTCGGGCTGGCGAGTGCCCTGCGGTCGTCGACCCTGCGGCTGTCCCGGCAGATCCGCCGGCAGCGCGAGCCCGGTCACGACCTCACCGCGAACCAGCTCAGCGTGCTCGGCGCGTTGTCCAAGCACGAGGCGATGACGATCGGTGAGCTGGCCGCCCACGAGCAGGTGAAGCCGCCGTCGATGACGCGGATCGTGACGAACATGGAGGAGGCGGGCCTGGTGGCCCGCCGCCCGCATCCGACCGACAAGCGGCAGATCGTCGTCGAGCTGACCGACCGCGCCGACGAGCTGATCCTGGCGAACCGCCGGCGCCGCGACGAGTGGCTGCAGAAGAAGCTGAAGCAACTGACCCCCGAGGAGCGCGACATCCTGCGCAAGGCAGCACCTGTTCTCGAACGACTGGCGGCTCGATGAGCCCCACCTTCCGCGCGTTCAAGGTCCGGAACTTCCGGCTCTACGCCTCGGGCGCGATCATCTCCAACGTCGGCACCTGGATGCAGCGGGTCGCCCAGGACTGGCTGGTCCTGGAGCTGACCCATTCCGGTACGGCGCTCGGCATCGTCACCGGCCTCCAGTTCCTGCCCGCGCTCGTGCTCGGCCCGTACGCCGGTCTGGTCGCCGACCGCTTCCCGAAGCGGACCGTGCTGACGCTCACCCAGATCGCGATGGCCACCGTCGCCCTGACCCTCGGTGGTCTGACGATCGCCGGCGTCGTGGAGACGTGGCACGTGTACCTGCTGGCTCTCCTGTTCGGTGTCGGTACGGCGTTCGACGCCCCGACCCGGCAGGCCTTCGTGGTCGAGATGGTCGGCCGCGACGAACTCTCGAACGCGGTCGGGCTGAACTCGGCCTCCTTCAACGCGGCCCGGCTGCTCGGCCCGGCGCTGGCCGGTCTGCTGATCAACTGGATCGGCACCGGCCCGGTGATCATGATCAACGGGTTCACGTACGCCGCGGTGATCGTGTCGCTGCGGCTGATGCGCACCGGTGAACTGCACACGCCGAAGGTCGCGGCGCGGGACAAGGGCATGATCCGCGACGGCATGCGCTACCTGTGGCGGCGCCCGGACCTGATGATGGTGCTGGTCGCGGTGTTCTTCGCCGGCACGTTCGGGCTGAACTTCCAGATGACCTCGGCGTTGATGGCGACGAGCGCGTTCCACAAGGGCGCGGGGGAGTACGGCATCCTCGGCTCGATCCTGGCGATCGGCTCGCTGTCCGGCGCGTTGCTCGCGGCCCGGCGGGTCCGGATCCGCGCGCGGCTGGTGATCGGCGCGGCGGTGGCGTTCGGTCTGCTCGAGATCGTGAGTGCGCTGATGCCGACGTACCTGACCTTCGCGCTGGTGCTGCCGCTGGTCGGGCTGACCTCGCTGACCATGCTGACCTCGGCGAACGCGACCATGCAGCTGAGCATCGAGCCGACGATGCGCGGCCGGGTGATGGCGCTGTACATGACGGTCCTGATGGGCGGTACGCCGCTCGGGTCGCCGTTCATCGGCTGGATCGGGCAGGTGATGGGCGCCCGCTGGTCGCTGATCGTCGGCGGTGGGCTCACCGTGCTCGGCACGGTCGGCTCGGTGCTGTACTTCTCCCGCCGACGCGGCCTCGCGATCCGCCCGCGGTTGCTTCCGCGCCCGCACCTCGAGGTCCTGCCCCAGACCGAACTACTCGGCGAGAAGGCAGTCGTCGACGCCGCCGTCGACCTTCCGAAGAAGGACGTCGGGCACCAAGTCGCGTAGGAGTGGACGCGTGCGCATGCAGAACCCCCGTTTGCGGGCCGCACAGGCCGTGATGAAGGGGGTTATGCCTGCGTAGCGGTCCGCCTAGGGGCGGATGCGGGTCAGCAGGCGTGCGGCGAAGAACAGGGCGTCGGCTTCCGCGGGGCGCCGGGTGAGCATCGCGGTCGGATCGTGCCTCGGCTTCGGGCGTACGGCGGGGGTCGCGGCTGTGGTGATCCGGAGGAATCCACGCGCGCCGAGGCCGGCCGCCGGCGTCCACTCCACGTCGACGATGTCTCCGAGCGGCACCGACCACGGGTCGCCGAGCGCCTTCTTCTTCCGGCCCGCGGACCGGTGGTACTTGAACGTGAGCTGCCCGTTCGCCACCGCGAGCGTCGCGTCCCGCCCCTCGATCCGGTCGGGCGCCGGCGGCGGCGCGACCAGCCAAGCGGCGGAGGCCGACTCCGGTACGTCGCGACGCACGAGAGCCTGGCCGACGTCACGGGCAATCTCCTCAGCGACTGAGCGGTCGACCCCCGGGAAGTCGTAGAGCTCGATCGGCTGCGTCACCGACTGCAGCGGGTCGGCGCCGTCACGGAGGACGAGCCGGAGCCCTTCGCCGGTGACCTCCACGGCGCGCAGCGCTTCGATGGGCACGGTCCGCTCGCCGAGGCGAGATCGTAGGAGCGTCCCGCCGTACCGGATCCGCAGGGTACCGATGCCGTCCCAGACGACCGTGCCGTACGTGCTCGTCAGCTCACCACCTGCCACCCGCCCCATCTTTCCTCGTCCGCGGGGTCCAGCGCAGGTCCTTGGCCGTCAGGGTCAGAATGGGGCGTGACCCATTACGACCTCGTCATCATCGGGACCGGCTCCGGTAACACCATCGTCAATCGGCGGTTCGCCGACCAGAAGGTGGCGATCGTCGAGCGCGGGACGTTCGGCGGCACCTGCCTGAACGTCGGGTGCATCCCGACCAAGATGTTCGTGCACGCCGCCGACGTGGCCGCGACCCCGTCGGTGAGCTCGCGGTACGGCGTCGACGAGCAGCTGCTCGGTGTCCGCTGGACCGACGTCCGGGACCGGATCTTCGGCCGGATCGATCCGATCGCGGAAGGCGGTTCGGAGTACCGGCACCACAACCCGGACAACGCGAACGTCCACGTGTACGACGGGACCGGCCGGTTCACCGGGTTCAAGGAGCTGACCGTCGACGGCAAGGACGGGTCGACGAGCGTGTTCAGCGCCGACCGGTTCGTGATCGCCACCGGGAGCCGGCCGGTCGTGCCGCCGATCCCGGGCCTCGAGGAGACCGGGTACCACACGTCGAACACGATCATGCGGCTCGAGGAGCTGCCGCGCCGGCTCGCGATCATCGGCGGCGGGTTCGTCGCGGCCGAGTTCGCGCACGTGTTCGCGTCGTTCGGGGTCGAGGTGACGATCGTCGCGCGGTCCAGCCAGCTGCTCCGGCTCGAGGACGGCGAGATCGCCGCGCGCTACACGGAGATCGCGCGGGAGAAGTACGACGTACGGCTCAACCACGAAACGGTGCGGGTCGAGCGACGTGACGACGGCTCGATCCTGCTCGGGATGCTGAACCCGGACGGCGCCGACGAACTGATCGTCGACGAGCTCCTCGTCGCGGCCGGACGGGAGCCGAACTCGGACCTGCTGAACCTGGACGCCACCGGGGTCGACGTGGACCGCGAGGGTCGCGTGGTCGTGGACGCGTACCAGCAGACCAGCGTCGACGGCATCTACGCGCTCGGCGACGTGACGAGTCCGCTCCAGCTGAAGCACGTCGCGAACCACGAGGCGCGGGTGGTGAAGCACAACCTGCTCAACCCGGACGACCGGATCGAGGCCGACCACCGCTTCGTCCCGCACGCGGTGTTCAGCGCGCCGCAGATCGCGTCCGTCGGACTCACCGAGGAGCAGGCGCAGGAACGCGGAATCCCTTATGTGAAAGCGGTTCAGTCGTATGCCGATATCGCGTACGGCTGGGCGATGGAGGACACCACCGGGTTCGCGAAGGTCCTCGCCGACCCGGAGAGCGGGCAGATCATCGGCTGCCACGTGATCGGCCCGCAGGCGCCGACCGTGATCCAGCCGGTGATCCAGGCGATGAGCTTCGGCCTGGACGCGTACACGATGGCCCGCGGCCAGTACTGGATCCACCCCGCGATGCCCGAGCTGATCGAGAACGCCCTGCTGAAGCTCGATCTAGATCCGAAACGCTGAGATCACGTCGGCGACCGTGTCGAGGGTGTCGAGATCGGGGAGGCTGATCATCACCTCGGCCACCCCCGCCTCGGACAGCTCGCGGAACCGCCCGATCTGATCGTCGACGGTGCCGGCGTTCACGGAGGCGGCGTACTTCGCCGGGTTCATGTTCCTCGGACGCAATCGCCGTACGAGCTCGTCCAACTGCTGCGAGTCCTTGCCCACCAGGGTTGTCGACAGATGCGTCAACTCAACCGGTCGATCGCCCAGGTGCGCGGCCGCCTTTCGAACCGCGGCGACATCCCCGAACACATTCACCGCGTCCGCGTACCGCCCGGCCAAGCGCAGTGTCCGCGGCCCACTCCCGCCGACGAGCACCGGCAGATGTTCTTGCAATGGTCGCGGATAACACGTGGTGTCCGGTACGTCGAGGACCTTGCCATGGAACGGTTTGTTGCCAGGTCCCCATAAAACCGGCAACACCTGCAAGGCGTCCTCGAGCAGCGCATAGCGTTCACTCACTGGAGGAAACGGCCAGCCGTACGCCTTGTGCTCCGCCTCGAACCACGCGAGCCCGACCCCGCACACCGCCCGCCCACCACTCAACACGTCGAGCGTCGCCGCGATCTTCCCGAGGTGGGCCACGTTGCGATAGGTGATGCCCGAAACCAAGGTCCCCAACCGGACGCGGGTCGTACACGCAGCGAGATACCCGAGCGTCGTCCAGCTCTCCAGGAAGTCCTCCCACGCCCGCCCCACCTGCGGGATCTGCCGGAAGTGATCCATCACGTAGATCGCGTCGAACCCGACCGCCTCGGCCCGCTCCGCCACCTCACGAACCCACGCGGCCAGGCCTTCCCGGCCGCCTGGATATCTGCTCAGTTGCAACCCGAACCGCAACCCCACCGGAGCCTCGGATTGCCGCGCCTGCGCCGCGGTCGACTCCACGAAAGCGTTCGGCACTACCCTCACGGCAGTCGGCTGCAGTACGTCGTCGTACCCCTCCGTCGGCAGCTCTTGTTTCACCGACGCCCAGGTCCGCAGCTGCGACGTCAGTACGTCGGCCGGGATCCGCTTCGCCGTACGCTCCCGATTCCTCCGCCGGCACTCCTCGCCAGGCGTGTCGAAAGCCACCGCCACACAGGGCATCCCGGCCTCACGAGCCAGGCCGAGCCAGCGCACCCGCTTCTCGCGATCCAGCCCCAAGGTGTCGACGACAGTTGTCAGTCGCCGCCCGATCCGTTGCCGCACCACCTCTTCCAGCACCGCGAACGCATCGGCACTCGCCGCGATGTCGTCCTCCCCGGCACCGACCAACGCCCGCAGCCGATCACTCGACACCACCAGCTCAGGACCGAAGTGCTCGGCCGCCCACGTCGACTTCCCGGACGCGCCGGGACCTACCAGAACGACCAGACACGGCGACGGCAGCTTGAACTCGGACACAAAAGCAGTTTCCACCACCGCTACGATTTTCGGATGCGATTGTTCGTGGCCGTGGTGCCACCTCAAGAGGTAGTGGAGGATCTGAGCGAGTTCGTCGAGCCGCGCCGGGACCATCCGGACGACGACATCCGGTGGGCGGCGGACGTGCACTGGCACCTCACGCTGGCGTTCCTGGGCGAGGTGCCGGACTGGAAGACCGAGGAACTCGAGGAGCGGCTGGAGCTCGCCGCCAAGCGGCAGAAGCCGTTCGAGCTGCAGCTGACCGGAGCCGGCGCCTTCCCCGGCGTCCCGGACGCCCGGGTGCTGTACGCCGGAGTGCGCGACGAGACCGAGTCGCTCAAGCACCTCGCGATGACCACCCGGTCGGCAGCGAGTCGCGCCGGAGTGACCGTGGAGGGAAGGAAATTCACCCCCCATCTGACACTGGCGCGGTTGCGGCGACCGATCGACGTGACCAAGTGGGTCAGGGTTTTCGACACCTACAACGGTCCGGTCTGGACCGCCGGCAGTCTGCAGTTGATCGAGTCCCGGCTGGGTGAAGGACCGGGCCAGAGTGCGGCGTACATCACGGTAGGCGAATGGGATTTCTTAGGTTAACCTCAGGAAGGTTAGCCGTACCTAATGCTATGAGAGAGTCCCGCCATGCTCGCGAACTACCTGATCGGACTTCGTGAAGGACTCGAGGCCTCGCTGGTCGTCAGCATCCTCGCCACCTTCCTGGTCAAGTCAGGGCATCGGGATCGACTCAAACTGGTCTGGATCGGTGTCGCCGCGGCGCTTGCCGTGGCGGTCGCCGCCTGGGGTCTGCTCCAGTTCGTCACCGCGCTGACCGCGAAGTCGTTCACCACCCAGGAGACCGTCGGCGGGGTGATGTCGATCCTCGCGGTCGGCTTCGTCACCTGGATGATCTTCTGGATGCGCAAGGCGTCCCGCAGCATCGCCAGGGAACTGCGCGAGCGGATGGGCCAGGCCCTCGAGATGGGGTCGCGCGCGGTCGTCATCCTCGCGTTCCTGGCGGTGTTCCGGGAGAGCATCGAGACCGCGTTCATCGTGTACGCGTCGGCCGCCACCGCGACCACCGCCGTACCGTTCGTCGGCGTCCTGCTCGGGCTCGCGACCGCGGTGCTGCTCGGCGTCGCGATCTACAAGGGCGCGGTGAAGATCAACCTGGCCGTGTTCTTCAAGTGGACCGGCGTGGTGCTGATCCTGGTTGCGGCCGGCATCTTCGCCTACGGCTTCCACGACCTGCAGGAAGCGAACATCCTGCCCGGTCTGCACACGCTGGCCTTCGACATCTCCCACGTGATCCCGCCGGACAGCTGGTACGGCGTACTGCTGAAGGGCATCTTCAACTTCAACCCGGCGCCGTCCGTGCTGGAGGCGATCGCGTGGGCCGTCTACCTCGTCCCGGTGATGGTGCTCTATTTCCTTCCGGTGAAGAGCTCCGCACCGCCCGCCGTCACGACGACGACCGCTTCCGAAGCGGCCTGAATCCCAGGAGAACCATGCGCACCAGTCTGGCCCGTCGGGCCTCAATCTTCGGCGTCGTCATCGGTATCGCGGCGCTGACCGCGTGTGCGAAGGACGAGCCCGCCGCCAAGGACGACGGCACCGGTCCGGTGTCGGTCAAGGCGTCCGACTCGGGCTGCGACCTGAGCCGCCGCGACGTGAAGTCCGGCACCAGCACGTTCTCGGTGACCAACGGCGGCAACAAGGTCACCGAGTTCTACGTGTACGCCGACGGCGACCGGGTGATGGGTGAGGTCGAGAACATCGGCCCGGGCCTGAAGCGTGAGCTGATCGTCGAGCTGCCGACCGGCAAGTACCAGGCGGTCTGCAAGCCCGGCATGGTCGGCGACGGCATCCGCGGCGACCTCACCGTCACCGGCGACGCCCCCGCGCAGATCGACACCGACACCGCGCTGAAGCAGGCGACCGAGAGCTACCAGCGGTACGTGAACTCGCAGGCGGTCGCGCTGGAGCAGAAGACCACCGAGTTCGTCACCGCGGTGAAGGCCGGCGACGTCGCGAAGGCGAAGGAGCTGTTCCCGGTCTCGCGGACCTACTGGGAGCGGATCGAGCCGGTCGCCGAGTCGTTCGGCGACCTGGACCCGAAGATCGACGCCCGCGTCAACGACGTCGAGCCGGGCACCGAGTGGACCGGGTACCACCGGATCGAGCAGGCGCTCTGGGTCTCCAACTCCACCAAGGGCATGGAGAAGTACGCCGACCTGCTGCTGACCGATGTGAAGACTGTGGTCGCGAAGGCGAAGGTCGTCAAGCTCACCCCGCTGCAACTGGCGAACGGCGCCAAGGAACTGCTCGACGAGGTCGCGACCGGCAAGGTCACCGGCGAGGAGGACCGCTACTCGCACACCGACCTGTGGGACTTCGAGGCCAACGTCGAGGGCTCGCAGGCTGCGATCCAGGCGCTCCGCCCGGCCCTGCAGAAGCGGGACGCGGCGCTCGTCACCCAGCTGGACACAAACTTCAAGGCGGTGTTCGCGTCGCTGGACAAGTACCGCGTCGGTGACGGCTTCAAGCCCTACACCGCGACCGAGGCCGAGAAGAAGGCCCTCGGCGCGGTGGTCGATGGGCTGGCCGAGCCGGTCAGCAAGGTCGCCGGGGTGCTGGCGAAGAAATGAGCGACCGTCAAGGAATCTCGCGCCGAGGTCTCTTCGGGGCCGCGGGCGCGGCCGTCGCCACCGGAGTCGCCGGGTACGCCGCTCACTCGGCGCTGTCCGGTGAAGAGTCGCACGCCGCGGACAACAACGGGCCGGTCGAGTTCCACGGCCCGCACCAGGCCGGGATCACCACGCCGGTCCAGGACCGGCTGCACTTCGCCGCCTTCGACGTGACCACGACGAAGCGGGACGACCTGATCGCCCTGCTGAAGGAGTGGACCGCCGCGGCCGCGCTGCTCACGGCCGGTCGCGACATCGGCCAGTACGGCGCCGTGAACGGGCCGGGCGAGGCGCCGCCGGAGGACACCGGCGAGGCGGTCGGCCTGCCGCCGGCGCGACTGACGATCACCGTCGGGTTCGGGCCGTCGTTGTTCGACAAGCGGTTCGGGCTCGCGGCCAAGCGTCCCAAGGCGTTGGTCGATCTGCCGCACTTCATCGGCGACGACCTCGACCCGGCGCGGTCCGGCGGGGACATCGCCGTACAGGCATGTTCCGATGACCCGCAGGTCGCCGTCCACGCGATCCGGAACCTGGCGCGGATCGGGTTCGGACGGGTCGCCGTACGGTATTCGCAGCTCGGATTCGGCCGTACGTCGTCGACGTCGCGGGCGCAGGCGACGCCGCGGAACCTGTTCGGGTTCAAGGACGGGACGAACAACCTCAAGCTCGAGGAAGCCGACAAGCTCGAGCAGCAGCTGTGGGTGCAGCCCGAGGACGGTCCGGAGTGGATGGTCGGCGGCGCGTACCTGGTGTCGCGGCGGATCCGGATGAACATCGAGATCTGGGACCGTACGTCGCTCGGCGAGCAGGAGACGATCATCGGCCGCGGGAAGGGCACCGGCGCCCCGCTGGGCAAGGCGGACGAGTTCGACGAGATCGATTTCACCGCGAAGAACTCCGACGGCGACCCGCGGATGCCGATGGACTCGCACGTGCGGCTCGCCCACCCGCAGTTCAACAACGGTGCCGAACTGCTGCGCCGCGGCTACAACTTCGTCGACGGCTCGGACGGCCTCGGCCGCCTCGACGCGGGCCTGTTCTTCCTCGCCTACCAACGCGACCCGCGCAAGCAGTTCATTCCTGTCCAGAACCAGCTGGCCAAGAGCGACACGATGAACGAATACATCCACCACGTAGGCTCCGGCATCTTCGCCTGCCCCGCCGGAGTCACCCCCGGCGGGTACTGGGGCGAAAAGCTCTTCGTCTGACCTACTTCACCGCGCCTGCCGTGACGCCGGCGACGAAGTGGCGCTGGGCGAGGAGGAAGCCGATCACGACCGGGACGCTGACGACCAGGGCGGCGGCCATGATCTGGTTCCAGTAGATGTTGGTTTGGGTGGAGTACTGGCGTAGGCCGACGGACAATGTTCGGTTGGCCTCTGTCGTCATCACCGACGCGAACAGGACCTCGCCCCACGCGGTCATGAACGAGTAGATCGCGACCGCGATCACCCCAGGTCGCGCGGCGGGCAGGACGACCCGCCAGAGCGCGCCCATCGGACCGCAGCCGTCCACCAGCGCGGCCTCGTCCAGCTCGCGCGGAATGCTGTCGAAGTACCCGGCCAGCATCCAGATCGAGAACGGCAGGCTGAACGTCAGGTACGTGATGATCAGCCCGAGCCGCGTCCCGACCAGCTGCAGCCCGAACTGGTTGTTGATGTTCACGAAGATCAGGAACAACGGCAGCAGGAACAGCACACCCGGGAACATCTGCGTCGACAGCACCGTGGTGGTGAACACCGTCCGCCCACGGAACTTGAACCGCGACACCGCGAACGCGGCCAGGATCGCGATCGCCACCGAGAACACCGTCGCGGCCACCGACACGATCGTCGAGTTCACGAAGTACTTCGCCAGCGGCACCGTCTTCCACATGTCCACGAACGGCGCCAGCGTCAGGTTCGACGGCCACCAGGTGAACGCGCCCTGCACGTCCTTCAGCGGCTTGAGCGACGACGTGATCATCACGTACAGCGGCACCAGGACGAACAGTCCGAGCACTGTGAGGGTGACACCGCGGTAGATCTTGAATCCTCTGGTCTCACGCACGACGCGACCTCCTTCCGGTGACGAGCAGATACGCGCCGGTGACGATCATCAGGAAGATCAGCAGCAGCACGGACATCGCCGCCCCGGTACCGAAGTTCCAGGTCAGGAACGACGCGTTGTAGATGTGGAACGTGATCAGGTCACCGGCCGGCGGCTGCGCCGTACCGAACAGCACGTACGGCGTGTTGAAGTCGCTGAACGTCCACAGGAACAGCACGAGCACGAGCACCAGGTTCACCGGCCGCAGCGAGGGGAGCGTGATGTTGCGCCACTGCCGGATGTTGCCGGCGCCGTCCACCGACGCGGCCTCGTAGAGGTCCCGCGGGATGCTCTGCATACCGGCCATCAGGGTGAGGAACGCGAACGTCCACAGCTTCCAGCCGGCCACCGTGATCAGCGAGATCAGCGCGTTGCTGCCGATCAGCCAGAACGGTTTCCCGTCGGTCAGGTGCAGCTGGTTCAGCACGTGGTTCACCGCGCCGGTGTCGCGCTGGAGCATGAAGTTCCAGGTCAGGATTCCGGCGTACGCCGGGAGCGCGTACGGCACCAGGAACAAGGTGCGGACGATGCCCCGGCCGCGGAACTCCGGCTGCAGGGCGACCGCGGCGGCCATCCCGAGCACCCACGAGAAGGCGACCGTGACGAGCGAGAAGACGACCGTGACCCCGAAGGACTTCAGCAGTCCTGCCCCGACCGCGTTGTCGAAGTCGAGCGCGACCTTGTAGTTGCCGAACCCGGCGCCGGGCGCGGACGACCAGTTCGCGATGAAGAACTTGGTCAGTTTGACGAAGCTCATCCAGATCCCGACCAGCATCGGAATGATGTGGATGAACAGCTCCAGCAACACTGCCGGGGCCAGCAGCGCATACGGCAGCCATCGGTGCAGGCCGGGCCTCTGCTCGAGGCGGCCCCGCTTCTTCGGCGGAGCCGGTGCCGGAGCGGCGGTTTCTGTGGCGACAGACATCCGGGTGGTCGCCCTCCTGTCTCTCGGATCGGCTGACACGTGCGTCGCGTCCGAAGAGCCGGAGGCCGGTTCTTCGGACGCGAACGCCCGTACGTCAGCTACTGGCGGCTACCTGGTCCTCGGCGGTCTTGAGCGCCGCCTTCACATCCTCGGCGGTCACCGTCCCGCCGGTCGCGATCTTGGCGAACATCGTGTTCATCGCCTTGCCGACAGTGCTCTCGAACTGGTCCTCGGCCGGCACCAGCGGCAGCGGCTTGGACTTGGTGTTGTAGACGTCCTGGAAGGTCGCCGCCTCGGCCGCGTCGGTGGTGAAGACCGGCTTGGCGTCCTTCAGCACCGGCAGCGAGGAGAACGGCTTGCCCAGGGTGGTCTGGGTGGTCGCGTCCGTCATGTACTTCACGAACTTCAGCGCCGCGTCCTTGTGCTTGGTGTTCTTGAAGACCGACAGGTTGATCCCCGCCACGTGGCTGGCCACCTGCTCGCCGCCGACCGGAGACGGGAACGGTACGACGCCGTACTCGCCGGCCTTCATGCCGTTGGCAACGATCGAGGAGTCGGCGTTGTTCTGGTTGATGACCATCGCGACCTTCTTGGTGGCGAAGTCGTTCACCGACTTGGTGCCGTTGTCGTACTGCGCGTTCGACGGGTTCGCGACCTTGTCCTTCTGCATCAGGTCGAGGTACCGCAGCACGCCCTGCACGTTGCCGTCACCGGTGAACGTCGGCTTGCCGTCGGCGTTGAACCAGTCGGCCTTGTTCTGCGCGGCGTTGATGAACGCGAAGTGCACGTTCTCGGTGTAGCTGCCGGCCGCCAGCGCCATACCCCACTGGTTCTTCGCCGGGTTGGTCAGCTTCTTGGCCGCGGCGACCATGTCTTCCCAGGTCTTCGGCGGCTGCAGGCCGGCCGCGGTGAACATCGCCTTGTTGTAGTACAGGCCGTAGGCCAGACCGTAGAGCGGGACCGAGGTCGGGTCGGTGCCTTCCTTGCCGCCGGTCGCCAGAGCCGTCGGCACGAACTTGTCCTTGCCCCCGATCGCGGTCATCGCGTCGCCGTCGAACGGCAGGAACGCGTCGGTGGCCTGCAGCGAGGCCGCCCAGGTGTTGCCGATGTTGACGACGTCCGGCGCCTGACCCGAGGTGATCGCGGTCTGGATCCGGGTCTGCAGGTCGTTCCAGCCGATCACCTCGAGGTTCACCTTGATCCCGGTCTCCTGGGTGAACTTCTGCAGGACCGGGGTCAGGACCTCCTTGTCGTTGTCGAGGCTGGTGCCCTGGTTGCTGGCCCAGTAGGTCAGCGTCTGGTCACCGGTGCTGCCGCCGGAGGAATCGTCCTTGTCGCCGCCACCACAGGCGGCGAGGGTGATTCCCATGGCGGTCGCCGCAACCGCGGCTACAAGCGAACGCAGTCTCACGTCGGACTCCCTCGTCCCGTCTCGAGCCTCCGCAGGACCTGCGGAGGCGGATCGGCCCCATACTGGCCTAACCGGTTAAGTTCCGTAACCCTAACCGGTTCAGTAGAGGCGTGTTCGTTACGACCTCGTGACCCGGCCAATCTTCACCGGGCGCCCGGCAAGCGCAATCCAACACTCTCTGCGAGAGCGCGATTTCACACAGTCTTCAAACTGTGGTCAGGCGTGTGCGGAACCTGAGGATTCGCGGTGCCGGAGTTCCCCGGCCGGTGCCTCTTCGTGAATGGTGTGGTCGCCGGTGATGATCCGGAGCAGCAGGTCGGCGGCAGCGCGGCCGCGTTCCATGGTCTTCTGGTCGACCGCGGTGATCCCGGGCCGCGCGAGTTCGCACAGCGGCGAGTCGTCCCAGGCGACGATCGAGACCTCGCCGGGCACCGCCGTACCGAGATCCATCGCGACCCGGAGCGCCGCGACCGCCATCAGGTCGTTCCCGAGCACGATCGCGGTCGGCGGGTTGGGGCCGGTCAGCAGTTGGCGCGTGAGTTCGGCGCCGTCGTCGTACCGGTAGCTGCCCTCGATGTGCCGCACCGTGATCCCGTGCCGCGCCGCGTGCTCCTGCAATGTCTGGACCCGGAGTCGTTCGTGGATGAACGTGAAGGGGCCGCTGATGTGCGCGACGTTCGTGTGCCCGAACGCGGCCAGGTGGTCGAGCAGTAGCGAGACGGTCTCTTCCGGCGAGCTGATCAGCCGTCCGACCGCGTCGTCCGGTGCGTTCGAGCTCACCACCACGCACGGCACCCCGAGGTCCTTCAGTACCGGGATCCGCGGGTCGTCGTCGTGCTCGTCGAACAGGATGAACCCGTCGACGCGCCCCTGCCGCGACCACCGTCGCAGTACGTCGAGGTCCTCGCCGTGCTCGCCCGTGAGCCGGAGCAGGAGCGACGAGTCGACCTCGTTCAGGTACTGCTCGATGCCGACCAGCGTGCGCATGTAGAACGCTTCGGTCGAGATCAGCGCGGGGTCCCTGGCGATCACGATCCCGATCGTCCGGGTGCGGCTCGCCGACAGTGCGACCGCGGCGGAGTTCGGGTGGAAACCCAGTTCTTCGGCCAGGTCGAGCACTCGCTGGCGTGTCTCGTCGCTGACGCCGGCGCGGCCGTTCAGTGCGTACGAGACGGACGCCTTCGAGATATGCAGCCGGCGTGCGAGATCGCTGATCGTGACTCGATGGCTCCGGCGGGTGCTACCCGCCGTACCGTCGCCGTCACTGCCGTCGTCGCCGTCTGTCACGGGTCCGCTCGTCGTCATTGCCCGACCGCCCCTCGACAGACGGAAAAGTGTTCATGTCAGACGGGAGATTAGCAGCGGCCTTTCAGGGCTGGTCTGCGTCCCGGGAATTGGATAGCGTTTTCCCATGGTGCCGAACGAGCCGTTGCGACTGGATTTCCTGCCCTGGGAGTACGCCCGGAAGGCCTCCGAGGCCGAGCGTGACCGGCAGGCCGAACGACAGGCGCGGCTCGGCGGGTCGGTCGAGCTCGCCGCGGATGTGTACGTCGCGGAGTCGGCCGCGGTGTACTGCGACGAGCTCCGGATGGGGGACCGGTCGTACATCGCCGCGCACGCCTACGTCACCGGCCGGATCGCGCTCGGCTCCGACTCGACGATCAACCCGTTCGCCGCGGTGCGTGGTGTGGTGACGATCGGCGACGGCGTCCGGATCGGCGCGCACACGTCGCTGCTCGCCTTCAACCACGGCACCGCGCCCGGCGAGCCGATCTTCAAGCAGCCGCACACCGCCGTCGGCATCACGATCGGCGACGACGTCTGGATCGGCTCCAACGTGACGATCCTCGACGGCGTCACGGTCGGCCCGCACACCATCATCGGCGCCGGCGCGGTCGTCACCAAGGACATCCCGGCCGACTCCATCGCGGCCGGCAACCCCGCCCGTATCCTCCGCTCGCGGACAGGAGCATCTATGTCAGGCGATCTACCGACGTTGCTGAAAGACTTTGCCGCGAAGGCTCGTGAGCAGACCGACGACGTACTCGCGCGTTGCTGGGACGGTTCCCGCTTCGTCGACCGTCCCGGGATCGACAGCGAACCGCAGATCCGCCCCTGGTGCGACGCCATCGAGATCGCCGACCTGCTGGTACGCCGGACGCCGGCCGGCCACACCCGTGACGATCTCGTCCGGCGGCTCCGCGCACGCCAGGATCCGGCCACCGGACTGGTATCACCCGGAGACCTCTCCGACGACGGTCTCGGCAAGCCGTCGGACGTCGAACTCTCTGTCCTGGAAGGGGCCGCGAGCTACCACGTGCTGTGCGTCGGCTACGCGCTCCAGGTCCTCGGCGGCAGCTTCGAGTATCCGATCACCACCGACTTCACCCTCGACGATCTCGACAATTTGCCCTGGGCAAGGAGAGCTTGGTCGGCCGGTTCGGGGATCGACGCGCTCGGTACGGCGCTCGCACGAAACCTGCACGATCACAAGGAATCCGGCGCACTCGAGTCGCTGATGGGATGGCTGCTCACGCGGGCCGACCCGGCGTCCGGGACTTGGGGCTCGCCGCATCCTGACGACGGACTGCTGCAGGTCGTGAACGGTTTCTACCGCCTGACGCGTGGTACCTACGCCCAGTTCGGGCTCCCGTTGCCGTATCCCGAGCAGGCCGTCGCCACGGTTCTTGCCCACAGCAATGACCGGCGGATGTTCACCGGCGACAACTACAACGCGTGCAACATTCTCGACGTCATCCACCCCCTGTGGCTGGCTCGCAAGCAGACGACGTACGGCGAGCAGGACGGACGTCGCTGGGCCGAGGCGCAGCTGCGCGCGATCCTGACCCGCTGGGTCGACGGCGCCGGCTTCGCGTTCGCCCCGGACGGCACCGACGACCGCGCGATCCCGGGCCTCCAAGGCACCGAGATGTGGCTGTCCATCATCTGGCTCTTGTCCGACTACCTCGGCGTCTCCGACGCACTCGGCTACCGCCCCCGCGGCGTCCACCGCCCCGAACCACTGATCAACCTCCACTGAACCGTCCGCCCGCACCGACCCCCACAGGAAGCTGGTCGGGAACTTCCCCCTACCCTGACCTCGTGGACCCCCGCACGCGCCGACTGGTGACCTCGCTCGTACTCGTCGCCCTGGTCGCCATCGTCGTGATCGCGGCACTTGCACGCTGACGCTAACCTGTGCCCCCATGACCACCTCCGCCACCGGTGAGCGTTCGTCGTACCTGATGCGGGCTGGGCTGGTGCGCAACGTGCGTGCGGGGGAGCACCTGACCACGTTCGTGGTGTCCGGGGTCGCGACGGTGCTGATCACCCGGCTGATCCTCAGCCTGAGCGGGTACCCGCAGATCGGCGGCAAGGGCCTGCACATCGCCCACGTCCTGCCCGGCGGGCTGCTGATGCTGGTCGCGATCTCTCTCCTGCTCGGGTACGTCGGTCCCGTGGTGCGGCCGGCCGCGGCGACGATCGGTGGGATCGGGTTCGGGCTGTTCATCGACGAGGTGGGGAAGTTCGTCACCTCGGACAACAACTACTTCTACAAGCCGACAGCCGCGATCGTGTACATCGTCTTCGTGCTGATCGTCCTAGGGTCCCGCTTCCTCGCCACCCGTCGGCCGATCGATCCCCGGGAGGAGCTCGCCAACGTCATCGACCACACGGTCGAAGGAGTCGCGGGCGGTCTGTCCCGGCGGCGCCGTGCCGAGGCGGCGGAGCTGCTGCGCGCCGTACCCGCACAGATCGAGGGGCGTCGGGAGACTGTCGAGCTGCTCTCCGCGTGTCCGCCTGACGAGGTCGAGCTGGCCGCTCCGGTGGACGCGGCCTGGCGGGCGCTGCAGCGCGGGTTCGAGCGGCTCGCCACCCACCCGAAGGCCCCGCCGATCGCCGTCGCCGCGCTGGCGGTCCAGTTCGTCGCAGCGCTTGTCATCGCCGCTGTGCTGGGTGACGGCCTCAATAACCTCCCGGTGCTCGGTGTGACGGCAGGGAGTTTGTTGTCGGCAACGTTCACGGTGCGCGGCGCCCTGGCGTTGCGGAAGCGCAATCGAGCCAGGGCGGTCCGGCTGTTCGAGCTGGCGGTGCTGGTGTCGTTGCTGATGACACAGGTCTTCCAGTTCGCCGCCACGCAGTTCGCGGCCGCCGGTGGGATGCTGCTGGACCTGGTGATGCTCGGGCTGCTGCGAGCGGAGCGAGAGCGGATGCGGCGCGAGCTGGACAACGCCACGAAGGCTAGGACACTCCGACTGCCACCCGATCTGGATCTGCCGCCGTTTCCGGAGGATCCGTCGGACCCGGTGTAGCTCGCCACTGCTCGCGTCGCCCGATCAGCACCGGTGACATGGTCGCGATCAGGTAGATCGCACCACCTGCGAGCAGAGCAGGTGCCAGACCTATGGCGGCGACAGCCCCACCGGCTACGAGACCACCAAGCGGTACGCCGGTCCAGCAGACAGCGTTGGACAGGGAGTTGACCCGTCCGCGCAGGTGGCTGGGGATCCGTTCGAGCTGGATCGCGCCGAGCACGGGGTTGATGAAGCCGGCTCCGATGCCGCCGACGGCGTACACCGCCATCAGGGTCCAGAGCGGCGCATCAGTGGCCATCGCCACGAAGCGCGGTGCTCCGGCGATCAGGAACGCGACCGTGAAGACGAGCTTGCGTGGGATGCGGTCACCGATCGCCGACGCCAGCAAGGCGAACAGCGTCGCTGTCACTCCGAACGACGTGAGGATCAGGCTGGTGTGGCCGGGGCCGTAGCCGTGGTCCTTGATCCAGACGGGCAGCAATACCGTGCTGGTCGCGGCGTCGAGCAGGTTGGTCACCGCGATCATGACGACCAGCGGCAGCAGGAGCTTGTCGGCGCGCAGGAAGGTCCAGCCCTCCAGCAGCCGGCGGCCATAGCCGTGCTCCTCGTCCTTTGGTGCGGGCGTTGTGTACTTGGGAATCCAGCGGGCGATCAGTACGGCGCAGATGCCGAAGGACACCGCGTCGATCCAGAGGGCGTTGACTGCTCCGACCAGGGTGATGAGGCCGCCGGCGAGCGCGAACGCGAAGAAGCCCGCCAGGCGTTCCGTCGTACTCTCCAGGCCTGTCACTCGCTCCAGAGGGACCCTGGCTACCCGTGCGATGTCCGGGATCAGCGTCGACTTGGCGGCGTCGCCTGGTCCACGGAGTGCGCCGGCGATCGCGACCAGCACCAGCAGGGTCGGGAAGTGCAGGAGGCCCAGCTCGTGCAGGAGAGGGATCAGTGCGACCACCGCCGTACTGGCGGTGTCTGCCACGATGCTGATCCGGCGTGCACCGACCTTGTCGATCAGAGGCCCGCCGATGGCCTTCACCACGACCAGCGGCGCCATTTCTGCCAGCGCCACGAGGCCGGTCTTGACCGGGGAGCCCGTGGTGATCAGGACGAACCACGGGATCGCGATCGCGCTCACCCGGGTGCCGCAGATCGACACCACGTTCGCCACCAGGAACGCCGCCAATGGCGCCCGATTGCCCTTGTCGCTCATTGTTCGCCTCACCCCCTGTGCTGCTAGCGCGTCTCGCGTGGGAACGCCTGGATCTGGACGGTGACCTGCTCGGCGCCCTCCGGGAGCGGAGCGGTCAGGTCCGGCGTCTTGTACTTCTCCAGGACCGCCATGACCTCGCGCATCATCGCGTCCAGCTGGTCGGACCGGAGGTGGAAGAAGTAGTCCGAGAGCATGCTGGCGTCGCGCCAGTCGTCGGGCATCGTCTGCATCGCGTCGATGAAGCCGAAGATGTTCTCGGCGTACGTCTGGCCGACACCGTGCAGGAAGCCCAGGGCCAGCTCGGGCTCCTGGTCCAGCAGCTCGGCCGCGTTGAACTCGGTGCCCTGGTGCGCCGACTTCCACCAGCGGTCGCGGGCGTTGCCGCGGCTGTCGTCCTCGACCACCAGACCGGCGTCCGCGAGCTGGCGGAGGTGGTAGCTGGTCGCGCCGGTGTTCACACCCAGCCGTCCGGCCAGGGTCGTGGCCGTCTGGGGGCCGTAGACGCGGAGGAGACCCAGGATCCGGTTCCGCATGGGGTGTGCCAGGGCGCGCACGAGGTGGCGGTCCAGCTGGACCGTCCGTGCGGGCTCCACGCCGTGGTTCTCGTCGCTCATGAGTCTGAGCATAGGACTGCAAAGATTCTTTGCAAAGGGATTTTGCAAAGAAGATGTGCGGTCCGGTTGTCCACAGGTTGCGAATCGGTGCGCTGGAGGCGGTGGGATCGCGGCATCTTCTCTGTCGACCACGCATCCACCGAGGAGACGGAGAGAACCAGCAATGATGCGCGTGATGCTCGAGGACGCCGACTACTGCGACGTGCCGGCCGACCTGATGACGTTCGACGACGGGGCAGTGGTGTTCTGGCGCGAGGGCGAGGAGGTCGGCCGCCACCGGCAGGCCCGGATCCGGTCGCTCGAGCCGCTGAACCCGCGCTCGATGACCCACAAGATCAAACGCGCCCGGAAGACCCACCCGAACGCGTTCCGCCAGTGGAGTCCCGACGACGAGCACACCCTGATCGAGATGTACAACAACAGCGCGACCCTGGAGCAGCTCGTCGACGCCCTGGGCCGCCAGGAAGGCGGCATCATCACCCGCCTCAGAGGGCTGGGGCTGCTCGCCGACGACCAGCAACTCGCATGAGCCGACCGGGGGTGACTGCGGCGAGTTCATCGGTTGCGACGGTGGGTGGACGAGACCCTTTTGTGATCGACCCGACGGGTCGGGGACAATGGCGCGGTGCAGCCAGAGGTGCGGTCGGACGAGTCGGTGCTGCCGGAGGAGTCCGGAGCGCGGGCGGTGGTCCGTGCTGCCCTGCTCGACGAGAGTGGTTTGGTGCGCGGTCTGGCCTCGGGCCGGCGCCGTGGCCAGGAGCCGCCGTCGTACCTCCGGGCGGAGCTGCGGTACGTCGATCTGAAGGGTCAGCGGCACCTGCAGATCACCGAGTTCGACGAGCGCCAGGCGCACACGCGGAACGTGGCGGGTGCGGACCTGGAGAAGGTGGTCGACGAACTCCTCGACGTGCCGTACGGGTCGTGGCACCTCGAGACGACGAGCGAGACGCTGCGGCTGCGGTACACCAAGAAGGGCAAGGAGCTGCTGCACCGGCAGGACGATCGCCGGGAGCAGGAGACCGGGCACGACCGGGTGAAGCGGCGGGTGCTCGATCCGGCGGCGCCGTTCCTGATCGAGCTCGGGATCAGCGACCACCAGGGCCGGGTGAAGCCGTCCCGGCAGGCGAAGTACAAGCAGATCGACGAGTTCTGCAAGCTGCTCTCGTCAGCGCTCGAAGACGCGGTCTCGGCCGGGCGGATCGCCGCCGGCCGGCCGCTGCAGGTGGTCGACCTCGGCTGCGGGAACGCGTATCTCACGCTGGCGGCGTACCACCTGCTCACCGCGGCCGGGCACGACGTCCGGATGACCGGTATCGACCACAACCCGGCGGCGCGGAAGCGGAACACGCGGGTTGTCGAGGCGCTCGGCTGGCAGGAGCACCTGCGGTTCCTGGACGCGACCATCGAGGGCGCGGAGCTGGACGTCCGGCCGGACGTCGTCCTGGCGCTGCATGCCTGCGACACCGCGACCGACGACGCGCTGGCGCGAGCCGTCGGCTGGGAGGCTTCACTGGTGCTCGCGGCCCCCTGTTGTCATCACGACATCCAAAAGCAGCTCAAGAGCGTCACACCACCGGCGCCTTATGCGCTGATGACGAGATATGGCATCGTTCGTGAGCGGTTCGCCGACGTCCTGACGGATTCCCTGCGGGCGGCGGTGCTCCGACAGGTCGGTTACCGGGTGGAGGTCGTGCAGTTCGTGGACAGTCAGCACACGCCGCGCAATCTGTTGCTCCGCGCTGCGCGGACCGGTGCCAAGCCGACCGCGGACCTGCAGGCCGAGTACCGGTCGATGGTCACCGAATGGCAGGTGACACCGCGGCTGGCCCAGCTCCTGCTCCCGCCGTCCGAGCAAACCCCGGTCACCGAGGTGGTTTCGTGAGACAGGTCCGGACCGCGCTCGCTCTGCTGGGGGCAACGCTCTGCACGCTGGCGGGTGTCGCGCTGCCCGCGTCGACGGCCACGGCCGGCTCGGCTGGCTCGGAGGCGGGGCCGACGACACCGGCGCCCAAGAAGCTGTTCACGATCCGCGACGAACGCATCCAGGAGTCGTCCGGGCTGGCGAAGAGCGTCAAGCACCCCGGGACCTACTGGACCGTGAACGACTCCGGCGACACCGGGCGGGTGTTCGCGCTGGACGCCAACGGCAAGGTGGAAGCCGTCCTGCGGTTCGGCGCGAAGGTCACCGACGTCGAGGCCCTCGGCGTGGACCGGGACGGCACGCTCTACATCGCGGACATCGGCGACAACGAGGAGAACCGCGACCAGATCGAGATCTACACGATCCCGGAGCCGGAAACGCTCGAGGACCAGTCGAACGTCAAGTACCACCGGTATCGACTTCAAGTACCCGGACGGTGCGCACGACGCGGAGACCCTGCTGATCGAGCCGGGGACCAGCCAGCTCTACATCGTCACGAAGGCGCTCAAGGGCACCGGCGCGATCTACGCGGCGCCGCCCGCACCGTCCCGTGAGGGCACGAACGACCTGACCAAGCTCGCCGCGGCGCCGTCCGGGGTGATCACCGACGGGACGTTCCTGCCGGACGGTCAACGGGTCGTGCTGCGGACGTACGCCGACGTGACGACGGTCGCCTGGGGCGAGACCCCCAACGCCATCGCCCGCGGCGCCGCACCGCTGGGCCAGGGGGAGACCGTCGCAGTCGGTCCCACCGACGGGACCGTCCTGGTCGGCAGCGAGGGCGCGAACTCGGGCGTCTACCAGGTCCAGGTGCCCGCCAAGGCAGCCGCCTCCACGCCGCCCAAAGCCAGCGCCACCCCCAAGCCGGCAACCACCGGCGACAGCAACAACTCCGACTCCGGCAAGAGCCACAACCTCCGCTGGATCATCATCGGCGCCGCCCTCTTCGCCCTCATCATCACCTTCGTCACGTTCCCGCCGGGCCGCCGCGAACGCCAGGACCGCCAAGCCGAAAACGCCCGCCTGACAGGCCAATCCCCACCCACCCCCCACCGCCGCCAACACTCCTGACCCCACCCCGCAGTACCCACCTGCCACCGCACCCCGGGTCCTGCAGACGTTGAGTGGATCGCCACCACTCAGCAACGGACTGGCTGACGCGTGGCTCACGCTCAGCCGACGGGGCGAACCGGCCAACAGACGCGGTTGGTGAGTGGTGAAGATCCGCCGGCAGTGGGTTGTGGGTTGGTATGCCAAGGGCCAACCCGTCGTCGGACGGCTGGCGGGCTCTTGTGAACGACATGTGGGTGTCCACCGGTTCCAGGGCGCTGCCGGGCTTGCTGTGATCTGCAGCTCGACAGGATGTGTCGGGTGGCCGGGTAGTGCACCTGAGCGTGAACGTGTCCGTGTGTACAGCGTCTCACCGGTGCTCTACCTGTCGACCTTGCACATCACCCAGCCGCCAGGGGCCGCGCCGCCACCAGCCCGATCACCCAGCCGACCACCCAGCCGACCACCCGGTGCGGCAGCCCCATGCCAGCCCGCGCCAGGTCGCCACTGGCGGGTTGTTTCACCGCTGGCCTCCTGCTTCCCGCCATCGGACACATAGCCCGCCAGCGGGCGACACCACACCCACAGTTCCGGCAGGAGAGCTGGATATCCGGCTCTTGTGATGCATGTGTGGGTGAGTTGGACTGGTCCGTCGACCTCTCGACCTCCGTCGTGCACGTTCCTCGAGTCGTGGATTTCGGCGTGTCGACCCCGGCCAAACGCAGCCAGGATCCACGACTCGACGTTCCAGTGGCCAACCAAACGCCACGACTCGACGCGATCCCGGAAGGCAGTCGTTCCGCGCGACAGCCGAACCGACGACCACGTACCCGGGGAGATCCGCGTCGGGCGACCCGCCCCTTCGAGGCCGCCCCGAGCGCTGTCAGCACGGCCGGGGTTATCCCCGCATGTGCAGGGTTCTCCCTTCATGTAGCAGTAGAGAACCCACCACGCGTGGGGATAACCCGCCGTCTGCTCAACGTGCAGCGGCCGACCGAGCGGGGCCGACGGTTGGGCCGACGGTTGGGCGACGGTTGGGCGACGGCCGGGCGATGGGCGATGGTGGGGCGATGGTGGGGGTGGGGACAGGTGCTGGTGACTGGGGACAGGCAATAGCAGGTGCCGACCCACGATTACCTGTCGCACGACCCCGGACCGGGCCGATCATCACCCACATATCGGACAGGAGAGCCGGATAACCCGTCGTCTGCTCGACGAGTGGCCGCCGACCGGCGGGGGTGACGGCGGGGCGTGGGGACAGGCGCGGGTGACTGGGGACAGGCAATACCAGGTGCCGGCCCACGATCTACCTGTCGCACGACCCCGCACCGGGCTGATCGCCACCCACACATCGGACAGGAGAGCCGGATATCGCCTCGTGTGCGGGGCCCTCGTCGCGCTCGGTCGGGCGGCCGGTGGACGGAATCGGGCGGTGTGGGCGGCGGTGCGGGCGGTGGTGGGGCGGTGGTGTGGGCGGTGCGGTGCCGCGGGGTGGGATCGGGTTGGTGGGGTGTGGGCGGGATGAGCTGGGGTGGGGGAAGGGGACAGCCGCCGGCCCCGAGTGGGGACGGCGGCTGTGGGGGTGGGGGTTACTTGAGGTTTTCGACTACGTAGTCGATGGAGTGGGTCAGTTTTTCTACGTCGTCGGGGTCTACCGCGGGGAACATGGCGACGCGGAGTTGGTTGCGGCCGAGTTTGCGGTAGGGCTCGGTGTCGACGATGCCGTTGGCGCGGAGGGTCTTGGCGACCGCGGTGGCATCGATCGAGTCGTCGAGGTCGATGGTGCCGACGACGAGCGAGCGGGCGTCGGGGTCGGTGACGTACGGCGTGGCGTAGTCGGACTTCTCGGCCCACGTGTACAGGCGGGTGCTGGAGTCCGTCGTACGGGCGACGCTCCACTCCAGGCCGCCCTGGCTGTTGATCCAGTCGGTCTGCTCCGCCATCAGGAAGAGCGTGGCGAGCGACGGCGTGTTGTACGTCTGGTTCTTGCTCGAGTTGTCGACCGCCGTCGCGAGGTCCAGGAACGCCGGGATCCACCGGCCGGAGGCGGCGATCTCCTCGACCCGCGCGAGCGCGGCCGGGCTCATCAGCGCGATCCACAGGCCGCCGTCGGAGGCGAAGCCCTTCTGCGGTGCGAAGTAGTAGACGTCGGCCTCGTTGAGGTCGACCGGCAGGCCGGCTGCGCCGGAGGTGGCGTCGATCGCGACCAGCGCACCCTCGTCGGCGCCCTCGACCCGCTTGACCGGCGCCATCACGCCGGTGGAGGTCTCGTTGTGCGGCCACGCGTACAGGTCGACGCCGGCCTCGGCCACCGCGACGGAGCGGGTGCCGGGCTCGGCCTTCACGATCGACGGGTCGCCGAGGTGCGGTGCCAGCTGCGACGCCTTCGCGAACTTCGAGGAGAACTCACCGAAGCTCAGGTGCTGGCTCTTCTCCCGGATCAGCCCGAACGTCGCGACGTCCCAGAACGCGGTCGAGCCGCCGTTGCCGAGCACCACCTGGTACCCGTCCGGCAGCTGGAAGAGCTCCGCGACGCCTTCCTGGACCCGCTTCACCAGGTTCTTCACCGGCGCCTGCCGGTGGGAGGTGCCGAGCAGCTTCGCGCCCTCGGTCGCCAGCGCGGCGACGGCTTCCGGGCGAACCTTCGACGGCCCTGCTCCGAAGCGGCCGTCGGCGGGCTTGAGCTCTTCAGGAATCTTGATTTCGCTGGTCACCAGCGGTCCCCTTCGTCGTCTGCAACAAGAAGGCCGACGACGCTGTCAGCGCGATCCATCTTCGCACACCCGCCCCAAGCAACCAGCCGGGGTCCACGAAGGAGCGCTACTCGTGTTTGCGGGTGGTTCGCTCGGTGCCGGTGAGGAGGGCGACCGGGCCGTCGGGGGTTTCGGTCCACTCGCCGCAGGCGCCGCCGCCTTCGGCGACCTCGAGGGTGAGCTCGGTCCCGTCCATCCGCAGCGCCGGGTGGTAGTACTGCGCGACCCGCTCCGCCTCGCCCTCGATGTAGTGACCGATGAGCGCCCGCCGGAAGCGGTCGGTCGTGACGTTCGGATTGCTGCCGTGGACCAGTGCGCCGTGGAAGAACAGCACGTCACCCGCCTCCATCTCGACCGGTACGGCGGCGCCCGTCGAGGGGAGCGGGACCGTGACGTCGGTGAAGCTGACCGTGGTGTCGGCCTTCTCCGTGCACAGGATCGGCCAGCGGTGCGACCCGGGGACGACCTCGAGGCACCCGTTCGCCTCGTCGACCCGGTCGAGCGCCATCCACGCCGCGACGCAGGTCCCCGGGTCGGCCTTCAGGTAGAAGTTGTCCTGGTGCAGCGCCTGCCCGCGAGAGCCCGGCGGCTTGAAGTAGAGCATCGTCTGCACCGCGTACGGCGACCTGCCGAGCAGCGCTGTCATCACCTGATCGATGCGCGGGTCGACCAACCACTGCAACGACGTGTCGTCCCAGCGGTGCATCTGCGCCATCCGCGGGTACCGCTTGAGCGGATCCCGGTCCGTCGACGTGTGCCCCGCGAAGTCGTGCGACTGCGGCCCGCGGCGCCGTACGTCCATGTAGTGGTCCCGCAGCCGCTCGGCCTCCTCGGTGGAGAACAAGCCTCGCACCAACGTGTACCCGGTGCGCTCGAACTCTTCCTGATGTACGTCGACAACGTTGGATGAAACGCTCATGCACGGCTCCCGCGAATCTGTCCTAGTCTTCCGGTGTACCCCATTTTCCTGCGGCTGCACCGCACGGGACCACGGACGATTCACGCGAGGACTTGAACTTTTGTTGCACCGACTCCGGCTCGAGCGGATGTCCGCCCCGACCTTCTGGCGCTGTGAACCCAGCTGGTCCTGGACCTCGCGCCCGCTGCAGGACCACCTGCTCTGGTGTGTCGTCGACGGTCGCGGCGTCCTCGAACTCGACGGGAACCGCCAGGAACTGCGCCCCGGCGTCTGCGCGGTCTTCCAACCCGGCGACGCCCCACGGGCCACCCATGACCCGCACCGAAGGCTCCTGGTCTTCGGCATGCACTTCGAAACCACCACGACGGCCGCCCCGGATCCGCGCTGGGGCGAGGTGCTCGATCGCGAGCTGCTCGGCGTCCTCGCGCGGACCAGCGACGCGTCGTACCGCCGCGGTGACGCCCTCGGCCGGCATCAGGCCGAACTGTGCCTCGAGCAACTGGTCGCGCTGATCTGGGACGCCGTCCACCATCCGGGCCGCAGCGTCATCGATACCGCGGTCGACGACCTCGCCCGGCAACTCCGGCAGGACCCGGGCCGGGACTGGACCGTCGCGGAGATGGCGCGCCGCGCGTCGCTCAGCAGGGCCCAGTTCACCCGCCGCTTCGTCGCGCAGTTCGGAATGTCACCCGCGCAGTACCTGATCCAGGCGCGGATCGACCGCGCACACCAGCTGCTCACCGAGAGCGGCATGACCGTCACCGAAACGGCCGCCGCCCTCGGCTACACGGATGTCCCGTACTTCAGCCGCCAGTACAAACAACGAACCGGCCGCACCCCGAGCCAGGATCGTCAAGCCCAGTTGGGGTTCCAGCCCTCGACCGCATCCGCGGGGCGGGAGGCCGGGCCCGAGTAGATCGCGGACGGGCGGATCAGGCGGCCGGTGCGTTTCTGCTCCAGGACGTGGGCGCTCCAGCCGGCGGTCCGTGCGCAGGTGAACATCGACGTGAACATCGGCGGCGGCACCTCCGCGAAGTCGAGGACGATCGCCGCCCAGAACTCCACGTTCGTCTCCAGCACCCGGTCCGGACGCCGCTCGCGCAGCTCCGCCAGGGCGGCCTGTTCCAGCGCCTCGGCCACCTCGTACCGCGGGGCCGCCAGTTCACGCGCCGTACGACGAAGCACCCGAGCGCGCGGGTCCTCGGCCCGGTACACGCGGTGGCCGAAGCCCATCAGCCGCTCGCCGTCGTCCAGCAGACCCTTCACGTACGAGCGCGCGTCACCGCTCCGCTCGACGCCCTCGAGCATCGTCAGCACCCGCGCCGGCGCCCCGCCGTGCAGCGGCCCGGACATCGCACCGACCGCACCGGACAGCGCCGCCGCGACATCCGCCCCGGTCGATGCGATCACCCGTGCGGTGAACGTCGACGCGTTCATGCCGTGCTCGGCCGCGGACGTCCAGTACGCGTCGACCGCCCGTACGTGCTTCGGGTCCGGCTCGCCGCGCCAGCGGATCATGAACCGCTCGGTGATCGTGGTCGCCTTGTCCACCTCGCGTTGCGGCACCATCGGCTGCCCGATCCCGCGCGCCGCCTGCGCGACGTACGACAGCGCCATCACCGCCGCCCGGGACAGGTCCTCACGCGCCTGCACGTCGTCGATGTCGTACAGCGGCCGCAGACCCCAGGCGGGTGCGAGCATCGCCAGCGCGGACTGTACGTCGACGCGCACGTCGCCGGTGTGCACGGGCAGCGGGAACGGCTCCGCGGGCGGGAGACCCGGCGTGAACGCGCCGTCGACGAGCAGACCCCAGACGTTCTCGAACGGCACCCGGCCGACCAGGTCCTCGATGTCCACGCCGCGGTACCGGAGCGCCGAGCCTTCCTTGTCCGGCTCGGCGATCTGCGTATCGAACGCGACCACACCCTCCAGCCCGTGCTGCACCTCGGTCCTCGGATCAGACATGCGACTCCCTCGTCCTCTTGTCAGGACGCAGACCCACCAGGAGAGCCCGCGCACCTGGGCGCTCAGGCAGCATAGTTCTCCGCGCCGACGGTCGGACAGCTTTGTGACCGGTTCGGAGGTTCCGGGGGGTGGACCGCACAGAGGTCTAGTCTCGGTTCATGACAAAGCCCCTCCCCGCCCTCGGGCTCGTGATCGGCGTCATCGTCACCTACGTCGCCGTGGGTACCTCGTCCTACGCGACCGGCCGGCTGACGCGGCGCCTGCAGCTGTTCCGCGACGACCTCGGTCAGACGTTGCCCTGGCTCGCGCTGCTGGTCGTGATCGCGGTGGTGCTCGGCCTGCTGATGATGGCGCCGGCCATCGGCGCGGGTGTGACCACCGGGTCCGGGCTGCTGCTGACCGTGGTCGGTGTGGCCGCGGTGGCGCTGCCGGTGCGGCAGACGTTCGACATGGCGAAGCTCTTCGAGTTCCCGGGGTCGCGTCTCGGCGCGTCATACCTGCTGTTCGACGGGTCGATGATCCTGTTGGGCATACCGCTGTTGCTGGTCGGTATCCGGCGCTGGACCCAGGAGTCCAAGCTGGCCAAGCTTCCGACGCCACCTGGGCTCGGGCAGAACAGCAGCGGTTACCAGTCCACGTTCCCGCAGCAGACCCAGCAGTGGGGCGGCTACCCCGGCCAGCAGCCGTACCAGCAGCAGCCACACAACCAGCCACACAGCCAGCCGCAGGATCAGCCGCAGCCCGGCCGGCCGCCGCAGTACCCGGGCCAGCAGCAATAACTTTCCCTGCGGAGCCTGCATCAGGCTCTGCATGGAAACGCTGATCGCCTACACGTTCGGGCACGAGAGCGCCGCGCGCGCCGCCGCCGGCCGTGCCCGCGTGGAGGCGTACTACGGCGATCTCTGGAAGCACGAGGCCAAACACCAGGGGTACGACGGCCTCACGGTCGGACTGCACATGTGGGATCGCCACGACGGCACCTGTCTCTGGCCGTCGTGGCACGACAACGGTGACGTCCGCGTGGCCAGCGTGCACGCACCGCTCGGCTACCAACGCGTGATCGGCGACATCACGCCGTACGACGCCCCAGCCCAACTGGCCAAGGCGGTACGGCGTACTCCGGCACGCTTCCTCGAACTCGCGCCACCGTTCACGATGGCGGTCCTGGACCCGGGCGCGGAACGCCTTGACCTGTTCACCGACTCGATCGGTATCGGACGGCTGTTCCAGCTGCGACTGCCGGACGGCTGGGTCTGGACCAATCGGCCCGCTGCGGCCTTACTGTTCGCGGGCCAAGAAGCTGTCGCAGCGCCGCGTGGCTGGAGATTCGCCGCGGCCTGTGGCTGGTTCATGGACGACAGCACGCCGTACGACGGGGTACTGACGGTGCCCGGTGCGACGCATATCGTTGCCGATGGCTACCGTCAGCGGCGGACCGTCAGCCGGATCGAGACGACCAGTGTGTGGTCGACGGACAATGCGGACACGGCAGAGGAGACAGCTGCCGCACTGCAGGACGTGGCGCGTTCGGTGGGCAGCCTGTGGCCGGGACAGCCGACTGTCGACCTGAGTGGCGGCCGCGACTCACGTGTCGTCGCAGGTGCGTTCCTGGCCGCAGGTGTCGATCTGAAGCTCAATAGCTACGACGCGATTCCCGGTGAGCTGGAGGTCGCGGAGTCGCTGGTACAGCTGCTGGAGCAACCAGTCGAACACGTGGTGAGTCGGAAGACCCCAGGCAAGCCGGTCGCTGCCAAGCTCGCCGTCAAGCCGGAGCCGCAGGAGATGGTCAACCGAGCGCTGCGCTGGCATCGGTACGGCGAGGGCTTGCGTCCGGCCAGCTATCTCTTCCACACACCGCCCACAACGCTGGCAGGCGTCGTGCACCTCGCGATCGGCGGTGCCGGCGGCGAGGTGGCGCACGGCCACTTCTACCCACGCGACGTACTGCAACTGGACGCGCTACCGCTGCCCAGCAAGCTGAATGCCTTCAGCAACCACCTCCAGACCCGTCTGATCGCGGCAGCAGGACCCACGGACGAAGCGCGCGCCGCCGTCGCCGAGCAGGTCGAGCGCGTACTGCGGACCGCGGTGCACGGGGGCATCCAGAACGCGACGATGCTGGACTACTTCTACGTCGTCGAACGCCTCCGCCGCTGGGGTACGACGGGCGAGCGCACCGGCGTCGTCTCGCCCCTCCTGATCCCCTCGTTCGTACGGTCGGCCTTCGCGCTCGAGCCCGCGCAACGCGTCGACAACGCACTGCACCGCGAGCTGGTCCGGCGGCTCGTGCCCGCGTGGGCCGACGTACCGTTCTTCAAACCCAGCCCGACGGTCAGCACGCGCAGGAACCCGGCGAAGGTCCGCTGCCTCGCTGACGCCGCCGACCGCGAGCTGATCGAGCAACTCCTGAAAGACGTCGAGGGCTTCGACTCCCTCGACACCCTGTGGGCTGCGTCCGTGGTCGGAGCCAGCTCGGCCGCAGGTGAGGCCACGCTCCGTCAGGCACTCTGGCGGGCCACGTTCGATCAGCACCTCGACGAGGTCAACCGCCACCTACCAAGCGCTCCGGCCACCAAAGCTCCACAGCAACCAGCCCCCAAGCCGCCGGCGCCGCGCCGCAGTCCGCTGGTGCGCAAGATCGGGCGCACCAAGTTGTGGCGGGCCTATCGACGGAGCAGGTTCGGACGTAAGTAGGCTCGAAGCGTGGACCTTGCGGAGATGCGGCGTACGTACGGACTCGGTGAGTTGCTGGAGAGCCAGGTGGCTCCTGACCCGGTCGTGCAGTTCCAGACCTGGCTGGAGCAGGCCCGGGAAGTCGGCCTGGCCGAACCCAACGCCATGGTGCTCGCGACCGCCGACCAGGACGGGCGCCCGTCAGCACGGACCGTACTGCTGAAGCGGGTGGACGAGCGCGGGTTGGTCTTCTACACCAACCAGCAGTCCCGTAAGGCAGACGACCTGACTGCGAACCCGCACTGCGCCCTCGTGTTCCCGTGGCATGCCATGGAGCGGCAGGTGCGCATCGAAGGCAGCGTCACCAAGCTGCCCGGCGACGAGGTCGACGAGTACTTCGCCAGCCGCCCGCGCGAGTCGCAGCTCGGTGCGTGGGCGTCCCAGCAGAGCCAGCCGGTGGAGTCCCGCGAGGAGCTCGATCTGCAGTACGAGTCATACGAGCGGCAGTGGCCGGAGGGCACCGAGATCTCCACGCCGTACTTCTGGGGCGGCTATCTGGTGGCCCCGGAGGCGTTCGAGTTCTGGCAGGGCCGCACCGGCCGTCTGCACGACCGCCTGGCCTACCGCCGGACCAGCTCCGGCGGCGCCTGGGAGCTGTCGCGGCTCCAGCCCTGAGGCTCTTCCCGGAAGCCGTGCGACTTCCACCAGCGCACCAGCGGCGCCGGCGCCCACCAGTTCGCGCGTCCGAGGAGCCGCATCGTCGCCGGCACCAGCAACGCCCGCACGATCGTCGCGTCCAGCGCGATCGCGATCACCAGCCCGACGCCGATCATCTTCACGAACACGATGCCCGACGTGGAGAACGCCGCGACCACGATGATCAGCAGCAGTGCCGCGCTGGTGATGATGCCGCCGGTCCGCTGCAGCCCGAGCGCGACCGCCTGGCTGTTGTCGCCGGTCTGGTCGTACTCCTCCCGGATCCGGCTGAGCAGGAACACCTCGTAGTCCATCGACAGCCCGAACAGTACGGCGAACAGCAGCACCGGGTTGGTCGCGTCGAGGAACCCCGCCGGTGTGAAGTCGAGGAACCCGGACAGATGCCCGTCCTGGAAGATCCACACCATCGCGCCGAACGCCGCCGACAGCGACAGCACGTTCATCAGCAGCGCCTTCAAGGGCAGCACGAACGAGCCGAAGGCAACGAACAGCAGCAGGAACGTCACCACCACGATGAATCCGGCCATGTACGGCGCCCGCTCCTTCAGCACGTCGAGCAGGTCGATCACCGCCGCCGTCTCACCACCGACCTGTACGTCGGTCCCCGACGGCGCCGGCACCGCGCGCATCCCGTGGACGACGTCCCGCGCCGGCAACTCCTGCCCGGTAAAGCGCGTGTGCACGACAACCGACGCGACGCCGTGCTCATACCCACCGATGCGCACGTTCTCCACGTCCCGCACCTGCTTCAACCCAGCGATGTACGGCGCCAACGCCGCGGACGGATCGCTCGGGGCGGAGTCGAACCGCACCGCCGCGTAGATGTCCGACCCGCCGGCTCCCGGGAAGTCGCGCTGCAGCGTCTCGGTCACCGTCCGCGAGGTGGCACCGGCCGGCAACGACCGGTGGTCGACCCCGCCGAGTTGCGCGCTCAGGAAGGGAATCCCGAGTACGAGCAGCACCGGGACGAGCACGACGACGTACCGCACCGGGCGCCGCATCACGCTGTGCGCCAGCCGGTACCAGGCGCCGTGATCGCTGGAAGCCTTGCGGGCCTTGAAGATTCGCAGGTTGTTCACCCGGTGCCCGAGGACCGCGAGCAGCGCCGGCAGCGCGGTCAGGGCCGCGATCATCGCGATCGCCACCGCGGCCGCACCGCCGTACGCCATCGACTTCAGGAACATCACCGGGAACAGGACCAGGCTGCTGATCGCCACCCCGACCGTCACGCCGGAGAACGCCACCGTCCGCCCGGCCGTCGCCATCGTCGCGGTCAGCGCCGTCTCGACATCGTTGCTGCGAGCAAGTTCCTCGCGGAACCGGGTGACGATGAACAGGGCGTAGTCGATGGCGAGACCGAGACCGATCATCGTGACGATGTTGATCGAGAAGATCGACACGTCGGTGATCGCCGACAGGCCGCGGAGCAGCACGAACGAGCCCAGGATCGCGAGCGCACCGACGAACAACGGGAGCGACGCGGCGACCAGGCCGCCGAACACGACCACCAGCAGCACCAGGACGATCGGCGTCGAGATCGTCTCGGCCTTCACGATGTCGTGCTCGGTCTGGGTGTTCACCTCGTCGAAGACCGCGACCTCGCCGCCGACCTTCGTGTCCAGACCGGCCGGTCCCGAGCGGACCTGCGAGGCGATCTTGTGGAACGTGTCCAGCCGGTCCTCCGGCGTCGCGCCGGCCAGCGTGAGGACGGCGTACGTGCTGTGCTGGTCCTTCGACACGAACACCGGCGACTTGGTGCTCCAGTACGTCGACACCGCGGTCACGTCGGCGGTCGGCAGCTCGGCCAGGTCGCTCTCGACCGACTGCCGGAACGCCGGATCGGCGACGGTCGCGGACGGGTCGCGGTAGAGCACGATCACGTCGGTGCCGGTGCGGCCGACGTTCTGCTCGATGGTCTTGACGGCGTTCGCGGCCTCGGTGTCCGGCGCGTCGAAGCCGCCGTTCGCCAGTGAGCCGAACACGCCGGTGCCCCAGACGACGCCGAGGGCGACGAAGAGACCGGTCAGGGCGAGCACCAGACGGCGCCGCCGGTAGGCGAAACGGCCGAGCGTCTCGAACACGAACTCTCTCCCAGGGCGTAGATTGAACGACAGGACGTTGAGTGAACACCGTTAACAGTTAACAGTGTTCACTGTAGGCGTCTGCCCCATGTCGATGTCAAGGAGTGTTTTCGGGTGGAGTTCGGTGGGAGCCGGGATCGACGGCGCGCCGCGACCCTGGCGGAGATCAAGGCGGCCGCCCGCCGGCTGCTGGTTTCCGGTGGTACGCCGGCAGTCGGCCTGCGGGCCGTCGCGCGCGAGCTCGGCCTCACACCACCGGCGCTGTACCGGTACTTCCCGAGCCACGAGGCGCTGATCAGTGCTCTGATCGCGGACCTGTACGACGAGCTCACCAAAGCGTTGATGGACCTGCAGTGCGTCGAGGAGGACGTCGATCTCGGCGCTCGGCTCTACCTGCTTGCGAACGGGCTGCGGGACTGGGCGCTGGCCCACCCGGCGGAGTTCGGGCTGCTGTTCGGCACCGCCGTACCGGAACCCGACGGCGACGGGCACGACGAGACGCCGGGGCATCAGGCGGCGATGCGGTTCGGGGCGCTGTTCAAGGAACTCGTGGCGCAGATCTGGCACCAGAAGCCGTTCCCGCACCCGGCCGACGACGAGCTCGGGACCGTGCTGGTCGCGCAGCTCACGGCCGAGTCGGAGCACTTCCACGGGATGCCGCCCGGCGCGATCTACCTGTCGCTGAACTACTGGACCCGGCTCTACGGCCTGATCTGCATGGAGGTCTTCGGCCAGCTCCACTGGGTGCTGCCGGACGCCGCGGCGTACTTCGAGGCCCAGCTCTTCGAGATCGGCCAGGCACTGGGCCTGGACTGCCCGGAGCCAGAATAAGAAGAAGCCTGCGGGCGCTTCCAGAGACACGACCGGGTGGCCGAACTCAGGGTCAGGCGGACTACCTGACTGCCCGCAGGCCCGGTGGCTGGCGTTGGTTTCGGCCGACCACTTGCCCACTTAATTGTGGTTGGCGGTTAGCCCGCCGCCACCTCACGAGTCCGATAGCAATTCATGCGTTGGACCACCTCCCTTCGCGTGTACTGCGAACTTACTGCCACCCGCTGGACCCTTCAACACAATTTCGCCCTGGGATGAACCACAATCGACGGCATGATCAGACTCGGACTGCCGGCGATCGTGTTGCTGATCGGCGCCGCCTGGTTCGCGTGGTCCTCGTACCGCCGGGCCGTGAACGCGGAGCAGGCACTGGCCACGCTGAACGCCGAACACCGGGCGCTGCTGCGGGAGGTCAGGGCACTGGAGCGGGCAGTCGCGGCTGCGGAGCAGGGTCTACGTACGCTCAGCTCGCATCCGTCGGTACCGCGGGACGTCGCGGTCACCGCCGACCTGACCCTCGCCGACGTCCGGCGACTGCTGGAAGAGCACAAGGAGCTAGACAACTGATGGTAAAGCTGGGGAACGCCGCGTCGGCGATCAAGCCCAACGGGGGCGGCGGCAAGGCGAAGGTGATCGGGGTGCTGGTCCTGATCGTGCTCGTGATCATCATCCTGTTCAACATCTTCAACTTCGCCAACACCGACGCGAACCGGATCGGTCTGCACTACGGCGGCGGCGTGATCGAGGACAAGAAGTTCAAGTCGGTGGTCCCGCCCGGCTCCACGAACAAGCTGATCGGCCCGGGCGACACGCTGTACACGTACCCGATCGACCAGCGCTCGTACATCATCGGCGGCGACGGCGCCGACACGGATGCGGCCGACGAGGTCACCGTGGTCAGCAAGGACAACGTCCGGCTCGGCGTCCGCGTCCAGGTCTACTTCACGCTGAACCGCAACAAGGACGTGCTGAAGTCGTTCCACGAGCGGATCGGCCTGAAGACCGAGGCGTACGAGGAGAGCGGCTGGAACGACATGCTGCAGAGCTACTTCCGCCCGCAGATCGACCGGGCCCTGTCCGCGGTCGCGACCAACTACGGCTGGGCGGAGCTCTACAACAACGAGAAGATGAAGTCGGCGTTCCAGTCCGCGGCGGCCAAGGAGTTCACCCGGCTGCTGCCGGCCGCCGTCGGCGGCGACTACTTCTGCGGCCCGGGCTACAACGGCAGCAACGACTGCGGTGAGCTGTCCTTCACGGTCCAGAAGCCGATGCCGCTGGACAAGGGCATCATCGACGGCCTGGAGGCCAAGCAGCGCGCCGAGCTCGCCAAGGCGACGCAGGAGCAGAAGAACCAGCAGGTGAACGTCGAACTGCAGTCGGTCAAGCAGCAGGTCGCGATGCTCGGGGCGCAGGGTTACCTGCTGAAGACCGCGATCGAATCGGGCAAGATCCAGTTCATGGTCATCCCGCAGAACGGCAACGTCAGCATCCCGGTGCCGTCCACGACCAACCAGCAGCCGACCACCCAGCCGACTCAGCCGGCCCGGTAACCCGATGAGCGCGCTGCCGTCCCACCTCGAGCTCGTGCAGGGCGTCGTCCTGCCCAAGCCGGTCGGCGCGCACCCGGTGCTCGACTTCGTCAACACCCGGTCCGAGTGGACCGACCCGTGGCGCCGCCCGGACCGAGTGGCTGACGTCGTACGAGGCCTTCCTGATCTGGAACTCGTACGTCGGCCTGTTGCCGCCGGCGACCGTGTTCCGGCTGATCGAGCGGGCCGGGGAGCAGTCCGACCGAAGTGGGACGGCGGCTGCAGACCATCCTCGATTTCCGCTCCGACGTGTACGACGTACTCACCGGGCAGGCGACCGATCACACCTTCGAGGCGGCGGCCCGGATGATCGAGAAGGCCTCCGGGCGAAGGCTGCTCGTGCGCTCGGAGGGTGGGCCCGTCTGGGAGCTACCGGAGGATCTGGAGCTCCCGCTGCACAATCTCGCGTTGCTCGCGGGCGAGCTACTGACCGGCTCGTCTCGCGAGCACGTGCGGACCTGCCCGTCGTGCGGCTGGCTGTTCCTCGACGCCCGTGGCCGCCGCCGCTGGTGCTCGATGGCCACCTGCGGCAACCGCGCCAAGGTCCGAGCCCACGCCGCGCGGACCGCTACGCAGGCATAACCCGCCGCGGGACCGGGGTTCGGGGTCAGATGAGGGGGTTCTGCCTGCGTGCAGGACCAAGCGCTAGTTGAACGCGGCTGGGTCGACCGTGATCCAGGTGTGCTTCGCGCGGGCCAGGACGCGGCCGTCGGCGTCGTACAGGGTGCTGGCGGTGAACGTCTTGCGGCCGTCCTCGCCGAGGTAGCGGCCGAGCGCGACGCATTCCTCGCCGGCCTCCGGGCGTGCGTCGATGCACGCGGTGAGCTGGCCGAGCACCGACGGGCGTCCTTCGAGGTCGATCGTCCAGCCGCCGGGGCAGTCGAGCGCCGCCCACAGGAACACCTCGTCGACCAGGCCGTCGGTCGTGAGGTCCGCGGCCGGCGTCCAGGTGCACGCCGTACGGCCGCCGCCGATCGGGCCGGGCTTCAGGCGCAGGCCGTTCTGGTTCGCCGGCCCGCAGACGAAGCAGGTCGGGAACGGGTGGTCCTGCAGCCCGCGGTACGCCGCCTCGGCCGCGCGAGCCTCCTCGGGCAGCACTGGATCGATCGTCGCGTCGGCGAGGAACTCACTGTCGACCGGCACCGCTTCTGCCACCAGAGCGTCACCGTCCGTCAACCTGCCGGCGCCCAGCTCGAGGTCCTTCTCCAGCGGCGGCGGCATCCGCAGCGTCACCTTCGGCACCGACCCCGGCCCGAGGTCCGCCGCCAGCGCGGTCCCGACCAGACCGGCGACGTACCCGCCGTTGCCCGATCTCTCCGGCCCCTGGAATCGCCGCTCGACCCGCACAAAACCCATGGCCCAGGACCCTAATGCACTCACAGGAATCACTCGTTTGTGTACGTGCCGTGGTTGAGGTGTGAAGGAAGAGAGTGCTGGGAAGGAAAGGGTTTCAGAGAAATCTGAGGATTTCTCGGAACAAGTGAGCTGAGCCCTCCAGTTCAAACGACCGTTTGAACTATGCTGACTGCAGGCTACTGCGCGTGAGCAGGTGGGGTGCCTGCGCGAGCGGTAGCTGGGGGGAAGGAGAACTCTGTGGAGACACCGGTCGAAACGACCCGGGAGAGATTGCTCAACGTCGCCGAGCAACGATTCGGTGAAGGGGGTTACGAGGGAACATCGCTGCGCGCGATCACGGTCGCGGCAGCAGCGAACATCGCGGCGGTCAACTATCACTTCGGCTCGAAGGAAGCCCTGCTCCGCGCTGCCGTGGCGCGGGCAATGGCGCCGGTCAACACCGAACGGCGGCGCCGGCTGGACCAACTGGAGGCGGGTGCTCCGCCGACACCGGAGGCCCTGATCCGGGCCTTCGTCGAGCCAGGACTGGAACTGGTACTGCGCCGCGGTGACCGTGGCGCGCTGATCGCACGGTTCATCGGCCGGATCGCGTTCGATCCGAGCCGGCGGATCCGTGAGTTGTACGCGGTCGAGTCGGAGCCGATCGAGACCAGATACCTGGCGGCGCTGCAACAGGCATTGCCGAAGGCCTCGCCGGAAGCGGTTGCTTTCGGGTACATGAACATGCTCGGCCTGCTCGCGCTTCATCAGTCGCAGGCACTGTCCCCGACGCCGGGTGCCGCCGGCCCCGAGGACCCGAGCGAGCTCGCCGAGAACCTGGTCACCTTCCTGGTGGCCGCGTTCGACCACGGCCTGCGTTCCTGACACCTGGAAACCGTGGATTCCCTGCCCACGGTTCCCAGTCGGGATCTAGGACCAGATTGCACACTGGTCCGTGTGAGTTTGTCCGGATTCTGCTCATGGATGTTCGGACTGCCAGGTAACGCTGCATAATGGCGCTCCGTGGACCCCTGTGAAGTCGTGGTTGCCGTCGACCTCGGTGGAACCCGGATGAAGTGTGGCCTGGTAGCCGCCGACGGTGCCGTGCTGCACCGCGAGACCAGGCCGACGCCCCGGGCCGACGTACGAGACGGTGGCCGTGCCGTGCTCGACGCCCTGCTGGAGACCGTCGTCGAGCTCAGCCAGAAGGCGACCGCGGAGGGTCATCGCGTGCGCGCCATCGGTGTCGTCGTCCCCGGTGTCATCGACGCCGAGCACGGCACGGTCGGCGCCGAGAACCTCGAATGGACCGGTACGCCGGTCCTCGCCGAGCTGAAGGCCGCCGTCGGCGACGGGGAGCCGATCGTGCTCGCCCACGACGTCCGCGCCGGCGGGTACGCCGAACTGCGGCACGGCGCGCTGGCCGGCACCACGAACTCGATGTTCCTCCCGCTCGGCACCGGGATCGCGGCGGCGATGATCGTCGACGGCTCCCTGGTCAGCGGCGACGGGTACGCCGGTGAGCTCGGCCACTCCAAGTTCATCCACGGCGACGCCGCCGAACTCTGCGCCTGCGGTCAGTGGGGCTGCCTCGAGACGGTCGCGTCCGCGGCTGCTCTCGCCAGGCGGTACGCCGCCCGCACTGGACGGACCGTCGACGGCGCCCGCGAGGTGATGGAACTGCTCGCGGCCGGGGACCCGGACGCCGCACACGTCTGGCGCGACGCGCTCGCCGCCCTGATCGACGCGCTGGTGCTCTACACGACCCTGGTCGCCCCGACCCGGATCGCGATCGGCGGCGGTCTGGTGGGCGCCGGCGAGACACTGCTGCAGCCCCTGCGCGAAGGTGTACACGCGCGACTGACGTTCCAGCGCGAACCGGAGATCGTGGCGGCCGTCCTGGGCGAGGAAGCCGGCATGCTCGGCGCCGCCCAAATGGCCTGGGACCGCGCACCGGCTGACGAGGAGGAAACGGTATGACGACGTACCGCGTGGGTCGCGTGGTGACGCCGGACGACGTGCTCGAGAACGCCTGGATCCAGGTGGAGGGCGAGGACATTCGCGCGTTCGGGCGGCGCTCCGAGGGGATGCCGGCCGATGGCAAGCGGCCCGAGGACCTCGGTGACGTGACCGTCGTACCGGGCTTCGTCGACATCCACACGCACGGCGGTGGCGGGTCGACGTACTCGACCACCGATCCGGAGGAGGCGCGGAAGGTCGTCGACTTCCATGCCAAGCGCGGTACGACGACCTCGCTGGCCAGCCTGGTGACGGCGTCGCTCGACGAACTCGTCGCGCAGACGTCCTGCCTCGCCGAGCTGATCGCCGACGGTGTCATCGCGGGCGTCCACCTCGAAGGACCGTTCCTGTCCGAGGCGCGCTGCGGTGCGCACGAGCCGTCGCTGCTGCGGCCGCCGCTCAAGGACGATGTCGCGAAGGTGCTCAGCGACGCGGTCAAGATGGTGACGATCGCGCCGGAGCTGGAGAACGGGCTGGACGCGATCCGCCAGGTCGTCGACGCCGGCGCGGTCGCCGCGCTCGGGCACACGGACGCGACGTACGAGCAGATGGTCGCCGGAGCCGACGCCGGCGCGACCGTGGCGACGCACCTGTTCAACGGGATGCGGCCGTTCCACCACCGCGACCCCGGCCCGGTCGGCGCCGCGCTGAACGACGAGCGGCTGCTGCTCGAGGTGATCAACGACGGCATGCACCTGGACCCGCAGGTGGTCCGGATCGCGCTCGCGGCGGCCGGGGTGAACCGGATCGCGCTGATCACCGACGCGATGGCGGCGACCGGGATGCCGAACGGCCGGTACATGATCGGCAGCCTCGAGGTCGACGTCAAGGACGGTCTCGCGACGCTCGTCCACGGCAGCCACTCGATCGCCGGCAGCACACTGACCATGGATGTCGCGTTCCGGAACGCGGTGCAGGCCGGGGTCTCGCTGGTCGACGCGTCGCGGATGGCGTCGACGACGCCGGCCGCAGACGTTCGGCTGGTACGACGTGGGCTCGATCGAGACCGGGAAGCGGGCGGACCTGGTGCTGCTCGACGACGAGTACGCCGTACAGAAGGTTATGCGGGCCGGGTCGTGGCTGGACTGATCGGAACCGTCACCCTCAACCTGGCGCTGGACGTCACGTACGAGGTCGACGAACTGCAGGTCGGCGGCAGCCATCGCGTCGACCGGATCCGGCGGCGCGCGGGCGGCAAGGGCGTGAACGTCGCGCGGGTGGCGGCGACGCTCGGGCATCAGGTGCTGGTGCTCGGATTCGTTGGTGGGGTCACCGGCGAGCTGGTCGCCGAGGAGCTGTTCGACGCCGGGCTGACCGCGCTGCTCACCCCGATCGCCGGCGAGACCCGCCGTACCGTTGCCATCGTCAACGATGTGGACGGGGACGCCACGATCTTCAACGAGGCCGGGCCGACGGTGACCGCGGACGAGTGGCGCGCGTTCGGCGACCGGATGCCGTGGGGACGGCTCGGAGTGCTCGCGTGCTCGGGCAGCCTGCCGCCGGGACTGCCGGCCGACGCGTACGCCGAGATCGCGGTCCGCGCCCGGCACCACGACGTACTGACGGTGATCGATGCGGGCGGCGATGCTCTGAACGCCGCTGCGCGCGTTGGTGCCGTGGTGCGCGCGAACGCTGCCGAACTGCGTGCTGCCGTTGGCGACGTGGACGTCGAGGAGGGCGCGTCGGAGCTGGTCGCGCTCGGCGCGGCCGCGGCCGTGATCACCGACGGAGCCCGCGGAATGGTTGCCGCTAGCAAGAAGGGCGTCTGGCGGGCGCTGCCGGTCGAGACCGTGCGCGGCAACCCGACCGGTGCGGGCGACGCGTGTACGGCGGTCGTCGCCGCGGCGATCGCGGAGGCGCCGGAGCCGGACTGGCCCGCCGTACTCAAGTCCGCCGTAGCCGCGTCAGCCGCCGCTGTGCTCACACCCGTTGCCGGAGACATCAATCTCGCCGCCTATCGGCGCTGGCAGCCTCAAGTGATTGTGAACTAGGAGGACTCATGCCGTTGGTATCCGGTGCCGAGGTTGTGCTGGCTGCTGCGAAGGCCGGTCGTGGGGTCGGTGCGTTCAACGTGATCCAGTTGGAGCACGCGATCGCGCTGATCGCGGGCGCCGAGCAGGTCGGTGCGCCGGTGATCCTGCAGATCAGCGAGAACGCGGTGAAGTACCACGGCGCGCTCAAGCCGATCGGGGTCGCGACACTGGCCGCGGCGGCCGCCGCCACGGTGCCGGTCGTCGTACACCTGGACCACGCGATGGATCGCGAGCTGGTCACCGAGGCCGTCACGCTCGGGTTCACGTCGGTGATGTACGACGCGTCCAAGCTCGAGTACGCCGACAACGTCGCGGCGACCACCGAGGTGACGGCCTTCTGCCACGATCACGGTGTCTTCGTCGAGGCGGAGATCGGCGAGGTCGGCGGTAAGGACGGCGTCCACGCGCCCGGCGCCCGTACCCGTCCGGAGGAGGCCGTCGCCTTCGCCGAAGCGACCGGCGTGGACGCGCTCGCGGTCGCGGTCGGTTCCTCGCACGCGATGACCGAGCGTACGGCGACGCTCGACTTCGACCTCATCACCCGCCTGCACGAGGCCGTCGCCGTACCGCTGGTCCTGCACGGCTCGTCCGGCGTCGCGGACCCCGACCTGACCCGCGCGGTCGAGGCCGGCATGACCAAGGTCAACATCGCGACCCACCTCAACAACGTCTTCACCGACAAGGTCCGCCAGGTCCTCGCGGACAACCCGAAGCTGGTCGACACCCGCAAGTACCTCGGCCCGGCCCGGGACGCCGTCGCCGCCGAGGTCGCCCGCCTGCTCGCCGTCTTGAACGCGGTCTAGAGGGTCGCGCTGCCGCGGATCCAGTTGGCGCGGAGGTTGTCGCGGGCGCGTTGGACCTGTTCGCGGGCGGCCGGGTCGGGGACCTCGAAGTCGTCGATCAGGCGGGTGAGGGCGAGCTCCAGCGCCGCGACCAGCGCGTCCTCCTCGGTGAGGTCGGACTCGGCCACTCCCCGCAGACCGGCCGCGAGCGCGGTCAGGCCGTCCCGCTCCTGGTCGGTGAACCGCACCTGGATCTCGGTCCTGGTCTCCACGCCGTCCTCCCTCGGTGGTTGATACAGTCATGGTGCAGTGCAACAACCTCGTTGCACAAGAGTGAGGGGCCGCGGATGACGGTGGCGGTGGACGAGACGCTCCGGACGGCGACCATCGCCGTACTGGGCGAGCACGGCTGGTCCGGCGTGACCCTGGAGCGGGTCGCGGAGAAGGTCGGCCGGTCGCGGGTCACGCTCTGGCGGCAGGGATTTACCGTCGAGATGCTGCTGGACTCGCTCCTCGACGCGCTGGCCGAGGACTACCGGGACACGTTGTGGCCGGTGCTCGCGGGCACGGCGTCCGGTCGGGAAGGCTTGATCCGGACGCTGGAGGCGCTGTTCGACGTGATCGACCGGCACCTGCCGCTGATGCTCTCGTCGGACCTGGTCTTCCATCAGGAGCAGGCGCGCAACGGGCCGGTCTCGTTCCTGGACCCGTTCGAGCGGTTCCTCCGCGAGGGCGAGACGGACGGCACGCTGCACCCGCACGGCCGGGTCAGCGACGTCGCCGAGGTGCTGATGGTCTCGGCGGCCTTCACCTACGTGCACATGCGCGGCCGGCACCACTGGTCGCGGTCCCGGGCCCGGCGGCTCACCCTCGACCTGGTCCTCCGCGGCGTCATCGAAGCATGAAACATGCCCGTTGCATTTTCCGCAACGAGCATGTTTCACTAGGCGACATCATCAGCTCCTGAACCCTGGAGACCGCCATGACACTTCCGTACGCCGAACCCCTGGTCCGCCTCAAGCCGCAGCCCCGGGTGATCCCCGAACCGCCCCGCGTCGGTGAACCCGGCGGCCCGCACTGCGGCCTCTGCGACTGGCTCGCCGACTTCGAGAACTCGGAGCACGAACCGCCGCTCTGGTACGACGACGACTGGGCCCTGTGCCGCGCCACCGGCGTCACCATCCCGGGCGTGGTGTGGCTGGCCAGCCGTGGTCATCACGACTCGTTCTCCGACCTGCCGGACAAGGTCGCGCAGAGCTACGGCCCGGTCGTCGCACGCATCGAGCGGGCGATCCTGGCGCTCGGCGACATCGCGCGGGTGCATGTCTATCGTTGGGGCGACGGTTCGGCCCACTTCCACGTCTGGTTCTACCCGCGCCCGCTCGGCATGCTCGAGGCGCGCCGGGAGATGCTGCCGCTGTGGGCGGACCTGCTGCCCGAAGCCCCCAAGGAGGACGTCGCCGATGCCGAAGCCAAGATCGCGGCGGCCATGGCGGCGGACAACTGAGATGAACGCCGACCGCCCCAGCCCCCCGCAGACCGGTCCCGCGCTGGCGCGGCGGTTGGGAGTGGGGGATGCGGTGCTCATCGGGCTCGGCTCGATGGTCGGGGCCGGGGTCTTCGCGGTCTGGGCGCCGGCCGCGCAGGCGGCCGGGTCCGGTCTGCTGCTCGGTCTCGTCCTCGCCGCGATCGTTGCCTACTGCAACGCGGCGTCGTCGGCGCAGCTGGCGGCCGTCTACCCGGTGTCGGGTGGCACGTACGTCTACGGGCGTGAGCGCCTGGGGGAGTGGTGGGGGTTCGCCGCCGGCTGGTGTTTCGTCATCGGCAAGACCGCGTCGTGTGCCGCGATGGCGCTGACCTTCGGTACCTACGTCACGGACATCGGCTGGTTGCGCCGCTTGATCGCCCTCGCGGCGGTCATCGCGCTGGCGGCCGTCAACTACCGGGGCGTGACGAGGACGGCACGTCTCACCAGGATCCTCGTCGCCTGCACCCTCGTCGTACTGGCCCTCGTCCTCGTCGTCCTGTTCACAGGTGCCCCGCAGCATCACGAGACGACCAGCACCTCGCCGTACGGCGTTCTGCAGTCGGCGGGACTGTTGTTCTTCGCATTCGCCGGCTACGCGCGGATCGCGACCATGGGGGAGGAGGTCCGGGAGCCGGCGAAGACCATTCCGCGGGCGATCCTGGTGGCGCTGGTCATTGCCATCGGCATCTATATCGCCGTCGCGCTGGCCCTGCTGCGGACCGGCGACCCCGCGTCGACCACGGCGCCCCTCGCGGCCGCGGTCGACGGGGTCGGTGCGGTCTGGGCGGTGCCGATCGTCCGGATCGGTGCCGCACTCGCCAGCCTCGGCGCACTGCTCGCCCTGATCGCCGGCATCGGCCGCACCACGCTCGCCATGGCCCGCAATCGCGACCTGCCCACGTGGCTGGCCGCCGTACATCCCCGCTACCAGGTCCCGCACCACGCCGAGCTCGCGCTCGCCGCGGTGGTCGGGATCCTCGTACTCACTACCGATCTGCGCGGCGTGATCGGCTTCTCGTCGTTCGGAGTCCTGCTGTACTACGCGATTGCGAACGCCTCCGCGTTCACCCAGCCGGCCGATCAGCGTCGCTGGCCGCGCGCCGTCAACGTGATCGGCCTGACCGGGTGCCTCGTCCTCGCGGTCACTCTTCCGTGGACGTCGGCGGTCGTCGCCGCGGCCATTCTCGCCGCAGCCCTGCTGGTACGGCGTTTTACGACAGGTCGCGCCGGATCCGCCAGAAGCTGAACCCGCTCAGCAGCAACGCCAGAGGCCAGGAAGAACCCGAACTCACGCCACTGCAACGCCCAGAACTTGTCGGCCGCGAAGTACTTGATGTGCTGCCGGTAGCCTTCGTCGGCCAGCCGCTGGAAGCACGCGGTGGCCTTCGCCGGCACCTCGCGCGGGGTCTGCATTCGGAGGTCCGGGCTCGCAGTCGATCATCCAGCTCGGCAGCGTGGTCACCTTGTTGCCGTTCTTGTCCACGGTCTGGTCGGACAGCTTCCACGCCGCGACCGAACCGCTGGCGACCTCGATCGCCTTCACCTGTGGAGGTTTGGTGTCGCCGCTCAGCATGAAGCCACGGAGGTTGTCCAGGCTCACGGTGAGATAGGACTCCGTCGGCGCCATCAGGTTCGGCCGGATCAACGTCGGCGTGAGGACCTGGATCAGGATGACCGCGGCGAGCGTGACCGCGAGTGCGACCAGGGTGCGACGGATGACGAGTCCGACCGCGACACCGAGCGCGAACGCGAACGCGGCGTACCCGATCGGGACCAGACCGCGGGCGCTGAAGACGGCCGGGAACATCCGGGGCAGGTAGGTGTTCGACTCCTGCCCGGCATTGACGGCGTCGTCGATCGGGTCGGACCACCAGGTCACCGCGAGGCTCAGTACGCCGGTGATCGCGATCGCGGCCAGTCCGGTGAGACCGAGCTTGGTGGCGAGCCAGCGCTGGCGGGAGACGCTCTGGCTCCACACGAGCCGGTGGGTGCCGGTCTCGAGTTCGCGAGAGATGAGGGGTGCGCCCCAGAACGCCCCGATCACCGGCGGAACGGCGTACAGCAGGACCTGACCGACGAAGTACAGCAACGGGTTGAGTTGCTCGTAGCCGAGGCTCTGCAGGAAGCTGTCGGTCAGCCGGTGGTAGCTGTCGAGCAGGCCCGGGCCGGTCACCACCAGGATGATCGCGGCCGCGAGGATCACCGACGGCGACCACCAGGAACTGGACGCGGAACTGTCGCCAGGTCAGCCAGATCATCGCTGCACCTCCAGGACCGGACGCTCGGGCTGGACGTCGCGGCCCATGTAGGCCAGCACCAGGTCCTCGAGCGTGAGTTGGGAGACCGTCCAGGCCGGATCCAGGATCGGCTTGTCGGTCCGGATCAGGTACGTCGACTGCCGGTCGGTGTGGCTCGCCGTCACGACATGCTGGTCGCGCGGCAGGTCCTTCTGGTCCCGGCGCGGACCGGTCAGCCGGAAGTGCGTCGCCAGCAACGTGTCGATCTCGCCGCTGACCTGCACCCGCGACTCCACGAGCACGATCAGGTAGTCGCAGGCCCGCTCCACGTCGGAGACGAGGTGCGAGGACAGCACGACGCTGAGCTCCTGCTCGGCGACCGCCTCCATCAGGTCCTGGAGGAACTCGCGCCGGGCGAGCGGATCGAGCGCCGCCACCGGCTCGTCGAGGATCAGCAGATCGGGCCGCTTGGCCAGCCCGAGCGTGAGCGCGAGCTGCGCGCGCTGACCGCCGGACAGCCTGCCCGCACGTTGCTTCGGATCAAACCTCAACCGCTGAATCCGTTGCTGTGCAAGAGAATCGTCCCACGCCGGGTTGAGCCGCGCCCCGAGCCGCAGATGATCCGCAACGGTCAACCGTGCGTACGTCGGCGTGTCCTGCGCGACGTACCCGACCTTGGCCTGCTGCGCTCCCGGCGGCCCTCCGAGCACCTCGACCGACCCGGCGGACGGCGTGATCATCCCGACGGCCAGATTCAGCAACGTGCTCTTACCGGCCCCGTTGGGCCCCACGAGCCCAACCACATGCCCGGCCGGCACTTCCAGATCGCAATCGGTCAGCGCCCAGCGCCGCCCATACTTCTTCCCCAGCCCCTGGGCTTCCAGAACGCTCGTCATGCTATGTGCTCCTCCTGAGAGGCGGACCGAAAGGTGGTGAGGAACAACGCCTCGATGCTCTCGTCGTCGAGCCCTGCTTTGCGCGCCTTGGCCAGCCAGCGGCGGAGGTCCTGGCGGAGCGGGCCGTGGGCGGCGAGCGTGTTGTCGGTGAGGGTGCGGGTGACGAACGTGCCGCGCCCGGGCCGGGCCTGGACCAGGCCTTCGTGCTCGAGCTCGCGGTACGCCTTGAGCACGGTGTTCGGGTTGATCGCCAGCGCCGCCACCACGTCCTTCACGGTCGGCAGCTGGTCACCCTCCCGCAGCAGTCCGAGACGCAACGCGTTCCGGACCTGCTGAACGATCTGCTGGTACGGCGAAACCCCCGACCGGCCGTCCAGATGGAACTCGATCATCGATAACCCCATTCATCTATGTAACTAGCACTATAGATGTATGGGTCAAACGGCCGTCAAGTGCGGATGGCGTCGTACCTCCGGAGCGCCTCGCCGCGGGCCTCGGCGTGGTCGACGACGGGCACCGGGTAGCCGTCGGCGCCGCCGTGCTTCCACGGCTCGTGGGCGGTCCGGCCGTCGAGGTCGCGGAGCTCGGGGATCCAGCGCCGTACGTAGGCGCCGTCGGGGTCGAACTTCAGGCCCTGGGTGACCGGATTGAAGATCCGGAAGTACGGTGCCGCGTCCGCGCCGCAGCCGGCGACCCATTGCCAGTTGAGCGAGTTCGACGCGAGGTCGCCGTCGCGCAGCGTGCGCATGAACCAGCGCGCGCCGAACTTCCAGTGCACGTGGAGATCCTTGACCAGGAACGACGCGACGACCATGCGGACGCGGTTGTGCATGAACCCGGTCTCGGCCAGCTGCCGCATCCCCGCGTCGACGAACGGGAACCCGGTCCGCCCCGCGCACCACGCGTCGAACAGCTCGCCGGGTTCGTCGTACTGCATCTTGTCGAACTCCGGACGCAGCGGTTTCCACGCGGCGTGCGGGTGCCGCGCCAGGAGGTCGGCGCAGAACTCGCGCCAGGCCAGTTCGCGGCGGTACGCCTCCGCGCCGGCACTGCGCTTGCGGGCCAGGTCCGCGAGCATCGTCCGCGGGTGGATCTCGCCGTACTTCAACGGGATCGACATCCGCGACGTCCTGTCGAGATCGGGCCGGTCCCGCTCGTCGTCGTACGCCGCAACGTCGTAGTCCCGCCATCGCTCGAGCGCCGCCTGCTCACCCGCGACCTGCGAGCTCTCCGGCAGGTCCTCGCTCTCCGCCTTGATCCATTGCACGCTCGCCGGCGCCTCCACCGGCTGCCGCCACCCGTGCGCCAGCCACGCCTTGAAGTACGGCGTGAACACCTGGTACGACCGCCCTTGCTGATTCAGCACCCGCCCCGGCGCCACGGCGTACGGCGATCCCGTCCGCACCAACGGGCACTTCAATGAGGCTTCAACCTCTTCATCCCGTTGCTGTCCGTACGGCGCGTAGTCCGCGCTCACGTGCACGCTCGCCGCCCCGACCTCGTCCGCGACTGCCGGTACGACGGTCGCCGGATCACCCCGCCGTACGACGAGCCGCCCGCCCATCGACTCGGACAGACCGCGCAGCGAGGCGGCCAACTGGTCCCTGCGCGGATCGCCGGATCGCCCCCAGAGCAACGGATCCACCACGAACAATCCGAGCACGCGGCCGTGGGCGACCGCGTCGAGGAGTGCCGGGTTGTCGCTCAACCGAAGGTCCCGCCGGAACCACATCACTGCTGTCACCGTGCTCATCGTGCCCCGGTACCCAGCCGAATTGGGTAAGGCTTGCCTCAATAGGTGAGAATGGTTGTCGTGAGCGAGCTGATCGATACCACCGAGATGTACCTGCGGACCGTCTACGAACTGGAAGAAGAAGGCATTCTGCCGCTGCGCGCGCGGATCGCCGAGCGGCTGCACCAGTCCGGTCCGACGGTCAGTCAGACGGTCGCACGGATGGAACGCGACGGGTTGATCAAGGTGGAGGGCGACCGCCACCTGGAGCTCACCGACGTCGGCCGCAAGCAGGCGGTCCGGGTGATGCGCAAGCACCGCCTGGCCGAGCGGCTGCTGGTCGACGTGATCGGGCTCGAGTGGGAGGACGTGCACGCCGAGGCCTGCCGTTGGGAGCACGTGATGAGCGACGCGGTCGAGCTGCGGCTGCTCCAGATCCTCGGTAACCCGACCGAATCGCCGTACGGCAACCCGATCCCGGGCCTGGAGGAGCTGCAGAAGGACCACCAGGTGAGCAACATCGGGGACTTCCGGGTCGGCGTCGAGCCCCTGGACCAGGTCCTCGACGCAGCCACAGGAGAGAGCGTGCGGGTGCTGGTACGGCGGATCGCCGAGCCGGTGCAGACCGACGACTTCGCGATGGCGGTCCTGCGCCGCGCCGGGGCACTGCCTGGCCGTGAGGTCGACTCCACCCTGGATGCCGAGGGTGTCCTGGTCGGGAGCCGTGAGGCCGGCGGTGTGATCACCGACGAGACTGCGGGCCACATCTTCGTCAGCAGGGTCTGACAGCCAACACAGTCAACAATGCGTTAACGCTGAGCACCCGGCGCGCGACGCCGGGTCGCCAGCCGGTAGGTTCGGGCCGCGATGTCTGAGAATGCGATCAACTGGCCGGACTACCTGCGGGAGTTCCACACCGCGGCTCCGGGCAGTACCGAAGCCCTGTTGTCACGTGCGGTGGCCGGCGACCATACGCCGTACCGCTGGCTTGTCCGTGCCGTCTCGGGCGAGGCGCGCAGGGTACTCGACCTGGCCTGCGGCAACGGGCCGGTGGCGCGGGAGCTGTACGGGCGGTGGGTCGTCGGGGTCGACAACAACGAGGCCCAGCTCGCCGGTGCGCCCGGTCCGAAGGTACGGGCGAACGCGCTGCAGCTGCCGTTCGCGAACGAGGTCTTCGACGTCGTCACGTGCTCGATGGGCCTGATGGTCCTCCAGCCGCTGGCGGACGTGCTGGCCGAGGCGGCACGGGTGCTGCGGCGGGGCGGCGTACTGGCCGCGATCGTGCCCGCCGTACGGCCGCTGCGGCGCGGTGACATCCGCACGCTGAGCGGTCTGACGACGCGGCTGCGGTCGACGCCGCAGTTCCCGGCCGGTGGTGAGATCACCGAGCTGAAGGACCAGCTCCATCACGCCGGGTTCGACGTGATGGAGAGCCAGCGCGAGCGGTACGTGTACATGATCCACAGCCGCGACGACGCGATGCGGCTGGTGAACGCGCTCTACCTCCCGGGTACGCCGGACGTCCGCCGGGACACCGCGGCGGCCTGGCTCGCGGACCGCGCCGAGTCCAAGGACGGGCTCGAGGTCGCGATCCCGATCCGCCGGATCACCGCGATGCGGACCAAGGTGGCACTGACCACGTCCTGATCCGCGCCCACGAATCGGCACGGGCTCGGTACCGTGTGCCTGTGAGTGCGCTGCGCTGGTCTATCCGGACGCTCGACCGGGCGCTCGACGGTGAGACGGTCTACCGCGAGCTGCTGGCCGCCGAGCCGGTCGCCTACTGGCTCGACGGCAGTCTGACCGACCGCTCACCGCATCGTGTCTCAGTCCTCGGTACGACGACAGAAGACGTCATCACCCGGGACGTGACCGAAGGCGACGTCTTCACCGAACTGAACGAGCTGCTGGCCGCACGAGCCGCCGAGCCGCCGCCCGAGCTGGACGGCCTGTTCTGCGGTGGGTACGTCGGCTACTTCGGCTACGAACTGAAGGCGCTGACCGGGGGAGTGGCTGCGCACGACGCCCCGACGCCGGACGCGCTGTGGATCTGGGCGAACCGGTTCGTCGTCATCGACCACGACCGCGACGTCACCTATCTGGTGGCGCTCGACGGCGAGGAATGGTTGGACAAGGCCGAGGAGGTTGCGTCGAACTGGTGGATGGGCAGCGTCGACGTACCCGCGATCGCCCGGCTGGATCTCGAGGCGCACCTGGAGCAGGACCGTGCGACGTACCTGGCCGGAATCGACCGTGTGCTGGCCGAGCTCGAGGCGGGCGAGTCGTACGAGGTCAACCTGACGAACCGGGTTCGCTTGCCCGCGGTCCAGGACCCGTTCGAGTTCTTCCGCTGGCAACGGTCCGCGAACCCCGCGCCGTACGCCGCCTTCCTCAGGTACGGCGATCTCGCGGTGGCGAGCTCGTCGCCGGAGCGGTTCCTGACCGTGGACTCGGACGGCTGGGCCGAGTGCCGGCCGATCAAGGGGACCGCGCCGCGGGACCTCGACCCGGCGCAGGACCAGCTCGCCGCGAAGGCGCTGGCCGAGGACGACAAGACCCGCGCCGAGAACCTGATGATCGTCGACCTGATCCGCAACGACCTCGGCCGGGTCAGCGTGCCGGGGACCGTGAACGTGCCGCAGCTGATGCAGGTCGAGAGCTACCGCACCGTGCACCAACTGGTGACGACCGTGCGCGGCCGGCTGCGCGACGACGTGACCGCGGTGGACGCTGTCCGGGCGTGCTTCCCGCCGGGGTCGATGACGGGGGCGCCGAAGATCCGCACGATGGAGATCATCGACTCGTTGGAGTGGAGTGCGCGGGGGGTGTACGCCGGTGCGCTCGGCTACCTGACCGTGGACGGGCGGGCGGATCTGAGCGTGGTGATCCGGACGGCGGTGCTGACCCCGGACGAGACCGTGGTCGGGGCCGGGGGCGCGATCGTGCTTGACTCCGATCCGGTCGCGGAGTACGACGAAATGGTGCTGAAAGCAACGGCTGCTGTCGGCGGACAAGGTGGGGGAGAATGACAGAACTGTTGGTGGCGGACTCGTTTCTGGTTGCCAATGGCAAAGTTCGGGGACTGGAGCTGCACCGGGACCGGTTCGTCCGGTCGTGTGCCGCGGCCGGGGTGGCCGCGGAGCGCTTCTGGGACGAGCAGATCGGGCGGTTGCCTGGGTTCGGGCGATGGTTCCCGCGGTTCGAGTTGAAGGCGCCGGGGGAGCTCGCGGTGCAGCTGCGGCCGGCTCCGCCGATCGGTGGCCGAGTGCGGGTCGCCGTACATGACGGACCGGATCCGCGGACCGCACCGCGGGTTAAGGGGCCGGATCTGGAGTTGCTCGGCAAGCTGAAGGAGTCCGCGGCCGACCGCGCTGACGAGATCCTGCTGCTGGACACGGACGGCACGGTTCTCGAGGCGGCGTACTCGGCTGTCGCGTGGTGGGAGGACGAGACGCTCTGCTTCCCGGAGCCGGACCGCCCGCTGCTCCCTTCGGTCACCGCCCAACTGCTCCGGCGGATCGCCGCCAACCAGGGCATCGAGGTCGCCGAGCACTCGATCACCCCCGACGCCCTCCAGAACACCACCGAGGCCTGGCTCGTCAACGCCCTGCACGGCATCCGCCCCATCCACGCCTGGGGCCCCTCCGCCATCGACCCCCTCCCCAACTCCCAAGCCGCTGCCTGGCAGTCCGACCTGGAAGCCCTCGCCACCCGCCTCCCCTGACACCCCGCGCCCGCACCTTCCGCATGAGAGGTGTCTTGTAAATGTGATATCACTTTGCTACCTTGGAGCTATTCGAGAGGAGCTTGTGATGGTGGATGTCGCGGTGGACATGCCGGCGCCGAAGGTGACCGAGCGCGTGGGGCGGGAGCTGAACGGGTGGCCGATGGCGGCGCTCGCGTTGGTGCTGGCGGTGGCCGGCGTGCTGTTGTTCGTGCTCAGCTCCGGCAACGGCGTACTGATCACGCTGGGGATCCTGGTGTTCCTGGCCGCGCTGATCGTCGCGGGCGGGCTGACCGCGGTCTCGCCGGGACGGGCCCGGGTGCTGCAGATCCTCGGGCGGTACGCCGGGACGATCCGGACGGACGGTCTGCGCTGGGTGAACCCGATCTCCTCGCGGCGTGAGGTCTCGACCCGGATCCGCAACCACGAGACAGCCGTTGCCAAGGTCAACGATGCCGACGGCAACCCGATCGAGATCGCCGCGGTCGTGGTGTGGCAGGTCGAGGACACCGCGCAGGCGATGTTCGAGGTGGACGACTTCGTCGAGTTCGTGGCGATCCAGACCGAGACCGCCGTACGGCACATCGCCAACAGCTACCCGTACGACGTCCACACCGAGGACGGTGGGCTGTCGCTGCGGGACAGCACCGACGAGATCACCGAGACGCTGTCGGCGGAGATCGGCGCCCGGGTGCAGGCGGCCGGTGTCCGGGTGATCGAGTCCCGGATCACGCATCTCGCGTACGCGCCGGAGATCGCCCAGGCGATGCTGCGTCGCCAGCAGGCCGGTGCGGTCGTCGCGGCCCGGCAGCGGATCGTCGAAGGTGCGGTCGGCATGGTCGAGCTGGCGCTGGACCGGCTGTCCGAGCATGAGGTGGTCGAGCTCGACGAGGAGCGCAAGGCGACCATGGTCAGCAACCTGCTGGTGGTGCTGTGCGGCGACCGCGACGCCCAACCGGTGGTCAACGCCGGCTCGCTCTACCAGTGAGGCTCGAGGGCATGTCTCCCAACCCCACGCCTACTGCGGGGCACTCGGCACGGCACCTCGCCGCACGGGTGCAAAGGCCACGATGCTCCGCATCGAGACCTTCGCCCCCGCACGCCGATGCACCGCACCGAGCACCTCCTCGCTACGGCGTGGGGTTGGGAGACATGCCCTGATGCCTGTCGAACGGAAGAAGATCCTGCTCCGGCTGGATCCCGCGGTGCACGACGCGATCGCCCGCTGGGCGGCCGACGACCTGCGCAGCACGAACGCCCAGATCGAGTTCCTGCTCAGGCGTGCCCTGGCCGACGCCGGTCGTCTCCCGACCGGCGTGACGAAACAACGTCGCCCGGGCCGCCCGTCCAAGGAGGACAACGATGAGTAGAGCTGTGGTGACGCCGCTGCGGCGGCCGGAACGCTCGACGTCGGCCAGGCGGTCGGCCAGGCCCCGAAAGACAGTTGCGCTCGGCAACGCGGCTGCCCCGAACTCCTTGGCTGCAAGGGTTTTTCTACTGGCCTACGATCCGGAGCGCGGCCGGCTGACGGCCCGCTCGAAGCTGGGGAAGGTACTGCGGGCGGCGGTGCTCGTCGACCTGCAGCTGAACGGGCACATCGACGACGACGACGGCCGCGCGCGGGTGACGACCCCGGGATCACGCTCAACCGGATCACGCTCAGCTGGATCGGCATCCGCGCCGGCGCCGATGGATCCGGTGGTCGCGGGAGTGCTCGAGGAGTTGCGCGCGGTGGGCCCGCGGCGCTGGCGGCACTGGATCGATCGGCGGGGAGGCGCGACCGTCCGTCAGGTCCGCGACGAGCTCGCCCGCGCACATCTGATCAGGGTCGAGCCACATCGCGTCCTCGGCATCTTCCCGACAGCCCGCATCACCCTGCGCCACCCTCTGGTACGCCGCCACATCCTCCAGAGCGCCCGCGACACCCTCCGACCCTCCCGGCTCGTCTCGCGAGTAGACCTCCGCGACGCCGCTGTCGTCGTACTCGCATCCACGGCTGATCTGCGCACAGTCGTCACGAAGGAGCAGCGGGTCCGGCACAAGGATCGCCTGGCCCAGCTCGCGGTCCGCGTCGGTCCCGTCGTACCGGCCCTGAAGAAGTCCCTCCAGCAGTCCTCTGCGGGAGGCTGACCCTCCGGTGGTGCTATGGTTCGTTACTCAGGTAACGAACCGAGGAAGGGGGTGGATGGTGTTCGACGACCGGAGTCCGATCTACCTGCAGATCGCCGAGCAGATCAAGAACGACATCGTGACCGGCGCGCTGGCCGAGGACGAGCAGGTGATGTCGACCAACCAGTACGCCGCCTTCTACCGGATCAACCCGGCCACCGCGGCCAAGGGGTTCGCCCAGCTGGTCGACGACGGCGTCCTCTACAAGAAGCGCGGGATCGGCATGTTCGTCGCACCGAACGCCCGCGACCTGCTCCGCACCGGCCGCCGCGACTCGTTCTTCGCCGACGTCGTCGACCCAATGATCCGCGAGGCCAAAGCAATCGGCATCCCCCTCAAAGACATCCTCCAGCACATCCGTTCGTACGGAGAAGCCTGATGACCGCCCTGACTGTCAGGACCGAGGATGTCTCGGTTCGGTTCGCCGGTGTGCCTGCGCTGGATCGGCTCGATCTGCGGCTCGCGCCGGGGAAGATCCATGGGCTGCTCGGCCGGAACGGGTCCGGCAAGAGCACGCTTGCCGCGACGCTGGCGGGGTTTCGGCGGCCCGACGAGGGGCGGGTGCTGATCGAGGGTGGCGACCTCGGTACGGCGCAGGAGCCGTACGAGAACGCGGTCGTGACGAGCCGGGTGTGCCTGATCCGCGAGTCCGGTGACCGTCCGGACGCCGTACCCGTCAAGCACGCGGTCGGGCTCGCGGCGGCGCTGCGCCCGTACTGGGACGCCGACCTCGCCGGCGACCTCCTGGACCGCTTCGAGGTTCCGCTGAACAAGAAGATCCAGAAGCTCTCCCGCGGTAAGAAGTCCGCCCTCGGTGTCGTCCTCGGGCTCGCCAGCCGCGCTCCGCTGACGATCTTCGACGAGAGCTACCTGGGAATGGACGTCCCGTCCCGGAACCTCTTCTACGACATGCTGCTCGCCGACTACGCCGAGGTGCCGCGCACGATCGTGCTCTCCACCCATCTGGTCAGTGAGGTGAGCGCGATGCTCGAGGAGGTCGTGATCCTCGACCAGGGCCGCCTCGTCACCCAGTCGCCGGTGGACGCGCTCCGCGGTCGCGGCGCCTCGATCGTCGGTCCGGCCGCGGCCGTCGACGAGTTCACCGCCGGTTTCACCGTGCTCGCGGAGGAACGGCTCGGCGGTACCAAGTCGACCACGGTCCTCGGCGACCTCGACCCGGCGCTGCTCGCACAGGCGACCGCCGCCGGCCTGGAGATCGGCCCGGTCGGCCTCCAGGATCTCTTCGTCCACCTCACGGGGGTCAAGTCATGAGTACGGCGGTCCAGACCACCAGGACGACGCTGCCGCGCGGTGTCACCGACTGGCACCGGCTCAAGCACGTGCTGCGGGCGCTGGCGGTCGGTCTCCGGCCGATGCTGACCGGCTACTGGGCGGTGATGGTCTTCGCGTTGTTCTTCATCGGGATCATCTTCCAGCTCCTCCTGTCCAACGACGTCACCACCAGCGCGTGGGACTACGGAACCCAGTCGCCGAAGTACTTCTCGATGGCGCTCGGCATCACCGTCACCCCGGCGTACTTCTCGCTGCTGATCTCCCACGGCATCACCCGCCGGATGTTTTCGGTTGCCGTAGGCATCTATCTCGCGGGCGCCGCGGCGGCCACCTCGCTGGTGTGGGTGCTGGTCTACCAGGTGGAACGCGTTCTGTACGCGTGGCAGGACTGGCCCGACAAACTGACCAACCCGCACCTGTTCACGAGTACGTCGCAGGTCGGTCTGGTGTTCGCCGAGTTCTTCCTGATGATCGTCGCCCACGAGGTGACGGGCTGGCTGCTCGGCATCACGTTCGTCCGGTTCGGAATCTGGCGCGGCATCCTGCTGCTGCCGCTCGCCCTCGTGCCCGCGGCGGCGGCCGAGTTCCTGCTCGTCGCGCAGTGGCTCGCGGACGTGCTGGACAACATCGGTTATCAGCGGCCACCACTCGCCGTCGCCGTACCCTCCGTTCTCGTGGTCAGCGCGCTCGGCGTGTACGCCGGGTACCGGCTCCTGCACCCGATGGCAGTCGAAACCGCCCAAGGGGTAAGACGGTTATGCACAGGGGGTGTGTATAACCCGGACCGTTTCTGTGGATGGTTGCGGTATCACTGTGGACGACCCAAACTGTTGTCAGGAAAGGGTTGTGCCGGGCCTGCCGTCGGCGGTAGAAAGGTCGACACGCTGCTTCGATCGGAGCGGCGGGTCGAACGGAAACCGAGGGCCCTCGCGGTGGGGATCCCCACCGAGGTAGACCGGTGACGGGGTCTGCCGGCCTCCACGGACCCGTATCGGGAAGCTGGAGACGTCACCTTCCTTCAGCTGTGCGGGCCCCTCCGACTCATACTCGGAGGGGCCCGCCTTTTGTTGTGCACCAAGACTGCGCAGTACCGGATACCGGGCATGACAAAGCCGGCCGGTGCGCAGAACGGTTGCGCACCGGCCGGCTCGGAGTCCTCAGGTCATTTGAGAGTGATCGTCAGTGCCGTGTGCGCACCGCGCGCCGGCACCTGAACCTCCGTCCCGCGACTCGTGGTCACGAGCTTGTACTGCGCTGCGTGACCGTCGACCGTCACGCTGTGCACCTGCGCGCCGGTCGGCAGTACGGCGCCGACCGTGAGCGCCGCGCCGACGCCCTTCGCGGTCACCTCGGTCGACAACGCCTTACCTGTAAGGCGTGCCGCCACATCGACCGCTCCGCGACCGACCCGGATGTTGCTACCGGCCACCTTCTGCTGGCCTTCCGGAAGTTGCGGTACGACGGCGATCCGGCCGTGTCCCAGATCGGGATCGACGCCGAGCTGCTGGTGGACGACCGGCCAGAGGATGCCGTACGCGCCCCAGGCCTGCAGCGACATCGAGCGGTCGTAGAACGGCCGGCCGATGTTCGCCGGCGAGTCCGGCGACGGAGCGATCTCCGGCATCGCACCCGGCGTCTCCCAGACCGAAGGATCGAGCTGGATCCGGGCGTTGCCGGTGGTGTACCGCTGCTGCTGCTTCACACCCAGACGGCCGAAGTTGCCCTCCGCAACCGCCATGATCGACGTGTTCAGACCGAACATGGTGCGCTCGCTCTGGACCTGGGAAACGATCGGGTCACACGAGTCGCCGCGGTTGCCGCCCTCGGCGGACGTCGGACCGCTGCCGGTGTGGAAGAGACCGAATTCCCCTGTGTAGCAAGAGGTTTCGCGCTGGTCGAGTGCGGTCTTCGCGTGCTCGGCCGACGCCAGCGGCGACGTCTGGCCCGGACGGGTCAGCACCGCCTCCATCGGCGTGACACCGATCCAGTGCCGCTGGAAGATCGGGGTGTTGTCGTTCGCCGGGTTGGCCGGGTCGTCGACCGAGTCGGCGTACCCCTTGGCCGCCGGTACCCACCACTGCGCCTCGAACTTGGACTCGAGGTCGTTGGCGCGTGCGGTCGCCCACTGCTGCACCTTCGTGTCGTGCTTGGACGCGGCGAGGTCGGCCAGGTCCCGCAGACCGCGAGCGAGGTACACGGTGCTGTCGAGCTTCTCGACGCCCATGCCGGCGCGTTCGACGTTCGCCAGTCCCTCGGGCCAGCCGTCGCTGTCCTTGTCGAGGTTCTTGTAGACGTACTGCAGGTTCCGGACGCTGAAGTCGTACATCTCGTCGCGGAACCTGTTGTCACCCGTCCACCGCCACAGCAGTGCGACCGTACTCGGGAACTTCACCGTCTCGTCGGTGTTGCCCGCGCTCTGGTTCGAGCCGAAGTACACGTCGCCGGTCGGCGTCACCTCATGCGCGACCTTGCCGCTGCGGTTGTTCAAGAGGTCACTGATGTCGCGGAGTGCGCGCAGGTGCTCCTTCACGGTGTCGAACTGGCCGGCGGCGACGGCGGCGAACGCCGTGTACTCACCATCGGTCGCGAACAGCCATGGATAGTCCGGGAAACCGGCGCCGAACCAGCGGGCGGCCGGAACTGTCCCGACCGGTGCCGGGTAGTCCTTGCCTTCGTTCACGTCCCGGATCTTCAGGTTGCGCGCCTCCTGGACCGAGTCCGCGAGGTTCTGCTTGCTCCACTCGACGCTCTGCTGCAGTAGACGGTCACCAGGAAGGTCCACTGCGGACTGCGCATCGATCTGCTGCCGCGCGGAGGTCTTTGCCCGCAGCAACTTGTCCGGGTCGCTCAGGGCCTTGCCGTACTCGCGCTCCGCGGCCCTACTGCCCTGATCGGACCCGGCGACAGCGAACCAGATCGTCTTCTGCTGACCAGCAGCCAGTGGTACGTCGTACGTGAGCCGGCCGCCGGTGCCCTTCCCGACGAGCGAGTCGTCGCACCGCGCAGGCGTCGTACCGTCGGCCGGACACATCACCGCCGGGCTCTGCGGTCCGCGGTGGTCCGCGCCGAGCTGGTGGCTCGTCGGACGCAGGGACGATCCGACGAACGCGGCGTAGTCGTGCGCGGTCGCGTTCGGGTACGACGGGGTGCCCTGCTCGCGGAAGCGGAGCGCGCCGTCGCTGAAGTCGCCGGTGTCGGGCAGGTTCGCGTCCGCGGCGCTCGGGGTGGTCCAGCCCCACGGGTACGGCTGCATCAGCTCGGAGTGCGCGTCGACGTCGAGCTTGACCGTCTTCGCCGTACTCGAGCTGAGGGTGAGTCCGACGAGCGTCGCGCGAATGCCGTCGGGGACGAAGTCGGTACGGCGTACGTTCACGGCACCGGAGTAGTCGATCCGGCTGTAGCCGTGGCCGCTGGTGTACTTCGCGGCGGGCACCTGCTTGCCGAGCCAGTTCCCGTCGAGGCCGAACCAGATGCCGTCGAGGAGTTTGATCGGCTGCGACCAGAAGCCGCCCATCTCACCGCGGACGTGCCACCCGGCCGCCGGGTAGAGACCGGACTCGTCGCCCATCGCGTAGGCGCGGTCGCCGACGACGAGGGACCGGCGGTCGGTCAGGCGGGTGGTCTCGGAGAGTTCGGACGGTGACGTCGCCTGGGTTGCAGTGGTTGCTTTGGTGCTGGCAGGGCCCGGCGGTGGCCGATGCGTTGCCGGCCAGCACGACGGCTGTGGCCAGCAGGGCGACACCGGCCACCTTGCGTACCGGTTTCCGGCGGGGTGGTGTTCGGTTGGTCGGATAGGGAGTCATGGCGGTTCCTCCTTCTCGCGGCGCCCGGGGAGAAGCGCCGAAAATCAGCCAGGGGCCGAGCTGCCCCTGATCACCAGTTCTGGCCGCAACAAGCGTTCGACCGGGCTCCCGTTGCTGGAGCCGGTCAGGATCGTGATCAGCTCTTCGGCGATCTGGTCCATCGGTTGCCGAAGGCTGGTCAGGCCGGGGGAGACGACCTCCGCGAGCGGCGAGTCGTCGAAGCCGGTGACGCCGACGTCGTGACCGGGGGTCAGGCCGCGGCGGGTGAGCTCGCGGAGTGCGCCGAGCGCGAGAATGTCGCTCAGGGCAACGATCCCGTCGACGGTACGGCCGGCGTCGAGCAGCCGCGCGGTGGCGCGGGCGCCCTCCTCGATGCTGTCCTCGCGGCACCGGACGGTCAGCCCGGTGGTCGGCAGACCGAGATCCTTGCATGCGTCGCGCCAGCCGCCGACGCGGTCCTCGCCCAGCCCGGACGACTTCGGCCAACCCAGGAAGGCGATCCGGCGGCGGCCGCTCTCGTACAGGTGCCGGACTGCCATCGCGGAACCGGCCGCGCCGTCGACGTCCACCCACGGGCCGGGTTGCGTGGTTTCCTTCCACACCCGGCCGAAGCTGACGAACGGGATGTCCTGTTCCTTCAGCCAGCCGTGCCGCGGATCGTGCGTCTCGGTCTGCGACAGCACGAACCCGTCGACCATGCGGCGCGCGTGCAGGTCGTCGTACGTCGGCATACCGTCGACGCCGCCCGGTGCGGTGAAGAGCAGGATGTGCCGGCCGGTGCGTTCGGCGGCGGCGCAGAGGGCGTGCAGGAACTGGTCCATCACCAGGTGCGTCTGGTTCGGCCAGCTCGGCACGCAGTACCCGATCAGCTCGACCGCGCTGGTGCGGAGACTGCGGGCGTTACGATTGGGCCGGTAGTTGAGCAGCTCGATGGAGCGGTTGACCCGTTCGAGCGTGTCCGCACGCAGGCGGTGCGGTGCGTTCAACGCGTTCGACACGGTCTGTACAGAGACCTCGGCGTGGGCGGCGACCTGCTTCAAAGTAGCCACAGCGACCTCCCACGGACGTTTTGAACGTTAAAAACATCGGCAGTCTCTCCCGAGGTCGTTCGCGCTGTCAACGGTTCAGATCGTCGGCGGTCCTTGGCGCACGATGGCTTCGGTGTCCGCGACGGACAGCGGTGGGATCCATCGGCCCCACCACGTCGCGCCGGCTTCCGCGAACGCGGCCGGGTCCCCGCCGCTCACCTTCACGTCGAGATCCCGGCCGCTGTCGGCGCGTAGTGCGCGGACGTCGTCCGGGGTAATTTGCTGGGGTGCGTCAGTGGTGCCTTTGTACGCGCAGGAGCCGTCCCAGCGGAGGATCCGCCGCCGTACAGCAGGCACGAGAAAGTTGCCTCCTACCCAGATCGGGATCCTCGGCTCCTGCACCGGCCGTGCCGTCAGCTGCGCGTCGTTCAGTGTGTAGTGCTTCCCGCTGAAGGTCACCGGCTGCCCGGTCCAGAGCTCGTCGATGATCGTGAGCCCTTCGTCGAGCATCTCCGCGAGCACCCGCGGACTGTTGCCCTCCAGGAACGGATCGCCCGGGTCGCCGATCCCGACGCCGAGGATCATCCGTCCGCCGGACAGGTGATCCAACGCCACCGCCTCCGCCGCCACCTTCCACGGCCGCCGCCGAGGCAACGGCGTGACAGTAGTCCCGATCCGGATCCGTTCGGTGGTCATCGCCATCGCCGCCAGACAAACCCACGGATCGTACGTCGGCTCGGACGCATCCCCCTGGTAGACCAGATAGTCCTCCAGAAACAACCCGTCCCACCCCGCCCCCTCCACAACCTTCGCAAGCTCCGCCAACCCCCGCGGATCCCGCCCCACCCCCACCGCCCCCACCGTCACCGAAAACCTCACCCCCCCGACGCTAACCCCACCCACCGACAACCGCACCCACCGTGCGTCTCGGACCGTTTCGCCGGGGCGCCTCGCGCGGATGGCGGCTTGTTTCACCGCTGGCCCGTTGCAACCCGCCACTGGCCACATAACCCGCCAGCCGCCACGCGGAACCCGCACACCCACCGCTCCCCGTTCGGTCCGCCATCTGAGGGGTTGACCCCGAGGTGGTGTGCGGAAGAACGGGTAGTTCGGGCGGAGGGTGTGCGGAAGAACGGGTAGTGCGGGGCGGGGCGGCGTGCGGGGGAGCGCGGTGGCGCCTGGGGGCGGTGTCGGGTGTCGTGCACTACCCGTTCTTGTGTACGGCGGGGGCCGCGCACTACCCGTTCTTCTGCACGTTAGGCGGTGTGGCCGCCGTCGATGGTTAGGGCGGTGCCGGTGATGTAGGTGGCGTTGGGGCCGGCCAGGTAGGTGATGGCTGCGGCTACCTCGGTGGTGGTGCCGAAGCGGGGGAGGGCCAGGTCGGCGAGTTGGGCGGCGGCGAAGGGGCCGTCGGCCGGGTTCATGTCGGTGTCGATCGGACCGGGGTGGACGACGTTGGACGTGATGCCGCGGGGTCCGAGTTCGCGGGCGAGGCTCTTGCTGAGCCCGGTCATCGCGGACTTGCTCATCGCGTACAGCGTCATCCCCGGCCCGGGGACCCGCCCGGTCACGCAGCTGCCGAGGTGGATCATCCGGCCGCCGTCGGACAGCTGCGGTACGGCGGCCTGCGCAGCGGCGTACGCACCACGGACGTTGACCGCGATCACCCGGTCGACGTCCTCCAACGAGAGGTCGGTGATCGGGGCGATCGCGCCGACGCCGGCGTTGTTGACCAGGATGTCCAACCCGCCAAGGGCTTCCGCAGCACGCCGTACGCCGTCACCGACCGCCACCGCATCACCCGAGTCGACCGCGTACGCGAACCCGCGCCGCCCGAGCGCTTCGATCTCCTTCACCACCGACGCCGCGGCGTCCGCGGACGAGTTGTAGGTGATCGCGACGTCCGCGCCACGCTCCGCCAAGGCGACGGCGGTCGCCGCGCCGATCCCGCGGCTGCCGCCGGTGACCAGTGCCTTCTTGCCAATCAGTTCGTTCATGCTTCAAGTTCAGCGGCGCGACGACGGCGAAGCTGGCGAGAATCGGCCACCGGATCCTCGCGTCGCAAAACCGCGACCGCTCGTACCTCCATGTCGCAAAACCGCTAGGAACTGTCGGTGGGGGCAGGGATGCTGGAGGGCGTGTACGAGTGTAGGGAGCGATGCATCCGGGCGGTGCAGTCCAAGGACGCGCGGTTCGACGGGTGGTTCTTCACGGCGGTGCTGACCACCAAGATCTACTGCCGGCCGAGCTGTCCGGTGGTGCCGCCGAAGGTGGAGAACATGCGCTTCTACCCGAGCGCCGCAGCCGCCCAGCAGGCCGGGTTCCGCGCCTGCAAGCGGTGCCGTCCCGATGCGAGCCCGGGCTCACCCGAGTGGAACGACCGTGCCGACCTGGTCGCGCGAGCGATGCGCCTGATCGCGGACGGCACCGTCGACCGCGACGGCGTACCAGGGCTGGCAGCGAGGCTCGGCTACAGCGTCCGCCAGGTGCAACGCCAGCTCCAGGCCGAGCTAGGCGCCGGCCCGCTCGCGCTCGCCCGGGCGCAACGTGCACAGACCGCGCGGCTGCTGATCGAGACGAGTGAGCTGCAGATGGCGGACGTGGCGTTCGCCGCCGGCTTCTCCAGCGTGCGGACCTTCAACGAAACCGTGCAGGAGGTCTTCGCGCTCGCGCCGACAGAGCTGCGCCGCCGAGCCCGCCGGGGTACGACGTCCGCCGCGCCCGGCACGATCTCGCTCCGGCTGCCGTTCCGCGCCCCGTTGACGCCCGACAACCTGTTCGGTCACCTGATCGCGACCGGCGTACCGGGTGTCGAGGAGTGGCGCGACGGCCACTACCGCCGCACGCTGCGACTCCCGCACGGCCACGGTGTCGTCGCCCTGCGGCCGATGCCGGACCACATCGCCTGCCAGCTGTCGCTCACCGATCAGCGCGATCTCGCGATCGCGATCAGCCGTTGCCGCCGGATGCTCGACCTCGACGCGGACCCGGTCGCGGTCGACGACCTGCTCAGCACCGATCCGGTGCTCGCTCCGCTGATCGTGAAGGCGCCCGGCCGCCGGGTCCCGCACACGGTCGACGGCGAGGAGTTCGCCGTACGCGCGGTGCTCGGCCAGCAGGTGTCGACGGCGGCGGCACGGACGCACGCGCATCGGCTGGTCCTGCAGCACGGCGAGCCGATCGAGGACGCGGCCGGCGGGCTGACGCATCTGTTCCCGACGATGCAGGCGCTGGCGGAGCTCGACCCGGAGACGCTGGCGTTCCCGAAGTCCCGCCGTACGACGCTCACCACGCTGATCGCGACCCTCGCTCGCGGGGAGATCGACCTGGGCGCCGGCGCCGACTGGGATCGTGCGCGCGAGCAACTGGCCGCGCTGCCCGGGATCGGGCCGTGGACGGTGGAGTCGATCGCGATGCGCGCGCTCGGCGACCCGGACGCCTTCGTGGCCAGCGATCTGGGCATCCGGTACGCCGCGCGTGACCTAGGCTTGCCCGAGGCCCCCAAACTCCTGACCGACCACGCCCGCGCGTGGCGGCCTTGGCGCGCGTACGCCGTGCAGTACCTGTGGGCCACCGGCGACCATGCGATCAACAAGATCCCCACGGAGTGATGAATGACCGAATTGACCACCGATCGGTTGCTGCTGCGGAACTGGCGTGACTCCGATCGGGAGCCGTTCGCCGCGCTGAACGCGGACCCAGCAGTGATGGAGCACTTTCCGGCTCCGCAGACACGTGAGCAGAGCGACGGGCTGATCGACCGGAGCATTCCGATGATCGACGAGCGCGGCTGGGGACTGTGGGCGCTGGAGGTGCGGGACACCGGTGAGTTCATCGGGTTCACTGGGCTGTCGGTGCCGAGCTTCGAGGCGCCCTTCATGTCAGTCGACAGCAGCATGCCGACCGTCGAGATCGGCTGGCGGCTCGCGAAGAGTGCTTGGGGCAACGGATACGCGACCGAGGCGGCGCGGGCGGCGCTCGCGCACGGGTTCGGGCCGGGCGGGTTGGACGAGATCGTGTCGTTCACCGCGACCCCGAACGTGCCGTCGCAACGGGTGATGCAGCGGATCGGCATGGTGCACGACGAGCCCGGTGACTTCGACCACCCGCGCATCGCGGGCGGCCACCGGCTGCAGCGGCACGTGCTCTACCGGATCGACCGCGCGCAGTGGGAGTCCACCCGGTGACGTACGCCGTCGTCGACAGCCCGCTCGGTCCGCTCACCTTGGTGGGGACCGATGCGGGCGAGTTGACCGGTCTGTACATGGACCGGCAGCGCTACCGCCCGGAGCCGGCGGGCTTCGGCGATCGCGACGACAGGGCTCTCCCCGCGGTCGCCGAGCAGTTGGACGAGTACTTCCACCACGGCCGCACGACCTTCGACGTACCGCTGCACCTCGTCGGTACGCCGTTCCAGCGCGACGTCTGGGTCGCGTTGCAGGACATCCCGTTCGGCACGACCACGACGTACGGCGGGCTTGCGGAGACGCTCGGGCTGAAGCCGGGGTCGGCTCGGGCGGTCGGGCTGGCGAACGGGAAGAACCCGATCAGCATCATCGTGCCGTGCCACCGGCTGGTCGGCTCGACCGGCAACCTGACCGGGTACGGCGGGGGGATCGAACGGAAGCAGGCGCTGCTCGATCATGAACGTGGTGGAAAACTGCTCACTGGATGAGCACTTATCCGGCGCATGCTGGTTTCATGAACGAGAACGAGGCGCTGAAGTGTGCGGATGTCGACGAGTGGCGTGGCTGGCTGAGTGCCAACGGCCGGAGTGAGCGGTCTGTCTGGCTCGTCGTGCATCGTGAGGCGGATGGCCTGAACCTCGGGGCTGCGGTTGAGCACGCGTTGTGTTTCGGGTGGATCGACAGCAAGACGGTGCGGCGCGACGAGCGGACGACGTACCAGTGCTTCACGCCGCGGAATCCGCGGAGTACTTGGAGCAAGGTGAATCGTGAGCGGGTCGAGCGGTTGAGTGCGGCGGGGCTGATGATGCCGGCGGGGGAGGAGCTTGTCGCGCAGGCTCGGAGTGCCGGGACGTGGGATCTGCTTGCGGATGCGCAGAACCTGATCGTTCCGCCCGACCTGCGGGCCGCGCTGGCGGCCGACCCGCGGGCGGACGAGAACTTCCGGGCCTTCCCGCCGTCGGCCCGCCGGACGATCCTCGAGTGGATCACCCTCGCCAAGCGCGCGGAGACGCGCGAGCGCCGGATCGCCGAAACCGTCGAACAAGCTTCGGCCGGCAACCGGGTCCGCTAACCGGCACGTCAACGGGTCAGCCAGCCGCGATGACGGCCGGGCGGTCAGCCGGCCGTGGTGGCGGTGTCGTCCAAGCGTTCGGCGGCTGGAGCCTCGGTCGGCTTGGTGGGTTTGCGGGTTAGGCGGCGGGCGAGTGGTTCGGTGTAGCGGGCGGCGACCGGGCCGAGGATGACCAGGATCAGCACGTACGCCGTGGCCAGCGGACCGAGCTTCGGTTCGACGCCGACCGCGAGACCGGCGATGACGATCGAGAACTCGCCGCGCGCGACCAGCGTCCCGCCGGCCCGCCAGCGCCCCGCGGTCGAGATGCCCGCGCGTCGAGCGGCGTACCAGCCGGTGAGGATCTTCGTGAACGCGGTGAGAACCGCCAGCCCGAACGCGATCGCGAGCACCGGCGGGATCTTCGCCGGATCGGTGCTCAACCCGAAGAACACGAAGAACACCGCGGCGAACAGGTCACGCAGCGGGCTGAGCAGGTTCCGGGCGCCGTGCGCGACCTCACCGGACAACGCGATCCCGACCAGGAACGCACCGACCGCCGCCGACACCTGCAACTGCTGCGCGATTCCCGCGACGAGCAGCGTGAGACCAAGGACGACGAGGAGCAGCATCTCCGGGTTGTCCGAGGAAACGGCCCGGCTGATGACGCGCCCGTACCGCAGCGCGATGAACAGCACGACGCTCACCGTCCCGAGCGAGATCAGCAGCGTGATGCTCCCGCCGGCCAGCCCGACGCCGGCCAGCAGTGCGGTGAGGATCGGCAGGTAGACCGCCATCGACAGGTCCTCGAGCACCAGGATCCCCAGGATCACCGGCGTTTCCCGGTTACCCAGCCGGCCGAGATCGCCGACGACCTTCGCGATCACGCCGGACGACGAGATCCAGGTGACGCCGGCCAGTGCGACCGCTCCGACCGGACCCCAGCCGAGCAGCAACGCGACGGCCGCGCCGGGCAACGCGTTGAGCAGGAAGTCGACAACGCCGGAGATGTACTGCGTCTTCAGCGTGCCGACGAGATCGGAGGCCGTGTACTCGAGCCCGAGCAGCAACAGCAGCAGGATCACGCCGATCTCGGCGCCGGTGGCGACGAACTCCTCGCTCGCCGCCAAGGGCAACAACCCGCCATGTCCGAACGCCAGACCGGCCAGTAAATAAAGGGGAATCGGCGAGAAGCCGAGGCGGCCGGCGATCCGGCCGAGGATGCCCAGGGCAAGGATGACCGCGCCCAGCTCGATCAGCAGGGCGGTGATGTTCTCGTGCATGCTCAGCCCCCAGCGATCAGATCGGTCACGGCGTCGACGCCCTCACGGGTGCCCACCACGACCAGGGTGTCGCCGGTCGCGAACCGGAAGTCCGGCGTCGGCGACGGGGTCGCTCCGGTACGCCGCAGTACCGCGACGATCGACGCGCCGGTGCGGCTGCGCGCCTGGGTGTCGCCGAGCGTCCGGCCGGAGTACGGCGACTTGGCGGTGATCGGGATGTGCTCCGTGACGAGGTCGATCTCGATCTCGCCGCGGACCGGGTCGAGCTGCTCCGGGATCAGCAACTGCGCGAGCGCGGCCGCCTCGCCCTGACCCAACGGGACGCTGGCCTGGCACTCGTCGTCGTCCTCGGGATTGTGGAAGCCGAGGAACCGCCGGCCGTCGTTGTGCACCACCACCGACACGTGCTTCCCGGCGTCGGTGACCAGGTCGTACCGCACACCGATACCGGGCAACGTCGTCTTGGTCGGGTGGTTCATGATGCTCCGATCAATAGCTGGCGTCTGCAACCATTCTCTCAAACTCCGCCAAGCTTGTTCGGACAAGTGGTGTGACCTGGGATGCAATCAGGTGCAGTGCAACTGGTTGCATAGGTAGCCTCGGGTCATGGCGCTGGAGCACGCGATTCTGGTTTCGCTGACCGAGCGGGCCGGGTCCGGGTACGAGTTGGCCCGGCGGTTCGACCGGTCGATCGGGTACTTCTGGCCGGCCACGCATCAGCAGATCTACCGGGTGCTGCGGCGGATGGACGAGGCGGGCTGGGTCAAGCACACCGAGATCGCCCAGGACGGCCGCCCGGACAAGAAGGTCTACCGGGTCGCGGCGGCCGGGCGTGCGGAGTTGTCGCGCTGGCTGGCCGAGCCGGAGGATCCCGCCGTACTGCGGGACGGCCTGGGGGTGAAGCTCCGCGGCGCCTCGCTCGGCTCGGTCGAACTCGTGCTGAAGGAGATCGAGCGGCACCGGGCCGAGCACGCGACGCGGCTCGAGGTGTACCGCGGGATCCAGCGGCGCGACTTCCCGAAGCCGTCCGGCCTGCGCGGCCGCGAGCTGCACCAATACCTCGTACTGCGCGGCGGAGTCCGCGCCGAAGAGTCGTTCGTGAACTGGTGTGACGAAGTGATCGAAGCCCTCCGGAAGGACAACCGATGACTGCCTATCCGCATCTGCTGGAGCCGCTCGATCTCGGCCATGTGGTTCTGCCGAACCGGGTGATCATGGGCTCGATGCACACCGGGCTCGAGGACCGGTTGAGCGATCTGCCCAAGCTGGCGGCGTACTTCGCCGAGCGTGCTCGCGGCGGCGTCGGCCTGATGGTGACCGGTGGCTACGCGCCGAACCGCACCGGCTGGCTGACGCCTTTCGGATCGACCCTCATCAACCGTCGACAGGCGCGAAAGCACCGCCTGCTCACCGACGCCGTGCACGCCGAGGGCGGCCGGATCGCGCTCCAGATCCTGCACGCCGGCCGGTACTCGTACCACCCGTTCAGCGTCTCCGCCTCCGCCCTCAAGGCCCCGATCAACCCCTTCAAGCCGCGCGCCCTGTCCGACCGCGGCGTCCGCAAACAGATCGAGGCGTACGTCGACTGTGCGGCGCTCGCCCGCGAGGCCGGGTACGACGGCGTCGAGATCATGGGGTCCGAGGGGTACTTCATCAACCAGTTCCTGTCCGAGCGGACGAACAAGCGGACCGACCGCTGGGGCGGCAGCCCGGAGAACCGGCGCCGGCTCGCGGTGGAGATCGTCCGGCGGACCCGGGAACGGGTCGGCGACGACTTCCTGATCATCTACCGGCTGTCGATGGCCGACCTGGTCGAGGGCGGGCAGACCTGGGACGACGTGATTGCGCTGGGCAAGGAGATCGAGGCCGCCGGGGCGTCGATCATCAACACCGGGATCGGCTGGCACGAGGCGCGCGTCCCGACGATCGTCACATCGGTGCCCCGCGCCGCGTTCACCAGCGTGACCGCGGCGTTCAAGCCGCACGTGAAGATCCCGGTCGTCACGTCGAACCGGATCAACCTGCCGCAGGTGGCCGAGGAGGTCCTGGCCCGCGGTGACGCCGACCTGGTCAGCATGGCCCGCCCGTTCCTGGCCGATCCGGAGTGGGTGCTCAAGGCAACGACTGACCGCGCCGACGAGATCAACGTCTGTATCGCCTGTAATCAGGCGTGTCTGGATCATGTGTTCGCGAAGAAGAAGGCGAGCTGCATGGTCAATCCGCGGGCGGCTCGCGAGACCGAACTGCAGTTGCTGCCGACCCGTCGTACGAAGAGCATCGCTGTCGTCGGGGCCGGACCGGCCGGGCTGGCTGCGGCGGTGACGGCGGCCGAGCGCGGGCATCACGTCGAGTTGTTCGAGGCGGACGCGGAGATCGGCGGCCAGTTCGGGATCGCCCAGCAGATCCCGGGCAAGGAGGAGTTCGCCGAGACGATCAGGTACTACCGGCGGCGGCTCGAGCTGACCGGCGTCAAGGTGCATCTCGGGCGACGGGCCGGTGCCGACGACCTGGCCGGGTTCGACGAGATCGTGCTCGCGACCGGCGTCGTACCGCGAGTCCCCGCGATCCCCGGCATCGATCACCCCAAGGTGCTCTCGTACGTCGAGGTGGTCCGCGAACATCAACCGGTCGGGGACACGGTCGCGGTGATCGGGGCCGGAGGGATCGGGGTGGATGTCAGCGAGTTCCTGACCACCACGTCACCGGATCTCGCGGCGTGGAAGGCGGAGTGGGGTGTCGGTGATCCGACGCTGCTCCCGGGTGCGCTCGCCGTACCGCAGCCGGAACCGTCGCTGCGCAAGGTGTATCTCCTGCAGCGCAAGGCCGGGAAGATCGGCGCCGGGCTCGGGAAGACGACCGGGTGGGTGCATCGGGCGGCGTTGAAGAACAAGCAGGTCGAGCAGTTGCGCGGGGTGAACTACGAACGCATCGACGACGAGGGACTGCACGTCACGTTCGGCCCGAAACGCGAGAAGGCGCGCGTGCTGGCCGTCGACACAGTCGTCGTCTGCGCCGGCCAGGAACCGGTCCGCGACCTCGCCGACGCACTCCAGGCCACCGGCCGTCCCGTCCACCTCATCGGCGGAGCAGACGTAGCCGCCGAACTCGACGCCAAACGAGCCATCGAGCAAGCCACCAGACTCGCCCTCACCATCTGAGGCACTAGTGCACCTCACCAGGTGCACTAGTGCGCGCTGGCACCAACCCATTCACCTAGTGCACTGTACGGCGTACGCGCACTAGTGAATGGGAGTGGGATATGAAGACTGTGCTGATTTCCGGTGGTGGGATTGCGGGGCCGGCGTTGGCGTTCTGGTTGCGGCGGTTCGGGTTCGCGCCGACGGTGGTCGAGATCGCGGCGGCGCCGCGGCCGGGTGGGCAGACGGTGGACCTGCGTGGGGTGTCGCGGGTGGTGGCCGAGCGGATGGGGCTGATGCCGGCCGTTGCCGAGCGGCAGCTGCACGAGCGCGGGCTCGCGTACGTGAAGGCCGACGGGCGGCAGGCCGCGGCGATGCCCGCGGAACTGTTCGACGGGGCCGGGCCGGTCGCGGAGATCGAGATCCTGCGCGGCGACATCGCCGGGATCCTCGCCGACGCGACGAGCGAGGTGGAGTACCTGTACGGCGACTCGGTCACCGAACTGACGCAGGACCCGGGCGGCGTCGACGTGACGTTCGCGAGCGGGACGCGGCGGCGGTTCGATCTCGTGATCGGCGCGGACGGGGTGCACTCCCGGGTACGGCGGCTCGCGTTCGGGCCGGAGGAGCAGTTCGTGCACCACCTCGGCGGCTACACCTCGTACTTCACGATCGAGGCGCCGGAGGATCTGGGGCACTGGATGAAGCTCCACACCGCGCCGGGCGGGCGCTGGGTCGGCCTGCGCCCGGACCACGATGCGCGGTTCGTGAAGGCGCTGTTGAGCTTCCGTTCGCCGGTACTCACATACGACCGGCGTGATGTGGAGGCGCAGAAGCGGCTGGTGCGGTCGCGTTTCGAGGGCCTCGGCTGGCACACCAAGCACATCCTGGACGGGTTGGACGCGGCCGACGACTTCTACCTCGACAGCATCAGCCGGGTCGAGGTGCCGGAGTGGTCGCGCGGCCGGGTCGCGCTGGTCGGCGACGCCGGGTACTGCGGTTCACCGATGGCCGGCCACGGTACGGCGCTCTCACTTGTCGGCGCGTACGTGCTGGCGGGCGAGCTGGCCGCCGCACAGGGCGATCACGTCCGCGCGTTCCCGGCGTACCAGGCCCGGATGCAGGCGTACGTCGAGCAGCGGATGGAGCTGCCGCCCGGTGGGATCAAGATGGCGATGCCGATGAGTGGAATCGGGATCGCCTACCGGGACTTCGTGCTGCGGGTGATGACGTCACGGCTGCTGGCCGGCGTACTGGCGAAGTCGGCCGTCGCGAAGCCGGACGCGATCGAGCTGCCGGAGTATTCAGTCGAGCGGGCTGACCCACTCCGGGTTGCGGCCGAGGAGGCCGAGTAGCTGGTCGAGGTCGGGGGCCGTGCCGGAGACCTTGACGCTGCGCTCGAACGCGTAGCCGGTGCCGCGGTTCGCCTCGGTGTCGGGGATCCGGCGGGCCAGGGTGAGCGCCAGCTCGACCATGTCCGGCGGCGGGTTGTACGGGACGTCGATCGCGCGGGCCAGGTCCCAGGCGTGCACGATGCAGTCGAGCTGGTGGAAGGTCAGTGCGATCCTGCGCGGGAACGAGCCGAACTCGCGGACCTCCACCAGCCGGTCGAGCGCGCCGCCGTCGGCGAACGCGTCCGCGACCCGCACGTTCGAGCGGCGATAGGCGCCGGCCGGGTTGTCGCCGAGGCGACCGCCGGTCCAGATGTGCACGGAGGCGGAGCCGTTCAGCGCGGCCGCGGCGAGGCCCTCGTTCTGGCTGACCAGATGGCGCATCAGGCCCCGCACCGTCCAGTCGGGGCACGGGGTGGGAAACCACAGGTGCTCGGGCCGTACCTGCATCACGACTTCCCCGAGCACCGCGCCGGCCCTGCGATCCAGATCCCGGATATCCATCCGCGCTCCTCCCATCGCCTTAAGGAGCATATGTCCGTACGGCGGACTTCGCAGGGAATCGCGTGGAGTACAAGGGATGATCCCGCGCCCGGCCTGCAACAGACCGGGCGCGACTGTCGCGGCAGATCAGGCCTTTGCGGCTGCTTTCGCGGCCTTCTTGAAGTTGCGGACCTCGGCGAGGGAGGCGGCGTCGGTGACGTCGGCGATGGAGCGGCGGGAGCCGCGGTCGCCGTAGTTGCCCGCGGCTTCGCGCCAGCCCTTCGGGGCCACGCCGCGCTGCTTGCCGAGCAGGGCCAGGAAGATCTTCGCCTTCTGCTCGCCGAATCCGGGCAGCGCCCTCAACCGCTTCAGCACCTCGGTGCCGTCGGGTTTCGGGCGGCCGGAGAGCCAGATGTTCGCGGTCTCACCGTCGTACTTCTCGATGATCTCCTGCGCCAGGGCGTGCACGCGGCGGGCCATCGAGCCGCCGTACCGGTGGATCGCCGGCGGGGTGACGGAGAGTTCGACGAACGTCTCCAGGTCGGTCGCAGCGATCTTGTGCAGGTCGAAACCGTCCATCCGGTTCGCGATCTTCAGCGGACCGGAGAAGGCGTGCTCCATCGGGTACTGCTGGTCGAGCAGCATGCCGACCAGCAAGGCGAACGGGTCGTCGTTGAGCAACTTGTCGGCGTCCGGATTGCCGGTGAGGTGCAGTTCGCGCAGCATGCGCCCCATCTTGACACGGAGGTCAACGCACCGGCACTCGTGTTCTCCAAAGCAGGTAGACGAAGTACGGGGCTCCGATCAGGGCGGTCAGGAGGCCGGCGGGGATCTGGGCGGGGGCGAGGACTGTTCGGCCGAGGCTGTCCGCGAGGCTGACGAGGATCGCGCCGAGGAGTGCGGCGACCGGGAGGATCCGGGCGTGCCGTCCGCCGACCAGTGCGCGGGCCGCGTGCGGAGCGACCAGGCCGACGAAGCCGACCACGCCGATCGCGGACACGGCCGCTGCCGTCAGGAGCGCGGACGCTAGCAGTGCTAGCAAACGGGTCCGCTCGAGCCGTACGCCGAGGATGCGCGGTACGTCGTCGTCGAGCGCGAGCAGATCGAGCTCACGCCGTACGTGCACGATGAACGGGGTGAGTACTAGCAGTGCTAGCGCGACGGGGGTGACCTGCGGGAGCGTCCGGCCGTAGGTGCTGCCGGAGAGCCAGGTCATCGCGAGACTCAGGTTCCATGGGTCGGTGGCGACGATCAGCAGCGTGATGATCGCGGTCGCGGCCGACGAGACGCCGACGCCGATCAGCACCAGCCGGTCGGAGCTGAGCCCGCCGCGCCAGGAGATCAGGTAGACGAGTCCGAACGTGATCACCGCAGCCGCCGCGGCGACCCCGGACAGCAGCCAGATGCTTGCTGACGGCAACAGGATGAGGGTGGCGATCGCGCCGACCCCGGCGCCGCCGGTGATCCCGAGGATGCCGGGTTCGGCGAGCGGATTGCGGCACACGGCCTGCACCGTCGTACCGGCGATCGCGAGCGCGGCACCGCACAGTACGGCGGAGACGACCCGGGGGAAGCGCTGGTCGAGGACGTAGGTGATCGCCCGTCCGGAGCGGCCGTTGATCCAGTTCACGAGGTCGCCGGTGCGCAGGAACGCGTCGCCGGTGAGCATCGCGGTGAGTACGGCGGCGATCAGCAGAACGACCAGTCCCGCGGCCACGAGCAGGAAGGTCCGGCGGCTGCGCAGTCCGCTGCCGGTTCCGGCGGGGGAGCGGCTCGGACCGGAGTCGCGATGCTTGCGGGCCAGCCAGATCAGGACGACCGCACCGACCACCATCGTCATGATGCCGGTCGGGATCTCCACCCCGGCCTGCCCGCCGAAGGCAGCGCGCAGTACGACGTCCGACGTCAGTACGACGAGAACGCCGGCGAGACCCGAGAGCGGCAGCAGAACGCGGTGCCGGAGCAGACCGGGAACGAGCGGTGCGAGCAGCCGGATCAGGACCGGGGCAACCAGGCCGACGAAACCGACCGGTCCCGCGACCGTGACGGCCGCCGCGGAGAGCAGGACGGCGACGAGAGTGGTGAGCACGCGCGTCCGGCGTACGTTGACGCCGAGGACCGCGGCGGTGTCGTCGCCGAGGGTAAGGACGTCGAGGTTCGCGGCCAGGAGGAACGCGCCGACGATGCCGACGGCAACGACCGGGGCCATCTGGGTGACCGCGTGCAGGTCGGTCTGGACGAGCGTGCCGGCGCCCCAGCGCGAAGGTGCCGACGGTCTCCTCGCGGAAGAGCAGCAGCATCAGCGTCGTCACTCCGCCCAACGCCATCGCGACCGCCGATCCCGCCAGGATCAGCCGCGTCGGCCCGGTCGATCCGCCGGCGGACAACGCCAGTACCAGGCCTGCGGCCGCGAGACCGCCGACGAACGCGACCCCACCGGCCGGCAGCACCGGCAACGACACCCCGAACGCCGCGACCACCACGACGGCCAGGTAGGCGCCGGCGTTCACCCCCAATGTGTCCGGCGAGGCGAGCGGATTCCGCGCCAACGACTGCAGCCCGGCTCCCGCCACACCCAACGCCACACCGACGAGCACCCCGGCCAGCAACCGCGGCAGCCGCGAGGCCACCAGCACGTTCGCCGCGTTGTCGGTCCCCTGCCCGAACACCAGCCGCACCAGGTCGCTCGCACCGACCGATGAGGTCCCCTGTGTCAGATGTACGGCGGCAAGTACCACGATGGCGACGCACGCGAGCACGAAGAGGCCCGCGACCCGGATCCTGCGTACCGGCTGCCGGAGGCTTTCGACCTCCGGCGCCGGCGCTGTCACCTGGGTCAAGAGGTGACTGCCTGGACTGCGGCCTCGATGAACTGCTCGGTGGACTTCGGACCGCCGAACATCCAGATGCCGTCAGGGAGGCGGTGGACCTGGCCGGACTTCACGAACGGGAGGTTCTTCCAGATCGCGTTGCCGGCCAGGTCGCCGCCGAACACGTCACCGCCGTCGTTCTTGTTCGCGATGTAGAGGAAGGCGCCGTCGGGCAGCTTGGTCAGGCCCTCGAGGTCGGTCGGCGCGAGGCCGTAGTCCTTGTCGCCGGCGCCGGTCCAGCCGTTCTTCAGACCCAGTTCGGTCGTGACCGCGCCGAGCAGCGAGCCGGTCGTGTACATCCGGATCGAGATCGTGCTGCCCTGCTTGTACCCGTCCGCCATCGTGAAGCCGGTGCCCGCCTTGCCGGCGTCCGCGATCTTCTGCTTGCCGTCGGCAACCGCCTTGTCGAAGTCGGCGGTCAGCTGCTTGGCCTGCTCCGACTTCCCGACCGCCTGCCCTATGAGGTCGAGGTTGGTCTTCATCTGCGGGATCGCGTTCGCGGCATCCGCGCCGCGGATCACCAGCACCGGCGTCGCCTTCTCGATCTGCGCGATCGTGTTCGCCGCCTCGTCGGTGGTGGTGATCACCAGATCGGGGTTGAGGGCAACGATCGCGTCGACGCTCGCCTCACCGCGGGTCCCGACGTCCTTCACGGACGGGTCGAGCTTGGCCGCGGTGACCCAGTTCGTGTAGCCCTTGGTGTCCGCGACCCCGACCGGCATCACGCCGAGCGAGACCAGGTTCTCGGCCGCACCCCATTCCAGTGCGACCACCTTGGTGGCCGGCGCCTTCAGGTCGAGCTTCTTGTTCCGGCCGTCGGTCAGCGACACCGGCTGTGCGGCGGCGTTGCTGGCGTCGTCGGACGCGGCGGGTTCGCTGGTACCGCAGGCCGTCAGGCCGAACAGGGCAGCAGCGATCAGGGCGATGGCGGTTCGTCTCATCAGGATGACCTCAGATAGTTGTGACGCGGGTCAGGTGTTTGCCGATCGGGCGGGTGCTGACCAGCCCGGTGGCCGGATCGGTGCCGACCTCGATGGTGATGCCGTACGTCGCGGTGAGCGCGTCGGCCCGCAGTACCTCTTCCGGCGTCCCGGTCGCGCGTACTCGCCCCTGATCGAGCAGCGCGATCCGGTCCGCCACCGCGGCGGCCTGGTTCAGGTCGTGCAGTACGACGCCGACCGCGACCCCGTGCTCGTCCGCGAGCTCGCGCATCAGGTCGAGGATCTCGATCTGGTAGCGCAGGTCGAGGAACGTGGTCGGTTCGTCGAGCAGGAGTACGCCGGTGTTCTGGGCGAGACACGTGGCGAGCCAGACCCGCTGCAGCTCGCCGCCGGAGAGTTCGTCGACGCCGCGCTCGGCCATCGCCGTGACTCCCGTGACGCTCATGGCGTGCTCGATCGCCCGCGGACCGTCCGCGTCGTCGTTGCGCCAGCGGCTGCGGTACGGATGCCGCCCGTAACCCACGACGTCGCGGACGCTGACGCCGTTCGGCGTCGGCCGGGACTGCGACAGCAACGTCACCTTGCGGGCGAACTCCTTCGCCGACAAATCGAGCGCGTTGCCGCCGCCGGGGAAGGTGATGCTCCCGGCGTCCGGGTGGTGCAGGCGGGCGAGGGCGCGCAGCAGCGTCGACTTCCCGCTGCCGTTCGGCCCGACGAGCGCGGTCACGCTCGCGGCCTCGATGTGCAGCGAGGCGCCGTCGACCACCTGACGGCCGTGATACCCGAGCCGCAGGTCGTCGCCTGTCAGCCCCACGATGCCTGCTTCCTTCCCCATCTCACCGCCCCGGTCCTCGTGCATGGCGCTGAGGATAGCCTTACCTTAACTGCGATGTCAGCAAGGGTCTCGATCTGAGATAGTGCGCGTACGATGTACGTGCACTAGTTGGAGGGGGCTCTGTGACCGAGGCGCCGTACCAGGTGATCGCGGCCGAGTTGCGGCGGCGGATCGAGGCCGGGGAGTTGCTGCCGGGGGACCGGGTGCCGTCGACGCGGGCGTTGGTCCGCGACTTCGGGGTGGCGATGGCGACCGCGACGAAAGCGTTGCAGGTGCTGCAGGCCGACGACCTGGTGCATCCCGCGCCAGGGGTCGGGACCGTCGTGGGTCCGCCACCGCGTTCCCGGCGTACGGCGATCGCACCTGATGGAGTGCCGGACCTCAATCGCGATGAGGTCGTGCGGATGGGGATCGCGATCGCGGACGCCGAGGGGCTGGCGGCGTTGTCGATGCGGCGGATCGCGGCCGAGCTCGGGGTGTCGACGATGGCGCTCTACCGGTACGTCGGCGGCAAGGACGCGTTGGTCGTGCAGATGGTGGACGCGGCGCTCGGAGAGTTTCCGCTCGGGGAGATTCCGGCGTACTGGCGGGATGCGGTGACGGCGGTGGCGCGGGTGCACTGGGCGGCGTACCGGCGGCATCTGTGGCTGGCGAGTGCGATCAGTCTGAGCCGGCCGCAGTTGGTGCCGCGGTTGCTGCCGCACACGGACGCGGTGCTGCGCGCCTTGCGCGGGTTCGAGAAGAGTGCGGCGTTGTCGACGACGATCAGCCTGTTCGCGTACGTGCGGGGGATCGCGTTGGTGATGGAGTCCGAGGCGCAGGCCGAGCAGGACACCGGGGTCACCGCGGACGAATGGGCCACCCGTCAGGGCGACCAGTTGGCGGCGATGATCGCGGCCGGAAATCTGACGGCCTTTCAGGAGCTGGTGGCCGACGGCTTCGACTACGAGTACGACCTGGACCAGTTGTTCGAATTCGGCCTCGGCGTCTTCCTCGACGGCCTCGCCGCACGGCTACGCTGAGTGCTGACGACTTCTCCGGAGGTGGCGATGGAGGCTGTGTTCGCGCCGGGTGTGCCTGGTGGCGTGCGGCGGTTGTACGAGCACCGGCCGGAGTTGTTCGTGGCGGCCGACGCGCCGCGGCCGAAGCGGCAGACGTCGTGGTCGGTCGCGCCGGGCAACACGTTCGGGACGTTGCTGGTGTGGATCGCGGTGTGCGTCGGCGGGTGGATCCTGGCGCTGATCATCATGGCGGCGACGCTGCCGACCGCGGTGGCGGCCTGGGGCGCGGTCGCCCTCGCCGGAGTCGCGGCGCTCGCGACCGGCGGCGTCCTGGTGAAGTCGGCGGTCGAGGACCGTGGGCACAAGGCGGTCCGGATTCAGCACGGGAAGTACCTGCTGCCGGAGGACTTCGACGATCCGGCCGCGCGGTTGCTCGGCGCGGGCGCAGCGGGCCGTGAAAACGGTGCTTGAGGCAACAGTTACCCGGCGTGGTCTGCTGGACGACGTACAGAACGAGCTCGTACTGCCGGAGCAGTTGTGGGACATCGCGCAGGTGCTCCGCGAGCAGACCGTACTGCGGGCCAGGCAGCAGGACGTCGCGCGCGGAATGGCGACCGCCGAGCTCGACGCCGTCCTGGGACCGCAACGTCGTGCGCTCGCGCTCTCGGTGGACGCGATCAAGCACAAGGTGGATCTGCTCGACCGGTACGCCGACCGGGTCCGCTCCGCCGACGCCGCGCTTCGCGCCGAGGCAGCGCTCGACGACGGCGACCGCTACATCGAGCTCCTCGCCCGCACCGAACCCGTCGGCGACACGTCCGTCGTCCAGGGCTTCACCGACGAGGCCAGCGCCCTGAAGGACACCCTCACCCGCTCCATCAACGCCGCCCGAGACGCCGGCCGAACGCTCGCGCTACCGGAGTAAACCTTCCCCGACCGCATTTGCTGGGTCAACCAGCGAAATGAGGGGTTCCACACCCGGAACCACGGTGTAGAACCCGCGAGTTGGTGGGTCAGCCAGGCAAATTGGTGGGTCAGCCAGGCAAATTGAGCTGGGCGAGGAGGGTGGCTTCGGCGGCGGGGGTGAGGCCGATCGTGAGGGGTGGGGTGCCTCGGTCGTGGTCCCAGTGGAGGACGTCTTCGACGGTCTTGCGGAGGGGTGTGACGGGCATGCCTGCCGCGCGGGACTTGGCCGGGTTGCGGCGGCGTTCGCCCCATTCGGACTCGGGGTCCATCAGCGGGAAGCGACGCGGTACGGCGTCGAACGGGACGGGGACGATGTCGACGGTGCTGCCCGACAACTCGGCCGCGGTCCGGATCAGTTCGGCGATCGTGGAGTCAGGGCCGGTCGCGTTGTAGGCGCCGGCGCGGTTGTCCGTGACGAGCCGCGTGATCAGGCCGGCGACGTCGCGGCTGTCCGCCAGTTGGAGCGGCGCCTCGGGCTTGGTCGGGAGCGCGACGCGTCCACCGCGAGCACCGCGCCGGATCCAGTAGAGCGCCGTACCGGACGAGTCGCCCGGGCCCGTGACTCGACCGGGGCGGATGAGCGTCGCGCGATCGCCGTACCGCGCGACGACGTCGTCCTCGCAGGCGACCTTGCAGGGGCCGTACGTGTCGTTCGTGAGTACGTCGGCATCGCGCAGCGGCTCGCGGCGTGGTGCGGTCTCATCGGTCCCGGCCGGCAGGTCGCGTACGTAGACCGCGTGGCTCGAGACGAACACGTACCGCCCAATGCGGTCCCCGAGTACGTCCATCGCCTGATCGACGTCCCGCGTCCGGAAGCCGCTCGTGTCGACGACCGCGTCCCACTCGCCGGTCCGCAGCGCCGAATAGTCGCCCGCCTCCCGATCCCCGATCAGCTGCGTCACGCCGGCGGGGAGCGGCGTACCGCTCTTCCCGCGACTGAACGACGTGACCTCGTAACCCTTCGCCAACGCGTCGTCCACGACCGCGCGCCCGACAAACCCGTTCCCGCCCAGCATCAGAATCCGCACAACCGACCAACCTAGTCCCCGCGATCCGATTAGGCTCGTGAATATGACGAACACGGTGGTGGTTGCCGGTGGCACCGGCGCGCTCGGGGTCGCGGTGACGGCCGAGTTCCTGCGGGCCGGCTGGCGGGTCGTCGTCCCCGGGCGATCCGAGGAGTCCCTCGCGCGCCTCGGCGCCGATCCGGCGCTCAACCCGGTGATCGCCGACCCCTTCGACCCGGCCGGTACGGCGGACGTCGTCGCGCTCGCCACCTCGGACGAGAACGCTCCGCTGACCGCCCTGGTCAACCTTGTCGGCGGTTTCGCGTCCGGTTCCCGGGTGCACGAGACGCCGATCGAGGACTTCGAGAACCAGCTCCGGCTCAACCTGCGTCCGACGTACCTGATCACCCAAGGGGTCCTGCCGCACCTGCTCGCAGGCGGTGGCGGAGCGATCGTCTGTACGTCGAGCGGCGCCGCGCTGCGCCCGTTCTCCGGGGCGGCCGGGTACATCACCGCGAAGGCCGGGGTGATCGCGTTCGCCGACGCGCTGCACGCGGAGTACGCGCGCGACGGCATCCGCGTGAACACCATCCTGCCCGGCACCATCGACACCCCCGCGAACCGCACCGCGATGCCGAACGCCGACACGAGCAAGTGGACCCCGCCGGACCGGATCGCCGCCGTGGTCCGCACCCTCGTCGAGCTCGAAGGCTTCAACGGCGCTCATCTGACCGTTTGACAACCGATTGACCCTGTAACACGTCTGAGGAGGTAAGAGCGCGGGTACTTGACGCACACTTGCATCAGGGGAAGACGGGGCGACAGGGGTGCCGATGGGGAGTGCACGCGCGACGGCGAGGCGGCCGCGGTCGATGCCGAAGTTGCTGGGGTTCACGCTGTTGGGCGCGCTGATTCCAGGACTCGGGCTGATCGTCGGCGGGCGCCGGCGGCTGGGCGCGTTCGTGCTCACGCTCTTCCTCGGCCTGGTCGGGCTCGGGGTGTACGTCGGGCTCACCCGGCGGGACGAGGTACTCGCGGCCGCCGTCGTACCGAGCCGGCTGCTGGTGACGTCGGTGGTGATCGGCGCGGTCGCGTTCTGCTGGATCGTGGTGATCGTGGCCTCGCACCGGTCGTTGCGCCCGGCAACGGGTGGGGCCGGTGGGCGGGCCTTCGGCGCGACGTTCGTCGGGCTGCTGTGTTTCGCGATCGCGGCGCCGGCGGCGGTCGGCGTACAGAGTGTGCTGGCGCAGCGGTCGCTGGTGCAGGACGTGTTCCAGTCGCAGGGCGAGAGCAAGAGCGCCACCCGGCCGTCGACGGTCAACGTCAAGGACCCGTGGGAGGACAAGCAGCGGCTGAACCTGCTGCTGCTCGGCGGGGACGACGCGCCGAGCCGCGAGGGCGTGCGGACCGACACGGTGATCGTCGCGAGCATCGACACCAAGACCGGAAACACCGCGCTGGTGTCCCTGCCGCGGAACCTGACGTTCATGCCGTTCCCGGCGGACTCGCCGCTGCGCAAGTACTACCCGAACGGTTTCGGCAAGGAAGGGCTCAGCCTCGACGGGCGGCTGGAGTGGATGCTGACCGCGATGTACCAGAACGTCCCGGACGCGCATCCCGGCATCCTCGGACCGTCCGACAACGAGGGCGCGGACGTGCTGAAACAGTCCGTCGGCGAGGCGATCGGGCTGAAGCTCGACTACTACCTGCAGGTCAACCTGCAGAGCTTCCCGGAGATCGTCGACGCGCTCGGCGGGGTCCGGGTGAACGTGAACGAGCGGGTCGCGATGGGCGGCGTCAGCAGCTCGCACATCCCGCCGAAGGAATGGATCGAGCCGGGAGCGAACCAGCATCTCGACGGACGGCACGCGCTGTGGTTCGCCCGCGGGCGGTACGGCGCCGACGACGACCAGCGGCAGGTCCGGCAGCGGTGCGTGATCAAGAGCATTGTCGACGCGGCGGATCCGCAGACCCTGGTCACGAAGTACAAGGCGATCGCTCGCGCCGGCCAGCACCTGCTGCGGACCGACATCCCGCAGGAGCTCCTGCCCGCGATGGTGCAGCTGGCGCTGAAGGTGAAGTCGGGGACCGTCTCGAACGTCACGCTCGACTCCGACAAACTCCGCCTGAAGTACCTGCACCCCGACTACCAGGCCCTCCGCGACACCGTCGAGAACGCCCTCGAGTCAGCGCCCGCCCCGACGCCGACCCCCACCACGCCGACCACCCCCGGCACCACCCGCAAGCCCACCACGACAACCACCACCGCACCGCCCGGCCCGACCCAAAACCTCGCCGACGCCTGCGCCTACAACCCGTCAGGCGACCAGCCGAACTAGTCCACGCGGACCGCCATGCAGGCACAACCCGGTCGCGACGGGGCGTTTGCGCCCGAAAGGGTGGGTTCTGCCTGCGCGGCGGTCCGCTACTCCTGCAGGAGCTGACCAGGGAAATGATCTGAGGTCAGGGTGTCGATCTGGTGGTGGGCCGCTCGACGTGAGAGTAAGAGATCGACCGACACGACGAGGGAGCAGCAGCGATGCGCTACATGATCATCAACAAGGCCGACGCCGACAGCGAGGCCGGGAACTTCCCGCCGCAGGAGGTGGCCGAAGGTGTCGGCCGGGTCGTCGAGGACCTGTCGAAGGCCGGCGTACTGCTGTTCGCGGAAGGCGTGCACCGCAGTTCGCTCGGCGCGCGGGTGAAGGTCGACGCGGGCAAGCGCACCGTCACCGACGGCCCGTTCGCGGAGACCAAGGAACTGATCGGCGGCGTGATCGTCGTCGAGGTCCGCAGCCGCGACGAGGCGATCGAGTGGGCCGCCCGGCTGGCCGAGGCCCTCGGCTCCGAGGTCGAGGTACGCCGGGTGGTCGAGGAAGCCGACTTCGGACCGGATGCCGAAGTCTTCGCCAACTGACTGTCCATAGTCGGCAGTCCCGTTCGTGGTACTGCCATGAACAACACACTGAAGGTTTCCGACGCTGAGCTCTACTACGAGGTGCGCGGATCAGGACCGCTGCTGGTCCTGGTCGGCGCCCCGATGGACGCGGACGCGTTCGCGCCCCTTGCCGACCTGCTGGCCCCCGACTACACGGTCCTGACCCTGGACCCGCGCGGGGTGAAGCGGAGCAAACTCGACCCGGGCGGTACGTCGCGACCCGAGCAGCGAGCCGACGACCTGGCCGCGCTGATCCGGCACGTCGACGCCGGGCCGGCCGTCGTACTCGGCTCCAGCGGGGGAGCGGTGAGCGCGCTTGCGCTGGCGCAGCACCACCCGGACGTGGTCCGGACCGTGATCGCGCACGAGCCGCCGCTCGACCGGCTGATCCCGGACGCGGACGAGGTACTCGCGAAGTCGGAGAAGCTGATGGCCGACTATCTCGCCGGCGACGCGACCGGCGCCTGGAAGCAGTTCTTCGCGCTCGCGAACATCCACCTGCCCGACGAGGTCGTCGAGATGATGTTCGGCGGCGAGCGCGACCCCGAGCAGGAGGCGACGGAGCGGTTCTGGTTCGGTCACGAGATGCGCGAGTCCATCACCTGGGTCCCGGACGTCGACAAGCTGCGCGCCGTCGACATCGTGATCGGCATCGGCGAGGAATCCACCGGTCAACTCTGCGACCGCACCTCCACCGCCCTCGCCGACCGCCTCGGCATCGAGCCGACCCGCTTCCCCGGCGACCACACCGGCTTCGTCGACAAGCCCGAGGCCTTCGCCGAGGCTCTGCGCGCCCTGCTGGGAGCCGTCCAGCCGCGGAGGTGAGACTCGCGCGTGGGTCGTCAGGTGGAGTATGTGAAGCTGGGGGTGTCCGGTGCGTGCGCTGGGGTGTGAAAAGCGATCGTGCCGGGCACCGGTCTGCCGCGTTCGCCAGCGTGGCGTCTTGACCTCAACCGTGGTTGAAGTTTCAAGCTGGTGTAGCTGACACAGGACATCGGAGATATCGGCCCTCGCGGGGCCCTGACGAAGGAGCAGAGTTGACCACGTACACGCTTCCCGACCTCCCCTACGACTACAGCGCGCTCGCGCCGAGCATCGCGGGCGAGATCATGGAGCTGCACCACGACAAGCACCACGCGACCTACGTGAAGGGTCTGAACGACACCCTGGACAAGCTGGCCGAGGCCCGCGACAAGGGTGACTTCGGCTCGATCGTCGGGCTGGAGAAGACCCTCGCCTTCAACCTCGGTGGGCACGTGAACCACTCGATCTTCTGGAAGAACCTGTCGCCGGACGGCGGCGACAAGCCGGACGGCGAGCTGGGTGCGGCGATCGACGAGTACTTCGGCTCGTTCGACTCGTTCCAGGCCAACTTCACCGCGAGCGCGACGACGATCCAGGGCTCCGGCTGGGCGATTCTCGGCTGGGACGCCCTCGGCGGCCAGCTGCTGATCCACCAGCTCTACGACCAGCAGGGCAACCTGCCGGCCGGCCAGATCCCGATCGCGATGCTGGACATGTGGGAGCACGCGTTCTACCTGCAGTACAAGAACGTGAAGCCCGACTACGTCAAGGCGTGGTGGAACGTCGTGAACTGGGCCGACGCCCAGGCGCGCTTCGACGCCGCCCGCTCCGGCGCCGGCGCCCTGATCACCGGCGCCTGACCAACCCGGACGCCCAGGCCATCACAATCTGACCGCGCCCGCCGGTTCCCCGCTCACGCGGGGCCGGCGGGCGCGATTGTGATGGCCTGGCGGTCACCGACAGAAGTCCGCTATCACCGGGGCGATCGCTCCAGCCTTGATCATGTGGTTTTGACCCGGTACCTCGTTGTGCCCGGCGCCCGGCACCGCCGCCGCGAGCGCCCGCGTCGAGTTCTTCATCCACCCCGGGCTCTTCCCGCCGTTCACTACGAGCACCGGCTGCTCGATCGGCGCCCACTGCTCGGTGTCCATCGGCTCGCCGAAGCAGTTGTTCCCGAGGACCTGAGCGTCGTACGGCAGGGTGTGCGCGATCGCCTTCAGCGGTTTCCAGGCCGGCATCAGCTTCATCATCGTGACGAAGATCCCGGGCAGCCCGATCCCCTTCGTGAAGAAGTACTTGATCGCGTCGCCCGGCTCGAGCGCCTGCAGGTCGGCGACCCAGCTCCGCGGGATCTGCTTGCGGCTGTCGTCGACGACGTACGGCGGCTCGAACGCGACCAGCTTCTCGATCGGCAACCCGGCCGCGGCCGCCCGCAGCGACAGTGCCGCGCCGGACGACGAGCCGTAGACGTACGCCGATCCGCCGGCCGCCTCGATCACCGCGGCCAGGTCCTCGATCTCCCGCTCGACCGCGTAGTCGCCCGCGTCGCCGGAGTCGCCGCGCCCGCGCCGGTCGTAGTTGTAGACGGTGAAACGGTCCGCGAGGGCCTCGGCGACGTCGGGCATCGGACCCTGTGCACGGGAGCAGAGGGCGCCGTCGACGAGAACGAGCGCCGGCCCGTTGCCGCGCCGGTCGTAGGTGATGGTGGTGCCGTCCTTCGATACGACGGTATTCATGGTGGATTCCTCCTGGTGGGTGACGATCTCACCACTGCGTCGAACGGCAGCCGACCACGCGACACCGTGTGACGCAGATCACTTCGGCGACGCTCCGTCGCGTGGTTGTCGGCCCATCTGGGTACCGGGCGGGCAACCGAGCACGGGAGGCGGTCATGACGACACGTCCGGAGATGGTCCGGCGTGAGGCTGGACTGAACGGTCAGAACGCGAACATCGGTCACCTCGTGAGCGACGTGACGAGCGACCTGAGTCAGTTGGTCCGTGACGAGCTTCAGCTCGCCAAGGCCGAACTGAAGGAGAAGGGCAAGGAGGCCGGCGTCGGCGCCGGGTTGTTCGGCGGGGCCGGAACGCTCGCGCTGTACGGCGTGGGCGTCCTGATTGCCGCGGCGATCCTCGGGCTCGCGACTGCCTTGCCGGGCTGGCTGTCGGCCCTGATCGTTGCCGCCGTCCTGTTCACGATCGCGGCAGTCGCCGCTCTGCTCGGCAAGCGGCACGTCGCCCGTGCCACTCCGCCCGTTCCGCAACGTGCCGTCGACGGCGTGCACGAAGACCTGGAAGCGCTCAAGGGACACCAGCCGGAAGGGAAGGGCATCGCATGACCACCACGAAGAACGCCTCGCATCGCGAGCCGATGACGGACAGCGAGACGCTGCGCGAGGATCTCGAGCACACCAGGCAGCACCTCGCCGACACCGTTCAGGAACTCACCCGCCGGCTGAACGTGCCGCACCGGATGAAGGAGACCGCGTCGAGCGCGGGCCATCGGATGTCGGGCGCCGCCGGCCAGACGGGTCAGAAGATGAAGCAGGTACCCGGCGCGATGAAGGAACTGCCTGCGACGAGCAAGCGCCACCCGAAGGCCACAGCCGCCGTCGGCGGCGCCGTGGTACTCGGTGCCGGTGCCATGGTCTGGCTGGCACGCCGGCACAAGTAGACAGTCGGTCAGCAGGCGGCGGCGCGTTCCAGCAGGAGTTTCCGTTCGCGTTCGTTGCGCGTGAGGGCGGCGGCCTTCTCGAACTCGGCGCGGGCCTCGTCCAGACGGCCGAGCTTGAACAGCAGGTCGCCGCGCACGCTCGGCAGCAGGTGGTAGTCCTGCAGCGACGGGTCGTCCGCCAGCAGGTCGACCGCTGCCAATCCACGTTCCGGGCCGAACGCCATCGAGATCGCGACGGCCTGGTTCAGCTCGATGACCGGTGACGGGGTCACTTGCGCGAGTACGGCGTACAGGCCGGCGATCCGGGCCCAGTCGGTGTCCTCGGGGTCTGCTGCGCGGGCGTGGCAGGCGGCGATCGCGGCCTGCAAGAGGTACGGGCCGGGTGGTTTCTCGAGTGCCCAGGCGCGCTCGATGCCTTCGAGGCCGCGGCGGATCAGTAGGCGGTCCCAGCGGCGGCGGTCCTGGTCGAGGAGCAGCACCGGCTCGCCGTCGCTCCCGACGCGGGCGTTCGCACGCGACGACTGCAGCTCCATCAACGCCAGCAGGCCGAGTACTTCGGGCTCGGTCGGCATCAGCTCGACGATGAGCCGTCCCAGGCGCATCGCCTCGTTGCACAGGGCCGGCCGCATCCAGTCGTCGCCCGCGGTCGCGGAGTACCCCTCGTTGTAGATCAGGTAGATGACCTCGAGCACCGACGACGTCCGCTCCAGGAGCTCCGGCCCGGACGGCACCTCGAACTCGACGCCGGCCTTGGCCAGGTTGCGCTTGGCCCGGACGATGCGCTGCGCGATCGTCGCCTCCGGGGCGAGGAACGCGCGGGCGATCTCGTCGGTCTTCAGGCCGCCGAGCAGCTTGAGCGTCAGCGTCACCCGGGCGTCCATGGTGAGCACCGGGTGACAAGCGGTGAACACCAGCCGCAGCAGGTCGTCCTCGATGTGGTCCTCGAGGATGGCCTCGACGTCGTCCTCGACGCTGTCACCGTCGATCTCCAGCTCGTGGCCCATCTCGGCGAGCTTGCGCTGGTACGTGTCCTTGCGGCGGATCAGGTCGATCGCCCGCCGTTTGGCGATCGCCATCAACCAGGCGCCCGGATTGTTCGGTACGCCGGACTCGGGCCACTGCTCCAACGCGGCCACCAGCGCGTCCTGCGCCAACTCCTCCGCGAGTCCGACGTCCCGCACGATCCGTGCGACGCCCGCGATGATCCGCGCCGACTCGATCCTCCAGACCGCGTCGACCGCCCCGTGCGCATCCGTAACCGTCACCCGCCGATAGTAGACACGAATGCGCTGGACCGCAGTCGCCATAAGGAGGTCGTCTCGCCCTCCCGCGCCCGACGATGCCGAGGTACGGCGTCGGCGCGCCCGGCGACCTGCAGTCCGCCGGAACAGAACATGCTGAACAGCTCGCCCCGCTCCCGCAGCCCGAGTCGCTCGGCCAGATCGGACAGGATCAACCACACCTCCCCGTCCGGTTCGAGGTGCTCGCGGACGGTGCTGAGGAACGCGCGGAGCATTCGGCCGTCCTCGTCGTACACGGCCTGGTCGAGGAGGGTTGCCGGTCGCGCGGGGATCCAGGGCGGGTTGCAGACGATCAGGTCTGCTCGACCCGGTGGGAACAGATCGGTCTCGAGGAGCGTGGCGTTCACTTGTAGTCGTTGGAGGTTCTCGCGGGCGCACGCGATCGCTCGTGGGTTGTTGTCCGTGGCAACTACGTGACGGATGCCCCGCCTGGACAGGATCGCGGTGAGCAGGCCGGTCCCGGTGCCGATGTCGAACGCCGTGTTTGCGGGCGGCAATGGGCAGTCCGCGACCAGGTCGGCGTACTCCGATCTGGTGGGGGCGAAGACGCTGTAGTGCGGGTGGATGCGGTCGCCGAGGGCCGGTACGTGGACGCCGCGGAGCCGGAGTTGGTGCGCGCCGATCACCCCGAGCAGTTCCCGCAGTGGCACCCACCGCTCCTCGGCTGGTGCCCCGTAGGCCTCCCGGCACGCTGTCCGTACGTCGGGTGCGCGGCGCAAGGTGATTTGGTGGTTGATCAGCGGAACCAGCAACGAGTTCAGGACGCGGACCCGATCTGTCTGGTGCCGGCGCTGGTCGTGGAAGGTGCCGCCGCTCGGCGCCGGGAGTCGGCGGCCGAGGGCGGTGAGGAGTTGTTTGGCGTTCTGGAAATCACCGTCCCAGTGAAGGGTCGAGCCGCGTCTGATCAGGCGCAGTGCCCGATCCGCGGAGATGGCGTCGTCGATCGTGATGACCTGGTGCAAGAGTCGTCCCTGCCGGTGCGAAGCGAAGATGGGCAGCACGGCTCACCCGAACGCCGGATCGGCGCCGGGGAGCGGACGACGGAACTAGAGAACTACCGCCGCATGTAGGGGCGAGGTCACCGCACTACTTTAGACAGGAACGCGGTCGTCCGTTCCTGCTCTTCCGGGGTGCCGACGGGGCGAGCATCAGGTCGGTTGCGCCGGTGTCGCCGATTCGGGCGAGTTGCTTCGCGATCGAGTCCTCGTCGCCGACGATCAGTACGTCGGCCGGGCCGTCGGCACCTTCCCGGTCGAGCATCGCGCGGTACTCCGGGACCTGCCCGGCCAGCGCGAACTGCTCGGCGAACCGCGCCCGTACGGCGTCCTCGGCGGACGTCAGACACACAGCAAGTCCCGCCACGATCCACGGAGTGCGGCTGCCGGACGCTCGGGTGATGGTCGGTACGACGTGGTTGGTGAGTGTCCGGGGTCCGGTCATCCAGGTGATCGTGCCGTCGGCGAGCTCGCCCGCGACCTTCAGCATCGCGGGGCCGAGGGCGGCGATGAGTACCGGGGGAGCCTCGACGCCGGGCAGGTCGATCGAGCCGGCCGCGGTGTAGTACTCGCCGTGGTGGTCGACCGGTTCGCCGCGGAGCAGTGGGCGCAGTACCTCCAGGTACTCGCGGAGTCGTCGCGCCGGCCGGTCGGTGGGCAGTCCGTACATCGTGCTGACCATCCCGGCGATGCCGGCGCCGATGCCGAGTGTGAGCCGGTTGCCGATCGCCGCCTGCACGGTCAGTGCCTGCTTCGCGAGCACGAGCGGGTGCCGCTGGGGGAACGGTACGACTGCGGTGCCGAGCTCGATACCGGGAGCCGCCGGGCCGGCGACCGCCAGTGTCGTGAGGGCGTCCCAGCCCACGCCGTGCGTCACCCAGGCAGTGCTAGCCCCGGCCGCGGCCGCCTCCTGGATCTGCCGGGTGATCTCGGTCAGCGGGGCCCGTCCACGGACGTCGCCGAACGCCATGCCAATGCGCATATGACTCTCCTCGAATCTAAGCGGGGTGGCCCCCCGGTTATCTTCCGCTACGATATGGGGGACCACCCCACTTACGTCAAGGGACCTGCCCAATGCGCGCTGACGCTCAGCGGAACCGGGACCGCCTGGTCGCGGTCGCGGCCGAGGTGGTGTCCGAGCAGGGCGCGGACGCGTCGCTCGAGGAGATCGCCCGCCGCGCCGGCGTCGGATCGGCGACCCTGCACCGGCATTTCGGCGGCCGCATCAGGCTGCTGGAGGAGGTGTTCCGGACCAGCGTCGACGAAGTCTGCACACAGGCGACGGAGTTGCTCGATGAGCCGGATCCCCTGCAGGCGTTGACGAACTGGCTGCGCGCGATGGTCCGGCACGCGACCAGCAGCCGCGGTCTGGCGACGGCCCTGGTGATGAGCGGGGACTGCGGTTCGGACGCTCATGAGCGCCTGCTGACAGCCGGCCGGCAGCTGCTGGAGCGCGCTCAGAACAGTCGGCGTCGTACCCGTGGAAGTCCGCATCGAAGACCTGCTGAAGCTCGTCAACGGCATCTCGCTGGCCAGTGCCGAAGACACCGCACAAGCCGACCGTTTGCTCACCCTGGCAATCCGGGGGATAGCACCGGCGTCGGCCTAATAGACTGCGCTGCGAACACCCCCCCGAAAGATGGCTTGAGGTTTGCTGTGCTCACCATGCAGGACGCGCTGCTCGCGCTCACGAAGTACTGGACCGACCGGGGCTGCATGGTCGTGCAGCCGTTCAACACCGAGGTCGGTGCCGGAACGCTGAACCCCGCGACCATCCTGCGGGTGCTCGGTCCGGAGCCGTGGCGGGTGGCGTACGTCGAGCCGAGTGTGCGGCCGGACGACAGCCGCTACGGCGAGAACCCGAACCGGCTGCAGACCCACACCCAGTTCCAGGTGGTGCTCAAGCCGGATCCGGGCAACCCGCAGGAGCTGTTCCTGGACAGCCTGTCCGCGCTCGGGATCGACATCGACGCGCACGACGTGCGGTTCGTCGAGGACAACTGGGCGAACCCGGCGACCGGCTCGTGGGGCCTGGGCTGGGAGGTCTGGCTGGACGGTCTGGAGATCACCCAGTTCACGTACTTCCAGCAGGCCGGCGGGATGACGCTGGACCCGGTGTCGGTGGAGATCACCTACGGCATCGAGCGGATCATGATGGCGCTGCAGGGCGTCTCGCACTTCAAGGACATCGCCTACGCGCCGGGCATCTCGTACGGCGAGGCGTTCGGCCAGGCGGAGTACGAGATGAGCCGGTACTACCTCGACGACGCGGACGTGGAGTCGCAGAAGCGGCTGTTCGAGGAGTACGCGAACGAGGCCCGCCGGATGATCGACGACCGCCTCCCGGTGCCGGCGCACATCCAGGTACTGCGGTGCTCGCACACGTTCAACGTCCTCGACGCCCGCGGTGCCGTCAGTACGACGGAACGCGCCAAGGCGTTCGGCCGGATGCGGACCCTGGCCCGCGAGGTGTCGCGGCTGTGGGCCGAGCGCCGCGAGGAACTGAAGCACCCGCTGGGCCTGGCCGAGCTGTCGCCGGCCGCGGAAGTGCCGACCGAGTTCCCGACGAGCACGGGCACTCGGCAGCTGACCTTCGAGATCGGCACCGAGGAGATGCCGCCGTCCGAGGTCACGAAGACCGCCGCGGCGGTACAGGCTGCCCTGGAGGAGAAGCTGGCCGCGACCCGGCTCGAGCACGGCGCAATCACGACGTACGCGACTCCTCGTCGCGTGGTCGCCTTCGTCGCGTCCGTCCAGGCCGGTGAGCCGGATGCCGAGCGGGTGGTCCGCGGTCCGAAGAAGGCAGCCGCGTACGACGCCGACGGCAACCTCACCAAGGCCGCTGCCGGGTTCGCCCGCGGTCAGAAGGTGGAGCCGACCGAGCTGCACGACCTGGATGTCGACGGCGTCGAGTACGTCGCGGTGACCAAGCCGGACCCGGGTCGCGGTGCGGCCGAGGTGTTGAGTGGCGTACTGAGCGAGATCGTCGCGGGCCTGCGCTCGGACAAGAATATGCGGTGGAACGACGCCAAGCTCTCGTTCACCCGCCCGATCCGCTGGCTGGTTGCGCTGCTCGGCGACGAGATCGTCCCGGTCTCCGTCTCGAGCCTCGCGGCCGGACGGACGACGCGCGTGCACCGGACCGCCGCGCAGCCGAAGGTCGAGATCGCGTCGGCCGAGGGCTACCTGGACCTGCTCCGAATCCATGGCATCGAGGCGGACCCGGCTCGTCGGCGGGCACAGATCGTCGAGGCCGCGGCGGAGCTGTCGAAGGGCGTTGGCGGCACGGTCGACGTGGACGGCGAGTCCGCGCTGGTCGACCAGATCGTCAACCTGATCGAGGAGCCGACGCCGATCCTCGGCGGGTTCGCGGCCGACTACCTGGAGCTGCCGAGCGAGATCCTCACGACCGTGATGCGCAAGCATCAGCGCTACCTGCCGGTCCGCGACGGTGACGGCAAGCTGCTGCCGCACTTCGTTGCCGTGGCCAACGGTTCCGTCGACGAGGACCTGGTCCGGGCCGGCAACGAGGGCGTACTGCGAGCGCGCTACGAGGACGCCGCGTTCTTCTGGCGGGCCGACCTGGAGACACCGCTCGAGTCGATGAAGAGCGAGCTGGAGAAGCTGGCCTTCGAGGAGCGGCTCGGCTCGATGGCCGACCGCGCGGGCCGGATCGGGCGGATCGCGACAAGGCTCGCGGCTACGGTCGATCTCGACGGCGACGACCTGACCACACTGAAGCGGGCCGCCGAACTGGCGAAGTTCGACCTGGGTTCGCAGATGGTGGTCGAGCTGACCAGCCTGGCCGGCACGATGGCTCGCGAGTACGCCAAGCGCGCCGGCGAGACCGAGGCCGTCGCACAGGCTCTGTTCGACATGGAACTGCCGCGGTCGGCCGGTGACCCGGTCCCGTCCACGACTCCGGGCGCGCTGCTCGCGCTCGCCGACCGGTTCGACCTGCTGGCCGGGCTGTTCGGGATCGGCGCGAAGCCGACCGGAAGCTCCGACCCGTTCGCGCTGCGCCGCGCCGCTGCCGGTGTCGTCGCGATCCTGCGCGAGCACCCGGAGCTGCGGGCGATCACGTTGCCGGTGGGCCTGAAGGCGGCCGCGGACGAGATCGGTGCGCAAGGCATCGACGTACCGGCGGACTCCCTCGACGAGGTCGCCGACTTCACCGTACGGCGGTACGAGCAGCAACTGATCGACCGCGGTGACGACCACCTCCAGGTCGCCGCGGTGTTGCCGTTGGCAACTGCTCCGGTGGTCGCGGACGAGACGCTGAAGACTCTGCAGGGACTCGTCGGCAACAGCGACTTCGCCGATCTGGTCGCCGTACTGCAGCGGGTCCGCCGGATCGTTCCGGAAGGTACCGAGGCGGAGTACGACGCCGGCAAGCTCACCGAGCCCGCCGAGGTCGTGCTGCACGAGGCGGTCCAGAAGATCGGGCAGGCGCCGACCGGGCTCGGCGACTTCGTCTCCACCGCGTCGGTCCTGGTCGAGCCGGTGAACGCGTTCTTCGACGAGATCCTCGTGATGGCGAAGGAGCCGGAGATCCGCGCCGCGCGGTTGGGGCTGCTGGCAACGATCAGCAAGCTCGCCGCACCGGTCCTCGACTGGCAGGCCCTCGGCACGAGCCTCAACGCTGCAGAGTGATGACGCCCGCAGAAGCTGCCGCACGGGCCGAGCGCGTCGCGCCGGCCCTGCGGGAGCACCTGCCGCCGACGGCGTTCGTCCGGTACGGCGCGTTCAGCGAGGAGCTCGGCGCCGAGGTGCTCGTGAAGTGCGAGCACCAGCAGCGGACGGGATCGTTCAAGGCCCGCGGTGCGCTGGCGAAGATCCTGACGCTGACCGAGGCGGAGCGGGCGGCGGGCGTGATCACGGCGTCCACCGGGAACCACGGGCTCGGCGTCGGCAACGCGCTCGCGACGCTCGGCGGTCATGGCATCGTCTACCTGCCCGAGAACGCCGCGCCGGGCAAGGTCGCGGCGCTGCGCCGGCTCGGTCTGGAACTACGGGCCGAGGGCAACGACACCGGCGTCCTCGAGATCAAGGCCCGGGCGTACGCCGCGGAGCACGGGCTCGCGTACGTTCCGCCGTACAACGACCCGGACATCATTGCCGGGCAAGGGACGGTCGGCGTGGAGATCGTCGAGCAGTTGGCCGGTGCGCCGCTCGATGCGGTCGTGGTGGCGGTCGGCGGCGGCGGGCTGATCAGCGGGGTCGCCGCGGTGCTCAAGAAGCATCTGCCCGGGATCCGGGTGTACGGCGCGCAGCCGGCCGTCGACGACGCGATGGCGGCCTCGGTACGGGCCGGCGAGATCGTGCAGGTCGACGCCGGGCAGACGTTGTCGGACGGTACGGCGGGCAGCGTCGAGCCGGGGAGCATCACGTTCGACCTGTGTCGTGAACTGGTCGACGACTGGGTGCTCGTCGAGGAGGACGCGATCCGGGACGCGCTCCGGACGGTGATCGACACCGAGCACCAGTTGATCGAAGGCTCGGCCGCGTTGGCGTTCGCGGCTGCGAGCGCACGACGTACCGAATTGGCCGGGAAGCGTGTCGCGGTCGTGTCCTGCGGCGGCAACATGTCGTCGTCGACCTTGGTGGCCGCGCTTGCGTGAGCTCGTCGTACTCGGGACCGGCAGTCAGGTGCCGTCCCGGGAACGTACGCAGAACGGGTACTTCCTGCGCTGGGACGACGAGGGGTTCCTGTTCGATCCGGGCGAGGGGACGCAGCGGCAGATGATCTACGCCGGGCTCGCGGCCCGGGCGATCACGCGGTTGTGCGTGACGCACTTCCACGGCGATCACTGTCTCGGGGTGCCCGGGCGTGGTGCAGCGGTTGTCGCTGGACGACGTACCGCATCCGGTGCGGGCGCACTATCCGGCCTCGGGGCAGACGTACTTCACGCGGTTGCGGTACGCCGCCTCGTTCTTCGAGCGGGCCGAACTGCTCGAGGAGCCGGTCGAGGAGGACGGGCTGCTGTCCGTCGGGTCGTTCGGCCAGTTGTGGGCGCGGCGCCTGGAGCACCCGATCGAGTCTTTCGGGTACCAGTTGATCGAGCCCGACGGACGCCGGATGCTCCCGGACAAGCTTGCGGCGTACGGCGTGACCGGGCCTGACGTCGGCCGGCTCCAACGAGCCGGATCGCTCGACCTCGGCGATCGCACCGTGCACGTGGACGACGTCAGCGAACTGCGGCCGGGGCAGCGGTTCGCGTTCATCATGGACACTCGCCTGTGCGAGAACGTCCTGCGCCTCGCGGACGGCGCCGACCTGCTCGTCATCGAGTCGACGTACCTGTCCTCCGAATCCGAACTCGCCCGCCGTTTCGGTCACCTGACCGCCCGCCAGGCCGCTCGGGTCGCGGCCGAATGCGGCGTCCGCAAGCTCGTCCTCACGCACTTCTCCCAGCGCTACCTGGAGCCGGAACGCTTCTACGAGGAGGCCGCGGCGGAGTTCTCCGGCGAGATCGTGGTCGCCTCCGATCTCAGCCGGCTCTCAGTTCCGGCTCGCCGCTAGCCGAACCGGTAGGCGTAGCGGACGAACAGTGCGTTAACGGACCGGCAAACCACGCCGAACCCGTGCAGGTCCAGGCTTTCCCAGGATTAGCATTACCGGCGAATGTAAATCCGCCGATCTCCAGGAGCGACCTGTCGTGCGCACACCCCGTCCGGTGCCGGCGGCTGTCGCAGTGGTCGTCCTGAGTGCGGCGATCGGGGTCACGGTCTGGCGGCCCTGGGAAGAGTCCGCCGACGCGACCGGCGGCCCGTCCGGGATCAGCGTGTCCCGCAGCCAGTGCGGGCAGGGGTGGACCGACGCGAAGACCGGCCGGCAGACGCTCGTCGTCCACAACACCGGCGACGCGGCCGCTGAGGTCGACCTCGTCGAGGTCGGTAGCAAGAAGGTGTACGGCGAGGTTGAGGGTCTGGGGCCGAACACGAGCGCGTCGATGGACGTGCAACTCGGCGCCGGGCAGTACGCGATCCGGTGCCTGATCGAGGACACCGACGCGATCACCGGTCCGACCGTCACGCTGACGGGGGACGGCGCAGGGCGGTCCTGCCGTCGTCCCGGTCAGCAAGAACGACCTGCTGCCATTGGTGAAGAAGTACCAGGCTGGAGTCGCTCGCGGTGTCGCTGGTCTGGTGGTGAAGACGGACAAGTTGCGCGCGGACGTTGACGCCGGCAACTTGGACGCGGCCCGGATCGACTGGCTGTCTGCGCATCTGGCGTACAACTCGCTCGGTGCGGCGTACGACGCGTTCGGGGACTTCGCGGACAAGATCGATGGGTCAGCCAACGGGTTCCACTTGTTGGAGAAAGGCCTGTGGCACAAGGGTTCTGGGCTGAAGCCGATCGCGGATCAGTTGGCGGCTGACGTGCACAGCCTGCAGAAGGATCTGCCCAATGAGCAGGTGGATCCGAACGATCTCGGGCTGCGCGCTCACGAGATCATGGAGAACGCGCTCCAGTTCGAGCTGACCGGCGAGAACGATCAGGGCAGCGGTACGTCGCTGAACACCGCGCTGGCGAACTTGAACGGTACGGCGAATGTGCTGGCGATCCTGGATCCGGTGCTCAAGCCGCGCTACCCCGAGCTGCCCGAGGTTTTGAAGTGGGAGAGCCGGGTGCGCACGTTGCTGACCGCACACCAGGGCACGCCGGTCGACCAGTTGGATCGGACCACGCGGGAACAGCTCAACGGCGCGGTGGGGGAGTTGCTGGAGAAGCTCGCTCCGGTTGCTGCGATCTGTGAAGTCCGGAGGGGTTCATGAGTGGCGTCGGCCGCCGGTCCTTCCTCCGCGGCGCCCTCGCAGGAGCGGGCGCTGCCGCGGTCACGGGGGCCGTGGCAGCAAGCGAGATGTCCGCGGAGGCTGCGACGCCGACGTCCGTCCCGTTCCACGGCGTACATCAGGCCGGCATCACCACCGACCAGCAGAAGCAGGCGATCTTCGCGTCGTTCGACGTGATCGCCGCGAACCAAGCAGAGCTGACTGACCTGTTCAGAACGCTGACCGATCGGGCGCGGCTGCTCACCGCGGGCGGTGCGCTGCCGCCGTTGGGTATCACGGCCCCGCCGGCCGATTCCGGCGTACTCGGACCGGACATGCCGGGCGACGACCTGACGGTCACCGTCGGCGTCGGGGCGTCCCTGTTCGACGACCGGTACGGCCTGAAGGATCGCAAGCCCGCGAAGCTGACGGCGATGAAGGAGTTCCCGAACGACAGCCTGGACGACAGCCTGTGTCACGGGGATCTGAGCCTGCAGTTGTGCGCGTCGGAGACCGATACCGTGCTGCACGCGTTGCGGGACCTCGCTCGGCACACCCGTGGCGCGATGCAGCTGCGCTGGCGGGTCGACGGCTTCCAGAGCCCACCGCGGCCGGCCGGTGCGCAGCGCAACCTGATGGGTTTCAAGGACGGCATCGTCAAGCCGGCCCCGGCCGACCACGACAAGCTCGTGTGGGTAGGCAAGGGAAACGGCGAGCCAGCCTGGACCGAGGGCGGCAGCTATCAGGTGCTGCGGCAGATCCGGATGCTGGTCGAGTTCTGGGACCGGGTGTCGGTCGGCGAGCAGGAGAACATGTTCGGCCGGCGCCGGGACTCCGGTGCGCCCCTGGACGGCAGCAGTGAGACCGACCTCCCGAACTACCCGGCCGATCCGACCGGCGGGGCGATTCCGCTGACCAGCCATATCCGCAAGGCGAATCCACGCACCGCGGACACCGCGGCCAGCCAGTTCCTGCGCCGCGGCTACAACTACGACAAGGGCACCGACGCGGTCGGTGACCTGGACATGGGGCTGTTGTTCTGCGCGTACCAGCAGGACATCGCCCGGCAGTTCGAGGCCGTGCAGACCAGGCTGGCCGACGAGCCTCTCGTCGACTACATCCGGCCGGTCGGCGGCGGCTATTTCTTCGTGCTTCCCGGTGTTCGGGACGGCAACGACCACTTCGCGCGGTCGTTGCTCGGATGAGTTATTCAGGAGGAGAAGGCATGCGCGCAAGACTTCCTGTCGCTGCCACAGCCGTTGCGGCTGCGACGGGCTTGTTGCTGGCCGCCTGTGGCGCGCCCGGCGCTACCCAGCAGGTGACCAACGCCGGTGCGGCGTTCACGGCGGCCGACGCCGCTTCGTACCACCCGGCGCGAACGACCACGCCGATCCAGCACGTGGTGGTGATCTTCGGCGAGAACATCTCGTTCGACCACTACTTCGGGACGTACCCGAACGCGACCAACGCGGACGGTACGCCGTTCACGGCGGCCCGGCACACGCCCAAGGTGAACGGTCTGTCCAAGAAGCTGCTGACGGACAACCCGAACGCCTACAACCCGAAGCGGCTGGCGCCGTCGCAGGCGCTGACCTGCGACCAGAACCACGGCTACGGTCCGGAGCAGAAGGCCGTCAACGGCGGCAAAATGGACAAGTTCGTCGAGAACACCGAGACCGATAAATGCACCGGCCAGCCGGTGCTGTTCGGCGAGCCGGGCCTGGTGATGGACTACTACGACGGCAACACCGTCACCGGGCTGTGGAATTACGCCCAGCACTACGCGATGAGCGACAACTCGTTCGACACGGTCTACGGCCCGTCGACTCCGGGCGCGCTGAACCTCATCTCCGGGCAGACCCACGGCGGCCAGGCCGTCGACCCGAAGACGGGCGAGCCGACCACCGACGCGTACGCCGTACAGTCGCCGGACGCGAACGGGATCGGGACCATCACCAACGACCCCGACCCGTACTACGACGATTGCTCCAACAGCAACGGCAAGTCGACGAACAACCTGGCCGTGATGCACGGGCAGAACATCGGCGACCTGCTCAACCAGCGCAACGTCACCTGGGGCTGGTTCCAGGGCGGCTTCAAGCCGACCGGCACCGCCAACGGCAAGGCAGTCTGCGGCGCGTCGCATCCGAACGTCGGCGGCATCGCGGCGAACGACTACAGCCCGCACCATGAGCCGTTCGAGTACTACAAGTCGACGGCGAACCCGAAGCACCTGCCGCCTTCGTCCGTTGCGGCGATCGGTCACACCGACCAGGCCAATCACCAGTACGACACGTCGGACTTCGACGCGGCCCTGGCGGCGAACAACCTGCCGGCGGTCAGTTTCCTGAAGGCCGGCGAGTACCAGGACGGCCACGCCGGGTACTCCGATCCGCTGGACGAGCAGGCGTTCGTCGTCAAGGAGATCAACCAGCTGCAGAAGTCGAAGGAGTGGTCGTCGACCGCGGTCGTGATCGCCTACGACGACTCCGACGGCTGGTACGACCACGTGAAGGCCCCGACGGTGAACGGCTCTCAGGACGCCGCCCTGGACCAATCGGCTCTGTGTGGTCACACCCCGGTCGCCGGCGGGTACGCCGACCGCTGCGGTTACGGCCCGCGCCTGCCGCTGCTGGTGGTCTCGCCGTACGCGAAGAGCAACTACATCGACCACTCGCTCACCGACCAGACCTCGGTCCTGAAGTTCATCGAGGACAACTGGCGGACCGGCCGGATCGGTGACCACTCGTTCGACCAGCGGGCGGGCAGCCTGACCGGCCTGTTCAACTTCTGGCGGCCGAGCAAGCAGAAGCTGATCCTGGACCCGAAGACCGGGGCCGTCGTCAGCTGACTTTTATGAGGAGGGCGCGCCCTGATCGGCGAGGAAATCGTCGATCAGGGCGTTGACCTCTTTCGGGGACTCGAGCGCCGCCAGATGTGCGGATTGCTCGAGTACGACGAACCTCGCGCCCGGAATGGAGTCCGCCATCTCCTCGGTCTCCGCGACCGGGAAGGTGGCGTCCTCCGCACCGGCCACCACCAGAACCGGCGTCCGGATCTTGCCGAGCAGCGCGCGCTGATCGGGACGGTGCGGGACCACGCTGGTGACGGCGTGCCGTCCCGACCTGATGTCCACCTTGCGCGCGAGTTCGTTGACCGTGGCAACGACCTCGGGCTTCTCGCGTTTCGCGGTCGGGCCGAGGAAGGCGTCGCGCACCGGCCCGGTGAGCGGCCCGCGCATCCCGCCGAGAAGCTGCGCCGCGCGGATCAGGACGCCGTACTCGACCTTCTGCCGTCGTCCGGCCGGTGACGCGGTGGCGTTCATCAGTACGGCGATGCCGATCCGGTCCGGATGCAGTGCCGCGAACGTGCCGCCGATCATCCCGCCCCAGCTGTTGCCGATCAGGTGAACCTTCTCGACCTGCAGGTCGTCGATGATCGCCAGGATCACCTCCGCGCACTGCTCGAACGTGAACGGCCCGGTCAGCGGATCGCTGCCGCCGTGCCCGGGCGGATCGACCAGGATCACCTGGAAGCGGCCCGCGAAATGCGCGGCCTGGGCGGACCACAACGTGCCGTCCATCAACAGACTCGGCCAGAACAACATCGCGGGCCCAGACCCGTCGACCCGCAAGCGGATCCGGCCCAGCACGGTCTCGACGTATCGATCCTGCATGGTTGAAAGGTACCGGTCAGGACGCCGGAATCGCCGCTGTCAGGCGCGTCGTGAGTTCGCGGATGCGGTCGATCAGCTCGGGCGGCGACTGGATCTCGAGCGGGTAGCCGAGCAGGCCGAGGTGCAGCGCGAGTTCGTCGAGTGAGTTGGCGCCGGTCTCGACGAGCGTCGTCGTCGCGTCGACCGACGTCACCGTGGCGACGTTCGGCCCGAACTTGTCCGCGACCTGCTCCACCGGGGCGTGGACGAGCAGTCGTGTCTGGTAGCGGTAGCCGCCGTACGCGACGCCGCGGTTCGTGCTCTGGAGATCAGGTACCTCGCGCGGGGTGAACCGCGGGCCGGTCGGGATCCGCGGCTCGACCCGGTCGACGCGAAACGTCCGCCAGTCGTCGCGGTCGAGATCCCACGCGACCAGGTACCACCGCCGCCCGGTGTGCACGAGCCGATGCGGCTCGGTCGTCCGCGTGGTCGCCGTACCGTCGTGGTTGCGGTAGTCGAACCGCAGCCGCTGATGGTCCCGGCACGCGGCCGCGACCGCGAGCAGAACGTCGGGTTGCACCGACGGACCGCCCGAGGGCGTGACGGCGACCTGCTGGAGGAGCTCGACCCGATGGCGCAGTCGCGACGGGAGGACCTGTTCGAGCTTCGTCAGCGCGCGGACCGACGACTCCTCGGTGCCCGCCACGGTCCCGTTCGCCGCGGCCCGTAGTCCGATGGCGACCGCGATCGCTTCCTCGTCGTCGAGCAGCAGCGGGGGGAGTGCGGCGCCGGCGCCGAGGCGGTAGCCGGCGACACCGGGGATCGCGTCGACGGGGTAGCCGAGGTTGCGGAGCTTGTCGACGTCCCGCCGTACCGTCCGAACCCCGACGCCGAGCTCGCCGGCCAGGGCGGTTCCGCTCCACTCCTTGGGTTGCTGCAGCAGGGAGAGAAGCTTCAGCAGCCGTGCCGAGGTCTCGATCATGTTTTTCATTCTGACAGCTTCCTAGGACTGAAGGTGTCCTAGGTGGGTGACAGAGTTGTGGACATGATCAAGCCGTTCAGCATCGACATCCCGCAGAGCACGCTCGACGAACTCGCCGCCAAGCTGGCGAGCACCCGGCTTCCCGCACCGCTTCCCGGCGACGACTGGAACACCGGCGTACCGGTCTCCTGGCTTTCGTCGCTGGTCGAGTACTGGCGTACGTCGTACGACTGGCGCGCCGCCGAGAAGGAGCTGAACTCGTACCCGCAGTTCACCGCCGAGATCGAGGGGCAGCGGATCCACTTCATCCATGTCAGGTCCGCGGAGCCGGACGCGCTGCCGCTGATGCTGACCCACGGCTGGCCCGGGTCGATCGTCGAGTTCCTCGACCTGATCGGGCCGCTGACCGATCCGGTCGCTCATGGTGGGCAGGCTTCGGACGCGTTCCATGTGGTGATCCCGGCGCTGCCCGGGTTCGGGTTCTCCGGGCCGACGGCGGACGACAACTGGACGTTCCCGCGGATCGGGCGGGTGTGGGCAGCGCTGATGAGCGAGCTCGGTTACGAGCGGTACGGCGTACAGGGTGGGGACCTGGGTGGATCGGTGTCACCCGAGGTCGGGCGGGCCGCTCCTTCGCGCGTCGTCGGCGTACATACGAACGGCGGGACGAACCTGCCGCCGATGCAGATGTCCGAGGAGGAGCTGCAGACGCTGACGCCGCTGGAGCAGGACAAGATGGCGCGGATCGGGCAGTTCATGAAGGACGAGTTCGGCTACATCTCGATCCAGTCGACCCGGCCGCAGACGCTGGGCTACGGCCTGGTCGACTCGCCGGTCGCGCAACTGGCCTGGATCATGGACAAGTTCAAGGCCTGGACGTACCCGGCCGGGACGTTGCCGGAGGCAATCATCAGCAAGGATCGGCTGCTGACGAACGTGATGATGTACTGGCTGACCGGGACCGGCGGGTCGGCGGCGTACATCGGGTACGCGCAGCCGCGCGACTGGTCGCCGCGGCCGAACTCCGGCGTCCCGACGGCGGTCCTCGCGATGGCGCACGACGTCGCGATCCGCCGGTACTGCGAGACCTCGAACAACATCACCCGCTGGACCGAGGTCGACCACGGCGGCCACTTCGCAGCCCTCGAAGAACCCGACCTGCTGGTGAACGACGTCCGCGAGTTCTTCCACGACCTACGCGGCTAGCGCCGCCGCACCCAGCTTCCCGGACGCCCACCCACAGGCTGCCGGACCGGTCGCTGCGGCGGACGGCCGTCGTGATGGCGGTGGAGCGGATTCTCAGCTGATTCATTGGCGGGCCCGATGGAGTTCTCAGTCTGGCGAGCTCTACTCGAAGGCAGAGGGAACTTGCCGAGGAGGGCGACACCAGATGAACGAGAGCGCTGGACCGGGACCGCACAACGGCGGGCAGCAGCCGCAAGGTGGGCAGGCATCGCCGAGCGGCCAGTCGCCACAAGGCGGGCAGCAGCACGGCGGACAGTCGCCGCAAGGCGGGCCGCAGCAGGGTCAGCCGTACGGGCCGCAGCACGGTCAGCCTTACGGGGCGCAGTACGGGCCGCAGTACGGTCAGTCGTACGGGCAGCAGCAGCCGTATCCGCAGTACCAGCAGGTGCCGCAGTACGGGGCGCCGCAGTACGGTCCGCCGAACGGGCCGCAGTTCGGGGCGCCGTACCCGTTCGGTCCTCCGCCGCAGCCGCCGAAGAAGCGCGGGCGGCGACTGCTGGGTGCCGGTGCGCTCGGCCTGGCCGCGGTGCTCGTCGCCGGGTCGGTTGCCTGGGGCATTGACCAGCGCGCCGGCGGGAACAGCTCGCAGTTGTCGCAGCAGGCGTTCGACCCGGCGGCCGTGGCAGCGAAGGTGTCGCCGGGTCTGGTCGACGTGAACACCGTCCTCGGGTACGAGAACGCACGAGCGGCCGGCACCGGGATCGTGCTCACCTCCGACGGCGAGATCCTCACCAACCACCACGTGATCGAAGGCGCGACGTCGATCAGCGTGACGGACGTGGGCAACGGGAAGACGTACAGCGCGAGTGTCGTCGGGTACGACGAGGAGCACGACATCGCCGTACTGAAGCTGAAGGACGCGTCCGGCCTGGAGACCGCGAAGACCGGCAACTCCGACCAGGTGAAGCTCGGCGACCAGGTGGTCGGGATCGGGAACGCGGGCGGCGACGGCGGTACGCCGAGCTACGCGGCCGGGAAGGTGACCGGGCTGAACCAGTCGATCACCGCGACCGACGAGAACGGGCAGGACCCGGAGAATCTGGAAGACCTGATCCAGACCGACGCGAACATCCAGGCCGGCGATTCCGGCGGCCCGCTCGCGAACGCGAACGGCGAGGTGGTCGGCGTCGACGTGGCCGGCAGCGGCGGCAACAACGGCGGCCAGGGCCGTCCGGGACAGACCTCGGCCTCCACCGCGCAGGCGGCCACCGCCACGCTCGCCGCCTGGGGTGACGGCAATACCGGCACCGGCAACGGGAACGGCGATGGGAACGGGACCGGCGGCTTCCCGTTCGGCTCCGGCTCCGGTTCGGGCGACGGCTCAGGTTCCGGCAACGGCTACGGGAACGGTTCGGGCGACGGGACCGGCAACGGCAACGGCTATGGGGACGGCTCGGGTGATGGGTCCGGGAACGGGTCTGGTGACGGGTCGGGGCAGGGGAACGGGTCGGGGACGACGACCGAGGGGTACGCGATCCCGATCAACCAGGCGCTCGACATCGCCGAGCAGATCGAGAACGGGAAGGCGTCGGCCGACGTACACATCGGTGACTCGGCGATGCTCGGGGTCTCGGTCGTGACGAGCACCGGTACCAGTGGAGCGGTCGTCGGCGACGTGGTCGCGGACGGTCACGCAGACGAGGCCGGTCTCGAGGCCGGTGACGTGATCACCTCCTTCGCCGGGCACGCCGTCACCTCGCCTGACACCCTGTCCGAGCTGCTCAACAAGCAGCACCCGGGCGACAAGGTCGAGGTCGGCTGGACCGACCAGTCCGGTCAAACCCACAAGGCAACCATCGAACTAATCACAGGCCCGGTCCGCTAACCAGCGCCACCCCCTCGCTGCCGGCGGACCGCCAGATCGGGCCCGACGCTCCCCCTCCCCCTCGGAGCGCCGGGCCCGATCTTTTGTCCACCGAGTCGTGGAAATCGGCAGCCAAACGAGGTTAAAACCCAGCCACGATCCACGACTCGCAGTACGAGACACCAACCAATCCCCACGACTCGACGAGTCAGGAGCCAAACCCGGTACGCCAGGTCGGGTGAGCAGGCAACCACCCGAGCGACCGGGTGTACTCGTTAGACGCCCCACGAGCCCAAGGCGCACGCACACCACCAACCTCCCCCGGTACATCACCCACAGCCCCACCGCCCGCGGCAGCATCGGGCGCAGTTCGACCGCCCGGGGTAGCACCGCTCGCTGCAGCACCGGGTGGGGTGGCTCCGGGCGGGGTGGTGCGGGAGGTGGTCGCACCGGGTGGGGTGGCACCGGGTGGGGTGGTGCGAGAGGTGGTGGCGCCGGAGGTCGTCCCACCGGATGTGGTCGTACCGGGTTAGGTGGTGCGCGAGGTGGTTGCACCGGGTGGGGTGGCGCTGGCCGGGGTGGTGTACTTCCACCTGGGGTGAACAAGCGTTTACGATGCCGGAGTAAACAACTGTTCACCCCTGTGAGGACTCGCGTGACCGTCCGTCCTGCTGCCCGTCCACGTCTGGTCCTGGCAGCGCTAGCGTTCTGCGGCGTGCTGGTGTCGATCAGCCAGACCATCGTCGTACCACTGCTCCCCGAACTCCCCGCGATCACGCACAGTCCGCCGTCGGACGTCAGTTGGCTGATCACCGTCACGCTGCTCACCGGCGCGGTGTTCACGCCGCTGCTCGGTCGCGCCGGCGACATGTACGGCAAGCGCCGCGTCCTGCTGATCGCCCTGTCGTCGATGGTCGTCGGCTCCCTGCTCTGCGCGAGCAGTTCCGACCTGACCGTGCTGATCGTCGGCCGCGCCTTCCAGGGCGCCGCGGTCGCGGTGGTACCGCTCGGGATCAGCATCCTGCGCGACGAACTGCCGCCGCGCCGCGTGATCCCGTCGATCGCGATCATGAGCTCGACCCTCGGCATCGGCGCCGCGTTCGGCATCCCGGCGGCGACGCTCGTCGTCGAGTACGCGAACTGGCACACGATGTTCTGGATCAACCTCGGACTCGGCGTGCTCGACATCGTCCTGGTGCTACTGATCGTGCCGGAGTCGGCGATCCGCACCAGCGGCCGGTTCGATGTCCTCGGGGCCGTCGGACTGAGCGCGTTCCTGGTCTGCCTACTGCTCGCGGTCTCGAAGAGCAGTGCGTGGAGTACGACGACGATCGTCGGCCTGTCAGCCATCGCGGTCCTGCTGGTACCGGTCTGGGGCTGGTACGAGTTGCGTACGAAGAGCCCGCTCGTCGACCTCCGTGTGTCCGCGCGCCCAGCCGTCCTCTTCACGAACCTCGGCGCCCTGCTGATCGGCTTCGCCTTTTACGCCAACTCGCTGTCGACGGCCCAACTCGTCCAGGAGCCGACCTGGACCGGCTACGGTCTCGGCAAATCCATCGTGGTCAGCGGCCTGTGTCTGCTCCCCGGCGGTGTCGCGATGGTGCTGCTTTCGCCGGTGTCGGCCCGGATCTCCAGCGCGCGCGGCCCGCGGTTCACGCTCGGGATCGCGTCGGTGCTGATGGCCGCCGGGTACGTCGTGCGCCTCTTCACCAGCAGCAACGTCGCCGGGATCGTGATCGGCGCAACGGTCGTCTCCGCCGGAACCGCCGTTGCGTACTCGGCACTTCCGGCTCTGATCATGCATGCTGTGCCGGTGACCGAAACGGCCGCCGCGAACGGACTCAACACGCTGATGCGCACGATCGGGCAGGCGATCTGCAGCACGATCGTGGCCAGCGTGCTCGCCGGCGTCACGATCTCCTCAGGCGGCCGGGTCGCGCCCGCGCTGTCGGCGTACCTGATCGTGTTCGTCATCGCCGGCGTCTCGGCCCTGGTCGCGGCGGTCCTGGTCATGTTCATCCCGGCGCGGCGTCCGGTGCCGGTCGAGGTGAGTGTGAGGTGACAGGGACGTGACCGACCCGGGGCGGACCACGATCCTCCGCGCGGCGCGGAAGGCGTTCGCGCGGGAGTCGTACGACGCGGTGACGCTGCGCGGGGTCGCTGCGGACGCCGGTGTCAGCGCCGCCCTGATCGTCAAGTACTTCGGCGGCAAGGAAGCGCTGTTCGAGCGGGTCGCCGACTTCACCGAGGCCGCCCAGTTGCTGCTCGCCGCACCGAACGAGCGGCTCGGCGAGCACGCCGTCCGCACGCTCGTCGAGTACCGCCGGGAGAACGATCAGGACCTGCTCGTCCGGGTCGTGTTCGCGGCTGGCAAGGCCGACGAGCGGGCGCAGATCCGCGAGCACTTCCGCGACCAGGTCACCCGCGCCTTCGCCGCCCGGCTGACCGGACCGGACGCCGAGCTCCGGGCGGGCCTGATCACCGCGCAACTGCTCGGCCTCGGCGCCGCGATGGCGATCGACAAGACCGGCCCGATCGCGACCGCGGACCTGGAGACGGTCGCCGGGCTCTACGCCCCGGCGATCCAGCAACTTATCCACTGATTGAACGCCCGTCCTAGAATGTGGACAATGCGCTTGGCGCTGAGTGTGACGCCACTAACATGGAGCATCCAGGCCGAGAGGCGCTGCAACGGACCCGGGTCCGCCACGCTCGACCTGGAGTACTGATGCAAGGGCGCCTCCGGAGATTTCTTCTGGAGGGGTTGGCAGATGAGTGAAGCCGCACTGCGGGACCTGCTGAATCAGCGGATCGCGGTCCTCGACGGTGCCTGGGGCACGATGCTGCAGGGCGCCAAGCTGCAGACCGCCGACTTTCAGGGCGATCGTTTCGGGAACCACACGCATGACGTGACCGGCGACCCGGACCTGCTGAACCTGACCCGGCCGGACGTGATCCTCGACGTCCACCGGCAGTACCTGGCGGCGGGTGCCGACATCACCACCACGAACACGTTCACCGCGACGAGCATCGGCCAGGCCGACTACGGCCTGCAGGAGTACGTCCGCGAGATGAACGTCGCCGGCGCGCGTCTCGCCCGCCAGGCGGCCGACGAGTTCGGCGGCAGGTTCGTCGCCGGGTCGATCGGCCCGCTGAACGTGACGCTGTCGCTGAGCCCGCGCGTCGAGGACCCGTCGTACCGCGCTGTGTCCTTCCAGCAGGTGAAGGACGCGTACGCCGAGCAGATCGCGGCGCTCGCCGAGGGCGGCGTCGACCTGCTGCTGATCGAGACGATCTTCGACACCCTGAACGCCAAGGCCGCCGTCGCCGCGGCCCGCGAGGTCGCGCCGGACCTGCCGCTGTGGATCTCGGTGACGATCGTCGACCTGAGCGGCCGGACCCTGTCGGGGCAGACCGTCGAGGCGTTCTGGAGCTCGATCGAGCACGCCAAGCCGCTCGTCGTCGGCGTGAACTGTTCGCTCGGCGCCGCCGAGATGCGGCCGCACGTCGCGGACCTCGCCCGGTTCGCCGACACGTACGTCGCCTCGCACCCGAACGCCGGCCTCCCGAACGCCTTCGGCGGGTACGACGAGACGCCCGACGAGACCGCCGGCATGCTGGAGGAGTTCGCGCAGTCCGGTCTCGTCAACATCGTCGGCGGTTGTTGCGGTACGACGCCTGCCCACATCAAGCAGATCGCGGCCGCCGTGGAGCAGTTGCCGCCGCGCACCGTCGTACCGACTGATCACACCTCCCGGTTCTCCGGGCTCGAGCCGTTCAAGATCGGCGCCGACACCGGGTTCGTCATGATCGGCGAGCGGACCAACGTCACCGGGTCGGCGAAGTTCCGCCGGCTGATCGAGGGCGACAACCACCAGGCCGCGGTCGACGTGGCGCTGGAGCAGGTCCGCGGCGGCGCGAACCTGCTGGACGTGAACATGGACGCCGACCTGCTCGACAGCGAGCAGGCGATGACCACGTTCCTGAACCTGATCGCGACCGAGCCCGAGGTGGCCCGGATCCCGATCATGGTCGACAGCTCGAAGTGGACCGTGCTCGAGGCCGGCCTGAAATGCGTGCAGGGCAAGGGCGTCGTCAACTCGATCAGCCTGAAGGAGGGCGAGGAGGAGTTCCTCGACGCGGGCCCGGAAGATCATGTCGCTACGGCGCCGGCGCGGTCGTGATGGCCTTCGACGAGCAGGGCCAGGCCGACACGCGTCGAGCGCAAGGTCTCGATCTGCGGCCGGGCCTACGACCTGCTGACCGGCATCGGCTTCCCGGCCGAGGACATCATCTTCGACCCGAACGTGCTGGCGGTCGCGACCGGCATGTCGGAGCACAACGGCTACGCCAACAACTTCATCGAGGCCCTGCCGCTGATCAAGCAGCGCTGCCCGGGCGTCCACATCAGCGGCGGCATCTCGAACCTGTCCTTCTCGTTCCGCGGCAACGACATCGTCCGCGAGGCGATGCACTCCGCGTTCCTGTACCACGCCGGCAAGGTCGGCCTGGACATGGGAATCGTCGAACGCCGGCCAGCTCGCGGTCTACGAGGACATCCCGAAGGACCTGCTGGAGCTGGTCGAGGACGTCATCTTCAACCGCCGCGACGACGCCACCGACCGCCTGGTCTCGTTCGCCGAGAACGTGAAGGGCAAGGGCAAGCAGCGCGAGGTCGACCTGACCTGGCGTGAGGGCTCGGTCGAGGCGCGGCTGTCGCACGCGCTCGTGCACGGGATCGTCGACTTCATCGAGGACGACACCGAGGAGGCCCGGCAGAAGCTGCCGCGGCCGCTGGAGGTCATCGAAGGCCCGTTGATGGACGGCATGAAGGTGGTCGGCGACCTGTTCGGCGCCGGCAAGATGTTCCTGCCGCAGGTGGTGAAGAGCGCCCGCGTGATGAAGCGCTCGGTCGCCTACCTGGAGCCGTTCATGGAGGCGGAGAAGGAGCAGGCCCGGCTCGAGGGTCGCGCCGAGGCCGTCCGCGGTCAGGGCAAGGTCGTGCTGGCGACCGTGAAGGGCGACGTGCACGACATCGGCAAGAACATCGTCGGCGTGGTGCTCGGCTGCAACAACTACGAGGTGATCGACCTCGGCGTGATGGTGCCGGCGGCAAGGATCCTCGACACCGCGGTGGCCGAGGGTGCGGACGCGGTCGGCCTGTCCGGGCTGATCACGCCGTCGCTGGACGAGATGGTGTCGGTGGCCGACGAGATGCAGCGGCGCGGGCTGAAGCTCCCGTTGCTGATCGGTGGCGCGACGACCTCCAAGCAGCACACGGCCGTCCGGATCGCACCGGCGTACGAGAACACCACTGTGCACGTGCTGGACGCGTCGCGGGTGGTCGGTGTGGTGTCCGATCTGCTCGACTCCGACCGTGCGGTAGAGCTTGCCAAGAGCAACAGTGATTGAGCAGGAGCGGTTGCGCGTGCAGCACGCGAACAAGCAGCGCGCGCCGATGCTGACGCTGGCCGAGGCGCGGGCGAACAAGGAGCAGGTCGAGTACGGCGAGCTGCCGGTGCCGGAGTTCACCGGCCTGCGGTACGTGTCGCCGTCCATCGAGACGCTGCGCGAGATGGTCGACTGGCAGTTCCTGTTCCTGGCCTGGGAAATGAAGGGCAAGTACCCGGCGATCCTGGACCAGCCGGTCGCGCGCGAGCTGTTCGACGACGCGAACACCTTGCTGGACGAGATCATCGCCAACGGGTCCTTCACCGCCGACGGCGTGTACGGGTTCTGGCCGGCGCACAGCGAGGGCGACGACATCGTCCTCGACGGGCTGGACCAGACGTTCCCGATGCTGCGGCAGCAGACCGCGAAGCCGGCCGGGCGGGACAACCGCTGCCTCGCCGACTACATCGCGCCGTCCGGTGATCATCTCGGCGGGTTCGGCGTCGCGATCCACGGCGCGGAGGCGCTGGCGAAGTCGTACGAGGAACGCAACGACGACTACCGGGCGATCATGGTGAAGGCGCTGGCCGACCGGCTCGCGGAGGCGTTCGCGGAGTGGATCCACCTGGAGGCGCGGCGGGCGTGGTTCGAGCCCGACGTACAGCCGGTGCTGGAGGATCTGCACGCGGAGCGGTTCCGCGGTATCCGGCCGGCCCTCGGGTACCCGGCGAGCCCGGACCACAGCGAGAAGCAGGAGCTGTTCGACCTGCTCGCGGCGGACAAGATCGGCCTCGGGCTGACCGAGTCGTTCGCGATGACGCCGGCCGCGGCGGTGAGCGGTCTGATCTTCGCGCACCCGGCGTCGCGCTACTTCAGCGTCGGGCGCCTCGGTCGCGATCAGATCGAGGACTACGCCGTACGGCGGAATCTCCCGGTCGCTGAGGTCGAACGCTGGCTCCGCCCGAACCTTGCGTACGACCCGGAGTGACAGGCGCCAGGGCAGGATCCTCCACCAGCCGTCGCAGCTGTGGGTCGATCCGCTCTGACGCCCTCCGGACGGCAGTCGCCGCGAGCGACGGGTCGCCCTTGTCGACGGCTTCGGCGAAGCCCCTGCGGAGGGCGGCCTCTGCCGAGAACGTGTCGGACGGCGACAGCTCGTCGGTGCCCGGCAACAGCTTGAGGACCTCGCCGAACCGTTCCTCGGGTTTCGTCGCGATCAACGCCTCGGAAAGGGCGGCGTAGTCCTCCGGTCCGACCGGAGCGCCGGGACCCTGCTGCCGGACGATCTCCGTCATCAGTTCCCGTGCTGCGGCTGCCGCCGTCGGGTTCCGGCCGGCGAAGGCGAAGTCCTGCACTTCGCCGACGGAGACGAATCCTCCGGATTCGGTCTTCTGCCAGAGTGCGGCCAGTCGTTCCTGGGTCCAGACGTCGGCCAGCCCTTCGTCCAGGTCGGCCTCCTGCTCGTGGAGCCCGCCGATGTTGTCGAACAGCGGGCTGCTCAAACCGGCCGACTGCGACATCGTGTGCCCGGTGGCGCGGACCAGCCGTTCCGCGTCACCCCGCTTCGGCTTGCCGGCGCCGTATCTGCGGACCGTGTCGGCCAGTTCCTCCGTCAGGAACAGCGGACTGTCGTTCGACCGGAGCGAGTGGACCGCGTTCATCGGCTCTCGATCGTTCGGCCGGACGACGACGTCGATACCGCGCCAGCGGACGACACGATTGGTGGTCTCGCTGACGGCTTCGACGATCGACTCTCCCCAGGAGACGCACGGATCGTCGGTCCTGACCAGGCCAGTGGCCACGGCGTGTTCTCCTTCGTGAGAGAAAGCCGAACGACGCAAGCGTAGGGGCGTGGCGGGTTCACTTACGCTGGCCGCATGACTGTGCGACCCGCTGTTGCTGACGATGCCGATGCGGTGGCCGCGATCTGGTACGCCGGTTGGCAGGACGGCCACCTGGGACACGTGCCCGAGGAACTGGTCGCGATCCGGACCAAGGAGTCGTTCTGGACCCGTGCTGCGCAACGTGTCGCGGACACCACGGTTCTCGTTGTCGATGACGAGATCGCCGGCTTCGTCATGGTCGTGGGCGCCGAGGTCGAGCAGGTGTACGTCGCAAGCAACCACAGGGGATCGGGTGTCGCCAGGACGCTGCTCACCGAGGCCGAGCGGCAGGTGAAGGCAGGAGGTCACCACGAAGCCTGGCTGGCCGTGGCGACCGGCAACGCGCGAGCGCGCCGGTTCTACGAACGCAGCGGCTGGACGGACGGCGGCGCCTTCGACTATCCGGCGTCGGTCGAACGCGGAACGTTGCCGATCCCGTGCCACCGCTACCTGAAGCAGGTCTGAGCCGCCGCAGGATTCCCCTCAAGTTGCGGCGTTCGGCAGGTACATCGGCGGCGGATGGAGTTAGCGTGCCTTTCGCAAGCATTCCTGTTCTTGGAGAGGTCACCATGGCATTCCGTTCCTGGCGCCGGCCGTCCCGCCGCATGGTTCTGACCAGCGTCGCCGCGGTCGCGATGACATCGGTCGTCGGCGGAGTCGCGTACTCGGCCGGCGCCGCGACGCAGCAGCCGGCGATCCAGACGTCGACACCGCACAGCGAGAAGCAGGTCACCAACATCGACGTACTGCGTCAGCAGTTGCGCAACTACTACGGCGACCCGCTCGGCTCCGGCAACTTCGCGGCGGACAGCAACTACGCGAAGGAAGCGCAGAAGGCCGCCGCCGCGGGGACCCGCTGGATCTCGCTGCCGCACCACACCACCAAGACGAAGGCGATCCTGCTCGACGTCGACGACACGTCGCTGGCCACCTGGAACTACGAGATCGCCAGCAACTGGGCGTACAACCCCACCACCAACGCGGACTTCGTGCTGAACCAGAAGTTCCCGGCCGTTCCCGGCATGGTGGACATGGTGAAGGCGGCCGAGCGTGAGGGGTACGCGATCTTCTTCCTGACCGGCCGCGGCGCCGCGCAGGAGCAGGCGACGCTGGGCAACCTCACCGCGGACGGTGTGGGCGTCGACGCCGGCTACCCGAAGCCGACCGCGCTGAGCAACGGCGAGGACGGCCTGTTCACGAAGCCGGCCGTCGCCAACTACCCGGACTACCTCAAGCAGGCCTGCGCCGGCGACCCGAACGGATCCTGTACGACGATCCACTACAAGTCGGCCACCCGCGCGCACATCGAGTCGCTGGGCTACGACATCGTCGCGAACTTCGGCGACCAGTTCTCCGACCTCAAGGGCGGATTCGCCGACCGCACCTTCAAGCTCCCGAACCCCAACTACTACCTGCCCTGATCCCGGGGTAAAGCGCCGTACAGCAAGGTGCGCAGGGCGTCGGTCAGGACCGGCTCGAACTCCATCCGGAGCGCGCTCAGCGCCGGGTCGGTCTCGTAGGCGGCGAGGATCGCCGGCACCGGATGGGAGTGGGTCCAGATCGCGCCCGCGAGCAGGCTCGCGGCGGCGATGAACCGGCCCGCTCCCTCCGGGCCGAGCTCAGGCAGTACGCCGACGACCGCCGTGATCATCTGTTCGAACGCGACCAAGGCGGCGCGTTTGAAGGCGAGCGCCGTTTCCGTCGTGATGTTGCGCTCCAGCACTGATGCCTGCGTACTGATCAGGTCGCAGAGCACCGGCCGCTTCGCCAGCGTGCCGACGATCGTCGCGACGAGCCGCTCGGCCCGCTCGTCGATCGCCTCAGCCTCGGGTGCCTTGTGCGGCAGAGCGGACGCCAGGTCCTGCACCCAGGCCGCCAGCTCACTGCTCGACAACTCGAGCAGGACGGCCTCGCGGGAGTCGAAGTAGTTCAGCACGTTCGACTTCGCCAGGCCGACGCGGCGACTCAGCTCGTTCAGGCTGACGTCCGCGACCGGCATCTCGGCCAGCATCGCGGCCGCGGTCGCGAGGATCGCCCGCCGCCGCTCGGCCCGCTGCTCCGGTCTGCGCGCACGCTGGAAAGTCATGACTCACAGTCTACAGACCAGCGGTCTGTTGTTATCGGACCAGCGGTCTGATAACGTCGACTCATAACAGACCATCAGTCTTTTATGGAGGTGGAACATGTACGACGTCCCCGACCAGACCGGCAAGCTCGCCGTCGTCACCGGCGCCAACAGCGGGACCGGCAAGGAGGCCGCCAAGCGGCTCGCAGCCGCGGGCGCGCGGGTCGTGCTGGCGGTCCGGACCCCCGCCAAGGGCGAGGCGGCGAAGGCCGAGATCCTCGCCGCAGCACCCCGGCGCCCAGCTCGAGGTACGGCGGATCGACCTCGCCGACCTCGCCTCGGTCCAGGAGTTCGCCGAGCAGCTGACCGCCGACGAGCCGCACCTGGACCTGCTGGTGAACAACGCCGGCGTGATGGACCCGCCGGACCGCAACGTCACCAAGGACGGCTTCGAGCTGCAGTTCGGCTCGAACTACCTCGGCCCGTTCGCGCTCACCGTCCGGCTGCTGCCGCTGCTCCTGGCCGCCCCGGCGCCGCGGGTCGCGACGATGGCCAGCGGTGCGGCGAACTTCGGCCGGATCCACTTCGACGACCTCCAGTGGGAGCGCCGCTACCGGTCGACGGCGGCGTACTCGCAGTCGAAGCTCGCCGACCTGATGCTGAGCAACCAGCTCGCCCGGCTGTCGACCGAGCACGGCTGGGGCCTGCTCAGCGTCGCGGCGCATCCCGGCTACACGAACACCAACCTGCAGACGACCGGCGCGAGCCTCGGCCGCGACCGGATGCCGCTGGCGACGCGACTGCTGTACCGCCTCGCCCCGCTCCCCTCGCAGGGCGTCGAGACCGGAACCGAACCGCTGCTGTTCGCCGCGGCCGACCCCGCCGCCGAGCACGGTGGCGTACTACGGTCCGTCCGGACGGTTCGGCCTGGTCGGCCCCACCGCAGTGGCCAAGCAGCCCAAGGCTGCCCTCGATGCTGAGACCGCCGGCCCGGCTGTGGACGGTCTCCGAGGGACTGACGGGCGTGTCGCTGCCGTCTATCCTGCGCAAATGAGCGAGTGGTCGAGTGGGGGAATCTACGAGTCGTACGTAGGCCGCTGGAGCCGCCTCGTCGCGCCGGAGTTCATCGGCTGGCTGCAGCAGCCGGGCGGACTGCGCTGGCTCGACGTCGGCTGCGGTACGGGCGCCTTGACCAGCACGATCCTCAGTGCGGCGGATCCGGCGTCCGTGCTCGGTGTCGACCCGTCGGAGGGCTTCATCGGCTACGCACGACAGGCTGTCAAAGATCCGCGGGCAGCCTTCGAGGTCCGGTCCGCGGCCGAGCTCCCGGACGGCCCGTACGACGTGGTCGTCGCCGGGCTGGTGCTCAACTTCATCCCCGAGCGGGTCGAGGCGCTGCGCCGGATGCGCGAGATCGGTACGACGGTCGCGGTCTACGTCTGGGACTACGCCGACGGCATGCAGCTGATGCGGTACTTCTTCGACGCGATGGCCGACGTACGGCCGCAGGACCGGGAGCACGACGAAGGTCGCCGGTTCCCGTTCTGTACGCCGGAAGGCCTCGAGGGGCTGTTCCGCGAGGCCGGGTTCGGCGAGGTGCGGACGCGCGAGATCGTCGTACCGACGGAGTTCGCGTCCTTCGACGACTACTGGCAGCCGTTCCTGGGCGGGCAGGGCGTGGCGCCGGCGTACCTGCGCAGCCTGGAGCCGGTGGATCAGGAGGCGCTGCGGGACGCTGTACGGGCTCGGCTGCCGATCGCGGCAGACGGCTCGATCAGCCTCACGGCCCGGGCGTGGGCGGCCGTCGGCTGAGGTAGTCGTCGCGGAGCAGTCCGTACAGCAAGTCGTCGGTCCACTCGCCCTTGGTGCTCGGACGCGAGCGTGAACCCGAGGTCGGCCTGCATCAGGTTCTCGTGCAGATTCAAGCCGAGGTCCCCGATGAGTACGCCGTCCAGGTCGACGGCGTACTGGAACCAGCCGGGCGCCTCCGGATCGCCTTGCGCGAACCGCTCGACCGTCTGCTGCGCCTCGGCGAGCGGCAGCGGCGCATCCCAGGACTGGAAGCGGGCGACCTGCGGATCCGAGCGGTACGCGGCGAACTGCTCGGCGTCGGGGGGCTGGAAACGGCGCAGGACCAGCCGGTCGGTGCGGGCGAACATCCGCACATCATGTCAAGACTGCGCGCTCGGCTCCGTCGTACCTGTGAGAGGAGAGCGCCGATGAAGTTTCTACTGATCCTGCAGGGTGACGGTGAGGCACGCCTGCAGCGCGACGAGTTCGAGCGAGTCGCCCACGACGCCGGTGAACTGGTCGGCGGCGAGCTGCTCGCGGACGCCCAACTGTCCGTCCGGCTCCCCGACCGCGAGCCGACCAAGATCGACGGCTACTACGTGATCGACGTGGAGGACCGAGACCGAGCCGTCGAACTCGCCCGCCTCCTACCAGACGCCCGAGCAGCCGGCCGCTCGGTCGAAATCCGAGCGGTCATGCACCCAGCGGCGGTCGACTTCTAGACGACCTTGAACCAGAGGCTGGTGGCTAGTGGGGTTTCGGTGACGCTTATGCGCTCGAGCGGGACGGTTCGGCCGCCGGGGTGGGCGAAGAGGCGGGTGCCGTCGCCCAGCATGACCGGGGCGTAGAAGAGCAGTACCTCGTCCAGTTCGCCGGCCTCGATGCACTGTTTGGCGATGTTCGCGCCGATCACGTTCACGTACTTGTCGCCGGCCGCCTCCTTGGCCTGGGCGAGGGCCTTCGCGAAGTCGTCGACGTACGTGACTCCGGCCTCCGGGTCGGACGGCGGGCGGTGCGTGACGACGTACGCCGGTCCGCTCCAGCCGCCGCCGAACGCCTCGCCCTCCCCGGCCTCGCCCTTGTGCGGGTCGTCGCCGTCGTGCGACCGGCGGCCGATCAGCAGCGACCCGATCCGGGGGAGCAGGTCGTCGACCTCCGGGTTCGGCCCGAGATACGGGCGCATCCACTGCATGTCGCCGTCCGGGCCGGTGATGAAGCCGTCCACCGACAGCGTCACCGAGTACAGCACCTTCGCCATGGTCGTTCCTCCTCGTTCGGTTGGTGTTGAGACGAACGAGGCGGGAAAACTCATCGCCGGCCGCCCCGGTGCTGCCTGCCAGTAGCTGCCTGGATACTCTTCCGGCAATCGAGCTTTTCGCATGACTGAGCGAGGTGCGGTACGGCGATGCCGGAACACGATGACACGCACCGGCCGCTCCGTGCCGACGAACCGGCCTCCATCGACCTCGAACGGGCCTCGCAGGCCCGGGTGTACGACCTGCTGCTCGGCGGCAAGAACAACTTCGAGGTCGACCGGCGGTTCGTCCAGGAACTGCTGAAGATCGCGCCCGAGATCTCCGAGCTGACCCGGGAGAACCGCCGCTGGATGGCCGACGCGATCGGCCGGATGACGGCCGAGGGCCGGATCGACCAGTTCCTCGACCTCGGCTCCGGGCTGCCGACCGCGCAGAACACCCATGACATCGCCCTCCGGGCCAACCCGGCCGCGACGGTCGTGTACGTCGACAACGACCTGACGGCGATCTCCCACGGCCAGGCGCTGCTCGCCGACGACCAGCGCAGCTTCTTCGCCGGCGCGGACCTCAACGACCCGGCCGCCGTTCTCGCGCACCCGTCCGTGACCGGGGCGCTCGACCTGAGCCGCCCGGTCGGGATTCTGCTCGGCCTGGTCCTGCACTCGACGCCTGACCCGGTGCCGGTCGTCGCGGACTACCTGGCCGCCGTACCGTCCGGCTCCTACCTGGCGCTCACGCATCCGCTCAACCCGCGGGACGGCAGCCGCCTGGCCGAGTTCTCGACCGCGATCGAGGAGAAACTGCAGGAACCGTTCCCACACATGCGGTTCCGGACCCGGGACGAGATCGCGGAGCTCGTCGCGGGGCTCGAGCTGGTCGAGCCCGGGCTCGTCGACCTGACGTCGTGGTGGCCGGAGGACGAGCAGACGCTCAACCAGTCCGGTCCCGGCCAGCTCCTGTTGGTCGCGCTGGCCCGCAAGCCGTAGGGAATTCACTGGTGTCCGGCGAGCAGCCGGACCATGATGGGTCGCATGTCTGCTCAGGCTGCTGCCGCTTACTGATCGTTACCGCGCCCCGATGACTCCTGGCGCGTCCGATCAAGCCCGTCCCGAGGACGGGCCCCGTAGCGTGCAGTCCTTCAGCCTTGGAGCCAGCTCAACCATGACTTCTCAGTCCTGGGTCGAGGTCGCGTGTGACGAGTCGGGGTTCTCCGGAACCAACCTGCTCGACCCCACCTCACCCGTCATCACCCATGCCAGTGTCGACCTCGCCGTACCAGCGGCCGCCGACGTGATCGACGTACTGCGAGACCGTCTGCGCCGCCGGACGGAGTACAAGTCCAACCAGTTGCTGCGACCCGAGCAGCGGCCCGCTCTCGAGTGGCTGTTGACCACTCTGCGCGGTCATGCGCACGTGCTCACCATCGACAAGACCGAGTACGTCGCCGCGCGGGTGTTCGAGCTGTTCACCGAGGAACCGTCGTACGGCGCCGGCACCAGCCTCGGAACCGACCACGCGGAGGTGTCCGCGGCACTGCGGCACCGGACCGGGTTCCTCGCGGCATTCGTGGACCTGGCGCGGACGAAGCGCGTGCGGTTGATGGACCACGACGCGGTGGACCGGTTCTTCGCGACGATGCCGGCCGACGTACCTGCGTTGCGTGCGCTGACCCGGGCCCGGGTCGAAGAGGTGATGCAGCGGCTGATCGACGAGGATCCGGAGCTCCCGCCGCCGTTGGAGCCGCTGGTGCCGGCGCTCGCCGAGACGCTGCTGTACTGGAGCGCCGGCGGTCGTTCGGTCGCCGTGGTGCACGACGAGCAGAGTGCGTTGACGCCGGGCCGGGTGGCGCGGCTGGGTGCGTTCCTCGCCACTCGCGTGGAGCCGGCGCCGCTGCGGTCGTTCGTGCAGGTCGACTCCAAGCACGATCCGCGGGTGCAGGTGGCCGATTTCCTGGCCGGCATCGCACGCCGTCGTACGCCGGACCTCGTGGAGCTGCTGGAGCCTTACACCTGTGCGGCGACGAACTCGTCCCAGGTGTGAGTGCCGACGTCGGCGCCGGTGAGGGTGAGGTTGCCGCCCGCGCGGTACACCTTGCCCGCCTTGCCGGGAACACGGATCGGCAGCGACAGCCGGTGCTTGCCGGTGGCCCGCAGGTAGTCGCGAGCTAGCTCTGACAGGCTGTAGACCTCAGGTCCGACCAGGTCGGGGACGAGGCCCTGCGGTTCACCGAGTGCGAGTTCGGCGAGCCGTTCGGCCACGTCCCGGCCGTCGACGGGCTGCATCCGGACGCCACCCGGCATCGGTAGGACGGGCAGCTTCGCCATCGCCCGCACCGTGTTCCAGACGAAGTCGTGGAGCTGGGCGACCCGCAGTACCGTCCATGGCACCGACGACCCGCGGACGGCCTGCTCGGCGCCGAGCTTCGACTTGAAGTACGTCAGCGACAGTTGGTCGACCGCGGTCACCGAGATGTGCACCAGGTGGCCGACCTTCGCCTGCTCGGCCGCCTCGACCAGGTTGCGGGTGCCGACGTCGTCACCCTTCGGGCCGCCGGCCAGGTGCAGGATCACGTCGACACCGTCCACGGCCCGGTCCAGACCCTCGCCGTTCAGGAGGTCGACGGCCAGATACTCGACGCCGTCGCCGCGATCGCCCGCGTGCCGGCTGAGGACACGGACCTTGCTGCCGGCCGCCTGGAGCAGCGGGACCACCTGACGGCCGATCGTTCCCGTACCGCCTGTCACCAGGATCGTGCTCATCGAAGTTCTCCGTTCTCGTCATGGTCTCTGCAGCGCTGACGGAGCCCGGGTGGGTGAGTGTGACTGAATGTGAGCTGGAATACATCCAGGCAAAATGTCGAGGGCCTGTCGGTGCCTCCGACGTCCGGGGTGCACGGGCGCAGTACGGCGTACCGGCACGACACAGGAGGTTCTGTCATGAAGTACGTGGTCCTGATCCACTCGAACATGCAGCCGTGGGGTCACCCGACGATCGACTTCACCGAGGTCGGCCGCGCGATCCCGGCGGACGAGCGGGCCGCGATGGGCAAGGAGTTCGACGAGCTGCTCGCCGAGCTGTCCGCGTCCGGTGAACTGGTCAGCGGCCTGGCGTTGGACGCACCATCAACCGCCCGGACCTACCGCTGGGAGGGCAAGCGGCCGGTCAGCACCGACGGACCGTACGCCGAGTCCAAGGAGCAGCTCGCCGGGTTCTTCGTCCTCGACTGCGCCACCCGCGCCCGCGCCGAGGAACTCGCCACCAAGTTCGCCGGCCCCGGCGACACCATCGAGCTCCGCCCGGAAATGGAGTTCTGAGGGCGATTCCGGACAGTAACGAGCGGGGTGTGACCCAACCGGCGATCCGGAGTGACCTACACCGTACCGCCGGAGCGGAGGCTCCCATATTCTGTGGGACTTACCGAGAGTCAGGAGTGTGCCCGTGACCACTGTCTTGCTGATGGGCCCTCCTGGGGCCGGTAAGGGCACGCACGCGGGCCACCTGGCAGCGCACCTCGGTGTGCCCGTCATCTCCACCGGTGACCTGTTCCGCCGCAACATCGCGGACGGCACCGAGCTAGGCAAGACGGCGCAGGGCTACCTCGACGCGGGCGAGTACGTGCCCGACGAGGTCACCAACGCGATGGTCCGCGACCGCCTCGCGGACGCCGACGCCCGTCCGGGATTCGTCCTGGACGGGTACCCGCGGACCCTCACCCAGGCCGGCGTCCTGGACGAGCTCCTCGGTGCGCAAGGGCGTTCGCTGGACGCGGCTGTGGTCCTGCAGGTCGAGGTCGACGCCCTCGTCGACCGGCTGCTCCGGCGCGCCGAGATCGAGCACCGCTCGGACGACACCGAGGAAGTCATCCGCCGCCGCTTCGAGGTCTACCACGAGCAGACCGCGCCGCTGATCCAGTTCTACTCCGGCCGCGGCATCCACCACGAGGTCGACGCCTCCTCCGACATCGACACGGTCCGCACCCGCGTCTGGCAGGTCGCCGTACAACTCAAACCCGCCGCGTAGCTCAGGCCCGCCAGGCGGGGGCGACTGACTTTCGGTAGGGGCGTCCGAAGATGCCGAGGATCACGGTGAGGACGGGTTTGGGGACGGTGCCGGTGACGGCGGCGGACTCCGCGGGCGTGGCGCCGTCGAGGGCCCAGGCGAAGAACGTTCCACCCTGCACCGGGCCGACCTTGGCGAACTCGCGGCCCATCGCCTTCAGTTCGGGCGTGCCGACGTTGGCCTGATAGACGGGTTCGATCTCCGCCTCCTCGTGGTCGAGGTGCTGGACGGTGACCCGTTGCAGCTCCTGGATCGCAGCGCGTGCGGTCGCCGCGTCGTCCGCCGTCGCGGAGTACTGCAGCGCGCCCAGCGCGGTCCGCGATGCAGCCAGTGCGGCTGCCATCGTGTCGTGCTCGGCATCCAGTTGCGCCAACAACTCCGGGCTCACCCCGAGCTTCTGCAGCGCCGGCCACGCGATCTCGTGCTCACCCTCGTGGTGCCGGGTGAGCTGGCTGTCGAAGTTCTGCCAGGCCGCGGCCAGTTGCGCCGCGCGCGTGCGGTCCCCGTCCGGGAACCGCTCCAGTGCATTCAGGAATCGACCCAGGTCCCGCCGAACGGCCGCGTGGATCGCCTTGTTCATACTCATAGCCCCCATGGCCGGGAGTATGCGTCCGGGAACAACCGTTGACCAGAGCAAGTTGATGCTGAATATGCATGGTGAGTACAAGGTCCCGGGCGGAAAGCTCGTCGTCGCCGACCTCGACGTGGTCGACGAGCACGTCCGGAACGCGCAGATCTCCGGCGACTTCTTCCTCGAACCGGACGACGCGCTGGAGCGGATCAACGGGGCCTTGGCGGGTCTGCAGGTGGCCACGTCCGCGGCTCAGATCGCCGCGCGGGTCCGAGGCGCGCTCGGCGACGGCGTCGAGATGCTCGGGTTCTCGCCCGAGGCGGTGGCTGTCGCCGTACGGCGTGCGTTGACCGGCGCGACCGGTTGGCGTGACCACGAGTGGGAGTTCGTGCACGACGTACCGCGGGAGCCGGCGCTGCAGATGGCGCTCGACGAGGTGCTGACCGAGCAGGTCGGATCCGGGGAGCGCCCGCCGACGCTGCGGGTCTGGGAGTGGGCGTCCAACGCGGTCATCATCGGCAGCTTCCAGTCGCTGCGGAACGAGGTCGACCTGGACGGCGCGGCCCGTCACGACGTCACCGTCGTACGGCGGATCAGCGGCGGCGGCGCGATGTTCGTCGAACCGGGCAACACGATCACGTACTCGCTGTACGTCCCGGAATCACTGGTTTCCGGACTGTCGTTCGTCGAGTCGTACGCGTTCCTCGACGACTGGGTCATTGGTGCGCTCAACGATCTCGGCATCGCGGCGACGTACCAGCCGATCAACGACATCACGTCGCCGGCCGGCAAGATCGCGGGCGCCGCGCAGAAGCGGTTCGCCGGCGGCGCCGTACTGCATCACGTGACGATGGCCTACGACATGGACGCGAGCAAGATGGTCGAGGTACTGCGGATCGGCCGGGAGAAGCTGTCCGACAAGGGCACGAAGAGCGCGAACAAGCGCGTCGACCCGTTGCGCAGCCAGACCGGTCTCGACCGCGCGGACGTGATCTCGCGGATGGCGGGTACGTTCCGGAACCGCTACGGGCTGGCCCCTGGCGCGATCTCGCCGGAGACGGTTTCGCTGGCCGAGGAGCGAGTCGCGGCGAAGTTCGGCACCGAGGAGTGGCTTACGCGGGTGCCGTGATCGGTACGGCGTTGCCGCTGACCCGCACGCGGTTGTCGTCCGGGCGGAGCTCGACCGTGATCAGGCTGGGCCGTCCCAGGTCGTCGCCTTGGTGCAGGGTGATCGTGGGTTGCGCTTCGCCGATTTCCCGGAGATATGCGCCGAACGCGGCCGCTGCGGCACCTGTTGCCGGGTCCTCGACCACACCGCCGACGGGGAACGGGTCGCGGACGTGGAAGACGGTCGGCGATTCCTGCCAGACGAGTTGGAGCGTGGTGAGGTCGCGCTCGAGCATGTACGCGAGCAGGCGGTCGAAGTCGTAGTCGAGCGCGGCAAGTCGTTGCCGGGTCGCCGTACTCAGGACGAGATGCCGCGCCCCGGCGTACGCGATCCTCGGCGGCAAGGCGGGGTTGAGGTCGTCGGGTGACCATCCGAGGATGTCGAGTACGTCGGTCAGGTCGCCGGCCTCCTCTACGGAAGGCTCGACGCTGGTGAGGGTCGCGCGCAGGTTGTCGTCGACCGTGACCGGGACGAGGCCGGCCTGCGTCCCGAAGACGATCTCGCCCGGGCCGTTCCGCTCCGCCAGGGCGACGGCGGTCGCGACGGTGGCGTGACCGCAGAACGGGACCTCGGCCTTGGGGGAGAAGTACCGCACGGGGCGCACGCCGTTCGCGTCCGGTTCGTCGGTGAACGCGGTCTCGGAGTACCCGACGTCGGCCGCGATCTTCTGCATCGCGGCGTCGTCGAGCTCGCGGGCGTTGAGCACCACACCGGCCGGATTGCCGCCGGACGGATCGGACGTGAAGGCCACGTAGCGGAGAACAGTCACCATGTGCTCATCCAATCACCGCGTCCAGTCCAGCTGCGCCTCCGGGATCGCCAGACCGCGCCCGAACTCCTTCGCCTCTTCCCGCGCAGCGTCATCGCCCCGCCGGTACCGGAACACGCGCCCCGGGAAGATCACGAAGATCTCGTGCTCGTCATGAAAGTCGGCGTACCACCCAGGACCGTCGAGAACCCCCGCCAGTACGTCGGCCAACTCCTCACCACGATCGACCGAGAACTCCAGCAACGACCACACCGACGGCTGATCGTCCGACGTACCCTCCACCGCCATCCGACTGACCTTCGTCACCGTCAACGGGATCCCGTCCACCACGGTCCCGACCTTCAAACTCTCAAGAATCAACACACCGTCATACACACCCGCGACCGTACGCCGCGGCACGGACAAGTTATTGCTGCGTGGACTGGTCAGCGATCTGCTGCACGTAGTCGACGAGGTGCGGATCGTGCTCCTCGAACGGATAGGCCAAGTAGTAGGCGTCCACAGCGGCCTGTGCATCAGCGAACCCGCACCTTGGCCACAGCACCGTCATGTCGTCGTGGTCAGGTGCCCGGCTGGCGAGGAGCTTCATCAAGAACACCTGGTCGGGTGACGGCCCGAGGACCGTGAGATGGCTGCGTTCGAAGAGCAGTTCGCACTCGTCGAGATCCAGACCGACCGGCGCGAACGTCATGGCCGAGTCGTTGAGCCAGTCGGCCCGTAGACCGTGCCGCTCTCCGACCTGGCGCACGACCGCTCGAACCTCATCGGTCAGCTTGCTCACTGAGTCGACGTCCGCGGTCGATTCCCGGAGATCGTGCAATGCGAGGTATGAGCCGCCAACCACCACCACGCGGCAGGCCAGTTGCCGGATGGCAAGCTCGTCGGCGACCTCACCCAGGTAACCGAGAATCTCGATCTTGCCGAGGACAGTCGGGCCCGGTTCGAGGTCAGAGTGATTCACGCCGCGTTGCGCCAGAGGTCGTGGGCCGCCAACCAGATGTTTCGGGCTGCCAGTTGAGCGGGCGCTTGCGTGCGCGCTCGCTGGACCCGCGCGGGCGTGCCGGGAGCTTCCCAAGGAATGGGTGCGGGCGGCACCGATCTTGTCCATCGAGGTCGCGAGATCCCGGCGTCGTCTGCGAGCTTCTCCGCGATGCCGGCAAGGAGTGCGTCGAAGGCGGCGTCGCCGGTCCGGGGCGGGGGAGATTCGATGGCTGCGGCCGTGAGTTCGGGATGGGCGAGCAGGTGGTCGAGGAACCCTCTCAGGCGTGCCCAGTTGACCTTCCGGACGGTGTGGTCGGCTGAATAGGCCTCTGTGAGGCTGTCGATCGACAGTCCTCGTGCGTGGGCAGCTCCATCCATCGTGATGGACAACTGACGACCTGAAGCCGCGATCAGTCGCGAAAGCATCGTGATCGTCGGGTCGGTCGACCCGGCCTCGATGCGCGACACCGTGGAGGTCGGAACCCCCGCTCTGGCAGCAAGAGCGCTGCGCGAGAGCCCGGCATCCTCGCGCGCTCGTCTCACCAGCTCACCAGCCTCCATGGGCTGTAGCATATATGCAACATTCCGGTGGCGGCAATGGCGTAGCGTCCCGCCCATGGAGATCGGGTACGTCATCTTGTACGTCGGGGATCTGGGGGTCTCGGTGGGGTTCTACCGGGATGTGGTGGGGTTTGCGTACAAGTTCACCGATGCGGGGTATGCGGAGTTCGACGCGGGTGGGGTGCGGTTCGCGTTGTACGAGCGGCGGCGGGCGGAGTGGTTGACCGGGCGGGCGGTGACGCCGGGCGCCGGTGGGGAAGTGGTGGTGATGGTGGCGGACGTGGATGCGTACGCCGAGCGGTTGCGTGCGGCCGGCGTACCGGTGCTGAGCGGGCCGGCGGACCGTCCGTGGGGACACCGGACGGTCCACGTCGCCGACCCGGACGGGTTCGTCGTGGAGTTCGCGGAGGAGATCCCGCGGGCTCGCGAGCGGCGCTAGTTCAGCGGTGGTGGTGCCAGCGGCGGCGGGACACGCCGCTGATCATGACGATCCAGAACATGCCCCAGAGCAGCCACGGGGCGGTGAGTGCGACCGAGGTGATCACCAGACCGATCATCAGGAACGGCGCCAGCATCAGGAACGGCGGCGGCGGACCGGGCCGGCGACGGAGGTTGGCCGGGCCAGGCACGACCTGCAACTCCCGCGAGCTCGGCAGATCGTCGAACAACGGCTCGAGATCATCCGCGTACCGCGCCCGCGTCACCACCTCGCTCCGCTCCTCGAACTCGGCCTGCGTCAACCGCCCGGCGACGAAGTGGTCGCTCAGCAACGAGACGGCCTGGTCCCGCTCGGCGTCACCGATCCGCACCCGCTTCCGAGGTACGTCGACCGCGGCGCCTCCTGCCTGGCTGGCCCCATGCGCGATCACGCCAGTCTCCGGCGGACTCGTCGTACCAGCCCGGACCACTCCAGCCCGGGCCGTTCCAACCCTGCCGCCTGCCGGGACCGCCTCGGCGTCGGCGGTCCCGGTCGGCGGAGCTCATGAACGGTCCTGCTGGTCCGTGCCGTCGTCGTCCTCGGCGAGGATGCCGTACAGCTTCCGGCGCAGGTCGGCGACCGCGTCACGCGCCTTCGCCTGCTGCTCCGGCGTCCCGCTCGCCAGGATCTGCCACATCGCCGTCGCGACCTGCCCGAAGAGTGGCTTGAACCCGTTCTCGTCCTCGCCCTCCGCCGGCGCGCTCATCGCGGCCCACGGTGCGGACACCTCGTCCTGGTGCTCGGCGACGTACGCACGTCCCTCGTCGGTCAGCCGGAACGTCCGCCGCCCGACCTCCGCGTCCGCCGTCACCAGGCCCTCGTCCTCGAGCTGCTGCAGCGTCGGGTAGATCGAGCCCGGGCTCGGCTTCCACATGCCGCCGCTGCGCTCGGCGATCTCCTGGATGATGCCGTAGCCGTTCATCGGCTGCTCGGCGAGTACGGCGAGAATCGCCGCCCGGACGTCGCCGCGGCGCGCCTTCGGGCCCCGCCAGCGCGGTGGCGGCGGTCCCCACGGCGGGCCGAACATCTGCCCGCCGCCGAACATGCCCCACGGGGGCCCGAAGTGCTGCTGGTGACCGCGCCCCTGGTGCCCGCGGTGGCCGCTCATCGCCGCGCGCAACTCGTCCTTGATGTCGTCGAAGGTTGAACAGTGCCGCGCGAACTGCGCCCAAGGCCAGCCCGCGGCGTATGCCGATCCGGTCATCTGGACCACCCGTCCCTCACGAAAGTGATTGCGATAGTTCGACGATATATCGCGAACCATCGCAACCCAAGAGACTCACGCGTTGAACTTCAGGTCCTTCACCACGGCGGTCAGGATGACGGAGTTGTCCACGACGCTGATCCCGGTGAGTTGGGCGCCGAAGGGCAGTTCGGGGAGCGTGATGCCACTGGCGAGCTGGCTGCGGATCGCGCTCTGCACGGGCGACGGGATCGAATCGGACATCTGCCCGAGCGTCAGCGCGACCCGCCCGTCCTGGACCTGCGGCGTGATCGGTACGTCGATGCTGATCCCGCGCACCGTCGCCTTCGCCTGCAGTTGTCCGTTGACGACCGACATCGACAAACCCTCGAGTCCGGTACTGCGCACCGCGAGCCGAGCCAGCTCACGCGGCGACAGCTGCAGCCGCAGATCGGTCGCGTCGACGGTCACCGCACCGGACTGCTGCGTCAGCAGCGATCGCGGCACGTGCACGTTCTGCAGCTCGACCTTCAGATCCTCACCCGGTACGCCGGAGAACGTCGGCTTCTCCATCGTCAGCGTGACCTTCGAGAAGTCCTCGTTGACCAGCTGCGGCAGGAACCCGAAGCCGCCGATCTTCACCGAGGTGCCGGCCGAGCGTACGTCGTACTGCTTGGCCTCCTTCTCGGCCATCGACGCCAGCTGGTTCTCGGCCACGTACGCGGCGACGCGGTCGACGACGATCGCCAGGACCGCCAGCACCACCAGCGTGACGACGAGGCGGCGCAACCGCCGGCGCGGTCTCCTAGAGCTCATCCCTGCCCTTTCCGATCATTTCCTGGAGCGCGTCGGCGGCGGGCGTTGGCTTGATGCCGAAGGCAACAGTCGCCGCGGTCGAGTCGATGACGAACGGCCGCTGCCACTGGTACAGCATCTCCACCATCTCCCGCGCGGCCGGGTCGACGAGTCCCGCAAGCCGCAGTACCAAGGTAGGCATCGACGCAACCTTCGCCGGCGGCGCACCCGCCAGTTCGGCGGCGCGGGTCGCGAGCTCGCGCACCGACAACGGCTCCGGCGTCGGAACGTGCCAGGCCCGTCCCCATGCGCTCTCGTCGTCGGCGACCGCGATCAGCAGCCGCGCGACGTCACCGACGTACGTCCAGCTGTGCGGTACGTCGAGATCGCCCGGCATCATCCCGCGCTTCCCGGCGGTCACCTTCGGCAACATCATCACGCTGAACGGTGACACCGCGCCCGCGCCCAGGTAGTCGGATGCGCGCACCTCCGCGGTCCGGATCCGCCCCGCCTGATGCGCGGCCAGAGCAGCGGCCCAGACCTTCGCCCGTACCTGCCCCTTCACGGTGTTCGGCAGCAACGGCAGGTCCTCGCTCATCGGCCCGTCCACCGCGCCGTACCCGTACAGATTGCCGGTGCTCACCAGCACCGCCCCGGACGCCTCGGCCGCCGCGACCAAGGCCGCACCGAGCCCCGGCCATTCGGCAGTCCACTTGTTGTACGGCGGGCCTGCGCACGAGTAGATCGCCGTCGCGCCCGCGACGTGGTCCGTCAGCCCGGTCTTGGCGTCCGCGGCAATCCGCTCCACCCCGTCCGGCCCGCTCCCGGACCTCGTGATCACCCGGACCTGCTCACCCCGTGCCAGCAACAGCCGGGCGACCACACTCCCCACGGCCCCAGCTCCGACGACAACGTGCACGCCTTACCCCTTTGACTCGACGAAACCCTCAGTATCCAGGGGGCGTCGGGTCGTTCACGATGGGATCCCGCTGCGCAGGCGAAGCTCGTCGCGGATCACGGGCGGCACGGGCAGCCTGTACTTCTCCAGGGCCCTCGCGTAGGCACGCAGCGACATCGCCAACCGGCCGGAGTCGTTGCGGATGTTCTCTCCGTGACGCCGCGGGCCGCGGGCCAGGCGCTCGGCGGCGCGGGCTGACACGACCTCGGCGTACAGGTGGGAGAGATCGTCATTCATGGCCGAACGGCGGCCGACATCGGCAAGGACGGGAGTTTGCCTCGACATCGGCATCGCCTCATAGGGCCCGCCGGTACCCGACACGCCGCCTGGTATGTCATCGCTCCGGAATCCTGCCAGTCTAGCCCACCGGCCCGAAGGCTAAGGTTGCTCGCCACCGACGGATGGAGGCTTGGAGAGCGATGTTCCTGCTGCAGATGTCGGGCGTTCCAGGCTCTGGGAAGTCGACCGTGGCCGCGCATGTCGTCGAGACATTCGGTGCGGTTGCCATCGACTACGACGTGATTCTGACAGCTGTTCTCGATGGCGGCGTCGACATCGCCGGTTGTTCCAAGGCGGCGTACGAGGTCCTGTACGCCGTGACTCGCAGCGTGCTCGGTCAGGGCCGTTCCGTTGTCGTCGACAGTCCGTGCTTCTGGCCGCGGATCCTCAACGAAGGCATGGAAATCGCGCGGTCGCACGATGCGACCTACCGGTACATCGAGTGCCAGGTCCATGATTTGAAGGCCGTCGACGAGAGGCTCCGCCGGCGGCCGCAGCTGCGGAGCCAGCGTCGCGGCGTGAGCACTCCGCCGGCGGACCTGGGCGACCAGCCGGATGACGGGGAGGCGCTGTTCCGCACGTGGTTGGACCGCGTCCAACGTCCCGCGGACAACTACCTCCTGCTGGACATGCACCGACCGCTGACCGACGTACTACCCGAGGTCGACCTCTACCTGAAGGCCTAGTCCCTAGGCGCTTCAGCCGACGCGCGAGGTGACTAGCGGGAGTGTGGTAGATAGGTAAGTAGGAAGGCGGTAGCGAGTAGATGAGGCGGAGATGGTGGGAGAGGGAGTGCTGGCGCAGCAATGGAAGGCATAGGAGGGAGCGATGTTCAGCGCTAGGTGAGCAGGCTTCGCTTGCTCGATGAACACTAGGCTGTAGAGAGCGGTCTGCAGCTGATAGACGAGGACTCGTTCTGTGTTGCAAGGTGGCTCTAGACGCGGAGTGCAGCCGGTTAGATAGCGCTTGCAAGGTGTTGAGAGATAAATAGGGCAAAAAGCAGGCGACGCTCAAGGAGAGAGTCATAGCTAAGATAGTAAGTATAGGTAAGGGAAAGGGGAAAGAGTGTTAAGCAAGAGCGCAGCGAAGGAGAGAGATAGGAGCGTAGAGAGGACAATGGCATAGGTCACAAAGAGGTCAGCACAGTAGATGCGTGAGCGTTGTCGTAGCTGTCCTGAGAAGGCACTCGCTATGAAGAGTATAGAACTATTGCAGCTCAAGCGCTAACGAAGACGATGAAGAGAAGACGTAGAGAGTGCAGGCTGTAGGACAGCAGAGAGAGGAAGTGCTCACGCTGGGCATCTAAGCGCAGAGATATAAGAGAGAGGAGAGAGAGCAGATAGGGTATGAGTGGGTCAAGAACTTAGAGAAGAGGTAGGGCTGTGTGTAGCGCTTAGGATGTTCAGTGTAGCTCATAGCATAGCTCTCTCAGGGTATTTACAGTAGGAGGCGCTGATAGAGAGTAGGAGCGCTACTGTGCTCAATGTTAGTTGTATAAGAACGAGAGAGCTTTGATGAGGGAGAGAGAGTAGGAGACATAGCAGCAGACTGCGCGGAGAATATCAAGGTAGATGATGGAAGACGCACTGAAATAGGGCGCTTACAGCAGCGTCTCTAGATATAAGGCGGACTCTATTAGGAGAGCTGGGAGATGGTAGTATTGGTAAGCAACATGGTGTGGGTAAAAGAGTAGGAGATTTACTGAAGGTACTTAGTCAGCAGCAGAGAGGGCTCGGGACTAGCTGGATAGAACAAGGAGAGTGCGCTCACGCAGATATAGAGGAATATTAGAGGAGAGAAGATAAGAGAATGAAAGAAGAGCTCTGAGATAGAGAGAGAGTAATGAAGATAGAGTATTGGTAGCAACTATTTAGGTACGAAAACGGTTGATGGAGGAGATGGAGTAAAGAAAAGGAAATAATATAAGGGTGAATAAGAGATAATGGGAAGAAGAAGATAAGATGTAGGATGAGATGGAAGATGAGAAGATTAGATGGGAGTTAAGAAGAGTGATATATAAGATTAGAGTGAAGAGAAGTTAAGAGATGGCAGAGATAAGTAAAGGAAGGAGATAGGTAGAAGAGTAATAGGTGAAGAAAAAATGAGTGAGAAGAAGGAAAAGAGTGTAGAGAAATATAGAGGAGATAAAGAGGAGATATAAGAGGGAGTGATGGATAAGAGATATGAGTTAGAGGAAGAAAAGAGTAGTTTAGGAGGAGATAGATATGAGATATTAAAGGAGGAGTGAGATAGAAGAGAAAAGAAATGATAGGGAGAGCTCGGCGTCTGCACGCTCCCGCACGGGAAGGATACAGGCGGAAAGGCCACTCTACACTCGGCAATCATACGCTTAGTAAGTGCTCTCCTGGATGTCTTCCATCAGGAGAACTACGCCTTCGCCTCGGCTGTTCATCGGCGAGCAGGTCACCGAGCACTTGATAGTTCGCCTTGCGGTTCACCGCGGACAGGTAGATAGGCAAGGTAAGGGAACAGGAGTACACACAGCGCTGCACGACCTCGACGAGCATTGCGGTGGGAAGCACGAAGTAGAGCGGGAAGAACAACTGCGATGCACCTCGTCGACGCGCAGCCCACACAGGTAGACGGCGCCGCGGTTCCAGCTAAGCACCTGGAGATCGCGGTCGAGCACGACGACGCCGGCCGCGACGCTGGCCAGCACACCCTCGAGGAAGATGCGAGCTTCGTACAGCTAGGTGATACGGATGCGGATCTCCTCGTTCATGGTTTAGAGTTCTTCGTTGGTGGACTGGAGTTCTTCGTTGGTGGTTTAGAACTCTTCGTTGGTGGACTGGAGTTCTTCGTTGGTGGTCTCCAGCTCCTCGATGCTGGACTGGAGTTCTTAGTTGGTGGTTTAGAGTTCTTAGTTGGTGGACTGGAGTTATTAGTAGGAGGTTTAAAGATATTCGCGGTTGAGCTTGAATTAGAGCTACAACTGGGTGAGAGCGGTGAAGTAGAAGAAAAAGAAGAGAGGATATCGACGCAAAGCAATAGGGGAGATAAGAGGCTGGAAGATAGATGTAGAAGTACTGAGAGAATACTCGGCAGACAAAGGAGTTCTACGCGTTGACAAGGAAGAGTAAGGCGCTAGAGAATGAGAATGATAGATGAGAGAAAGAAGATAGATGGGGAGATAAGAGATCTAGAGGTATAGGAAAGGGAGATAGATATAGTGGGAGGTGAGTAAGAACTGGGCACTGGTGGCTGTTAACAGCGCAAGACGATACCGTCGCAGGTAGACTGCGATCATAGGCGTCGGTGCGGTCGTAGAAGACCAGATCGCGCAGCTGCCGTTTGCGGAGCGGCGTATCGCACTTCAGAAATCCCGCCTGCGGGGACCGCTTCGGCGGGAGCGGCTGATGCGGCAGCTCGGACGTCGCCCGGGTGCCATACGGAAGATCCGCTGGCGCATGCTGACGATGTCGAACCGCTCGACTGTCGGACAGCAGCATCTCGGCCTTGCAGAGGAACAGATGCGCGCCTTCGCGCAGCGCGAAGTGGAACCGGTCAATGATCTGCGACTGCGCCTCGACGTTGAAGTACATCAACGTGTTGCGGCACACGAGCAGGTGCGAGCCTGGAGATCGGGGCGTCCCGGGTGATGTCATGGCGACCGAAGATCACCCGTCGTCGCAGATCGGACCGGAAGGCGAAACGGTCGCCGCTCGGCTCGAAGTACAGCTTGCGGATCTCTTCGGGCAACGCCGCGAGCGCCTTCGCCGTGTACGCACCGGTGCGCGCCTCGCGCAGAGCCTCGTCGTCCACGTCGGTCCCGTAGATCTTGACGCGCCGGGCGCACTCCTCGATTCCCAGTGCCTGGGCGAAGATGATGGCCAGTGAGTAGGCTTCCTCGCCGGTGGAGCAACCGGCGCTCCAGACCCGGATGTCCGCTATCGGAGTCGACGCCGTTCAGCAACTCAGGAACGATCTCCTGCTGCAGGTAGGCCCAGCTTTCGGCGTCGCGGAAGAAACTGGTCACGTTGATCAGGATGGTGTTGAAGAGGAACCCGAACTCGTCAGCGCTCGTCTCCAGCAGGTCCCGGTAGTCGACGTACTCCGAGATCCCCACGTCGTTCATCCGTTTGCGCACCCGGCGGCCCAGGGTCGAGCGCTTGTAGCCCGTGAAGTCGAAACCTCGCGAGTCACGGATGAAGGTGAGCAGCGCTTCCAGATCGGGGTCCACGACGTCGTTGGCAGCGCCCGGCATCACGTACTCCTCGATCCGACCAGGTCTCTGATGACGGCCGCGATCTCGTTCAGGGGCAGCACGAAGTCGACCGATCCGGTGCGGACCGCGGCTTCAGGCATCCCCTTGAACTCAGCCGACTCCGGATCCTCGGCGATCACCGTGCCGCCCCGGGACTTGACCGCACTCACCCCCGTCGCTCCGTCGCTGCCCGTCCCGGTCAGTACACAGGCGATCGCGCGCGCCCCGAACGCGCCGGCCATGGACTCGAAGAGAAGATCGGCGGACGGTCGCACGAAGTGCACCAGTTCGCTGCTCGAGAGGGTCAGCTCACCACTGGCGCCGACCAGCAGATGCCGGTTCGGCGGTGCCAGGTAGACAGGCCGGCTTCGGCGTACTCCTCATCCTTGGCGAGGCTCACTGGCAGGGCCGACCGGCGCCCGAGTACGTCGGCGAGCACGGTCTCGTGCCGCGGGTCCAGATGCTGGACGACCAGGACCGGCACCGGAAAGCCGGCGGCGAGCCCGCCGAGCACCACGCTGAGCGCCGAATGCCACCCGCGGAGGACGCGATGCCGACGATGTCGAACCGATCGACCTGCTCGGCGCCGGGTGCGCGCGGGTCAGGCTCGGTCATGATCTGGTCCGACGGCGGGGAGACACTCCACGAGCCTAGCGGGTCGGCCGTCCAGGTGACGAGGACCATCGCGGGATCCGGTAGAGCGCTCGGCTGCCTGACGGATCAGCCGGAGCATCGGCCGCCCCATGGCCGTGATCAACGGCGACGTGAGCGCGAAGTAGCTGCCCAGGGCTTGCCGGGCTGCCGGGTCGGTACAGCGCAGTCGCACCTCCGTGACCAAGGCGCACCCTCGATCGCCGTACCAGAGGACGGTCAGGCTCCACGCACCGACCCCGAAGCCGGGCTGGTCGAACGTCGGCAAGTCCGCAGGGTTCCAGTTCGCTCGGCCGTAACTGTCCTGCCACCACCGGCCGATGAAGCCGAGAACCAGTTCGGTCGACCCGTTGTCCGCGACTACCTGGAACCCCTTGGCCGGCAGGCCCTCGAAGCCGGACGTCTCGAAGGGCGGGCGGGACGCAGAGCCATGTGTCCATCGAACGAACTCAGCGGGCAAGGCCGGCTCCGCGCCGGTCGACAACGATGACCGAAGGAGATCCACTTCCCGAATGGCGCGATAGGTCCGGTCCACGGCCGCGTCTACCGGCTCCGCCCTCGTCAGACGCTGTTCCCAGTCGGGCATCTGGGTGTCGATGAGCATCACACCTGCCTCGGAACCTTGCTACTCGCGGTCCCGACGAGACGTGCGTGCTTGGTCGTCGCCATCGTTGCCACCTCCAAAGGTTCGTTGTCGCTTGGGTTGTGTCCCAGGTGTGGCTGTGAGAGTGACTGCCGTACTCGACACCTCAGCGGTCCGGCGGCCGCGGGTAGGTTGGTGTTCGACTGCCGTCGCTGCGGACACGGCGCTCATGGCCTGACTGTGCTCTACCCGCCGAGGGTGGCACAGAGCCAAAGGTCCCGTCGGGCCGTTGGAGAATTACGAGCGAAACCAACGGACGCAGATATTTACTGATCGTTGCTGTTCGGCTGCGCTAGTCCCTCCGGCCCTTCAGCCGACGGCTCACCGCACGCTCGACCTCCCGGGCCGCCTCGCGCTCGGCGAGCGTATGCCGCTTGTCCCAGGTCTTCTTGCCCCGCGCCAGCACGATCTCCACCTTCGCGCGCCCGTCCTTGAAGTAGAGGCTCACCGGGACGATCGTCAGCCCACCCTCGTTGACCTTGCGTTCGATCTTGTCGATCTGAGCCCGATGCAGCAGCAACTTCCGCTTACGCCGCGACCCGCCGTTGAACCAGCGAGACTGCGAGTACTGCGGGATATGCACACCGTGCAACCAGATCTCCCGCTCCTCGACAATGGCGAACCCACCAACCAACGAAGCCCGCCCAGCCCGAAGCGCCTTCACCTCAGGCCCCTGCAAAACAATCCCCGCCTCCCAGGCCTCACCCAGGTGATAGTCATGCGCAGCCTTCCGATTCCGCGCAACAACAGGCTCAGCCTCAGGCTTCTTCACACACCCAATTCTGCCCCGAAGCTGGCTACTCGCCGCGTTCTGGGTTGGTCTGACGGCCGGCCTGCTTACTCGCTTGTTTGGCGCCGCTCGATGATCCCCGGCTGCCGAACGCTGTCTCGCTGAGCGGCCGTGAACCGGACAAGGGCGTCTGGCCGTCGAAGGCGTGCGCGATGGCGCGGTTCGCGTCCAGGACGGGGTTGCGCTGATGCGCCTTGCCGCCACTGCCCACCTGCGCTTCACCGAACCGGTCGAGGTCCGGGAGGCTCTGGTCGGCCGACCGCCCGAGGCGCATTGCCGTCTGCTGGTAGGCGTTGTTCTCGTCGGCGTGCCGAGGACCGATCGCGATGACGTCGCGTGCGTCCTTCCCGCCGGCGTTCCGGCCGGGGATCTCGCGGAACGTCATGCGATGGCTGGGTTTCCCGGTGCCGTCGCCGATCTTGGACACGACGATGTCCCGCCCGTCACCCAGGCCTCGGTGCGCGCCGAGCACATGGTGACCGTTCGACGCTCCGGTCTCGAGATCCTGGATCTCCCGGAGGGCACCCTTGTAGAGCGTGCGGTTCGCGTTGTTCGCCGGCGACTTGTCGTCGGGATATTGCTTGGCTTCCGCGGCAGCCGCGTCGCGCATCCGGTTGAGGTCCTGAACGGCGCCATCGCTGAGCAGGACCTGGAACGGCCGTTCTGGCTGGCTCTCAGCCATCGCCGCGTTCCTGGCGGATTTCGTCGAGCATCTGCTGGGTGAACGGGTCGTCCTTGGCGTACTCGTCCAGGCTGAACGGGGTGCTGCCCGGAGTCGGCGACGAATCGTAGGTCCGGACGGTCGGGTCGTCGATCACGCCCGGCGGCGGCTCGTCGTCACCGCGCAGGGTGCGGTACTGCTGGGTCGACATCACCACCAGCACGGGTTCGGGCTCGGTGCCCACGAGAACCGGCGGACCGAAGGTCGCGCGGCGGATCGCCTCGACCATCTCCGGCAGCTGCCGGCCGAGCACCTCGGGAGCGACCACGGTCCGATACTTGCCGAGGGCCTCTTCGCCGCCAAGCTCGTCGTACTGGTCGTAGCTCGCGATCACCGCCTCGGGAACACCACCGTCGCCGAACGCGAACGCATGGGTCTCACCGTGCGTGAACCTCTCGACCACGCCGGCGATGTCACCAGCAACGTCGGCAACGGACGGCAGATCAGAATGCGGCGACACAGACATGCCATCCAGGGTAGTTGTCGCCCGGGGTCGGCGCAGCGCTCATGCCGCCCGTCGCCCGACGTTCCACTGACAGCATCTGGGTGCCCCCGGCAGGATTCGAACCTGCGACGCACGGTTTAGGAAACCGACGCTCTATCCCCTGAGCTACGGGGGCGCACGCGGGGACAGCTTAGCGGAGTTGGGGGGTGGGTCAGCCGGTCAGGGCGGTGACGCCTAGGTGGCCGGTGATGGAGTTGTAGCGCTCGGCGTAGAGGGTGGTGCAGCGGGAGGCGGCGCAGCCGGCGCCGGCGAAGGCCATGCCGCGGATGGTGGCTGAGCTGGTGCCGCGGCGGGAGTAGACGGGGCCGCCGGAGTCGCCGCCGACGATCGCGACCAGGCCGCCGCGGGTGGCGCGGATGACGTACGTCGTGCAGCCGTCGGTGTCGCAGTACTTCGCGGACGTCGAGCGGACCGTCAGACTGCAGAGCGACGTACTGAAGCTGCCGGACTGGCAGATCACCGTGCCGACGCCGGGGTCGCCGCCGCCGGTGACGGTGCGCGTGTTGGCGGTGTCGCCGGGCCCGTCGGTCCAGATCTTGGCGCCGTACGCGCTGCCGGTGACCAGGGACTGGTCGTAGTCCGGGTAGTTCGTGCGCACCGTCGTGGTGCCGTAGTAGTTGGTGCCCGACTTCCACACCGTGCCGGGGCCGCCGCAGTGGCCTGCGGTGACCGAGCCGCGCTGGCCGTTGGAGCGCCGTACGACGGAGAAGCCGGCGGTGCAGTTCTTGAGCGAGGACGTGATCCGGGCACCGCCCCAGTGGCCGCCCTTGGGAGTGTCGCTCAGCCGCGAGGTGCGTGCGAGCGAGCCGGCGACGAGCTGTACGCCGGACAGGTCGCGGAGACCTGCCAACGAAGCGGGGGAGGTGGTTGCCTGGTCGTACTCGACGACGACGTTCTCGCTCACCGGGTCGAGGTCGGCGGCGTACGTCGTACGCGACGCGTCGGAGGACCACGAGCGGTCGCCGACTGCGTTCCAGGCGTCGGCGATCGACTGGGCCGAACGGCAGCTGCGCTCCACCTTCACCAACGGCTTGCCGGCCGCGGGCACGTTGCGGCTCATCGCGGACTCGTACTTCTTCGCGTCCAGCTTCGCGGAGTCCACGACCACCTTGTAGCCGGTGGTGGCCGAGCCGACCACGCCGATGACGCCCTGGCTCAGTCCGTACGGCAGGCCGGACGTCGGGCGCCCGGTCGCGTCCAGCGGTTCGAGGGAGCGGACCGCGGTGGAGATGCCGTCGCCGAGCGACTCACCGAGCGGTCGCGCGTCGGACGCGGACGTCGGCTGCGCCAGCCGCGTCGCCTCGGTCGAGCTCACACTCGGTTGCGCGTGGGAGCACGCCGCGGCACCCGTTACAGCACCCGAGGAGGGCGCGGTGAGAGCGACTGCGAAGAGTGAGATGGAGCCGAGTGTGACCAGCGGGACGGTGACAGAGAGTCGCACAAAGCTCCCCAGATCGGTGGACCAAACCACTAGATGGTCCGTTCAAGAACTCCGTTCCGTCAAGACCTGGTCACCGTCCGCGAACAGATTTGACTACCGTGCGCGAGCGTAACTCGCAAGTTGACGCCCGTCGGCGCCGAAGAACTGCAGCGTGTCGGCGCTGAGCGCGATCCGCTTGGCGGCCTGCAGTACGCCGGTGTGCGGCACGTTCTCGCAGCCGACCAGGTGCTGCGGGCCGGAGGTCGCGGTGAACGCACCACGCTGACCGATGCTGTACGTCCCCTGCAGCCCGTTGCAGCCGTCCGAGCCCGTCCACGTCCCGTCCGCCTTGAACACCAGCACCGGGTCGTCCGGCCGGGCGGCCTTGAGCGACTTGGTGCCGATCATCTGGGTCGCCCGCCAGGTGCCGGCCACGGTCTGGGCCGAGATCACCTGTGGCGTCACACTCGCCGAGGCGGTTGTCTGACCGCCGGCGACCGGCGGCTGCGTCGGCTGGTTCCGCGACCCGGCCAGCCCGAACCCGGCGACCGCGATCGCAGCCACCGCGACGGCGGCAGCGCCGGAGACGACCCAGGTACGCCGCTGCGCGCGGCGGGCACCGGTGGTGGCGCGCTCGGTCAGGTCCACGGCCTGCGGCACCGTGGCCGCGGCGCGTTCGAAAGTACCTCGCAGGTCATCCTCGAGATCGGTGTTGCTCACGACAACCTCTCATCAACACGGTTGGACTCGCTGGCCCCTGAATAGGCCGGCCGCCGCCGGAGCGACGCGAGCGCCCGGCTCGCGGTCGCGCGCACGGTGGACGGCTTGATGCCGAGCACGTCGGCGATCGTCTGGTCGTCCAGGTCCTGGTAGTAGCGCAGGACCAGAACGACCCGTTCCCGGGCGGACAGCGTCGCCAGCGCGCGCCACAGGTCGTCGGAGTTGGCGACGTGCGTGGCGTGGTCGGGCACGGTGCGCTGCGGGTCGAGGTCGGCCGTCGGCGCCTCGGTGAACGAGCGCCGGCGCGTCATCGACAAGTACTCGTTCACCAGGATCCGCCGGACGTAGTGATGCGGATCGTCCGCGGTGCGCACCTTCCGCCAGGAGCGGAAGGCCTGCATCAGCGCGATCTGCGCCAGGTCCTCCGCACGCTGGTAGTCGCCGGAGACCGTGAACCCGAGCCGCACCAGTTCCTGTCCACGGGCGGACACGTACTCCTCGAACTCCACTAGCCACTCCCTGGCTGGGCGTACAACTCCTCACACCTATTAGACGCATCGAGCCGCCCACGTGCTGCAACCGTTCACGCACAGTTCGATCTCTAGTCCAGCAGGAACTCTCTCACCGCCGCCTTCCCGCGTGGGTCCCGCTGCACGCTGTGACCGCTTCCCGGTACGACGACCAGCTCGGCGTCCCGTGCGTGCGCCTTCTCCCACCTGGCCCAGTCGAGCGGGCAGAACAGGTCGTTGCTCCCGTGCAGGATCAGCGTGCGCGGCGTCAGTTCCTGTCCGGCCGGGTACGTCGACACGCGGTCAGCCGGCCAGCGTAGGCAGCCCTGGATCATCAGCTGGTCGCGTGCGGTCGCCACGTCGTACGGGTACAGCTGCTTCGGGTCCAGGCGGCGTACCGCGTCGTCGAGGGCGGTCTTGCGGTCGGGCTTGCCGGACCAGGGGAAGCGGAGGTCCGAGCAGAGGGTGGCCATGTGCAGGCCCGCGGACAGCGTGTCGTAGGACAGGCCTTTACTGGTGGTCCGCTGGAACAGGTTCTTCAGGCCGACGTCGTTGCCGCTGCGTGCGGAGTGGAGGACGGCCGGGATTCCCTTGAGAGACGGGTTGACCGAGTTGAGGCTCGCGACCGCCAACGTCTCCATCAGGTCGGTGCCGCTGACGCCGTGCTGCACCAGCCACGCCAGGTCCGCAACCGGATCGGTCTTGCACGCGGGGTCCTGGTCGCAGGCGGCTTTGAGGACACCAGCGCTCGCAGCCATCAGGTCCACACCCATCGGGTCGAAGCCCTTGTGCGGTACGACGGAGTCCAGCACGAGCGCCTGCACGTGGCCCGGGTACTTCAGCCCGTACTGCGCTGCAGTGAAGCTGCCGTACGACGTCCCGTCGATCGTGAGCCGGTCGACCTTGAGGAACTGGCGCAGCTGCTCGATGTCGTCGACGGTGTCAGGCGTTCCGTAGTACCCGGCGCCGGAGCCGATGTGCTCGGCGCACTCGTCGACAGCCGTGGCCGGTGGGGTCAGGAAGTCCGAACCGCCCACAGTCTCTTGCAGAGAAGGGCAATTGATGCCGTCAGGACCTGTGCCGCGCTGGTCGAACATGACGAGTCGGTACTCGCGCAGCACGTCAGGGTGCACGTTGCGCCGCAGGTTGGGGAGGAGCGGTACGCCGGGTTGCCCCGGGCCGCCGGTGAGCAGCAGGAGGACGCCGCGGGACGCGTCGACGTTGTCGGCGGCGATGACGGCGAGGTTGAGCGACCGGCCGTCCGGGCGTTGCCGGTCGAGCGGGACGTGCAGCGTGGTGCAGGTGAAGCCCGGCGTACAGGGTGTGTTCTCGTCGGCTGCTGGAGCGGAGCAGGCGGTGCAGGCGAGGGCGAGCGCGCACAGCAGCCGGATCGTTCGCATGCGCCCCTCCCTCAGTGCGAGGGTGCGGTACATGCGGCGGCCGCCGCAACCTGCCTCGCGGGTCAACCTCGAAAGGGACCCGCAAGGCAGGCGCGGGTAGACCCCACTTCGGACGGCTTCGGGGTGCGCGTCCGGCGCAGGGTCAGCGCAGGCCGAGCGACTTCGTCAGCTCGGCGGTCACCTGGCGCGGCGCCGGCAGGGTGCCGGGCTTGCCCTGACCTTCCAGCGAGGTCGCCACCAGACGGTGGCAGCCGAAGGATTCAGCGGTGAACGACAGGACGCCGCGGTCGTTGTCGGTGAACCGCAGCACGTACGTGGGGCCGAGTTCCTTGGTGCACATGCTCGGCTTCTTCGCGACGGGTTTCGCCGCGTTGACCAGGGCGAACAGGTCGGTCGCCTGCTTGCCCATGCGCTTGGTGGTGACCGTCGCGTAGTTCTGCCCGGTCGCCTGTGCGTCGTACTGGCAGATGGTCACACTGACGGGGTTGAACTTCGAGGTCGCCGCGCCCTGTCCCCACGCCGACCTTGTCGGTGGCAGTGCGGACGGCTGTGATCGTCTCGGGGCAGTCCGTGCTCGGCGTACCGCTGGGGCTGGCTGACGGGGTGGGCGGCGTGCTGGTCACCGTTTGGGTGGGCTGGGCGGCGGGCGGGGACGAGGCGTCCTCGGTGCCGCAGGCGGCGGCAACTCCGAGCACAGCCACGACAAGCGTCGCACCGATCAGGCCCCGTGTCCGTTGTGCACTCACGACTCGGTCCTTCCGGGTTGGCAAGGTCCACCATGATGGTGGAACGGGGTCACACCGCGCGTGCCGGAACATCACGGCGGCGCGTCTTTCCGGTCACGCCGCGGGATCGAGCCTCAACCGTGGCACAGCTGTAACGTGCGCGCACTGGTCACCCACCTCGAGGTCACGGCGCAGAACTCCCGGAGCGCTCCGGTGACTCGGTAACCTGGAGGCATGACGAGCCCGTACGAAGACGACGAGCCGCTGTTGCCGGAGCAGACCCGCGACGACGACCCGCGGACCTGGGGTGACAACGACTCCGGCAGCGACGACGACGACCGCATTCTGAACGAGGTCCCCCCACACCACGGATGACCCCGTCGGTGTTCCTCGTCCACGGCGGCCTCTGGGACGCCATGGACGCCGAAGCGTTCTGGGGTACGACGGGAATCACGGACGGCCTGTCCGCGGCGCTCGCGCCGGAGGGTATCGAGGTACAGGCGCCCGACCGGCCGCCACGGGCCAATGCGTGGAACGTCGAGGTCGCAGCGCTGGGTGAACAACTCGCGAAACGTTCCGGGCCGGTAAGGGTCGTTGGGGCCTCCAATGGTTGCACGGTCGCGGTCCAGCTGGCGTCGAGGTTTCCGGAGCTGGTCGATCGCCTCCTTCTGGCGTGGCCCGCGACCGGCGACGACGCCGCCGCGAACGAGCGCGCGCATGCGGGGATGGTGAATCGCGGATGCCCTCCGGCGGTCGCGGACGAACTGCTCGCGGGTGGCATCCTGCGTGGCGTAGCGGATGCGGAGCTGGCTTCGCTGACACGAATTCGGGTGGCGGTCCTGCCTTCGGTACCGGAGAATCCGTCACATCAGCGGAAGACGGTCGACGCCTTGCTGCGGTCGATCCGGGGGAGTCGCGAGCTGGCCGGGTGTCCCGAACCGCCGACGCCCGCCTTCCGTACGAACCCGCCGTACCTGGATCAGCTGCTGCGAACGATCGTGGAGTTCGTCAACTGAGGGGATGAGCGTGGAGCTTCGGGGGTTCGACGACGGGTACGGCGTGCAGGTCGCGGACTGGGCCGCGAACGCGAAGGAAGTGGCCTTGCTGTCCGGGCGGGTGGTCTACCCGTTCCCGGAGGAACTGCGGACGAGTTGGCGCAACGTCGACTCGGACATCCACTCCTATCTGCTGTTCGACGGCGATCGGCCGGTCGGGTACGGCGAGGTCTGGCTCGACGACGAGGAGGACGAGGTCGAGCTCGCCCGGATCATCGTGGACCCGAAGGTCCGTGGTCGTGGGGTCGGTGGTGAACTCGTGCGGGCCCTGCTCGGGCCGGCTTTGGAGGCCGGGTACTCGGAGGTGTTCGTGCGGGTCCGTCCGGAGAACGCTCCGGCGATCCGCGCCTACCACGGCAGCGGCTTCGTCGACGTCCCTGCCGCCTTGATGGAGGAGTGGAACGACGGCCAGCCAGTCCCGTACCGCTGGATGCGTTATGCCGGTGAGCAGGTGGGCGCCGGCGAGCTCAGGGGCTGAGGTTGTACGCCCACCTGCTTGAGACTTACGACTGGCGGGTGCGCAGCAGGTCCCGGATCTCGGTCAGCAGTTCCTGGTCGGTGGTCAGCGGGTCCGGCTCCGGCTCCTGGCCACGCGCGCGGCGCTCGGCCAGCTTGTTCAGCGGCATCACGATGAAGAAGTAGACGGCCGCGGCAACGAACAGGAAGCTCAACGCCGCGTCCAGGATCAGACCGATCGAGAACTGCGCGCCGTTGATCTTGAAGTTCGCGACTCCGGTGAGGTCCGCCTTGCCGAAGATCGCCGCGATGATCGGGTTGATGAGCCCGTCGACGACCGCGCCGATGATCTTGGTGAACGCTGCGCCGATGACGACGGCGACCGCGAGGTCGACGACGTTGCCGCGCATGATGAATTCCTTGAAGCCCTTGAGCATGTGGGTCCTCCACGAAGCGGGTGGTTGTACCCGGACAACGTAGGGCTGCACCTCCGCCAGGGCGAGGGACCGCGCCGGAGCGCGACACATCGTGCCGGCACAATCCCGAAGAGTGATCAACTCGTATCCGGCGTCAGGGCCACGGTGATGCGTGAATTCGAACTGGCCTGGGCCAATCGGGTGGCGATTTCCGGTGTGGTCGCGACCACGATCAGCGCGCCGGACGTCGCCGATCGGGGCGTCGGCAGTGCGACCACGGGCACGGCGCGGGCGAGCTGACTGGCGGCGCCGGCGGTCGTGCTGTCGGCGGCGTACAGATTGATGCGGTCGCCGACGCGGAGGAGCGCGGTGATGTCGGCGTCGTCGACGCGGAACGGGTAGGCGAGTGAGCCTGGCGGCACGGCAGGCGGCGCGAGGAATCTGGCGTCCGTGAGTGGTTCGCCGGCTCTGACCGGTCCGCTGAGCACGCGGGTCGTCAGTTCGCTGCCTGGTCTGAGCGCACCGGCGGGCACGGAGCCGGATGGCAGGTCGACGGTCCGCAGGTCGTCGCGCGTCGGGGCGACGCCGCCGGTGAGGTCGCGCGCGGCGGCCAGCACCGCGACCGTCGGTGGCGGCGCGGGGGAGAGGGCGAGAAGTCCGAAGTAGACGGCGGCCGCGGCGGCGACGCCGGCGAGGAGCCGACGGTGCCACCGGGCGGCACGGAGCAGGTCACGAAGCAGGGAAGGGATTTTCATGCCGGAGAAGATACGAGTTTCGCCGGCAGGCGCCCTTCAGTTATCCACAGGGTGCGCGGTCAGGCCGCGCTGGTGCCCGAGGACGAGCTGCCCGAGGACGAACCCGACGACGAGGAACCGAGAGGACGACGAACCATTCGACGACCCGGAGGAACGGCTTGGACGACGAGTCGGAGGACGAGGACCCCGACGAGGACCCTGACGAGGACCCGACGAGGACGACGCCTCGGACTTCGCCGGCACCGAGCTCTTGCCGGACGCCCGGCTGTCGGTCCGGTAGAAACCGGAACCCTTGAACACGACGCCCACGGCGTTGAAGACCTTGCGCAGGTTTCCCTGGCAGTTCGGGCACACGGTCAGAGCATCGTCCGTGAAGCTCTGGCGCACCTCGAGCGCTTCACCACAGTCGGTGCACTGGTACTGGTACGTCGGCACGGTCGGTTCCCTTCAAGCCGCTGGCACTCCTACTACCCGACTGCTAATAATGCGCCAGCGGACCGAAGTATTCCAAACCCGGTCTCGCCTACCTCAACTCTGCGTCCCTGTCCAGCCGACGCAGAGCAACGCAAAGTTGTGAGGGACCCCATTTGGGGTGGGCGGGGGGATTCTCTACGGTTGGTCCGTGCCACGCCTGCTTCGAGTCGTCGTCATCAGCGGAATCGCCCTCGCCACGGTCCTCCTGGTGATCGCCGGTACCGTCGTCTTCGTCGTCCGCCACTCGTTCCCGACGTACGACGGAACCATCGAGCTGAACGGCCTGGACGCCGAGGTCAGCGTGGTCCGGGACACGAACGGGATCCCGCAGATCTACGCCGACACCCCGGCCGACCTGTTCGCGGCGCAGGGGTACGTGCACGCGCAGGACCGGTTCTTCGAGATGGACTTCCGCCGGCACGTCACGTCGGGCCGGTTGACCGAGCTGTTCGGCAAGACCGCGCTCGAGACGGACAAGTTCGTCCGGACCCTCGGCTGGCGGCGGGTGGCGGAGAAGGAGCTGCCGCTGCTCAGCCCGACCACCCGGCAGTACCTCGACGACTACGCCCGCGGCGTCAACGCGTACCTCTCCACGCACAGCGGCTCCGGCCTCAGCCTGGAGTACGGCGTACTGTCCCTGCAGCCCGGCGGGCCGAAGAACTACACACCGGAGCCGTGGACCGCGGCCGACTCGTTGTCCTGGCTGAAGGCGATGGCGTGGGACCTGGGCGGCAACCTGGACGAGGAGGTCACCCGGACGAAGCTGCTGGCCGCGATGCCGGCGCGCAACGTCGAGAGCCTCTACCCGCAGTACCCGTACGACCGGAACCAGCCGATCATGTCCGCCGGCTCGATCGGCAAGGACGGCAAGTTCACCACGGCTCCGGTCAGCACCGAGGTACGGCGGAGCATGCTCACCCAGGACCTGCTCAAGTCGCTCGACTCGGTGCAGAAGGTCGCCAAGGGCCTGCCCGAGCTGCTCGGCCAGGGGGACGGCGTCGGGTCGAACTCCTGGGTGGTCTCCGGTGACCACACCACCACCGGCAAGCCGCTGCTGGCCAACGACCCGCACCTCGGCGCCAGCATGCCGGGGATCTGGACGCAGGTCGGCCTGCACTGCAACAACGTCGGCGAGGCGTGCCCGTTCGACGTCTCCGGCTTCAGCTTCTCCGGCCTGCCCGGTGTGGTGATCGGCCACAACAACGCGATCTCCTGGGGCTTCACCAACCTCGATCCGGACGTCCAGGACCTGTACCTGGAGCGGATCGAGGGCAACAACGTCCTCTACAACAACAAGTGGCGCGCGATGGCCACCCGCGAGGAGACGTTCAAGATCGCCGGCCAGGACGAGCCGGTGAAGATCACCGTCCGCGAGACCCGGCACGGTCCGCTCATCTCGGACGTCGACGAGGACGAACGCAAGATGGGTGAGTCGGCGGCGGCGCAGGCGAAGTACCCGACGGCGTACGGCGTCGCGCTGCAGTGGACCGCGCTGAACCCGGGCCGGACCGCGGACGCGCTGTTCGCGATCAACACCGCGCAGAACTGGACCCAGTTCCGCGCCGCCGCGCAGCAATTCCAGGTGCCCTCGCAGAACCTGGTGTACGCCGACACCGACGGCCACATCGGCTACCAGGCGCCCGGACTGATCCCGATCCGCGCCACCGGCCGCGGTGACTGGCCGGTGCCGGGCTGGGATCCGAAGTACTCCTGGAAGGGGTATGTCCCCTTCGACGCGTTACCGACCGAGTTCGACCCGGCGGACGGCATCATCGTCACCGCGAACCAGGCCGTCGTGCCGAACACGTACACGTACTACCTGACCAACTCCTGGGACTACGGCTACCGCTCGCAGCAGATCCTCGACCGGATCAAGGAGGCGGGGAAGCTGGACGCGAACGCGATGGCGTCGATCCAGCTGGACACCAAGAGCAAGGCCGCCGAGATGCTGGTGCCGTACCTGCTCCGGATCAGCATCGACGACGCGTTCGACAAGCAGGGCCAGGACGTTCTGCGGAACTGGGACTACACCCAGCCGCCGGACTCCGCGGCCGCGGCGTACTTCAACGTCGTCTGGCGCAACCTGCTCGCGCTGACCTTCCACGACCAGATGCCCGAGGGCACCTGGCCGGACGGCGGCTCACGCTGGTTCGAGGTGATCCACACGCTGATCGGGCAGCAGAACAGCGGCTGGTGGGACAACATCGGGACGCCGCAGCGGGAGAGCCGGGACGACATCCTGCGCGAGGCCCTGGTCAACGCGCGGACCGAGATCACCCAGAAGATGGCGCGAGAGCCGTCCAACTGGGAGTGGGGCCGGCTGCACCGGCTGACGCTGACCAACCAGACCCTGGGCAAGTCCGGGATCGGAGCGGTCGAGAAGATCTTCAACCGCGGCCCGTACGAGCTGGGCGGCGGTACGTCGATCGTCGACGCCACCGGCTGGGACGCCGCCGAGGGGTACGACGTGACCGCGACCCCGTCGATGCGGATGGTCGTGGACCTGTCGGACTTCGACAAGTCCCGCTGGGTCAACCTGACCGGTGTGTCCGGCCACGCGTTCTCGTCGAACTACACCGACCAGACCGACCTGTGGGTCAAGGGCGAAACCCTCCAGTGGGCCTACACCAAGGGCGCCGTGGAGGCGACCCGCAAACACTCCCTGACCTTCACCAAGCCGGGTAGCTAACGGCCACCTGCGAACGGCATCTCTCGCCACTGGGCGGCGAACATGCGGATGCCGTCGGCCAGGGCCGGGAACTGTGGGACCAGCGGCGTGCATACCAGGACCTGCAGCGCGCGGGCCAGGTCCATCACCTGCTGGACCTGTGGGTTCAGCGTCGGGAGACCGCGGGAGCGTGCGCCCTCGTCGTACGCGTGACACAGGTCGGGGCCGAAGCCGGCGAGGTCCCACTCGAGCGGGCCGATTGTCACGTCCTCGAAGTCGGCCCACAGCGGGCCGTCGACGGTGGTGATCAGGTTCCACGACGGTGCGTCGCCGTGTAGCGGCTGCACCGTTGCGGACGGGAAGACCGCCTCGAACCCGGCCCTGCTGGTCAGGATCGGCTCCAGCACCTTCCACTCGGCTCTCGCCCGGTCCACGTCCTCCTGCTCGAGTAGACCCGGCACGGCCTCGGCCGCTTCCAGGCCCGAGCCGATCAGCCGCAGGGGAGTCATCCAGGGCAGCTCGCCCGGGTACTTCGCGAGCTGGGCATGCAGCTCGGCTACGCGGGCGGTTGCTCCGGCGTAGTCCGGTTCAGCGGCCTTGTCCACCTCGACGTACGTCCAGAAGGTCATGGACAGTCCGTCCTGCTCCTTCGGCTCCAGCGGCACCAGTGGACTCGGCGGCACCACGGGGAACCCCTGTCCCGCCAGCCACGCCACTACGTCCAGCTCGCGTTGCTGGCGACGTACGGCGGGCTCTGGTTCCTGTAGGCCGCCTGGGAGGTTCATCGGCACCCGTGCGACCACTGGGGACGGCAGCAGGTGCACGACCGTCGAGAACGCCTCGTAGAGGACGGTCGGGTCGGTGACCGTGAGGCCGAGGGTGCGTGCGGCTGTGGCTGCGGCTTGGACCGCGGTCTCAGTCATCCCCCGATCCTCGCAGCGGGATCAAGTGATTTGGCGTCAGCGCGGCGTCCACCGGCCTGTCGTGGGCGTCGTACGGCAGGGCGTCGACGATCTCCGTGTCGTACACGGCGGCCCAGACCGGCGTACCAGGGCGGACGCGGGCGAGTGCACGGTCGTACGAGCCGCCACCGCGGCCGAGACGTACGCCGTCGTGGGTGACAGCTACGGCCGGGCAGATGACCAGATCGGCGGTAGCGATCGCGTCGGAGCCCAGATCGGTCGGCGGCTCGGACAGGCCGAGGCGACCGGGCACCAGGTCCGCTGCACCGGGCGCAACACCCCAGCCCAGGTCGTTGTCGGCGTACAGGATCGGCAACAGCACCTCGTGGTTCGTCGCGAGCAGCCAGTCGATCAGCGCACCGGTCTGCGGCTCGGCGCCCATGGACACGTAGAGCGCGACGCGGTAGACCTCGGGCAGCACCTGTTGGGCGCTCGCCAGCAGTCCTGCCGCCTGGGGCCGCCGCCCGCGCGCCTCAAGGAAGTGCTGCCGCGCCACGGCCTTCGTCTGGAACACGTTCTGATCGTATGAGCGTGACGCGCGCAACACTGGGATTGCCTGCCGTCCCCTAGGGTTGAGGCATGGGTGAGGTGGGTCTCAGACAAGCGCAGGAGAAGATGCGCGCGGCCGGTGCTGCCGACGTCGCGATACGTGTCTTCACGCACTACTACCGGCTGCTCGAGTCCGGACAGCAGGGAAAGATCCGCGAGGACGACATCGAGCCGGTGGGCGACCTGCCGCACCTGGACCACCTGGACACCGACCCGGAGGCGCTCCGCGCGGCGCTGGCCGAGACGGTGGTCATCAAGCTCAACGGCGGCCTCGGTACGTCGATGGGCGTCACCGGCCCGAAGTCCGCGCTGCCGGTCAAGGACGGGCTGAGCTTCCTGGACATCATCGCCCGGCAGATCCTGAGCACCCGGCGCGCGTACGACGTACCGCTGCCGCTGGTGCTGATGAACTCGTTCCGCACCAAGACCGAGTCGCTGCAGATCCTCAGCGAGTACGACGGACTCGCGGTGGACGGCCTGCCGCTCGACTTCCTGCAGAACATGGAGCCGAAGCTGCTCGCCGACGACCTGACGCCGGCCGAGTGGGAGCCGGACCCGGAGCTCGCCTGGTGCCCGCCCGGGCACGGCGACCTGTTCACCGCGCTGGTTGCCTCGGGCACCCTCGACGCGCTGCGGGACCACGGTTTCCGGCACGCGTTCATCTCGAACGCCGACAACCTCGGCGCTACCGCGGACCCGCGGATCGCGGCCTGGATGGCCGAGCACGACGTACCGTTCGGGATGGAGGTCTGCCGGCGGACCCGGTCCGACCGCAAGGGCGGGCATGTCGCGGTGCGGAAGTCCGACGGGCGGCTGATCCTGCGGGACAGCGCGCAGGTGGCCGACGAGGACACGCAGTACTTCCAGGACGTCACCCGGCACCGGATGTTCAACACGAACAACCTGTGGATCGATCTCGACCGGCTCGCCGAGCTGATGGACGGGCACGACGGGATCCTCGGGCTGCCGATCCTCGTGAACCGCAAGACCGTCGACCCGGCCGACCCGTCCTCGCCGAAGGTGATCCAGCTGGAGACCGGGATGGGCACCGCGATCGAGACCTTCGACGAGTCGCAGGCGGTGATCGTGGACCGCAGCCGGTTCAAGCCGGTGAAGACGACGAACGACCTGCTGGTGCTGCGCTCGGACGTGTACGAGCTCGACGAGACCGGCGACCTGACCACGACGCACGAGGGTGACGAGCCGTACGTCGACCTGGACCCGGAGTACTTCAAGATCCTCGCCGACTTCGACGCCCGGTTCCCGGCCGGGTCGCCGTCCCTGGTCCGGGCCGACCGGCTGGAGGTGCACGGCGATGTTGCCTTCGGCAAGGATGTGGTGGTGATCGGGGACGTCGAGGTGACCGCGCCGGACGGTGAGCGCCGGGTGATCCCGGACGGGACCGAACTGCGTTGAGCGTGGGCGACCTGCTCGTCCGGCCGCTGGAGCCCTACGACACCGACGAGGCCGCTGCGGTCTGGTGGCGCTCACGGCACACCGAGGACTCCCAGCTGCCTCCCGCGATCCACACCGCGGAGCAGGTCGCCACGTGGTTCGCCGACGTACTGCTCCCGGACGCGCAGACCTGGGTCGCGCTCGACGACGGCCGGATCGTCGCGGTCCTCACCCTCGACGGCGACGACCTCGACCAGCTGTACGTCGCCCCGGACGCGGCCGGTCAGGGCATCGGCTCCGCCCTCGTCGACCTCGCCAAGGACCTTCGCCCCGGCGGTCTGGCGTTGTGGACCTTCCAGACCAACACGCGAGCGCAGACCTTCTACCTGCGGCACGACTTCCGCGAGGTACGCCGTACCGACGGCGCGGCGAACGAGGAACGCGCCCCGGACGTCCGCATGGTCTGGGGCAACCACCCCGAATCGGACCCTGCCTAGAACCCAACCGGACTTCTTCGCGCACCCGTCCGGAACTTGGCGCTGAAACCGCCGACAGGTGGATTAGGGTCGAGCTCGTGAGACGGAGTGTGGATGAGCATCTAGAGGTCGTACTCGGGCGGGTGGCGGCCCTGCCGGCGTTCGAGCAGCCGTTGATGGACGCGATCGGGTTGGTGCTCTGCGAGGACATCGTCTCGGGGGTGAGCCTGCCGGGGTTCGACAACTCCGCCATGGACGGGTACGCCGTTCAGGCGGGTGACCTGGCCGGGGCGTCGGACGAGAACCCGATCCGCCTGCCGGTGGTCGGGGAGTTCCGGGCCGGGCGCAGTGAGCCGATCGTGGTGACCCCCGGGACCTGTGTGCGGATCATGACCGGTGCGCCGATGCCGCGTGGGGCGGACAGTGTCGTGCCGGTCGAGTGGACCGACGGCGGGACGGTCAACGTGCGGATCACGCAGCAGCCGCCGCTCGGCGCCTCGGTGCGGCTCGCGGGCGAGGATGTCACGGCCGGGGCGAAGGTGCTCGACAGCGACACCGTTCTCGGTCCGCGGCAGATCGCCGTACTGGCCGCGGTCGGGCGGGCTCGAGTGAAGGCGCGTCCGCGACCACGGGTTGTGGTGATCTCGACCGGCGCCGAGCTGCGGGAGCCGGGGAGCAGACTGGGCGACGGACAGATCTACGACTCGAACAGCTACACCCTGGCAGCGTGCGCGCGGGACGCCGGGGCGGTGGTGTACCGCGTCGGCATCGTCGACGACGACCCCAAGCGGATCATGGACACCCTGTCCGACCAGTTGGTGCGTGCCGACCTGGTCGTCACCACCGGCGGCGTCAGCATGGGCGCGTACGACATCGTGAAGGAGGAGCTCTCCAAGCTCGGCACGGTGGACTTCCCGCAGGTCGCGATGCAGCCGGGCAAGCCGCAGGGGTTCGGCGTGATCGGTGAGGACGAGGTGCCGATCTTCACGCTGCCCGGCAACCCGGTCTCGGCGTACATCTCGTTCGAGGTCTTCGTGCGGCCGGCGCTGCGCAAGATGATGGGGCAGATGCCGTACCGGCGTTCCCTGGTGCCGGGCGTGACGCTGGACGGGTTCAGCTCGCCCGCGGGGCGGCGGCAGTTCGTCCGCGCTGCGGCCACGTCCGGCGACGAGGGCTGGATGGCCAGTACAGTCGGCGGGCACGGCTCGCACCTGCTCGGCGGGTTGAGCCGGGCGAACGCACTGATCGTGGTGCCCGAGGACGTGACCTCGGTCCGCGCCGGCGATCAGGTAGAGCTGATGCTTCTGGACGAGGAGACCGGATGACGCAGGACCCGGCCGCGACGACCACCGGCTCCGGTACGCCGGGACCCGGTGGGCTGACGCACGTCGACGAGACCGGGGCCGCGCGGATGGTGGACGTGTCCGCGAAGGACACCTCGGTCCGGCGAGCCGTTGCCAGCGGCAAGGTTCTGGTCTCGGCCGAGGTGGTGGCGGCGCTGCGCGGTGACGGCGTACCGAAGGGGGACGCGCTCGGCGTCGCCCGGATCGCCGGGATCATGGGAGCGAAGCGGACGCCGGACCTGGTGCCGCTGTGCCATCCCATCGCGATCACCGGGGCCAAGGTCGACCTCAAGGTCGCGGACAACGCCGTACTGATCCAGGCTCAGGTGAAGACCACCGACCGGACCGGTGTCGAGATGGAGGCGCTTGACCGCGGTCGCCGTCGCCGGGCTGGCCGTGATCGACATGGTGAAGGCGCTGGATCCTGCTGCGGTGCTGACCGACGTACGGGTGGAGCTGAAAGAAGGCGGTAAGACCGGGCACTGGGAGCGGCCGTGAGGGCTCTCGTCGTCAGCGTCTCGAACCGTGCGGCCGCTGGGGTCTACACCGACACCACAGGTCCGCTCATCGCGGCGCGGCTGAGCTGAGTGGGGCTTTGACGTCTCAGGACCCCAGGTGGTCCCGGACGGTGCACCGGTGGGGGAGGCGCTACGTGCGGCGGTCGAGGCGTCGTACGACGTAGTGCTGACGACAGGTGGTACTGGGATCTCGCCGACTGACGAGACACCCGAGCAAACAGCGGCTGTGCTGTCGAAGGTCGTGCCCGGGATTGCTGAAGCCATCCGGGCGTACGGCGTGGCCAACGGCGTACCGACGGCCGCACTGTCACGCGGGCTGGCCGGCGTCGCGGGTACGACGGTCATCGTCAACCTGCCCGGTTCGCGGGGCGGTGTGAAGGACGGTCTCGCCGTACTGGAGCCGCTGCTGCGACATGCCGTCGAGCAAGTGCACGGTGGGGACCACGTGCGGACGGACGTCGACTGATGGCAGTCGTGCAGTGGCCTGTGGAGCTGCAGCACGGGCAGGTCGGGCTGCGGCCACTGCGGGCAGGCGACGGAAGCGAGTGGGCCGCCGCGCGCCAGCGGAACGTCAGCTGGCTGCGACCTTGGGACGCGACCCAGCCGCCCGGCGCGGACGACGGCGCGCGGACGTTCCGCGCGATGGCACGCGACTGGAACCGGCAAGCGCGGTACGGACGGATGCTGCCGTTCGTCATCACGTACGGCGGTGCGGCGGGCGCCGGCGCACGATCGAAATGGCCGCTGGTCGGACAGCTCACCGTGTCCGGAATCACCTACGGATCAGCGCGCTGGGCGAACCTCGGCTACTGGGTCGACGAGCAGTACGCCGGTCGCGGCATCGTGCCCACCGCCGTCGCGATGGCCGCCGACCACTGCTGGTTCACCCTTGGCCTGCACAGGATCGAAGTGGCGATCCGCCCCGAGAACAAGGCAAGTCTGCGCGTCGTCGAGAAGCTCGGCTTCCGGTTCGAAGGCGAGCGGCCGCGGTTCCTGCACATCGACGGCGACTGGCGCGATCACCGCATCTTCGCGCTCAATGTCGAAGAGGTCGGGCCCGGTCTCGTAGCGCGATTGCTCTGACTACGCTGCGTGCTATTCACATCAGTCACACGAGTCTTCTTGCGACACACCGTCCCACGTACCTCATCTGGCCCTATCCGCACCTTAGCGTCGTCGCATGGGGACGACAGGGCTGATCTATGTGGCGATCGTCGCCGCGTGGGCCGCCTACCTCGTCCCGATGTGGCTGAAGCGGGGCGAAGAGGCGCGGCGCCGTCCGGTCGTGCCGTCGTCCGACGAGGCGCGCGTGCTGTCCCGCGACTCGTCGCAGACCCGGTACGTCGTACGCCCGGCCGGAACCACCGTCGCCGACGACTCGTCGCCACCCAAGCGGTACGTCCCCAACCGAGCCCGCCGGGTGGCCGCCATGCGCCGCCGGCGGGTGCTGTCGATCCTGACCCTTTCGCTGCTGTCCGTCGTGGCGCTCGCCGGTCTCGCGATGCTGCAGTGGTGGACCGTGGCGATCCCGGGCACGCTGATCGCCGGCTTCGTCGTACTCACCCGAGTGCAGCTGCGCCGGCAGGCCCGCACGCGGACGCAGACCGCTGCCGAACGTCGTGCCCGCGCGCACTCCCGCCACGACCGCGGCCCGGCCGGCAAGCCAGCGCCGTCACCCGACGAGGAGATGACCATCGAGGTCAAGCTCCCCGCCGAGCCCGCCCCGAAGCCTGCCGCGGCCAAGCAGGAGAAGCCGGCCGCCGAGGGCCTCTGGGACCCGGTGCCGGTCACACTTCCGACGTACGTCATGAAGGAAAAGGCACCCGACCGCACGGTCCGGACCATCTCCCTCACCGACGACGAAGTGTTCTCCAGCGCCCGTACGACGGACCCCTCCGAGAAGCCCGCCGCAGCCGAAGCGCCGGCCCCCCAACCGGCCGAAGAAGTCGAGATCAAGCGGGCCGTCGGCGACTGATAACCGGTTTTAGTCTGCGGGCCTCTCCGTGTTAGAGTTTCGCGGTCGCCAGGGAAACCGGACGACCAGCTTTGGGGCTGTGGCGCAGTTGGTAGCGCGCTTCGTTCGCAACGAAGAGGCCAGGGGTTCGAATCCCCTCAGCTCCACTCAGGCCAGAGGCCCTTTCCGAGTAATCGGGAAGGGCCTTCGTCGTCGAGTGCAGCAGCAGGCCATGATCACGCCTCGAGGCGCCGTCCTTGTCTGGCGCTTCGACGCCCTCGTAGATCACGACGTCGACGGGCCGGTCTACACACGGGCTCGTCCAGCAGAATCCCGTATGGAGCGCCTACGTCCGTCAGCGGCGAGTGGTGTGGAGGCCGCGCGAGTCGTGACCTCGCTGCTGCCCCAGGGGTATGTGACCGAACGTGCTACCCGCCTTCCCTAACAACCGAGTCCGAGGTGCGGGGGCGCCACCGACAGAGGCACGCCGTACCGGAGCCTCGGCCAGTCGACGTCGGTAAACGATCCTCATTGTGACTCAAGATGTACTTGCGCGGAGCGGGTGCTGGAGTGCAACGGTGATGAGATTGCGATGTACTGCAGGATTGTCAAGCGCTTGGGCCGGTTCTGGCCGAGCGCAGATTCAATGCGAAACGACGTGGATCTCGGACCGTGTGAGTGTCGTCCGCTCGTTACAATCGGTTCAGCGGGCACCTCACCGCCCCGGGAACAGAGCACCCAGGTAAGCCATTAGCCGGTCCGCCACGACCGCTGTCTCCTAGATGAGACCACACTGCCGCGGTGCCCCCGTCCCAGGCCCAGCGTAAGGATCGACGTCGTGACCGACTTCTTCAGCCCGTGGTGCGACCCGCCGAAAGACGAGGCGGTAGGGAAGCACACCAGCCGGGTCTTGGTCTCCAACGATGATGCCCTCGGCATCGACGCCGTTGTCACCGTGATGCCGAGGGTGTACGCCAAGACGAAGAACCTCAAGCGCATCGCGAAACGCCACGGGAAGAAGGGCGTCGCGAAGCTCCTCAGCAACAAGGCGCCGGCGACGCAGCGCGGCAGATCCGGCGACCTGGGCGAGATCCTCGGCACGGCCTACGTGGAGAGCGCGATGGGCTACTCGACCGGACCCAGCCGACTCATCGAACGCGACCACCAGGAATGGGCCATGCGGGGCGACGACGTCCTCGGAGCACGGCTGAACGGCCGCAGAGTCGAACTTGTCAAGGTTGAGGCCAAGAGCAGAGCCACGGCCAGAAAGGCGGTGATCGCCGAAGCACGCGAAGGCCTGCGACGCAACGGCGACCTGGCTTCTGCGCACTCGCTGACCCAGTTCGCCGAAAGGCTTTTGGAGACCGACGAGGCTCTCAGCGACGCCGTGAACGACCTTCTGCAAAACGATGGTCTGCGCCCCGGCCAGATTGCCCACCTCATGTTCATCTTCGCCGGCAACCACCCGATGACCCACATCCGTGACGACCTCAATGCCTATGCGGGCGGGGTCACCCAGACGATCGTGACGGTGCAGGTCGGGGCCCATCAGGACTTCATTCGCAAGAGCTACGACGCGGCGGTGACCCATGCCCCGTGACGCCTCCGACCTGGCTGCCCGGCTCGCCGAGGCCACCGAGGCGGGGTTCCGCGGCAGGCTCCTCGCGCGGGGCCAAGCGCAGTCAATGATCCGCCGCGAAGGCGATCTGCCCGACGACTCGCAGAATTTCAGTGCGTACCTCGACCAGGACCTCCTCGACTACGGTTACTCGTTGATGACCACCGCGCTGCGTATCCTTGAGGTCGACCGCACCGAGACCGATGACACTGATACCGAGGTGGCGGAGCAGGAAGCGGCGAGCCGCAACGGGTTCCTCCAGGCCTCCTACGCATTGGAGGCGGCCACACGCAACGCCCACCCCGACACGCCCGAGCTCGCCTACCACCGACTGATCGCCGGGGCGGCAAGTCACATGGCCGGATACGCCGCCCGCGCGTTCTCCCTGGTCGAGGCGAGCCGCACAAGCGGTCGGCTGTCGCCGATGGAGCTCACCCTCGCCGATCTCGTTATGCGCGACCTCGGAAGCATCGAAGCGCGAACGCTTCGGCTGCGCTCCTCGCTCCAGGTTACCGACGATGCCCTCACCGCAGCCCTGGTCCGGAACGAGGATGAAGACGGCAGCGAGTACGCCCGCGGTGGCGGCGGTACTCCGGGCGAGCCACCTGGGTCTGAGGAACTGAGTGACCTGGGGCCGATCACGCTGCTACTGAGTGAGCACTATCTCTCATCGGTGTCCGCAGCGCTGTTCGCGATCGCGTTCAGCCGCAACGCCATGCTCGCCGCGGCGATGGCGGACCTTAAGCTCGGCGAAGACGCGTCGAACGACATCGCCGCGCCTGGCCCGTGGTGGGTGTTCCGGCTGACCCGCCATATAGTCTCGGACCTCGACGAAACCAGCATCCGGCGGAACCTCCCCACCGCGCCTCCGGGCGACGATGACTCCGACGACGGGCAGGAGCGTGAGGAAGGCCCAAGCTCCGGCGACCTGGGCAGCGGCACAGCCGCTGCCACAACAAGTGCCGGCATGGACAGGCTGTGGAATCGGCTCCGGCGGACCTATGTCGCGGTTCTGATGGCACGCGATCGCGCCGAGATCGACCTCTGGCCTTCCCAGTTGCACGTCGTTGACCGGATCTTCGCCAGCACCGACGACCTCGTGGTGGCCCTTCCCACGAGCGCTGGCAAGACACGGATCGCGGAGTTATGCATCCTCCGGTGCCTGGCCCAGAAGCGGCGGGCCGTGTATGTCACCCCGCTTCGTGCGCTCTCGGCACAGACCGAACGGATCTTGGAAGAGACGTTCGCTCCGCTCGGGGCCCAGGTCTCGTCGCTGTACGGGAGCATGGGTGCGAACGACCTGGACGGTGACGCGCTCAGGTCGAGTGACATCGTCGTCGCGACCCCTGAGAAGCTCGACTTCGCACTCCGGTCCGAGCCGAGCGTCCTTGACGACGTCGGTGTCATCGTCCTCGACGAGGGCCATATGATCGGCGCGGGGGAACGCGAGGTCCGCTACGAATCACAGATCCAGCGCCTTCTGCGCCGCACCGACGCAGACACTCGTCGCATCATCTGCCTGTCGGCAGTGTTCCCGGAGAACGATCAGCTCGACGACTTCGTCAACTGGATCACTGACGACGCCGACGACGGCCTCCACAAGGAGGACTGGCGCCCGACACGGCAACAGTACGGCCTGGTCGAATGGCGCGCCGCCGGGCACGCACGGTTGAGCGTCACAGTCGGCGACGAGCACCCGTTCATCCCCCAGTTCTTCGATGCCAAGACCCCCACAGGGCAACGGAGGTTGAATTTCCCCAAGGATCAGAACGAGATGACGCTGGCCACCGCCTGGCGTCTGGTCGAGGAGGGCCAGACCGTACTGATCTTCTGCCCCCTGAAGGTGTCCGTAGCGACCCTGGCGTCACTGATCGTCAAGCTTCACAAGCAGCAGCTGATCGAGTCGGTGATGCCGGACGGCGTAGACGTCTCGGACGCTGTGGCCATCGGGACGGAGTGGTTCGGGGCCGACCACGACATCCTCAAGTGCCTGCGTCTGGGCGTCGCCGTTCACCATGGAGCGCTGCCTGGGCCGTTCCGGCGAGAGGTTGAGTCGCTGCTTCACAAACGCATCCTCAGGGTCACCGTTGCCTCACCGACCCTTGCGCAAGGATTGAACTTGTCAGCGTCGGTGGTCCTGTTCTCCAGCCTGCACCGCAACGGGAAGCTGCTCAACGGCTCGGAGTTCGCCAATGTGATCGGGCGCGCCGGCCGTGCGTTCGTCGACACCGAGGGCCTGGTCCTGTACCCGGTGTTCGAGCCGAGCGAGTACAAGCGATCCAACTGGATCCAGCTGACCGATGGAGCTCGGAGCCGGGAACTGGAGTCGGGGTTGATCATCATCGGCCGAATGCTGCTGTCGCGGATGTTCGCGGCAGTCGGCTCCCCGAACCTACATTCCTTCGTGGACTACCTAACCGGGAATCTCGATTGGTCTTTTCCGGTGGTGGCGGGCGAGGACGCGACTGAGCAGGGCGCCGCGTCGGCGATGTGGGACGCGGGCCTGGCGATGCTTGACACCGCTATCCTCAGCGTTGTCGGCGAGGAGTCCGCGGACCCCGACGACATCATCCAGGTCCTGGCCGATGCCATGCGCAACTCGCTGTGGGAGCGACAGATCGGCCGACTTGAGGGGAACCGTCCACTGCTCTTCCGCACCATCGTCGAACAACGGGCGCGGTTCCTCTGGTATACCTCGACGCCCAGCCAACGGCGGGGGTGGTACCTGGCCGGCTTGGGAGCCGACGCTGGCGGCGAGCTCGCTCTTGTCGCGGCAAGAGTCGTGAGCCTGACGAGCGCCGCCGAGGTCTCCATCGCGAGCGGGGACATCCAGAACGCAGCCGATGAGCTCGCTCAGCTAGCCGCACAGGTGTTCGCGCTCTCGACATTCGCACAGACCATCGAGGTGAATGACTGGCCTGCCGTCCTCGACCAATGGCTCGCCGGGCAACCGTTGAGCGAAATGAACGAGAATCAGATGGATGTCGCGCAGTTCATTGAGTCCGACATTATCTACCGGTTGGTGTGGGGCATCGAGGCTGGCCGCGTTTACGAGCTGGCACAGGGGAACCCGGTGGCCGAGCTGATCGACGGTTCCGCCACCGCCGCGCTGGAGACGGGTACGCTCAGCCGCGCCGCCGCGGTGCTGTTGCGTTCAGGATTCGATCACCGGTCCGCTGCAATCAAGGCCGTGCGCGAGACCAGTGCCGACTTCGCCGACGTAGCCGGGATGCGGGCCTGGGTCGGTGCCCTCGACCCGTTGTTGGTGGCCGACCCGACGTGGCCGACCGAGGCCAGCCGGAGTGCGTGGGTGGAGTACACGCATCGGGTCAACGTTCGCAGGCGGCGACGCTGGAGACAGCATGTGCTTGCGTTCGATGAGGTCGAATGGGACGACGAGATTCCGGATGAGGGGGAGTGGCTGCGCGTCAGCCGTGACGGCCCGGGAACTGCGACCCTGTGGTCACCGGGGTTCGATCGGCTCGGGACGGTCGCGGTGGACCTGAACGAGCACCGTGAAGGCGTCCTACACGCCATCTGTGGCCCGGAAGGAACAGTGCGCCTGCGCTACCGCGGTCCGAACGACTGGCTCGTTACCACGATTGGGCCTGCTTGATAGCGACGGCCAGCAGCGCCTCGGATCGGTGGTGCTGTGTACCCAGGCCACCACGGAGCGATGGGCCGATGGTGTCGATCACAGCCTCGTGTTCGAGTCTAGAGCGACGCGCCGCCCCAGGGTGGATGTAGGGTGCGGACAGCTCGAAGATCGGGCAGACCTACCGGCCTTGTCCGGATTGATCCCGAGGTCGCATGCCGCGACTCATCAGTACCTTGCGTACGGTCTCGCCATCAACGCCGAGGCGCTCGCCGACGCGCTTCAGTGATAGGCCAGTGGCGTACAGCCGTTCAGCCTCCGCCTCCTGCTCTACCGAGAGGCCTCTCTGGCGTATTTCGATCCCGTTTCGTCGCAGGATCGACCCCGCTGTTTCCGGGTGGATGCCGAACTGCTGGCCAAGCTCGCGCAGCTTGGCTCCGGCCTGGTAGCCGGCAATCAGCTGTGCCGCCTGCTCGGCGTTGAGTTGCTTGGCCGTCCGGGGTCGTCTTCGCGGTGCTATGGCTGGTTCAGGTGACGAAGCTTGCTTCGGCAGTCGTTTGGCGAGCCGCTCTAGATCCCTGACCTGCGTGTTTGTGTTGTAATCAGGTCCCGGCAGGTCCACGCAGGAACGGCCGGTCTCCGCAGAGACCGGCCGTTAATCATTCCCGTGCAGCCCCGGCGTATGTACCGCAGGCTGCTCCTGTCTGTGCGCAGCAGGTGCCGCTCAGCTCCGCGGGTGTCGCGGCTCACTCGACCATACGGGTTACGCGGCAGCCGTGTTGAGTCAACGCAGCCGCCACCCCGCTCTTCCCTTCGCGCATGCGGCCAAACTGTAGGCAGAGTCTGAGACGCCTGCCGTCCATCGCAGGCGCCACGCGGCGCTCCGTCTGCAGGAACCCGTTATCCCCGCAGGGCGTGCGTAGAGAGCCTGTGGGATCCGGTGGCTCCCGTCGATGGATATCGCGGCAGCGGTCTCGATGGACGCAACCTGCAGCGGCGTGTCTTGCAGGTTCCTGCAATCTTCGTAACGGTCTCGATCCCTGACTCGATCTGATGGGCGACGCCCGTGACGCGGGCGTTGGCTGTCATGTACTCAGCATTCCTGTTGGTGGTCGCCCTCGGCCTCGTACGGCCGTCGGAGGCTCAGATGAAAGGATGTTGCGGGTGAGGCGAATTTTGAGCGAGGCCGCCGCATGAGACCTTGGCGTTCTCGAATTTTAACAAGCTTCGGCGCGGTCGGCCTCGGAGTGTTGTCGGTGGCCGGAGCAATTGGCAATACCGATCGCTCGCCGACTCCGGGAATACCAGAGAAGTCTTCGATGCCAGTGTTCAAGACCACTGCAGAAGGCCCGAAGCCACAAGACAATTTCACCTTTCTCGATGTCGACCAGTGCCGCGAGGAGACCGCATCGTTCCAGAGGGAGCCAAATGGCGAACTTAGAGGTTTTGCCTACAATCATTTTCAATGGTGTGCGTCGGCCAAGGTGCCGTTCATTACGCGTGACTCGAACGGGTTCCAGCGCAGCAAATTGGAGTTCCGACTGACAGTGCTGGCCACCGCTCCCGAGAACGACAGATCGTTCACAGTATTCATGTTCGCCGACAAGATCCACCCGCGCTACCTGGGATGGGATATGACCGGTCAGAATACGAGCGTAAAGATTTCGCCCAGCTGCTCTCTGAATACTTACGCGGGTGCCTGCACATTCGCCCCCACTGAAACAGTGCCGATCACGCTGAATACCATGAGTTCTAATCCCATAGGCGTGACTTTGCGTTCAGAAGAGAACTTCAGCGGAAACAATCCGCTCGGAATCATGCGCGGTCTACTGACCTTCGCGATGACGGCAACGACAACTGCGACGAGCGGTCCGAACGTGGTTGGCTTGAACAGGTTCGGGACCGACATTCGGTGCGATTCTGCGAATGTGACCGAACCTTTTCAGATGTACAACCCGGCGTGCATCTTCACAAGGGCCGCGCCGGTCCTACACCTCAACATCAACGACGAACGTATCAACGAGTCGGCGCAGCATATCCGGGACGCTCAAACGAACCCGCAAGGGATGGAGCCAGTGCCCCCAGCAGGGGTTGTCAAGACCATCCCGACGAAGCTCACCCGGCATTGGGATGAGGTGCTGAAGAACGATCAACGGGACGCGTCACGCGCGGCGTGCACCGCTGCTTACGGTGATCTTCCTCCAGGATCCGGCCTCGACTGCGACGAATACCCCTTCGCGAGCACTCTCGAAGGTTCGCTAGCGCCAGCTGGGCCCGGCCAAGATCGGAACTACAACTTCTCGGTCCGGCGCATCACGAGCGCGGACAATCAGCGGGCTGGCTCCTGGATCGGTGCCTGGTACACGAAAGATCGCATCCTGCCGGGCGATCAGTTCGGGGTTGATATCTTCAACGGACCGGTTGTGGACGAGTCCGGTCAAGTGCAGGGAAGGTAGCTTCGAGTGGCTGTGATACTCAGAGACTCATTGGCCGAGCTGGAAGAGCTCCTGGCTGCGCATTCCGGGGTCGCCGAACAATTGCGACCAGCGGCTCCTCCGGACGCCGTTCCACTGCTGTCTGACCGAGTTGGCGTCGAGCCGCCGCCGTCGCTGATGGACCTCTACGGTTGGCATGATGGCAGTGCCCCCGCCTCTCAGCACCAACGCCCGCTGTGCCTGTTCCCGAGGTTCTGGCAATTCATGTTCTTGGAATGGGTGGAGAGCGAGATGCAGTTTCCGCTCGAATGGTGCCGAAAGATTGGTGTATCCGGGCTTCCCTTTGCCAAACACGAAACCGGTGACTATTTCGTCGCGGAGTCCGGAGATGACGGATTTATCTGGCGAGCCAGCTATGACGGAGTAACGCCAGCCGGACCGGACGGAACTATGGTTGGCCTGGTCGATGACACCTGCCGGGCGCTCCGCGGAGAGCATCCCGAGTTCGCAGCTGTATTCGACGACACTGGAATGGATTGGGTCTTTCCCGGCGAGGAGTCAGAGGTATGATGAAACGAATCTCGGTGGGCCTGGCCGTTGCTGCCGGCCTGCTCGGTGGCTTCGCTGGCGTCCGCACTGCGACCACGCCCAACACACCGACCCCGGAGTCGGCCGCCCGTCCTGCGGCTGTGGCCATTACGTGCTCGGTCAGCTGGGCAAGCCTCAGTCCACCCGACCCGATTGCGCCAACGCGTGAAGAGCTTCGTAAGGACCCGAAGGCAATAGGCACACCGGCGCGGTCGAGAATGCATGTAACCCATGGACCGAATGGGACACTAATTGGAGAGATGACCGCGCCGTATGCAACCGAGAAGGCAACGAAGACATGTGCTGGTGGTAGCCCTCTTGATGTCGCCTGGGAAAGTAGCGTGAATGGAAAGCGACTTGATGATCTTTGGTTTCTTAACTCGTCAAGCGAAGACCTCGAATATTACGATACGGACCCGTTTGGCGTACGGAGTTGGCGCGGGGTCGTCGATCCGGCGACGGCTGGCGGTGATGTGACCTTCGTCGACCCACCAGATGTCGACATCCGATTTGGTTCCAAGGTGTGGAATGTCGGCACGACCTGGGATCCGGACACTGACACGTGGACGTTCGTGGTCGAGGCCGACTACTACAGCCCGAAGCAGCACCGATTCATTGTCTGGCCAGGTATTGCGTTCCAGCCGATGTATGCCTGCCGGAACTCTTCCATCTGGCAGAAGCTTGGCCCGAGCCTCACCACCAACTCCCTTGGACGAGTCACCTTCCCGTGGAAGGGCTCGTTGGTGTGCCCGGACGGGAATTGGGTGCAGCTCCGGGTCACCTTGCCGACCACGCCGAGTGTCTGGGGAGGGTCGAAGTGGATCTGGCGGTGATTTAAGCCGTCAGCGCGAAGGCGAAGGGCGTCAGGGGAAGGTCCGAGCCGCCTCGCCTCGCCCTCATCGTGTCTGGGCGGCTGCGCGCCGCCCCCGCAGGGGTGCGGGGCGCAGCCATCCGCCTCCCTGCCGGGTGCTCGGCGGCTTTCGCTTTCCTGGACCTGGGGTCGGGTTAGGCAGTCGGCTCGGTTGTGGTGGCTGGGTTGGGCGGCTAGCTGAGTGTGGTGCTCGCGGTTTTCAGTTCTTCTAGGGCGGCTGCGGTGTGGGGGGCTAGGCCTGCTTCGTCTTGTTCTAGGGCTGTCCAGGTGGCGTAGCCCTGTTTGAAGGCTAGGACTCCTAGCTCGGCTGCTAGGTGGGCGATGGGGTCTGGGACACCTCTGGTTTTCAGGGCGTCTGTCATGGCTTTGGCTAGGCCTACGGACTTCAGGGCGTCGCGTTCCTGGAGTTCGGTGCTCGCGGCTATGGCTGCTTTGAGGCGGGGGGCCAGTTCTCGATTCATAGGCCCCATCTCGTTTGAGGCGCGTTCCAGGCCGGCCGCTACTGCTTCCAGTGGGGTGGCGGATTCGGGGGCTGTGGTGATGCCTTCGGCGAGGAGGCGGCTGAGGGTCTCCTGGCCTGCTACCAGGAGTTCTCGCTTGTCGGGGAAGTGGCGGAAGAACGTGCTCTTGGTGACGCCGGCGCGTTCGGCGATCTGGGCGACGGTCGTGGCGTCGTACCCCTGGTCGGCGAACAGGTCGACCGCGGCCAGGACCAGTCGATCGCGTGCGCCGGGTTCCCATCTAGCCATGAGGTCATTCTAGGTGATGGGACCTTTGTCCCGTCGGGTGCTACGGTTATGGGATAAAGGTCCCATCACTGGAGGAGCGTCTCATGCAGGTCTTCATCACCGGCGGTACGGGGTTGATCGGCTCGGTCGTCGTTCGTGAGTTGCTCGACAACGGGCATTCCGTGCTCGTGCTCGCTCGTTCCGACTCGTCCGAGGCGGCCCTCCGGGAGGTGGGTGCTGCGACTGTTCACGGCAGCCTCGCCGACCTGGATGTGCTGCGTACGGGTGCTGCCAAGTCCGACGGCGTGATTCACCTTGCCTTCAGCAACGACTTCAGCAGCCCGAAGGCTTTGGCGGCGGGGATCGCCGAAGAGGGCGCCGCGCTGCGGACCTTGGGTGACGAGTTGGTGGGTAGCGATCGTCCACTCGTCACGGTGTCGGGTACGCCGTGGGTGGCCGGCCGGACGTCTACGGAAGCCGATCCGGTGCCGACCGACGGACCGGTCGGCGGTCGCGGCCGCTCCGTCATGGCGACCCTGGAGTTGGCGTCGCGTGGTGTCCGGAGTGCGGCCGTCCGCATGCCGCGCACTGTCCACAATCAGGGTGACGGCGGATTCGCCGGCTTGCTCACGCAGATCGCGCGCCAGACCGGCGTGTCCGGATATCCCGGTGACGGCATGCAGCGCTGGCCTGCCGTACATGCCCTCGATGCAGCGGTCCTGTTCCGGCTCGTCCTCGAGAACGCGCCGGCGGGAACCGCCTGGCACGCGGTGGACGACGAGGGTGACGCCGTACGCGACATCGCAACGGTCATCGGCCGACGCCTCGGCCTCCCGGTCCAGTCTGTCCCGGAGGCGACGTACGGCCCGCTCGGCCCAATTTTCGCAACCGACCAGCCATCCTCCAGCACCCACACCCGCGGGACCCTCAACTGGCATCCCCAGCACCCAACCCTGCTCGAGGACCTGGAGAACCTCCGGCCCTGACCGTCTAAAGATGAGACATCAGCTAATCTTGACTCATTCCAGAAAACGGGGAAGACTCTGGGGCGTGCCGTCGGTGGAGGAGCTTCAGGGGTTGTTGCGTGGGGCTTCGTTGCGGGTGACGCGGCCGCGGGTTGCGGTGCTGACCGCGGTGTATGCGCATCCGCATGCGGACACCGATTCGCTGATAGGTGCCGTGCGCAACGAAATTCCCGAGGTCTCGCACCAGGCGGTGTACGACTCGCTGCACACGTTGACGGCGGCGGGCCTGGTGCGGCGGATCCAGCCGTTGGGGTCGGTGGCGCGGTACGAATCGCGCGTCGGTGACAACCATCACCACGCTGTCTGCCGGTCGTGCGGCGCCATCGCCGACGTCGACTGTGCGGTCGGGCATGCGCCCTGCCTGACCGCGTCCGAGGATCACGGGTTCGTCATCGACGAGGCCGAGGTCATCTATTGGGGCCTGTGCGCGGACTGCGCACGACGTACCTGACTTCCTGTGAAAACGTCCAGTCTGGAAGGAATCTGATGTCCGAGAACCATGAGCCCCTGCCCGGTGAGGCTTCCGCGGAGAGCCGCGGCGACGCCGAGGCCGGCGGCTGCCCGGTGAACCACGGTCAGGGCGTGCACCCGACCAGCGGGAACGCCAACCGTGAATGGTGGCCGAACCAGCTGAACCTGAAGATCCTGGCCAAGAACCCGGCCGTCGCGAACCCGCTCGGGGAGGAGTTCGACTACGCCGCGGAGTTCAGGACCCTGGACCTGGCCGCTGTGAAGGCGGACATCGCCGACGTACTGACGTCCTCGCAGGACTGGTGGCCGGCCGACTTCGGGAACTACGGCCCGCTGATGATCCGGATGGCCTGGCACAGCGCCGGCACGTACCGGATCCACGACGGCCGCGGCGGCGCGGGCGCCGGGCAGCAGCGGTTCGCGCCGCTGAACAGCTGGCCGGACAACGGCAACCTGGACAAGGCCCGCCGGCTGCTGTGGCCGGTGAAGAAGAAGTACGGACAGAAGCTCTCCTGGGCCGACCTGATGGTCCTCACCGGCAACGTCGCGCTGGAGACCATGGGCTTCAAGACGTTCGGGTACGCCGGCGGTCGCGAGGACGTGTGGGAGCCGGAGACCGACGTCTACTGGGGTCCGGAGACCACCTGGCTCGACGACAAGAGGTACTCCGGTGACCGCGACCTCGAGCGCCCGCTCGGTGCGGTCCAGATGGGCCTCATCTACGTGAACCCGGAAGGCCCGAACGGCAACCCGGACCCGATCGCGGCGGCCCGCGACATCCGCGAGACGTTCGGCCGGATGGCGATGAACGACGAGGAGACCGTCGCGCTGATCGCCGGCGGCCACACGTTCGGCAAGACCCACGGCGCCGGCCCGGCGGAGAACGTCGGCGCCGAGCCTGAGGCCGGGTCGATCGAGCAGCAGGGCCTGGGCTGGAAGAGCACGTACAACACCGGCAAGGGCAAGGACGCGATCACCAGCGGCCTCGAGGTCACCTGGACTACGAAGCCGACGCAGTGGTCGACCGACTTCTTCGACATCCTGTTCGGCCACGAGTGGGAGCTGTCGCAGAGCCCGGCCGGCGCCAACCAGTGGGTCGCGAAGGACGCCGAGGCGATCATCCCGGACGCGTACGACGGCCCGAAGAAGCTGCCGACGATGCTGACCACCGACCTGTCGCTGCGCTTCGACCCGATCTACGAGCCGATCTCGCGACGGTTCAAGGAGGACCCGGACGCGTTCGCGGACGCGTTCGCTCGCGCTTGGTACAAGCTGACCCACCGCGACATGGGTCCGGTCGTGCGGTACCTCGGCTCCGAGGTCCCGAGCGAGGTGCTGATCTGGCAGGACCCGCTGCCGGCCGTGGACCACGAGCTGATCACCGCCGACGACGTGACCGCGCTGAAGGCCGCGATCGCGGCGTCCGGTCTGTCGGTGGCGCAGCTGGTCTCGACCGCGTGGGCGTCGGCGTCGACGTTCCGTGGCAGTGACAAGCGCGGTGGCGCCAACGGTGCCCGCATCCGCCTGCAGCCGCAGAGCGGCTGGGAGGTCAACAACCCCGACGAGCTCGCGCAGGTACTGCGGACGCTCGAGGGCATCCAGCAGTCGTTCGCGAAGCCGGTCTCGCTGGCCGACGTGATCGTCCTCGCCGGCGGTGTCGGTGTGGAGGTCGCGGCGAAGAACGCCGGGTACGACGTCGTCGTACCGTTCACGCCTGGTCGGGTGGACGCTTCCGCGGAGCAGACTGACACGGACTCGTTCGCCGCGCTCGAGCCGGTCGCGGACGGGTTCCGTAACTACTACGGCAAGGGCAACCGGCTCCCGGCCGAGTACCTGCTGATCGACCGCGCGAACCTGCTCAAGCTGAGCGCTCCGGAGCTGACGGTCCTGGTCGGCGGTCTCCGCGTTCTCGGCGCGAACTACGACGGTTCGAAGTACGGCGTACTGACCGAGAACCCGGGCACGCTCACGAACGACTTCTTCGTGAACCTGCTCGACCTCGGCGCCGAGTGGCACGCCGCCGACGGGAGCGAGGAGACGTTCGAGGCCACCGTCAACGGTGAGGTCAAGTGGACCGGCACCCGCGCCGACCTGGTCTTCGGCTCGAACTCCGAACTCCGCGCCCTCGCCGAGGTCTACGCCAGCGACGACGCCAAGGAGAAGTTCGTCAACGAGTTCGTCGCCGCCTGGCACAAGGTCATGGAACTCGACCGCTTCGACCTGCACCGCTGACCCACACCAACCGAACAGGCTTCCCCGTGGCGGGGGAGCCTGTTCGCTTGTCAGCGGGTGTGGCCGTGCTTGGCGTCCTTGGCCTCCTTGCCGCGGATGACTGCGGCAAGGGTCTTGTCGTCGACGCCGGCGTCCTTGAGTTGCTGATAGTTCTCGTGCAGGCTGCCGGCCGGCGCCTGGAAGCCAGAGCCGGTGAACTTGTCGACCAAACCCGAGGCCTCCCGGGGATCCCGAGCGTCGCCCAGGCGGGCGCGCGTCTCTTCGTCGCTGATCTCGTCGGCCATCTGGTTCTCCTCGACTGTTCGCAGCGTGTCTGACCTGCGATCCTTCCGCAGCGCGGGTTCACATCAGTTGCTTGCAGGTGCGCGGCGGCGCCGACGGCCGCTCCGAGCCACCGTCCGGGTCGACGAGAACGGGGCGGAGGTCGGTGATCTGGAGGGGGATAGAGCGGCTGAAGTCGAGCGGGATGTCGCCCTGCATGCCGCCGCCGGTCCAGTGCACGGTCCAGTACGCCGTTGCCGTGACGCTGTACGCGCCAGACTTCTCGCAGCGGGAGGCCTTGGCGTACTTGTAGCCGCACGTAGGAGATGACGGCATGTCCTTGAGGGACTTGCCAGCCGCCATCTCGCGAGTGAACGCGGTGCCGGCGCCCTTACAGGTAACGGTGTCACCGGCACCCATCGCCCACTCGATCCGGTCGACGGTGCCGGTCGCAGTGATGGACACGCCACCGAGCGCCGCAGTCTTGGCCTGCGGCCCAGTCGTCGTCGGCCCAGGATCGGTCACCCACATCCAGATCGGCACGTTGACGATCCCGACCCGATCAGCACTCTGCACGTACGGCGAAACCCGCAACTGCGGCGCCACGAAGTTCATCGTCTTCACCACCTGCTGAGCCGCAACCCGCGGATCAATGGTCCGCGTCTCACCCGGCTCCCGGATCACCGACTCGAACCGCTCGATGCCTTCGGGTTTGCCGTCCACGACTCCGAGAATCACCCAGCATCGGTAGAACTTCGTTCCTGGCGGATAACCGCCCTTAGGCGGATTGGCGAGCGTGCTCACGTAGTCCCGCTGTGTCAAGTAGCACCCTGAGGCCGCATCAAAGAACCCGTCCGCTGTCCGGCACGGGACAACCTGCCCTTCGAACACGCAGGCAGACCCACCGGGCTTCTTGCTCCCGGAGGTCTTCTCGGTGGACGTCGTGGGCGGGTTCCCGTCGTCGCCGACGCGTAGCAGGCATTTTCCGGTCACTGGATCCCTGTCGCACATGAGGAACAGGCGGTACAGAAGGCGTGTGGGGAGCGTGCGGAGCACCGACGAGCAGGCTGAGCGCCAACAGCGAGGATGTCAGCATGATGCGCCCTGGTTCTTGCCTTTGACGACCTTCCAGACTCCACCGATCAGTTGTAGGTCGCGGTTGTCGAGCCAGCGAGTCGGCGTCCCCGGCACCCGGACGGTCTTACCGTTCGAGTCGACGGCACGAGACTTGGACGTGTCGTAGCAGGCCTGGACCGAGGCGGTCGTGATGTTGGCGCCTGGGGGACCCGTCTTCAGCGCCTTGGCCCAAAGGATCTCGATGGACCCGATCGTCTTGATCTTCTCGCCCCGGTACCTCTCGGCTTGAATCTGCGACTTGGCGAGCTCGACTCCGGACGCAACCTTCGGCAAATCCTGTACCGCCGTACCGCCGCTTGCTGTCATTGCGCTGATCACTGCGATGTAGTGACGGTAGGCAGCAACAGCGGCGTCGCCGGCCGCCTTGGATTCATCGACTGGAGTGCTGGCTGCGCTGGATGGTGGAGAGGTCGGCGCTGTGTTGGGGCGGCCGGCTTCGGGGGAGCCTTGGCAGGCGGTTAGCGCTAGGAGTGCGCAGAGGGCTGCGGTGGTGGGTCCGAGGGCCGGGCGGCGCGGCATGGGGGCTCCGTTCTTTGGTGCTGGCGAGTTAAGCCTCGCATACGGAGGGTGTTCGCCGACCCGGATATCCACAGCTCTGCAGCTTCCTGCAAAGCGTGGTTGGAGGCTGTGGATAAGTGGGTTTGGGTAGGTGGGGGCGTCGTAGGGTCGGGGTATGGCTACTGAGGGTTCTGCGGTCCGGTCGGTGGAGGAAGTACGGCGGGATGTTGCGGGTGTGCTGAGCCGGTTCCGGCGGGGGCGGGCGATGGCGTTCAGCTTCGGCGATGGTGGGGTGCCGGAGGCTGTGCTGCTGACGTACGACCAGTTCGAGGACCTTGGCGGCGAGTCGAAGTTCGAGCGTCGTCCGGGGGTGGTCGCGGCTGAGGTCGTGGGTGCGGAGCTCGTGTCGATGGTGGCTGCGATCCGGGCCGGGTTGTTCGCGCCGGTGGTGTGGGGCGACGCCGGCGAGCCGGAGGCCGTGATCCTGTCGACCTCGCAGTACCGCCAGTTGCGTGGCGATGATGAGCCGCCGCCCGGCACGATCGACGACCCGACCCGCCGCGTCTACGCCAGCGAGCCCCTCCCGACCAGCCGCGCCATGACCCTCGACGAAATCGCCGCGATGATGGGGCCGTACAGCCAGCAGGTGCTCGAGGAGATCCGCCAGGAGAAGCGTGAGGAGGCGGAGGGCGCGCGGCGAGAAGACGACTCGCAATGAGCGAGGAGTCGCCGCGGTACGAGATTGTTCTTGGCAAAGAGTTCGCGGTCGACCTGATGCGCCTTGCGGCGGCTGCGGAGAAGGATCCGCGCGGCCCTGCCGGTCACCTGCATCGTCAGGTGCTGAAACAGATCGGCGACCTGGCGGAGGGGGCCACGGACGGGCGGCATGCGTTGGGGTATGAGTCTGGGAAGGGGGATTTGCGGGACTGTGTCACGGCGTATCTACAGTCCGATCCGCAGCAGAAGGCGGACTACCGGTTGGTGTTCCGGGAGATGCCTGCTGAAGCCGGTGGTCTTCCCCGGCGGGAGCTTCTGGCGGTGAAGCCGCGGCAAGGTTCCGGCAACATCTACGAGCACACGTGCGCGCGGCTCAATCGAAACCTCCACGACCGTCAGCCGGGTCTCAACGCCTTCGGTGACCGGATGCCGAGTCTCAAACAGAACCAAGCCCAGCGCCAGGCCGAACTCGATGCCAATCGCGCGATCGCGCACGCCTTCCCCGGTCAGGTGCCCTTGGCAACTTCGCGCCGACTGGCGACATCCGGCTTCGGGCAATATCGCGCAAACTCCCCACCACAACAGAACCACAACCGCGACCGCTGACCACGGCGAGCGCCATCGAGCGGGAGCGGTAGTAGCGGCTTGTGTCGGTGCGGCGACGGCCAGTGCGCTCGTCCCAATCGGTAGACGTTGCTTGTCCACTGCAGTACGTCGGGTCGTGCTTTCGGGATCCTTTCGTGGCAGGCTGGCTGGGTTTGTACTCGGGCGGAAGGGGTCTGGCATGCGGTTTCATCATGATCGGGAACCGGCGGGTGACTTGACCTTCAGCGACGTGTTTCTGGTGCCCAACCGGTCGCGGGTGGCGTCCCGACTGGATGTGGACCTGGCGACCGCGGACGGGACCGGGGCGTCGATTCCCGTGGTTGCGGCGAACATGACCGCGGTGTCGGGGCGGCGGATGGCCGAGACGATCGCGCGGTGTGGTGGCCTCGCGGTGATTCCGCAGGACATCCCGGTCGACGTCGTCGCCGATGTGGTTGCCTGGATCAAGCAACGGGATCCGGTCCACGACACTGCTCTGACCCTGCCGCCGACCGGGACCGTCGGCGAGGCGCTGAACCTGCTGCCGAAGCGCAACCACGGCGCGGTGATCGTCGTCGACCAGGGGCGGCCGGTCGGTGTGGTGACGGAGGCCGACTGCTCCGGCGCCGACCGGTTCACCCAGCTGGACGCGATCATGTCCCGTGAGCTGCTGACGGTTCCCCAAGGAATCGACCCCGAGACGGCGTTCGACCAGTTGCACGACGGCCGGCACCGGCTCGCGCCGGTCGTGGACACGGACGGCCGGATCGTCGGCATCCTCACCCGCGAGCGCGCCCTCCGCGCCACGCTGTACGAACCGGCCCTCGACGCCGGCGGCAAGCTTCGGGTCGCCGCCGCGATCGGGATCAACGGCGACGCCGAGCAGAAGGCGAAGGCGTTGCTGGACGTCGGGGTCGACGTCCTCGTCATCGACACCGCGCACGGTCACCAGGAGCGGATGCTCGAGGTGGTCGAACGGGTCCGCGCCCTCGGCCCGAAGGTGCCGATCGTCGCCGGGAACGTCGTGACCGCCGAAGGTGTCACGGACCTGGTGAACGCCGGCGCGGACATCGTGAAGGTCGGCGTCGGACCGGGTGCGATGTGCACGACCCGGATGCAGACGGCCGTCGGTCGGCCGCAGTTCTCCGCCGTACTGGAGTGCGCGACCAGGGCGCGGGAGCTCGGCAAGCACGTCTGGGCGGACGGCGGCGTACGGCATCCGCGTGATGTCGCGCTCGCGCTGGCCGCGGGGGCGTCGAGCGTGATGATCGGGTCCTGGTTCGCCGGTACGTACGAGTCGCCCGGCGACCCGCACCGGGACAGCAAGGGCCGGATCTACAAGGAGAGCTTCGGGATGGCGTCGGCCCGCGCCGTCCGGTCCCGGACCGCCGAGGACTCGCCGTTCCAGCGCGCCCGGAAGAGCATCTTCGAGGAGGGCATCTCGACCGCCCGGATGTACCTGGACCCGGAGAACCCGAGTGTCGAGGACCTGCTGGACTCGATCGTGTCCGGCATCCGGAGCTCCTGCACGTACGTCGGTGCGGCCAACCTGACCGAGTACCACGAGCGTGCCGTCGTCGGCCTGCAGACGGCCGCCGGGTACGCCGAGGGCAAACCGCTCGACACCAGCTGGCTGTGATCGGTCACAACTGTCCTCATCCCCCGAATGAGACCCGTGGCCCGGCAAGATCATGCGCCGGGCGATGGTCACGCAGGGCGATCGGTGGCACGGTGTAGGCAACAGGGGGAGGAAGGGCACCGAACCATCCGTCGGGGGGTCGGGGTCGCGCCGGGGGCGGCGGGACCGATCGACGCGGGGGCTCGAAGTCACTGGTGTCCTGCTCGTGTTCGCGGGTGGTGCAGGGGTTCGGCCGAGGCTTGGGAGGGCGACTCGGGAACCCGTAGGCACCACCCGCGACCGCGGTTTCACGCACATGTTCGGCTGCATCACTTGGCAAGTCGCTGGGTACAGCGCGATAGTCGAGTGATCGATACCGCAGGGGTGTGTGTGGGGAGCCGACATTGTGGAGGCAGACAAGGTCGCCCCGCTGAGGGTTGACGCGGAGACCGTGATCATCCTGCGCGAGGCGTACCACAAGATCGAGGCGTTGTTCCGGTCCGACCATTACAGCCTGTACGACTACGTCCGGGTGGTCGCCGGGAAGATCGCGCGCGTCGACGCCTTCTACGTCGGGTTCCTGCAGGGCAGTAGCCGGGTGCGGTTCCCGTACGGGTACGACGACGGCGAGTACGTGAACCCCGACACCCACATCTTCGGGCCCAGCGGGCAGACGGCCTGGCTGATCAAGCACCGGCAGACGTACCGGTTCGCCTACGACAACGGTTCCACGCTGCACGCCGGCGTACCGGTGGGGGACCTGCGGCGGCGGTCCGAGGACGCGGTCACGGTGCCGATCTTCCGGCCGGCCAAGGACGGGCCCGATCAGCTGTTCGGGATGCTCTCGATGCAGAGCTACGAGGGCGGGTCGTACGACGACAACGCGGTACGGGCGTTCGAATGGCTGTGCGAGGTGGTGGAGCGGGTACTGACCCGTGAGGGCGAGGACCGGGAGTCGTTGCGCCGGCTGCCCGCGGGCGACGTCGGTCCGAACCTGCTGACGTCCGACCACGTGATGGAGTACCTGACGCACCGGGTCGCGTCGATCCGGGAGATCGCGGCCGAGGCGCTGGACGAGCCGGACGTGAGTACCGCCGTACACAACCATCTCGAGCGGATCGTGGACGCCGCCGAGCACATCCAGTCCGAGCTGATCGAGATGCTGATGGAGACCGACGAGGGGCCTGAGCGCCGGTTCACCAGCCTGACGAAGGCGCAGCAGACCGTCGCCGTCCTGCTGACCGACGGTCTCGACAACGACCAGCTGGCGGCGGAGCTCGGCGTCAGCCTCAACACGGTCAAGACGCACCTCAGCGCGATCCTCCGGAAATACGGTTTCCGCTACCGCTCCCAAGTAGCCGACGACGTCCGCAGATACCTGGCCCGCTAGTACGAGCGGGCCACGTAGGCCACCAGATCCGGTTCGTCGTCGTTCACCGGGAGTGAGCCGTCCGGGCGTTGTAGGCAGCGGACTGTGATGCCGGATTCGGACAGGCGGTCCTCGCCTTGCTCGCCGACGGCGTCGTACGGGATGCGTGCCCAGCCGGAGGCGGCGGCCTCGATCGCCTCGTCGACGGTGGATGCGGCGGCGATGCGGGAGGTCTGGCGAGCGGTTGCTTCGGCCAGGAGGTGTGCCTGGTCCGCTTCGAGGCCGGCGACGACGTGTGCGGTGAGCTCGGTCAGGCCGACGGCGGTCTTGGCGGAGTCACGCAATCGTCGTACGACGGTTGCGTTGCCGGCGGCGAGGTCGCGGGGGCCTACCTCGATGCGGATCGGGACGCCCTTGAGCTCCCAGTTCACCGCGCGGCGCCCGAACGGCTGGTCGGCGCGGTCGTCCACGGTGACGCGCAGACCCGCCGCCGTCAGCTCGTCGGCGATACCGCGAGCCGCTGCGATCGCCTCGTTCTTCACCGCGAGTACGACGACCTGCACCGGAGCGACCGCCGGCGGGATCCGGAGACCCGCATCGTCACCGTGCACCATGATCAGGCCGCCGATCATCCGGGTGCTGCTGCCCCAGGACGTGGTCCATGCGAGCTCACGGCGTCCCTCGCTCGACAGGAATCCGATGTCGAACGCGTGCGAGAAGTTCTGCCCGAACTCGTGCGACGTACCCATCTGCAGGGCCTTGCCGTCGCCCGTCATCGCTTCGAGCGTCATCGTGTTCACCGCGCCCGCGAACCGCTCCCGCCGCGTCTTGCGGCCGACGACGACGGGGATCGCCAGGACGTCGAGCATGACCTTGCGGTAGACGTCGTACAGGATCTTCGTCGCGTAGGCGCGGGCGTCCTCGGCGGAGACATGCGCTGTATGCCCTTCCTGCCAAAGGAATTCGGTGCTGCGCAGGAACAGCCGCGGGCGGAGCTCCCAGCGGACGACGTTCGCCCACTGGTTCAGCAGCATCGGGAGGTCCCGGTAGCTCTGGATCCACTTGGACAGATACTCGCCGACCATGGTTTCCGACGTCGGCCGGACGATCGCGGGCTCCTCGAGTTGCTTGCCGCCGGCATGTGTCACGACCGCGAGCTCCGGGCTGAATCCCTCGACGTGCTCGGCCTCCCGCTGCAGGTAGCTCTCCGGAATCAGCAGCGGAAAGTACGCGTTCTGCGCGCCGGTCGCCTTGATCCGCCGATTCATTGCCTCCTGCAACAGTTCCCAGATCCCGTACCCGTACGGTCGTACCACCATGGTCCCCCGCACCGGCCCGTTGTCAGCGAGCTCGGCCTTGGCAATCACATCCTGGAACCATCGCGGAAAGTCCGTCGCCTGCGCGGCAAGCACGGATCGGGTCTGTGTCATGCCCGCCAGTGTAGGAACGAGATCGTAGGAACGGCCACGCATTTCCTCAGCAGAACAAACAGCTCCCGGCGCCTGGCGGGCACCGGGAGCTGTGTAAGAGGGGTGTGGTCAGAGCGAAGCGAGGGCTTCGTTCCAGGTTGTGGAGGGGCGCATGATGGCTGCTGCCTTGGTTGGGTCTGGCTGGTAGTAGCCGCCGAGGTCGGCTGGGTTGCCTTGGACCGCGTTCAGCTCGCCGACGATGGTCTGCTCGTTCGCGGCGAGGGTTTCGGCGAGTGGGGCGAAGGCCTTGGCCAGGTCCGCGTCGTCGGTCTGGCCGGCCAGCTCCTGCGCCCAGTACAGCGACAGGTAGAAGTGGCTGCCGCGGTTGTCGATCCCGCCCACACGACGGGTCGGGGACTTGTCCTCGTTCAGGAACGTGGCGGTCGCCCGGTCCAAGGTGTCGGCCAGGACCTGTGCCCGCGCGTTGCCGGTCGCCTGAGCCAGGTGCTCGAAGCTCGCGGCCAGCGCGAAGAACTCGCCCAGGCTGTCCCAGCGCAGGTAGTTCTCCTTGACCAGCTGCTGTACGTGCTTCGGCGCCGAACCGCCCGCGCCGGTCTCGAACAGGCCGCCGCCGGCCATCAGCGGCACGACCGACAGCATCTTCGCGCTGGTACCCAGCTCGAGGATCGGGAACAGGTCGGTCAGGTAGTCACGCAGCACGTTGCCGGTCACCGAGATGGTGTTCTCGCCGCGGCGGATCCGCTCCAGCGAGAACGTGATCGCGTCGACCGGCGCCAGGATCCGGATGTCCAGACCCTCGGTGTCGTGGTCGAACAGGTACTTCTGGACCTTCGTGATGATCTGCGCGTCGTGGGCCCGGGTCTCGTCCAGCCAGAACACCGCCGGGTCGCCGGTGGCGCGGGCCCGGTTGACGGCCAGCTTGACCCAGTCCTGGATCGGGGCGTCCTTGGTCTGGCAGGCGCGGAAGATGTCACCGGCCGAGACGGCCTGCTCGAGCACGACGTCGCCGGCCTCGTTCACCAGCCGGACGGTGCCGGTGGTCTGGACCTCGAAGGTCTTGTCGTGCGAGCCGTACTCCTCGGCCTTCTGCGCCATCAGGCCGACGTTCGGCACCGAGCCCATGGTGGACGGGTCGAACGCGCCGTTCGCGCGGCAGTCGTCGAGAACGACCTGGTAGATGCCGGAGTAGCTGTGGTCCGGCAGTACGGCGAGGGTGTCGTGCTCCCCGCCGTCCGGGCCCCACATGTGCCCCGACGTACGGACCATGGCCGGCATCGACGCGTCGACGATGACGTCGGACGGGACGTGCAGGTTGGTGATGCCCTTGTCCGAGTCGACCATCGCGAGCTTCGGGCCGTCGGCCAGCTCGGCGTCGAAGGAGGCCTTGATCTCGGCGCCCTCCGGCAGGCTCGCGATGCCGTGCAGGATGCCGCCGAGGCCGTCGTTCGGGGTCAGGCCGGCCTTCGCGAGTACGTCGCCGTACTGCGCGAACGTCTTCGGGAAGAAGGCGCGGACGACGTGACCGAAGATGATCGGGTCCGACACCTTCATCATGGTGGCCTTCAGGTGCACCGAGAACAGCACGTCCTCGGCCTTCGCCCGGGCGACCTGGGCGGTCAGGAACTCGCGCAGCGCGGCCACGTGCAGGACGGACGCGTCGACGACCTCGCCGGCCAGGACCGGGATCGACTCGCGCAGCACCGTCGTGGTGCCGTCGTCACCGGCCAGCTCGATCCGCAGCGAGCCCGCGGACTCGATCACGGCCGACTTCTCCGTCGCGCGGAAGTCGTCGTTGTCCATGGTCGCGACGTTGGTCTTGGAGTCGGCGGTCCAGGCGCCCATCCGGTGCGGGTGGGTCTTGGCGTAGTTCTTCACCGAGGCCGGGGCGCGGCGGTCCGAGTTGCCCTCGCGCAGCACCGGGTTCACCGCGGAGCCCTTGACCTTGTCGTAGCGGGCCTGGATCTCCCGCTCCTCGTCGGTCTTCGGCTCGTCCGGGTACTCCGGCAGCGCGTAGCCCTGGGACTGCAGCTCGGTGATCGCGGCCTTCAGCTGCGGGACCGAGGCCGAGACGTTCGGCAGCTTGATGATGTTCGCCGCGGGCGTCTTGGCCAGCTCGCCGAGCTCGGCGAGCGCGTCCGCGATCCGCTGGTCGTCCTTGAGGTACTCCGGGAAGAGCGCCAGGATCCGGCCTGCCAGTGAGATGTCCCGGGTCTCCACGCCGACACCGGCCTGGCCGGCGTACGCCTGGACGACAGGGAGGAACGAGTACGTGGCGAGCGCCGGAGCCTCGTCGGTGTGGGTGTAGATGATCGTCGAGTCAGTCACGGCCCCACCTTATCCGGCGTACGTCGTACTCCTACGTGGGCCGGATCACGCTCACTCGACGTCGTCGGGGTGCGCGAGGGTGATGCCGCTCGCGATGGTGACCGCGCTGGTGAAGGCCAGTGTGTCGATGGGGGAGGAGGCCGCGACGGTCGCGCCGGACAGGGAGGCGAGGCCCTTGGCGCCGTCCCAGGTGCAGTCCACGAACACCGCTTTGGCCGCCTTGACCTGGGAGAACTCCACGCCGGACAGGTCGCAGCGGCGGAACACGGCGCCGGTCAGGTCGGCCGAGACGAAGTCGGCGCTCTGCAGCCGGCAGTCGGTCAGCTCGACCTTGAAGAACTTCGCGAACCGGAACGAGGCGAAGTCGAGCACGGTGTCCTGAACCGTCACGTGCTGGAGGTTCGCGCCCGGTCCGGCGAACCCGATCATGCGGGAGCCGGTGATCGCGACCCGGGTCAGGGCCGCGTCGGACCAGCGGGAGTTCGCCAGATCGCACTGGCTGAGCTCGGTGTCGACCAGGATCAGCTTCTCCAGATCGGACCCGGCCAGCTTGCTCCGGGTGATCCGGCAGCCGCTGATCTCGACGTGCTCAGCCTCCAGATCACTCAGATCCACATCCTCCAGCCCCAGATCGAGCAACCGCTCCTCGTCCTCGATCTCGTCGGGCAGGGTGGACTCGAGCTGCGCCCGCAGGCGGGGACCGGCGATCTTCACGCACCCGACCGTAGCGGGGTACGCCGACAGTTCACGAGGAGCGGAGGTAGTGGGCGGCGGCGCCGATCAGGGCGGACTGTTCGGTGTCCTTGGTCGCCGACGCCGGGAAGTCCAAGGCCGACGTCACCAGGTCGAAGGCGCCTGAGATCGAGCCGCCCAGGACCGTGTGAGTCACCCCGAAGCGCTCCAGCCAGGGCTTCAGCGCAGCGGCCAGGTCGGTGAAGCAGGCTGTCAGGACTTCCTGCGCGGCGGTGTCGCCGGTGCGGGCCTGGTCGGCGATCTCCTTGACGCCGGGCGCTTCCGTTCCGGTGCTCTCGGCGTACCGGCGGAGGATCGCGCGGGCGGAGATCGAGTCCTCCAGCGGCTTCCCGCCGTACGTCGTCTTGTAGAGCTCACCGCCCGGCGGGACGGTGCTGTCCTCGCGGACCACGCGGCCGTCGGCGAGGAACGCCGTACCGATGCCGGTGCCGATCGTGACGCCGACGCAGCGTTCGACGCCGCGGACCTCGCCCGCGGTCCACTCGCCGACCGCGAACGCCTCCGCATCGTTCATGAACAGCACCCGGTCGATGCCGAGTTCGCTGCTCAGTGCGGCGCCGAGGTTGAATCCGTACAGCTGGTCGAACTTGCCCTGCCCGCGGTACCACGCGACACCGGTGGCGAAGTCGAACGGACCGGGCAGCGCGACCGCCAGACCGTTTGCCAGCGGCAACTTCCGGGCCGTCTCCGCGAGCTGCTCGACCACCACCTCGGCGGCCTCCTGCGACTCGAGCTTCGCCCGGTCCACCTCGGTCACGTCCCACGTGCCGGGCGCCACCACGGCCGCCGTGACGTGGCTTCCCCCGATCTCCAGCACAGCTACGTCCATCCGCACATCATCGCAGGACGTCAGTACTGCTCCTTGAAGACCTGCTGTCCGGCGTCGTTGTACATGACGATGTAGATCGGGTCGGTGTTCCCCTTCAGGATGTCGTCGGTGTAGACGCGGTGCACCCAGTACCCGTCCTTGACGGTGGCGTCGCCGCTCTGCCCGAGGCCGGTGAACGCGATCCGGGTGACTCCCTCCGGCACCCGGCCCGCGTAGCTGTACCGCACACCCCTGCAGCTGGGCTGATCCAGGTTCCTGTCCACCGGTTCGTTGCCGCACCCCATGCTCCAGTAGCGCTGGATCTGGTCCTGGCGCGTGATGATGCCGACGTTCAGCAGCGCCGCGCCGAACCCGCCCAGCGGTTGCTTCTGGATCGGCACCCCCGCCACGCAGTACGCGTACTGCGATCCATCGGGCGACCGGCGGACCGTGATCGCCCCGTCGGCATCGGTCACCTCGACGACCTTGTCGGTCCAGGTGGCGACCACCTGCTGTCGCCAGGCGTCGTTGTTCGCGGTCCGGAAGAAGTCGTCGGACTTCGCGCACAGGTCGGTGATGGCCGCGGGCTGGGCGATGGTCGCCGGCTGCGGCTCCGGCCGGGGGTCTGCGATCCGGCCCACCAGCAGTACGGCGATCACGGCAGTCGCGGTGCCCACGGCCGTGGCTGCGCTCAGCATCGCGCGCCGGCGCCGGGTTCGGTGCCGGCCGGTCGCGACCAGTTCGGTCACGTCGGGCGCGAACGACGTACCGCGTTCGGTCGCCTGGTCCATCAAGGTCTTCAGTTCGCCCGTCATCTGATTCCCACCAGGTCGGAGAGTTCGGCCAGCGACGGATGGGCGCGCAGCTTCTCCAGGGCGCGCAACGTCTGGCTCTTCACGGTTCCGGGGCGGCAGTCGAGGGCGATCGCGGTCTCGTCGACGGACAGTTCGTCGAAGTACCGCAGTACGACGCAGGCGCGCTGACGGGGCGGTAGCTCGGCGAGGGCCTTGGTGATCACCATGCGGTTCTCGATGGTGCCCAACGCGTCGGCGTCGGCCTCGTTGGCGAAGTACTCGTCGCCGCCGACGACCTCCTGGCTGGATTTCCGGCGGAGCGCATCGAGGGTGGTGGAGACGACGACCTTCCGCGCGTACGCACCGACCGCGCCCTTGCGCTGGATCCGGCCCCAGACCCGGTACATCCGGATCAGCGCCTCCTGGGTCGCGTCCTCGGCCCGCCGCCAGTCCCCGCACAGAAGGTAAGCGGTCCGGCACAGAGAGTTGGCGTGATGCGTCACGAACTCGACGTAGTCCTGCTCCGTCTCGGGTCTCACACGCGGCCCTCCCCAGTCATGCCGAGTGAAACGTGGTGGGCTGCATGAATGGTTGCATGACTACGGCACACTTTTTCCCGTGACCGAGAGCAGGACGACGTCCGTGGTCGCGGCGCTGAGCGTCGCGGTGGCGGTGGTCGGTCATGCGCTCGTCGGGGGCGGCGGCGTGCCGTTGGGCGTCGTACCTCCGCTGGTGGCGTTGGCCGGCGTCTGCTGGCTGCTCGGTGAGTACCTGGCGGGGGAGCGGTTGCTGACCGGGCTGGTGCTGGCCGGGGTGCAGCTGTTCGTGCATGTCGCGCTGGACTCGGTGACCATGCATCACGGGATGTCGATCGGCAGCAGCCTGATGATGACGGCGACCCACCTGGGTGCGTTGCTGGCGGGCGTCCTCGCGATCGGTCAGGCGCACCGCTGGGTCCATCGGGTACGGCGGGTGTTCGCGCGACTGCTTCCGGAGCTGCCGGTACTGCGTCCGCTCCGACACGTCTCGACCGCGAGCGGCATCTTCTCCTCGTGGATCTTGATCGGATCCCGACTCGGCACGAGTACCTCCGGGCGCGGGCCTCCCGGCGTACGAGTAATTGCAGCTGTCTGAGCCGGCCGTTCGCGCCGGACTACTCGTATGCCTTGAAAGGTTCTCTCATGCCCAAGAGATTCGTCCTGCGTGCCGGCGCGATCGTCGCGGCCTCCGCGCTCGTCGCTGATCGGCGCCGCGGGTTCGGCGTCGGCCCATGTCACGGTGTCGTCGCCGGACGCCAAGCCCGGTGGGTACGCCAAGCTGGTGTTCCGCGTGCCGACCGAGTCGGACAACACCAGCACCACGAAGCTCGTTGTCTCGTTGCCCAAGGACCATCCGTTCGCGCATGTGGGTGCGCAGGTGAAGGACGGATGGAAGGTGGAGAAGAAGGAAGAGAAGTTGCCGGCGGCGGTGAAGGTCGGGGACGTCACGCTGACCAAGGCGATCACCACGGTCACCTGGACCGCGACCGCGGCCGGGATCCCGCCGAACGACTTCGACGAGTTCTCGCTGTCGGTCGGGAAGCTGCCCGAAGGCGTGGATGCGTTGAGCTTCCCGGCGGATCAGACCTACAGCGACGGTGAGGTGGTGAAGTGGGCCGACGTCGCGAAGGACGGCGCCGAGGCCGAACACCCGGCGCCGACGTTGAAGCTGGCGGCTGCGACCACGCCAGTCGCAGCCGCAGCATCCACCGATTCTTCCGACACGTTGGCGCGCTGGCTCGGCGGTGGCGGCTTGCTGGTCGGCCTGCTGGGCCTGGCTTTTGGGCTGCGGCCTCGTCGCGCTGTCGAGAAGCAGTAATCGTGCGCCGAGTGATCGCAGTACTGGTCGCGTCGCTGTTCACGCTGGTGGCTTCCGCCGGCGTGGCAGCGGCGCACGCCAAGCTCGAGTCGATGACGCCGACCGACGGTTCGTCGATGGCCGCGCCGCCGACGAAGGTGGTCCTGACGTTCAACGAGCCGGTCGGGTCCAACGGGACGCAGGTGCAGGTGAAGTCGCCGAGCGGCACGAACGTCGCGAACGGTGACGTCCAGGTGATCGACAACACGGTCACCCAGCCGGTCGGCGCGATGATCGAAGCCGGCAAGTACACGGTCGAGGCCCGCGTGGTCTCGGCCGACGGCCACCCGATCACGATCAGCGGCGCCTTCACCGTCACGCACGCCGGCCATCCCGCCACCCAGCCGGCCGGTGCTCCGCCGCAGCCCGAGAGCAACTCCAACACGGTGACGATCGTCGCGATGTGCCTGGTGATGCTCGTGGTCGTGGCGTTGGCCGTGGTGATCGTCCGCCGCCGTCCAGCCTCATGAGGCGTGTGCTGGGGGTAGTTGCTACCGGCATCGTTGTGATGGTGGTGGCGCTGCTCGCCGCCGGCGGTGCGCCGCAGCGGGCGGCGGACGGCCTGCTCGGCGCCGGACTCGCTGTCTCCTGGGCGGTTCCGGTACTGCGGATCCTCGCGGATGCGGCCGCGGTGGCGACCGGTGGAGCGGTGCTGGCGGTCGTACTGTTCCTGCCCGCGAAGGACGGAATGCTCGGAAACAAAGCGATCCGCGCCTGTCAGGACGCCGCCCTGGCCGCCGGGATCTGGGCGGTCGCGAGCATCGGCGGCCTGATCGCGACCGCGACCGTGATCCTCGGTATCCCGCTGTCCCATCTCGCCGAGCACGCGGAAGCGGCCGGCCAACTAACCCAGGTCCGCGCGCTGGCGGTTGCCGTCGTGCTGACCGCCGTACTCGCCGTGATCCTCAGCGGCACCAAGACATTGCGCACTGCCCGACTGGCCGCCGTACTTACGATCGCGGCTCTGACCGGCCCGCTCCTCACCGGGCACGGCGCGCTCGACCGCACCAGCCTGTGGTCCGTTCTCGCCACCGCATCCCTCGTCGTCCACGTCGTCGCCGCGACCGCGTGGATCGGCGGGCTGGGCGCGGTACTGCGCTACACCCGCTCCCGTGAGGCCGTCGAGCTGTTCAGCACGCTCGCCTTCGTCTGCGCCGTGACGATGGGCATCACCGGACTCCTCACCGCCGAGATCCACCTCGGCGGGCGCGAGGACGGCTGGGGGCTGATCACGCAATGGGTGACGAGCGGGTACGGCGTTCTTGTACTCGGGAAGACGCTCGCGTTCGCGCTCCTGGTCTTCATCGGCTGGCTGCATCGGCAGAGCACGATCCCGCGCGTGGCGACCGGCGATCCGGGGGCGTTCCGACAGCTAGCAGTGCTAGAACTCGCGGTGATGGCCGGCACCATCGGGCTCGCGGTGGCCCTCTCGCGCACCCCTTGACGCGAGTCGGTGACATGTCAACGTCCGTCCGTACAATGGATGGATGAAGGAACCGGAGTGGCTCGGGGCGCAGGAGGCGGGGCTCTGGCAGTCGTACCGTGACACGCATCGTGAACTGATGCGCGCGCTCGAGGCGCGGATGATCACGAACTCGGGCCTGTCCGGCGCCGATTACGCGCTGCTGCACCCGCTGTCCGAGGCCGAGGACGGCCTGCTCCGCACCCGCGATCTCGGCCGCTCGGTCGGCTGGGAACGCAGCCGCTTGTCGCACCAGGTCAGCCGGATGGAGAAGCGCGGCCTGGTCACCCGTGAGGAATGCACCTCCGACGCGCGCGGCTCGATGATCCGCCTCACCGCACTGGGCCGCAAGGCGATCGATTCCGCCGCCCCCGACCACGTCGCCGCCGTCCGCACCTACTTCTTCGACCACCTGACCGCGGACGAGCAGATCCAGCTCACCACCCTCCTCAACCGCATCGCCGCCAACCTCCCCAACACCTGCGCCACCCCCGACTGCGACGAGTAGTCCGGCCCCAAGTTGGGGGTTACTCCCGGTACTCGGTGGTAGTCGGCGGTGACACGCCGTTACGACGGGCGGTGGGTGGAGTGCGCCCGAAAGAATGATCGCGTCGGGTTCGGATGCGCGCTGGATTTGACAATCGTTTTCACTAAAGGTGAGGATGTGGCGCGTGTCCGAGGCTTTGGGTAGGCGTGGGTTTCTGGGGCTGGCCGGGGTTGCCGGGCTGGCGGCGATCACCGGATGTGGGGCGGACGGGGGTGGTGCAGCCGCGCAACCCACGCAGGGCGGGCGGTTGCGTGCCGTGTACGCCGGCGGCGGGGCGAAGGAGGTGCTCGACCCGCACGTGCAGAGCCTGTTCGTGGACATCGCACGGCACAAGGCGATCTACGAGAAGCTCGTGGAGCTCGGCCCGGATCTGAAGCCGGTACCGCGGCTCGCGTCGAAGTGGGAACACGACGGGACCGCGACCACCTGGCGGTTCAGTCTGCGCGACGCGACCTTCCACGACGGCGCGAAACTGGTCGCCGAGGACGTGCTGTACAGCATCGCCCGGATCGTGGATCCCGCCGTACCGGAGCGGGTCGCGCAGTCGTCGCTCGCGACGCTGGATCTCAAGCGCAGCAAGGCGATCGGGCCCGCGACAGTCGAGCTGGTGCTGACCCAGCCGAACGCGGAATTCCCCGCGCTGCTGGCCGGGATCGGCACGCAGATCGTGCGGAACGGGTTCAAGGATCCGACCAAACCCGTCGGCACCGGCGCGTTCCGGTACGTGTCCTTCGAGGCCGGCCGCTCGATGGTCGCTTCGCGGTACGACGATTACTGGGACGAGCCGGCGCGGATCGAGGAGCTGCATGTTCTGTCGGCCGATTCCGACGCGCGGGCGAACGCCGTACAGGGTGGTCAGGCGGAGTACGCCAACGACATGACCGCGACGTTCGCGCGGACCGCGGAGGCCGGGAAGACGGTGCGGATCGTGGCGGCGAAGGCCAGCACGATGCAGGCGTTCGTGATGAAGGTCGACCGGCCGCCGTTCGACAATCCCGACGTACGGCTCGCGTTCAAGCTGGTGGCGGACCGGCAGCGGCTGGTGGACGTCGTACTGGCTGGGCGGGGTGAGGTGGGGAACGACCTGTTCGGCAAGGGGTATCAGTACTACCCGGCCGATCTGCCTGCGCGCGAGCGTGACGTCGACCAGGCGAGGAGCCTGCTGAAGAAGGCGGGGCTGGCGGGTAAAGAGGTGGAGATCTTCACCGCGGACGCGTCGGCCGGGTTCGTCGAGGCGGCGACGTTGTTCGCGGAGCAGGTCGCGGAGGCGGGGGTGCGGTTGAAGGTGACGACCGGGAGCCCGCAGACGTACGCGAAGGACCTGCTGACCAAGGGTGCCATCGGCAACCATCGGTCGGGGGCGATGCCGATTCCGCAGTACGTCACCGATCGGCTGCTGTCGCATTCGCCGTTCAACGTGACGCATTGGCGGCGGCCGGCGTTCGACACCGCGTTCGCGGCGGCGCGGGCGGTGACGGACGAAACCGAACGTTCCAGGCGGTACGGCGTACTGCAGAAGACCGTGCGGGACGAGGGCGGGATCCTCGCGTGGGGTCTGCCGGACTACCTGATCGCGGTCTCGTCGAAGGTGCAGGGGGTGCAGGCGGTGCCGCCGAACACCTTGGACCAGGGCCGGTTCGACAAGGTGTGGCTGGCCTGAATGCGGTCGTACGCCGCCCAACGGGCGGGGCTCGCGATCGTCCAATTGGCCGTGCTCTCGGTGCTGGTGTTCGTCCTGACCTCGTTGTTGCCGGGGGATGCGGCGGACCTGCGGTTCACCGAGACGCTGACGCCGTCGCAGGTCGCGGCGCTGCGGGGTGAGCTCGGTCTCGACCAGCCGCCTGTCGAGCGGTTCGTGCACTGGTTGGGCAACGTCCTGACAGGCGATCTGGGTACGTCGTTGATCAGCGGGGGACCGGTGGTCGACATCGTGCGGCACTCGATCGGCGCGACGCTCGTACTCACGCTGGCAACGCTGGCGATCGTCGTACCGCTGGCCGTTGCCCTGGGCATCGTGATGGGGACGCGTGAGAACGGGCGCGTCGACCGGACGATCACGTCGATCACGCTGGCGTTGTCGGCGATCCCGGACTTCGTGATCGCGGTCGCCCTGGTGGCCGTGTTCTCGCTGAAACTCGGCTGGTTGCCGGCGACCTGGATCGGCGGCAACCTCCTGTCCTCGCCGGCCCTGTTGATCCTTCCCATCGCCGTTCTCTTCGGCCGGACCGTCTGCCTGCTGTCGCGTCAGGTCCGCGCCGGGACGGTTGCTGCTCTGAACGCGGAGTACGTGACGCAGGCCCGACGGCTCGGCGTCCCGCGACGGCAACTCCTGCTCCGCCACGTCCTTCCGAACGCGGCGGTTCCCGGCGTGCAAGAACTGGCCCGCACCGGCGACACGCTTCTGGGCGGGGTGCTGGTCGTCGAGGCCATCTTCGCGATCCCCGGCTTCGCGACGGCGCTCGTGGATGGCGTGGAGACGCGGGATATCCCGACCGTTCAAGGCCTGACGCTCGTGCTCGCCATCGCGGCGCTGCTCATCAACCTCGGCGCAGACCTCGTCTGCAACCGGTTGGTCCCACGAACGGCTCTCCTCCGATGAGCATGCGCGAGGGTGTCGCCAGCAGTCGACGTCTGCGGATGCCGCGCGGCGCGGCGGTGGGGGTGTCGGTGGGATTGGTTGCGGTGCCGTTGGTTGTCGCGCTGCTGGGACCGTTCCTGCCGTACGACGCTCGGCCCGGGCTGCCGTACTCGTCCGAGGGTGCGTTGGGGACGGACGGGTTGGGGCGGGATGTTCTGGGGTTGTTGCTGGTGGGTGGTCGGACGGCGCTTGGGGATGGCGATCGGGGCGGTGGTGCTGGCGTATCTGGTGGGCGGGCTGATCGGGCTGACGGCTGCGTCGACCCGGCATCGGTGGCTGGACGAAGGGATGATGCGGCCGCTCGACGTACTGCTGCCGCTCCCGTCCCTTCTCGTCATCAGCGTGGTCGCCGTCGGGTGGCGCGCGTCGGCGCTGGCGATCACCGTGGCCGTTGCGATGGTGAACGTGCCGACCGTCGCACGACTCGTGCGAGCGGCCGCTCTGGACGCGGCCAGTGGACCGGTTGTCGAGGCGCTTCGGATGCAGCGGGAGTCGTGGTTCACGATCCAGCTCGGGTACGTCGGACGCTCGGTACTCGGGCCGGTCGCGGCGGATCTCGGGACGCGGATCACGCTCGCGGTGTTCCTCGTGGCGTCGGTCAACTTCCTCGGGCTCGGGCTGAGTCCGACCGCGCCGGACTGGGCGGTCAGCGTGTCCCGCAACCGCGAGGGCCTGCTCCTCCAGCCGTGGTCGGTGCTCGCGCCCGCGCTCCTCCTCGTCTCGTTCACGTTGGGCTTCAACCTCCTCGCCGACCGCCTCGTCCACCGCTCACGCCGCCTCGTGGAGAGCACGCGATGACGCCGGTGGTGCGGGTGACTGGGCTGTCCGCTGCCGCAGGGGACGCGGTGCTGGTGGATGGGGTTTCGTTCGAGGTCGTGGCGGGGGAGGTGACTGCTCTGGTCGGCGCCTCCGGGTCGGGGAAGACCACCTCGGCGCTAGCACTGCTAGGCGAACACGGTGACGGCGTACAACTGGCCGGACGAGTCGAGGTCGCCGGCCAACTGGTTGTCGACAGCAACGGAGTAACCGCAGCCGCATCGACGGTCCGCGGCCGCGTCGTCGCCTACATGCCGCAGCACCCCGGCAGCGCCCTGAACCCGGCCCGGCGCATCGGCACGACGCTGCAGGAGCTGGCAAAGCTGCACGACGGCGACCCCCGCGAGGCCGTTCGCGCCGCTCAGCTGCCCGGCGACCGTGCAACCCTCAAACGTTTTCCGTATCAGTTCTCCGGCGGCCAGCGGCAACGAGTGGCGCTCGCACAGACGCTCACCTGCCGCCCGAAGGTACTCGTACTCGACGAGCCCAGCACCGGCCTCGACTCGATCACCCGGCTGCAACTCGTCCACGAACTCAAGGACCTCGCCGCCACCGGTCTCGGCATCTTGCTGCTCAGTCACGATCTCGACCTGGTCCGAGCCCTCGCGTCCCGCGTCGTCGTCCTCGACGCAGGTCAGGTAATCGCCACCGACGTACTCCCGCCGACACCGGACCTCGAGATCAAGGGAACCTCCGCCGACCGGGCAACCGTTGCTAACGGCAATGAACCTGTCAGCCTCGCTGCGTCCCCGCGGCCGCGACGTCGTCCTGCACGAGGCCGACCTCGCCGTCCGCGCCGGCGCCTGTCTCGGGGTCGTCGGCCGCTCCGGCAGCGGCAAGACCACGTTGGCTCGCTGCCTGGCCGGCCTGCACGAGCGCTACACCGGCACCATCCTGCTCGACGACGAACCGCTCCCGGTCCTCCGCAAGCGCACCCGCGACCAGCACCGCCGCGTGCAGTACGTCTGGCAGGAGGTCCGCGGCTCCTTCGACGAACGGCGACCCGTCGACCAGCAGGTCGCCCGTACGGCGCAACGCCTCCGCGGACTCGCGCCGGACCAGGCTCACGCCGAAGCCGTCGCCACACTGGCCCGTCTCGGCGTCGCCGCGATCACCGCCGCCCGTCCACCGAGCCGCTTGTCCGGCGGCGAACTGCAACGCGCAGCCCTCGCGCGAGCAGTGCTGGCGAACCCCGACGTACTGATCTGCGACGAGATCACCACGGCCCTCGACGATCACGGTACGGCGCTCGTCCTCGACCTCCTGACCGAGCTCAAGGACCGCGGTACGGCGCTGATCTGGATCGGTCACGACCTGCGCCTGGTCGCAGCCGTCGCGGACCGGGTCCTGGTCCTCGACGCCGGCCGGGTGGTCGAGCAGGGCCCGCCCGAGACGATCACGACCGAGCCGCACCACGAGCTGACCCGGCGGCTGGTCGCAGCCGCCCGGATCGGCGACGACCCCCAATCTCCGCCCGTGCTGACACTCGACCCAAGGAGCGAACCGCGCCGATGACGCGACTGCACGACCACCTGGCGGAGGCCATCAAGGACCCGGACCCGATCCGCGTCAGTTCCGGGACCGGGGACGACTTGATCTGCCTGCGGTTCGAGACCATGAAGGTGTACTCGGCGCTCGGCGCCGTCCGCCGGCTCCTGGAGACCGGGGAGGTCCGGCCCGGTGACACGCTGATCGACAGCTCGAGCGGGATCTACGCGCACGCCCTCGCGCTCGCCTGCCACCGGTACGGGATGAAGTGCCACATCGTCGGCTCCACGACGGTCGACCGGACGCTGAAGATCCAGCTCGAGATCCTCGGCGCGACCATCGAGCAGGTGCCGTCGTCGAACAACCTGCAGCTCGACCAGAACCTTCGGGTCCGCCGGATCGGCGAGATCCTCCGCGACAACCCGACGTACCACTGGATGCAGCAGTACCACGACGACATCCACTACCTCGGGTACGGCGCGATCGCGGATCTCGTCGCGGGACTGGTGCCGACCGGTCCGCTGTGTCTGGTCGGCGGCGTCGGTACGGGCGCCTCCACCGGCGCGATCGCGGCGTACCTGCGGGAGCGCGGACGGGACGTGAACCTGGTCGGCGTGCAGCCGTTCGGGAGCATCACGTTCGGCGCCGGGCACACGCAGGACCCGGAGATGATCATCGCGGGGATCGGGAGCTCGATCGAGTTCCGGAACGTGCGGCACGAGCTGTACGACCGGTTGCACTGGGTCTCGTTCGACTACGCGATGTCGGCGGCGGTGGATCTGCTCCGCACGTCCGGCGTTTTCGCGGGGCTGTCCGCCGGGGCGGCGTACCTGTCGGCGTTGTGGGAGCACAACTGCGACCGCGGGCGGAAACACGTTTTCCTGGCCGCGGACACCGGCACGCGGTACGTCGAGTCCGCGTTCGCCCGGCATGCCGAGGCGCGGCCGATGGCGTCGATGCGGCCGCGGGAGATCGACTCGCTGGACGAGCTCGCGGTGCCGTGGTCGGCGATGTCGTGGGACCGGAGGGAATCCGCGCAGGCCCGGCGCGAGGAGTTTCCATCTGCGACTCCGTCGCATTAATGTGGTCCTGTGAGTGGGTATGTGCTGCTTCCGGAGTTGTTCACGGCACCCGAGGTGGACCGGCTGCGCGACGTGGTCGAGCAGGTGCACGCGGACGTCGTGTCCGCGGCCGAAGCCGGCGAGACGACGGTGAACATCTGGCCGGACGGACACCGGCTGGAAACGGTGCACGGGACGACGATCCACTGGGAGCCGGAGGCGGTCGGGAAGACGGTGCGCAGTTTGTCTCCCGCTGCGCATCTGCATCCGGCGCTGGACGCGCTGTGGAACGAGTCGCGGTTGGTCGTGCCCATGAGTTCGTTGATCGGGGCAACGGCGGGGCGGTTCGTGGCGAAGCTGAACTTCAAGCGCGCCGGGGTCGGGTCGGAATTCGCGTGGCACCAGGATTTTCCGTACTGGTTCGGGTGTTGCGGTCCGGCGGCGTGCGACATCGCGACCGCGATCGTGATGCTCGACGACAACACCGCCGCGAACGGCGCGATGACCCTCATGCCGGGCAGTCCCTCGGAAGGTCCGGTACGCCGTGATCCGCTGGACCCGACCGGATTACTGGTGGATCCAACGGTCGTCGACGAGACCCGAGCGGTGACGGTCGAGGCCCCGGCCGGGTCGGTCCTGATGTTCCCCGGCCTGATGGTGCACCGCTCCGCCCCGAACCGCACGGCCACGGATCGTCGCTCCCTCCTGTACTGCTTCCAGCCCACAGGCCGCCCCGAACTGTCCGCCCTGCAGTACAACCCCGAAAGGCTGGCCGATCTCCCATGACCGCATCCGTGGCTGATCTGACCGCAGAGGTACTTGCCGAATCGCGTGGTCCGTCACCCGATGACCTCGACATCACCAGTGCGTTCTGGCTGCACCACACGACGCGCCTGCCCGGCGCCGACGTCACCTACCGGAACTACTACGTGCTGTTGCGAGTAGGAGAGGTGTTCGGCGCCTGCTCCTTCGAGTCGGGCGAGCTCGACCCGGCGTACTGCGCCGACACGTCCGGCCGCACCCTCGCCGACGTACTCTCCTCCGGCGACCCGCTCCCCGTCCGGATCGCCGCGCTCGACGCCTATCTCGCCGCGGTCGAGCCGCATCACACCGCGCCGTACGCCGAGGAAGTCGTCCTTCCCGCCGGTACGCCGGACGTTCGCGCCCGCGCCCGTGACGCAGCCGTCGCCGGACTGCTCGACGTTGCCGAAGGCACCAAAGTGGCGCTGATCGGCGTCGTGAACCCGCTCGTCGACGCGATCACGGAACGCGGCGGGATCTGTCTCCCGTGCGATTTCAACCTCCGCGAGACTGCCTCCGGCCTGCCCGTGTCCCGGGACATGATCGAGGTCATCGACGCCGCCGACGCGGTCGTTGCCACCGGTATGACGCTGTCCAACGGCAGCTTCGACGTACTCCTGACTCGTTGTCGTGAGCAATCGAAGCCGCTGGCCGTCTACGCTCAGACCGGTAGCGCCGTGGCCCGTGCGTTCCTCGGCGCCGGCGTCACCGCGCTGTCCGCGGAACCCTTTCCCTTTTCCCAGTTCAGCTCCCGCCCGAGCAGCCTCTATCGCTACAGGACGGATACATGACCACGCAGCAGAACCTCACCGCACTCCCGGCGGAAGTCCCGGGCGATCTCCGGATGGCCCGGCGGCTGTGGCCGTTCCTGCTGGCGTCGACGGTGAGCCTGATCCCCTTCACGGTGTTCGGGATGTATCTGGTGCCGATCTCCGAAGCTGCCGGCGGGAGCGTGGCGGAGATCGGTGGACTGCGAGGGCTCGGAGGGCTAGCAGCGCTAGCGGTTGGTGTGGTGCTGGCTCCGCTGATGGACCGCGCGCCGCGGGAGCTGGTCGCTGCGGGCGGGCTCGCACTGCTGGGCGTCTCGGCCGCATTGGGGGCCGTGGGCAACGTGTTTGCATTGGCCGGGTTCTGCCTGCTGATCGGGGCGTCGACGTCGATCCTGGCGCCGTCGATCGGGGCAGCGGCAGCGGACCGGTTCAGGTCGCCGGCCGCGGCGGGCCGAGCGGCGACGCTGGTGTCCGCGACGACGGCGGCGATGGCGATGCTGGCGGCTCCGGTGCTCGCCGTGCCCGGGACTGATCTGGGGTTGGCGCGGCAACCTGCTGGCGGCGTCCGCGATCTCACTTGTCCTGGCGGCGGCCTTCTTCTGGCGCGGGCGCGGGCGGAAGGCGCCGATCACCAACAGGGAGCGGATGAGCTACTTGGCGACGTACCGCGAGCTCGCTCGGATTCCTGGCGCGCTCCCGCTGCTGGCCGTCGCGATGCTGCGGACCGCGGCCTTCATGGGCTACCTCGCTTATCTGGCGGCGTTCTACGACGAGAAGTTCGACCTCGCGCCGGGCTGGTTCGCGCTGGTCTGGTCGCTCAGCGGAGCCTCGTTCTTCATCGGCAACCTGCTCTCCGGCCGGTACCTCGCCACCGATCGCGCGTGGATCACCCCAGAACGGCTGCTCGTCGGTGGCATCACCGTCGCCCTGCTCGCGGTCTCCGCGTTCTACTTCTCGCCGACGCTCCCGCTCACGCTGCTCCTCACTGCACTCATGGGCGCCAGCCACGCAACGGTCGCGGCTTGCGTCACCACACTGCTGGTCCGTCGCAGCGGTGATCTCCGCGGCTCGGCGCTCAGCGTCAACGCGGCCGGCATGAGCCTCGGCACGTTCCTCGGCGCCGCGGTCGGCGGCCTCGGTCTGGGTCTGGGCGGCTACCCCGGTACGGCGATCACGTTCGCTGGCATCACCCTCGTCGCAGTCCTCCTCGCTCTCCGCATCCACCGCGCGCCGCGTCCTTGAGCACCCATCAACCATTTGGGCAGCCCGAAAACGGTTGGTGGGTGCTCAAGGACGACGTTCGTCAGGGTTTGTTCCGGGACTAATCGGGGTCCTCACCGAGCCTGGAACGATATATCGTTCCGTGTTATGGAGAACCTGCCCGACCGCCCGCACCCGCACGCACATCTGCGGGCGTCCGACATCGATCGTGACCAGGTGGTCGACGTACTGCGCGAGGCCCTGATGTCGGGCCGGCTGACGCAGGAGGAGCACGGCGAGCGCCTCGAGCAGGCTCTGGAGGCGAAGACCCTCGGCGAGCTCGAACCGATCACCCGCGACCTCGTCGTACCCGGTCAGCCGACGCCCGCGGCGCAACCCGCTGCGGCCGCGTCGACCAGCCTGGTGCCGATCGAGGAGCCGGCCGACCCGGAGCAGAGCTTCGACACGATGGTGGCGATCTTCGGCGGCGGCGAGCGGAACGGCCGCTGGCGGGTCAAGCGCCGTACCAACGCGTTCGCGGTGTTCGGCGGGCACGACCTCGACATGACCAATGCGGTCTTCGAGGGCCGCGAGGTGACGATCTGGGCGTTCGCGGTGTTCGGCGGCATCGACATCACCGTCCCGGAAGGCGTGACGGTGCGCAACGAGGGCGTCGGCATCTTCGGCGGCTTCGGCGCCCGCGGCAGCGACGACCCGGACCCGAACGCACCCGTCGTGGTGGTCAAGGGCCTGGCGCTGTTCGGCGGCGTCGGCGGCCAGTCCTCAGCCAAACGCCACGGCAAGAAGCTCAAGGGCAAAGGCCACCACGAGCTCCACTAGCTAGATCCAGGACTTGAACCACATGCGGTTGAGCCAGTCCGGGTGGGGGAGCACCTCGTCGGTCAGGATCGGCCAGATGTAGGCGAAGTTCAGTACGACGAGGACGGTGAACGCGCCGACCACCGCGGTGCCGATCAGCCGGCGCGGGGTCGCCGTACTCATCGCCGCCTTGGCCGGGCCGAGGACCTTGCCGAGGATCAGCGCCAGCGCCATCACCGTGAACGGGATCATCGTGACGGCGTAGAAGAAGAAGATCGGCCGGTCGTCGAACGCGAACCACGGCACCCAGCACGTCACGAACCCGACGATCGGTATGCCGAGCCGCCAATCGCGCGTGCCTATCCACAGCACCAGCGCCGCGATCAGCGCGAGCGCGCCTCCCCACCACAACAACGGCGTACCGAGGGCAGAGATCACCTGCAGACAGTTGGTCCCGGTGGGTGCGTTGCAGCCCGGCGTACCGGGCTTGATGTCGTTGACCGCGTCGAAGCCGATCGGGCGGGCGATGATCGGCCAGCCGGCCGGGTTCGAGGCGTACGGGTGGGTGGCGTGCTTGATGTAGTCGCCGGTGTGGAAGGCCAGGACTTCCTTGTGGTACTCCAGCAGCGACCGGAAGTCGTCCGGCACGACCTTCATCACGCCGTGCGCCGGATTGCTCGCGGCCCAGTTGTGGTCGTAGGCGTTGTCGTGCAGCAGCCAGCCGGTCCAGGTCGCGACGTACGTGACGACCGCGACCAGCACCAGGCTGACGAACGCCGGGATGCCGTCGACCAGGGCCGACTTCACGAACGCGAACCGTACGCCGAGCGCCCGCCGGGCCCCGAAGTCCCAGGCGAACGCCATCACGCCGAACGCGGCGAGCACCCAGACCGCCGACCACTTGGTGCCGAGCGCCAGGCCGAAGCAGATGCCCGCGGCGATCCGCCACGGCCGGATCAGCAGCCAGCGGCCGATGGTACGGCGCGCGCCGTCGGTGACCGGCTTGTCGAGGGAGTCGGCGTGCCGGCGGCGGGTCCAGTCGCGGTCGGCGACCAGGCAGGAGACCGCCGCGACCAGCCAGAACGCGAGGAAGATGTCGAGCAGCGCGACCCGGGACATCACGAAGTGCAGGCCGTCGACCGCGAGCAGCAGGCCCGCGATACAGCCGATCAGGGTCGACCGGGTCATCCGGCGTACCGTCCGGATCAGCAGCAGCACGGTCAGCGTGCCGAACAACGCCGGCATGAACCGCCAGCCGAACGGCGTCATCCCGAACAGCTGCTCACCGGCGGCGATCATCCACTTGCCGACCTCGGGGTGCACGGTGAGGCTCGGGGTGTCCTTGAAGACGTCCAGATTGCCGGCCAGGATCGCCTTGTCCGCGGCGCCCTCCGGCTGGTCGATGAACTGCCGTGCGTAGCCGAACTTGAGCAGGCTGTAGGCGTCCTTGGCGTAGTACGTCTCGTCGAAGACGAACTTCACCGGGGTGCTGAGGTGCCAGAACCGCAGTACGCCGGCCAGCACGGTGATCGCCAGCGTGGCGATCCAGCCGCCGTCGAAGTCCCGCGGCATCGCCGGGTACAACCGCTCCTTGAGCGGCGGCAGCCGCCTCCCGAGCACGTCCCGTCCGAGCGTCTCCCGCTCCGCGTCGGCGTCACTCCGCCGTACCGTTTCGTCCTCGATCACAGCAGCCACGCCCGCCATCGTACGGACGCCCCGGTACCACCGCCTCCCCACGTCTGTGGAAAACCCGAACCCGCCGCGCCGAACCTCCTACAATCAGTCACATGAGCACGCCCCGCGAGGAACTGCACGCGCTGATCGACGAGCTGTCGGACACAGCGGCTGCCGACCTGCTGCCGGAGCTTCGCCTGCTGAAGATGCAGGCCGAGGCTCGGACCCTGCGCGCACCGAGCTCAAATTCCTGGCCTCCGGCCTGGTTCGGGTCGATCGACGGGACTCCGCCCGACCTCTCGGAGCACATCGACGAGATCCTCAGCGCGGAGTTCGGACGCAGCCCGAAGTGATCGTTGTCGACACCGGCCCCTTGGTCGCGGCCGCACTGACCTCCGACGCCAACCACCAGCCTTGCGTCGAACTGTTCGCTTCGCTGCGTCTGAACAACGAGCGGCTGATCGTTCCCCCGTTCGTTGTGACTGAGGTGTGCTATCTGCTGGCCCGTTCGGGCGGGTCGAAGCCGGAGGCGGCCTTCGTCCGCTCGCTGGCGACCGAGGACTTCACTGTCGCTCCAGTCACTCCTGCGTGGCTGGAGCGCATCGCGGACCTGATCGGGCAGTACGCCGACTTGTCGCTGGGGATAGTGGATGCATCCGTGGTTGCGCTGGCGGAGCAGCTCGGAGTCAGTGAGGTCGCGACGCTGGATCGTCGGCATTTCAGTGTGGTTCGGCCGCGGCACGTCGATAGCTTTACGCTCCTGCCATGAGCGGGCGGCTGGTGTTGGCGGGGAGTCCTATTGGGGACGTGTCGGATGCTTCGCCGCGGTTGGCGCGGGCGCTCGCGGAGGCGGACGTGGTGGCCGCGGAGGACACGCGGCGGTTGCGGCGGCTGACGTCGGGGCTGGCGATCCAGCTCAGTGGGCGGGTGATCAGCTACTTCGAGGGGAACGAGCGGGAGCGTACGCCGGAGTTGTTGCAGGCGCTGCTGGACGGGCAGACCGTGGTCGTGGTGACGGACGCGGGGATGCCCAGCGTGTCGGACCCGGGGTACCGGCTGGTCGCGGCGGCGATCGAGGCCGACGTCGACGTGACCGCCGTACCGGGGCCGTCGGCGGTGCTGACGGCGCTCGCGTTGAGCGGGCTGCCGGTGGATCGGTTCACGTTCGAGGGGTTCCTGCCGCGCAAGCCGGGGGAGCGCGCGCGACGGCTCGGTGAGCTCAGGGACGAGCCGCGGACGATGGTGTTCTTCGAGGCGCCGCACCGGATCACGCAGTCCCTGGAGGCGATGGCCGAGGCGTTCGGCGGAGACCGGCGTACGGCGGTGTGCCGGGAGCTCACGAAGACGTACGAAGAGGTGAAACGCGGCCCGCTCGACGAGCTCGTGACCTGGTCGAAGGAGGGCGTCCGCGGCGAGATCACCCTGGTGGTGGCCGGCGCGGACCCGCACAAGGTCATGACCCCGGAGGACCTGGCGCGCGAGGTGGCCAAGGACGAGGAGGCGGGTACGCCGCGCAAACAGGCGATCTCCGACGTCGCGAAGCGCTTCAACGTCCCGAAACGGACCGTGTACGACGCCGTACTCGCTGCCCGGGACCCTGGTAAATAACGCTGGCGCCCGGCACTACCCTTAATTACATGTCCGAGAAGGCCTATTACGTCACCACCCCGATCTACTACGTCACGGCCCCGCCGCACATCGGCAGCGCCTACACGACGGTGGCCGGGGACGTCCTGACCCGCTGGCACGCCCAGCGCGGCGAGCGCAAGTGGTACCTGACGGGTACCGACGAGCACGGCGAAAAGGTGATGCGCAGCGCGCAGGCCCAGGGCATGAGCCCGCAGGAGTGGACCGACAAGCTCGTCGAGGAGTCCTGGAAGCCGGCCTGGGTCGACGTCGACATCGCGTACGACGACTTCATCCGGACCACCGACCAGCGCCACACCGAGCGGGTCCGCGAGTTCTGGCAGAAGCTCTACGACAAGGGCGACGTCTACAAGGGCGAGTACGAAGGCCTGTACTGCGTGGGCTGCGAGGAGTTCAAGCTCCCCGCGGACATCCGCACCGACGAGGACGGCACCCAGCGGTGCATCATCCACGGCACCGAGCTGGAGACGGTCTCCGAGACCAACTACTTCTTCCGGCTCTCGGCGTACGGCGACCGCCTGCTCGAGCTGTACTCGGAGCAGCCTGATTTCGTGGCGCCGTCCAGTGCACGCAACGAGGTCATCGCGTTCGTGAAGCAGGGGCTGCAGGACCTGTCGATCACGCGGTCGACGTTCGACTGGGGCATCCCGGTCCCGTGGGACGAGGACCACGTTCTCTATGTATGGATCGACGCGTTGCTGAACTACGTGACGGCCGCGGGCTACGGCACCGACCCGGAGCGATTCGAGGAGCTGTGGCCGGCCGACGTACACCTGGTGGGTAAGGACATCCTCCGGTTCCACGCGGTGATCTGGCCGGCGATGCTGATGGCCGCTGAGGTCGCCGTACCGCGCCAGGTGTTCGCCCACGGGTGGCTGCTGGTCGGCGGCGAGAAGATGAGCAAGTCGAAGCTCACCGCGATCGCGCCGAACGAGATCACCGACCACTTCGGCTCGGACGCCTTCCGGTACTACTTCCTGCGCACGATCCAGTTCGGGTCGGACGGCTCGTTCTCGTGGGAGCACCTGAGCGCGGTCTACACCTCCGAGCTCGCCAACGGCCTCGGTAACCTGGCCAGCCGGATCGCGGCGATGGTCGGCAAGTACTTCGACGGCGTACTGCCGGAGCCGACTGACCACGGCCCGGCGGAGCAGACGCTGGCGGACAAGCTCGCCCAGACCGTGGCGACCGCGGACAAGGCCCTGGACACCCTCGCGTTCCAGGACGCCCTGGCCGCGATCAACGACCTCGTCGGCGCCGTGAACGGCTACGTCACCGAGCAGGAGCCATGGAAGGTCGCCAAGGACGACTCCCAACGAGCCCGCCTGGCAACAATCCTCTACTCCGCCGCCGAGGTCCTACGCGCCGTCGCCGTACTCCACAACCCCACAATGCCCAAGGCCGCCGCCAAACTGTGGGAGCTCCTGGGCGCCGAGGCCAAGCTGGGTGCGCTGACGGACCAGCGAGTGCAGGACGCCGGCACTTGGGGTCAACTCCCCGCCGGCGCCACCCTCACCAAGGGCGACGCCCTCTTCCCCCGCCTCGAAGAGTCCTGAGGTTGGTATCACCGGCGAATGTATCGCCGGTGATACTGCCGGCTCAGGTTCATCCGGCCGCTGTTGCGTGGTAGAGGACAGCGGCTTGGGTTCGGGTGGTTCCTCCCCATGGTGTGGTGTGCAAGGTCGACAGGTGATGTCAGGCGGCGGGTAGTGCACCTGAGCGTGGTGGGGCTGGATGTGTACGGCGTCTCGGAGTGGTTTACCTGTCGAGAGTGCACATCCAGTCCTAACTCGATCGGGCCGCCGCCAGTACGTCCGCCCAGTCGGGAATGCGGCCGGGCCGTACAGCCTTTATTGAAGCGACAACCAATTCATGGAGGCAGTGCTATGCGAGCGGTCGTGTTCGAGGAGTTCGGCGGTCCCGAGGTACTGAAGGTGCAGGACGTCGAGGAGCCGCATGCGGGTCCCGGCCAGGTGCGGATCAAGGTGCACGCGGCCGGGGTGAACCCGATCGACTTCAAGGTGCGCCGCGGCTGGACGAAGGGGTTCATCGACCCGGTGTTCCCGGCCGTTCCGGGGCTCGAGGTGGCCGGCGTGGTCGACGAGGCCGGTGACGGCGCCGAGTTCGCGGTCGGCGACGAGGTGGTCGGCTGGTCCGACGGCGGCTCGTACGCCGAGTACGCGATCGGCGGGAATGTAGCGCGCAAGCCCGCGAGCGTGAGCTGGGCGCAGGCTGTCGCTGTACCGGTGGCCGGCGAGACCGCGCAGCGCGTGCTCGATCTGCTCGGCGTGAAGTCCGGCGAGACGATCCTGATCCACGGTGCTGCAGGCGCCGTCGGTTCGGTCGCCGTACAGCTCGCCAAGGCGGCCGGTCTGACCGTCGTCGGTACGGCGTCGCCCGCGAACCACGAGTACCTGCGCTCGCTCGGTGCGGTCCCGGTCGAGTACGGCGATGGCCTGCTGGAGCGGGTGCGGGCGGCGGCTCCGGAGGGTGTGGACGCGGTGTTCGACACCGCCGGCCTGGGTGGTCTGAAGGAGTCGGTCGAGCTGCGCGGCGGCCCCGAGCGGATCGTCACGATCGCGGACTATGCGGCGGCAGGCGAGCTCGGCATCACGATGTCCGGCCGCGGCGGGACCACCGAGTCCATCCGGTCCGGCTTGGAGGCCCACCTGCAGGCGGCGGCTGACGGCAAGCTCACGCCCCGGATCGCCCAGACCTTCGAGCTCGCGGACGCGGCCAAGGCTCAGGAACTGAGCGAGTCCGGCCACGCCCGCGGCAAGATCGTCCTCCAGCCCTAGTCCGAGGCTCCCGAGGCGGAGGCGTAGGCGAAGCGGGAGGGCGGCGTCGGTACGTCGTCCACGCGCGGGTCCCAGCGATCCACGAACCGCACCCCGGCCGGGACCTCGACGCAGTCCGTCGAGGTCCAGCCGCGGGTGAGGGTCGAGAAGTCCGGCACGTCCGGGTGGTAGTGCGGCTTCCCGGTACCGAGCAGGTCGCGGGCCATCGGCGCGCTCACCGCCTGGTACCGGAAGTCGGCCGACAACCGCAGCTGCTTCGTCAGGTTCGGCATCGCGCCGTGCACGGTCAGACTCCCGAACAGCAGCACATCGCCCGGCTGGTACGACGTCGTACGCCACTCCGGATGGTCCTCGTCCGCCTCGGCCCGCATCATGCCCGGCCCGTCGGACGCCTTCACCGGCAGTACGCCGAGCCGCGGCGACCCGGCCAGCACCCGCAACCCACCGATCTCCGGCGGCGCCGCACTCAACGGCAGCCAGGTGGTGAGCGTGTCGACAGACCCCTGGATGAACCGGTAGTCCTGATGGATCGGTGTCGGGTTGGCCCCCGGTGACGGCGGCGCGATCCGGCAGATGTGCGCCGGATGCGCGAACGCCTCCTCACCCAGCAACCGCCCGGCGAGCTCCAGCAACTCCGGCCGAACGGCCAACCGATGAAACGCCTCGGTGCTCTGGATCGCCGTGTAGGCCCCGAAGAACCCCGCCGACCCTTCCTCCACGGCCCGACCCGACGCGACCAACTCCCGCGGATCAGCATCCCGCGCCAACCAGTCACTGTCGTAGAGGATCCGCGCCAACTGCTCATGCACGTCCTCAACCACATCCCGCGGCAGCAACCCCCGGAAGAACAAGTAGCCATCGCTCGCGAGGCGAGATCGCAGTACGCCGGCGTCCTGGAAGTCGCCGTACGAGTCCGTCAGTTCCTTCACTTGTCGTTGCCGATCTTGTCCATGGCCGCTGCGATGTCGGGGACGGCGACCTTGTCGAGGTACAGGTCGTTGACGGCCTTGTTGATCTCGGGGGACTTGGCGGTCCAGCCTTCGGCGATCGGGAGGTTGACGGTGCTGCCGGCGGCGGAGTCGAGGAACGGCTGGACGTCGATGCCCTTCTTCTTCCAGAACGCCTGGTAGCCGGCGCCGGCGTTGTTGAGGGCCGGGATGATGTAGCCCGCGTCGCCCATCAGCCGCTGCGCCTTCTCCGAGCCGAGGAAGGCGATCAGCTTGCCGGCCTCGTCCGGGTGCTTGGTCTTCGCGAACATCACCTCGGCGAGCCCGTTGATCACCACCGTCCGCCCGGCCGGGCCGGCCGGCATCGCCGCGACCCCGATCGGGAACTTCACCTCGGGCAGCGCGAACGGCAGCAGCGCGTTGTTCGCCGGGAACATCGCGACCTCGCCGCGGTAGAACATCTCGGTCGCCTGCCCGGTCGGCGGGTTCGTCCGGGTGCCGTCCGGCGACACCTTCCACTTGAAGACCAGGTCCCGCGCGAACTGCAGGGCCTCGACCGACTTCGGGTTCGCGAAGTCGAAGGCGCCGTACGGCTTGTCCATCGCGTGGCCGCCGTTCGACGCGATCCAGTTCAGCCACTGGGTCTGGCTGTGGTTCCAGGAGCAGAAACCCCACTGCTTGCTGCCGACGGTCAGCTTGCGCGCCACCTCGAGGAAGCTGCCCGAGCCGTCCGGCGCCCAGGTCAGCTCGGCCGGCATCGTGATCCCGGCCTTCGCGACCAGGTCCTTGTTGTAGAGCAGCCCGACGATGCCCATGTCCTTCGGCATCCCGAGCTGCTTGTCCTCGAACTTGTACGACTGCACGACGTTCGGGTGGTACGAGTCGAGCTTCAGGCCGGCCTTGAGATCAGGTCGTCGAGCGGCGCGAGAACGCCCTTGCTCGCGAAGTCCGGGAAGTAGTCGACGGTCAGCCAGAACACGTCCGGCGCCTTGCCGCTGGCGAGTTCGGTGGTCAGCTTGGTCCAGTACTGGTCCCAGGGCAGCACCTCCATCCGGACGGTGATGTCCGGGTTCTCGGCTGGTGAACTCGGCGAACACCGCCTTGTAGCCGACCTCCTGCTGCTCGTCCCACAGCCGGTAGACGAGCTCGACCTTGCCGCCGCCACTCGCAGCTTTGTCGTCCGACGAGCCGCAGCCGGCCAGCGCGAGCGACACTGCCGGCGCCGATCAGAAAAGTCCTCCTGGACAAGGACATGAGAGAGCCTCCGATACTACTTGAGCCCGGTGACAGCGACCGAGCGGACGATGAAGCGCTGGAAGACGATGAACAGCACGAGCAGCGGCGCCAGCGCGATCAGGCTGCCGGCCATCACGGCGTTGTAGTCGACGCCGATTTCGCCCTTGAACAAGGCGATCCCGACCGAGAGCAGCCGCTTGTCCTCGCTGCTGGTGATGATCAGCGGCCACAGGAAGCTGTTCCAGTTCGCCACCACGGCGAGGGTGGTGACGGTGACCAGGATCGGTTTCGACAACGGCAGCACGATCGAGAGCAGCGTCCGGACCCGCCCGGCGCCGTCGATCCGGGCCGCGTCCTCGAGATCCGCGGGGATGCCGCGGAAGAACTGGCGGAGCAGGAAGATCGCGTACGGCGTACCGAGCATCGTCGGCAGCATCAGACCGGCCCACGTGTCGACCAGGCCGAGCTTCTGCATCATCAGGTACAGCGGGATCATCGTGACCACCGGCGGCACCATCAATGTCGATAAATACACCCAGAACAGCGCGTCCCGGCCGGGGAACGACAGCCGTGCGAAGGCGTACGCCGCCAGGACCGCGAACACCACCTGGCCGAGGGTGATCCCGGTCGTGACCAGCGCGGTGTTGACCAGATAGCCGCCGAAGCCCGAGTTGAACAGTCGCTCGAAGGCCGCCGTACTCGGTGGCAGACCGGGCTCCCACGGCATCGTCTCCGACAGTTGCCCGGGGCCCTTGAAGGCGGTGAGCACGGTCAGGAAGTACGGGAAGATCGCGAACAGGCAGCCGGCCACCAGGACGGCGTACGTGACGATGCGCAGTCTCATCCGGACACCTCATAGGTCGTACGGCGTTCGAAGTAGACGAACTGGGAGATCGTCGCGATCAGGACCACCGCGAACAGCAGCACCGAGATCGTCGACGCGTAGCCGAAGTCGAACTTGCGGAACGCCTCGTCGTAGATCAGGTACGTCGCCACCTCGGTGCTGTCACCGGGGCCGCCCTCGGTCATCACGAAGATCGTGTCGAACGCCTGGAACGAGCCGATCACGTTGGTGATCAGCACGAACAGCATCGTCGGCCGCAGCAGCGGCAGCGTGATCGTGAAGAAGTGCGCGACCGGGGACGCGCCGTCCAGCGACGAGGCCTCGCGCAACGACCGCGGGATGTTCTGGAGCCCGGCCAGGAAGAACAGCATGTTGTACCCGGCGAACTGCCAGATGTGCACCGCCGCGACGCTCGGCATCGCCAGCACCGGCGACGACAGCCACGCCGGACCGTCGATCCCGAACACGCCGAGGAACTGGTTCAGCGCGCCCCGGCCCGGGTCGAAGATCCAGCTCCAGACCAGGCCGAGTGCGACCGGCGTCGCCATCCACGGGATCACCAGCAGCGCGCGGAAGTACTTCATCCCGCGGAGCTTGCGGTCGACCAGGAGCGCCAGGAGCAGCGAGAGGATCGTCGTACCGGGCACGCAGATCACCACGTAGTACACGGTGACCAGCAGCGAGTGCCAGACGTCGGAGTCGGTGAACAGCTTCTGGTAGTTGGCCAGCCCGACGAATTCAGGTGTCGAGAGCAACTTCCAGTCGAACAGGCTGAGCACCAGCACGATCACGACCGGCGCGAGCAGGAAGCCGAGGACGCCGACCAGGCTCGGGGCGAGCAGCGCGTAGGCCACGGCCGCCTGCTGTCCGCGTCCGATCCGGTGGGTACGCCGGGGCGCCCGCCTAAGCATCGGGATCCTTCAGCGGATGCGGCCGCGGCGAGCTCGGGACGAGCAGCTCGCGGGTGCGATCGAGCCCCCACCGGTCGAGCTCGCCGATCGGGTCGCTCGACATCCGCAGACCCGGACCTTGCGCGATGTGTTGTGCCCAGAGCTCGCGCTCCTGGACGTCGGGCCGCACGATCAGGCAGTCGGAGTCGTTCGCCCACCAGCGGCCGTGCAGGAACTCGCGCGCCACTGAGGTGGACCGCGCGCCGCGCTGACCGGGCTGGCTGATGTCGCCGGACGGTGGGTCGACCAGCGGATCGGTGTCGGGCGAGACCCGCATGCAGTCGACGAGTCCGAGGCTCGGGCAGGATCGGAGCGCCGCAGCCGTGCAGGATCCGGTTCGGTCCGACCGCTTCGCGCAGCAGCCGCATTCCGTGCACGGTACGCCGCGACGCCGTCGATCTGCTCGTGGCGCGGTCCCTCGATCGCGCCGGCGTACACGAAGTCGAGCTTGAAGTGGTCGTACCCCTGGCGGCAGAGCTCGGTGAAGACGTCCTGGATGTGGTGCGCGGCGCCCGGGTGCGTCACGTCCGAGAACCAGTTGCTCCTGGCCCCAGTTGGTGCCGGCGCTGATCCCGGGGACCAGCCACTCCGGATGCTTGCGGGCCGTCTCGCTGCCGCTGCGCGACCAGGAACGGTGCGACCCAGATGCCTGCCCGCCGACCGCTCGAGCGGATGTCGGCGGCGAGCCGGACGGTCGAGCCGAAGTCGTCACGCGGCGTCAGCCAGTCGCCGATCTGCGGCCTGGTACCCCTCGTCGAGCAGGACCAGGTCGACGCTCAGGTCGTGCTGGTCGAACTGGCGTACGTCGGTCATCACGTCGCGCTCGGTGACCTTGCCCCAGTACGCGTACCAGCTGCACCAGGACGGGCCCGAACACCGCGCACCGGCGGGTGCACCGGCCGCGAAGGCGTCGGCCCAATCGGCGAGAGCCTGATTCGGGTTGGCCTGCGTCGCTTTTGTTTGCTGTACGGCGCCGTCGGCCGAGATCACCAGGCGGTCGCCGTGGACGTCGGCAGCGGATCGACGGCACCTCGTCGGGACTGGTCGCCGCGATGATCGTGACCTCGCCGCCGTCGCGACCGCGAGCAGCCCCTCGCCCTGGAAGCCGGCCGGCGTCGACGTCCGGGGCGGTACGCCATCACATGGTGATTCGGCGCCGTCGGACGCGGTGGACGCGCGTCGAGCCGGTACCAGCCGCTCGGGCTCCACGACTGCCACCCGTGCTCGAAGAGCAGCGTGGAGTCGTCGTACTCGAGCTCGGCGACGGTGCTGAAAGGCACGGATCCCTCGTTTCCCTTGGGTGCAGGATCTTGCTGACGTTCCGCTAATCTTGGGGTGCCTACGAGGAGATTCACCATGACGGAGCCTGCTGACTTCGAGCACGATCTTGCTACCCAGGTGCTCATCGAGCTGTACAGCGAGATCCCGCCGCCGAGCAAGTTGGTGACCGGCCACTTCCACAGCGGCGGCGACTATCGCGTCGTACGGCCGGACGGGCGTCGGCAGTTGGTACCTGCTCTACACGGCGTCCGGCACGGGCCGGTATCGTGATCGGCCAGAACACGCTGACGCTGCGGCACGGGGACGTCGTACTGGTGAGTCCCGGGACGCCGAGCACGACTACGGGACCGTCGGCGACGTACTGGGAGATCGTGGTGGGCGCACTTCCAGCCGCGGCGCGAGTGGCACTCCTGGTTGTCGTTGCCGCAGGCAATGCCCGGACTGTCCTACGTCCGGCTGACCAGGCCGTCGGAGACGGACCGCGTGGTGTCCGCGTTCGATCGGCTGCATCGCGACGCGCAGCGGGCCGGGCTGTCCCCGACCGGCGACACCGAGCTGCACCTGCTCGAGAAGAGCCTCGCCACCGAGCTGACGATGAACGGCATCGAGGAGGTGCTGCTGACCGCGGTCGCGAGCCTGCGCCGCGAGACGCAGCACCTGGACGCCCGTGTGCACCTGGTGCTCGAGGCAATCACCGCCGACCCGGCCAGGCCGCACACCCTGACGTCACTGGCCGGGCTCGCGCAGGTGTCGGTGTCCCGGCTCGCGCACCTGTTCAAGGAGCAGGTCGGCGACTCGATCATGAACGTCGTGCTCGCGCTCCGGCTGCAGCGCGCAGCCGAGCTGCTCGGTGCGACCGACATGTCCGTCGCGCAGATCGCGGCCGCGCGTCGGATTCGACTCGCCGCACTACTTGAGCCGCCAGTTCGGCCGCCGGTACGGCATGTCCCCGACGGCCCATCGCGCCGCGGTCAGGAACCCGGAGCTAGAGCTATATTGAGCTCCGTCGCCGCCGCGTAGTCCGCCCCGCCGGCCAGTCCCACGAGCCGCACGTAGCGTGCCGTCGTACCCGCCGGGAACCGGGCGATCTTCGCGTCGACCGTGCCGTCCCAGATCCCTTCGTCACCGACGTGAACGTGGTGCCGTCGGTGCTCGTCTGGACGTCGTACGACGAGATGCGGCCGTTCGGTACGTCGGCGTCCTGGCGCGGCGTGTAGACGAGCGCCTCGATCGCACGGGGTGTCTTCAGGTCGAGGGTGATGTACTGCGGGAGCGGGGCATGCGGACTCCAGTTCGAGTGCCACATGGTGGTGCAGCTTGCCGTCGATCGCGGCGGATGCGCTGTACGCGGCCGAGCCCTGGCTGGTCGCGGTCGCCGTCATCTCGTTCTGCGGCAGCAGGTTCAGCGGACCGAACGGTCCGTCGGCCGGTGGCGGCGTACCCGGGATCGCGGTCACCCGTCCGAGGCTTGGTGCCTTGAGCAACGGATGGGTGCGCAGGTAGTTGAGGAAGACCTCCTGGCCCATCCGCGGCGCCCGGTCGAGAGCGGAGTACTGCTGGAAGCCCGGATAGCCGTACTGCGCTCCGTGCAAGGGCATCGCCGCGCTTGTCGTGACTCGGTAGGTCCTGTCGAGCTGCAGTGGCTTGCCGTTGATCAGGACCTTGGCCGGATCGACGCGGTCGCCGACGGGCCGGCCGAGATCGTAGGTGTAGCGGAAGTTGGCCGAGGTCGCGAGCGCGGACAGTCGGCTGCAGCCGTACGCCGGCGGGATCCACTGCTGCTCCAGGACGGCCTCGACCGTCGAGCCCTTCATCGCCAGCGTGGTGATCGGCGAGATCCCGGCGACCGGCCACGCCTCGCCGTACGTCACCGTGCCTCGGCTTCCGAGCCCGGCGGCGATCACGTCGATGCCGAGATCGGCCGGTACCAGCGCGAAGTCGCCCGTCGGCCTCCGCCTTGTAGAGGTCCGCGACCAGATTGCCGGTGCGGCTCTCCGCGGTCGCGCGCGAAGTCGAGATCGCGATCGAGCTTGGTGAGCGGCTCCTTCTGCCGGGCGGTCCACTTGTCCATCCAGTACTTCACGATCTTCTGGATCCCCGGGTCCGGCGTGACGTCCTTGGTGACCGCGTGGTTGGTGGCCGTGGTCTTGGAGCGGATCACGTCACCGGTCGCCGGATCGAGTTCCAGGTTGACCTCGCCGAGGACGCGCCCGTGGTTGCTCGCTTCCAGGACCGGCCGCGGTACGCCGTTCGGGTCCGGGATCATGCAGTTGAACGCGGTGTGCCAGTGGCCGCCGAGGATCACGTCGATATCGGGGGACATCGCCCGGGCGGCGTCGAAGATCGGACCGGTCGGGTTCTTGCACTCGTCGTACAGGCCGCCCTGCTGACCGCCTTCGTGCATGCTGACCACGATCGCGTTCGACGCCTTGGGCCTTCAGTTCGGCCGCGGCCCGGTTCGCCGCGTCGACGAGGCCCTGGAACTCGAACCCCGACCCCTCGATCGACAGCGTCTCGGTCGGCGTCCCCGGGAAGCCGAGCCCGATGAACCCGATCCGCTGCGAGCCGGCCTGCGCGATCCAGTACGGCGGGAGCACCGGGCGCTTCGTCCGCGGGTCGACGATGTTCGCCGCGTGGTACGCGTAGTCGGTGCCGTGGAAGTTCCGGCCCTTCGAGTCCTTGAAGCAGCTGTCGAAACCGGGCTTGCCGTAGCAGGCGCCGGTGGTCATCCGGCGCAGGAACGGGAACTCGCGGTCGAACTCGTGGTTGCCCGCGACATCGAAGTCCATCCCGAACGCGTTCAGCACCTCGATGGTCGGCTCGTTCGCGAACGCCTGCGTGTAGTCCGGCCAGCCGCTGAACTGGTCACCCGAGCCGATCAGGAAGCTGTTCGGCTTCCCGGAGGCGGTCGAGGTGCGCCTTCAGGTACCCGGCGCCGCCGACCTGCTGGGTGCCGGACGGGCCGGCGATCGTCAGGTTCTCGGTCTCGGACAGGTAGCCGTGCAGGTCGGTCAGGCTGAGGATCTGCACCGGGATCGGTGCGGCGGCCTCGGCCGGTAGCGCGGTGGTTCCCACCACCAGGCCGAGAAGGGCGAGAACTGAGCTGATCCGGGACATCGGCTGCTCCTAGCGGTCGGGCGGAACCTCGCTGCAACGTACTGGCCGCCGTACGCCCGGGGACATGGCCTCGAATGCTGACTTCCTGCACGATCCGGCTGACGCTTTTCTACAAGCGCATGACGGAGGGGAACCGTACGGTCGGGGAAGAAAGGAGTTTCACGATGACTGGGTATCTGGCCGTGGCCGAGATCGACATCGACGCGCCCGCGGCGCGAGTGTGGAACGTACTGACGAACCCGGACCAGCTGAAACAGCTCTGGTTCGGCGCCGAGGTGGACACCGACTGGAAGGTAGGCAGTCCGATCACCTGGACCGGCGAATGGGAAGGCAAGCCCTACCAGGACAAGGGCAAGGTCCTGGCCGTAGAACCCGGCCGCCTACTGAAGTTCACCCACTTCAGCCCCCTGACGGGCCAACCCGACGTACCGGACAACTACCACACCCTCACCTACACCCTCACCCCCAACACCCACCTAAAACTAGAACAAGACAACAACGCCTCCGAAGACGAAGCCAAACACTCCCAAGACATGTGGGAGCAGCTGGTGACCAAGGTCAAGGCCGCCGCCGAATCCTCCGAATAGCGGGTTGTTTGACCGCTGCCGGGTTACAGCGCGCCAGCGGTCAAATAACCCGTCACCGGGCCGGAGCGAGCGATGGCCCGTCGGAGGGAGTCGAGGAGCGCGGCGGGCGTTTTCAGGTCGGCCCAGGTGACGCGGACTACTTGGTAGCCGAGGTCGCGGAGCCGGTCCTCGCGGGCCTTCTCCGCGATCAGGGCATCCCGGCCGCCGTACTTCACGGCGCCGTCAAACTCGACAATCACGCCGTACTGCTCGAACAAGAAGTCGACGCGTGCGACGAGTACGCCGTGGTCGTCGCGGATCTCCGCCTGCGGCAGGGGAGTCGGCAGACCGAAATCCGCCAGGGCTACTCGTAGCCACGACTCTCCAACCGACTCGGCGCGGCTGTCGCCGAACTCGACCGCGCGGGTGGCCTGGCGGATCCCGCTGCGCCTGGCGAACGGCGCGAGCGCATCCGACAGCTGCTCCGGCGTGGCAACCCGCAATCGCAGTGCCTGGTCCACGACCGAGACTGCTACCGGGTAGCTGGTTGCCCGCGCGGTCTCGACGACGGCCCGCGCGGCGTGCGTCGTCCGTACGCCGTCCATCTCACACACCACGTCGACCGCCGGCTGGGCGGCATGCTGGCACACTGCACCATCGGACCGACCGGCACCGAGCAACCTGGTCACATGCACCCGGCGCAGATCCAGCTCCGAGACTCGTACGCCGTGCAGGACCACCGCCGACTGATGACTCACGACGGCGCGACCGTGGAGTCGGTGGTAGACCGCTCGCGCAGTACGCAGGTGAAGCCAGACGGCCTGGTCCCACGGCGGCATCCCCTCGACGACAGGTCCACGTTCCGCGTAGGCGCCGCGCGTGAGCCGCACCCACCGCCCGGACGCGACCTGTCGACGAAGATCAGCATCGGAGTACCCGGCAACAATCGCGTCCCGCCGCGAGAACCACCCACCCCGCCCCGCAGCAACCACTTCCAACCTGAGATCCATGCCCTAAGAACATGCCGCGAACCGCCTCCCTCGGACCGCCTGACTTTCGCGCCTGTGGACAACTTCTGCTGGCGGGTTGTTTGTCGGCTGGCCTGCTGCAACCCGCCAGTGGTGAAACAACCCGCTGGCGACTAAGTAATCTGGGGCGCATGGGTGATGGTGTGGAGGTGGGTCGGCCGACTCGGGAGCGGGCTGCGGTGGGGGAGGACGGGCGGTCGCGGGATCGGAGTCGGCCGGCGGTTCCGGATCCGTTGCCGATGAGTGTGGTGGATGCGCACTGTCATCTGGATATCGCCGACGGGGAGGACGGGGACTGGCTGAGTCCGGCGGAGGCGATCCGGCTGGCCAAGTCGGTCGGTGTGACGCGGATCGTCCAGGTGGGTTGCGATCTGCCGGGCGCGGTGTGGGCGGTCGAGGCCGCCACGCAGTACCCGAACCTGATCGCCGGCGTCGCCCTGCACCCGAACGAGGCGCCGAAGCTGAAGGCGGCCGGTGAGCTGGAGAGCGCACTGGCCGAGATCGAGCGGCTCGCGACGAGCAGCGACAAGGTCCGGGTGATCGGTGAGACCGGGCTCGACTACTTCCGTACCGGTGAGGACGGGCGGGCCGCGCAGCACGAGTCGTTCGCCGCGCACATCGAGCTCGCGAAGCGGCTGGGCAAGACGCTGATGATCCACGACCGCGACGCGCACGACGACATCCTGCGGATCCTCGATCGCGAAGGCGTGCCGGACCGGGTGGTGATGCACTGCTTCTCCGGCGACACCGAGTTCGCCCGCGAATGCGCGAACCGCGGCGCGTACCTGAGCTTCGCCGGCGTCGTCACCTTCAAGAACGCCCAGTCCCTCCGCGACGCCCTGGCCGTCACCCCCCTCGACCGCATCCTCGTCGAAACCGACGCCCCGTACCTGACCCCGTCCCCGTACCGCGGCAAACCGAACGCGTCGTACCTCATCCCCCACACCGTCCGCAAAATGGCCGACGTCCTCAACATCTCGGTCCCCGAACTCTGCGCAGCCCTCAACGAAAACGCCAACCAAGCCTTCGGAGGTCCCTGGTAACGCGAAGGTGGATTGGTGATGGGTTGGGTGCTGGGGGTCAACGTTTTCGGGGGGCGTTGCGTGGGGTGCTTGGCGGGCGCAGGCTGAGGGGGTCGGCCTCGGTCGAGGTCGGCTCCAGGGGAGGGGTGTCATGAGTGTTCTGATGACGTTGCGGGTGAGTGGGGATCCGACGGCGGTGGAGAAGTTGGCTGCTGACGACGGTGCGCTGTTCCAGGGGGTGGTGGCGGACGGGACCGGTCGCGGTCTGATTTCGCATCACTTCTACGGGAGTGAGACCGAGGTGCTGGTCGTCGACGAGTGGGACGACGAAGCCTCGTTCCAGGCCTTCTTCGAGAGGTCCGGGCCGCAGATCGAGCAGGTGATGGCGGCGGCCGGAGTGACCACGCAGCCGACGATCGAGTTCTGGCGGCATCTGGAGGTCGGCGACGACGTCGGGTGACGCCGCTGGTAGACACCTCTCATGGAGTTCAGTGAGGTCGTGCGGCGGCGGCGGATGGTGCGGAACTACGACCCGGATCGGGCGGTGCCGGACGACGTCCGCGAGCGGATTCTGGGGAACGGTTTGCGGGCGCCTTCCGGCGGGTTCAGTCAGGGGTGGGCGTTCCTGACGTTGGAGGGGGACGAGCGGGAGCGGTACTGGCGAATCGCGGCCGAGGATCCGGATCCCAAGTATGTTGAATGGGTCACAGGGCTGCGCCGGGCGCCGTTGCTGATTCTGGCCTTCGCGCACAAGGACGCGTACCTCGATCGGTACACCGAAGCGGACAAGGGCTGGACCGATCGGGACGAGGGTCGCTGGACCGCGCCGTACTGGTACGTCGACACCGGGATGGCGGTCCTGCTGATGTTGCAGACGGTCGTCGACGAAGGCCTGGGGGCCTGCTTTTTCGGGCCTCCTGCGGACAAGGTGGGCCGGTTGCTCAAGGAGTTCGGCGTACCCGAGGGGTTCGATCTGGTGGGGGTGCTGTCGGTCGGTCACCGGGCCCCGGACAAGCGCTCGCCGTCGCTGAAACGGGGGCGCCGGACGACCGCCGAAGTGGTGCATCGGGGGCAGTGGGGCAATCACACGGTGTAAGGGCTCCGTTACACCTTTTGACGACTCGCCGACCAGGGGATTGGCACTTTCGCTACTTCTTCGTTATGGTCCCGTGATGTTGGCCGGGATCGGGGAAGGTTCCGGGCACAGCACGCCCCTCGGCGTTGACCACAGGTTCCAGGCCCCCAGCCTGGCGCTCGCGGCCGGTGCCTGTGCTGTCCCACCCCGTGCCCGGGTAGCCCTACCTGGGAGCGTTAGTGCGTAAGTCCATCATCGTGGCCGTCGGTGCGACGGCTGCGTTCGCCGTCGCAGGCGGCTCCGTGGCGTATGCCGCGAAGAGCAAGACGGTCACTGTCTCCGTCGACGGCCAGGTGCGGAAGGTTCACACCTTCGGCTCCACCGTGGCAGACGCCCTGAAGGCCGAGAAAGTTCAGGTCGGTGAGCACGACGTGGTCGCGCCCGGCGTGGACTCCAAGCTGCAGGACGGTCAGGAGATCGCCGTGCAGTACGGGCGGCCGCTGACTGTCAACGCCGACGGCGCCAAGAAGGCCTACTGGACCACCGCCGACAGCGTGAACGAGGCGCTGGCCGATCTGGGTCTCCGTTACGACGGCGCCCAGCTGTCCACCAGCCGGAGCGCGCCGCTCGGCCGCCAGGGCCTGGAGCTGACCGTCACGACGCCGAAGACCGTGCAGATCGTGCACCTCGGCAAGACCGTGACGATCAAGTCGCTGGCCGGCACCGTCGGGCAGGCCCTGACCGACGCGAAGGTCCGCTGGGACTCCGACGACCGGATCACCCCGGCCGCCGCGACCCCGCTGAAGCTCGGCGTCAACAAGATCGGTTTCGTGCAGGTCCTGCAGAAGACCGTCACGAAGACCGAGGCTGTTGCGCACGGCACCGACGAGACCAAGTCGGCAACGCTGGAAGTGGGCACCAAGAAGACCACGGCCAAGGGCACCGACGGCTCCAAGACCGTCACGTACCTGTACACCTACCTGGACGGCAAGCTGTCGACCACGAAGGTCGTCGGGGCGAAGGTGGTCGCCAAGGCGGTCGACGAGCAGGTCGTCGTCGGCACCAAGCCGAAGCCGGAGGAGCCGACCACCACGACGACCGAGACCGACACGCCGACGAGCAGCAATGTCGGTGCGTGGGACCGGATCGCCGAGTGCGAGTCGGGCGGCAACTGGTCGATCAACAGCGGCAACGGGTACTACGGCGGTCTGCAGTTCGACCACGGCACCTGGGCTGCCTACGGCGGTACGGCGTACGCCAACAACGCGAACGGTGCGTCGAAGGCGCAGCAGATCGCGATCGCGGAGAAGGTCAAGGCCGACCGCGGCGGCTACGGCGCATGGCCTGTCTGCGGCAAGCGCGCCTAGTGCAAGACTGACGAGGTGACCTCGTCTGATTCATCCACGTCCGCCGGACCGAGACTTCTCGGTCCGGCGGACGTGCGTTCGCTGGCCGCGGCCCTCGGGGTCCGCCCGACCAAGCAGCGCGGCCAGAACTTCGTCATCGACCCGAACACGGTGCGCCGGATCGTTCGGGCCGCCGAGCTGACGGAGAGCGAGACGGTCCTCGAGATCGGCCCGGGGCTCGGGTCGCTGACGCTCGCGCTGCTCGCGGCGGGGCACCGGGTCACCGCGGTCGAGATCGACCCGCTGCTCGCGCAGGCGCTGCCGTCGACCGTCGCGTCGTACGCGCCGCACCAGGCCGACAGGTTGACCGTGGTCGAGGCGGACGCGATGGACGTGACGCCCGCGGAGATCGGCGAGCCGACCGCCTGCGTGGCGAACCTGCCGTACAACGTCGCCGTACCCGTCCTGCTGCACCTGCTCCGGGTCTCGGACTCGCTGCGGCACGGTCTGGTGATGGTGCAGTCCGAGGTCGCGGACCGGCTGGCGGCGGGACCGGGTTCGCGGACGTACGGCGTACCGTCCGCGAAGGCCGCCTGGTACGCCGAGGTGCGGCGCGCCGGGCCGATCGGACGGAACGTCTTCTGGCCGGCTCCGAACGTGGACTCCGGGCTCGTCGCGTTCGAGCGCCGCGAACCACCCGCGACGGAGGCGAGCCGCGAGGAGGTGTTCGCGGTGATCGAGGCCGCGTTCTCGCAGCGCCGTAAGACGATCCGGTCCGCGCTGGCACGCTGGATGCCGGACCGTGCACGGCTCGACGAGGTGCTGAGCTCCGCAGGGATCGACCCGCGAGTGCGCGGGGAGATGCTCGGGATCACGGAATTCGCCGCACTCGCAGGTGCAGGTAGGACTGTGTAAGGCACTAACCTGTGCGACGTGCCACCTTCTGCTGAGGTCACGGTGCGGGCGCCGGCCAAGATCAATCTCGGTCTGTCGGTCGGTCCGCCGCGCCCGGACGGGTTCCACCCGGTCGCCACGGTGTACCAGGCCGTTGCCCTGTACGACGATGTGACGGCGGTACTGCGGGACGACGACGGCGAGGTCTCGGTCGAGATCTCCGGCGACTTCGCGGACGACGTACCGACCGACGAGACCAACCTGGCGGTGCGGGCGGCGCAGTTGCTGCAGGCGGAGTACGACGTCGACGAGGGCGTCGACCTGACGATCCGCAAGACGATTCCGGTGGCCGGCGGGATGGCCGGCGGATCGACTGACGCGGCAGCGACCCTGGTGGCCTGCAACCGGCTGTGGGGCCTGCAGTTGACCCAGACCGAGCTGCAGCACCATGCGGCCGAGCTCGGGAGCGACGTACCGTTCTGCCTGGTCGGCCACACGGCGCTCGGCCAGGGACGAGGCGAGCAGGTCACCGAGGTGATGTCCCGCGGGACGTTCCACTGGGTGTTCGCGATCGCCGACGGCGGGTTGTCGACGCCGGACGTCTACCGCGAGCTGGACCGGTTGCGTCCGCTGCGCCGCGTCGAGGCGCCGCAGGTCCGCCCGGAGTTGATGTCCGCCCTGCTGTCCGGGCAGCCCGGCGCGCTCGCCGTTGCGCTCAGCAACGACCTGCAGGCCGCGGCGTTGTCGCTGCGTCCCGAGCTGGGCGAGACGCTCCAGTTCGGCCTCGACCAGGGTGCTCTGGCCGCGCAGATCTCCGGCTCCGGGCCTACCTGCCTCTTCCTCGCCGCGGACAGCCGCAGCGCCGTCGACCTGGCCGTGGAGCTCGCCGAGTCCGGCCGTTGCCGCATGGTCCGCCAGGCCGAAGGGCCCGTCCCGGGCGCCCGGATCCTGCCGGCCAGCATCAGCCGCTAGAAATCTGCCGCTGGAAAAACGCTCGTCCTCGGGCTCGAGTGGTGTTACCGTCCGAGAGACCCCATCGAATCAGACAGGAGACCGGGATGCGCCGCGGATCGATCCACCCCATGGGTACTGATCGCTTCGACGCATTCGCGAGGACTCTTGAACTCTCTGACGATGGGCATTGTGGCGCATGTCGACGCCGGTAAGACCAGCCTGACCGAGCGGCTGCTGTACGCCGCCGGCGTCATCGACCGGGTCGGCCGGGTCGACGACGGGAACACGCAGACCGACTCGATGGACCTCGAGCGGAAACGCGGCATCACGATCCGCTCGGCGGTGGTGTCGTTCGCGCTCGGCGACCTGCCGGTCAACCTGATCGACACCCCCGGGCACTCCGACTTCATCGCCGAGGTCGAGCGCGCGCTGTCCGTACTGGACGGCGCGGTGCTGGTGATCTCCGCGGTCGAGGGCGTGCAGCCGCAGACGCGGTTGCTGATGCGCACGCTGGACCGGCTGCGGATCCCGACGCTGCTGTTCGTGAACAAGATCGACCGGGTGGGCGCGCGGTACGACGAGTTGCTCGCGGACATCCGGCGGTTGCTGACGCCGGCCGCCGTACCGATGGAGTCGGTGACGGAGCTCGGCCTGCGGACGGCGTCCGTCGTACCACTGCCGGTGCAGCGCGCCGAGGTCGGCGAGATGCTTGCCGAGCGCAATGATTCGTTCCTGGAGCTGTACCTCGAAGGCACAGAGGCCGACAACGCGGCAGAGCTGCGGCGTCAGGTCGCGAAGGCCGGGATGTACCCGGTGTACTTCGGATCCGCCATGACCGGCGTCGGGATCGACGAGGTGATCGAGGGGATCCGCACATGGTTGCCGCGGGCAATCGCGTCCCCGGAGGACGAGTTGCGGGCGCGGGTGTTCAAGGTCGAGCGGGGTGCGGCCGGGCAGAAGATCGCGTCGGCGCGGATCGTCAGCGGGACGCTGGCGGCGCGGACGACGGTCCCGGTGCATCCCGTCGACGGTCCGGCGTACCAGGTGCGGCCGAGCGGGATCGACGTGTTCGGCGACGGCGGCCGCCATTCGGTGGATCGGGCCGAGGCCGGTCAGATCGTGGCGTTGCGGGGGCTGAAGAGCATCCGGATCGGCGATCAGCTCGGCGTACGGACGGCGCAGGTGGGGCGGCTGTTCGCGCCGCCGACGCTGGAGACCGTGGTGAGTGCGCGGGACCGGGTGAAGTTGTTCCAGGCATTGACGCAGCTCGCCGAGCAGGATCCGCTGATCCGGGTCCGGAAGGCCGACGAGATCACCGTGAGCCTGTACGGCGAGGTGCAGAAGGAGGTGATCGCGTCGCTGCTCGAGTCGGAGTACGGCGTCGACGTCACCTTCAGTGAGACGACGCCGATCCATGTCGAGCGGTTGATCGGTACCGGTACGGCGACGCGCGAGATCACCGAGGGACCGTGGGCGGCGGGTGTCGGGTTCCGGGTCTCACCGGTTGCCGAGGGCCCAGAAAGTGGCGTCGAGTACAACCTGGAGGTGGAGCTCGGCGCGCTGCCGCGAGCGTTCCACACGGCGATCGAGGAGACGGTTCGGCAGACGTTGCACCAGGGCCTGTTCGGGTGGGAGATCCCGGACATCCGGGTGGATCTGACGCACACGGCGTACTGGAGCCCGGTCACCGTGGCCGCCGACTTCCGCCGGTTGGTGCCGCTCATCCTCCTGCAGGCGATCGCCGAGGCCGGTACGACGGTCCTGGAGCCGGTGAACTACTTCGAGCTGGACGTTCCGTCCGACACGGTCTCGCGGCTCCTCGCTCACGTCGCCGAACACCGCGGCATCGTCACCCAGACCACGCTCACCGAGACCCAGGCCCACATCGAAGGCACCATCCCGGCCGCCACCACGCACGCCTTCGAGTTGATGCTGCCTCACCTCGGCCGAGGGGAGGCACTCGTCGCCACCAGCTTCGACAGCTACAGCCCCGTCCCAGGCCCAGCCCCCAGCCGAGCCCGCACAGACGGCAACCCTCTCAACGAGAAGCAGTACGTCCTGAACCTCAGTCGAGTTGTTTGAGGATCGCGCTGATTTCGCTGACGGTTTCGGCGCGGTCGGGCCAGTGGGCGGTGATGCAGATGAGTTCTCGGAGGTGGAGCAGCGGGAGGCGGTCACGCCACCCCGCGGCGAGTGGGTGGAGTTCCTCGTAGGCGTCGAAGAAGGTCTCCGACAAGTGGCCATAGATGAGGAGGGTGGCCAGCTCGGCCTCGGGCCAGCCGTAGTGGACGGCGGGGTCGATCATGGCCGGGCTGCCGTCCGGCGCGGGGAGGAGGTTGCCGTGCCACAGGTCGCCGTGGAGGAGGGACGGGGGCTGCGGCGGGATCAGCTCGGGTAGACGGTTCGCGACGCGTTCGAGGCGGCGGCGGTCGGCTTCCGGGAGCTGGTTGTGGCAGTTCGGTTCCTCCAGGTAGCGGAGCAGACGATGCTCGGCGAAGAACGCGTGCCCGTCGCTCGTCCACGGGTTCCGCTGCAGGAGGGTGCCGAGATAGTTGTCCTGGTGGTACCCGAACTTGTCCGCGGTCTGCTGATGCTGCAACGCCAGCGCCCGCCCGGCGTCCTCCCAGTACGTCGGCGACGGTTCCGACGTACCGAGGTCGGTCAGCACGATGAACTCCGGCGTCACCCTCAGGACCTCTGGTACGGCGAATCCGCCGGGTGCACGCAGCGCGTCGAGACCGTCGGCCTCCAACGCGTACAGATCCGCCGGCAGGTTGTCCTGCGTCTTCACGACCACCGATTCGCCCAGCGTCGTCCGCACGCGGAACGTCTTGCTGGCGTAGCCGCCTTCCAGCGGATCGGCGGCGATCGCGTCGCCGAGGGACAGTCCTTCGAGCCAGGCGGGAGTCAACACCTGGACGATCCTGGCACGATCCCGGGAACCGTGTCCGCGTCAGCTACTCTTGGGCGCGTTATGGCGGTAGCTAACTTGGTCAATCTGGAAGCTGTTTCGAAGGGCTTCGGGACCCGCACACTGCTCGACTCGGTCAGTCTCGGCATAGGCCGTGGTGAGCGCATCGGCGTGGTCGGGCGTAACGGCGACGGCAAGTCGACGCTCCTGCAGGTCCTGGCCCGGCGGGAGGAGCCCGACGGCGGCCGGATCACCCACAATCGCGACCTGCGGCTCGGGTACCTCGGTCAGAGTGACGACCTCGACCCGGACCAGACTGTGCTGCACGCGGTGCTCGGCGATGCCGAGACCTACACCTGGGCCTCCGATCCGCGGGCGCGCTCGGTGATGGAGCACCTGCTCGGCGAAGTCGACCACCAGGCCTTGGTCGGCAGTCTGAGCGGCGGCGAGCGGCGCCGGGCCTCCCTGGCCAGGCTGCTGCTCACCGAGGTCGACCTGCTGATTCTCGACGAGCCGACCAACCACCTCGACATCGAGGCTGTCAGCTGGCTCGCCGAGCACGTTGTCGACCACGCGAGCGCGCTGATCGTCGTGACCCACGACCGCTGGTTCCTGGACGCGGTCTGCACCGGTACGTGGGAGGTGCAGGGCGGCCGCGTCACGTCGTACGACGGCGGGTACGCGGCGTACGTCCTCGCCAAGGCCGAGCGGTCCCGCAGCGAGCAGGTCACCGAGGCCAAGCGGCAGAACCTCCTGCAGAAGGAGCTCGCCTGGCTGCGCCGGGGCGCGCCCGCCCGCAGCACCAAGCCGAAGTTCCGGATCGAGGCGGCCAACGCGCTGATCGAGGACGTGCCGCCGCCGCGGGACAAGCTCGCGCTGTCGCAGCTGGCGACCGCACGGCTCGGCAAGGACGTGTTCGACGTCGAGGACGTCAGCCTGAGCTTCGGCGACCGGAGGATGCTCGACCATGTCACGTTCCGGCTCGGTCCGGCCGACCGGATCGGGCTGCTCGGCCCGAACGGCGCCGGCAAGACCACGTTCCTCAAGGTCCTCACCGGGCAGCTCGCGCCGGACCACGGCCTGGTCAAGCAGGGCAAGACGGTCCGGATCGCCAACCTGTCGCAGACCCTCGAGGAGATCGACGACACGGTCACGGTCCTCGACCACATCACCGCGATCCGCCGTACGGCGGCACTCGCCGGGCGGGGTGGTGAGCTGACGTCGTCGCAACTGCTCGAGCGCTTCGGGTTCACCGGCGACAAGCTGACGACCCGGATCTCGGACCTGTCCGGTGGTGAACGGCGTCGCCTGCAGGTGCTGCGCATCCTGCTCGATGAGCCGAACGTGCTGATCCTCGACGAGCCGACCAACGACCTGGACGTCGAGACGCTGACCGTGCTCGAGGATTTCCTGGACAGCTGGCCCGGCGTCGTCGTCACCGTCACCCACGACCGGTACTTCCTGGAGCGGGTCAGCGACATGGTTTACGCGATCATGGGTGACGCCCGGGTCCGGCATCTGCCGCGCGGTGTCGAGCAGTATCTCGACGAACTCGCGGCCGGAATTCCGCGGCGGCCGGCGTCGAATGCGTTGGCGCCGGCAGCGGTTGTGTCCACCGATTTGTCAACGGCCGAAAATGGCCAGGTGGTTGAACGTCCGATGGCTGACGCGGCAGCGGCCCGGGCGGCGAAGAAAGAGCTGAACCGGATCGAGCGGCAGCTCGCGAAGATCGCCGAGACCGAGACGAAACTGCACGACCAGTTGGCCGCGAGCGCGAGCGACTACGAGCGGCTCTCCGAGCTGGACGCCGAGCTCCGCAAGCTGGCCGACGAGCGCGGCGAGCTGGAAATGGCCTGGTTCGAAGCGGCGGAACGCGCGGAGTAGCAGGGAGTTCGAGCCGCGGCGCCCCTCCGATCCCCTGTACTTCGGAGGGGGCGCCGAGCTCGTGGGTGAGCGGGCCCCGTGCCGGCCGGCGTTGTTCGGGCCCCGAGCCCCGGACACCGCGCGGCCACTTTCGGCGGACCACCTCTGGCCGCCGAAGTCACCGTGTTCTGACATTTTGTAGTCGATTAACCACCGACGGTGACGACCCTAGTAGTGGGTTCAGCCGGTGTCGATAGCCGTCGGCTACAGCAGTCTCTCGATCTCGTTGCAACTAGCAACGATCGGACCGGGGCAGAAGTGACGGGTCGTCTTTTCGGATAATTCCGGGGCTATTTCGGCCGCGCTTTGTCCGTACGAACAAGGCGCTTTGTCGGCGACGCAAACCGAGTGTTTTTCGGTCAGTGTTTTTCCAGGTCGAACGGGCGGACCAGCTCCCGCAGTGCCCGGGCGATCTTCTGCTGGTCGCCGTCGCTGAGGCCACCGAGGAGCGTGCGCTCATGGGTGAGCAGGTCGGCCATCGCGGCGTCGACCTTGTCCCGGCCCGCGGGTGTCAGCTGGACGAGCACGCCGCGCCGGTCATGCGGATCCGGCAACCGTTCGACCAGGCCGCGTGCGGCCAGCCGGTCGACCCGGTTCGTCATCGTGCCGGACGTGACCAGGGTTTCCTTGAGCAGCTTGCCGGGGGAGAGCTGGTACGGCGTACCAGCTCGGCGCAAAGCCGCAAGGACGTCGAACTCCCAGGACTCCAGGCCGTGGGTGTCGAAGGCCTGACTGCGGGCGCGATCGAGATGGCGCGCCAGCCGGCTGACGCGGGACAGCACCTCCATCGGCGCCACGTCGAGATCGGGGCGCTCGCGGCGCCAGGCCTGGATCAGGCGATCGACCTCGTCCTCCATGCGTTCGAGAGTACCCATCAAGACTCTTGACATCAAGACAAGTCACAGGTCTAGAGTATCTCGACGTCAAGATAAAATTTCCTGAGAGGGGCAGTCCGATGCGTACGTCACCGGTGTGGAGTCCAGAGCAGTACGGCACGTACGCCGACGAGCGCGCCCGGCCGTTCCGGGACCTGGTCGAGCGGGTCCGGGCGACCGACGTACGAACCGTCGTCGACCTCGGCTGCGGTCCGGGCGCGTTGACCGCGACCCTGCGTCAGGTCTGGCCGGAGGCCGTGATCCGCGGGATCGACAGCTCGGCGCAGATGCTCGAGGCCGCGGCGGAGTACGCCGACGACCACCTGAGCTTCGAGGTCGGTGACGTCCGCGAGTGGAGCGTCGAGCCCGGTTCGCTGGATGTGATCGTCACGAACGCGACGCTGCAGTGGGTTCCGGAGCAGCTCGATCTGCTGCCCGGGTTCGTCCGGGCGCTGCGGCCTGGTGGGTGGCTGGCGATCCAGATCCCGGGCAACGGCGATGCGCCGTCGCACGCGATCCTGCGCGAGTTGGCCGCGACCGAGCCGTACGCCGAGTACGCGAAGGACACGTCGTTGCGTCCCGACGTACCCGGTCCAGCGGAGTACGTCGAAGCGCTCAGTGCGGAAGGTTGCGTGGTGGACGCGTGGGAGACGACGTACTTCCACCTGCTGTCCGGCGACAACGCCGTACTGGAGTGGGTGAAGGGGACCGGTGCGCGGCCGGTACTGCAGTCGCTGCCGGACGACGTGCGGCCGAAGTTCGAGGCGGAGTACGGCGCTCGGCTGGCGGAGGCGTATCCGCAGCGGGACTACGGGACGCTGCTTCCGTTCCGCCGGATCTTCGCGGTGGCGCAGAAGAAGGGGTGACGATGCGGCTCGATCATGTGCAGGTGTCGTGCCCGCCCGGCGGTGAGGACGTGGCACGGGCGTTCTACCGCGATGCGCTCGGGATGACCGAGGTGGAGAAGCCCGAGCTGCTGAAGGCGCGCGGCGGGTGCTGGTTCAAGGGCGGTGCGGCGGAGATCCACATCGGGGTGGAGCAGGACTTCACCCCGGCGAAGAAGGCGCATCCGGCGTTGGCCGTGGAGGACCTGGATGCGTTGGCCACGAAGCTCGAAGCGCTGGGATATCCGGTGACGTGGGACAACGAGACGATCCCGGGCCGCCGGCGGTTCCACACCGCCGACGGTCACGGGAATCGGGTAGAGATCGTGTGACGAAGCGACTCGCCCGGCCCCCTCAAGCCGGGCGAGCCGCTGGCTCATTCGGTCGCCAGTGCGCCGGCCGGAGCGACCTTGGCCGCGCGACGGGCGGGTAGCACCGAGGCGAGGAGGCCCGCGACGGCGGCCACCGCGGCGATGGCGATCAGCAGGGTCCCGGGTACGGCGTACTCCACGCCGCCCTCGGCCGTCTGGCCGCCCATCAGCGCACTCGTCCCGGTCCAGCCGTAGATCAGACCGAGGACGATCCCGAGGCCGGCCGCGACCAATGCCATCAGCAACGATTCGATCGCGAGCATCCCGCGCAACTGCCGGCGGGACAGACCCATCGCCCGAAGCAGCGCGTTCTCCCGCGTCCGCTCCAGCACCGACAGACTGAGCGTGTTGCCGACGCCGACCAGCGCGATCAGCACCGAGACCCCGAGCAGACCGATACCGACGATCAGCAGTACGTCGAAGATCTTCGTGTAGCTGGTCCGCTCGGCCAGGCCACCCTGCACGGACAGATCCTTGACGGTCGGGATCGACTGTTCCACGGCGTCGATCACGTCCCCGCCGTCCGCCTTCGGGTCCGACGCCAGCCAGAACCCGGTCACCGGCGCGCTCGGCGCCAGCTTCGCGAGATCGGCCGAGGTGACCGTGAACGGGTCGAGTCCGTTCCCGCGCTGGGCGGTCAGCGTCAGCTTGTGCTGCCCCGACACGATCGTCACGGGGCTGCCGTTCTCGACCTTCAGCATCCGCATCGTCGGGTAGTCGAGCAACGCCGTACCGGACTTGACCTGCGCGGCCAGGGACGGGTTGTGGATCACCGATCCGGCCGCGGTCGCGTCGATGCCCGTGACCTCGAGCTCCTCACCGCCGGACTTCACCATCAGCTTGCTGATCGGGACGACCTGGGTGATGCCCTTGATGTCGCGGAGCTGCTGCTCGGCGCCGGCCGGCATCTTCTCCTTGTACGTCGTCACCATCAGATCCACTGGGTATTGGCCGTCCATCGACACGTCAAACGTTTTCCGTACCGAGGCGATCCCGACGCAGGTGAGGCTGATCAGCGTCACGCCGATGAGCAGCGCCGACGTGGTGGCCGCCGTACGCCGGGGGTTGCGGACCGCGTTCGCGACGGCGATCCGGGCGGGTACGCCGCCACCGCGGGCGGGGAGTGCGCCGATCACGCGGATCAGCGCCGGGACGAGCAGCGCGCCGATCGCGAGGATGCCGAGGAACGAGATCGCGCCGCCGGCGACACCGATCAATACCCCGTGCTGCTTCGCCCCGACCGCCAGCAACAGACCACCGCCGGCCAGGAGCAGGAAGCCCAGGATCAACCGCAGTACGCCGGCCTTTGTCGCGGCAGCCGGAGCCGCCTCGGGTCGGAGCGCGGCGAGCGGCGCCACCTTCGTAGCCCGCCGAGCCGGTACGACGGCCGCGATCAGCGTGGCCGCGGTACCGAGGAGGAGCGGCAGGAAGATCGACGACAGGTCCAGGTGCAACGGCACCGGCGGGATCCCCCAGTCGAACTCGCGGGACAGCGCCAGCCCCAGCGCGGAGAGCGCGACGCCGAAGACGACACCGATCGCCGACGCGATCACTCCGACCACGGTGGCCTCGGCGATGACCGAGGAGAAGACCTGCCGGCGAGACGCCCCGACGCAGCGCAGCAGCGCCATCTCGCGGGTCCGCTGGGCGATCACGATCGTGAAGGTGTTGCCGATCACCAGGCAGGCCACGAACAACGCGATCACGGCGAACATCCCGAACACGCCGCCGAGGACGTCGATACCGTTGGTCAGATCCTGCACCTCGTGCTGGATGAAGGCCTCACCGGTGAAGGCGGTCAGTCCGCTCGCCACCACCGCCTGCGCGGCGTCGGCCAGTTGCTGCTGGGTGACGCCGGGCTTCGCGGCCAGGGCGATCCCGCGGGTGAACGCGCCCGGGTCGAAGATCTTCACCGCGGCCGGAGTCGCGACCGCGGACGCGCTGCCGACGTACTTCGAGTCGTCCAGCAGCCCGACGACAGTGACGGTCCACGACTTGTCGTCGTACGAGCTGATCCGCAAGCTCTGGCCGACGCCGATCTTGTGCTTGGCCGCGGTCCGGGCCGGCAGCGCGATCTCGTTCGTTGCGGTCGGCAACCGTCCGGACGAGGTGCCGGGGCCGGCGATGTGTTCCGTGCCGTAGAGCGCGTCGATCGGAACCGTGGTCCCGCGGACCAGGTCGGGGAACGCGAATTCCATGTACGTCGTCGTCAGCGTGACGACCGCCGCGGCCTGCGGCAGCTTCTGGACCTTGGTGATGTCGGCGGGGGAGATGCTCGCCTGGTCGGGGTAGACGACGGCGTCGACGCCCTTGTACTGCGCGCCGATCGTCTCGTTCACGCCGTGCGACGCGGACGCGTGCACGATCATCGCCAGCGAGCCGAAGCCGACCCCGAGAACGATCGCCAGACAGGCGGCGACCAGGCGGCCAATGTGGGCGCGCAGCGAGGAGAGGAGCGAACGTCGCACGTCAGGCCCCCAGCTGCCGCAGCGCGTCGAGAACGCTCTCCGGGGTCGGCTGCCGCAGCTCGCCGGCCAGCTTGCCGTCGGCAAGCATCACGACGCGGTCGGCGTACGACGCCGCGAGCGGGTCGTGCGTCACCATCACCACGGTCTGGCCGAACTCGCGGACAGAGCGGCGCAGGAAGCCGAGCACCTCGGCGCCGGACCGCGAGTCCAGGTTGCCGGTCGGTTCGTCGGCGAACACGACCTCCGGGCGGCCGACCAGGGCCCGCGCCACCGCGACCCGCTGCTGCTGGCCACCGGACAGCTCCGACGGCCGGTGCGTGAGCCGGTCGCCCAGCCCGAGCACCTCGATCAGCGTGCTCAGCCACTCCTGGTCGGGCTTGCGGTTGCCGAGCTCGAGCGGGAGCAGGATGTTGTCGTTCGCGGACAGCATCGGGAGCAGGTTGAACGACTGGAACACGAAGCCGACCCGGTCCCGGCGGATCTTGGTCAGCTCCGCGTCCGGCAGCCGGGTCAGCTCGGTCTCGCCGAGCAGCACCTGGCCCTCGGTCGGGGTGTCCAGCCCGGCCAGGCAGTGCATCAGCGTCGACTTGCCGGACCCCGACGGGCCCATGATCGCGGTGAACTGGCCGACCCCGAAGTCGACCGAGATCCCGTCGAGCGCGGCGACCGCGGTGTCGCCCTGTCCGTACACCTTGCGCAGCTCGTGCGCCCGGATCGCGGTCCGCGGCTCCCCGTCCTGCGGCAACCGCCCGGCCGCAAGCTCTCCGGTCTGCAAGCTCATGTCACTCCTTGGCTCAACTCCGATGTTGTCCAAGAAGTTAGTGATCCTGCGCCCCGGTTTCGTCGGACCAGGGTGGGGACCCCGGGTCCTACCTGGGTATTACTTGGTGGGCCGAACCAGCCCGGTCTCGTACCCCAGGACGACGAGGGCGACCCGGTCCCGGAGGCCGGTCTTGGCCAGGATCCGGCCGATATGCGTCTTGACCGTTGCCTCGGACAACGTGAAGAGCCTGGCGATCTCGGTGTTCGACAGGCCGCGCGCGACCTCGACCAGCACCTCGCGCTCGCGGGCGGTCAGGTCGGCGAGGTCCGGCCGCTCGGTCTGCTCGTCGGGCAGTGATCCGGCGAAGTGCTCCAGCAGGCGTTTCGTCGTACTGGGGGACACCACGGCGTCGCCGGAGTGCACCTGACGGATCGCGCTCAGCAGATCGGCCGGCGGCGTGTTCTTGAGCAGGAAGCCGGACGCGCCGGCCTTGATCGCGGCGAACGCGTACTCGTCCAGGTCGAACGTGGTCAGCACGATCACCCTCGGTGCCTCAGGCAACGACTGCAGCCGCCGGGTCGCCTCGACGCCGTCCAGCCGCGGCATCCGGACGTCCATCAGGACCACGTCGCAGGCGGTCACCTGGATCTTCTCGATCGCCTCGCCGCCGTCGCCCGCCTGGCCGACCACCCGCATGTCGGCCTGCGAGTCCACCAGCATCGTGAAGCCCGCTCTGACGAGTTCCTGATCGTCCACGAGGAACACCCGGATCACGTCGTCGTTCATTACTCTCCAGTCGGCAGGTTGTACGGCAGTCTGGCGATCACCTCGTAACCACCGCCCGCCTTCGGTCCGGCGCTCACCGTACCGCCCGAGACCGAGGCGCGTTGCCGCATCCCGACCAGGCCGTGACCCGGGTCCGAGCTCGGCGCGACGCCGGCGCCGCGGCCGTCGTCGGTGACCACCACGGTCAGCATCTCGCGCCCGAAGTCCAGGCTGACGGAGGTACGCGCTCCCGGCCCGGCGTGTTTCAGCGTGTTCGTCAGACCTTCCTGCACGATCCGGTACGCCGTCAGCCCGAGCAGCGCCGGGAGATCGCGGGGTTCCCCGGTGACCTCGTAGCTGACGCTGAGCCCGGCCTCCCGGACGTTCTCGATCAGCTCGGGCAGGCTGGAGACGCCGGGTTGCGGGCGGGGCTGGTTCGGGTCGAGCTCGTTCTGCTCGTCCTGCTTGAGCAATCCGAGCATCTTGCGCATCTCGGTCAGGCTCGCGCGGCCGGTGTCGCCGATCGTGGCGAGGGCCTTCTTCGCCGCCTCGGGGGACTGGTCCGCGGCGTACAGCCCGCCGTCGGCCTGGACGATCATGATCGACAGGCCGTGCGCCACCACGTCGTGGATCTCGCGGGCGATCCGGGTCCGCTCGTTGCTCACGGCCAGTTTGGCTTCGCGGTCGCGGTCCCGTTCGAGCTGGGCGGCCCGCTCCTCGAGCTGAGCGACGTACAGGCCGCGGGTACGGCGGCGCTCGCCGAACGCCCAGACTCCGAAGACGAGCGCGCCGAGCGCGACCATCATCGTGACCTGCTGCTTCCAGTCCGAGTTCGACCAGTACCGCGAGGTCGCCATCAGGACGCCGAGACCGCCGATCCCCAGCGCGATCCGGCTCAGCCGTACGTCGCCGTACACGGAGATCGCGTACAGCGCGACCAGCAGGCCGACGTTGCCGGGCATCAGGTCGACGGCGGCGAGCCATTGGAAGGCGGCGACCGAGCAGACGGTGAAGAAGACCAGCTCGGGGTGGGTGCGGCGCCAGATCAGCGGGACCAGCATGCCGAACGCGAGAATGCCGCTCCAGTGCGCCTGGGCGAGTGACAGGAAGCCGAACATCATGCAGAGGCCGCCGGCCAGGAACAGGTCGAACGCCTTGCTCCGGGCAGGCAGCGGCCTCGCGGTCAGCATCCCCGTCATGCTGGCCAGGGTACGGGGGCCGGCCTCGGCGGGGGTCATTCCACGGTCGGATGTCGGCGTACGACCAGAGGCTGTTACTTGTGCTGTTACTTGTGCGGGCGGGTCGCGAGAACGGGCTTGACCTCGAGGCCGGACAGGCCGTTCCAGGCGAGGTTGACGAGGTGCGCGGCGACGTCCTGCTTCTTCGGTTTGCGGGCGTCCAGCCACCACTGGCCGGTGAGAGCGACCATGCCGACCAGCATCTGGGCGTACATCGGGGCGTTCTTCGGCTCCAGCCCGCGGCGCTTGAACTCCTCGGCCAGGATGTGCTCGACCCGGGTCGCGACGTCGCTGAGGATCGAGATGAACGAGCCGGTCGCCGACCCGACCGGCGAGTCGCGGACCAGGATCCGGAACCCGTCGGCGTTGTTCTCGATGTAGTCGAGCAGCGCGAGCGCCGCCTGCTCGACGAGCTCGTGCGCCCGGCCGGCCGTCAGCGCGCCGGTGACACCGTCGAGCAACGCCCGTACCTCACGGTCGACAACGACGGCGTACAAGCCTTCCTTGCCGCCGAAGTGTTCGTACACGACCGGCTTGGAGACCTCGGCACGGTGTGCGATCTCCTCGACCGAGGTCGCCTCGTAGCCCTTCTGGGCGAACAGGCCGCGGGCGATGGTGATGAGTTGCTCGCGACGGTCGGCACTGGTCATCCGGATCCGGCCGGACCGCCGCGGTTTGGGTTCCGTCACGTCGTCATCACGTCAGCATCATGCCGCACTTCGGGTATTGCGGGTGGGAGTTTCCGGGTCACGCAGCTTTGAGCGTACGGGGCGAGGAGTCCACACGTCGGGCCTCCAGCCGCTCCTTGACCGGCCACCGGACGTCCGAGACCCAGCCGCTCTTCTCGAAGATCCAGATGCAGCGGGCGGACGTGTCGAGCTGTCCCTTGAGTACGCCGTGCCGCGCGCAGGTCGGGTCGGAGTGGTGCAGGTTGTGCCACGACTCGCCCTGGCTGAGGATCGCCAGCCACCACACGTTGCCGGACTTGTCGCGGCTCTTGAACGGCCGGTCGCCGATCGTGTGGCAGATCGAGTTGATCGACCAGGTGACGTGGTGCAGCAGCGCGATCCGGACCAGGCTGGCCCAGAAGAACGCGGTCAGCGCGCCGGTCCACGACCAGGACCAGAGGCCGCCGATGACCGCCGGCGCGAGGAGGCTCACGGCCACCAGCATCGGGAACATCCGGGACACCCTGACGATGTCCTTGTCCTTCAGCAGATCCGGCGCGTACTGCCGCTGCGGGGTCTGCTCGGTGTCGAACAGCCAGCCGACATGCGCGTGGAAGAAGCCCTTGGTGAGCGCACCCAGCGTGTTGCCGTACTTCCACGGGCTGTGCGGGTCGCCGTCGCGGTCCGAGAACTTGTGGTGCTTGCGGTGATCGGCCACCCAGCGGATCACCGGGCCCTCGATCGCCAGCGAGCCGGCGATGGCGAGCGCGTACTTCATCGGGCGGTTCGGCTTGAAGGACTTGTGCGTGAACAGCCGGTGGAAACCGATCGAGATCCCGTGACCCGCGACCGTGTAGAAGACCACCGCGATCACGATGTCGCGCCAGCCCAGGAACCCGCCCCACGCGATCGGCACCGCCGCCAGCACCGCCAGGAACGGGATGCCGATGAACAGCGCGAGCGCGACCTGCTCCCAGAGCTTCTTCTGCTCACCGCCGAGCGTTCCGGTGTCTACGTCCTCGTCGACCGGCGCGGTACGGGTGGGCGCTTCCGGAGTGGCTACGGCGGGTGGAGTCATATTTGTTGATCCTTCAGCTCAGCGTGTCCTTACCTACGCTACCGTAACCTACGGGACCGTAGGTAAGGAACCCCTCAGCGTGTCATCCACGCCACTCATGGCAAACTGTCCCGGCAACCACGATCCCCCGTGGGGTAATCGGCAGCCCGCGAGACTTTGAATCTCGAAGACCAGGATCGAAACCTGGCGGGGGAGCAGCACAAAACCCCGGCTCGGGACCCTCTGAGCCGGGGTTTTGCTGACTCGTCGTCGGCTACGTCTGGCGAGGTGAGTCGTCGTCCCATTCGGCCTCAGCCACTCGCGCCGATTCGTCCGCGTCGAGCCACCGTAGGGTGACGAGCTGACCAGCGAACGTGAACCGACCGGCATCCCAGTCGTCCAGCTCTGCCTCAAGGTCCTCGGGCGCGATGAGTGTGTCCGTCGCGTCGACTCCCACGTCCAGGCCGGGCAGGTTGAGCCACACATGTGCAGCCCACCGCATCTCCGACCAGCGCCGCCACCACAGCGCTCCGCCAACCTGCTCGGCGTACGCCTCCGGCTCAACCAGCATGAAGCCCACCGGTCGGCCGTCCTGCGAAATTTCCGCAACCCGATTCGCGTAGGCCGCTAGCTGCGACGGCAGAGGCGGTTCGGCGTACGGCGGATTCCAGGGCATCCCGACTCCCTCCATGAGCGGCAGGTTGCCTGAGCGTACCGACGCCCACCGCTCCTGCTAACGGATTTGCTAACAGAAGGTGCGGATCGGTTCTGTCCATTCGTCTGAGCGGGGCTTCTTCATTCGGACGAGGGTTGGGCTTGTTTCAGGTTCGACTGGTGGGGGCCGGCGAGCCAGTCTTGGGACAGGCGGGGGTCGGGTGGGTCTTGTCCTTGGCGTAGGGCGTTGATGTAGGCGCGGTCGGCGGTCAGGCGGGCTGCTACTTCTGGGCCCTTGGCGACTGCGCCGTGGCCGGGGATGAGGACGTTTGCGTGCTGGGCTGCTTCGGTGAGTCGGTCGAGTGCGGTTTCGTAGGCGCACACCTGGTCGGGGCGGCGGGCGTCGAGGAGTGGGATCAGGACGTCGGAGAGCATGTCGCCGGCGATCAGGACGCCGCGGTCGGCGAGGAGTACGGCGGCGTGGCCGATGGCGTGCGCCTGATGCTCGACGATCTCGCCCGGTATGGGTCCCCCGTCCGCGGGCAGCGGGCTGAGGAGTCCGATCAGCTCGAGTGGGACGCCCTCCGCGCTCTCTTTAGCCATCGCCTGCGCCCGCTCTCGCACTTCACCGGCAACCGTCGCGCATCCGAGCGTGGCGTACCGCGGCACGTCGCCGTACCGGGAATGCCAGAGCAGATGATCCCAATGCGGATGAGTCGAGAACCCAGCAACAACCGGAAGCCCGAGCCGGTCCACATCATCGGCAAGCTCATCCAGATCGGCCCCGTCGATCCCAGGATCGACCAGCACCAACCCGCCCTCACCCCGCACCACGACGGCATTGCTCCAAACCCACTCACTCTGCCGCACCCAAACCCCATCAGCCACCTGCGTCAGCATCCGCTCACTCTGTCAGCTACACCGACCCCACGCGAGACCCGACGCCCCCTCGTCGCGAGATAAGCCGCGGGAGGTTGCGGCCGAAGACGGCGGGTTGTTTTGCCGGTGGCGTGTTGTAGCCCGGCAGCGGTCACATAACCCGCCAGCGGTGGCTAGATTCTTGCTAGCGAGGAGGGATGAAGTGGGTGTGGATTCGGTGTCGGGGTGGGGTTATCGGCATGCTGATGAGTTGGTTGATCACTGGTGGTGGCGGCCGGGGTGGGGGGTCGGGACGCGGTTCTTTGCGTGGCATGTGAACACGTTCGAGGATCCGGCGCCTCTTCATCGGCTTGTTACGCAGTACCAAGGGGAGCTGTCGACGGTTCCTGGGCTGGATCTGATTCCGTTGGAGTGGTTGCACCTGACCATGCAGGGCGTTGGGTTTGTCGAGGATGTGCCGCCCGCTCGGGTGGATGCGCTGCTCGGCGCGGCTCGTGTGCGGCTGGGGGAGTTGGAGCCGGCGAAAGTACGCTTCCACCGCCCCGTCGTCGCGCGCGAGGCGGTCCTTCTTCCGTCGGATCCGCTCGAACCCCTGCAGACGATCCGGTACGCCGTACGCGCCGCAATCGCGGACGTTTTCGGCGCAGACGGCGTACCCGAGGACGCCGATGGATATCGCCCGCACATCAGCCTCGCGTACGCGAACGCGCCGCAGCCGGCACGCGCTGCCGTAGCTGCAGTCGACCGAGTCGCGCCCGCGCCCGCAGACCTCACCGTCAACGCCGTCTCCCTCATCGAGATGCATCGAGACAACCGCATGTACGAGTGGCGGACCGTCGAAGTTGTGACGCTCGGTCGGCCTGGTGGGCGTTAGCGTGCTGGTGTGGAGCGGGTGTTGTTCGATGACGTGGTGCGGACCGATTACGGGCAGTTCGATCTGGTGTGGGATGGAGGGTTCGGGTTCGACGGGGACGCGGATCGGTTCTTTGCCGGGCAGGTGAATGGGCTGGCGGGGGCTGCGCACGGGGACGGTGTGTACGTGCACTTCGCTCGGCGGTCCGGTGGGTCGCCGGTGCGGATCGTGCTGCTTGACGTGGCGCCCGGCGTACCCGAGGAGTCTTGGGAGGACGTTGTCGAGGTGTCGATCGACGTACGGTCGGCAGATGTCGGGTACACGTCTTGGACCGGTGAGAGCGGCGGCAAGCTCGTGGGGGTGGCGCCGGGGAGTTATCGGTTGCGGGTGAGCGAGCGCGGCCGGGACATCGCGCGGGGCCGGGAGTTTGCGGACGGCCTGTTCGACGCGTACCTCTTGGAGCTGTGGCCCGCTCCGGCCGCGCCTGACGCGATCCTTCGCGTCACCAGCGAAGACGCCCGCTACTTCCACCGCGAATGGGGAAGCCGGCGACCGGCCTGACCGTATGGGTCAGACGCCAGCCCTTTCTCCTGCACGTCGGTCAGTAGGTTGCCGAGTTGGGGTGGGAAGACTGTTTCGGCGGTGTCGGTCAGTTCCTGTGCGGTCCACCAGCGGAAGCCGCGGATTGTGGTGGTTTCGTAGTCGCTCAGTTGTGCTGGTGCCGGCGTGAAGTGTTCGACGCGGTGTAGGAGCCACTCCTCGTGTACGTCGACGGTCTCGCCGTTGAACTCGTATGTGTGATCGCGGGTCCACACGTGGGTTCCCGTCGGCAGATCGCGCAGGCCGGCCTCCTCGTACGCCTCACGCGCGGCGGCGGCCTGGAGGGACTCGTCGGGTTCGACGCCACCGCCTACCGGATACCAGCATTCGGCCTGGGTCTTCGGGTCCTTGGCGTGGATGAGGAGCATGCGGTCGTCCTGGTCCAGCAGCAGCAGTTTCACTGCGAGCCTCGCCATCAGATGCCTACCCACTGCCGGTACTTGTCCAGGTCGACGTTGCTGCCGCACACGATCGTGAACACCTGCCGGCCGGCGAAGCGGTCGCGATCTTCGAGGATTGCGGCGATGCCGAGCGCGGCCGATGGTTCGACGACGAGGCCGGCGTGTTCGAGCAGCATGCGGAGGGCGGTGACGATCGAGGATTCCTGGACGAGTACGGCGTCGTCGGCGATGACGAGTAGGTCGTCGAGGACCTCCGGGATGGGGATGCGGCCGGCGACGCCGTCGGCGATCGTGTTGGTCGCGTCGGTGGTGACGACGCGGCGCTGATGCCAGGAATGCGTCAACGCCGGCGCACCGAGCGGCTGGACGCAGATCACCTCGACCGCGGGCGCTAGCGTCTTCAGCACGTATCCCACACCTGTCGCCATTGCACCTCCGCCAAGCGCGATCAGCACCACGGGGCGATCGCTCGCCCGATCGGTCGGCGGTTGGGTGAGGTGTGGGGTGAGTTCGAGGGCGATGGTTGCTGCGCCCTCGCAGGTCTCGAGGTCCAGGCTGTCCTCGAGCAGCCGGATCCCGTCGTACTGCGCGATTGCGGCAGCCCGTTCGCGGGCGAGTTCGTGGTCGCCGTCGACGAGTTCGAGCTTGGCGCCGAGTGCGCGGATGCGGTCGAGTTTGGTCGCGGTTGCGAACCGCGAGGCGACGACCGTGACATCGAGACCGCGATCGCGACTGGACCAAGCGAGGGCCTGGCCGAGGTTGCCAGCGCTCGCGCACACCACGGCGCGCGAGTCGCTGCGGGCGAGTTGACTCGCGACGACCTCCGTACCGCGACCTTTGAAGCTGCGGACCGGGTTCGCGGTCTCGAGCTTGATGCTGATCGCACAGCCGAGCAGCGGTTCCAGCGCCTCACAGCGATACAAGGGACTGTCGAGAAACACCGGATCGATGACCTCGCGCGCCGCCCGAATCCGATTCATGTCGAGCCGCGTCCCCTGCACAACACAGGATCCTACGCAATCGTCCGACGCGGGGGCTGGGAACACCCAATTGGGTCTGGGCACAGGCAATGCCTTGTTCACCGTCCCCAGCGGGTGTTCCCAGTACCCCACTGACGTCAGGTCAAGGCGGGCAGCCAGGCGTGGTCGGGGTAGCGCGGGGCGATGCGGTCGTGCAGCCAGGCGCGGCGGGTTGGGTCGAGGTCTGCGGCGACGTCGTTGAAGTCGTCGGTGTCCTTTGGGCGGTCGCTGCGGGACTTGAACAGGAGCACGAACTCTGGCGCGAGGTACGGGATGCCGTCGGCGGACGTGAGTGTGATCTCGTCGAGCGGTTTGCGGACAGTGCCGCGGCCGCGGTGGTAGACCCAGTCGTCGCCGTCGGACGCCGCGAGCATGATGCGCACCGGTGCCGGGAACAGATCGTCGGGGAACGCCAGTACGTCGGGACCTGGCGTCAACGTCTCGCCCGGTTGCCAGGGGCGTTGGTCACCGGTGTTCGGGTCCTCGACCGTCGGCCGCGGGTCGGTGAACGTGGCGGCGACCAGGTCGAGGTCGCGAGCCAGGACGAGTACGTCGACGTCGGTGTGCGGTCGCCGTACCCGATCGGCGAACAGATCGAGCGCCCACCCGCCGGCGATCCAGTAGCGCCCGGGGTAGTCGCCGAACAACGCCCGTACGGCGTGCAGAGCTTCGAAGTGCTGATCCACAAGAACTCCCTCACATCAGCCCACGATCGTAGCGATGCGACGAGAGTCCAGCGCGCGGTTTTCAGCCGGCCAGGAAGGTGCGGATGTGTTGGGACCAGGTTTCGGGTTGTTCGAAGTGGGACATGTGGGCGGTGTTGGGGATTACGGCTAGTTGGCTGGGGACGGCTTGGTGGAGGCGGTGGGCCAGTTGGACGGGGAAGCCCATGTCCTTCTCGCCGTGCAGGATGAGGATGGGTTTCGCGAAGGTGCGGAGGATCTGTTCGGGGTCGCCGGTGATCCACGGGTGCATGAGGCCGTTCATCGCGCGTTCGTACGACCAGTCGCCCAGGTCGGTGTCGAGGGATTCGAGCAGTTGCAGGTACGCCGGTGCTCGGGCGAGGTCCCACACGAAGATCGTCGAGTTGCGCAGGGCACCGTTCGCCTCGTCCTCGACTCGTTGGCGGCGCTGGTACTCGTCCCAGTCCGCGAGGTAGACAGCAGCATCCGCAGACGAGTACGCCGACGTCGACGCGAGCACCAACCGCCGTACCTGCTCCGGATGCTGGTGCACGAACTCCATCGCCGCCCGCCCACCCGTCGAGAACCCGACGAGATCGACCGCCCCGAGCCCGAGTCTCTCGATCAACCGATGCGTGTCCTGTACGACGTACTCCGGCTGCAGGTCGTCGTCCGGCAACCCCCGACTGCTCCGCCCGCACCCGCGGAAGTCGAACATCACCACGTGATGATCCCGGGCCAACGGCTCGAAACCCGGCACCAGGTACCCATGCCCGACATCAGGCCCGCCGTGCATCACCACCACAGAAGGCCGATCACTCCGCCGCCCGAGCTCCCGGACGAACAGCGTGACGCCCCCGACATCCACCAGTGATTCACCCATAACGCAAGGATTCCAGGGCCCTCCGACAATACTGGTGCGATGACGGAGCTGGAGAAGGCGACCTGGACGTCGGCCGACTTCGAGGTGATGGGTTGGCACGACTGCCGCGTGCACGCGGTGAGCATCGGCGTACGCGAGGACGGCTTTCCCTGGCAGCGCGTACTGCTCGATCTCGACTACATCGTGCGGTGGGTTGATCCGGCGTTCGCGCGGCGGCACTTCACGTTCTGGATCGCACCGGCGACGCTGGTGTTCGACGAGGCGTGGGATATCACGGGCGAACTCGAGCCGATGAACGACCTGCTCGAGATCGCCGACCTGCACCGGCTCGACCCACCCGACGACCGCCCGGACCCGTTGTGGCACGTCGAGGGCCACAACTTCGACCTCCGCCTCCGAGCACCCGGTTTCACGCAGTACGTCCGCACGCCACCCGTCCACAGCAAGGCCCAATACCTGACCCACCCCGAACGCGGCGGCCTCAGCTTCGCCGAACGCTCGTACGACTGAACCTCGGACCAGAATCGACAAGGAGTGCGGCTAGGGTCTGTCGGCATGTCGTTGTCGGACGCTTTTCTGCAGGAGCAGCTTCACAGTCTGGGGTACCGGGAGGCTGAGCAGATTGCGATCGGGATGCAGGGGGCGGTGTTTCGGCTCGGCGGTGAGAAGGTCGCGAAGATCTGGTTCCACGCGGGCGAGAGCGAGCTGCGAACGCTGGCTGAGTTGTACGCCGCGGTTGACGGCCGCCTGCCTTACCGCACGCCCCGCATGCTGGACCTGCACCGCCCAGGGCCCTACTGGGTGACGATCGAGGAAGAACTGCCTGGGGTCCCGCTGCACACGGTCGCGCCGCAGTTCGGCGAGGCGGGCTGGGAGCGGATGCGGGACTGCGTCGTCGAGGTGGTCGAGGCCGTCGCCCAGGTCGAGGCGCCGGCCGTTCTTCGCCGTACGACGGTGCTCGACGAACCGGGCCCGTTCCGGCCGGAGGGTGTGTCGTGGATCGACGCGCTGTCGGGTCTCGTCCGTCGACGGGTGGAGCGTTTCGGCGATCAACTGAGCCCGGTCATCGACAACTTCGAGACGAAGGTCGAGAACCTCCTCGTACTGCTGTCCGACCTCAAGGAACCGGAGACCCGCCTGGTCCACGGCGACGTCACCGCCGGCAACATCCTCGTGGACGAGAACCTCCGCCCCGTAACGCTCCTCGACTTCGGACTCCTCACCATGCCCGGCGACCCGGTCTTCGAAGCCGCCGCCACCGCAACCGTCATCGACCTCTGGTCCCCCCGAGCCCGCGAGGTCGAAGCAGCCTTCGACACGGAGTTCGCCGGCCGCCTCGGGTACGACGCCGAACACCTCCTCACCTACCGCTGCGCCTACTCCCTGATCATCGCCAACGCCCACGACGAAGACCCCTACAACCGCGCCACCCACGTCCCCCTGACCGCGAACCTCTTCAACAGTCCTCGGGTCGCTGCGCTGCTCAGCTGATGATGCAGAAGATGGTGCCGTCGGGGGCCTTCAGGACTACGAAGTCGGCGTTGGGCGGGTAGGTCCAGTCTTCTACTCGTTCGGCGCCGAGGGCGATCAGGCGGTCTACTTCGGCTTCTGGGGTTGAGGTTTCTTTGTCTACCCAGAGGTCGAGGTGGGTGCGGTCGGTGCTGTCGAGATGGATTCTGGTGCCCGGGATGCCGGCTGGTGGGGCTAGGAAGTCTCCGTTGCGTGGGTCGGCGGTCATGTCGAGCGCCTCGCGCCAGAAGTCGGCGGCGGGGCCGGTGTCCGGGACGTTCAGGACGATTGCTCCGAGTGTGAGGGCCATACCTTCCAGGGTTCCAGAAACGGGGGTGTACCGCAGGAGGGATGACGCAGCGTCGGGAGGCGGTGAGGGAATTTGATGGGTCAGCCAGCGAAATGCCGGGTTCTACACCCTGATTGTCGGTCACTAACCCCCAATTTGGCTGGCTCACGCACCACGAGGATCACTGAGAGTCACCGGTCTGGCTGACTGTTGTCCCCACCGGGGTGACATCGGTCTCGCCGTCCCCGTGCGAGCGGGCATCCGGTAAGCAAGTAGGCTTGCGCGGGCGCTGTTTCGGGTGCCCATGCTGATACTTGTTGAAAGAACTCGCAGGGAACTCGAGGAGAAGACCGCGTGACTTCCCATCGCCCTACGGCGGTCGTCATCATGGCCGCCGGGCTCGGAACCCGGATGAAATCGGCGACCCCGAAGGTGTTGCACGAGATCGGCGGGCGAAGTCTCGTCGGCCATGCCGTGCTCACCGCCCGGGCACTCAGCCCCGAACACCTCGTGGTCGTGGTCGGCAACGGCCGCGAACTGGTCGAGGCACATCTCGAGATCGTCGACCCGGAGGCCCGCACGGCCGTCCAGGAGCAGCAGCTGGGCACCGGCGACGCGGTCCGCGCCGGGTTGAGCGCCGTACCGGCCGACTTCGACGGCTCGGTGATCGTGACGTCCGGTGACGTCCCGCTGCTCGAGGCGGAGACACTCCACGACCTGATCGCCGACCACGACAAGCACGGCAACGCGGTCACCGTCCTGACCGCGCGGGTCCCCGACCCGACCGGGTACGGGCGGATCGTGCAGGGCGCGGACGGCACCGTCGCGGCGATCGTCGAGCACAAGGACGCCACCGCGGAGCAGCGGGCGATCGACGAGATCAACGCCGGGATCTACGTCTTCGACGCCGCTACCCTGCGGGACGGCCTCAGCCGGCTCACCACCGACAACGCCCAGGGCGAGCTCTACCTGACCGACGTGATCGGCATCGCCCGGACCGACGGCAAGCGGGTCGGCTCGCACGTCACCGACGACGGGATGCAGACCGAGGGCGTCAACGACCGGATCCAGCTCGCCACGCTGCGCGCCGAGCTGAACCGCCGTACGCTCACCCGCCTCATGCGCGAGGGCGTCACGATCGTCGACCCGAACACCACCTGGGTCGACCAGACCGTCGAGGTCGCCCGCGATGTCACCCTGCTGCCGAACACCCAGCTGCACGGCGCCACCACGGTCGGCAGCGGTACGACGATCGGCCCGGACACCACCCTGACGGACCTGGAGATCGGCGAGAACGCGACGATCATCCGCACCCACGGGACGCTCGCGGTGATCGGCGACGGTGCGTCGGTCGGCCCGTTCGCGTACCTGCGCCCGGGCACCAAGCTGGGCGTGAAGGGCAAGATCGGCACCTTCGTGGAGACCAAGAACTCCACCATCGGCGACGGCGCCAAGGTCCCGCACCTGACATATGCCGGCGACGCGACGATCGGCGAGGGCGCGAACATCGGCGCCGGCACGATCTTCGCGAACTACGACGGTGTCGCGAAGCACCCGACGCACGTCGGCAAGCACTCGTTCATCGGCAGCAACTCGGTACTGGTGGCCCCGCGGACGATCGCGGACGGCGCCTACCTGGCGGCCGGTACGGCGCTCACCGAGGACGTCGGCCCCGGTGAGATCGCGGTCGCACGCGGCCGGCAGCGCAACATCAAGGGCTGGGTCGCGCGGAAGCGTCCCGGCACCAAGACCGCCGCGGCGGCCGAGGCGGCGCTCGCCGACCAGCCGGACGAGCAGGCCTGAGCGGTACACGCGAAACAACGGGAGGCGCGCGCGATGAGCGGGATGAAACGAACCACCGAGAAGAACCTGATGGTTTTCTCCGGCCGGGCGCATCCCGGTCTCGCCGAGGAGGTGGCCGCTGAGCTCGGCTCCGGCCTGGTCCCGACCCAGGCGTACGACTTCGCCAACGGCGAGATCTACGTCCGGTTCGAGGAGTCGGTCCGGGGCAGCGACGCGTTCGTGATCCAGAGCCACACCTCGCCGATCAACGAGTGGATCATGGAGCAGCTGATCATGGTCGACGCGCTGAAGCGGGCGTCGGCCAAGCGGATCACCGTGGTGCTCCCGTTCTACGGGTACGCGCGGCAGGACAAGAAGCACCGCGGCCGGGAGCCGATCTCGGCCCGGCTGATGGCCGACCTGTTCAAGACCGCGGGCGCCAACCGGCTGATCTGCGTGGACCTGCACACCTCGCAGATCCAGGGCTTCTTCGACGGCCCGGTGGACCACCTGATGGCGATGCCGATCCTGAGCGAGTACGTCCGGAACAAGTACGGCGACGAGCAGTTGGCCGTGGTGTCGCCGGACGCCGGCCGGATCAAGGTGGCCGAGCAGTGGTCGGCGCGGCTGAACAACGCGCCGCTGGCCTTCATCCACAAGACCCGCGACATCGACCGCCCGAACGAGACGGTCGCGAACCGGGTCGTCGGTGAGGTCAAGGGCCGGGTCTGCATCCTGGTCGACGACATGATCGACACCGCCGGCACCATCACCAAGGCGGCCGACGCGCTGTACGCCGAGGGCGCCGCGGGCGTGGTCATCGCCGCGACGCACGCGATCCTGTCCGGCCCCGCGGTGGACCGGCTGAAGAACTGCCAGGCCAGCGAGGTGATCGTCACCAACACGCTGCCGATCGCCGAGGAGCGCCGCTTCGACAAGCTCACCGAGCTGTCGATCGCGCCGCTGATCAGCCGAGCCATCCGCGAGGTCTTCGAGGACGGCTCGGTGACCAGCCTGTTCGACGGCCGCGCCTAGACAGTGCCGACGGCGGCCCGGCGCCACGCGTAGTACGCGATGGCGATCCCACCGGCCGCCATCGGGATCTGCACGGCCAGCCCGATCCACCCGTTGCCGGGCACCACGAAGCTGACCACGACGAACAGTACGAGGAGCGGAACCCAGCGCGGTACGGCGTGCGACCGCCACAACCCGACCGCCTGGATCACCGTTCCGAGGGCGACCACCAGCGCGCCGGCGAGCAGCGGGCCGAACAGGTGCAGCAGGTCGTCGTTCGCGTTGTCGATCACCGCGCCGCCCGTCGTGGCATCGACCCCGGTGGCGACGTAGTACGTCGCTGCGAGCAGGCCGACACCGACCGCCTGGAACGCGATCCCGATCCAGATCAGGAACCCGCCGGTCGTGGCCCACGCCGCACCGCGCTTGCGGACGAGGTAGGTGGTGAGGAAGGCCTGAGCCGGTACGCCGAGGAGCGCGCTGATGCTCAGCACGACCAGCAGGCCCCACCAGCGGTCCCGCAGCGGCTGGATGTCGGCGTACGAGTAGGTCTCGCCGCCGCCGGACGGTTCGGGCCAGAGCACTCCGCCGGGCGTCGCGATGATGTTGCTGATGGTCAGTACGAGGCCGACCGCGCCGATGCGCCGGCGAGTGACAGGATCGGCCGGTACGACGTTCGGCCGGACAGTTGTGGTGGACATCGGGACCCCTCCCGCGAGTAATTCGGACAGCTCCAGAGAACGTCCGCACGGCCGGTCGGCACATCGAAGTGAGCACGGACCCGGTTCTCCGTGCTGGCTCGGAGTCATCCGGCCGGAACCGGCCTTACTCTGACGACATGCGGTGGCCGCGGTGGGTCGCGCTCGGTACCTTCCTGCTCGTTCTGACGCTCGTGGCGGGAGGCTCCTGGCTGTTGATCGCGTTCCGCACCGGCCCGCACACGCTGCGGAACTTCATCGGTCTGGCAGCGATCGGAACCGCGATCGCAGTACTCGGGCTCGTGGTCGCCCGACGGCAGCCCGCCAACCCGGTCGGGGCGATCCTCGGCTGGATCGGCGCGATCGCCGTGTTCCTGACCGCACGCGACGTCTACTACAACGCCGTCGTCCACGATCCGGGGCGTTTGCCGCTGGACAGCCGGGTCGTCGCCTGGCTGTCTGAGAGCGGCTGGTGGCTGCTGGCCGCGGTCGCCTTCCTGCTGCTCTACTTCCCGACAGGTCAGCTGGTGAATCGTCGGTGGCGACCGGTTCCGCTGGCGTTGCTGGTGCTCGGCATAGGCCAGCAGGCCTTCGGTGCGTTCGCGTCGGAACCGTTCCTGTCGCCGCTCCAGGACCTGCCTCGGCCGTACCGCCCGCTGTCCGGAGTCCTTGGGGTGCTGAGCGAGGTCGTGTTCTTCGGGTTCCTGGCGCTCTGTCTGACCGCGGTCGTTCCGGTGGCGATCCGGTACCGCGGCTCGACCGGCACAGTCCGTGCGCAGCTGAAGTGGCTGCTGCTCGCGGGCCTGGCCGCCGTTGTCTACCCGCTCGTCTGCCTGGCCGAGATCCTGGTCACCGGCCAGAGCGGGATCGTGGCGACCGTCTTCGGGATCGTCACACTGGTGTCCCTCCCGGCCTCCGTCGCGGTCGCGATGCTCCGGCACGACCTGTACGACGTCGACCGGGTGCTGGCCGACACCGTCAGCTACAGCATCGTGATGGTCGTCCTGCTGGGCACGTACGCCGTCGCGGCCGTCTCACTCGGGCTGGTACTGGGACGCGACTCGGCTGTTGTCGCTGCCGCCGCAACGGCCATCTGCGCGTTGATCCTGGCGCCGTTGCGAACCCGGCTGCAGCGCGCAGTCGATCGGCGGCTCTATCCACCGCGACGTGCCGCCCTGCTGGCGATCGAGGATCTGCAGCATCGGATCCACACCGAGCAGGCCCAGCCCGAGGACCTCGAGTCCGCGCTGCGGAACGCGCTCCGCGATCCGGCCCTTCGCGTCGGCCTGTTGGTCCCGGGAGCATCCGGCTTCGTCGACGCTGCAGGTGCGCCGGTGGCCGAGCCGCGGCTGGTCCCGGTACTGCTGGGCGGTGAGCAGATCGGCGTACTCGCATCCGGTGTGACTTCTCCCGCCGTACTGAAAGCCGTGGCGGCCGCGGCGGCCAGTTTGGTGGAGGTGACGCGGCTGCGGGCGGAGCTCGCCGGGGCGTTGCGCGAGGTGGCTGCGAGCCGTGCGCGGCTGGTGCAGGCCGGTGACGAGGAGCGGCGGCGGCTGGAGCGGGACCTGCACGACGGCGCGCAGCAGCGGTTGGTCGCGTTGGGGATGGCGATGCGGCTGGCCCAGCGGCATTTGGACGACGGGACGGTCGACGTGAACGGGCTGCTCGATCAGGGCGTCGCCGAACTCGGTACCGCGGTCGCCGAGTTGCGGCAGATCGCCCACGGGCTGCGCCCGACCAGCCTGGACGACGGTCTGCACGCCGCGTTGAGCGCGATCACCCAGTCGCTGCCGATACCGGTCCGGCTGCAGATCCCGGCCGATCTGCCCGAGGAGCTCGCGACGACGGCGTACTTCGTGGCTGCCGAGGCGGTGACGAACGCGGCGAAGTACGCGAACGCCACGGCGATCGTGGTCCGGGTGGCGCGGTCGGCCGACGCGATGCGGGTCCGGATCGAGGACGACGGGTGCGGGGGAGCCGTACCACGGCCCGGCTCGGGGCTGAGCGGACTGCTCGATCGGGTCGCTGCGGTCGGCGGCGCGCTGGAACTGCGAAGCCCGGCCGGCCGCGGTACGACGGTGGAGGCGGTGCTGCCGTGCGAATCGTGATCGGCGAGGACTCGGCGCTCTTCCGGGAAGGGCTGGCGCGTCTCCTGGCCGACGCGGGTCACGAGATCGCCGGCCTGGCCGGGGATGCCACGAGTCTGCTGACCGTAGTCGAGGAGACCCAGCCGGACCTGGCCGTGATCGACGTCCGGATGCCGCCCGACGGGACCGACGACGGTGCCCGGGCCGCCCGCCGGCTCCGGTTGCTGCATCCCGAACTCGGGATCGTGCTGCTCTCCCAGCATGTCGAGACCCGGCACTCCGTCGAACTGGTCGCGACCGGTCGCTTCGGCTACCTGCTCAAGGACCGCGTGCTGGCGGTCGACGAGTTCCTGGACGCCCTGGACCGGGTCGCGGCCGGCGGGTCGGCCCTCGATCCGGAGGTTGTCAGCCGGTTGATCGGCCGGCGGCAGGCCGACGACCGCCTCGCGCCGCTGACCCCGCGCGAACGCGAAGTGCTCGCACTGATGGCCGAAGGCTGCACGAACGTCGGCATCGGCCGGCGGCTGTTCCTGACCGAACGGACCGTCGAGACGCACGTCGGCAGCATCCTGGCGAAGCTCGGCCTGCTCACCAACGACGAACAGCACCGCCGCGTGCTCGCGGTCCTCGCCTATCTTGGAGGGCACTGACCGCTCTCCCCGAAGGACTGGCGCCATGCGAATCGCTGTCTTCCATCCCGGTGCGATGGGCTCGAAGCTCGCGGCGCAACTGGTCGCCGCCGGGCATGAGGTGCACTGGGCGCCGGACGGTCGCAGTGATGCGTCCAAGGCACGCGCCGACGAGGCCGGGCTGATCGGCACGTCGTTCGCCGACGCGGTCGGTGGCGCCGAGGCGGTCCTGTGCTCATGTGCGCCTCAGGGCGCCGTCGACATCGCCAAGCAGGTAGGCGCTGCGGGCTTCGCCGGCTTGTACGTCGAGGCGAATCCACTGTCCCCGGCATCGTTGCGGGAGGCCCAGTCCGCCGTACCCGATGCGACGTTCGTCGACGCCGGTGTGGTCGGGCCGCCGCCGACCGGTGGCCCTAGCCCGACGCATCTGATGCTGTCCGGCAAGGCGGCCGAGCAGGTCGCCGAGTTGTGGGCCGGTACGGCGGTCACCCCGATGGTGGTCGGCTCCGAGCCAGGCGCGGCCAGCGCGGCGAAGTCGTCGTACGCCCTTTACAACAAGGGCAAGGCGGCGCTGGCGGTGCTCGCTTTCCAGCTGGCCGAGAAGCACGGCGTGACCGAGGCCCTGCTCGCGCAGCAGACCCGCGCGGACGGCGGCTCGCTGAAGGACCCGGGCCTCCCGGACCAGCTCCGCAGCGTCGCCTGGCGCTGGGGCCCGGAGTTCGACGAGCTGGCCGAGACCTTGGACGCGGCAGGCCTCGAAGGCGATGCGGCCCGAGCCCTCCGACAGGTCTGGACCAGACTCAGCTGAACGTCGGCTGCCCGTAGTCGCGGAGTACGAACGGCGGGATCAGGTCGATCAGCCGCGTCATCGCGTCCAGCCGGGCCAGCACGTCCGGTACGACGAAGCCGTCGACCGACCAGGACACGAACGCGCTCCCGGCGATCTGCCACTCCAGGCCCGGGTTGAACAGCGTGCACTCCATCATCCGGGGGTGCATGACGGCCGACGCGTACCGGTCGTCGAGGCACTCCACCCGGAACTGGTCGTTGAACTGCTGGTTCTCCAGTTCGAGATCGCGCCCGCGGAACATCCGCCGCAGGCCCGATTCGTGCATCACCGTGAGCGGCGGCAGCGCGACCGGGAGGGTCAGCGCGACCAGGTTGACGGTGTGCGTCTGCTGAGACTTGCCGTTGCTGGTGACGTACGTGTAATCGAGGACGCACAGGCCGCGACCCTGGTACACGCCGGCGTACGTCTCACCCGGCTCGCCCTCCCGGAACAGGCTCGCGGCGATCTGCTGCAGCCACGGGTTCGGCGGGACCGGGTACCACCCGACCGACGCCACCTGCGCGGCGCGCTGCCTCAGCCGCTCCTGCCGGCGTCGCACGTGCCAGATGATCAGCGCGGCCACGCCACCGAACAGCACGATCGGGAACAGCAGGCTGAGCACGGCGTACGGCGAGATCACCCGGGCAACGTACCGAATCCGGGGTCCGGAAAAGTGCTCACAGGAGCTCGGTCATCCGCGGAGCAAAGTGCCTCAGCGGGACGGATTTCCCGTCTGGCCGCGCTCGTGGGTAGACTGTTTTGGTTGCCTCGGCGAGGGACGCCCCCCGTGAACTGTTGGGCGCGGCTCCGTGATCGACGCGGTGGTTCGTTGCCTGACGCCTTCTCGGGGTCAGCAGGCGCCCGCTGAGGCCGCAGCCGAGTTCCATCCAGACAACTGATCACCGCAACGCTCTTGAGGAGTTCATCTCGTGGCCGAGGTCAAGATCCACGCCGAATCGCGTACGGAGTTCGGCAAGGGAGCTGCCCGCCGAATCCGCCGGGACAACAAGGTTCCCGCCGTCCTCTACGGCCACGGCAGTGACCCGGTGCACATCACGCTGCCCGGTCACGACACCATGCTGGCCCTGAAGACCGCCAACGCCCTGCTGCTGATCGAGGTCGAGGACGGCGAGTCCCACCTGGCGCTGCCGAAGCAGGTCCAGCGCGACCCGATCAAGGGCTTCATCGAGCACGTGGACCTGGTCATCGTCCGCCGCGGCGAGAAGGTCCAGGTCGACATCGCCGTGCACCTCGAGGGCGAGGCCGTCAGCGACTCCCTGGTCGTCCTGGAAGCGCAGAGCATCCTGGTCGAGGCCGAGGCGACGCACATCCCCGACGGCGTCACCGTCTCGATCGAGGGCCTGGAGGTCGGCGCCCAGATCCACGCGTCCGATCTGCAGCTGCCGACCGGTACGACGCTGGCCATCGAGCCGGACACCCTGATCGTGAACATCACGGCCCAGCAGACCGCCGAGCAGGCCGAGGCCGAGCTGGCCGAGGCCGAGGCCGAAGCCGGTATCGAGCGCGACGAGCCGAGCGCGGCCGAGGAGCCGGTGGCCGCCGCGGCCGAGTAACCTGCTGCCGCAGCACCAGATATCTTCGGGAGGGCCGGGATCCGTGGCGGACGACGTGTGGTTGGTCGTCGGACTGGGGAATCCCGGCCCTTCGTATGCCCGCACCCGGCACAACATCGGGCACCTGGTCGCCGACGAGCTGGCGGCCCGGACCGGTGCGAAGTGGAAGCAGAGCAAGCAGGCCAAGGCCGAGGTGATCGAGACCCGGATCAGCGGCCTGCGGACGGTCCTGGCCAAGCCCCGCTCGTACATGAACGAGTCCGGCGGACCGGTCTCCGGGTTGCTGAAGTTCTTCAAGCTGGACCCGGCCAACCTGGTCGTGCTGCACGACGAGCTGGACATCGACTTCGGTGTCCTGCGGTGCAAGTTCGGCGGCGGCGACAACGGCCACAACGGGCTGAAATCGCTGCGCAAATCGCTTGGCACCGGTGAGTACTATCGAGTCCGGTTCGGTGTGGGTCGTCCGCCGGGCCGGCAGGCACCCGCCGACTTCGTCCTGAACGAGTTCTCCTCGACCGAACGCAAGGACCTTCCGTTCGCCGTCGACCGGACCGCGGACGCGGTCGAGTCCCTGCTCACCGACGGCCTAGAGGCAACGCAAGGGAAGTACAACTCGTGAAGCTGAGCGGTCTGGTCGACACCCTGATCACCGATCCGGTGGTGGCCGAGGCCGTTCGTGACGCCCGCGGTGACAGCGTCACGACCCTCGACCTGAGCGCGCCGACGCCGGTGCGCCCGGTCCTCCTCGCCGCGCTGGCCGCGGCCCAGAACGGCGCCGACCGCCCGGTGCTCGCCGTCACCGCCACCTTCCGCGAGGCCGAGGAGCTCAGCGAGGCCCTCAAGTGCCTCGTCGAGGAGCCTGGCGCCGTCGCCTACTACCCGGCCTGGGAGACGCTCCCGCACGAGCGCCTGTCGCCCCGCTCCGACACGGTCGGCCGGCGTCTCGCCGTACTGCGTCGTCTCGTGCATCCGGATCCGTCCGACGAGACCACCGGCCCGATCCGGATCCTGGTCGCGCCGGTGCGGTCCGTGCTGCAGCCGCAGGTCGCCGGACTCGCGGACCTGCGCCCGGTGCAGCTGCACGTCGGCGACACGGTCGAGCTCGAGGACGTCGTCGAGCGGCTCGCCGCCGCGGCGTACCACCGGGTGGACCTGGTCGAGCGGCGCGGTGAGTTCGCGGTCCGCGGCGGCATCATCGACGTCTTCCCGCCGACCGAGGAGCACCCGCTGCGGGTGGACTTCTTCGGCGACGACGTCGAGGAGATCAGGTACTTCGCGGTCGCCGACCAGCGCTCGCTGGAGATCGCCGAGCACGGCCTGTGGGCACCTCCGTGCCGCGAGCTGCTGCTGACCGAGGAGGTCCGCGCGCGGGCCGCCGTACTGGCGAAGGAACACCCCGAGCTGGCCGAGCTGTTCGAGAAGCTCGCCGAAGGGCACGCCGTCGAGGGCATGGAGTCGCTGGCGCCGGTGCTCGTCGACGAGATGGAGCTGCTGGTCGACCTGATGCCGGCCGGTACGCACGTCGTTGTCAGCGACCCCGAGCGGGTTCGCGCGCGGGCGCACGACCTGGTGGCGACCAGCCAGGAGTTCCTGGAGGCGTCCTGGGCCGCGGCCGCCGGTGGTGGCGAGGCTCCGATCGACTTGGGTGCTGCGGCGTACATGTCGCTCGGCGACGTCCGGGCGCAGGCCCTGGGCAGGGGCCTGGCCTGGTGGAGCATGTCGCCGTTCGCGGCCGCTCCGACCGACGAGCCCGAGCTGCGGGACTCGATGGGGGCGCGGGTCGCGTTCGACATCGACACCGAGGCCGGTGCGGTCACCAGCAAGATCCTCGCCGTCCACGAGGTCGACCCGTACCGCGGTGAGACCGCGGCGGCGGCCGAGGACATCCGCGCCTGGCTGCGGGACGGCTGGCGGGTCGTCTGCGTCACCGAAGGCCACGGTCCCGCGCAACGACTCGTCGAGGTGTTCTCCGAGGCGGAGCTGCCGGCGCGAGCGGTCGACGGGATCGACGTCCGTGCCCGAGCCGGGCGTCGTACTGATCTCGCAGGGTCAGCTGGACCACGGGTTCATTGCCGACGGCATCAAGTTCGCGGTGCTCACCGAGAACGACCTGGCCGGGCAGCGCTCGGCGGCCGAACGCCGTTCCCAGCAACGGATGCCGTCGCGCCGCAAGAAGACGATCGACCCGCTGGAGCTGCAGCCCGGTGACTACGTCGTCCACGAGCAGCACGGCGTCGGCCGGTACGTCGAGATGATGCAGCGGACCGTTGGCTCGGGCTCCCAGAAGGCCACCCGCGAGTACGTCGTGATCGAGTTCGCGCCGAGCAAGCGCGGCCAACCGGGCGACCGCCTGTACGTGCCGACCGACCAGCTCGACCAGGTCACCCGGTACGTCGGCGGCGAGCAGCCGAGCCTGGACAAGATGGGCGGCGGCGACTGGGCCAAGCGCAAGGGCCGCGCCCGTAAGGCGGTCCGGCAGATCGCCGGCGAGCTGATCAAGCTGTACGCCGCGCGCCAGGCGACCAAGGGCCACGCGTTCGCCAAGGACACCCCGTGGCAGCGGGAGCTGGAGGACGCGTTCCCGTTCGTGGAGACGCCCGACCAGCTCGCCACCATCGACGACGTCAAGCACGACATGGAACGCGTCATGCCGATGGACCGGATCGTCTGCGGCGACGTCGGCTACGGCAAGACGGAGATCGCCGTACGGGCGGCCTTCAAGGCGGTGCAGGACGGCAAGCAGGTCGCCGTACTCGTGCCGACGACCCTGCTCGTGCAGCAGCACTACGCGACCTTCGCCGAGCGGTACGCCGCGTTCCCGGTCAACGTCGCCCCGCTGTCGCGGTTCCAGACCGACAAGGAGGCCAAGGCGACGATCGACGGCCTGGCCGACGGGTCGGTCGACGTGGTGATCGGGACGCACCGGCTGTTCAGCGGCGAGGTGGCGTTCAAGGACCTCGGCCTGGTGATCGTCGACGAGGAGCAGCGGTTCGGCGTCGAGCACAAGGAGCAGCTGAAGCGGCTGCGGACCGCGGTCGACGTACTGACGATGTCCGCGACCCCGATCCCGCGGACGCTGGAGATGTCGATCACCGGCATCCGCGAGATGTCCACGATCGCCACCCCGCCCGAGGAGCGGCACCCGGTGCTGACCTTCGTCGGCGCGTACGACGAGCACCAGGTGACCGCCGCGATCCGGCGCGAACTGCTCCGCGAGGGCCAGGTCTTCGTCGTCCACAACCGGGTGAACACGATCGAGAAGGCGGCCGCCCGGATCCGCCAACTGGTGCCCGAGGCCCGCGTCAGCGTCGCGCACGGCCAGATGAACGAGCACACGCTCGAGAACGTGATCCAGGGCTTCTGGGAGAAGCAGTCCGACGTGATCGTGTGTACGACGATCGTCGAGTCCGGGATCGACATCTCGAACGCGAACACGATGATCATCGAGCGCTCCGACCTGCTCGGCCTGTCCCAGCTGCACCAGCTCCGCGGCCGGGTCGGCCGTGGCCGCGAGCGCGCGTACGCGTACTTCTTCTTCCCGCCGGAGAAGCCGCTCACCGAGACCGCGCACGACCGGCTGGCCACGATCGCGCAGCACGCCGACCTCGGCGGCGGTATGGCGGTCGCGATGAAGGACCTGGAGATCCGCGGCGCCGGCAACCTGCTCGGCGGCGAGCAGTCCGGGCACATCGCGGACGTCGGCTTCGACCTGTACGTCCGGCTGGTCGGCGAGGCGGTCGCGGAGTACCGCGGCGACACCCAGGCCGAGGAGCCCGAGGTCAAGATCGAGCTGCCGATCGACGCGCACCTGCCCCACGACTACATCCCGTCCCAGCGGTTGCGCCTGGAGATGTACCAGCGGCTCGCCGCCGTACGGGATGCCGACGGTATCGCCGAACTGGTGGAAGAGCTGCACGACCGGTACGGCGACATTCCGCTGGCGGTGCTGAACCTGATCGAGGTGGCGAAGTTCCGCAACCATGCCCGCCGGGCGGGGCTGCACGACGTCACGCTGCAGGGGAACCTGATCCGGTTCGGGCCGGTCGAACTGCCCGATTCGAAGGTGCTCCGGCTCAACAGGCTGTACCCGAAGAGTCTGGTGAAGCCGCAACTGCATACCATTCTGGTGCCACGACCTGCGACCCGGCAGATCGGCGGTCAGCCGCTCCGTGACCAGGAGCTGCTGCAATGGTGCACCCGGTTGATCGACGACGTGATCGCTGAACCTATTGTGGTTCCGGCGTGATTCTGACAGGAACTTGCGAGGAGATTCGGTGAGCACACGGCTTCGGGCTCTCGGTGTGGTGGTGGCGACAGTGCTGCTGACCGGCGGCTGTGCGGCGGGAACCCACCCGGGCGCGGCAGCGATGATCGGTGACACCGAGATCAGCATCGGCGACGTCGACAAGACCTCGCGCGCCGTCGGCGCGGCACTCGGTGAGTCCTACCCCGGCCAGGCCGCGCTGAACGGGATGGTCAGCAACGAGCTCGCGGCGCAGGTCGGGAAGCAGAAGGCGATCTCGGTCAGCGACGCGGAGATCGCCGACGCGGCCAAGAACGCCGTGGCGCCGAGCGCCGAGGCGTACCAGAAGCTGCAGGCGGATCCGGCGTCCCGCGCCTTCCTCGAGAAGCTCGCCGCGACGCTGATCGTCACGATCAAGCTCGCCGGCGGCAAGGGCATCCACGACACGGACGGTCAGCAGAAGGCGCAGGAGGGGCTGCAGGCCCTGAACGCCGCCTCCAAGGACATCAAGGTCACGGTCGCGCCGCGCTTCGGTCAGTGGAGCGACGGCCGCCTGGACACGGCGATCTCCGGGTCGCTGTCCAAGGAGTCCGACCAGACCGAGGCCAAGCGCAAGGCGGCCGAGGAAGCCCAGCAACAGCAGCAGGGCCAGGGCTGAGACAGCCGAGCCGGTGACCGACGTACGTGAGGGCTCCGGCCGGATCACTGTCCTGCTGACCAGCCCACGAGTGGCGCCCGGCCTGCTGACGCGGGCAGCCTGGCAGTCCCTGAGCGACGCTGACGAGATCGGCGCCGCCTCGGGCGGTGACGGTCAGGTGCTGCGCTCCGACGTACAGGCCGTGGTCGGGTCTGGGCTTGCCGTCACTCAGGTCGAGGGCGGCATCGGCGAGCACTGGACCTGGTTGTCGTCCGCGGCCGAGGCCGGCCGCGACGTCGCGTGGCTCGTCGGCGACGACGGAGAGCCGGGGCTGCTGCGGGTCGTCGCCGATCAGGTGGCGCGTGACCCGCGACCGACGTACGACGTGGAGATCCAGCACGGCTCGTACGACGTACCCGGGGCCAGGCTGATCGACCTGGTCCGGGTGATGGACCGGATCCGGCGCGACTGCCCGTGGACGCAGCAGGAGACGCACGAGAGTCTGGCGAAGTACCTGCTCGAAGAGACCTACGAGACTCTCGAGGCGCTCGACACCGGCGACCGAAGCCATCTCCGCGAGGAACTGGGCGACCTGCTCCTTCAGGTCGCGTTGAACTCGCGCATCGCCGAGGAGGACCCGGACGAAGGGTTCACGATCGACGACGTGGCCGGCGGCATCGTCGAGAAGCTGATTCGCCGCCATCCGCACGTTTTCGGCACCGTGGACGCCACTGATGTCGCGGCGGTCGAGGCCAACTGGGAAGCGATCAAGGCGACCGAGAAGCAGCGCTCCTCGGTCCTCGAAGGCATCCCGCTCGCTCTCCCTGCCCTCGCCCTGGCCGACAAGGTCCTCAACCGGGCCGCGAAGGTCCTCCCCGCCGAACTCCCACCCGCGGGCGACTCGGACCTCGACCGGATCGGCCACCAACTCCTCGCCATCGTCCGCGAGTCCCGCGCGCAGGGCATCGACGCCGAACAAGCCCTCCGCCTCGCCATCCACCAACTAACCACCGAAATCCGCGCAGCCGAGACCAACAGCTAGATCAGAAACGGTCTGCAGCTACCACTGCGATCCGGTGTTCGTCGCCGACAAGTGCCTTCAGATCGCCTGCGTCCGACGTCGCGATCACCACAGGTCCCGCCTCGGCCAAGGCGGTGGCCACCAAGATCGCGTCGACGGCTTGCCCGGAACCGAGCCGGGCTGCTCCGATCAACTGACCTGCGCGTTCGCCGAGAGCTCGGCTGACGGGCTCGACGACGGTCCCGCTCAGCACCCGGTAGACGGCCGCGTCGCGACGGGTGCCGCGCAGGGCCTCGGCCAGGATCGCCGCTGAGGTGACGACGCGGCGGCCGTCGGCGTGGGCGGCGTACAGCCTGACGTACATCGCCCGGTCGGTCGCGGCCCGGGACAGACCTTCGTTGTCGAGGACGAGCGATCCCTGGGGCGCCGAAGGGACGCGCTTGCGTGGGCTCACCGCTCGGGCCACTCGGCGCGGGCGCGCGCGAGTTCTTCGTCGGTCACCGGCCCGTGCACCTCGCCCAACTCGGCCAGGAGATCACCGAGCCGGTCGTGCTCCAGCTGCCGGACCAAGGCCTGGGTCACGTAGGCAGACACGTTCCCGCGCCCGGCCCTCGACCGCAGCTCATCGGCCAGGTCGGTCGGGATGGTCACACTCAGCTTGTCCGTGTGCGCGGGCTCACTCATAGGTCAATCCTACCGCTGGTGGGATCCCGGGCCAGTGGGAAACGGCGTGCCCTCGCCAGTAGTGCGCCGTGAAGATGCTGCATCCAGGTGATGACATTGCGGCGTGACAGGGTGGGCTCATGTCGGCACGACAGGTCTTTCTCGCCGCGGCCGCGATCTTCGCCCTGACGGTGGCGACCGGTTGCAGCCTCCGCGTCGGCGACCAGGACGAGGTCGACCCGGTGTTCGGGAACGGCAACAGTGTGCAGTGGGACCTGACCCGGCCGCTTGAGGCGAAGGCCCTCGGACTCCCGAACGACCAGATGGAGATTGTCACCGTGCCCGACGACGCCATTGTGAGCCTCAAGCTCCCCACCGGCACCTGGTCCGGGCGCACTGAGGAGATGACGGTGACCACCCGGCACGGGTACGTGGACTCCGTCGACCTGTTCTGGACCGAAGCCAACGGACAGGCTGCCGCCGACCGGATGGTGGCGGACGCGAAGCTACTCGGTGTCGACGCCGCTCAGGCCGCCGGTTGGGCCGAGATCGCGAAGTGGGCCGAGACCGCCGATACCAAGCGAAGACGCCACGACGCCAACTACAACGGCTCGAACGGCCGAGTGTCTACCGCGATCAAGCCCAGCATGGAGGTGGGCGCGGGCACGGGGACGCCGGTGCGGCTTTGGTACCTATTCTACGTCCGCAACGTGGTCGAGAAGACGGAGCCCGGGTCCCGCTGAGCGCCCGGTAGACGCTCGCATCGCGACGGCTACTTCGGGCCGTCCAGCAAGGTGCGGAGGGCGGTTCGGTGGGTGGTGTAGGCGTGTTCGCCGGCTTTGGTCATTCGGTATGTGGTGGTGGCTCCTCGGCCGTGGCCTGACTTTGTCGTGGTGACGTAGCCGGCGTTCTCCAGGGCTGACATGTGTTTCGAGAGGTCGGAGTCGGTGACCTCCAGGTAGTCCTTCAGGAAGCGGAACGTCACCGTAGTGGCGTTCGCCAGTACTGCCATCGCGGCCAGTCGTTTCGGTGCGTGGATGACCGGATCGAGTCCGTCGATCATCCGAGCCGCTCCCGCACCTGCGCCGCGATGACGGCGTACCGGCGCTCGTAGTACCAGAGTCCTACGGTCACCAGGACGAACGCGGTCGGTGCAGCCGCCGAGACGCCGACCAGCCACCAGACCAGCGCGACGATCACCACGACCACCGCGACGGCAACGAAGTACCGATTCCAGAGCCGCCCGATCTCCCGCGGCGGCCGCCCGCGCCCCGGGAACGGCATCGCCCCGTGCCGCCGCTGCATCCAGGTCAGGAATGCGACCTCCAACCCGATCAGCATCGCCAGCGCCGTGAAGAACAGCGCGCTGCTGTCCCGCCACCAGGCGAACGCCCCGATCAACGCGGCCGCCCAGAGCCCGACGACCGGCGGATACCACCAGGGCGTCTTGGGGTAGCTCACATACGGCGCCGCCTCGGCCCGCTCGATGATCCGCAGCTGCTCTTCCGCATCACTTTCCATACCGGAAAGCTAACAGATAACTTTCCACTCCGGCAAGTAACGATGCTCCTAAGGACAGGAGGTGGTCGGTGGTTGGGTAGTGCACCTGAGCGTGGGGGTGGGTTTGCGTACGGTGTCTCGGTGGTGCACTACCTGTTCTTCGGTCCACAGAAAATCGGCTGCTCGGGGTGGTGGGTGGCTGAGAAGGTGGGTGGGTGGATGTTGCTGAGGTGCTGCGGGAGCATTGGGATCTGAAGCCGGCGCGGCTGGAGGTGCTGACCGGCGGGATGAATTCCGCCGTCTGGTTGGCGTCCACGGGGGAGTGGCGGGTTGTCGTCAAGACGGTGGGGTCGGGCGACTCGGCGTTCGAGCCTGGTTTGGAGTTGGCTGCGCGACTCGACGACGCCGGCATCCGCACCGGGCGTCCGCGTGTCAGCAAGCACGGTCGGGTCGTTGAGCGCGTCGACGGGCGGCAGGTTGCGGTGCTCGAGTACGTCGGCGGCGTTGAGTTGGAGCCTGCGGATCAGGCGGCGATCGGGGACCTGCTCGGGCGCGTGCACTCGGCTGCTGCGCTCGAGGCCGGTGAAGTGGCCGATTGGTTGCAGTTCCTGCTGCCGTTCGAGGATTGCCTGGACCTCGAGCCGTGGATCCGTCCGGCGGTCGAGGGCGCCGTCGCTGACGCAGTCGCGCTCGGGTCGGTGTCCTGGGCCTGGTTGCACGGGGATCCGGCCGCCGAAGCGTTCCGTCGGCAGGCAGACGGCGAGGTCGCCCTCATCGACTGGGGGAGCGCAATGCGAGGCCCGATTCTGTACGACGTCGCGTCTGCCGTTATGTACAACGGCGACCCCGTGGTCCCGGCGTACCTGCGCCGGCGACCCGACCTGGCCGACGAACTCGCGCGCTGCCTGCCCACGTTCCTGCGAGTGCGCTACGCCGTCCAGGCCGGCTACTTCGCCTGGCGAATCACCAACAACATCCTGACCGGCATCTCCGACCCCGCCGAAAACCTGAAGGGCCTAACCGACGCCCGCCACTCGTTCGGCCTGTAGATCACGTCCGCCTTGTCGTCGACGAAATGCGTGACACCGAGTTCGGCGCAGTGAATCGCCTTCTCGGGCCGCCGGAGGCAGAAGCGCACGTTCCCCGCGGCGATCCCGGTCCGCTCGAAGAAGCGGTGATGCCGCAACCGACCTGCCGCCGGTGCGGTACTACGTCGTCACACGACGGGGCCGCGACGACCGGGTGGACGGGCTGAGGAGGGCGCTGACATGAGCCGTGACGTGTGAAGCGTTGGAGAACAGTTGGGAACGGGTGTACCCCGAAGATCTGCTGTGGCACGGGACGAATCAGGCGGCGCTGCCGGCGATTCAACGGGAAGGTTTGCACGCGGGACGGCGTACGCATGTTCACCTGGCGCCGGCGAAGGGCAGCCACGTCGGTCGCCGGACGGCCGTAGAAGTCTTGCTGGGTGTGGATTGTGGGGATTTGGCGGTGTATCGGGCGCCCAACGGGGTGTTGCTGACGCGCGAGGTACCTCCTGATGCGATCGTTAGGGTCGACGCGGTCCACTGAGCCTGCTGGTCTGGGGACTAGGCTCAGCAGCGATTCGTCATCGAGAACTTGGGAGTCAATGTGGCCACCATCGAGGCCGTCGGCGCGCGCGAGATCCTCGACTCGCGCGGCAACCCCACTGTCGAGGTCGAGGTTCTGCTCGACGACGACACCATCGCCCGCGCGGCCGTCCCGTCCGGCGCCTCCACCGGCCAGTTCGAGGCCGTCGAGCTGCGTGACGGCGACAAGAACCGGTACGGCGGCAAGGGCGTGCTGAAGGCCGTCACCGCGATCCTGGAGGACATCGACAAGGAGATCGTCGGGTACGACGTCCACGAGCAGCGCCTGATCGACCACGCGCTCCTCGACCTGGACGGCACCCCGAACAAGGCCAAGCTGGGCGCGAACGCCATCCTCGGCGTCAGCCTCGCGGTCGCGAAGGCGGCGGCGGAGAGCTCCGGCCTGCCGCTGTTCCGGTACGTCGGCGGCCCGAACGCGCACGTCCTGCCGGTGCCGATGATGAACATCCTCAACGGCGGCGCGCACGCGGACAGCAACGTCGACGTCCAGGAGTTCATGATCGCCCCGATCGGCGCGGCGACGTACGCCGAGGCCGTCATGCAGGGTGCGGGCGTCTACCACGCCCTGAAGGCGGTGCTGAAGGAGCGCGGCCTGTCCACCGGCCTCGGTGACGAGGGCGGCTTCGCGCCGAGCCTGGACAGCAACCGGGCCGCCCTGGACCTGATCGCGGTCGCGGTCGAGAAGGCCGGCCTGCAGCTCGGCAAGGACATCGCGCTGGCGATGGACGTGGCCGCGAGCGAGTTCTTCACCGACGGCGTGTACGCGTTCGAGGGCGGCAAGAAGTCGGCCGACGAGATGATCGCCTACTACGCCGACCTGGTGGCGTCGTACCCGATCGTGTCGATCGAGGACCCGCTGAACGAGGAGGACTGGGACGGCTGGAAGGCCATCACCGGTGAGCTCGGCAGCAAGATCCAGCTGGTCGGCGACGACCTGTTCGTCACCAACGTCGAGCGGCTGCAGCGCGGGATCGACGAGAAGTCGGCGAACAGCCTGCTGGTCAAGGTGAACCAGATCGGCTCGCTGACCGAGACCCTGGACGCCGTCGACCTGGCGCACCGCAGCGGCTTCACCTGCATGATGAGCCACCGCTCCGGCGAGACCGAGGACACCACGATCGCCGACCTCGCGGTCGCGACCAACTGCGGCCAGATCAAGTCCGGCGCCCCGGCCCGGTCCGACCGCACCGCCAAGTACAACCAGCTGCTCCGGATCGAGGAGGAGCTCGACGACGCGGCGACGTACGCCGGTCGCTCGGCCTTCCCGCGCTTCCAGGGCTGACGCTGGTCTGATCCAGGAGGTCACTGCATGCCGTCCCGTCGGGATTCCGGTGCACGCCCCGGCTCGCGTCCGTCGAGCCGGACCCAGTCGCGTCCACCGGCCCGGCGGGGCGACCAGCCCAAACGGCGTACGACGGGAACCCAGGCGGACCCGGCGCGGACCCGCGGGTCCCGCAACCTGACCGGACGGGCGGCCGTCGTACTGCTGGTGCTGGGCGCGCTGATCGTGTCCTATGCGCAGAGCCTGCGGGTGTGGTTCGACCAGCATCAGCAGGTCAGCGCGCTGCAGCAGGAGATCCGCGACCGGGAGAAGCGGGTCGCGGAGCTGAACGACGAGATCACCCGCTGGGACGACGACGCGTACGTGAAGGCGCAGGCGCGGCAGCGGCTCGGCTGGGTGATGCCCGGTGAGGTCGGGTACCGGGTGATCGGCGCGGACGGGAAGCCGCTGGGCGCCCCGCCGGAGCCGTCGGCACCGACGGACGGTGCGGCGGACACGCAGAAGCCGACCTGGTACACGAAGCTGTGGGGGAGCGTCGAGGGCGCCGGTACGCCGCCGGCGCCGGCCACGACGCCGACCCCCGCCAAACCCGCCCCGAAGACGATCCTCACGCCGTCACCTAAGGTGACCGGGTGAGCGTCAGCCCTTCGGACCAAGAAGCAGTCAGCAAACAACTCGGCCGGACGGCCCGCGGTATCCGGTCGATCGCGCACCGCTGTAGCTGCGGCCTCCCCGACGTGGTCGAGACCGAGCCGCGACTGCCGGACGGTACGCCGTTTCCGACGACGTACTACGTGACGTGTCCGCGGCTCGCGTCCGCGATCGGCACGCTCGAGGCCTCGGGCCTGATGAAAGAGATGACGGACCGCCTGGCTGACGACGAGGACCTGGCTGCTCGGTACCGCGCCGCCCACGAGTCGTACCTCGAGCACCGCGAGTCCATCGAACACGTCGAGGAAATCGCCGGGATCACCGCCGGCGGTATGCCCAACCGGGTCAAATGCCTGCACGTCCTGGCCGGCCACTCCCTGGCCGCCGGCCCCGGCGTGAACCCGCTAGGGCGACGAGACGCTGGAAGCCCTCGAGGACTGGGGCCGCAGAGGTCCGTGTGTCTGACCGGGTTGCCGCGATCGACTGCGGGACCAACTCGATCCGTCTGCTGATCGCCGACCTCGTGGACGGTCAGCTCGTCGAGGTCGACCGTCGGATGACGATCGTGCGCCTCGGCCAGGGCGTCGACGCCACCGGTGCCTTCGCCCCCGAAGCCCTCGCCCGTGTCTTCGCGGCCTGTGAGGACTTCGCCTCCGTCATCCGGTCGAGCGACGTCACCAGACTCCGCTTCGTCGCCACCTCGGCCGCCCGCGACGTCAGCAACCGCGACGCGTTCTTCGCCGGCGTCGAGGAGCGTCTCGGCGTACAGCCAGAAATCATCTCCGGCCGCGACGAAGCCGAACTCAGCTTCCGTGGCGCCACCACATCCCTCGACCTCCCAGCGCCGTACCTCGTGGCCGATATCGGCGGCGGCTCCACCGAACTGGTGCTCGGCGACGCGACCGGTGTCATCGCGGCCGAGTCCCTCGACATCGGCTCCGTCCGCCTCACCGAACGCCACGTCACCACCGACCCCACGTCCGAACCAGAACTGGCGGCGATTGCCAAGGACATCGACGCCCTGCTGGACGCCACCACCGTCCCGCTTGCCAACGCCCGAGCGTTCATCGGAGTAGCCGGCACTTGCACCACGGTGGCCGCGGTGGCGCTGAACCTCGCCGAGTACGACCGCGACGCCGTTCACCACGCCCGCCTCACCACCGACCAACTGCGCTCCGCGACGACCTGGCTGACAACCACCACCCGCGCAGAACGCTCCGCCGTACGGTCGATCCACCCCGGCCGAGTAGACGTGATCGGCGTCGGCGCCCTCATCCTCCAACGCCTCTACGACCGCCTGTCCGTCACCGAACTGACAGTCTCCGAACACGACATCCTCGACGGGGTCGCCCTCTCCCTCGGTTAGTGCGCGCGGACGCCGTCGAGGGCGATGGTGAGGACGCGGTCGCGTTGGGCCTGGTCGACGAAGCCGGCGGCGGTGAGGCCGCTGACCATGCGGAGCAGGTCGTCGAAGGACACGTCCTTACGCGCCTCGCCCGCGGCCTGGGCGCGTTCGAACAGCGGCGTACCGGCGGCGTACATCGCCTCTCGGGCCGTCTTGAAGCTCTCGGCTTCTCGGTTCAGCGACTCGAAGATCGCGCGCTTCGTCGCGGCGTACCCGACGAAGCGCTGCAGCCAAGTCGTGAGTGCCTCCCACGGCGGCAGTTCGGCCGCTTCCTCGGCCGCGATGCACAGCTCCTCGATCTCGCCGAAGTAGACCGCGTTGAGCAGGTCCTGACGGTGCGGGAAGTTCCGGTACAGCGTGCCGATCCCGACGCCGGCCTGGCGCGCGATGTCCTCCAGCGAGGCCTCGACCCCTTTGCTCGCGAACGCATCCCGGGCGGCGCCGAGCAGGGCGTCGAAGTTCCGCCGCGCGTCCGCCCGCTGCGGTCGCCGTACGTCGACCCGCAACGCGGGCCTGCTCTCACCGGTCACCATTCGCTCACCTTAGCCAGTTGATAGCGGAGGCAATCCTCCGTTATAGTGGAGGCATACCTCGACTTTACCAGGCCGGGGGAATCCCGCGCCCAAGCTCTGGCGCGTTCACACCCCTTTCGAAGGACTTCTGCATGCCTGTCATCAGGTCTGGAAACCCTCGCGTGACCCTGGCGGTCCTCGCCACGGTCGTCGCCTCTTTCTCTATGTTGCAGTCACTGGTCACCCCGGCGCTGCCCTCCATCCAGCACGACCTGCACACGACCCCCGGCACGGTCACCTGGGTGTTCACCGCACTCCTGCTCTCGGTATCGGTCGCGACCCCACTGCTCGGCCGGATCGGCGACATGGTCGGCAAGGAACGCACGCTGTTCATCGCGCTGGCCGCCCTGGCCATCGGCTGTCTGATCGCCGCGCTCGCGCCGAACATCGGCGTACTGATTGCCGCCCGCATCTTCCAGGGCGTCGGCGGAGCAGTGTTCCCGCTGGCCTTCGGGATCATCCGGGACGAGTTCCCGGCCGAGCGCGTGCCATCCGTGGTCGGCGTCGTGTCGGCCATCATCGCGGCCGGCGGCGGGCTGGGGATCGTCCTGGCCGGCCCGATCGTGGAGTGGCTCGGCTGGCGCTGGCTGTTCTGGATCCCGATGGCGGTCGTCGCGGGGTCGACGGTGATGGTATGGCGCTACGTCCCGGAGTCCCCGAACCGTGTCCCCGGCCGGATCGACTGGCTGGCCGCCGCGTTCCTGTCCGGCTGGCTGATCGCATTGCTGCTCCCGCTGAGCACGGGCCGGTCGTGGGGCTGGGGCTCGTTGCGTACGACGGGACTCTTCGGGCTGGCCGTCGTACTGTTCGCCGGCTGGATCACGGTCGAGCTGCGCTCGCGGAACCCGCTGATCGACATGCGGATGATGCGCCGCCCGGCGGTGTGGACGACGAACCTCGTGGCGCTGCTGTTCGGGGCGGCGATGTTCGCGGTGTACGCGTTCGTCCCGCAGTTCCTGCAGATCCCGACGGCTGCCGGCTTCGGGTTCGGTGCGAGTGTCACGAAGGCCGGACTGCTGATGCTGCCGATGCTGGTGACGATGGCGGTCGTCGGGTCGTTGAGCGGCCCGCTCGCGCCGCGGTTCGGCGCCAAGGCGCAGGTGGTTTCGGGGTCGGCGTTGAGCCTGGTCGCGGCGCTGATGTTCGCCGAGTTCCACGACGCGCAGTGGCAGGTGGCGCTCTCGACGGCCGTGTTCGGTGTCGGGCTCGGCCTCGCCTACGCGGCCATGACCAGCCTGATCGTGCAGAACGTCCCGCGCGAGCAAACCGGCGCGGCCACCGGCATGAACGCCAACATCCGCACCATCGGCGGCTCCATCGGCACCGCCCTCGCCAGCTCCATCATCACGGGCCACATCCAGCCCTCGGGGCTCCCCGCGGAGGCCGGCTTCACCGACACCTTCCTCCTACTCTCCGCCTTCGCCGCCGCAGCCGTCGTACTCGCCCTCGCCATCCCGAGCCAGCGCCGTACGCCGGTATCTCCCCTCACCCAACCGGCCGAGGAGCAGCTCGCCGCCTGACCAGTCGGACTTGGGGAGGAAATTGTGCCGGATCGGGCAGCAAATCCTCCCCAACCTCCCGTTTAGGCTGGGTGGGTGAAGCTTCCGCATCCGTTGACCGGGGATTTGTTCGAGAGTCCGGTGCCGCCGGGGGCCGGGTGGCCGGAGGACCCGGCGGTACGGCGTACTCCGGTGGCTCGGGATGCGGGCGAAGTGGTCGAACTCGCGGCGACTGATGAGCTCGCGGAGCTGGAAGCGCGCGTGTCGGTGTGCCGGGCCTGTTCGCGGCTCGTCGAATGGCGGGAAGATGTTGCTGTCGGCAAGCGAAAGTCCTTCGCGGATCAGCCGTACTGGGGACGGCCGATCCCGGGCTGGGGTGTCGCCGAGCCGCGGATCCTGATCGTCGGGCTGGCGCCGGCGGCGAACGGCGGGAACCGCACCGGGCGCGTGTTCACCGGCGACCGCTCCGGCGACTGGCTGTTCGCGAGCCTGCACCGCGTCGGCCTCGCCAACCAGCCCACCAGCGAACATGCCGGCGACGGCCTGCACCTGATCGGCACCCGGATGATCGCCGCGGTCCGCTGCGCCCCGCCTGCGAACAAGCCCAGCCCGGAGGAGCGCGACACGTGCGCCCCTTGGTACCGCCGCGAGCTCGAACTCACCCTCCCCAGCGCCAGGTCGATCGTCTGCCTCGGCAAGTTCGCGTACGACGCTCTGCTCGCAGCGCTGATCGCACTCGGTGCCGACGTACCGCGGCCGCGCCCGAAGTTCGGCCACGCAGTCGAGTACCGGATCCCGACCCCGTACGGCGAGGTCACGGTCCTCGGCTGTTTCCACCCCAGCCAGCAGAACACGTTCACCGGCAAGCTCACCGAGCAGATGACCGACGCCGTCCTCACCCGCGCGAAGACCTTGTCCACAGCTCCGGAAAACCAGAGTTGACCTGGGTAGGCGACCTGATAGAAGCTGCCGACTATGCATGCCGCCCCACGCCGCTGCCCACATGACTCGTGACAACCTGCCCGAGCAATCTCGGGGACGTCCGGCCGCGCGGCGGCCGGCAAGTGGTGGCGTGGAGCGCGCACCGGCCGCGCCGTCGATGCCTGCCGCGCACGAGGCCGCGCCGCTGGGATTCGTCCCGAGCCCGGACCGGTTCCACTGGTGGGGAGAGCTCCACGACGACGTCAAGGCGTACGTCGAGCGCAAGGTAGGGCCGCCCATCGAGTGGTGGGCCGACCTGCACGAGCGTGAACGCGACCGGCCGTACGCCGTCGTACTCGGGCCGAACGGGCTCGCGGTGACCACGCCGCGGGTCAACAAACAGGGTCAGAAGACGCAGAGCGTGCGGCTCGATCAATTCGTACCGTCGAGCATCAAGCACGCCGTCGTACAGCAGCAGGCCACGAAGCCGCGCGGCGGTCTGCGCTCGCTCGTGTCGCGTGGCAAGGACGAGCAGCCCCAGTCGTCCGTCCCGCCGCAGCTGAACCTCACGCAGGACATGCGCGGCGTCCTCGGCAACCTGCCGCTGGAGGCGCAGCAACGCCTGCAGACACCGTTCCTCGGGGCGCAGGCGATCACGCACTACCGCTCGTACTACTACGGGAACGACGAAGAGCTCGACCTGTGGTGCTACCTCGCGGGCGACAAGACCGTCACGTTCGCAACCGGGCACCGCACGCTCCCCAACGGTGTGGACCCGCAGCACGCCTCCTGGCGTCTGACCTGCTACCAGGCGGACGTCACTCGATGAGTTCGAGCCGGGACTTCCGGGATCTCGACGGAGCCGATCCCTGGAAGCTGCTCGGGGTCGGCCGGTCGGCCGATGCCGAGGAGATCAAGCGCAGCTACCGCCGCCTGTCACGCAGCCACCACACCGACGTCGGCGGCGACTCCACCCAACAGGTCAAGCTCAACCGCGCCTACGAGATCCTCACCGACCCGACCCGCCGCGCCGACTACGCACTCCTACTGCACCGCAAGGAACGCCCCCAGGACTTCGTCCGCCCAACGCCCCAAGCCAAACCCGAACCCGACGAGCCGGTAGCGGACCCCTTCGCCTGGTCCTCCGGCCCCGCCCCCACATCGACCCCACCGCGGTACGAGCAGGCATATCAGGACCCTTACACCGAGTCCCCGTACGCCGATCCGCCCTACCGCGATTCGTACGTCGCCCCGCCGTACCGCGACTCCTACACAACCTCGACGTACCAGCCCCAGCGTCGCGGCGTCAGCGGACAAGCGGTCGGCGCACTCCTCACCGCCTTCATTTGCTCACCAATCTCGATCTACCTGGCAATCTCGGTCCTCCGCAACAACCGCCCCGGCCGACCCCTCGCCTGGCTCGCAATCCTCATAAACGTAGGCCTTCTCGGCTTCTCGATCGTCGGCGCCCTGGTACGCGGCACCTAACCACCGGCTGATCTCGTCCTACTGTGATCCTGGCCGACTGGGCTCCCAGTGCGCGAGGTACGCCGCAATCTCACGGTCGCAGTCCTCGATCGGCCGGGTGGTGTCCACCACGAGGCGGACGTCGGTGCGTGGCTGGTAGTCGCCGGCTGACTGCTCCACCTGCTCCCAGTCCGGATACGTCCACCCGGGCAGGTCGTTCACCCGGCTGAGCACGCGCCGACGGTGTTCCTCGGTATCAGGACAGGCCGTCTCGATCACCACATGCTGCGCATCGCTCGCACCGGCGAGGTGGTGCCAGCCGTCACGGGCCTCGGTGACCGGATTCACCGCATCGGCGATCACGGTCAGACCTCGGCGCAGGTGACCGCCCGCGATGTCGTGGGCAACGCTGTAGGCCGTGATACCGGTCTGTTCGGCCGTCAGGCCATTGCGGCGCAGAGCGCCCTCGATCTCGTCGATGCGAAGCCAGATCGCGTCGGTGCGATCGGCCAGGTGCCTGGCCAGCGTCGACTTACCGGTTCCCGGGAGGCCGCCGAACTCGATCAGTGTTCCCTTGCGCATGATGACCGCCTAGTCTTTCGGTTGACAACATGTATACCGACTCGTTATACATCACGTCAAGCGAAAGGGATCCGCATGAAGACCGACGGCAGGCGGGCGGCGTCGACTGCCGCCACCCGGCGCGCAATCATCGAGGCCGGGCGCGACCTGCTGGCGACGCGCGAGTGGCGGAACTTCACCTTGGAGGCTGTGGCCACCAGCGCCGGCGTGACCCGGGTGACCGTCTACAACCAGGTGCAGTCGAAGTACGGACTCCTGGACGCGGTACTCACCGAACTCACCGAACGCGCCGGCATGGATCAGCTGCTCACCAACACCAGCGAGCTGGACGCCGCGGCGGCCCGCCTGGCGATCGTCGAACAGACCTGTCGCTTCTGGCACGTCGAGCGCGGCGTGCTGCGCCCGCTCTTCGGCCTGGCCGCCATCGATCGGGAGGTGGCGGGGAGGCTTGCGGAACGCGAGCAGTGGCGGCGCGACCAGCTGCAGCGCCTCATCGACAGGCTGGTCGAGGAGGCGCCGACCGTCAAGCGCTTCGACCGCCCGGCCCTGCTCGCCGGAGTCGTCGCGGTGACGTCGTTCCCGACGTACGACGCGCTCGGTGCGCTGGCGGACGACCCGGCCGCGGCCGCAAAGATCATCAACCACCTTGTAGCCAGCCTGACCAGCTGACCCAGGTTCGTTGGACTCAGCGTGTGGGTTTCAATCCATGAGTTCGTGCATCATCAACAGATGAAGGCTGCCCCGATTTCTGACGGTGCTGCGTGGCAGCGCCTTGGCAGGGTCACCGGCATCGCGGGGCTGGCCGCCGTGGTGTTGCTGTTCGTCGTCCTTGTCGGCTCGCGCGCTGAACCGTCCTTTACCGGCCCGGCAGCTGAGTTCCTCGCCCACTACCGGTCACCTAATACGGTTGCCTCCCCTTTCCGGTCTTTCGCTCTCACGATCGGGCTGGTCACTTTCGTGTGGTTCGGGGTCGCGCTGTCCATCCTGTTGCGGCACGCCGAGGGCGAGGCTCCGTGGCGGTCGTCAATCGCGATGGTCTCCGGTGTGTTGTTCGCTGCTCTGGTCCTGACGGGGAATGAGGTCGCGGCCGTGTTCATTGCCGATGATCTCGACCCTCAGATCGCCAGGTATGCCTTTGAGGAGTCGCAGGCGGCGTTCGCGAACGCACGCGTGGCGCTTGGCAGCTTCGCCGTGTGCTGCGGCTGGGTCATCGCATCGAGCCGATTCCTGCCGCGCTGGGTCGGCTGGCTGGCCATCGCAAGCGGAGGGGGCCTCGTCCTTTGCCGCATTGACTGGTCTAACAACATCTGGCTGGTGCCGTATTTGCTGTTCTGGCTTTGGGTGCTCACGGTGGCGGTGCTGCTTTTGCGGCGCAACTTCCATGGCGTCGGCCCGCTCACTGATCACGAGTAGGCGTACTACGAGGCGGTTGGTCGCGGGCGCTAGCCCGCAGCTTGCCGGCGTAGCCGGCAGTTGAAGTACGGCGCTGAGCCGGGCGCGTGGGTTCGATCAGGTGTGCCCGGGACGGGATTCGAACCCGTATGCCTGTTGGGGCCGCGAGGTTTAAGCTCGCTGCGTCTGCCGTTCCGCCACCCGGGCTAGGGGACGAGAGTACTCGTTACTGGTAGGTCTTTCGGGGGTACACGGCGTGGGCGCCGGCTACCCGGTCCAGGAAGAGCTTTCCGTTGCAGTGGTCGATCTCGTGCTGGAGGGCGCGGGCCTCGAACGCGTCGGTGGTGATCGTGACCTCGTCCTTCGTGCCGGGGAGGACGCCGGTGACCGTCAGCCGGGTCGCGCGTTTGACGTCGCCGGTGAAGTCCGGCACCGACATGCAGCCTTCGCGAGCCTTCTCGTTGCGCGAGGCCTCGACGACGACCGCGTTGCACAGTACGAAGACGCCGTGGCAGGTACGCGTCTTCGGGTGGTTGGTCACGTCGAGCGAGAACATCTGCGCCGCGACGCCGACCTGCGGCGCCGCGAGACCGACGCACCCGGGGGAGACCCGCATGGTCGCCACGAGGTCCGCGGCGAGCTGGATCATCTCCGGGTCGAGCGGGTCGACCTCGGCGCTCTCCGTCGCGAGCACCGGGTGCGGTGCGCGGACGACCTCGAGGACTGCACCCTGGACATCCAGACGTGCAGGGGACCAGTCAGTGATCACAGTTCGTCGCTCTCGGCCGGGCGCAGTGTCACGCCCACTCCGAGTTCCTCGGCGGTGATCTCGAGTGCCCTGTCCAGCGTCTCCAGGTCCGCCGTCGGCGGCAGCTCGACCTCGGCGGTCAGCACGTACAGCCCGCCGCTCAGCCGCGTCGCCAGGTCCGTGATCGTGCCTCCGACGGCCGCGATCATCCGCGTCACCGCGGCCACGATCCCCGGCCGGTCGGCGCCGTGGACGCTCAGCATGTACGGCGCACCGATCGGCGCGTGCTCGTGCTCGGGGCCCATCTTCCGGACCGTGATGACCAGCTCGCCCCGCAGCGGCTCGAGCGCCGACTTCACCTCGTCGAACGGCCCGGCGCAGACGATCATCATCGCGAAGTGGCCGCGCAGCAGCGTCATGGTCGAGTCCTCGAGGTTGACCCCGGTACCGACCAGGGCCTCGGTGACGTCGGCGATGATTCCCGGGCGGTCCGGGCCGATGACGGTGACAGCGAGCTGACTCATGCCCGGCAACCTACCGCCGACCTAAGTACCTGATCGCACCGACTTCGGTATCCGGACACCCGCACCCACCCCGGACATCGCTTACCCACCGCTACATTCAACTCATGAGTGAGCGCAAGCGTCCGCGTCGTACGGCCGTGAACTGGGTCGTGGACAGTGTGTCGTTCGTGCTCGCGGTTTTGCTCGGGCTTCTCGCGTACAGCGAGGGTGAGGGCGACCCGGTGCCGCAGCTGCTGCTCGCGGTCGACTTCTGGTCGGGGATGGTGCTGTGCCTGACCCTGTGGTTCCGGCGTCGCTGGGCCGTCCCGTTGGCGGTTCTCGCGGCTGCGGTCTCGGTGTACTCCGACGCTGCGGCCGGGCCGACGCTGGTTCTGATCATGACCGTCGCGATCCACAAGCCGTGGCGGACCTCGATCTGGGTCTTCGCGGTGAACTTCGCCGCCACGCTCACTTATCTCCAGGTGCGGCACAAGGACGACTGGAAGACGCAGCTCATCATCGGCATGACCCTGTACCTGGCCATGGCCGGCTGGGGGTTCTACATCCGGTCCCGGCGGCAACTCATGCAGACGCTGCGGGACCGGGCGGATCGGGCCGAGACCGTGGCGACGTTGCAGGCCGAGCAGGCGCAGCTTCGGGCGCGCGAGGAGATCGCCCGCGAGATGCACGACGTACTCGGTCATCGGTTGTCGTTGCTCAGTGTGCACGCCGGCGCGCTGGCGTACCGCCCGGACGCGTCCACCGCGGAGGTCGCCGGCGCCGCCGAGATCATCCGGGCGAGCGCGCACCAGGCGCTGCAGGATCTCCGCGAGGTGATCGGCGTACTGCGGGCACCGGTCGGCGAGCTCCCGCAACCTGCGTTCGCGGACCTGCCCGCGCTCGTGGAGGGTTCGCGGGAGGCGGGCATTCCGGTCGATCTCACCCTCGATGCACCGGGCGCGATGCCGGAGCACGTCGGGCGTACGGCGTACCGGATCGTGCAGGAAGGGCTGACGAACGCGGTCAAGCATGCGCCGGGCGAGCCGGTGACGATCAACGTGACCGGTGCCCCAGGCAACGGACTGTCCGTCGAGCTGCGCAACCCGGCGCCGAACCGCCGGCGCGGTGACGGCCAAGGTCTGAAGGGCCTCAGCGAACGCGCCGCCCTGGTCGAAGGCCGTGTCGAACACGGCCGCACCCCCGAAGGCGACTTCCGCCTTTACGCCTGGCTACCGTGGCCCGCATGACCATTCGGGTGCTGATCGTGGACGACGATCCGTTGTTGCGGGCCGGGCTGAAGTTGATGCTCGGCGGCGCCGAGGACATCCGCGTGGTCGGGGAGGCCGGTGACGGGTCCGGCGTACAGGGGCTGATCGACCGGCTCGCGCCGGACGTGATCCTGATGGATATCCGGATGCCTGGTACCGACGGCCTCACCGCGACGGAAACCGTACGGCGTCGCACGGGCGCGCCTGAGGTCGTCATCCTCACCACCTTCGACGCCGACGAGCACGTCCTGCGCGCCCTCCGCGCCGGCGCCGCCGGGTTCATCCTGAAGGACACCCCACCCGCCGAGATCGTCGAGTCGGTACGCCGGATCGCGGCCGGACATCCCGTCCTCTCACCGGCCGTCACCAAACGCCTCATCACCCGCGTCGCCGACTCCGGGCAGAACGACCGCAAGACCAAGGCCGCCGCCCGCCTCGCGGACCTGAACGACCGCGAACGCGACATCGCGGTCGCGGTCGGCGAGGGAAAGTCGAACGCCGAGATCAGCGCGACCCTCTACCTCAGCGTCCCGACCGTGAAGACGCACGTCTCCCGCATCCTCACGAAACTCGACCTGAACAACCGCGTCCAGATCGCCCTCCTCGTCCACGACGCTGGCATGCTCCACGACTAGCGCGGTTCGAGCACCACCACGGCGGTGGTTCTGGGGCGGCGGTCGGCGTACTCGTCGAGGTTCTTGTCGATCTCCTGCCAGCGAGCCCAGAGTCGCTCACGTTCCTCGCCCTCGGCGGCGCGGCCGCGGACCTGTCGTTGCCCGTCCTTGAGCACCGCGTCGGCGTCCGGGTGAGCGAGCAGGTTCAGCCACCAAGCGGGCTCCGGTGCGCCCCAGCCGTTCATCGCGAGGGTGACCAGGTTCGGCCCGTCCTCGACGTACCCGAGAATCACACTCCGCGGCTCCCCGGTCTTCCGGCCGCTCACTGTGAGCCGCAACAGACCGTACTTCTTGCCCCGCGGTTGTGACAGGCCTCTACCGCTGGTGTTGTAGAGACCTCGGTGGACCTTCCAGGCCGCGCGGATGAACCAGCGCGGCGGCAGCATCGCTTTCATGTCCCCCTCCAGACACTCGCGCACAGCGTCGCAGAGCGGGACCGCGAAAAGAAGGCCGGGCCCCCGGCGAGTTGGAGGCCCGGCCGATCAGGTGCGGGGCTACGACTGGGTGGCCCGGCGGAACTCCTCGTTCGGCGTCTGCAGGCTGCCGAGGCTGGTGACCTCGCGGCGGAAGAACAGCGCCAGGGTCCAGTCCAGGATGACGCGGGCCTTCCGGTTCAGGGTAGGCACGCGGGACACGTGGTAGGTCCGGTGCAGGAACCAGGCCAGCCAGCCCTTCACCTTCACGCCGTACAGCTGGGCGACGCCCTTGTGCAGGCCGAGGCTCGCGACCGAGCCGACGTACTTGTGCTTGTAGTCCTGCGGCGGTTCACCGTCGACGACCCGCAGGATGTTCGCGGCGAGCCGGTTGGCCTGCCGTACGGCGTGCTGCGCGTTCGGGGCGCAGTACGCACCGGTCTCGCTGGTCAGGTCCGGTACGGCGGCGTTGTCGCCGGCGGTCCAGGCGTCGTCGACACCCTCGATCCGCAGGTTCGGCAGCGTCTTGACCCGGCCCTTCTCGTCCAGCGGGAAGTCCGTCGCGGCGAGCGCCGGGTTCGCCTTCACGCCGGCCGTCCAGACGATCGTGTCGGCGTCGAACTCCTCGCCGTCACTGAGGATCACGTGGCCCTTCTCGCAGGACTCCAACCGGGTCTCCAGCCGGATGTCCATGTTCCGCTTGCGGAGCTGGTCCACGGTGTACTTGCCGAGATCCGGGCCGACCTCGGGCAGGATCCGGTTGGTGGCCTCGACCAGGACCCAGCGCATGTCCTCGGGCTTGATGTTGTCGTAGTAGCGGGTGGCGTAGCGGGCCATGTCCTCGAGCTCGGCGAACGCCTCGACACCGGCGTACCCGCCGCCGATGAAGACGAAGGTGAGCGCGGACTTGCGCAGCGCCGGGTCGGGCTGCGACGACGCGACGTCGAGCCGGTCCAGGACCTTGTTGCGCAGCGCGATGGCCTCTTCGACGTTCTTGAACCCGGTCGCTTCCTCGGCCAGGCCGGGAATGGGTAGCGTGCGGGCGATCGAGCCGAGCGCGACGACGACCTGGTCGTAGGCGAGCTCGTACTCCGGGCCCTCCTCGGGCATCACCTTGGCGACCTTGTGCGCGTGATCGATCCCCGTCACGCGGCCGGTCACCACCCGGCAACCCTTGAGGGTCTTGCGCAGCGGCACCACGACGTGCCGCGGCTCCACCGAACCGGCCGCGGCTTCCGGCAGGAACGGCTGGTAGGTCATCACCGACCGCGGGTCGACCACGGTCACCCGGATCCGCCCCTTACGGGCGGCGCGGCGCAGGCCGTACGCGGTGTACATCCCGACGTAACCGCCTCCGACGACGAGGATGTGCGGCACCTGGGCTGTCATGCGGTTCACTCTCCCTGAGTGGTTCTCAGACTTCATGTTCGCTTCAACGCTAAACGCTCGTGAAAGATTTCACAAACCCTCCCGGGAGTGATCTCACCCACCGAACATCCCCCACCCGAGGGACCGTCATCCCCTCATGGTGGATCCCGCGCGCAGTACCCACCACCCCCGACACGCAACCGCTACTCGGTCGGCCCTTCCAGCGCGAGGCGGTAGCCGCTGGGGGTTCGGAGGAGGAGGCGGCGGTAGGTCCAGCCGGGAGCGGGATCGTTCTGCTCCAGTTCGAAGGCGAGACCGGCTTCGCGGCAGCGGGCGGCCGCTGCGTCTACGTCGGAGACGGCGATCTGCCAGGTGAGGACGCTCGGTGGGTCGTTCGGCGCGCTCAGGAGGTCAGGCGGTAGACCGAGACGTGGGAGGGGGAGTCGGCGGTGAACTCGGTGGTGGTCCAGTCGGCGTGGCGGGATTCGAGGGTGAAGCCGGCTAGTTGGGCCATCAGGTCGAGTTCGGCGGGCCAGATGTAGCGGTGCGGGGTGCGGTCCAGGCGTGCCTCGGTGCCTTCGCCGAAGTGGAAGTGGTGGGAGACGACGTGCTGCTTCAGTACGTCGTACGTGTCCAGCAGGATGTAGCCGGGATCGGCGGTGCCGACGGTGGCGGGGATGCCGGGCGGGAGGCGGCGTAGTTCGGGGACCCAGAGCTCGATCACGAAGCGGCCGCCGGGGGAGAGATGGCGGGCGGCGTTCCGGAAGCACGCGACCTGCTCCTCCTGGGTGAGCAGGTTCGAGATCGTGTTGAAGACCAGGTAGACCAGAGCGAACTCGCCCGGTACGCGGGCCGTCACCATGTCGCCGGCGACGACCGGGATCGTCTCCGCGTCGGCCTTCGTCCGCAGCTGCTCGAGCATCGCGTCCGACAGTTCGATCCCGCTCACCGGTACGCCGTACTTCGACAGCGGTACGGCGACCCGCCCGGTGCCGATCGCGAACTCGAGCGCGCGTCCACCCTCAGCGAGTCCGGCCAGCCGCTCCACGGTCGGCCCGAGCACGTCCGCCGAGAACATCCCGTCGCCCGGAGTGTCGTACCGCTCGGCGACGTCCGCGTTCCACAACCGGTTCTGCTCTGCCGCCTTCGACCATTCCATGACGTCCTCCGCTCCGTCCTCGCCTGTCTTGGTGAACCCGAGGCGTTCGTACAGCCGACGGGCATCCGGATTGTCCCGCTCGACGTTCAGCTTCAGCGGTACGCCGGACTTCGCGGCCTCGGACTGCAACGCGGTGAGGATCGCCGTACCGACTCCGCGGTTCTGGACGTCGGGGTGGAGCTGGATGCCGTTCACCTCGACGAATTCCGGCGTACGGCTGACGCGGAGGCGGCCGGCGCGTACGTCGTCGACCTCGACGACGTACAGCTCGGTCGCGGGATCCTCGATCGACTCGCGACTCCACTCGGCGAAGCGCGCCCGCCAGGCAGGCTCGTCGAAGTCGGCAGGCAGGCGGCCCTGCGCATCGGTGGCGGCCAGCGTCACATCGGCCAGGAACGTGACGTCCGCGTCCGTAGCCAGTCGGAGTCGGTGCATGCGCAGCAACCTACGCAGGCGGACATCCGAGGTGCGAGGGATTATTCGGGTCTCCTGACGTCGGCGTTGTGGTGATCAGCCCGATCAGGGGTCGCGCGACAGGCAGTGGTGGGTCGGCACCTGGCATTGCCTCTGCCCAGTCACCAGCGACTGTCCGTACTTCCCACCGTCGCCCCGCCCACAGTCGCCCGGACTACCGTCGTGCCGCCCGGTCACCCCGCCGGCCCCGGCGTCGAGCAGACGACGGGTTATCCCCACGCATTCAGGGTTCTCCCCTCATACAGCAGTAGAGAACCCCTGCACACGAGAGGTTATCCGGCCGTTGGTGTCCTGCTCGATGTGCGGGTGATCCGACGGCCCGTCGAGCGACGTACCGCAGGCACCAGGGTCCATCGAGTCGTGGATTTCGGCAGCAAATCGCCCACCTGACAGCAGCCTCGATCCACGACTCGCGGTTTCGCGGACCAACCAAACGCCACGACTCGGTTCAGGGTATGCAGTTTGGACAGGAGATGTCGGCTGGCGGGGTAGTGCACCTGAGCGTGATTGTGGTTGTGCGTACGGTGTCTCGCTGGTGCTCTACCTGTCGCGCTTGCACACCATCGGGCCGACGGGGCGCGCGTGGTGGGCGTTCGGTGGAGCGAGAGCCTGGCCCGTCGGCCGGCCCCCAACCCCACATGCGTCAGGAGGCGCCGATTATTCGCCGACCAGGCCGTCGGTGGATTCGCGGAGGAGGTCGAGGTGGCCGAGGTGGCGGGCGGTTTCCTCGATGAGGTGCGCGAGGGCGTAGCGCAGGGTGAAGGTCATGCCTTCCGAGTGCGCCCGCTCGTCGAGCGACGCGGCCGCGGTGATCTCGCGCGAACGTGCACATTCGGCGCGGTACGCCGCCAGGACACCGGCGACCGTGTCGCCGGGCCCGATCGGGAAGCCGCCGTGCGGATCCTCCTCGGTCCACGGCCACGCGACGTCCTGCCCGGCGAAGTCGATCGCGAACCAGAAGCGCTCCACGGCGGTCAGGTGCTTGACGATTCCGCCCGGAGTGAGCGCGGACGGGTGGACCGGCCTGGCGAAGGCCTGCTCGTCGGTCAGGCCCGTCGCCTTGAGTTCGACGGTTGCCCGGAGGAAGTCGAGCAGGCCGGTCAGCGTGCCGCGCTCGTCGGTGTTCTCGGCGGGCCGGATACGGGCGATCTCGGGCATGCGACCCACGGTACGGATGACAGACCTTTGTGAGAACTGTTGATCCGGTGCTTGTGGTGCGCATCAATAGAGAGGTGGAGAACTATCGGACTCCGGTCCTGACGGCGTCGGTGCTGGCGCCCCCGGCGGTGTGTGCGCTGCTGACGCCGTTCCGGGAACACTTCGACAACGCGAACGCGGCGTTGCTGCTGGTGGTCGTGATCGTGGCGGTCGCCGTGTTCGGGATCCGGCTCGCCGGCGTGATCGCGGCGGTGTCGAGCGCGGTGTGGTTCGACTTCTTCCTGACCATGCCGTACGACAGTTTCACCATCAACAGCAGCAACGACGTCGAACAGGCCGTGCTGCTGCTGGTGATCGGGATCGCGGTCACGCAGATCGCGATCTGGGGCCGCGGGCAACAAGCCAAGGCGTCCCGGCGCGCCGGGTACCTGGACGGCGTGATCACCACCTCGCAGGCGGTCGCGGCCGGCGGGTCGACCGACGACCTGATCGAGCAGGTGCGCGCCGAGCTGACCGCCGTACTGGGGATCGACGGCGCCAAGTTCGTTGCCGGCAGCAAACAGACCCAGGCGCCGCGGCTGAACCCGGACGGCTCCGTGACGCGCGGATCGCACGTCCTGAAGGTCGAACGCGACGGCCTGCCGACCAACGCCGAGATCGAACTCATTGTCCAGCACGCCGGCGAACCCCGCGGCCGCTTCCTCCTCACCGCCGCCAGCAGAATCGCCCGCCCCGACCTGGAGCAACGCCTGGTAGCCGTAGCCCTCGCCGACCAGGTAGGCGCCGCCCTCACCACCCAGGACCCCGTCCACCCCCACGTCTGACCGCGTTGTATGCAGGCAAATACATCGGGAAGCGATGGATATTCGCTCGTTTTCGGGGCGGAATGGTTGATGGATTCTCAGATGTTGTTAAGGGTGGGACCGTAGTATCTCGATACGGCCCCGGATGTGGGTCATCAGGAGGAAGAGATGCAGAGCAGTAACCCGGTGCTGAACCGGTCGAGTGCGTTCGCGCCTGGCCACGGCCAGGCCTATCCGGGGGCCGCTCCGTACGGTCAGCAGAGCCCATTGGGCTACGGCGGATCGGGTGTGCCGCCGCAGCAGCAGTACCCGGGGGCTCCGGCCTCGAGCCGCCCCATGACGTTGGACGACGTGATCGTCAAGACCGCGATCACCCTGGGCGTGGTCGTGGCGGCCGCCGCAGTGGCCTGGTGGATGGTCCCGGTCGAGTTCGTCAAGCCGGCGTTCCTTGCCGGTGCACTGGTCGGGTTCGCGCTCGCCATGGTGCTGTCGTTCTCCCGCAAGGTGAACCCGGCGCTGGTGATGCTGTACGCCGTCGCCGAGGGCGTGTTCCTCGGGATCGGCAGCAAGTTCATCGCCGCCTGGGTCGGTGACTCCGCCATCATCGTGCAGGCCATCTTGGCCACGATGGTGACGGCCGGCCTGACGCTGGCGACGTACAAGTACTTCGCGATCAAGGTGACGCCGAAGTTCACCAAGATGGTGATCATCGGCACGATGGGCTTCGCCGGCGTGCTGCTGGTCAACCTGGTTCTGAGCCTCTTCGGGATCAGCACCGGCATCAGCGGGATGGGCCCGATGGGTCTGCTGTTCGCCGCGCTCGGCGCCGGCCTCGCGGTGTTCAACCTGATCCTCGACTTCGACATGATCGAGCAGGGTGTCCGCCAGGGCGCCCCGCAGAACGAGGCCTGGCGGGCCGCGTTCGGCCTGACCGTCACCCTGGTCTGGCTGTACTGGAACATCCTGCGGATCCTCGCCATCCTCCGCGGCGGCGACTGATCCCAGCAGCATCTAGAACCGCACGACAACGGAAGGGCCGGTCCAGGTGGGCCGGCCCTTCCGCCTTTCCGGACGCAGGTCGTCCGGTTCCGGCTCTACTGTGGTTCCCATGACCACAACCTGGTACGACGCTCCTTCGCACGCCGCCGGCGCCGCACTCGCCGAACGCCTCGCGAAGCACGGGATGCCGGACGTCGACATCCGCTCGACCGGCGTCCGGGTGCGGTCCACCGAAGACGCCCAGCTCGCAGCCGAGGAGCTCGGCCTGATCGCGAATCCGGCGGGCGTCCAGACCCTCGACGTCGTGATCGAGGCAGCAGAGCCGGCCGCAGTACAGCCGTTCTGGGACGCAGTCCTCGGCTCGGATCAGTTGCGACGGGACCCGATCTTCACCGTACGACGCCTCGAAGAACCCCGGCCGCTGCGGAATCGGATTCACGTTGACGTGGTTCGGCCGGCGGTGGCGGTGGAGGAGGCGCGTGTGGTGACGGGGCGGGAGCCGTCCGGGGCGTACGGCGTGATGCTGCCCGACGACGAGGGGAACGAGGTCGACCTGGTACCGGGGGACCCGCTGCCGGGGACCACCGACTGGCTGGCGCTGTTCGCCGCGATGACGTTCTACCCGACGACCTCACCCGCGCAGCTGGCGACCGCGGTGGCCGGGCTGGCCGATGCCGCGGGCATTCCGCTGATGATCGACGTACGGGCAGAAGGCGTCGTGATCGACAGTGGGAAGGACAAGTGGGAGGACGGCGACGGAGCGGATCCGAAGTTCGTCGCGCTGGCCGCGCAGATCGAGGCCGCGGCGAAGGAGCTCGGGTTGCGAGCGGACCCGGCGCCGTTGCGGTTCGTACAGTTCGGGATCGACGCGATCGACGTAGCGAAGGTCCGGGCGTTCTGGGTGGCGCTGCTGGGCTATGCGGAGGACGAGCGGCCGTTTCTCTCGGACATCTACGACCCGCGGCGCTTGAACCCGGTGCTGTTCTTCCAGCAGTTGGAGGAGCCACGGCAGCAGCGGAACCGGATCCGCTTCGAACTCGCCGTACCGGAGGACGAAGTGGCTCAGCGGGTGCAGACCGCGTTGGCCGCCGGTGGGCGGCTGCTGGACGAGAAGCCTTACCTGGTTGCCGATCCGGAGGGCAACGAGGTGGTCATCGGGCCTGAAAGAACGTGAAAGACCTGCCCCTCCACCTGAAAGGGCAGGTCTTCGAGTCTTCTCCTTTGCGGCTCAGCCCATTCGCCGATGCGCCTTGACCAGATCGAACTCATGGACGATGGCGGTAGCGTGCCCGTGCGCGAGTGCGTACTCGCCGGCTAGCCATCTCACTCTGTCGTCGAAGCGCAGGAACGACGGTCCGTCGTTCATCAGCTGGAACCACTCAGTCATTGCGCGTCCGGTGCATCTGGGCACGGCCTCCACCAAACGCTGATGCGTCTCTTCGGAGTGGTTCAAGCCCATCTTCGCCTCCCGTTATCGGGGTATCGCGTAGTTATCGACTGTGCACCACGTGGCCGCCCGGAGGCAAGACTCCCGACATGAAAGTCCCCGCTCAGCGGACGCACAAGCCAGCAACTATTGACCGACGGGCACGCTGTCCGTGGGTTCCTCGACCCGGTCGACCTCGGCCTTGGGGTGCCGGCGCCGGTGGCGCAGTTCGGCCCAACGACCCCGCGGGCCGCGCTCCCGCCCGCCGACCTCGGTGGCGGCGACCTCGGTGCCGCCCCGGCGGGCAGCCAGTACGGCGGCCTCCGCGATCGGCAGGATCGCTTCGCCGCGGAACTGCTCCGGGTGCACGAACGACTCGGTGCCGACGCCCATCGCGGCCGCCATCGAGGGCAGCAGTGCGGCCGACGCGGCGGCGTACCCGGTGGCCGACGGGTGGAAGTTGTCCCGGCCCCACATCGACGGGTTGGTGCGGAACACCTCGCCGAGCAGCGTGCCGAGTGACACGGAGCGGCCGCCTGCTTCGACGACTGCGATGGTCTGAGCGGCGGCCAGCCGGTGGCTCCAGGACCGGGCGACCCACCGCAGTGGCGGCTGGATCGTCCGGATCACCCCCAGGTCGGGGCAGGTACCCACCACCACCTCACAGTTCGCGGCGCGCAGCCGCCGTACGGCGGTGGACAGCAAGCGGACCGAGGTCGACGGCGGCATCTTGGCCTTCACGTCGTTCGCGCCGATCAGGATCACCGCGACATGCGGCCCGGCCTGCAGCGCGGCGTCCACCTGCGCGGCGAGATCGGTCGACTTCGCCCCGGTCTTGGAGACGTCGACCAGCCGGACCGGTCGCGCGGCCAGCTCCGCGAGCCCGGACGCCAGCAGCACCCCGGGAGTCTCGTCCGGCGAGTCGGTGCCGTACCCCGCTGCACTCGAGTCGCCGAGCATGGCGAACGTGATCGGATGTCCTGGATACCGGCCGTACAGGCCGTTGCCCGGAGTCGGGTAGTAACGCATCGGCCCGATCACGCGTTTCGCGTACTCGGCCTCAGCGGTCAGTACGCCGTACAACGTGGCACCGATGAGTCCGAGTCCCCCGCCCCCGAAGGCCGCGGCCTGGGCCAGCTTCTTGGCTGCCCTGGCTCTACTCACAAGTACAAGGATTACACGCTGTTACGCCGACGCAAGTGAAAATAGGGGAAAGACGCGCGGATCACTACAGTGAAGATCGTGCGCTACGCAGAATCACTCCTGGACCTGGTCGGCAACACCCCGCTGGTGCGGCTGACGAAAACGACAGACGGCGCCAAGCCGCTGGTGCTCGCCAAGGTCGAGTACTTCAACCCGGGCGGCTCGGTGAAGGACCGGATCGCGGTCCGGATGATCGAGGCCGCCGAGGCCTCCGGCGAGCTCAAGCCCGGCGGCACGATCGTCGAGCCGACCTCCGGCAACACCGGTGTCGGGCTTGCGATGGTCGCCCAGCAGAAGGGCTACAAGTGCGTCTTCGTCTGCCCGGACAAGGTCAGCGAGGACAAGCGCAACGTGCTCAAGGCGTACGGCGCCGACGTCGTGGTCTGCCCGACCGCGGTCGCCCCTGAGCACCCGGACTCGTACTACAACGTCTCCGACCGTCTCGTCCGCGAGATCGAGGGTGCCTGGAAGCCGAACCAGTACGCGAACCAGAACAACCCGCGCTCGCACTACGAGACCACCGGTCCGGAGCTCTGGGAGCAGACCGACGGCAAGATCACGCACTTCGTCGCGGGCGTCGGCACCGGCGGCACGATCACCGGCACCGGCAAGTACCTGAAGGAGGTCTCCGGCGGCAAGGTCCAGATCGTCGGCGCCGACCCGGAGGGCTCGGTCTATTCCGGCGGCACCGGCCGTCCGTACCTGGTCGAGGGCGTCGGCGAGGACTTCTGGCCGGAGACGTACGACCGCAACATCTGCGACCGGATCATCGAGGTGTCGGACGCGGACTCGTTCGCGCTCACCCGGCGGCTCGCCCGCGAAGAGGCCATGCTGGTCGGCGGTTCGGCCGGGATGGCGGCCGCGGCCGCGATCCGGCTGGCGCACGAGGTCGATGACCCCGAAGCCGTCATCGTGGTGCTGCTGCCGGACGGCGGCCGCGGCTACCTGACCAAGGTGTTCAACGACGACTGGCTGGCGCAGTACGGCTTCCTCGCGCACACCAAGCAGGGCACGACGCTCGGTGACGTGCTGGCCGGCAAGGACGGCAGCCTGCCGCCGCTGGTGCACACCCACCCGCACGAGACGATCGCCGAGGCGGTCGCGATCCTCCGCGAGTACGGCGTCTCGCAGATGCCGGTCGTCCGTGCGGAGCCGCCGGTGATGGCGGCCGAGGTGGCCGGCGCGGTGTCGGAGCGGACATTGATGGACGCCCTGTACTCCGGCAAGGCGCGACTGGCCGACATGGTCGAGCAGCACATGGATGCGGCGCTCCCGTCCCTGGGCGCCGGCGAACCGGTCACGAAGGCGGTCGAGCTGCTCGAGGGTAGGGACGCCCTGATGGTTCTGGACGACGGCAAGCCGGTGGGCGTACTGACCCGGCAGGACCTACTGGTCCATCTGTCCGCCGACTGACGTCATCGGTCGACGACTGACGGGATGATGGCGATCAGCGCCGTGATCACGATGCCGATCACGATGGCTGCCGCTCCGGCGATCTGAAGGATTTCCATGTCTCAAGAGTCCTTCAGCACCCGCCGGTAAACATCGGCCTCCGGATCGGTCTTTCCTTCATCCCAAGGTCGTACGCCGGCCCACCCGGACTCCTACTGAAGGAGTCCGGGTCATCCCTTAATGGAAGGCCACCGCCCGCAAAGGACACCGCTGCGCGGCGGCAGCCGTTTGGCCGCCTTCGGCGGCGTGCTGCCGCTCTTGAGCGAACGGTGTATACCTTGATCGAGTGTTGTTCCCGCGGGGGAAGGGTCACCACTTCGCGCTGGCTGTCCACGTGGAAGCAATCTGGCAGATACTGTGCCGGCAGGGTTCGCAATGTCAACGAGCGTTATCTGCAGGGCGCTTGTGATATCGGGTGGCCCGACGCGAAGCAGTTGCGAGCCTGACGACGGTCGCCCGCACCAAGGACAGACAGACGCCAGCGATGCTGACCCTCGATGTTCAGAGCGTGCCGATGCGACCGGCGAAATCTCGTACGCCGTGCAGGCTGTTGCTGCGGTCGCCGGAGAGCAGGTCGCGGGTCAGTTGCTGTGCCCAGGGACGGAAGCGGACTTCCTGTGGGGTGTCTCGCTCGGCGGTGACGAGGGCTTGGAACGCGGCTTGCCTGTTGCCGCGTCCGTGGAGGGCGAGGGCGGTGTCTTCCCAGTAACGGGCGCGACGTTCGGGGGCGGTAATGCCGGCGGGGTCGACCAGGCGGGCGTAGTCGACGGCTGTGCCGAAGTCGCCGAGAACCCGCGAGACACTGATTTTGTAGACGGCCAGGTCGAGCATGTTGAAGCGGTCGTTCTTGGTGAGGCGCGTACGGCGTGCGGCGGCCTCGGCCTCGCCGAGCAATGTCCAGGCGCTGTCGCGGTCGTCGCGCAGCGCGGCTGTGTAGGAGGCGGTGGCAAGCAATTGCCCGTACGTAGCGGCGGTGCTGGTGTCGGTCAGGCCGGTATCGGTCTGTAGTTGGCTTGCCGCGTCGAGCATGAGCCGCTGGGCGCCTTCGCGGTGGTGGGTTCGCCGCATCACGGTCGCCGCCCAGCGGCGGGACTCGGCCAACGTCAGTGGGTCGTCGCCGGCGCGGGCGGCTTGGACCGCGCGATCCGCTGTGGCCCAGGCCATCCCGTCATCATGCAGTTTGACCAGCAATTCCGTAGCCAGGCAGTAGGCCTGCGCCAGCCGAGTGGATGCCGGTCCGACCTCGCTGGTCGAGGCGGCGTCGCGGCCAGCGACTGCTTGCGCGAGCAGCTTGGGAAGGCGGCGGGCGAGCTGGCTGTAGCGGGTGGCGCGGAAATCGGCTCGCGCCGCCGCGATCTGCGCCCCCAGTTGGTGATCAGGAATGGGCGCGGCGGTGGCTCGCCCGAACAGCACGTCCTCGATGGTGTCGGCCATTCCGTACGCGGCGGCCGCCTGGCCCAGAGGCAGCACTGCTGCGCCGGTCACGACCGCGGCGGTCGTCGCGAGCAGGTCGCGTCGGCGCATCGGATCACCATCCTCATCGACACCTGCGCTCAGATTAGCGGTGCTCAGGCCGGAGACCGGACGCGACAGTCCGAACAGAGGCTCAGGGATCCCGAAAACCTCCGCGAGACGGCGCAGGTCGCGCACGTCCCACGCGCGGCCAGGTTTCGTCTCCATCCGGCTCAACGTCGACGCGGAGAACCCGGCCAGCTGCGCTGCGTCTTTCAGACTCAGCCCGGCGGCCACGCGGGCGGTTCGGAGAACGGTGCCGAAGTCGCCGTCGTCGGCTGCCTGTGCGACGGCCGACATCGTTGTCCAGGCGGAGGAAATACTCACGGTCACCTCGATCCACTACGGCGGGAGTTCGAGCGTGACCCACGTTTGCAGGTTGTGCAAGCCGGTTGCACTCTGAGTGGTCACATCTCTGTCCGGGGCCTCGCGGGCCGGTGTCCTAAGAGCAGCGAACTCGAGCTGACAGGGAGCCCCACGATGAGACATCAGACCTTGTTGACCGGTGGTCTCGGCCTGACTGGTCCGGATCGCGACGTGCCGGCGCTCACAAGCGAGTGCCGCTCTGTGAGCTCCCTGAACCGGCGGGCCTGCGCCAGTCAACACGTCCGGGTGGACCTCCTCACCGCATCAGGACGCGTACGCGGATTCGTCACCCGCCCGGCGAAGGCCTGCCCCAATCCGGAGTCCTCAGCTCACCTGTGCCCCTGGCGCGGCGAGGCGCTTGTCCCGGGGAGCTGAGGACCCGCCCGAGCTCGGTGGGCGGGCGTACTGATCCCTGCGTCTGCGCCCGTTCACCGACACCAAACTCAATCCGGACACCACATCGAGGAGCGGAACCGATGACGACCGATACGATGATCCTGCCCCGCTCAACCAGCACCGGCATTGCCCCGGCCGAGCGATCCGTTCTGCTGGCCGGGCCGGCTGGCCTTCGTCACGAACCCCAAGGTCCCGAGCCCGTGACGGTAGCCATAGATGTCGCCCCGGACGCACTCACCGCCGCAGCGAACACCGCGGTCGTAACGCTCGATACACCGATGCGCGAGCAATGTCGCGGCCTGGCACCCTTGTTCCTGCTCCGGGCCGTCGACGGCCGGTGGACGCCGTACACACAGCAGTCCTTCACGGGTGACGATGTCCTGTTCGTCGTGCTGCCAGGTCCCACGCTGACTGGCGATCTGTCCAGCACGAACCAGGTCATCTGGACCGGCCAACTAGCTGAACGTCACCGTGCCTGCGGGCCGAAGGCGGTCAACCATCAACGCTGGTTCGTCAACGCACTGCCCGGTCAAGAGCTGGAGTACAAATTCACCCTCCAGGGCCAGCCCGACCTGTGGCGTCTGACCACCCTCATCCTGGACTCCGTTCGCGACGGTGGCCTGCAGGACTGGATCTGCGAACACGGCAACAACGGCGGCTTCGAGCAATGGGACTTCGACAACCACCTGTTCGAGATCACGACGCCTCGGGCCGATCGCGGCTACATCGCGTTCATCCCCGCGGTGAACGGCACCTGGATCATCCGCCGCAAGAGGTTCATCGCCGATGCCGAGATGCGTCACGAGGACCTGATCGAGGGAGTGGTGCTCGGGCCGAACCCAGACCTACCCGCCGTGATCGCAGACCGCTGGGGGCTGCGGCCGGCCTGGGGAGAGGTCTACCGAAGGGTCCGGTACAACGTCGTGCTGGAGTCACTGGCCTCCGGACATGTTTTCTCGATCATGCTCGACAGGTGTACCGACCGCGCCGGGCTAGTCGATCCCCTGCACCAAGTCGAGGTCGAGTACATCCGCACCCGCACGCTCCGCCCGGTCGACTTCAGCCTGCTGCACAGCGAATACCAGCAATTGGTTGCCTTCACTCGCGAGTTCTTGGTGAGCCACGGTGTGGCCAGCCTGGAGGATCACTGGTCGAAGCTATCCTGGCTGCGTCCTGCAGCCGGATTGCAGTCGACGTGAACGGCCTCAAGAAGGGGATCCGCAGTGGGTATGCCGCGCAAGCTGGCCCTCTATGGGCTGGCCGGCTCCGGCAAGTCCACCGTCGCCGCGGGCCTCAAGGCCGGGCTGGAAGAGCGCGGCCACACCGTGCAGGTCATCAAGCTCGCCGAACCGCTCTACCGGATCCAGGGCCAAGTCTACGCAACGGCCGGCAGGCCAATCGGACCATGGGAGCACGACAACGACGTGCTGCGCACCGTGGCGACCTGGCTGCGTCGCATCAACCCCGACTACCTGGCCGACGACTTCCTCACCCGAGTCGCGCAAGCCACAACCTCGGTCGTGATCAACGACGACCTCCGCGACGCGGCTGTCGACTACCCCAGGCTGTCCGCCGACGGGTTTGCGTTCGTTCATGTCACATGTACCGACGAGGTGCGTGCTCAGCGGCTGCATGCCCGCGGAGACCACACCATCGTCCCTGACTCCAACGCCACCTGGGGCTACGACACGATCTGCGCGGACTACAGCGTCGACACCACAACGCTCGCGCCGCGCGATCTGCACGACCAGGTCGACACCGTTCTCACCAAGTGGCTGGCCCAACCGCTCGACTAGCGGTCCGCGCGTCCAGCCCCTGAGCTGGACAGCGAGGATCACACCGTGAACTCCACGAACTCCGTACCGAAGCAACTCCCTCTCCTCATCGCGCTCGACTCCCCGGCTGGCCGTGATCTGAACGTGGTCGGAGCGAAGTTCGCCAACCTCGCCGCCGTAGCCGACTGGCTCGACGGCCGCGCCGCCGTGCCGCACGCTGTTGGCATCCCTGCCAGCGCCTTCAGGGACGCGCTCGGGTCTGATGGCACCTCGGCACTGGCGGAGCTGTTTCATGAGGTGGCCGCCACAGCCGGCAACGAACTGATCAACCTCGACGCACGGCTCGCCGCGATCCTCGAATCGCTCACACTGCCATCGGCCTTGTGGAAGGCGTTGGCCGGCTGGTGCGCCGATGCCAGCAAGGACGGTCCGTGGGCTGTCAGGTCCTCCAGCCTCGTCGAAGACGGCACCGTTCGCAGCCACGCCGGCCTGTACGAGTCGTTCCTGCACCTGACGACACTCGCCGACGTCGCCGAAGCGGTCATCGCCTGCTGGGCTTCGTTCTACAGCCCCCGGGCCGTCCTGGCCCGGCTCCGAGCAGGAGACATCGACGCGGCGCCGCGTATCGCGGTCTTCGTCCAGCAGATGGTGGATGCCGACCTGGCCGGCGTCGCGTTCACCCAGGAAGACCGAACCCTGGTCTGCGCGACCGTCGGCACCGGTGAACACCTAGTCTCCGGCCTGACCGCAGCTCACCGCTACGACATCACCGACCAAGCTGCCCCGCCACCGCCGTACGACCAGATCGCTGACCTGGCAGCCGAACTGCGAACTCAACTGGGACACGAGGTCGACATCGAGTGGGCATGGCACCCGGAAGGGCTGCGGCTGCTCCAGGTCCGGCCGGTCACCGCCGCCCTGTCGATGGCTCCACCCGCCGGACCGGTCTTCGCCACGACCTCGCTGTACAACAGCGAGCAGCTTCCCACCGGCATTGAGCTCGGTGACTGTGCCGACGTCTACCTCAGCGTCACTGCCAAGCGCGGCCCGGCCTTCGGTCTGGCTGTCCGGCATGGTGTCACCGTCGACGATGGCTGGCTGATCACCCTCAACGGTAACGGTCTCAACGACCCGGCACTGCGGCCGCACTGGTGGGACCAGCTGCACGGCGAAGTCATCGTCGACTTTGGCCCGTCCGCACGCCAGAACATCCTGCCCTCCGAGGACTTGCCACGGTTCCTGAGCACAGTCCTGAACCTTCAGGGCGACCCACACGCCCGGCACACCCTCCTGCTGCGGCCGTTCATCCGTGGCGCCTCCGGCGCCGTCACCCGCGCCAACCCTGACGGGTCTGCCACGATGGAACACTCCGCCGAGAGCCTGCTGGCCATCAACCGCGGCCTCACCAGCCCGGGCTCGCTCGACCTGCCTGCATTGAACGATGAGCGCTCCTGGGCCGCACTCGAGGTACCAGACCCCTGGAGCCTTGACCAGCTGCGGCAGGTGGCCGCTTTCACCCACACACTGACCGAGCTCTATCCAGGCACCTATCTCGAATGGGTCCACGACAAGCAGGCGCCGCACTTCATCGACTACTCGATCACCCACACCGGTCCGGCCAGCAGCTGGACCGGAAGCACGCTCAGTGCCGGTGCAGCTCGCGGCCCACTGCTGATCCTGCCCGACGACGAGATCCTGACTCGCCTGTCGATCGCACCAATCGTGTCGATCAAGGGCGACGCCGACGTGCCCGAAAGCCGCTACATCACCAACCTGCTCGAACGCATCGCCGAACTCCCGACACCCCCGATCGTCTATGCAGACCGTCCGTACGTCATCCTGTCCCGACTCATCGGGCTCGTCGCCGGATTCGCCTTTGCCGGCGGATCTGACCTGTGCCACCTCGCGATCCTCCTCCGCGAAGACCACGTACCAGCCATCGTCGCCAACCTTCCCGACGACGTGGGCGACGGGCACCTCGCCATCATCGACAACGGCCGTCTCCACCTCAGAGCGCCCGTGCAAACCTGACGAAACCAGCCCCTGCGACGCCGTCACAGCCATGCGACGGGACCGGTTCCTCAGCGCCGATATCCGAGCCTTCCGCCGTCATCGTCTGCTACCTAGTGGACGACCGCGAAGTCGGCGGGGTCGAGTCTTCTGGTGCGGCGCCAGTAGGCGAAGGTCCACTCGGGCCAGATCGTGGAGTTCCGTCCGGCCGCGTCCAGGTACCAGCTCGTGCAGCCGGACTGCCAGACGGTGGAGCCGAGCTCGCCCTGGACGGTGTCGACGAACTGCTCCTGGACCTCCTCGCGGACCTCGACGTACGACGCGTTGCGCCGCCGGAGCAGGTGCAGGGCCTGCATGACGTACCGGACCTGGGCCTCGATCATGAACACCATCGAGGAGTGGCCGAGGAGCGTGTTCGGGCCGACCAGCAGGAACAGGTTCGGGTATCCGGCGACCGTGATGCCGAGGTGCGCGCCGATGCCGTTGCGCTTCCAGTGGTCGGCGAGGTCGACGCCGTCCTTGCCGAGGATCGGCATCCGGGTCAGGTTCGCCGAGACGTCGAACCCGGTGCCGAGCACGATCGTGTCGCAGGCCCGTTCGGTGCCGTCGGCGGTGACCACGCCGGTCGGGGTGACCCGCGTGATCGGGGTGGTGACGAGGTCGACGTTCGGCCGGGCGAGCGCGGGGTAGTAGTCGTTCGAGATCAGGATCCGCTTACAGCCGATCTGGTAGTCCGGCGTCAGTTTCGTCCGTAGTTCAGGGTCGGTGACCTGCTTGTGCAGGTGCCGTTTCGCCTGTATTTCCAGGCCTTTCATCAACTTCGGGCTCCCGGCGAAGCCTGCGCCGCGACCCTCGAGACCCCAGTAGATGACGTTGCGGATCGCCCGCTGGCCGGCCGGGAACCGTTGGTGCAGCTGGCGCTCCCAGCCGCCGATCGCGCGGTCCGGCTTCGGCGTCACCCACGGTGGCGTCCGCTGGTACACGTCCAGTTGCGCGACCTGCGGAGCGATCTGCGGCACGAACTGGATCGCCGACGCGCCGGTCCCGATCACCGCGACGTTCCGGCCGCGCAGGTCCACCGAGTGATCCCAGACGGCCGAGTGGAACGTCGTACCGGCGAACGAGTCGAGGCCCGGGAGGTCCGGGAGCTTCGGCCGGTGCAGGCTGCCGACGCCGGCCACGAGGGACTGGGTCTCGATCGTCTCGTCGTCGTTGACCGTGACGGTCCAGCGGCCCGTCGCCTCGTCGAAGACGGCTTCGGTGACCTCGGCGCCGTACCGGATCTTGTCCGCGATCCCGTACTTGTCCGCGCAGTGCCGCAGGTACCCGAGGATCTCGTCCCAGGTCGCGAACATCCGCGTCCAGCGCGGATTCTGCTCGAACGAGAACGAGTAGAGGTACGACGGGATGTCGCAGGCGCAGCCGGGATACGTGTTGTCCCGCCAGGTGCCGCCGAGGTCGTCCGCCTTCTCGAGGATGACGAAGTCCTCACACCCGGCCTGCTGCAGTTTGATTCCCATGCACAGCCCGGCGAACCCGGACCCGATGATGACGACTTCAGCCATACCGCCTGAGGTTACCGGCGGGTCACTGAAGCCGGTAGAGGGTCTCGCCTGCGTTCGGTACGACGAAGGTTTCCGGATCGGCCTCGTACGCGGCCAGGTCGACCGTCGCCGGGTCGAGATACCCGAGGTTGGCCCGCTGTACGACGTCCTCGGGGATGCCGGTGGCGAGCGTGACCCGGACGCGGAGGTGCTCGCCGTTCACCGGGTCCCAGGTGCCCGCGCCGCGCAGGTGCGTGGAGTGCGCGAGGACGCCCCAGTGCAGGTCGCGGAACTTGTCCCACTGGCCGACGAAGTAGTCGCGGCAGTGGTAGCCGATCTCCTCGATCTCGGGGTGCATCGCGGCCAGTTGGGTGACGTGCGGCGCGTAGAGGATCACCTCGCCGCCGTCCGCGACGATCGGCTCGACCTTGTAGAAGCCCTTGGCCGCGGTCCAGATGTCGGCGTACTTCGGCGGCATCACCGACACGACCCGCCGGATGGGATGCTCCAGGTAGCGGACGTGGGTCTGCGCGGAGATCTCGGCGGCCGCCCGCCAGGACGAGATCGTGTCGCCGAACGCGACCGCGTGCAGCGCGTCCGTCCCGGACTGCGCGACCACCGACAGGGCGAGCTTCTCGGCCGGGATGAGCGCGGCGGCCTCGTCGATCAGGGCGCGGACCGGGGTGAGTCCCGGCGTACCGATGATGTTCGCGCTGGTGATCAGGGCGCCGAGCCAGTGCGAGAAGTCGATGACCTCCTGGCCCGCGACCCCCGGGAAGAAGTACTTGTTGCCACCGGAGAAACCGACCACCTCGTGCGGGAAGACCGGCCCGACGACCAGGGCCACGTCGTGCTCGACGACGGCGCGGTTGAGGCGGACCGGGACCTCGTCGCGGAGCATCTCGTCCGAGATCTCCCCGATCCGGTCGGGGCCGATGGTGCCGAGGTCGGCGAACGTGTCGGGCTTCCACCACTCGTGGTTGATCACGTTCGGATAGTCGCCGCCGAGATGCTCGCGGAGCTGCTCCGGCGTCATCTCCGCATGAGTGCCCAGGGCAACCAGGATCGTGACGCGGCTGTCCTTCAAGGCCTCGGTGACCGCCTTCAGGAGCAAGGGGAGCGGGCAGCTGCGGGTCGCGTCCGGGACGATCACGCAGACGCTGCGTCCCTCCAGGCCCGCGCCGGCCAGGACACCGCCGACGAACGCCGTCACCTCGTCCTCGGTCAGGACCTGACCCACACCACCGATCACCGCCGCATCAGCCACCTCTTGACCCTACATAGGCCCTGTCCGGCAATCCATCGCCTACTGCGGGGCGCTCGGCACGGCACCTCGCCGCACGGGTGCAAAGGCCACGATGCTCCGCATCGAGACCTTCGCCCCCGCACGCCGATGCACCGCACCGAGCACCTCCTCGCTACGGCGCTGGATTGCCGGACAGGGCCTACCTCCAGACGCTCAGGGCAGTGGTCGCGACGGCCATGAGATCGTCCCGGCTCGCCCCGTCCCGCGCCTGCTGCGACATCCCCTGGATCGTCGCCGCGAAGAAGATCGCGAGCGCCGCCGCATCCGTGTCGTCGGGCAGGAGTCCCGCGTCCACGTCCCCCTGGATGCGGTCCCGCAGTACGTCGCGGCCGGCCTGGCGGATCGTGCGGAGCCGGTCGGCCACCTCCGCCGAGGCGGGGATCGTGTTCTGGGCCGCACTGATGATCAGGCAGCCGCGGGCGTGTTCAGGCCTGGTGTACTGCGTGGCTGCCTCGCGGAGGATCCGCTCGATTGCCGCACGGGCCGTCGGTTCCTCGGCGAGTGCCCGGGCAGTGAAAGCGCCGTGGGTGTCCTGGTAGCGCTGCACGACCTCGTCGAAGAGCTTCCGCTTGTCGCCGAACGCGGCGTACAGGCTCGGCGCGCCGATGCCGAGAGACGTCGTCAGGTCCGTCACCGACGTCGCGTCGTACCCGCGCTCCCAGAAGGTCAGCAGCGCCTGTTCGAGCGCTGCCTCACGGTCGAACGAGCGCGGTCGCCCGCGCCGGGTCTCGGTCATACGGACATTCTATAGCGATCGCTAGAGAATGTGTTACGTTCCTTTCTGTAGTGATCATTAGAGAAAGGGTTGTGGGATGCGAACAGCGTTGGTGACCGGTGGCAGTCGCGGGATCGGGAGGGCGATCGCGCTGCGCTTGGCGCGGGACGGCGTGCGGATCGGGGTGCACTACGGGCGCGACGACGCGGCCGCCGAGCGGACGCTCGGGGAGATCGAGGCGGCCGGCGGGCAGGGGTTCCTGGTGAAGGCGGAGCTCGAGGGGCCGGTGGATGCGGTCTGGACGGAGTTCGACCGGTACGCCGACGGGCTGGATATCCTGGTCAACAACGCGGGCATCGGCCGGCAGATGCCGCTCGCCGAGGTGACGCCGGAATGGTTCGACCGGCTGTTCGCGGTGAACGCGAAGGCGCCGTTCTTCCTGGTCCAGCAGGCGATCCCGCGACTGCGCGACGGCGGCCGGATCGTCAACATCGGGTCCGGCGTGACCCGGATCGCGTTCCCGGAGGACGCGGCGTACTCGATGACCAAAGGGGCGTTGGACACGCTGACGCTCGCGCTGGCGAAGGAGCTCGGGCCCCGCGGGATCACCGTGAACACCGTTGCCCCGGGCATCGTCGAGACCGAGATGAACGGCTGGCTGGCCGATCCCGCGGCGGCGCGTGCGGCTGCGGCATACTCGGTGTTCGATCGGGTCGGGCAGCCGGCCGAGGTGGCGGACGTGGTCGCGTTCGTCACGTCGGGCGACGCGCGGTGGGTGACCGGTCAGACGCTCGACGCGACGGGCGGCTCCCGGCTGTGACGCGGCGGAAACCCTTGGTGGACAGCCGAATCGTGTGAGGACGCGGTAATCGGCTCGGCGTTGACCGCGGGCGGGGCGCGATGGACGATCGGTGAATCGCCTGGGGGAGTGAGCAAGGGGGAGATCCACCATGACCGAAACCACCGAACAGCTCCGGCCACCGGGTTTCGGGGGACTGCTGCTGCGCGACACCGACGCGGCGTACGACGACGCGCGCACGGTCTTCAACGGGATGATCGACAAGCGGCCCGCGATGATCGCCCAGTGCGAATCGGTGGGCGACGTCCAGGCGGCGGTGCGGTACGGCGCCGACAAGGGGCTGGAGATCGCGGTCCGCGGCGGCGGTCACGGGGTGGCCGGGACCGCGGTCACCGACGGCGGCCTGGTCGTCGACCTGCGCCGGATGAACAGCGTTCAGGTCGATCCGTTCGCCCGGATCGCGCGGGTCGGCGGGGGCGCGACCTGGGGTGACCTCGATCGGGCCTGCCAGAAGTACCTGCTGGCGACGACCGGTGGGCGGGCGTCGACGACCGGGATCGCGGGCCTGACGCTCGGCGGCGGATCGGGCTGGCTGGAACGGAAGTTCGGGCTCGCGTGTGACGCGCTGATCTCGGTGGAGCTCGTCACCGCGGACGGACGGCTGCTGATCGCGGACGAGACGAAGAACACCGAGCTGTTCTGGGCGCTGCACGGAGGCGGCGGGAACTTCGGGGTCGCGACATCGCTGACCTTCCACCTCCAGCAGTTGCCCTCGACAACGTTGGGGTTGCTGATGTGGCCGGCGTCGGCGGGTCCCACGGTGCTGCGCGCGTACCGGGACCTGATCGAGTCGGGTGCGCCCGAGGAGCTCGGTGGCGGCGTGATCTATCTGACCGGGCCGCCGGAAGAGTTCGTGCCCGCGCATCTGCAGGGGCAGCTGATCGTGGGTGCGGCGGCCGTGTACGCCGGGAGCGAGGCGGAGATGCGTGACGTGTTCGCGCCGCTGTTCGCGCTGGAGCCCGAGGCCGAGTTGGTCGCCGAGATGCCGTACGCCGATATCCAGTCGGCGCTCGACGATCCGCCGGGGTTCCGGAACTACTGGTCCGCGGAACATCTGGCGTCCTTCCCCGATCCCGCGGTCGAGGCGTTCGCCGGCCGGTCGGCAGACATGATCTCGCCGTCACCGTCGCAACAGGCGATCGTGCCGTGGGGCGGCGCCGTACAACGGGGTGCGGACAAGTGGCCGCAGCCGCATCGCCAGGCGGCGTGGGTCGTGCACCCGTTCGGGCTGTGGTCCGATCCGGCCGACGACGCACGCGGGATCCGTTGGGCGCGGGACGTGTGCTCGGACGTGGCCGAGTGGGCGACCGGGTACGTGTACCTGAACTTCATCGGCAACGAGGGGCAGAACAGGGTGATCGCTGGGTTCGGCGAGGAGAACTACCATCGGCTGGCGAAGGTGAAGTGCCAGTACGACCCGGAGAACGTCTTCCACCTCAACCAGAACATCGAGCCCGGCTGGACTGGTTGATCAGGTGCCTTCACTGGATGGGACCTCGACGACAGGATCGGTGCCGCCGAGGTCCAGGCGGAACGGCGGATAGACGTCGGTCATCAAAGCGGCGTACCCGGAAACCCTCAAGGACCAGCGGTTCAGTCCGAGGATCAGGTCGTAGAGCGACCGCGGGTACGCCCCGGTGACGCCGAGCGCGATCGCGGCGAAGAGGACGAGTACGCCGATCAGGCCGCCGGCGAGGCTCCACCCCCAGTCGTCGGACCCGTTGGCGGCCCACGCTCCGCCGCCGACGAAGACACTGACGACGATGTAGTGCGGGATCGCCAGCAGCCACCACTTCACCAGGACCAGGCCACGGGACAGGCGCTCGGGATAGTCGACGGTCAGGCGCGCCGGGTAGGTCTCGACCTCGGCGAGCGTGAACGGCGGGTACTGGTCGGTGCCGAGCGCACTGTAGGCGTAGTAGTTCACGCGCCATGACCACCGCATCACGCCGACGTTGTAGTCGAAGAGGCCGCGCGGATAGCGCTCGGTGAAGAGGATCGCGAAGAACGCGATCACCGAGGCGACCAGGAAGCCGATCCACAGGAACAGCAGCACGATCCAGTGCGGGATCGCCAGGATCCACTTCACCAGCCACAACCACCTGGAAGTCGCCGGATCCAGCTCAGCGTTCACATGCACCGGATACGCAACAGATCCCGCCATGACGACCAGCCCCCTTGTGCTCACGATCTCCGGCGGAAAGATCCCTGTCAACGTTGAAGTCCACAGTAATGGACAGAACCGCAGGGTGAGCGGATGCTGAGCGCATGATCGGCACGACAGTTCTGATCACCGGGGGTACGTCGGGGATCGGCAAAGCGACCGCGCTGGGCCTGGCGTCGTTGGGCGCCCGGGTGCTGATCACCGGGCGCGATGCGCAGCGCACCGAGAACACGGCGCGGGAGATCCGGGCGTCCGGTGGGACTGCCGAGGTGTTCGTGGCGGATCTGTCCGTGCAATCGGAGGTACGGCGGCTGGCCGGCGAGGTGCTGCGCCGCGAGCCACGGATCGACGTACTGATCAACAACGTCGGCGGCTACTGGAACAGCAAGCATGTCACCGCGGATGGGCTCGAGCACACCTTTGCCGTCAACCACCTCGCGCCGTTCCTGCTCACGCATCTGCTCCTTGAGCGGCTCGAAGAGGGCATCGCGGCTCGCGTCGTGACGGTTGCGTCCAACGCGCATTCGTTCGGGCGGATCGACTTCGACGATCTGCAGGGCACCCGGTCGTACTCCGGCTCGCGTGCGTACAACCAGTCGAAGCTCGCCAATGTTCTGTTCACTTACGAGTTGGCGAGAAGGTTGCGGGCTACGGCGGTCACGGCCAACGCCGTACATCCGGGCTTGGTGAGTACGGCGTTCGGCGCCGACGACCCGGGCCGGGTGCAGCGGCTGTTCGTGCCGTTTCTGCGCCCGTTCATGAAGTCCCCGGCCGGGGGTGCGGCCACCTCGATCCATCTGGCGTCGGCAGCTGGTCTCGATCGGACGACCGGGCAGTACTTCGCGAACAGCAAGCCGGCGCGATCGTCTCAGCGCAGCCACGACGAAGCGGTTGCGGCGCGCCTCTGGGCGGTCAGCGCTGAGCTGGTCAGTCTGTAGCCAGTTCCCCGATGCGTGACCATTGGGCGGCGGCGATGACGGCGTACGCGATTGCGGCCAGGGGGACTGCCCAGAAGCGGAAGAAGGGGAGTTGGCCCGAGACAGCGGTGGCGGCGAAGACGATGCCGAAGGTCGCGAGGCCGGCGACCGTGCCGCGGCGGCGTGACTCGAGCGGGTTGCTCGGGAGCGGGCCCATGTGCCGGTCGAGCATCGTGCCGAACGCGCTCAGGCCGACGAGTGCGGTGACGATGAACAGGATCGCGCCAGGGAGCCCGCCGAACACGATCGCGAACGCGTTCAGGAACGTGACGAACGCGAACGCGACGGCCATGTCCAGTGCCCCGAACAGCAGGTGCGACCGGCGACGACGTTGGAGGTTGTCGCCGGTCCGGATCGGGCCGGGCTCGCCGGTCAGTCGTCGTACGGTCAGGATCAGGCCGGTCGCGATCAGGATCAGTAGCAGTACGCCGACGATCGGACAGGACCACGGAGCGGGTGGTCGACATGTACTGGCGGACCTCGTCGCCGGTCACGCAGCTCGCTGACGGCGGGAACCAACTGGTGCGCGCGACCGCATCGACCGCGCCGACCTTGCGCGCGCAGTCCTCACCCGGGGCGTACCAACCGGGCATCGACAACGTGACGACCGTCGTCCACACCAGCCCGCCGATCAAACCCAACCCCAGCAGGGATCCCGCCCGCCGCCTCACCCAGTCCACCGCCCTACCCTCTCATTCGTGGACTCCTACCTTGCCCAGCTCCGCCGCGACGTCGGCTCCCGCCTCCTGTTGCTGCCCGGCGCACAGGTCCTCGCTGTGGATGCGGACGATCGCATCCTGTTCCAGAGGAGTCGCGACTCCGGTCTGTGGGAGCTGCCCGCGGGCGGAGCGGAACCAGGCGACAGCTTCCGGCGTACGGCGGCCCGTGAGTTCTCCGAGGAAACAGGGCTGATCGTCGCGGAGGAGGACCTGGTCCCGTTCGCCAGCGTGTCGCGCGCCGACGTACACACGCTGACGTACCCCAACGGTGATGTCGTCCAGTGCTTCGCCCTCTGCTTCGAAACCCGCCATTGGACCGGCACCCTCAACCCAGGCGAAAACGAAGTACTGGAAGCCGCCTTCCTTCCCGCACCCCCGACCCCACTCCATCCTCCGACCGAACTGGTCCTCCGCCTCTACACCACCTACCGCCAGACGGGCTTGTTCCAGGCCTGCTAGAGAAAATGCCGGGCGCAGACCCCTGTGCGGATGGGATATTGCGGGGATGCGCGCAGCAGATGTCGTGACCGGGGCCGATCTCGTGGACGGGCTGCGCCAGCTTGGGCTGGGGCGGGAGTCCGAGGTGATCGTGCACTCGTCGCTGAGTTCGTTCGGGTACGTCGATGGCGGTGCGGAGGCGGTCTGTTCGGCTCTGACCGAAGTGTGCGGGACGGTGCTGATGCCTGCCGGTTCGTGGGATCTCACCGGGATTCCGGCACCACCAGGACTGGTCCGGCCGCACAACGCCTACTGGAACGCGGAAGACTGGCCGGACTTCGACACTCGGTTGTCGCAGGCAACCAGTTTCCGCGCCGACCTCCCGATCGACACTTGGCTCGGAACGATTCCGGAAACTTTCCGCCTGACCTGCTCGCCGTTCCGCACCGAGCATCCGCTGTTTTCCTACCAGGCCGCCGGCCCCGCGGCCGAACGCCTCCTGGAAGCCCAGCGCCCCGACTGGCCGCTCGGCCCGATCGACGCCCTCGACGGCGACGTGCTGCTGCTCGGCGTCACCCACACCTCGAACACCACGATCCACCTCGCCGAGCAACACCTCGGCCGCTCGTGCTTCTACCGCTACGCGAAATCCGCCGGCGGACTGTGGGTCGAGCTCCCCAACATCCCCGGCGACAGCTCCGAATTCGACACCATCGAGCCGGTACTGCGCTCTGCGACCAAGGAAATCCGGATCGGAAACGCCCGCATCCGCCGAATCCCCAAGCAGGCAGTACTGGCAGCGACCCGCCAACTCGTCGAAGCCGACCCCGCCGCCCTCCTCTGCACCGACGACCCAACCTGCCGCTGCGCCGCAGCACTACAACAACGCTTGGCTGCCCTCGCCGAGTAGGGCATGCTCGGCCGGGTGACCAACGTCAGAACCGCTGATGAACTGGCCGACGTCGACGATCCGGCCTGGGCCGTGCTGCAGGACGCGCTCGCGGAGGCGGAGCGCCCCGTCACCGTGCTGCCCGTCGATCCGGCGACTGGGCGAGATGCCCTCTATCGACTGCAGGTCACCGCACGGTCGATGCTCGGTGCGCTCGCGGTGAACTGCGGTGGCCTGGTCATCGACGACGGCTGGCTGCGCATTCTCGGCGGTGGTGGCTCCGGTCTGCCCGATCTCGCGACCGCGAACAACCTCGACGACCCGGAGCAGGCTGCCGGGCCACCGCCGTACCTGATCGTTGCCTACGACGTCCTCGGCGGACGGTTCGCCGTCGACGGCGGTGGGCTGGGTATCCAGCCCGGTCGGGTCTGCTACTGGGCGCCGGACACCCTCGACTGGGACGGCCTCGACATCGGGCACACCGACTTCGTCCTCTGGTCGCTCACCGAAGGCCCGACCGAGTTCTACGCCGGCCTCCGCTGGTCGACCTGGGTCGAAGAGACCCGCCGAATCCCTTTGTCCCAAGGGATTGCCATCTATCCGCCGCTGTTCTCCGCCGAGTCCCATCCGCTCGAGGAGACCTCGCGGAGGCCTGTTCCCTTCGAGGAACTCCTCAGTCAGGGATGACGTCGATGAGGACCTTGCCGACGATCGCGTCCTCGACGGCGGTGTGGGCGTCTGCGGCCTGATCGAGCGGGTAGTGGTGCAGCGGGAGGCCGGCGTCGGGGCCGATGCGGACCGCGCCGGCCTCGACTGCGGCCGAGACGTCGGCCAGGCCGCGTGGGCGCCAGGACTCCGGCGCCGTGTAGAGCAGGACGAACTGCCAGCGGGCGTTGGGCACCATCGAGGCGCGCACCGGGAGTTCCATCGTCGCGCCGCCGTCGGTCGCGTAGACCGCCACCGAGCCGTGCGGCGCGATCACCGCGGCGTCGATGGCCGCGTTCGCCGCCGGCGACACCTCGACGATGGTGTGCACGCCGTGGGGTGCGATCGCCCGTACCTCTGCGACCACATCCTGCTGTTTGTAGTCGATGACGTGATCGGCGCCCGCCAGCGCGGCCAGCTTGCCCTTCTCCGGACTGCTCACGGTGGTGATCACGGTCGCGTCGGACCACCGGGCCAGCTGGATCGCCGCGTTACCGACCGCTCCGGCGCCGCCGGCCACCAGCACGGTGCGGCCGGCGAGCTTGCCTGGACCGAGGCGATCAGGGCCGTCCTCGGTCACTGTCAGGCATCGATGAGCGGTCAGGAACGGTACGCCGAGCGCTGCGCCGAGGTCGTACGACGCGTCGTCGGGCAGCGGCACCACATGGCGCACCGGGACCACGGCGTACTCCTGCGCCGTACCTCCCGAAGGTCGTTGGTACGCGGCCTCCCAGAGCCAGACCCGGCGACCGGTGAGGGCCGCGTCGACGCCCTGACCGACGGCGTCGACGACACCGGACCCGTCCTGGTTGGGAACCTGCGCCGGGTGCACCGGCGTACCGGCCTCGGTGCCGCGGCGCGACTTCCAGTCCGTCGGATTGACCCCCGACCGATGGACCCGCACCCGCACCTCTCCGGGACCGACCTCGGTCATCGGCCTGTCCACAAGGGTCAGGACATCGGGCTCACCGGTCACGGAGTACTGGATGGCACGCACCCCACCGACGCTACCTCAGTTGCCTGCCGAACATCAGCGGTGCGCAGATTGGTTAGGAGCGGAAGAAGTCGAGGAGGTCGGGGTTGAGTACGTCGGCGTGTGTCGTGGGGAGGCCGTGCGGGAGGTCCTTGTACGTCTTCAGGACGCCGTTCTTGAGCAGCGCGGCCGACTTCGGGCCGGCGTCGGCGTACGGGACGATCTGGTCGTCCTCGCTGTGCACCACGAGCACCGGGATGGTGATCTGCCGCAGGTCCTCGGTGAAGTCGGTCTGGGAGAACGCGACGATGCCGTCGTAGTGCGCCTTCGCGCCGCCCATCATCCCTTGGCGCCACCAGTTCGCGATGATCGCCTCGACGGGCTCGACCCCCGGGCGGTTGAAGCCGTAGAACGGCCCTTCCGGGAGCGCGCGGTAGAAGGCCGACCGGTTGGCCGCGAGCTGCGCCTGCAGGTCGTCGAAGACCGCCTTCGGCAGGCCCTCCGGGTTCGCGTCGGTCTGCATCATCAGCGGCGGGACCGCGCAGAGCAGCGCCGCTTTGGCCGCCCGGTCCTCGCCGTGCCGGGCCAGGTAGTGCGCGACCTCGCCGCCGCCGGTCGAGTGGCCGACGTGGATGCAGTCGCGCAGGTCGAGGTGGTCGACGACTGCCTTCAGGTCGTCCGCGTAGTGGTCCATGTCGTGCCCGTCGCCGGTCTGCGTCGACCGGCCGTGTCCGCGACGGTCGTGCGCGACGACGCGGTACCCCTTCGACAGGAAGAAGAGCAGTTGGTTGTCCCAGTCGTCGGAGGACAGCGGCCATCCGTGGCTGAAGACGATCGGCTGGCCCGTACCCCAGTCCTTGTAGAAGATCTCCGTACCGTCGCTGGTCGTGATCGTTCCCATGTCAACCCCCTTGTGCGATGGGCTCGGCCCGGTCGCCGCCCCCTCCGCCAACCTAGTCGGCAGACCCGTTGCGGAGGAGGGCTGATGGAGTTTCCATAGAGGACAGAAGCTGGCCGCTATGGCGATTAGAGTCGGAGCATGACGACAAACGAGCAGAGCTTGACCGGTGAGCGGGCCGACATCCTGGACTTCCTCGGCAAGCACCGGTACTTCCTGCGGCACACCGCCCAGGGGCTGACCGACGAGCAGGCGAGCGCCCGCCGCACTGTCAGCGAACTGACGATCGGCGGCCTGATCAAGCACGTGACGCGTGGTCGAGCAGCACTGGGTCGAGTTCGCGCCCAGGGCAGGGGCTCCGCCGAGCCGATCACCGAGTTCACCCCGGAGATGATCGCGGCACGGCAGGACGAGTTCCGCCTGGTCGAGGGCGAGACGCTGGCCGACGTACTCGCGGAGTACGAGAAGGTCGCCGCCGCCACCGACGAGCTCGTCCGCACCCTCGACCTGGACGCCAGCTACGAGCTCCCGGCCGCGCCCTGGCAGCCGCCGGGTGTGTTCTGGTCGGTCCGCCGGGTCTTCCTGCACATCACAGCCGAGACCGCCCAGCACGCCGGTCACGCCGACATCATCCGGGAAACGATCGACGGCCAGAAAACCATGGGCTGAACCAGCAAACCAAGCGCCAGGACTCCTCCGGGGTCCTGGCGCTTTGCTGTGCCGGAATCGCAACTTTCCGTGATGTTGCCGCATCAAGGCAGGTAAGGGGAACTAAACCTCGGTGAGCTGACCGCCTCCACGTGGGCTGATCGACGGTACGGCGTACCGCGCGCCGGTACGCCAATCTGCTCGGAAGACCGTCGCCGGTGTCCGGAGACGGTGGGGGAGAGGCACAACTTCATGCGATTCAGGGGTACGGCCGTTGTGGCCGTGGGAATCGCTGTTCTGGTTCTGGGGGCAGGAACGGCAACAGGAGACACTCGTGCACCGGGAGAGGGTCCCGGTATCGAGATCGTGCCAGGATCGGACGATCCAGCCGAGTCCCAGTTCGTGCCGGGCGAGAGCAACGTCGTACCACCGACGGCCTCGCCGGCGACGGACATCGGTACCAGCACCAACAAGATCCAGGCGCTCGCGGCACCGTTCTACACGTGCCCGGGGTTCAGCGGGATCGAGAAGACGAACCCGTTGACGAACCTGTACAGCGACAGGTTCCAGTGGGGGCCGTACGCCGTGGTCAAGGTCGGCACCGGTCGAGGCAACATCAACTGGGCGTCGAACCCGTACAAGAACGCCAGCTGGTACATGTGGTTCCACTCGCTGCGCTGGCTCGGCCAGGGAATCGTTGCCGCAGGCAAGGGTGATCTGACCGCGCTGACGCGGGTCAACACGATCGCGTACGACTGGTACCGCGACAACCCGTACTCGTGGAAGGCGAACATCGGCGCGTGGGAGTCCACCATGCACCGCACCAACGTGCTGATCTGCTTGCGCCAGGCGATCCTGACCGGGTTGAACGTGACCACGGTGCCGGCCCGGTACGCGTGGGTGGACGCAGCGATCCTGAGTCACGCCAGATTCCTGACGTACAACTGGAGTGGTGCCTGGAACCACGGCACCGACGAGAGCATCGCGCTGTTCGGGGTCGGAGTGACGCTGAACCGGAGCGACTACAAGAACCTCGCCGTACAGCGACTCGGGGCCGGTATCACGACCTCGATCGACGCCCAGGGTGGGACCAACGAACAATCCACCGGATACGCGTCGTTCAACTACACGCTGTGGGGCAGGGCGATCACCGTCCTGCAGAACGGCGGAGTCAATCCTGGTACGACGATCGTCGACGCGGCGTGCGCTGCTGGGGAAGTTCCTGACCTTGGCCACGAACCCGATGGGTCAGCTGCCGCAGATCGGCGACACCGAGCTCCGGGGGATCTACCCGTGGCCGGGGACGCCGATGGAGTACGCCGGCACGCTGGGCACGAGCGGGACTGTCCCGCCGTGGCGGGTCGGGGTGTACTCGGCCGGTTATGTCTTCGGTCGCACCGGCTGGGGGACCGATCCCGCCAGGGGCTTCGCCGGTGAGTCGGCGTACAGCATCAGGTTCGGTCCGGGGCGCGCGTTCCACGGGAACTTCGACCACACCAGCATCACGTACGCGTCACGTGGCCGGGACATCATCGTCGACGGCGGGTACGCGGCGTACAACGCCGGTGCGTATCGCACCTGGGCGCTCAGCCAGAGTGCTCACAGTGTGATGACGACGCCGTTGTCGGCGAACACGAACCCGGTGACGCGGCTGACCGCGTTGTCGGTCAAGTCGAACGCGGAGTCGTACGTGTTCGCGGACGCACCGGGCGCGGGGATCAGCCGGGCACGGCGGGTCCTGATGCTGAAGGACCCGGACATGATGGTCACCTGGGACACTGCCTCGGCGAAGACTGCGCAGGCGTTCCAGACGTTGTGGCACCTGCCGGCCGACCAGCGGGCGAGCGTGTACTCGCGGACCACCGCGGTCGCGATGGCGCCAGGGGACACGACGAAGACGATCCTGTTCCAGGTCCCGTTCAAACAAGCTCTGCCGGCCGGCGCGATCCTGGTCAAGCAGGCCCAGACCAACCCGATCCAGGGCTGGCAGTACCCGAGCAGCTTCGTCCGCAAGTCCGCCCCGACCCTGATGCTGGCCCGCTCCGGCAAGTCGGCCTCGATCCTGTCGTTCGTCGTCCCGGTCCGATCCACCGGCACGGTCACCTACAAGACGTACTGGTCAGGAACGACCTTCATCGTGTCGCTCAAGGTCGGCGGCAAGGCCGTCGCCGTCGCCATCTCCGCCGGCGGCTCGCTCTACCGCGCCGGCTGACCCGACGCTCGCCCGGAGCTGGTCGAACGCTAGTGGCCGACCAGCTCCGAGGCGGTCGCGGATCGTCGCCGCGCACTCTGCCGGGGTGTTGTGTTCCGAGTCGACCTCCACGTCGTACACGCCCTGCTCGTGGACGATCGGGAACTGCGCCGCCGCCCTGCCGATCGCGCGGTTGCCGCGCTCACGTTCGCGCCGCTCGAGTTCGGGCAGCGAGCAACGAACACCGACGAACAGGACCTGCAGCCCTTCGAAGACCGTCAGACAATCCGCGAGCCGCCAGCGCTCACCGACGATGTGATCCACCACCACGTCGTTCCCGGCCGAAGCCATCCCGGCAACGGCCCGGTGGAATCCGAGAACCGTTCGCTGGAACACGGACAGGAAGTCCTCGTCCGACATCTCCCGCCTGGCGCGGATCCGATGGAACTGGTCGATCGCCATGTGAAACCAGGCACCGTCCAGCGAGCCGAGCAACTCGGCCGCGATGCTCGACTTCCCGGAACTCGACGTACCGTTCAACAAAATCAGCCGGCCAGGGCGACCGATGATCGTTTCAGGAGTCAGCTCATGGCTCGCGACGATCGACACCACCCAATCATCCCCGACACCTTCTTCCCTGGTACGCCGGGGAGGTCACCTCAACCAGCTTCACCCAACCGGTCGAACTAGGATTCGGCTGTCGGGTGATGGAGGGACATATGGGTGCTGAGGGCAAGTTGGTGAGGGATCGGATTCCGGAGATCATCCGTGCGGGTGGCTCCGAGCCGGTGACGTATCAGGCTGATCCTGTTGAGTTTCGTCGGCGGCTGCGCGACAAGCTTCTGGAGGAGGTCGACGAGTTCCTCGAGGCCGACGACGCGACCGCGGTCGAGGAACTCGCTGACATTCTCGAGGTCGTCTATGCCCTCGCAGCCGACCTCGGTACGACCAAGGATGCGCTCGAAACAACCCGATCCGCCAAGGCTGGTGAGCGAGGAGCGTTCACCGATCGAACCATCTGGACCGGCATCCGCTGACCGGCTACTCGCCGTACGACGTGATTGCGGTGGAAGGCGATATCCCGAAAATGCCAGGCAGTAGTGGCGTGGGAGATGCCAGGATGCAGGCATGGTTGAGCGCGCGTTGAGCTTCGGGACAGTGGCTGAGGCCTACGAGCGGTTCCGGCCCGGGTATCCCGTGGAACTCCTCGAGTTGGTCACGGCGTACGCCGGTGGGCCGATCCGGACTGCCCTCGAGATCGGCGCCGGGACAGGCAAGGCGACGCGCCTGTTCGCGCAGGGCGGGATCGCGGTCACGGCGACAGAGCCTGACGCGGCCATGCTCGCGGAGCTGCGCAAGCACCTGCCGGCGAACGTCACAACCGTGCAAGCAGCATTCGAGGACCTGCCGCTGGATTCGTCGTACGAGCTGGTCTATTCGGCTGCCGCGCTCCATTGGACCAACCCTGAAGGCCGGTGGGCGCGCATGGCCAAGCTCGTCCAACCGGGTGGGGTGTTCGCGTCGTTCGGCGTACCGATCCAGCTGGCCGACCCGGCCCTCAAGGAGGCGGTGCGCGCGGCACGTGCGCCGTACCTGGAGGACGACGGCGTACCGTCACCCGACGGCACCCCCGAAGATCGCCCGATGCAATGGCCCGGCACGGAACTCCAGCAGTCCGAGTGGTTCACCGACGTCCGGCAGTCGGTGATCGAACGACGCCTGACGATGAGCGCCGACGACTACGTAGGACAGCTCTCGACAGTCTCGGCGTACGTGATGCTCCCACCCGCAGACCGAGCCGAGGTCTTCCGCCGAACCCTCGAAACCCTCCCCAAAACCGTGGAAATCGACGCCCAGATCGCCGTCCACCTAGCCCGCCGCAACTAGCCTGGTAGGCACGTCTCGACCAGACGGGAGATCGAATGGCAACGAGTTCGATATCAACTAACCGCAGCCGCTTCCTGCGTGACAGCTCCGCGGAAGTGGATCCAGAGCGGTGCCGGGAAGCCAGCCGATTGCACGTGATCCGCCGATGGTGCACCTTGTAGACATGAGTTGCCCCTCGCGAGGGGGTGGGGCCCGTGGGCGACGAGTTGCGGCTTCACGTGTCCGAGGACGACGCGGGTGTGGGTGACCCGGTCGTCAGCCGGCGTGCCGAGCGAGACGGCAGCTAGTGGCCGGCCAGCGAAGGGCACTGATTGTCGCTAATGACATCTACGAGAACGAAGGGCTCGAGCAGCTGCTGGGGCCTGGGGCAGACGCGGCGGCGCTGGCTGCGGTTCTCGGCGATACCCAGATCGGCGACTTCGACGTACAGGTGGTGCGCAATGAGCCGTCGTACGTCATCCAAAGCCGTCTCGAGGACCTGCTCTCCGAGAGCCGGCCTGAGGACGTGCTCCTGCTGCACTTCTCCTGCCACGGGCTGAAAAACGAGTCCGGGGAACTGTTCTTCGCCGCCCGCGACACCCGCCCGAATCGGCTCGCCTCCACGGCAGTTTCAGCGGACTTCGTCCAGCGGTGCATGCGAGCGAGCCGGTCGCGCAGCATCGTGCTGCTGCTGGATTGCTGCTACGGCGGTGCCTTCAGCCGGGGCGTGAGAGTGCGGGCGGCCGGGGACATCAATGTGTTGGACAGTTTCCCCGGCGGAGGGCTGAGCGGCGGGCGGGGGCGGGCAGTGATCACGGCCTCCAGCGCGGTGGAATACGCCTTCGAAGGTGACCAGCTCGCCGATGACCACGAGCCGCAGCCGTCGGTATTCACGTCCGCGCTGGTGGACGGCCTGGTCACCGGTGACGCGGACCGCGACCAAGACGGCTGGGTCTCGCTGAGCGAGCTCTACGACTACGTGTTCGACCGAGTGCGAGAACTGAACCCGCACCAGACTCCCAGCCGTGACGTCGAAATGCAGGGTGAGCTGTATGTGGCCCGACGCAGCCGCCCGGTCACTACGCCCGCGCCGCTACCGCCTGACCTGCAAGGAGTCATCGATCACCCGCTCGCCAACGTCCGGGCGGGCGCGGTGCAGGAACTCGCGAGGCTGGGGCGGGGAAGCCACGCAGGGCTCGCTCTGGCCGCAAGGCTGACTCTCGAATCCCTCGCCGACGACGACAGCCGCATCGTGGCAGCCGCAGCAGCAACGGCTCTTGTGACCATCGACCAAGATCAGGGAGAGACTCCGGTCACTTCGTCCACAGAGGCACTGCCCGAGGCACCGGCGTCGCCGCGCGTCCGGAACGACCAGATCTCCGCAGCGGTCAGCCCGAGCGGACCGTCGGCCGGCGGCCGACCGCAACGCCCAATCGGTCAACGGTTCACCTCTGCGATCCAGCAGCACCGTTTGATCTATGCGGCCGGGGCGGTGGTGGTGCTCGCGGCCGCCGCTGTGGCTACCGCCCTCATGCTCAAGGATCACAGCGCGCCGCAAGGAGGGGGACACCTGCAAGAGGAGGAGTTCACAGCGACTTCCCCGTGGCGGCTCGTCATCCGCGACAACGCCTCGGGAGCGGACGCTGGCTGTGAGGTCACCGTGACGAACGTTGAGAGCGGCAAGCAGGTCGCGGCAGCGAAGGGCATCCACCAGTCGATGTCGTTCCAGCTGCAGGAGACGGGTAGGTTCCGGTGGAAAGCGAACGACCCGGCATGCCAGGTGTTTCTGAATCCCGGCTCTGGACAGACGGTGCTGCCTTTCGTCCACGACGGCGGTGGCGACACCGATGCCTTCGACGCCGGGGGTTCCGTCGCTGTGAACGTCGTGAACTTCGGCGGCAACCCAGAATGCAAGTTCGTACTGCACGATGCTGCAGACGGACGGCAGTTGGACGTCGGCTCGGTGCGTCCGGGCGGCGGCACCCTACGTCTGGACCCGGGCGGACAATCTCACGTCTATCTCACCAACGCGTACTGCGGCGTACGCGTATCTGACGGGTAACCCCGGCTGCCGGAAGGTCCGCTCGCGGCGTGGACGGCGATCAGGCGATCCCGTTGCGCGAAATGGCATTTTGTGGCTTCTGAGGTGGGCAAATAGCGTCGGATTCATGTTCATGGAGAGTGGATTTCAGACGGCCGGAGAGCTCGCGGATGCGTTGCGTGCTGGTGATGTGACCTCGGTGGAGCTGACCGATGAGGCGATTGCCCGTATCGAGCGGGACGACAAGGTGATCAACGCGATGTGCGTGCGGGACTTCGACCGTGCGCGGGCCGCCGCACGGGGCGCCGACGAGGCGCGCGCCCGCGGTGAGGATCGACCGTTGCTTGGTATTCCGGTGACGGTCAAGGAGTCGTACAACATGGCCGGGCTGCCCACGACCTGGGGAATGCCGCAGTACCGGGACTATGTGCCGGCCGAGGACGCAGTGCAGGTGTCGCGGCTCAAGGCGGCGGGCGCGGTCGTGCTCGGCAAGACCAACGTGCCTTTGGGGCTGCAAGATATCCAGAGCTTCAATGAGATCCACGGCACCACCAACAATCCGTGGGATCACGACCGCACGTCGGGCGGATCCTCCGGCGGATCAGCGGCGGCCCTGGCGTCCGGATTCGGCGCGCTGTCCATCGGCTCCGATCTCGCCGGTTCGCTGCGCACCCCCGCGCATTTCTGCGGCATCTACGCGCACAAGCCGACAGTCGGACTGGCGGCAAACCGCGGAATGGTCGTACCGCCGGCAGAGCCCTTGCCGGTCGACCTCGACCTCGCCGTCGTCGGCCCGATGGCGCGCACCGCCCGCGACCTCTCGCTCCTGCTCGACGTCATGGCCGGACCGGACCCGCTGACGCACGGCAAGGTGTACGACGTGACGCTGCCGCCCGCACGCCACGAGCAGCTCGGCGACTTCCGGGTCCTGGTCCTCGACGAGCATCCGTTCATTCCGACCGGGTCCGCCGTACGGGCGGGTGTGAATCGCGTGGCCGACGCCCTCGTCGACGGCGGCGCCCGCGTCGAACGGCACACTCCGCTGCTGCCCGACCTGGCCGAAGCTGCAACGCTCTATATGCAATTGCTGTTCTCGGGCTCTGTTGCGCGTTTTCCCGTCGAAGCGTACGAGCAGCTGCGGATCCACGCCGCCGAACTGAGCGCGGACGACCAGAGTCTCGACGCGGCGCGGCTGCGTGCGATGGTGTTCAGCCACCGCGACTGGATCGAGGTCACCAACCGTCGCGAACTCCACCGCCACGGCTGGCGGCAGCTGTTCGCCGAGTTCGACGCCGTGGTGTGTCCGATCACGCCGACTCCCGCGTTCCCGCACGACCACAACCCCGATGTGCTGGAACGCCGGCTCGACATCGACGGCGACGCCCACCCGTACATCGACCAGCTCGTCTGGGCCGGCGTGGCCACCATGCCCGGCCTACCCGCCACCGCCATACCCACGGGTCTGTCCCCCGAAGGCCTGCCGGTAGGTGTGCAACTCATCGGCCCAATGTTCGAGGACCGCACCCCGCTCCGGCTGGCCGAACTCCTCGAGCAGAAGCTCGGCGGCTTCCAGCCACCGAATTAGCGGCCGTAGGCGGTGAGGAAGCGGTCCCGGAAGGTGTCCATCGGCCAGACCGGTGCGCCGCCGTCCGGCCGCAGCCCGTCCCGCCAGCCCCAGTCCGCTGACCCGGGCCGTCACGGCTGGGTCGGCGGCGATGATGCTGACCGGCACGTCGTGGCTCGCACCATTGCCCGAGACGATGCTGGCCGGCTGATGGTCGCCGAGGACGACGAGCACCAGGTTGCGGTTGTGGAGCTGCTGTACGAACGAGGTCAGGGCGTCGAGCGAGTACGCGATGGACTGTGCGTACGCGGCCTTCACCCGGTCCGGCTGCCGCCACACGTCTTCCGGCGAGTCACCCTCGGCCGGCATCGGGTCGAAGACCGAGCCGTCGCCCACCCGGCTCCAGTCGACGAGCCGGGGGAGCGGTGCCCAGGGCGTGTGGCTGGAAACCGAGGTCGACCTCGGCCATGACGGGAGCGCGGTTCGGCTTGTCCAGCTCCAGCCGCTGGAGCGCGGCCAGGGTGTACTGGTCAGGCATCGAGGCATAGCTGAACGACGGTCCGGCGTACCCCACGTTCCGGCGGTCGTAGACCATGTCGTAGTGGTAGTACGACGTCGCCACCGACCAGTCCTTGTCGTTGGACGGTACGTCGGCGACTGTCCGCCAGCCTGCGCGACCGAACGCGTCGGTGAGAGTGAGCCGGTCGAGGGTGACGAGGTGGTCGTACCGCTGCTGGTTGTTCACCCACAGCCCGGACTGCAGGGTGGAGTGCGCCAGCCAGCTGATGCCACCGAAGGTCGGCGAGGTGAGGAAGCCGCTGCGCGAGGAGAAGCCCGCCTGCTGCAGCCGCCGGTCCCCGGCCTCGAGCGCCGACCCGACTACGGGAGAGTCGAGCGCCGTGCGTCCGTAGCTCTCGACGAAGACGAGGAGCACGTCCTTGCCCTTCAGGCCGGTCAGCAAGTCGTTGCCCGGGGTGTCGCGGAACGGATCCTGCTCGAGCGCCCGTACGAACTCCCGCTGGTCGCGGAGGTCGTCACGGACCTGCGTGGTGAGCCGAGCTGCGGAGGTCGAGGCGACGCTGTCGTACGGGCTCCGGCCCGACGCCGGTCAGCGCGGGCACGATGGAGATCGCGGCCAGGACGGCCACGATCCGGATCGTCGGCTGCCGGCGTCTCGCCACGAGCCGGGTCACCCGCACGGCCGACAGCGGTAGCAAGGCGAGCACGGCCAGGCAGAGGACTCCGGCTCCGATGAAGACTGCGAGGGCGCCGACGCGGCCGATCGAGTCGCCGAGCAGGGCCAGCCCGGAGCCGGCGTACGCCGCGTCGTAGACGGGGTGGAAGGCGCGGTCGAAGGCGAAGTAGAAGCCTCTGTCGAGCAGCCGCGTGATCATCAGCACGCCGACGAGGAAACCGCCGATCAGGGCGAGGATCCGCGCGAGTCTCGACGGCAGTACGCAGACGAGGACGACGAACACCAGGCCCTCGAGCGGGATCCGGAGGAAGGCGGCCGGTGACAGGTCGCCGGTGTGGTCCGGCACGAGGAGCGCAGCCCAGACCAGGAGCACCGCCAGGCCCGACGTCACGGTGGCACGAGTGACCGGCGGGCTTCCGGCCTGGCGCCAGAGCCCCCAGGTGTGACGGCCGAACGACTCGGCCAGCAGTCCCAGCGCGATCAGCAGCACCACCGTGGTCACGGCATCGGGCAGGATGCTCGCCGCCGCGAGGGTCAGCGTGATGCCCACGATCGCGGCGACGACCTTGGCCCAGTAACGGGGCGGGAGCGAGCCGCGCAGCCAGGGCAGCGCCCAGCCGGCCGCCACGAACACGTAGCGGGCCGCACCGAATGCGATCACCCACCAGCCCATCGTGTGTCCGACGTACACGCTCAGCACCACAACGAGGAACGAGTCGACTTCCATGTCGAAGCGCGCCCCGAACGCCGAAACGGTGCCGGTACGCCGAGCGATCCGGCCATCCACTCCGTCGAGGATCAGCGCGATCGTCGAGAGCGCCACGAAAACCGCCACCGGCGTCTGGCCGTTGAACGAGTCCGCCGTGAGTGCCGCGACCCCGCAGGCGAGGACCGCGCGAGTCAGCGTCACTTTGTCCGCGGGCCCCAACCTGTCACGACGGTGATGCGCCATCGATCGGGCGGTCAGCGCGGCAAGGCCGGCTCCGCAGGCGACGCCGGTCGACCAGCCTGCGACGTCGAGGCCAGTGGTTGCCGCGAGGACACCGAGAAGCACGAGCAGACAAGCGAAGCCGACGAGCGGGCCGGTCAGGATGCTGCGCACTCGACCTTGAACCAGACGCACAATGCCTCCGTATCTGCGGGTACGACGCTCATACGAGAACAGCGTCGCACCGGTTCATCCGGTTGAGATGAACCAGGGGCAGATGGCTGCCGTGCTACTGGTACGAAGCCCCAACTACGAGATCGGAATCGCCATCAGCCGAAGCATCTGGACCTGGGCACGCGTGGCGGGCGGCGCCGCGATCCTCGCCGTACTCGTCTGGCGGGTGGGCACGGGCCCATTGGTGGACGGACTCCGATTGACGACCGGTTGGTCGCTCGCCGCGGCCTTCGCGATCACGTCGCTGACCACGTTGTGCTGTGCCTGGCGGTGGAGGCTCGTCGCCGGCGGGCTCGGCGTCGAGATGCCGCTGACGACCGCGGTGGCGGCGTACTACCGGTCCCAGTTCCTCAACGCCACTTTGCCCGGCGGGGTGATGGGCGACGTACACCGCGCCGTACGCCACGGGCGCGAGGTCGGCGACCTGGGCCGGAGCCTGCGGGCCGTCGCGTGGGAGCGGTCGTCGGGATTTGCGGTACAGCTCGTGCTGACGGCGGGCGTGCTGATCCTGCTGTCCTGGCCTGCAGGCTCCTTTGTTCCCTCGGTCGCCGTGACGGTGGTGGTCGTCGCCGGTGTGGTGCTGATCGCCGTACCGCTCTGCCTGAACAGACGTCGTCTCTCTTCGCGGATCGGACGCGCTTTCACCAGCGACCTCCGCGACGCGGTCCTCGCGCCGCGGGCCTGGCCGGGCATCCTGCTCGCCTCCACCGTCGCCGTGCTCGGCCACGCCGCCGTGTTCCTGATCGCGGTGCGAGCGACCGGAGCGGACGTGTCGCCAGCTCGGTTGCTGCCTCTGGCACTGGTGGTGCTGACGGCCTCGGCGGTGCCGACAAACATCGCAGGCTGGGGCCCGCGCGAGGGCGCGGCCGCATGGGCGTTCAGCTCGATCGGACTGGGCGCGCCGCTGGGCCTCACCGTCGCGGTGGTGTACGGCGTACTCGCGCTCGTCGCCACGCTACCTGGAGCCGTCGTCCTGGTGATTGCCCGTCAACGCACCCTGCACAGCCCACGCGTCCCGACCGAGCCGCAGCCCATAGACGCCTGATGCCCCCGAACTCAAAGAGTCCAGGGGCATCGCAGCGGATCGTCAGCCGGGGAACGGCGCTCCGGTGTTGCTGTGGCACCGGTAGCCGTTGGGGTTCTTGTGCAGGTACTGCTGGTGGTGGGCCTCGGCGTAGTAGAAGGTGGTGGCGGGGGCTATTTCGGTGGTGATGTCGTCGTAGCCGAGGGGCTTGATGACGGGGGCGTAGAGGTCGCGGGTGCGTTCGGCTTCGGCGCGCTGGGCGTCGGTCGTGTAGTAGATCGCCGAGCGGTACTGCGAGCCTAGGTCGTTGCCCTGTCGCATGCCCTGGGTCGGGTCGTGGGTCTCCCAGAAGACCTTCAGGAGGTCGGTGAAGGTGGTCTTGGTCGGGTCGTACACGACCCGGACGGCCTCCGCGTGACCGGTGCGCCCGGTGCAGACTTCCTCGTACGACGGGTTCGGGCTGTAGCCGCCCGGCGTACCCGACGGCGGTGGTGTAGACGCCCGGCTGCTGCCAGAAGATCTCCTCGGTGCCCCAGAAGCATCCGGTGCCGAACCAGACCTCCTCGAAGCCCTCGGGCGCGGCAGCGGTCTGCGGCGTGTGCAGGACGATGTTCTCGTCCGGTACAGCGAAGCCGGGGGTGGGCCGGCCGGGCAGTGCGGCCTGCGGCTCGACCATGGCGGTGTTGCGGGTGAAGAACGACATTCTCACGCCTCTCGCAGTGTGACTCTCATAGTCCCTCAACGCCCCCGACCAGGTGAACCTTCCCCCTACCCCTTACGGCACGATGACGTGCGGACAGCCAGGCCATCACAATCGCGCGATCCGGGCGGATCCCCGCGGGCGCGCGGCAGAGGGGGCCATTTGTGATGGCCTGGGCGTCCGCATTAGTCGGCGGTGCGGTGGAGGGGCGGACCTGGGCCACTCATCAAATGCCGTCCCGGGTTGGTCGGAGCGAGCGGCTGAGCGCGAGCCGGCCCGTCAACGGGAGGTTGGTGAGCGGTGGAGGTCCGCGCTAGGCGATCATTGCGCCGGGGCGGCGGGTGGGGGTGGGGCCGGTGGTGAGGGAGGCGTACGACGTGGCGAGGCGGGTGATGCCCTCGCGTAGCGAGTCCACGTCGAGTGTGTACGGGAGACGGATGAAGGACTCGAGGCCGCCGTCGGGGGAGAAGCGGGATCCGGCGACCAGGAGCGCGCCGTTGCGCTGAGAGACGCCGACGAGGCTCGAGCCGACAGGTTCGGGGAGCTCGCACCAGAGCGACAACCCACCCGACGGCAGCCGGAACCTCCACGACGGGAGCTCGGCGGACACCGCGGCGGCCAAAGCATCCCGCCGCTCCGCCAGCGACGCCCGGCGCTCCGGCAGCAAAGTGGAGCGGCGCCGCAGAAGGTCCGCGACGACCAACTGCTCCAGCACCGGCGCACCGAGATCCAGCGACGCCCGCGCGTCCAGCACGCGCGCGACCATCGCCTCGGGCACCCGCATCCACCCGATCCGCAACCCGCCCCAGAACGACTTGCTCACCGACCCGACCGTGATCACCCCGTCCGGGTCGAACGACGCGAACGGCGGCGGCATCTCCTGCCCGTCCAGCGACAGCTCGAACAGCGTCTCGTCCACGATCGCCGTCGTCCGCGACCGCGCGAACGCCCGCGCCAGCCGCTGCCGATCCGCCGCGGACATCAGGAAACCGGTCGGATTCTGGAAGTCCACCACCATCCACGCGGCCCGCGGCGCCGTCTGCCGAATCGTTGCCTCCAGCAAAGGCAGGTCCCACCCGCCGGGCGACATCGGTACGGCGACAACGCGGCAACCGCTGCGCCGGATCGCGTCCACCGAGTTCGGATGCGTGGGGCTCTCGGTGAGGACCCGGTCGCCGATCTGCGTGATCGCCCGGACCGCGATCGACGTCGCGGCGAGCGCCCCGGCGGTGACGATGATCTGATCCGCCGACGTCGGCAACCCGCGTTCGCAGTACGCCGCCGCGATCTCGGAACGCAGTACCGGCAGGCCCTGCGGGTGGTACCCGGGCGTGGCGAGGTGCATCGGCAGCTCACCGGCCGCCGACGCCACCGCCGTACTGATCCCCGGCATCGCGGCCGGCGCCGCGCAGGTGAAGTCGTACAAACCGTCGGTGTCGATCCCGGGCGCGTGGTGCCGCCCGAGTTCCGGCTCGACCTTCGACGGCAGCGCCGTGACGCTCCCCGAACCACGCCGGCTCGTCAGGTAGCCGCTGTCGCGCAAGGAGCGATAGGCGGAGGCCACCGTCGTACGGCTGACCCCCAGCGCCTCGGTCAGCTCGCGCTCGCTCGGCAGCCGCGACCCGGGCATGATGCGCCCGTCCGCGATCAGCAGCCGGAGCCGCTCGGCCAGGAGCCGGTACGCCGGACCGGTCCCGTCGGCCCACTCGTCGAGCAGGCCGCTTAACGTGCTGGCGGGAAGATAACGGGCTCGCATGCAGTCCACTATCGCGCAACTGGCTATCGAATGCCAGGCCACTTACGCCGGACACTGGATCTCGTGACCGCCACCTCCGATGCCCCGCCGCGTCAGCTCGCGCCCCTCAACCCGATCCAGCAGCTGAAGGCAGGCCACCTCCCGCGCCGCCTGGTGCAGCTGTACGTCGGCCTGACCCTGTACGGCGCCTCGATGGGCCTGATGATCCAGGGCAACCTCGGCCTCGACCCGTGGGACGTGTTCCACTCCGGCATCATCAAGCACCTCCCGCTCAGCTTCGGGACCGTGGTGATCGCGATGAGTTTCGTCGTACTGCTGGCCTGGATCCCGCTGCGCCAGTGGCCCGGCCTCGGCACGATCAGCAACGCGATCGTGATCGGCCTGGTCACCGACCTGACCCTGGCCATGGTCGACCGCCCGGACGCGCTCTGGCTGCGGATCGTGTTCATGGTGTCCGGCGTCGTCCTCAACGCGCTGGCCGGCGCCCTCTACATCGGCGCCCAGTTCGGCCCCGGTCCCCGCGACGGCCTGATGACCGGCCTGGTACGCCGTACCGGTCTGAGCGTCCGCCTGGTTCGTACCACCCTCGAGGTGACCGTCCTCGCAGTCGGCTTCGTTCTCGGCGGTGTCGTCGGCGTCGGCACCGTCGTCTACGCCCTCTCGATCGGCCCACTGGTCCACGTTCTGCTGCCGATCTTCACCGTCCGCCTGAAGCGCGACTAGAAACGGGTCCCGGACCAGTAGCGGTCCGGGACCCGTTCTTTCTCGCAGGACCCCTCAGCCTGCGGGTTCTTGTCAGCCGACCGGTTCGAGTTCGCGTTCCTCGGGCGCCGGCGAGCTGACCTTCATGCGGCGCGGCCACCAGGCGCGACGGCCAAGCAGGGCGATCACGCTCGGCACCAGGAAGCTCGACATCACGAACGCCGAGATCACGATGCCGGCCGCGACCGAGAACCCCATCTCGGTGAGCAGCGCCATACCGGCCAGCATCAGGGACGAGAATGTGCCGGCCAGGATCAGTCCGGCCGCCGCCACCGACGGGCCGCCGTGCTCGATCGCGCGGTCGGCCGCAGTCCGTGGATCCGTCCCGCGTTCGGCCTCCTCACGCAACCGGGCGATCATCAGGATGTTGTAGTCGGTGCCGATGGCAACGACGAACAGGTACAGCATGATCGGCAGCGAGAACGTCACGCCCGCATGCCCGGCGGCGCCCTGGAACACGAACACGGTCGCGCCGATCGAGCTGAAGAAGCTCAGCACCACCGCGAACATCAGCACCAGCGGTGCGATCAGCGACCGCAGCAGCAGCGCGAGGATGACCGCGATCAGGCCGCCCGCGACCGGGAAGATCACCGAGAGGTCCCGGCTGTTGGCGTCCCGGATGTCGGTGTAGCTGGCGGTCACGCCGCCGAGCAGCGTGGTCGTCCCGGCCGGCGCCTCGGCGTGCGCGGCCTCCCGGAGCTTCCCGTCGACCAGGTCCAGCGACGCGTTCGCGTACGGCGCATCCTTGAGTACGACGTTGAGCTGGGCAACGGTCTTGTCCTTGTTCAGCAACGCCATGCTGCCGTCCGCGCCGGCCGGAAGTACGCCGCCGACACCGTCGACCTTTGCCAGCTTTCCGGCGTACGCCGTGAGCTCGGCCGGATCCAGCGGCGTACCGTCGGTGCTCTTGACGTAGACCGTGGTCGGGTTCAGCGCGCCGGCCGGGAAACCCGCCTGCAGGTCCTTGATCGCGCGGGACGACTCGGTGCCGTCCGGCAGCTGGCTGAACGCGTCGTAGTCGACCTTCATCCCGAGCGAGCCGAGCGCGAGCACGACCATCACGCCGCCGGAGATCGCCGCGACCACCGCCGGACGCCGCGCGGTGAACCTGCCGAACCGCTTGAACATCGCGCCCTTCGGCGTCTTCTGCCACGACTTCGACGGCCAGAACACCTTCGGGCCGAGCAGCGAGACGACCGCCGGGACCAGGGTGATCGCCGCGAACGCCATCACCGCGACCGCGATCGCGAGACCCGGGCCGAGGCTCTTGAACCCGCCGAACACCGCGAGCAGCAGGGCGCTGAACGCGACGACGATCGCGCCCGCCGCCGACACGATCACCTCGGCGACCCGGGCGACCGCGTTCACCAGCGCTTCCTTCGGCTGCTCGCCGGCGCGCAGTCGCTCGCGGAACCGGAACAGCAGGAACAGGATGTAGTCGGTGCCGACGCCGTACAGCACGACGGTCAGGATCGTCTGCAGGTCCTGCGTGACCTGCAGATCGGTCGCCTTCGCGACCAGTGCGATCAGGCCGGGCGCGATCGCCGACACCAGACCGACGGTCAGGATCGGCAGGAACGCGGCGACCGGGCTGCGGTAGATCACCAGCAGCAGGCCGATGATCAGTACGACGGTCGCGATTCCGACCACGATGAAGGCGTTGTCGAACGCGTCCTGGTTGTCGAGCATCAGCGCCGCGTCGCCGGTCACGCCGTACTCGAGATCGGCGCCGGTGAGCGTTGTGCCGGTCACGTCACGGATCTTCTGTACGGCGTCCAGTACAGCCTGCTCGTCCGGCGCGCCCTTGAGGCCGACGCTGATGATCTGGACCTGCTTGTTCGGCGAGACCGCCTGCGGGCCGGTGATCGCGGCGGTGACCCGGTCGATCCTCGTCGCGCTGATCTTGGCGGCCACTTCGGTGACCTTGGCCTGGTCGGCCGCGGTCAGTTCGCCGCCCGCGTTCCGCTTGACGACGATGCTGGCGGTCGCGTCGTTGGTCTGCCCGAACGCGTCGGCAGCCAGTTTCTGCGCCTGCACCGACTCGTACTTGTCGGGCAGCAGCGCCGCCTGGTCCTTGGTGGTGACGTCTGCGAGCGTCGGCGCGAACGCGATCACGGCCACCGCCGCGACCACCCAGGCGGCGATCACCTTCCACGGGTTGTGGACGACGAAGCGTCCGAGTTTGGTGAACACCCCGAGACCCCTCTCTGAGGGTTGAAATACTGTCTACCTGCCGGTCGGTAGGTAGACTACCTGCCGACCGGTAGGCAAGTGAAGGTGAGAGGGTGGTGACGTGCAGCACGCGACCAGTTCCCGGGACACCAAGGCGGAGATCCATCGCGCCGCGGTCGACCTGTTCTCCACCCAGGGGTACGACAAGACCAGCCTGCGCGAGATCGCCGAGCAGGTCGGCATCACCAAGGCGTCGCTGTACTACCACTACTCGTCGAAACAGCAGCTCCTGCGCGCGATCGTCGGCACGTTCCTGGACGACCTCTTCGAGGTACTGCGGCTGACCGAGACGATGGAGTGGTCCGCGGAGAACGAGCGCGAGGCGCTCGGCGCGTACGTCGACGTGGTCATCGCGCACCGGGCGACCGGTCCGACGCTGCTCCGCGACATCGCCGCCGTACTCGCTGCCTTCGGAGACGACCTCGACGAGTTGATCGGTCGGAGCCGGCGCTTCCAGTTGTGGCTGGCCGGGCCGGATCCGACGACCGCCGATCGGCTGCGCGCCGCGGCCGCGGTGGAGACGATCGGGGCGGCGATGTCCGCCGAGCTGGATCCGTCGGTCAGCGACGGCGAGATCCGCGCGGTGCTGCTGGACGCTGCTACCGCGGTTCTTGCCCGCCGGGGGACTCCGGTGGGCGAGTGACCGAGTACCGGTTCACGGCGCCGCTGTGGCCGTACCCGGGCGAGGGCAGCTGGTACTTCGTCACGGTGCCGGAGGACATCAGCGACGAGATCACGGACCTGACCGAGGGGCGGCGGAGAGGCTTCGGGTCGGTGCGGGTGTCGGTGACGGTCGGCGGCAGCACGTGGCAGACGTCCGTGTTCCCGACCAAGACCGGCACCTACATGCTCCCGGTCAAGAAGCCGGTCCGAACCGCGGAGAACCTCACCGAAGGCACTCCAGTAGAAACGCAGCTGACGCTGACCGACTTCTGACAACCCTTGTGGTCAGGTGCCTCCGGCGTGTCACCTCTCCGAGGCAGGGCCGCGGCCCGTAGGCGACGACTGCCGGCCCGGCAGCTGGTGGTCCGGCCTGGCGCCCTGGCCGGGCGTGGCGCCCTGGGCCGGCGTGGCGCCCTGGCCCGACTGGTGCAGTGGCGCGGTGGACGCGCGCGGCGGCGCGCTGGCGCGACCGGTCATCGACGTCGCGTCGGCGTTCAGGTTCTGCGCGACCCCTTCGCTCGAGGTGCTGATGGTTGCGTTGCCAGACATCGAATCGGCGCGGACGATCCTGGGCCCGTTCGCGGCCGGATCGACAACGTGGATCCGGGCGTTGCCGGACATGGAGTTCACGCGCGCTGTCCCGCCGGCGAACTGGTCGACCGACACGTCCCCGCTCTGGGTCTTCGCCCTCACCTCGCCCTCTGCGCGGCCGACCGACACGTCCCCGCTCTGTGACCTCGCGTCGAGGTCCTGGACCCGGCCGACCGACACGTCTCCGGACTGGGTGTCAGCATTGACGGTCCTCGCGGCGTCCACGGTCACATCACCGGACTGGGACTGTGCGTCGACGGTGTCGAGGCCTCTCGCCTCGATGTCGGCGCTCTGGGTCCGTGCGCTCAGCGCACTCCCGGGCGGCACGACGGCGGTCACCTCGATCGGCGACGGGGCCGGGGTCACCGTGAGGTTGGAGCCGTTGCCGTTGATCTGCGTGCCGTTGACCATGATCGAACCGCTGTAGCCGGAGATCTGGATGCCATTGTGCCCAGTGTTGATCACAGTACCGTTCGAGGTGCCCTCAACCTTCGCGGAGAGTACGCCGTCGGGGCTCTGCCCGAGCGTCGCGCGCTGCACCGCCTCGGCCGAGGGCCCCTCGGTGTCGGCGGTCGAGATCTCCAACCTGGCTTGCGTGCAGTTCGGGTCGACCCTGACGTTGACATTGCCGGCAGATCGCATCAGCTCGGCATCGATGGTGACGGGCCCGGCCATGTCTGCCACGAGTTCCCGACGGGTCGAAGGCGTCCTCGGCTGCTCCCCCGCCGCAGGCCCCTGCGGTTGCTGGGGGTCGGTGCTTGCGCGCTGGGGCTCGACGGCTGGTGCCGGGCTCTGCGGGGTGGCTGCGGGTGCTTCCAGTTCGCCGGTGGGCTGTCGGCCCTCTTGTGCTTCGGCATCCCTGACGGACTGACCCTGGGTTTCGGACGAGCGGGACCAGCCCTCGGCAGGCGCCTGCGCCTGCGCACCCTCGACCTCCGGCCCCACCGCAGCCTCACCCACCTCGGCTTCACCCGCGGCGCGGGGCTCACCCGCTTCACCGACCTCGGCTTCACCCGCCGTACGAGGCTCCCCGGCCTCGCCGACCTCAGCCTCACCCTCGGTGCGAGGCTCGCCGGCCTCGCCGACCTCGGCTTCACCCTCGGTGCGGGGCTCGGCGGCCTCGGCTTCGCCTGTGGTGCGGGGCTCTTCGGTCTGGGCTTCGCCGCGTTCGGCTTCGCCTTCGGTGCGTTCGTCGGGTTGCTGGTTGCCTGTCTCCAGCTGGTTGGCGCCTTCACGCTGCTGGCCGGGCTCCAGAGCCGGGTTCGCCGCGTTTTCCTGCTGGAGCTGCTGGACGCGCGCCTCGAGCAGCTGACGCATCTCCGCCTGGAGCCGGTTGTTCTCCTCCATCAGCGCGAGGGTCTGCTGCTGGCTCTCCAGGATCGCCTGCTGCAGCGACGCGATCCGCTGGTTCATCTGCTCGGACTGCTGCGGCGACGGCGCCTGCCGGACCGCGTCCCGGGACTGAATACCCTGCCCCTGCCGCCCAGCACCGTTCTGCTGCTGCCCCGGCACGTTCTGGAACCGGCCCTCCGGCCGGAACACCTGATCCATCCGGCTCGCCGCCAGCGCCGCGAGGTCCGCCTTGTTGATCGTCGACCGGCCGATGGCCCACCGCACCTGCGGATCGGTGCGTTTCACGTCCCGCGCCGCCTGCGTGAACGCGGCCTTGAGCGCCTTCGTTCCGCGTCGCCGGTCCTGCCAGCGCGAGTACCTGTTGCTGATCCGGCGCAGCGGGTTCCGGGTCTCGCGGCGGGCGGGGTTGACGCGGGCGCTCGCTTCCGCGCCGAGCCGTTGCGAGACGTCGCCGTACCGGTCCGGGCGGAACTGGGCGTCGACGTGCAGGCTTGCCACCTGCTGCAGGTCGGACCGGGTCATGTTCGACCGGCCGATGGCCTCGCGGACGGCAGGATCCATCCGCTTCACGTCGCGGGCTGCCTGCGCGTACGCCGCCTTCAGCGTCTTGGTGCCGCGCCGGGTCGTGTTCCAGCGGGAGACACGCTGACGGACGCCACGGGCGTTCCCCGGGTAGGGCTCGCTCACACCGCCACCTCGCTACGCTCGGCTCCGGCATGAGCGAGTTGCTCGACTGCTCTCGTTGTTCGCTCGCTCACGGCAGGGTCTCCTAGTCGATGTACACGGCGTAGTTGACCCCGACAGACGTCGTCAGCGGGTCCTTGCTGGGCTTGGTGCTGTACAGATGGATCTGGGCGCCCGGACGCAGCCAGACGGCCAGGTGCCGGCGGCCGGTCCCGGCGCCGGGCTCCCACTCGTCGGCGAACGTCGGACTGCCCTCGTCGCCGACGTAGTCGGGCTGTCCCCAGTGCCTGGTCGCGAGCGCGAGGTGGTCCGGCCAGTGCGCGTCCAGCCCGGACTCGGCGGCGGCGACGTCGTCCGGACCGATCTCGTACGCCGACCAGCCGCTGTCCGGGCAGTCCGGGAACGCCAGGCCGTCGAACACGATCATCGTGGTGCCGCGCCTCGTGGTGAATCCCCACGAGACCATGTCGGCGCCGATCACCTCGCCGGCCTGCAGCGGCCACGGCTGCCAGGCGGTCTGGCCCATCACCCGGTGTACCAGGGCGCGCACAACCTCCGGCCCGGCCTCGTCGCCGTCCGGTCCCGCGATCACGGTCCAGTCCGGAATCTCGGCGAGATCCGCCATCGCCAGATCGTCCTGGTCGAGCGGCCTGTCCTGCGTCTTCATCCGGCGCCGTTGTCCTTCCTTGCCCGGTTCGATGACCGCAACCCTCTAGATGACCCTCTGTGCGCAACCGTAGGCGGCCCAATGGGTCATTCGCCAGCCAGTACGACGCGCCGGTGAACAACTCGGATCCGCCGGATCATCTCAGCACCGGACGTCCTGCGGGAGCCGAGCAGACCAGGCCGTACGCTGGTCCGGTGAACACGGAACACCACTACGGCTTCGAAACGCTCGCGATCCACGCCGGGAACGAGCCTGACCCGACGACCGGCTCGGTCGTGCCGCCGATCTACGCGACCAGCACCTACAAGCAGGACGGCGTCGGCGGGCTGCGCAACGGATACGAGTACTCCCGCTCGGCGAACCCGACCCGGACGGCGCTGGAGGAGTGTCTGGCCGCGATCGAGGCCGGCACCCGCGGCTTCGCCTTCGCGAGCGGTCTCGCCGCCGAGGACACCCTGATCCGCTCGCTGTGCGTGCCGGGTGACCACGTCGTGTTCCCTGACGACGCGTACGGCGGCACGTTCCGCCTGTTCGCCCGGGTTCTCGGCACCTGGGGTGTGGACATGACGCCGGCCGCGGTCACGCACCCGGAGGCGATCCGGGCGGCGATCCGGCCGGGGAAGACGAAGGTCGTCTGGCTGGAGACCCCGACCAACCCGCTGCTGAACGTCGCGGACATCGCCATCGTGGCGCAGATCGCGCACGACGCCGGCGCCCTGCTGGTGGTCGACAACACGTTCGCCTCGCCGTATCTGCAGCAGCCGCTGGAGCTCGGCGCGGACGTGGTCGTGCACTCGACGACGAAGTACATGGGCGGGCACTCCGACGTGGTCGGCGGTGCGCTGATCGTGCGGGACGCCGAGCTGGCGGAGAAGATCGCCTTCCACCAGAACGCGATCGGCGCGGTCGCCGGGCCGTTCGACTCGTGGCTGGTGCTGCGCGGCATCAAGACGCTCGGCGTCCGGATGGACCGGCACAGCGACAACGCGGAGAAGGTCGTCGAGTTCCTGCAGCGGCACCAGTCCGTCAGTCAGGTGCTGTACCCGGGCGTCGACGGGCACCCGGGTCACGAGACCGCCGCCAAGCAGATGAAGCGGTTCGGCGGGATCGTCAGCTTCCGCGTCAACGGTGGCGAGGCGCAGGCGCTGGACATCTGCAACAAGGCCGAGGTCTTCACGCTCGGGGAGTCCCTCGGCGGCGTCGAGTCCCTCATCGAGCACCCCGGCAAGATGACGCACGCCTCGGTCGCCGGCACCCCGCTGGAGGTCCCGGCGGACCTGATCCGGTTGAGCGTCGGCATCGAGACGATCGACGACCTCCTGCTCGACCTCGATCGCGCAATGGCGTGAGCGAGCGCAGCGAGCTCACCATCAAGCACAGCGCCCTTCGTGCCTCATCCGCGCCCGGAGCGCAGCGAGGACGTGGATGAGCATTGTAGTGGCGGTCGACTTCGGGTCGACCTTCACGAAGGCGGTTGCGGTGGATTCCGGCTCGGGCGAGCTCGTGGCCCGGGCCGAGCACCGTACGACGATCGACACCGACGTCATGGACGGGTGGCAGGCCTGTCGCGCCGTACTCGAAGCGGCCGACCGCGGCGTGCGGAACGCCGAGGTGCTGGCGTGTTCGAGTGCGGGCGGCGGCCTGCGGATCGGTGTCGTGGGCAACGAAGAGCTCGTGACCGCGGAGGCGGGGAAGCGGGTTGCGTTGTCCAGCGGCGGGCGCGTCGTGGCGGTCGTCAGCGGTGGGCTGAGCGCGACGAGCCAGAAGGAGCTGCGCAAGGACCGCCCGGACGTCGTCCTGCTGCTCGGCGGCACCGACGGCGGCAACTCGGCCGTACTGCTCAAGGCCGCCGAGACGCTGGCGAAGTACAAGTGGCGGAAACCGGTCGTTGTCGCGGGCAACATCGATGCGCAGACCGGAAATCACGGAAACACTGACCGCGGCGGACGTGCCGCATGTGCTGGCGGAAAACGTCGTACCGGAGATCGGCGTGTTCGCGCCGGACAGCGCCCGGGCCGCGATCCGGGAGATGTTCCTGGAGCACGTGATCGGCGGGAAGAACCTGTCGCGGGACCCGTCCTTCGCGCGGATGGTCCGCGCCGCGACGCCGGACGTCGTACTGCGGGGTGTCGAGGTACTCGCCGCGTTGCACGGTGACGTGGCGGTCGTGGACATCGGCGGCGCCACCACCGACGTGCACTCGGTGATCGAGCTCGACCCCGAGGACGCGAACCTCGGCCGCGAAGTGGTCGCGCCCCATCCCGTGACCCGCACCGTCGAGGGCGATCTCGGGATGCGCTGGAGCGCCGTACCCGTCGTTGCGGCCGGCGCCGAGGCGGGGCTGATCGCGGACGTGGACGAGGTGCACGCGGCGGCCGAACGGCGGCGCGCGGACCCGTCGTACCTTCCGGACAGTGGACGTGAGGCGTCGTACGACGAGACTCTGGCGAGCGTTGCCGCGACGGTCGCGCTACGCCGGCACGCGGGGCGGCAGCGGATCGTGTTCGGGCCCGGTGGACGGGTGATCGAGCGCTCCGGGAAGGACCTGCGCGAGGTCGATCTGCTGGTCGGGTCCGGGGGAGTGCTGCGGCACAACCCGCCGGACGTCGCGGCGCGGATCCTCGGTTCGATCGGGACCAACGCGCAGGAGGAGGGCTGGCTCGTTCCGCAGCACGCCGAGGTGTGCGTCGACGCGGACTACGTGCTCGCCGCGGTCGGCCTGCTCGCGGACGACGCCCCGAAGGCCGCCGAAGGCCTGGCCGCCCACATTCATGGAACCAGCCGCACCGGGCACTAGTCTCATCAGCACATCAGCTTGCGGAGGTGGGATGAGCGAGTCGGGGCGGGACGAGACCGAAGAGCGCGACCAGCAGAGCCCGGTTGCGGACAACGACGTGCTGGAGTCGTCCAGCGAGTCGGTGACCGAGGCAGCCAGGCCGGTCGAGGCGGTCGAGTCGCCGGTGAAGGTGGATCACGGGGTGACGCCGGGGATGCAGATCGCCAGTGCGTGGGCCTGGCGGTTCCTGGTGATCGTCGCGGCCGTCGGCGTGATCGGCTACGGGATGCGGTACCTGTCCGAGGTCGTCGTACCGGTGACCGTCGGCGTACTCCTCACCGCGCTCCTGATCCCCGTCACCACCGGCCTGCAGAAGCTCCGCCTGCCGCGTGGTCTCGCGGCCGGCGTCACCGTGATCGCGACGATCGTGGTGGTCGCCGGACTGCTGACCGTGGTCGGGACGCAGATCGCCGGACAGTTCGAGGACCTGTCCGACCAGGTCGGTGCGGGTGTGCAGAAGCTCCGCGACCTGGGCCGGATCAACTTCGGCCTGACCGACGCGGACATCACCAACCTGTTCAAGCAGTTGCAGGACCAGATCACGTCCGGCGGCGCGCTCGGTCAGCAGGCCGCAGCGGTCGGTACGACGGCCACGCACGCGGTGGCCGGCGTGTTCATCTCGCTGTTCTGCCTGTTCTTCTTCCTGTACCAGGGCGAGCAGATCTGGTCGTGGCTGGTCCGGCTGTTCCCGCGCCGGGCCCGCGACAAGGCCGACTCGTCGGGCCGGAAGGCGTGGGTGTCGCTGACGGCGTTCGTCCGCGCCACGGTGATCGTCGCCGCGGTCGACGCGGTCGGGATCTCGCTCGGCGCCGCGATCCTCGGCCTGCCGCTGGTCAGCGCGATCGGCATCCTGGTCTTCGTCGGCGCGTTCATCCCGGTGGTCGGCGCGCTGATCAGCGGCGTGGTCGCGGTCCTCGTCGCGTTGGTTGCCAAGGGCCCCCTCATCGCGATCATCATGCTCGCCGTCGTGATCGGCGTACAGCAGCTCGAGGCGCACGTCCTGCAGCCGTTCCTGCTCGGCCGCGCGGTCAGCGTCCACCCGCTGGCGATCATCCTCGCGATCGCCACCGGCGTGGTCATCGCCGGCATCGTCGGCGCCCTGGTCGCGGTCCCCACCGCCGCCGTCCTGAACGCCATCGTCAACCACCTGGCCGGCCACGACGTAGACCCCGAACCCCCCAGACCTCTCCCCAGACGCCGCCATCAACAGCCACCGCCGAACGAGGACGCCGTCGCGCCGGCAACAACTACCGACTAGCTACCCCGCTCGCCTTTCGTCCGCTCCTGGCTCATCGACTTCCCCGTCCGGCCGGCCGCGCCCTGCGTCAGGTTGGCGGGGCCGGAGCCGGCGCGGGACTGCCCGGTTTCGGTGAGCCGCATCGCCTGGTCCATGTCCGGGTTCGCCGCCCGGGTCCGGAGCTGCTGCGCCCAGTTGCCCATGTCCTGCTTGAGCGCCGCGGTCTGCTCGGTGTTCAGGCCGTACTCCGCGTACTTGGCGTCCGGGATCTCCCGGGCCTGGTCCAGCTGGTAGGCGAACCCCTCCCGGTCGATCCCGGAGATCTCCCGCTCGTCGCCGAGCTCAAGCAGGTCATCGCGGGAGTACCGGCCGGACTGGACGGCGGCATCGAGGTCGATGTAGGCCTTCGCCTCGACGCGGTCGTAGACCATCCCGACCTTCGAGCCGACCGAGTCCTCGGCCGACAGCATCGGCCCGACGTCGGTCTCGACCGGCGGCCGGCTGCGGAAGTCGCGGCCGACGTCGACCTCCGTACTGCGGCCGTCCTTGCTGACAGCGATCTTGGCGTGCTCGCCCGACCGCTCGAGCGTGTCCACCTGGTACCCCTCGTCGCCGTACGCCGTCTCGAGCTTGGTCATGGTCTGGTCGAAGTCGGTCTGCCGGTCGGTGAACAGGTCGACGTCGTTCGGCTCCCGGACACCGATCCCGTGCTCCTTGAAGGCCTGTCCGCCGGCCAGTGCGAACCCGTCGTCGCGGGTCGCGGCGAGCCCGATCCGGGCTACCTGAGCGTGTTCGGCGTCCATCACTGCCAGATCCCGCCGGCGCCGATCTCGGCCAGCTGCGGAAACGCCGTGTGCCAGCGGCGGACGCAGTACCGCGGCAGGTGCAGCTGGGGCCAGAGCTCGATCAGCAGGTCCTTGTTCACCAGGCTGGTGAGCTGGCCGACCGTCGAGGCCTCGCTGAGCACGGCTTTGTACAGGGACAGCCGGTCGTCGGCGTTGCCGAGGTCGAAGACCCGCTGCGCGCCCCAGACGATCGAGACGGGCAGTTCCACGATCCCGCTGCGCGGCCCGGTCAGCTGGTCCAGCGACTCCGGGACGACGTAGGGGATCCGGGAGGCATAGGAGTCCCCGGGCTGGGTGTAGCGCGGCTCGTTCATTCGTCCATATTCCCTGATGTCCGGTCCAGCCGGTCGGCCCAGTGGTGTGCCGTGTCCCGGAGGCGGGCGATCTGTTCGGGCGTCGCGCCGTACTGCAGAAAGCCGGAATCCGGCAGCCGGGCGCCGGCGCGCAGCTGGCCGGCGAACATCTCCCGGTCCAGCGGGACGACCTCACGCTGGTCCGCCAGCGCGAGCAACGCGTCGGCGTCGTACCGGCCGCTGTCCAGGACCGCCTGTACGTCGATGAGGTCGCGCGGCTCGAGCCGTGAGTAGAGGGCGCCGACCTTGCTCCCGATCGCATCCTCCTCGGCGAGCACCGGCCCGACCTCGGTCGTAGCCGGGGGCAACTGCCGGTGGTCCGTCCCCAGGTCCGCCTTCGCGGAAACGCCGTCGACGTCGCTCACCACGATCCGGGCGAAGCCGGCGACCTGCCTGGTCACCTCGGTGCGCAGGCCGGCGGAGCGGTAGGCGGCGACCAGGCGGTCGACGGCCGCGGCGAAGTGATCCGGGTCGAGGTCGTTGGTGAAGAGGTCGATGTCGTCGGACTCGCGGTTCCCGAAGCCGTGGGCCTGCAGTGCGTAGCCGCCGGCCAGCACGAAGCCGTGCGGGGCAAGGGCCTGTAGGCCGAGGGTGGCCATCCGGGTCTGCAGCGGGTTCATGGGGTCAGTCTGCCGGGTGCGAACACAAGACGCCGCCGAGCCAGGCTCGGCGGCGTCCTCTGTGGTGCTTCGGGGAGCTGTGTCAGCGACCGCCGATGCCGTCCTTGCCGTTGTTGGTCTTGGTGAGGTTGGCGGCCGGCTTCTCCTGGGCGCCTTGCTCACCGGACTGCTGACCGGTCGCACCCTGAGCCTGGACGGGCCGGCCGGCCGGCGCGACACCGGTCAGGCCGGCCCGCATCGCGGTCTGAGTTTCCAACCTGGTCTGGGACGCCTGGGCGAGGTTCTGGATGGCCTCGTTCTCCGCTGCCGTGACCGGGCCGTTCACGGTGTTCAGGTTCTCGCTCACCTGCTGGATCATCTCCAGCCGGCTCTTGTCGGGCATGATCTGCTTCATGTCCGCCTGCAACGACGGGTTGTTTCGGCCGGCGTTGTAGTTGGCGAGCGCGCCCTCGGCCTTGAGCATCGTCCCGTTGAACTTGCCCTCGAACCATCGGCCGGCTCGGTTCATGGCGTCCCGTCCGGCCGCGGCGGCGTTCCTGGCACCGCCGACGACCGCGTCACGCGCGTCACGCCCACCCTGCACCACGGCGTCCCGCGCGCCTCGGGCACCCTGGACAACCGAGTCCCGCATCTCGCCGACGCGGTCGGCACCTGCCTGCCAGGTCTGGTCGAGCCGGACCTGCCCGCGCTGGGCCGCGTCCACGACCCGCTCCCGGCCGGTCTCGTACGCACCGACGGCCTGCTGGCCGAGCTCCTCGACCCGGTCCCGGGCGCCGCGCGCGCCCTGCACAACCGTGTCCCGTGTGTCCCGGGCGCCTTGTACGACGGTGTCGCGCGTGTCGCGCGCGCCCTGTACCACCGTGTCCCGGGCGTCGCGCGCGCCCTGAATCGCACCGTCGCGGTAGTCCCGGGCCTGCGAGGCCAGCGAGGTGGCCATCTCGCTGATCCGGGAGCGCGTGTTGTCGTACGCCAGGTGCACCCGTGCGACCGCGCCTTGGATCGCGTTGTTCACACGGTCCCGCAACGGGTCGGAGTTCGCCGCCCGCATCAGGTTCGTCTGCTGGCGGTCGTCGAGATTCACGAAGGCCATTGCGGTCTCGCGCTGCTGCGGCGTCATCCCGACGAATGCCTGGAGGTTCTGCTGCTGATCCTGCGACAAGTTGCTGAGCCAGTCCATCGACTGGCCCCAGCTGCCCTGCTCCCAGCCCGGGCGGCCTTCAGATGGTGTCGTCATCGTGTCTCCTAGTCGATGTAGACCGCGTAGTTGACACCGACCGCTGCGGTCAGTGGGTCCCGGCTCGGCTTGGTACTGAACAGCCGGAGATGTGCGCCGTTGAGCGTCCAGGTGGCCAGGTGGCGCTTGTCCGCGCCCGCTCCGGGCCCCCATTCGTCGAGGAAGTTCGGGTTGCTGTCGTCACTGACGTAGACCGGCTCACCGAAGTACTTGCGGGCCAGTGCCACATGGTCCGGCCAGTGGGCGTCGAGCCCGGCCGCGGCCTCTGCCACGTCGTTCGGCCCCAGGTCGTACGCGCACCATCCGCTGTTCGGGGCATCGGCGAACGCCATACCCGGGAACACGATGATCGTGCTGTTGCGCTTCGTCGTGAAGCCCCACGATGCGACCGCCCGGTCGATCTTCTCGCCCGCCGCGAGCGGCCAGGGCTTCCAATCGGTCGCCGCGGTGACCCGCTGCACGATCGCCTGGACGACCTCCGGTCCGCTGTCGTTGTTGTTGGGGCCCGCGATGGCATGCCAGTCGGTGATCTCGGCGAGGTCGGCGAAGGCCGCCTCGTCCTCGTCGAGTGGCCTGTCCTGCGTCTTCATTCCGGGCTTGTTCCTTCCGTCAGTGCGCTGGTCTAGCGTTCGGGGGTGCTCTTACCGGGACCGGAGCTCTTGCCGGGCTCGAACCGGCTGGACTCGTTGCGTACGCCGGACGTCTCGCCGGTGCGTGCCTGACCCGGGGCGATCGGAGGACGCGTCGCGGCCTGGACGCTCTTCAGCAGGTCGGGCGACAGACCGGCCTGCCCGCTGCCGACCATCGCCGCGACGCGTCGAGACGTCTCGGCCAAGGCCTGCGGCGACACGCTGCTCTGCTCTCCGGTGGGCGGCGCGGCGTCGCCGTTCGCCATCTGGTCGCGCAGAGCCGTCCGGGCTGCCCGGCGCTCGTCGACTGCTGTCATGAGCCCTCCTCGTTGAGGTACACCGTGTAGTTGATTCCGACCGACACCGACAGCGGTTTCGCCGTCGGCTTGTTGCTGTACAGGTGGATCTCGGCGCCCGGGGGCGTCCAGACCGCCAAATGGCGGCGGTCGATCCCCGCGCCAGGCGCCCAGTCGTCCTCGAAACCGGTCTTGCTCTCTATTCCGACGTACGCCGGCTGTCCCCAGTGCCGGCAGGCGAGGTCGAATTTCGCGGGCCAGTGTTCGTCGAGTCCGTCGGCCGCCGCCTCCACGTCGTACGGCTCGATCGCGAACGCGACCCAGCCGCTGAACGGGCTGTGCGGCAGCACCTGGTCGTCGTACACCGCGAGCTCGGTGTTGCGGCGGGTCAGGAAGCCCCAGCCGTCGAGCTGGTCGTCGATCACCGTACGGCGGTTGATCGGCCACGGTTTCCAGTTCGTCCCAGACTTCACGCGCCGAATCAGGCGGCGGACCGGGACGGGCCCGGTCTCACCCGCCTGCGGGCCGGCGAGGCGCCGCCAGTCGCGGACCTCCGCGATGTCGGCCATCGCGCGGTCGTCGTCATCCAGCGGCCGGTCAAGTGTCTTCATCCTGGCGGCAGTCCCTGTCGTCGCGGTACGTGTCGAAACTAAGTCTTCCGAGGGGTCAGGCGGGGCGTCCTGCTCGTGGGCGACAGAAAACAGCCGCCCTGGGAAGCTTCCCAGGGCGGCTGTCGGGTCGGTCAACCGAAGTTCGGTCTCAGTTCGGTGACGCGCCCTGTACACAACCTCAGTGCATGGCTGCGGCGGCGGAGGACTCGAGCGACTCCTCGCCCTCGGCCTTCGGGCCGTCGTTGCGGCCGGCCAGCCGCTGCTCCGGCGTGATGACCGCGAGGATCAGCGCGATCGCCAGGAACGGCAGGGAGACCAGGAACACGTCGCCCATCGCGTCGACCAGACCGTGCAGCGCCCAGCCCTTCATCGGCTCCTTCAGCCCGTGCAGCGCCTGGACGCTGTTGGCCGCCTTGGCCAGTCCGTCGACCATGCTCTGCGTGGCGTTCGGGACGATGTCGCCCAGGTGGTCCTTCAGGCGGGTGGTGAGTACGGCGCCGTAGACCGCCGTACCGATCGCGCCACCCATCGAGCGGAAGAAGGTCATCGACGAGGTCGCGGTGCCCATGTGCTGCCGGGGCACGCTGTTCTGCGCCGCGGTGACGGTGATCTGCATCGACAGGCCCAGACCGGCGCCCATCACGAACATGTAGATCGCGAGCTGCCAGTACGGCGTGGTCATGCTCAGCGTGGACAGCAGCACCATCGCGGCGCCGACCATGACCGCGGAGATGATCGGGTAGATCTTGTACCGGCCGGTCTTGCTCATCAGCTGACCGCTCGGGATCGACGCGGAGAAGATACCGACGATCATCGGCAGCAGCGCCAGGCCGGAGCGGGTCGGGGACATGTCCTTGACCGCCTGCAGGTACAGCGGCAGGAAGATCAGCGCACCGAACATCGCGAAGCCGAGCAGGAACGCGAACCCGGCGTACCCGGAGAAGATCCGGCCCTTGAACAGGTCCATCGGGATGATCGGCTCGGACACCCGCAGCTCGATCAGCACGAACGCGACGGCCAGTACGACGGACGCGACCAGCAGAGCGACCGTGGTGGCGGTGCCCCAGCCGTTGGTCGGGCCGCTCCAGGAGACGGCCAGCAGCAGCGAGGTGACGGCGGCGGCGACCGTGGAGGCGCCGAGGTAGTCGATCTTGTGCGAGCGCTTCACGTGCGGCAGCTTCAGGACCGCGCCGACGATGCCCAGGGCAACCAGGCCGATCGGCAGGTTGATCCAGAAGATCCAGCGCCAGCCGGGACCGTCGGTGAGCAGACCGCCGAGCAGCGGGCCGGCCACCGAGGACAGACCGAAGACGGCACCGAAGTACCCCATGTACTTACCGCGCTCGCGCGGCGGGATCACGTCGCCGATGGTGGCGAACGCGAGTGACATCAGGCCGCCGGCACCCAGACCCTGGACGGCCCGGAAGCCGATCAGCATCTCGATGTTCTGCGACAGCGCGGCCAGCACGGAGCCGGCCAGGAAGGTGACGATCGCGGCGATGAACAGCGGACGCCGGCCGTAGAGGTCGGAGACCTTGCCCCACAGCGGCGTGGAGGCGGTCGAGGTCAGCAGGTACGCCGTGACCACCCAGGACAGCTTGTCCAGGCTGTTGAACTCGCTGACGATCCGCGGCAGCGCCGTACCCACGATGCTCTGGTCCAGGGCGGCGAGGAACATGCCGGCCATCAGTCCACCGAGGACGACCAGGATCTGCTTGTGGGACAGGTAGTTGGGACCACCGTCGGTTGGTGCAGCCCCGCCGGCGGTGGCGGGTTCTGTGGTGCTCATCTGGTGCTCTCCAGGTTGTTGTCGTTGTTCTCGCGGGCGGCAGGGTCGCTGCCGGTCGCGGAGTCTTGTTCGGTACGGCGCTCTGCCGCGGCGGACTGCAGTCGCGGGGCGACCGCGGCCCAGCCCTTGTCGGCCCAGGCGGCGCTGCTCGGGGCCTCGGTGCGGGCGGCGACGCCGTCCGCGAAGCGGGTCATCAGCCGCTCGAAGGTCTGCACGTCCTCCTCGGACCAGCCCTCCATGGCCGCGTTGAGCAGCTCCATGCGGTGCCGGGCACTGGCCTCCCACTGCTCGATGCCCTGCTCGGTGAGCTCGACGCGGAACGCGCGTCCGTCGTCCGGGTCGGGGGAGCGGCGGATCAGTCCGAGCTGCTCCAGGGACCGCACGTGGCGGCTCGCGGTGGAGGCGTCGAGCTCCAGCTTGCCGGCGAGGTCGGACAGCCGCAGGGCGCCGTTGCACCGCAGCGCGAACAGCACGACGTGCGCGCTGTGGTCGAGCGTGTCGCCGGGCTGCTTGGCCTTCAGGCGGCGCCCGATCCGGGTGAACGCGTGCATGACGCCCTCGACGGGGGTCTGTGGGGTGTACGCGTCGTTTACTTGCATGCTGCAAGCATATACATGCTTGCGTGATACACGCAAATGAGTTTCCAAGGTCTTCCAGTGAGTCGCCACTCATTTGCTCTCGGTCGCCGGATCGTCACTGTCCGCAGTGGTAGTGCTGGCACTACGGCGAAGGGTCGGTCCAGCACCCTCGTCGGTCCGCTGGTCCGGCCACGAGGCTTGGGCGGTGATCAAACGGCGGCTGTTGGAGTTCGGTGTCATCTGTCTCGTCCTGACCTGGGTGCCCTGGGGCGTCCTCGGCGTACTTGGTGTGAATCCCGACGAGGGCGCAGGCAGTCTCGTGTTCGCGCTGGCGGCGTCGGGGCCGTCGCTGGCCGCGTTGGTGATGTGGCTGCGGTACCGGGAGCGGCGGCGTGTCGTCCGGTGGTCGCTGGTGTGGCCGGTCGCTGCCGTCGTACTCGGTGCGCTGCCGCCGCTTGTGGCGTCGGCGTTGATGGGGGACCTGCCGGCGTTGCCCGATCACGCCGCGTCGGTCATCTCTGGTGCCGGGGGAGTGCTCGGCGCTGCGGCGTACACCTTCCTGGCTGGGCCGGTGTCGGAGGAGTTCGGGTGGCGTGGGTACGTGCAGCCGCGGCTACGGGAGTACTTCGGGCCGCTCGGGACGACCATGGTGCTGGGAGCGGCCTGGGGCGTGTGGCATTTGCCGCTGTACTTCCTGAACGGCACAGGTCAGCACGACGACGGGCTGTTCACGCAGGAGGGGCTGACGTTCTTCCTGGAGCTGTTCCCGCTGACGTTCGTGATGCTGTTCGTCAGCGAGCGCCTGCGCGGTGGTGTGCCGGCGGCGATCCTGGTGCACGCGGCGTGGAACCTCACGGAGGAGCTGGTTCCGCCGCTCGGCCAGGGCGTCTGGGTGGAGTTCCTGGTCCTCACCGCGGTCGCTGCGGCGTTGGTGCCATCCTGGACGGCAGTCCGGCGAGGTAGAAGGGTGGCGGCATGACACGGGTTGCGGTGGTTACCGGTGGCGGGTCAGGGCTGGGGCGGGAGATGGCTCTGGCGTTGGCGGGGGCCGGGTTCCAGGTGTGGGTGACCGGGCGGACGGAGGACAAGCTGCGCGAGACGGTCGCGCTCGGCGAGGGCCGGGTCGATCTCGCCGTACTGGATGTTGCCGACGGGGAGGCGGTACGGCGGTTCTTCGGCGGGCTCGAGCGGGTCGACGTACTCGTGAACAACGCGGGCACCGGGTCCCCGGCCGCGGCGGTGCAGGACGTGCGGGAGGAGGACTGGCGGCAGGTGGTGGACACCAACCTGACCGGGTCGTTCCTCTGCGCGCAGGCGGCGTACGACGTCATGCTGCGGCAGGACCCGAAGGGCGGGCGGATCATCAACAACGGGTCGATCTCGGCGCATGTGCCGCGGCCGCAGGGGATCGCGTACACGGCTTCGAAGCACGCGATCAGTGGGCTGACGAAGGGCCTCGAACTCGAGGGGCGCGCGCACGGCATCACCGCCTGCCAGATCGACATCGGCAACGCAGCGACCGCGATGACCGCCCGGATGGAACAGGGCGTGCTCCAGCCGGACGGGTCGATCGCGGTCGAGCCGACGTTCGACCCGAAGATCGTGGCCGACTTCGTGGTGCGGATCGCGGAACTGCCGACCTCCGTCGCCGTCCCGACCCTGACGGTCATGGCGGCCGGAATGCCCTATGTAGGAAGAGGCTGACGAGAAACGCGGAGGAAAGTGTCTGACGGGGCGTCTAGTGTCGGGCAGGTGAGTGAGCAGCGGGAGTCTCTGGTTCATGTCCGTGGGCTGCGCAAGTCGTACGGCGACTTCGAGGCGGTCCGTGGCATCGACCTGGACGTGTGGCGCGGCGAGGCATTCGGGTTCCTCGGGCCGAACGGTGCGGGCAAGTCGTCGACGATGCGGATGATCGGCGCGGTCTCACCGATCAGCGGCGGCACGCTCAAGATCCTCGGCCTGGATCCGGCCGCCGACGGGCCGTCGATCCGCGCGCGGCTCGGCGTCTGCCCGCAGGACGACACCCTCGACACCGAGCTCACCGTCCGGGAGAACCTGACGATCTACGGGCGGTACTTCGGTCTCAGCCGGGCCGAGTGCCGTGAGCGCGCGGACGAGCTGCTCGAGTTCGTCGCGCTGACCGAGAAGGCGAAGGTCAAGGTCGACGAGCTGTCCGGCGGGATGAAGCGCCGGCTGACCATCGCGCGCTCGCTGGTCAGCAAACCCGACCTGCTGCTGCTGGACGAGCCGACCACCGGACTCGACCCGCAGGCCCGGCACCTGTTGTGGGACAAGCTGTTCCGGCTCAAACAGGCCGGCGTCACGCTGATCATCACCACGCACTACATGGACGAGGCCGAGCAGTTGTGCGACCGGCTCGTGGTGATGGACGGCGGCCTGATCGCGGCCGAAGGATCCCCGGCCGACCTGATCCGCGACTACTCGACACGCGAGGTGACCGAGCTGCGGTTCGGTCCGGACGTGATGCTCGCCGACCACGACGCCCTGGCCGGCAAGGTCGAGGACCTCGCCCAGCGCATCGAAGTACTGCCGGACCGGCTGCTGCTCTACACCGACGACGGAGAGCGCGCGGTCGCCGCCGTCCACGAGCGCGGCCTGGAACCGGCCGCCGTCCTGGTACGCCGCTCCACGCTCGAAGACGTGTTCCTCAGACTCACCGGCCGGACGTTGGTCGACTGAATGGCGCTCGCGGTGGAGAACGGTCGCCGGATGTTCGACTACTGGCTGACCGTCTACAAGCGGACCTGGAAGGGCACGATGATCAGCAGCTTCCTGCTGCCGATGCTCTACCTGGCCGCGATGGGGATCGGGCTCGGGTCGTTCGTGGACAGCAACGGGACCGGTGCGCTCGGCGGGGTCAGCTACCTGCAGTTCATCGCGCCGGGGCTGCTGGCGTCCACCGCGATGCAGATCGCGGTCGGCGAGGCGACGTACCCGGTGATGAGTGGGCTGAAGTGGCAGAAGTTCTACCACTCGATGATCGCGACGCCGCTGCGGCCGGCGGACGTGGTCTACGGACAGCTCGCGTTCATCGCGTTCCGGGTGTTCACCTCGTGCGCGGTGTTCCTGGTGATCATCACGCTGTTCGGCGGGCTGAAGTCACCGCTCGGCGTGCTCGGGTTGCCGGTCGCGCTGCTGCTCGGGATGGCGGTCGCCGGTCCGATCGCGGCGTACGCGACGATCCTGGACAACGACTCCGGTTTCGCGATGGTGTTCCGGTTCGGCGTGGTGCCGGCGTTCCTGTTCTCCGGGGCGTTCTTCCCGGTCTCGCAGCTGCCGGACTGGATCGAGTGGCTGGCGTACGTGAGTCCGCTGTGGCACGCGGTCGACCTGTCCCGCAACCTCAGCCTCGGCACGGTCAACCCGTTACTGGCCCTCGGCAACCTCCTCTACCTGCTGGCCTGGTTCCTCGTCGGCACCCGCCTCGCCGTCCGCGGCTTCACCAAGAAGCTGATCGGCTGATGGCGACCATTGCAGCCCGGGTCGTTCCGGTTCCGGTGCGGCTCGGGGGTGGGCGGCACATCGTCGAGCGGAACTTCCTGCTCTACCGGCGGTCGTGGGTGGTGTTCCTGTCCGGCTTCTTCGAGCCGGTGTTCTACCTGCTCTCGATCGGCATCGGCGTCGCCCACCTGGTCGGCGACTTCACGCTGTCCGACGGCACGAAGATCGCGTACGCCGCGTTCGTCGCGCCGGCGATGCTCGCCAGCTCCGCGATGAACGGTGCGATCTTCGACTCGACGTACAACATCTTCTTCCGGATGAAGTACGCCAAGCTCTACGACTCGATGCTCGCGACACCGCTGCGGCCGTGGGACGTCGCCACCGGCGAGATCACCTGGGCGCTGCTGCGCGGCGGCATCTACTCGGCGATGTTCATCGTGGTGATGCTGATCATGGGACTGATCTCGTCGTGGTGGGCGCTGCTCGCGTTGCCGGCCGCGGTGCTGATCGGGTTCGCGTTCGCGGGCGCCGGGATGGCGCTGACCACGTTCATGCGCAGCTGGCAGGACTTCGAGTTCGTGCAGCTGGCGATCATGCCGATGTTCCTGTTCTCGGCCACGTTCTACCCGGTCGAGACGTACCCCGGCGCCATCCGCTGGCTTGTCGAGATCACCCCGCTCTACCAGGGCGTCGTACTCGAACGTGCCTTCAGCACCGGCAACGTCAGCTGGTTCCTCCTGATCCACGCCCTCTACCTGGCCGCCATGGGCACCCTCGGCATGTACGTCGCCTCCCGCCGCCTCGGCAAACTCCTCCTGAAGTAGGCGGAACCGCGACACACCAACCGCCCGTCGGAGCTGGCATGACCGATTTGTCCTTCCGTGATCTCGTGCGGGCGCCGAAAGTTGCGTTGCCCGGGGGGTCGGCGCGGTGGGTCGACGAGTCGTTGCGGCTGCTCATCGGTCATTTCGGCACCGACCCGCTGCGGCAGCAGGCCGTCGTACCGGGGGAGTTCGTGCCGGACGGGTACGACGGGTCGGAGGCGGCTGCCCGCGACGTGTGCCTGAAGGTGAGTGAGCGGATGGGCATCCCGTCCGAGCGGATCCGGTTCAGCTTCCAGCTGGAGAAGGTCGTCGAGGCCGGTCAGTTGCTCGGCGCCACCATCGTCGACGCGTACGTCGCACAGACCCATCCCGCGCTCCGCGGGGCAGCACCGGAGGACATCGCCGCCGTACGGAAGTACTCGCGGTTGCTCGGCACCACGTCCGACGACCGGCTGGAGGAGTTGCTGGAGGACGACGGACTGCTGCCCGAGATCCAGCGGTTCGCCTTCCTCGACTTCCTCACCGAGCTGGTTCGCTGCCGGGAGATCGCGGCCGAGCCGGACCCGGCGCGACAGGCCGAGCTCGAGCAGCAGCCGGATCGGCCCGACCCCGAGGCCTCCGCACGCGAGTCGTCGGCGGCAGGGCGCTGGACGGACCTGACCTACTGCCTTCCCGGCGTGGAGCTGCTGCCCGGGTACAGCGCGGTGATGCTCGGCTCCGACATCCTCGCCGACCCGACCGTGCTGATCGCGGCAGCATCGCACGAACTCGGCCACCAGGTCCTCCTGTCGTCCGATGTGCCCGGCGGCGCAGGTCCGCTGCGCGAGCCGCTGACCGACCTGTACGCCGTACTGCACGGATTCGGGATCGCCCACGCCAACGCCGCGCTCGACGAGACCACGCTCGGTACACCGACCGTCGAAACGTTCGGTTACCTCGGCGAGCATGCCGTTGCGGAGGCGCTGGCCCTGTATCGCTTCCGGCAGCACCGGCTGGTTCGCGATGGGCCCCTTCTGCCGGAGTGGCATCACGCTCTCGACCCGGAGCCGCGGGCCCGTTTCGTGGCTCGCCTCGAGGACCTGGTCAGTGGTCCACCGACCGTGTTGGGTTGGTGATCCAGCTGCAACATGGCTGATGGAACGAGCGTTCGGGCGACCGCGTCAGTTCCGGTATGAATCTGATCGGTGCTTGGCGCCGCCGGCAACGACACCGAGAGCTGCTGTACGGACCGAAGGTCATGCTGCCCGGTGGGCCGGAGCAGTGGATCGAGGACTCGCTGGACTGGCTGATCGGCCGGTTCGGGGTCGAGCCGCTTCGGCGGCGGCCGGTGCTGCCCAGCGAGTTCGTACCGGTCGGGTACGACGGCTCGGAGCGTGCGGCGCGTGAACTCTGTCTGCAGGTGTGCGCGTGGATGGAGGTGCCCGACGACCGGATCCGGTTCAGCTTCCGGATGGAGGACGTTCGCGCCGCCGCCCGCAGCGCCGCCGTGCACCGGCTGAACGCCGAGCAGGGCAGCGACCTGATCGCGATCTCGGGGCTGCGGGCAACGATGACGGCGGCCGAAGTGGACGCGCTCGCCGCTGCCGGGTTCGCGCCCGAGATCAACGTGCTCGCCGAGCGCGAGCTACAGGCCGAGGTGAAACGCAGTACGGCGATCCTCCAGGAGACCGACGTGGACCGCCGGGCCGAGCTGTGCCGGCGCGCCCAGGCGATCTGGTCGACGCCGGCCGGCAGCGGATCGCGGGCAGCTTGGCTGGATCTGCGGGCCGGCGGTACCGAGGGGACCGCGGTGATGCTGTCGGCAACCACTCTGGCCGACCCGGCCGCGGTGGTTGCCGCCACCGCCCATGAACTCGGGCACGAGGTGCTCTGGGGGTATCACCTGATCGACCGGAGCCGACCGGACGCCGAGGCGCTGACCGACCTGTTCGCGGTGTTCCACGGGTTCGGGATCTTTCTCGCCAATCAGGCGGTCGAGCGGGTCCCCGGACGGCGTTCGGCGCTGCAGACGCTCGGGTACCTGGGGGAGCGCGGTGCCTCCGACGCGCTGGCGGCGTACTGCTTCCGCCGGCACCTGTTGTTTCCGGAATCGATCCTGCCGGTGATGCCGACCGAGGTCGACCGGGCGGTCCGGATCCGCACCTTCGCCCGGCTGGCGTCGCTGGTGAAGGACGCCGAGATCACGTCGATCCAGGAAGGCGCACCGCTGACCTGATGTCAATGTCCGGTGACGCTACGGAACCGTGAGGTTTGCGGCGGCGTCGGACAGGCATGATCCGGCGGGTGAGGAATCCGATCGGAATGATCCGCCGCAGTCAGCAGCTGCGCTCCCAGCTGAAGGCGCCGCGCGAACGGTTGCCGGGTGGTAGCCGGCGCTGGATCCGTACGTCGATGGACTGGCTGGTCGCCGAGTTCGGCCGGGACGTCCTGCTCCGCCCGATCGCGGTGCCGGGCGACCTGATCCCAAACGGGTACGACGGAAGCCTGGCCGCCGCGACCGAGCTGTGCGGCCGGGTCGACAACCGGATGGATCTGCGACCCGGTCAGTGCGGGCTGAGCTTCGAGCTGAACGGCGTACGGCGTTCGGTGAGCAGCATGGTGGTGAAGGAACAGTCCGGGCGCTGGATCCGCGGGAACGGCAGCAACGAGATCCAGCTCGCGCCGGCGCTGACAGCCGATCCGGTTGCGCTGATCGCGATCTACGCGCATGAGGTCGGCCACGAGCTGCTGCTCGGCAGCGGCCGGATCTCGCTCGCGCGCCGCCCCGACCACGAGCCGCTCACAGACCTGATCACGGTCTTCTACGGACTCGGGATCTTCACCGCGAACGCGGCGTACGAGCGCCGGCCCCGTCCGAACGGGCGCGGCAAGCAGCCGCTGGCGCGCGGATACCTCCGCGAGGCCGCACTGTCAGAAGCGCTCGCGCACTACGCGAAGCTTCGCGGCGAACGGCACCCGGAATGGGACCGCTACCTCGACCCACCCGTCCGCCGCGGCCTCCACAACCAGCTAGCCATCCTGCACCGCTAGGAGTTTGCGTAGCCAGAACGTGCCGCCGCGGAGCATCGAGTTCTTGCTCGGCCCGGTCAGGTGATCGACGAGGTGCAGGTAGGTGATCGTCTGGTAGAGCGTGCCGAGTTCTTCGGCGAGCGTCAGCGCACGGCGCAGGTCGGACGGGGCGGCGTACTCCTCCCACTCGTGCAGATACGCGTCCAGCACGCGGGGGTCGCTCGACAGCGGCGCACTCTTCTGTACGAAGGTCACCAGGTCCAGGAACGGGTGCGCGAGCGCCGCATCGGTCCAGTCGAAGGCGAGCACCTGACCGTCGCGCACTGCCAGGTTCCCTGGGTGCAGATCGCCGTGCAGCAACGTCTCCGGTACGCCGATATCCGCCAGCTCGACGATTGCCTCGCGCAACTGTTTCGCGCGTTCCGGCAACCGGGACTGCTCCGTCGGGTCGAGCTGTGCCGTCAGCGAGTTCGGTTCGAGCAGGCGGGTCAGCTCCGTGTCGAGGACGGCGAGCCGCCGGTCGGCGCAGCTGTACTCCAGCACCCGCTCGGGTTCCGTGGCATAGCTGCGCTGCAACCGGGCATGGTTGCGCACGGCATCGATCCACACGGCGACGTCGCTCTCGCCCATCAACGGAGTACCGAGGTCCGGCAGCAACATCCACGCCCGCTGCTCGTCGATCGCCAACGGGGCCGGTACCGCGCCGGGACGGTCGGCGGAGGCACGCTGCAGGAACAGCGGCTCGTTCGCGAACAGGAACGGCAACGCGTCCGGCTCGATCGACGCCTGCGGGAGCGCCTTGAAGTACACGTCGCCGTCGGCGGTCGGGATACGCAGGACGTTCGACAGGCCCCACGACTTCACCTGCACCCACGGGCCGGTCGCCTTCAGACGCTCAGCGATCCACTGCGGCGCGTCGCCGTACCACTCCGGACGTGTCCACGCGGGCAGGTCGGACGAGCTGACGGGGTGGTCGTGGACCCAGCGCGCACCGGCCGGCGGCTCGCCGCTCGGGAGCATCAGGTAGGTGAGCGGATCCTCGGAAAGACAGTCGAGTACGACGGCCTCGATACCGTGCTGATCCCGCAGCGGTTGCAGTACCGATTCGGCATCCGGGAACCAGGAGTCGTCCGATCGCTCGATCTGGGGGAGCCCCGACGGCAGCATCAGGACCGCCTGGTCGGACGGACGCACTACGACAGCCGTTACCTTCACCTGTTGAAGCGTATGCAGCCGACGCAACTGCTTTAACTGGCCAGCGGACGTACGTAGGTCAGCAGACTGACCAGGAACTTGCCCGGCTCCTCCCAAGGCGCCAGGTGCGCCGAGTGCTCGAACCAGACGGCCTGCTTGTACGGCGCTTCGACCGCCTCGATCCACTCCGCGGGAGGCTGTGTCGGCGTCGTGTAGTCGTGCCGCCCGAGGAACATCAGCACCGGGATCGGGAACTCCGTCACGCCCGTGTAGTCGACGGCCAGCATCTCGTCGAGCACCCGGCCCAGCGTGAACTCGTTGCCCTCGCCAATGGTTTCGGTCTCCTCGACCGTGTACTCCGGCGACAGCTCGGGCGCCCCGAAGAAGTACGTCGAGTCGTCGCGGTACGCCGACAGTCCGCCGCGGTACTGCGCCCACTGCCGGGCGACGATGATCCGCGCGCGGGTGACCGGCTCGTCACCCGGGTACGGCGCGATCGACGCGAGCTGCTCGAGCGCTTCGGTGTGGTCGTGTTCGCGCGCCTGGTCGAGCGCGTACTCGAAACACAGCCGCTCGTTGGCCCGGGCGTCGATCACCTGCCCGACCCCGACGTACGCGTGGAACAGGTCGGGCCGGTCGAGCGCGGCCTGGGTGGCGATGATGGTGCCCCAGCTGTGGCCGATGAGGATCAGCTTCCGGACGCCGTACCGCTCCCGGATCTGATCGGCGAGCTCGATGGCGTCGGCGACGTACTGCGCGATCGTGAGCGTGTCCGCGATGGATTCGGGGTCGACCGTGCGCAGGGTGCGGCCGGCGCCCCGTTGGTCGTAGGTGACGACCGTGAAGTACTCCTCGATCGGCCGCTGGAACTGCCAGGCCGTCGGCGCGAGCGGCGAGGCCGGTCCGCCGTGCACGAACAGGATCACGGGGTTGGCGCGGTCCTGGCCGCGGGCGTAGACCCAATGGTCGACGCCGCCGGCGGACAGCTGGAAGTTCTCCTGGACGCCGTTGGGCGCCACGATGCGGTGCAGGTCCGCGATGATCTCGCGGGCTTCGTCGTGCGCCTCAGGCATCCACTGAGGGTACGGGCTCACAGGTCTTCACGAGCGGTGCGTGGAGTCGCTGCGCCAGCACCTGACGCTGGGTCGGCTGGGCCTCGGTCTGGCGGCGCAGGCCTTCGTCGGTCAGCCGGACGTTCACGGCGCGACGGTCCTCGGGGCACATGTGCCGCTCGACCAGGCCCGCGACCTCCAGGCGGCCGATCACGCGCGACAGCGCGCTCTGGCTCAGGTGCACGGACTTGGCGATCGTCGCCACCTTCGCAGACTGCTCCGGCAGCTCCGCGAGCCGCTCGAGCACCTCGTACTCACTCATCCCGAGTGCATGACCGGCCTGCAGCGCCCGGTCGAGGGCGCAGGTCAGGTCCGCGTGGCGGGCCAGCAGCTCACGCCATTCCCTGACGTCGGCACTGGCATCGGCGCTGGTCTCACCAGGTCCAGCGCTGACCTTCGTAACGGTCATGTCGGTGACCATAGCATGCACGCGCATCCAATGCAAACGCATTTAATGCCTAGACATTAGATGCACACGCATGCAATAGTCTCTCCTCGTGACTACGCAAACCACAACGCCAGCTCGCATGACTTGGGACGCGCGCCTCTGGGGAGCGCTCCTGGTGGTCTGCGGCGTGATCTTCCTCGACGGCCTGGACGTGTCCATGGTCGGTATGTCCCTGCCGTCCATCGGCGCCGACCTCGGCGTCTCCCTTGCCTCTCTCCAGTGGGTCGTGACCGGCTACGTGCTCGGGTACGGCGGTCTGCTGCTGCTCGGCGGCCGTACCGCCGACCTGCTCGGCCGGCGCCGGGTGTTCCTGATCGCCCTCGCCGTCTTCGCCGTGGTCTCCATGCTGAGCTCACTGGCGACCAACCCCGAACTGCTCATCGCTGCGCGGTTCGTGAAGGGCATCGCCGCGGCGTTCACCGCCCCGGCCGCGCTCTCGATCATCACCACCACCTTCCACGAGGGACCGGATCGCAACCGCGCCCTCAGCATCTTCACGACCTGCGCTGCCAGCGGCTTCTCGATGGGCCTGATCCTCGGCGGCGCGCTGACCGAGGTCGGCTGGCGCTGGACCTTCCTGATGCCCGGCCCGGTCGCCCTGATCGTGCTGCTGTTCGCCATCAAGCTGATCCCGACCAGCCCGCGGGAGGAGTCCACCGGCGGGTACGACGTACCGGGTGCGGTCACCGTCACCGCCGGCATGCTGTCCCTGGTCTACGCGGTCGTCGGCGCCGAGCACGCCGGCTGGGCCTCGGTGCAGACGATCGGCCTGTTCGTGCTCGCAGCCGTCCTGCTGGCCGGCTTCGTCGCGATCGAGCAGCGCACCAAGCACCCGCTGGTCCGGCTCGGCATCCTGCGCAACGCCTCGCTGCGACGGGCGAACCTGGCCATCCTGACCGTCTTCGGTTCGTACGTCGCCTTCCAGTTGATCGGCACCATGTACCTGCAGAACCTGCTGGGCTGGTCGCCGTTGGAGACCGCGCTCGGCTTCCTCCCGGCCGGACTGCTGGTCGCCACGCTGTCCCCGAACGTCGGCAAGATCGTCGACCGGGTGGGCACCGAGAAGATGATCATCGTCGCGATGGCGCTGTTCGTCGCCGGATACGCGCTGTCGTTGCGGATCGGCCCGGAGTCGGCGTACTTCTCGACCGTGTTCCCGACCATCATGCTGCTCGGTCTCGGGTTCGCGATCGGGTTCCCGTCGCTGAACATCCAGGCCGTGTCCGGGGTCCCGGACCACGAGCAGGGATTGGCCTCCGGGCTGTTCAACACCTCCAACCAGGTGGGCGGTGCGGTGGTCCTCGCGATCGTGACCGCGGTGATCAGCGGCCAGACCGTCGGCGTCACCGCATCCAGCGGCGTGCTGTCGGCGTACAAGTCGGGCCTCGCCGTCGTGACGGGGATCGCGGCCCTCGGCCTGCTCATCGCACTGACCGGTCTCCGCGGCCTCCGGGCCCGCCGGGCAGCCGAAGAAGCAGAGGCTGCCGAGTTGGCCGCCGTGCAGGACGAGCTGCGGGCGGAGGAGATGACGCCGGCCGCCTGACAACAACCAGCCCTCCCAGGCTGTTGCGGTTATAGAGAACGCGGTGCGGGGCCAGGACTACTCTCCTGGTCCCGCACTGCCATGTTCAGAGCGGTCTGGCCAGCACCGTGGCGAGTGCGATGGCCACGGCCATCACCGTGAGTTCGACCGTCGCGAGCGTTGTGAGGGCGGATGTCTCCTCACGGCGTACGGAGGGCAAGAGGATCTGGCGGATCGCACCGCCGGTCGCGGCCAGGATCATCAGAGCTGCGAGCTTGCCGAGCACCAGCCAGCCTGCAGGGGTCTCGAGTAGTGCGTGAAGTAGTACGGACAGGTGTGGGGTCAGGTCCTTCGTCAGACGTGGTCCGGCGAGCAGTACGCCGGTGATCCCGACCGTGGCGATCGCTCCACCAGCAACGGTCGAGAACCGGGGCAGGACCAGGGCCAACGCAGAACGGTTGCCGGCGACAAGCACTGTGACCAGTGCGAGACCACCGACCCACAGGCTCATCGCGCACAGGTGCGCGGTGATCGCGGGCGTGGTGAGCCAGGGAGCCTCACTCTGCGACGCGTGCCCTGTGAGCGGTACGGCGACCAGTCCGACAAGCGCCGTACCGAGACCTAGCGCCGGTCTGCGCTTGACCACGGCCAGCGTGTACGCGCCCGCGGCGACGACAGTCACCACTAGAGCTGTACCTGAAGAGACGTCGACAACGTACGTCGCCATGCCTGCGAACGGCATCTTCGAACCGGACTGCGAGATCGCCACGGCCTGGAGCCACCACGTCGTTGTGGTGGCCGTGACCCAGGCGATGCCGGAAGCGATGCCGATGATCCGGGCTCGACCGGCGATGGCGCCGTACCGCTCCCGGCCCTTGGCGCCGAGGAGCAGAAGCAGCAGTACGGCGCCGACGGCGAGGACTGCGGTTGCGTTCGTGACGAAGCGGGCGACCGGGGTGGTGTAGAGGATGCCCGGACTGGTCGTGGTCAGGCCCGGTTCGGGCGCCGGCCGGGTGACGACGATGGACCACGCCAGAGCAGCCGTGCTCAGGGTGGCGATCGCCGCGACGACGACCGGACGCCGCGCCTTGAGGGACGGGATGGCGACATTCATCGCTGGTCCCTGACGACCGCTTCGGGTGGAGCAGCCAGATCGGATCGCCAGCGCCGGAAGCCACGCACCAGGAACAGGACGACCGCGAGCTCGGCGAACCACAGCCACGCCGGTACGCCGTCGGTCGGCAGCACCATCGCGTTCGCTGCCCGCGAACCGAGATCGGGCCGGTCGAGGGTGATCGTGATGTGGCCGGCGATCGGATGGCCGTCGCCGGAGATCACCCGGTAGCTGATCGTGTAGACGCCGGCCGTACCGAGCCGGTCGCAGGTGGCGTGCAGCGTGTCGCCCTCGATCCGTGCCGAGCGGGCGGGATGACGGTTCCCGTCGGGGCCGGTCACCAGGACCGCGTCCCAGCCCGGGACCGGTTGCAGGGTCTGATCGAACGTGAAGGCGAGCGCGGACGGGGTGGCCGTGAGCCGGGCGCCGTTGGCCGGCGTACTGGCGGAGAGCTTGCTGTGGGCCGCGGCGGGGGCGGCCGGTGCGAGGGTCAGGGCGGCGGTGAACGTGACGACGGCGAGGAGCGGTGGGCAGTTCCGCCGCAGTGCAAAGAGCCAGGACGTCATGGGCAGAGACATCCGGATCCTCCTGTCGGAGAAATATCGGAAAATGTTCGAATAAATGCAGCTGGCCATTGTGCCGTAACAATTCCGGAGTCCCGGGAAATGCGACCGAAACCTCTCTGGGTTACTTTTGAGGTGTGAGGACGAATCGGCCCCGGATGTGGATCGCCCGCGGTCGCGGAGGAGGGTCCGCGGCCACGGGCGATCGGGATGCCGCGGCGCCGGTCAGGCCGGCCGGCGCCGCAGCCGGTGGATCAGTGGTCGTGCCCGTGACCGGTGCCGTCGTCGACGGACTTGTGGCCGGTGAGCGTGAGGGACACGACGTTCACGCCGACCGGGACCACATGGCTGGTCGTGTAGCCGAGCGGGTTCGCGATCGCCGGGTACAGGCCGAGCGCCTCGTCGTCCACGTGCAGCTGGACCTGGTCGGTGGCGTAGTCCACCGCGTCCCCGACGTTCGAGACCGGGGTGGGGTGCTCGTGCGCCGACGCGGTGGTGGCGGTCAGGGCAGCGGCGCCGGCGGCCAGCGCGAGGCTCGCGAGCGGCAGGGTGATCAGGCGGGACCTCAAATTGGGCATGACGAATTCTCCTTGCGGGAGGGTGGGACGAATACGGTCGTCGTTGACCGGTGAAATGGTGCGGCCGCGGCGCCCGATGGCCAGTCAATGCGTCGCTTGAAATGAATGTATTGAATGTCGCGGGCGATCCACAAGCAATTCGTGGTTTTTTGCTCACGGAACGAAACGAATGCTGCTCCGTCAGGCTCCGGCGGGCGGCGTTCAGGGTGCGGGCGCGCAGGGTTCCGGGCGATCCCCGATTGGTTTCGACCCGGCGGGGTGCTGGACTGGTGGCATGAGCAACCAGAGCTACGACGAGAAGGTCAAGGACATCCTGGACCGCGTCGCCAAGGGACACCTCTCCACCGAAGAGGCCACCACCCTGATCGCCGCCCTCAAGACCGACCCCTCCGAGGCCGCCGAGCCGGTAGATGACGCTCCGGTTGCTGACGACGTACCTTCCGCCAGTGTGTGGGCGGATGCTGTCGACTCACCTACGGCGGCTGCTGCTGCTGAGCCTGTGCAGGACAGTGTGCCTGCGGATGTCGTCGAGGCTGAGGTGGAGGAGGAGCCGGTCGAGGAGGAGCACAGCAACGTGCCGATTCCGTCCGGGGTGCAGCGGGTGACCGTGCGGGCGATCGGGCGGCGGGTGCGGCTGATCGGTGAGCCGGCCGTGAACGGTGTCGCGGTGGACGGTCCGCACGTGATCAAGCGTGACGGCGACACCCTCGCGATCAGCAGCGAAGGCGACATGGGCGTCTCGATCGACGGCTTCAGCATGCTGCGCAACCCGACCGACCTGAAGGCCCACGTCAACGGCCTCGCCAAGGAGCTGTCGATCCGCGTCAACCCGAACCTCCAGGTCGAGGTCGAGGTCACCGGCGGCAGCGTGAACGCCGAGCGGCTGCCCGGCCTGACCCGGGTCCGCGTCACCGCCGGTACGGCGAAGGTCTCCGACGTCGACGGACCGATCGACGTACTCGTCCAGGCCGGATCGGCCAGCCTCGACGCCCAGATCACCAAGGGCCGCTCCCGCGTCCGCGTCGAGTCCGGTACGGCGCAGGTCACGCTCCGCCGCGGCTCCGACGTCCACGTCCACACCGAGTCGCAGCTCGGCCGCGTCACCTGGAGCGGCGCCGTCTCCGGCCAGTCCAAGGACGTGGAGATCGGCCGCGGCCGCGCCGCCCTCGACGTAGAGGTCCTCGTAGGCACCGCCCAAATCACCTCGGACTGACCTCCTCCGCGGGGATTGCCCGCAGGGTGCGGAGGGGTGAGAAGTAGAGGAAGGCGTTTCCTGCCAGCGTGCCCAGGCCTGCTATCCACAAGGTGGTGTGCAGGCCGAACGCCGTACCCAGCGCACCGCCCAGCAGGCTGCCGACGGGAGCGGCGCCCCAGTTGACGAAGCTCATGGTGGCGCTCAGGCGGGATCCGAGCTGACTGAGCAGGTCGGCGGCCCACAGCCGGCGGAAATCGGGATGGCGGAGGATGCCCATTCCGCGACCGTAGAACCAAACTTGAGCCCTGTCGACTCAACTGTCAAGAAAGTTGAGTCGATGCGACTCAATATAATTGGGGAGTGAAATTGTCGGCGTTCTCGGGCAGGATGGTGGCCTGCGTCACATCCAGAAGGGGGACGTTCGGATGGCTGCAATCGAGGCGACCGGCCTCGTCAAGACGTTCAAGGGCAGGAAAACCACGGTCAAGGCGCTCGACGGGATCGATCTCGACGTGCCGGAGGGGACCGTCCTCGGCCTCCTCGGGCCGAACGGGGCGGGCAAGACCACGGCGGTCCGGGTCCTGACCACGCTGCTGAGACCGGACGCCGGGACCGCCCGGGTGCTCGGCCACGACGTGGTGAAAGAGGCGGACACGGTCCGCGGGCTCGTCGGGCTGTCGGGGCAGTACGCCGCGGTCGACGAACTGCTCACCGGCCGGGAGAACCTGTGGATGTTCGGCCGGCTGTACCGGCTGAGCAGCCAGCAGGCCAAGCAGCGGGCGGAGGAACTGCTCGCGACGTTCGACCTGACCGAGGCGGCCGACCGGATCCTGAAGACGTACTCCGGTGGCATGCGGCGCAGGCTGGACCTCGCCGGGTCCCTGATCGCACACCCGAAGGTGCTGTTCCTCGACGAGCCGACGACGGGTCTCGACCCGCGCTCGCGGCTCGACCTGTGGCAGATCATCCGCGACCGGGTCCGCGAGGGCGTGACGATCCTGCTCACCACGCAGTACCTGGAAGAGGCCGACGAGCTGGCCGACAGCATCGCGGTCGTCGACCACGGCTCGGTGATCGCTCGCGGTACGGCGGACGAGCTCAAGGCGAAGGTCGGCGGCGAGCGGATCGAGGTCGTCGTCCACGACGCGGGCGACACCGTGCGGGCGCTGGAATTGCTGACCAGCGCGCTCGGGATCGCGGATCCGGAGTCGACGACGCTCGACGAGCACACCCGGCGGATCACCGTGCCGGCGCCGGGCGGCTCGAGTGCGCTGGTCGACGTGATCCGGACGCTCGACTCCGCCCAGATCCGGATCGCCGACATCGGGCTGCGGCGTCCGACGCTGGACGACGTGTTCCTCACCCTGACCGGGCACGAGGCCGAACAGAAGGAGTCGCTGTGAGTGTGGAGCTGCCGGCCCGGGTGAACCCGATCGGCCGGGCGTTGTCGGACGCGGGCGTGCTCGCGTGGCGGAGCCTGAAACGGATCCCGCGGACCCCGGACATGCTGATCTACGCGACCATCCAGCCGATCATGTTCGTGCTGCTGTTCGCGTACGTGTTCGGCAACGCGATCCCGATCCCGGGCTTCCCGGGACCGCGCGCGTACCGGGAGTTCCTGATGTCCGGGATCTTCGCGCAGACGATGGCGTTCGCGGTCGCGTCGGCGAGCGTCGGGCTGGCCGACGACATGTCCAAGGGCCTCATCGACCGGTTCCGGTCGTTGCCGATGGCAAGGTCCGGGGTGATCGCCGGCCGGGTCGTCGGGGACCTGGTGTTCAACGCGTTCGTGATGCTGATCATGGTGCTCTGCGGATTCGTCGTCGGCTGGCGATGGCACAACGGGTTCGGTCAGGCGCTGGCGGCGTTCGCGATCCTGCTGCTGTTCGCCTTCGCGATGCTGTGGGTCGGTGCGCTGATCGGGCTGTCCGTGGGCGGGCCCGAGGTGGCGGCGTCGGCCGGACTGATCTGGTTGTTCCCGCTGACGTTCCTGTCGAACGCGTTCGTCCCGACGCCACAGCTGCCGAGCGGGCTGCAACCGGTCGCCGAGTGGAACCCGATCTCGTCGATCGTCGCGGCCTGCCGGCACCTGTTCGGCAACCCGTCCCCGTTCGCGAGCCCGGACGGATTCCCGGCTCAGCACCCGGTCTGGCTGTCGCTGATCTGGTGCGCGGCCATCATCGCCGTCTTCGCCCCACTCGCAGTCCGCAAGTACCGGAGTGCCACGGGGCATTGACAAGACTTATACGGCGTACAAATAATTCGAACTGTGTTAAAGAAACCGGCCGGGAACTGGCGTGAGGCGCGACGGGAGAGTGCGCGGGCGAACGTGCTCACCGCCGCGTGGGAGCTGGTGCGCGAGGACGGGTTGGCCGCCCTGTCCTTGCGTGAGCTGGCTCGCCGGGCGGGCATCACCACACCGACCCTGTACGCGTACTTCGAGTCCAAGAACGCCATCCTGGACGCGATGTTCGCGCAGGCCGCACAGTCGTTCGTCCAGCTGAAGGCGTCACTGCCGGCGACGGACGACCCACAAGAGGACCTGCTGACCGAAGCCCGGGCGTTCGTCACGTTCTGCGTGTCCGACGTCCCTCGGTATCAGCTGCTCTTCCAGCACTCGGTGCCCGGCTTCACTCCGTCGCCCGAGTCCTACGAGCTCGCGGTCAGCGCCCTGGCGGTGACGCGTGAGCTCCTCGCACGCAACGGCGTGCACGATCCACGGCACCTCGACATCTGGACCGCCATCACCGTCGGCCTGGTCGGCCAGCAGATCTCCAACGACCCGGACGGCGACCGGTGGACCCGGCTCGTCGAGGACGTGACCCGGATGTTCCTCGCCCAGTACGCGGGCGGGAACTCCACGCACAGCAAGGGGGAATCATGACCGCAGTCACCCAGGTCAAGCTGCACCATCTGGCCCTGACCGTGACCGACCTGGAGTCGAGCGTCCGGTGGTACGGCGAAGTCTTCGGAGTCCACCCGGTGATCGACGTACCGCATCCCGGCGGTGTCGGACGGATCCTCGCCGACGCGGACCATCAGCTGATGATCGCGCTGCACCGCCACGAGACCAACGACGGTGCCTTGTCCCACGAGACCGTCACCGGGCTCGACCACGCCGGCTTCGCGGTCGGCTCGCGGGCCGACCTCGAACAGTGGCAGGACCATCTGGAGGCGCACGGCGTCGTCCGTGCCGACACCGCCGACAAGCCGCTCACCCAGTCGCCGATCGCCGACGAGCCGTACGCCTCGGTCCTGGTCTTCCGCGACCAGGACAACATCCAGCTCGAGCTCTTCGCTCCCGCCGCGCACTGAAGCGACGAAGCGCCCCGGTGGACTGTCCACCGGGGCGCTTCGGAAGCTTGGTGGGTCAGCCGGTGAAGGGTTCCGCGGCGACGATCTCGACGGTCACGTCCTTGCCGTTCGGGGCCTCGTACTTGGCCTTGTCGCCCTTCTTCTTGCCCAGGATCGCGGCGCCCAGCGGAGACTGCGGCGAGTAGACGTCGATGTCCACCGACGCGTCCAGGGCGAGCAGTTCGCGGGAGCCGAGCAGGAACGTCTCGACGTCGTCGTCACCGGCGAACTTGATGGACACCTTCATGCCGGGCTCGATCTTGCCGCCGGCCTTCGGGGTCTCGCCGACCCGGGCCCGGCGGAGCATGTCCTCCAGCTGCCGGATCCGCGCCTCGATCTTGCCCTGCTCGTCCTTGGCAGCGTGGTAGCCGCCGTTCTCCTTGAGGTCGCCCTCGTCCCTGGCCTCGCTGATCCGCTGCGTGATCTCGGCACGGGCAGGGCCCTTGAGGTGCTCGAGCTCGGACTTCAGCTGGTCGTAACCGTCCTGCGTCAGCCAGACAACGCTGTCCTCGTCGATCTTCTGCGTCACGGGCTGCTCCTTGTGTCGGTTGGGGTGGGCAGGAAAATACTGCTGGCCGCCGTCGTCGACGGCGACCAATCAAACGAGCCTAGCAAGAGACCGCCGATCACGCAGGGGCTCTCGCCCGTCCCAAACGCCTGGAAAACGTTTGCTGCCGAGGAATTCCAGCCGTTCCGGTAATCGGTTGCCGCGTCAGGTACGGTCGCGGCTCCGGGCCGGCGCTAGCGCGGGCGGTGCTGGTCTGCCGTCGTACAGCCGACCAGGACGACCGAGGTTGCTGAGCGTTGCGTTGTCAGGGCGACCGGGAGGACCTGGTGACGGGGTGCGTCCGCGGGGACCGTGACCGTCACCTCGCCGACGATCGAGAAGTCGGCGGCCTTCGCCTGGAGGCGGCAGTTGGCCTCCACCGACTTGCTGCGGTCCACCTTGAGAGTGGCCTTCGCGCTCGTCGCCGAGACGATCTCGAATCCCTGCAGTTGCGAGGTCACCGGCGGATTCGACTGTACCCAGGCCACCCAGATCAGCCAGGTCAGTCCGGCCAAGGCGATCACGCCCACGGCGCCGATCAGCAACGGCCGCCGGGACCGCCCGCCGCGGCCGTAGCGGGCGTTCAGATCGGAGGTCGGAGTGGCGGCAGAAGACTCGGTCACAAGGGTGTCCAGGGGGTCGGTCGTGGGTTTTCGCAGGCGTTGGAGGACCATTGTGTCTTGTGAGTGGAGATCTTCGGTTGCTGCATGTGCACGCCCACCCGGACGACGAGTCGAGCAAGGGCGCCGCGTCGACCGCCCGGTACGTCGCTGACGGCGTGGAGGTGATGGTCGCCACGTGTACCGGTGGGGAACGCGGATCGATCCTGAATCCGAAGATGGACCGCCCCGAGGTGCTGGTGAACATCACCGAGATCCGCCGCAAGGAGATGGACACGGCGCGCGAGATCCTCGGGATCCGGCAGGAGTGGCTGGGCTGGGTGGACTCCGGTTTCCCGGAGGGTGATCCGCTGCCGCCGCTGCCGGAGGGCTGCTTCGCGGCGCAGAAGGTCGAGGACGCCGCCGCCCCGCTGGTGAAGCTGATCCGCGAGTTCCGCCCGCAGGTCGTCACGACGTACGACGAGAACGGCGGCTACCCGCACCCGGACCACGTCATGTGCCACACGATCACCGTTGCCGCGTTCGAGGCGGCGGGGGACAAGGACGCCTACCCGGAGCTCGGCGAGCCGTGGCAGCCGCTCAAGCTGTACTACCACCACACGTTCCACTACGAGCGGATGAAGGCGCTGCACGACGGGATGCTCGCGCGCGGCCTGGAGTCGCCGTACGCCGACCGCCTGAAGGACTGGAAGCCCGACCCGGAGAACGAGCGCCGCATCACCACCAGGGTCGAGTGCGCGCAGTACTTCGAGGTGCGGGACAAGGCGCTGCTCGCGCACGCCACGCAGATCGACCCTGACGGTGCGTGGTTCGCCGTACCGCTGGAGGTACATCAGGCGGCCTGGCCGACCGAGGACTACGAGTTGGCGCGGAGTCTGGTCGAGTCGGAGCTGCCCGAGAACGATCTGTTCGCGGGGCTGCACTGACGGGGGCCGCGGACAATGAGAGAATGGTGGCGTGACAGCGATGATCTCCCTTCAGACGGCCGAGATCGACCCCAACGTCGTGAGGCCGGGATGGGTCGCGCTGCTCATCGTGCTCGCTCTCGGTGCCGCCACGGTGCTGCTGGTGCGCAACATGGGCAAGCAGCTGAAGCGGATCGACTTCGATCGCGATGGTGCGGACGACCCAGCACCGTCCGACGCCCCAGCGAGTCAGGACCACTCACCTTCCCCGGCTACCGATGCAGCGCCGACGACTTCGGCGCAGACCCAGACGCCGAGTGAGTCCAAGGAACACTCTGAGCACTGACTCCATGTCAGTGCTGTAACTGATTCCTGGGAGCTGGGAAACACCCTGGTCACGAGATGGTGTCGGACTGGGCTGCCCACCTTCGGCTGACCCTATAGTGAGCCGCGTGCTGAATGGTGCTCACGACTCGTCTCTCCGGTGACCGCAACCCGCGCCGCCAGGCACCGCATGCCTGGACGCCTGGTCGTGGGTGGGGTCGGTGCTGTCCTCATCGCGTCGGCCGCGCTGGTGGTGGCGCTGTACGCCGCCGACAGCGAGCCGCATGACGCCGGCGGAATCGGCGGGCCGGGCGCCTTCATATCCTGGCTGCTGCCGCTGCTCCGGCTGATCTCCACGCTGGCCACGGTCGGCTGTGCGGGCGCGCTGCTCGCCGCGGTCGTACTGCTGCGGATCGAGGGCGGACCGCTCGGTGTGCAGGGCCGGCGCGCGGTCCGGGACGCGAGCAACTCGGCGATCATCTGGGCGGTGTGCGCGTTCGCGGGCGCGATCGTGACGTCGGCGCTCCTGCTCAACACCCCGGTGCGGCTGCTGCGGCTACGGCTCGACGACGCGCTCGGCGTACCCGAGGTGAAGGCCCTGCTGATCACCGGCATCCTCGTCCTCGCGCTGGCGATCGGCGTCCGCCGGGTCCAGACGTCCTCGGCGGCAGCACTCGGCGTACTGGTCGCCATCGCCGCACTGGTCCCGACCGCGGTCACGGCGTACCCGAGGAACGAGTCGTACGTCGTACTCGCCGGAGCGGCCCTGGTGATCCACGTGATCGCGGCAACGACCTGGGTCGGCGGACTCGCGGGTCTGGTCCGTTACGGGCGGGCCAGCCGGACCGGACTGCCGATCGTCCTCGACCGCTACGGCCAGGTCGCCTTCATCTCGGCGATCGCCGTCCTGATCAGCGGCCTACTCAGCGCCGCCGGCCGACTCGCCGCAAAGGGCGGCGGCTGGGGCTCGATCATCGACGCCGCCACCGAGGACGCATACGGCGCCCTGCTACTCGCGAAGGTAGCCGCATTCCTCCTCCTGGTAATCCTCGCCGCACTCCACCGCAGCCGCTCCAACACCGACCTCCTGGACTCGGGCCGCCCCTTCTGGCGCGTCGTCGGCGTAGAACTCCTGGTCATGGCCCTAACCCTCGGCCTCTCAGTCGCCCTCTCCCAGACCGTCTGACCTCCCGCTGGATATCCGATGGAAGAAAGCGTATACAGGTAGAGTTATCTGTAGACGAATCGGATCGGATGTGCGTCATGGAGGCTCTGCGACCCAAAGGAGCGCCAGACGCCGGCCTGTCCAAGAGTGCTCTCTACCGCGCGGCCCGCGCGGGAGAGTATGACCGGATCGCTCGCGGCATCTACCGTCCGGCAGACGCCCCGGCCGCCGACTGGGACTGGATCGAGGCAGCAGCCCGCCGCGCGGACGCGACGATCTGCCTCACCTCCGCGCTCGCGATCCACGACCTCACCGACACGATTCCCGAGATGCTCGACGTCGCGATCCCGCGAGGTGCCCGCGTCCCGGCGACGCAGGCTGCCATCAGTTGGCATCTGTTCGCCAAGGAGACCTTCGATCTCGGCCGAACGCAGATCCCGATTCCCGGCGCTGAGCTTCAGATCGGGCTCTACTCTCCCGAGCGGTGCATCGTGGACGCGTTCCGCCTGCGCGGCGACGTCGGGCACGACCTCGGCCGGGAGGCGCTGCGGGAATGGCTTCGCCGGGGCGGCAAACCGGCCCAACTCATGGCGATCGCTGCCCGTCTACCCCGGGCCAAAGGCCCAATCCTGCAAGCACTGGAGCTCCTCGCATGACCGACGGTGAGGCGGTGTTCCGGCAGATCCAGAACAAGGCGCGCTCGGATGGCACCAAGGAGGGCCGACCGACACCGACGGCCGAGTATCTGACACGGCATGCGCTGGACTCGTTCCTGGACCGGCTGACGCACACCGAGCACAAGGACGGCTTCGTGCTCAAAGGAGGCTTCCTGCTGGCGACCTACGGGGTACGGCGACCGACCAAGGACGTCGACGCAGAGGTGGTGCACGGCGACCTGACCGCGGAACGAATCGCTCAGGTGGTACGCGACATCGCCACGGTCGACGTCGCGGACGGGCTCCGGTTCGATGTCGCGACGATCAGCTTCCAGGAGATTCGCGGCGAGGCCGAATACCCGGGATTGCGGATGCGTGTCGACAGCTACATCGGCCCGCAGAAGGTCGTGGTCGCCTGGGACATCTCGGCCGGGGACCCGATCGTTCCGCCTCCACGGCCCGTCAAGATCCGCCGTCTGCTCGGAGGGGAGATCGAGTTCCTCGGCTACGCGCCGGAGACGACGATCGCCGAGAAGGGCGTCACGATCCTGGAGCGTGGCATCACCAGCACCCGCTGGCGCGATTACGTCGACATTGTCCAGCTCGCTCAGCAGCATGACATCAACGAGCGGCAACTCCTGCAGGCGGTCACCGCCGTCGCCAGGTATCGCAAGGTCGAGCTCGGCCCAGTTGCGCCCGTGGTCGTCGGGTACGGCGCCGTTGCGCAGGCCAAGTGGGCAGCCTGGCGACGGAAAGAACGTGTCGAAGCGATCAGCGAACCCGACCTTGACGACCAAATGGCGAAGGTTGCCGCCGTGCTCGATCCGGTGTTTGTGCACGAGGGGACAGATGCGAGGTAGCCCTGTCTCAGACGGTTTAGTGCCAAGGGGCCGTTCGGAGGTCGGTGGTGGTTCGGCGGTCGCGGGACGGTGGGCGGGGTTCGGCGGGGTGGCCTACGGCGATCATTGAGACGAGGTGCCAGCCGGGGCTGGGGTTGAGGTCGGTGGTGAGGGTTTCGAGGTCGAAGGCGCGGAACTGGCGGCAGGCGAGGTTCATGGCGTGGGCCTGCAGGGTGAGGTGCGCGACCGATTGCCCGAGGTCGTAGTCGGCGAAGTCGGAGTACGCCCAGTCGGTGTCCTCGACGTACCGGTGGGCCATCGTCACGATCAGCAGCGAGGCGCTCGGTGCCCAGCGGGCCGAGCTGCGGGCGAGGTGCCGGACGATGCGCTTGTGGTCGGGCTCGTCGCGGCGGGCGACGAAGTACGCCCAGGGCTGCGAGTTGCCCGCGGACGGTGCCCAGCGCGCCGCGTCGAGGAGCAGTTCGACGTCCTCCTCCGTGACCGTCCAGCTGGGGTCGAACAACAGAGGGCTGAAGCGGCTGGCGAGCAGTGGGTGGACGGGCATGTTCCCATTCAACTGCCACCCGCTCGGCGTCATTCCACGGGACGCATACGGTTGGGGCATGGCGAACGAGCTCGGACAGTCGACCAGTCCGTACCTGCGGCAGCACGCGGGCAATCCGGTGGAGTGGCGGGAGTGGTCCGAGCGGGCGTTCGCCGAGGCCCGGGAGCGGGACGTGCCGATCTTCCTGTCGGTGGGGTACTCCGCTTGTCACTGGTGTCACGTGATGGCGCACGAGTCGTTCGAGGACGCCGAGACGGCGGCGTACCTGGCTGAGCGTTTCGTGAGCGTGAAGGTGGACCGGGAGGAGCGGCCGGACGTCGACGCCATCTACATGGCGGCGACCGTCGCGATGACCGGGCAGGGCGGCTGGCCGATGTCGGTGTTCCTGACGCCGGCGGGGGAGCCGTTCTTCTGCGGGACGTACTTCCCGAAGGATTCCCGTGGCGGGATGGCGTCGTTCCGGCAGGTGCTGGAGGCAATCACCGACGCGTGGCAGAACCGGCGTGAGCAGCTCGACGGCATCGGGAAGCGCGTCGTCGAGCAGCTCGGCGCGCAGCAGCCCGCGGGCCAGGAGGCGTTCGACCTCGCGCAGGCGGTCCAGCTGCTGAAGGTCGATTTCGACCCGGTCGACGCCGGCTTCGGCCGGGCCCCGAAGTTCCCGCCGTCGATGGTGCTCGACTTCCTGCTCCGCCATCACCGCCGTACCGGCGACGAGGACGCGCTCGCGATGGTCGCCCACACCTGCGACCGGATGGCCCGCGGCGGGATGTACGACCAGCTCGCCGGCGGCTTCGCGCGGTACTCCGTCGACGGCCAGTGGATCGTCCCGCACTTCGAGAAGATGCTGTACGACAACGCGCTGCTCCTGGACGTCTACACGCACTGGTGGACGATCAGCGGCGACCCGCTCGCGAAGCGCATCGCCGAGGAGACCGCCGGCTTCCTGCTCGCCGAGCTCCGTACGCCGGAAGGCGGCTTCGCGTCCGCCCTCGACGCCGACACCGACGGGGAGGAAGGCAAGTACTACGCCTGGACGCCCGAGCAACTCCGTGACGCCGTCGGCGAGGACGCCGACTGGGTCATCGACCTCTGCGACGTGACCGGAACCTTCGAGCACGGTACGTCGGTCCTCCAGCTTCGGCAGGACCCGGATGACCTGGACCGGTGGAGCCGTGTCCGCGACGACGCTCAAGCACGCGCGGAGCAGTCGTACCTACCCGGGCCGCGACGACAAGGTGGTGGCCGCGTGGAACGGTCTGGCGATCACGGCCCTCACTCGCGCTGGGGTGGTGCTCGAAAAGCCGGAGTACGTCGAGGCAGCGGAGGCAGCGGCCCGCTTGATCCGGGACGTGCATCTGGACGGCGCGCGGTTGTACCGGACCTCGCGGGACGGCGTGCGGGGGAGTGCGGACGGCGTACTCGAGGACTATGCGGCGGTCGCTCAAGGATTTCTGACTTTGCTGGGTGCGACCGGCGAGGTCGTCTGGTACCAGATCGCGGAGGCCTTGCTGGGCAGGGTTCTGGAGCAGTTTGTTGCTGATGGCTCCTATTTCGACACGGCCGCGGACGCCGAGCAGTTGGTGTGGCGGCCGCAGGACGCGACGGACAACGCGACCCCGTCGGGAGTCAGTCTCGCCGCCGAGGCCTTCGCCACGCTCGCGAGCCTGACTGGATCAGACCGGTATGAGATCGCAGCTCAGAAGGCGCTGCAGGCCTCGTCCACCATCGCCCACCGCGCGCCCCGCTTCGCCGGCCGCGCCCTCGCGGTCGCCGAAACCATCGCCGGTGGCCCACTCGAGATCGCGATCGCAGGCAAGTCGCCGGAGCTCCTGCGGGTGGCGTTCGCCGACGCGCCCTGGGGTACGGCGATCGCGTCCGGTGGGCCCGGTTCCGCCGTACCGCTGATGGCGGGACGGGATCTGGTCGGCGGCCAGGCCGCGGCATATGTATGTCAGAAATTCACCTGCCGGTTGCCCGTGACGTTGCCGGAACACCTTCGCCGGGAGCTGCGCCCCGCGGACTGAGGTCCTGCCGGGTGCGGGTTTTCCCTGCCGTTTCGGCGGAATCCCTTGACGCGCGGCGAGCGGAAGGCAACAGTCTGTCCTCAGCTGGATGTAACAGAAATCGCATGTTTCGACACGAAGTGTCACAAATGAGGCAGTGGCACTGTTGCGTCACATCCGGCGTCCCCAACTGAATTCGGTCGCTGCGCCCAAACAGCGACCACACCGTGAGGAGATGTTGTCTTGAAACGACTGACATCAGCAGGGGCGGTGGCTATCGTCGCGGCAGCGGGTCTTGCCACGACGTTCACCGCTTCGAACGCGGGTGCCGCCGACCGGACGGCTCCGCTCCCGGCATCCGGCTTCAACCAGCCGGCCGCCGTCCAGGCCGAGCAGGCGCTGACCGCGCAGACGGCCGCAGCTCTTGGTCTCGGCACCGGCGAGCAGCTCAAGGTCCGCGACGTGGTCAAGGACTCGGACGGTACGGAGTACGTCCGCTACGACCGTACCTTCAACGGCCTCAAGGTCGTCGGAGGTGACCTGATCGTCAAGCGCAACGGCGAGTCGATCGGGCAGGTCAAGTACAACCGCGGCGCCAAGTCGGTCGCCGTCGCCACCAAGCCGACTCTGTCCCAGTCGGCGGCGCTCACCAAGGGCGCACAGGCGGCCAAGTTCAAGGCCACCGGCAACAAGGGCGCGTTGGTCGTCTTCGTGACGCCTTCCAAGCCCGTCCTCGCGTACGAAGTGGTCACCACCGGTGTGAAGCCCGACCAGACCCCGTCGGTGCTGCACTCGTTCGTCGACGCCAAGTCCGGTGCGGTCCTCGCGCAGGACGACGAGGTCAAGACCGGTACCGGCAACTCGATGTACTCCGGCACCGTCTCCATCGGTACGTCGGGTACCTACACGATGACCGACCCGACCCGCGGCGGCAACTACACCACGGACCTGAACGGCTCGACCTCCGGTAACGGCACCACGTTCACCGACGCCGACGACACCTGGGGTACCGGCGCCGCGTCGAACCGCCAGACCGCCGGTGTGGACGCGCACTACGGAGCCCAGCTGACCTGGGACTACTACAAGAACGTCCACGGCCGCAACGGCATCTTCAACAACGGCCAGGGTGCTCGCTCGCGGACGCACTACGGCAACGCCTACGTGAACGCGTTCTGGGACGGCACCCAGATGACGTACGGCGACGGCAGCAGCAACACGCACCCGCTGACGTCGATCGACGTGGCCGGTCACGAGATGAGCCACGGTGTCACCGAGGCGACCGCGAACCTGGACTACTCCGGCGACGCGGGCGGCCTGAACGAGGCGACGTCCGACATCTTCGGTACGGCGGTCGAGTTCTCCGCCAACAACTCGTCCGACCCGGGTGACTACCTGATCGGCGAGAAGATCAACATCAACGGCAACGGCACGCCGCTGCGCTACATGGACAAGCCTTCGAAGGACGGCCGCAGCGTGGACTGCTGGTCGACCAGCACCGGCGGCCTGGACCCGCACTACTCGTCGGGCCCGCTGAACCACTGGTTCTACCTGGCGTCGGAAGGCACCGGGAGCAAGGTCATCGGCGGCGTGACGCACAGCAGCACCGCCTGCAACGGCGCCACCATCACCGGCGTCGGCCGCGACGTGGCCGCCAAGGTCTGGTACCGCACGCTGAGCACCAAGCTGAGCTCGGGCAGCACCTACAAGGACGCCCGTGAGGGTGCGATCAACTCCGCGAAGGAGCTGTACGGCGCGGATTCGGCGCAGTGCAAGGGCATCGAGGCCGCGTTCAGCGGCATCTCGGTCCCGGCCGGTGCGGCTGCTTGCGGCGGCGGTGGCGACCCGGAGCCGCCGACCGGCGACAACCTGCTGCTGAACCCGGGCTTCGAGTCCGGCGCGGTGAACTGGACCGGCACCTCGGGCCCGATCACCAACAACACCGGTCGCCCGGCGCGGACCGGCACCTGGAAGCTGTGGCTGCAGGGCAACGGTCGCGCCACCACCGAGAACGTCGGCCAGTCGGTCGCGATCCCGGCCTCGGCGACCGCCGCCACCCTGTCGTTCTGGATCCGGATCGACACCGCCGAGACGACTACCTCGACGGTGTACGACACGGCGAAGGTACAGGTCGTCGACGGGTCGACCACGACCACGCTGGCGACGTACTCGAACGTGAACAAGAACACGTCGTACGTCCAGAAGACGCTCAACGTGACGCAGTACAAGGGAAAGACGGTCACCGTGAAGTTCGTCGGCCAGGAGGACTCCTCCCTGCAGACCAGCTTCGTCATCGACGACACCTCTCTGACCGCGAGCTGAGCTCACGGTGAATCGTCCGGGGCGTGCGAGGCCATCCGCCCAGGCCCGCGCGCCCCGGATTTCCTTTGCCCGAAGGAGGTCCACCATGCGCAGGTCCCTTGTCCCAGGACTCGGCGTAGTGCTCGTCGCCACCACACTGCTTGCTACCGGCAACAGTGCGGTCGCGGCTGATTCACCCGATATCTCTGTCACCAACACGAAGGCCCATCTGGACCAGTTGCAGTCCATTGCCACCAGCAACGGCGGCAACCGGTACACCGGCCGCGCCGGGTACAAGGCCTCGGCCGACTACGTGAAGGCCAAGCTGGACGCGGCCGGGTACACCACGACCCTGCAGTCGTTCAGCACCTCGGCGGGTACGTCGTACAACGTGATCGCGGAATGGCCGCACGGCGACGCGAACCACGTGGTGATGAGCGGCTCGCACCTGGACAGCGTCAGTTCCGGTCCAGGGATCAACGACAATGGCTCTGGTAGCGCCGGCGTACTCGAAACCGCCCTCGCTTACGCTGCTAGTGGTCAAACGCCCAAGAACCGTTTGCGGTTCGGGTTCTGGGGTGCCGAGGAGCTGGGGCTGCTCGGTTCGAAGTACTACGTGAACAACCTGCCCGCCGCCGAGCGGGACAAGGTCGAGCTGTACCTGAACTTCGACATGATCGCGTCGCCGAACCCGGGCTACTTCGTGTACGACGACAACCCGGCCGGCAACGGCGCCCGTGACGACCTGGTGGCGTACTTCACCGGCAAGAGCGTGCAGACCGAGTTCATCGATGTCCAGGGCCGCTCCGACCATGCGGCGTTCCGTTCGTTGGGGATCCCAACGGCCGGTACGTTCTCCGGTGCCGAGGGCACCAAGACGTCCGCCCAGGCGACGAAGTGGGGAGGTACGGCGGGCCAGGCGTTCGACCCGTGCTACCACCGGTCCTGCGACACCATCAACAACCTGGACCTGACCTCGCTGGACCGCCAGATCGATGCCATCGGCCACATGATCTGGACGTACGCGCAGAAGGACTACACCGGCGGGCCGCCCCCGACCGGCGACAACTTGCTGCAGAACCCGGGCTTCGAGTCCGGTACGGCGAACTGGACCGGGACGACCGGTGTGATCACCAACAGCACGTCACGCCCGGCGCACACCGGGTCGTACAAGGCGTGGTTGCAGGGGAACGGCCGCAGCGGCACCGAGAACATCGGGCAGTCGGTCGCGATCCCGTCCACGGTCACAGCGGCGTCCTTGTCGTTGTGGATCCGGATCGACACCGCTGAGACCACGGGCTCCACGGTGTACGACACGGTCAAGGTGCAGCTCGTCGACGGATCCACCGCGACCACGCTGGCGACGTACTCGAACCTGAACAAGAGCACGTCGTACGTGCAGAAAACGCTGGATGTCACGCAGTACAAGGGAAAGACGGTCACGGTGAAGTTCGTCGGCCAGGAGGATTCCTCCCTGCAGACGAGCTTCGTGATCGACGACGTAGCCCTGGCCGCGAGCTAGATCTGCTTGCAGAGCTTGCCCGGTGGGATGGCGGCTTCGGTGAGCAGTTTGGTCACCGGGGCCGCCAGCGGCTTCACCTTCGGGTCCTCGATGCGCGCCGTCCGGCCGTTCGCACTCACCGCGACGATCATGTCGTCGGGGTGCTTCGTGGCCGGCTTCGTCGCGCCCAGGCTCGCCCAGTCGACCTGCTGAGCGGCCGTGGTGATGGTCGTCAGCAGGCTCGCGTCGAGCTTGCACCGGATGGTTTCCTTGCCGCGCTTGCTCACGGTCGCGACGCCGTCGGTGCCGATCTGCACCTGGTCGTCGAAGCCGGCGAACCCACCGGTCCTGGACACGGTGAGCGGCAGACCGGTGCCCACCGGCGTCGACTGCGTCACCGACGCGGTCGGCAGGGTCGGCGCGCTGGTCGACGGCGTGCTCGGGCTTCCGGCGCCGGACTCGCTTCCGCATCCGGTCAGCACGAAGCTTGCGATGACGGTTGCTGCTGCGTATCTGCTCAGGTTCCTCACGCATCATGGATACCCGTTAGGACGCAGTTCGTTGCAGCTGTGACACGACTGAAATGTGATCGCGTCAAACGACAGGGGAAACCAGGTCGACCAAGGCGCGGGTCAGCTGGACCCGCTGCTCGAACAGCTCCAGTGGAGCGTTGGCCGTGCCGAACATCTCCAGCGGCAGTGCGGTGAACGTCGCCCGGATCAGCAGCGACCCCAGGTACCCGTAGAGGATCTCCTCCTCGGTCACCTGCATGCCGTCCTCCGCAAGACCTTCCTGGAACCCCTTCAGGATCACCTTGTGTACGGCGGGCAACGCCTCCGGCGCCAACTCGCCCGCGTGTGCCAGTCCGATCAGCAACTGCCCCAGATCGAACCCGACCGCCTGCGGGCAGTCGAAACCCCAGTCGATCGCCACGAACTCGTCCGGGCTGTCGTGTGGCACAAGTAGGTTCTGCGGGCTCGCATCCCCGTGCTGGTAGCACTGCGGCAACGACTCGAGCGCATCGAGTACGGCGGGGACGCGCTCGCCCAGTGCGAGCAGGTCGTCCCGTAGACCGTGGTCGCCTAGGTGGCAGACCGCGGCGCTCAGCAGCGGGTGCCGCCAGGTCTCCGGGTCGGTCAGCGCCGGTAGTGCAGACGTCATGACGCGGCCGCCGGCGTAGTACCGCAGCGCCGTACCGGGGGTGCTGGAGACGACCCGGTCGAGCAGGGGTTCGACGAGATGCGGTTGCCGGCGAGCGGACAACCGGCCGAGCAGGTACGCCGCCCGCTCGAAGCGGGCCATCGGCCACGGGCCCCACTCCTGGATGACGTTCTCCATCCACAGGGTCGCGCGGTCGTCGTCGTACACGTCGATGCGGTAGGCGTGCGCCAGTCGGAGGCCCGGCGGCATCAGGTCGCCGACGCCGCTCTGGTGGACGGCGATCTCCAACTGCCAGGGCATGTACTCGATGAAACTCTGCCGGAACTCCACGGGCACGAACTCGATGATCGGGGAGTGCCGGACGGACTGGAGCTTCTTCACGAAGCACGACCAGTCGGCGCCGTCGAGCGTCGTACCGAAGACGCGGTTCAGCGACTCGGTGCTCGGCGTACCGATCGGGTAGTCGACAGGCTCGACCCGGACCGCGCTCGCGACGGCCGCCGGATTCCCGGTGATCGTCCGCACGAGCGCGGTCAGGTCCTCCTCCCCCAACGCGTCCCGGCCCAACGGTTCCAGTCCGGTGATCATGTTCCCCCCACGGAAGTAAAGTCACCTTACTGATGTGATAGTAAAGTTGCTTTATGACTTCCGTCAACGACGATCCCCGGATCGGGACCGATCACATCGCCGCCCTGCTCGGGTCGGCGCTGCGACGGATCCGGTCGGAGATCCTGGCCACGTCCGAGGAGCAGTACCCAGGACTCCGGGTCTCGCACTACCGCCTGCTCGAACTGATCCCGCCCGACGGCGCGCGGATCACCGACCTGGCAGAGATCGCGACGATGACGAAACAGGGGCTGGGGCAGCACGTCGACTACCTGCAGAAACTCGGCTACACCGAGTCCGCCCGCCTCCCCACCGACCGCCGCGTCCGCCTGGTCCGCCGTACGCCGCGAGGGGACGAAGCAGTCGCCTTCAGCCGAGCCGCCATAGCCCGAGTAGAACAATCCTGGTCCACCCAACTAGGCCCCACCCGCTACACCCACCTCCGCCAAACCCTCCACGAACTAGGCACCAACCAATAGCCGACCCACCGGGCGGTGGTGGTGTGGACGGATCGGTCACGCCTCCGGCGCGGCTGCTTGTTAGCCGGCTTCGCCGGCGCGCGGGGTGTGGGGCGGGCGGGGGTGCTTGGCGGGCGGATGTGCCGCTCGGCTCCGCGGTCTAGGGGGCGGTTTGCGGAACATATGTTGCAGCTGGTGGCAGAAATGTTCCGGAGTGCCCGTGGTTGGGGTGGGTGGTTAGCCGGCTTGGTAGGTGGCGATGCTTACTGCTATGTAGTGGCAGATGAAGGCGGCGACGGTGAAGGCGTGGAAGATTTCGTGGAAGCCGAACCAGCGGGGGGACGGGTTCGGGCGCTTGGTGCCGTAGACGACGGCGCCGATCGAGTACAGGCCGCCGCCGACGGCGATCAGGGTGACGACTGCCGCGCCGCCGGCGTGGTAGATGTCGCCCATCCAGAAGATCGCGACCCAGCCGAGGGCCAAGTAGAGCGGGGTGTAGATCCAGCGTGGCGCGCTGAGCCAGAAGATCCGGAACAGGATGCCGAGCAGAGCGCCGCCCCAGGCCAGACTGAGCATCAGCAGCCGGTCGTTGCCGTGCAGCAGCACCATGCCGAGGGGCGTGTAGGTGCCGGCGATCAGCAGGAAGATGTTGCTGTGGTCGAGCCGGCGCAGGATCGCCTCGCCGGTCGGGCCCCAGTAGAACCGGTGGTACAGCGCGGAGATGCCGAACAGCAGCATCGATCCGGCCGTGTAGACCGCGGCCGCCCAGCGCGCGTTCGTGCTCGGTGCCAGGCAGATCAGTACGATGCCGGCGGCGGTGGCGAGCGGGAACGTACCGGCGTGCAACCACCCACGGAGCTTGGGCTTGAGCGGACCGAGTCGCCCGGACAACGGGTGACCGACTTCCTGGGGCTGGGTGCTGCTCGCGGTCATCGCCGTCCTTTCGGGGTGTCCGGGCGGTTCATACCTACGCAACCGTAACCTACGCAACCGTAGGTTCAATGGTTCAGAAGGATGAAATGTAGGCGAAGTCACCCGGGTGACGCAGCACGCCCACGGTTTACGATGCACGAACTTCGAAGAAAGTTCGACCTTTCTGGCAGGTTTCTGTGAGCCACTCCGGGGCCTCTCGTGCCGGGCGTTTCTGGGCTAGCCTCGTGACCGAGAGTTTTCGAGGAGAGCACCCTGCCCATGCGGACACCTGGCAAGCAGAAGCTGCGCGACGCGGTCTACGGACTGTACGAGCGGCGGCTGGCCCGATCGCTGTCGCCGGACCGGATCCCGCGGCACATCGGGGTCATCATCGACGGCAACCGGCGCTGGGCTCGCCAGGTCGGCGACCCGGTGTCGCGCGGTCACGAGGCCGGGGCGAACAAGATCTCCGAGTTCCTGAACTGGTGCGACGGCGTCGGCGTCAAGGTGGTCACGGTGTGGATGCTGTCCACCGACAACCTGACCCGTCCGGCCGACGAGCTGGAGCCGCTGCTGCGGATCATCGAGCAGACGGTCGAGGAGCTGACCGCGATCGGCCGCTACCGGATCCACCCGGTCGGCGCCCTCGACCTCCTGCCCGGCATCACTGCCGAGGCGCTGAAGGCGGCGGAGACGGCCACCCATGACGTCGACGGGATGCTGGTCAACGTCGCAGTCGGGTACGGCGGACGTCGCGAGCTCGCCGACGCGGTCCGCTCGCTGCTCCTCGAGGAGGCCGCGAAGGGCATCTCGATCGAGGAACTGGCCGACCGCGTGGACGTGGAGCACATCGCGCGGCACCTCTACACCAAGGGCCAGCCCGACCCCGATCTGGTCATCCGGACGTCGGGTGAGCAGCGCCTGGGCGGCTTCCTGCTCTGGCAGAGCGCGCTGAGCGAGTTCTACTTCTGCGAGGCGCTCTGGCCGGACTTCCGCCACGTCGACTTCCTCCGAGCCATCCGAAGCTACGCCCAGCGCGAGCGCCGCTTCGGGACGTGATCTGCGCGGCCGACGGGGTTCCTCGGCCGCAGCGTGTGCAGGTGGTGCGGCGCCTCAGGTAGTACGCGTACGTCGCCACGCCCAGCGCCGTACCCCAGAGGATCCAGAGGATGCCGGGGCCGTTGGTTGCCCACATGTCGCCGCCGAGTGGGGCCTGGGTGTTCATCAGGCCGGCGGGGATCAGTACGACGGCGACGATCGAGGCCGGGATGATGGCGAGCCGAGGTGGAACGCGCCGGCCGGCCTTGAACCAGATCCAGCGGGGATAGATCTCGCCCCACCGGTGCACCAGGCCGTGAGTGAGGACGCCTCCGCCGAGGCCCATCACGGCCAGCCCGAGGCCCATCTCGAGCATTCCGGGCGTGTCGGCCATCATCTGGTGGAACTCGTCGGTGATGCCGACCGGCCAGCCGAGGTACCAGGCGATCCGGGTGAACTCGTACGGCAGGTTCGCCACCACCGCGACCGCGACCGCCCACCTGCCCCACCGGAGCGCGGCCTCCGGTCGCATCCAGGCCGGATCGTGGGTGCCCCGGCCGCACGAGACGCAGGCGTTGCGGCTGCGCCGGTGGTAGGCGAGCGCCGTCGCCGCCCAGAGCAGGCCGCCGACGAACAGGATGATCAGGTTCACGCGGTGCCAGTACAGGATGTCGCCGACGCCGTCCTGCGGCCCCGGTACGCCGGTGAACGCGAACACGAGCAGCGCCGGGGCCATGGCGACCACCGCGACCAGCGTGTAGTCGGGGATCACGAGCGCGAGGGTGACCGCGAGTACGGCGGCGATCGCCTGCAGGATCGTTCCGCGCGGTCGCATCCGGGTCATGACGAGTGCGAGTACGGCGCCGCCCAGCCCGATCGCCGCCATCACGGGAGCGACCACGTGCACCGGCGTACCTTCGAGGATCGACGACGAGGCCTGATCGTCGGCGACCCGCGCGAACGGGTAGCCGGAGCCGCCGAAGGTCCAGTAGAGCCCGAGTACGCCGTACACGAGGGACCAGAGCGCTGTGGCGCACCCGGTCCACGTCGGCCAGTTCTTCGTCATGAATCGAGCCTCGCCCGGTCACCCGGCGTACCGGATCACCCGGCGGAGTGACCCGGCTCCCTCGGGTGGGGGGAAGGCGTAACACCGTGTTAACCCCGTGGCCGGGCGTGTCGGGCTGCGCAGTTTGCAGGAGGCTCCTACCCTGACATTGACGGTCGGAGGGGAAGCCGGCTGTCACGGGAGGCCCGATCAGTTTGAGAATCTCGATCCAGCCGGTTGCCCCATGAGGGGCCGAACGGAGTACCCGAGACCTCAGGTCTCGAGCTCACTGATCGCCGTTGCCGCTCACGCGGCGGCGCGGACGGGGTCAACACCGGACCCTGAGGGCGGCACCCGACCCATCACCTAACCACTGGCGGGCCGGGGCGAGGGTGTACGTCACGGCCTAGAAGAGGACGTGCGACATGGCCATCCACGCCAAGGCGTCAAGTACCTCATCAACACCGGACCAGCGCACTTTCGTGCTGGACACCTCGGTGCTCCTCTCCGACCCGCACGCGTTACTGCGGTTCGACGAGCACGAGGTGGTCGTCCCGGTGGTCGTCGTCACCGAATTGGAGGCCAAACGGCATCACCCGGAACTCGGCTACTTCGCGCGTACGGCGCTTCGCCTGCTCGACGAGCTCCGGATACTGCACGGACGACTGGACGCGCCCCTGCCAGTGGGGGAGAAGGGTGGAACTCTTCGGGTCGAGCTGAACCACACCGACCCGGAGACCTTGCCGGCCGGTTTCCGGCTCGGTGACAACGACAGCCGGATCCTTGCCGTGGCCTGCAACTTCATGGCCGAGGGCAAGGACGTCACGCTGGTCTCGAAGGACCTGCCGATGCGGGTCAAGGCGTCGGCGTGCGGCCTGGTCGCCGAGGAGTACCGCGCCGAGCTGACGCTGGAGTCCGGCTGGACCGGTATGGCGGAGCTCGAGGTCGAGACGCACGTCGTCGACGACCTGTACGAGAACGGCGCGGTCGAGCTGACAGAGGCCGGCGAGTTCCCGACCCACACCGGGCTGGTGATGCTGTCCGACCGGGGCAGCGCGCTCGGCCGGGTGATGCCGGACAAGCGGATCCGGCTGGTCCGAGGTGACCGGGAGGCGTTCGGGATCCGCGGTCGCTCCGCGGAACAGCGGGTCGCGCTCGATCTGCTGCTGGATCCCGACGTCGGGATCATCTCGCTCGGCGGCCGGGCCGGTACGGGTAAGTCCGCGCTCGCCCTGTGCGCCGGCCTGGAGTCGGTGATGGAACGCCGCCAGCACAAGAAGGTGATCGTGTTCCGGCCGTTGTTCGCGGTCGGAGGGCAGGAGCTCGGGTATCTGCCGGGCAGCGAGGCCGAGAAGATGGGGCCGTGGGCGCAGGCCGTCTACGACACGCTCGGCGCGCTGACCAGCAGTGACGTCATCGACGAGGTGATCGACCGGGGCATGCTCGAGGTGCTGCCGCTGACCCACATCCGCGGGCGGTCGCTGCACGACGCGTTCGTGATCGTCGACGAGGCGCAGTCGCTGGAGCGGAACGTACTGCTCACGGTGCTGTCCCGGGTCGGCGCCAACTCGCGGGTGGTGCTCACCCACGACGTGGCGCAGCGGGACAACCTGCGGGTCGGGCGGCACGACGGTGTGGTCGCGGTGGTCGAGCAGTTGAAGGGGCACCCGCTGTTCGCGCACGTCACGCTGACCCGCTCGGAGCGGTCGCCGATCGCGGCGCTGGTCACCGAGATGCTCGATGACCTGCAGTTGTAAGGAGTGTTCGTACGGATAGGTAATAGGCATCTGTAAAGCAGAGGTAAGAACGGTGCGGTCGCCACGCGGCGACCGCACCGTTCGTTCGTGACCTGCTTGTGATCACGGACGGTTTACGTCAGAGTATGTTCTCGTTGCAGCCGACGGGGGTCGGGTTTTCTCGGAAGGACAGATGAAAGCGAAGCGCTCCGTCGCGATTCTCGCAGTGACCGGAATCGCCGTGGTTTCCGTTGTCGCCGGTATCGACCTCTTCAGCTCTCCTGGGAGCAGCAGTGCGTCGGAGAAGGTGTCCGGGCGGGCCGAGATGGCCGTGCTGAACAGTGGGAAGGCGATCCCTTCCGCGACCACACCGTCGGCCAAGCCGCAGTCGGCCGCCGAGATCGCCGCCGAGGCGGTCCGGATGCGGAACCAGGTCGAGGCCATCGAGCAGCAGCGCACTGCCCTGCAGGACGCGGCCACGGTGAAGATGAAGGCCAAGAACGCCGCTTTGCTGCGCTATCAGGCACTTCGGGAGGCCCAGCGCTCGTCGAGCGAGGAGCGGGCAAGCCGGGACGCCGAGCGGAAGAAGTACGAGGGCACGCCGAAGGAGGTCGCGATGAACCTCCTCCCCGACCACGGCTGGAGCCAGAGCCAGTTCAGCTGCCTCGAGAAGCTCTGGAACAAGGAGTCCCGCTGGAAGGTCAGCGCCGACAACCCGACGTCGACGGCGTACGGCATCCCGCAGGCGCTCCCCGGCAACCGGATGGCGGCGTACGGCAAGGACTGGCGGACCAACCCGGTCACCCAGATCAAGTGGGGCCTGGACTACATCGAAGCCACCTACGGCTCCCCCTGCTCCGCCTGGGGCCACTCCCAAGCCAAGGGCTGGTACTGACGCTTCACCCGAGGCGGAACACCGGACCGTAGCTCCCGTCGCCGGCCCCCTTCAGCAGGGTGCCCTGACTGGTTGCTGTCAGCGTGATCGGCTTCCCGCCCACACGTGCTGCCTGACCGCTCAGCTGGACGTCCTTGATGACGATGTCCCCTTTCGGTCGACCCAGTACGACGGCGTACACCGTCTTGCCCTTCTGGGTGAACATCACCTGGTCTCCGGCGGTGGTGGTCGCCGAGGAGCGTGTCCAGGGCCGGGTGCCGTCCAGTGCCTCCCGGTTGACCTTCAGCCAGGCTCCGATGTCAGTGAGCCTGCTCAGCTGCTCCGGGACGATCACACCGTCACCACCGCTCGGTCCGACGTTCAGCAGCAGCGCACCGTTGTTGGCCGCCGCCTTGGCGAGTGAAGCGACCAGATCGGTCGACTTGGCGTGGTCCTGGTCGTTCTCCTCGCGGTTGTAGCCGAACGAGCCGCCGATACCGCGGTCCTGCTGCCAGAACTTGTCCTGGATGCTGTCGAAGTCCGTGTACTCCGGCGTTCGGAAGTCACTGTGCGGAGCGGGCTTCTGGGTGTTGATGCTGTCCGCCACGTCAGGCAGCTTGAACAAGCCCTTCATGAGCTGGTCGAACCCCCAGCGCATCGGCTTCGGGCTCATCACCTGCCGGCCGAACGACGCCGTACTCCAGCGGTCGTCGACGACGCCCTCCGGGACGGTGTTGTAGTAGTCCGCCAGCACCGAGTAGAGCCGCTTGGAGCCGGTCGGCCAGGCGATGTCGTTCCACAGGATGTCCGGCTTGTACCGCGTGATCAGCTCGCGCACCTGCGCCACGGCGTACTCGCGGTAGTCCTCGCCGTAGTGCAGGTAGGCGTAGTCACCCAGCGTCTTCACGGTCTTGCGCTGGAACGTCCAGTCGACCCCGCCGGAGTAGTAGACGCCGAACTTCAGGCCCTGCTTGCGGACTGCCGCGGCCAGCTCACCCATCAGGTCCCGCTGGGCGTGGAAGTCCGGTGCGTGCGGGTTGCGGACCTTTGTGGGCCACAGCGAGTACCCGTCGGCGTACTTGGCCGTCACCACGATGTACGACGCTCCGGCCGCCTTGAACTGCGCAGCCCACCGGTCCGGGTTCCAGTTGGCCAGACCGGCGTCGAACTGCTGGGTGAAGTCGCTGTACGGCGCGTTGCCGTAGTGCTCGCGGTGATAGCTCGCGGTCGGCGACTTCGGGTCCTTCATCGCGTTCGCGTAGTCCTCGGCGTACGGGTTACGCGTCATCGCGTGCCCGTACTGCGTCTCGAGCAGCTTGCTGAACGTGGTGCCCTTCGGCGCGTACCCCGGCACCGAGTAGAGGCCCCAGTGGATCATGATCCCGAACTTCGCGTCGGCGAACCACTTCGGCAGCGGATGCTTGTTCAGCGACTCCACGGTGGCCTCGTACGGCCCGTCGGTGGTCATCTCGGCCTTGCGGTCGTCCTGCCACGTCCAGACCGCCGACCCGCCGACGAAGATCAGCACCAGAACGACGACCACCACGGCGAACCGCAGCAGGAACCGGCCGATCCTGCGAAAAATGCTGGGCACGGCAACGATCTTCGATGCATTCATCAGACACTCACATCACAGTCAGGTCGAGGTTGTGCGGCAGCCCTGCGGTCATTGCCCGGGCTCCGGTGGCCGGTGGTTGGTGGCCAGCCATTGGGCGAGCCGTCCCGCCCACTGGGCGTTGTCCGTGCGTTCGGTGAACCAGCGGTGATTCACGAGCAGGTAGATGACCGTTCCGGACCGCAGCTGGAGGACCAGCGGCGCACCGAGCGTCTTCGACCCACCTCCGAGAAACCGTCCGTAGAGGTCGGTGAAGTCGTTGCCTACCGACGCCAGCTCGGCGGGATGGATCGTGATGTCGCGACCCTGCTCCCAGCCGTTGAGTTCCAGCTGGCTCAGGTGCAGCCGAATGGTTCCGGCGCGCGGGAAGATGGCGCGCTGATCCACAGCGGCTCTGAACGAGTCCCAGCGGGTCCGGGCGGCCAGCTCCGCGGCCGTCGTTCCGCGGAAGGTGCTTTCGGCAAGGATCATGTCTGCGACTCTGCCGTCGTACGGCGGTCCTGCGGATCAGCCCGCGGTACGTCGTGATCATCATCCGGCGGACCGCTGCCTCCACCGAAAGTCTCGCGCTGGGCTGTTCAGCCGCTACCGTCGGTCAGGTGGACACGGGGATCTTCGCAGCGCTGATCGCGCCCGGATCGCGTGCTGCGCCGGGCTACGGACGGCTGACGCCGCGGGACCGCGTGGTGGACGTCGCCTGTGTGCTGATCGCGTTCCTGATCGGGCTGCTCGCGGTGGGGGACGTGGAGCCACAGCCGCGGATCGGTCCGCTGCCGCACTGGCTGGACGTGTCGCTGTGCCTCGCCGGTGCGCTCTCGCTACTGCTCCGCCGGCGCTGGCCGATCGGTCTGGCTGTGCTGATGATCCTGGCGTCCACTCTGGTGCCGTCACTGGGTGCGGCGGGTGGTCTGGCGCTGTTCAACGTTGCTGTGCACAGACGGCCTGCTGTCAGCCTCTCGCTGGGTGCGGTGGCGATGGCGTCCTGCATGGTGCAGTTCTGGCTCTATCCGGTTGCTGACGTCCCCAACGGCTACTGGATCGCTGTGACGCTCACAGCGCTCGCCTGTCTGGTGCTGGTCGCGTGGGGGATCGTGGTCCGGACCAGGCGGCAGCTGATGGCGTCACTGACCGAGCGTGCGGTCCGGGCCGAGTCGGAGCAGCAGTTGCGGGTTGAGCAGGGGCAGCGGCTGGAGCGGGAGCGGATCGCCCGGGAGATGCATGACGCGCTCGGGCATCGCTTGTCGTTGCTGAGCATGCACGCGGGTGCGCTGGAGTTCCGACCGGACATGCCATCCGCTGAGCTGTCACGTGCAGCTGGTGTGATCCGGTCGAGCGCACGCGACTGCGTGGACGACCTGCGCGAGATCGTCGGCGTACTGCGGTCTCAGCACACTGCTGACGGGCCACGGCGGGGCATCGCCGAGCTGGGCGAGCTGGTGGTCGAGTCACGGGCTGCTGGGATGGAGATCGAGCTGGAGGTGGCGGCTGAGCTCGGTGCGGTGCCGGACTCGATCGGGCGGCACGCGTACCGGATCATCCAGGAAGGGCTGACGAATGCGCAGAAACATGCACCTCATCAGGCGGTTCGGGTGGCGGTGAGCGGTGCGGCAGGTACCGGCCTGTCGGTGGAGATGTCGAACCGGCTGGAGCCAGGTGCGGCCGGTCCGGGTTCGCGCGTGGGGCTGATCGGGTTGGCAGAGCGGGCTTCCCTGGCTGGTGGGCGGTTCGAGCACGGGCCGACGGCGGACGGCGAGTTCCGGCTGGCGTGCTGGTTGCCGTGGGTGGCCTACGATGACCGGCGTGAGTGATCCGGTCCGGCTGCTGTTGGTCGATGACGACCCACTCGTCCGGGTAGGGCTTGCCAGCATGCTGGCAGGTGCCCCGGAGTTGGAGCTGGTCGGTGAGGCCACCGACGGGCAGCAGGCGGTCGACGCGGTACGTGACCTGCGGCCGGACGTCGTACTGATGGACATCGGTATGCCGGTGCTGGACGGGGTTGCTGCGACTGCTGCGATCCGTCGGCGAGCTGGTGCGCCGGAGGTGGTCATGCTGACCACGTTCGGGTCGGATCAGGCTCTGCTGCGCGCACTGCGGGCTGGTGCGTCGGGTTACCTGCTCAAGGACGCTGCGCCGGCTGAGATCGTTGCCGCTGTGGTGAAGGTGGCAGCTGGTGAGTCCGTGCTGTCACCACAGTCCACCCGGCAGCTGATGGACCACGTAGGTGCAGTCGACCAGGACAGCCGCCGTACGACGGCTCTCGCGGCGCTGGCGCAGTTGACGGAGCGGGAGCGGGACGTCGTACTGGCTGTGGCTCAGGGCAAGAGCAATGCGGAAGCGGCTGCTGCACTGGAGGTCGGGGTCGCCACGGTGAAGACGCATCTGACGAACTCGCTCGCGAAGCTGCAGCTCACCAACCGCGTGCAGCTCGCGCTGCTGGCCCACGACGCAGGGCTGGTGTGACGGTGGAGCTGGCACGAGCGGTCAGCCCGCGGGGCGAGCTGGTACTGCGGCGACGGGACGACGGGGCACTGGAGTTGCGGGTCAACGGCGTCTTCGTGATGGATGACCAGGAGACGTCGAGCGAGGAGCTCCTGGCGTCGGCTGCACTGGAGACAGTGCGTCACCCTGACCGGGTGCTTGTCGGTGGGCTGGGACTCGGCTACACGGTCCGGGCGCTGCTGGCCGATTCCCGCCTCGGTCAGGTGATCGTCGCGGAGATCGAGCCGGACGTGGTGTCCTGGATGCGCTCCGGCCTGGTCCCGTCGATCCTGGACGACCCTCGCGTCGGTGTGGTGGTCGGTGACGTGCGGGCTGTCGTCACGGACCTCCCTGACGCGTCCGTCGACGCGATCCTGCTGGACGTCGACAACGGCCCGGACTTCCTTGTCTACAACGAGAACTCGGCCATCTATTCGTCCGATTTCCTGATCACCTGCCGCACCAAGCTCCGCCCCGACGGTGCCCTGACCGTCTGGTCCTCGTCGTCCTCGGAAGCGCTCGAGTCCGCCGTCACCTCGGTGTTCGGTGCCTGTGTCGTCAAACCGGTGCCCGTCGAGCTCCAGGGCCGGGCCGAGACGTACTTCGTCTATCAGGGCTGTGGCGTTGTCCACAGCTAGACGATTGGCATGATCCGGCAACGCTCAGCGACGTACTCTTTTTGGTATGGGTGATGACGCGGAGTTCAGGATCGAGCACGACACGATGGGCGAGGTCAAGGTGCCTCGCGACGCGTTGTGGCGGGCGCAGACGCAGCGTGCGGTGGAGAACTTTCCGATCTCCGGGCGGCCGCTGGCGCCGGAGCTCGTGCACGCGCTCGCGCAGATCAAGGCCTCGGCCGCGGTCGTGAACGCCTCGCTCGGGGTGCTCGACGCGGACCGGTCGGCCGCGATCGTGGCCGCCGCGGACCAGGTGGCCGCGGGGGAGTTCGACGCGGAGTTCCCGATCGACGTCTTCCAGACCGGCTCGGGTACGTCGACGAACATGAACGCCAACGAGGTCCTGGCCACCCTCGCCACCCGCTCGCTCGGCGCGGACGTGCACCCGAACGACCACGTCAACGCGTCGCAGTCCAGTAACGACACGTTCCCGTCGGCGATCCACGTCGCGGCCACGGCCGGCGTCGTACAGGAGCTGCTCCCGGCGCTGGAGCACCTCGCGGATTCCCTGTCCCGTAAGGGATCCGAGTTCGCCGAGGTGGTGAAGTCCGGGCGGACGCACCTGATGGACGCGACCCCGGTGACGCTCGGCCAGGAGTTCAACGGCTACGCGCAGCAGATCAGCCGCGGCGCCGCGCGCGTACGGGCGACGCTCCCGAGGGTCGCCGAGTTGCCGCTGGGTGGGACGGCGGTCGGGACCGGGATCAACACGCCACCCGGGTTCGCGGCCGCGGTGATCACCGAACTGAACCGCCGGACCGGGCTGGAGCTGACCGAGGCCGAGGACCACTTCGAGGCCCAGGGCGCGCGTGACGGTCTGGTCGAGCTGTCCGGGCAGCTGAAGACGGTCGCCGTCAGCCTGACGAAGATCTGCAACGACCTGCGCTGGATGGGTTCCGGGCCGCGCGCCGGGCTCGGCGAGATCGCGCTGCCGGACCTGCAACCCGGGTCGAGCATCATGCCGGGCAAGGTGAACCCGGTGATCTGCGAGGCGACGCTGATGGTCGCCGCGCAGGTGATCGGCAACGATGCCACGATCACCGTGGCCGGTGCCGGAGGCAACTTCGAGCTGAACGTGATGCTGCCGGTGATCGCGCGCAACCTGCTCGAATCCATCAGCCTGCTGGCGAACAGCTCGCGTCTGCTCGCCGACCGCTGCGTCGACGGCATCACGGCGAACGTCGACCACGCCCGCGCGCTGGCCGAGTCGTCACCGTCGATCGTGACCCCGCTGAACCGCTACATCGGGTACGAGAACGCGGCCGCCGTCGCCAAGAGCGCTTTGAAACAAGGGAAAACGATCCGCGAGGTCGTGATCGAGAACGGTCACGTCGAGAAGGGAGACCTGACCGAGGAGCAGCTGGACGCGGCCCTCGACGTACTGTCCATGACCCGGCCGGCACAGTCGTGACCTCAGTGACTGATGGAGTGACGCAGTACTGGGAGCCGGGTACGACGATCGAGTGGGTGTACGAGGGCCCCGGGAAGCACGCGGACAAGCCGAACGTGCGGCCGATGACGGTCGTGCGTGACGACGCGGACGGGCTGGTCGCCTGGCTGGCGCCGGGTACGCCGCTGCTCAAGGCGGTGCTCACCGACGGACGCGAGATCCGGCGCGCCGGACCGGTCGCGATGTTCACCGCGGACCGGGTGCTGAAACTCGACGTCTGGCACGGCACCGGGATCCTCAAGGTGTCACCGCCCGGGAAGCCGTGGTCGGTCTGGTACTTCTGGGGCGCGGACGGGACCTTCCACGGGTGGTACGTGAACCTCGAGCGTGAGCATGTGCGCGACTGGGCTTCCCGGCGTACCAGCACCGTCGATCGTGTGCTCGACCTCTGGATCAACCCGGATCGCAGCATCGAGTGGAAGGACGAGGACGAGCTGGAGGGCGCCGTCACCGCCGGGCGCTTCACCGCTGGCCGAGGCGGAGCAGATCGTCGCCGACGCGCACGCGGCGATCCGTGACATCGAGGCCTGGACGTCGCCGTTCTCCGACGACTGGCAGTTCTGGTCCGCGCCGCCGGCCTGGCGACTGCCTGTCGCGCCGACGACCTACCAGCCCGACCTGATCGCGGAGGAGCTCCACAGCGGCTGACAACACAGGTGGGTCACGAGCGCTTCCATCCGCCAGGTTCGGACTTACCTTGGAGATATGTACACCATCGAGTTGCAGGCAGAGGAGCTCCAGCTACTGCGATCCGCTCTCAGGAGCTACCTCCAGGCTTTCGGCCACAACGAAGCCGACCTCGTCCAGGCCGCCAAGAAGGTCATGCTCAAGTTGCCCGAGGTCGTCGAGTCCAAAGCCGGCTGAGTCAGGCCGGTTCCAGTACGGCGACGGGGATCGTCCGCCGGGCCTTCGCCGCGAACCGAGCGATCCGCGGGTCCTCGCGGAGGACGACGTCCGTCCACACCGTCTCCAGCTCGGGCCCGGTCAGTTCCCGCGCTCGCATGGTCGTGTGCACAGCGCCGATCTGTACGTCGGTGGTCTGCGCCGCGCGGAGGTTGCGGAACCAGTCCGGATCCCGGGGGGAGCCCGATCCGGTGCCCCAGACGAGCAGGCCGTCGGGCGTATCGACGTACCGCACACACGTCGACCGCGGTACGCCGGTCCGGCGGCCGGGGGTGGTGAGCATCAGGACATGCACGTCCTTGCTCCCACTCGCCCACCGCCCGTCCAGCGCCTTGTACATCCACACGCCGATCCGATTCCCCACCCGCAACATCCGCTGGCCCATCGCCACCACCCCCACCCCCGAGGGTCCGACGATCCCCCCCACCACGTCAACCACTCAGCTGCGTGGACGCACTGTGAGGGGGACGGGCTTGCGGGTGTCGGTGAAGAAGTCGTTGCCTTTGTCGTCGACGACGATGAACGCCGGGAAGTCCTCGACCTGGATCTTCCAGATCGCCTCCATCCCGAGCTCCGGGTACTCGATCACGTCGACCGACTTGATGCAGTCCTGCGCCAGCCGCGCCGCCGGCCCGCCGATCGACCCGAGGTAGAACCCGCCGTGCTCCTTGCACGCCGCCGTCACCTTCGCCGACCGGTTGCCCTTGGCAAGCATCACGAACGACCCGCCGGCCGCCTGGAACTGATCGACGTACGCATCCATCCGCCCCGCCGTCGTCGGCCCGAACGACCCGGACGCATAACCCTCAGGCGTCTTCGCCGGCCCCGCGTAGTACACCGCGTGGTCCCGCAGGTACGACGGCATCGGCTCACCCGCGTCCAGCCGCTCCTTGATCTTCGCGTGCGCGATGTCCCGCGCCACCACCAGCGGACCGCTCAGCGACAGCCGCGTCTTCACCGGCAGCTTGGACAGCTCGTCGCGGATCTCGCTCATCGGCCGGTTCAGGTCGATGCGCACGACCTCGGCGTCGTCGGACAGGTGCTCGTCGGTGGTGTCCGGCAGGAACCGCGCCGGGTCGCGCTCGAGCTGCTCGAGGAACACACCCTCCGGCGTGATCTTCGCCAGCGCCTGCCGGTCCGCCGAACACGACACCGCGATCGCGACCGGGCAGGACGCGCCGTGCCGCGGCAGCCGGATCACGCGGACGTCGTGGCAGAAGTACTTCCCGCCGAACTGCGCCCCGATCCCGAACTCCTGCGTGAGCTTGAAGACCTCCTCCTCCAGCTCCACGTCCCGGAACCCGTGCCCCACCGGCGATCCAGTCGTCGGCAGCGTGTCGAGGTAGTGCGCGGAGGCGTACTTCGCGGTCTTCAGCGCGTACTCGGCCGACGTGCCGCCGACCACGACCGCCAGGTGGTACGGCGGGCAGGCCGCCGTACCCAACGACCTGATCTTCTCGTCCAGGAACTCCATCATCCGCGACGGGTTCAGGACCGCCTTCGTCTCCTGGTAGAGGAACGACTTGTTCGCGGAGCCGCCGCCCTTGGCCATGAACAGGAACTTGTACGCCGGGTCGCCCGAGCCGGCCGGGGTCGAGTACAGCTCGATCTGCGCCGGGAGGTTGGAGCCGGTGTTCTTCTCGTCCCACATGTTCAGCGGGGCCATCTGCGAGTAGCGCAGGTTCAGCTTGGTGTAGGCGTCGTACACGCCCCGGCTGATCCACTCCTCGTCGACCGCGCCGGTGAGGACGCCCTCGGACTTCTTGCCCATCACGATCGCGGTGCCGGTGTCCTGGCACATCGGGAGTACGCCGCCGGCCGAGATGTTCGCGTTCTTCAGCAGGTCGAGCGCGACGAACCGGTCGTTCCCGGACGCCTCCGGGTCGTCGATGATCCGCCGCAGCTGCGCGAGGTGCGCGGTCCGCAGGTAGTGCGAGATGTCGTGCATCGCCTCCGCGGTCAGCGCCTGCAGCACTTCCGGCTGGACCTGCAGGAACGTCCGATCGCCCGCGGTGAACGTGCTGACACCCTCCGTCGTCAACAGCCGGTACTCCGTGTCATCAGCACCCAACGGCAACAGATCGGAGTAGTTGAAGTCGGCAGACACCGGGCATACCTCCACACAGACTGGACTGGACGCCTCAAAGCCTAACCCTCCGGTATCAGGGACGGGATCAGGGGTGAATCGGGGAGGAGACGGGTCTGCGGGCGGGGGTGGGCACGCGTATGGTTTTGGGGTGGCTCAGGATGACGTTCCCCAGGAGAACCGCCCGCAGGATGTCGTGCCCGCGCAGGGCGGTGACGATCCGGCGCTGCGGCGGCGGGTGTCCGACCTCGAGCGGGAGGAGGTCGCCGACATCCTCCGCGACGCCGCGGGCGAAGGCCGGCTGTCGTACACCGAGCTCGAGGACCGGCTCGAGACGCTGTACTCCTCCAAGACGTACGGCGAACTGGTCGAGCTGACCGCCGACCTGCCCACCGGCCCGCGGGCGCAGAGCGTGCCGTCCACCACCCCGCAGTACGGCGGCGCGCTGGTGGAGACCGGCCCGGTGATCAACGTGTTCATGTCCGAGTCCAAGCGGATGGGGAGCTGGCTGGTCCCGCAGCGCCAGGAGGTGAACGCGGTCCTCGGCGACGTCACGCTCGACTACACCGAGGCGCAGATCCCGTTCGACGAGATCACGATCGACGTGAAGTCGATCCTCGCCGACGTGAAGATCCGCGTCCCGCAGAACGCGATCGTGCTCCTCGACAGCAACCCGATCCTCGGCTCCGTCTCCGAACAGGAAGCCGGCCTCAAAGCCGTCCCCGACCCGAACGCCCAGCCCGCCGCCCCCAAACGCTTCCACATCCGCGGCACCGCCATCCTCGGCGAAATCAAAATCAAAAGAGGCCCCCGCCTCTCCAAACGCCTCGGCCTCACCTAGAAGCGCCTGCCTAAACGCTCGCTTTCCGGTGTTCCTCCAGCACGTCTTGGAGCCAGCTCTGGAGGGCTTGCAGGTCGTTGGCGTGTTGTTGGGTGAGGGTGAGGTTCTTGGCCCAGATGTTCTTGGGGTGGATGGGGAGTTGGCGGGCCATTTTGGAGCCCGAGACTTGGCCGATGGAGCCGATCTCGTCCCAGGGCATGGAGCGGCGGCGGCCTTGGTGGATGCCTCGGTGGTCGATGACGAGGACCGGGCGTTGGGTGACGAGCTGCCAGACCAGCGCGATCAGGGCACCGGCGTACACCGCGATCAGCAGATAGGCGAGGAAACGCCAGTTGCCGTCGGCGAGCATGTCCGGAAGGCTGCCTGCCGACAACACCGACAATCCCAGGATCGGGAACACCGGGACTTGTAGGAACGACCAGCGGCGGAGCGGGAACTCGACGCGGCCGTTGCGGTGCAGCTCGACCATCCAGGCCTCGGGTAGTCGCTCGCCCATTACGGTCATGTTGCCCCCAGCCCTCACGGCTCCACCCCCGGAGCTGGAATCACTGTAATGCACCAGACTTGGTTCATGGGAAGGGTCAAAACAGCCTTGAGCTGGGCGTTCGTGCGTGGTCCGGCGGCGGCGTACGAGCTGGCCGACTCCGGCTCCTCCCTGTTCGGCATCGGGACCGTCGTGGTCATGCTCCTCGTCGGTGCGCTCGGAACCGGAATCGGCGCTCTCGTCGGCCTCGTGGCGCACAGGTCCGTCGGCGACGCGGCCTTCGTCGGCGGGATGATCGGCCTTGGCGTCCTGATGGCGTGGCTCGTGCTGGTGGTGGTTGTCGTGGCAGTGCTCTGGGTCCGGGGCGTCAGCCCGGTGGAGACCGCGACCGGCGAGCGGACGGCCGGGCGGCACGCTGCTGCGCATTCCTCTGGTTGGCGGCGGCGAGGCGAACCGCTTGTTCCGTTGAGCCTCGTCCTGTTCTTCGTCATCATCACAGTCCCGTTCGGAGGCCTCGGATTGCAGGCGCGGAACGCGGCGCGGCCGGCGGAGCAGCCCACCGCGACCGCGAGCGGGACGGTGGTCGCGATCCACGAGCCGCGGTGGTTCGAGAAAGGATCCGGCACGGTGGACGTCCGGTACGCCGTCAGCGGGGCGGAGCACACGTTCAACACCGGCCGCGACCCCGGCGAGCATGTCCTCCGACTCGGCGACGTCGTACCGGTCGAGTACGTCGTCGCCGAGCCGGGGAACGGTCGTTGTACCTGGGCGGTCGAGTCGGCGCGATCGGACCAGACGTTCTGGCTTTGGCTGGCCGGGATCTGCGCCGTACTCGGGCTGCTCAGCGGTGCTGGGTGGCTCGGTGGGCGGTTGCGGTCCAGCGGCCGGCGTGGTGGGTGATTTCTATTGGGTGGTTGAAGGTGGCCGAGATCAGTTCGGTGGTGAGTACGTCGTCGGCTGGGCCGGCGGACAGTACGCGGCCGTCGCGGAGGAGGGCGGCGTGGGTGGTGCAGGTGGGGAGCTCCTCGAGGTGGTGGGTGACGAGGACCCAGGTCAGGTGCGGGTGACTGAGGTGGATCTGGTCGAGCGTCTCCAGTAGCTGCTCGCGGGCCGCGACGTCCAGGCCGGTCGACGGCTCGTCCAGCAGGAGCAGCTGCGGGTCCGAGATCAGCGCCCGCGCGATCAGCGCGCGACCACGCTCGCCCTGGGACAGCGTGGTCCAGTGCGCGTCGGCCAGTCCGCTGATCCCGAGCAGGTCGATCAGCTCGAGAGCGCGAGCCTCCTGCTCGGGTGTCGGCTCCCAGCGCGGCATGCGCTCGATCGTCCCGGTGAGACCGGTCAGCACGACGTCCCGGATGCTCAGCGGCGACCGCAGCGGGTGCCGCGGATTCACGTGCCCGATGGACTCGCGCAGGGTGCGAATGTCGACCGTACCGAGCCGGCGTCCGAGAATCTCGACCGTACCGCGGGTCGGATGCGTGACCGCGCCGCACAGCCCGAGCAGCGTGCTCTTGCCCGCGCCGTTCGGCCCGAGCAGCGCCCACCGCTCACCCTCGCCCGCGGTCAGCGACACCCCGGACAGCAACGGCTTGCCGTCCCGGACGAAGTCGACGTCCTTCAGTTCGAGCACCCGTAAACCTCCTCGTACAACGCCTTCAACTCCTCCGCACCCGCTTCCCGCCCGGTCGCGTCCGTATGCCGCTGGACGTGCCGCGCGAACTCCCGCTCCTGCTCGGGAGACAACCGAATGCCGTACACAGACTCCAGCACATGCGCGATCCCGCCCTTACCGGACTGGCTGTTCACCCGTACGACGGCCTCGTACCCGCGCCCTACATCGGCCGGATCGATCGGCAGATAAGGCACCTCCCAAACCCCGGGACCTTGTACGGCGAACCCCTTCCGGATCGCGTCCTGATGGGTCCCCGAGAAGGCGGTGTAGACGAGCTCCCCGACGTACGGATGCCGGGGATGGATCGGCATCCGCGTGCAGTACTCGACCACTTCGCGGATCCCGTCGATGTCGGAGAAGTCGATCATCGGGTCGACGCCCTGTGCGTGCAGGTTGAGCGCGAGGGTGGCGATGTCGACGTTGCCGGTGCGTTCGCCGTTGCCGAAGACGCAGCCCTCGACGCGCTGCGCTCCCGCTAGCACTGCTAGCTCCGCGCAGGCGACCCCCGTACCGCGGTCGTTGTGCGGATGCACCGACAGGATGACGCCGTCGCGGCGCGGCAGGTTCTGGTGCATGTACTCGATCTGGTCGGCGTACACGTTCGGTGTCGCGGCCTCGATCGTCGCGGGCAGGTTGAGGATCACGGGCCGCTCCGGCGTCGCGTCCCACTGCTTGGTGAGGTGATCCGCCAGCTCGAGCACGTAGTCCGGCTCGGTCAGGTTGTAGACCTCGGGCGAGAACTGGAACCGCACCGAGTCCCCGGCCAGCCGCAGGATCTCCTCGGAGCCGGCGTAGATCATCGAGGCCAGTTCGTCCCGGGTACGACGCAGTACGACGTCCCGCCACACCGGCGCGGTCGCGGCGTACATGTGGATCACCACGTCGCCGCGCATGCCCCGCGACCGACTCCACGGTCCGCTCGATCAGGTCGCGGCGGGCCGGGGTGAACACCACGATCGTGACGTCGTCAGGGACCAGGTCGGACGTGGCCAGGAGTCGCACGAAGTCGAAGTCGGTCTGGGACGCGGACGGGTAGCCGACCTCGATCTCTTTGTAGCCGATGGCAACCATCAGCTCGAAGAACCGGCGCTTGCGCTCGGGGTCCATCGGGTCGGCCAGCGCCTGGTTGCCGTCCCGGAGGTCGACCGGCACCCAGAGCGGCGCCGTGCGTGATCCGGCGATCCGGCCAGGTGCGTTCGACGGGGGCGACCGGGACCCTGGCGAAGATGTCGCGGTAGCGGTGGCTGGGCATGGGGGAGGGCTGCTGACGGTTCATGACGGTGGTCCTTCCGGGGAGCGGGGAGGACCGGCGGACGACTGCACTCCACGGAGGGAGCGCCGGTCGAATCAGCTCCCGCCGTGGCGGCCAAGAAGGAGGAGACCCAGGAGCTTGCGCATGCCGAGCACCGTATCAACTCCTCAGACAAGCTGACAACCTGAGTAGCCCTAGAATGTCTCGCATGATTCGCCGTCATCCGCTCGCCGAGCAGGCAGCCGAGGAGTTGCTGCGCCGGATCGGGACCGGTGAATGGGTCCTCGGCGCCAAGCTTCCCGGTGAGACCACGCTGGCCGCGCAGCTCGGCGTCGGCCGGTCCACGATCCGCGAGGCCGTGCGGGAACTGGCCGGCCGGCGCGTGCTGGAGAGCCGCCAGGGCGCGGGCGTGTTCGTGATCGCGCTACAGGCCGCCGAGGACTGGGACAAAGTACTGCGGAAGGCGGACATCACCGACGTACTGGAAGGTCGGCTGGCGATCGAGACCGAGGGCGCCCGGCTGGCGGCGACCCGTCGTACGCCGGCGGACCTGAAGAACTTCCGCTACACGCTCGCGGACCGCCAACGGGCCGCCGTGAAGGCGCCGGACGACTGGTACATCGAGGCCGATCTCGCGTTCCACCGCGCGGTGGTGACGGCCGCGCACAACGCCGTACTGACGGAGCTGTTCGACACGTTCGTGCCGCGGATCCGGCGGGCGATGACCGACATGCTCAAGCTCGACGAGGAGCACCGGCATCGCCACGACCAGGCCGCCCACGAGGCGATCGCGGACGCCATCCGTGCGAAGGACCCGGACCTGGCCGCGGCCCGCTCCCGCGAGCACCTCAGCGCGGTACGCAGCTCGGTGAACTAGCCGCGGTGCTGTTCGTGGAGTGAGCGCAGCCAGGGGGCGAGGGCGTCCAGGTCGCCGACGTGGTCCTGCGGGATCGAGATCGGTCGCGTACGGCGGTCCGCCGGGTTGATCTGCACCGCGCGTGCGAGCGGCCAGCCCGCGGGCTCGCCGATGCTGGTGATCCCCGACCACTGCAGGCTGCGGCCCCGGGTGACGCCCTCGGCGTCCACCGTGATGACCGGGCGGTTCGTGATCAGCTGCCACGTGGTCCAGCCCGTGCCGTAGACGAACGCCGCGAGGGCGGTCAGCCGCAGTACGCCGAGTGCACCCGAGACACCGTCCGCGCGTAGATGCTCGACGTTCGTCCACGCCGACAGCACCATCAGCAGACCGAATCCGGCCAGCCGCACCGCGAGCCTGCTGCGGCGCGGCCGGAAGTCCACGCTGCCGTTGGACTCCAGCTCGGAGGTCCACGTCTCGGCAGACACCCTCAGGAACCCCATTTCTCCGTGTGCTCGGCCGCGGTCGGCGGGTCGGCGCCGTGCCGGGTGCAGGTGATCGCCGCCGCCTTCACCGCGTAGTCCACGACGTCCCGCAGGTCCTCGGCAGTCAGTCCGGCCAGCCGCCGCTCGCCGAGCAATCCGCGCGCGTCCAGACCTGCGATGAGCGCCGACATGAACGAGTCGCCCGCGCCCACGGTGTCCACGACCTCGATCACCGGCGCCGTCACGTCGACGTGGGCGTCCCGGGAGACCCCGAGCGCGCCCTCGCCGCCGCGGGTGATCACCACGCACTGCGTCCGCTCGGCGGTCAACAGCTCTTTCGCGATCTCCACGGGCGCCATCCCGGGCCGCAGGAACTCGCAGTCCTCGTCACTCAGCTTCACCAGATCGCTCAACGCCGCAAGCGCCCGTACGGTGTCCCAGGTCGAGACCGGATCGGGCGTGATGCTCGGCCGCGCGTTCGGGTCGAGCGTCACGGTCACCGGCTGGTCGGCGACCGACGCGAGGAAGTCGCGGATCGACGCCGCGCCAGGCTCGAGCACGGTCGCGATCGATCCGGTGTGGATGGCCGGGCAGCCGCGGGACAGCGACAGCGCCGGCGGTTCCCAGGAGATGTCGAACTGGTACGTCGCGACGCCGGCAGCGTCCAACGTCGCAGTCGCCGTACTGGTCCGGAAGTTCGGGTCGACCGATCCGGGCGCGAGCTGCACACCGTTCCCGAACAGGTGCGCACCGAGCTGATCGCCGTACGGGTCGGTCCCGAACCGGGTCACCAGCTCAGTCGGTACGCCGAGCCGCGCAAGCCCGACCGCGACATTCGCCGGCGAGCCGCCCGGCGTCGCGTTGCTCTTCCCGTTGCCGTTGCGGGACTTCGCGGATCCGACGATGTCCACCAGAGCCTCGCCGACGACGAGGAGCGGAGCGGTCATCGCGCGTGCTCGAAGTCGATGGCGGAGTACGCGCGGAGCTTCTCCAGCTGGTGGACGCTCTCGATGGAGCGGATCGTGCCGCTGCGGGAGCGCATCACGAGCGAGTGGGTGCGGGCCGTGGAGCGGCCGTAGCGGACCCCGCGAAGCAGTTCGCCGTCGGTGATACCGGTCGCGACGAAGAAGCAGTCGTCGCCGCTCACCAGGTCGTCGGTGTCGAGCACCTGGTCCAGGTCATGCCCGGCGTCGAGCGCCTTCTGCCGCTCCTCGTCGTCCCGCGGCCAGAGCTTGCCCTGGATCTTCCCGCCCAGACACTTCATCGCGCAGGCGGCGATGATGCCCTCCGGCGTACCGCCGATGCCGAGCAACATGTCCAGACCGGTGTCAGGGCGGGCCGCCTCGACCGCACCCGCCACGTCGCCGTCGGAGATGAACTTGATCCGCGCGCCGGTGGCCCGGATCTGGGTCGCGAGCTCGTCGTGCCGCGGCCGGTCGAGCAGTACGACGGTGACGTCGTCGACCGAGCTGCCCTTCGCCTTCGCGACCCGGCGGATGTTCTCCGCGACCGGAAGCCGGATGTCGACCACCTCGGCCGCCTCCGGGCCGACGACGAGCTTCTCCATGTAGAAGACCGCGGACGGGTCGTACATCGAGTTCCGGGCGGACACGGCCATCACCGCGATGCCGTTGTTCATGCCCTTCGCGACCAGCGTCGTACCGTCGACCGGGTCGACCGCCACGTCGCAGGCGGGGCCGTCGCCGGAGCCGACCTGCTCGCCGTTGTACAGCATCGGGGCGTTGTCCTTCTCGCCCTCGCCGATCACCACCACGCCGTCCATACCGACAGTGCCGATCAGCGTACGCATCGCGTTCACCGCCGCGCCGTCGGCGCCGTTCTTGTCGCCGCGGCCGACCCAGCGGCCCGCCGCCATCGCCGCGGCCTCCGTGACCCGGACCAGTTCGAGCGCGAGGTTCCGGTCGGGCGCGTGCGCATCGACCTCCAAGTGGGCAGGTGGCGTGGTCGGGTCGCTCATGCCAACGGATCGTAGCCAACCGCCTTGGCCGCTGTTCGGGCGGATTGCACCTCGCGAGACACTGTCGTCATGAGTTCGACAGGTCAGGACGCTTCCGACGAGGCTGCAGCCCAGCAGAAGGCTGATGTGAAGGCTGACGTGCGGGCGCGGGAGCGGGCGCAGGTTCAGGCGGAGGCGAACGAGTACCGGCAGGCGTACCGGCGGGACAAGAAGAAGTCGCAGACCGTCGGGAACATGGTGTTCGCCCTGGTGATCTGCCTCGCCGTGGTCGCCTTCCTGATCACCGTCACGTGGCGCCCGAAGAAGGAAGCCGAGCCCAACCCGGTCGAGTACACCGCCCAGTTGGAGGACGCCCGCAAGGCAGCAGCCTGGGTCCGCGGACCGGAGCCGATGCCGTCCGGGTGGACCGCGACCAGCGTGGAATTCCGCACCCCGCAGCAGGCGCCGATCACCTGGCATCTCGGGGTCGTGACGAACGAGAAGAAATACGTCGGCCTCGAGCAGTCGAATGTCAGCGGCGGGAAATACGTCGCCGACAAGCTCGGCCGGACGTCCGACGACGGTACGGCGTCGGTCGGCGGCGTGACCTGGCAACGCAAGGTGCTGCTCGACCGGAAGGACGAGAACGCCTTGCTCCTGGTGGGTTCCGGGGTGACGACGATCGTCGCCGGAAATGCCGGATATCCAGCGCTTGAAGCGTTCGCTTCGGCCCTGCGCTGACATTTGTGCTGACCTTCCGTAACCAGCGGATCGCCCATTTTCCGGTCAATTCCGACCACTTTCCGGACGGTCGTTGACACGTGCCCAGGGCACGGGGTTCCATCGAGACTCGGCTTGCGTACGCTCGGGGACCAGCAGAAGGGTCGTCGAATGGTCGCGCCTTCCCGGGTGGGGAGTTGACCCGCAAATGTTCATCACGGGGCTTTTGCTGGGCGCAGACAGCTCGCCGCATCTCGGTTCTCCCTGGCAGTTGCTGGCCTATCAAGGCGGCACGCTGCTCGGCGCGGCCCTGGAGAGCGCGCGGGAATGCTCGTTCGACCAGCTGGTCGTGACGCTCGGCAGCGCGTCGGAGCAGGTCCACGACCGGATCGATCTCGACGGCGTGCGGGTGGTCGAGTCGCCGCATTCCGACACCGGTAGTTCGTCGATCGTGCCGGCCCTGGACGCGGTCGACCGGCGGGCCGACGGGATCGTCGTACTGCTCGGTGATCAGCCCGGGATCACGTCGGCCACCGTCTGGTCCCTCGTCGCCGAGGCCTCCACGCCGATCGGCGTCAGCCGGTACGACGACGGCGAGAGCTACCCGTGCTGGTTCGGCCGCGAGCTCTTCGGCGAACTGCGGGATCTCCGCAGCGACGGCGACCTCTGGGACCCGATCCACGAAGGCACCCACCCCGTCACCCGAGTAGATGCCATCGGCAACGTCCCGCCCCGCGCCACCACCTGGGCCGCGTACCACCAGCTCCTGGCCGGCGGCCCGGCCCCCGTCAACGACCTGCCCCTCGACACCCACCCCCTCCCGCTCTCCACCCGCCCCCGCCGCCGACGCCACACCAACACCTAGCCGCCCCGCCCGCCCCCACCGCCCGCCGCACCGCGCCCCTCTCCGCCACCCCGCATTTGCTGGGTGGACCAGGCAAATTCGTGGGTGAGCCAGGCAAATTGGGGGTTTGTGACCTGTTATCAGGGTGTGGAACCCACCATCTCGCTGGCTTACCCAGCAAATGCGGGATGTCCGGAGGTGAGGAGTGTGCGGTGGGTCAGTCGGCGCCGGCCAGGCGGAGGCCTACTACGCCGGTGACGATCAGGGCGATGCAGGCGAGGCGGGTCGGGGTGATCGGCTCGTGGAACAGGACGATGCCGAGGATGACCACGCCGACCGAGCCGATACCGGTCCACATCGCGTACGCCGTACCGACCGGCAGGCGATCGAGTGTCTTCGCGAGCAGGGCGACCGAGATCACGCCGAACACGAGGACGCCGAGCGTCGGCCACAGCCGGCTGAAGCCCTCGCTCGGTTTCAGGCTGAGCGCGAACGCGATCTCGAACGCCGCCGCGGCGAGCAGGATGAGCCATGCCATCAGGCCGCCAGTGCTCCTCTCAGGTGCCGGTGCGTGACGGTCGCGACCCGCGCGCCGAGGGCGGCCGCGGTCCGCAGGTCGGTGGCCGGCGGCGCCTTCTCCGCGGACAGGTCCGCGTCGGACTGCGCCATCGCTCCGAGCCAGCTGCCGAGCCGGTTGAGGTCCTCGATACTCGCGGTGCTGTCCGCCCAGCCCGGGTAGATGTCCAGGCCGACCCAGATCATTCCGTGCTGCGCGGCGAACACGGCCAGGTCGACCAGGCTGTTCAGCTTGTCGCCGGACATCGCCTTCGAGTTGGTGAACCCGGCCGCGATCTTGTCCCGCCAGCCGAGGTCGGCCGCCCAGATCCGCACACTCTCCTCAGCGAACTTCTTGAACACCCAACTCGGGCTCCCCATGTACGTCGGTGCGCCGAAGATGATCGCGTCGGCAGCAGTCAGCCGCTCCCACACGTCCTCGGTCAGCTCGTCCAGCGGCACCAGGTCGGTCGTGGTCCCCGGTACCGACGCGGCGCCCTCGGCCACCGCGTCGGCCTGCTTCGCGGTGTGCCCGTAGCCCGAGTGGTAGGCAATCGCGATCCGAGCGCCGCTCATCGGCGTCCTCGCTTCGCTCCGGGCGCCGACGAGGCTCGGAGCGCGCTGTGCTTGATGATGAACTCGCTTCGCTCGTTCATGTCTGCTTCCTCCAGAGTCTTTAGCGGACTACAGTCCGTCTTATGAACGACAGTACCGGACCGCGGTCCGCTTCACAACGGAGTCTGCCGGTCGTGGGGGAGCCGCGACCGGAACGGGCGGATGCGCGACGCAATCGGCTGCGGGTGCTGGAGGCTGCGGAGCGGCTGTTCACCGAGCGCGGCGTGAAGAACGTCTCGCTGGACGCGATCGCCGCGGAGGCAGGCGTGGGGAAGGGGACCGTGTTCCGCCGGTTCGGTGATCGCGCCGGCCTGGCGGTCGCGCTGCTCGACGAGCGCGAGCAGGAGTTGCAGGCGAAGATCATCAGCGGCCCGCCGCCCCTCGGGCCCGGCGCACCGCCCGTCGTGCGGGTGACGGCGTTCCTCGACGCGTACCTCGACCTACTCGATCGGCACGTCGCCCTGTTCATGGACAGCGAGAACGCCTCGGACGGCGCGCGCTACCGCATCGGCTCGTACCACCTCTGGCACCGCCACCTGTCTCACCTGATCGAAGCCGCCCGCCCCGAACTGGACGCGGACTACACCGCTCACGTTTTGCTAGCACCGCTAGCAGCCGACCTGCACCACGCCCTCCGCGAGCAGGGCTACGACCTCACCCGAATGAAAACCGGCCTCCGAGCAGCAGCAACAAGCCTGCTGTCCGGTGTGCAGGAGGACAGGTAGTGCACCGATGAGACGCTGTACGCGCGGACCCCGCCACGCTCAGGTGCACTAGGCGAGGCTCCGATACCTCCTAATGGGTGTTATCGGGTTGGTCGGGTTGGTCGGTTGGTCGGTGACAGACTCGGTGTTGGTAGCTGCTGGTGAGTGAGCACTCATACCTCCTGGGCTTTGAGCCCTGTGGACAGAGCGTGCCCTTGCTGGTGGTCAGGAGGCGTGAACGGCTGATGGGGTGTCGTGCCCAGCACTGCGGGTTGGTGGTGTGAGCACTGATCCATTAGGGCGCCGAGGTCTCCTGCCGGCTGCTGGTTCCACTCGTGCGGGTGTGTGACGGGAGAACTGCATCGTGTTGTTCGTTGGTGACGACTGGGCCGAAGACCACCATGATCTCGAGGTCCAAGACGATCAGGGTCGGGTGCTGGCCCGGAAACGGGTCACCGATGGCATTGCGGGGGTGGTCGGGTTCCACGCACTGGTTGCGGAGTTCCTGGGCGATGACGACGGCCCGGGCCAGGTGATGGTGGGGATCGAGACCGACCGGGGATCGTGGGTTGGTGCGTTGATCGCGGCGGGCTATGTGGTGTTCGGGGTGAACCCGAAACTGGCGGCTCGGCATCGGGAGGTGATCTCGCTGTCGGGCGCCAAGGACGACAAGACCGACGCGCACAGCTTGGCCGACATGGTCCGGACCCGGCGCCATCAGTTACGCCGGGTCGAGCCTGACTCGCAGGTGGCGGCCGGGGTGAAGGTGCTGGCCCGGGCGCATCAAGGGCTGATCCAGGAGCAGACCCGGCACATGCTGCGGCTGCGGTCAGCGCTGCGGGAGTACTTCCCGGCCGCGTTGAGCGCCTACCAGCTGGGTTCGTTGACGTTGACCGGCTCCGACGTGCTGGCGTTGCTGGACAAGGCCCCCACACCGGCGGCCGCAGCGAAACTGACCATCGCCCAGATCACCGCGGCACTGAAAACCGCTGGCCGGCGCGGTGACATCCCGGCCCGCGCTGCCGCGATCCAGGCCGTGCTACGCACCGAACACCTCGGCCAGCCCGACCTGATCGCCGGCGCCTACGCGATCACGATCCGTTCCACGATCGCGATCCTGCAGACCCTGAACACCCAGATCCCTGCCCTGCAGGACGGCGTTGAGGCCTATTTTGGCCAGCACCCGGACGCTGAGATCTACCGCAGCCAGCCCGGCCTCGGAAAGATCCTCGGCGCCCGGGTGCTCGCAGAATTCGGCGACGCCTCTGGCCGCTACCACGACGCCAAAGCCCGCAAGAACTACGCCGGCACCGCACCCATCACCCGCCAATCCGGCAAACAGAAAACCGTCCACGCCCGGTTCATCCACAACAACCGACTCGTCAACACCCTCGGCCTGCAAGCCAACGCCGGCGTCTTGCACGACCCCCACGTCCGCGCCTACTACCACCAACTCCGCGACCGGGGACTCGGCCACCACGCCGCCCTCCGCCAGATCGCCAACCGGCTCGTCGGCATCCTCCACGGCTGCCTCAAAACCCACACCCCCTACAACCCCCACACCGCCTGGGCCCACCGCACCACAACCACCGCCGCTTGACACCCTTAGCTCCAGGGGTGTCTGTCCTTATGCACATCAGGGCTTGAACTTGCCTTTGATCGTGAGGATGTCGCTCGCCTGCCCGGTGAGGCTTTCTGCCCACTCGAGGGCGTCTGCGGTCGTTGGGCGGCGGGTTTTCGCGTAGGCCTTGTCGAAGGACCAGTAGAACTTTCGCTCTTGCGGCGGCTCCTCGGCGAGTTCAGTAACGGCCAGTGACGCGGGCAGCGGCTGGCCGGCCAGGAACTCCTGCCACTGCGGGCGCTGCATCCTCAGGTAGCGCAGGTTGGGCAGTTGGCCCAAGGCGGACACGTCGGCGCCAGGAGCGTCGGTCAGGTCGAGGGTGTGCAGGTTCGGACAGGAGGCCAGCGGCCGCAGGTCGACCGGCTTCTCGCTGCGCAGGACGATCTGGCCGACGGTCGGATGCCCGTGCAGACCGGACAGGTCGATCGTGTCGGTCGCCAGCGACAGCACTTCGACTGTCGTCTCCTGCAGCGGTGACAGGTCGAGCCCTGCGCAGTTGTGGATCGAGAACTTCACCAGCTCCGGTGCCTCACGGACCGGTCCGAGATCGACCCAGGGCGCGTCGTGCACCACCAACTCACGTGTCTCCGCGGTCAGCCCGCGGATCGGCCCCGCGTCCCGGCCGCTGACAGTGAGCCGGCCAACGTCGTCGTACCGGCGCTGGTGGTGGTAGGCGTCGCCGGAGTTGATCCACAGGTGGCCGTCCTCGTCGCGCTCGATCCGGTCGGAGCGCAGCGCGTCCGCGTGTGAGCGGATCAGTTCGGTCACCGACTCCGCGACGTAGATCGGGCCCGCGTCCTGGTGGCGTCCGATCAGGATCACCTGACCGGGCCGACCGTTCGGCCCGGGTGCCATGTCGACGGCGAGGTAGTCGCCGAAGGTGTCGGTGGCGAACGGAATCCAAGCCGAATGATCGCCCACCCGCCGGATCGCCCCCGGTGGCCCGAACTCGGTCACGAACGAGTTGTGGACAAAGCGCCGCCATCCGCGAGAGACCCACCAGTGGTCCGAGCTCAGCTCCTCCAGCATCTCCAGACCGAACCACGCGAAGCCGTGGAACTGCACCTGCCCACCGCCGCCGTCGGCAACGGCGTACAGCGCACTGAGGTCGCGCGGCAGATCGAAGTCGAGATCCCAGTCCTCGAGCGGCGGTGGAAGATCGGGCAACTCCAACGTCGAGCGCAGCGGTCGGTGGTATTCGTTGAACAGGGCAACCGCTTCGGCCGGATCTCCAGCCTCGCCAAGGGTGGGAGCGGGCGTGGCGAGAGCGGGTGGCTCGGATTGTGGGTCCAGCAGGTACCGGAAGCCGCGGTCGTCCGCGCGAGCGAGCCGCTCGCTCAGGATCGCGCGGTAGCGACCACGGGCTTCCAGTTCGAGATCGATCGTGAGGTGATCTGTTGCTCCCAGCAACGTATGCAGGGCGCAGAGACCCGGGTGTACGTCAACTGGGAAGCTCAAACCGCGATGCCCGGACGCGCCTTCTCCGAGCGCGTACCCGTGCAGTTCGGCGCGCTTCCACCCTCGAGGGGCGGCGCCGGCCATCAGCTCGGCCAGTTGGGTCAGCGCGGCGGCTACAGCATCCTCACGATCTTTGTGCACGCAACTAGCCCCGGTTGCCCAGGAGCGCCAGCGCGAGTTCGTGCTGCTCCTGCGACGGCGGCCGCGTCCACGTGTACCCGGAGCGTCCGTCCTCCAGCATCTGCGCCATCACGACGGACAGTACGTCGCGCGGTTCGGCGTACTGCATCTCCGGCCGCGCGTCGTTGTAGTGCTTCACCACGCGGTCGAAGCAGAAGATCAACGTGTTGATGTACTTGCTCTTCTCCGCCTCGGCCCGGTTGTGAGCCGCGATGTACTCCGGGTCCTCGGCTTTCATGACCTCGCGCATGACGTCCAGCCGGTTGTTCAGCTCGGTCGGCGGGCCGGCGACCGCGAAAGCGTCGTCGTACATCTTGGTCACGTGCTCGGGGCTCTTGGCGAGGACGCCCATCGTGACGAAGCCCTTGTCCTCGTCCGCGTACCCGCCGGCGAACTCGTGGTCCACGCCCTGTGCGCGCGTCGCGGACATGATCGCGTCGGTGAAGGCGTACTTGTCCATGCCGTCGACCTGCTCGACGTCCTCGCCCATCCACTCGTCGTCGTAGTAGAGGATGCCGTTGGTCTCGCCGTCCGCGGCGTCCGTCATCAGCTGCTGTACGGCGCCTGCCGGATCCTGTACGGCAGCCGGGCCCATCGCGGCGAACCGCTCGGTCATCCAGAACAGCGAGATCAGCATCATCGGGCTGTACACGCGCAGGATGCCCTCCTCGCGCATCGGGTAGCAGCCGCGTTCGTCGTCGTACGCCTCGAGGCCGGCCATGAACGCCTTCTCCTGCTCCGGCGTCAGCGTGAGCTCCCACGCCCACTTCTGCTCGGCATGGAACTTATAGAAGTCCTCGCCCTTCAGCGGATCGCGGATCTTCAGGAACCAGAACACGAAACCGGCGAGTCCGAGGACGAGTACGCCGATCACGATGAGCGCGATCATTGTTGGTAAAACCTCCACATGATGAACCAGATCTAGGAAAGTGGTTCACCGTAGTGAGGGATCAGGTCACCGTCGGAGGAATGGGTTCGGCTTTGCGGAACCTTCACACCAGGGGTGCGGCCAGCCTGATCTCGGGGAGGTCACCGAGCGAGGAGCGGGTGCGGTCAGGCGTTTCCGTGAAGCCATAGCGCGTGTAGAAACGGCGCGCACGAATGTTTGCCTCAAGCACCCATAGGCGGACGGTGGCGCAATCGGCTGCGCGGAGGTCGGTGCAGGCCGCGTCGGTCAGGGCGCGGGCGGCACCGGTTCCCCAGTGGTCTGGGTGGACGAAGAGCGCGTACAGCTCGCCTGTGTTCGGTGGGGCTTTCTCGTCGCGCTCCGGTCCGACACCGGCGTACCCGATCACCTGCTCTCCCGCGAGTGCGACGTACAGGCGTGAGCGTCCGGCCGCGATGCTGTCCGCCCAGGAGGAGGCGATCGACATCGGATCCATCGCGTCCAGGAAGTCCTGGGGCACGAGCCCCGTGAAGGCGCCACGCCAGCTGGCAACCCGTGCCTCGGCCGCGCCCAGGAGGTCTTCGGTTCGCGCGGCGCGGACGGTCAGTTGGTCTTCTCTTTGGGGGTGGATTGGGCATTGGTGAGGCGTTCTCGGGCGCCGTCGAGCCAGTGTTGGCAGGTGGCGGCCAGTTCTTCGCCGCGTTCCCACAGGGCGAGGGATTCTTCGAGGGTGGTGCCGCCGGCTTCGAGTTTGCGGACGACGTCGACGAGCTCCTCGCGGGCCTGCTCGTAGGTCATCTCGGGTCGGTCGCCGCTCACTTGTCCTCCTCGGACTTGACTTCGACCGCGAAGCGGCCGTCACTGACCCGCGCCTGCAGCAGGTCACCCGGCGCCACCTGCGCCACTTCCCGTACGGCGGTGCCGTCGGCCAACTGCAGCACGGAGTACCCGCGCTCCAGCGTCGCCTTCGGGGACAACGCCCGCACACTCGCCAGCCGGTGCGCGAGATCGTCGCCCGCCCGGTCGAGCCGATGCGTGAGCGTACGCCGATTGCGCTCGACCAACTCGTTGATCTCGTCGGAGCGCCGCTGCAGGTCCGACACCGGCGCCGCGAGCGCCGGCCGCGAACGAATCGCCGCCAGCGCATGCGCCTCGCGATCCAGCCAGGACCTGATCGCCCGGAACCCGCGATCGCGCAACTGCCGTACGCCGTCCAGTTCTTCGCGCACGTCCGGCACGATCCGCTTCGCCGCGTCGGTCGGTGTCGACGCCCGGAGGTCCGCGACCAGGTCGAGCAGCGGCGAGTCCGGCTCGTGCCCGATCGCGCTCACCACCGGCGTACCCGTCTTCGACACCGCCCGGATCAGGCCCTCGTCGGAGAACGGCAGCAGATCCTCCAGCGACCCGCCGCCGCGCGCGATCACGATCACCTCGACCGAATCGTCCGCGTCCAGCTTCCGCAGCGCGGTCATCACCTCACCGGCCGCCGACGGCCCCTGCACCGACGCGTACTCGATCCGGAACGCGACCGCCGGCCACCGCCGCTTCGCGTTCTCCAGTACGTCGCGCTCGGCCGCCGAGTCCCGCCCGCAGATCAGCCCGATCGTGTGCGGCAGGAACGGCAGCTTCTTCTTCCGGTACGGCTCGAAAAGGCCCTCGGCCGCGAGCAGCTGCTTCAGCCGCTCGATCCGGGCCAGCAGCTCGCCGATCCCGACGTGGCGGATCTCGTTGACCGCGAGCGCGAGCGTGCCGCGGCGGGCGAAGAAGTTCGGCTTGGCGTGCACCAGCACCCGCGAGCCGTCGCGGACGTCGACCGCCTCGAACACCCGCCGGTTGCAGGTGAACCGCAACGAGATGTCCGCGTCGGTGTCCCGCAACGTGCCGAAGACCGTCGTCGTACCGCGCCCGATCGAGACGTCCGTCAGCTGCCCTTCGACCCATACGGCACCGAGCTGGTTGATCCAGCTCGCGATCCCGTTCGCGATCGTCCGCACGGCCGCAGGCGCTTCCGGCGAGGTCTCCAAAGCCACCCCCAGACCCTACGACCCCACACCGACATTCCCTAACGTATGAGTAATGCGCCCACTATTGCTGCTGGATTTCGACGGTCCGCTCAACCCGCACCGGGCCGATGAGGTTCCGCCGGGGTATCAGCAGCACGAGATCACTGAAGGTGCGAAGACCTGGCGGGTTCTGCTCAATCCGCTGCACGGCGTGGAACTCAACGCGCTCGCAGACAGTTTCGACCTGGTGTGGGCCAGCAGTTGGGAGCACGGCGCCAATCGCCTGCTCGGGCCCCTCCTCGGTCTGCCCGAACTGCCGACGATCCTCTGGCCCGATCGCACGCCGGTACGCCGGGGTTCCTGGAAGGCGCCGTACGTCGCGGACTGGGTCGGCGATCGTCCGTTCGCATGGGTGGACGACGAGGTGGGGGAGAGCGAGCAAGCCCGCTTCCCGCAGGCCTTGATCCTTCCGATCGACGCGCGGATCGGGCTGACCGACAGGCATTTCGGCGTACTGCGGGAGTGGGTCCGAAAACCCTTTGCACACAAGGCGTTTCCAGGCGATTCTTGAACAGCAGGTACACCTCCCGCGGAGGAGCCGTCCGGATAGGGCGGACGGCTCCCCAGTGACCCTGCTCACAAAGCACGGCCCGTACCATGGGTGGCGTGACTCCTCAGCCTGACGACACCGGTACGACGACCGCGACGAAGACGAAGCGGGTGCTGCTCGCTGCGCCCCGTGGGTACTGCGCGGGTGTTGATCGGGCCGTGGTGGCGGTGGAGAAGGCGCTCGACCTGTACGGGCCGCCGGTGTACGTGCGCAAGGAGATCGTGCACAACAAGTACGTCGTACAGACGCTGGAGAAGCGTGGTGCGATCTTCGTCGACGAGACCGACGAGGTGCCCGAGGGCGAGACGGTCATCTTCTCCGCGCACGGCGTCGCGCCGGTGGTGCACGAGGAGGCGGCCGCGCGGCAACTGAAGACCATCGACGCGACCTGCCCGCTGGTCACCAAGGTGCACCACGAGGCGAAGCGGTTCGCCGCGACCGACTACGACATCCTGCTGATCGGCCACGAGGGCCACGAGGAGGTCATCGGCACCTCCGGCGAGGCTCCGGAGCACGTGACGCTCGTCGACGGTCCGGACGACGTACCGAACGTCACTGTCCGCGACCCGGAGAAGGTCGTCTGGCTGTCCCAGACCACGCTGTCGGTCGACGAGACGATGGAGACCGTACGGCGCCTGCGCGAGCGGTTCCCGCACCTGCAGGACCCGCCGAGTGACGACATCTGCTACGCCACCCAGAACCGCCAGGCCGCGGTCAAGAAGCTCGCCGCGGACGCCGACCTGATGATCGTGGTCGGCTCCCGCAACTCGTCGAACTCGGTGCGCCTGGTCGAGGTCGCGGTCGAGCACGGCGCCAAGGCCGGCTACCTGGTCGACTACGCCGACGAGATCGACGAGGCCTGGCTGGACGGCGTCGAATCGGTCGGGGTCAGCAGCGGCGCGAGCGTGCCGGAGGTGCTGGTCCGCGACGTCCTGCGCTGGCTGGCCGAGCGCGGGTACGGCGACGTACAGGAAGTCACGACCGCGGAGGAGAGCCTGACGTTCGCCCTCCCCCGCGACCTCCGCACCGACCTGAAGGCCGCCGGCCTCCCCACCACCGGTACCTCCGACCACGCCTGGACTATTTGACCGTCACCTTGATGCTCTTGGTGGTCGTGAAGGCGCCGTTCTTGGCGTTGCAGTACCGCACTTCGTAGCGCAGCGTGTACGTACCCGGCTTCGTGTAGGTGTGCGTCTCGATCGAGTACGTCTCGCGGCCGGTCTTGCGCGTCGTGCCGCCACATCCGGCCGAACCGCCGTCCGAACCGCCCTGCTCGCCATCGCCCCAGTAGTAGTTCGTGCCGCCGGAGAGGTTGAGGAACGTCGTGTCGGCGGGCAGGTTCTTCCCGTCGACCGTGGGCACGATGACGGTGCCCGAGACGGTCACCTTCACTGCGACCGTGCGGCCGGTGATGGTCGGCTTGAGCACGACGTTGACCTCGATCGGCCGAGCCGGCGGCTGGACCGGCGGCGTCTTCGTGGTGCCGGTCCCCGTTGTCGTCGTGCCGGTCGTCGTGCCGGTCGTCGTCCCTTGCGTGGTCGTGGACGTGGTTGTGGTCGTTCCCGTCGTGGTCGGTGCCCCCGTCGACTGCGTGCTCGTCGGGGCTCCGGTGACGATCGTCACCGGAGCGCTCGGGCTGTTGGTGACGGGCGGGCTGCTGTTGATGTCAGTGAGGTTGCCCGCGGCAACGGCGACGGCGACCACCGCGGCCGCGGCCAGCGTCAACGCGCCGGCGGTACGACGACGACGTGCCGAACGGACTCGCGCGAACACGGACTCGCTCGGGACTGTGCTGGGTGGCGGCGGGTCGGCGACGAGCCGCTCGAACTGCTGCTTGAGATCGTCAGTCATGGTTCAGCCCTCCTTCTGGGCCGGAGCGGAAATGGCGGCGACGAGGTGGTGCTCGCGGAGCTTGGCCAGTCCGCGGGAGACGCTCGACTTGACGGTGCCGACCGAGCAGCCCATGATCTGGGCGATCTCGGCCTCCGGCAGGTCCTCGAAGTACCGCAGGACCAGCGCTGCGCGCGTTCGGCGGGGCAGCGTGGCGAGTGCCCGCAGCAACAGATCCCGGTCGTCGACCGAGCCGTACTGCTCGCGTGCCTGCGGTTCCGGCAACTGCTCGGTCGGTGTCTCCCCACGCCACTTCCGGCGCCACCACTGCGTGCTGGTGTTCACCATCACGGTCCGGGTGTAACTCTCCAGCGCGTTGCCGCTCCGCAGCGAGTTCCGGTGGAACCACACCTTCGTCAATGCGGTTTGCACCAGGTCCTCGGCCAGGTGCCATTCACCGGTCAGCAGGTAGCCGAACCTCTGCAGAGCGGTGAACCGCCCGTCCACGAACTCGGCGAATTCGTGGTCGCGTCCTGGATCCATTCCAACCCCCATCTCACTCAACTCGGTCAGCCTTGAGATGGCGTGACCCGAAGGAAAGGTTGAGCGGTGAGCTGGATGATCTCAGGCGGGTTCGTCGTACTGGTGCTGGGCCTCGGTGATTGCGGGCACGTGGGTCTCCGCCCAGTCGGTGATCACGCTGATCGGGTCGATGAGGGAGGTTCCCATCGGGGTCAGGGTGTAGACGACGCGTGGCGGGATCTCCGGGTAGCTCTCGCGGGTGATCAGGCCGTCGCGCTCCATCCGGCGCAGGGTCTGGGTGAGGACCTTGGGCGCGACCCGGCCGATGCGGTCGCGGAGCTCGGTGAAGCGGAGCGGACCGGTGCGCAGGCTCAGGACGACGAGCACCGTCCACTTGTCGCCGATCCGGTCCAGGATCGTGCGGGTCGGGCAGTTCGGGTCGAACGCGTTGCCTTTAGTTACCACAAGGTACTTATAGCACGTTGAAGTAGCCAGTTACCAATGGATACCGTCGAGGTCAGTTCAACAGACAAGGAGTAGAGATGAAGATCGCGGTGTTCGGCGCGAGCGGGATGGTCGGCAGCCGGGTGGCGGCCGAGGCGGTCGGTCGCGGGCACGAGGTGGCCGGCGTGACGCGCTCTGGCGGCGAGCTGCCGGAGGGCGTCCGCGCGGTGCGGGGGAGCGCGAACGACGGCGCGACGGTCAAGGAGTTGGCGGTGGACTCGGACGTGCTGGTCGCGGCGATCGGGCCGAGCCGGACCGGCGGCGACCACCAGGAGTACCTGGACGCGGTCGACAACCTGATCGCCGCGGTGCGGGGGACGGCGACCCGGCTCCTCGTGGTCGGCGGCGCCGGCAGCCTGGTTGTCAACGGCAACCGGGTGGTGGACGGCCCGGAGTTCCCGGCCGAGTACAAGAACGAGTCGCTGACCGTGTCGCAGGCGCTCGAGAACCTGCGCGCGAGCGACGTGGAGTGGACCATGCTGTCCCCGGCCTTCGTGATCGCCCCCGGCGAGCGCACCGGCGTCTTCCGCCTGGGCCAGGACGAGCCCGTCGGCGACCACATCTCCGCCGAGGACTACGCAGTTGCCCTGATCAACGAGGCCGAGACCCCCGCCCACAACCGCAGCCGCTTCACGCTGGGCTACTGAGGGACTTGCCGAGGTAGCCGCGGGCGAGCAGGGTGACCCATTGGTAGACGGCGTCCTCGGCGGGCGCCAGTGGGCCGGGGCGGAAGTGCGGGGACTCGGCGCCGCGTTGGACCGACTCGCAGGCGGCCCAGTCCTCGCGGTTCGTGATGTCCCAGAACTCCACGGCGTACGACGGGTCCGTCACCTCGGGCCGGAAGTACCAGGAGCACTCGATCGCGGTCAGGCTCGGTGTGCGCGGCTCGAGGCGATGGGTCATCACGTAGTCGGGATGCAGCGAGAGCAGCAGGTTCGGGAACAGGCCGAGGTAGTTGACCTGCCGCGGGTCGACGCCGGGGATCGGGACCCCGTGCGATCGGCCGTCGAGCGACATCGTCTCGGCGTCCGGTCGCAGGTCCATCAGCCCGCCGACCCACGCGCCGGGCAGGTTCCAGTTGTCACCCGAGGTCGGCGGCGACACCTTGCACAGCTCCGGATGGATCAGCGGGCAGTGGTAGCACTCGTGGTAGTTCTCCACGATCGTCTTCCAGTTCGCCGCCACGTCGTACGCGTGCCGTGCCTTCAAAACAAGGGTTTCCGGCGCGTACGGCGCGACGAGGTCGGTGAGCCCGCCGAGGTGATCCTCGAACGACGCCGCCGTACCGGTCGCGTTCACGAACAGCCAGCCGTGCCACACCTCGGCCGGCAGTTCGACGAGCCCGTACGGCGACGTGTCGAAGCAATCGCCCATCCGCGGCGCCGCCTTGACCGACCCGTCGAGCTCGTACGACCACCCGTGGTACGGGCAGACCACGGCCCGCCGGTCACTCGTCTCGTCCCGCTGGAGCAGCTCGTGACCGCGATGCCGGCACGTGTTCGCGAACGCCCGCGGTACGTCCCCGAACGTGATGACCGTCGCGATGTCGCCGACGGTCACCTCGCGGTACGTCGTACCGTCCGACAGTTCGTCGACGCGGCCGAGGCACGTCCAGGTGCCGGCGAAGAAGTGCCGGCGTTCCCAGGTGAGCACCTCGGGATCGACGTACGCCGCCCGCGGCAACATGACCGATTCACCATGCGGCCGCAGCGATGCTTCCAGGGCGCGAGCGTCTACAGGAGGGTTCGCCATCCCTCAACTATCGGGCGTGTTCGACGTACTTGCCCAGCACGTAGTCCCAACCCGTGTCGTAGCTGAGGCGGGCGCGGCCGCCGTCGCCGCGGCGCTCCCAGCCGGAGTGCACGAGCTGGACCTGGGTGCCGCCGTCGGTTGCGTCGAACGTCACCGTGACCTGCCCGGCTTCCGACGGATCCTGGCCGGGGTGCCAGCTGAAGCTCAGTGACTTCGGCGGATCCCAGTCCGACAGGGTGCCCCAGGTGGCGATCTCGCCGTCGGCGCCGTACTCGACGATGCGCCCGCCGACGGCGCCCTCCAGCCGTACCGCGTTCGCTGCCGCCGCGCCGACCGAGTGGCTGAACAGCGGCCACCACGCCGACGTCTCCGCGGTGAACGCCTCGAACGCCCGGTCGACCCCGACCGGTACCACGACGGTTTTCACCAACGGCGAGATGTCTTGTTCCACAGTCATTTCCCCTCCTCGGTCCGCTGTACGTGGTCGGCGTACGCCTGCAAGGCGTCGCCCCAGAACTGGTCGAGCCAGCTGCGCAGCTCGCCGAGACCCGCCTGATGGACCCGGTAGATGTTCCGGGTCCCACGCGACTCGTGCTGCACCAGACCGACCGCTCCGAGCACCTTCAGGTGCTGCGAGATCGCGGGCCGGCTGACGGGCACGCGCTCGGCCAGTACGCCGACCGAGCACGGCCCGCCAGTACGCAGCGTCTCGAGGATCACCCGGCGCGTCGGGTCGCCCAGCGCGTCCAGCACCGGTCCGGCGGCTTCGAGTGATCCGTAAGTTCCCACGAACGGTAAGTTGCCACTAACCAAGGCAGGAGTCAAGCCGTCAGTTGAACGGATCGAGGATCAGTCCGGCCTGCTGCGGGTTCCCGTCGTGCACGAGCGCCTCGTGGTTGCCGACGTCGTCGAAGGCGAACCCGTACGCGTGGCCGTCGGCCATCTGGGAGTGGATGATCTTCGAGTACTGGTTGGTGACCGCGTCCTGGTAGAAGTTGGCGTCGTTCGCGTCCGGCTGGTTCGGGTTCGACAGCAGCGTGGAGCGGTTGTAGCCGGCGCACAGGGTGCGGGAGATCGGGCCGCGGACCTGGTCGTTCGGTGCGTCCAGCAACTTGAAGCAGCCGAACACGCTGGCCGAGTCGGGCTTCTGGAACGACGTGACGACAGCGCCCGAGCTGTTCGTGAAGTTCATGACGCCGCCGGACACCCGACCGAAGTACTTGGTGTCCGGCTGGTCGCCGAACGGCGTGACCGTCAGGGTCTCCGAGCTGTACTTCGACCACACGCGGTTGATGTAGTCGTCCATCGCGCTCGCCGGGATCGCCCCGGTCTCGACGCCGAACAGCGGGGAGAGTGCGCGAAGGACCGAGCCGTCGGGCGCCGTCTGGATCAGGCCGCCCCAACCGCCGGGAGCGTTGCGGAGACCGTCGTAGACCGCGTTGTAACCGCCGGACTTGAGATGGCCGGTGGTCTTCGTGGAACCGTCCCCGGCCTTCACGCTCACGGCGTACGGCGCCGAGACCATGTCGACCTGCGTGCTGTTGATCCACAGGCCGCTGTCGTTGAGCGTGTACTCCGACCAGTGGAACAGGATGTTCCGGTTCGGATCGCTCGGGTTCTGTACGGCGGGTTGCACGAGGCCGCCCGTGGTGAGCTGGAAGACGAGCTTCTGGCCGTACGAGAAGTACACGCGGCCGGAGAACTTCGGCATCTGGATCGTGACGGACTGCCCGTTGGCGGGTCCGGCGATCGACGCGTCCGGCGCCGGGGTCGGCGGGTTGCCGCCGGCCGGCCAGGCGTGGAACGTGCCCGAGGCGTCCGCCCAGCCCTGCTGCCCGGTGGCCAGGTTCGTGCCCAGGTTGTAGATGTAGACCGCGTCGCCGCGGCCCGAGTTGTTCGTGATCGTCAGCGGAATCGTCGCCGGTACGGCCGCGTCGGCCGGCCGGTCCGGGGCCGCCGACAGCACGCCGGCCACAGCCACCGCAGCCGCGACGACACCCAGCACTCTGGTTCTGAAGCGCATTGTTCCTCCTCACGTCGCCCCCCGAGAGAGCGCTCTCATCGTTTCGCGAGAAGGACACCGACTGTCAACACCTCACTACTGTCGGCTTTCCGACAGCTACTGCGGTACACCCTCTCCAGTGAGGCCGTCGATGGATTCGCGGATCAGGTCGGCGTGGCCGGTGTGGCGCGCGTACTCCTCGATCAGGTCGACGAGGATGTAGCGCAGGCTGGGGGAGTCGCCGTTCCGGCCCTTCCATTGGGCCAACTGGTCGAGACCGCCGGTCGCGAGGACCTCAGCGACCGCGGCGCGGGAGCGATCGACCGCTGCCTGCCACAGGTCCATCAGTGCTTCGGGCGAATCATCCGCCGCGCTGTGCCACTCCCAGTCGGGGTCCGCGTCCCAGTCGACCGCGTCCCACGGCGCACCGAGTTCCTTGCCGAGGAGCCGGCGCGTGAAGTACTCGTCCTCGACCAGCGCCAGATGCTTGAGCAGCCCGCCGAGCGTCACGGTCGAGGGCGGGTGCTGCTTGTTCAGGCCTGCCGAGTCCAGACCGCCGCACTTCCAGGCGAAGGTACGCCGGTTGCGCTCGAGCGCCCCCAGCAACGTGTCGGCCTCGGGCCCGGCGACCGGCGGCTCGGTGAGCGGTGCGTTGTCCATGGCAAGGACATTAGCGAGGGTTCCGGACGATCACCGTCCGGAACTTTCAACCCGCCTGTGACGGTGGCCACCGCCTCGTGGTCGGCGACTCGTCCAGCGCGACGAACTCGGGCGCCGTGAGCGGTCGCACGGACGCTTCGATCGACTCCATCGCGGTCAGCTCGGACTCAGTGACATGCAGGTCGCGGAGCTTGCGTGCGGTGATGAACACCCGGCGCTCGAACGACCCGACCGTCCCGTTGTACGCCTCCACCGCAGACGTGAGCGAGCGCCCGACGCGGCCGAGATGGTCGCCCATCGTGCCGAGTCGCTCGTACAGCTCCCGGCCGAGCTCGAAGACCTGCTGCGCGGACTCGGTCAACGCCGACTGGTTCCACGCGTACGCCGCCGCGCGCAACGTAGCGATCAGCGTGGTCGGCGTCGCGAGGATCACCCGGCGTTCAGCGGCGTACTCGAGCAGGGAAGGCTCGATGTCGAGCGCGGCGGACAGGAACGACTCGCCCGGCACGAAGAGGATGACGAACTCGGGCGACGGTGACAGCCGGGTCCAGTACGCCTTCGCGGACAACTGGTCCACGTGGGTCCGCAGGTGCCGCGCGTGCGCCCGCAACCGGTCCTCGCGGACCTCCGCGTCGTCGGACTCGGTCGCGTCGAGGAACGCGGCCAGCGGCACCTTCGAGTCGACGACAATATTCTTGCCCTCGGCAAGCCTCACCACGAGGTCCGGCCGCAGTATGCCGTCCTCGGCGACGGTCGTCGTCTGCTCGGTGAAGTCGCAGTGGGCAACCATTCCGGCGAGCTCGACGGTGCGCCGCAGATGCAGCTCGCCCCACCGGCCGCGCACCTGTGGCTTGCGCAACGCGGTCGACAAGGACGCGGTCTCGCGGCGCAACGCCTCGCCGCTCATCCGTACCTCGTTCACCTGCTGATGCAGCTGGCTCTGCCATGCCGCGCGGCCTTGCTCGAGCTGATTCAGCTGCGCGTGCAGGCGATCCAGCGCTTCCTTGACGACGGCCTGCCCGCCCATCTGCTGCCCGACGCTCGTCCGCTCCTGCGTCAGCTCGACCACCCGGTCCTCGGCCGCGTCCCGCTCGGCCGTGATCCGCGCCAGCGCAGCACCGTCCCGTCCGCGCACCCACAGCACGCCGAACACAGCCCCCAGCAACAGCCCCACCACGAGGAAGAGCAGGATCAGCAACACCGTCGTACCGGTCATGTCACAGATAGTGCCGAACCCCACCGACAGTTTCTGACTAGGCGCGCGGTGCCGCCTCGAGGACGAAGGCCGGGCCGGCGGTGGGAACGGTGGTGACGAGGTCGAGGTCGGCGGCGGCGAGCAGTGCTTGGTACTCGTCCGTTGTCCGCTCGCGGCCGCCGGTCATCACGAGCATGTTGAGGTCCGAGAACGCCGTACGCACGGGATCCGGGGACTCGTCCAGCAGTTGCTCCACCAGCAGGAGACGGCCGTGGGCGGGCATCGACCTCCGGCAGGTGCGCAGGATCTCGATCGACTCGGCATCCGCCCAGTCGTGGATCACCGCCTTCAGGAGGTGTGCGTCCCCCTCGGGCACAGCGTCGAAGAAGTTGCCGCCGACCACGAGACAACGGTCCGACAGGCCCGCCGCGGAGAGTTGGTCGTGCGCGCCTGCGACCACGTCAGGCTGATCGAACAGCACGCCGCCGACCGATGGGTACCGCGACAGGATGCCGGTCAGCAGGCGGCCGCGCCCGCCACCGACATCGACCACCGTCCCGAAGCGGCTGAAGTCGTACGCGTCGACGACCGCGTCGGCGACTGTCTCCGACATGGAGGTCATGGCTGCGTCGAAGGCCGCTTGCTCCTCTGGATGCTTCGCGCGGTACTCCCACACCGCCTCGCCGTGGACCGCCGGGAACGCTGTCTCACCCGTCCGGATGCTGTCCTCCAGACCGGCGTACGCCTGCCAGTGGGAGTCCTTGCCGATGAAGCGTGCCCAGCCGGCGACCGAGCGCGGTACGTCGGTTCGCAACGCCGTACCGAGCTCGGTGTTGGTGTACTCACCGTTGTCGACGGCGTACAGCCCGAGCGCGGTCAGGGCGTGCAGCAGGCGCGCCAACGCCCCGGCGTCCGTTCCGGTGGACTCGGCGAGCTGGGCGAGACTCTTCGGGCCTTCGGCGAGTAGGTCGCTGATGGCGAGCCTGGCGGCGACGTGCACCGCTTGAGACACCTGATACCCACTGGTCAGGCGGTGCAGTTCCCGGGAAGCATCCATGGCTCAGTGTGCGGCCCGGAGCGCCCGGCGTCAGCAGTTCATCGCGGGGAAGCTGTAGCCCTGGGCCTTCAGGAGCGGGAGGACCTTGTCGAGAGCGGCGACGGTCTGGGCGCGGTTGCCGCCGCCGTCGTGCATCAGGATGATGTTGTGGTTGTGCGCGTGGGTGAGGATGTTGTGCACGATCGCGTTCGTGCCCGGGCGGGCCCAGTCGCGCGGGTCGACGTCCCACAGCACCTGGACCATGCCGGCGGCCTTGATGTCGGCGCGGACCTTCGGGTTCGAGGCGCCGTACGGCGGCCGGAAGCAGGTCGACTCGGGTCCGTCGAAGATCTCGTGGTGCCGCTTCGCCGCCGAGACCGCGGTCAGCTGCGGGTGCGTGATCGAGTGGCTGCCGATCGTGTGGCCGGCGGCAAGCACCTGCTCGCGCAGCCCGGGGTGCGCGGCCTGCATCGAGCCGAGCTCGAAGAACGTCGCGTGTGCGCCGTACTTCTTCAGGACCTGCAGGACCTTCGGCGTCCAGTACGGGTCCGGCCCGTCGTCGAAGCTGAAGAACAGCACCTTTTTGTTGCCGGAGGCAAACGCCGCGGTCGGGTTCGGGGCCGGCTTGCGCGGTGTCGACGGCGGCGCGTTCAGCGTCGGTGTCTCGGTGGGCGTCGGGCTCGGTGTCGTGGTGTGCGTGGTGGCGGCGGCCGGTCGTGGTTGCCGTTCGTGCCCGAGCGCCAGGACCAGCAGCGAACCGACGACGACGGCCAGCGCCACCCCGGTCGCGACGAATGCGGCGAACTTTCGGGACATGACTTTCCCCTTGCAGCTAAGGCGGTTCCCCAGTTGCGCCCCCTCAGGCGCCCTCACACCACTGAAGACGCCTTACCTCTCAGCTTGGTTGGCCTTGCCGTGTTGCGGTGATGTCTCGACTGTTGCGGTTCCGCCGCGGTGGTACAGCCGGCCCTCCAGTGACTTCACGCTCGCGACCAGCACGAAACTCATGCTCACCAGCAACGACCACGCGCCGAACTTCGCCGGATGCACGAGCCGCCACACACTCACCTGGTCCGGATAGTTCCACGCGTCGAGGAACGTGCCGAAGTTCTCCGCGATCCACAGGAAGAACCCGATCAGCGCGAACGACACCGCCAGCGGCATCCGGTAACGCCGTACGCCGACCGTGAAGAAGACCCAGGTACGGCGCAACACGACGAGCAGACCGAGCGCGATCGGGATCCGCAGGTCGGGGATCCACTGATGGGTGAAGAAGTTCGCATAGATCAGCACCGCGAAGACCGTGGTCAGGATCGGCCGGTAGTTGCTGACCCGGAGGTCGAACCGGCGCCAGGCCTGACACAGGTAGCTGCCGACCGCGGCGTACATGAATCCGGCGAACAGCGGCACCCCGGCGACCTTCGTCACCGCGTCGCCCGGGTACTCCCACGAGCCGACCCGGACCTTGAACAGCTCCAGCCCGAGCCCGACCAGGTGGAACCCGAAGATCACCGCGACCTCACGCCAGGTCTCCAGCCGCACCACCCAGAACAGCAGCGTCAGGCCGAGGCAGTAGATCAGCAGGGCGTCGTACCGCGCGATCGGCAGGTGGACGTACTTCGAGATCGCCAGGCCCGCGAACAGGAACCCCGGAAACAGGCACGACACCAACTCCAGCCACCCGAAACGCAGGAACTGCAGGCATCCGAACACGAAGCGTGAGGGAATCCCGATCCGATCCGTCCAAGTGGTCACAGGATGGAGACGTTGCTTGCGATCGCCTGGTTCGGACATTTAGGAACGAGCATGGGAGGTGGGGAGCATGGTGGTTTTCGAGACCGATCGGCTCGTGGTGCGTGAGTGGGCGGATCCGGACGGCGACCGCGTCTTCGACATCTACCGCCGCTGGGAGGTGTCCCGCTGGCTGGGCGCCGAGCCCCGGGTGATGACCGATCGCGGTGCCGCGTCGAAGACGATCATGCGATGGAACGAGCGGAGCCGCGAGGCGCCGTACGGCGTCTGGGCCGTGGAAGAACGTGCCACCGGGATGATCGCGGGCACCGTACTACTGGCCCCGCTGCCCGACCCGTCGGACGGTACCGCGGGCCGCGGCGAGGTCGAGGTCGGCTGGCATTTCCACCCGGACGCGTGGGGCCGTGGCCTCGCGACGGAGTCGGCGCGGGGTGCGATCGAGCACGGGTTCAAGGCCGGGATCGGGCAGATCTACGCGGTCGTCCGCCCGGACAACGTCGCGTCACTGGCCGTCTGCAACCGCCTCGGCATGCGCCCGATCGGCCGCACCGCCCGCTGGTACGACGCCGAACTCGAAGCCTTCCTGATCTGATCGATTGGGGTACGGCGGGGTTACCCGCGTAACCTTGCCTCCCGTGGCACTCTCCATCGGAATCGTCGGGCTCCCGAACGCGGGCAAGTCCACCCTGTTCAACGCGCTGACCAAGAACGACGTACTCGCCGCGAACTACCCGTTCGCGACCATCGAGCCGAACGTCGGAGTGGTCGGTGTCCCGGACCCGCGGCTGGGAAAGCTCGCCGAGCTGTTCAGTTCGCAGAAGGTGATTCCCGCCACCGTGCAGTTCGTCGACATCGCCGGCATCGTGCGCGGCGCGTCGGAGGGTGAGGGCCTGGGCAACAAGTTCCTCAGCCACATCCGCGAGTCGGACGCGATCTGCCAGGTCACCCGGGTGTTCCGCGACGACGACGTCACGCACGTCGACGGCAAGGTCTCGCCGGCCGACGACATCTCCACCATCCAGACCGAGCTGATCCTCGCCGACCTGCAGACCGTCGAGAAGGCGATCCCGCGGCTGGAGAAGGAGACCCGCCTCAAGAAGGAGGCCGCGGTCACGCTCGAAGCCGTCCGCGCCGCCCAGAAGCACCTCGAGGCCGGTACGCCGATCATCGCGACCGACGTGGATCGCGACGCGATCCGTGAGCTGATGCTGATGACCGCCAAGCCGTACCTGTACGTCTTCAACTGCGACTCCGACGAGCTCTCCGACGAGGACCTCAAGCAGAAGATGCGGGACCTGGTCGCGCCGGCCGAGGCGATCTTCCTGGACGCGAAGTTCGAGGCCGAACTGGTCGAGCTCGGCGACGAGGACGAGGCCCGCGAGATGCTCGCCGAGATGGGCATCGACCAGCCCGGTCTCGACGTACTGGCGCGCGTCGGGTTCGACACGCTCGGGCTCCAGACGTACCTGACCGCCGGTCCCAAGGAGTCCCGCGCCTGGACCATCAAGCGCGGCGCCACCGCGCCCGAGGCTGCCGGTGTCATCCACACCGACTTCCAGCGCGGCTTCATCAAGGCCGAGATCGTCTCCTTCGACGACCTCATCGAAGCCGGCTCCATGACCGCCGCCCGCTCCGCCGGCAAAGTCCGCATGGAAGGCAAGGACTACACCATGCAAGACGGCGACGTAGTCGAGTTCCGCTTCAACGTCTGAAGGACACCGCCTCCGGCGCAGCAGGCTGGTTCGCGCACCCCGTCAATCACGGCGGACCGCCAGCCCATCACAGCTGAATCCTTCCACCGGTGTTGCACGCCTTGGACCACGGATGCCGGCCGATTGTGATGGCCTGGGCGTCCGGCAGCGCCGGGGTGTACCGATGGACGGGTAGTGGTTCGTCCAGCGATGATCCGCGCCACGTACCGACGCAGCCGTTGGCCGACAGTTGGGAACTACTACCCGTTGGTCGGTACGCCGGACCTGCGCCACTGACCAACCGGGCTCTGGACATTCGGCCGACGCTCGATTCAGCGCGACGGACGTTCCGGACAGCGGGCTTGGTCAGTGCTGGCGGTCCGCGGTCGGGCCGGAGCTGCCCGGCTCAGGAACTAGCCCACGTGACCGAAGTCAGGAGCGCTCGGCCACGGACGATCCGGTTCTGGAGGCAGAATTGATCGCCAGGTGGGAGTCTGACGGCATGGAGGAACGGACCCGATGAGGCGTGAAGAGTTCGTCGCGTTCGTGCGGAGGGCGCGGCAGGGTGTTGTCGCGACTGTCGACGGCGGCGGTAACCCGGAAGCCGCGCTGGTCGGCCTCGCCGTGACCGACGACGGCGACGTGCTCTTCGACTCGTACACCGCGACGCGCAAGGTCGACAACCTCCGTGCCCACCCACGTGCCGCGCTGGTGATCGGTTGGGACGACGGTGTGTCCGTTCAGGTCGAAGGATCCGCGGAGATCCTGTCAGGGCCCGAGCGGGATGCCTTCGGGAAGGTCTATCTCGCACAGTTCCCGGGATCACGCGCACTCGCCGACGGTTTCTCTCTCGTTCGCGTCGTCCCGAACTGGCTCCGCCACTACGACACCCGCCCCAACCCAGCCCTCGTAACGGAAGGCAACCCCTGGTAGACCGCAGGCCCAACTAGGAGACCAGGCGTTTTGGTTCGGGTTGGTTGACCTCGGTCCATAGGGTGTCGAGGGAGAGGCCGAGGACGTCGGCTATGGCGGCGATGGTGGGGAAGGCCGGGGTGGCTACGCGGCCGGACTCGATTTTGCGGAGGGTTTCGGGGGAGACGCCGGCGTCGAGGGCGGTCTGGAGCATCGAGCGGTCGCCCCGGGCGCGGCGAAGTAGGGTGCCGAGGCGCTCGCCGCGCTCGACCTCCGCGGGGGTGAGCGGCAGCCGGACCATGATCCGATGATAGTACCGGGATAATATGGCCGGTATAGTTATTGGATGGACACGAGAGGCCGCGCATGATCGAGATCCTGGACTCCCGCCAGCTGGCCCAAGCCAAGGAATCGGGCGCTCTGGTCGGTGGGATTCTGCAGACGCTGAAGAGCCGGACCGCGGTCGGCACGAACCTGCTGGACATCGACCAGTGGACGAAGGCCTTGATCGCCGAGGCCGGAGGGCAGTCCTGTTACGTCGACTACGAGGCGTCGTTCGGACGTGGGCCGTTCGGTCACTACATCTGTACGGCGGTCAACGACGCCGTACTGCACGGAAAGCCGTCCGACTACCAGCTCGCCGACGGTGACCTGCTGACGCTCGATCTCGCCGTTTCCTTGGGAGGGATCGCGGCGGACGCTGCGATCAGCTTCGTCGTGGGCGAGTCCAAGGCGGCCGAGGACGTCGCGATGATCAGCGCGACCGAACGTGCACTGGCCGAAGGGATCGCGGCCGCTGTTCCGGGTGCCCGGATCGGTGACATTTCGCGGGCGATCGGGACCGTGCTCAGCGCTGCCGGGTATCCGATCAACACCGAGTTCGGCGGGCACGGGATCGGTTCGACGATGCACCAGGACCCGCACGTCTCGAACACGGGTCGCCCCGGCCGCGGCTACAAACTCCGCCCCGGCCTGCTGCTCGCCCTCGAACCGTGGGTCATGCAGGACACCGCCGAACTCGTCACCGACGACGACGGCTGGACCCTCCGCAGCATCACCGGCTGCCGCACCGCCCACACCGAACACACCATCGCGATCACCGACAACGGCCCCGAAATCCTCACCCTCGCGAGCCAGACCCAGGCGTAAGGTCCGGTGCTGTGCTGACGCCGATTCTTGCGACCTCCGACCCGTACGCGGCCGCCGACGAGTTCGTCGCCAACGGGTGGACGCTCGCCTACGCGACACCGAAGGACTCCGGAGACCCGATGGCTGTCGTCGAGTTGCACGGCGGGCAGGTGATGCTCGGCGTGGACTCGGAGCAGTTCCTGCCGGCTGCGGCGCGGGACCATCGCGGAGCGGGCGTCCAGCTGTACGTCGAAGTACCCGGCGACGCGATCGAGAAGATTCACGCGGCGCACCAGGAGCCGGGGCCGATCGAGCAGCGGCCCTGGGGTGTGCGGTCGTTCGTGGTGCGGTTGGCGGCGTACAACTTCATGATCGCGACCGCGCAGGGTTAAGTGTCAGTGGGCGTTCGCGATTTCGTGGGCGGCGGTGCGGACCAGGGCTATTAGTTCGGGTGGGGCTATTACTTGGGCGGCGCCGGCTTGGGCGAGGACGGCGGCTTGGGCTTCGTGGGGGTTTTCGAGGTCGGTGTGGATGATCCACCAGGTGTCGTCCGCGGGGAGCATGGGGGCGGTCGGGCGGAAGCGGCGGACGGCGTGGTCGCGGACCTTCAGGACGATCGGGTACGACGGGCGCGAGGCCTGGAACTCGCGCTGGGACTGGGCCCAGTAGGCGGCCAGGTCGAAGTCGGCGGGTCTGGTGAAGACGTCGGTGGTGAGCTCGGCCGAGGTCAGGCGGGACAGGCGGTACGTGCGGAGGCGGCCGTCGGTGCGGGCGGCGACCAGGTACCAGGTGCGCGCCTTGGCGACCAGCCCGAGAGGCGAGATCGCAAACGGCCCCCGCCCGTCGGTGGGTTCGCCGTACGTGATTTCCAGGCGGCGTTCTTCCCAGAGGGCTTGGCGGCAGAGGTCCAGCCAGCGAGGGGTTTCGCGGCGGTCGTCCCACCCGGCGTGGTCGATGAGGAGACGTTGGCGGGCGTACTCGGCCTCGCGGCGAGTGCCCTCGGGAAGTGACGCGATCAGCTTGGTGACGGCGAGTTCGCTGGACGCGTCGAGGCCGAGGTCGGCGAGCACGTGCGCGGTCGCGCCGACGAACACCGACATGACCTCTGACGGCGTCAGCCCGGTCAGCCGACTGCGGTAGTCGGGCAGCAGCGTCCACCCACCGGCGCGCCCGCGGATCGAGTACACCGGTACGCCGGCGAGGCTCAGCGCATCGAGGTCGCGCTGGATCGTGCGCGGCGAGACGTCCAGCGCCGCGGACAGTTGCGCAACCGTCGACTGACCGCGGGTCTGCAGGTGCAGCAGCAGTCGGAGGAGCCGTTCGGCGCGCATCGTCCGACTATCTCAGGAAAACAAGCCAGAAGCTGGCGTCTTTTCCTCCTACGGTCTCCCCCATGACTGCAGTCGAGGTGGAAAACCTCTCGATGTCCTACAAGGCTCCGGTCCGCAAAGGCGGGCTGCGGGCGGCGTTCGGTTCGCTGGTACGCCGCGAGTACAAGATCGTCCAGGCCGTCGACGAGGTGTCGTTCACGATCGCCCCGGGCGAGGTCGCGGGGTTCATCGGGCCGAACGGCGCCGGCAAGACCACGACGATGAAGATCCTCTCCGGGATCCTGCACCCGACCAGCGGAGCGGTCCAGGTCCTCGGCGCCGTCCCGTGGCAACGTCGCTCCGCCTTCCTCAAGCGGATCGCGTTCGTGCGCGGCAGCCAGCCGGTGGGCGGTTCGCAGGAGCTGACCGTGATGGACTCCCTCGAGTACCAGCGCCTGCTGTACGACGTCCCGCGCCCCACGTTCCGCCGTACCCTCGCCGACCTCGAAGCGCTCCTCGACCTCGAACCGCTCCTCGAGCGCCAACTCCGCGCACTGAGCCTCGGCGAGCGGATGCGGGTCGGCCTCGCGATGGCGCTGATCTACCGCCCCGAGGTGCTGTTCCTCGACGAGCCGACGATCGGTCTCGACGTCAGCGCCGCGAGCCAGATCCGCGAGTTCGTGCAGGAGTACGTCGAACAGACCGGCGCGACTGTACTCCTGACCAGCCACTACATGGCCGACGTCGCATCCCTCTGCCCGCGCCTGATCCTGATCGACAAGGGCAAGGTCAAGTACGACGGTCCGCTCGCGGAGCTGTCCGCGCGATTGTCGCCGTACAAGCTGATCCGGATCTCCACGCAAGGGGACCCCTCACCGTTCGGCGAGGTGGTCGAGAAGGCGGACGGGCAGTGGGTACTGCGGGTGCCGCGGGACGAGGTCGCGGGTACGACGGGCCGCCTGCTGCAGGCGTTGGAGGTCGTGGACCTCGCGGTGGAGGAGCCGCCGCTGGAGAAGGTCATCGACCAGGCGTACCGCGAGGGGCTGCGATGAGAACCGCGGTACTGCTGGGATTCCGGCTCCGGCAGGAGGTGCTGGAGTGGTCCGGTGCGTGGTGGTTCCTGCTGACGCTCGTGGTGCAGGCAGTGGTCGCGCCGCTGATCGGGTTGTTCGTGTGGTCCGCGGTCTATCCGGACGATCCGGCGATCGCTCGGTACTACGTCGCGATCATCCTGGTGACGTTGATGACCGAGTCGTTCGAGCAGCACACGTTTTCCGAACGGATCTACAACGGGACGCTCAGCCACGAACTGCTCCGCCCGCAGCCCGTGGTCGTCGGCGTGATCGGCATGAATCTCGCGATCCGCGCCTGGCTGACGTTGCTCGGGGCACCGATCGTGCTGCTGACGGGGATCGCGTTGCAGGTCGGGTTCGACTGGTGGGCGGTGGTGCGGAGTACGCCGTACCTCGTGCTCGCGGCCGTGCTCGTTTTCCTGTGGACTTTCCTGTTGTCGTTGACGGCGTTCTGGACGGATCGGGTGCACGCGGTGGTGGGGTTCGGTAGCCAGTTGATCTTTCTGTTCGGCGGTACGGCGGCGCCGATCGGGTTGCTGCCCGACGGGTTGCGCCGGGTTGCGGAGGTGCTGCCGTTCTACGGGATGAACGGTCTGCCGGCCGAGATCGCCGCCGGCACGCGGAGCGGTGGATCGCTCCTCTATCAGCTGGTGTGGGTGGTCGTGCTGGTCGGCGTGGTCATGGTCCTGTGGAGAGCCGGCGTACGTCGGTACACGGCGGTGGGCTCGTGAAGCTCCTTCGTTTGCTGGCGGCAGGCTTCTCGATGTCCCTGCGCCGAAGCGTGGCGTTCCGCGTCAATCTCGTCTTCGATGTCGTGCTCGCGTTCACCGGTCTGGGTACGGCGATCGCGGCCGTGCTGATCGTGTTCACCCGGGCCGATACGTTGGCGGGCTGGTCGAAGGCGGAGTTCCTGGTCCTGATCGGCACGTATCAGCTGATCACCGGGCTGCGGACGACGTTCATCGATCCGAACCTGTCATGGTTCCCGGAGACCGGGATTCGCGAGGGGAAGCTGGACGGCTACTTGTTGCAGCCGGCTCCGAGTTTGTTCCTGTCCAGCTTGTCGTTGTCGTCGCCGCTGCAGCTGATCCAGGTTGTCCTCGGGATCGGTGTGCTGGCGTGGGGGATCGGGGCGGCTGATCGGTCGCCGAGCGTTGGTGGCGTGGTGAGTTGGTTGGTGCTGATCGTGGCGGGGACGGTGGTGACCTGGGCGCTGAGCGTGCTGCTGGCGTGCTTGGCGTTCTGGGCGCCGAAGCTGCAGTTGGACGTCTTCTACCACTCGGCCTGGCAACTCGGCCGGTACCCGACGGACGTCTTCGCCCGCCCGCTCCGCATCCTCCTCACCTACGTCTTCCCGATGGCACTCATCGCCAGCGTGCCCTCAACCTCCCTACTCCGCGGCCCACAGTTCGGCGTACTACTCGCCGGCGTCGCGGCAGCAGCCGGCGCAGCCGTGCTAGCAGCGCTAGCTTGGCGGGCTGGGTTGCGGCGCTACACCGGGGCGACCTCGTGAGGGTGTGCGCTAAGGACAGGAGGTGCGTCCGGTTCGAGGGCGCTCCGAGGTCTGGTCAGGCGTGCCGGCGGCTCTACGTAGACGGGTACGTCCTGTTCTTAGGTACAAAAACAGTGGATGGCTTGAGGGCAGCGGGTTACGGTCGCGGGCATGGTTGACGCTTTGTTCGGGGCGCCTCGGTTGGCGGCGGTTTATGACGCGCTGGATCCGGATCGGGGGGATCTGGAGCACTACGAGGCGATCGTGCGGGAGTTCGGCGCGACGAAGGTGCTGGATGTGGGGTGCGGGACGGGTGAGTTGGCCTGTCTGCTCGCCAGTCGCGGGGTGGAGGTTGTCGGGGTGGATCCGGCGGGAGCCTCATTGGAGGTTGCTCGGGGCAAGGAGTTTGCGGATCGGGTCCGGTGGATCCACGGGGATGCGACGACGTTGCCGCCGTTGCAGGTGGAGCTTGCGCTGATGACGGGGAACGTGGCGCAGGTGTTCCTGACGGACGAGGAGTGGGCGGCGACGGTGCGTGGGGTGCGGGCCGCGTTGGAACCGCAAGGGAGGTTCGTGTTCGAGACGCGGGATCCGGCGCGGCGCCAGTGGGAGGAGTGGACGCGCGAGCGTACCCATCAGGTGCGGGAGGTTGCGGGCGGCGAGACGGTGGAGGCGTGGAGCGATCTGCTCTCGGTGGAGCTGCCGTTCGTTACCTTCCAGGGCACGTACGTGTTCTCGTCGGACGGCGCCGTACTCACGTCGCAGTCCACCCTGCGGTTCCGCGAGCGGGACGAGGTCGAGGAGTCGCTCGTCGCGGCCGGGTTCGTGGTGGACGACGTACGGGAGGCTCCGGATCGGCCCGGCAAAGAATGGGTGTTCGTCGCTAGGGCGATGTGAGCAGTGCGGTCAGGGTGTGGTGCGCGGTGCGGGACATGACCGGGTTGGTCTCGACGTAGTACCAGAGGCAACCGATGGCCTGGGCGAACGACCAGCCCATGCCGCGGCGCCACTCGGCCTCGTCACTGCCGAGCGCGACGCGGAACGCCGAGCGGGCGGTGGGATCGAGGAGGTTCCACGCGGGCTGTAGGTCCATCGCGGGGTCCGAGACCGTGAAGGTGCCGACGTCGATGACGCCGGCCAGGCGGCCGTCCTTCGCGAGCAGGTTGCCCGGCATTAGGTCGCGATGGGTCCAGGTGTCCGGTTCGGTACGCGGCGTCGTCCGCAGGTCGGCCCACAACCGGGCGAGCCCGTCCACGTCGATCATCCCGCGGCTGCGCTCCAGCCCGTCCGCGACGTACTCGTCCTGCGAGGTCAGCACCCCGCCGCGCCACGAGCCCTTGAACACCCGTCCCTCGGTCGGCTGCGCCCGCAGCGCCAGCACGAACCGCGCGAGATCCTCGGCGAAGCCGGTCGACCCGGCGACGTCGGCGTCGTACGCGATCGTGCCGTCCACCCAGGTCTGCACCGCCCACGGCAGCGGATAACCCGAGCCGGGCGCACCGATCGCGATCGGCTTCGGCGTCGGGTACGGCGACATCGCGTGCAACCGTCGCGCGGCGTCGGCCTCGTCTTCGAGTTCCTGCTGCACCGTCGCTGCATCACCGGGCAGGATCGGGAACCGCGCGACCAGTTCATCGCCGATCCGGAACAACGCGTTGACGGTTCCGTGCGACGGTACGGCGCGGACCGCGAGCCCGCTCCACTCCGGGAACTGCTCCTTGACGAGCCCCTCGACCAGCTCGACCGTCACATCCAGTTGCCCCTCATGCATCACGCCCAGAAGTATCCGGGAGCGCCCAGAGCACCGCACACGATTTAGACAAGCACTGCAGGGGCCACCCGTGCTGAGCCGATGCCACGGTCCGGTTTGCCCAGCCGGAAGCGGACCTTGCCCTTCAGGACGGTCCCGGACTCTGCCTGTCCGTCGACGAGCTCCTCACCGGGGAACAGCGTGAACGTCCACCGTTCGTTGTGCTCGCAGTCCGGCAGTGACGCGCCACATTGCAGCACTCGGGCGCCCCAGATCTGACGGGTCATCCATTGCCTGGTGTCTTGCCCGTCGACGATGAAGTCGTCTGAGGCGATCACGTCGTTGTAGCTGCCGAGCGACGGTCCGTAGGACCCGATCACGGTCACCACTAGCTGCCACGGGTGTGCGCCCGGCAGTGCGACGCCGGCGGGTAGGCGGTCGTCGAATACGTCGGGTGATGGCGTCGGTCGGACCTCATCGGGCAGCGGGGCGCGGGTGTCTAGCTTCTCGGGGTTCGGGACGAGGAGTACGCCGTACTCGACCTCGTCGGCGAAGCGGGCGCCGGCGAAGTGCTTGGTCAGTGCATGCGTGGCGTCCTCGGCGCGTTGCCAGTCGAACGTGTCGAGCAGGTAGTCGCGGGTGATCGCGGGCAGGTCGCGGTCGCGGATGAGGGTGGTGAGCGGCGCGGTGGTCCAGGCAGCGACGAGTTGGTCGAGGGACGAGGAAACGAAGTCGGTCATCCCGAACGAGGCTAGTCGGCGGGTCGGACAGTTCTCAGTGGGTGGCGAGTGGGCGGGCGCGGTCCGTCGCGAGGCGGATGGCGAAGACGGCCAGGGCGGTGCCGGTGAGGTAGCGGTGGATGCGCATCCAGGTGGGGCGGCGGGCGAGGAAGACGGCGACCGAGCCGGCGGTGATCACGAAGACGGCGTTCATGGCGACGCCGACCGTCAGCTGGGTGAGGCCGAGGATCAGGCTCTGCAGGCCGAGGTGACCGCGGGACGGGTCGAGGAACTGGGGGAGCAGCGAGATGTAGAGGATCGCGATCTTCGGGTTCAGCAGGCAGGTGAGCAGGCCCATGCCGAACAGCTTCCGCGGGCGGTCCGGCTCGAGCTCCTGCGTCGCGAAGACCGACGTACCGCCGGGACGGAACGCGTTCCAGGCGAGCCAGAGCAGGTACGCCGCGCCGGCCAGCTTGAGTGCGACGTAGATCTCAGGGACCAGCGCGAACAGGGTCGCAAGGCCGGCGCTTGCCGCGAGCAAGTACGTGAGGAAGCCGAGCCCGACGCCGGCCAGCGAGATCAGGCCCGCGCGGCGGCCCTGGGCGATCGAGCGGGAGATCAGGTAGATCATGTTCGGTCCCGGCACGATCACCAGGCCCAGCTCGACCAGGGCGATCCCGAGCAGTGCCTCGTTGCTGACCAGCATTCCGTGTCCCTCCCTCGACGTACGCCGAACCTAACAGCGGCGCCTGCGCCGGCGCCGGGAGTTTCCGCGAGCTGGAATCGACTCGCCTGTGGGCTCACCCTCGGTTAGCGTGGGTGCGTACGCCTACGGTTTGAAGGAGACGGTATGAGCGACAAGTCCAGCGAGCCGGCGGACGATCTGCAGAAGAAGTTTCGGGAAGCGCTCGAGAAGAAGAACGCCGGGAATCACTCGCACCCCGGATCCGGGGTGCGGGGTCAGGGCGTCGGCGACGCGCACAACGACAAGCAGAAGCGCCAGTTCCGGCGCAAGTCCGGCAGCTGAGTTCCGCCAAACTGTCCATCCATCCGCATGAGCCTCGGGTTGCCGCCCGGGGCTCGACCTTTTTCTCCCCGGCGCAGACGTGCGCCTCGACTATTGTCGGCGGTGTGAGTGAGCCGCTGCATTTCGTGGTGAAGACCAAGCTGGTGGACGTGCTGGAGCGGCTGGGTGAGGGAGCGGCGTTGCCGCCGGAGCGGGTGCTCGCCAAGGAGTTCGGGGTGTCCCGGTGGACCATGCGGCAGGCGATTCGGGAGCTGATCGCCGACGGTCGGCTGCGGGCGCGGCAGGGGCAGGGGACGTTCGTCGCGACGCCGAAGCTGGTGCAGCCGCTGGCGTTGGTGAGCTACACCGAGGCGTTGCGGGCCCAGGGACATACGCCGGGGCGTGAGGTGGTCGCGTTCGACGAGGTGATCGCCGATGTCGAGCTCGCGGAGCAGCTCAAGGTCGCCGAGGGGGATCCGGTGCACCGGCTCGAGCGGGTGCTGTTCGCGGACGGGCAGGCGATCGGGCTCGAGACGACGTACCTCTCGGTCGCGCGCTTCCCGACGCTGCGTGAGGTGCTGGAGCCGACCGGGTCGCTGTACCGGTGCCTGACCGGTCAGCTCGGCGTGCGGTTCGGGGAGGGGGAGGAGCTGGTCGAGACCGTGATCGCGACCCCGCGGGAGGCCGAGCTGCTCAAGGCGACCCAGTCGCTCCCGATGCTCCTGCTGCACCGGACCAGCCGCGACACCGACGGCCGCCCGATCGAAGCGGTTCGCTCCCTCTACCGCGGCGACCGAGTCGGCTTCCGCGCCACCCTCCGCCCCTAGGGCATCACAATCCTCGATCGGCTGCGGGGTCGGGCTGCCGAGCGTTGAGCAGCTGGGTCAGCCGGAGCATCTCGGGATCCCAGCCCAGCCGGTGGTTCGCGGCGTCCTCGGCGTTCGCGAAGCCGGTGTGGCTGAGCAGCATCCGGGTGCCGTCGAGCGTCTCGCTCAGTTCGACCTCGACCCGCGTCGGCTCGTCGTCGGTGCCGTCCCACTTCCAGCTGAACACCAGCCGGTGCGGCGGCTCGACTTCCAGGTAGGTGCCGCGCACCACGTGCGGCCCCATCTCCACGACGTACGAACCACCGGCGCGGACGTCGGCCTGCACTTTCAGTTCGAGCTTCGGGTTCGGGCAGTACCACTGGACCAGGAGGTCGGCTCGCGTCCAGGCGTCGTACACCTGATCGATCGTTGCCGGGAGCACCCTTTCGATCCGGATGTCAGTGTCCATCGCCGTCCCCTCGCAGGAGTTCTTCCAACCGGTCCACGGTGCCGTTCCAGTACGCCGTGAGGTCGCCGAGCCACTGCTCCACCTCGGAGAACGCCTCCGGCCGGAGCGAGCACACGACGGTGCGGCCGACCCGCCGCCGGCTCACGAGCCCGGCGTCGACCAGCACCGTGACGTGCTTGGTCATCGCCGGTGGCGTGATCCGGTGCGGCTCGGCCAGCTCGCCCATGGTCGCGTCGCCCCGACTCAGCCGGCCGACAACAGCCAGCCGAGTCGGGTCCGCGAGCGCTCCAAAGACCGTCGTCAGCACACCTGACACTTCACCAGTTGGTGAACTAATGTGTCAAGGGCGAACCTCGAACACCAGGTTGAACGGCGTCTGCGCGACCGTGCGGAACCGGCTGAACCCGGCCGCCGTGGTGACGTCCTGGATCCGGGCCGGGCCGGCCTGGGTACCGAGGGCGAGACCGACCGGCTGGGACAGCGAGGCCGGCGTGCACAGCAGTGTGGAGAACCCGTAGTACGCCCGCCCGACCGGGTTGAGGTTGTCCTCGACGTGGTCGCCGGCCATCGGCTCGACCAGCATCCAGGTGCCGTCCGGGGCGAGCGCCTCGCGCACGTGCCGAGCCGCGCCGACCGGATCGCCCATGTCGTGCAGCGCGTCGAAGGTCGTCACGAGGTCGTACCCGGACCCGCTGAACTGGTCGGCCGCCGCGACTTCGAACGTCACCCGGTCGCTGAGGTTCGCGGCCCGCTGCCGGGCGGTCTCGATCGACGCCTGGTGGTAGTCCGAGCCGGTGAACCGGGAGTTCGGGAACGCCTCGGCCATCAGGACCGTGGACGCGCCGTGCCCGCAGCCGATGTCGGCCACCTTCGCACCACGCTCCAGCTTGGCGACGACACCGTCCAGCGCGGGCAGCCAGCTCGGCAGCAGGTTCGCGTTGTACGACGGCCGGAAGAACCGCTCGCAGCCGATATGCACGTCGGACGTGTGCTCGTGCCACCCGACCCCGGCACCGCTCCGCGCGGCTTCGATCGTCTCCGTCGTGTGCTGAATCGTGCCGAGGGCGATCTGGAAGAAGCCGGGCAGGTACGCCGGGCTGTTCGGATCGGTCATCGCCACGGTCTGCTCCGGCGGCAACGTGTAGCGGCCGGTACTCGCGTCGTACTCGACGAATCCGCCCGCGGCCTGCGCGTTCAGCCACTCCCGCGTGTAGTGCTGATCGGTGTTGGTCCGCTCGGCGAGCTCGTCCGGTGTGGTCGCGCCGTGGTCGGCAAGCGCCTGGTAGAACCCGAGCCGGTCGCCCATCACGACCAGCGCCGCGTTGAGCGTCGCCCCCACCTCGTCGACCGCCTTGAAGACGAAGCCCATCAGTTTGTCGCTGTCGATTGCAACAGTCATTCGCTTTCTCCCCCTTGCGATGTGGTACGGCGAACCTAGGAAGAGAAGCCCGACCATCGCATCAGGTGGGGTACCTGGTGCACACTGCGAGACATGCTCATCGGGCGGGAGGCGGAGCGCCAGGTGATCGAGCAATTGATCGCGGGGGCGCGGGTCGGGGCCGCAGGTGTACTGCTCATCACCGGCGAGCCTGGCATCGGCAAGACGACCCTGCTGGATGAGGCTGTTGCTTTGGCCGGTGGCATGCAGGTCCTGAGAGCACGCGGCACCGACGCCGAACGTGAGCTGCCGTTCGCGGCGTTGCTCCAACTGCTGCGACCTGTGCTGGACGGCCTCGACCGCATCCCCGGACCGCAACGGGCAGCACTCGCATCGGCGCTGGCACTCGGATCGGGACCCGATGCAGCGAGCCCGGCGGACCGGTTCGCCGTCGGCGCCGCAACACTCAGCCTGATCTGCCGGTACGCCGAGAACACTCCGCTCGCACTGATCATCGACGATGCGCACCTGCTGGACCGCCCGTCCGCAGAAGCCCTGCTGTTCGCAGCGCGGCGGCTGGTGGCCGACCCGATCGTCATGCTGATCGCGGCTCGCGTCGACGAACCGCATCCGTTCGAAGCCGACCTGCCGCGGCTGCACCTGGAGGGCCTCACGCTGGAGGCCGCGCGACAGGTCGTGAAGCATGTCCCGAGCGACCTGGTCGAGCAACTGCACCAGACCGTGGCAGGGAACCCGCTGGCGCTGCTGGAGCTGGCTGACGATCCGGCCCGCTTGCACCGGATGCCGCCGGGCGTGCCGTTTCCGGTGCCCGCGATGCTCGCAGAAGCCTTTGCCAGCCGCGCAAACCGGCTGAGCTCGGATGCGCGCACCGCACTGCTTGTAGCGGCCTTAGACGCTGACCTGGGAGCGGTATCCCGGGTGTGCGCGCAGCTCGGTGTCGACGTCGCCGCACTGGAGGAGGCCGAGGCAGCGGGTCTGGTCGCCATTCGCGAAGGTGAGGTGCAGTGGCGACATCCACTGGTCCGCTCAGCGATCTACACGAGCGCTGACCCGGCAGCACGTCGTACGGCGCATCGTGCAGTGGCACTGGCTACGCCGGACCAGGACCGGCGGGCATGGCACCTGTCAGAGGCAGTGCTCGGCGCTGACGACGAGGTGGCAGCCGGACTGGTCCTTGCCGCGGAGCATGCGGCGGCTCGTGGAGCGCATGCTGTGGCAGCAACGGCGTACGAGCGTGCTGGGCGGCTGAGCCAGGGGCTGCCGGACCGTGCGGTCAGACTGGTCGCGGCCGGTGAAGCGGCCTGGTCGGCTGGACTGGCGGAGCGAGCAGAGGCGTTGCTGAGGGATGCGCTGATTCTGCAGCCGCCGTTGCCGGTGCGGATCCGCGCTCAGGAGATTCGGGGCGACATCGAGGTGAAGTGCGGGTCGCCGCGCCGCGCCCGCGACATTCTGGTCGCCGCCGCGGCGGAATCCACGGACCCGGCCATCGCCGCCGGTCTGCTCGCGGATGCGGTCGCGGCCTGTTTCCGGCTGTGCGATGCCGCGGCAGCGCTGGAGGTGGCGTACGACCTCGACGATCTGTTGCCGAAGGTCGATCGGCCCGGTCCGCGCATCATCGGCATGCTGGCGAGCGGCGTCGCCAAGGTGCTCGCCGGGAGCGGCGGGACGGATCAGATCCGGGCAGCGATCGCGCTGGCGCCCTCCGACGAGCTGGACCGGGACCGCCGTCGCCAGGTGTGGATGGTGCTGGCTGCGTTGTTCCTCAGGGAGACAGGTACCGGCAGGACTCTCCTGCAGCAGGCGATGCTCGAGCGACGCGAGCAGGTCGCTCTCGGGACGCTGCCGGGGCTCCTGTTCGTGCTGGCCCGTGACGACGCGACAACCGATCGGTGGCCCGATGCGGAGACGTCGTACGACGAGGGGATCCGGCTGTCGCGGGAGACCGGTCAAACGACTGAACTAGCAATGAACCTGGCCGGGCTGGCGTGGCTGATGTCCCACGAAGGCAGAGCGGAGTGCCAGGTGCTTGCTGTCGAGTGTCTGCGGATCTGTGCGGAGCATGAGATCCGCCTCGGCACGGTGTGGTCGCTGTTCGCGCTGGGTGACCTGGAGCTGGGACAGGGCGACCCGGCGGCGGCGCTACCGCAGTACGAGCGGTTGGTCGACGTACTAGCTGAGTACGGCCTGAAGGATCCGGATCTGTCGCCGGCGCCGGAGTTGGTCGAGGTGTACCTGCGGCTGGGGCGGTCGGATGACGCGCAGCGGGTGGTGCGCGAACACTCCGCGTTGGCGGAGGCGAAGGGCCAGCCGTGGTCGTTGGCGCGAGCAGCGCGGGCGCGTGGTGTGGCCGGTGAGAGCGAGTCGGACTTCGTTCTGGCGCTTGGTTGGCATGAGGAGACGTTGGATGCGTTTGAGCTGGCCCGAACCCGGCTGGCGTACGGCGCGTGGCTGCGACGGGCACGGCGGCGCGTGGACGCGCGTACGCAGCTCCGGCTCGCTGTGGAGGGCTTCGACGCGTTGGGCGCGCTCGGGTGGGCAGACCAGGCCGCGGCTGAGCTCAAGGCGACCGGTGAGACCGCACGGCGTCGTGTGCCGAGTACTGCGGACGAGCTGACGCCCCAGGAGCGGCAGATCGCCGTACTGCTCGCGGACGGCAACAGCATCCGTGAGGCCGCTGCCCGACTGTTCTTGAGTCCGAAGACCGTCGAGTACCACCTGCGCAAGGTCTACGCGAAGCTCGGCATCCATTCACGGACCGAGCTGGCGCAGCACCTCGGAACGTAGGGGAGTCGCGAACTCCCTGTGCTGCACTGACCCCGGCCAGTCGCGTCGGCTGAACATCGGGTGAACCACGCCTGAATCACATCAGTGGGATTGCGGCTCGTTTGACAATGGATGACATCCTTTCGGGGTGACGGAGTTGATGGAGGTCGCGCGACACCTGCTCGGCATTGCGATGGCCTCGCATTGGCTGCTGCTCATCCTGTTCGCCGCGGCGGCGATCGACGCGGTGTTCCCGGTGGTGCCCAGCGAGGGCATGGTGATCACCGCCGGCATGGCCGCGGCCGCCGGTCACCAGAACCTGCTGCTCGTCATCACGGTCGCGATGGCCGGCTCGGTCATCGGCGAGTCCGCCTGCTACTTCCTGGGCCGCGGCTCCGGACCGGCACTGCACCGCTGGATGAAGCGCCAGGAGCGCCGCCAGAAGCTCTACGAGAAGGTCTCCGCCGCGCTGCACTCCCGCGGTGGACTGATCCTGATGACGGTCCGCTACATCCCGGGAGCCCGGATGGTCGCGACGCTGACGGCGGGCGCGACGCGGTACTCGTTCAAGAAGTTCATCGTCTTCACCATCGCCGGCGTCACGGTCGCTTATACGTACGTCGCTCTGCTCGGGTACCTCGGCGGTGACGCGTTCGCGCACGACCAACTGAAGGGGCTCGCGTTCAGCCTGAGCCTGGCCGCGGTGATCGGTCTCGTCGTCGAGACGTCCCGCCGGATCGTCGTGAAGCGCCGCGCGGCGAAGGTCACGGCCGCTTAACGATCCCCGCCCTGGTTTCCGCGCGGGCGCGTGTCCCGCGCCAACCTTTGCCGGCGCTCGTGCGTCAGTAGTCAGGTGGTGAGGCCTGGGGCGAACCTCGCGGCCGTCGCGCTCGTAGCCGCGGCGGTGCTGGCCGGATGCGCCGACGTACCCCTCGAAGGCGCCCCCACCCCCACCGAGTCCACCCCCGCCAAACCCACCGGCGAGCCGACGCGCCAAGCCCACCACTCCAGCGTCGCCGCCAAAACCGTCCTCGCCGAAGCCGTCGACGCCTCCTTCGACACCTTCGCCAGGAAAGCTGCCCGCCGCAGCCCCGGTACTGCGGTCCTTCCCCGGACGACTCCCCACCGGCAAACCGCCACTATTCGTCGTCGTCTCCTTCGACGGAGCCGGCGATCTCGCCCTCTGGTCCCGCTGGCGTGCCGTAGCGAAGCAGGTCAACGCAAGGATGACCTTCTTCCTCTCCGGCCCGTACCTGTACCCAGGCGACCGCCGCACCGACTACAAACCGCCGTACAAGAAACCCGGCGCCTCCGACATCGGCTGGGGCGACACGGCCAACATCCTCGGCCGCACGAAGGTCCTGCGCGAGGCGATCGCCGAAGGCCACGAGATCGGCACCCACGCGAACGGGCACTTCTGCGGCACAACCGGCATCGGCACCTGGACAACCGCACAATGGACCGCCGAACTGGGCGCCTTCGACCGGATGGTGCGGACCGGCCCGTCACTGGCAGCCGGCAAGACCGTCGAGCCGCCGTTCGACCCGGCCACCGTGAAGGGCATGCGGACCCCGTGCCTGGAGGGTAACCGCCCCGCGTACCGGCTCGCGATGGCGCAGCGCGGCATGCTGTACGACGCCTCCGCGCCCGGGTACATCGCCTGGCCGAAGAAGGCCGACGGCCTGTGGAACTTCCCGCTGGAGTCGGTGACGCTGGTCGGCACCGCCAAGAAGACGCTGACGATGGACTACAACCTGTGGTTCGCGCAGACCGAGGCGCGCAAGGCGCCGATCGCCCAGGCGCCCGCGCTGAAGGCACAGGTCCTCGCGACCTACCGGCAGGCGCTCGCGAAGTCGCGCGCGAGCGGCAACCCGCCGCTGTTCCTCGGCAACCACTTCAACCGCTGGAACAACAGCGTGTACTCCGACGCGCTGACCGCCTTCGTGACGGAAACGTGCAAGCAGCCCGACGTACGGTGCGTGTCCAACATGGAGTTGGCGAGCTGGCTCGCGAAGTACGGCGTACCTAGTGGTCAGAACCGGCCGTCATAGGCGGGTGTAGCCGTACGCGCTCTGCCAGGTGCCGCCGTCCTTGATCCGGCCGACGACGAGCCGCTGCAGGCGGGTGTCCTGCGGGAGCTCGTCGAGGTGGTCTAGGCCGTGCGTGCGGAACGTGAAGAAGATCGCGCTGTCCTGGCTGTCGTTCGGCGTCCCGTACGGCGTGAAGCGGCGCCCGAACTTCACCATGTTCGAGTCCTGCGGGAGGTTGTCGAGCAGGTACGGGTCGAGCAGCCAGGACCACAGGTTCGCCGTCTGCACCGGGTACTCCGGGAAGTACCGCGGGAAGAACTCGCGGGCCTGCTGGATGCTGTCGTCGACCAGCTCCGGCGTCAGCGGACCGGTCTCCGGGATGTGGACGCCGATGATCCATTCACCGGGCTCGGTGCCGGGCACCGGCTTGTCCTCCGTGACCTGGAACAGCATGTACTGCAGGCGCCCGAGCCAGTAGATGTTGCCGACCCAGAAGTTCGTCAACCACCAGTGCGTCTCCAGGCTGTACTCGCCATGCGTACGTCGACTCACCTTGAGCTGCTGCCCCAGGTCGGCCAGCGACGCCCAGCTGATGTCGTCCGGGATACCGCGCTCGGTGTGGAACCGGCGGATGTCCGGCACGGTGTCGAGGAACGCCTGGACCGAGTTCCGGGGGTCCTCCGGCATCTTGAACTCCGGCTCGCTGCCGAGCTTCCCGATCGCACCGCGGATCTGGTCCGCGAGCTCCTTCACCGCCGCCTGATCCGGCTCGAACGCCTCGGCCGCCTCCCGATCGACATCGGCGAACCCCAGCAGGCGATATTCCTCAACACTCGTCACTCATCAACGGTAACCGATGTAAACGAGCCAGGGACTTACGATCTCAGGCGTGACCTACCAGCGATTCTCTCCTCCTGAGCGGTTGCGGGATGTCGTTGACCACGTCTGGCTGGTCGAGTCGGCGCCGTTGCCGCGGTTGCGGCAGGAGATTCTGATTCCGAACGGACGGCCCGGGCTGGCGGTGGCGCTCGGCGAGCCGGGGACGCGGCATGATCCGGTGACACAGGTCGAGTGGCCGAATGCGGCCTCGGTCTTCGGGGTGATGACTCGGCCGCAGGTGCTCGGACAGGTGGGTACGTCGAGTTACGCCGGCGTCGAGTTCACGCCGTGGGGGCTCGCGTCGTTCGGTCTCGCCGCGTTGGTGGACGAGGTGCAGCCGTTGGGGGACTGGGTCGGCGCGGATGCGGTCGCCGGGCTGACGACGGAGTTGCGGGCGGTGCCGTTCGGCGGGGAGCGGGCCGAACGGTTGGCGGGCTTCCTCGCGGCTCGGTTGACGACGACGGTCGCTCCGCCGGTCGTGGTCGAGGCGGTGCGTGCGATCGACCAGCTGCGGGGCCAGGTGGCCGTCGCGGAAGTGGTGCGGCGGTGCGGTACGTCGTACAGCACCTTGTATCGGCTGTTCCGGCGGAGCGTCGGGATCGGGCCGAAGCAGTACGCCGAGATCATCCGGTACTACCACTTCGTCGGCGGGCTGCTCGGTGGTCCCGCCGACGCAGCCGCGACCCTGTCGGCGTTGCATGGGTACTACGACCAAGCGCACGCGGCGCGGGACTTCAGGCGCTACACCGGCGTCAGCGCGACGCAGTTCCGCGACGTACAGAACGGGATCGCCGCCCTGATGCACGCGGCTGGAAGATCCGTCCAAGACGATCCCGCGGACGAGGCGTGAGGATGGCCGCATGGGACGAATCGTTCATGTCGAGATAGTTGCCGAGGACCACGATCGGGCCGCGAAGTTCTACCGCGAGGTGTTCGCCTGGGAGGTGACGCCGGCGCCGATTCCGGACGGGTACCTGCTTGCGGTGACCGGGCCGGGGGAGGGGATCGACGGCGCGATCATGAGCAGCCGGTACCAGCCGCAACCGACCATCGCCTGGATCGAGGTCGACGACCTCGAGGCGACACTGGGGGCCGCCCGCGCGGCAGGCGGCGACCAGGTCGGTGAGGTCCAGGAACTGCCGGGGGTCGGCCGGCTCTGCTACGTCCGGGATACGGTGTGCTGGTCGGCCTCCGCCAGAGCTGACTTCGTGTGCAAGCTCGACAGGACATGTCGGGAGATCCGGGCGGCTTCCAGGCGTACTCAGGCGAGGACGAGCCGGCAGTGGACGTATATGTCCTGTCGAGCTTGCACGTCTAGCGTTCTTCGGCGAGGCCCAGGTAGAGGATGGTCGGGTTGGCGGGGTTGAAGGCCAGGGACGGGATGCCGTCGTTCTTGTTGTGCTGTTTGGTGAGGGCGCCGGTGGAGGGGACGAAGCGGTAGAGGTCGGCGCCGAAGTTGGCGAACGACGTGCCGTAGCTGAAGTAGAGCAGGTCCGGGTCGACCGGCGAGGCCCACATCTTGTTGCCGTTGATCAGGTCGGCCCGGCTCTGGTCCAGCACCTCGCGGAACTTCAGCCCGCCGTCGGTCGACTCCCAGATGAACCGGGTCGACCGGTCCCGGTCGTATCCCTCCATCCAGACCTTCGACGGGTCGGCCGGCGACATCGCCAGGCTGAACGCGTTCACCCGCTCGACCGGCCGCGACCGGGTCCAGGTCCGCCCGCCATCGAACGTCACGTACACGCCGTCCGACATCACGCCGGCCACTACGTGATCCGGGTTCCGCGGATCCACCACGGCGTCGTACAGGAAGAGATCACGAGCAGGCGGTACGCCGACGCGCTGCCAGGTCTCGCCGTCGTTCGAGGAGTCGTACAGCTGCCCGTCGCCGGCCACGACCCGCAGCCGTGCGGGCTGTGCGTGCAGCGCGGCCAGTCCGCCGCCGGCCACCGGCCCGAGGACCGTCGTGATCTGCGAACCGTGCACGCGATGAATGGGCTGGTCGTTGACGCTGTAGACGTACGCCGAATCGCTCGGACCCGGCTGTACGTCGTACGTGCTCAAGTCGTCCGGTGTCTTGTCGAGCAACTGCCAGCTGCAGCCGGCGTCACTCGAGCGTTGGATCGTTTGCTGGCCGATGCTGATGAGCGTGTTCGGTTCCTGCAGTGCGGCGACCTTCGCGTACGTGACGGCGCGCAGCTTGCCGGTCGTCGGGGCGAGGGTCGCGCCGTCGGACTCGGTGATCGTCACCGAGCCGTCGCCGTACACGGTGTCGCAGTGCGGGCGGTTCCAGAACCAGCCGGGGTCCGCGGCACCGGCGTACGAAGGAGTCAGCGCGATCAGGACGGTCAGGGCAGTTCCGAGGACTGTCATCCCTTAGGTGTAAGGGATTTCAGGCACGCCGAACCAGCGCTTGCCGTGGCCGACAAGCGCCATGACGAGAACAGGTCAGCCGGCGCCTAGCCCGCAGCGGTGTCGATGTGCCGCGCGAGCACGAGGTCGTCGTCGGTGATGCCGCCGGCCTCGTGGCTGCTGACCCGGAACGTGATGGTGGTGTAGCGGATGTCCATGTCCGGGTGGTGGTTCATCGACTCCGCCAGCTGCCCGACGGTCGCCACCAGCCGGATGCCGTCCAGGAACGTGTCCCGCTTGACGCTTCGGACCAGTTCGTTGTCCACGACCTTCCACTCCGGGAGGTGATCGCGCAACGCGAGGTCGATCTGGTCGTCGGTCAAGAGCTCAGCCATGCGCTCACTCTAGACCCCCGCGTCATTCGGAGCGGCGGGCGCGCGGGGCGGCGAAGAACCCCAGCAGGGCCAGTACGGAACCTGCGGTGACGATCGCGCCGAAGACCCACGGCTGTGGGTCGTCGGCGTTGAATGCGAGCAGGGTGCCGCTGATCGCCAGCGCCGTGGCGATGCTCATCGTCGCGGCCATCTGGCCGGAGCTGGTGTTGCGGCCGGAGTTGGTCTGGTCGGAGAGGTCCAGGGTGAGCACGGACAGGCTCGAGGAGCTGAGGCCCATCCCGATGCCCGCGAAACCCCAGCCGATCAGGCCGATCCAGGTGGTCGCGTCCGTCCAGGCGAGCAGCGACGTCACGGCCAGTCCGAGCGTCATGAACGCCAGCCCGGTCCGCAGTACGACGACCCGCTCGATCCCGTGCTCACGACCCTGCAACCACGATCCGAACGCCCAGCAGACGCCGGTGATCGACAGCGTCACACCGGCCCGCGACGGGCTGAAGTCGTGCTGCAGCGTGAGCAGCAGCGGGAGGTACGCGCCGACTCCGGCGAATGCTGCCCCACCGAGTCCGCGGACGGCGACCACCGCGGGGAAGCCGCGTCGTGCGGTGAACGTTCCGGCCGGCATCACGCGTACGGCGGCCCGTCCTAGCACTGCTAGCGCCACGAGTACCGCCGTACCGCCGAGGAACGGGTGCGCTTCCAGGTGGTCACCGGCCAGCGTCATCGAGAACAGGGCGACGGATGCGGCGAGGGCCCAGGGGAGCGCGGATCGCCACGCCACGAGCTCGGCCGCGTCCTCGGCGGTGCGCTCCGGCGCGGGAGCGTCGGCGGCTTGACGCATCGCCGGGCGGAGCAGCAGCCAACTCGGGACCAGCAGGACTAGTGCGCCGAGGAAGACCCAGCGCCAGCCGAACTGCTCCGTCACCACGCCGGTCAACACCGGTCCGAGGACGGACGGCAGAATCCACATCGCGGCGAACAACGAGAACATCCGCGGCCGCAGTACGGCGGGCAGCGCCCGGGCCACGAGCACCATCAACGACACGTCGAGCAGGCCTTCGGCGAGACCGCTGAGCAGCCGTCCCGCGATCACCATCGGCATCGCGGTCGCCGTACCGACCAGGAGTTGCGCGAGGGTGAACGAGATCGCGCCCGCGCGCAGGGTCGGGATCGGGCCGCGGCGGTCCGACCACAGGCCGGCGATCGCGAGCGAGATCAGGTAGCTCGCGTTCGGCGCCGCGTTCGCGAGCCCGAAGCTGCCGAGCGCGTCGAACTCACGGACCATCGTGGGCAACGCCGTACCGACCGCGCGGTTCTCGAACGCGCCGAGCGTGACGAGACCGATCACCCCGAGCACCAGTGGCAGATGCTGTCCGGTGAACAGCTTGGGGCGGGCCTCAGTGATGGTCATGCCCGCTATCGTTGAAGTTCAAGTTAAGTTGAAGTCAAGTCGCTCGATGGCCGGGTAGCCGGAAGATCAGGACCAGGACGCGGAGGACGAGTACCGCGCAGATCACCAGCAGGTTGTAGCCGAAGAGCTGGAACAACGTCATCGAGTCGGTGACCTTGGGGCCGCCCGGCGTACCGAGCAGCAGGACGGCCATGATTCCCGCGGTCGCACCTAGCACTGCTAGCAGCGCCTGGTGGAGCAGTCCGGTGAAGTGCCGGCGGTCGCGTTCGTCGGCGAACAGGCGAACGTTCACACCGAGCCGGCCGCTCTCTGCGGCAGCCGCGATCCGGTCGATCCGGCGCGGCAGCCGCCGCAACATCGGGAGCAGCGTGGCGAGTTCCTCGGTCGCCGTACGGCGGAGCGCCTCGGGCGTGAGCCGATCGGTGACATGCGCGCTGGCGAACTGCCGGGACGCCGCGACGAGGTCGAAGCTGGGGGAGATCCGGGAGATCGTCCCTTCGACCGTGGCGAGGGCGCGGAAGACGGCGGCGACCTCGGGCGGTACGCCGAGTTCGTGCGACGTGATGATCTTGAACAGGTCGTTGAACATCGCCGGGCCGAGCGTGACGCCGGCCGCGAGGTGCTTGGTCATGAACTGGCCGACGGAGCGCTCCAGCGCGCGTTCGTCGATGACGTCCGGGCGGTAGACGATCTCCAGCAGGGCGTCGGTGGCCGACACCGGGTCGCCGTGGTCGATGGCGAGCAGGAAGCGCTGCAGGGCCTCGCGCGTCGCGGGGTCGAGGCGGCCGACCGAGCCGAGGTCGAGCATGCCGATCCGGCCGTCGGTCAGCAGCAGGAAGTTGCCCGGGTGCGGGTCGGCGTGGAACACCCCGTCGATCGCCACCTGGCCGAGCAGGCACTCGAACAGCGCGCGGCCGAGGCGAACCGGGTCGAGACCGCGGTCGGCGATCGCCTGGCCGGCGTTGCCGAGACCGATGCCGTCGAGCCGCTGCATGGTGAGGACGCGGCGCGTGGAGTGCTCCGGGTACAGCCGCGGTACGACGAGGTCATTGCTGGCGGCAACGGACTGGCCGGCGGCCACCGTGGTCATGTTGCCGGCCTCGACGGTGAAGTCGAGCTCCTCCCGCATCGCGTCCGCGAACCCGTCGGCGAGCGCCCGCACCCCCATCGAGCGTCCCCAGTCGGTGTTCCGATCCAGGAGCCTGGCGAGACGCCGGACGATGTCGAGATCTCGGTCGACCAGCCCGGCAATCCCAGGCCGCTGAACCTTCACCACCACGTCGGTGCCGTTGGTGAGGCGGGCGGTGTAGACCTGGGCGACTGAGGCGGCGGCGAGGGGTTCGGTGTCGAAGGCGGCGTACACCTGGGAGGGTGGGGCGCCGAGTTCTTCGGTGAGGATCTCCTCGACCTGCGGCCAGGGCGCCGGGGTGACCTGGTCCTGGAGGCGGCTGAGTTCGGTGGCGACCGACTGGGGGATGATGTCGCTGCGCGTGGACAGCACCTGGCCGAGCTTCACGAACGTGACGCCGGCTTCGTCGAGTGCGAGCCGGAGCGACTTGGCCAGCTCGGCCTGGCCCGCGGCGTTCTCCCGGCCGGGACGGCGACGTCCGCGGAGGTACGGGCCGAGGCCGTGTTTGATCGCGATCCGCAGGATCTGCAGGTACCGTCGGGTGCGCGCGATCCGCCCGCTCAGGTCCCGCCGCAGATCACGGGCCCGCGGCAACGACCCGGTCGGGACGAGCGCCTCCGCCAGCACCAGGAACACCAGGCCGGCGAGCATCGAGCAGAGCGCGATCAGTGCCATGAACGCGAGCGCGGCGCCGTTCGATCCGGTCCACGGCGGCGTACCGATCAGCGCGACCGCCAGCGGCCCGGACACGCTCAGCGTGATCAGCGCACCGACCGCGAGCCGCCCGAGCCCGAACCGCACCCCGAGCAGCCGCTGCGAGATCGGCACGAAGATCATCATGAAAATCACGAGATTGACCAGCCGCAGCACCACAACGTCCATGCCCGGAACCCTAAACGCCCAACACCCCCACCCAACTCACCCACGCGAGTGAGCCAACCCCGAGAGCCCAACTTTGAGAACCCACCAACCGTTTTCACTGCCCCGAAACGGTTGGTGGGTTCTCAAAGTTGGAAAAAGCGAGTCCCCTGGCTCCGGGTGGGGCCAGGGGACTCGGGGTGGTGGGGTCAGGCGGGGCGGCGGCGGATCTTGTTGCCCAGCCAGACGATCGGGTCGTACTTGCGGTCGACGACGCGTTCCTTCATCGGGATCAGCGCGTTGTCGGTGATCTTGATGTGCTCGGGGCACACCTCGGTGCAGCACTTGGTGATGTTGCAGAAGCCCAGACCGTGCTGCTCCTGCGCGGCGTGCTGCCGGTCGGCGGCGTCGAGCGGGTGCATGTCCAGCTCGGCGACGCGCATCAGGAACCGCGGACCGGAGAACGACTCCTTGTTCTCCTCGTGGTCACGGATCACGTGGCAGGTGTCCTGGCACAGGAAGCACTCGATGCACTTGCGGAACTCCTGCGAGCGCTCGACGTCGACCTGCTGCATCCGGTACTCACCCGGCTTCAGGTCCGCCGGCGGCTTGAAGGCCGGCACCTCGCGCGCCTTCTGGTAGTTGAACGAGACGTCCGTGACCAGGTCGCGGATCACCGGGAACGTGCGCATCGGCGTGACCGTGACGACCTCGTCCTCGGCGAACGTGTTCATCCGGCACATGCACATCAGCTTCGGCATGCCGTTGATCTCGGCGCTGCAGGAGCCGCACTTGCCGGCCTTGCAGTTCCACCGGACCGCCATGTCGGGGGTCTGGGTGGCCTGCAGCCGGTGGATGACGTCGAGGACGACCTCGCCCTCGTTCACCTCGACCTCGTAGTCCTTGAGCTCACCGCCCTCGGAGTCACCCCGCCAGACGCGGAATTTGCCCTTGTAACTCATTTGGCCGGCAGCTCCTCATCCGTCAGGTACTTCGTCAGCTCGTCGAGCTCGAACAGCTCCAGCAGGTCCTCGCGCATCGGGATCTGCTGCTTCTCGGAGACGTTCACGACGCCGTCGGCGTCGAGCGCGCACACCAGCAGCTTCTTGCGCCACTCGGGGTTCATGCCCGGGAAGTCGTCGCGCGTGTGCCCACCGCGCGACTCCTGCCGCATCAGCGCCGCGCCCTGCCACACACTCCGACACGGTCAGCATGTTGCGCAGGTCGAGCGCGAGGTGCCAGCCCGGGTTGAACTGCCGGTGACCCTCCACCGTCATCTTCGCGATCCGGCTGCGGAACTCGGACAGGCGACCGAGCGCCTGCTCCATCTCCTCTTCCTTGCGGATGATGCCGACCAGGTCGTTCATCGACTGCTGCAGTTCCTGGTGGATCGTGTACGGGTTCTCGCCGCCCTCGAGCTCGAACGGCGCCAGCGCGTCCTCGGCCGCCGCGTCGACGTCGGCCTCGTCGATCTTCGGCCGAGCCGCTCCGAGACCGTCGACGTACATCGCGGCTCCCATACCGGCCCGCCGTCCGAAGACGAGCAGGTCGGACAGCGAGTTGCCGCCGAGCCGGTTCGAGCCGTGCATGCCGCCGGCAACCTCACCCGCGGCGAACAGGCCCGGTACGACGGACGACGCGGTGTCCGGGTCGACCTCGACGCCGCCCATCACGTAGTGGCAGGTCGGACCGACCTCCATCGGCTCCGCGGTGATGTCGACGTCCGCGAGCTCCTTGAACTGGTGGTGCATCGACGGCAGCCGCCGGGTGATCTCCTCGGCCGGGAGTCGCGAGGACACGTCCAGGAAGACACCGCCGTGCGGCGTACCGCGGCCGGCCTTCACCTCGGAGTTGATCGCGCGGGCGACCTCGTCCCGCGGCAGCAGCTCCGGTGGGCGCCGGTTGTTGTCGGGGTCCTTGTACCAGCGGTCCGCCTCGTCCTCGGACTCGGCGTACTGCGCCCGGAACACGTCCGGCACGTACTCGAACATGAACCGCTTGCCCTCGGAGTTCTTCAGTACGCCGCCGTCGCCGCGGACCGACTCCGTGACCAGGATCCCCTTCACCGACGGCGGCCAGACCATGCCGGTCGGGTGGAACTGGATGAACTCCATGTTGATCAGCGTCGCGCCGGCCCGCATCGCGAGCGCGTGCCCGTCACCGGTGTACTCCCAGGAGTTCGAGGTGACCTTGAAGGACTTGCCGACCCCGCCGGTGGCCAGGATGACCGCGGGCGCGTCGAACAGGATGAACCGGCCGGACTCGCGCCAGTACCCGAAGGCGCCGGAGATCGCGTCGCCGTCCTTCATCAGCTCGGTGACCGTGCACTCGGCGTACACCTTGAGGTTCGCCTCGTAGTCGCCGGTGGCCTCGAAGTCCTCCTGCTGCAGCGAGACGATCTTCTGCTGCAGGGTGCGGATCAGCTCCAGGCCGGTGCGGTCGCCGACGTGCGCGAGCCGCGGGTAGGTGTGACCGCCGAAGTTGCGCTGGCTGATCCGGCCGTCGGGCGTGCGGTCGAAGAGCGCGCCGTACGTCTCCAGCTCCCACACCCGGTCGGGGGCCTCCTGCGCGTGCAGTTCGGCCATCCGCCAGTTGTTCAGGAACTTCCCGCCGCGCATCGTGTCGCGGTAGTGGACCTGCCAGTTGTCGTTGGAGTTCGCGTTGCCCATCGCGGCCGCGCAGCCGCCCTCGGCCATCACGGTGTGCGCCTTGCCGAACAGGGACTTGCAGATGATCGCGGTCTTCTTGCCCTGCTCGCGGGCCTCGATCGCCGCGCGCAGGCCGGCGCCGCCGGCCCCGATCACGACGACGTCGTACGAGTGTCGTTCCAGCTCAGTCATGAAATCCTCAATTGATGATGCGCAGGTCGGAGAACCACCCGGCGGAGACCGCCATGATGTAGAAGTCGGTCAGGATCACGGTGAACAGCGACGTCATCGCGAAGGTGCCGTGCTTCGGGTTCAGCTTGGACACGAAGGTCCAGTACCGGTAGCGCATCGGGTGCTTGGAGAAGTTCTTCAGCCGGCCGCCGACGATGTGCCGGCAGGCGTGGCAGGACAGCGTGTACAGCCACAGCATCACCAGGTTCAGCCAGATGATCACCGTGCCGAGGCCGATGCCGAATCCGCCGCCGTCGCCGTGGAAGGCCTGCAGGCCGTCGTAGATGTTCAGCACACCGAAGATCAGCGCACCGTAGAAGAAGTAGCGGTGCAGGTTCAGCGCGATCAGCGGGAACTTCCGCTCACCGGTGTAGTTCTTGTGCGGCTCGGGAACCGCGCAGGCGGACGGCGCGAAGAACAGCGACCGGTACCCCGCCTTGCGGTAGTAGTAGCAGGTGCCGCGGAAGCCGGCCAGGATCACGAACGTGATCAGGCTGAACGGCACGAACCGCGGGAAGTTGCCGAACCAGGTGCCGAGATGGCTGGAACCCTCGACACAGCTGCTGGTCACACAGGGCGAGTACAGCGGCGTGAGGTAGTGGTACGCGTCGACCCAGTACCACTTGTTCATGAAGATCCGGATCGTCGCGTAGACGATGAAGAAGCCCAGGATCACGCCGATGCGCAACGGCGCGAGCCACCATCGATCCGTTCTTGCAGTCTTGAGGCCAATTTGAGCGCGGCCGGGCGCGTTGACTCCCGTCGCCATCAGGGAGCGTGCCTGTCAGGCGCGCCGAAGCCTTCGTGTTCCGCGTCGGTCCACATGGACGCGTCATACTCCACGTCGGGAATCTCCTCGAGTTCCTCCGGAACGGGTCCGGGCCTGTGCCTGGGGTCGGGCGGGCCGAGCTCTGCGAGATCGTCGCTCAGCCGGTCCACATCGGACACCAGGCGGCGGATGCCGAGGGTGTCACCGTACTCCTGGCTGAGTTTGCCCACCGCCGCATGCAGCCCCTCGAGCGCGCGGACGACTGCGGCGATGTTGCCCTGGCCGCTGTTGCCTTCACCCATTGCCGACTCCAGTGATGGTTATGTAGCTGTCAGTATGGGCACACTTTGCCCCTGCCGAGCGCCCAACGGAAGACCCCTCGGTACGGCGTGTTTCCAGTTAGGCTTACCTCAGTTGCGAGGGTGCCGACGGGTGGAGTAATGGGGCGAATCCGGCCTGTAGGACAACGAGATTCGCGGGTGGCGTGAGTACTTCGACCTCGCGCAGACCAGGGGGCCGCAGCCCTTCGCCGTACCCCTCCCACGACCACGGCAGCACCTGCTGGTCGAGCACCAGCGCGGGTCGACCATCGAACCGCAGCATGGCGCCGTCGGGCAGTTCGGAGAAGTCCTGAACGGTCGTTCGCTGCTGCCTGGTGCGTGATTCGACCCGCTCATGGTGCAGTACGGCGTCCATCTCGGCGGCCCGTGGACGTTCGGGCAGGCCGCGGCCGCTTGCCCACGCACCGGCGTACAGCAGGAAATCCCTGCGACGGCAGTAATGACAGGGCCGATGGCCGGCGGCGAGCGCGACCGCTTCGTCGAAGAAGAACAGCGCGGTCCAGCGGCCGGGCGGCATCGGATCGCGGCGGATCCCTTTCCAGTCGAGGACACAGCAGATCCACGCCTTCGACCGCCAGCGGGTCGTGCCGAGGCGGCGATCGGGGCCGTGCAGGCTGCCGCGGTTGCCCATCAAGAGGCCGCGGCCGGTGTCGGCGACGATCTCCTGGGTGGGCAGAACCCTGTTCTGCAACGGCATACCGGCATCATGCCGGACGCGAAGGACAGTTTCTGGCAGAGTCGCGACGTGCAGATCGTGGTGGGTGTCGCAGTGGTACGGGACGGCTTGGTGCTGGCGGCGTACCGGCCGGGGCCGGACGGGGGCTGGGAGTTCCCGGGCGGCAAGGTCGAGCCGGGGGAGACCGACGAACAGGCAGCGGTCCGGGAACTCCGCGAGGAGCTGGACCTGGAGATCAAGGTCGGCGAGTCGCTCGGGCCCGGTGTGGACATCTCGGAGACGTACCGGTTGCACGTCTATCGGGCGGTGATCGTCGCCGGGGATCCGGTACTGCGTGAGCACTCGGAGCTCCGGTGGTTCGCGCCGGAGGATCTCGACGAGAGTGACTGGCTGGTACCCGACCGGCCGTTCGTCAAAGCGCTCCGAACCCGCCAGTAGTGGCGGAAGTCACACCGGTCACGATTCGGTGACTAGCGTCGGCTTCCCATGGCGTCCACACTGCGAGATACGTAGGGTTCCCGGCAACCCGGCGAGCCCGGGTCAAAGGTGCGGGGTGCATCACCATGAAGGACGGGTGACGGGCGATGACGCTGGGGGTCTCGGAGACGCAGTCTCCCGATGAGGGCCTGCCGACAGATGCTCTGGTCGAGACTGCCGAAGCGAAGGAGATCGAGGGCCGTTCGCCGGGGGAGATCGCCTGGGCACGGCTGCGGAAGGACAAGATCGCGATCATCAGCGCGATCGTGATCCTGCTGATCATCGCGGTGGCGCTGCTGGCGCCGTTGATCGTCAAGCTGAACGGGTTCCCGCCCGATCAGTTCAACAAGCTCAATGCCAACGGCGACCCGTTGCTGAACACGCGCGACGGCGGCATCCCGATCGGCGGGTTGTGGGGCAGCGGCACGAGTTCCGAGCACTGGCTCGGCATCGAGCCGCAGAACGGCCGCGACATCTTCTCGCGGCTGGTCTACGGCACCCGGGTCTCGCTGCTGGTGGCGCTCGGCGGCACTGTCATCGCGGTCGTGCTCGGCACGGTGATCGGGATGGTCTCCGGGTACTTCGGCGGCTGGGTCGACACGCTGCTCAGCCGGCTCATGGACATCATGCTGAGCTTCCCGTCGCTGCTGTTCGTGATGGCGCTGACGCCGGTGGTCGCCTCGCGTGCCCAGGATCTGTTCGGCATCCCCGACAACAACACGCTGCGAATGGGCGTGCTGATGTTCGTCCTCGGCTTCTTCGGCTGGGCCTACCTGGCGCGAATAGTCCGTGGTCAAACGCTTTCGCTGCGTGAGCGCGAGTTCGTGGAGGCCGCCAGGTCACTCGGCGCCGGACCGAACTACGTGCTCTTCCGGCAGGTCCTGCCGAACATGATGCCGACGCTGCTGGTCTACACGACGCTGCTGCTCCCGACGAACATCACCGCGGAAGCGGCGCTGTCCTTCCTGGGTGTCGGCATCAAGGAGCCGACCGCGTCGTGGGGCCGGATGATCTCCGACGCGTCGAACTGGATCGAAGGCAACCCGTTGTACCTGTTCTTCCCGGGGATGGCGCTGTTCATCACCGTGCTGGCATTCAACCTGCTCGGCGACTCGGTCCGGGACGCCCTCGATCCGCGCGCCGGAAGGAGCTGACCGGTGGGCCGCTATCTCATCCGCCGCCTGATCCAGGCGGTGTTCGTGCTGGTCGTGATCAGCGCGATCACGTTCTTCCTGTTCTGGGCCACGCCGGCCAACCCCGCGTTGCTGATCTGCGGCAAGAACTGCAACGCGGAGACGGTCGCACAGGTCAACGCGACGTACGGCTTCGACAAACCGCTGGTCGCCCAGTACGGCCAGTACATGCAGGGCCTGGTGAGCCCGGGCGGCCGGACGATCGGCTCCGAGGGCAACGAGCGCAACTGCCCGTGGCCGTGCTTCGGTGAGTCGTACCAGAACGGCATCCCGGTCTGGAACTCGATCAAGGACGCGTTCCCGTCGACCCTGTGGCTGGCCCTCGGAGCCGCCGTCCTCTGGCTGTTCTCCGGCGTACTGCTCGGCCTGATCGCCGCCCTTCGCAAGGGCAGGTTCATCGACAAGTTCAGCGTCGGCCTGGCCCTGTTCGGGGTGTCCTTCCCGACGATCGTGTTCGGGTACCTGCTGCTGTTCCTGTTCATCGTCAAGCTGAAATGGGTGCCGTTCCCGGACACGGCGAACGCCGCCCTGTTCACGGTCGGTCCGGTGAAGTGGCTGCAGTTCTACATCCTGCCGTGGATCACGCTCGCCCTGGTGTTCGCGGCGCTCTACACCCGGATCACCAGGGCCAACATGATCGACACCATGAACGAGGACTACATCCGGACCGCCCGGGCGAAGGGCCTGGACGAGCGGACCGTGGTCTTCAAGCACGGGCTGCGGTCCGCGCTGACCCCGATCGTGACCATCTTCGGCCTGGACGTCGGCGGCCTGCTCGGCGGCGCGGTGATCACCGAACAGATCTTCAGCATCACCGGCCTCGGCAAGTTCTCCATCGACTCCGTGCTCAGCAACGACCTGCCCGCGATCATGGGCGTGGTGCTGTTCGCGGCGATCTTCGTGGTGCTCGCGAACATCGTCGTCGACGTCCTGTACGCCGTCATCGACCCGCGCGTGCGGCTGTCCTGATCAGGTGAGGTGAGATGACCGAATCCGTGACCAGTGCGCCGCCGGCGGACACCCGCGCCGGAAAGCCGTTCCTCGAGGTCAAGGACCTGCAGGTGCACTTCCCGACCGACGACGGGCTGGTGAAGGCCGTCAACGGCCTGAACTTCACCCTCGAGCGGGGTAAGACGCTCGGTATCGTCGGCGAGTCAGGCTCCGGCAAGAGCGTGTCCAGCCTGGCGATCATGGGCCTGCACAAGGGCAGCAAGGCGAGGGTGACCGGCGAGATCTGGCTGGACGGCGCCGAGCTGGTGGGGATGTCCGTGCCCGAGATACGGGCACTGCGCGGCCAGCAGGTCGCGATGATCTTCCAGGACCCGCTGTCGGCGATGCACCCGTTCTACCGGGTCGGTGACCAGCTCACCGAGGCGTTCCTGGTGCACAACAACGCTCCGAAGGCGGTGGCCAAGAAGCGCGCGATCGACCTGCTCGACCGGGTCGGCATCCCGTCGCCCGACAAGCGGTTCTTCGACTACCCGCACCAGTTCTCCGGTGGTATGCGGCAGCGCGCGATGATCGCGATGGCGCTGATGTGCGACCCCTCGCTGCTGATCGCCGACGAGCCGACCACCGCGCTCGACGTCACGGTCCAGGCCCAGATCCTGGACCTGATGAAGGATCTGCAGAAGGAGTTCAACTCCGCGATCATCCTGATCACCCACGACCTCGGTGTGGTCGCCAAGATGACCGAGAACGTCGTGGTGATGTACGGCGGCCGCGTGGTCGAGTCGGGCGCTGTCCGGGACATCTTCTACCGGCCGGAGATGCCGTACACGTGGGGCCTGCTGGGCTCGATCCCGCGGGTGAACCGTTCCGGCGACGGACGGCTCAAGTCGATCCGGGGCACTCCGCCGTCGCTGATCAACCTGCCCAAGGGCTGCCCGTTCCAGCCGCGCTGCGACTACCAGGAGCACGTCGAGGGAGCGAGCTGCTCCACCGAGCTGCCTGAGTTGCTGCAGATCGGTCAGGAACAGCATCGGGTGCGGTGCCACATCAAGTCCGAGGAGCGCAGGCAGCTGTTCTCCGAGCAGATCAAGCCGAGCCTCTGATGGCGGGGGAGTGCTGGTGAGTACGACGACATCTGCCGAGCAGACGGCCGGCAAGCAGTCTTCGGGCGGCGAACTGCTGCTCGAGACGCGCGGGCTGCAACGGTATTTCCCGGTGACGCAGGGGATCATCTTCCAGCGGCAGACCGGCGCGGTGAAGGCGGTCGACGGCGTCGACCTCAGCATCCACGCCGGCGAGACGCTCGGTGTGGTCGGTGAGTCCGGCTGCGGGAAGACCACCACCGGCCGGCTGGTGACCAGACTGGACGAGCCGACCGGCGGGACGATCTCGTTCATGGGCTCGGACATCACCCACCTGAACCGGGCCCGGATGCGCCCGTTCCGGCGGGAGGTCCAGATGATCTTCCAGGACCCGTTCTCGTCGCTGAACCCGCGGCAGACGGTCGGGACCATCATCGCGGCGCCGTTCGAGATCCAGAACGTGAAGAGCGAGGGCGGGACGAAGAAAGCGGTCCAGACCCTGATGGAACGGGTCGGACTGAATCCCGAGCACTACAACCGCTATCCGCACGAGTTCTCCGGCGGCCAGCGGCAGCGGATCGGGGTCGCCCGGGCGCTCGCGCTGCGGCCGAAGCTGATCGTCTGCGACGAGCCGGTGTCGGCGCTCGACGTGTCGATCCAGGCGCAGATCGTAAACCTGCTCGAGGACCTGCAGGAGGAGTTCGGGCTCGCTTACCTGTTCATCGCGCACGACCTGTCGGTGATCCGTCATATCTCGGACCGGGTCGCGGTGATGTACCTCGGCAAGGTCGTCGAGACGGCCGAGCGCGACGAGCTCTACAACCACGCCCGGCACCCGTACACGCACGCGCTGCTGTCCGCGGTGCCGGAGGCCGACCCTGACGCCGAGGAAGCGCGGGAGCGCATCCGGCTGACGGGCGACGTACCGAGCCCACTGAACCCGCCCTCGGGGTGCCGCTTCCGGACCAGATGCTGGAAGGCACAGGAGATCTGCGCTGCGGAGGAGCCGCCGCTGCTGCAGATCGGGGCCCCGGGCCATCTATCGGCCTGCCACTTCCCTGAGGAACGGGACGTGGTCTGACGACTACACAGAGCGTTGGTCTGGTGTACCGACGGCATTGAAGGGATCACGATCCGGTCAAGCGGCCAAAAGCGCATTGCGCAGTTTGTGAACACGTGAGTTGATGACCGCCAAATGACGTAGATCACTTTCTTCAAAGCCGCCGCGACCCGGCGACAAGTGTCAACACAAGGAAGGAAACACTGGCCATGGATCACCTCAAACGAACCGGAGTGGCAATCGCCGTTGGGTTCGGACTGAGCCTGACCGCGGTTGCCTGCGGCGGGGGAAACAGCGATACGCCGACTGGGCAGGCTTCGGCCGGTGCCAAGGGGGGCACCGTTACCGTCTACCACGTCAACGACGTGGAGCACCTCGACCCGGCGCGGAACTTCGTCACCGACTCCCAGATGATCGGCAAGCTGATCGGCCGGACGCTGACGGACTACCGGTACGACGCCAAGGCGAAGAAGATCGTTCTCGAGAAGGACCTCGCGGAGAGCTACGAGTCCAGCCCGGACTTCAAGACCTGGACCTTCAAGCTGAAGGACGGGCTGAAGTACGAGGACGGCACGCCGATCGTTGCCGCTGACATCAAGTACAACGCCGAGCGGTCGTTCGCCGCCGACATGGCCGAGGGTGCGCCGTACGCGCACGAGTACCTCGACTGCAAGGGCTACAAGGGCCCGTACGTCGCAGGGAACAACGGCGGCAAGGGCTGCACCGCGATCGAGGTCCCGGACGAGAAGACGATCGTCTTCAAGCTGAACCGCCCGGTCGCGTCGTTCGACGGTACGGCGAGCATGAAGGTCTTCTCGCCGGTCCCGAAGGCGAAGGACACCAAGACGCAGTACGACAACCACCCGGTGTCGAGCGGCCCGTACAAGATCGAGTCGTACACCCGGAAGAAGCAGCTGGTGCTGGTCCGCAACACCAACTGGGACCAGAAGACCGACCCGCTGCGCGACGCCCGGCCGGACAAGTTCATCTTCAAGTTCGGTGATGCCGAGGCGACGGTCGACCAGCGGCTGTTCGCGAACGGCGCGGCTGACCAGAGCTCCGTGAGCTTCGCCGGTGTGCAGCCGGAGAACATCGCCAAGACGAACCAGGCGAACGTCAAGGACCGCGTCGTCCAGGGCACCGACATCTGCCGCCGGTACATCGCGTTCAACCAGCAGAAGCCGTTGCTGAAGAACCAGAAGCTGCGCGAGGCCCTGTACTACGGCCTCGACCGGACGAGCTACCGCGACGGCCGTGGCGGCGAGCGTCTGGCTGCGGTGGTCGACTCGATCATTCCGCAGGACATGGAGGGCTACAAGAAGGAAGAGAACTTCAAGGTCCCGGACGCGGGCGACCCGGCGAAGGCCAAGCAGCTGCTGACCGAGGCCGGCTACAAGGGCGAGAAGCTCGTCCTGGGTACGGCGGACTCCGGTCTGGCCGTCAAGGCTGCCGAGGCCGCTCAGGCGTCCTGGAAGGCCATCGGGGTCAACGTCGAGATCCAGAAGATCCCGGGTGACAACTACTACTCGACGCAGCAGCAGGACACCGCGGCGACCGACCTGATCACCGCCGGCTGGTGCTACGACTGGGCGAGCCTGACGACCATCGTGCCGTCGGTGTTCGGACCGGACTCGACCGCGCCGGGCAAGGCCGCGCAGAACAACTACGCGCGTAGCCAGGCCGGCTGGGACACGATGGCGAACCTGGAGAAGGAGACCGACAAGTCGAAGATCGAGAGCGGTCTGTCCGACCTGTACGTCGAGATCATGAAGACGGCTCCGCTGGTGCCGACCGTTCAGGACCTCAGCGTGTACGTCGTGGGCTCGAACCTCGACAACGTGGTGGCCGACCCGAACACTGGTGGTCTGCCTGACCTGACCCAGATCGGTGTGAAGAAAGTGAGCTGATCGCAGCACACTTCGAGGAGGGCGGTGCCTGCGGGCGCCGCCCTCCTCGCTGTTCACGGCGGTTGACGCACCGCAACTGTATGGGTGGTTTGTATGGGTTGTACCTGGCAGTGGTCCGACCCGGGAACGAGAATCCTTTCCTGAACTCTTGGGGAGGAGTGACGCATGTCGGTGTATCCGGCAGTTGAGGCGGTGCGGCTCGAGGATGTCGCGCCCGAGGTCGTCTGTGAGGTGTACGAGCTCGGATCGCACCGGCGGACGCCCGCCGCGGTCAAGGAGCTGACCAGCCGCCAGGTGACGATCGGCCGGATGATGTCGACCGGTGCGAAGGACGCCGCGATCGCGCGCGACCTCGGATTGTCGCTGCGCACCGTGCGCTCGGAGATCAGCGCGCTGATCGCCGGTCTCGGCGCCAGGTCGCGGTTCCAGGCCGGCTGCCTGCTGGTCCGCCGCTTCGGCTGACCCGCTTCCGGGAGAACTGCCAGAAGGATTGTCGGCGGGCCGACGTAGGCTTTCGGCATGGTTGAGCTTGCTGAGCGCCGGCTACTGCTGGTGCACGCCCACCCGGACGACGAAACCATCAACAACGGTGTGACGATGGCGCGGTACGTCGCTGAGGGCGCCCACGTCACCCTGATCACCTGCACCCTCGGCGAGGAGGGCGAGGTCCTGGTCCCCGAGCTGTCCCATCTGGCCAGCGACCAGGACGACGGCCTCGGCGAGCACCGGATCGGTGAGCTCGCGGACGCGATGGCCGAGCTCGGTGTCACCGACCACCGGTTCCTCGGCGGCCCGGGGAAGTACCGCGACACCGGGATGATCTACAACGACGAGGGCAACGCGGACGTCCCGCCGCAGACCCGTAAGGACAGCTTCTGGCAGGCGGACCTGGTCGCCGCCGCGAACGATCTGGTCCCGGTGATCCGCGAGCTCCGCCCGCAGGTCCTGGTGACCTACGACGAGTGGGGCAACTACGGTCACCCCGATCACATCAAGGCGCACCGCGTCGCGATGTACGCCGCCGCCCTGGCCGCCGCCCGGTCGTACCGGGAGGATCTCGGCCCGGCGTGGGACATCCCGAAGATCTACTGGACCGCGATGGCCGAGTCCCGGATGCGCGAGCAGCTCCGGGCGCTCCGCGAGGCCGGTGACACCACCACCTTCGAGGGGATGGACCCGGACGGCCCGATGCCGCCGATGATCACGCCGGACCGGCTGATCGACTGCGTGATCGAGGGCGAGGAATTCATCGACCGGAAGATGAACGCGATGAAGGCGCACGCCACCCAGATCACCGTCGACGGACCCTTCTTCGCGCTGTCCAACAACAACGGCAACCAGATCTGGGCCTCCGAGCCGTACCGCCTGGTCAAGGGCACCCCAGCCCCCGGCCCCGACGGCCTGGAGCACGACCTGTTCGCCGGTCTGTGAGGTGACCGTTCCCACACGCTCGGTTGAGGCATCAACCTGTCAGCGGGCATAACCTGCTGAGGTGTCGTCTACCGAGTCGAGTGGGAGCGTCCCACCTGCGGAGTTCCGCGCGTGCGCTCGGCCAGTTCGCGTCGGGGATCACGATCATGAGCACGCTGCAGGACGGCGTCGCGCACGCGATGACCGCCAACGCGTTCACCTCGGTCTCGCTCGATCCGCCGCTGGTGCTGGTCTGCGTGGACAAGGGCGTCCGGATGCACTCCGCCGTACTGGACTGCGGCTACTGGGCCGTGTCGGTGCTCTCCGGGGCGCAGCAGGAGATCGCGGACCGGTTCGCGCGATCCGGCCGGGACCTGTACAGCCAGTTCGACGGCATCGGTACGACGGCCGGCCCGAAAACCGGCTGCCCGACCGTCGACGGGGCCCTCTCGTGGCTCGAGTGCCGGACCTGGGCGACGTACGACGGGGGAGACCACACGATCGTGGTGGGCGAGGTGCTGAGCCTCGGGACGGGCGATCCGAGCGACCCGAGCGCGTTGATCTACCATTCCAGTCACTACCGGGAACTGCCCGGAAACTGATCGTTACTGCCGGGGCATAACGGGGCAGCCCCGACGGTCGGTGAGGCCTGTCCTGTCCCGTAGGATGTGCGCTTGTGCCCTGACCAAGCGCTCGAGCGGGAGGACTCTGTCCGGTGGGGAGAAAGCAGCTCGCGGGGATTATCGCCGCCGCGGGGCTCGGTGTTGTTGTCGTGGGGTACGGCGCGGCGTTCGCGTTCGCCGGAGCCAAGATTCCGACGGACACGACCGTGCTCGGCATCCCGATCGGCGGTCTGTCCGAGGACGACGCGAAGACCAAGCTGACCGCGGGTCTCAAGGACCGCGTGGCCGCGCCGATCGCGCTGAAGGCGGGTGACGCCAAGTTCCAGATGCTGCCGGCCGACGCCGGGCTCTCGGTGGACGTGGACAAGACCGTCGCCGCCGCGGGCGCGGGCCGCAGCCTGGCCCCCGGCCGGATCCTGCACGCGCTGACCGGCGGGGACGCGGTCGAGCCGGTCGTCATCAAGGACGACGCGAAGCTGAAGGCCGCCGTCGACAAGCTCGCCGGCCAGGTGAACCGCAAGGCGACCGAGGGCACGATCACCTTCAAGGGCACGCAGCCGGTGAAGCACGACCCGGCCGACGGCCTGCAGCTGGACACCGCGAAGGCGGGCGACTCGGTGCTGGCGGCGTACCCCTCGGACGGGACCCCGAAGGAACTGCCGGCCGATGTGACCAAGCCGCAGGCCGCCACCGAGGCGATCGACAAGGCGCTGACGGAGTTCGCCCAGCCCGCGATGTCGGGTCCGATCCGGTTGACGGTCGGGACGAAGTCGGTCGAGCTGGAGCCGGCCGAACTCGCGCCGGCGCTGGCGGTCAGCGTGCAGGAGGGCAAGGTCATCCCGGCGCTGAGCACCAAGGCGCTGGAGCCGCTGTTCCTGCAGCGCTTCAAGACGCTGGAGACGCTGCCAAAGGACGCGACGGTGCAGATCGTCGGCGCCGGGCCGAAGGTGGTCCCGGCGGTCAACGGCATGGTCGTTGACCGGGCGAAAGTCGGTGCGGCGATCCTGGCGATCCTGCCGAAGCCGACCGGTGAGCGGCGGGCCGCCGTACCGCTGACGCCGACCCCGGCGAAGTTCACCACGGCGCAGGCGACCGCGCTCGGGATCACGCAGAACATCGGCGACTTCAAGACCGAGTTCCCGCACGCGCCGTACCGCAACACCAACATCGGGACGGCGGCGGCCAAGATCAACGGCACGCTGCTGAAGCCGAACGAAGAGTTCAGCCTGAACAAGATCGTCGGTGAGCGGACCAAGGAGAACGGGTTCGCCGAGGGGTACATCATCAGCGGCGGCAAGTTCGAGAAGGACTTCGGCGGCGGTGTCTCGCAGTCGGCGACCACCACCTTCAACGCGGCGTTCTTCGCCGGGCTGAAGATCGTCGAGCACAAGGCGCACAGCGTCTACATCAGCCGGTACCCGGTCGGCCGGGAGGCGACCGTGGCCTGGCCGAACGTGGACCTGAAGTTCCTGAACGACTCCGGGCACGGCCTGCTGGTGCAGACGATCTTCAAGGCGTCGACCCCGGGCAGCAAGGGCAGCATCCGGGTGATCATCTGGGGCACCAAGTTCGTCGACATCACCGCCGGGCAGTCCGCGAAGTCGAACCCCCGCCAGCCGGGCCTCGTGTACAACACGGCCGCGAAGTGTGAGCCGCAGGCGCCGACGCCGGGCTTCGACATCACGATCTACCGGTACTTCGCGAAGAACGGCGTACGGCAGAAGACCGAGTCGTTCACCACGAAGTACAACGCGGCCGCCGACATCCGCTGCGGGCCCAAGCCGGGGACCACCGTGACGCCGCCGCCGGGCGGTATCACGACCCCACCCGGCCGGAAGCCGGGTGTCACGACGACGACCCGCCCGCCCAGCTGATCCTTCAGCCGCGGTTGAGGTTGTGCAGGCCGGCCGCGACCTGAGCGAAGATCGGTTCGTCGATCACGGCGCCCTCGCGGCGGACCTGTTGCGGATCGATGCGGAGGACCCGGTCCAGGCGGACCTCGCTGGGCCGGTGCTCCTTGTCCCAGGTCCCGCTGCCGATGTCCAGCCAGACCCGGCCCCAGCGCGCCTCGTCGGCGGCGTCGCGGTCGTGGTCCTTGCTGGTGAGGATCAGCGCCAGCAGGAACGGCTCGTCCCAGCCGACGACCAGCACGGGCCGGTCCTTGCCGCGGCTGAAGTCCTCCTCGAACGGCACCCAGGTCCAGACGATCTCACCGGGATCCGCGACGCCGTCGTCCGGGTGCGGCGTGTACTCCACCCGCACCGCGCCCTCGAAGTCCCCCGCGTACTCCGGCCGATCGACCACATTCTCCGCCATGCCTCGTGAGCCTAACCCCCTCACATCTCGACCACCTCACACCGTTCAACTGGCGTGCTCATCTCGCAGACAAGAACCGTTCGTCGCGGCGCGGTCCTGGCCGTCCTGCTCACCGGTCAGTTCATGGCCAATATCGATACCGCGGTCGCCAACATCGCCGGTCCGTCGATCGGCGCCGACCTGCACGCCTCCGAGGGCGCCGTCGGCCTGGTCGTGTCCGGGTACGTCGTCGCGTTCGCCGTACTGCTGATCACCGGCGCCCGCCTCGGCTCGTCGCTCGGGTATCGGCGGACATTCTTGCTCGGCCTGGCCGTCTTCACCGCGGCCTCGCTCGCCTGCGGCCTCGCCCCCGGAACCGCCACCTTGGTCGCGGCCCGGTTCGTCCAGGGGGCCGGCGCCGCGCTGATGGTCCCGCAGGTGCTCAGCGGCATCCAGCTGCACTTCCAAGGACGCGACCGTCTCAAGGCGCTCGGCTACTTCTCGATCGCGCTGTCCGGCGGCGCGGTGGCCGGCCAGCTGCTCGGCGGCGTCCTCATCGCCGCAGATCTCTTCGGCACCGGCTGGCGTCCGATCTTCCTCGTCAACGTGCCGATCGGCATCGTCCTCGCTATGGCCGGCCGGCGCCTGCTTCCCGCCGATCCGCCCGGACATCGCGACCGACTGGATCTCGGCGCCGTACTCGCCTTGTCCACCACGGTTCTGCTCGTCATCGTGCCGCTCCTGCTCGGCTCCGAACGCGGCTGGCCTACCTGGTCCTGGCTGTGCCTCCTGCTCAGCGTCCCGGCGCTGGCCCTCTTCGAGTACGGCGAACGTCGCGCAGCCGGCCGGGGTGGTCGCCCACTGATCGCACGCCCGGTCCTCAGCAATCCGTCCGTCCGCGCCGGTCTCCTCGCCCACGGCTGTACTTCGGGCACGTACTTCGCCCTGCTCTTCGTGCTCGCCCTCTATCTCCAAGGCGGTCTGCACAAGGGCCCGGCGTACTCCGGCTTCGCGATGGTCGTTTGGGTCGCCACGTTCGGTCTGGCCGGACCGATCCTGCCCCGACTGCGACGGGGAGTGCGGTGGATGCCTGTCATCGGCTGCCTGGTCCTGGCGCTCGGCTACGTGTCTGTGCTGACGTACCTGTTGCTTGGCGGCCGCGCTGGGCTGCTTCTGTTCGCCCTACTCGGCATAGGCGGGCTGGGACTCGGCATCACCTCCAACACCCTCATCGGCGTCGTCACGTCCAGCCTGTCGTCGCAGTTCGCCGCTGACCTGTCCGGAGTCGTCGCCACGAACGCACAGCTGTCTGGAGCGCTGGGGGTCGCCATAGCCGGTTCTACCTACGCTGCACTGGCTGACGACCCCGGTCGGGCGTTGGGGATCGTACTAGCGGGATTCATCGTGCTGACGCTCGTCGGCGCGCGTGCGGCTCACCGGCTGGTCAGGTAGCGGTACCGGTACGCCTCGTGGTAGCCGAGGCGGGTGTACGTCGCCATGGCGGCCGTGTTCTCCAGGAGGACCTCGAGATAGGTACGGCGGCCGCCGTGGGGTCCCGCCCAGCGCGCCAGCCCTTGCAGGATCGCCGTACCGAGGCCGCGGCGGCGGTAGTCGTCGGCCACGCGGATCGCGTCCACACCGAGCCAATGACCGGTCATGGAGCCACGTCCGACCGCGACGACGGCCCCGTCCAGCAGGATCGACGCAAACGCCGCCTTCGGGGCGCCTTCGAGGACTTTCGGTGCGACATCCGGCACCGGGCCGTCGAAAGCGGTCCGGTACCACGCGTCGTTCGGCGCCTCGGCGAGCTGTACGTCGTACTCAGGCAGGCCGTTCACGTGGTCGAGCGTGGTGTGCATGACGAGTACGTCGGACTGCTCAGGGCGGGCGTCTACCCAGCCGCAGGCGCGAATCTCCTCGTCGTACGGGCTGCCGACGCGGACCAGGGCCTGTGCCCGTAGGCCGTGCTGGTCGTAGAACGTGATCGCCTGCTGGAGTGCCTCCGCGACCGGCAAACCAGGGTCGCCCGCGGGCAGGAGCGAGTTGCCGCGACCCGTCCAGCCGGACGATGCCCGCAGCAACCAGTGGCCGACGTACGCCGTCTCGACGGCTGGGCGGCCCAGTGCGGTGGTGAGGAAGAGCTGGTCGACGTCCACCGGGCGGAGCGGCATCTCGGGGATGGTCTTGGCCGCGGTCACGTCGGCGGCCGGGATCTCGTGTACAGCGCTGTCAGCGTGGCGGACAGTGACGAGTTCGGGGGTCCACGCCTGCAGAACGCCGATGACGTCGGTCAGACCGCCCGGAATCCGGTGCCGGACGACGATACGGTGGCCGATATCACGGGCACTCAGGCCTGACACGATCCGGACTCCTGGCACAGTGGTCGACGTACTACCGTGATACTAGAGACACCGTGCACCACCGCATCGCAGCACCCCGGAATCCCCGCTGCGCTTGCCTGCCATAGGAGGAGTAGCAGTGACCTACGTCATCGCGCAGCCGTGTGTTGACCTGAAGGACCTCGCCTGTGTCGAGGAGTGCCCCGTGGACTGCATCTACGAGGGCAACCGGATGCTCTACATCCACCCCGACGAGTGCGTCGACTGCGGAGCCTGCGAGCCGGTTTGCCCGGTGGAGGCGATCTACTACGAGGACGACACCCCGGAGCAGTGGAAGGACTACTACACCGCGAACGTCGACTTCTTCAACGACCTCGGCTCGCCGGGCGGTGCGTCCAAGCTCGGCAAGATCGACAAGGACCACCCGTTCATCGCGGCCCTGCCGCCGCAGGAACACGACGAGTAAGCACTTCATCACACAACGTCCGAAGATTCGTGGCCTGGAGCGCACGTTTCGTCGGACGTTGTGCTATTGCTCCAGGACGTCCACGTGGACGTGGTCGAGGTGGCGGAGGATCTTGGAGTCGCCGGAGCGCTCGGGTGGGGTGTAGTCCCGCCAGCCGGAGTCCGACCGGCCGCCGGCGGTCCAGATCTTGTCGCTGAAGATGACCGTCTTGATCTTCAGCAGGTCCGCCCGGGCGACCAGGTACTGCGCCATCGCCCAGCCCTTCGTGGTGTTGGCCGTCGAGATCGGCCGGACGAACACGTCGACCGCCCGCCCGTCGTAGTGCGCCGACCCCTCCATGTGCCCGGAGTTCACCCCGCCCACGGCGTACCCGCCGGTCGACACCTTCCCGAACGTCCGGAGCAGATCCTTCCGTACGGCGTCCGCACGCGGCGTCAGCCCGTTGCCGCCCATCGTCTCCTGCGGCACCGCGTCGGTGTTCACGGTGCAGCTGAAGACGCTCTTCGACTGCCCGGTCAGCGCCGACGCCAGTACGCGGGCGTCCGCCTCGTGGTCGGCGTACGCGTTCGGGAACGCGCTGCGCTGCACCAGGTCGGCCGCGACCGTGATCGCGAGCTTCTGGTAGTTCTTGATCTTCACGAGCGCGTCGTAGAACTTCCCGGCCGCGTAGTGCGGGTCCCGCACCTGAGTCGCCGTACCCCAGCCCTGTGACGGCCGCTGCTGGAACAGCCCGAGCGAGTCCCGGTCGCCGTGCGCCAGGTTCCGCAGACCGGATTCCTGGTACGCCGTGGCGAGCGCGATCGTCGCCGCGCGGGCCGGCAGACCCCGCCGTACGGCGACGCCCGCGATGATCGCCGCCGACTCGGCCTGCTCGAAGTCGACCACGACCGTCTGCCCGCTGACCGACGCCGAACACTCCTCGGTCGGCGGCAGGAGGTTCCCGACGTGCTTCCCACCGAGCCAGGCGATGCCGACTCCGACCGCGAGGGCGAGCACGCCAATGCCACCCACGGCCACCACGGCACCACGCTTCACCGGCATACCGCTCCGAACGTCTGGGGGCGGGGGACTAGTTCCGCGTTCACGCTCTGGTTGACGTGTTCAGCCTCACGATGGTTGGGAAATTCATACTTTCGGACGGTCAGGCGTTGGCGTGCAGTGCCTCGTTCAGCGTGATGCCTTCGCCCTTGCGCGGGCGGGCCTCCACGGCGCCGGTGACCGAGTTGCGGATGAAGAGCAGCCCGGGCTGCCCGGACAGGTCGCGGGCCTTGACCACGCTGCCGTCCGGGAGGGTGACCTTGGTGCCGGCGGTCACGTACAGCCCCGCCTCGACCACGCAGTCGTCGCCGAGCGAGATGCCGGTGCCGCCGTTCGCGCCGAGCAGGCAGCGCTTGCCGATCGAGATGACCTGCTTGCCGCCGCCGGACAGCGTGCCCATGATCGACGCGCCCGCGCCGATGTCGCTGCCGTCGTCGACCACCACACCGGCGACGATCCGTCCCTCGACCATCGACGTACCGAGCGTGCCGGCGTTGAAGTTCACGAACCCCTCGTGCATGACCGTCGTACCTTCCGCGAGATGCGCGCCCAGCCGGACGCGGTCCGCGTCACCGATCCGGACCCCGGACGGTACGACGTAGTCCGTCATCCGCGGGAACTTGTCCACGCTCGTCACGCTCAGGTGCAGACCCGCCGCGCGCGCCCGCAGCCGTACGTTCTCGATCTCCTCGACCGGGACCGGGCCGTGCGAGGTCCACGCGTTGTTCGGGAGGGCGCCGAAGATGCCGTCCAGGTTCACGCCGTGCGGGCGGACCAGGCGGTGGCTCAGGAGGTGCAGCCGGAGGTACGCGTCCGCCGTACCGTTCGGGGCCGCGTCCAGCGCGATCTCGGTCGCCACGACCTCACGCCGTACCTGCCGGAGCTCGTCGTTGCCCTCGGCCGCGATCAGCTCGGCCGGAGCCTTCACGTCGTCCGGCTGCGTCCCGAGCGCGGGCGCCGGGTACCAGACATCCAGGACGTCCCCAGCGGTCGTAACGGTGGCGAGGCCGAAGCCCCAGGCGTGCGTGGCGTTCTCGGTCATGCCCACACCCTAATTCGGGCGCGCCCGGCGGCCCGACCATGGTCTACTTTTCGGATGCTTCCCGCCTGGCTCGATGTCGTGTCCGCTCCGGTTCTGGAAGCCACCAAGGCGCGTGCCGTCGCGGAGTTGCACGGGGAGCTGCTCCGGCAGTGGGGATCCTCCGAGGTGTGGCGGTTGTCGTTCGGGCTGAACAGCGTGATCGTCAAGCGGGGCACCGACGGGCAGGCCGACGAGGCAGCGGCGTACGAGCGGTTCGTCGTACCGCTGGAGCTGCCGGCGCCTTCATTGATCCATCGGTGTCGGTCCGACGGGGCCGGCATGCTGGTGCTGGAGGATGTCGGACGGGTGACGCTGGAGCAGGAGCCGACGGCCGAAGGGTTCGTGGCGGCCGCGGAGCTGCTCGCGACGATCCGGAAACGGCCGGTGGACGGGCCGAGCGAGTTCCCGCCGGAGCGGGTCAAGGAGCTGGCGGACCGGATCGGACGGATCGGGTTCGACCTCGGTCCGCTCACCGAGGCGCTGGCCGGGCTTCATCGGGACGCGCCGACGGCGGTCGTGCACGGCGACTACGTGCCGAAGAACCTGGTCACCGACGGGACGCGGTGGACGGCGATCGACTGGCCCGGGGCCTACACGGCGCCGCATCTGAGCGATCTCCACACCCTGGTTCGCGATGCCGTTGCCCTCGGCCACGACCGCGCGCCGATCGTTGCCCACTACCTCGAGGCGGCCGGTGGGAATCCGGCGCTGGTCGAGCGGCAGATGCTCGTCGGCGGTGGCTGCTTCTACCTGCTGGCGCTTTCTTTTATCGTCGAGGAAGGCCTGCGGACGATCCCCGAGTCCTCGGGCTGGATCGACGGGCTCCTCAGCGAACTCGAGGATGTCGTCGGAGCGCTGGCATGAAGCTGCTCGTACTCGGCGGCACCAAGAATCTCGGGCGGCACGTCGTCGAGGCTGCTCTGGCGGACGGTCACGAGGTGACGCTGTTCAACCGCGGGCAGACGAATCCTGAGCTCTTCCCGTCCGTACGCCGGATCGTCGGCGACCGCTCCGCGCCCGACGCCCTCGCCGGCGGCGAATGGGACGGCGTGATCGACATGTCCGGCCTCGTGGTCCGGGACGTCTCGCTCAGCGCCTCCGTACTCCGCGACCGCTGCGGTCACTACACGTACATGTCCTCGATCGCCGTGTACGCGAGCAAGATCACGCCCGGTATGACGGAATCCGCGCCGCTGCTGCCCTGGCCCGACGGCGCCCCCGAGGACCACTTCACGATGGACCTCTACGGCCCGTCGAAGGTCCGCAACGAATCGTTGCTCACCGCCACCTTCGGCGACCGCACCGCCGCCGTACGCTCCGGCTTCGTCGTCGGCCCCTACAACCCCGACTTCGGCAACTGGGGCTGGGCCCTGGCCCACAACCTCCCGATGGACTGCGCCGCCCGCCCCGACCAGCCCATCCAGTACATCGACGCCCGCGACCTCGCCGCCTTCCTCCTCCACCTCACCGCCAACCACATCCCAGGCCCCTTCAACGCAGTAGGCCCCACGCGAACGATGGCGGAGCTGGCCGACGCCTGGCGCACCGCCGTACCCGATCCGTCGCCGATGGACTGGTCCCCGGCCGTCGACCGCTTCCACCTCCCCCACGACGGCTCGAATGACGGCACCTTCCAACTCACCAACAGCCGAGCCCAGTCCGCCGGCCTGCGCCTGCGACCCGACCAGCAGATCGCCCGCGACTACGTCGCCTGGGTCCTCGACGGGAACACCCCGCCCGAACCGCCGCACTGACTCCGACGCCGACTTGTACCTGCGCGCAGGCACAAGTCGGCTTTCGGGGGAGTTTGCGGTCGCTTTGGGCACTTCTGTCTGCGTGGGGGGCCGGCCCGCCCTGAAACCACGGGAGGTGGCAGTTCGTAGGATTGCTGCGTGATCATCGAGGCAGGCGGTGGGCCGGGTGGACCGACGAGCTCGCGGGCAGGGTTCAGCGCGGTGGACGGGACGCGGTACTCGGGGACTACCGGCGGGCGGCAGGAGGTTGGGCTGCCTGGTGGGGGTCAGGTTGTCGCCGCGGGGGATCGGTTGCGGTACCTGGTTTATCCGGAGTTGGATGCGGGGCTGAGTTACTCGGCTACGTACGTGGCTGTCGAGGTCGTGTTTGCGGATGGGACTCGGCTGGAGGGGGCTCGGGATCAGTACGGGAAGGCTGCTGATGCCGTGGGGCAGGGGGCCGCGAAGATCTTGTACGCCGACCAGTGGAACGACGTACAGGTTGATCTGACCGCGGCTGCGGGGAAGACGATTGCGCGGGTCGTGCTCGTGGTGGATGCGCCCGAGGCGGGCCACGAGTTCGTGGGATGGATCGATGACGTCGAGATCGGCCCGGCGCCGGCGGAACCGGATGGGTCGGACCTGGCGGCGTACGTCGACACTCGCCGCGGGACCAATGCCAGCCACGACTTCTCCCGCGGCAACACGCTGCCGATCACCGCCTGGCCGAACGGGTTCAACTTCCTCACGCCGGTCACGAACGCCTCCACGCATCGCTGGCCGTACGAGTACCACCGCGCCAACAACGCCGACAACCGCCCCGAGCTGCAGGGCCTCACGTTCTCGCATCAGCCGAGCCCGTGGATGGGCGACCGCGATCAGCTGACGATCATGCCGGTCGCCGCCGCCGAGCCGCTGGGCGATCCGGCCGAGCGCGCCGCCGCGTTCAGCCACGACGACGAGACCGCCCGCCCGGACCTGTACGCGGTCGACCTCGCGAACGGCGTCCGCGCGGAGCTCACCCCGACCGACCACGGCGCGATCTTCCGCTTCACGTTCCCCAAGGACGCACCCGGACGGCACCTGATCTTCGACACGATCGACGAGAACGGCGCCTTCGAGTACGACGGGAACGCGGTCACCGGCTGGGTCGAGAACGGTTCGGAAACCGGTCGCACCCGCATGTACTGCTACGGCGAGTTCTCGACGGCTCCCACCGCCTTCGGTGAAGCGCACGGCGGTCGCGCCAACGCCCGCGCCGCGACCTTCGACGTACCCGAAGTGACCCTGCGGATCGCGACGTCGTTCATCGGCGTCGACCAGGCCCGTCACAACGTGGAGCTCGAGCTCGCAGGGCGGTCCTTCGAGGAGATCCAGGCCGCCGCCAACGCGGTGTGGAACGAGCGCCTGCAGGTCATCCGGCCGGAGGGCGCGACGCCGCCGCAGCTGCGGACCGTGTACGGCAACCTGTACCGGCTCAACCTCTACCCGAACTCCCACTTCGAGAACGCGGGTACGTCGGACGCACCGGAGTACCGCTACGCCAGCCCGGTCCTGCCGACGAACGGTACGGCGACCGCGCGCGAGACCAATGCGGTCGTGAAGGCCGGCAAGATGTACGTGAACAGCGGGTTCTGGGACACGTACCGGACCGCGTGGCCGGCGTACGCGTTCTTCTACCCGGCGCTGACCGCGGAACTGGTCGACGGATTCGTGCAGCAGTACCGCGACGGCGGCTGGATCGCGCGCTGGTCCTCGCCCGGGTACGCGGACTGCATGACCGGGACGAGCTCGGACGTGTCGTTCGCGGACGCGTACCTCAAGGGCGTGCCGTTGCCGGACCCGTTGGCGACGTACGACGCCGGTTTGCGGAACGCGACCGTCGCGCCGGAGGCGACCGAGGTCGGGCGGAAGGGCGTCGAGACGGGGTTCTTCGCCGGGTACGTGAGCACGGACACCGAGGAGAGCGTGTCGTGGTCGCTCGAGGCGTACCTGAACGACTTCGCGCTGGCGGCGATGGCCACGCGCCTGGCGGACGTCCATCCCGAGCGTCATGATCAGCTGCTGGAGGAAGCGGAGTACCTGCGGCGCAGGTCGCTGAACTACGTGCTGCTGTTCGACAACGACATCAACTTCTTCCAGGGGCGTCGTCCGGACGGCACGTTCGCCAAGACGCCCGCCGAGTTCGACCCGGAGGAGTGGGGCGGCGACTTCACCGAGACCGACGGGTGGAACTTCGCGTTCCACGTCGCGCACGACCCGCGCGGCCTGGCCAACCTGTACGGCGGACCACGCGGTCTCGAGGCGAAACTCGACGCGTTCTTCGCGACCCCCGAACTCGCGGTGAAGAAGGGCACGTACTCGATCGTCATCCACGAGATGGTCGAGGCGCAGGCCGTCCGGATGGGCCAGTTCGGCTTCTCGAACCAGCCCGCGCACCACATCGCGTGGATGTACAACTACGCCGGTACGCCGGCCAAGACCCAGGCGATCGCCCGCGAGGTCCTCGACCGGCTGTACGTCGGTGAGCAGATCGGCCAGGGATACCCGGGCGACGAGGACAACGGCGAGATGTCCGCGTGGTACCTGTTCGCAGCGCTCGGCCTTTACCCGCTCCGGGTCGGCGCCCCCGAGTACGCGATCGGCTCGCCACTCTTCTCGCGCGTGCTCGTCTCCCCGCTGGGCGGCCGTCCGCTCACGATCACCGCGACCGACCCCGAACACCCTTATGTACAAGAGCTCCAGGTCGACGGCAAGCAGTTGTCCGTAGCATCAATCACCCACGCGGACCTGACCGCCGCCGACCAACTCCACTTCGCCCTAGGCGCCGAACCGTCCGACTGGGCGACCCTGCAACTCCCACCGGCGCTCACCCCCGACGACGCCGTCGCCAAGCCCCTCGTCGACCTGATCCCGGTCGACCCGAACAACCCGCTCTTCGACGACACCTCCACCACGGAAACCACCGTCGAACAAGCCGCCTGGTCCCTCCCCGCCCCCGCAACCCCGACCCTCTACACCCTGACGTCGGGCTCCGGGGACGCCCCCACCACCTGGCAGCTAGAGGCCTCCACCGACGGCACCACGTGGACCGTCCTCGACGAACGCACCAACCAAACCTTCCGCTGGCCCCGCCAAACCCGCCCCTTCACCATCAAAACCCCAGGCGAATACCAGCACTACCGCCTAACCACCCCCACCCCAACAACCCTCGCCCAACTAGAACTCCTCCACTGACGCGGACGCGGCGGACTACTTCTTCGGGGCGGAGGTGGCGCGGATGTGGAGTTCGGTGCGGAGGGTGACGGTGGAGGGTGGGCGGCCGGGGGAGGCGGTTCGGTCTTTCAGGAGGAGGCCGGCGGTGCGGCCGAGTTCGTAGGTCGGCTGGGCGACGGTTGTCAGGCTGGGTACGACGAGGTCGGCCCAGGGGATGTCGTCGAAGCCCACGATCGCGATGTCGTCCGGTGCGCGCAGGCCCTTCTTCGCCAGGCATTCCAGGGCGCCGACGGTCATCAGGTTGTTGGTGGCGAACAGCGCTTCGGGCGGATCGGGTAGCTCGAGCAGGCTTTCCATCGCGGCGTACCCGCCGGCCTCGCGGAAGTCGGCGTGCCGGACCAGGTCCTTGTCGTACCGGATCCCGCCGGCCCGCAGCGCCGACCGGTACCCGGCCAGCCGGTCCATCGCCGTCGACACCTTGCGCGGGCCGGTGATGCAGGCGATCCGCCGGTACCCGCCGTCGATCAGGTGTTTGACGCCCTCGAACGCGCCGTGCTCGTTGTCGACCAGCACCGTGTCGGCCTCGACGCCTTCGACGCGCCGGTCGATCATCACGAGCGGGATCTTCGCGTTCGCGAGCAGATGAACGCCCTCGGCCGTCGAGGTCGGGGAGATCACCACGCCGGCCATCTGGTCGGTCAGGACCGCCGACGCGTACGCCGCTTCCTTCGCGGAATCCTCGTCGGAGTTGCAGAGTACGACGTGGTACCCCTCGGTCTGCGCGACGTCCTCGAGCCCGCGGACGAGCGAGGTGAAGAACGGGTTCTCGATGTCCGAGATGACGACCGCCCACAGGTTCGTCGAGGACTTGCGCAGGTTCCGCGCGACCCCGTTCGGCCGGTACCCGAGCTCCGCGACCGCGGCCCGGACCTTCTCGGACAGCTCGGGGTCGACGTTCCGCCGGCCGCTCAGCACGCGTGACACCGTTGCCGGCGACACCCCCGACCTACGCGCTACGTCGTAGATCGTCGTCATACCCGCTCCCCGCTGGAGATCCGATGGTCTGGATCGCACTCTAACTCCGATCCCGACCAAAGGATCTCATGATGCCGACGTAGCGCCTTCCAGGAGTGCCAGCGCCGCGGCCTGTGATGGGGCGGAGTCGGCGGCGCCGTTCACCGTGGTCGAGAGGGCACCCGCCGCGTTCGCCAGTCGTACGGCGTCCACCAGGCCGGCCCCGTGCGCGAGCGACGCGGCCAGCGAACCGCAGAACGCGTCGCCGGCGCCGACCGTGTCGACGGTGTCGACCTCGTGCGCGCTGATCCGCTCCTCGAACCCGCCGACCCGGTCCAGCACATAGGCGCCCCGGGCCCCGAGCGTCACCACACAGGCCCGCAGGTCCCAGTCCTCGGCGAGTTTGCGGGCGATCATCGGGACCTGCGACTCGTCGTCGCAGTTCAGCCCGGTGAGCGCCGCCGCCTCCACCTCGTTCGGCACCAGGATGTCGACGTACGACGCCAGCATCGGGTCGACCGGTCCGACCGGGGCCGGCGTGAGGATCGTGGTGACGCCCGCGGCCGAGGCGAGCCGGAGGGCGGTGTGGCTCGCCTCGACCGGGAGCTCGAGTTGCACGCTCAGCACCTTGCTCGCGGTCAGTACGTCGGTCGCCGCCTCGACGTCCAGCGCGGTGATCGCCGCGTTCGCGCGGGACACGATGATGATCGAGTTCCCGCCGTCCGGCAGCACCAGCGGCAGTCCGACCCCGGTGCCGAGCGACGGGTGCCGCACGACCCACGAGGTGTCGACGCCGTTCGCGGACAGCAGTTCCAGGAACTCCTCGCCGTACCGGTCCTCGCCGATCGTCCCGACGATCGCCGTCCGCGCACCCATCCGGGCCGCCGCGATCGCCTGGTTCACGCCCTTGCCGCCGAGGAACTCCGCGAACCCGGTGCCGTGCAGCGTCTCGCCCGGCAACGGCCGCCGCTCCGCCGACGCGACCAGATCCTTCATGAACGATCCGAGCACACAAACATCGTTCATGCCTGGTCCTCCGCGAGGCGCTTGCCGAGGGCACCGGACGGGTGGAACTGCGCGAAGTCGTGATGGCTGAATTCCCGCAGTACGACGAGGGCGCACGCCAGCGCGTCGCCCATCGCCAGGGACGCGGTGGTCGACGCGGTCGGCGCCAGGTTCAGCGGATCCGCCTCGCGAAGCACCATCGTGTCCAGCGTGTACGTCGCCAGTTGGGCCAGCGTCGACTCCTCGCGCCCGGTCATCGCGATCACCGGGATCTGGCGGTCCCGCAACATCCGGGCGAACGCGCACACCTCGGCCGTCTCTCCGGATGCGGACAGCGCCAGGACGAGATCGCGTGCCGTCACGGCGCCGGAGTCCCCGTGCAACGCGTCGCCGGAGTGGATGAACGTGGCCGGCGTACCTGTGCTGGCGAGCGTCGCGGCGATCTTGCGCCCGACCAGGCCGGACTTGCCGAGGCCGGTCACCACCAGGTGACCTTCGCATCGGGCGACCGCGATCAGCACGTCCAGGAAGACCCCGTCCAGGCGGTCGGCGAGCGCCGAAACGGCTGCGGCCTCGGTCTCGATGGCGTCCCGCGCCGCCTGCAGCCCCCGTGCCACCAGATCCCTGGACAGCTCGTCGGCCGTGCGGTGGGCGGACGCACGGTTCGGCACAACTGGCATCCCAGCGCCTCTCAGCTCAGAAATCGATTTCCGCAGATTAGGCAGTGGGGTCGGGCGGTGTCAACGGCTGCGCCCAGGTCGAAACCCTTGTGTACACGCGGGAATTACCCGAGTCGCTCACATCGCCACCTCAGCGCCCTTGACCGTCCCGGTCGACACTCGTAGATTTGCGAGAAATCGATTGCCCCTCGAACCCAGTCCTCGAACCCTCAGGAGGCCGCCACCGTGAACGCGATCGGCACCGCCCTGGTGGAGTCGAAGGGCACGCCCGGCCCGAGCGACGGCGACTTCGCCGACCTCGCGGTCAGCGAGATCACCGGTACGCCGGGAAACTTGTCCGGGGCAACGATCTCTCGCGGAGACCAGGTCGGATCCGCCTGGAGCGCCGCCGCCGGCACCACCGACCTCGCAACCACGACCTTCGGAGCCGGCGGCGGCTAGGTCCACCACGAGGTGACGGTGAAGGTCCCGGATAGCGTCCGCGAACTAACCGTCTATGCCGGCTTCAACGCCCCCAACCTCGACACCTGGATCCAGGTAGACGACTTCACCGTGAACTAGCCGCTTTCCGGAAAGAAATCGTCGCTCACAGCAAACTTCTTTCCGGAAAGGTCACGGCCAGGGGAGGAGGTCCGGGGTTGGGCCTGTGATGGGGCCCGGGGTTGCGCGGCCGGCGTACCAGGCTGTGAGGTCGGTGAAGGTTCCTTCGAGGGTGATGTCGGTGCCGGTGCCGTTGGTCCAGGTGTGGGTGGGGGACTTGAGGGTCAGGTGGGTGTTGTCGGGGGTGCGGGCGCGGAGGAAGTCGAGTAGGTGGAGGCAGAAGTCGTCGGACCAGGTGGTGGCGGTGATGCCGAGGTCGAGGTCTGTGGTGTGGATGGTGAGTTCGCGCCACGTGGCCTGCAAGCCTGCCGACAGGTTGCTGTTGCGGTGCAGGATCGGGAGTGGCCAGTCGGTGGGGCCGACCTTGTCCCAGGAGGCGAGCAGCGTGGTGACGGACTGCGTCAGGTGGGACCGGAGTTCGGCAGCGGGGCGGTCGGCGCCGGCCTCGATCTGGGCGTCGCGCGCCGGACGCCCACCGTCGTACACCTCGATGAGACGACCCTGCAGCGCCTCGTCGACCTGACGCGTCATCGCCTCGGAGAAGTTCGCGATGTGGGTGATCACATGCCCGCGCGACCACCCGGGCAGGCCGGAGTCGCCGCGTGCGGTGGCGTCGTCGAGGTCTGCTGTCACGGCGAGCAGTTGGTCGGCGATCGCCCGTACTTCGTTCAGGCCCACAGCAGCTCCTTCAATCACATGCCATCAGTCGGATGTCCCATTAGTATCATCGGGGTGACCACCCTCGCCTTCGCTTTAGCCGCCACCATCAAGCACGACGGCCACGGCGGCATCGCGGACCTGCTCTCCACCCCGGACGAGGCAGCCGCCTGGCTGACCGAGCACGAGCAGTTGGTCGCGCACGTGTTGGGGTCCGAGTCCGACTTGGGGAGGTTTTTGCACCCGAATCGGGCAGAAATCCTCCCCAACCTATGGGAGGAGGTGGTTCGGATGCGCGGGGCGGTGCGGGCGTTGTTTGCTCGGGCGGTGGCGCCCGAGACCTCCTAGTACGGCGGATGCGGGGCGCCTGATGAAGGTCGAGGATGCGCTGCGGATGGTGAATCGGGCGGCGGATCGGTTGGGTACGACGCACCTCGAGTGGGGGGAGGAGCCGAGCGTGCGGTGGGCGTACCGGACCGAGGATCCGGTCGCGTTGCTGGTCGGTGCGGTCGGGCGGTCGGCGATCGACTTCCTGGCGAGCCCGGATCGCGCACGGCTGCGCGCCTGCCCCGCGGCGCGGTGTGTGAAGTACTTCCTGCAGGACGACCCGCGGCAGACGTGGTGCTCGCCGGCGTGCGGGAATCGCGAGCGGGTCAATCGCCACTACCGGAAGCGGACCTCCGGATAATCTGTGCGGTATGAGCGTCGCGCGGTTCAAGGACCTGTGTGTGGACGTGGCGAGCCCGAGTGGGATGGCTGCCTTCTGGGGACGGACGATCGGGCTGACCACGCCGGCCGACAACCCGAACGTGCTGGTCGGTGACGTCCCGGAGAAGACCATCTGGATGTGCAAGGTCCCGGAGCCGAAGACGGTGAAGAACCGCGTGCACCTGGACGTGATCACCGGCGACATCGCGGACCTCGAACGCTCCGGAGCGAAGGTCCTGTCGCCGGAGACCGAGGCGCAGCAGTGGACGGTGCTGACGGACCCGGAGGGCGGTGAGTTCTGCGGGTTCGTCCGCGAGACGGTCCCGGCGTACCGGCTGATGGAACTCATCGTCGACTCGGCCGACCCGGAGGCGCAGGCCCGGTGGTGGGCGGGTGTCGTCGGCGGCGACTTCTCGAGCCGTCCCGGCCGGCCGTACTACTGGCTCGAGAACGTCCCCGGCCTGCCGTTCAGGTACTGGGTCTTCAACCCGGTCCCGGAGCCGAAGACGGCCAAGAACCGCGTGCACTGGGACCTCACCGCACCCGCCCTGCAGCCGATCCTCGACGCGGGTGCGACACTGCTGCGGCCCAAGGACGACGAGATCGGCTGGCACATCTGCGCCGACCCCGAGGGCAACGAATTCTGCGTCTTCCTGCCCCCGACCGAGGACACTCCATGACTCTACTGATGCCACGCCTCCGGCGCGGCGGGTCATGGGGCTGTAACTCCCGGCCTTCCCTCGTCGCTCCAGTCGCTTCGCTCCCTCCGCTCCTCAGTCCAGGCCGGGAGGCCCCATGACCAAGCTGGACCTGACCGTATCCGGGCCGGATCTGACCGAGGCGTTGGTGAACGTCTCCTCGGTCAGCGGGACGGAGGAGGAGCTCGCGGACAAGGTCGAGGCGGCGCTCTCGGCGTACCCGCATCTGAAGGTCTTCCGGCACGGCAACACCGTCGTCGCCCGCACCGACCTCGGCCGCGCCGAGCGGGTCGTCCTCGCCGGTCACCTCGACACCGTGCCGCTCAACGACAACCTCCCGGCCCGCCGCGCGGACGGTCTGATCCACGGGCTCGGCGCGTGCGACATGAAGGGCGGCGTCGCGGTCGGACTGCGGCTCGCCGCGACCCTCGACGCGCCGAACCGGGACGTCACGTACGTGTTCTACGACTGCGAGGAGATCGAGGCCGAGCGGAACGGTCTGTTCAAGCTGACCCGCTCCAACCCCGAGCTGCTCGAGGGCGTGTTCGCGGTCGTGATGGAGCCGTCGAACGCGGTCGTCGAGGCCGGCTGCCAGGGCACGATGCGGATCGAGGTCACCACCCGCGGCGAGCGGGCGCACTCGGCGCGCTCCTGGATGGGCAGCAACGCGATCCACGCCGCGGGCGGGGTGCTCGCGCGGCTGGCGGCGTACGAACCGCGGCGGGTGCCGATCGACGGGCTCGAGTACCGCGAGGGGCTCAACGCGGTCGCGATCACGGGCGGTGTCGCCGGCAACGTCGTACCGGATCTGTGCACGGTGACAATCAACTACCGCTTCGCGCCGAACCGGTCCGAGGCGGAGGCCGAGGCGCACCTGCGGGAGGTCTTCGAGGGGTACGACGTGACCGTGACGGACTCCGCGCCGGGCGGGCTCCCGGGGCTCGAGCGGCCGGCCGCGGCGGCGTTCCTGCAGGTGGTGGGCGGGGAGCCGCAGCCGAAGTTCGGGTGGACGGACGTCGCGCGGTTCACGTTGCTCGGCGTACCGGCGGTGAACTACGGGCCGGGGGACCCGCTCTACGCGCACAAACAGGACGAGTTCGTGCCCGAGGCCGACATCGAGCTGTGTGAACAGCGGCTGAGGAGTTGGTTGACAAGCCGCGCCTAGACCGGCCTGATTACCGGTCAGGCAATAATCTGGAAGCATGTCAGAACCATCGATCCACCCCGACCGTCCGGTCGGCCAGCAGCAGCGCGGGCCGGTCACGATGCGCCGCAACCAGGTGCAGCAATCGACCTCCGAGCAGCGGCTGCTGGACAGTCGCGGGCCGTCGGACTGGGTGCACACCGACCCGTGGCGAGTGTTGCGGATCCAGTCGGAGTTCATCGAGGGCTTCGGCATGCTGGCCGAGCTCGGGGCGGCGATCAGCGTGTTCGGGTCGGCGCGGACCAAGGTCGACGACCCGATGTACGGCGCCGCCGAGGAGTTCGGGCGGAAGCTCGTCGAGGCCGGGTACGCCGTGATCACCGGCGGCGGACCGGGCGTGATGGAGGCCGCGAACAAGGGCGCGTCCGAGGCCGGCGGCGTGTCGGTCGGGCTCGGTATCGAACTGCCCTTCGAGAACGGCATGAACGAGTGGGTCGACATCGGGATGAACTTCCGGTACTTCTTCACCCGGAAGACGATGTTCGTGAAGTACGCCCAAGGGTTCGTGGTGATGCCGGGCGGGTTCGGCACGCTGGACGAGATGTTCGAGGCGCTCACGCTGGCGCAGACCCGGAAGGTCACGTCGTTCCCGGTCGTGCTGTTCGGTACGTCGTACTGGGGCGGGCTGGTCGACTGGCTCCGGACGACGATGCTCGAGGACGGGAAGATCTCGGCCGCCGACCTGGAGATGTTCGTCGTCACCGACGACGTCGACGAGGCGATCAGCTACATCGTCAAGGCCGGCGAACTGGCCGACGAGGCCGCCGAGGAAGCCGCCCAGGAAGCCGCACGCGAGGTCGACGCGGCGAACGATCCGGCCCGGCGGGCCCACCGCCTCGGGTCCGACGGGAGCTGAAATCCTGGGGACTTTCGCGGTTGACTCGCCCGGCATGGCACGATCGGTCCCGTGATGTGGTTCTTCGGGCTGATCGTGGTGCTGTTGATCGGGGCTGTCGCGGTAGTGGCCTCGGGTCGTTGGGGTGCCATGAGCACGGCGTACGACGACCGGCCCGACATGACCGTGCCGGCGCGGCAGGCGCTCACGTCGACCGATATCGAGTCGGCGCGGTTCGCGGTCGGGGTGCGCGGCTACCGGATGGACGAGGTCGACACGCTGCTCGAACGGGTCGCGAAGGAGGTCGCCGAACGCGACCGCCGGATCGCCGACCTCGAGCGTGCTGTGGCGCCGATCGTCGAGGCGCCGGACGGGCACGGGTTCAGCTCCCGTCCGTACGACCCGGCCGAGTTCGAGGACACCGGAACCCAGCCGCCGATCCTGGTCGGCGGTCCCGACCCCGTCACCCGAACCAGCCCAGCGGACCCCTCCGCCGACTCCACCAGCGCAGAGGAGTCCACCGACTCCACCCGTGCGGAGGAGTCCACCGACTCCGCCCGGTCCGCCGGATCCATTGAGCCCGTCGGTTCAGGTGCTTCCTCCTCGGATGTTGAGGAGGAGGACGAGCCGGAGACGACTGAGCTGCCGCGGGCGGTCCACGCAGCTGCGGAGGAGTACGAGCGCCTGCAGGCCGAGGCCCGCGCCGTACTCGAAGCTCGGTCCCAACCGGTGATCTCACGCCGCAAGCCGGCCCCCGCAGAACCTCCCGTCGAGCCGCCGGCCACGCACTGGACGCAGCAGCCGCCGCAGGAGGCCCAGGAGCAGCCGCAGCCGCAGACCCAAGAGCAGACCCAGCCGCAGAGGCAGGAGCAGGCTCAGCAGCAGACACCGGAGCAGACCCAGGAGCAGGCTCAGCCGCAGGGGCAGGAGCGGGCTCAGGAGCAGACGTCGGAGTCGCCGCAGGCGGAGGCTAATGGGGCTGCTGGGGACGGCGACGGAGGCGAGGAGGGGTGGCGGTTCTGGCCGCCAGCGGATCAGCAGGGTGAAGGGGCGTATCAGCGCCCCAGCTGATGGACGCCACGAGAAGCTGTCACGCGGAAGCGTCGGTCGAGTTGCGGCTGGCGCCCGAGGACGCCTGGGACGTGGTGATGGACTGGGAGCGCCAGTCCAACTGGATGCTGTTCACCCGCGTCTGGGGCACCGAGAACGACGGCGTCGGGATCGGTGGGGGAGTCGCGGCGAGGACTTCTGTCGGTGGCGTCGGGTTCACTGACGACATGGTCATCACACACTGGGATCCACCGCGCGAGTGCACGGTGAAGCATCTCGGCACGATCGTCCGTGGCACCGGCACGTTCGCGATCGAGCCGAGAGGTGGCGTCGACCGCGGTACGTCGAGCTTCGGCAGCACGTTCACCTGGTCCGAGGACGTCGTACCGCCGCTCGGTCGCATGGGTGCGTTCGCCTGGCCGGTGGTGCGTCCGGCGTTCGAGGTGATGATGCGGATCTCACTCAAGCGGCTCGTCAAGGAGGCAGGAGCATGACGGTCGTCGGACCGGACGGGCAGCCGCGCTGCGGATGGGCGACGTCCGCGCCGGAGTACGTCGAGTATCACGACACCGAGTGGGGCAAGGAGATCCGCTCCGATGTCGCGCTGTTCGAGCGGATGACCCTCGAGGGGTTCCAGTCGGGTCTGTCGTGGATCACGATCCTGCGCAAACGGGAGAACTTCCGCGCCGCGTTCGCGCAGTTCGATCCGGAGACGATCGCGAAGTACGACGACGCGGATTTCGATCGGCTGATGGCGGATCCGGGGATCGTCCGCAACCGGTTGAAGATCAACGCGACGATCTCCAACGCCCGTGCGCTGCTCGACCTGGCCGAAGGCGAGTTCACCGAGCTGCTGTGGTCGTTCCGGCCCGCGAAGCACGCGGTCCCGAAGACGCTGGCCGACGTACCGGCGACGACACCGGAGTCCGTGGCGATGTCGAAGGCCTTGAAGAAGAAGGGTTTCGTCTTCGTCGGACCCACCACGGCGTACGCGTTGATGCAGGCCACGGGCATCGTGAACGACCACTTGAAGACCTGTATAGCCCGGTAATCCGCGTGCACGTGCAGACGCCTTTTGCAGATGCAAAAGGAACTTTGGCGGAAACAAAAGACAAACGGCTGAACGAGTTGTGCTTCGGACACTGAACGTGATGTGGTGTTCAGCGGGCTCCCCGACTGTCAGGTGGTTGTCCGGCCGTGACTCGCCCGGCCGGAACGCGGTCGTGGAGCCCACCAAACGTTCTACGGCAGGTTGTTTGCGCCGTCCGTGGTGAAGGTTGTCCGGAACACATCGGTTGCCGTCAGACCGGACAGTTGTGTCCCGACCGACGTCGTGGTGAGGTACAGATTCGCTTCGGCGTAAGCATCTGCGGCGTCGTCGTCCGCCGTACCGAACTGTCGCGTCCAGCTGCGCGCGTGGTCGGGCGAGTACTTCGTCAGTACGCCGTCGAACTTGCCCAGTGGGGTCTCCAACGATCCGTCCGTGAAGCCGCCGACGTACACGGCACCGCTCGCATCTACTGCCACCGCGGCGCCCTTGTCGTTGCCGGTCGTTCCGAACTGGTCCCGCCACGTCAGTACGCCGTCTGCGTCGGCACGAGCGACCAGGATGTCCTTGTCGCCGATCAATGTCCGCGCGAAATCGCCCGCCGTGTAGCCGGTCAGATAGACGCCACCCAAAGGATCCGGCGCAACGCCCCACACCTCGTCGGACGCGGACGTGCCGAACTGTTTCGTCCACACCGGATCGCCGCCGGCCGAGTAGCGCGCGAGGAAGCCGTCGATGCCGCCGGCCGACGTACCGAGTTCGCCGGCTGTCATCCCGGCCAGGTAGACCGCGCCGCCCGAGACCGCGACGGACATGCCCTTGTCTTCGCCCGCGCTACCCGTCTGGCGCAACCACACCTGCTTCCCGTCCGCATCGAGCCGCGCAACGAACACGTCCTTGTCGCCCTGGTTCGCCCCGCCCAGAGCGCCCTTCGTGTAGCCGCCGACGTACACCGCGGTCCCGTCGACCGCCACCGAGTAGCTCCGATCCGCCACTCCCGGTACGCCGAACTGCGTCAGCCACCGGCGATTCCCGTCGGCGTCGTACTGCGCCGCGAACGCATCGTCCGTGGCGTTCCCCGCATGCGCGCCGTCCAGATCGCCGTTCGTGTATCCGGTCACCACGACGCGTCCGTCCGCGTCGACAGCAACGCCGTACGCGCGTTCGGTGCCAGCGGTTCCCAGCGATCGCGTCCACTCCCGCGAACCGTCGGCGCGATACTTGATGAGCGCGACATCCGTGCCGCCGGCGTACGGCTGCCCGTCCAGCGCGCCCGCCGCAGCGACCGCCTGATAAACGTTGCCTGAGGCATCTGTTGCGATCCCGCCGGCGCGGTCCTCGCCCGGCGTACCGGTGATCGCGGCCCGCATCGGCGTGGCCGGCGGCTTCCCGAGGTACTGGAAGATGTACTTCGCGCCTTCGGCGAACGTCGGCCCCCAGACGTCCCAGTCGTGGCCGCCGTCGACCACCCGGAACTCCGACGTGAGGGTCGGAACCCGCGCCGCCTGGTTGAACACCACATGCGTCTCGAAGTCGAGGTCGTGGGTGGCGTCGATCGGCTTCGGGTTCTTGTACTCGTCGTCGCCGACCGCGAGGAAGAGATGCGACTGCAGCCCGGTCGCCGCGAACGACTTCAGCGCGGTGGGCCAGTTCAGCTTCAGGTACGTCGACTCGACGAACGGGTCCTGACCCTTGCCGAAGGCACCGAAATCGCGAGTGCTCGAATCGCTCGGCGGCAGCGGGAAGTACACGGCCGGGCTGAGGGCGATCGCCGCGCCGAAGATCTCGGGGTGCGCCAGCGAGTACCGGAGTGCGCCGGCGCCGCCCATCGAGTAGCCCGCGATCGCACGGCCGGTGCGGTCCGCGATCGTGCGGTACGTCGCGTCGATCTGCGGCACGAGATCCTTGAAGAACGCGGTCTCGACGGGTCGCCCCGGGTCGGTCCCCTTGTACGCGGAGTCGACGTACCAGCTCGCCCGGCTGCTCCACGGTGCGTCCGGCATGATCGCGATCGTCGGCGGGATCTCGCCGTTGCCGATCAGCTCGTCCAGGCGGCTCTTGACCTGCGTCCAGGCGCTCATCGAGTCGCCGCGCCCGTGCAGCAGGTAGATGACCGGGTAGCGCCGGTCCGACGCGTCGTACCCGGCCGGCAGGTAGACGTTGTACTTGATGTCCTCACCGAGCGTCGCCGATCGCACGGCGGCGGGCTTGATGACACCCGGTTCGGCGGTCGGCGCGGCGGTGGATCCAGGTACGACGAGACTCCCGACCAGCGTGGCGACCGTCAGGACAGGCAGCAGCAGTTTCCTCACATGTCAGGTTGTAATCGCTTACGTAAACGATTACAAGAGCCTGCGACCCAGCGCATCCGGGGCAGGTGTCGGGGGTGCGCCCGCGTGGCGGGGGCGTTGAACAGGTTATCTCCTGTGCACCGGCCCCAGTTCCTGTTCACACCCTCTCCGGATGGTTGGGGAGGGCGGGCGCGGTCAGCGGCCGGTGAAGGTGGGTTTTTGTTTGGCTACGAAGGAGGCCACTGCGTTGTGGTGGTCTTCTGTGCTGCCGGTGAGCTGCATTTTTCCGGCCTCGAAGACGAGGGCCTCGGCGAGGGTGTGGCTGGCTGAGTAGCCGAGGGATTGGCGGACGGCGCCGTACGCGACCGTGGGGCCGGCGGCGAGTTTGGCGGCCAGCTCCGAGACCGCGGCCTCCAGGTCCGCGGCGGGGACGACCGAGGTGGCCAGGCCGAGGTCGAGGGATTCGGCGGCGGGGACGGTGCGCGGGAAGTAGAGCAGTTCGAGGGCCTTCGCGTGGCCGATCAGGCGGGGGAGCGTCCAGGAGATTCCGGTGTCGCAGGACAGCGCGATGCCGGTGAAGGCGAGGTTGAAGCCCGCGGTGTCGGCGACGACCCGGAAGTCGCACGCGAACGCCATCGACGCGCCGGCGCCGGCCGCCACGCCGTTGACCGCCGCGATCACCGGCTTCGGCATCTCGGCGAGCGCCGTCGCGATCGGGGCGAAGTGGTCCGGCACCGTGCTCCACAGCGCGGCCTGGTCGTTCGCCTGCAGCAGCCCGATGTGCTCCTTCAGGTCCTGCCCGACACAGAACGCCCGGCCGGTCCCGGTCAGTACGACGACCCGCACGGCCGGGTCCTCGGCGGCGGCCAGGACCGTGTCGCGGAGCAGCACCTTGGTCGGCGTGTCGAGCGCATTCATCGCGTCCGGCCGGTTCAGCGTGATGGTCCCGACACCTTCCGAAACGGCGTACGTGACGGAATCACTCATCGTGGTCAGCTCCTAGACTGTCAGTGAAATTTTCAGTGCTGTGTCAGGCAGTCGTCGACGAAACGCCCGGCCGCGGGGCCCAATCGTTCCGCATGGAAATCGAAGAACGCGGCCGCCTTCGTCCCGGCCCAGCCGGCCGGCAGCAGCTCCTCCGGCAGGCCCGGATCGCGGAACAGGAACTTGCGCCACTCGTGCACCAGTTCCGACCGTACGGCGAACGCCTGCTCGTCGCTCGTGTCCGTACCGGCGGCGTCCACGAGGGCCTTCGCCTCGATCAGCCAGGCGTCGTACGACGCGCCGAGCTCGTCGAGTTTCCAGACCCGCCGGGCGAACTCGACCGCGCCGGCGTCGACCGGGGCGCGGAACCGGTCCGCGGCGATCCCCTCCGTGCCGAGGATCTGGTCCACCTCGGCGTCGTTGCGCAGCCCGACCCAGGCACCGTCGGACAGCGGAGCCCAACCCAGAAAGGAGAGTTGGCTCGCCAGCTGCTCGCGGCGCCGGGCGTTCGGGACCTCCCGGAGGATGCCCAGGTGCCAGTGCCGGTCCCAGTCGCCCGGCCCCTCGGAACCGGTCGGCACCGGGGTGCCGTCCGGCGCGGTCCGGTAGATGCGTACGGCGGCGTCGTCGAGGCGGCGACGCGCCCGGGACGTCAGCGCGTACCCGGGCTGGCCGTCGATCCGGGCCGGCTCCAGCCAGCCCTGCCGGACCATCCGGGACACGGCGGTCCGGACCGCCGGCGGATGGACCCCGAGCGGTGCGAGCAGCAGGACGAGAGCCGCGACCGGAGCCTGCGCACCACGCGCGCGCAGGTGGTCGCCGTACAGGTCGAAGAGGGCTGAACGGGCGTGCACAAGACTCGAGTCTGCCGTATGGTGCACGGCTCTGGCCTGGGATCGGGAATAATGGGGTCTGACACACACAGATACACACTGCGATACGCGCCGACGGCGCATCACCGCAACGGCGCCGGCGACGGTCCCCCGCGCGGTGTCGTCGCTCAACACCGACACTGGGAAGGGGTGCGCGCATGGCGGCGATGAAGCCGCGGACGGGCGATGGTCCGCTCGAGGTCACCAAGGAGGGCCGCGGGATCGTGATGCGGGTTCCGCTCGAGGGCGGCGGTCGGCTCGTCGTCGAGCTCAACGCCGACGAAGCGACCGAGCTCGGCAACGCACTGAAGGCCGTCGTCGGCTGATCACATCCTCCAGGGGGTCTGGTCGCCCCCTGCCTATCACCCCGACCCCGGTGGGTGCCCGAGAGGGCGTCTCGGGACTCTGCGTCGAGCACCTGCTCGCTACGGCGCAGAGTCCCGAGACACCCTCTTTGCGGCACCGGCCGGGGTCGTTACGGTTATGCAGCTTCTATCTGATCAAACAGTGAGGTTCGACCCAGTGGCTCGCCGCAGCAGTTCGTCTCCTTTTCCCAGTCTTCCGGTGGTCGCCTGGCAGCCGGGTCTGCCGGTGCACGGGTCGTCGACGTGGGTTGTCGTCGTCGGTGACGAGGACGGTCTGCCGGCCGCCGCGAAGGAAGCTGGGGGGCGGCTCGGCGTCGACCTCGACCGGCTGCTCGAGGTGCAGCGCGCGACCGGGTTCACCCCGTCCGCCGGTGCGACCGCGGCGTACCCGCTGCTGACCGGTGAGGTCGCCGAGGTCCTGCTGGTCGGGGCCGGTGGCGGGAGCGCCAAGGAGCTGCGACACGCCGGTGCGGCGATCGCGCGGTTCGGGCGCGGCAAGGACGAGCTCACCACGGTCGTTGCCGAGGGCATCGACGACGCGGCGCTGCAGGCGTTCGCCGAGGGCGTCGTACTCGGCTCGTTCTCGTACACGCAGAAGACCGTCGACGCGGGCAAGCCGGCCGTCGGCACCGTCACGCTGACCGACGGGTCGGCGGACACGCGGCAGCCGGTGATCGACCGCGGTGTCGTGATCGGGCGGACCGGCTGGCTGGCCCGGCAGCTCGCGATCACCCCGTCGAACGAGAAGGACCCGGCCTGGCTGGCCGCGCGCGCGACCGAGGTGGCCGCCGCGACCGGTCTCGAGGTGACGGTCTGGGACGAGAAGCAGCTCGCCGCCGACGGGTTCGGCGGCATCCTCGCGGTCGGCCAGGGCTCGACCCGCCCGCCGCGGCTGATCCGGCTCGACTACGTGCCGAAGGGCGCGACCAAGAAGACGCCGTACGTCGTACTTGTCGGCAAGGGCATCACCTACGACACCGGCGGCCTGTCGCTGAAGCCGCGCGAGGGCATGGTGTCGATGAAGCGCGACATGACCGGCGGCGGCTCGGTGATCGCGACACTGTCGGCGCTGCGTGACCTCGGCGCGAACGTCCGCGTGACCGGCCTGATCTGCGCCGCGGAGAACATGCCGTCCGGTACGGCGTACCGCCCGGACGACGTGATCCGGCACTTCGGCGGCCGCACCACCGAGGTGAAGAACACCGACGCCGAAGGCCGTCTGGTGCTCGCCGACGGGCTCGCGTACGCCGTGCAGGAGCTGAAGCCCGACGTACTCGTCGACATCGCCACGCTGACCGGCGCGATCAAGGTGTCGCTCGGCGCGATGCTGTACGGCGGGATGTTCGCGACCGACGACGCTCTGGCGGACAACCTCGCGGACGCCGGCCGGGTGTCCGGCGAGGAACTGTGGCGGATGCCGCTCCCGGCCGAGTACGAGGACCTGATCTCGACCCCGATCGCCGACTCGGTGAACAGCTCGAAGGGCCCGGGCTCGATCACCGCGGCCCTGTTCCTGAAGGCGTTCGCCGGCGACCTCCCCTGGGCCCACCTCGACCTGTCCTCGATCGCCGAGTCCCCGTCCGACCGCTTCGAACACTCCGCCGGCGCCACCGGCGCCGGCGCCCGCCTACTCAGCACCTGGCTCTCCTCCACCACCCCAACCTCCGGAATCGGCTGATCTCAGGCGCCGATCGCGTCGAGTTCGGTGATGGCGTCGGCGGGGAGGACGAGGTCGCGTGCGGCGATGTTCTCGCGCAGGTGGCCCAGGGACGACGTACCGGGGATGACGACGCTGGTCGCGGAGCGCTGGAGGAGCCAGGCCAGGGCGACCTGCTGCGCGGTGGCGTCCAGGCGGGCAGCGACCTTGGCCAGCGTCTCGGACTGCAGCGGGTTGAATCCGCCGAGCGGGAAGAACGACGCGAACGCTATGTTGTGCTCCGCGGCGTACTCGACCACGTCGTCGTCAGCGCGGTTCACCAGGTTGTACAGGTTCTGGATGGTCACGATCGGCGCGATCGCTTGCGCCTCACGGATCTGCGGGACCGTCACGCTGCTCAGGCCGAGGTGCTTGATGAGGCCCTGCTGCTGAAGCTCGACCAGCGTGGTGAACGAGTCCGCGATCGACTCCTCGCTGTGGCCTTCGTGCGCCATGTTGCGGAGGTTGACCACGTCGAGGACGTCGAGGCCGAGGTGCTCGAGGTTGGCGTGGACCTGGGCTCGCAGCGCGTCCGGGGAGAGGTCCGGGATCCAACTGGCGTCGTCGCCGCGCCGGGCGCCGACCTTGGTGACCAGGACCAGGTCCTCCGGGTACGGGTGCAGCGCCTCCTTGATGATTTCGTTGACGACGGTCGGCCCGTAGAAGTCGCTGGTGTCGATGTGGGTGACGCCGAGTTCGACGGCTTCCCGGAGTACGGCGATCGCCTGGTCGCGGTCCTTGGGCGGTCCGAAGACGCCTGGTCCGGCGAGCTGCATCGCGCCGTACCCCATCCGCGTGATGGTCAGGTCCTCGGCGAGGGTGATGGTTGAGTTCGTCATGTCTCCACTGTTCGTCGCCTCGCGCGGAACAGGGAGTGCCTCGCTGTTCCTGGGACTGACAGGACACAGGCTGCGACGGTATCTGCGGTGCCGCTCGAGCGGAGGGTCAGGCCCAGCGAGCGTAGGCCCGAATGATTTGCGGGTACGCCGCGAACGCCGTACCGAAATGGTCGACAGGGCCCATCGAATGCACCGTCACGTTCGCGCCGCGCTTGCGCAGGGAGGCCGCGCACGAGTCGGTGTTGGAGGCGACCACGTCGGTGTCTTTCGTCCCGTTGTACAGGTGCACCGGCACCTGCGGCGTCCAGTCCCGGCAGACCTGATCGGCCGCCCGCAGAGCCCGCAGGAACCGTCCGCTCGGATGCTGGAGCTTCGCGGCGAACTCCGGCGTGAACAGCTTCTCCGGCGAGTCCGGCAGCCCGGTCACGATCTCCTCGTAGGTGTGCGATCCGTCGAACAGCCCCTCGACGGTCGACGCGTACGGCGCCTGGAACGCCTCGCGCGGATCGTCGTACAGCCCGACGGTCCGGTTCCACGCGGTCACGAAGTACCCGAGGTAGAAGGTCGCGGTCGGTGGGAGGACGCGCCCGTCGAACGCCGCCGGGAGCTCCTCGCCGACCAGGTCGTACGGTCCCGCGACGGCCCGGATCTCGCCGAGCCGGAACGGCCCGACCTCGCCACGGCTCAGCGCGCGCCCGAAAGCCAGCGATGCTCGCCCGCCCTGCGAGAACCCGGTCACCAGCACGTCCCGCTTCAGCGCGACCCCGTGCTTGGCCGCGAAGCTCCGTGCCGCCAGCAGGAGATCGCCCGACGCAGAGGTCTCGGTCTTCGTGTCGAGGTACGGATGGAGTCCCGGCCCCGACCCCAGGCCGAGGTAGTCCGGTGCGACGCCGACCAGTCCCTGACCCGCGAACAGCGCCGTGATCAGCCGATCCGTCGAGGTGTCGTCGACGGATCCGGCGTCCGCCTTGGTCGCGCTGGTCCCGTGCAGGTACTCCGCGACGGTCAGCGCGCCCCGGCGCCCGTCCGGCAGCACGACGATCCCGCTCGCCGTCGTCGGCCGCCCGTGCGTGTCGACCGTCCGGTAGATCAAGCGGTACGCCGTGACGCCGTACGACGCCCGCGGCGTACCCGGGAAGTCAGCGGCTGCCGCATCGAGCTGAGCTGCTGTCAGCTGCGCGACCGGGGTGGCTGAAACGAGCGCACCACGCGGAGAATGCACGCTGGAGACGGCGGCCTCGGAGAGCGTCGGCTGGTGGACGGCTCCGAAGGCGGACAGCGGGAAGGTCAGGAGGGCGGCGGTTGCGAGGGTGGCGGCGACGGTCTTCGTCAGGCGAGAAGTCATGCCTCAAGCCAACCGCCGCCGACGCACCCGAAGAATGGTGCGACGACCCGGACCGGGGTGGAGTTTCCCCTACCCCACCAGGCTGTTGTACAGCTCGACAGTCCGCTGCGCGACAGCGTCCCAGCCGAACTCGGAGACCGCGCGTTCCCGCCCGGCCTTACCCATCGCGTCAGCTCGCGAAGGATCGTCGACCAGCGCGTTGATCCCGTCCGCGAGACCGCGCTCGAAGGTGTCCGGGTCGTTCTCGTCGTACGGGACCAGGGTGCCGGTCACGCCGTCGTCGACGACCTCGGGGATGCCGCCGACCGCGCTCGCGACGACCGCGGTCTCACACGCCATCGCCTCCAGGTTGACGATGCCGAGCGGCTCGTAGATCGACGGGCAGCAGAACGCCAGCGCATGCGTCAGCACCTGCCGGACGTCCTCGCGCGGCAGCATCTCGGAGACCACGAACACGCCGTCGCGGGCCGACTTCAGGTCGTCGATCAGTGCGTCGGTCTCGGCCTTCAGCTCGACCGTATCGGCCGCGCCGGCCAGCAGCACGAGCTGCACGGACGGGTCCAGGCGCAGCCCCGCGCGGAGCAGGTGCGGCACGCCCTTCTGCCGGGTGATCCGGCCGACGAACGTCACGTACGGACGGTTCAGGTCGACGCCGAGCCGCTCGAGCACGTGCGTCGACGGATCCGGCCGGTAGAAGTCCGCGTCGATCCCGTTCGAGATCACGTGCACCTTGGCCGGGTCGATCGACGGGTAGCAGTCGAGGATGTCGGTCCGCATCCCGCGGCTCACCGCGACGACCGCGTCGGCCGCCTCGTACGCCGTCTGCTCGGCCCAGCTCGACAGCCGGTACCCGCCGCCGAGCTGCTCGGCCTTCCACGGGCGGCGCGGCTCCAGCGAGTGCGCGGTCACCACGTGCGGTACGTCGTACAGCAGCTTGGCCCAGTGCCCCGCCATGTTCGCGTACCAGGTGTGCGAGTGCACCAGGTCCGCCTCGCCGACCGCCGCGGTCATGGTCAGGTCGGTGGACAGGATGCGCAGCGCCGCGTTCGCGTTCGGGATCCGCGGGTCGTCCTCGGAATGCGCGGTCGCGCCTTTCCGGGGCTCGCCCATGCAGTGGACGTCGACGTCGATCAGCCGGCGCAGTTCGCGGACCAGGAAGTCCACGTGCACCCCCGCCCCGCCGTACACGTCCGGAGGAAACTCACGCGTCAGGATGGCGACCTTCATACCGCCCGACGATAGGTCATCAACTGACGTGTGTCGGCACCCAGAAGCGCAGCTTTCCGTGTCGTTCGTCTTCCAGTTCGCCACCAGCTGCCTCGATCACCTTGCGCGATCCGAGATTGTCGACGTCGCAGGTGACCAGGACGGGCTCGATGCCGAGGGCGCCGGCGATCGGGAGCGACTGGGTGAGCATCTGGGTCGCGTACCCGTGCCGGCGGGCCGACGGGCGGACGCAGTACCCGATGTGGCCGCCGACCTCGGTGAGCGCCGGGGTCAGGTCGTGGCGGATCGAGAGCCGGCCGAGGAACTCGACGCCGTCCACGAACCAGAGCACGGTCTGGTGCACGAGGCCGGCCGCCAGTTCGGTCTCCGGCTCGGCCTCCGTCCTGATCGCGTCGACCAGACGGGCGAACTCGGCGGGGTCCGCCGCCTGCTCGCGGGTCCACTCCTCCTCGGCGCCGGCGATCGACCGCGCACCCATCCACCGCTCATGATCCGGACCGAGCTCGTCCCAGGCCGCGAGAAACGATCGGTGAACGGCAGTGGTCGGTACGACGAGGATCGGCATCCTCCCAGTGTCGCGACACCCGCAAGCGCTTATGCCAGGGGCATCGGGAGTTAAGGTGCGGACATGGCAAAGGCGCCCAGAGTTCTCGGAATCGTGCTGGCCGGTGGCGAGGGGAAGCGGTTGATGCCGCTGACGGCGGACCGGGCCAAACCGGCCGTGCCGTTCGGCGGTAGTTATCGCCTCATCGACTTCGTGCTGTCGAATTTGGTCAACGCCGGTATGCGGAACCTGTTCGTGCTGACGCAGTACAAGTCGCACTCACTGGACCGGCACGTGACGGTGACCTGGCGGATGTCCACCCTGCTCGGCAACTTCGTCAGTTGTGTCCCCGCCCAGCAGCGGCTCGGCCCGCAGTGGTACCAGGGCAGCGCGGACGCCATCTATCAGTCGATGAACCTGATCGAGGACTTCCAGCCGGACATCATCGTGGTCTTCGGCGCCGACCACGTGTACCGGATGGACGCGTCGCAGATGGTCGCCGCGCACATCGAGCGCGGGAACGGCGTGACCGTGGCCGGGATCCGGGTGCCGCGGGCCGAGGCGAGCGAGTTCGGCGTGATCAAGACCGCCGCGGACGGGCACGCGATCGAGGAGTTCCTGGAGAAGCCGGCCGACCCGCCGGGGCTTCCGGACTCGCCGGACGAGACGTTCGCGTCGATGGGCAACTACGTGTTCAGCCGCGACGTGCTGGTCGAGGCACTGCGCAAGGACGCCGCCAACCCGGCCTCGCGGCACGACATGGGCGGCGACATCGTCCCGATGCTCGTTGCCGAGGGCAAGGCGGGCGTCTACGACTTCAAGGACAACGACGTACCGGGTGCGCTCGACCGGGACCGCTCGTACTGGCGGGACGTCGGGTCGCTGGACTCGTACCACGAGGCGCACATGGACCTGGTGTCGATCCAGCCGGTGTTCAACCTGTACAACAACGACTGGCCGATCTTCACCTCGCACCCGCAGCTGCCGGGCGCGAAGTTCACCGACGACGCGACGGTCGGCGAGTCGATCGTCTGCCAGGGCTCGATCGTGTCCGGTGCGCACGTGGACCACTCGGTGATCGGGTCGAACGTGATCGTCAGCGCCGGCGCCGACATCCAGTACTCCGTGATCATGGACAACTGCAAGATCGGCAAGGACGTCGTACTGAAGAACGTGATCCTGGACAAGAACATCGTGATCCCGGACGGCACCGAGATCGGCGTCGACCAGGACTACGACCGGGAGCGCGGGTTCACGGTGTCCAAGGGCGGCGTGACGGTGCTCGGCAAGGGGCAGGTGATCGAGGCGCCCAAGGCCGCCGCCGACGAGGTTGCCGAGGCGTGACCCTTTCCGAGACGGAGGCACGGGAACTCGATGCCGCGGACCCGGGGCACCGGGAGCTGTTCGACGTACCGCCCGCGCAGGGTGGCGACTACCCGGAGGTGGCGTACTTCGCCGGGAACTCGCTCGGCCTGCGCCCGAAGGCGACCCGGTCCGAGCTGCTCGAGGACCTGGACTCGTGGGCGGCGCTCGGCGTCGAAGGACATCTGGACGCGGCCCGGCCCTGGTTGCCGTACCACGAGCTGCTGACCGGTCCCGCGGCACGGCTCGTCGGCGCGTTGCCGAGCGAGACGGTCGTGATGAACACGCTCACCGTCAACCTGCACCTGTTGATGGTGTCGTTCTACCGGCCGACGCCGTCCCGGCACCGGATCGTCATCGAGGACTCGGCGTTCCCGTCGGACAGTTACGCCGTACGGTCGCAGGTCGCGTTCCACGGGTACGACGCGGAGGACGCGGTGATCCGGCTGCGTCCGCGACCGGGGGAGCACAGTCTGCGTACGGCGGATGTCGTCGAGCAGCTCGGCGGCGACGTCGCGCTCGTACTGCTGGGCGGCGTGAACTACCTGACCGGTGAGCTGATGGACATCCCCACGATCACGAAGGCCGGTCACGCGGCCGGGGCGATCGTCGGGTGGGACCTCGCGCACGCGGCCGGGAACGTGCCGCTCGCGCTGCACGACTGGGACGTGGACTTCGCGGCCTGGTGCTCGTACAAGTACTTGAACTCCGGTCCGGGCGCGATCGCCGGTGCATTCGTGCACGAACGGCATCTCGGCGCGGACCTGCCGCGGTTCGAGGGCTGGTGGAGCACCGACGCGAAGACGCGGTTCGAGATGACGCCCGAGTCCCGGCCGCCGGCGACCGCGGACGCATGGCAGGTGTCGAACCCGCCGATCTTCTCGATGAGCCCGGTGCGGACGTCGCTGGAGATCTTCGACAAGGTCGGCATCGAGGTACTACGGGAGCGGAGTGTGCGGTTGACGGCATACCTGTCGAACCTGCTGGACGGGTTCGAGGTCATCACACCGACTGATCCGGCGCGACGTGGTGCCCAGTTGTCGGTGCGGGTGCCCGGGGCCGGGGAGCTGTCGCGGCGGTTGCGGTTCGAGTACGGCGTGATCGCGGACTCGCGGGAACCCGACGTACTGCGGTTCGCGCCGGTGCCGTTGTACTCGACGTACCACGACTGCTGGCGGGCCGGGGCGGCGTTGGCCGAGGTGACGGCATGAAGAGTCGCGATCGTCGGCGCCGGGCTGACCGGTTCGCTGCTCGCGTGCTTCCTCGCGCGCCGCGGCCTGACCGTGACGCTGTACGAGCGGCGTCCGGATCCTCGGGTCGCGCAGGTGGAACGCGGCCGGTCGATCAACCTGGCGATCTCCGAACGCGGGCTGGACGCGTTGCGGCGGATCGACCTGGTCGACGAGGTGATGGCGGACGCGTTGCCGATGAAGGGCCGGATGATCCATCCCGTCGTCGGGTCCGCTGGACTTCCAGGCGTACTCGGCCTCCGGGGACCGGGCGATCAACTCGATCAGCCGGGGTGTCCTGAACAACGCGTTGCTGTCGGCGGCTGCTGCTGCACCTGGCGTGTCGGTGGAGTTCGAGCATCGTTTGGTCGAGCTGGATTCGGCAGCCGGGCAGATGGTGTTCGCGACGCCGTCCGGCAAGGTGTCGGTCGCGGCCGATGTGGTGCTGGGAGCCGACGGCGCCGGATCCGCGGTCCGCGAGCAACTGCTTGCCGAGGGCATCGTCGCGGAGGACGTCGACTTCCTCGACTACGGGTACAAGGAGTTGTCGATCCCGGCGGCTCTTGGACAGTTCGCGCTGGATCCCGGGGCGTTGCACATCTGGCCGCGCGGTACGTCGATGATGATCGCCCTGCCGAACCCGGACCGCTCGTTCACCTGCACCCTCTTCTGGCCGGCTGGGTCGTTCGACGCGCTCACGTCCACGACCGCCATCGAGGAGCACTTCCAGGCGAACTATCCCGATCTGTTGCCGTTGGCACCGGATCTGGTCGACGACTACCTCAACAACCCGGTCGGTGTCCTCGGGACCGTGCACACCCTGCCGTGGCAGGCCCACGGACGTACGGCGTTGCTCGGCGACGCGGCGCACGCGATCGTGCCGTTCTACGGGCAGGGCGCGAACTGCGCCTTCGAGGACGTGGTCGAACTGGACCGCTGCCTGGACGACACGGGCGGCTCGTGGGCGCGCGCTTTGCCGTTGTTCGAGACCCGGCGGCGCGAGAACACCGAGGCGATCGCGGAGATGGCCCTGGCGAACTTCGTCGAGATGCGCGACAAGGTCGCCTCCCCGGTCTTCCGCCTCCAGAAACGCGTCGAGCATCTGCTGGAACGGCTGCTGCCCGGCACGTACGTCTCCCGCTACGAGCTCGTGTCGTTCTCAACCACGCCGTACGCCGAAGTCCAACGCCGAGTTCAACGCCAGCACCAGTTGCTCGGCGCTGCGGCGGTTGCGTCGGCCGGGGTGCTGCTCGGACTTGTTCGGAGGCGACGACGGTGAGCCTGTGGTCGCCTGAGCTGCTGACCGGACAACCCAGTTCTGTGGGGTTGTTGCGGCACTTCGTCGGGGGATCGTTCGTGGAGAGCGCTTCGCGCTTCGCGAAGGTCTCGCCGGTGACCGGGCAGCAGATCTTCGATGTCTGCGAGGCCGACGAGTCGACTGTGGACGCCGCGGTTGGTGCTGCTCGGCAGGCTTTGAACGGTCCGTGGGGGCGGATGAGCGAGCAGGACAGGGCCGTCGTACTGCGGCGGGTCGCGGACGAGCTGGAGCGGCGGTTCGAGGATCTGGTGGCGGCGGAGGTCGGCGACACCGGGAAGTCGATCAGCCAGGCGCGCACGCTGGACATCCCGCGGGGTGCGGCGAACTTCCGTGCGTTCGCGGATTTCGCGACGACGGTGCCGACCGAGTCGTACACGACCGTGCTCCCGGACGGGCGGCGGGCGGTGAACTACGCCGTACGGAAGCCGGTCGGGGTGGTGGCGATCGTCGTACCGTGGAATCTTCCGTTGTTGCTGCTCACGTGGAAGGTCGCGCCGGCGCTTGCCTGCGGCAACACGGTGGTGGTGAAACCGTCCGAGGAGACGCCTTCGTCGGCTACCGTCCTCGCCGAGGTGATGGCGGAGGCCGGCGTACCGGATGGGGTTTTCAACCTGGTGCACGGGTTCGGGCCGTCGTCGGCGGGGGAGTACCTCACGCGGCACCCGGGCGTGGACGCGATCACGTTCACCGGGGAGTCCACGACCGGTACGGCGATCGCGAAGGTGGCGGCGGATCGGGTCAAGGCGGTGTCCTTCGAGCTCGGCGGGAAGAACGCGGGCCTGATCTTCGCCGACTGCGATCTGGATGCTGCGGTCGAGGGATCGGTGCGGTCGGTCTTCACGAACGGCGGGCAGGTCTGTCTGTGCACGGAACGCCTTTATGTGCAGCGATCCGTGTACGACGAGTTCACTGAGCGCCTCGCCGCGCGGGCCAACGAGTTGACCTACGGCTGGCCCGCCGATGAGGCCACGATGAACATGCCGCTGATCTCCAAACAGCACCGCGACAAGGTGCTGTCGTACTACGATCTCGCGCGAGTTGAAGGTGCCGAGGTCCTGGCCGGCGGCGGCGTACCGACGTTCGGCGACGCTCGCGACAGCGGTTGCTATGTGCAACCAACCGTCGTCACCGGGCTGGGGGCGGACGCGCGCACGAACCGTGAGGAGATCTTCGGCCCGATCTGCCACATCGCGCCCTTCGATACCGAGGAAGAGGCCTACACCCTCGCCAACTCCTCCGACTACGGGCTGGCGGCAACCGTCTGGACCCGCGACGTCGGCCGAGCCCACCGCGCCGGTGCAGCGCTTGAGGTGGGGTTGTGCTGGATCAACACCTGGTTCCTGAGAGACCTCAGAACGCCCTTCGGCGGTGTGAAGCTGTCAGGCATCGGCCGCGAAGGCGGCCGCCACTCCTTGGACTTCTACACAGAAACCACCAACGTCTGCGTGGAGCTTTCATGACCGTCGTACCGGGGAAGGCGACGCCGCGGGGGCGGTTTCCGCATGTGAAGGTGGCGGGTGGGTTTGCGTTTGTTTCGGGGACTTCGAGCCGGCGGCCGGACAACTCGATCGCGGGTGCCTCGGTGGATTCGATGGGGACCGTCGCGCTGGACATCCGGGTGCAGACGCGGGCGGTGCTGGAGAACATCCGGGACGTGCTCGGGGCGGTGGGGGCCGGGTTGGAGGACCTCGTCAGCGTGACGACGTACCTGGTGTCGATGAACGACTTCGGTGGGTACAACGAAGTTTATGGTGAGTTTTTCGACGAGTCGGGGCCTTCGCGCACGACCGTCGCAGTACATCAGCTGCCGCATCCCCAGTTGCTGATCGAGATCCAGGCTGTTGCGGCGATCCCGCGACATTCGAAGGAGGAATAGGTATGGCGAACTTGGAGTCGACGGACTTTCCGCAATGGATCGAGGAGAACAAGCACCTGCTGAAGCCGCCGGTCGGCAACAAGCAGATGTTCCCGACCGGGGACGACTTCATCACGATGGTGGTCGGCGGCCCGAACCAGCGCACCGACTTCCACGTCGACCCGTACGAGGAGTTCTTCTACCAGATCTCCGGTGAGCTCAAGGTCAACGTCATGACCGACGACGGCCCGGCCACGGTCGCGGTCAACGCCGGTGAGATGTGGGTGCTGCCCCGGAACATGCCGCACTCCCCGCAGCGCGGCCCGAACTCGATCGGCCTGGTGATCGAGCGAGTCCGGGAACCCGGCGTACTGGAGAAGTTCCGCTGGTACTGCGCCAACTGCAACGCGATCGTGCACGAGGTCGAGCTGCAGGTGACCGATATCGTCGCGGACCTGCCGCCCGTGTTCAAAGCGTTCTACGAGAGCGAAGACGCACGCACCTGCCCTGAGTGCGGCACGCTGCACCCGGGTAAATGACCGTAGACGTCCACACTCATCTGGTCCCGCACGGGTGGCCGGATCTCTCGGCGGCGTGTGGGGGAGACGGCTGGCCGTGGTTGCGGATCGACTCCGAACGGGCCGCGATGATCATGGTCGGCTCCATGGAGTTTCGGCCGATCGGACCGCAGGCCTGGGATCCCGCCGTACGCCGTGCCGATATGGATGCCGACGGCATCGATCTCCAGGTGGTGTCGCCGACCCCGGTGTTCTTCGGGTACGAACGCCCGGCCGCGCAGGCCGTCAAGCTGGCCGAGATCTTCAACGACCTGACCCTGGAGACGCTGGCCGGCGACGACCGGTTCGTGCCGTTCTGCCAGGTGCCGCTGCAGGATCCGGACCTGGCCTGCGCCGAACTGGACCGTTCCCGGGCGGCCGGCCATGTCGGTGTCGAGATCGGCAACCACGTCGGTGACAAGGACCTCGACGACGCCGGGATCGTTGCTTTCCTCAACCATTGCGCGGAGACCGGTACGCCGGTGCTCGTGCATCCGTGGGACATGCCGGGCGGGCCGCGGCTCGATCGCTGGATGGCGCGCTGGCTGACCGGGATGCCGGCCGAGACGCATCTGTCGTTGCTGGCGATGATCCTGGGCGGGGCGTTCGACCGGTTGCCGCCTGCCTTGAGGATCTGTTTCGCTCACGGAGGCGGGAGTTTCGCGTTCTGGCTCGGGCGGCTGGAGAACGCGTGGCACCGGCGCGGGGACATCGTCCGTGGTTGCTCCGAGCACCCACCGTCGACGTACCTGGACCGGATCCTGGTCGACACGGTCGTGTTCGAATCAGCGCCTTTGCGGCTACTTGTCGATACCTTGGGGGAAGACCGCGTTCTGGTCGGCAGTGACTATCCCTATCCACTGGGCGAGCGACCGGTCGGGGAGGTGGTACGAAAGGCCGATTTCCTGACCGCGGAGCAGCAGCACAAACTGCTGACTCTGAACGCCTTGCGCTACCTCGGGAGGTCTGATGAGTGAGGACCGATCGGTACTGTCACGTAAGGCGCCCGAGCCCGACGAGGAGTTGCGGTACGGCGACCACGCGGACCAGGTGATCGACTACTGGCACGCGAAGGACTACCGGCCGCTGATCGTGTTCCTGCACGGTGGGTTCTGGCGGCCGAAGTACGACCGGGTGCACGCCCGTTCGCTTGGGGCAGCGCTGTCCGACCTCGGCTGGCCGGTCCTGTCCCTGGAGTACCGCCGCGAGCCCGGCAACCCCGACGTGACAACCAGCGACATCCGTACGGCGCTGGAGGCGCTACCTGACCTCGTGGACGTGCATGCGGGCTACGTGCTGATGGGGCACTCGGCCGGCGGCCAGCTGGCCCTGTGGGCCGCGTCGACGCTGAATCCGGTCCGACTGCGCGGTGTGGTCGCTCTGGCTCCCGTAGCCGACCTGCTGAAGGCTGACCGCGAGCGTATCGGCGAGGGCGCCGTACAGGACTTCATCGGTGGCGGCGTCCGCAACGACCTGGACCCGGCCCACCTCCCGGCCTCCATAGCCCCCGTAACCCTCATCCACGGCACCAGCGACACAGTCGTCCCCATCAGCATCACGGAGTCCTACTTCACCGCCCACCCCACCGCCCACTTCCACCGCATCCCCCACAGCGGCCACTACGAACTGATAGACCCCCAAACAGACCCCTGGCACGAGGTCACCACCCAACTGACCCACCTGACCAGCTAGCGGTTACTTCAGGCGCTTGGCGGCGGTGAGGAGGCCGTCTGAGGTGGGGAGGAGGGCTGAGACCAGGTTGTCGTCGTCTCGGACGGCGCGGATCAGGTCTCGGAGGGCCATGGTGTCGGGGTCGCGGCGGGCGGGGTCGGCGACGCGGCCGGCGGTGAGGATGCCGGCGAAGGCGACGATGCCGCCGGGGCGGAGCAGGCGGAGGGCCTCGTGCAGGTACGCCGTGTTCTCGCGGCGGTCCGCGTCGCAGAAGACGAGGTCGTAGTGACCGTCGGTGAGCCGGGTGACCACGTCCAGTCCGGCGCCGGCGATCAGGCGGAACCGGTTCGACGCGACACCGGCGTCGAGGAACGTCTTGCGCGCGAGCCGCTGGTTCTCCGCGTCGATGTCGACGGTGGTGAGCGTGCCGTCGGCGCGCATGCCGCGGAGCAGCGCGAGCCCGGAGACGCCGGTCCCGGTGCCGATCTCGACGACCGCCTTCGCGCTCACGCCTGCGGCGAGCAGGCTCAGCGCGGCGGCCGCGCCGGGTCCGATCGGGGCGACACCGCTGTCCGCGGCGCTCGCCCGCGCACCGGTGACGACCTCGTCCTCACCGGTGTAGTCCTCGGCGTACGCCCAGGACGTCGGGTCGATGCCGGTGGCGATGGCGTCCTCCCAGTGGTCGGCGGAGTGGTGTGCGGCTGCGGTACCCATGCTGAACCGAAGCCTAGCGGCTGGAGGTCCGCTTTCCGTGGTGCACGCGCGGAGGTTGCGCACTCTTGCTCATAACGACCTTGCGATGATCAGATATGATCGTCGCTTGGAGACGTGACTCACCTGTTGAGGGAGGTGTGTGGAGTGCTGTCAGGCGCGGATGACGTCGATGCCGGCTTCTTTGAAGACGCCGAGCTGCGAGTCGTCGGCCTGGGCGTCGGTGACGAGCGTGTCGATCTCGCTCAGCTCGCAGATCCGGGCGAAGGCCCGCTGCCCGAGCTTGGAGGAGTCGGCGACCACGACCACCTTGGCGGCCCGGCTGACGATCAGCTGGTTGATGTTCGCCTCGCCCTCGTGATGGGCGGTGGCGCCGGTCTCGTCGATCCCGTCGACGCCGATGAAGGCGATGTCCAGCGACAGGTCGGACAGGATCCGGTGCGACAGCGGGCCGATCATCTCGTAGGACTGCGGCCGCGCGACGCCGCCGGTCAGCACCATCTTCACGTGCGGCCGGACGATCAGCTCGTTGGCGATGTTCAGCGCGTTGGTGACGAGCGTGAACGCCGGCTCGCCGTGCTCCGCGGACAGCTCCGGCCGGGTCGCCAGCGTCCGCGCCACCTCGGAGATGGTGGTCCCGCCGTTCATGCCGATCACCATGCCGCGACGGACCAGCGTGGCCGCCGCTTGCGCGATTCGCTGCTTCTCGGACGCGAAACGCGCAGTCTTGTAGCGCAGCGGCAGGTCGTACGACACCGCGTTGGCGACCGCGCCGCCGCGGGTCCGGGTGAGGAGCTGCTGCTTGCCGAGATGGTCCAGGTCACGCCTGATCGTGGCCGCGGACACATGCAACTGCTCGGCGAGCTCGTCGACGTCGATGGCGCCTTTTTCGGCGAGCGACTCGAGCAAGGTGTTGAGGCGTTCATAACGCTTCACCCGGGGCTCCTCCTTCACACAATCGGTCAGCCCGGTGGCGGCTGGTTGGCACCATTCGATCACGTTCGAGCAGTTTCGACCATGAGAAGTCCGGAGACGACATGACGCAGCAGCCATTTGTGAGCACTGAGATCGCCACTCAGCCGGACCTTTGGCGGCAGGTCTCGGACGGTTTCGCGCAATCCGACAGTGCACAGTTCAGGGCACTTCCGCAGGCCGGTCAGCGGGTCGCCGCGGTCGGCTGCGGCACCTCGTGGTTCATGGCGATGGCGTACGCCGCGCTGCGCGAGGACCTCGGCCAGGGCGAGACCGACGCGTTCGCCGGATCCGAGTTCCCGGCGGGCCGTTCGTACGACGTGGTGGTGGTGATCAGCCGCTCCGGTACGACGACCGAGGTGCTCGACCTGATCCGCGCGACCGACGTACCGACCGTGGCGATCACCGCGACCCCGGACTCGCCGATCGTCGAGCTGGCCGACCAGACGATCATGCTCGACTTCGCCGACGAGCAGTCCGTGGTGCAGACCCGGTTCGCGACCACCACGCTGGCGCTGCTGCGCGCGTCGCTCGGTGAGGACCTGTCGAAGGCCGCTGCGGACGCTCAGACCGCACTGACCGTCGACGTCGACGACCTGGCCAAGCTCGAGCAGGTCACGTACCTCGGCACCCGGTGGACCGTTGGCCTGGCGCACGAGGCCGGACTCAAGCAGCGTGAGGCCGCGTCGGCGTGGACCGAGGCGTACCCGGCGATGGACTACCGGCACGGTCCGATCGCGATCGCCCAGCCCGGCCGCGGTGTCTGGGTCTTCGGCGAGCCGCCGGCGGGCCTGCTCGACGACGTCAAGGCCACTGGCGCGACCATCGTCCACCACGCCGACCTCGACCCGATGGCGTCCCTCGTCGTCGCCCAGCGCGTCGCGGTCGCCAAGTCCCTGGCGCTCGGCCTCAACCCCGACCAACCCCGCAGCCTCTCCCGCTCCGTCATCCTCGACTGACCGCAGCAGTCTCGGGGACTCAAGGGTCCACCGCAGCGCGGTGTAGAGCGCCCGTCCCTCAGTCCAACCAGTACGCCGGTGCTCGCACCGGCGTACTGCGCTGCCGCGGACAGAGCAGTCGTAGAGCCGAGGTCTAGCATTTGCGAAAGCGCTTGCGCTACTCTGCGGAACGGCCGGCTCGCACGCCGCCATCCCTGCTGAGGAGTTCCGATGAACCGACCCGCAATCCGTTCCATCGGCAGCGCTGTCGACGTCCCTGACCCTGCTGGCAGGACTGGTGGCTTGCTCGAGCAGTCCGTCCTCGTCCGGCGAAACCGGCGCCTCCGGACAGCTGACGATCACGGTCGGTGACCGGCCGAGTAGCTCCGATCCGCAGAACCGGACGCAGTACGACCAGCGGGTTGCCGCGTTCGAGAAGGCGAATCCGGACATCAAGCTCGATCCGGTCGAGACGATCTGGGACCCGACCACCTTCCAGGCGCAGGCGGCCGGCGGGCAGTTGCCCGACGTACTGAACGTGCCGTTCACCGAGCCGCAGGGCATGATCGCCCGCAAGCAGGCCGCGGACCTCACCAAGGCGCTCAAGGACGACGGCCTGCTGGACGAGCTGAACCCGACCGTGCTGAAGATCGGTCAGGACCAGGCGGGCAACGTGTACGCCGTCCCGACCGCGGCCTACTCCGTCGGGCTGATCTACAACCGCGACCTGTTCACCAAGGCCGGGCTCGACCCGGACAAGCCGCCGGCGACCTGGGACGAGGTCCGGGCCGCCGCGAAGAAGATCGCGGCCGCGACCGGGGCGGCCGGGTACGCGCAGATGACCACGAGCAACACCGGCGGCTGGATGTTCACCACCCAGACGTACGTCGTACGGCGGGACGATCGAGAACGCGGACGGGACCAGGCGACGTTCGACGACGCGCCGTCCCGGGCCGCCCTGCAGGCGCTGCACGACATGAAGTGGGTCGACCGGTCGATGGGCAAGACCGTGCTCTACGACATCAACGGCATCTCGCAGGCGTTCGCGGCCGGCAAGATCGGCATGTACATGTCCGCGCCGGACGCGTACCGCACCCTGGTGACCACCAGACGGGCTGAAGGCGTCCGCGTTCGGCATCGGCCCGCTGCCCCAGCAGGGCGGCGACCACGGCACCCTCAGCGGCGGCAGCGTCCAGGATCGTCAGCCCGAGTACGACGGACGCCGAGCGCGCCGCCGCGGTCAAGTGGATCACGTTCAACTACCTGAACAAGTACGTCGACCAGGACGCGGCGGTCACCGCTGCCAAGGCCGGCGTCGCGTCGAGGCTGCCAGTGGGTGTTCCCGGACTTCCGGTGGTCAGCGCGGATCGAGTACTCGACGTACCAGTCCTGGATCAAGCCCTACGTCAACGTGCCGCTGGCGAACTTCGTGCCGTACACGAAGGTGGCGACCGACCAGAAGATCGTTCCCGAGCCGCCGGTCAAGGCGCAGGAGGTCTACGCGGCGCTGGACCCGGTCGTGCAGACCGTGCTCGGCAACGAGAAGGCCGATATCCCGGCCCTGCTGACGAAGGCCGCCGCCACTGTGAACGCCAAGCTCGGGCGCTGAGTTGCCCACCGCAACGACCAGGAGCCGGGCAGCCGGTGTCCCGGCCGGTCGCCGAGACACCGCCCGGGGGCGGGTGAACCGAGTGCTGCTCCGGCGGGCGCGGAACGGGATCCCGGCGGTGGTGTTCGCCCTGCCGGTGCTGCTGATCTTCCTGCTCTTCTCCTGGGGCCCGATCGTCCGCGGCCTGGTGATGAGCCTGCAGCAGACCAACCTGATCGATCCGGTCCGCTGGGTCGGTCTGGAGAACTTCCGGTACGTGCTGACCGATCCCGCGGTCGGTCAGGCGTCCCTGAACACGGTGTGGTTCACGCTGCTGGCCCTGCTGTTCGGCTTCCCCCTGCCGATTCTGCTGGCGATGTTCCTGTCCGAGCTCCGCGGCCGGAACTGGGCTTACACGACGCTCGCCTACCTGCCGGTGATCACGCCGCCGGTGGTGGCGATCCTGCTGTGGCGGTTCTTCTACGAGCCGTCGGTCGAGCGGGCTGTTCAACAGCATCTTCGGCGTGGTCGGACTCGGCCCGTTCCCCTGGCTCGACAGTCCGGGATCTGCGATGCCGTCGATCGTGCTGGAGGCGACCTGGGCCGGCGCCGGGAACGCCGTGATCATCTATCTGGCCGCGCTGACCTCGGTCCGACGCGGATCTCTACGAGGCGGCCGAGTTGGACGGCGCCGGCGTACTCAGGCGCGGTCTGGCACGTGATGTTGCCGCACCTGCGGGGTGTCCTGCTGCTGATGCTGTTGCTGCAGGTGATCGGGACCATGCAGCTGTTCACCGAGCCGCTGCTGTTCACCGGCGGAGGGCCGCAGGGCCGCGACCACGACGATCTGTTGCTGATCTACAACTACGCCTTCGTCAACGGCGACTACGGCGCGGCGACGGCGTTGAGCGTCTTGCTGGCCGTGGTGCTCGCCGTACTGTCGGCCGGCTTCCATCTCGCGACCCGGGCTGGAGCGACTGGATGAGCGCCGTCGAGCGCGGTGCGCTGTCGGACGCGGACCGCAAACAGGCCAGGATCCGCGTGCCCTTCCTGATCGCGCGTGTCCTGGTCCTCATCGGCCTGCTGGTGGCCGGCCTCGGCCCGCTGCTGTGGTTGCTCAAGGCATCGATCTCGCCGACCCAGGACAGCATCCGGGAACCACTCGCGCTGTTCCCGTCCGGCGAGGTCCAGTGGCAGAACCTCGCGACCGCCTGGCAGCAGGGCCACATCGGCTATTACCTGGGCAACACCGCGATCATCGCAGCCGGTACGGCGTTCACTTCGTTGATCGTCTGTACGACGGCCGGCTACGTGCTCGCAGTCGTGCTCCGTCCGAGGTGGGGACCGCTGTTGTCGGCGGCGATCCTGGTCACGCTGTTCGTCCCGCACATCGTCTCGCTCGTCCCGCTGTACCTGACCGTGCTGAAACTTCCGGTGGTCCACGCCAACCTGACCAACACGTTCTGGGCGGTCTGGCTGCCACGCGGCGGCCAGTGCGTTCAACGTGCTGATCGTGAAGCGTTTCTTCGACGAGCATCCACGCGAGTACTTCGAGGCGGCCCGGATCGACGGAGCCGGTGCGCTGCCGGGTGTTCACCTCGCTCGTGCTCCCGCTGTCGCGTCCGATCCTCGGCGTCGTCGTACTCCTGAGCATCATCTCGTCCTGGAAGGACTATCCTGTGGCCGTTGCTGGTGCTGACGAATCCCGATCTGCAACCGGTCTCGGTGGCGTTGCCCAAGATCGCCAAGGTGACGGAGCTCAACATCCAGTTGGCGGGGCTGTTCCTGGCCCTGCTGATCCCGGTCGGCGTTGTTCCTGGTCTTCCAGCGGGCGTTCCTGCGCGGGGTCGGCCTGTCCGGCGGAATCAAAGCGTGAAGCGGGTCCTGGTCACCGGAGCCGACGGGTCCATCGGCCGGGCGGCGGTCACCGGACTCCGTGCGTCCGGTTACCAAGTCACCGGCCTGGCTCTGAGCTACGAACAATCCAGTACGGCGGACCGCCCGTTGATCGGGGACGCACGATCCTCGGCGAACGTCGCCGCCGCGATGGACGAGGCGGACGCCGTACTGCATCTGGCGGCGATTCCGCACCCGAGCCTGGGGACGCCGGAGGAGGTGTTCGACAACAACGTGACGGCGACGTTCACCGTGCTCGCCCAGGCCGGGCAGCGCGGGATCGACCGGGTGGTGATCGCGAGCAGTATCAACGCGTTCGGCGTACCGATGAACGTGAATCCGGTGGTGCCGGCGTACTACCCGCTGGACGAGGAGGTCGGTGCCGACATCGAGGAGGCACCGTTGACAAAGAGCGTCGACGAGCAGAGCGCGCCGAAGGCGTGGCGACGGTGGGGGACGAAGGTGATCGCGCTGCGCTTTCCGCTGGTGAAGAACCGGGAGAAGTTGCTCGAGATCGCGGCCAAGGTGGCGGTGGACCCGACGGTGATGGCTCGCGAAGGCTGGGCCTACCTCGACGAGCGGGACGCGGTGAGCGCGATCATCGCCGCGCTCGACGTCACCAGCGCCGGGAGCCCACGTCGTCGGACTGGCAGCCGACGACATCCTGCTGGATCGGCCCACGGCTGAGCTGCTCCGTGAGTACGCCCCCACCGTTCCGCTGCGCCACCCGGTGACGGGTCGTGGCTCGCTGGTCGACACCAGCCGCGCTCGCGACCTCCTCGGTTTCACTCCCCGCCACTCCGTCCACACAGCCGACGCGGGCTAGGCAGTGTCGGCGATGACTACGTGAGGGGCGACGTACTGGATGCCGGGCCAGGGGTCAGGGCGAGGAGTTGGGCGGCGACTCGGCGGCCGATCTCCTCGAGGCCGACGTCGATCGTGGTGAGGTGACGGGAGACCCGCTGGTCGTGCATCAGCTGCTCCCAGTTGTCGACGCCGATCAGCGCCACGTCGCCGGGCACGTCCCGGCCCGCCATCCGTAGACCGCGCTCGGCTCCGCGGGCGATCGCGTCGCTGCCGCAGAAGATCGCGTCGACCTCGGGCGCGTCGGCCAGCATCTCGCGGACGGCCTCCTCACCCCAGTTCTCCCGCCAGCGGCCGAAGCGCACCGGGGTCACCCAGTCGAGCCCGGCATCAGCCAGGACCGCGCCGGCTCCGGCTGCCCGTTTGACCGCGGCAGCGTCGTTGGGTTCGGCGGTCAGGTGGGCGATCCGGCGGCGGCCCGTCGACAGCAGATGGGTCATCGCCAGCCGGCCGATCTGGTCGTCGTCGGAGGTGATGGTGACGTCGTCCGGGTCCTCGGTGAAGGTGAACGCGTAGGTCACCGGTACGTCGAACCGATCGGTGATCGACGGCGCCGGGAACGACGTCCCGGTGCCGATCACGATCACGCCGTCGATCCGGCGGGCGCGCAATTGCAGCACGCTTCGGTGATGTCGTGCTCGCCGAGGCGGGCGTCGTACAGCAGGATCGCCTGCTCGCGGGCGCCGAGCTCGGGGCCGCGGTGGCGAGCACGACCCGGGTGAACGGGTTCGAGGCGCGGTGGTGAGCACGCCGATCGTCTGGCTGCGGCCACGGGCGAACGAGCGGGCCAGCGCGTTGTGCCGGAAGCCGAGCCGGTCGGCGGTGACGCGGACGTGTTCGCGGGTGGCCGCGGAGATCCGGTCGGTGCCGTTCAACGCCTTCGAGGCGGTCGACAGCGACACCCCCGCGGCGGCAGCCACGTCGGACAAGGTGATCAGCTCATCGGCCATGCCCTCATCGTAGTCAGCTGCGAGCCGTTGACAGCGGGTCGTGGGGCCAGCATGGTGTGGTGTGCGAAAGCGCTTTCGCACCCCCTCGTCACTTGATGCTGTGAGGAGAACTCCATGCGACGCCGCCCTCAAGGCGCAATCAGCGTGATCGGCGCCGGCCTGCTGCTGGCCGCCGTACTGCAGTTACCCGCCACCACGCCGGCCGCCGCCGTGGCACCGGCCCTGACGATCGTCCCGACCGCCGTCGGCAACGCGTTCACCGCGGCCAGCAGGTCAAGCTCGGCTTCAGCACCGACGCCGCCACCGTCGGCTGGACGGTGCGCGACGCGGCCGGCACCGAGGTCGCCAAGGGGTCGGCCGCGGCCGGCTCGCTCAACGGCCAGATCCCGCTCTCGATCAGTACGCCGGGCTGGTACCAGGCCGACCTGGTGGCCACGGCCGCGACGGCTCGGTGACCAACGGAGGCACGGACTTCTCCGTGCTCACGCCGTACGACTTCTCGACCTCGACCGACACCCGGATCGGCGTCGCGTCCGCCCTCGGCTTCAGCGGTACGGCGTACCCGGTCCGAGCGGTGCCGTTGATGGCAAAGGCCGGGATCTCGACCGCGCGGGACGAAGCCTTCTGGGCGAGCGCGGAGACCACGCCGGGCGTGATCCAGTTCCCGCAGAAGGTGAAGGACTACAAGGCCGCGCTGGACGCGAACAACGTCGACTTCCTCAACATCCTCGACTACGGCAACCCGATCTACTACCCGGACGAGGCGCCGTCGACCGACGATCAGCGAGCAGCCTTCACCCGGTACGCCGTTGCCGCGGTCGACCAGTTCGGTACCGCGCACACGACGTACGAGCTGTGGAACGAGTGGAACTGGCGCGACCTGGACGGCGCTGCCGGCGGTACGGCGGACAGCTACGTCGCACTGCTCAAGACGGTCAGCCCGGCGATCCGCGCGAAGCACCCGGACGTCAAGCTCACCGGTCCCTCGCTCGCTGTCATCTCGGACTGGCAGGCCTGGTTCACCCGGTTCGCCGACCTCGGTGGTCTGGACTACGTCGACGCCGTGACCATCCACCCCTATGTGCAGCCGAACGATCCGGAGACCTCGGTTGCCCTGGTCAACACGATTCGCAGCATCATGACGGCGCACGGCTCCTCCAAGCCCATCTACATCACCGAGCAGGGCTGGGCGACCGGCACGAGCTCGCAGGCGGTCAGTGAACCGGTGCAGGCGCGCGACCTGGTGCGTGGCGAACTGCTGGCCTTCGGCAACGGTGTAGCCCGCTACAGCAGCTACAACTTCATGGACTCCGGTAATGACCCGGCCAACATGGAGCACCGGTTCGGCATGGTCCGCCACAAGCTGGATCCGCGTGGTGCGTTGGTACCGAAGCCGTCGTACGTCGCGACCGCCGTACTGGCGCGGCAGATCGACCAGCTGCCGCTGATCGGCCAGACGAGGTTCGGCACCAACGGGTACGACGTCGCCTTCAACGCCGGTGGTGGACAGAGCGTGCACGCGGTCTGGTCGACCACACCGGGACTGGTGTCTGTCGCAGCGCCCGCAGGCTCGGCCGTTCGGGTGACGGACCTGTACGGCGTTGTGAACACGCTGACCGCGGATCAGGGTGGGCACGTCTGGGTGACCACCGGGCCAGACCCGGTGTACCTCCGCGGGGCCATCAGCGGGGTTGCGCCGTCGACCCGTTTCGCGCTGTCAGTCAGCCCTGAGATTGCTGGTGACCCGGCGACCGGCAGTCTGACCTTCACCAACCCGGACACGACCGGTCACACCTTCTCCGTGGCTGCTGGTGGCACGACGACGAATGGCACGGTGGGCGCGGGGGCTACGACCTCTGTGCCGGTCAGCTTCCCGGCTCAGAGCTCGACCGGTCCCCGGACGTACCGCGCGCGCGTCACCGTGGATGATCGCGTGGTGGGGTTGTTCACCACGAGCGGTACGGCGACTGCTCCGCTGACGGTGACCGGGTCACACGTGCTGAACGGCAGTGGACAGGACGTACTGCGTCTCCGGGTGGCCAACGCGTCGTCCAGGTCCTACACGATCGCGGGACTCGACTGGGCGTCCGGTAGCGGCTCCGGCAGCCTGCTGGGTGGTACGACGTTGGCCGCCCGCGGTTCGACGTCGGCCGACGTACCGCTGACCGTGACGGCGGCGACGACCTGGTCCGCCAGTCTGCGCGTCAGCGGTACCGGATCCTCCGGGCGTCGGGGAAGCTCAATCGGTGGTACGCCGACAGCCGCGATGCGGTACACCCCAGTGCTCGACGGTTGGTGGACAGGGGGTCAGTAGCGGCCGGCGCTGTCCCTGACCGGGACCGGCACGCCACCGGTGACAGGGTGGGGCGGGCCGAGTGACCTGTCCGGATCTCTGTGGCTGACCCACGACGACCAGAACCTCTATCTGACGGCCGAAGTCACCGACAACGTGTTCTCGCAGCCGAGCCGCAACGGCTCGATCTGGTCGGGGGACGGTCTGCAGTTCGGCATGACGGCCGGTGCGCCGGGTGAGGCGACCAGAACCCAGGAGATCGGTGCCGCACTGACCGACGCGGGCCCAGTGGACACCTGGCGATGGTCACCGGTCGAGCTGGCCGGGGTGCCACCTGGTGTCGAGGCCAAGGTGGTCCGCAATGAGCGGCGAGCACCACGACGTACGAGATTGCCGTCCCGTGGACCACGCTCGGGCTCGCTGCCAGTGACGGCTGCTGTCGGCGACCGTGGTGATCAACGAGAACGACGGCACCGGTCGCCGTGGCTGGCTGACCTGGGGGACGGGGTCGCGGAGGCCAAGAACCCGTCCGGATTCAACGCGATCCGGCTGGACCCGGACGCCCGTAGCGTCCGGTACCCGGGTGGGTGCCCCGGCAGCACGGTAGCCGGGGCACCGCCCTGGCCGGGCTGCCACGCCTAGGATCGGAGGGGGGATTCCGGGAGTCGGAGGAGTGCGAGTTGAGTCACACCGTGCTGGCCGAGCTGGTGGCCAACGTGCTGAAGGTCACCGCCAAGGCCGGAGACACGGTGGGTCCCGACGACACGCTTGTCATCCTGGAGTCGATGAAGATGGAGATCCCGGTGCTGGCCGAGGTGGCGGGCACCATCACCGAACTGAAGGTCGTCGAGGGCGAGGTCGTCCGCGACGGCGACCCGATCGCCGTCATCGAGGAGAAGTAGCTCAACCGAAATGACCTCTCAAGCGTCTTGTGTAGTGAAGGCAGTGGCCGGGAACTTCCGGCCGGAGCGCCGCGTTGAGCCGTCGTACGAGGAACTCAGGGTCGAACCCGGGTTCTCCCGACGTGCGCAGAGGACGGTGACCGCGGCACCATGGCCTTCACGCTTATTGCCGAGAGGACCCAGGGAGGCGTTGCGGTGAAGCCGTTCGACACGTCGACGGTCCCCGCACCCCAGCAGGTGCCGGACGCACTGCCGTCGTGGGACGAGATCGTCCGCACGCACTCCGCCCGGGTCTACCGCCTGGCGTACCGGCTGACCGGTAACAAGCACGACGCCGAGGACCTCACCCAGGAAGTGTTCGTCCGGGTGTTCCGCTCGCTGTCGTCGTACACGCCGGGGACGTTCGAGGGCTGGCTCTACCGGATCACCACGAACCTGTTCCTGGACGGCGCGCGCCGCAAGCAGCGGATCCGCTTCGACGGCCTGCCCGAGGACGCGCACGACCGGCTCCCGGCCAAGGGCGAGGGGCCGGCCGAGAAGCTCGACTCCGACCTGTTCGACCACGATGTGCAGGACGCGCTCGACGCGCTGCCCGAGGACTTCCGCGCGGCCGTGGTGCTGTGCGACATCGAGGGCATGACGTACGACGAGATCGCGGACGTCCTGGACGTGAAGCTCGGCACCGTCCGCAGCCGGATCCACCGCGGCCGGTCGATGCTGCGCAAGCACCTGGAGCACCGGGCCCCGCGGTCCGGCCAGACCCGGGTCGGCGGCCCGCCGGTCGACGGCGGCCTCTTCGGCGACGGAGGTGACCTCGCATGACGCACCCGCTGGACAAGCTGAGTGCAGTGGTCGACGGCCAGCTCGACCACGACTCCCGGGACAAGGTCCTGAGTCACCTGGTCGGCTGTGACACCTGTCGATCCGAGGTGGACGCACAGCGGCGGCTGAAGGCGAAGATCGCCGCGCTGGAGTCGCCGGATCCGTCGACCGACCTGATGCAGCGCCTGATGGGCGTCTCCTCGTTCTCGACCGAGCCTCGGGAAGAGGTCCGCCCGGTGCTCACGCCGGTCAGCCTGTTCCCGCAGCGGTCCGCGTTCCCGGCAGGCCGCACCGGTGGCACCCGACCGGGAGCCGCCCGCGGCACCCGCTCTCGCCGTCGCAGCGGCGTCCTGGGCGCAGCCGGCTCAGCTGCCGCAGTCGCCTCTCTGCTCGGTACGGCGTTCGTCGTCGGCGACCCGTCCCGCTCGGAGCAGCCGCCGACGCTGCAACCGCCGGTGGCGAGCTTCTCGTCCGACCACGCGAGCACCAGCGGCGGAGCGCCGTTCGCCGACCCGGTCGCGCTGCTGAACTCCTACAACGGTGCGGGGTACGCCGGGCTGAACAACCCGACGCTGCGCCCGGTGGCCCTGACAGGACGCTGACCGGTGAGCCTCTCCCGGCTCGCCGTCCTGGTCAGCACCGCCCTGATCGGCTTCGGCCTGCCCACGTCCGCCGCCGCCGTCCCGGCCCTGTTGCCGGCGCTGTCGAAGGCGGACTCGCCGACGGCGGTCAGCTGGCTGCAGCGGGCGGCCGCCGCACCGAACCAGGTCTCGTACCACGGCACGCAGATCATCACCGCGTGGGGACCGCAGGGCGCCAGCTCCGCGATGCTGGACATCCTGCACGCGGCGTCGCAGGGCTCCGAGATCAGTGTGCTCGGTTCGTCCGCGCCAGGTGCGAAGGCGTTCGTGCAGCGCGCCACCACCACGGACGCCGCGATCGACGGCGGACCGCTGGAGTTGCTGCAGGCGACGTACCAGCTGGTCGACAAGTGCTGCACCGACCTGATCGGCCGGACCGCTGTGCTCGTGGAGGCGCTGCGGGACGACCAGACGCTGGCGGCCAAGTTCTGGATCGACAAGGCGACCGGACTGCTGCTGCAGCGTCAGCTGTTCAGTGCGGACGGCAAGACCATGGTGCGCGCCACCGTGTTCACCGAGCTGGAGATCGAGGGCTCCGAGTTCATCGGCCACCTGCCGCCGACGGTGCCCAGTGGTGTCGAAGCGCTCGGCATGGGCAAGGTCGACAACCTGCGTTCCGAGGGCTGGGTCTGTGCGCCGGAGCTGCCTGCGTCGCTCAAGCTGTACGACGTCCACCAGGACACCAGCAACGGCTCTCTGCAGTTCTCATATTCCGACGGGCTGTTCAACGTCTCCCTGTTCGAGCAGCGCGGAACGCTGGACCCGGCCGCGGTCGAAGGCTTCACCAGCACTGACAGCCCAGGCGTGTACCTTCGGTACGGCATGCCGTCGTACGTCGTCTGGTCGTCCGGCGGAATCGTCTACACACTGATCGGGGACCTGCCTCCGGATCAGCTCGGACAGGTGGTCAGATCGTTCCCGCACGAGCTCCCCGTCGAGCTGAGCGCGATCCAGCGACTGGGAACCGGCCTGGCCAAAATCGCGACCTGGCTCACTCCGATGGGTGCACTCTCGCCGAAGCTGGGATAATCAATGGTGGGAGTCTCTCCCGGTTACCTCCGGAGGCTCCACCGATGACCACGACGACGACGTGAGGCGGGCACCGTGACGAGCGACGACGCCGAGCCGACAGTTCCGAATCCGGCGACCACGGAACCGACCGCGGTCCTGCCCACCGCGGGCGCGCCCAACGGGAACGGGTCCGCGGCAGGTCCGCCGCTGACCGGGTTGACCCCGCCGGACGCCGGAGCGGGCGCGATGCCGCTGCGGACCCCCGGCTCGGACGCGGCGTACCGGCAGACGAACGGTGGCCGGTCCACCTCGCAGCGCAGCTTCGGGCGTCCGGAACCGCAGCAGGAGCAGACTTTCCGCCCTGTGTACCAGGGACAGGCCTGGCCGACCGAGCAGCCGCAGTACCGGCCTGCGTATGTGCCGCCGCCACCGGCTGACTGGCACCAGCAGCAGGCCCGCTCCTACGCGTCGGAGCCGCAGAAGCTCAACCGGGTCGTCACCGTCGCCGCACTAGTCGCGCTGGTCATCGGCGTGCTGGCCGGCGCTGGTGCGGCCACGGCCGTCGTCGCACTCAGCGGCAACAACTCCCCGGTCGCGCAGCAGCCGGAGCCGCCGGTCGGCACCGGCGCCGACCCCAAGATCCGCACCGGCTCGGTGTCCGCGGTCGCCGCGACCCTGCTGCCGAGCGTCGTGCAGCTGAAGGTCCAGGGCCAGGACAACTCCGACGCCACCGGGTCCGGGTTCGTGATCGACAACGCCGGACACATCCTGACCAACAACCACGTCGTCGCGGCCGCGGCCAAGGGCGGCTTGATCCAGGTCGTCACGAACGACAACAAGACCGCGACCGCGCGGCTCGTCGGCCGCTCCCCGGCGTACGACCTGGCCGTGGTCCAGGTGGCCGGTCTGACCGCGCCGTCGGTGCAGTTCGGCCGCTCGGACCAGGCGGTCGTCGGGCAGGACGTGGTCGCGATCGGCTCGCCGCTCGGGCTGGCCGGCACGGTCACCTCGGGCATCATCTCGGCGAAGAACCGCCCGGTGACGACCGGTGACGATCCTGCGGAGGCGGCGTCGTACATCAGCGCGCTGCAGACCGACGCCGCGATCAACCCGGGTAACTCCGGCGGTCCGCTGGTCGACATGAACGCGCGGGTGATCGGGGTGAACTCCGCGATCGCCACCGTCCGCGGTTCCGAGGAGGGGCAGAGCGGGAGCATCGGGCTCGGGTTCGCGATCCCGATCGACCAGGCCCGGCGGACGGCCCAGCAGCTGATCGCCACCGGCAAGGCGTCGTACCCGGTGATCGGGGCCAGTGTGGACATGATGTTCGAGGGCGGCGCCCGGGTCAGTGCGGTGAGCCCGAGTTCGCCGGCCGCGCGGGCCGGTCTGCGCGTCGGTGACGTGATCACCTCGATCAACAGCGACCCGGTGGACAGCGCCGAGGTGCTGATCGTCGCGATCCGCACCCATCAGCCGGGTGAGGCCGTGCGGCTCGCGTACGAGCGCGGCGGGCGGTCCCGAACGGTTACGCTCACTCTCGCCCAGCAGATCGGCTGAGTCTGCATGACCGGAGTCGGGATACCCTGGTCGGCGTCTAGAAGTGAGGTGGGGACATGTTCGGCATCGGGCCGCTCGAACTGGTCGTGATCGCGATCGTCGCCGTACTCGTTTTCGGCCCGGACCGGCTGCCGGAGTTCGCCCGTACGGCGGGACGTCTGCTGCGCCAGGTCCGTCAGATGGTGACCAACGCGCAGAACGACCTGCGCAACGAGCTCGGCCCGGAGTACGCCGACCTCGAGCTGCAGGACCTGAACCCGAAGAACTTCGTCCGCAAGCACCTGCTCGAGCCGATGGACGACGACGACAAGGCCGTCGCCGACTTCGCCGACAGCACCCCGCAGCGCCTCCCGGCCGGCGCCAAGCCGCCGTACGACCCCGAGTCGACCTGACTCACCTCCTCCGGAGGAGCAGGGCGGTCGCGACGACACCGGCGACCGCGGGCAGGAGCGCGAGCACGCCCCAGAGCGGCGGGTACGGGTGTACGCCGTACTCGGACGCGACCAGGAGCGTCACGCCCAGCGAGGCTGTGAGCAGTACGGCGAGTACGCCGACGCCTGCTGCGACCAGGCGGTGTGAGCGGGCCAGACCCGCGACCAGCAACCACAGCAGGGCGTCCAGCACGGCAACGCCGTACAGGAGGCCGTAGAGCGCGCCTTCGGACGCGTGCTTGCCGTACGACGCGTAGCCCGACGAGGCGTGGTCGAACAGGCTGCGGCTGCCGGCCTGGTCGACGATCGCGATGGCGGCGAGCAGGATCGAGAGCCCGACCGCGATGAGCGCGGTGCGCTTTTCAGAAAGTGACTGTCTCATGCAAGTGACTGTACGAACGCTGCGTCAGCCTGGTCAACAGTTTTAGACAGTGACTTGCTGAAGCGTGTAGCTGTCTCTTAGGGTCGAGGCATGGCTACCGGTCTGCGGGAACGCTGGCGCGAGAAGGCGCGGCGGACGATCCAGGAGTGTGCGCTCGACCTGTTCGACGAGCGCGGGTTCGGCGCGGTCACGATCGAGGAGATCGCCGCCGCGGCCGAGGTGTCGCCGTCGTCGGTGTACCGGTACTTCGGCACCAAGGAAGGCCTGATCGTCGCCGACGAGTTCGACACGATGAGCCAGGAGGCGCTGGAGGAACTGTTCGACCGCGAGGACCCGGTCGGCACGATGACCCGGATCGTCCGCGACTACGAGGCGGCGCCGGGCGGCGGCGAGCCGATCCCGTGGCGGCGGATCCGCTACTTCTTCAAGGAGCCTTCGGTGCGTACGGCGTTCTGCGCCTCGCTGGACCGCGCGAGCCTGCGCATCGCCCCGCTGATGGCCGGCGGCAAGCTCACCGAGACCCAGGCCCGGGTGGCCGCGAATGCCCTTGTTTTCGGGTACTTCGCGGCATTGGAGCAGTGGTACCTGGACGGCGGAGCGCGTCCCGTCGCGGAGTACGTCGAGGAAGGCCTGTCCCCGCTCCGCCCGATCTGGTCAGTCGGTGATCAGTAGGTCGTAGGTGACCTTGTCGTCGACGTGGGTGCCGATCTCGAACGCGGCACGCTCGGTGCCGACATGCCGGAAGCCGGCCTTCTCCGCGGTACGGCGGGCCGCCGTGTTGGAGGCCGCCGTACGGATGAAGATCCGCCGGCCGCCGAACCCACCGGCGTTCGCCGGAGCGAAGTACCACTGGGCGACCCGCTGGATCGCCTCGGTCATCACCCCGCCGCCCTGCGCCTCCGGGTGCATCCAGTACCCCACCTCGGCGTCGCGGACCGCGCCGCGAGCATGAATGCCGAACAGCGTGATGTTGCCCAGCCCCTGATCGGTCGCCGCGTCGGCCACGCACCAGTTGAACCGATTCCCGGCCGCCGCCTGCTCGGCCAGGTCCTTCAGCCAGAACCGCGCGTCCTCCACGGTGAACGGCTGCGGGATGAACGGCAGGAAATGCGCGGTCGCCTGGTTCGTGCGCGCCGCGGAGATCCGCGGTGCCTCGTCCTCACGCCACTTCCGCAACCGCAGCCGCGCCGTCTCCAGCACGGGATGGTTCACGTTCAGCGGCCCGCAGGGGAGAGGCCGAGCTGACGGCCGAGGAGGCCGCGGGGCTTGCCGCCCAGGGTCGACGCGATCTTGTCGAGGACCTGCGCGGCAGGAGTGTCGGGGTCGGCCGCCACGAGCGGCTGGCCGAGGTCGCCGCCGGAACGGAGGCGCTCGTCGAGCGGGATCTCGCCGAGCAGCGGGATGTTGTACCCGAGCCGCGCGGACAGGGTCTCCGCGACGCGCGTACCGCCGCCGGAGCCGAAGATCTCGATGCGGTGCTCGGGGCCGCAGTGCGGGCAGGGCAGGAACGACATGTTCTCGACCACGCCGGCCACCCGCTGGTGCACCATCTGCGCCATCGTGCCGGCCCGCTCGGCCACCTCCGCGGCGGCCTCCTGCGGGGTCGTCACGACGATCACCTCGGCGCTGGTCAGCCGCTGGCCGACGGAGATCGCGATGTCACCGGTGCCGGGCGGCAGGTCGAGGAGCAGTACGTCGAGGTCGCCCCAGTACACGTCCGCGAGCATCTGGACGAGCGCGCGGTCGAGGATCGGGCCGCGCCACGCGACCACCTGGTCGCGCTTCGGCTTCAGCATGCCGATCGAGATCACCTTCACGCCGTGCGCGGGCACCGGCATGATCATGTCGTCCACCGCGGTCGGCCGCTCGTCCGCGACCCCCATCATCGCCGGCACCGAGTGCCCGTAGATGTCCGCGTCCAGGACGCCGACCGACAGTCCCTGCCTGGCCATCGCGACCGCGAGGTTGACCGTCACCGACGACTTGCCCACGCCGCCCTTGCCGGACGCGACCGCGAACACCTTGGTCAGCGAGTCCGGCCGGGAGAACGGGATCTCCTTCTCGGCCACGCCGCCGCGCAACTGGGTCTGCAGGGCCGCGCGCTGCTCGGCGGACATCACGCCGAGGTCGATCTCGACCCCGGTGACACCGTCCAGTTTGCTCACCGCGGCAGTGATGTCCCGCCGCAGCGTGTCCTTCATCGGACAGCCGGCGACGGTCAGCAGGATGCGTACGGCGACCACGCCGTCCTCGCGGACGGCGACGGTCTCGACCATCCCCAGATCCGTGATCGGCTTCTTGATCTCCGGATCCATTACGCCACCGAGCGCCGTGGTCACCTGATCAGCAGTGGGAGCCATGCCCCCAGGCTACGTGCTCACCCACATCCACCCGACCACGGTCCATGTGACGTAGGCCCGGCAAGGTAACCCTTACTTCTACAGGCCCGGGGCGCCGTAGATGGGGAACCAGCGGGAGAGGTCCGATTCGAAGTTCAGGTCCGCGCCGACGACCGACTTGATCTGGAGCTCCTTGGCGTTGTCGCGGCGGTCGGCGCCGACGGGGACGAACGGGTACCAGGAGCCGCGTTTGTAGAGGTAGACGAGGCCGACGGACTGGGTGCCGTTGCTGAAGGCGACCAGGGTGCACAGCAGGGCGTTGCCGAAGCCGGCGTCGACGAGGGACGTGTTGACCGCGTGCAGGTCGGTGACCAGGGTCTCCAGGTCGTCGGGGGCGGTCTGCCGGACCAGCCAGGTGAAGCCGTACGAGTCCGTCGTACTGGTGAACTTGCCGTTGTCCAGCGCGAGCAGGTTGTCGACCTCCTCGCGGAGTGTGGTGAAGCCACCGCCCTCGGCCGCCTTGAAACAGACCGAGCCGCTGCCTGTCGGGCGGAAGCCGGCCGCGGTCTCCAGAGTGATCGCGGCCGACGGAAGCGAGAAGAGCTGGTCGAGGTTCGGCGGGACGGCTTTGCTCCGGCCGAGCAAGATATCGAGAAGGCCCATGTGTCTAAGCTTGCTCGCCCAGCTCGCGGGAGAGCGTACCGAGGCGGTCGAGGCGTGTCTCGAGCGACGGGTGCGTGGAGAACAGCGACGACACGCTCTTGCCGGAGATCGCCGGCGCGAAGAAGAACGCGTTGAACGCCTGCGCCTGGCGCAGGTCGCGCGACGGTATCTGTGCGATGTCCCCGCTGATCTTGGTCAACGCGGACGCCAGCGTCGAAGGTCTGCCGGTCAGCATCGCCCCGGCCCGGTCAGCGGCGAGTTCGCGGTACCGCGACAGAGCCCGGGTGAGCAGGAACGAGATCGCGTACACAGCGATGGACACCCCGATGATCGTCAGCATGATCACCGCCGCGTTCTGGTCCCGGTTCCCCCGGCCGAGGCCGCCGTACAGGCCGAAGCGGGTGATCAGGCCGGCGAGTACGCCGAGGAACGACGCGATCGTCATCACCGCGACGTCCCGGTGCGCGACGTGCGAGAGCTCGTGCGCCAGCACGCCCTCCAGCTCGTCGGCGTCCAGACGGCGCATGATGCCGGTGGTCACGCAGACGACCGCGTTCTTCGGGTTGCGGCCGGTGGCGAACGCGTTCGGCAGGTCGACGTCCGCGATCGCGACCCGCGGCTTCGGCATGTCGGCCAGCGCGCACAGGCGGTCGATCGCGCCGTGCAGCTGCGGCGCCTCCTCGGGTGTCACGATCTTGCCGTGCATCGCGAACAGCGCGATCCGGTCGGAGAACCAGTACTGCGCGAAAAGCATGCCGCCGGCGATCAGCACGGCCAGTACGGCGCTCTTCGTCAGCGCGATCAGCAGTGCCACGAAACCGACGTACAGCAGTCCGAGCAGGAAACTGGTCACCAGCATCCGGCCGGACAGCCCGCGATCAGGCGCGAATCGAGTCTTCATCCCACGTCCTTCCTCACCTGCTAGCGAGAGTAGCTCGCAGTCAAACCCTGTCGTCCTCGCGCGTCTCGAGGTCGGCGAGCAGCGAACGGAGCTCGGAGCGCAGGAAGTCGCGGGTGGCGACCTCGCCGACCGCCATCCGCAGCGACGCCACCTCGCGGGCCAGGAACTCCATGTCGGCCCGGGTCCGGGTGTCGACGTCGCGGTCGCGCTCGTACTGCACCCGGTCGCGCGCTTCCTGCCGGTTCTGCGCGAGCAGGATGAGCGGAGCGGCGTACGACGCCTGCAGGCTGAGCGCAAGCGTCAGGAAGATGAACGGGTACTGGTCGAAGCGCACGCTCTCCGGCGCGAAGATGTTCCAGGCGACCCAGAACAGGATGGTCGCGGTCATGTAGACCAGGAACCGCCCGGTGCCGAGGAAGCGCGCGATCCGTTCGGACAGCCGGCCGAACGCGTCCGCGTCGTACGTCGGCCGCGGTACGAGGGTCCGTCTCCAGTCGCGCGGTACGTCGAGTCGCGTCGTCGTACCGCGGAAGAGCCGGCGCTCGTCCGTGGACAGGCGGTCTTCACGAGGCATCGTGGTCCCCCTCCTGCTCGCCGTGGTCGTGTTCTCGCCAGTCGTCGGGGAGCAGGTGGTCGAGGACGTCGTCCACCGTCACCGCGCCGATCAGCCGGCCCTCGTCGTCGAGCACCGGTGCCGCGACCAGGTTGTACGTCGCCAGGTACTTGCTGACCGTCTGCAGGCTGTCGTCCGGCCGCAGCCCGTCCAGGTCGGTGTCCAGTACGGCGGACACCAGCTCGGACGGGGGCTCGCGCAGTAGCCGCTGGATGTGGCCGATCCCGATGAACCGCCCGGTCGGCGTCTCCAGCGGCGGCCGGCACACGTAGATCATCGCGGCCAGTGCTGGGCTCAGGTCCGCGTTACGTACGTGGGCGAGCGCTTCGGCCACACTGGCGTCCACGGGCAGGATGACCGGCTCAGACGTCATCAGGCCACCAGCGGTGTGCTCCTCGTAGGTCAGCAGCCGCCGTACGTCTTCTGCCTCCTCTGGCTCCATCAGCGTCAGCAGGCGCTCGGCTGTCTCGGTAGGCAGCTCAGCGATCAGGTCTGCGGCGTCGTCCGGGGACATCTCCTCCAGCACGTCTGCAGCTCGTTCGGTGTCCAGACCGGCGAGGATCTCGACCTGGATATCCTCAGGCAGCTCCTCGAGTACGTCGGCCAGCCGCTCGTCGTTCAGCGCGACGGCGATCTCCTTGCGCCGCTTGGCCGACAGGTCGTGCAGTACGCCGGCCAGGTCCGCGGGACGCATCGACTCGAAGGCCGCGAGGATGTGCGTTGCGCCCTGCCCCTCCTCGACCTGGGTGAACCCGCTGACGTCAGCCCAGTCGAGTACATGGGTCTGTCCGCGGCTCCGGAACCGTTTGGAGCCCTCCCGGACCGCCACCTTGGTCAGCAACCAGTCCCTGGTCCGCCACTGCTCCATCGCCATGTCGAACACCACCGCGGTGGCACCGGTGTCGGCAATCGTGACGGTCCGGTCGAGCAGCTCGCCCAGAACGAGCACCTCGGTCGTGCGCTGCTCGAAACGCCGCATGTTGAGCAGACCGGTCGTGATGACGTGGCCGACGTCGACCGAGGTGACCCGGGTCATCGGCAGGAAGATCTTGCGCCGGGTGAACACCTCGACGACCAGGCCGAGCACGCGGGGCGGCTGGTCGCCCTGACGCATCATGGCGACCACGTCCCGGACCTTGCCGACCTGGTCCCCGTTCGGGTCGTACACCGGCAGACCCGCCAACCGGGCGACATAGACCCGCGACGGTGATCCACTCATGTCCGAAGGCTAACCTGTGGAACCTGAGTCTCGGCGGAACTTTGGCTAGCTCAGCTTGGGACGGCGGCGGACTGGGCGGTGCAGCGTCATCGGTGCCTTGCCGCGGGTCGTGGCTCTCGTCGGTACCGGGGCCTCCATCCGCGGTGTCGCGTCGTACCGCCCGGGGGACTCGCTGATCTCGCCGGTGGGCTCCAGCACGAGGATGTCGGCCTCCGTACGCCACCGCTCGAGCTGCGTGTCCAGTTCGGCTGCGTTGAGCCGCTCGCTACGTAGTACCTGCGCGGCTGCCGTCCACTCGTCGCTCCCGGGCTCCAGCCGCCGTACTGTCGCCTTCCAGCTCGCCAGACGGTTCGTGGCGGGCTTGGCCGGTACGACGACCTCGACCGCGGGTGCTGCTGCGAGTCCGGGCAGCGGCTGCTCCGCACCATCAGCTGAGTCGGCGAGGACGACGTACTGCCCGTCGACCGTGGCGAACCACGCAGGCGCCGGTCGTCCGCCGTCCCACGCCAGCCAGACGAGTCCGGCCTTCTTCATCACGCCGGCGATCTCCTCGGTGCTCACAGACCCCAGCGTGTCACATCATCGCCCCTTGATCGCAGCTTGAGCGCCTGCCTGAAACCGAGTCCGAGCGCCGAGTTCCTGCATCAATGCGGCGATCTTGCGCTGCGCCGTACGCTCGCTGACGCCCAACTGCCGGGCCACGGCCTGGTCGGTCAGCCCTGCGAGGAGCAGTTCGACGACGGCGCCGTCGGCCTTCACCGGCAGCGCCCGCTCCCACAGTGCCTCGAACAACTCGACGTACGCGTCGAACAGACCGCACGGCTGCACCAGTACGGCGGACTCATCGCTGAGCAGGACCAGCGCCAGCCGGTCGTCTGCCAGGTACAGGTGGATCGGCAGCGACGGCAGCACACGTGCCGTCTCGTTGCCATGCGCATCGAGTACGCCGTGCTCGTACACGGTCCTGCACTCGGCCCGCTGCACCAGTGGATCGCCGTACGGCGCCTTGACGAGCCGCCGCAGCTCGGTCCGTGCCGCTGCCTGCACCTGGTCGATCCGCTGCCGGACAGCTCCAGCACCTGTCACCAGCTCGACCAGCGTCGCGGTAGGCGTGCCGGTGTGGCTGCGGTACGCCGCTGACAGGTCGTCGATGTGTGTGCGTGCGTCACGCAGCAGGTGCTCCTGCTCCAGCAGCAGCACCTCCAACGCGATGTCCGGCGCCACCGCCACGTAGCGCTCGCCCACGCGACCGACTAGGCCCTTGGTGATCAGGCGGGTCAGTACGGCGTCCTGCTCGCCGTCGGACGGGCCAGACGCGACGAGAGCGCTGTAGGTCGCCTCCTCATCCGGTGAGAGGCCCAGCCCCGTCAGCTCACCCACGGTGTCCCAGCCAACCCCGCAGTACGGCCTGGTAGCCCGCCTCGAAGCGTGTGTCGGCGTTGAGACGGTGCCGCATCCCGTCGATGTGTTTGCGGACGGTCCGCTCGCTCCAGCCCAGGTGCACTGCCATTTCGTTGTCGGTGAAGCCGGACATCAGCAGAGCGAGCAGATCGCGTTCGGTGGCTGTCGGACGGTCCGTGACCGGCGGTTGGGGGTCGTACGTCGCCAACGGGACAGCCTTGCGCCAGTACAACTCGAACAACGCGGCCAGGCCCTCCACCATCACCGGGTCGTGAACCAGCAGCGCGGTCTCGTGATGCGTCGCGTGCACGTCGAACGGGACGAAGGCCATCGGAGCGTCGGTGACGATCAGCTTCATCGGTACGTCGCCGACCCGGGCCTGCTCGCCGTCCGCGATGCCCTGGATCAGCGCGGCCAGTCGTCCCGGCCGGTCCACCGAACCGCGGCGGTCGTAGATCACGCGGAACGCCACACCCCGCTTCAGCTGGTCGATCTCCAGCTGGTTCACCTGGTTCGGGTCGTCCCGGTACGGCGGCGCGTCCCAGCCGCACACCTCGTTCCGTGCGCCCAGCAACAACCTGCTCATGGTCTGCGCGATCTCCTGGTCACCGTGCAGCACCTCGACCAGATCGGCCGGCTCGCGGCGCGTCGTACTCCCGTGGAACCGCACCGTCAGCTCCACCATCTTCCGACGGGCAGCTGCCAGCTCCCGCTCGCGCCGTCGGGCCAGCACGTCCAGGGCGGTGTCTGGCGGCAGTACGACGTACCTCGGTGGGTCGGTGCTGACCAGGGTGACGAGATCGAGGTCGACCAGCTTGGCCAGCGCGGTGGAGCGGTCTGCGAGCTCTGCGGCGCACACCGGAGGACGGGACACGAGCTGCTCGTACAGGTCCTGTTCCTCGCGGTTCAGACCGAGTGACTCGAGCACTGACCGATCATCTCCGGTTCCCGCCATTGGCGGGAACTGCATAGCCAGACCGCTTCCGGACATGTCGCACCCCTGACAGCCTCGCCAGCATGACCAAATGGCGCGCTCCCGTCGCAGTGCTGTCGGCTCTCGCACTCCTGCTCGGCTCTACGACCGCAGGAGCTGCTGCTGACGCGCCTCCTGCTCCGCCCGCGACGCAGCAGGTCGCTGGGCCGACCGGGAGCGAGCAGGTCACGCTGATCACCGGCGACAAGGTCACCTACCGGTTCGCCGCGGACGGTACGCCGCTCGACGCCGACGTCACCCCGCGCCGCGGGAGAACGGCCGTCCGGTCGTCTTCACCGAGCTGCACCAGGGCGACCAGTACTACGTCTACCCGTCCGACGCGTCCGAGCTGATCAGAACGGGCCGCCTCGACCGGCGACTGTTCGACGTGGCGTACCTGACCAAGTACGGCTACACCGACAGCAAGAGCACCACGCTGCCCCTGATCCTCCAGCGCAGCAGTACGTCTGCGCTGCCAGGCACACGTCGCGTGCGGGCCCTGCCGAGCATCCGTTCGGAGGCGGTCACCCTCGGCAAGTCGCAGACGCACAGCTTCTGGGCGGCTGTCGACACACCGACGGCTCGCACGCTGGACGGTGTGGCGAGTGTCTGGCTCGACGGCAAGGTGCAGGCGAGTCTGGACGTCAGCGTGCCGCAGATCGGCGCACCGGCCGCGTGGCAGGCCGGCTACACCGGCAAGGGCGTCAAGGTCGCCGTACTCGACACCGGAATCGACCAGACCCACCCCGACCTGGCCGGCAAGGTCACGGAGGCAGTGAGCTTCGTAGCTGGGCTGGACGCCACCGACAAGCACGGCCACGGCACCCACGTCGCCGACACCATCGTCGGCTCCGGTGCCGCGTCCGGCGGGAAGTACAAGGGTGTCGCGCCGGACGCCACACTGCTGGTCGGGAAGGTGCTCGACAACAGTGGTGGTGGTTTCGAGTCCGGCATCATCGCGGGCATGCAGTGGGCGGCCTCGCAGGGCGCCGACGTGATCAGCATGAGCCTCGGCGGTTGCTGCACCGACGGCACCGACCCGATGAGTCAGGCCGTGAACGACCTGACGGCGCAGTACCACACGCTGTTCGTGATCGCGGCCGGCAACGACGCCGCAGCTGGGACAGTCGGTGCGCCAGGGGTCGCGGACGCGGCGTTGACCGTCGCGGCGGTCGACAAGAAGGACCAGCGCGCCTCCTTCTCCAGCCAGGGCCCGCGGCGAGTCAACTACGGCCTCAAGCCGGACATCTCCGCACCTGGTGTTGCGATCGTGGCCGCTCGCGCAGCAGGTACGTCGCTCGGCCCGCTCGTCGGCGACCAGTACACGAGCCTCAGCGGCACGTCCATGGCCACGCCACATGTTGCTGGCGCGGCAGCCCTGTTGGCACAACAGCACCCCGACTGGACCGGCGAGCAGCTGAAGGGCCTTCTGATCAGCAGCAGCAAGCAGATCGACGGTACGGCGTACCAGGTTGGCTCCGGTCGCGTCGACGTCGCACGTGCTGTCACACAAGGCGTCTACAGCACGGGCAACCTGGACTTCGGCATCCTCCCGGAGCCGTACGACGTACCGGCCACAAAGACCATCACGTACGTCAACACGACCGATCAGCCCGTCACGCTGAACCTCACCGCGTCGATCAAGGCGACCGAAGGTACGGCGCCCCCGAACGCGTTGCAGGTGCCTGCCACCGTCACGGTGCCCGCCAACGGCTCCGCACCGGTCACAGCAACGTTCGACCCCAGCGGACCAGGCACCTGGTACCAGGGCTCGATCGTCGCCACCTCCGGTCAGACCGAGCTACGCAACGCCGTGGCGGCGTACACGCACGCGACGCGACACAAGCTGACCGGGTCGATCAAGCTCCCGGCCGGTGCGACCGACGTGCAGTACAACACCTGGTACTTCCTGCGCACCGACGACCAGAACGACCTCGACATCACCAACAACGTCGGGTACGCCGGGGGAGCGCAGAACATCACCGGCACCATCGACGAGGGCACGTACAGCGTCCAGACGTCCATCAACTGGCGTGACGCGGACGGCAACCCACAGGTCACGCTGCTGACCAGTCCGCAGGTCGACGTGCGCTCCGACCAGAACGTCGTACTCGACGCGAGCACTGCTAGCAAAGTGAGTACGAGGACCCCGCTGGCCGCCGTACCCGTTGACACGCAGGTCGGGTGGGCTCAATCGTCAGCAACTGGCATGTGGACCCTCCGGGTCAGTGCCTCGTCGCTCTACAAGCAGGAGTGGGGTCTGTGGGTCACGCCAACGCAGCAGGTCACCGTTGGTCAGTTCCTGTGGCGTGACGATCGGCTGCTCACCACACCGCCAGTAGCGATGCATGCGGGTGGCAGGACCCTCGACGCGAAGTACCTGAGTCTTGAGGCAGATGACCCACGCTTCGACGGTACGAAGGTGCTCCCGCTCGTGTTCGGTACGCCGGCCCGCGGTGCGGTCGTACTGCTCGACGTATCGGACCTGTGTCCCGCCACCGCATGGACATGCAAGTCCGGCGTACTGGCGAGAGCTCAAGCCGCGCAGCAGGCCGGTGCGGCTGGTGTGATCCTGTACGGCGGACGTGGCCGTGCGGTTCCGGTTGACGATGTCGCAGTACCGATCCCGGTGCTGACGATCCCTGCCGCGCAGGGGCAGGCGTTGCGCGCTCACCTGCCGCGGGTGGTGACTGTACGAGGCAAGGCAGCGGTGCCGTACGTCTACGCGATGTCGTACCCCGTCGAAGGACGGGTGCCCGTAGTGCAGAAGGCAGTCAGCTCACGCGACGTGTTCCGCTACGACAGCAGCTACCACGGTGACGCGCCCGGCACGGTCTCGTTGAGCTGGAGCGCCGCGAAGAAGTACGGCCGCAGCCTGGGCAGCGTGAAGCTGACGATGCGCGGGCCCGGCACGCTGACCGAGTACGTCGGCCCGATCCAGAACGACGTACGACGTAACCGAGGCGCCGGCCTGACGTACGACGCACCGGCTGACATGGAGGCGTTCCACCGCTCCGGATGGGTGCAGAGCCGCGGCGACGTACTCACTCGACCAGGCCGACGTACAGACACGTTCGGCGCGCAGCCGCTCGTGCACTCGGCCCTGCGGAACGTGACGCCCGAAGACAACGACTACACCTGGCAGCTGTGTCAGGCGTGCCGCAGCGGCAACATCTTCATGCCCTGGCACACCCAGAGCAGTGACGGGCTGACAGGGGGCGCGCAGACGTACTACATCCCCGAGATCCTGCGCGGTGAGCCGCAGACGCAGCTCAAGCTCTGGGGACCGGACGGGAAGGAGATCCCCGTAGAACAGGGCTTCTGGGTGTTCTTCATCGCCGTCCTGGGCGTGCCGTACTTCGTCCTGCCCGACGAACCGGGCCGCTACCGGATGACCGAGACCTACCCGGCGCCGTACAAGCTGCAGAAGTGGTCGCGGACCGTCGCGTCGGAGTGGACCTTCACCACGGCCAAGCCCACCGACGGCTTCCCGTACCGGCCACCGAAGGGGTACGGCGTGCACTGCGGGACCTGGGACACGATCACTCGTCTGGCGCCGGACAAGGGCAGCTGTGCGGCCAACAGCCAGCTGTACTTGGGCTACGACCTCGGCCTGCGGCTGGACAACACCCTGCCCGCCGGACGCGACAACAAGATCACCATCAGCGGCTACCACCACTCGTACCTCGAGAGCGACCCCGAGCTGACCAGCCTGAAGCTCTCGGTCAGCTACGACGACGGGGCCACGTGGCAGTCGGTGCGGACGACCAAGTCGGGCCGGAGCGAGTACACCGCCGTACTGAAGCACCCGAAGCGCAGCACAGGCGCCGTCAGCCTGCGCACCGAGGGCGTGGACGCAGCCGGCAACACGCTCAAGCAGACGATCACCCGCGCGTACGGTCTCACGGCACGGTGAATCGGGACACACTCGGAAAGGAAGTGAGCCGGGTCACCGGGCCAGCGGCGGCGGACGCCGTACGCTGCCGGTGACCGGTGGGTAACCGAGTGGAGGTCGGCGGATGACGGAACAGGTTTTGCGGAGCAGGCGGTCGTGCTTGGCCACGCCCGGGTCGAACCCGCGGTTCCTGACCAAGGCGAAGGGGCTGGACGCGGACCAGGTGTTCCTGGACCTCGAGGACTCGGTCGCGCCGATCGCCAAGCCTGATGCCCGCAAGAACATCGTCGCCGCGCTCAACGAGGGCGGCTGGGGCACCAAGCTGCGCGTCGTCCGGGTGAACGACTGGACCACCGAGTGGACGTACGCCGACGTGATCGAGGTCGTCGGCGGCGCCGGCGCGAACCTCGACTGCATCATGCTGCCGAAGGTGCAGACCGCCGAGCAGGTGGTCGCGCTCGACCTGCTGCTCACCCAGCTGGAGAAGGTCCACGGGTACGAGCCGGGCCGGATCGGGATCGAGGCGCAGATCGAGAACGCGCTCGGCCTGACCAACGTGAACGCGATCGCCACCGCGTCGCCGCGGGTCGAGACGATCATCTTCGGGCCGGCGGACTTCATGGCGTCGATCAACATGAAGTCGCTGGTGGTCGGCGAGCAGCCGCCCGGGTACGACGTCGGCGACGCCTACCACTACATCCTGATGCAGATCCTGATGGCCGCGCGGGCGCACGGCAAGCAGGCGATCGACGGCCCGTACCTGCAGATCAAGGACGTCGACGGCTTCCGCCGCGTCGCGGGCCGCTCGGCCGCGCTCGGCTTCGACGGCAAGTGGGTCCTGCACCCGGACCAGATCGCCGCCGCGAACGAGGTCTACTCACCGCGCCAGGACGACTACGACCACGCCGAGAACATCCTCGACGCCTACGACCACTACACCTCCGCAGCTGGCGGCGGCCGCGGCGCGGTCATGCTCGGCGACGAAATGATCGACGAGGCCAGCCGCAAAATGGCCCTCGTCATCTCCGCCAAGGGCCGCGCCGCCGGCCTCACCCGCACCGACGTGTGGGTTCCGCCGGCGGACTAACCCACCTGGGCCATGATCGCGAGCAAGTGACCGTCGGGGTCGGGGAAGAAAGCCATCCATTCCTCGACCCCGCTGTCGTGCTTGTGGATGAGGTGCGGGGCCTGCGCGAATTCCACGCCGCGCTCGCGCAGATCGTCGTACGCCGTCTGAATATCGTCGACCCGGAAGTAGAGGACCGGAGGATCCGCGGGTCCCTCGTTGGCGCTCAGGAACAGCCGCGTCCCGCCACAGTCGAAGAACGCCAGGTCACCGAACGTGTAGAGATGGGGGAGCCCCAGTACGCCGCCGTAGAAGTCAACGGCCTGCTGGATATCGCTCACCGGGCGGGCGATCTGCCCGATCACACCTAGCTGCACCATCTCCGCACCTCCGTGCCCCCACCCTCAAGCTAGCTACCCTCCGTCAGTGGGTCCAGACCTTGTAGATGCGGATGGGCTTGGCCGGCGGGCCGTCCTGGTCGGGGTCGGCGATGCCTGCCGCGACCATGCGGTCGAAGGTGGACATGCCGGCGATGACGTGGCCGAGGACGGTGTAGTTCGGGGCGATGTTCGCGAACGAGTGCACGACGAAGAACTCGGAGCCGTTGGTGCCGGGTCCCTGGTTGCCGTAGGCAACGGTGCCGCGCGGGTAGGTCTCCTGGCCGGTGACCTCGTCGGGGAACTTGTACCCCGGCCCGCCTTCCTCCTGGCGGTAGATGTCACCGCACTGCAGGACACCCAGCCGGGCCGAGTTCGTCAGCCGGAAGCACTGCGTGGCGTCGTAGAACCGGCTCTTCACCAGGTGCACGAAGTTGTGCACGCCGCACGGCGCGTTGGCGCGGTCCATCCGGACCACGAACGGTCCGTAGTTGGTCACGAAGTACACGTCGACCGTGCCCTTCGCACGGGCAACCGGGGACGGGATCCGGACCGGCTTGGCGGCCGGGTTCTCGGGCGTCGGCGTGAACTCGCATTTCGCCACCGGCTTGGCAGCCGGTGTGGCGGAGGCGGTCGTCGTGGTGAGCGTCGTCGCGACCAGAACGGCCGCGATCAGGGCGGTGAGTGATCGCTTCATCACCACACCGTAGTACGTCGCTTGCTCTCTGCAGAGGTTGTTCAAGGAATTGGCCGCGGACTCGAACATCCGGCACTTCCCGCCTAAGGTGATCCGGTCCGCTGCGGAAGGTGTATGTGTGAACGGCGAGGTACTGGCAGGTCGGTACCGGTTGCTGACCCTGCTGGGCAGGGGCGGTGCAGGTGAGGTGTGGCAGGCCGATGACACGGTCCTCGCCCGCCAGGTCGCGGTGAAACTGCTGCGCAGCCTCGAAGGCGACCCGATGGACGCGGTCCAGAGGTTTCGCGCCGAGGCTCAATCAGCCGCTCGATTGACACATCCGAACGTCGTCGCGACGTACGACGTCGGTACCGAAGGCGACCACGTCTTCCTGGTGATGGAACTCGTGCAAGGCCCCGATCTCGCCCAGCTGATGCGTACGTCGGGACTCCCGGCCGCCGACCTGGTCGAGGACATCGCCCTGCAAGGCGCTCGCGCGCTGGACGCGGCGCACGCGGCCGGGATCGTGCACCGCGACGTGAAGCCGGGCAACCTGCTGCTGGCCCCCGACGGCACCCTCAAGATGACCGACTTCGGGATCGCCAAGAGTGCGGGCAACGAGACGACCGGACTGGGCGTCCTGCTCGGTACGGCGTCGTACGTGTCGCCGGAGCAGGTCCGCGGCGAGCCCGCGACCGCGGCCAGCGACTGGTACTCGTTCGGCTGCGTCCTGCACGAGCTCCTGACCGGTACGCCGCCGTTCACCGGGCCGACCGTCGACGTGGTCATGCGGCAGCATCTCGACGTACCGCCTCCGCCGGTCACGCGTGCCGACGTACCGGCTGAGCTCTCGAACCTCGTAACGCACCTGCTGGCCAAAGACCCGGCGGACCGCCCGTCGTCGGAGCACGACGTGGCTGCACTGCTCGCACCGGCCAACCAGACCCAGGTGCTGGCCTTCACCCCACCTGCGGCCGCCGAGGTCGTCGGTGTGGGCAAGTGGGAGCAGGACTCGGACGAACCGGCGCATCGGGCGTCCCGTGGTGGCTTCCCGTTGGCCAAGGTGGGTCTGGCTGCTGCCGTGGTGGTGGCAGGTGTGGTGGCGGCGCTCCTGTTGCGGGCAGGCGTGTCGAATGATCCGCCCGCACAGGCCGGCGGTACGCCGTCTGCTCCGGTGCCGAAGGCCACAGCGGCCCCCAAGACCACACCGAAGCCCAAGCCGACCCCCACTCCGACCAAGACCACGACTCCGACGACTCCGACGACGAAGCCCACGCAGAAGCAGACGCAGAACCCGCAGGCGGTCCTGGTGCAGCGGCTGCGCTCTCTGGCCGCACAGGTGCGCGCGACCCAGCAGGACAGCCGTAGCAAGGCGCCGCGGGAGGCTGCGAACGACCTGGACCAGGCTGCCCAGGCAATCGACCACGGCGACACCGAGGCCGCTGCGAAGCACTTCTACGAGGCGCGGCAGCGGCTGGTCGAGGCACAGCAGCGACACCGCTGGCAGCCGACCCAGCAGATCGCCGCTCTCTTCTTCACCATCAGTCAGTCGCTCCCGCGTCAGGAGCACGACGACAACGAGTGAGGCACGCGACCTCCGCCAGGTGGCCGGTGTCACAGCGGGTGTCCCCCTCGTGCCGGGATGCTGATTACCGCGATACTCGCGGGTAAGCACCCGATCGAAGGAGCCGAGCGATGAGCAGGTTGCAGCAGACCGACGGGCTGACCGACATCCAGGAAGAGATCCTGAAGACGGTCCGGTCCTTCGTCGAAGCCGAGATCCTCCCGGTCGCGACCGAGCTCGAGCACCGCGACGAGTACCCGACCGAGATCGTCGAGGGCCTCAAGGAACTCGGCCTGTTCGGCCTGATGATCCCCGAGGAGTACGGCGGCCTCGGCGAATCGCTGCTCACCTACGCGCTGTGCGTCGAAGAGATCGCCCGCGGCTGGATGAGCGTGTCCGGGATCATCAACACGCATTTCATCGTCGCGTACATGCTGCTCCAGCACGGGACCGACGAGCAGAAGCAGAAGTACCTGCCGCGGATGGCCACCGGCGAGGTCCGCGGCGCGTTCTCGATGTCCGAGCCGGGCTGTGGCTCCGACGTCGCCGCGATCAAGACGAAAGCCACTCGCGAGGGTGACGGTTATGTCGTCAACGGTCAGAAGATGTGGCTGACCAACGGCGGTTCGAGCAACCTGGTCGCCGTACTCGTGAAGACCGATGAGGGCCAGGACTCGGTCTACAAGAACATGACCACGTTCCTGGTCGAGAAGGAGCCCGGGTTCGGCGAGGTCGACAAGGGCCTGACGATCCCCGGCAAGATCGAGAAGATGGGCTACAAGGGCGTCGACACCACCGAGCTGGTGTTCGACGGGTACCGGATCGACGCGGGCCAGATCCTCGGCGGCGTACCGGGCAAGGGTTTCTACCAGATGATGGACGGCGTCGAGGTCGGACGCGTGAACGTCGCCGCGCGCGGCTGCGGCGTGGCGCGGCGGGCGTTCGAGCTCGGGATCTCGTACGCGCAGCAGCGCGAGACGTTCGGCAAGAAGATCGCCGAGCACCAGGCCGTGCTGTTCCGGCTCGCCGACATGGCGGTCAAGGTGGAGGCCGCGCACGAGCTGATGGTAAAGGCGGCCCGCAAGAAGGACAGCGGCTCCCGCAACGACTTCGAGGCCGGCGTCGCGAAGTACCTGGCCAGCGAGTACTGCTCCCAGGTCGTCGAGGACTCGTTCCGCATCCACGGCGGCTACGGCTTCTCGAAGGAGTACGAGATCGAACGCCTCTACCGCGAGGCCCCGATGCTCCTGATCGGCGAGGGAACGGCCGACATCCAGCGAATGATCATCGGCCGCCGCTTGCTAGAGGACTACAAACTCTGACCGTGCGCTGGGTCGACAGGCGGGGCGGTGCCGGTCGGCCCAGCGCACGGCTGGGCAGGGTCTAGGCCGTGCTGCGGGTTGGGACTTGCCGTGTGTTGCCGGAGCCGTGGCCGGAGAGCAGCCAGATGCCCAGTTGGGTGATCTCGTGGCGCACCGAGGCACCGGCCCGGCGGGTGGTGATCAGACCGGCCTCCCGCAGTACCGTCGCCTGGTGGCTCGCGGCGGCCGGGGAGATCCGGCAGCGTTTCGCCAGCTCCGTCGTCGTACAGCCGCTGACGGTCGCCTCCAGTGCGGCGGCCCGGGTCGACCCGAGCAGGGAACCCAGCGGATCCCTCGACGGCGGGTGCTCCCTCGGTGCCTGCCGCAGGATCCCGGGCGCATGCTGGATCGGGTAGACCAGGATCGGTTTGAGGTCCGGGTCCCGCAGCTTGGTCGGTACCTGCCAGCAGAACGCCGAAGGCTGCAACTCGATTCCCCTGCCATCGAGATACAGATCTCGGTCGATCATGTCCAGCACCTGCAGGACCGGTGCGACCCACCGGACCCGCGGATGCAGCGACGACAGCAATCGGTCCACACCGTGCCGGGCCAACGCCTCCCCTCGATGGGCGTGGTCGGCGGACACGTGCGTCCCGATCGCTTTCCAGTACGGCGCGATCGCCGCGTCGTGATACGTCCGGATGGCCCGTCCGAGCTTCTGCATCGACGTACTGCCACCCTGGGCCAGCTCCCGTGTCCAGGGGGAGGCCGGCCGGTACTGCGCGAGCAGGTCGAGCTGGCTGCGGATCTGCTGCCGCGGTGTCGCCAGCGCCCGCTCCAGGGCGGTGTCGAAGTCCGGTGCGGGCTCCGCCGGGGTGAGGAAGTCGGGGGAGTAGCCCTTCGGCGGGGTCAGCTCGAGCAGCAGCCGCATCTGGTCCGGTGCGACCGTGGCCCGCACATGGCGCCGCCAGTCCTCGAAGATCAGCCGGCCTTCCGAGTGCTGCAGCATGTGCAGGCTCAGCAGCACCTCCCAGAGCGGCGCCGGCGTGGTGGCGACCGTGACCCGGGTCAGGTCGCGCGGCGTGAAATGAATACGAAGCACCGCGATCCCCTCCCGTCCCTGGTCGTCCCCCGGTCACATCAGTCGCGGAAAGTAATCATTTCCTGACCGAATGCGATTCCGGAATTCAATCAAGGGAGGAGATCGCGGGACAACCGTTTGAACATTCCAATCCGGGAGTAGTCCTGGCCATGGCAAAAGGTTGCCAACTCACCCCGACTCAGAGCCAGTGGTTCCGCTTGAACAAGCGGTAAAGGACCGTACACGCGGTCACCATCACTCCGAGTACGACGAAGTACGCGTACTTCAGCCGCAGTTCCGGCATGTAATCGAAATTCATGCCGTAGATCCCGGCGATCATCGTCGGGACCGCGAGGATCGCCACCCAGGCCGAGATTCGCCGCATATCCTCGTTCTCGGCCACCTGGACCTGGGCCAGCCCCGCCTGCAGGATCGAGCTGAGCAGCTCGTCGAACGAGATCACCTGCTCCTTCACCCGCTGCAGGTGGTCGTCGACGTCGCGGAAGTAGTTCTTCGTCTCGTCCGCGATCAGCGGGTGCCGCAGCGTCGCCAGCGCCCGCATCGGGCCGGTCAGCGGCGCCACGGCCCGTTTGAGCTCCAGCACCTCACGCTTCAGCTGGTAGACCCGGTCGATGTTCCGCCAGCCGCGCGGCGTGAACATGGACGTCTCGATCAGGTCGATATCGGCCTGTACGGCGTCCGAGACCTCCAGATACCGGTCCACGACGTGGTCCGCGATGGCATGCAGTACGGCGCCCGGACCGGAGGCGAGCCGTTGCGGCTCCCGCTCCAGCTCCTGCCGCAGCCCGGTCAGCTCACTGTGCTCACCGTGCCGGACCGTGACGACGAAGCCGGGTCCGCAGAACACCATGACCTCACCTGTCGCGACCACCTCGCTGGTGGCGGTCAGGTCGTCGTGCGGGACGTACGTGACCGTTTTGAACACTGCGAACAGTGTCTCGCCGTACCGCTCCAGTTTGGGGCGCTGGTGCGCCTCGTACGCGTCCTCCAGCGCCAGCGGGTGCAGACCGAACTCCGCACCGATGATGGCGAGCTGGTGGTCGGTCGGCTGGAACAGGCCGATCCACACGAACCCCTGGCCGCGCCGCGCCCGGTCCAGCGCCTCGGTGTACGAGTTGGCGCGGGTGTCGCGGACGCCGTCGCGGTACAGCCCCCAGTCGACCAGGGCGCCCTCGAGCTTGCCGGTGACCACGTCGTCCGGTGGGCGTCCGCCACCGCCGGCACGCCGGGCGAAGACCCGTCCTACGCGGCGTGTCGCGCCCATGTCCCATCGTCGCCCGGCCATCACCGGCGAGGCTATCAAGACGCCGTAACCAGCCGTCGGCAATGATGGGGGTGGAAGCACGTGGAGAGGAACGACGATGACCACGCAGGGCATGCCCTCGATGGACCCCAGGCCGACCGGCCTGACGATCGGGACGTACGACACCTACCGGGAGGCACAGCGAGCTGTCGACTATCTCTCGGACGAGAAGTTCCCGGTCGAGCACACGACCATCGTCGGCAACAACCTCCGCCAGGTCGAGAAGATCACCGGCCGGCTCACCTGGGGCCGGGCGCTGACCGCGGGTCTGGCCAGCGGCGCCTGGTTCGGGCTCTTCGTCGGCCTGCTGCTGGGACTCTTCACCACCAACAACTGGCTCGCGGCGGTGCTGACCGGCATCGTCCTGGGCGCCTTCTTCGGTCTGGTGTTCGGTGGCCTCGGCTACGCGCAGTCCGCCGGCCGCCGCGACTTCACGTCGCGGACCGCCGTGGTGGCCACGACGTACGACGTACTCTGCGACTTCAAGTTCGCTGAAGAGGCCCGCAACCACCTCGCCAAGCTCGCCCTGAAGGGTGAAGTACACCCACTCCTCCCGGACCACCAGCCCCAGCAGACCCTCCAGCGGCCGATCGATTGAGGTGACCTATCTCTCCTGCCGGTGAGAGCCAGACCACGGCCCGGATGCGCCCGGAACCGGCAGCATGGGGAATCCAGGAGCCGAGGAGGAACCGAGATGCAGTTCGGGCGCAGCTACGAGGAGTTCGAGGTCGGTGCGGTCTACAAGCACTGGCCGGGTAAGACGGTCACGGAGTACGACGACCACCTGTTCTGCCTGCTCACCATGAACCACCATCCGCTGCACCTGGACACGCACTACGCGGAGGGGTCGACCCAGTTCGGGAAGAACGTTGTGGTCGGCAACTACATCTACTCGATCCTGCTCGGGATGTCGGTCCCGGACGTGAGCGGCAAGGCGATCGCCAACCTGGAGATCGAGTCGCTGCGGCACGTCGCCCCGACCTTCCACGGCGACACCGTGTACGGCGAGACGCTCGTCCTGGACAAGTGGGAGTCCAAGTCCAAGGACGACCGCGGCGTCGTGTACGTCGAGACCAAGGGCTACAAGCAGGACGGCACCGTCGTCTGCCTGTTCCGCCGCAAGGTCATGGTCCCGAAGAACAACTACCTGGAAAGCCGGGGCGGAGAACAGCCTGGCCGCCCCACCCCGGCTTCCTGATCGATCAGCTGAGGAACAGTTCGATCACCGGAACCAGGACGTTCGGCTTCTGGATCGGCAGCTTCAGCGTGAGTACGTCGGCCGAGACGCCACCCATCGTCGTGTTCTGAGCCGTGCGGTGCGGGTCGTTCTCGATGCGCTTGATCTCGGACGCGTCGTTCAGGAGCTGGGCGTACTTCACCTTCCCGCCAAGACCGGCGAGATGCACGTGGCCCATCGGCCAGGAGAACAGGTGCAGGTACAGCCGGTTGCCCTTCTGTGTGAAGCGAGCGTCCACCGGCGCCGTGTACTCCGAAGGACGTGCCCCGCGGATCGCCCGCTCGTGCAGCCGCATCCATCCACCGATGTCGGACAGCGTCGCCAGCGCCCGCGGGTCGAACTCACCACGACCCGTCGGCCCCACGTTCAGCAGCAGGTTGCCGTCTTTGGAGACCGAGTCGATCAGCATCTTGACCAGCAGCTCGGGTGACTTCCAGTCCAGGTTGTCCCGGTCGTAGCCCCAGCTGCCGTTCAGCGTCTGGCACGCCTCCCACAGCACCGGTACGCCGTCGCGCTCCATCGGCCCGTCCGGCTGGTACTGCTCGGGCGTCACGAAGTCGCCCGGGATGTCCAGCCGGTCGTTGATCAGGATGTCCGGCTGCAGCTCCCGGACCATCGCCATCAGCTCGACCGAGCGCCAGTCGTCCCGGCCCTTGCCGTGGCCGTCCCGCCCGTCCGGGTACTTCCGGCCCGGGTAGGAGAAGTCGAACCACATGATGTCGATCGGCCCGTAGTTGGTCAGCAGCTCACGGGTCTGCGCGTGCAGGTAGTCGGCGTACACCTGGATGTCCCGCCCGGCCGCCTTCGCGATCGCCTCCTCGTCGTCGCGCTGCGGGTGCACGAGGTCGATCGGGAACTCCGGGTGGTGCCAGTCGATCAGCGAGTGGTAGAACCCGACCCCGAGTCCCTCGGCCCGGCACGCCTCGACGAACGGCCCGACCAGGTCCTTGCCCCAGGCGGTCTTCGTCACGGTGTAGTCGGAGACCTCGGAGTCCCACAGGCAGAAACCCTCGTGGTGCTTGGTCGTGAGTACGGCGTACTTCATGCCGGCCTCGCGCGCCGCGCGGGCCCACTTGGCCGGGTCGTACAGGTCCGGCTCGAAGTGGTCGAAGTACGGCTGGTAGTCCTCGTCGGTCAGCTGTTCGCGGTTCTTCACCCACTCGTGCCGGGCCGGCAGCGCGTACAGGCCCCAGTGGACGAACAGGCCGAACCGCCAGTCGCGGAACTTCTCGACAGAATGCGCGGGAGGCGCGTCGGTCATGTCAATTCTCCTTATGGTTTAACGGCCGCCAAGACCTGTGACGAGCAGGCCGCGGACGAGGTGTTTCTGCAAGAGGACAACGAGGAGCACGGTCGGGATCATTGCCATCACCGAGGCCGCCATCATCAGGTTCCATTGCGTGCCCTGCTGGCCGACGAACTGCGCCAGGCCGAGCGGCACGGTGCCCTTGTCCTCGACGCTGTTGATGATGATCAACGGCCACAGGAAGCTGCCCCAGAAACTGATGAAGGTGAAGACGGTCAGTACGGCGATGGCCGGCCGCGCGAGCGGCAGCATGATCCGCAGGAACGTGCCGAACGGACCGCACCCGTCCACCCGGGCCGCCTCCTCCAGCTCGGCCGGGATGGTCAGGAAGAACTGCCGGAGCAGGAACGTGCCGAACGCGGTGAACGCCCACGGCAGGATCAGTGCCCAGTAGCTGTCCACCCAGCCGAGCGCCTGCATCAGCCAGTACATCGGCACGATCAGCACTTCCTGCGGCACCATCAACGTGCCCAGGAACAGGACGAACAGTTGCTCCCGGCCCCTGAACTTCAACCGGGCGAAGGCGTACGCCGACATGCTCGAGGCCGCGACCACCACCAGGGTGCCCGCGACCGCGACGAGCAGGCTGTTCAGGAAGTACCGGTCGAACGGGGCGAACGTGAACGCGTCCGCGTAGTTCTTCCAGCGGATCTCGGAGCCGAACAGGTGCGGTGTCGGGGTGAACACCTCGTCGGCGGGCTTCAGCGACGTCGAAACGGCGTACACCAACGGGCCGAGGAAGACGATCGCGACCACGACCAGGAGCGCGTGCGAGACGCCGCTGCGGACCTTGCGGGCGGCGCTGTTGGTCTCAGACGTCATAGTTCACCCACCGCTTCTGGCCGAAGAACTGGATCGCGGTGATGCCCATGATGATCACGAACAACACCCATCCGGCCGCCGACGCCAGCCCCATCTGGAGGAATTGCCAGCCCTGGTTGTAGACGTACATGACGATGGTCTGGGTGGACACACCCGGGCCGCCCTGGGTCAGGATGAACGGCTGCGCGAACACCTGGAACGAGGTGATCAGCGTCATCGTGGTGGCGAAGAACATCGACGGGGTGATCATCGGCCAGGTGATGTAGCGGAACCGCTGCAGCGGCCCGGCGCCGTCGATCTGCGCGGACTCCAGCTGCGACTGCGGAACCTGGTCGATCGCGGCCGAGAAGACCAGGAAGTTGTACCCGAAGCCCTGCCAGATCGACATCGCCACGATCGCCGGCATCGCCCAGCTCGACGAGCCCAGGAAGTTCGGCGCGTCGATGCCGAACCAGCTCTGCAGGCCGCCGTCGATCAGCCCGCCGGGCTGGAACAGCAGCCGCCAGACCATCACGTTGGCCACCATCGGCGTCATCACCGGGATGAAGAACAGCACCCGGAACATCTGCCGGCCCCTGATCTGCGGGCCCAGCCAGACCGCGAGCCCGAGCGAGACGACCACGTTCAGCGGGACGTACAGCACCACGAACAGCACGGTGTTCAGCACCACCCGGCGGAACACCGGGTCGTGCAGCAGATGCGAGTAGTTGCCGAAGCCGAGGAAGGAGCGGGTGCCGAACACCGGCCAGTCGAACAGGCTGATGCCCAGCGCCATCGCGGTCGGGAACAACGTGAACAGGGCCAGGCCGCCGAGGCTCGGTGCCAGGAAGACCGACGCGTACCGGCCGTCCCGGCGCAACGCGGGCCGGCGCCCCGCCCGGTCGGCGCACCTGCAGGTGTGCCGGGCGGAGCGACGGTTGTGTCGGTAGCCATTACGAACCAGCGCCTGCCTGGTCCTGGATGGTTTTCAGGGCCTGGTCCGGCGGGATCTCACCGTTCAGCGCCTGCGTACCGAACCGGTTGAGCAGGTCGGCGACCTGGACCCAGTTCTTCGAGGTGACCAGCGGAATCGAATGCTCGGAGGCGTAGTCGATGGTCTCCTTCGCGCCGTCGATGTTCGCGGCGGTGAACCACGCCGGGTGCGCGACGGTGCGAGCCGGGTACGCGCGGCCGGCCTGGGCCAGCGTGGTCAGCGGCTTCTCACTGGTCATCGACATGATCGCCTGGAAGGCGGCGTCCGGCGTCTTGCAGGACCGCGAGATGCCGAAGCCCGAGCCGGCGGTGTAGGTCTTCGAGCCGTCCGGACCGGCCGGGATCGGCGCGATGCCGAGGTTGAACTTGACCTTGCCCTTGGTGTCGATCAGCGACCACGGCCCGTTCAGCTGCATCGCGGCCTTGCCACCGGTGAACTGCTGGGTCTCGAAGTCCGGGTTGCCACCCGGCACCTGCGGGGCGATCTTGTCGGTCTTGACGAAGTCGGCGTACTGCGAGAAGCCCTGCTCGAACTTCGAGTCGGTGAAGTTGAGCTTGCCGTCGGCCAGCGGCTCGGCGCCGGTCAGGGTCCGCACCCAGGACATGGTGCCCAGGTCGCCGGGGGTCGTCACCAGGCCGGTCTTCCCAGCAGCGGTCAGCTTCTTCGCGGCAGCCTTGAACTCGTCCATCGTCCAGCCAGGCTTCGGATCCGGTACGCCGGCGGCCTTGAACAGGTCCTTGTTGTAGAAGATCACCATCGGGCCGGAGTCGTACGGGATCGCGATCTGCTTCCCGTCCGCCTTCAGGCCGTCCATGATCGGCTTGTCGAAGTCCTCGGCCTTCATCCCGTACTTCTTCATCAGGTCGTCCAGCGGCAGCATCGCGCCGGCGTACGACGCCATCCGCAGACTCTGCATGCCGATGATGCAAGGCGCCTTGCCGCCGGCCAGCGTGGTCCCGATCTTCGACCAGTAGCTGTCCCAGGGAGCGCCCTGGAGCTTGACGGTGATCCCGGCATGATCGGTGTGGGCCTGGTCAGCGACCTTCTGCCAGGCGGCCTGGTCCTCGGTGCCGGCGACCCAGAACGACCAGGTCAGATCGGCCTTGTCTGCTGAGCCGGAGCTACCACTGCTGCCACTGTTGCCGCCCCCGCAGGCAGCGACCGTGGTCAGGGCAAGGACCGACAGGGCGGCCATGCCGGTCTTCAGGGCCCAGCGGTGCGCCCGCACTGGTGTTGCTTTCATCGCTGACCTCCAGGGAATGTACTTATTCATCCGATCTATAGTCGGTGGTCTTCGCGGGAGTCAACACCTCGGGGCCATAATTCGTGGCCTGAACCGGCAATTCAGCCCTAGACATCCGATGTATGTTGCTAGAACATCGGATGTCTCAGCAGATTCAGGAGGTGAGGCGATGCGCGTCACCGACGAAGCGATCGATCGGATCAAGCAGATGATCGTGACCGGTGAACTGCGGCCGGGCGATCGCTTGCCGCGGGAGGCGGACCTGGCCGCCCGCCTCGGCCTGTCCCGGAACTCCTTGCGCGAGGCGGTGAAGGCGCTCGCGCTGATCCGGGTGCTCGAGGTCCGTCAGGGCGACGGGACGTTCGTGACCAGTCTCGACCCGTCGCTGCTGATGGAGACGATGGGCTTCGTCCTCGACCTGCACCAGGACGCCTCGGTGCTGGAGTTCTTCGAGGTACGGCGGATCCTCGAGCCGGCGGCCGCGGCCCGGGCCGCGCTGCGGATGGCCGACGACGACATCGCGGCGCTACGCAAGCTGCTCGACGATCTCGGTCCGCAGCCGTCCGTCGAGGACCTGCTCACCAGCGACGTGGAGTTCCACAAGCTGGTGGCGATGGGGAGCGGCAATCGGGCGCTCGCCTCGATGATCGACAGTCTGCGGCAACCGACGTACCGGGCCCGGATCTGGCGGGGACTGACCCAGAGCGACGCCGTCGCCCGGACGCTGGCCGAGCATCGGGCCATCCTCGACGCGATCGAGGGACACGAGCCGGAGGTGGCCAGGTCCTGGGCGACGGTGCACATCGCCGGGGTGGAGCGCTGGATTCAGGAAGCGGTCAATCTCGACGAGGACGAAGCTCCAGTAGAACTGCGGAAGGCATCGGGAGGGACAGTTCGACCGCTCCGTCGCGCAACTCCAGTGGAGTACTGACCATCTGGCTGCGCTCCGCCAGATCGGCGAGTTCGGCGTCGGTCGGCCAGTCCCCAAGATCTGCTGCGGCTGTGACGACGTCACCTGTGCCAATGGCCAGCGTGGTGGCCTTCGCCTCCCAGGACGGGTCCACGCCGGGCAGCTGGACCTGGACCGTCCTGGTCAGTTCTGGCGCCCCCGACGACTTGGTCTGATCGAGGGTCAGATTCCACAGCAGTACGGCGATGCGGTCGCGGTCCCGGGATGCCCAGGCCTCCACCAGGCTCCCGCCACCGTCACCGTCGTACGTCACCGGAAGCTCGACCGGTCCGAGCCGGCTGAGCAATGTCATCGCGTGGTAGCGCGGTTTCGCCAATCCACCAAGGGTTTGCAGGCCGAAGCCGCCATGCAGGAGCCGCGGCGGCCGGCCGAGTTCCTCGAAGTGGTCGGACGCGACCCAGTACGAGAGCGCGTCGATCCGCCCCGCTGCGGACCGCATGCCGCGGAGCAGGAACACCCCGGAGAACACCGAGTCGTTGATCGGGTTGAAGTGCGTCGGCGTCACGCCCCACTCGGTCCACAGGATGCGCGCATCGCCGAACCCGTGCCGTTCCAAGCGACGCGCGTACGTCGAGCGGCGGCGACCCGTACGTGTGCGTGGACACGAAGTCGACCGGCGTACCGAACCGTTTGGCGTGGACGAGGAGGTCGTCCACCCAGCCGGCCGCGGCGGAGGACGGGCCGCCGACCGCGAGCCGTGGATCGACGGACTTCACGGCGGCAGCGGACACGTCGTACAGCTGGAGCCATTCGGCCTTGGTGCCGGACCAGAAGACCTCGAGGTTCGCCTCGTTCCAGACCTCGAAGTCCCAGGTCAGCACCTCGTCGAGGCCGTACCGGTCGACCAGGTGCTGCACGAGCGCGCGGACCAGGTCGTGCCAGCGCTGGTACGACGCGGGCGGCGAGATGATCGCGCCGTACTCGAAGACCGTCTTGGTCGGGTCGCTCGCCAGCTCCCGCGGCATGAACCCGAGCTCGACCACCGGCCGCAGCCCGATCGCGAGCAGCTTGTCGTAGATCGCGTCCACCACGGAGAAGTCGTACGAGTCACCGTCGATGACGTGCGTGTCGTCGTGGAAGACCGCGTGTGCGCGGACCGTCCGTACGCCGATCTCGTCGTGCATCCGGCGCAGCGCGTCCTCGAGCTCGCTGCCGATCTCGTGCCCGCCCGTCAGATCCTTGCAGAGCAGCTGACTCAGGCGCTCGCTGCCGACCATCGGCTCCCACGGCCGCTGCAGTTCGGTGCCCTCAGCAACCACATCGACGGTCACGTCTACTTTTGGAGAAGTGCTGTCGGCAACCAGTGGTACGGCGCCGACGGTGTGACTCGGACGCCCGTGGGCCGTCACCTCGGGCACGCTCGCGACGGCGTAGCGGTACGGCGTACCCGGGGTGCACGTGGTGTCCACGTACGGCGGCGACGGGACCGACAGCACGTCGCCGCTGTGATGATCGACCGGCTCCAGCGGACCGCGCTCCCCGGTCCCCCTGAGGATCAGGTAGCCGACCGCGCCGTCCACCGGCGACCAGTCGATCGTCACCTGGCCGACGCCGCCGACCGCCGTGACCTCCTTCGGCGGATCGAGCTCGGGAAAGGCGAACGCGCGGTCCTCGTCGCTGCGGACCGCGATCCGCTCGTCCCAGTCGGTCTTGGCGTCTTGCTGCATCTAGATGTCTCCCGTTACTCGAGGCCGGATTCGAACTGTTCCATCCCGATCAGGGGACGGATCCGGCTTTCCACCGTCCGGCTCGCGAAGCTGCGCCGGATCAGGTTCCCGCCGAACACGTTGCCGATGGCACCCATCACCATCGCCTGGTCGAGCGACAGGTACCGGCGGGCGATCAGCCCGGACTTCACCGCGACCGAGTCGAAGAACCCGCCACCGCCGTACGCGTGCAGGGTCTTCTCGATCTTGCTCAGGTTGTCGATCGCCTGCCGCGGCGCGTACGCCATCGCCAGGAACGCCGCGTGCGGGGTGACGACGCCGTCGCCGTACGTCGGGTTCGGGTTGGTGCCTTCGCGGCAACCCTCGAAGCCGGCGTCGTAGTTGGTCGCCTCCAGGTCCGACGGGTAGCCGCCCGGATCCATCCCGATCGCGTCGACGCCGTAGACGGAGTACCCGCCCTTGGGGTTCGACGCGGGGGAGAAGCCCCAGTAGCCGTACTTCGCGTCGTCGAGGCCGTGCTCGATGTGCGCGCGGACCGTGAGCGGGTGGTTGATGCCCCAGCTGCGCGGCGCCCAGGTCGACTCGGGGACGAACAGGTCGGGCATCAGCGACTCGAACATGTCGCCGCCCCAGGACGGGACGAGTCGCATGCCGCGGTACTCGTACGTGCCCTCGAACACGTCGAGGCCGAGGTACGTCCGGTGCACGCCCTTCGGCTTCTGCTCCACCCACGACCAGTCGCAGCTGTCCGGGAAGGTGCGGTACGTCGCGAAGTACTGCGTGTGCGGGACCTGGTTCAGCGCGAATCCGACGTACCCGGCGATCCGTGCCTCGGTGTTGCAGGTGTCGTAGTGGAACTTGCGGTAGTACACGTCCGGGCCGACGCCGGCGTGGTTGCCCTTGTCGGTCTCCTCGTCCGGCGGCGGGGTCTCGAAGAATCCGCCGCGCATCAGCCCGCCCGGGCGGGCCGCGGGGTTGTAGTAGAACGCGAAGTTCATCTGGTTCAGCAGGGAATCCGCGAGCGCCCGTGCTCTCGGCTCGGCGTTGCGGACGACCATCAACGCGCAGGCGAACCAGCCGTTGTCGACGCTCGACACGAACGGCGTGATCGCCTTGGTGCCGTCCGGGTCGACCCGCAGCACTTCGCCGGTGGCCTCGTCGTACCAGTTGAAGTACATGCCGCTCGGCTCGTGATGTACGGCGTTCTTCATCGTCGTCAGCGTCTGCGTGATGCGGCGCAGCGACTCCTGCGGCGAGATGATGCCGAGGTGCTTGGCGACGACCGTGCTCCACAGATAGCCGCCGATGTTGGTGGGGGAGGTGTAGCTTGCTGCGGACCGGGTTCGTCACCGACTCGCCGATGTTGTCGGCGGGCAGGCCGGTACGCTCGTCGGTCATCGCGACGATGCTGCGCCAGGTGTCACGAGCCCATCGGCCTACGGTGGCTTTGTCTTCGCGGCTCGGTGTCCAGTTTCCCTTCAAGAGTTGTGCCGGTGAAGGCGTTCCTCCGAAGGCGGGGGTTGTGGTTCCGATCAGGGTTGCCGCGGTGCCCGCGGCCAATACCGTGCGGCGACTGATGATGGCGGTCATCTGAGGTCTCCTATTTGAGTCCGGTAATTGCGATGCCGCGGGTGACGTGGCGCTGGAAGGTCAGGAACATCACCAGCACCGGGAGGACGACCACGACCGCGCCGGCCATCAACAGGCCGTAGTTCTGCGCGTTCTGTCCGGTCGAGTACAGCGCCAGGGCGACGGGAAGCGTGTACTTGTCCTCGGTCTGGGCGACCACCAGCGGCCAGAGGAAGTTGTTCCAGGATCCGAGGAAGGTGAGGATGCCGAGCGTGGCCAGCGCGGGCCGGGTCAGCGGCAGCATGATCCGGGCGAAGATGCCCAGCTCGCTGGTGCCGTCGACGCGGCCGGCGTCCATCAGGTCGTCGGGCAGCCCCAGGAAGAACTGCCGCATCAGGAACACGCCGAACGGCGAGACCAGGAACGGCAGGATCAGGCCGGGGTACGAGTTCGCGAGCCCGGCGTTGGTGACGAGGACGAACAGCGGGACGAACGTGACCATGCCCGGGATCATCAGCGTGGCCATCACCAGCACGAACAACGCGTTGCGGCCCTTGAACCGGAGCTTCGCCAGCGCGTACCCGATCATCGAGCAGAAGATCAGGTTGCCGGCCGTGACGGCCAGCGCGACCAGGGTCGAGTTGAGGAAGTAGCGCGGGAAGTTCGCCTTGTTGAACAGGTCGTCGTAGTTCTGTGAGGTCGCCTGATCCGGCCACCACGTCGGCGGGACCCGGAGCAGTTCGCCCTGGGTCTTGAAACTGCCGAGCACCATCCAGCCGAACGGCGCGGCGACGGCGATCAGGCCGAGCACCGCGATCAGGTAGATCCACCAGGTACGGCGCATCACTTCTCCCTCAGCAGCCGGAACTGGATGAACGTGACCACCGCGATGACGACGAACAGGAGGTACGCCATCGATGTCGCGAGCCCGTAGTTGCCGAAGCCGAACTGGTTGTACGTGTACATCGACACCGAGAGCGTGCTGTCCAGCGGACCGCCGTCGGTCATCACGAACGGCTCCTCGAAGAACTGCAGGTACCCGATGCCGGTGGTGACGCTGGTGAACAGGACCGTTGGCCGCAGCAACGGCAGGATCAGGTAGCGGAATCGTTGCCAGGAGCCCGCACCGTCGATCTGGCCGGCCTCCTCGACCGATTCCGGGATGCCTTGCAGACCGGCCAGGAAGATGATCATCGCGGAGCCGAAGTTCCGCCAGACCGCCATCACGATCAGCGACGGCATCGCCCAGGTCTTGGACGCCAGCCAGTTCGGGCCGTCGATACCGATCCAGCCGAGCGCGATGTTCAGCAGACCGTTGTCCGGCGACAGCACGAACCGCCAGATCACCGCGATCGCGACGATCGACGTCACCACGGGCAGGTAGTAGGCGACCTTGAAGAGCGCCTGGAACCGCTTGACACCACGATCCAGCAACACCGCCGCGCCCAGCGCCACGACCAGCGTCAACGGGACGCCGACAATCACGAAGTACGCCGTGTTGAAAGCGGCCTTGCGAAACGTCTCGTCCGTCAACGCCTTCACGTAGTTGCCGAGCCCGACCCCGTTCACCGAGAACGGCGTCCGCAGATCCCGCTGCTTGATATCGGTGAAACTCATCCCGAACGACCCGAGCACCGGGCCCGCGGTGAACGCCAGGAAGAGAAGGACGAACGGAAGGACCAGGATCCACGCGGCGGCGGTCTGGCGATCCAGGCGCCGGCGCGTGCCTACCGCGGCCCCACCGGCGCGCCTGTCCTTTCCTCCACCCGACGAGGCACGCACCGCCTTGTCGGGTGCTGTCTTCTGACTCATGGTGCTCAGCTACCGCCGGTGCCCGATGGCGGATGCTTTGGTTTGAATGGCTTTGGCGGTGTCGGCAGGGGACTGGCCGGACTTGGCCATCTTCTCGACCTCGGTGTCGAACGCCTTCGCGACCTGCTCCCAGTTCACGATCGCCGGCGGCGCCTTGGCGTCCTCGAGTTGCTTGCCGAACACCGGCAGCAGCGGGTCGGACGCGATACTCGGGTCCTGCCACGCGCTCTTCACCGCGGGCAGGTCGGACGACATCTTGAACCACGACGCCTGCGTCTTCGCGTCGGACAGGAACTTGACCAGCTTCCAGGCGCTGTCCTTGTTCTTCGACGCCTTGAACACCACGAAGTCCGACCCGCCGACGAACGACGTCGCCGACTTGTTCTTCGGGATCTGGAAGACGCCGATGTTCGGCTTGATCGCGTCGCCGCCGGCCTTCGCCACCGAGCCCGCCATCCACGGACCGGAGATGAACATCGGCACCTGGCCGTTCACGAACTGCGCCTCGGTCTGGTTCGGCGGCAGGTCGGTGCCGGCCAGCTTCTCGGTGAAGAAACTCTGGTAGTACTTCAGGCCTTCCTGCATCTGCGGGGTGTCGAAGGTGAACTCCTTCTGGTCGTCCCCGGTGATGTTCGCGCCGGCCGACCACGCGAACGGCATCACCGTCTGCCAGGAGCCGTCGCCGCCCGGCTGCAGGTTGATCCCGTACTTCGCGCCGGCCTTCTCCTTCATCGCCTTGGCCATCGCCTTCAGCCCGTCCCAGTCCGTCGGGGGAGTGCTGACGCCGGCCTTCGCGGCGAGATCCTTGCGGTAGTACACGAGCCGCGTCTCGACGTACCAGGGAACGCCGTACTGCGTTCCGCCGACCTTCGTGGTGTCGAGCGCGCCCTGGTAGAAGCCGGAGTTGTCGAAGCCCTGCGGCGTCGGGTCGAGCGCGCCGAGGTCGGCGAACTCGCCCATCCAGGTGGTGCCGACCATGGCCGCGTCGGGCAGCGTGTTCGCGGTGATCGCGGTGGTGAACTTGTTGTGCGCGGCGTCCCACGGGATCGGGGTCACGGTCACGTTGACTCCCGGGTTGGCCTGCTTGAACTGCTCCATCAGCTTGGGCAGGTTCTCCCCCTCGGTGCCCATCGCCCAGACGGTCAGGTTGCCGGTGGCCGGTCCCTCGCTGACGGTGGTCGTCGGTTGCGAGCCGCCGCTCGGCGTGTCCTCGGACCGTCCACACCCGGCCAGTGCGAGCGCTGTCGCGGTGAGTGCAGCGCTGCCGATCACCAGCCGGCGGCGGATGCTGTGGGTGAACATGTGTTGTCTCCTCACGTATTACTGCAGAGGTACTGCTTGCATCCCCCGGTTGGTGCCGCAGCTGTCCCGAAGCACCAGTTGTGTTGCCAGTACGTCGTTGCGCGCGCGGGTCCGAACCCCGGTCACCCGCTCGTGCAGCCGTTCCGCGGCCACCCGTCCCAAGTCGGCCATCGGCTGCCGCACAGTCGTCAATCCCGGCGACACATACCGAGCCGCCATCACGTCGTCCCACCCCGTCACGACAATCTCCCCAGGCACTCCGACGCCACCCGCGGCGAACGCGGTCAACGCGGCCAGCGCAAGCTCATCGTTGGCACACACGAGCCCATCGGGCCGCTTCTTCTGCGAACTGGTGGTTGCCTGGAGCATCTTCTCGGCGACCGCTCGTCCGGCGTCTTCGGTCAGCGGGACCCGGATCGGCTTGGGTACCTGCAACCCGCGAAGCTCGTGCGCCTTCGCAAACCCGGCGTACCGCTCGGAAACGTCGTACGAGCTGGCCGGGTCACCGACGAACAGAAGACTGTCACGCCCGTGATCAAGCAGTCTGGTGGTCAGCTGCTCAGCACTCGCCGCACTCTCGCTGCGCACCGAGTCACATCCGGTGACAGGCGGATGCGCGATCAGCACGACAGGTACGCCGGCTTTCCGCAGTCCCTGCACCGTCGGCAGATCGAGAGCGTTGCCGTGGACAACGATCCCGTCGACCCGCCCGGCGAGGTCCATCACGGTGCGCCGCGGATCCGGGTTGCCGTGCGTGACGGTGATGACGACGCTCTGGCCGTGTTCGCCGGCCCAGCGCTCGTACCCCATCAGTAGGTCGCCGTAGAACGGACCGGCGAGATCCGGCAGTACCAGCCCGTGCGCCTCGTGCCGCTGTACGGCGAGACTCCGCGCGGCCCGTAGCGGTACGTAGTTCAGCTCCTGCGCCGCCTGGTCCACCCGCGCCCGCGCCTTCGCCGACACCGGCCCGGTCCCTTGCAGGACACGCGAAACCGTCGCGATCGACAGCTTCGCGCGGGCCGCGACGTCGTAGATCGTCGCCGGCCGACCGCTGGGTCCGGAAGGCACTTGGGTTCGCTCCTGGGGGCAAAGTGGAAGCGCTTACAGTTTCAGTACCTTGCCTTGGATCGATCGAACGGTCAAGGGTTCGGCGCCGGTGGATCCGCGGTCTGCGAGGATGCAGGCGTGACCACACAGGAGCGGAAGGACCGGGTCTTCCTGGTCCGGCACGGGGAAACCGAGTGGAGCAGGTCGGGCCGGCACACGTCCGTCACCGACCTCCCGCTGACACCCGACGGCGAGCGAGTCGCCGCGAGTCTGCGGGAGCGCCTGGCGGGGGAGTCCTTCGACCTGGTGCTGACGTCACCGCGGCAGCGCGCCCGGCGTACGGCGGAACTCGCGGGCTTCCCCGACGCGGAGGTCGACGACGACCTGGTCGAGTGGAACTACGGCGACTACGAGGGCATCACCACCGCCGAGATCCGCGAGACCGTCCCCGGCTGGACAGTCTGGGACGACCCGGTACCCAACGGCGAAACCGCCGCCGAGGTCGCCACCCGCCTGGACCGCGTCAACGCCCGCCTGGCCGCCGTCCCCGGAGACGTCCTCGTCTTCGGCCACTCCCACGCCCTCCGCGGCCTCACCGCCCGCTGGCTGGAACTAGACGTCACCGAAGGCCGCCACTTCGTCCTCAACACCGCCACCCTCTCCACCCTCGGCTGGGACCGAGGCTCCCCCGCGGTATTGCGCTGGAACAGCTGATATGTAGCGGCTTCCTGTCAAGAGGCAGGGTGAGGCGCCCGTCCGTGGTTGCGGGCGGGCGCCTCTGGCTTCGTCGGTGGTGTTGGTGGTGAGCGTGTCGTTGGCGACGCGCGGTCAGACTGATATGCGCGGGTTGGTTACCGCAGGACGGGGTGTTCGGCAGGAGCTGGCCGCGTGTCTAGGGTCGAGCGTCGTCTGGCCGGGTTGTGTTGTGGCCGGGCTGCTCATAGCTGTTTCGCGGGTCGCTCCACGCGCTGCTTCCACCACGCTGGTCGACGAAGCCGGCTTGTGGGATCTACTCCTCGAGGACTGCCAGGGACCAGCACCAGCCGGCTAGTTCGCGGGCGATCGCGACGTTGGCGACCACGTGCCGTTTGCGGCGCTCGCGGAACGTGTTCCACCGGGCATGCAGTCGCTGGTTGCCGGCGTCTCCGCGGGCGCGGGCTGCCGGTGGTGCGAGCTCCCAGCGGTCGCGCATGGTCTTTCCTGCGACGTAGCGGGCGCGGTGGTGCCAGGCGGCTTCGATCAGGAGTCTGCGGACGTGGGTGTTGCCGGTCTTGGTGATCGAGCCTTGCACGCGGGACTGCCCCGAGGAGTACTCCGATGGCACCAGGCCGACGAACGCGCCGATGGTGTTGCCGCTGAACCGGTGCCAGTCGCCGATCTCGACCGCCAACGCGAACCCCGTCAAGGTGCCGATCCCGCGCAAGCATCCCAGCCGCCGGACCAGCGGGGTGAAATCCGAGGCGGCGGCGAGTTGGGTGATGGCGGTGTCGAGCCGGTCGCGGCGGGTCTGGACGCCCAACACGGCGTCGTAGTCGGACTCGAACGTCAGCCGCAGTGCTGGTGAGCCGAGCCGGTCCCGGCCGATCCCTCGCAGCCACGCGTCGTGCGCGCCGGTCCAGGCCTGTCCGCCGGAGTAGACGAAACCCTGTCGCAGCAGCAGTTTCGACAACCGGTGCCGGGCACGCATCAAATCACCACGCGCGTCCTCACGCGCCCGGACCAGATCCCGAGCGGTCTCTTGTTCCACCGTCGGAACCGACACTGCGACGTACTCGTCCAGCCGCAACAACCGGGCCAGATGCACCGCGTCCTTCGCGTCGGTCTTGACCCGATCACCGCTGGGTCGCTGCAGCTTGCTCGGCGCGACGACCTCGCAGCGGATCCCCGCAGCGGTCAGCGAACGGGCCAACCCGAACCCGGTCGGGCCGGCCTCATAGGCCACCGCGACCGGACCCTCCAACCGGCCCAGCCACGACCGGATGTGCTCATGTGACGGCGTCAGCCTCGCCTGCACGAGCTCACCCGTCACACCGTCGAGCGCCGCCGCAACCACCGATCGGGCGTGCACATCCAGCCCCACACTCGTACGCTCGGTAAACACCGGGGCCTCCCACAAATGTCGGATAGGCCGAGCAGGCAGCCCCTACTCGGTAACCCACGAATCTTGTGAGTGAGGCCCCGGCCCGCAACCCCGCCACGACGACGGCGTCACGTCATACCGGCTAGCTCGCCCTTTCCGGAACATTTCTTGCACTAGCTGGCAGACACGGCCAGTCTGATGGCCGGTGATGATCGGTTGGCGCCGTCGACGATCCGCGGTTATCACCTGACGCTGCGGCTGTTTTGCGACTACCTGCTGGACGGCCGATACGGCTGGGTCGGGCAGTGCGAGGAGCGGTTCGGGGCCATCCCGTCGCAGGTTTGCCACGACTACAACACCGCCGCACACCTGGTCGACTACGAAGGCAGACCCGAGCGCCGGCCGTTCACCTATGACGAGTTGCAGACGCTGTTCGACTTCCTCGACTCCCGGGTCGAGGTCGTCGCCCGGTCGGCCGCAAGGGCGCGCTGGCGGCGTGAGGGACGCGCAGATGGTCAAGACCGCCTACGCGTTCGGACTGCGCCGGCGCGAGTTGTGCTTCCTCGACGTCGCCGACCTACGCCCGAACCCGCGGATGCCGCAGTGGGGAACCTTCGGCGCGGTGCACGTCCGCTATGCCAAGTCCAGCCGCGGCAGCGCACCCCGACGCCGCACGGTGCTGGCGGTCCCGGAGTTCGACTGGGCCATCGACGGGCTGCGGCAATGGGTCGACCAGGCCCGTCCGCTACTGCGCCCCGGACCACGCCAGGAGCTATGGCTGACCGAACGCAACCAGCGGGTGTCGGCCAAGACGATCGACAAAAGGTTCGCGTTCCTGCGCGCCCAGGCAGGGCTGCCGGCCGACCTGACGTTGCACTGCCTAATGTTCCGGAAAGCGGCGATGGAGCACCTGGGTGAGCAGGGGGTGGCGTCGAGGGATGGGTTCGTACGACGAAGTACCTGAAGAACCTGTACGGCGGCGTCACAGGCGCGATTCGTGACGTCGAACCACCCGTAGCGGAGCGTCGCCTCGATCCGTAGCGTGGCGCGATTGTCCCGGTCGAGGTCACGCCACCGCTGCTGCGGCACGAGGTGGAGGCGGCCGTCGAGTTCCACGTTCAGACTGAACCCGGTGTAGTGCACGTCCGTGAACTCGCCGCCGACGGATCGCTGCCGTTGTCCGCGGGGCAGACCGTGACGACGTTCGACGTCCCGCGCGTAGCGGATCTCCAAGAGCGAATGTGATCCGGCGACGACGTCGGCGATGATCGGCCGGAGACTGCCGCGGTGTCGCAGACGTCGACGGTGCGCGAGCGAGCCCAGGAGATCCTCCGCGCCGACGCGGCCGCTCTGACATGCCTCGGCGATCACCGCGGCCGCCTCGTCCAGCGACGGCGCGATGCCCACGATGTCGAGGACCGCTTCGGCGGGTGTACGTCGCGGTGGAGCGACTGCGGCGAGACGGGCGGCCCAGTGCTCGTCGCGATGGATGACGAGACCTGTGCGCGGTTGGACCTTGCGACGCTCCGGGATGGTCACGAAGACGCGGCGCTCCGGATCCGGCTTGATCAGCCCGAGCTGCTCCGCGGCGGTGTAATGACTCCATGCCGCCGCGGGTCCGGCGTACAACAGGGCCGCCAGCAGGCGCTCGCCGTACCCGATCGGGCCGGTGTGCGTGACGTATACACCGGGATGAACCGCTCGCCAACGCTTGTTGCGTAGGGGTCTTCTGATGCGCGGCTCGGGCCACCCTGCCGCGAGGAGTTGGGCGCGCGAGACGATCCCGCCTTGGATGTGGATGAGTGCATCGATCCCCTTCTCGCGCAACGGCTGCGCCCACCACCACTCCACGCGGCTCAGGATGACGGATTTTGCTCGCGCTCGTCGTGCCGCCTGTGGATAACCAGGCGACCGCCGCTTTCCGGAACTTATGTTGCGCTGGGTGGCGAATTCTTTCCGGAAAGGCGGGCCAGGAGGAGCTCGACCCGGGCGTCACCTTGACCGGGGCGGAGGCGGCGGGCGTGGGCGAGGGTGGCTTGGCCGTGGAGGGCGCTCCAGAGGACTTCGGTGAGGGTTTCGGGGTCGTCGCCGGCGGCGAAGGGTTCGATCGCGGCCTGGAACTCGGCGAAGGCGGTCTTCAGTAGCAGCGGGCTAGCACTGCTAGCGAATTCCAGGTCGGTCGGGCGGACGAAGATCGCCTCGTAGACGGCTGGATGGTTGGACGCGTACTCGAGGTAGGTCTTCGCCAGTGCTCTGAGGCCGGCCGCGGGGTCCGGGGCGCTCGTGCGGGCGAAGCGCAGTAAGGCGATCAGCTCTTCGATGCCCTGGATGGCGACGGCGTCGGCGATCGCGTTCATGTTCGCGAAGTGGCCGTACAGGACCGGCTGGCTGTAGTCGATGGCCTCGGCCAGGCGGCGGGTGGTGACGGCCCCCCAGCCGATGGACTCGGCGAGCTCGCGGGCGGTGCGAAGGATCAGCTCGTGACGCTCCGCACGGGCCCGTTCACGGCGTGACTGAGTCGGCATGCACCGAATCCTAGCACCGCTAGACAATCTAGCAATGACAGGGTTAGCATTGCTAGGAAATCTAGCGCTGCTAGATTCCGTCCATGCTGTCAAGGAGTTCTGCGATGTTGAGGAGTACTGCGATGCGCCGCTTTACCACCGTTCTGACCGTCCTGCTCGGTGTCTTCCCGTTGACGTTCGGAACCCAGTTCCTGTTCAACGGGCTGTTCGACGGGCACGGCGCCGCCGCGAATTTCGGGATCGACCCGTGGCCGACCGGCACCGCCGCCGGGTACTTCGCGGTGAAGGGCGTCCGCGACATCGCCCTCGGGCTGAGCATCCTGGCCCTGTTCGCGCTCCGCCAACGGCGCGCGACGGGCGTCATTCTGGCGATCACCGCGCTGGTCCCGATCGTCGACATGATCACCGTCTTCACGCACGACGGCTCCGCGGCCACGGCACTCGGGATTCACGGGCTGACAGCAGCCGTCGTCCTCTTCGACGCGGTCCTACTCCTCCGCGAACGTACCCCCGACACCGCCCAGACCGGTGAGGTCGTTCAGCCGGCCCACTCGTAGAGCTCGATCGTGCAGTACTCGCGGAAGCCGAGCGACTCGTACACGGGCCGGCCGGCGGAAGAGGATTCCAGTACGGCGTACTCCGTGCCCGCCGCACGCAGTGCGCCGTACGTGATGGCTGCACCGATCCCGCGCCGGCGCATTTCCGGCACCGTCATCACGAAGTACAGCCCGGCGACGCCCGCCCCGAGGTACACCGTCGCGGTCGCGACTGGTACGCCGTCGACCCACCCGATGTAGTGCTGCCACGGGTCGTCGTACCCGAGCTTCCGGTACACCGACGCGACCCACCGCGCCTCACGCTCGCCCTCGCCGAACCCCTGCCCGAGCGTCGCCTCCCACACCGCCAACGCCTCGTCGTCCTGCACGCGCGTCAACGACAGCCCCGGTACGGCGGGGGGCGCGATCAGCTCGGGGATCCGCACTGCCATCCCCGGCTCGCTCCCGCCCGAGACGAACCCGGCCGCGATCAGTGCCGCACCGTCGATCGGCATCGACGGCCCGACATGCCAGCACCCTGGTACGCCGTGTTTCTTCAACTCCGCCAGGGATTCAGCCACCACGTCCACCGAAGACGCCCGTACCACCGCGTTGTGATAGTCGAGCGGCGAACCACCGATCGTCCACTCCACACGGTCGTCGACCCGCTGCGACCCACCACCCGCGGCACCCATTGCCATCAGCAACTCGGCCGAGTTGTCCTCAATAGCCCGCACCACATCAGCGTCGTCCATCTGCTGAGTGTTGCTGAACAGGGTGTGGTGCGTCTTGACGTTTTTGGCCGCAGCTCCTAACCAGGCAGTGCGTTCCACTGCTCCAACGTGGAAACGAGGAGCGTCGTGGTCGGCAGCGCCGTGAACTCGGAGCGGGTCACGAAGCGGGCGTCCGATGCGTCGTCACCCGCCGTGAGCGTGCCGCCGACGGCTGTTGCCGCGTAGTCGCGGATCACGTACAGCTGTCCGCGCGGACCACGCCGTTCGACCTCGCCCACGAGATCGCCGACCTCCACGGTCAGCCCGGTCTCCTCCGCGACCTCCCGCGCGACCGCGGTCGGATCGTCCTCACCGGACTCGACCCGGCCACCTGGAATAGACCACAGTCCCCGGCCGGGCTCGTTCGCCCTTCGCACCACGAGCAGCCGGTGCTGCTCGTCGTACACCAGGGCACCTACGCAGTCGACGCGCTCCATGCACCCCGAGGATAGGTGTTCTGTGCATAAGTGCCAGGCCGGAGAGGTGAACGCGGCTAGCATCAGCCGTGACAGTTCATCGGAAAGGACACAACCAGCTCGTGCGCATCGACCTGCACACCCACTCGAACCGTTCGGACGGCACCGACCCGGTGGACGTCCTGATGACGCACGCGCAGCAGGCCGGGCTCGATGTGATCGCGCTCACCGACCACGACACCGCCGACGGCTGGGTGGAGGGCCGGCAGGCCGCCGAGGAGCTCGGGATCGGGTTCATCCCGGGGCTGGAGATCTCCTGCAAGCTGAACGGGATCAGCGTTCACCTGCTCGGCTACCTGCCCGACCCGACGTACGCGCCGCTCGCCAAGGACCTGCAGGTGGTTCGCGAGGGCCGCACCGACCGGATTCCGACGATCGTGGCCCGGCTGAACAGCATCGGCGTACCGCTCACCGTCGACGAGGTGCTGGCCCAGGCGACGGGTACGCCGTCGGTCGGCCGGCCGCACGTCGCGGACGCGCTGGTCGCGAACGGGACGGTTGCCAACCGCACCGAGGCGTTCGACCGGTTCCTCGCCGACGGCCGCGCCGGCCACGTTCCGCACTACGCGCTCGAGCCGGGCCATGCGATCGACCTGGTCCGTGAGGCCGGCGGGGTGCCGGTGATCGCGCACCCGTGGGGACGGTCGAGCTACAAGGTGATGACCGAGGAGAACCTGGCCGGCCTGGTCGCGGACCACGGCCTGGCCGGTATCGAGGTCGACCACCAGGACCATTCGCCGGAGTCGCGGGAGGCGCTGCGGGCCATCGCCGGGAACCTCGGCATCATCTACACCGGTTCCAGCGACCATCACGGCCTCGGCAAGATCGACCACGACCTGGGTGTGAACTCCACCGAGCCCGAGCAGTTCGAGCGCCTGCTGGACGTTGCCAAGACCAACGCCGCCGCCTCCGATTCCGTTGTTCCCGAGGCCTACCTGCCGTGAACAGCGTCATCAACCTCGGCCTGTTCAGCTCGGTGTTCGTCACGCTGTTCGTGATCATGGACCCGCCGGGCACCGTGCCGCTGTTCATCTCACTGACCGCCGGCCAGTCCCGTGCGGTCCGGAAGAAGGCGGCGTGGCAGGCCGTGCTGGTCGCGTTCGGCGTGATCGTGGTGTTCGCGGCGTTCGGGCAACAGATCCTGCACCGCCTCGGCATCACGCTCCCGGCGCTGCAGTGCGCCGGCGGTCTGCTGCTCCTGCTGATCGCGCTGCAGTTGCTGACCGACACCGCCGAGGACCCGGTGCAGACCAAGAACGTGAACATCGCGTTCGTTCCGCTCGGTACGCCGTTGCTCGCCGGGCCGGGCGCGATCGTCGCCACGATGGTGTTCGTGCAGCGTGCGGACGGGTCGCTGCCGGACGTGGTCGCGATCTCGGTCGGCATCATCGCGATCCACCTGGTGATGTGGCTGACGCTGCGGTTCTCCGGCATCATCATGCGGGTCCTCGGGGAGAACGGCGTACTGCTCGTCACCCGGATCGCGGGTCTGCTGCTGAGCGCCATCGCCGTACAGCTCGTGGCCGACGCGGTGACTGACTTCATCAAGGCGGGGTGACGTGCTTCCCGGAATGCCGAAGCGGTTGTTCGTGGCGACGCCGACGAAGCTGCTGACGTTCGCGGACTGCAAGCGGAAGTACCGGTACACGTACCTCGAGACGCCGCGGCCGCCGAAGGGGCCGCCGTGGGCGCACAACACGGTCGGCGCGATCGTCCACGAGGTGCTCGCCGACTTCTTCGGGCGCTGGCCGGCATCCCGCCGTACGCCGGACGAGGTCGTCGCGAAGATGCGATCGAGCTGGCGTAGCGAGGGGTTCCGCGACGAGCGGCAGTCGCTGGACTGGCGGGACCGGTCGACCGAGATGGTGCTCGGGTACCTGCGGGATTCCGATCCGTACTACGAACCTCGCGGAGTGGAGCGCACCGTTGCCTTCACCACGGAGCGGGCCTCGTTGCGCGGTCGTGTGGACCGGATCGACGAGCGGCCGGCGCGCGACGGGAGCGGTGGAAGCGAGCTGGCGATCGTCGACTACAAGACCGGTCGCCGCCCGCTGACGTCTGTCGACGCCCGATCCTCGTTGGCGATGGCCCTGTACGTGCTCGGCGCGCGCCGCGTCCTGCACAAGCCGTGCACGCGCGTCGAGCTCCATCACCTGCCGACCAACACCGTCGCGGCCGCCGACCACGACGAGGCGTCGCTCGGACGGCACCAGAAACGCGCCGAGGCGATGGTCGACGACGCTGCCGCCGCCGATGCGAAGTGGGCGGAGAGCCTGAGTCCCGCGGAGGCCGACGAGGCCTTCCCACCCGAGCCGTCCCCGCTGTGCGGTTGGTGCGACTTCGCCAAAATCTGCCCCCAGGGCCGCCGCGAAGCCCCCACCCGCGACCCCTGGGCCGGCCTGGACGAGGGTGAGCAAGCCCCGATCGCCGAGGCCGGCTGAGTTTCCGGCGTGCCAGCGCCGTGTGCGTGGGGTGCCAGCGGGTGGGGGGAGCCTGGGGGTGATCGAAAGGGGATCGCCTGATGGGTGCGAAGACTGTGAACAAGTTGGCGGTGCCGGGGGCAACGCTGCATTACGAGGTCGCCGGCTCGGGGCCGGTGTTGTTGCTGATCGCGGGCGGCGGGACCGACGCCGGTGTGTTCTCCGGGATGGTCGGGCAGCTCGCCGCGGAGTACACGGTCGTGACGTACGACCCGCGGGGTAACTCGCGCAGCGGGTACGTCGGTGACGCGACGGACGAGACCCTCGTGCAGTCGGCCGCGGACGCGCTGGCCTTGATCGATGCGGTCGCCGGCAGCGAACCGGCGTACGTCTTCGGCAGCAGTTCCGGGGCGATCACCGGCCTCGAGCTGATCACCCGCCACCCGGAGCGGGTCCGGATGCTGGTCGCTCACGAGCCGCCGTGCACCGAAGTACTGCCGGACTCCGACGCGGACGACGCGCGGGCGTTCTTCGCCGACGTGTACGACACGTACCGCACGGACGGGCTGACCGCGGCCGACGTGGTGTTCATGATGGGCACCGGCATGGACGACGACGCGATGCCGCCGATGGAGGACCTGCTGCCGGAGTACCGGGAACTCGCGGAGCGGATGCAGGCGAACGCGGCCAACTTCTACGAGCACAAGTTGTTGCCGTTCACCCGGTACGAGCCGGATCTGGACGCGCTGAAGCGGGTCGCCGATCGCGTCGTGCCGGCGGCCGGGCTGGAGTCGTACATGCACCTTCCGGGGCGTCCGGTCGAGGTCATCGCGGACCACCTCGGCTGGCCGGTGGTGATGTTCCCGGGCGGGCACGGCGGATACGCCAGCCACCCGGGTCCGTTCGCCACGCACCTCGCTCATCTGCTGAAGAGCGACACCTTGTAGGTTCCTGTTCCTTCCGGGCACCGGTCCGGGCGTGGGTCTGAGGGGTCCCACGTCCGGACCGGTTATTTGTGTTGACCCGCTCTGCGGTCCGGCGTAGCGTCCCTCTTCTGCCTTTGACAATCGGCGTGGTTGAGCCATGCCGTCACAGTGGTGTCCGAACCCCCGGGTCTTTCCAGATTCGGGGCGGTTCTGCGTGCCGCTGTGGCTCTCGGACATCACCAGGTTCGAGAGGAGGTGACAGGTGGGGGTCTACTGGGCGATCGCCGTACGGTCGTTCCGGCGGTTCTCGACGTACCGGGTCGCTACCGCGTCCGGCGCGTTCACCAACACGGTTTTCGGGTTCATCCTCTGCGGCATCTATCTGACGCTGTGGCACGAGCGGCCCGGGCTCGGCGGGTACGACGTGTCCGATGCGCTCACGTTCGTGTGGCTGCAGCAGGGGCTGCTGATGCCGGTCGGGATCTGGGGCGCCACCACGACGGGGGAGCTGGGGGAGCGGGTCCGGAGCGGTGCGATCGCGGTGGATCTGTACCGGCCGACGCACTTGCTGCTCTGGTGGCTGTCGGTCGACCTCGGTCGGGCGATGTTCCAGCTCCTGGTACGCGGCGGAGCACCGTTGCTGGTCGGGGCACTGGTGTTCGACCTCAAGTTCCCTTCGACGCCGCTGGCCTGGCTCGCGGTCGTAGCCGGTGTGTTCCTGGCGATTCTGGTCAGCTTCGGGATCCGGTACCTGGTCGCGCTGTCCGGGTTCTGGATCACCGACACCCGGGGCATGGAACAGCTGGCGCTGGTGCTGTCGACCTTCTTCTCCGGGATGGTCATGCCACTGGTGGTGTTCCCGGGGTGGATCGGTGAGTTCGCCCGGGCGACGCCGTGGGCGGCGACCATTCAGGTGCCGATCGACATCTGGCTCGGCCGGAGCCCGGGCGGGACCGGGTCGGCGCTGCTGTTCCAGCTGGGCTGGATCGTGGTGCTGCTGCTCGGCGGTCAACTGGCGACGTCGATGGCGACCCGGAAGGTGGTGATCTCGGGTGGTTGACCGCCTGCTCCGAGCGCCGTCGCAGTACTGGATGCTGATCATGATGTGGGTGCGGTCCTCGATGGCCTACCCGGTGTCGTTCGTGCTGATGCTGTTCAGTTCGATGGTGCTGACGGTGATGGACTTCGTCGCGATCGTGCTGATGTTCAGCCACATCTCGTCGTTCGGCGGGTTCTCGCTCGCGCAGATGGCGTTGCTCTACGCAACGGCCTCGATGACGCTCGGGATCGCGGACCTGTTCACCGGATCGATCGAGCGGGTCGGGGAACGGGTCCGGACCGGGGCGTTCGACGCCTACCTGATCCGGCCGGTGCCCGCGTTCCTGCAGGCCGCGGCCGACGGGTTCGCGCTGCGGCGGATCGGGCGGCCGTTGCAGGCGGGGACCGTGCTGGTGGTCGCACTGACCCGGCTGGACGTCGACTGGACAGTTGCCCGCGGCATCATGCTGGCGGTGTCCATGATCGCCGGCTCGGTGATCTTCGGGGCGATCTTCGTGCTGGGCGCGGCGTTCCAGTTCATCTCGGTGGACTCGGCCGAGCTGGCGAACTCGTTCACGTACGGCGGCCAGACGATGACGCAGTACCCGCTGGCGGTCTTCGGGAAGGAGATCGTCCGCGCGGTGACGTTCGTCGTACCGATTGCCTTTGTCAACTACTACCCGGTGCTCTACCTGCTGGGTAAGCCGGCCCCGTTGGGCTTGCCGTCCTGGATCGGTCTGCTGTCGCCGCTGGTCGCGGCGGTGATGGTCGCGCTGGCATCGCTGGCGTGGCGGGCCGGCCTTCGTCGCTATCGCAGTACAGGGAGCTGATGTGGCAGTCATCGAGTTGTCGGACGTCTCGCGTGCCTTCACCGTCACGTCGCGGACCGGGTGGCGCCGTACCCGGCGGGAAGTGCGGGCGGTGGACGGTATGACGTTCAGCGTCGAACCGGGGGAGGTGATGGGGTACATCGGGCCGAACGGGGCCGGGAAGTCCACCACGATCAAGATGCTCACCGGGATCCTCGTGCCGTCCGGCGGCTCGATCCGCGTGGCCGGAGTGGATCCGTCGCGGCATCGGCTGAAGCTCGCTCGTCGCATTGGCGTCGTGTTCGGCCAACGAACCACGTTGTGGTGGGACCTGCCGTTGAAGGACTCGTTCGCGGTGCTGCAGAAGATGTACGACGTACCGCTCGCACGGCACCGGAAGAACCTGGCGACGTTCGTGGAACTGCTCGACCTGGGCGACTTGCTGGACGTTCCGGTGCGGCAACTGTCGCTGGGGCAGCGGATGCGCGGCGACATCGCGGCCGCGCTGCTGCACGATCCCGAGATCGTCTACTTGGACGAGCCAACGATCGGGCTGGACGTGATCAGCAAGGCCCGGCTGCGCGAGTTCCTGGCGCAGATCAACGCGGAACGCCGTACGACGATCATCCTCACCACCCACGACCTCGACGACATCGAGGCGCTCTGCACCCGCGTGATGGTCATCGACCACGGCCACCAGATCTTCGACGGCACCCTGGACGGGCTGAAGTCAAGCCAGTCCGCACCGCGCACACTGGTCGTAGATCTGGCCGCGTCCCTGCCACCCATCGAGGTCAGCGGAGCAACGGTCGTCAAGGTCAACGGTCCCCGCCAGCACCTCACGTTCCCAACCAACACCAGCGCGGCGCCCCTGCTCGCGGAGATCGCCGCCAACTACCCCCTCGTGGACCTCTCCGTCTCCGAACCCACCATCGAATCCGTCATCACCCAGCTCTACAACACCGCATAACCAGACGGGGTTCGCAGGAGAGGCGGGACTGGGGGCGCGGCGGCTTAGCGGGCGAGGCCGCCTGGGCGGGTTCTGGTGGGGGTTGCTCGTTCGGTGGTTGTGGCGGCGGTGGGCTCGTTGACGGTTGGCGCCGGGGCGAGGCGGAGTCGTTCGTGCATCACCCGGTGGAAACCCTCTTGGCCGCGCACCATCCCGTCCAGATCGATTGCCTGCGGCAACACCGGTGCCGCGTCGAACACCCGCGTGTGCGCGGTAGCCAGGAACGTCCGCATGATCGCATCACTCCCACGCTGAAACTCCGGCCCCTGCACGAGGAAGTACGCCGCATCCGCAAACGCCTGCCGTTGCGCAGGATCCCGCACATCCGCCGTACCCGCAGCCCGCGCCCCCTCCAACTCGGCCAGCGCCTCGAACGACGCCCGCCGCAGTACCTCCCGATCCGCGTACTCCGCGGTCTGGGTCCTCACGTGATCCGGATGCCCTGGAAACGGAGCGCCTGTCGCCGAGTCGCGCGGCATCACCACGTAGTGCAACAGGTTGCCGTTCACCGTGGTCCCGTTGCGCAAGGTCACGACGTTCTGCAGTTGATGCTCCCCGCCCAACCGCTCCAGAGCGACCTGCTCCAACTCGGACAGCAACTTCCACGCGGGCGATCCCGGTTCCCGCGAAGCCGCACCGGGCGACACCCGGTACCCCATCCACTCACCGTCGCCGATCGTCGCCCGAACGTCGTCCGCGTCCGCACCCGGCCGCGTCCACTCGCCCTGCAAAGCGACCTGGTACCGCCAATCAGCCACATGCCGGTACGCCGCCTCGAACGCCGCAGCTCGCTCCCCCTGAGAGCCGGCCCCCTCCAACCGCTCCGCCAACACCGCCAACGCAGCATTGGCCTCCGCAGCCTGCACCGCAGCAAACCCACCCAACTGATCCCAAGCAGCCGGATTGTTCCCCGTCTTAACAACATCAGGCGTAGGAAAACACCGCCCCGAAATCATCTCCACCCACGCAAACTACAGCCCCAAGGGTCCCGCCAGCCCGCCCACCTGGGGAGGATTGCCTACCCGATTCGGCCAGAAAACCTCCCCACCCGACCTCTCGACTACGCGAGGTCGGCGGCCATCGAGGCGAACACGATCTCGGGGTCCATCGCTTCCTCGTCCCGCTGCCAGTCATGGACCGAGTCGGGGTTCTGATCGGCATCGACCCGCCCGACGCCGTCGGCGATCAGGCGCTTGGCCTCCGCGATCCCGATGTCGGCGTACTGCGCTTCGCCGTTCACGAAGTAGTCGTCCCGCACACCCTCGTTGCGATGAAACTTCCCGGTATTGGCGACGTACGTCCAAACGTCCTCGTCTACCAACGCCGCCACCCAGACCCGCCGCTCACCCTGCCTGACGAGAAACAGCCGCGTCATCGTCGTTGTCTACTCGGTGTAGCCGGCAGCCATCGACAGCACGTCTGCTGGGTCGAGCGGCTGAGGGTCTGCTTGCCAGCGACCTAGTGCCTCGGACTCCTCGTCGATCCGTCCCACCCCCTCGTTGATCAATCGCCGTGCTTCTGCCGACCCGATCGGCTCGTAGGTGAACCAGCGCTCCATGTAGTAGTCGTTGCGCAGGGCATTGTTGTCGTGGAACTTTCCCGTGTTCGCAACGTACGAGTACATGTGTTCATGCGCCAGCGCCGCTACCCACACCAGGCGTTCGTCCTCTTTGACAAGGTAAAGCTTCATCTCGCGATTCCGCCGTTCTTCTCGATCGCCGCCGGGTGGGTTGTTGACCTCGCAGATTGGGGGAGCTGGCGCTGTGGGGGTGCTCCTTGGCTGCGCGAGTCACTGTAGTTCCTTACCTTCACCCGTCTGCCGCCAAGTGCGTGCAGGTCGTCGATGCCGGCAGGCTGTGTGAGGGTCGCCGACAGTTCGACGCAATGCTCACGCGCAGCCTTGCGTTCCTCCGAGGTGGCCGAGGCGCTCCGCTCGATCTGATACGCCTCGGTGGTTTGCTCCTTGACCCGCACCGAGGCGATCGAATGGATCTGCAGTTCCGTGCGGGCGAATCCCGGCGGCTTCATGTGCAGATGGAGGCCCTTGTACCGGGATCCGTCGGTGTAGGAGTGGAGCGCGGCTTTCACCTGCCATCCACTGTTGTTGAGGGCCTCCACCGTGTCACGTGCCGTTGCAACGAGCTCGTCGGCGGACTCGGTCAGCGCTGTGTACCGAAGCACGTCGTCGACCGGAAAGTTTCGCCCGCTGTCGGACCAGTCCTTGAGCTTACGAGCCAGTGATTCCGGTGACTTCACTCGGTGCGACAGATGGTATGCCGTCGCGTGGGATGGCAGCGCCTCCAGGAACTGATCGGTCACGGCCGGCTCGACCCGTGCGGCCTGCGCAAGCAACTCCATGCTCCATTTGGTCGCCTTCGGCCCGTACAGATGCGCGATCTCGGCTACGGAGAGTGTGCTGGTTCCCCAGTCGAGGGGGCGGGTGTTGTTGAGGGCCTGGTGGAGGGATTTTGGGGTGGGCGGGAGGGCTGGGGTGCCTGGCATCTGGTCCCCCTGGTCGGTTGGGTGTTCTTCGACCGTAGGGAGTTGGGTGGGGGTTGTGGGGTGGGATTTGGGATCTGTGGATAACTCGGGTGGGTTACGGAATGGGTGGGGGTGGTGACCTTGGGGTGGTGGGGTCGTTGAAATGCGGGTAGGACCCAACCGGGTGGGTCGATCGGGGGTAGAGAAGGTATGCCGACGATGACGGGTGAGCCGGTGGTGGGGGTGCAGGGGCCGCCGGGGGACGGGCCTGGGTTCGTTACGTGGGTGCGGCCGCATCTGGTGGCGATGTCCCGGTTGGCGGGGCGGCTTGCGGTCGGCGCGGATCGGGACGACATCGTGCAGGAGGCGCTCGCGCGGGCGTGGGCCAAGCGGTCGCAGTACGACGCGAGCCGCGGTACGCCGTCTGCCTGGCTGCTCGCGATCACGGCGGATCAGGCCCGGAAAGCGGTACGCCGGATGCGCGCGGGCGGCGCGTCCTTGTCGCTGATCGACGAGGCGACGAGCGGACCGGTGTCGCGGCCGGATCTCGACGCCCGGATGGACGTCGACCACGCGATCATGTCGCTCTCGGCGCGGCAGCGGCTCGCGGTCGACTGCTACTACTTCGCCGACCTGTCGATCGCCGACACAGCCGCCGTCATGGGCTGCTCCGAAGGCACCGTGAAATCCACCCTCTCCGACGCGCGCAACCGACTCCGCACCCTCCTGGAGGTGACCGAATGAAGCAGACCGATGAAGTCGACGACTTGTTGACCCGCGCCGGGGCTCGCTGGCGGGCTGATCAGGAGGCGCCGCCGGAGCCTGATCTCGAGTACATGCTGAGCGGCGGCCGCAAGCACCGTCGCTGGGTGCCCGCGCTCGCGGCGGCCAGTGTGGCCGTGGTCGCGGCCGGCGTCATCGCCGTACTCCCGAACCCGAAGACCCCGACGGCCGAGGCCCCGGCGAGTCCCGTCGCCAGTGCCCCCGCCGGCGGTACGCCGAGCGCCGAGACTCCGCAGACGTTTGCTCAGGGCAACGACAAGTTCCTGGTGAAGCCCGGCGACAAGGTGCGGGTGAGCGGCAAGATCATCGCTGCCCCGGGCAAGACCCCGGTCTTCTGTGCACCGCTGGCGGAGAGGGCGATCGGTTATCCGCCCGGCAAGGAGCCGGCGCCGAAGTGCCCCGACGACTTCGCGGTGGAGCTCAACGGTCTGACCATGGACCAGGTCGCCGGTGCCAAAACGATCAAGGGCGTCCGCACCGGCAGTGCGGCGGTCACCGGCATCTGGCGCGACGGCGCGATCGACGTACAGCAGGTGTCGGCGGCGATCAGCGAGACCCCGACCGCTCTGCCGAAGCTCCCGTGCGCGGCCCCGGCCGGCGGCTGGCCGTCGAAGCCGAGCAACATCGCCTCCGCCGCGGTGAAGACGTTCCTCGCCGCGCACGCCGACCAGGTGTACGGCCCGATCACCTTCTACCCGAACGGCACCTCTCGCGGTGCGCCCGTGGTGATGATGGCCGGTGTGGCGCACGGTGATCTCGCTGCGTTCCGCGAGGCGTTCGAGAAGGTGTACAGCGGCAACCTCTGTGTGGCGCCGGTCCTGATGAGCAACGCTGACAGCGAGCGCGTCGGGAAGGCCATGGACCAGATCCTGGCCAAGCAAGACTTCGGTGTGTTCGCGTACGGAGGTGCCGGTATGGCGGGAACCGCGGCACCCATCCAGCTGCTGGTCTACACCGAGCAGGTGAAGGCCGCCCTCGCTCCGGCCGGGCTGGAGTTGCTCGACATCAAGCCGCAGGTGCGACCGGTCAGCTAGTCGTCAGGCTCGGGTAGTCGTGGAAGAAGTCCACGAGGAGGCGGGCGGTTGCCGCTGGCTGGTCGATGGCGGGTGAGTGACCGGCGTCGGGAATGACCGCCGCCTCCACTCCAAGCGCTGCGGCCATCGCCTGCTGCACCGAATGCGGCCAGCCGTCGTCGGTCGCTCCGTACAGCACCTGCGTGCGTACGCCGGACTTCGCGAGCTGATCGGTCTTGTCCTCCGCGTCCGTGAGCCGGCGAGTGATCTCGGCCAGGCTGGTCGGCACGTTGCCGGTGAACCGCTTCCGCAGGAACGCGACGACGTCCTCCGGCGGAGCGACGTACCCGGGGGTCTTGCTGTCGTGGTCGAGCTTCATGTCGTACACCTGCTCGATCGGCAGGTTCTCCAGCCCGAACGCGAGCATCTGCAGCCTCTGGACCGTCCCCTCGTCGGTGAACGCGCCCGGTCCCGAGCACATCAGGCTGATCGTGGAGAACACCGACGGGTCGGTCAGCACAGCCTCACGCGCTACGAGCCCACCGAACGAGTGCCCGACCAGCTGGCTGTACCCGCCCAGCGCCTTGCTCATCGCCACCACGTCCGCGCCCAGCTCCGCCAGCGAGTACGCCGACTTGTCGGACGGACCTGTGGTCTCGTACTGACCACGCTGGTCGACAGCCACCGCTCGCCACCCGTAGCGGCACAGGTGGTCGACCAGGGGAGTGAAGTCCTCCTTGCTCCCCGTCCACCCCGGCACGAGCAGGACCGTGCCGAGCGGCGTACCGAGGTCCGGTACGGCGGTCAGCGTGGCGAACGCACCACGGTCGGTCTCGAGTGTCTCGGGGCGCACCCCGTCGGGCAGCGTCAACGTACGCGGCGTACTCACAAGTAAAGAGGGTAACCGCTCCACCCGATCACAGGTGTTCCGCGGTACGGCACAATGGGCCGGGTGCCTCGCACTCTCGCGGTCGCCAATCAGAAGGGCGGCGTCGCCAAGACGACCACCGTCGCCACCCTCGGAGCAGCCCTGGTCGAGCTCGGCCAACGGGTGCTGCTGGTCGACCTGGATCCACAGGCCTGCCTGACGTTCTCGGTCGGCATCGACCCCGAGGACCTGGACAAGTCGATCCACCACGTCCTGCTCGGCGGTGTGCGCGCCCGCGACGTACTGATCGAGCTGGACGACGCCGCGGACCTGCTGCCGGCGACGATCGCGCTGTCGACCGCCGACGTACAGCTGGCTCGGGAGAGCGGTCCGGAGCAGGTACTGCGGACCGCACTGCGCCCGCTGCGGACGTCGTACGACTGGATCATCGTGGACTGCCCGCCGACGCTCGGGCTGCTCACCGTGAACGGGCTGTCCGCGGCGTCCGACCTCCTGATTCCCTTGCAGTGCGAGACGTTGGCGCATCGTGGCGTAGGGCAACTACTCGATACGGTGCACGACGTACAGCGGCTGACCAACCCCAGCCTGCGAGTGCTCGGCGTACTCCCGACCCTGTACGACGGACGCACCACGCACGCCCGTACCGTCCTCGAGACGATCGCGGACACGTACTCGCTGGACGTGCTGCAGCCGGCGATCCCGAAGTCGATCCGGTTCGCGGAGGCGCCGGCGATCGGCGAGACCGTACTCAGCACGGCGCCGGCCTCGCCCGGTGCGAAGGCCTACCGGGCGTTGGCCGGCGCCCTACTTGACTGACCGCTGCTTCACTGACCGCTGTTGGGCGCCGGTGGCGGCAGCACCGACGGTTGCCGACGCAACTTGCTCCGGAAGCGCCACAGCGGTACGAGGATGATCGCCAGCAGCACCAGGAACGGCAGCATCGCGCCGACCGCGGTGGCGATCGAGGTGAACGCCGCGGTGAACGCATTCCAGCCGCTCTTCAGGCCGGCCACGAAACCCTTGTCGTCCTTCGGCTCGACGATCGCCGGCGGCTTGCCCTTCTCGGTCAGCGTCAGCGTGAGCGTCGCGAGATCGGTCTGCAGGGACAGGTTCTTCTGCTTGGCCAGCAGCGATTCCAGGTCGGCCTCACGGCGGGTGAGCTCGCTCTCGACCGAGACGATCTCGCCGATCGTGTTCGCCTTCGCCATCAGCGCGCGCATCCGGTCCAGGCTGGCGCGCTGGGACTCGATCCGGCTGGCCACGTCGACGACCTGCTCGGTGACGTCGGTCGACTCCTGCTTGATCTGCAGGCGTTTGCCGAGGTCCGAGAGCCGCTGGATCGCGGTCTCGAACGACTTGGTCGGGACCTTGAGGACCAGGTTCGACCGCGTGATCTTGCCGTCGGAGTCGCTCCCGGTGTCCTCGGAGGCCACCTGACCTTCGAGGCTGCCGATCGCGGCGACCGCCTTCTGCCGCATGCCGGAGACGTCCTCGCCTTCGACGGCCAGCGATCCGCTCTTGATGATCGCCCGCGTGACCGACGGCTGTTCGTTGCCGCCGCCCGCCGCCGAATCGGTCTTGCCTGCGGACGGTGCCTGCGGTTTCGCGTTGCCCGCCGACTCACCGGATCCGGACTCACCTGAGCCGGAGCCCTGCTTCGCGGCCGGCGCAGCGTCTCCGCTGGTCGAGCTGTCGTTGCCGCTGGCACCACAACCGGCCAGCAGCATGACCCCCGCGACAGCCACCACAGCTGTTACTGCTCTGATCCGCCTCATCACCCAGCCCCTCTCTCGTGGTTACCGCCCTAGGACGGCCCACGAGGGGCTGGGTGTTGCAGCTTCAGATCACCATTCGGAAACGGTCACTCCGGCGCACTGAAGATCGGCGTCGTCGGCGCGGTGCCAGGCTCGGCCGGCGCCTTCGCAGCGGTCTTGCGGGCCCGAGTGCGCTTGACCGGCTTCTTCTCCTCAGCCTCGACAGGAGCCTCGGCGGGAGCCTCGACGGCCTCCGCTGCGGCCGGCTTCGGCTCGGCGGTCTTGCGGGTCCGGGCGCGCTTGACCGGCTTCTTCTCCTCCGGCGCCTCGACAGCCGGCGCCTCGGCAGCCGCAGTCTCGACAGCCGGGGCCTCGACGGCCGCGGTCTCCACGGCCTCGGTCACCGGCTCCGCGGTCTTCCGGGTGCGGGTGCGCTTACGGGCCTTCGGCGCCGGCGCCTCCTCCGGAGCCTCGGTCGCAGCCGGTACTTCGGTCTTCGTCGTGACGTCGGCGAGCTCCTCGACCGGCTGACCGGCCCGCGTGCGCTTCCGGCTCCGGTTGCGCTTCTTGGCCGCCGCGCGCTCGCCCTCGGACCGTCCGTCATCGCGACGGTCCCGCGAGTCCCTCGAGCCGCGCGACTCACGCGACTCACGAGGCTCCCGCGTCTCACGGGGCTCGCGGCTCTCGCGGGTCTCCTTCGCCTCACGGATCCGGCCCTTGGCGTCCGACGGGATGCCGAGGTCGTGGAACAGCTCCGGCGAGGTGGAGTAGATCTCCTGCGGCTCGTCGTACGGCAGGTCGAGCGCCTTGTTGATCGTCTTCCACCGGGTGACATCGGCCCAGTCCACGAACGTGACCGCGATCCCGCTCGCTCCCGCGCGCCCGGTCCGCCCGATCCGGTGGATGTAGGCCTTCTCGTCCTCGGGGCAGGTGTTGTTGATGACGTGCGTGACGCCCTCGACGTCGATGCCCCGGGCCGCCACGTCGGTGCAGATCAGTACGTCGATCTTGTCGCCGCGGAACCGGGTCAGCGCCCGCTCGCGGGCCTGCTGGTTCAGGTCGCCGTGGATCGCGGCCGCCCTGAACCCGCGGTCCTGCAGGTCGTCGGTCAGGCGGGACGCCTCCCGCTTGGTCTTGCAGAAGATCATCACCCGGCCGCGGTCCTCGGCCTGCAGGATCCGCGCCACGACCTCGGGCTTGTCCAGATCGTGCGCCCGGTAGACGAACTGCGCCGTGGTCGGCACCATCTGGGTGTCCTCGTGCGACTCCGCCCGGATGTTCAGCGGGTGCCGCATGTGGGTGCGGGCGAGCCCGATCACCGCCGACGGCATGGTTGCCGAGAACAACATGGTCTGGCGCAGCTCCGGCGTCTTGCGCAGGATCCGCTCGACGTCGGGCAGGAAGCCGAGGTCGAGCATCTCGTCGGCCTCGTCCAGGACCAGGACCTTGATGTGGCCGAGGTCGAGAACGCCCCGGTTCGCCAGGTCCAGCAGGCGTCCCGGCGTACCGACGACGACGTCGACGCCGCTCTTCAACGCGTCCAGCTGCGGTTCGTACGCGACACCGCCGTAGATGGTCAGCACGCGGACGGTGCGGACCGTGGAGGCGATCTGCAGGTCCTTGGCGACCTGGATGGTCAGCTCGCGGGTCGGGGTGACGACCAGCGCCTGCGGCTTGCCGGGGGCGGCGAGCTCCTCGTAGTCGGCTTCGCCGGGGGAGATCGTGCGCTGCAGCAGCGGGATGCCGAAACCGAGCGTCTTGCCGGTGCCGGTGCGGGCCTGCCCGATCAGGTCGGTGCCCATCAGGGCCACCGGGAGAGTCATCTCCTGGATCGGGAAGGGTTCGATGATGTTGACGCGGTCGAGCGCGTCACAGATCTCGGGGAGCACCCCGAGCTCTCGGAAGGTGGTCAGGCTGATCGCCTCTCACATGCTTGTGCGGACAGATGCTCAGTGGCCGGGCGCCTGGGGCATGAAAGCCCCGATCGTGAGGCGCGGGGACACTGTGCAAGCACCTCGCACCAGCTTGCCCATCTGGGCGCGTCACCGGCGAATCGCTCACCAGTGTAACCGCAGCGGCTGTCAACGCCGCTTCGTGTGGCATGCGCCACTGTTCGGCGCGGCCCGATAGGGTGCCGGGCATGGAGCAGACGGCCTTTGATGATCCCGCCTACCGGGCCGCGGCGGTGGATCTGCTGGGAGTGCTCGCGTACGGCGAGCTGACCGCGTTCGAACGGATGGCGGAGGACGCCAAACTGGCGCCGACCCTGAACGACAAGGCGGAGCTCGCCGCACTGGCGACCACCGAGTTCGGGCACTTCGTCCAACTGCGGGACCGGCTGGTCGCGCTCGGCGTGGATCCGATGGAGGCGATGACGCCGTTCGTCACGCCGCTGGACGCCTTCCACGACCACACCGCCCCGTCCGACTGGCTCGAGGGCCTGGTCAAGGCGTACGTCGGGGACGGCCTGGCGAACGACTTCTACCGCGAGATCGCGTCGTTCGTGGACGCGGAGACCCGGGCCCTGGTGCTCGAGGTGTTCGCGGACTCGGGTCAGGCCGAATTCGTGGTCGACCGGGTCCGGGCCGCGATCGAGGAGGACCCGAAGCTCGGCGGCCGGCTCGCGCTGTGGGGCCGCCGCCTGGTGGGCGAAGCCCTCAGCCAGGCCCAGCGGATCGCCGCCGACCGCGACTCCCTGGCAGCTCTGCTGGCCGGCAGTGTGGACCGCCCGGGCCTGGATCTGGCCGCCATCGGCCGCATGCTGACCCGGCTGACCGAGGCCCACACCGCCCGGATGACCGCCCTCGGCCTCCAGGCCTGAAACCCAATTTGCCTGGCTGACCCACCAAATGCGGGGTTATTGAGCCTGAACCAGGGTGGGTAACCCCGCACTTCCTGGGTCTGCCAGGCAAATTGGTGGGTCTGCCAGGGAAATGGCAACGGCCGCCTGCCCGGGGTCGGGCGGCGGCCGTTTGGTGGTGCCTGGAATTAGGCGGCTTTGGTCTTGCTGTTGCGCGACGAGATGATCGCGACGACGATCGCGGCGCAGATGATCTGGATCAGGTACTGGATCCAGTCCGGGCCCGAGGTGTCCTTGACGCCGAGGAGTTTGGCGATCAGACCACCGATGAAGGCGCCGATGCCGCCTCCGAGGATGGTCCAGCCGAGGCTGATGTTCTGCTTGCCGGGGAGCACCGCCCGGGCCAACGGCCCGAAGATGATGCCCGCGATGAGGCTGACGATAATCATCCAGACCCAGTACACGGTTCCTCCTTGTGGGGGATGGTGAACCTGCGCCGGCCCGGTGCCCCGTGACAACCAGACCAGTTAGGCGCAGGTCTCACCGCAATCGTGCCCTGTGAGTGGCCCTCTGCAACCGGGACACGCGCGACTGTGTCCGGAACGCGATCAGATCGCGCCGAATCCGACCTTGCGGGTCGATACCTCGCCGATCTCGACGTACGCGAGCCGGTCGGCCGGGATCAGCACCTTGCGGCCCTTCTCGTCGGTCAGCTCCAGCAGACCGGACTTGCCGGTGAGCGCCGCCGCCACCAGTTCCTGGACCTCTTCCGGAGTCTGCTCGCTCTCCAGAACCAATTCACGATTGGCGTGTTGCACGCCGATCTTGACCTCCACGAAACCCTCCGGGCACGCTCCGACCGGCGACTCTCGCCGATGACGCTTCGAGCCTATCCGCTAGCGGTCCCCAGCTCTCATCCGTCCGCCCAAAGCAGAACCTCAGTTGTCGGTGCGCGGGAAGCCGCGGATGCCGCGCCAGGCCAGCGAGGCGACCAGGTCGGCGGCCTGCTGCTGCGGGAACGACGGGTCGCCGGCGCCGAGCCAGTAGCGGGCGCTGACCTGGGCCATGCCGACCAGGCTGACGGCCAGCACCATCGACTGCTCGCGGCTGAGGCCGGCGTCGGCGCTGATCACCTCGGAGACGGCCTCGGCGCAGGCGTGCGTGACCCGGTCGACGCGCTCCCGGACGGCCGGCTCGTTGGTCAGGTCCGACTCGAACACCAGGCGGAAGGCGCCCTGGGCGTTCGCCACGTAGTCGTAGAACGCGTGCATCGTCGCCGCGACCCGGAGCTTGTTGTCCTCGGTCGACTTCAGTGCGTCCTGCACGGAGGCGACGATCGCGTCGCAGGAGGTGTCCAGCAGCGCCAGGTACAGCTCCAGCTTCCCGGGGAAGTGCTGGTAGAGGACAGGCTTGGACACGCCGGCCCGGTCTGCGATGTCGTCCATCGCGGCGGCGTGGTAGCCGTTCGCGACGAAGACTTCCTGGGCAGCCTCGAGCAGTTGCGCGCGACGGGCCAGCCGGGGCAGGCGGCTGCCACGCTTGGGTGCGGTCTCCGGTGTCGTCGACACGGTCGGCTCCTTCGAGGGTGCGCTCCGGCGACGGTCTGCGTCCGCCGCCAGGTCGTTCCCCGAATCCTACCCAGCAGTCCTCCTCGCCAGTAGCTTCCCCGCCGAACCGCGTTCCATCGTGGTAGCTGTCAGCGGTAATCCTCCTCGTCGGAGTCGTCCACCTCGCGGCGCTGCTCCTCGACGTCCGCCGGGTTGGCATCGGCGGGTACGTCGGGCTCCGACTCGTCCTGGTCGGTGTCGTGCTCGGCGTCGAAGGCCGGGTCGTAGTCCGGGCCCTCGAAATCGGTATCGGTCATGTCGCCTCCTTGGTAGGTAGCGGCTGCGGGTCGTCGTACAGCCCATCCAGTACGTCGCCGTACTCCTCGATCCGGGCGAGGACGTCGTGCGGCAGGAACCTGAGGTCCTCCGGTGACGTGGCGGACGCCACCTCGTCCCAGTCGATCGGTGTGGACACCCGGGGCTCGTCGGAGCCGCGGAGGGAGTACGGCGCCAGCGTGGTCTTCGCGCTGGCGTTCTGACTCCAGTCGATGAACACCTTGCCGGGCCGCAGCGCCTTGGTCATGTTGGCGGTCACGTTCTCCGGCAGTGCCTCGGCCAGTTGCTCGGCCAGCTGCTTGGCGAAGGCGCTGGTCTGCCTGGACGACGCAGGTTCGATCGGCACGTACAGGTGCATGCCCTTGTTCCCGGACGTCTTGGGCCAGCCCTCCATGCCGTAGTGGCCCAGCAGTTGCCGCAGCGCCAGCGCAACGTCGCAGCACTCGACGATGCTCGCTCCCGGCCCCGGGTCCAGGTCGAACACGATCAGGTCCGCCTGCGGGTCCTGGCCCTGGTCGGACAGCCCGATCCGCCACTGCGGGACGTGCAGCTCGAGCGCAGCCAGGTTGGCGAGCCACACCACGGTCTGTACGTCGTCGCAGACCACGAAACTCATTTCGTCGCGGCCGGTCGAGCTACCGGGCGTAGGCAGCGTCTCGGTCCGTACCCAGGCCGGCGTACCGCGTGGAGCGTTCTTCTCGAAGAAGTACGCCGCTGAGGTGCCGTCCGGCCACCGTTTGCGGGTCAGGGGCCGGTCGGACAGGTGTGGCAGCAGCAACGCGGCCACCTGGTGGTAGTAGTCGATGACCTCGGCCTTGGTGAACCCGGTCTGTGGATACAGGACCTTGCTGAGGTTGGTGAGCTTCATCGTCTGCCCATCCACCTCGGTCGTCAGCTGCTGCTGCGCTCCCGCCATGCGTCCCAGTCTCCACCTCGCCCGCGTCCTAACCCGCGTCCTAACATGGTCCTGTGGATAGTTACGGGCCAGTAACCGGGGACGCCGTACCCGTGGAGCTGAAGAAGTGGCCGGAGCGGCGGGTGCCGGTCGCAGGGGTGGAGCTGCTGGTCAGAGACGTGCCGGACGCGGCACCGGACCTGCCGCCCGCCCTGTTCGTCCACGGCCTGGGCGGGTCGTCGCTGAACTGGACCGCTCTCGGCCTGATGCTCAACGACACGATCCGGGGCATCGCCCCCGACCTGCCGGGTTTCGGCCGTACGCCGCTTTCCGGTGTGCCCGGGATCTCGGAGCAGGCCGACGTACTGATCCAGCTGCTGGAACGCGAGTACGACCAGCCCGTGCACGTGTTCGGGAACTCGATGGGTGGGGCCTCGTCAGTGGCGCTGGCTGCGCAGCGTCCCGACCTGGTGGCGTCGCTGACGCTGGTGTCGCCCGCACTGCCGCATCCACGGGTGTCGGCGAGTGCGCTGTGGTTCGCCGCGCTGGCGACGCCCCGGGTCGGTCCGGCCGTACTGGAGCGGACGCAGCGGTTGCCGTTCGACCAGCGGTTCCAGGCGTCGTTGGCGATGGTGTTCGGGGACCCGCGGTCGCTGGCGCCTGAGGTACGGGCGGCGTACGAGGAGGAACTGCACCGGCGCGACACCGACCCGTGGGGCCGGCAGGCCACTGTGGAGGCCGCACGCAGCATCCTGCGCTCGTCGCTGGCCAGACCGCGCAGGTCGCTCTGGGCGGACGCGGCAAGAGTCGAGTGCCCGGTGCTGTTGATCTACGGCGGCAGGGACCGGTTGGTCGACGCACGGATCCGTACCAAGGCCCAGCGCACGTTCCCGAACGCCCGCCTCCTCTACCTGCCGCAGTCGGGACATGTCGCGCAGATGGAGCACCCGGATCAGGTGGCGCGGGCGTTCCGTCAGCTGATCGTCTGATCGAGTCGAATCCGACGCCCGGCTGAGACACGACTGAGCGGAGCGTCAGGTCAACTTGGGCGCGTGATTGGCAGAACCGCCCGAAATCTGTCGTTGGGAATCGCCGTACTCCTTGGTGCAGGGCCGCTGACCGCGGCCGCCGCACCGCCTGTTGTTGCTCAGAGCAACCAATGGGACGTCCGGCCTGTTGCCAGCGGATATCAACTGACCCTGCACCTCGACGCACCCGCACCGATGCGCGCATCGCTGCCGCTGCTGGAGGTCGACGGCAAGCCGCTCGGTGTCGCGAAGCAGTCGCCGGACCGGAAGACGCTGACATTGGTCAGCACCGATCCGGCTGTGCTGAAAGCGCGTGACGTCCGCCTGGTCTGGTCCGGGGACCTCGGCAAGGAGACCGGCAAGAGCCGGAGCGTCGGCTCCGCCGGACCGACCGATGCCGACTGGCTGAAGGCGCGGCGCGGACCGCTGCTGCCGTCGGACCCCGGCGCGCTGGGCAAGTACAAGGTCGACACTGCGGAGTACAACCTCGGTGACGAGGCCGTCTACCTGCCAGGTCTCGCGCACCGCTCCGAGCTCCGCGGCAAGGTGTACTCGCCACGTGGTGCGGTAGGCCCGCGGCCGCTGGTGGTCTTCCTGCACGGCCGCCACGAGGTCTGTTACGGCGAGCCCACCAACCCGTCCGAGGACGAGAAGCCGTGGCCGTGTCCGCCGGGCATGAAGCCCATCCCCAGCTACCGCGGGTACGACGGTCCGGCGACCGCACTGGCCAGCAACGGGTACCAGGTCGTCTCGATCAGCGCCAACGCGATCAACGGCTGGGACAGCGACGCGTACGACGCCGGCGCACAGGCGCGGGCCGAACTGATCCTGGACCACCTCGCACTCTGGCGGAAGTGGTCGACGATCGGCGGCGGGCCGTTCGGCACCCGCTTCGTCGGCAAGATCAACCTGCAGAACGTGGGCCTGATGGGGCACTCACGCGGCGGCGAAGGCGTCGCCCGGGCCGCAGTGCTCAACGCTGACCGCGGTGGTCAGTACGGCATCCGCGCGGTGCTTCCACTGGCTCCTACTGACTTCGCGCGGGCCACGGTGCCCGGTGTGGCGATGAGCGTCGTCCTGCCGTACTGCGACGGTGACGTGTCCGATCTGCAGGGCCAGAAGTTCTACGACGACACCAGGAACTCAGTCGGCGGGGACCTCGCGCCGCGGTCCACCGTGACCGTGCTGGGCGCCAACCACAACTTCTTCAACACCGAATGGACCCCTGGTCAGTCGGTGGCTCCGTCGAACGACGACTGGTTCGGTGACGAGAAGGCGTCGCCGTGCGGAGCGAAGTACGCGGGCCGGCTGACCGCGAAGCAGCAGCAGGCCGTCGGTACGGCGTACGTCGCTGGGTTCTTCCGGCTGCAGTTGGGCCACGAGACGCAGTTCCTCGCGCAGTTCGACGGGTCGGACTCGCGGGCGGCGTCCGCTGGGAAGGCCGTCGTACGGGTGGTGTCCCAGGCACCGCTGGCGTCGCGGCGGGACCTGAACCACTTCGACAAGGCGCTGCCGGCCGGTGCGGTCAGCGGCAAGCTGTCTGCGACTGTGTGCGCGGGTGTGAGCGGTCCGGCCAGGCGGGCGGGTGTGCCGGCGTGCATGGAGACCGAGGACTGGGGCAATGCGCCGCACTGGGGTACGGCGTGGTTCGCCGCGCAGACGCCGACCACAGCGGTCACCAAGCTGAAGTGGACAGGTACCAACGGGGTAGTGCGCGTCGACGTACCTGCTGGGCAGCGTGACGTACGGCGGTTTGCGGCGCTGACGTTCCGTGCTGCACCGGACCCGGCTGGCGCACCCAAGACCGACCTGAGCGTCCGGGTCGTCGACGGGCATGGCCGGGCGGCCGTAGTGCCGGTGTCCGCGGTCAGTGATGCGCTGGTGCGGATGCCGGGCAACAACGAGGTCGGTCTGCCGAAGAACCTGCTGCGGACGGTACGCATCCCGGTGTCGTCGCTGAAGGGCGTGAACCTGCGCGACGTGCGGGCTGTGGAGCTGCGGACGGACAGGGTCGCCAGCGGATCGGCGTACGTGAGTGATCTGGGCTTCTCGTCCCCCGGGCTCGGGCTCTCGGCACCTGCGGTGCTGCTGCCGAAGCTGTCGGCGTCCAGCGTCACAGTGAAGGAGGGTGACACGGGCACGCACACGGTGGACTTCTGGGTGCGCATGTCGCGGCCGAGCATCCGCCCGGTCAGCGTGTACGTCGAGACGAACGGGGAGCTCGGCGAGTCCGTCGGGGACGTTGCGCGGCAGCTGGTGTTCAAGCCGGGTCAGGTGCGGCAGAAGGTGACCGTGCCGATCACGGCGAACACCCGGGACAGCTACGACCTGCCGTTCAGCCTGGTGCTCTCGGCACCGCATGACGCGCTGCTGGACGAGTCGTTCGGCCACGGGCTGGTTGTCGACGACGACCCGACGCCGACGCTGACGATCGGCAACCTGAAGGCCACCGAGAAGGCCGGCATCGTGAGCTTCCCGGTCAAGCTGTCCGCGCCGAGCGACAAGTACGTCAGCTTCTCGGGCGTCCTGAAGGACGGTACGGCGGTGATCCGCAAGGACTACCGCAGCGTCAACGACGAGGGCAACGGCCCCGTCGACCGGACTGTCGATGGATCCGTCGAACCGGGCAAGACGACCGGTGAGCTCCAGGTCAAGATCCTCGACGACAAGCTCAAGGAGCCGGCCGAGACGTTCACCGCGGTGATCAACCAGATCGACGGAGCCGTTCTGAAGCTCCCGGCGACCGTGACCGCCACGATCACCGACAACGACTGACCCCCGCCGAAGCGTCTTTGAGCACCCACCAACCAAAACTCGCCCGTCGAAATGGTTGGTGGGTGCTCAAAGTGTGGTGGGGGTGAGACGCGGGGACCGCGATGTGGACTCCGGTGGGGGCGGTTGGGATAGTGCGGGAACATGGGGGAGGGACAGATGGTTGAAAACCGGAGATCCCGTCCGACGTCTTCCTGAGGAGCCGACACGTGTCACTGCCACCGCTGGTCGAACCGGCCGACGAGCTGACGATTGACGAGGTGCGGCGGTATTCGCGGCACCTGATCATCCCCGAGGTCGGGATGGCCGGGCAGAAGCGGCTGAAGAACGCCAAGGTGCTGGTCATCGGCGCCGGCGGTCTCGGCAGCCCCGCGCTGCTCTACCTGGCCGCGGCCGGGGTCGGAACGCTCGGCATCGTCGAGTTCGACACTGTCGACGAGTCCAACCTGCAGCGCCAGATCATCCACGGCCAGTCCGACGTGGGGAAGTCCAAGGCGCAGTCGGCCCGCGAGTCGATCCTGGAGACCAACCCGAACACCAACGTCGTCCTGCACGAGGTGCGCCTCGACAACGACAACGTGTTCGAGATCTTCGAGCAGTACGACCTGATCGTCGACGGCACCGACAACTTCGCCACCCGCTACCTGGTCAACGACGCCGCGGTGCTGCTCGGCAAGCCGTACGTCTGGGGCTCGATCTTCCGCTTCGACGGTCAGGTCAGCGTGTTCTGGGCCGAGCACGGCCCGTGCTACCGCTGCCTGTACCCGGAGCCGCCGCCGCCCGGCATGGTCCCGTCCTGCGCCGAGGGCGGCGTCCTCGGCGTGCTCTGCGCGTCGGTCGGCGCCGCGCAGGTCACCGAGGCGATCAAGCTGCTCACCGGGATCGGCGACCCGTCGCTCGGCCGGCTGAACATCTACGAGGCGCTCGACCTCAACTGGCGCGCGCTGAAGGTCCGCAAGGACCCGAACTGCGCCATCTGCGGCGAGAACCCGACCGTCACCGAGCTGATCGACTACGAGAGCTTCTGCGGCGCGATCACCGAAGAGGCGGCCGACGCGGCCGTCGGCTCGACCATCTCGGTGAAGCAGCTCAGCGAGTGGATCAAGCTCAAGGACAACGGCGAGAAGGACTTCGTGCTGATCGACGTCCGGGAGCCCAACGAGTACGAGATCAACAAGATCCCGGGCTCGGTGCTGATCCCGAAGGCCGACTTCCAGACCGGTGTGGCGCTGGAGAAGCTGCCGCAGGACAAGCAGTTGGTCTTCCACTGCAAGTCCGGCGTCCGCTCCGCCGAGGTGCTCGCGATCGCCAAGGGCGCGGGCTTCTCCGACGCGGTGCACGTCGGCGGAGGTGTGGTCGCCTGGGTCGACCAGATCGACCCGAGCCAACCGTCGTACTAGAAGTCCATCCGGCAGGACGCGACCGCCTCGGCGGCGGCGGGATCACCCGTCACCGCCGGGGCGTTGTCGCGCCCGGACACCGTCCGCATGTAGCCGACCGCGTCCACCGATGCGCGACCTACCGGCTCACCCCTCCCGAGCAAGTAGGCCCCACCTCCCGGCCCGGTGAGTTCGAGGACGACGGCCGGCCGGTCGCCCCAGAACGGCCCGCTGGCCTGCAGGTCGTAGACGACCTGGGCGATCAGCGCCTCGGCGTACGGCCCCGGGTCGAACGGCCGTCCGAGCGCCCGGCACACGTCGTCGCGATGCATCCACAGGTCCCGAGCCAGCAGGATGTCCTGGACATAGCCGAACGACATCCGGGGCGCCGGATCCACCTGCATCGATACCCGCCGGAACAGTTCCGGAGCGCGCGAGATCTTCCGGGTCGCCTTCGCCCACACCTGGTCGAACAGCTCCCGGAGCTCAGCCGGCGGCGTACCGCGGTGCTCGTCGGCCTGCACCATCATGTGCGCGTCGAACCGGGGCACGCCGGGGTACACCCGCTTGTTCTTGAGCCACCGCCGCGGGAACGAGGTCGGCTTGATCACGTCCTCCGCCTGGCCGATCAGGTGGCCGGCGATGTCCGCGACGTCCCATGCGTCGCAGACGGTACGTCGCTGCCACTCGTCCCCCTCGATCGACGCGAGCAGCTCATGCCACGCCCGGAGCTCGGAGTCCCGGTGGATCCGGCACTGCGGCCGCCCCGCCCGCCCGATCTGCTCCGCGAGTACTGCGGTCATCTTGACCCCCTGGTTGGTGCGTAGTGCTGATAGAACATCTCGAGTACGACGGGCAGCAGCCGGCTGAACCGTCCTTCTTCGAACGGCACGTCCGGCTCGTTCGCCATCTGCTGCGACAGCACGCCGGACGTCACCGACGTGAACACCGCGAGCCCCTCCTCGGTCGCCGCGTCCGGATGCAGGCGCCCCGCGTCCACCCCTGCCTGCAGGTGCCGGCGGATGTCGGCGAGCGCCTCCTGAGCCGGCGCGAACGCCTCCGCGCTCGGCTCGAACCCGGGGATCGTCCGCCAGAACAGCAGCTGTGAGTAGATCGGGTTCTGCATCGCCCACCGACTGAACGCCGTGGCCCCGATCAGGTGCAGTTCGACCACGTCGTCCGTCGTCGCGGCCGCGATCGCGTCCCGCTGCGCGGCCAGGAACTGTTCGGCGCCCCGCTGGAACAGGGCGTCGTAGATCGCCATCTTCGACGGGAAGTACTGGTACAGCGACGGCGGCTGCATGCCGAGCCGCCGGGCCACCGCGGACAGACTCAGCGCCGCGACCCCCTCGGCCTCCATCAGCTCGATGGCGACGTCGAGGATCTCCCCGATCGTCTGCTGACGACGGCGGGTACGGCGGTCCGGCGCTGTAGTGCTCATGTCATGAGGAAAACCTAACGGCATTAGGGATGTCAATACCTCGTAGGTTGTCCCCGGTCCCGCGTACTGTTTTATGGCATGTGCAGAAACATCACCGTGCTCCGGGGACTCGAGCCGTCCGCGACCTCCGAGGAGGTCTACGCGGCCGCGTTGCAGTACGTCCGCAAGGTGACGGGAGTCGGCTCGCTGAGTGCGACCACCCGCGCCCCGATCGAGCGCGCGGCCGCCGAGGTCGCCCGCATCACCGAGCAACTCCTCGAGGAGATGCCGGCCCGCCGCAACCCACCCCAGACCGTCCCACCCCTCCGCCGCCCAGAGGTCCGCGCCCGCCTCGGCCTCGACTGACCGTTCGCGCGGAGTAGTGTCTCCCTTCGGGAAACGGTTGCCCTAGTTGTGTTGCCTTGAGGGAGGCGCGGATGCGGTTCGCGATCAAGACCAGGCCGGAACACACCACCTGGCAGCAGATGCGGGACGTGTGGGTCGCGGCGGATCAGTTCGAGATCTTCGAGTCCGCGTGGCACTGGGATCACTTCTACCCGCTCAGCGGTGACATGCAGGGCCCGAACCTGGAGGCCTGGACGACGCTGGCCGCGCTCGCGCAGGCGACGTCCCGGATCCGGCTCGGCTGCCAGGTGACCGGGATGATCTACCGGCATCCCGCCGTGCTCGCGAACATGGCGGCGACCACGGACATCATCAGCAACGGCCGCCTCGAGCTCGGCATCGGCGCCGGCTGGAACGAGATGGAGACCGCGGCGTACGGCATCGAGCTGTACGGCCTGAAGGAGCGCTTCGACCGGTTCGACGAGGGCACACAGGCGATGATCGCGCTGCTCACCGAGAAGGTCGCGAACTTCGACGGCAAGTACATCAAGCTCACCGACGCGTACTGCAACCCGAAGCCGGTGCAGACGCCGCACCCGCCGATCACCATCGGCGGCAAGGGCCCGAAGCGGACGCTCCGCGCGGTCGCCAAGTGGGCGCAGCAGTGGAACGTCATCGTCCCGAACCCGCAGGAGTGGAAGCCGCTCAAGGACGTCCTGGTCCAGCGCTGCGAGGAGGTCGGTCGCGACGTCAACGAGATCACCTGCTCGGTGAACGTCCGGATCGACCCCGACAGCCCGCTCGACAAGGCGGTCGCCGAGGCCGCGGCGTACGGCGAGGCAGGCGTCGACCTGGTGATCATGAACCTCCCGCTGGACGCGCCGCCGTCCGTCCTGGAGCCGCTCGCGAAGGCACTCGCTCCACTCGCTTAGATTGGCTCCCGTGGACAGGGAGGAGTACGTCGAGGCGGTACTGCAGGCCGTGGAGTCGATCCCGGAAGGCAGCGTCGCGACGTACGGCGACATCGCGGAGTACGTCGGTCAGGGCGGACCGCGGCAGGTCGGGGCGATCATGCGCGAGTACGGCGCGAGCGTGCCGTGGTGGCGGGTGATCCGCGCGTCCGGCGTACCGGCCGACGAGGTCGGCGACGAACAACTGCACCTGCTGCGCTCGGACGGCGTCCGCGTCACCAACGGCCGCGTCAACCTACGCGAAACCCGCTGGACCCCGTAGAACTGACACCGGCGACGCGGCGACCCCGCCCCGGGTCCCCGCGCCGCCGATGAGCTTTCTGCTACTCGCCGTTCAGCGAGGTGCCTGCCTGCGACGTGCGCAGGAAGTAGATCGGGTCGTTGAACGTCCCGGGCACCTTGCCCAGGCTCTGGATGGTTGTCGCGGTTCCGTTGGCGTGGCCGATCGCGTACAGGTACGCCGACCCGCTGTCCCGGTCGATCGCGGCGAGCAGCGTGCTCTGCGTGCCGCACTTCTCCGCGACGATCGCCTCGAAGCCCTGCCAGGTCGACGTCCGGACGACCTTGACCACCGGCGTCAGCGGCGACGTCACCGGGATATGGATCGTGTAGAGCGCACCGGCCTTGGTGGTCGCCAGGAAGGTGTCGTACGTCGCCGTCGTACTGATCATCGTCATCGTCTTCACGGCCGAGAACCCGCCGTACAGACCGAGCGGGTGGAACCCTTCGGCGTCCCGCTTCCAGCGCGCCAGCACGCCGTCGTCACGCATCGCGTAGAAGTACTGCCGCGTCGGCGAGTCGCCCTTCGGGTACGCCGCTCGTGCGATCGAGGTGTACCCGTTCATGTCGAACATCGCCACCCCGCGTCCCCACCAGGTGCCGTCCGGCAGGTTGTTGATGACCGTGCTGTAGAGAGTGTCGCCGTACAACGCATAGCCGCTGTCCGAGCTGCCGCCCTCCGGCTCGGGCTTGAACTCCCACGTCGCGCTGGCCCGGGTCTCACCGGGCTGGGCGACCTGCGGTCCGACCCGGCGTTCGCTCGCGACCGGCGGGCTCGCGGCGGACAGAACCTGGTCGACGTAATTGCCTTGTGCGGTGATCGATCCGAGATCCAGCGAGCAGAGCGACTGGACTTTCGGATTCGCCGCGGTGGCAGTGGCGGTACCGAGACCAGCCAGTAGAACAGCCGTCCCCAGGAGGGCGGCGGTACGCCGCATCGTCCTCATTCGGTGCTCCTTGTTTGTCGGTGAACTTGTTTGAAGCCGTCGAGGAACTCGATGCGGAGCGCAGTGGGAAAGTTACGGAGTGCCCCCTGCGGAAAACGTCGGTGGGGTCTGTTGAGATAGAGCGGTGGTCAACAGACAGAGGTCCCGGTATCGGTTGGTCCGGGAGGAGCGCCGGAGCGCGGAGGCCCCTGTCCTCGATCCCGACCAGCAGGCCGTGGTGGATCACCCGGGCGGACCTCTGCTGGTGCTCGCCGGTCCCGGCACTGGGAAGACGACGACGTTGGTCGAGGCCGTCGTCGACCGGGTCCGCAATCGCGGGCTGAGCCCGGACGAAGTGCTCGTGCTGACGTTCGGCCGGAAGGCGGCGACCGAGCTGCGGGATCGCATCAACGGTCGTCTCGGGCGGACGACGCGAGTGATGCCGTCGATGACGTTCCACTCCTTCTGTTACGCGTTGCTGCGTCGGTTCACGCCGGCCGACGCGTTCGACGTACCGCTGCGACTTCCGTCCGGGCCGGAGCAGTCGCTGCGGTTGAGCGAGGCGTTGTCGGGAAGTCGTGAGGTCGGTGTGGTGCACTGGCCGCGCAGTCTGCATCCGGCGTTGAAGACGCGCGGGTTCACCGACGAGGTGGAGGCGGTGATCGGCAAGGCGCGGCAGCTGGGGCTCGACCCAGAGGACCTGTCCGCGATCGGGCGGTCGGCGGAGCGGGCCGAGTGGGTCGCGGTCGGCGACTTCTTCGAGGAGTACCTGCAGATCCTCGACGCGGAGCAGGTGCTGGACTACTCCGAGCTGATCCATCGCGCGGTGATCCTGGCGCAGCAGCCGCAGGTGCAGGCCAAGCTGCGCACCGAGTTCAAAGCGGTGTTCGTGGACGAGTACCAGGACACCGATCCCGGTCAGACGAAGCTGCTGCAGGCGATCGCCGGCGACGGTCGCGACCTGGTCGTCGTCGGCGATCCGGATCAGTCGATCTACACGTTCCGCGGGGCGGACGTGCGCGGATTGCTGCGGTTCACCGACGAGTTCCGGTCCCGCGACGGAGCGGAAGCAGCCCAGATCGCTTTGGGTACGACGCGACGCTTCGGGACCACGCTGCAACGCGTGTCGCGCAACGTCGTCAACCGTCTCGGCGTACCGGGATCGCTGGATCGGGACACGTTCGAGCGGTTCCGGAACCCGGATGCCTCGTCGTGTGTCTTCGGCCCGGGAAAGGTCGAGGCGAACCTGTACTCGACGAGCGGCGCGGAGCTCGAGCACATCGCGGACCTGCTGCGGCGCGCGCACGTTCAGGACGGGATCGGGTGGAGCGAGATGGCGGTGCTCGTGCGGTCCGGGCGCCGTTCGATTCCACCGTTGCGTCGGGCGTTGGCGGCGGCCGGCATCCCGGTGGACGTCGCCGGCGACGAGCTGCCGTTGTCGCGTGAGCCCGCCGTACGGCCGATGTTGCTGGCGTTGCGAGCGGTGGCCGATCCGGAGACGTTGACCGTCGATGTCGTACGGGCGTTGGCGCTGTCACCGTTGGGCGCTATGGATGCGGGGCAGCTGCGGCGACTGGCGCGGGTGCTACGCCGGCGCGATCGGGAGGCGGCGGGCGGGCTGCGGCTGCCGCGGCCGTCGGACGAGCTGTTGCGGGAAGCGATGCTGAACCCGTTGCTGCTCGACGAGGAGGCGTCACCGGCCGAGGCACGGTTCTCGGCGCTCGGCGAGCGGTTGCTCAAGGCAAGGAACATCGTGACCGCGGGCGCGGCGCCGGACGAGGTGATGTGGTCGCTGTGGTCGGAGTCGCCGTGGTTGCGGAGGCTGCGCGGGCAGGCCACGTCGGGTGGTGAGACCGCGCGGACCGCGAACCGGGATCTGGATTCGTTGTGTGCGTTGTTCGACGCGGCCGGCCGGGCGGAGGAGCAGGTCGGGTTCAAAGGCGTTTCGGCGTTCCTCTCGGAGTTGGAGTCGCTGGACATCGCGGGCGACAACCGGTTCGACGGGACGTACCGCGAGGCCGGCGTACAGCTGATGACGGCGCACCGTTCGAAGGGCCTGCAGTGGCGGCTCGTTGTCGTCGCTTCCGTGCAGGAGGGGCAGTGGCCGGACCTGCGGCGGCGCGGGTCGTTGCTGGAGCCCGACCGGTTGGGGCCGGACGGGTTGATCGATCGGTTGTCGGCCGGCGCGATGCTGGCCGAGGAGAGACGGTTGTTCTACGTCGCGATCACGCGGGCGCGGGAGCGGTTGATCGTGACCGCCGTACAGGCGCCTGAGGCAGACGGCGATCAACCCTCCCGATTCCTTGCCGAGCTGGATATTCCTTTGAAACTGGTCGCCGGGCGGCCGCGGCGGCCGCTGTCGTTGCCGGGCCTGGTGGCGGATCTGCGCTGCGTGCTGGCGGATCCGGCGTCGTCGCCCGCGTTGAAGCGGGTGGCGGCGGACCGGTTGGCACAACTGGCCGATGCGATCGACGACCGCGAGCATTCCTTGGTCCCGACGGCGGACCCGTCGCGATGGTGGGGCGTGCGCGAGCGGACCGAGTCGGTGCGACCGATCGCGGACCCGGAGCAACCCGTCCCGTTGTCAGGGAGTGCGTTGACGACGATCGTGGACTGTCCGTTGCGGTGGTTCCTGACCCGGCGGGCCGGTGGGGAGACGCCGAGTACGTCGGCGATCGGGTTCGGGATGGTGCTGCACACGCTCGCCGATGCGGTCGCGACCGGGACGTTGCCGCCGTCGGTCGACGAGCTGAACGGGTGGCTGGACAAGGTGTGGACGCAGCTCGAATTCGAGTCCGCGTGGATCTCGGACCGGGAGCGGGTCGAGGCGGAGCAGGCGTTGCGGCGGTTCGTCGCGTGGCACCAGGGGCGGCCGGACCGGACGCTGGTCGGGACGGAAGTGGACTTCGACGTACTGCTGCCGGACGAGGAGCACCCGGCGGTGCGGGTGAAGGGCCGGATGGACCGCGTCGAAACGGATCCTGAGGGCACGGTCCGGGTGATCGACCTGAAGACCGGGCGGAACATTCCGACCAAGCCCGCGCTGGAGCGGCACGTGCAGTTGGCGATCTACCAGCGCGCGATCAACTCGCGCCAGATGAAGAAGCTCGGCGAGGAAGCGGTCGCCGGCGGGGCCGAGCTCGTCCAGCTCCGCCACGACGACAACGGCGGGTTCCCGAAGGTCCAGCCGCAGGCTCCGTTGGAAACCGACGACGACGGCCGGACGTGGCTCGACGAAGCGGTCGACGACGCCGAATCCATGATCCGCTCGGAGGAGTTCACGGCCCAACGCAACGACGGTTGCACGCGGTGCGAAGCCCGCGCGCTCTGCCCCATCCAGCCCGAGGGGCGGGAGATCGTCTGATGGTTCAGCTGCGTACGACTGCCGAGCTTTGCGAGCTGTTGGAGATTCCGTTCTCGGATCAGCAGTTGGCGGCGATCACTGCTCCGTTGGCGCCGGGGGTGATTGTGGCGGGGGCCGGGTCGGGGAAGACGACGGCGATGGCGGCCCGGGTGGTGTGGCTGATCTGCACGGGACAGGTGAAGCCGGAGGAAGTGCTCGGGCTGACGTTCACCAAGAAGGCGGCGAACGAGCTCGATGTCCGGATCCGCGACGACCTGACGAAGGCCGGCGTACTCGGATCGACGCTTGCCGAGGGACCAGCACCCGATTCTGGCCGCGCATCTGCGGAGCAACATCCCGAACTGGGAGCCCGAGGAGCCGGGTGAGCCCGTCGTGTCGACGTACCACGCGTTCGCCGGCACGTTGATCGCGGAGCACGGCCTCCGAATCGGCCTCGAGCCGGACTCCCGCGTGCTCGCCGACGCCACCCGATTCCAGCTGGCGGGTCGCGTCGTACGGCGGTCCGCTGGGCCGATCCGGTTCGCCTCGCATCACGTGCCGACCCTCGTGAACAGCCTGCTCGCTCTCGACGGCGAGCTCGCGGATCACCTGCTTCGTCCCGACGACATCCGCGAGCACGACGACGCCGTACGGCAGGAGGTCGCGGCGGCGCGCAAGCAGACGGTGGAGGTTCGCAAGCTTGCCGAGACGGCGTTGAAGCGTGGGGAGATCCTGCAGCTCGTCGAGGAGTACCAGGCATACAAGGGGGAGCGCGGCGTCGTCGACTTCGCCGACCAGATGGCGCTCGGCGCGCGGCTCGCGGAGGAGTGTCCGGAGGTCGCTGCCATCGAGCGGTCGCGGTACAAGGTCGTGCTGCTCGACGAGTACCAGGACACGTCGGTGTCGCAGCGGCGGATGCTCACCGCACTGTTCGCCGCGGGCGACGGACGCGGCCATCCGGTCACCGCGGTCGGCGACCCGTGCCAGGCGATCTACGGCTGGCGCGGTGCCTCCGTCGCGAACCTGGACGAGTTCCCAACGCACTTCCCACAGGCTGATGGGTCGCCGGCTCAGCGGTATGTGCTGAGCATCAACCGCCGCTGCGGCAGTCGCATTCTCGCGGCGGCGAACCAGCATGCGGCCGAGCTCTACGAGCAACACCCCGGCGTCATCCCGCTCGAGGCCCCGGAGAACGCTCCCGAGGGCGCGATCACGGTCGGGCTGTTCGAGACCCGCTCGCAGGAGATCGAGTGGGTCGCCGACGCGATCGTCGCCGCGCACCGCACCCGGAACCGCCGCTGGAAGGACATCGGCATCCTGATGCGGACGAACGTCGACCTCAGCGCGGTGCACGAGGCGCTGATCGCGCGCAAGGTCCCGGTCGAGGTCGTCGGCCTCGGCGGGCTGCTCGCGCTCCCCGAGGTCGTCGACGTGGTCGCGACCCTGCAGGCCGTCAACGACCTGACCGCGAACGCGGCGATGCTCCGGATCCTCACCGGCCCGCGCTACCGGATCGGTCACCGCGACCTCGCTCTGCTCGCCAACCGGGCCCGCGCGCTCGCCGACGCAGGCTCGCACCCGACGGACGACTTGGTGGGCGCTCTGGATGCGGCCGTTGCCGGGATGGATTCGACCGAGGTCATCTCGCTCGCCGAGGCGGTCGACGATCCGGGTCTGTCGGCGTACGCGCCGGAGGCCCTCACCCGCATCAACGAGCTGTCGCTCGAGCTTCGCGAGCTGCGCGCACATGCGGCCGAGCCGCTGCTCGATCTGGTCCGCCGGGTGATCAGCACGATCGGCCTGGACGTCGAGCTGACCGCGACCCCCGATCACGTCGACGCCGGGCGCCGCGATCACCTCGCCGCGTTCCTGGATGCCGTGGGCAACTTCGTGTCGACCGAGTCGGACGGATCGCTCGACGGTCTGCTCGCGTACCTCGCCGCCGAGGAGGAGTACGCCGCCGGCCTCGACCTCGCCGTACCGAGTGAAGCCGACTCGGTGAAGCTGCTCACCACGCACCGCTCGAAGGGGCTGGAGTGGCCGGTCGTGTTCGTGCCGACGCTGGTGTCGAAGGTGTTCCCGTCGGACCGCGGGCGCGACAAGTGGACGACGAACGCGAAGGTGCTCCCGTGGCCGTTGCGCGGTGACGCGGACACGCTGCCGGACATCCACGACCTGTCGAACGCCGGGCTGAAGGCGTTCGCGGACGAGTGCAAGGACGTGAACGCACTGGAGGAGCGCCGGCTCGGGTACGTCGCATTCACGCGTGCGAAGGAACTGTTGGTCGCGACCGGGCACTGGTGGGGTCCGACGCAGAAGCGTCCGCGCGGGCCGTCGTCGTACCTCTCGGTGCTGAAGAAGCACGCCGGGGAGCGCGTGATCGCGTGGGCGGAGCAGCCGGAGCTGACCGCGGAGAACCCGGAGTTGGCCGAGCAGACGCAGGCGCCGTGGCCGACGCCGTACGACGTGGACTCGTTCCAGCGACGGCTGGAGTCGGCTGCTCTGGTGCAGCTGTCGCGCGCGGAGGGTCCGTCGGTCGAGGCGGAGGAGTCGCTGCTGCTCGACGAGCAGGCGACGGTCGCGCGCTGGGACTCGGAGCTCGAGCGATTGTTGTCCGAGGCAAGGGAAAGCCGGAGCCGGAAGGCGTACGACGTGGCGCTGCCGGCCGCGCTGTCCGCGACGCAGCTGATGCGGCTGGCGAAGGACCCGGACGGACTCGCCGCCGAGCTGGCCCGCCCGATGCCGCGCAAACCCAACCGGGCCGCGCGTTTCGGGACCCGGTTCCACGCGTGGGTCGAGACCTACTTCGGCCAGCAACTGCTGATCGACCCGGACGATCTCCCCGGCGCCGCGGACGAGGACATCGTCGACGACACCGACCTCACCGACCTGATGGACGCGTTCCGCGACGGCCCGTTCGGCGACACCACGCCGTACGAGATCGAGGCCCCGTTCGCCCTCGCTCTCGACGGGCGGGTCGTCCGCGGCCGTATCGACGCCGTCTACCAGATCGTCCGCCCCGACGGCTCCCGCGGCTACGACGTCATCGACTGGAAAACCACCCGAGGCGAAACCGCCGACCCCCTCCAGCTAGCCATCTACCGAGTCGCCTGGTCCGAACTCATGAACATCCCCCTCGACCAGGTAACAGCCGCCTTCTACTACGTCCGCACCGCCGACATCATCCGCCCCGAAAACCTCCCCGACAAAGCGGAGCTCGCCCGCCTCCTCAACGGATGAAGCCGGGCGGTCATGCTGTGGCGGCCTCTTCCAGCGCAGTCACCAGGGCCGCGATCGCGGGCGGGTCGGGTGGTTCGCCGTACGTCGCGGCGTACACGTGCCGGCGCGAGCCGGGATCTCCGTGGCGAAGATGCCGTCGACCTGGTGGCTGCGGAGGGCCAGACCGGGCATGGTCGTCACCCCGAGCCCGGCGACGACGAGTGCTTGCATCACCACCATGTCGTCGGACGTGTAGCCGACCCTCGGTTCGTAGCCCTCCACCGCGCACAAGGCCGTCAGGTGACTGCGGCAACGATCACAGCCGGCGATCCAGGTCGCGTCGCCGAGCTCGGCGAGTGTGACCGGCCGGTCCTTCGACAGCAGATACACCGGGTCGTCCAGCAGGTGGTGCAGTCGTACGCCGGCTGGCTCCGGCTCGGTCTCGTCGTACCGGAAGACGATCGCGACGTCGATCTTGCCCGTGCGCAGGAGCTCGAGCGCCTCGGGCGGGTGCAGGTCGGTGAGGCTCACCTCGAGACCCGGATGCTTGCCCGCCAGCGCCGCGACAGCGGCCGGTACGAGCGATCCGATCGCCGACGAGAATCCCGCGAGACGTATCCGTCCCACTCGCAGACCGACGTGGGCTGCGAGCTCGGCGTCGACGGCGTCGATCCGGCCGATGATCTCCGCGGCCCGGGCGGCGAGCATCAGGCCGGCTTCGGTCAGCCGGATGCCACGGCCGGCGCGCTGCACCAACTGTGCGCCGGTCTCGGCCTCCAGCCGGGACAAGTGATGAGTGACCGACGGCTGCGAATAGTGCAGTTCGCGGGCCGCCGCGGTGACCGATCCATGGCGCGCGACGGCGTCGATGACGCGCAACTTCGTGACATCGAGCATGTATTAACCCTGTCTATGGGTGAGCCTGGATCTTGGCATTAGACGTTATGGGTTGAGGTGGCGCACGCTCAAGACATGACGACGACAACGACCTCCACCAGCACCCTGACAGACCTCACCGAAGGCGTTCGTACCGCGATCGGCGAGCACGCCGACTGGCACGGCACCGCACAGGTCGTGGCCGAGCAGCTGCGCCGCCACCTGCCGACTCCCGACGTACTGACGGCCGAGCAGCGCCTCGGATCGGCGGACCGGTACCGGAGTCACACCCTGCATGTCGAGCCCGACGGCTCGTTCTCGATCATCGCTCTGGTCTGGAGGCCCGGACAGCTGACCCGGATCCACGACCATGTCACCTGGTGCGTGTTCGGAGTCATCCAGGGCGTCGAGCACGAGGACCTCTACGACGCCGACCTCCGGCTGATCGGCCAGAGCGACAACCACGTCGGCGACGTGAGCGGATTCGCGCCCCCCGGCGATATCCACCGAGTCAACAACACCTCCGATGGTACGGCGATCTCCATCCACATCTACGGCACCGACGTCACCCGCATCGGCTCGAGCGCTCGCCGGTACTACGACTGACGACAACCGTGCCGTTGTCAGCGCTCCCGAAGCAGCTCAGCCGGGACGATCTGCACGGGGAACGGCAGCGTCGCCTCGAAGACCTTCTCGCCGGCCACGACATCTCGCTCGACGTACACGCCGTCGACGAGTTCAAGCACAGTCAGAGTCTGCTGATCCGGATCCAGAATCCAGTACGACCGCACGCCGGCTTGTTCGTAGACGCCACGTTTCAGGAGGAGATCAAGCATCCGCGTACTCGGCGACAGGATCTCGACGGCGAGGGCCAGCGGTTTTCTTGCGTGCTTCAAGCCATGCTCGTCCGGGCTGCACACCAGCACATCGGGCTGGACGGAGCGCTTGGACGTCGGCCGATAGTCGAACGGTGCGACAAGAACCTCAAAGCCGACAGGGCTTGCGACATTGAGCGTGCTGCTGAGCTGGACGACCGCTCTCTGGTGGATCCGCGCAGGTGACGGCGTCACGAACAGCCCGCCGTCGATGATCTCGCGCCGTCTCCCGTCGTCGGGTGCGGTGTCGAGGTAGGCCAAGGGGTAAGGCCCTGACTCAAGTGGTTCCACGGACACAATGGTGCCTCCTTCTCGGTCACAGGACCAGCATGGTGGCAGGCAACGGGTGGTTGGTGCCGGTTTGGTGATCTGCCCCAGGTTGCCCTGCGATCTGCCCCGCGGTGCCCTTGGATGCCCTTGGATGCCCCGGTTGTACGCATCAGCTGGTGAGGACTGCTGGGCTGAGGGTGAGGGGGAAGGGGTGGGTGGCGTCGAAGGTTTCCTCGGACTGGATTACGGCCTGGCACTCGTAGCCGGTGGGGGTCAGTTCGAGGATGGTCAGTTCTTGGTTGGTGGGGTCCAGGAGCCAGTAGGACGGGACTCCGTGGTGTTCGTAGAGGGCGCGTTTGAGGACTACGTCGGTGGTTCTGGTGGCGGGGGAGAGGACCTCGACTGCCAGGAGGGGCGGTTGGGTGACGGGTGCGTCGCGGTGGCAGACGAGGATGTCGGGGCGGAGCGTGGTGTGGGTTGTGGGGCGGAAGGCTACCGAGCCCACGGCGACCAGCAGGTCGGGTGGGCAGGCATGTTTCAGCAGCACCATGAGGGCGAGGACGGCCGCGTGGTGGGCGGGTGGTTGAGGGCCGGTGATGAGTAGGCGGCCGTCGACAATCTCGTACCGACGACCGTCCCGCGTGGCTTCTGCTGTACGCACCACCCCAGCCTGACAAATCCCGCCGTACCCCCGCAGAAGTTATCCACAGCCCATCGAGCAGACGACGGGTTATCCGGCTCTCCTGCCGCATCCGTGGGTGGTTTGCTCCCGGCCGGTGCCTGCGGGTGCCGTGCGTGGCATGAGCTGGTACGCGGATCTGGGGAGGATTTCCTGCCCGATCCGGGAACAAAACCTCCCCAACCCAACCCCAAGTTCCCAGCTGACGTGGTGACGGCGATGGGGCGGTCGTTGGTGGAGGGTTTTGCTGCGATAGGGCCAGAAACACTCCACCGATGTACGGGAAACCCTCCACCAATGCAGACGGGACCGCGACCAATGGCCGGCAGACAGCGGGGGCCGCGGCGGGACGTTCGGTTCGGCCGGAAGCCCTGACCCGCAACCGGCCGAGCCCACGGATCAGTCACAAGAGCCGGATAACCCGTCCCATGCGGTTGGTGACGGGGCGCACAGTGCGTCGTCCGTCAGTTGGGGAAGCTGATCAGTGGGTTCTTCAGGGTGCCGACGAATTGGAGGGAGCCGGCTACGTCCGTGAGGTCGACCATTTGTTGGTTGTTCTTCAGTTGGAGGCGGTTCAGGCAGGAGAGGGCGAACTCCGGCGCGAAGATGTCGTACTTCGCGAATGCTTCCGCCAGTTCGGGGGTCGCGGACTGGTAGTCGCGGATCGCGTCTGCCACTACGGTCCAGAACTCCCCAGGCGTCAGCAGCCCCTCCCGATCCAGCAGCGGTGACAGGAACCGGAAGATGCAGTCGAAGACGTCGGTGAAGATCGACAGCAGCTTCTCGTCGTCCGGTACGTCGGCCCGCACCCGCTCCGCCTCGGCCGGCACCTCGGTCGAAGGACTCAGGACGGCGATCTCCTCGGCGATGTCCTTCATGATCACCCGGATCGGAATCGCGTCCCGCAGTACGAGGATCAGGTTCTCGCCGTGCGGCATGAACACCAGCTCGTACGCGTAGAAGCTGTGCAGCAACGGGATCAGGTAAGCGTCGACGTACGCGCGCAACCAGTCCGCCGGCGCCAGGCCGGACGCCCGTACCAGTGCCGCGGCCACCGATGCGCCGTGCCGGTCGACGTGCAGCAGCGATGCCATCGTCGCCAGCCGCTCACCGGGCTCCAACGACGGCATCGGGCTCTCCCGCCAGAGCGCCGACAACATCTTCCGGTACGGCGACGTCTTGTCGGTCGCGTTCTCGTAGTACCGGTTGTGGTACCCGGCCGCCGCGATCTCGCGCAACACCGTGAAGCCGTAGCGCTTCAGGACAACGTCGTTCGAGACGACCGAGTGCACCCAGTCGTTGATCGCCGGCGTCGCGGCCATGTACGACGGGGACAGCCCGCGCATGAACCCCATGTTGAGCACCGACAACGCGGTCTTCACGTAGCACCGCGACGGCTCGGACCGGTTGAAGAACGTCCGGATCGACTGCTGCGGCTGGTACACGTCGTCCGTCGACCCGAGGTGGACGATGTGCCCCTGGGCGATGTCGGCGGCGAACGTGATCGACGTCTTGTTGTCCCACTGCCAAGGATGCACCGGCAGATACACGTACTCCGCCGGATCAGCGACAGCGGCGAACCGCGCGAGTACGTCGTCCCCCAACTCGGACCGCATCAACTCGTCGAACGCCAAGGAAGAACTACAAGAAACCGTCGTACGGTCGCGCCGGGTCGCGATCCAGGTCAGCTGCACGCCCGCACCGGTCTCCGGCGCATAGGCCAGATAGTCCGTGAGGCCGAACCCGAGCCGCCCGTTGTTCGCGACGAAACACGGATGCCCCTCGGTCATCCCGGCCTCGATGGTCTGGAAGTCCGCGGTGACCAGGTCCGCCGCCGTCAGGTCCGGCTTCGACAGCTTGTACGCCGCCGACGCCAGCGTGCTGCTGATCTCCTCCAGGTACACCGGCAGCATCTCGCGCCCGATCCCGAGCTGCTCGTGGAACTCGGTGATGAACTCCAGCGCATCAACCGGCCGGCCATCGTCCCGCACGACGTCTGCGACATCCCAATGATTCAAGGGATACTGCCGCGCCGTGAAGCTGTAGCGACCGACGGAATATGAGTTGCCGACAGCAACAGGTTCGAGAATGCGCTCATGCGTGAACTCGGACAAGGCCTTCCGGACCAACGCCTGATTGACTACAGCCCAGTGATTCATCAGCCTGCCTCGTTCATTCGGTGCGCGTCGGCGTACTGGTCACGGGTGCAGAAGCTCAACCACGCCTGCTTGTCCGGCAACGACACAACGCTGTGCTTGCGGAACCCCATGCGCGCGTTCAGCGCCTGGATCTTCACGTTCCGTACGTCGGGTTCGACCACCACCCGGTCGACCAGCGGGTCGCTGAACAGGCTGTCCATGATCGTCTCGAACACGGCGCCGGTGAAGCCGGGAATCGGTGCGTCCGGCGGACCGACCAGGACGTGCATGCCGATGTCGCCCGGCGCCACGTCGTACGTCCGGCCGACCGCGTCGTACGCCGGTTCGTAGCGCTCCATCAGGAACGCCGGCCGCCCGTCGTGCTCGCCGAGGAACGCCTGGTGGTGCGCGCTCTCCGCGATCCGGAGGTACTCCGCGTGCACGTCGGCGACGGACGCGGTCAGCAGGCCCCAGTACCGTGCGTACGGCTGGGTGACCCAGCTGTGCAGCGTGGTCACGTCCTCGGCGAGGTCGAACGGCCGGAGGCTGAAGGTGCCGAGGCCGGCGACGAAGCGCCGGTACGTCGGCTCGGGCAGTGCTCTGGTCATGGCGGGTGCTCCCAGGCTGGGCGGGCGTGTTAGCTAAGGCTTACCTTACCTAAACCGATCCAACCATCCCAGGGCGGACCCGTGAAGTAACCCGCGCGGCGGATGTGCCGAACCGCACATCCTGCCTACGTTGGTGACATGTTGATCGCCGAAGACCTGTTGCTGCTCCTGTACGACGACGAGACCGGTAAGCCCGTCGCCGGGTCGCCAGGGCTGGACTACGCGCTGGCCGGCGCGGTGCTGATCGAGCTGACGCTGAGCGGGAAGCTCGACATCACCATCGACGGCAAGACGGGCCGTCTGCAGGTGCTGGACGGCACACCGACCGGGGACCCGATCCTGGACGAGCGCCTGGCGTACGTCGTCAACAAGCCTGGCAAGAAGCCGAAGGACCAGATCGGAGCGCTCTCGAAGCGGCTGCGCAACCAGTTGCTGGCGCGGCTGGCGGAGCGGGGTGTGCTGGAGGAGGACCAGGGCCGGGTGCTCGGACTGTTCCCGGTGACGCGTTGGCCCGCCAAGGACGCGCGGCACGAGCAGGACGTGCGGGCCGGCCTGGAGAGCGTGCTGAAGGTCGGTACGGCTCCGGACCAGCGCACCGCTGCGTTGATCGCTCTCCTCAGCGCGCTGAACGTCGTACCGAAGGTCGTCACGGATGCGGTGGACAAGAAGGCGCTGAAGCAGCGGGCGAAGGAAATCGCCGACTCGGACTGGGCCGCCGCCGCAGTGAAGAAGGCAGTCGCCGAGATGCAGGCAGCCGTCACAGCCGCCATCGTGGTCGCGTCCGAGCGCAGGAGCGTCAGGTAGCAGCTAGTCGAGCCTTGATGTCCGGCTTGACCACCTTGCCGACCTTGGAGCGTGGCAGGTCGGGCCAGACGAGCACCTCCTTCGGTGCCTTCACACTGCCGATGCGTGCCTTCGCGAACGCGATCAGCTCGTCCGGCTCGACCACACTGCCCGGCTGGAGCTGTACGACGGCCACGACCCGCTCGCCCCACTTCTCGTCGGGCAGACCGATCACCGCACACTCCTGTACGTCGGTGTGCGCCATCAGCACCTGCTCGACCTCGGTGGAGTACACGTTGAAGCCGCCGGTGATGATCATGTCCTTGGCCCGGTCGACGATGTAGAGGTAGTTGTCGTCGTCCAGGTAGCCGATGTCGCCGGTGTGGTGCCAGCCGTACGCCGAAGCCGCTGCGGTGGCCTCGGCGTTCCGGTAGTAGCCCTGCATCACCAGCGACCCGCGCACCACGATCTCACCGCGCTCACCGTGCGGGAGCAGCGTGCCGTCGGCGCCCATGATCGCCACCGTGACCAGCGGGGACGGCCGTCCCGCGGATGACAGCCGTCCCCGCGCAATATTGCCGGCGGCATCGAAATGTTCAGCGGGCGGCAGCATCGAGATCATCATCGGCGCCTCGGTCTGCCCGAACAGCTGGGCCATCACCGGACCGATGCGCTCCAGCGCCTCCTCGAGTCGGGCGACCGACATCGGCGCAGCGCCGTACCAGAAGCACCGCAGCGACGAGAGGTCTGTGGAGTTGAGCTCCGGCGCTGCCAGCACCATGTAGATCAGAGTCGGTGGCAAGAACGTGTGCGTCACCCCGTGTCGCGGTATCAGCTCAAGGAACGCATGTACGTCGGGAGCTCGCATGATCACGATCTCGCCGCCGGACGCGAGCACGGGGAAGCACAGCACACCTGCTGCGTGGGTCAGCGGTGCCAGCGCCAGGTAGACCGGTCGCTCGCCGAACGGGTACCCGATCAGCGTGAGCGCGGTCATCGTCTCCAGGTTGCTGTTGCCGAGCATGACTCCTTTCGGGCGCCCGGTCGTGCCGCCTGTCCCGACGATCATCGCCAGATCGTCGGGGTCGGTGAGATCAGGTGCCGGCTGGGACGCGCCCCCGCAGAACGCGTCCCAGCCGACAGTGCTCCGGCCGCTGGGGTGGGGGGTCGGGCCGGAGCTGGAGGGCTCCCCGTCGAGGCAGACGAACGTGTGCACCTTCGGCAGTGAGTCCCGAATGCGGTCCACCAGCGGCGCGAACGCCGACTGGTAGATCAGTACTTCGCAGTCGAACTGGTCGAGCAGTTCACGGTTCTCGGCGGCCTCGTTGCGCGGGTTGATCGGGCACCAGACCGCACCGGCCCGGCTGATCCCGAACACGCAACTGAACGCCACCGGGTCGTTCGCGGACAGGATCGCCACCTTGCCACCGGGCCGTACGCCGGTTGCCGCCAGCGCGCCCGCGATCCGGTACGAGAGCTGCTGTACGTCGGCGTACGTCAGCGTCTCGCCGTCCGTGGTCAGGCAGGAGGCGTCCGGCGCCAGCGATGCGCCCTTGTCCAGGTAGTCGACCAGCCGCACAGTAACTCCTCTGGAACTCCGCTAGTGCTGCACCGTCAGCTGCGGTTCGGACACCAGCCCGAAGCTCCGCAGTACGCCGAGCAACTCGCGGTGACCGAACGCCTGGCAGCCACTCGCGAAACCGACCCGCTTCGGTGGCGTCTGCAGCAGCGAGTACGCCGCGAACGCCTGGAGCAGACCGGTCTGCTGGTAGTTGCTGTTGCCGTGGATGACACAGTGCGCCCGCCCGAGCGGTCCGGACGCGTGTACCGAGTCCAGCGTCTTGTTGACGCGCGGGTTCTCCCGGGGCGGCATCTCGTTCATCACCTGGCGAGCGGTCTCGGTCAGCGCGGTGTTGCGGTCGTCGGGAGACATGTCCTTCGTGGCTTCCAGCGCCGCGGCGACGATCTGCGGGACCCCGTTCATCAGCGCGGCGTTGAACACACCGCCCTGTGCCTTGCAGTTCGCCACCCGCGGATCGCGCTTGAACCACACCGGGTGCGACATGCCGCCCCAGGGCAGCGACAGCGCGAGCTCGTGCTGGCCGGGCACCACCAGGGACACCAGGCCCTGCGTGGGGAACTCGGCGTACTGGTTGTTCTCCAGGTAGTGCGCCTTCGACGTCGCAGCGTTCACCAGAATCGTGCGGGTCGAGGCGATGGTCGGACTGCCGCCCCAGAACACGGCGATGTCCAACGTGTCCAGACCGGGCTGCTCGAGGCACAGCTGCGCAGCGATCTCGCTGGTGGTGTACATCTGCGCGATGCCCGGGGCCAGCACCAGGTTGGCCTCGGCGAACTGCGGACCGTACTTCTCGTCGCAGGTCATCAGCCAGTCCTGCTCACCGGTCGTGTCGGTGTAGTGCGCACCTGCTGCGAGTGCTGCTTCCACAGCCGCCGGACCGAGCTCACTGAACGGTCCGACCGTGTTCAGTACGACGGAAGCGCCTTTGAACAGATCGGTGAGTGCAGAGACGTCGTGGTCGACTGCTACGACCTCGTAGTCGGCTGTCTCGATACCAGGGACATGCGAGTCCATAGAGGCCTTGAGCTTCGCCTCGTCACGTCCGGCTGCCACAAAAGGGACGTGGTACTGGCGCAGGTACTCGCAGACCAGGCGGCCGGTGTAGCCGGAGGCGCCGTAGACAACAACGGGCTTGGTCATGACGGCCATCACATCCCCATTCCGCCGTCGACGGGCAGGCCGATGCCGGTGATGAACCGGGACTCGTCGGACGCGAGGAAGACGACCGCGTCGGCCATGTCCGCGACCTCGCCGAGCCGGCCGGCCGGTGTCAGTCCGATCACCGCGGCGACCGCGGCGTCGGGCGACTCGAACAGTCCGAGTTGGGCCACGTCGTTCGCCAGGCCGGCGCCCATCGCGGTCGGGACCAGGCCCGGGTAGATGCAGTTGACGCGCACGCCGTACCCGAGCTTGCCGGACTCCATCGCGGCGACGCGGGTCAGCCGGTCGACGGCGGACTTGGTCGCGGAGTACACGGCGATGCCGGGGAACGCGATGGTGGCGGCGACCGACGCGACGTTGATGATCGCGCCGCCCTGGCCGGCCAGGCCTTCGGGACGCATCGTCCGCAGGCCCCACTTGATGCCGAGCGTGGTGCCGAGGACGTTGACCTCGAGCATCTTGCGGATCTGGTCCGCGGTCACCTCGGTGAGCAGGCTGGTGATCTCGATCCCTGCGTTGTTCACCAGGATGTCGAGGCCGCCGAGGATGTCGTTGGCGGCGACGACCGCGTTCTCCCAGTCGCCGTCGTCGGTGATGTCGTGGGCGACGAAGCCGTTGCCCGCGCCGTACTCCTGGTCGAGTGCGTCGGCGACCGCTTCGCCCAGGTCCTTCTGGATATCGCTGATCACGACCTTGGCGCCGGCTGCCGCGAGGGCTTTCGCCATTCCCTCGCCGAGACCCTGTGCGCCGCCGGTGACCAGGGCCTTGCGGCCGGAGAGATCGAGTGAACCCATCGGAAGCTCCTTCTGCTTGCTCGGGTGTTTCACACTCTGGCCAGGCTTTTGACAGTCGTCAAGACTTTGTTTGACACTTGTCAAGAAATCTCCCCGCTCCGGGACGCGCCTGGCCCGGGGCGGGGTACTCTGGCGCATCGGGTCCGAGCACGAGAGTGGGTGATTGCGTGGCGTCCGCTGCTGAGGAGCGGCCTGCCCGTGTCTCCGGGATCGACAAGATCGAACGCCGCCGGGTAGCCCTGGCGGAGTCGGCGCTGAAGACGCTCGGCGAGCTCGGCTACGCGCGCACCAGCCTGCGCGAGATCGCGAACAACTCCGAGTTCACGCACGGCGTCGTGCACTACTACTTCCGCGACAAGATCGACCTGATCAGCTACTGCGTGCGCTACTACAAGACCAAGTGCGCCAGGCGGTACGACGAGGTCGTCGAGACCGCGTCGTCCGCCGAGGAGCTCGCGTCCGGTTTCCTGGGCAAGATGACCCAGACGCTGGTCGAGGAGACCCCGATGCACAAGCTCTGGTACGACCTGCGGGCGCAGAGCATGTTCGAGGAGCAGCTTCGCCCGGACGTCGAGGCCATCGACCAGCTGCTCGAAGAGATGATCTGGCGGATCCTGACCCGGTACGCCGATCTCACCGGAACCACACCGACCGTGGACGCGCCGACGGCGTACGCGCTGGTCGACGGCCTGTTCGAGCAGGCCGTGGTCGGCTACGCCGCGAACCCGGAGAAGGCCCCGGACCTGCTGACCGGCCGCATCATGCAGGTCCTGCCCAAGCTGGTCGCGGCGTAGCCGGTACTACTCGGCCCCGCAGTTCGCCTTGCAGAGCTTGTCGGTGAGCGTGAGGATCGCGCCCGGTGCCTCGGAGTCGGACTCGGTCGAGAACTCGACGTTCCAGTCGCCGAACGTCGTCTGCGCGGCCGTCTTGCCTGACTGCTGCTTGAGCCAGTCGGTGATCTGAGCGCGCGGGTTCACGTGCGCCAGCTCCAGCGCCTCCGGTACGAACTCGGCCAGCCTCGTCGTCGACTCGGTCGCCGGGCCCGCGGCCTGCAGTGAGATCACCGGTGGACGCGGGTGCGTGCCGATCAGCACCTGGACCGACCGCAGGCCGCTGCTGCACGTCTCGTACGCCTCGTCGGTGCTGCACTTGTACTGCTTACCGGTGAAGGCGGCCACGATCTGTGTCGCCGTCAGGTCCGGCAGCGTCTCCTCGGGTCCTGCCGACGCTGTTGCTCGCGGCCGGCGTACCGGACGTGTGCTCGTCGCTCGTGCTCGGGCTCCCGCCCGACTCCGGCTTGTCGCCGGAGCAGGACGTGGTCCCTACGACCAGTGCGGCGCAGGCCAGGACGGCCGCGCCGTACCGGGGGTTCAGACCGGCACCTCGATCGCCGCGTCGAGGGCGATCGTGATCATCTCGGAGAACGTCGTCTGACGCTCTTCCGCGGACGTCACCTCGTGCGTGATCAGGTGGTCCGACACGGTCATGATGCCGAGCGCGCGGCGGCCGAACTTCGCCGCCAGCGTGTAGAGCGCGGCAGCTTCCATCTCGATGCCGAGTACGCCGTACTCCGCGGTCCGCGAGACCAGGTCCGGGCGGTCGTTGTAGAACAGGTCGCCGGAGAACACCTGGCCGACGTGCACGTTCAGCCCGGCCGCCTCGGCGGAGTCCACCGCCGCGCGGAGCAGCTTGTAGTCGGCGGTCGGCGCGTAGTCGATGCCGTGGAAGCGCAGCCGGTTCATCTGCGAGTCGGTGCTCGCGGACATCGCCACGATCACGTCGCGGACCCGGACCGCCTCGGTGAGCGCGCCACAGGTACCGACCCGGATCAGGGTCTGTACGTCGTACTCCTCGAACAGCTCGTTCGCGTAGATGGAGGCGGACGCCTGGCCCATGCCGGAGCCCTGCACGGAGATGCGCTCACCCTTGTAGGTGCCGGTGAATCCGAACATGTTGCGGATCTCGGTGTAGCAGATCACGTCGGACAGGTAGGTCTCCGCGATCCACTTGGCCCGCAGCGGGTCGCCCGGAAACAGCACCCGGGGTGCGATCTGCCCCTTCTCGGCGGCGATGTGAATACTCATGCGGGGATGCTCTCACGGGCGCGGGATATGTTGAGGCATGTGGCCTACTCCATCGCACCTGGTTCGCTAGCCCTGTCCCGGTCCGTACTGGACCGCGCCGCCGACCGCCGCCGTGACGACGACTGGCTGGAGAAGGCCTGGGCCGCGCCCGAAACGCAGGTCGCGGTCGTGGCCGGCGACAAGATCCAGGTCGTCGACGACCGCTCCGCTGTGCGGTTCGTGCCGCCGGCCGAGGCGCCGGAGGGGATCCGGATCTTCCTCGGCATCGACCGCGAGTCCGGGGCCGGGATGACCGCGGAGGGCCGCGCGGTGTTCGGCGTACTGGTCAAGGGCGAGGGCGACGAGTCGTACGGCGGACTGCGCGAGCTCGGCGCTCTGCTGAACGACCGCGAGGCCGGCCTGGCCGTGCACCTGATCGGGCTGTCCAACTGGCACGCCGTCTACACGCACTGCGGGAACTGCGGCGAGCACACCGAGGTCGCGGAGGCCGGACACGTACGGCGTTGCCCGGCGTGCGGGCTGTCCCACTTCCCGCGCAGCGACCCGGCGATCATCGTTCTCGTCACCGACGACCAGGACCGTGCACTGCTCGGCCGCAACGAGGCCTGGCCCGTCGGCCGGTACTCCACGCTGGCCGGTTTCGTGGAGCCCGGTGAGTCGCTGGAGGCCGCCGTACGGCGTGAGGTGCTCGAGGAGACCGGTGTGATCGTCGGGCCGGAGGTCGAGTACGCGGGCAGCCAGCCGTGGCCGCTGCCCGCGAGCCTGATGCTGGGGTTCTACGCGAAGGCGACGAACTTCGACATCGACGTGGACCAGGACGAGATCGCCGAGGCGAAGTGGTTCACCCGGGAGGACCTTCGCGTGCTGATCGAAGCCGGCACGATGGCCCTCCCGGGGGCGATCTCGATCTCCCGCCGCCTGATCGAAGGCTGGTACGGCGAGAGCCTCAGCGGGAGCTGGTGATCACCGGCCCACGTCGGACCGGGCTGCGGCGATCCTGATCAGGACGCCTTCCCAGCGCTCGACGGAACCGTCCGACTCGAGCTGCCTCAGCTTCCGGTTGACCGCTTCGACGTAGGCGCTGTGGCTCGGCCAGTCCGCCTCAGCATCCGGCAGTACGTCGGTCAACGTGCAGCCGTACGTCAGGAAGCGGTTCTGTACGTGGCTGTCGATGTTCCCGGTCCAGACCGTCGTCCGGACGTCGGACTGCGGACACGAGTCGACCGGTGGCGTGTACGAGGCCAGGTTGGTCGGGTTGATGTAGCCGTCCGGACGCAGCAGCGTGTAGTAGGTGCCGTTCGGCGTCTGGGTGAGCCGGTTGAGGCCGTGGTCGCGCAGTACGGTCGTACGGCCGCTCAGGATGTCCAGGACGAACAGCCGGCCGCCGGTCACGCCGTACAGGTAGCCGTCGCGCCAGGACAGTGCGCCGTCCTGTGAGCCGGTGGCTCCGCTGAACACGGGCAGCTGCCGCTGCACCTCGCCTGTGGTCGGGTCGACGGCGAACACGATGCCGTCCGCGAGACCCCAGATGTTGCCGTCCGGTCCAGTGATCAGCTCGTTGATGCTGGCCGCACCGGACACCGGAACGATGTCCGTGAGCACCTCTCCCGTCGCCGGGTTCACCTTGACCAGGTGCGCCTCGCTAGCTATCGGGTCGGTGCCCTGACCGCCCTCGATGCTTGAGCCCACCCAGACGTCAGCACCGGAGGGGACGATGGAGGAGATCGTCTGGTCGGTCACCAGGTTGCGGTAGACCGTGTGGCCGCCGGTCGGTACGTCGTACACGGTGAGCGCGCCGCCGTACTCGCCGTACGCCGGTGTGGTGCCGACGTACACGCGGTTGCCGGCGGGGACCACTGCGACGGGCCTGTTCTGGTGGTCGCTGTCGACGAGGCTGAACAGTTCCTTCGGGTTGGTCGGGCTCTCCGGTGCGGTCGGGTCCCAGAGCGAGAGTCGGCCGTACGGGTAGATACCGACGTACATCTTGCCGGTGCCGTCCCAGGCCCAGCCCTCTACCTGTCCCTGCCGGGTGGTGACCGTGGACTTGCCGGTCGCCGGGTCGTAGATAGAGGTCGCGCCGTTCAGGTAGACGTTGACGAACACCTTGCCCGTGGTGGGGTCGGCCAGCGTGTGCATGAGCGGCGACGGCACGTACTGGAACGGTGAGCTCCACTGCGCGAGCGTCCCGTCGGCAGGGTTGTAGCGGAACGTTCCACCCGAGTAGTTACCGGCCAGGCCGTACAGCACCGGTACGCCGTTCTCAGTCACCCAGCCGTAGCCGATGGACGCGCCGCGGGTCAGTGTGCGCGGCGGAGAGACCGGACCGACCGTGTTGGTGTCCAGGTCGTAGTGCGTGAGGGACAGGGTGTTGTTGGTGAAGTAGACGCCACCTGGTCCAGCTGCGGAGACACCGCGCGCAGCGATCGGGTAGTCCATCACCAGCTGACCCGTGGTGCTGTCGGTGTACTTGACCTGCTCGCCGGTCACCGCGTCGACCACCACCAGACGGCTGCTGGCGTTCGCGAACACCTTGCCGCCGGCGTAGTCCAGGTCGATGAAGTCCTTCGCCGTCGTACCCGGGGGAGTGATGTCCTCGACGGCCTTGGTGTCCACGTCGATGCGGAGCAGCCTGGCGTTCGGAGTGGAGACGCCGACGAACAGCTTGTTGTGGTCGGGGTCGTAGACCGTGGACCGCGCGTACTGCTGCACCGGGTCGAGTGAGCCGTAGTCGGTGACCTGTCCGGTCGTCGCGTCGTACTTGAACGCGTGGGCGGTCGGGTACGTCCCGGCGTACACGTTGCCGGCCTGGTCGGAGGTGAGGCCGTAGATCTGGGACTCGCCCGGGATGGGCTGCCCCAGGTCGGTCACCTCACCCGTGGCCGGGCTGTAGCGGTAGAGGTGCGCGTTGGCGTAGGTACCGAGGTACACGTCGCCGTTCGGCGTCACGACGATCGCCCAGCCGCCGGCGGCGCCGGGCAGCGGCACGGTGCGGATCAGCTCGCGGCTGTGCAGGTCGACGACGTTGAGCCGCGCGTTCTCACCCGCTGGTACGGCGTACACGACGTCGCGGCCGTCGGGCGTGTGGCCGATCGCGCCTTCCATGATCGTGAGCGAGCTGACCGGCGACCCGAGGTCCTTGATGACGTCTGCCGACGGTGCGATCGGTCGCGTCGGCGTGCCGAGCGGCCAGTTCTCCGACGGGAACGGATCAGGCAGGTCCCCTGGCGGGGCCGCGGCGGCGTGCAGACCGCCGGTCGCGAGCAGGCCGAGCGTGACGGCGACTGTCGTGAGGGCATACCGACAGCGCGCATAAAGAGAATGACGGCGCGAGAACATGGGCGGACTCCCTGCGGCGTAGTTCACCGCAAGGTATAACGGTCATGACCGTAAAGTCCATAACTCAGGCGATATGACCTGAGCGGGTATTACGCGACGAGTTTGTCCGCGACCTGGGCGAGGGACGGGTTGGTCATCGCGGTGCCGTCGGGGAAGACCACGGTCGGGACCGTCTGGTTCCCGTTGTTGACCTTCTCGACGATCTTGGCGGCCTCCGGGACCTGCTCGATGTCGATCTCGGTGAACTCGATACCGGCCCGCTTGAGCTGGCCCTTGAGGCGGTGGCAGTAGCCGCACCACGGGGTCGAGTACATGGTGAATGCCGACATCGGCGGACTCCTTGTGGAGTGGGGAGGGGTTTTGTCGGGCCACCCGTCTAGGGTTGCCCTCGACGTATCCGAACCATGATGCAGGTGGTGCTGTTCCCGCATGTCCCAGCCCGTGAGCGACTTCACACGATCTGCATCCGCCGACGACCTCCTGGAGGCGCTCGACCCGGAGCAGCGCGCGGTCGCGACCACGTTGCACGGCGCCGTCGCGGTGATGGCCGGCGCGGGGACCGGGAAGACGCGGGCGATCACCCACCGGATCGCGTACGGCGTGCGCACCGGGACGTTCGACCCGGTCCGCGTGCTCGCGGTGACGTTCACCCAGCGGGCCGCGGGGGAGATGCGCGGCCGGCTCGCGCAGCTCGGCGTCCAGGGCGTGCAGGCCCGCACCTTCCACTCCGCCGCGCTCCGGCAGGCCCGCTTCTTCTGGCCGAAGGTGTACGGCGGGGAGCTGCCGCCGATCGCGGACCGCAAGTTCCCGCTGCTGACCGAGGCCGCGTCCCGCTGCCGCGTCCGGGTGGACACGCCCGCGCTGCGCGACCTGGCCGGTGAGGTCGAGTGGGCCAAGGTGAGCAACGTCCGGCCGGACGACTACGCGCGGCTGGCGCCCAAGTCGGCGCGGGCGCTGGCGGCCTTCGACCCGGCGACGATCGCCCGGATCTTCGCGGCGTACGAGGATGTGAAGCTGGAGCGCGGGCGGATCGACCTGGAGGACGTACTGCTCTGCACGGTCGCGCTGCTCGCGGAGGACGAGCGGGTGGCGGCGGAGATCCGGCGGCAGTACCGCACGTTCGTCGTGGACGAGTACCAGGACGTCTCGCCGCTGCAGCAGAGCCTGCTCGACCTGTGGCTCGGCGGCCGTGAGGACGTCTGCGTGGTCGGCGACCCGGCGCAGACGATCTATTCCTGGGCCGGCGCCGACCCGGAGAACCTGGTGCGGTTCGCGTCCCGGCATCCGAAGGCGACCGTGATCAAGCTGGTCCGCGACTACCGGTCGACGCCGCAGATCGTGGACGTGGCGAACAAGATCCTCGACGCGGCCGGTCCGAACGGGCTGCCGGGGCGGGTCACGCTGCGGTCGCAGAAGGAGGCCGGTCCGGTTCCGGTCTACCGCGAGTACTCCGACGAGGTCGCGGAGGCGGACGCGGTGGCGCGGGCCGTCGTACGGCTCAAGGACGAGGGCACGGCGCTGCGGGACATCGCCGTACTGTTCCGGACCAACGCGCAGTCGGAGAACTTCGAGCAGGCGCTGGCCGAGCGGAAGATCCCGACCGTACTGAAGGGTGCGGAGCGGTTCTTCGAGCGCGCGGAGATCCGGCAGGCCGCCGTACTGCTGCGTGGACAGGCCAAGGCCGGTCAAGCCGGCGGACGACCTGGTGACCACGGTGACCGGAGTGCTGGGTGGGGCCGGCTGGACGCAGGACCCGCCGACCGGGACCGGTGCGGTGCGGGACCGCTGGGAGTCGCTGAGCGCGCTGGTGACGATGACGTCCGACTTCGCCGCGGCGAATCCGGACGCGCGGCTGCCGGAGCTGATGGAGGAGCTGGACCGGCGGGCGACGATCCAGCACGCGCCGCTCGCGGAGGGCGTCACGCTGGCGACGCTGCACGCGGCCAAGGGCCTGGAGTGGGAGTCCGTCTTCATCGTCGGAGCGCACGAGGGGACGCTGCCGATCACCTACGCCCAGACTCCGGCGCAGGTGGAGGAGGAGCGACGACTGTTCTATGTCGGCGTGACGCGGGCCAAGCAGCAGCTGTTCATCAGCTGGTCCACCTCCCGCTCGCCGGGCGGCCGCGGTACGCGGGGGCCGACCCGCTTCCTGGACCCGATCGGCGTCCGTACGGCGCGTTCCGAGTGGACCCCGTCGTCCGCCGTCGGCTGGGAGCGCCCGTCCCGCTCCGAACGCTCTGAGAAGTCCGGCCGGCCGATCCCCAAGTGCCGGGTCTGCGGCCGCGGCCTGACCGACCCGGGCGCCCGCAAGCTCGGCCGCTGCGAGGACTGCCCGTCCTCGATCGACCAGAAGCTGTACGACGCGCTGATCGAGTGGCGCACCGAGCAGGCGGAGTCCGAGAAGATGCCGGCGTTCGTGATCCTCACCGACGCGACCCTCACCGCGATCGCCGAGACCAAGCCCGGCGACGCCCAGGCGCTCCGGCAGATCCCGGGCATCGGCCACACCAAGCTGACCAAGTACGGCGAGCACATCCTCAACCTCTGCACGCGCTGACCTGCCCTTTCGGGCAAACCTGTTGCCAGGCACGAGATCCGCGGCGCATCCTGGAGGACGTGCCGCGTTCTGCTCCTGGCAGACGTGGCAGTTAGGTGACAGAGGCAACGATCCCGGAGCGTGCGGATGGCGTCCCGGAGCGTGCCGGAGGTGGGCGTCGGCGGTGAGATCTTGCCGCCTCAGCGGCAACTTCCGGCCAACTTCGCGAACTGGCGATAAATAGTTTGCGGGCTCCGGCGCGGACGGCGTACTGTTCTTTCTGCGGTCGAAGCCTGGCCGAAAACTTCAAACCACCATAGCGATCGAGCTAACCGCCCGCTTCGCCACAACGAGAGGAGGTGCCCTGGAAATGATCACCAACACGGTCAAGAAGCCGTTCAGCGACGCAACCGCGCTGCCGTGCGCCCCGATTCAGGGTGCCTCGCCGCGCCTGCACGTCGCGACCGTTGTGCTCATGGCCTCTGGCGCTGCCCCGATCACGGGCGGAGCTGTCGGCGATGTGAAGTACGGCGGTTCGGGTTCTCGAGCATGGAGTCCACCGGTCTGACAAGACGTCAGAGCCGGCACCTCCAGGCCGCGGAACCCACCTAGGGTCCCGCGGCCCTTTTGTTTGTCCCCAAGATTTGGCGGCCGTCGCCCGGCAGCCGTCACCGACGACAAGAGATCAGCAACCAAAGTCACTGGGAGGTGACCGGAATGAGCGTGAGCTTCCTCGATGTCTTCACCGAGGTCGCAACGTCGCAGGACCTGCCCTGTCGGTCCTACGCGCCAGAACTCTTCTTCGCCGAATCGCCGGCGGATGTCGAGTACGCGAAGTCTCTCTGCACGACCTGCCCGCTCCAGGCCGAGTGCCTGGCCGGAGCGCTCGAACGTTCCGAGCCGTGGGGAGTGTGGGGTGGCCAGCTGTTCGTCCAAGGTGTGGTGGTTCCGCGCAAGCGGCCCCGTGGGCGTCCCCGCAAGAGTGACACCGTAACCGCCGCCTGACGACCTTCAACCATCCGAAACGAGTCCAACGTGACCACTCAGACTTTCACCAGGAGCACCGAAATGCATTTACTTCACGAAGATCTCGCCCGTGCTCATTGTCGTAGCTTGCTGAAGGACGCAGAGCAGAACCGGCGCTTCCGCCTCGCTCACCAGATCGAGAAGGCGCAGAAGCAGGCCGAGCGGGCCGGCCGGCGAGCTGAGAGGGCCAGCGCACGCGCGCGCCTCGCACTCGCCCGCCTCGTCTGATCCACCAGAATCACAGCCTGACCAGCTGAATCACTGAGGGGCGGCACCCAAAGGGGGTGCCGCCCCTCAGCCACGTTCGGAGAGCAGCAACTGCTGGAGGCCGACCAGCGTGATGCCGCTGACGATCTCGTGCCGGGCGATCATCCCGGGTACGTCGGCGAGCGGGATCCACTCGATCCGGTCCGACTCGTTCCGCTCCGTCGGGGGTCCGGCGTACCGCACGCTCGACGCCCGGTACACGAAGTGCCGCGAGTCCATGATCCCGGCCGCCGGCTCGGAGCGGATGAGCTCGGTGAGCCCGTCCGCCCGCCATCCGGTCTCCTCCTCGAGCTCCCGCGCCGCGGCAACCTCCGGACTCTCACCGGCCTCGATGATCCCCATCGGGATCTCCCACGCCCAGGTGTCGGTCAGGAACCGGTGCCGCCACATCAGCAGCACGCACTCGTCCCGGGTGACGACCGCGGCGGCGATGTCCTTCAGGCGCACCGCGTGATAGTCGAACCGCTCACCGTCGGGCTGCTCGACGTCCAACCGCCGTACGCTCAGCCACCGGTTGCCCCAGACCTCACCCTCACCGTGAATCACCCATCGCACGCGGTGCAGACTAGTCCCTATGGCAAGTGTTACCTGTGCGTTGTGTGGTCAGCAGGCGGCGTCCGAGGACGTGCCGCTGACCTGGATGACCTCGGTCGAGGACGGTCGCAAGCTGGTGTACTGCGACCGGTGTGCCCGGGAGAACGTCCGCAGCATCGAGGGGAAGCTCGACTCGGTCTACTGGTGAGTCATACGTCGTACCGGTCCGGGACGCGCATCGCCGGTCCGCCGACGTGCAGCCCGAGCGGCTCGGCGCGCCCCTTCGGCTCCTCCCACGCCTCCTGGCGGCCGAGGACGGTCAGGTCGAGGTACCGGTAGCAGTTGTGGAAGTCCTCGATGCCCCGGCCGAAGGTCGAGTACGTGTGGAACACCTCGTCGTCGACCCGGACGAACGCGCTGATGCCCGGCAGCTCCTCGCCGTTCATCTCATCGGTCCAGGGCCCGTCCGACCACGGCGTCCCCTTCTCGTTGGCGAGCTGCTCCGGCGTGCGGAAATGCAGTAGCACCGGCGCGACCCGGTCGTCGAGCGTGGCGTGGAAGTCGTAGTTGAAGTCGCTCCCGTACGACGAGTACCAGGGAAACGTCCACCCCAGCCGCTCCTTGAACGCGGCGATCTTCGGGTACGGCGCCCGCGACACGGCGACCAGTGACGTGTTGCGCACGGACAACTGGCGGAGGTGGCCGATCTCGTCGGCGGCGGACGAGCAACTCGAACACCCCTCGTCCCAGTCCGGCCCGAACATGAAGTGGTGCATCACCAACTGGTCCCGTCCGTCGAACAGGTCCAGCAGTCCGACTTCACCGTCCGGTCCCTCGAAGACGTACGGCTTGTCCATCCGGACCATCGGCAGCCGGCGGCGCTCGGCGTTCAGGCGGTCGCGCGCTCGCGTCGCCTCCTTCTCCAGCCTCAGCAGCTCCAGACGGGCCGTGAGCCACTCTTCCTGTGACACGACCGCGGGCAGGTTGTCCATCGTCGTCATCGTGACCTCCTGGAAAGTTCTGTACCCAGTGTCGATCTTGCGATGTGCCGTCCGACGCAGTGAGTGACAAGACTCCTGTGGAAGGACCACATCATGACCCTCAGCCTCGTGGAGGACCCTGTGACCACCGGTAAGCGGCAGTGGATCGCGCTGAGCGTGCTGTGCCTCGCGACGCTTCTCGTGTCCCTGGACCTGTTCGTGATGCTGCTCGCCGTGCCGGCGGTCACTGACGCGCTCGGCGCCACCAGCAGCCAGCAGCTGTGGATCCTGGACGTGTACGGGTTCATGGTGGCCGGCCTGATGATCACGATGGGCAGCCTGGGCGACCGCCTCGGGCGCCGTCGGCTGCTGCTGATCGCCGCTGCCGTGTTCGGCGTCGCCTCGATCGTGGCGGCGTACTCGGTCAGCCCCGGCATGCTGATCGGCGCCCGCGCGGTGCTGGGCATCGCCGGAGCGGCGATCGCGCCGTGCACGTTGTCGCTGATCTCCACCCTGTTCCCGGACGAGCGGCAGCGGGCCACCGCGCTCGGCGTCTGGGGCGGTTGCTTCACCGTCGGTGCGATCGTCGGCCCGATCGTCGGTGGCGTCCTGCTGAACCACTTCTGGTGGGGCTCCGCCTTCCTGATCGGCGTCCCGGCGATGGTGGTTCTGCTCGCGGTCGGGCCGTTCCTCCTCCCGGAGTACCGGAACGAGAAGGCCGGGCGGATCGACGTACCGAGTGTCGTCCTGTCGCTGGCCGCGATCCTGCCGGCCATCCACGGCCTCAAGCACCTCGCCTCGCACGGAGCGGGCGTCCAGTCCGTCGGGGCCCTGCTGATCGGCGGCACCTTCGGCTGGATCTTCGTACGGCGTCAGCGGCGGCTGGACGACCCGCTGGTGGACGTGCGGCTGTTCGCGCGGCGGACCTTCAGCGTCACGCTCGGCAGCATGACGGCGTTCTCGATGCTGTCCGGCGGCGTGATGGTCTTCATCGCGCAGTACTTCCAGCTGGTCAAGGGGATGAGCCCGCTCGACGCCGGTCTGGCGCTGGTCCCGGGCATGATCACGACGACGATCGGCTTCCAGCTCGCGCCGCGGCTGGCGCAGCGGATCCGCCCGGGCATCCTGATCCCGGCCGGTGTCGCGTTCACGGTGGCCGGTATGGCCGTGGTCAGCCTGACGACCTCGACCACGGTGCTGGTGATCGCCTTCGCGGTGCAGTGCCTCGGGCCGGGCGCGCTGGTCATTCTGGGCACGAACCTGGTCATCGGCTCGGTCCCGCCCGAGAAGGCCGGCTCGGCCGGTGCACTGACCCAGACCGGCAACGAGTTCGGGTACTCCCTCGGCATCGCCGTCCTCGGTAGCGTGGTCACTGCCGTCTACCGCAGCCGTACCGACGGTCGTGGCGGCAACTCACTGGGGGAGGCGGTCAGCCAGGGCGCGCCGGCCGACGTACTCGACCAGGCCCGGGACGCCTTCACCTCCGGACTCCACGTGGCTGCCGGAATCACCGCCGTGGCGCTGACCGCGATGGCAATCCTGCTGGCGGTCACCCTGCGCGCGCTGCCCGCGCTCAGTCGTCGCTGAAGCCGGGCAGGAGCTCCTCCAGGACCGAGCGGAACGGGGCCTCGGCCTCGAGCTGGGAGAGGACGGCCATGCCGCCGATCCAGACGCGGTGGATCAGCAGGTACGACGGCGGCATGTTGAGGCGGAGGGCGAGGGACGCGTTGGGGGACCGGAAGTCGCCGGTCCGGTTCGCCTGCGCGCGCATCCAGGTCCGGCTGAACTGGAACTTCTCCTCGCGGGCCGGCTCCGCGAACGGCGCGAGGTAGTCCATCAGCTGGGCCGGGTCGATCTCCATCCGCGGCTTGATGAAGCCCTCGGCCTTCAGCCCGTCCCGGACCGCCAGGCCGTCACCCATCAGCGAGATCCGCAGCAGCCGCCCGATCGCCGGCGGCAGGCCGTCCGGGAGCCGCGCGCAGAGGCCGAAGTCGACCACGCCGAGCCGCCCGTCCGGCATCACCCGGAAGTTCCCCGGGTGCGGGTCGGAGTGCAGCAGACCGGCGTACTTCGGCCCGCTGAACATGAACCGGACGTACTTCAGCCCGATCGCGTCCCGCTCCTCCTGGGTGCCGTCGGTGATGTACGACGACAGCGGCCGGCCCTCGATCCACTCGGACACGATCACCGAGGGGGAGTGCTTGACGACCCGCGGGACCACGAACTCCGGGTGGTCCTTGAACGCGTCGGCGTACTGCTGCTGGGCCTGCGCCTCGCGGTCGTAGTCGAGCTCCTCGCCGATCCGCTCCTGGAGCTCGGCGATGAGCGGCTTCACGTCCAGCCCGGGGATCAGGCTGCCGATCGTCCGGGCGAACCGGCCGAGCTGACGCAGATCGGCCCGCAGGGCCTCGGCGGCGCCCGGGTACTGCAGCTTGACCGCGACCTCACGGCCGTCCTTCAGCCGTCCGCGGTGCACCTGGCCGATCGACGCGGCGGCCGCGGGCACGTCGCCGAACTCGTCGAACCGGTCCCGCCAGCGCTTGCCGAGCTCACGGCTGAGGATCGTGTCCACGGTCGAGGCCGGCATCGGCGGGGCGGAGTCCTGCAGCTTGGTCAGGGTCGCCCGGTACGGCGCCGCGAGCTCCTCCGGCATCGCGGACTCCATCAGGCTGAGCATCTGCCCGAACTTCATCGCGCCGCCCTTGAGCTCACCCAGGACGGCGAACAACTGGTCCGCGGTACGGCGCTGGAACTCGGCGTACACGGCCTCCGCGGGCGCGCCGCCGATGCGCTTGCCCAGGCCGACCGTCGCCCGCCCGGCGGCACCGAGCGGCAGGCTGGCAAGTTTCGCGGTCCGGCTCAGCGCCTTACGAGGAAGGTCCGACACATTCCCATTCTGTCCGGTCACCCAAGCCCCGGGCCGGTGGGGGCCAAGTGTGTCGCTGTGTGTCGCTGTGTGTCGCGGGTCCGGATACGACGAGAGGCGGTGTCCGGCACGCGCAACGTGCCGGACACCGCCTCTACGACGTGGTGCTGGTGCGTCAGGCCTTGCCGAGGATCCGGTTCAGGTTCGTACCGCACTCGGGGCACTTGGCCTTCGCCATGCGCGTGCCCTTGTCGTTGACCTTGACCTCGCCGTCGGCGGTGCGCTTGGCCTTGCACTTGACGCAGTAAAACTCGCCGCTCCAGGTCTCTGCCATGAGGGCCCTCTCCTTGCTCTGAATTCCAGCCCGGGGTCTTGCCCCGGGCAGTCGTTGGATGCTAACGGCAGACCGTCCTGCCGTAGGCCGTTCGGCCCAGTTCGGATTCACCCTACGGCCTCCTGGCGCAGGCTCAAGCGCACCTGCCGGCCCGCGTGCCGCGTGATTCCCCCGAGGAAAGCCCTTACCGAAACTTTCGCCGGCGCGGAACAGGCTCCCGGAGATCCGCTTCCGCGACCACTCGGCTTCCCCTCCGAGCGGCCCCGGTAGCGGTCCGGGAGCCTGTTGCCGATGACGCTAGGAGGTACCGGCGGCGGTGGCAAGCCCACGTTGTCCACCCCTGTGGATAACTCTGTGAGCAACCTGTGGGACGCGCCGCCGGACACTGTGGACGGGCGGGGGAACAGGATGTGAACAACCAGGGTCGCGGGCCTCAAGATCTGGCGTCTGACCTGCGGAAACGTCGATGCACAGGGTGTGGACCGAAGAAAGTTGTCGGATTCGGGGGGTACATTTTTGAGCCATGGCCGACTCTCCGCTGCGTCCGATCCCGCCTCACGTGGACATCCGTCGCAGCAAGCGCCGCAAGCGCACGGTCAGCGCGTACCGCGACGGCGACCGGGTGGTCGTGCTGATGCCCGACCGGCTGTCCGCCGCCGAGGAGGCGCGCTGGGTCGAGACCATGCTGGCGCGACTCGAGAAGCAGCGCAGCCGATCGCGCGTGTCGGACGAAAAATTGTTGGCCAGAGCACACGAACTCGCGTGTCGCCACCTCCCGGAAGTGCCCGAACCTGCGTCGGTGAGGTGGGTTTCGAACCAAAACAGACGGTGGGGGTCCTGCACTCCGGCGGACAGATCGATCCGGTTGTCGACCCGTTTGCAGTCGATGCCGGCCTGGGTCGTCGACTACGTCCTGGTCCACGAGCTCGCCCATCTGATCGAGCCGACCCACAACGCCGCCTTCTGGGCCCTGGTCCACCGCTACCCGAAGGCCGAGCGCGCCGAGGGCTATCTCGAGGGTGTCTCGGCCGCGTCGTCCCTCGACCTCGAGGACTTCTGAGGTCCGATCGGCCGGGGTGCGTACGGCGTACGGAAAAGGGTGGGGTGGGGTTTCCCTCAGGGTGACCAGGGGGGCTTCCTGCATGGTCGCGACCGGGCCGTGGCAGTCAGGCTTCTTCCCGTAGCCAGCGCAACGCCAGGGAGCGCTGGGTGGGGCGCCGGTGGGTGCGCAGAGGGGCAGGGAACGTATGGCCAGGGGACAGATCACGGTCCGGGCAGCGCGCTGGAGCGCGACCCATCCGTGGCGGGCGATCGCGATGTGGGTTGTCGTCGTGATCGCCTGTTTCGCGCTCGGGCAGGTGACCGGGACCAAGGAGTCGAAGAACGAGGGTGACATCGGCGAGGTGACCCGGGCGGACAACATCGTCAAGTCCGGCAACTTCGACGACCCGGACGTCGAGAGCGTGCTGATCACGGCTCCGTCCGGACAGCTCGACCACACCGCGGCGAACAAGGCGGCGGCGGTGGTGATCCAGCAGATGCGCGCCCTCGGTGGGGTCGCGGAGGTCGGTCAGCCGATGCCGTCGCCGAAGAACGACGCGGTCATCGTCCGGGTCACGATGAAGGACGTGCCGGAGGGCTCGGACGACGATGCCAGGGTCCAGCCGCTGCTCGACACGACCGCCAAGGTCCAGCAGCAGTACCCGGACCTGCGGATCGAAGAGGTCGGCGGACTGTCGATCGACAAGGCGCTCAACGAGACGCTCGGCGAGGACTTCAAGCGGGCGGAGATCTTCAGCCTGCCGGTGACACTCGCGATCCTCTTGATCGCATTCGGTGCGCTGATCGCCGCATCCGTCCCGCTGGTGCTCGCACTGTCCGCGGTGGCTGCCGCGATCGGCTTGTCGGCTGCGGCTTCGCAGTTGGTGCCGGCGGTGGATGCGGTCAACAGCGTGATCCTGCTGATCGGTATGGCGGTCGGCGTCGACTACTCGCTGTTCTACCTGCGCCGCGAACGTGAGGAACGCGCCAAGGGCCGCGGTCACGTCGACGCGGTCGAGATCGCCGCGGCGACCTCGGGCCACGCGGTCGTCGTCTCGGGTACGGCGGTCATCATCTCGATGGCCGGCCTGTTCCTGGCCCGCGACGCGGTGTTCTCGTCCTTCGCGGTCGGCTCGATCCTGGTCGTCGCGGTGGCCGTCGTCGGTTCGCTGACCGTGCTGCCCGCCGTACTGGCGAAGCTCGGGCGCTGGGTGGACAAGCCGCGGATCCCGCTCGTCTGGCGGCTGACGGCCGGCAACAAGCAGCCGCGGTTCTGGCCGATGGTCCTCAAGCCGGCTCTGAAGCACCCGATCGCCACTCTGCTCGTCGCCGTCACCGCGCTGCTTGCGGTCGCTTCGCCGGCGCTGGGGATGACGCTGAAGTTCCCGGGCACGGAGGATCTGCCGCGTGACACCGCGGTGATGAAGGCGTACGACCGGCTGACCGCGGCCTTCCCGAGTACGGGTACCAGCCACGAGGTCGCCGTACGGGCGCCTGCGAACCAGCAGCCCGCGGTGAAGGCCGCGCTGGCCGAGCTGATGGACAAGACCAAGGGCGACAGCCTGTTCGCGTCGGACGGTCTCGAGGAGCCGCGGTTCTCCAAGGACGGCACGGTCGCGACGCTCGAGGTGGCCACGCCGTACGAGGGCGGCAGCGACCAGGCGCGGGACTCGCTGACCAAGCTGCGCACGCAACTGATGCCGGAGACGGTCGGCAAGGTGCCGGGCGTCGAGTACGCGGTCGGTGGGTTCGTGGCCGCGGACGTCGACTATGCGGCGCACACGCGGGACAAGCTGCCGCTCGTGATCGGGTTCGTGCTGCTGCTGACGATGATCGTGATGATGGTGACGTTCCGGTCCGTGGTGGTCGCGATCACCGCCATCGTGCTCAACCTGCTGAGCGCGGGTGCGGCGTACGGCGTCGTCACCGCGGTCTTCCAGAACACCTGGGCCGAAGGACTGCTGGACTTCCGGTCGAACGGCGCCGTGGTCAGTTGGCTGCCGCTGTTCCTCTTCGTGGTGCTGTTCGGGCTGTCGATGGACTACCACGTGTTCGTGGTCAGCCGGATCCGCGAGGCGGTACTGCGCGGCGTACCGACGAAGCAGGCGGTCGCCGAAGGCATCACCGGCTCGGCCGGCGTGGTGACCAGCGCGGCGGCGGTGATGATCGGCGTCTTCGCGGTCTTCGCCACCCTGAGCACGCTGGACATGAAGCAACTGGGCGTCGGCCTCGCGGTCGCGATCCTGATCGACGCAACGATCATCCGCGCCGTCGTACTCCCCAGCATCATGACCCTCCTAGGCGACGCCAACTGGTGGGCCCCCAAGTGGCTCCGCCCCAACACCGCCAAACACGCCACCCCAACCCCACCAACCCCAGAAGAAGAACGCGAACTAACCCCGGTCGGCTGACAGTTGGCTGGCACGACGCCCCACCCGGCCTGTCCGGGTGGGGCGTCGTACTGGAATCAGCAGGCCTCGTACCTGGCGCTGCCCGAAAGCGCCTTGCCGATCCGAAGGCTCGTGCCCTGGCCCTCGAAGAACTTGCCGACGGTCCAGCGGGTGCAGGTCTGGCGTTCGGGTCCGTCCTCCGCGTTCTGCCGGCTGACGAAGGACACTTCAGCCACCATCCGCCCGTCGCGCGCGATGCTGAGCCCGGCCAGCGTGATCTCGGAGTCCACGGTGGAGCGAAAGCCGGAGGTGAACTCCTTGCGGGTCATGGCTGCCCGCGCCGCGCGGGTCAGCTGTGCTTGATGGGCGTCGTAGTCGCGGTTGTTGATGGCCGTGAAGTAAGCGGTCAGCAGCTGTACGACGTCGGCCGCGGCAGGGTCTTGTGCCGCCTCCGGGGTAACGGTGATCAGTTCGTTGCCCACTGCGGGCACCGACGGCGCCACCGACTCAGCCGGCTCGGTCGACACCGGCGGGATGTCGCTGGTCTCGTCCTCCGTCGGGGCTGGGGTCCAGTCTTCAGTGGGCGTCTCCACTGGCTCGACCGGGCCGTACGTGATCCGGCCGTCAGGCGTGATGCGCTGGTTGTAGGTGGTCGGGTCAGTGGCAGCCACGGAGCGCGCGATCAGCGCGTCGCCGCCGAGGATCGCACCGGTAACCACCGCGGCGAGAACCACGGTGGCTCCGACGAACCAGCCCGTTCCGTATCCGGGCGGGCCCTGAGCGGTCCGCGATTCGGCAGCCTCGTCCTTGAACGCGGCCTCGCACTGCGAGCAGTACTTGGCTCCCTCCGGCCGGCGAGTGCCACAGATCGTGCAATAGACAGACATCGAGTTCGTCCCCCCAGACGCTCAGAAGATCGCAGAGACCGCCTGCTGGACAGCCGTCACCGCGCCGCCGATCGAGGCGATCGACTTGGCTCCGGACGCGATCACTTCCAGCAGCCGCAGTACCGACGTTTTGTCGGGCTTCTCCTTCGACAGTTCGCGATCGGCCAGTTCTGCCACCGCGATGGCTTCGTCCGGCCGCTCCAAGCGCTCCGAGTGCGTGTGAAGAAGCTCGAGGAGCTGCGCCATCCCGGCGCGCGCGTCGGCGAGCGAACCCGCCGAAACTGCCGAGATGTTCGTGTTCGTGGCCGTGGCGCCTTCGCCGGCTGCCATCGCGCCGACCGAGACATGTCCGCCTGAGATCCGGATTCCGTCGTTCTTCTCCATTGGTGTTCAGTTCCTTCCGGCTGCGTCGGAGACGCTTTGCCTGGCTACGTCGGCGGCCTTCCGAATCACAGACCTCGCGCGGGCTCCGGTCCCGGCGGCGATGCTGCCGGCGGTGACAGTCGCACCCGCGGCGACGAGCACGCCGTTGTTCTGGATCATGGCCTGTCGTTGCGTCAGTTCGGTGGTGTCGATCCCCTTGGACTCGAGGAACTGCTCCACCGCTTGGAGCATCCGCTTCTCGATCACCTTGGTGTACAAGGCGCTGTCGAGCTTCTGGAAGTACCGCTGGTACCGGTCGTCACTGACCGTCTCGCGCGGGCTTCTGGCGGCGCCGTAGTCGAACCGGAGCGAGCGGACGATCTCCCGCCGTTGCCTGGCCCGGTGATGGGCCGTCGTCACCGGCCCGAGAAGGTGCTTCGCGATCGCGAACGGAGCCCGGAGCAGATGCCCCGGCGTCCGTCGCAGGGCTCGCCCGCCGATCCGGATCGACTGGCGCACGGTGGGCTCCTGCAACAGGCTGTCCACCTCTTGAAACTCGTCCCGCACCGGCCCGAGCAGGCAGTGCGTGACTTCGACGACCAGCTCATGCGGCGTGACAACGAACCGCAAGAAGGTCGAGACGACCAACTGGCCGCGCCAGCCACTGATCTGGACGGTCAAGTACGGGCGTGCCCGGTCTTCGGGCTCGACCGTCAGGCTCCGCACCATCGAGCGATCCACCTTCGGCCTCGGCACCGCAAACCGATCCGGAAGGAACCGGCGGTCCTCGCGGATGTCGCGACCGTCGACGAAGACGCGGTCGGCCAGCACCACCTCGCCGGTCCGCAGGTCGCCCAAGCGTTGTTTCACGAAGTCGTGGATCGACAGCGCGGTGAAGGACTCGGCGACCTTCCCCTCCGCCGCCCGGTCGATGTCGAGCGCGAAGGACCAAGCGTCGAAGGGCACTCCACTTCCGACGAAAGGCCGGTAGCCGCTGTAGACGCTGACATTGCCCCGAGCAGCTGTGGCGACCTGCTTGAGCCGCTCCCTGATCGCGGGATCGTTCGAGGACAAGGCGTCCGGTTTGAACCGTTCCGGACGCAGGTCATGTGCGACGACGCCGTACGTCGCCACCAAGGTCTCGCCGACGACCACGACCCAACACAGTGCGAGTGCCAGCAGCACAACGACGTACCGCGTGTTGTATGCGCCCCAGAATGCGCTGATCAGCAGGATCGTCAGCAGGACATCGCGGACGAGATGTCTTTTCCTGGCCGCGATCGCGTGCAGGATGACCGGAACCAGGTCGACGTCCGGAGACGACGGCGGTGCTTTGAATTCTTCGTCCAGAATGTCGCGGACGACCTCGTCGGCGAGCTGGCTGTTCAACTGAACGGCTGCGCACAGATAACGGGTCGCATCCGACGGCGGTGCGTCCCCGGACGGCTCGGCGTCTGCTTCGACGGGTGGCAGTGCCTTTCCGCACGTGCCGCAATACGTGGCGCCGGCCAGTTTTCCGGCACCACAAGAAGAACATCTCTGCATTTGTGTTTCCCCCCTACTGTGAGTGAACGGTACGGCGATCGCCTGGCCGGGTCCAGCGATCGCGGAGAGTAAAGAAACTTGACGCAAGCGCTCGGCGGAAACCTTTCGCCCACACCCTGCGGAGTTGTGGAGAATGACTGTCATGGGAGACCGGGCGGCGGTTCTGGGGGAATTGGCCGACGAAGGGGTGGTTGATTGCGATGGCCGTCAGGATCGAGTTGTGGGTCGACGGCCGCGTGGTCGATGGGGCTGAGCAGTGGTGGGACGACATCGAGGCCGCCTTCCCAACTGATGAAGGCGAAGCCGGGTTTCCCATGCTCGGCCGGGTGGACGGCTACGGAGATGTGCTGTTCGCGCGAGAGGAGCTGGGCGCGCTGGCGGCCGAGGTACGGCGGTTCGTGCCCCGCGCTCCGGAGAGTGTTCGCCTCTTCCTGGAAAAGCTCATCGAGCTGTGCGAAGAAGGCGACCGGGGTGCGCGGGCGGAGCTGCGCTTCCTCGGCGACTGAAGGTCCGGGCGAGCAGTTGTACGTCGACCAGGTCCGCCCCGCCGATCGCGCGCAACTGGTCGTGAACAACGAGGAGCCGTCCAACCCGATCCTTACTCGGAGGCGGCTTGGCGGGCTCGGTGGGCGGCGGCTTTGACTCGGCTTTGGCATTGGGGGGAGCAGAAGCGGCGTTGACCGTTCTTGGAGACGTCGACGAAGACCCGGTCGCACTGGGGGGCTGCGCAGACGCCCAGTCTGCCGGCCAGGTCGCTGCCGACTGCGAGAGCTAGGCCGGCCGCGCATCCGGCGGCCCAGCCGTTCGCGAGCTGTTCGTCGGGACCGTGGAAGTGCAGGCTCCACGGGCGGTCCTTGCCGCGGTCGAGCTGCGGGCGCGCGTTCGTGTCCACCAGCAACTCGTTGATCTCCGCCGCGGCGGTGTCCAGGTCGCCTGCATTCGCGGCCTCGAAGACGATCCGCATCCGCCCCGCGAGCAGCTTCAGTCGCCGCGCGTCGTCGACCGGAACGGACTTCGGTGGATGGCCGATCGCGGTCAGCGCCTCGGCGACTGCTGCCGTGATCGCCTCCGGTTCATCGGCGGGAGCGTCGTACGGGACACCGCCGGAGTACCCAGGAGTCAGCCGGTTCACGTACTCGACCGACGCGGCCAGCACATTCCGCGCATGACTATCAAAAGACACTTGACCAGTCACGCGATACCTCCGTAGGCTCAGGGCTGCGTGACCGATCATAGCCACTTAGACAGTCATGGGGTGTCAGGATGAGTGCTGTTTCCGCACGGACGGCGCGCGGGCTCTCCCGAACCGTCTGGATCCTGGTCGTCGCCCGCGCCGTGAACCGGATCGGCGCGTTCACGCTTCCGTTCCTGGGCGTGGTGCTCGCAGTCGAGTTCAAGGCCTCGCTCAGCCAGGTCGGCCTGATCCTCGCGGTGTTCGGCGCCGCTACGATCCCGTCCCGGCTGCTCGGCGGTCAGCTGGCCGATCGCCTCGGTCGCCGCCGCACAATCGTCCTCGGCCTGACAGGCTGCGCGATCGCCCAGTTGTGGATCGCGCTCAGCCACACCCTGTGGTCCGCCGTACTCGCGACGATCCTGCTCGGCCTCGCGTTCGAGATCTACGAGCCTCCCAGCCAAGCGATGATCGCCGACGTCACCGAGCCAGAGGACCGCCCCGCCGCATACGGCCTGTACAGCGCGGCCCTGGCAGCGGCCGGCGTACTGGCAGGTCTGCTCGCCGCCGCGCTCAGCCACTGGGATCTCCGGTGGCTCTTCGTCGCCGACGCGGTCACCTGCTTGTCCTGCGCCGCATTGATCGCGCTCGCACTGCCTCCCGACGTACGCCGGGAACGCCTGGCGGATCGCCCCGCGGCAGTCTGGCGAGACAGGCGACTTCTCCTGCTCCTCGCGGGCGGCACGGTCTTCGCCACGATCTACATGCAACTCATCATCGGCGTACCGCTGACGCTGCTCGAGCAAGGACTCCCGAAGTCCGGCACCGGCATCATCCTCGCCGTGTCCGCGGTCACCCTGATCGTCGCCCAACGTGTGCTCCGCGTGCAGCACCTCGACGACTTCCGGGCCATCGCGATCGGCTACGTGCTCGTCGCTGCCGGTCTGGTGGTCGCCGCGGTCGCTCACAACCTCAGCATGTTTCTGCTCGCGTCTGTCCTGTGGAGCCTCGGCGATCTGTTCCTGCTGACCCGCTACCTGACCCAGGCGTCCGGCCTCGCCCCCAACGAGGCCCGCGGCCGCTACCTCGCGGTCTTCGGCCTGAGCTGGGGTATCGCCACCACGATCGCGCCGATCACGGTCACCCAACTACTCAAGACAGCAGGCCCAGCAGGACTCTGGCTCACCACCGCCGGAGCTGCCGTCGTGCTCGCCGCACTCCAGCCGTGGTTCAGGAAGCGACTGGCTCCAGCCGGACCGTGAGCCCCTTCGCGACCGGGGTGTTGCTGCCCTTCGCCAAATCGTCTGCCGACATCAGCACGTTGGTTTCCGGGTAGTACGCCGCCACGCAACCACGAGCCGTCGGGTACGAGACCAGCCGGAAGTGCGAGGCACGCCGTTCGACGCCCCGGAACTCGCTCACGATGTCGACGTACCCGCCGTCCTGCAGACCGAGCTCGGCCAGGTCGTCCGGGTGTACGAAGACCACGTCGCGGGTCCCGTGGATGCCGCGGTACCGGTCCTCGAGGCCGTAGATCGTGGTGTTGAACTGGTCGTGACTCCGCAACGTCTGCAGCAGCAACCGACCCGGCTCCGTCGGCAACCAGGTCAGCTCGTTCGCCGTGAACTGCGCTCGCGCGTCGGACGTCTTGAACACGCGCTTGTCCCGCGCCGCGTGCGCCAGCAGGAAGCCGCCGTCACTGTCCCGCAGCCGCTCTTCGTAGTTCTCGTACCCGTCCGCGACCCGCCCGATCCGCTGCCGGATCAGGCTGTAGTCGTCGGCGAAGTCGGCCCACGGAATCTCCCCGACATCCGGTACGACGGCCTGCGCCAGCCCGCACACGATCCCGATCTCGGACTTCAGCTCCGGCGCCGGCGGCATCAGGTTGCCCTTCGACAGGTGTACGGCGCCCTGCGAGTCCTCGACCGACACCGACTGCGGACCCGCCGCGGTGTGATCGTGGTCGGTCCGGCCGAGCGTCGGCAGGATCAGCGCCTCGCGGCCCGTGACGGTGTGCGACCGGTTCAGCTTGGTGGACACGTGCACGGTCAGGTCGCACTGCCGAAGGCCGCGATGCACGACCTCGGTGTCCGGGGTCGCGGACGCGAAATTGCCACCCATCGCGAAGAACACCCGTACGGCGCCGTCGCGCAGCCGCTTCACGGTGTCCGCCGCGTCGATGCCGTGCTCACGTGGGGACGTGAACGAGAACTCACGATCGAGCCGGTCCAGGAAGGCGTCCGGCATCTTCTCCCAGATCCCCATGCTGCGGTCGCCCTGGACGTTCGAGTGCCCGCGCACCGGGCACGGACCCGCGCCGGGCTTGCCGATGTTGCCCTGCAGGAGCAGCACGTTGACGACCTCGGTGATCGTCGCGACCGCGTCGCGGTGCTGCGTCAGCCCCATCGCCCAGCAGATCACGGTCGCCTTGGACTTGATGAAACGCTGCGCCAGCTCCTCGATCTCGGCCCGCCGCAGCCCGGTGGCCTGCTCGACCGCGGGCCAGTCGAGCTCGGTGTTCTGCTTGGCGTACAGCTCGAACCCGCTGGTGTGCGACTCGATGAACGACTTGTCCAGCACGGTGCCCGGGTTCGCCGCCTCGGCCTCGAGCAGAAGGTGGCCGAGGGCAAGGAACAGGGCCTGGTCGCCGCCGATCCGGATCCGCAGGTGCTGGTCGGCCAGCTGCGTCCCCTTGCCGACCAGGCCGCGCGGCTTCTGCGGGTTCATGAACCGCATCAGGCCCGGCTCGGGCAGCGGGTTCACCGCGACGATCGAGGCGCCGTTGCGCTTGGCGACCTCGAGGTGGGTGAGCATCCGCGGCGCGTTCGTGCCGGGGTTCTGCCCGACGACCACGATCAGCTCGGACTCCTCGAGCATCTTCAGCGTGACCGCGCCCTTGCCGCTGCCGACCACCCGGAGCAGCGCCGTACCGGAGGACTCGTGGCACATGTTCGAGCAGTCGGGGAGGTTGTTGGTGCCGTAGGCGCGGACGAACAGCTGGTACAGGAACGCGGCCTCGTTGCTGGTCCGGCCGGAGGTGTAGAAGACGGCGTCGTTGGGGTCGACGAGGGCCTTCAGGTGCCGGGCGACGACCTGGAACGCCTCGTCCCAGCCGATCGGCTCGTAGTGCGTGGCGCCGGCCCGCAGCAGCATCGGCTCGGTGATCCGGCCGAGCTTGCCGAGGTCGAACTCGGAGATCCGGTCGATGTCGGCGACCGAGTTCTCGGCGAAGAACGCCCGCGGCACCCGCTTGCGGGTCGCCTCCCAGGCCACCGCCTTCGCGCCGTTCTCACAGAACTCGGCGGCGTGCTTGTGTTCCGGGTCCGGCCAGGCGCAGGACGGACAGTCGAACCCGTGGTCCCGGTTCATCCTCGAGAAGGTGCGGCCGGTGCGCACCGGCCCCATCTCGCGGAGACCGAACTTGAGCGACGACAGCACAGCAGGCACACCGGCGGCCTTCTGCTTCGGCTGTTCGATATCGACCATGTTTCAACAATAGGTCCACCTATCATGACGCGCTGCTTTGATAGCTGCGGTTGTGGATAAGTAGCTTGTCGGGCCATGCCGCTGCGTTGGGTTGTGTGCTCGCATCCCATAGTGCGCCGAGGTCCTGATTTCTACAGTCATCGGCCATGGAGACCCGTCGAGCCCTCGTCACCGGCGCTGCGTCCGGTATCGGCGCCGCGTGCGCCCAGCGCCTGGCCGCGGACGGCGTCCACGTGGTGGCCGTCGACTTCGACCAGGCCGGTCTGGACGCGCTGGACGGCGTCGAGACGGTAGTAGCCGACCTGTCCGACCTGGAGCGGTTGTCGGACCTCCCGACGGACGTGGACATCTTGGTGAACAACGCCGGCGTACAGCAGGTCGCACCGGTCGAGCAGTTCCCGCCGGAGCGGTTCAGCTACATCCTGCGGCTGATGCTGGAGGCACCGTTCCGGCTGATCCGGCAGACGCTCCCACACATGTACGGCGCCGGCTGGGGCCGGGTGGTGAACATCAGCTCGGTCCACGGGCTCCGCGCCAGCCCGTTCAAGGCGGCGTACGTCGCTGCGAAGCACGGGCTCGAAGGACTCAGCAAGGTCGTCGCGCTGGAAGGTGCCGCGCACGGTGTGACCAGCAACTGCGTGAACCCGGCGTACGTCCGGACGCCGCTGGTCACCGCGCAACTGGCGGACCAGGCCACGACCCACGGCCTGTCCGAGGCAGAGGTGCTGGACAAGGTCCTGCTCGAGCCGGTCGCGGTGAAGCGGCTGATCGAACCGGCCGAAGTGGCGGAGTTGGTGGCCATGCTGTGCGGCCCCGCGTCCGCCTCCATCACGGGGAGCTCGTTCGTACTCGACGGCGGCTGGACCGCCCACTAACTGAGGAGTCCGCCCAATGACAGCAACAGAACCAGTGCGTACCCGTTCGTCGATCGTCCGGGTGGTCGGCGCGAGTCTCGTCGGTACGACGGTCGAGTGGTACGACTTCTTCCTGTACGGGGTCGCCGCATCGGTGGTGTTCGGCGACCTCTTCTTCCCGAAAGGCGAGGAGCTCACCGGAACGCTGCTGAGCTTCGCCACGTTCGCGGTCGGCTTCTTCGCCCGTCCGATCGGTGGCGTCGTGTTCGGGCACTTCGGCGACCGGCTCGGCCGCAAGCAGTTGCTGGTGCTGTCGCTGCTCATGATGGGTGTTGCCACGTTCGCGATCGGCCTGCTGCCGACGTACGCACAGGTCGGCGCGCTCGCCCCCATCCTGCTGACGGTGCTGCGACTCATCCAGGGGTTCGCGCTGGGTGGTGAATGGGGAGGCGCAGTACTGATCGTGTCGGAGCATGGTGATCCGGCACGGCGTGGCTTCTGGGCGTCCTGGCCGCAGGCCGGTGCGCCGGCGGGTCAGCTGATCGCAAACGGCGTACTGGCTGGTCTGGCTGCGTTCCAGTCGGATGCGGCCTTCGATTCGTGGGGCTGGCGCATCCCGTTCCTCTTGTCCGCAGTACTCGTGCTGGTGGGGCTGTGGGTGCGGCTGCGCGTCGAGGAGTCACCTGTGTTCCAGGAGGCGCGTGCTAAGGCGCAGGACGAGCCGGCGGAGCGGCTGCCGATTCTCGAGGTGCTCACGCGGTACCCACGTGAGGTGCTGACCGCCATGGGTGCGCGGATGGCGGAGAACGTCAGCTACTACATCTTCACCATCGTGATCGCGACGTACGCGAAGGAACACCTCGGCATGGGCAAGTCGTTCGCGCTGAACGCCGTACTGATCGCCGCTGCCGTGCACTTCTTCGCCATTCCGCTGTGGGGCGCGCTGTCGGACCGCATCGGCCGTAAGCCGGTGTACCTCATCGGTGCGGTCGGAGTCGGCGTCTGGGGGTTCCTGTTCATCGCGCTGGTCGACACTCGCAACTTCGCCCTCGCGACGCTGGCAGTGACGGTCGGGCTCGTGCTGCACGGTGCGATGTACGGACCGCAGGCGTCGTTCTTCACCGAGCTGTTCGGGACGCGGGTGCGGTACTCCGGTGTCTCGGTCGGCTACCAGCTCGCATCGATCGTCGCAGGCGGTCTGGCGCCGTTCATCGCGGTAGCACTGCTGAAGGCGTACGACTCCGGGTACGCGATCGCTGTCTACGTCGCGGCCTGTGCGGTCATCTCTATCGTCGCGGTGACGTCGTACTCCGAAACACATCGTCGGGACCTCACTACGCTGTAGAACCATGGAGGAGCTTCTGCGGCTGCTGGCCGAGGATGCGTCCGGGAGCGAGCTGGCCCGGGCGGCGGGCGAGGACGCGGTGGCACGCGACCTCGCCCTGCGCATCCGGGCGGGCATGGACGCGAGCAAGAAGCGTGAGGCCGAGCTGTCCGCACTGGTCGACGTAGCGCGCGAGCTGGCGTCCGCTCGCGACCCAGGCGGCGTACTGCAGACCATCGTCCACCGCGCCCGCACCCTCGTCGGAACGGACGTCGCGTACCTGACCCTGTACGACGAGACCCGTGGCGACACGTACATGCGGGCCACCGACGGCTCCGTCTCTGCCGCGTTCCAGCAGTTGCGGCTGCCGCTCGGCGCAGGACTCGGCGGTCTGGTCGCGGAGACCTACAAGCCGTACTGGACCGCGGACTACCCGTCGGACCGCCGCTTCCGGCACACCACTCCGATCGACGACGCGGTCGGCGAGGAAGGGCTGGTAGCGATCTGCGGTACGCCGTTGGTGGTCGACGGAGCGTTCGTCGGTGTGTTGTTCGCGTCCAACCGGACACGACGCCCGTTCAGTCGTGATGAGGTGTCGCTGCTCGGTTCACTGGCCACACTGGCCGCGGTGACCCTGGTACAGGTACGTGCGGCGGCGGAGACCGCTGCGGCGCTGGACCAGCTGTCTGCTGCACACGCCGGCGTCGAGCATGCGGCCGCCGCGCATGACCGCTTTGCGGAGATCGTGTTGTCCGGCGGGGATGTGGACGCGATCGCCGCCGCACTGGCCGAGCTGCTCGACATGTGGGTCGTACTGGTCGATGCCAGCGGCAACGAGCTGGCAGTGGCCGGCAGCGTCCCTGGTACGCCGGTGCCGTGGCAGGAGTCCGAGTCCGGTCGATTGACTCGCATCGGTGACTGCTGGGTCGTGGCGGCGACCGCGAAGCGCGAACGGCTCGGCGCACTGGTCATTGGCGGTGCTGACGACCTGTCCGGCGCAGACCAGCGCATCGTCGAACGTGCAGCCGTTGTGACCGCACTGGTCCTGTTGTTCCGCCGACAGGCCGCCGAGCAATCCCAACGTGCACAGGCAGACCTGCTGGCCGACGTACTGAGTGGAAGCGCCGATCCGCGCGCTCTGACCGATCGACTCCGGTTACTCGCGCCCAACCATCGGCACGATCGCCTGGTCGTCGCAGTGTGCCGTGGCGACCACACCGCCGTACGTGCCCGGTTGTCTGCACCACTGGAAGACAGACTGGTGCTGTCTGGTCCGTACGGCGGGGACCTGGTGTTGCTGTTTGCTCGTACTGGGCGTTGCGTCTACCGCACGCGACCTGTCCGAGCTGGCTAAGCGCACCGGTGTGACGATCGCTGTCACCGGTCCCGCGAACTGGGGAGAGCCCTTGGTCGAGGCACACCGACAGGCGTCCCGCCTGGTCACCACCATGGTCCGCCTCGGCCGCTTGTGTGAATCCGCCACACCTGACGACCTGGGCGTGGCAGGCCTGGTCGGAGCGTCCGAGGTCGACGTTCGCACCCACGTGCACCATGTGCTCGGCAAGGTCCTCGACTACGACACCCAGCGAGGTACCGACCTGATCGGCACCCTGCAGGCGTACTTCGCCGCAGGCCAGAGCCCGACCCGGGCAGCGACGTCACTCCACATCCACCCCAACACAGTGCAGCAGCGACTCGACCGCATCACCGCCCTACTAGGCGACGGCTGGCAGTCCCCGGACCGCGCACTGGACGTCCAGGTGGCGCTGCGCCTCCACTCTGCCGTCGGGTAGTTGTTATGGCACCAGAACGAGGCGTCCGCGGACCCCTCCCGCAGCAAGGCGCTTGTAGGCGTTAGCCGCTTCGTCCAGGTGATAGGTCTCGGCGACTCGCGTTGAAATGACACCGGCTTCGACCAGCCTCGTGAGCTCTTCCAGGTCACCGCGGTTGGTGTGGACGAACAACTGCTCCACAGCGATGCCACGAAGCTGCGGCGGCCGCGGACCTCCCTGCAGGTGAACGTGACGCCCGCCGTTGCGCACAGCCTCCTGAGCAGCGATTCCCACCACCGCGGCGTCCACAACGCCATCCACGCCGGCCGGCGCGATCCGTCGTACCGCTGCAGCCAGGTCCTCGTTCCGGTCGACGAAGTGGTCCGCGCCGAGCCGCCGTACCAGCTCCTCGTCACCTGCTGCTGCGCTGGCGATCACCGTCTGACCGGCGTGCTTGGCGAGCTCCACGGCGTACCCGCCGACACCGCCAGCAGCCCCGGTCACGAGCACCGTCTCTCCTTGCAGCTCTTTGACGGCCTGTAGAGCGGTCAGCCCGTTGAGCCCGAACGTGGACGCTCTCGTCAGGTCCACACCCTCCGGCGCGCGCACGACTGCGTCGACGTCCAGCACGACGTACTCGGCATGCGTCTTGAGTGTCTGGGCGAGGAGGTCCGCGACCCCAATCACGGCGTCTTGGGCCCGTGCCTGGGTGCCAGGCCCGACCGCGTCCACGGTGCCCGCGACATCCCAGCCGAGACCGAACTGCTCCCGCGGCGCCGTCAATCCGAACTCGACCAGCACCCCAGTACTCACCGCCACATCCACGGGGTTGACCGCGGCGGCGGCCACCTTGATCCGTACCTGACCCGCGGCCGGCTCAGGTACGTCGGTCTCGATCAACTCGATCGCGTCCGGCCCGTCGAGACGGCGGGCTACTAGTGCGCGCATATCGTGCTCTCCTCGTGGTGTCTGGAACTTGCACCACTATCGGAGAGCTACTCTCTCCTGGGAAGTACGCACTTCGGAGTGCGTACCGCACGACGAGGAGAGCCATGCCGACCCGCACCGCAGCCCAGCTCCGCGAAGAGGCAGCCCGCGAGTACGACGCGTTCCTGGCGACCTGCCCCGCGCGGCAACTCCTCGACCGCATCAGCGACAAGTGGGTGACGCTGGTACTGACCGCCCTCGCGGACGGCCCGCAGCGCTACTCCGACCTGTCCCGCCGCATCGCCGGCGTCAGCCAGAAGATGCTGACCCAGACCCTCCGCTCCCTCGAACGCGACGGCCTCCTGACCCGCTCGGTCACCCCGTCCGTCCCCGTCCGCGTCGACTACGACCTCACACCGCTGGGCCGCACCCTGATGCCCCTGATCGCCGCCATCAAGACCTGGGCCGAAAGCTACATGCCTCAGGTCAGTGCGGCCCGCGAGACCTATGACGACGTGAGCACTCCCGCATGACCGCGCCTTCATCCGACCGGCGGGTGGTGGTCGTCGTCGTACCGGCCACCGGGACCTGGGCTCCGCCCGGGCGGGACCCTGAGGCGTGGCGACTGGCGCTGGCCGAGGACACCTACGAAGTCCTCGCCGCACTCGACCGGGTCGACGTAGCGGTCGCCGTCGCGGGCGGGGACGACGCCGCGGTCGCGGAGATGACCGCGCTGACCTGGCCGGGCACACCGACGTACGCCGTGGACGCCGAGCGTCCCGTCCTGCATGCGGTGGAGCTGGCCGGTCCGGCTGCAGCTGTGGTCGCGGTGTCGTACGACGTGCCCGACCTCCCCGGACTCCTGATCGGGAAGCTCTTCCGCGCACTCAGCAGCGCCGACATCGCTGTCACTCCGGCCGAGGACGGCACGCTCGCGGCGATCGGCGTCAACGTCCCGACCGCGGACTGGGTGTCCGAGACCGCACCGACGTTCGACACCGAACTGTCCGCGCTCGAGGCCTGCAAGCCCCGCCGGCACGCCGTCGCGATCGGCCCGGGATGGCACCGGCTGCGGTCGGCGGCTGACATCGCGCGCCTGGATCCCGGCCTCGAGGGCTGGGACGCGACCAGGTCGCTGTTGAGGCGCTCCTGAGGTCTGTCGGGCGAACGACCGACACGTGTCGGTCGGGTGGCCAGGGACGTCGGGCGTTCACCCGCTGTGACGCGGGGCTCGCAGAGACGAGTCTTTGACGCGGCAGCAAAGCATTATCCGGGGGGATGTGTGGGGCGGATCCGGCTGGATTTACAGGGGTCGAGCTGAATCCTCGTTCGCGGCTGCCGCGCCTGGAAGACCCCGTCTCCGTCGCTTGCCGGAGCATCTGTAAAGGAAGCAGCATGAACTACCCGCTTCGGGCCCTGGTCGCCCGAACAGTCCGCCGTGCCCGCAATTGCTCGGACCGGACCCGCACGAGGAACCAATCCGGATTCACCCTGATCGAACTGCTCGTTGTGATCGTGATCCTGGGCGTGCTGTCCGGGATCGTCGTCTTCGCGGTCTCCGGCATCCAGGACCGCGGCAACGCGGCCGCCTGCAAGACCGACAAGAAGAGCGTCGAGGTCGCCGTCGAGGCGTACTACGCGAAGAACGGCGCCTATCCGCCCGGCGGCGACCCCGGCTGGCTCGAGCTCACCGTCGGCGTCAACCAGCTGCTGCGCAGCCGCCCGGTCGGTAGCGGGTACACCATCACGCTCGGCGTGAACGGTCTGGTCACCGCGTCCGGCGCCTGCACCTGACCTCGTCCCGCACGGCCGGACCGGTCAGAGGAGGCCCGGTCCGGCCGAGGCGGGTCGTGTTCCGGTCGGACGATCATGCCGAAGGGACCCCATGAGAATTCCCGTGCCTGGCAGCCGGGTGGATCTGTTGCTCGAAGAACTCTGGAACGCCGGCGGTACCGACCTGCTCCTCACCGTCGGAATGGCGCCGCAGCTGCGTGTCCACGGCGTCCTGCGCCCGGTGGCGGACAAGACGCCGTTGACCAGGCAGGACACCGACTCGATGCTCGCGGAGATCCTGAACCCGCACCGCTCGAACGTCTGGCAGACGACCTACGAGCACGACTTCTCGTTCTCCTGGCGGGAGAACGCGCGGATCCGCGCGAACGCCTTCACCCAGCGTGGCGACACAGCGCTCGCGCTGCGGGTCATTCCGCGCAGCATCCCGACGATGTCGGAGCTGGGACTGCCGCCGGTGATCAGCACGTTCGCGCAGCTGCATCAGGGCCTGGTCCTGGTCACCGGGCCGACCGGATCCGGCAAGTCGACCACGCTGGCCTCCGTGATCCACCAGATCAACACCGATCGCGCCTGCCACATCATCACCATCGAGGACCCGATCGAGTACGTGCACGAACATCGCCGTTCGGCGGTGAACCAGCGCGAGGTCGGCAGCGACACGGCGTCCTTCCCGGATGCCCTGCGGGCCGCGCTGCGCGAGGACCCCGACGTACTGCTGGTCGGTGAGATGCGGGACCTGGAGTCGATCCGGTTCGCACTGACCATCGCCGAGACCGGCCATCTGGTCTTCGCGACCCTGCACACCAACGACACCGCGCAGTCGCTGGCCCGCGTCATCGACGTCTTCCCGCCCGAGCAGCAGTCGCAGGTACGGGTCCAGCTGGCCGCGGCGCTCAGTGGCGTCGTCCATCAGCGACTGCTCCCGCGGGTCGGTGGCGGACTGGTGGCGGCGTTCGAGGTGATGGTCGCGAACGCGGGGATCCGCAACCTGATCAAGGAGGGCAAGACGCATCAGCTGCGCAACGCCCTGGTCACCGGCCGCCGCGAAGGCATGATCACGCTCGAGCAATCCCTGTCGGAGCTGATCCACGCCGGCCAGATCTCGCCCGAGGACGCCTACTCCCGCTGCTCCCACCCGAAGGAGATCGAGCTGCGGCCGAGAGCTCGGTCCGGGGCGGTGCGGGCGTGATGAGGCACCGCGGACAGGAGAAGTCGCCGGTGCCGCCGTACCAGCCGGCTGATGTTCCGGCTGAACGACGCCGGGCCGCGCTGCTGTCCGAGCAGCACGGGATCCCACTGGTGGACCTGTGGACGGTCAGTCCCCAGGCAGAGGCGACAGCCCTGATCGACGAGCAGACGGCGCGACAGCTGACCGCGCTGCCGTTGGCGGTTCGCGAGGGCGAGGTGCTCGTCGTACTCGCGGACCCGGCGCTCGGCAGCCAGATCCAGGAAGCACTCGGCCGCCCGGTGCGGCTCGCGCTCGCGGCCGCGCCCGACATCGTCCGCGCGATCGACAACAGCTTCCGTGCCTTGGCCGGGATCGACGAGTCGGTCAAGCTGTTCCAGGCTCGGGGTACGGCGCTGGAGCCCGACGAGCTCGTGGTGAACGAGGACGCGCCGGTGGTCCAGGTGGTCCAGCTGATCATCACCCAGGGCCTGCGCGACCGGGCCTCCGACATCCACATCGAGCCGCACGACGCCCGGGTCAGGGTGCGGTTCCGGGTGGACGGCGCGCTCCGCGACCAGCTCGACCTGCCCGCCGCGATCGGGCCTGCCGTGGTCAGCCGGATCAAGGTGCTGGCCGATCTGAACATCGTCGAACGGCGGCGCTCGCAGGACGGCCAGATCCGGATGCAGGTCGAGGGCCGCGACGTCGACATCCGGGTATCGACCGCCGCCCTCGTCGACGGGGAGAAGGTCGTGCTCCGTCTGCTCGACAAGAGCCGGCCGCTGTTCCGCCTCGAGCAGCTGGGGATGCCTCCCGAGCTGGCCGAGCGGTACGCCGCGTTGTTGCGAACGCCGTACGGGATGGTGATCTGTGCGGGCCCGACCGGGAGCGGCAAGACCACCACGCTGTACGGGTCGCTCGGTGAGATCGACAGCCCCGAGCGGAACATCATGACGATCGAGGACCCGGTCGAGTACAGCTACGCCTCGATCAACCAGATCCAGATCAACGAGACGGCCGGGATCACCTTCGCCTCCGGGCTGAGGTCGATCCTGCGGCAGGACCCCGACGTCATCCTGGTCGGTGAGATCAGGGACGCGGAGACGGCGCGCATCGCCGTACAGTCCGCGCTGACCGGGCACCTGGTGCTGTCGTCGGTGCACGCCACCGACACCGCGACGGCTCTGCATCGGCTGCTGGACATGGGAATCGAGAACTTTCTCGTCGCGTCCTCGGTGAGTGCGGTGATCTCGCAGCGGCTGATCCGCAAGGTCTGCGAGAACTGCCGCGAGTACTACGGGCCGCCGGCCGCGGAGCAGGCGTTCCTGCGCGGTGCCGGCGCGGAGGTTCCGATCGGCGGCCTGATCCGCGGTGCGGGGTGCAACTTCTGCGCGCACACCGGCTATCTGGAACGGACCGGCGTGTACGAGCTGCTGCCGGTGACCGATCCGATCCGCGAGCTGGTGATCGATCGCGCTCCGCTGGCCGAGATTCGCAAGGTCGCCTGCTACGAGGGCATGCGAACACTGCAGGAGGAGGGTGCCCGGCTGGCGCAAGCGGGAGTCACGACAGTCGCCGAGGTGCTCCGGTCGATCTACACGGTGGGGATGCGATGACGAGGTATGCGTACGTCGCGGCCAGGCCCGACGGGAGTACCAAGCGCGGTACGACGCGGGCCGAGAGCCGCGAGGAGGCCGAGCTGGCGCTGTACGAGCGGGAGCTGCGGAACATCCGGCTGTCCGAGAAGCCCGGCCTGTTGCAGCTCGAGATCACCGCGCGGAGGGTGAAGCGGGAAGAGGTGATGCACCTGACCCGGCAGCTCGGTGCGTTCGTCGGGGCCGGGCTGCCGCTGACCGAGTCGGTGCACAGCCTGGGCCGCGAGGCGGAGAACTCGTCGGTCCGCCGGATGATGCTCGAGGTCGAGGACGGCCTCCGCGACGGCGAGCGATTGTCGGACTGCTTCGACCGGCATCCGCGGATCTTCCCGGAGTTCTACCGTGGCATCCTCCGATCAGCCGAACTGAGCGGCCGCCTCGACACGGTGCTCGGCCAGCTCGCCCGGTACCTGCACCGCGATCTCGAAGCACGCCGGCGGATCAAGCAGGCCACGATCTATCCGGCGGTCGTCGCCGTCATGTCGATGGTGACGCTGGTCGTTCTGGCCGGCTTCGTGCTTCCACGGTTCCAGGCGTTCTTCGCCAGCCTCGGTGCTCGGTTGCCCTTGCCGACGCGCATCCTGCTGGGCATCACGAACTTCCTCACCAGCTGGTGGTGGGCACTGATGATCGGCGCCGGCGTACTGGTGCTCGTGCTGGTGTACGTACTGAGTACGACGCCCGGACGCTACCTGCGGGACAGGCTGGTCCTCGCGCTGCCCGTGATCGGGCCGACCGTCCAGTTCGCGCTGGTCGAGCGGTTCTGCCGGATCCTCTCGTCGATGGTCAGCGCGGGCGTCCAGCTGCCCCAGGCGTTGCGGGTCGCGACAGGGGCGCTGCCGAACCGCGTCTATCGCCGGTCACTCGCCGGGGTGATGGAGGCGATGCTGCAGGGCGAGGGCCTGGCCCGGCCGCTCGCGGCCACCGGGCTGTTCCCGGCCACGGCGGCCCAGATGATCCGGGTCGGCGAGGACACCGGGACGATGGACGCCCAGTTGGAGGTCACCGCGCAGTACTACGAGGGTGAGCTGGACTACAAGCTGAAGAAGCTGATCGGCCTGTTCGAGCCGGCCGTGATCGTCCTGATGGGTGGGGTGGTCGGCTTCGTCGCGATCGCGCTCGTGTCTGCGATGTACGGGATCTTCCGGCAGGTGCAGGGCTGATGCGCGAACGTGGCGAGAGCCTGCTCGAACTGGTGGTCGCGATCGCCCTGATGGGCGTTGCCGTCGTCGCGGTGATGGCGGGGCTGACGACGACGGTGCTGATGTCGGACACACAGCGCAAACAGGCCACCGCGGTGACGACGGTGCGCAACTATGCGGAGGCGTTGCAGCAGTACATTGCCGACGGCCACTATGTCGCGTGTGCGTCGTCGTACACCGTGCCGGGGTTCATGCCGCCGGCCGGGTTCACAGCTCGGGTCGTGAGTGGGTCGGCGCAGTACTGGACCGGGGCGCTGTGGTTGCCGCTCTGCCTGCTGGACCGGGGCCTGCAGCGGTTGCGGGTCTCAGTGGCGAGTACTGACGGGCGTGCGGCCGAGACGCTGGACGTCGTGCTGCGGAAGCCCTGCCGGCTCGAGGATCCGCCGTGCGGTTGAGGCGTACCGAGCAGGGCTTCACGCTGATCGAGCTGCTGATCACCATGACCCTGATGGGGGTCGTCACGGTCGGCCTGGCCGACCTGGTGGTCAACGCGCTGCATCAGATGAGTGCGACGTCGGACCGGCTGGACATGGCACAGGATGCCCAGCTCGGCGCGACGTACTTCGCCCGCGACGTCGCCGCGGTCGGCCTGCGCGACTACGGAGCCGTCGCCGTGGACGGATCGCTGCCGTTCAAGCCGTCGGTTCAGCTCGACGCCGTGGACTCTGCCGGGGGTGCGGTGTGTGGCCCCGTCCCGGTCGCCGTGGTTCGGCTGCTGTCGGACTACTGGGACACCTCCGTCTCGCCGGCGGTCCGCCGTACGGCGGTTGTCGCCTATTACGTGAACGGGGCCGGAGAGCTGCACCGAGCACGGTGCCTGGGCCCGAGTACGACGCCGTCGTCCGATCTACGCCTTGCGTCGAACGTGAAGCCAGGAAGCCTCACGGTCAGCTGTTCCAGTTCGTGTGACTCCGCTGTGCTTCCAGAGGGCATCACGTTGCGGCTGTTGATGTCGAGGCCGTCCACCGGCGACTACGAGGTCGCACTGAGCGGTTTGCGGAGACAGTCGTGAGGCGCCGGGACGAACGTGGGTCCTCGTTGCTCCTGGTCCTCGTCGTGATCACCGTGATCGGAGTGGCGCTGTCAGCTCTGCTCTCGCGGACCGACTCCGCCGTCCGGGTGTCGAAGAGCCTCCAGGACCAGACCGTGGCGTCGTACGCGGCCGACGGTGCGATGGAGGCGGCAATCAACAACCTGCGCAACAGTGGCTACAACGGGGAATCGGGGCAGCGATGCTTCGGACTGTCCGACACGTTGTCGCTCATCCTCTTCAACGGTGTCGACTCCGCCGCGGTGACGTGCAAGCCGGATCCGAAGCAGGTAGTGGTGCACTGCCAGAACTCGAGCGAGTGCAACCGGCCGGACAACGCGCTGCTCACCCTCGGGCAGATACCGGGCGAGGACGGTCTCGCAGTCGACCAGCCCGCGGACTCCACCCTGCAGATCCACGGCAAGGTCGTGTCGAACTCGTCCGTCGCCGTGGCTGCCGGGAAGCTCAGCGCCAGCGCATTGTCCGCGCGCGGCGGGTGCTCCGGAGACCTGCTGGGGAATCCGCTCTGCAACCTTTCCACGTTGCCAGGCGGCGAGGACCCGGCGTACCCGTCGCCTCTGACGAGCGTGCCTGCGCTACGAGCCTTGCCCGCCTGCGCGACGCCGAACTCGGTCGTCACGTTCCTGCCTGGGTACTACGACGACGCGGTCGGGCTGAGCGCGATGATGAAGAGCGACAGCGCGTGCCACGGGAGCACGTGGTGGTTCAAGCCTGGCGTCTACTACTTCGACTTCCACAACGAGTCGAACCCGTTGCTCGACAGCGGTGACAACGTCTGGACGGTCGACGGCGGCAACCTGGTCGGCGGCACGCTGTCGGGCGGTTCGTGTGCGAGTCCACTGGACGGCGCGACCGGAGGGGTGCAGTTCGTCTTCGGGGGAGACAGCCGTCTCGTCGTGAAGTCGGGCAAGGCGGAGCTCTGTGGCAGCTATTCCTCCACGAAGCCGCCGATTGCCCTCCGAGGCCTCACCAGCGGGGCCGAATCGTCGGTCGACTCAGCCGGGGCGAGCGCCTTGAAGCCGACCGCGGTCTCGCTGGTGAGCAAGTTCGGTCTGACCGCGACGCCGTCCCGTCTGTCCGCGGTCGACGGTGTCGCGGCGACCTGGAAGAGCTCGGTGGCCGATGACACCGCTCCGGTCACGATCAACGGCTTCGCTCCGCCGGATCCGATTCCGGCCGGCTCGGTACTGGCGTCCGCCGCGTTGAAGATCACTCATCGGCACAGCGACGCGGCGTCGACGGACAAGCTGGACGTGTCGCTGGACGTCGGATCGGGTACGCCGTTGACCGCGTCGGTGACCGGTGCCGCAGGTACAACGGCGTACCGGACCGAGACCGTGCCGCTCGACTCGACGCGCACTGGATCGCTGGCGCAGGCCGTCTATGCGGGAACGTTCACCGGAGCGAGCCTCGCGCTGACCGCGGGGCTCGCGGTCAAGGGCGATACCGAGGACATCGATGCGGTGCGGCTGGAGCTCAGCTACACGCCGCCTGCTCTGCGCGCCGTGGACGGGTGTGTGGTCGAGGGGCCGTACCCCAGTAATACAAGCGCTTGTGCGCTGGTGTCGGGCCGATTGTCCGTTCAGGGCACCGTGTACACGCCCTCTGCGGTTCTTGATCTCAGTGTCGGTCCGGGGGCGGAGCCGGTGGTGGGGGCCGGCGCGGTGGTTCGCGCGTTGCGCATCGCGGCCTCGGGGACGCTGTCGGGGGTTGCGATCGATCTGCCCGACGATTCGCCCGGATTCACCTTCGGGGTGCAGCTCACGGCGTACATCTGCCCTGGCGGCCTGATCTGCCCGGCGAGCGGCCGCCCGGCTCTGCAGGCCAGGATCGGACTCGTCGACGCCGATCCGTCCTCGCCCGTCGCCGGCCGGCGTGCGGTGACCGTGCTCGGATGGTGGCGGCCGGGCTGATGGGGTCGTGTCTGGTGCGACCAGATCTTCACGCGGTAGAGGACACAGTCCCTACCGCAATTGCGTCACGCTGCGTAGTTTGGTCCGCGGGGGGAGCCATGAACGATTTCGTCAGGGTCGTCGTCATCGACGATCACACACTGGTCCGCTACGGTCTGGCCGGTCTGGTCGACCAGGAACCGGATCTGGAGATTGTCGGCGACACCGGCCGGCGCGCCGAAGCGGCCGGCATCGTGCTGTCGACCCGCGCGAACGTCGTCGTACTCGATGCGACGCCGCCGGACCACGACGGTCTGCGGATCGCCCGCGAACTCCGCGACCGGTACGCCGAGCTCGGCATCGTCCTGCTGGCACCGGAGGGACAGGACAGCGTCCTGTTCGAGGCGCTCGAGTCGGGAGTGTCGGCGTTCGTCGCGAAGACCGCACCGACGGACGAGATCCTGGCGGCGATCCGGCATGCGGCCGTCGCGCCCACCTCGTTCACCGCGACCGGGCTCGGGCCTGCGATGGCACGGCGCGACCAGCCGCCGTCGCAGGCGTTGCTGAGTCCGAGAGAGGCGCAGGTGCTCGAGTTGCTCGGGCAAGGACTGTCGGTGCGGGCGATCGCGGTGGCGCTGTCGGTGAGCGTGTCCACGGCGAAGACGTACGTCGAGCGGCTGTACGAGAAGCTCGACGTGTCGAACCGGGCGCAGGCCATCATGACGGCACTCCAGCGCGGCCTGATCGAGCCGAAGTTGTGAGTCCTTCGAAACTTCTTTCTCACTGACCCGTCACCTTCCGGCCGGCGGCTCGTTTCATGAGGCAGCGGGGAACTTCGGGGGAAGCCCGGCTGATCGCCGATGCCGTTCAGGGGCGGCACCCGACATCAGCCCACTGCCGGTCGCATCCGGGGGGATGCGGCCAGCTGCGGCAGGGGCGCAGTAGTACGACGGGGTCGCACGGGGAATGAACACAGCGGGCAGATCACCGGGGGGACACGGGGGAGCAGTTGTACCAGCGGGGGATTCACGGGGTCGGGGGATCACGGGGATGCGGTGAAGGTGGGCGCGGTGCAACCCGGGGGAGTAGTGAGCGGGGAGCAGTAGCGACGGGGATCGCAGTACCAACGGGGAACGGGGATCGCAGCACAAGCGGGGATCACGCGGTGTAGTAGTACGAGGGATAGCAGGGAAGCGGAACGTTGATGCCCTGCCGTGGGGAGGTGGGCCGGCCACTCGGGTCGGCCCACAGTTCCGCACGCCGGGCCGAGAGCCCGTCAGGTCCGCGAGAGTTGGTGGCGCGCCCGGGCCGCGAGTTCCTGCACAGAGGGATCCGTGTCCGCGGGGAGCCCGTCGAGTGGGAACCACGCGAGGTCATGCGATTCCTCGCTCACGACATACTCCGTATCCGCCGTCGCGGTGACGAGGAACTGAACATCGAGGTGGTACGCGCCGGCGCACCCTCCACCAAGGAGCAGGTGCCGCGAAAGCTGCAGCGGCTCCCGACCGATCGTCAGATCCGTCAGCCCTGACTCTTCCGTCGCTTCCCGCAGTGCCGCACCCGGCAACGTCGTGTCGGCGGCCTCGCAATGCCCGCCGAGCTGAAGCCACCGTCCAACGGTCTTGTGCAACGTCAGCAGCGTGTTCTGCCCCGCGCCGTCAACCACCAGGGCGCTCGCGGTCACATGCTCCGGTCGGCAGCTCCGCCACATCCCGTCCGGATGCGTCGCCAGGTGCCGCAGGTAGTGCGCCCGCAGCTCCTCCTGCTCCGCATCGGGCGCACGCCACCGCTCCAACACCTCAACCGCATCCCCATGAAGCATTCCGCAAGTCTCCCCATCCCCGCCCGAACACTCTCAGGCGGGGGTCCGGCGACCGCTACTTGGTGGGGTTGTCTCCGTCGTCGTCCTGGGGCTTTTCGGAGGTCTCTTCGTTGAGGAAGTCGCTGATGTCGATGTCCGAGAGTTCGCCGGCGTGCTGGGCGAAGCCGATCGGGTCGTCCAGGTCGCTGGTGCTCGGCATCAGGTCCGGGTGGGACCAGAGGTTGTCGCGGCCGTCGACACCGCGGGCGTCGCGGACGGCTGCCCACAGGTTCGCGGCGTCACGCAGGCGGCGCGGCCGCAGTTGGAGACCGACCAGGGTCGCGAACGTCTGCTCAGCCGGACCGCCAGCAGCGCGACGACGCCGTACCGTCTCGGCGAGCTGCACCCCCGCGGGCATCCGATCCTTCGTGGCCTGCCGTACGACGTCGTCGACCCAGCCCTCGACCAGGGCCAGCGTCGTCTCGAGCCGGACGAGCGCCGCCTTCTGCTGCGCCGAGTCCTCGGGCTCGAACAAGCCGCCGGCGAGCGCTTCCTGCATCGCTTCCGGGTTCTGCGGGTCGATATCGGCCATCGCCCGCTCGATCTTGCCGGTGTCGACCTCGATCCCGGCCGCGTAGTCGGCAACCGCGGCCAGCAAATGCTGGCGCAGCCACGGCACCCCGGCGTACAGCCGCTGGTGCGCGACCTCACGCAGCGCGAGGTACAACCGGACGTCCTCGTCGGTCAGCCCGAGCCCGTCGGCGAACTTCGCCACGTTGTCCGGCAGCAGGATCGCCTGGCCGGTCGGACCCAGCGGAAGCCCGATGTCGGACGAGCTGACGACCTCGCCGGCGAGCTCGCCGAGACCCTGGCCGACCTGCGCACCGAAGACGGAACCACCCAACTGCCGCAGCATCCCCGCCATCGGACCGGCGAGCTGCTGCGCCTCGGAGGGCAGTGCGTTACCCATCGCGCCCGCGACGTGCTCCGCGACCGGATCGACGATCGTCTGCCACACCGGAAGCGTGTTCTCGACCCACTCGGCGCGGCTCCAGGCCGCAGAGGTCGCGGACACCTCGGGCAGGGTGGTCGCGTCGTCCAGCCAGTGCTCGGCGAGGCGGACCGCGTCCGCGACCCGGTCGTTGTCGGCGGACGTCATCGACCGGTCTCCGGCGGTGGAGACGGTCTTGCGGGCAATGTCCTTGGCCAGGTCCCAGTTCACCGGCTTGCCGTCGGTCGACCCGCTCAGCATCTGCTGGACCTGGGCGAAGATCGCGTTCAGGTCCGGGGTGCCGCCCGCGCCGGCCGCACCGGAGAACTGCTGGAACATGGCCTCGAACGGCGTTCCCTTGAACGGGTTGTCCGGGTTGTCCGGTTCGTCGCTCATCGGAGGGCCTTCCTGTGCGGGTGGGGCGTACAACTCCAACGTACTGGTTCCGTCCATGAGTTCCTCGCTGGGTGAACGCACAACCGTCCCTGTTCGCCGCAGGCAGAGCCCGAACTCCGGTCCGGCAGGTAGATGAGGAAGGCAACAGTCTCTCCCGGTGTACGCCGCAGCACGCACTGCAGCGCCGTACGCCGGGACGCCGGAAGGGAGGGGATGTCCTGGAAATGGAGGGTGGGAGGGAGAATTGCGGTGCGGGGGATGGAATGGTGTGGTGTGAGCGTGGGGACCTGGCCGGAATGAGGAACGGATGAGCGACGCGATCAGACTGCTGGACATTCGCGACAGCGCGTTGTCCAGCGACGAGGTACTGGCGGCTGTCGCGGACCCGACGGCGGGTGGAACCGCGCTTTTTATCGGCACTGTGCGCAACCACGACCAGGAAAAGCCGGTCGACCACTTGAGCTACGAGGCGCACCCGGACGCACTGGAGCACCTGCGAAAGGTTGCGCAGCGTATCTGTGACGACCCCGCGGTGACCGCTCTGGCGGCCGTGCACCGGACCGGGGACCTGGTGATCGGTGATGCCGCGGTGATCGTCGCGGTGGCGGCGTCGCACCGGGATGTGGCCTTCACCGCCTGCCGGCAGCTGATCGACGACCTCAAGGCGGAGGTCCCGATTTGGAAACACCAGCGCTTCACCGACGGTGGCAGCGAGTGGGTCGGCGCTCACTGACACGTACGCTGGGCGCATGAAGGTGGCCGGATGAAGGTTTTGGCGTGGCTGGGGTTCCCGCTGGCCGCCACGCTGCTGGCGATGTGCTGGGCGGCGTGGCGCGGGTGGCGCAGCCGTGAGCGCCGCCGGTCCGGGGGCGCCTTCGCCTCGGTCGAGGACTTCCGCCGCTTCAGCGCCGCGCTTGCCGCGCCAGGTCCACGGGCCACTCCGGAACGTCGCCGTGGCCTCGGTCGTCGTAACCATCAGCCGGTCTCTTCCGAGGTCCGTAGCTCCGGCTCCAAGATCGCAGGGCAGGGTTCGTGACACGTCGTACCGCCACATTGGTCACCTCGATCGTCGTGCTTGTCGTCTCGCTGGGGCTGGTCACGGCGTTCCCGGTGCCGTTCGTCTCGTTCAGCCCCGGGCCGGTCAAGGACACCCTGGGATCGGCGAAGAACAAGCCGGTCGTCGAGATCACTGGCCACGACACCTTCCCGACCACGGGCCAGCTCGACCTCACGACGGTGTCCGTGACCTCGCCCGACCGGCAGTTGACCCTGCCGCAGGCGATGCGGAACTGGCTCGACCCGCACCACGACCTGTTCCCGCGCGAAATCATCTATCCGCCGGACCAGAGCGCCGACGAGGTCGAGCAGCAGAACACCGCGGAGATGACCGGCTCGCAGGACAGCGCGGTCGCCGCCGCCCTGCAGGCCGCGAAGGTTCCCTTCCACACGAAGGTCTCGACGGTCGCGGACAACTCGCCGGCGCAGGGGAAGCTGAAGCCGGGCGACATAGTGCTGGCCGTCGACGGTCAGACGGTGACTCAGGTCCCGCAGGTCGGCGAGTTCGTCCGTAAGCACAAGGTCGGCGAGAACGTCGTTTTCCTGATCCGCCGCGGCACCGCCGAGCAGACCGTCCAGCTGAAGACCGCCGCGACGCCCGGTGAGGAGACCCGGCCGATGGTGGGGATCACGATCGGCGTCGACTCGCAGGTGAAGGTGACGGTCAACCTCGGCCAGGACATCGGCGGACCCAGCGCCGGCACCGCGTTCGCGCTGGCCATCTACGACAAGCTGACGCCCGGCGCATTGCTGAACGGGAAGCACGTCGCCGGAACCGGGACGATCGACGCACTCGGCCAGGTCGGCGCGATCGGCGGTATCCAGCAGAAGATCGCCGGCGCCAGGAACGACGGCGCGACGGTGTTCCTGGTCCCGGCGCCGAACTGCGCGGCCGCACTGCACGCGGGCGTGAAGGGCATCCAGCTGGTGAAGATCAGCACGCTGACCGATGCCATCAGCGGTCTGCAGGCGATCGCCGACGGCAAGGGAGATGTTCCGTCGTGCAGCCAATGAGCGATAGGTACGTACTGGTGAGCCCAAGGGGAGATCTGCCGGAATGGATTCCGTAGGCACGCTGCCACCGGACGCGCTCAGCCGCGCGGTGGTCGAGATCGAGAAGCACGTGAGCAGCGCGGGCTGGGACCAGCCCGCGCAGTTGTTCGCGCTGGTTCCGACGGCGGACCTGCTCCGCGCCGAACCGAACCTTGCCGCCGAACTCGGCGCCGAGGACGCATCGCAGCCGCTGACCCCGGTCGCCCAGGGTGAACTGCCCGGCGGTGTCGAGGACGACAGCCTCGCCGCCACCCTCGGCCAGATCGAATGGCCGGACGGCGTCGCCGGATGCGCACTGGCGATCGAACGGATCGTGCTGCCGGCGGCGGCCGAGTCCGGTCTGTCCAGCGTCGAGTCGGACGCCGAACTGGCCCGGCTGGCCGGCAGCGATCCGCGACGGCACGAGGTCCGGATGGTCGCGGCGGTACTCCGGGAAGGCGCCCGGTTCGGCGCCGTCCGGTTGCGTGCCCACGACCAGGACAGTGCGGTGCTCACCGGTATCGACTTGGTCCCCACGCTGTGCGAAGTACTGTCTTTGACATTCGAACCTTCGGTCGGCATCCGGTCGGGCGAGGGTCCTGGGGTCGACGGCATGAGCGACGACGAGGAGAAGCGACCATGAGCGACGGCGTCTATGACATGCCGGAAGAGCCGCCGGCCCGCAGGTCCCGGCGAACAGGCGGCCGCCCGCGCGCTCTGCTGCCGACGATCGCCACACTGATCGTCCTGCTCATCCTCTTCAGCGTCTTCACCGACGTCTGGACCCAGCGGCTCTGGTACCGATCGGTCGACCTCGGCTCGGTGTTCAGCACCGTGCTCGGCACCCGCGTGCTGCTGTTCGTGATCGTCGGTCTCCTGATGGCGGCCGCGGTCGTCGCGAACGTCATCGTCGCCTTCCGCACCCGTCCCCGGGTGGCGCTCGCCCCGTCGCCGAGCCCCGGGTTCGAGCGGTACGGCGATCTGCTGCAGCAGCACGCGAAGATCGCGGTCGGCGTCGTCGCGACCCTGATGCTGATCTTCGGCGGCTCGGCAGCGTCGGGGGAGTGGAAGGTCTTCCTGGCCTGGCGGAACCGGACCCCCTTCGGCGTCACCGACAAGCACTTCAACAAGGACATCGCGTTCTTCGTCTTCGACTACCCGTGGCTGCGCGTGCTGCTCGGCTTCGGCTACTCGATCGTCCTGCTGTCGCTGGTCGCCGCGATCATCACGCACTACCTGTACGGCGGCTTCCGCCCGTCCGCCAAGGGGCAGAAGGCCTCCGGCGCGGCGCAGGTGCAGTTCTCGGTGCTGCTCGGTCTGCTTGTCCTGCTCAAGGCCTTCAGCTACTGGCTGGACCGGTTCGGTCTCACGACCTCGGACGCCAAGCTCTTCACCGGTGTCTCCTACACCGGTGACCACGCCGTCCTGCCGAGCAAGGAGATCCTGGCCGTCATCGCGGTCCTGTGTGCGGTCTTGTTCTTCGCCAACGTGGTCCGCCGGACCTGGCTGCTTCCCGGCGTGGGCACGGTCGTGCTGATTCTCTCGGCGATCCTCCTCGGTGCGCTCTGGCCGGCCGCGCTCCAGCAGTTGCGGGTGCGACCGAGCGAGCCGGTGAAGGAAGCGCCGTACATCGAGAAGAACATCCAGGCCACGCGTCAGGCGTACGGGCTCGAGGGCACCGACGTCACCGAGTACAAGGCGACGACCACGGCGAAGCCGGAGGAACTGACCGCGGACGCCGAGGTTCTGCCGGGTATCCGGCTGATCGACCCGACCGTGATCGGCCCGACCTTCGAGCAGCTCCAGCAGGTCCGTGGCTTCTACTCGTTCCCGACCGATCTCGACGTCGACCGGTACAAGATCAAGGGCAAGGTCATGGACACGGTCCTCGCGGTCCGCGAGGTCCAGGTCGACCGGCTGCCGGCCGGGCAGCGCAACTGGAACAACGACCACACCGTCTACACCCACGGCTACGGAGTAGTCGCCGCGAACGGGAACCAGTCGCAGGGCGGTACGCCGGTGTGGACCGAGAAGGACCTGCCTCCGACCGGCGAGCTCGGCAAGTACGAGCCGCGGATCTACTTCGGTGAGCAGTCGCCGGACTACTCGATCGTCGGCGCCCCCGAGGGCGGCCAGAAGGTCGAGCTCGACACGCCGGAAGGACAGACCGGCGGCGACCCGACGCTGAACACCTATGAAGGCAAGGGTGGCGTCCCGATCGGCTCGTTCGGCAACCGGTTGCTGTATGCAACAAAGTTCCGGGACGCGAACATCCTGCTGTCCAGCCGGGTGAACCCCCAGTCGAAGATCCTCTACGACCGCACCCCGCGCGAGCGGGTCGAGAAGGCTGCCCCGTGGCTGACGCCGGACGGTGACCCGTACCCGGCGATCGTCGACGGCCAGGTGGTCTGGATCGTCGATGGCTACACCACCTCGGACAACTACCCGTACTCCGAGAAGGTCGACCTCGACGTCAGCACCCGGGACACGACCACCGGTCGCGGGACGATCGCACAGCAGCCGAGCGAGAAGATCAACTACATCCGCAACTCGGTCAAGGCTGTCGTCAACGCCTTCGACGGCTCGGTCGAGCTGTACGCGTGGGACGACAAGGACCCGCTGCTGAAGACCTGGATGAAGGCGTTCCCCGGCACGGTGAAGCCGCGCTCGGACATCTCGCCGGACCTGATGTCGCACCTGCGGTACCCGGAGGACATGTTCAAGGTGCAGCGCGACCTGCTCGCGAAGTACCACGTCGAGGACGCCGGCACCTGGTACCAGAACAGCGACCTGTGGCGAGTGCCGGACGACCCGACCGCGGTCTCGTCCGGTGGTGACTCGGCGACGCATATCAGCCAGCCTCCCTTCTATCTGTCGTTGCGGATGCCCGGTCAGACCGAGCCGAAGTTCTCGCTGACGTCGGTGTACGTGCCGAACGGTGAACGGGAGAACCTCACGGCGTTCATGGCCGTCGATGCCGAGGCCACCTCGCCGGACTACGGCAAGTTCCGGGTGTTGCGATTGCCGGGGAACCTGCAGATACCTGGTCCGGGGCAGGTCTACAACAAGTTCCAGACCGACGAGAGCATCAGACAGGCGTTGCTGCCGATCAACCAGCCGAACAGCGGAGCAAGAGCGCAGTACGGCAACTTGCTGACGCTGCCGCTCGGCGGTGGTCTGCTCTATGTCCAGCCGGTGTACTCGGTGCGGACCAGCGGACCGGGTAGTTACCCCGTCCTCCGGTACGTCCTGGTGTCCTTCGGTGACGGCGTCGCCTACGGCTCGACGTTGCAGGAAGCCCTCACCAAGGTCTTCAAGACCACTGTCGACACCGGTGAGCTGCCTCCAGGAACCCAGAAGCCGCCGACGACACAGCAGCCGAACCAGACGGTCAAGCAGGCCATCGCCGACGCACAGGCCGCATGGACCCGGGCGCAGACAGCCCTCAAGAACGGCGACCTTGCCGGCTACCAGACGAACCTCAACCAGATGAAGGCCGCGCTCGACCGTGCCGCTGCCGGTGCGGCGGTGACGCCTACCCCGGCACCATCGGCGACGCCGTCCGCGAACCCGTCGAACCCACCGGCGTCGACGACACCGACGAGCCCACCGACCTCACCGACAGGCTGAGACGCAGGGTGGGTCCCGGGGCGGCGACACCGACATCAGTCGGCGTCGCCGCCCCGTTCGTTTGCGGTGTGGTTGCCTACGGCATCAGGTCGTCGGCTCCGGGTGGAACCCGGCCGCAGTGTCGAGCACGTCCTCGTCGGTGAAGCGCTCGTGATCGATCGTGACCTCGGCCGCGACGCCAGGCTCGATGAAGTAGAACACCTCGTTGCCGGCGAACAGAGCGTCGTACCCGCCGACCTTGACCGGTTCGAGCTGCCAGTCGCCGGGCTCCTTCTCCTCGTACTCGACGAGGAAGTCCTTCACGGCCTCGAGGTCGGTGAGTTTCTCGCCGCGAAGGGTCTTCACGGTCAGATCGACCTTGAAGGCTCCCTCCGGATCCGGTCCGGTCTCCCAGACCCGGCTGTGGAACGACACGTCCTCCCACTCGTACTCGAAGTCGCTCGGCGTGCCGAGGCCGTCGGGAAGGTTCTCGATCACGAAGCCGTCCAAGGTGCCAGCCCTCTGCTCGGTCGATGGATGATCCGCGGAGTACGTCGACGACGGTGTGAACTCTGTTGCTGAGGCAGGAACTGTCGCCGAGAGCCCGAGTGCGGCCAGGAAGACCGCGCTCCCGGTCACGATACGGCGGGCGGACGGCACGGCTCGGGAACGAAGCGATGAACGCGACATGGCTGCCTCCTGGAAACGGCGGCGCCCCGCCTGCTGCGAGACGCCCTTCGTGACCAAGAAGGTGCAGTGATCCCCCCTCGCCTGAACCGACGAGTTCGGATCTGTGGACAAGTCAGTGCCCGATCAGCCGATGCAGCCGATGGAACGTCTGCCGGAACCCGAGCCGCGGCCACGCCCGTGACGACAGCAGGTTCGTCACCCGCCAGTCGGTCACGACCGACGTGTACCCGGTCTCCGCCGACCACTGCAGCACGGCCTCGCCCAGCGCGCGCCCGGCGCCGAGCCCGCGAGCCGACGGCAGGACGGCCGCGAACCCGAGGAACCCCGCGTTGTCCGGTTTCGCGAGCCCATTGTGCGCACTCGACTTGTCCAGCGAGCATCCGATCGACGAGCCGATGACCTCACCGTTGTACGAGGCAACGAAGGTCGCGTAGTCCTGATCGTCGATCGATTCCTCCCAGTCCGCCACCGCTTCCTCGAGAGTCGGCAGCTCCCCGGAGGAGAACACCGGCGACAACCCCTGATGCCGGGGCAGTTCGAGGTCGAGCTCCGCGAGTACAGGGATGTCCGCACGCACGGCACGGCGTACGGCGAGATCCGATGGCGGCGGGAGGGGAGAGTCAGGAACGGGGCGGACGGCGTGCGCGTGCTGCGAGCCGAACGCCAGCCGGAACCAGGCATCGATCAGCGCGTGGTCGTCGGGCACCAGCACGTAGTGCGCGATGCGGCCGTCGTCGACCCATTTCGCAGCGGCAGCGCCGTACAAGTCACGAATGTGTTCTGGCTCACGTACGGCGTGACCGGCAGCCTCGACCCAGATGTTCGGACCCCAGACCGGGGACTGCTTCGGGGCGGCCAGCAGATAGCCGGTGATCTCGCCGCCTTCGACCATCACCGCGCCGGACGCGCCCTCGGTCTCCCACGCGGCCGTCACCTCGACAAGCGCGAGCTGCGTGTCCTCGTAGTCAGCGGGAAGCAGCGGGTGACGCTTGCGATGCTCCTGATGCCGCTCTGCGAGCAGGCCTGCCGCGGCCGGCAGATCCGCCTCCTCGAACGGCCGAATGACGTGTCGAGACATACTCGGACGGTACGCCGCCGCGCCCCCGGCAGGCACGGGTTTTCGCTGGTCCGGGGCCACACCGGGAACCGATTTGGTTGCTCAGCCCAGATCCTCTAAACTAAAGACACAACGGCGCGGGGTGGAGCAGCTCGGTAGCTCGCTGGGCTCATAACCCAGAGGTCGCAGGTTCAAATCCTGCCCCCGCTACGAAAGAAGGCCCGGACCAACAGGTCCGGGCCTTCGCTTTGTTGTGCCTGACCTGCAGGTTTGTTGCCTCAGCGGTAGGCGGAGGCTTGGAGGTTGAAGAGTTCGGCGTAGAGGCCGTTCTTGTGGAGTAGGTCTTCGTGGGAGCCGTGTTCTGCGATCGAGCCGTGTTGCAGCACGATGATGGTGTCGGCCATGCGGACTGTGGAGAATCTGTGCGAGACCAGGACTGTGATGGAGCCGACGCGCTCTCGGAGGTCGTGTGCGACCTGGGTCCAGGCTTCGAAGAGGCGGTGTTCGGTTTCGGGGTCGAGGGCTGCTGAGGGTTCGTCGAGAAGCAGCAAGGCAGGAGCGGGGCGCATCATTGCTCTGGCGATTGCGAGCTTCTGCCACTGCCCTCCGGACAGGTCGACCCCGTCTGGCCAGCCTGAGCCGAGCTGGGTGTCGAGCCCGCGGGGCAGGGCGGACAGTACGTCGGTGGCGGCGGCGCGCTCGAGAGCGTCAAGGACCTTCAGATCGGTATCAGCGTTTTCGATGTCTCCGAGCGCCACGGTTTCGCGTACCAGGAGCTCGAACCGGGCGTGATCCTGGAACGCGGCAGAGACCCTGGCTTGCCATTGGGTGAGGTCGACCGAGGCTAGATCTTCCCCGTCAATGGTGATGGTGCCGCTGGTCGGGCTGTAGAGGCCCGCGAGGAGTTTGACCAGGGTCGACTTGCCGGCGCCGTTCTCGCCGACGATCGCGACCGTCGAGCCGGCGGTTCAGGTCCAAATCAATCTTCTCGAGTGCAGGACGTGCGTGCGTCGTCGTACTGGTAGGAAACGTTGCGCAGCGAGATGCCCTGCTCAAGTCGCTGTGGCACGGGGCGGTGGCCTCGTGGAGCCGCTTGGCCGAAGAGGTCTTGGAGACGGACGAAACGGTCGGCGGCCACCAGGCTTCGGATCGTGAGCTGTAGGACCTCGCTGGAACCGCTGACCAGTCCGAGCACTTGACCTGCCAGAACCGCGATCAGTGCGGCCTCGCCGATGGTTGCCTCGCCAACGGTGACTCGCCGCACCACAAAGGCGATGGATGCTACGTATCCGGCGATGAAGATCAGTCGTCCGGCGAGACTCCAGCCAGCGGCCTGGAGTTGGGCTTGTCCGTGGAAGTGTCGGATCTGGTGGTGCGCCTGCTGAAACCTCCGCAGCATCTCTGCTTGCAACCTGAACAGGCGGACCTCCTTCGCGCCACCCGGGGTGGCCGTCAGCTCTACGAGATGCTCGGCAAGTCGAGCGGGTTCGGCTGCGCGCCGGCCACTGTCGCGGAAGATTCGGCTTGTCTTGAAGCTGACGAGCAGCGACGGCACCGCGAACAACGGGAGGGCAAGGAGGAGCGGATCGACCAGAACCATGAGGACCGCAGTCGTGATGATCTGCACGGTGACGGCGCAGAGTTCCACCATCCTCGGCAGGACCTGGCTGAGCTGATAGCCCTCTCGTTGGAACGCAGACAGTTCGTTCAGATGTTGGGGGCTCTCGTGGAGTTCCAGTGTTGGTGCGGCGCTGACCAGGTTGAGGATCTGCCCGTTCATCAGGTACCGGGTGTGATCGCGTAGCCGGGATTGGGCACGTTGGCCGGCGTAGGCGATGGCGACAGTGGCGGCGATCGAGATGACGCCTCCGACAGCGCCAACCCCTAGGGAAATCGGGCTGCCGGTGTGGATGCCGTCAACGATGAACTTCAGCCACAGACCGTAGAACGACTGCGTGATCGCCCCAAGTCCAGCTAGTACGAACGCAAGCACGGCCGCTGTGCGGTCTGCCTGCCAAGCTAGGCGCAGCATGGTGGTGATGACGCGCAGGCGGGTGTTCTCAGCCATCGATGTCCTTTGAGCTGAATCGCATTGCTTGTTTGCGGAACATGCGGGCGTAGATTCCCTCGGCCGCGAGGAGCTGTTCATGGCTGCCGTCCTCGGTGACTTGCCCGCCATCGAGCACGATGATCCGGCTGGAGCGACGGATCGTGGAGAACCGATGGCTGATCACGACGCTGGTCAAGCCGGACGTGAGATCGAGGAACTTGTTGTAGATGTCCGCCTCGGCGCGTACGTCGAGTTGCGCGGTTGGTTCGTCGAGAACGAGGACGCGGGCGCCGCCTTGAACCGCCATGAGTGATCTGGCGAGAGCGATCCGCTGCCACTGTCCACCGGACAGGTCGACTCCACTCTTGAGCCGGGGAGAGAGCGTCGTGTCCAGGCCATGCGAGAGCCTGCTGAGAATGCCTTCTGCGCCAGCTCGTACGGCGGAGCGCTCGATCTCCTCGTCGATCGATGGCTCTGCCAACTGCTCAACTGCTCCGAGACCGATGTTGTCCCGCGCGGACAGCTCGTAGTGAATGAAGTCCTGGAAGATCGCCGCCACGGACTTGCGCCACGATTCCTGATCGAGCTCGCGAAGATCGGTTCCGTCGATGAGGATCCGGCCACTCTGCGGTACTTCGAGTCCGGTGAGGAGCTTGATCAACGTTGTCTTGCCTGCTCCGTTCAGGCCGACGATGCCGAGCGACGTACCCGCCCGGATCTCGAGGTTCAGCCGATCGAAGATGACTTTGCCGGCTGCGGGATATCCGAAGGTCACCTCCTCGAACACGATCGAATCCGTTGGGCGTCCCAATGCAGTGGCAGTGCCAGGGTGCGTGGTGGTGTGGTGGGCGACGAGTTGTTCCAGCTCGAGAACGACCGGGATGCGACTGGCGCCGTACTCGATGAGATCGTCACCGGCCTGATCGGCGAGAAGGCTCATGCCGAGCATGCCTTGGAGCAGGAGGACGACAGCGCCGACGCCGAGATCTGACCGTGTGGCCAGGGCGACGACGGCGGCATTGGCCACAACAACGAGGGCGAGGAGCACGGCTAGCGGGCGCTGTCCGACCTTGCGGGCTTTGGCCAGCTCCGCGAGTATGCGGGCCGTCTGGCGGCCGTAGCGATCCGACAACCAACCGACGAGACCGAAGATGCGGACCTCCTTTGCCCACTCCTGACGCAAGCCGATCCGGTGCGTGTAGCTCGCGGCATGTACGGCGTCTTCCCAGGTGAACTGATCGGAGCGGCGCATGTTCGCCTGCAGCCGGTTGCCGACCAGGATCCAGACCAGGAGCAGGATTGCGGCGGCCGGGACGGAGACGGTGGCCACCAGCACGGCGGCCGCGACGCCCTGGGCTTGCAGGGGCCATTTCATGCTCAAGCCGTCGACCAGGTCGCCGGGTTCGAGGCCTGCGATGCGCACGGCACGGTCAGTCTTGGCGGCCAGGTCGGGGCGCTCGAAGATGTCCAAGGTGCTTGCGCCGAGAGCGGCTCGGATCACGCGGCCGATCAGGTATTCCTCGTACCGCCGGTACAGCGACCAGCGCACTACCTCATAGGCGGCGCGCGTCACCTCTTGCGCTGCTAGTACAAGCGCAATCCCGGCGAGCATCGAAAGTACGTCGGATGTAGTCGGGAGGATTGTGATCAGGTGTGCGACCAGTGCTGCGAAGATCGCCGGCCAGATGGCGGTGAGGACGATGCACCCGATCAGCAAGGCGAAGCGGCGTGGGAATGCACGAGCCAGTACGACGACCGCGAGCAGGCGCGGCCAGCGGAACAGCCGATGCTGTGAGGTTTTACCCTGGGTGCACTGCAGGAATGTGACAGCTCCTACCCGCCGTGTCAAACCCTCCCGGCGTCGGACCTCTACTCGTGGTTTGTGATGACTACCTTGAGGGCTTCTTGTTCGGCGGCGTTGGCGAAGGTGTCGTAGGCCTCTTCGAACTGGCCGAAGGGGAACTGGTGGGTTACGAACTTCTCGGGGGCGATGGCGCCCTTCTTGATGTCTTCGAGGAGTTCTGGTGCGGTGATGGCGTTGACCAGGCCGGTGGTGATGGTGAGGTTGTTGATCCAGTGCCGCTCGATCGGGAACTCGACACTCTCGCCGTGTACGCCGATGTTGGCGACATGGCCGCCGGGCCGGACGGACTCGAGGGCGGTGCCGAAGGTGGCGGGGAGGCCCACCGCTTCGATGGCGACGTCGACGCCCAGGCCGTCGTGACTGAAATCTCGCAGGGCCTGTACGACGTTCTCGCCGGCCTCGATCGTGTCGGTCGCCCCGAAATCGCGGGAGCGGTCGAGCCGGAACTTGTTGCCGTCGACAGCGATGACCTTCGCGGCGCCGGCTGTACGGGCGGTCATGATCGCGGCGAGTCCGACGGGCCCGGCACCGATGACGGCGACGACGTCCCCGCTCTTCACGGCGCCGTTCAGTACGCCGATCTCGTAGCCGGTGGGGAGGATGTCGCTCAGCATGGCGCCCTGTTCGGCGGAGACTCCTTCGGGGAGCGGGATCAGGCCGTTGTCGGCGTACGGGACGCGCACGTACTCCGCCTGGGTTCCGTCGATGAGGTGCCCGAAGATCCAGCCGATGCCGCCGAGGGTCTTGCAGTGCGAGGGCAGGCCGGCCTTGCAGTAGTCACACGTCCCGCACTTGCTGATGCAGGAGATGATGACCCGGTCGCCGACCTTCACGCTCTGGCAGTCAGGGCCGACCTCGGTGACCACACCGACGCCTTCGTGGCCGAGGATCCGGCCGTCGGTGACGGCGGGTACGTCGCCTTTGAGGATGTGCAGGTCGGTGCCGCAGATGGTGGTGACCTCGACCTTGACGATCGCGTCGGTCGGGTCCTTGATCATGGGATTCGGGACGTCTTCCCAGGCCTTCTTGCCAGGTCCGTGGTAAACGAGCGCCTTCATCGGTACTCCCCTTCTCGTCGGCCAGTCGGTACCAAGGGTGCGCACCGGTACACCTCGGATGCTCACACCGCAGGCCGACGGCGCCGGTCTCATCTTGAGACGGCGGCGGATGAGGGGATGGAACGGAGCGCCCGCTGCCTCAAATCGAGACATACGGCCGGGCGAGACGCGGCAAGGATGAGAACGTTCGCGATGCGCCCGGAAGGAGCTCGCCATGACCACCATCGACGCCGATGCTCACAGCGTCCCAGAAGTACAACTTGCCGCTGAAGCCGCGGTCCCGGCGGTGACCGGAGACCCGCGCTGATCGGTCTCCCCAGTTTCATCGTGGGATCGGTCGCACTCGGTCTGGTCCTTGTCGGCTACGTATCTGCGGCGGCGGTCGGGGCCTCGCTCCCGATCATCCTCGCGGCCACCGGCCTCGGCCTGGTGATCGCGGCCGTCTGGTCGGCGGCCGTCGGCCAGAGCGCGGTGGCCGGAGTGTTCGGCATCTTCGCCGGATTCTGGCTGAGCTACGCAATGCTCGTACTGGGCCTGACGCACAACTGGTTCGCCATCGTCGCCGCGGACGCCCTCCATACGCAGGGCCTGTTCCTGATCTCCTGGCTGGTGATAGTCGGGATGCTGACGCTGGCCACACTCCGACTTCCCGTTGCCTACACGGTGCTGTTCGCGTTGATCGAGATCGCCTTGGTGCTGGTCTTGATCGGCACACTGCAGCAATCAGCCGGCACGCTGAAGGTCGCCGGCGTGGTGGTGTTCGTGTTCGCCGCGGTGGGTGTCTATCTCTTCTTCAGCTCGGCGTCGCAGGTCAGAGCGGAAGAGCGGGACTCCGCGGGTGTTGAGTGAGGCGATTGTCAGACGGGTCAATTGACGGCTAGTTCGCCGAGTTCGGACCAGGTGTCCTGGGGGAGTTTGAAGTTGACGATGCGGGGCGTTTCGACCAGGTGGGGTGGGAGGTGTTGCTGGGCGGCCTTGAAGTGGGCCGAGGTGACGTGGTGGGTGGCAGCGTCGTCGTCGGCGAAGGCTTCTACGAGGACGTACTCGTTGGGGTCGTCGACGGAGCGGGACCAGTCGAACCACAGGCAGCCGGGTTCGGCGCGGGTTGCGGCGGTGAAGTCGGCGGTGATGGTCGGCCAGTTGTCGGCGTGCTCGGGCTTCACGCGGAACTTCGCGGTGATGAAGATCATGAGCACCAAACTAGCCTGTTATCGGAGGGCGAAGCCGGTGCCCAACGTGTCCCGGGGATCCAGGGTGAACGTCGCGGTGCCGGTCCGATAGGCGGTGCCGGTGACCTCGGTGATGACGCCCTCCGGGGTCTCCTCGACGACGCGGCCGAGGAACGTCGTACCGACGATCGAGTCGTGGCGCAGGACCTCTCCCGTGCGCAGGCGGCCCTCGTCGTGCAGGAGGGCCAGGCGTGCCGACGTACCGGAGCCGCACGGGGAGCGGTCGGCCTCGCCGTCGGCGAACACCGCGAGGTTGCGCTGGTGCGTCGGCCCGAGGTCGTCGTACAGGATCGTGCCGTAGAGACCGCTGAGGCGCGGATCGGTCGGATGTACGGCGACCTTGTCCAACGCCCATTTGATCTCGCGACCGATCGCGATCAGGTCCGCGTAACACGCCGGCGTCACCGACAGGCCGACCGACGAGGCGAGGACCGACGCATAGAACGCCCCGCCGTAGCTGATGTCCGCCAGCACCGACCCGCGCGCGGTCGGCACCTGCACGCCACGGCTCAGCACGTACGACGGAACGTTGCGGAAGGCAACGCTCAACACCGAGCCGCCGGCGCAACTGACCCGCGCGGTCACCCGCCCCGACGGTACGTCGATGACGACGTCCGTCTCGCCGTCGTCAGCCACCTGGACCAGACCGCTTTCGACCGCCCAGGTCGCGAGCGCGATCGTCCCGTGCCCGCAGGCGGTCGAGTACCCGTCCTTGTGCCAGAACACCACGCCGAAGTCGGCGCCGTCGTCATCACCCGGTACGACGAACCCGCCGTACATGTCCGCATGACCACGCGGCTCGTTCACCAGCAACCGCCGTACGGCGTCGATCGCCTCGGACGACTGTGCCGCGACCCGGCGGTCGGCCACGGAGGTTCCTCGGGAGCTCGACCGAGGTCACGATCCGGAAGGGCTCCCCGGCCGTGTGATAGTCCACAACGCTGACATCGTCCACAAGACGTACCTTAAGCAAACGAAAGCCGCCGTCGGCCCCGATGAGAGGGCAGGCGGCGGCTTGAGCGACCGGGGTTCGGTCAGGCGGCTTGGGGAACGCGGTTGCGCGCGGCCCAGATGGCTCGGCGCAGTTTGGCCTTGTCGGGGTAGCCGGCCTCGCAGCCGATCACGTAGACGTCGTGGCTGCGCATGTTGACCATGCCGGCCACGTACCAGACCGGGCTCCCCTCGGCCAGCATGGTGACGATCATGTTCCGGATGTCGGTGGTGATGTTCATTCTGACCCTCTCCTTTGGTCGCTCTTACTGATACGTCGGACCAGAGGGGCCGGATTCGACACGTCCTCGACAAAAGATATTCGGGAAAACAAAGCGCCCCGATCGAAGACCGGGGCGCTCGTCCGTGTGGGTCCCGGGGGGAGTGGGACCACCACACGTTGGGGGGGACTTTGACGTTAACCCGACGAAGGGGTCACGCTCAGCAGTTTTTCGCCGAACGGCATCAGAAGCGCGTTCAGCGGTTGGAGCGTCTCCGATACAGCGAAGTCGCCAGCACAACAGAGAACAGGAGTAGACCACAACACCAGGCGAGTGCGATGCCGGCCGTTGTTCTCCATCGGCGTTCCGATCAGCAAGCTGCGCACGGTCTCGATCACCGGCGTGATCGGTTGGTGCTCGCTGATCGGCCGCAACCACGACGGCATCGACTCCGGCTGCACGAACGCGCTGCTCAGGTACGGCAGGAACAGCATGAAGAAGCTGAGCGTGCTGGCCGACTCGACCGACTTGGCGATCACACCGAGCCCCGCCGCGAGCCAGGACAGCGCGACGACGTACAGCAACAGCAGGCCGATCGCCGCCAGCCAGTCCAGCACCCCTCCCGCGGGGCGGAACCCCATGGCGAGCGAGGCCAGGATGACGATCGCCGTCGACGTCGCGTTGCGCGCGACGCTCGCGACCACGTGTCCGGTCAGTACGGCGAAGCTGTGGATGGGCAGTGAGCGCAGGCGGTCGATCATCCCGCTGTTCATGTCGTCGGCGACCGCCATCGCCGTCGACGAGGCGCCGTACCCGGTGGTGAGCAGCAGGATCCCTGGTACGACGTAGTTCACGTACTCCGTCCCCGTGTTGATCGCGCCGCCGAACACGTAGACGAACAACGCCATCATCAGCAACGGCAGCAGGATCGAGGCGAACAACGTGTCGACGTTGCGCCGTGCCAGCCGCACACTGCGGTCGATCATGGTCACCGCGTCCGAGCAGGCGGCGACAACTCCCTGGTGTGACATCAGCAGCCTCTCAGGCGGTCAGTGCGAGGAACACGTCGTCGAGCGTGGGCCGGTGCGAGGACACCCGCTCCGGCGTCAGCCCGTTGTCACGCAGTACGTCGAGGACCTGGTGCAGGTGCGCCGCCGTACCGTCCGACGGAACGTTCAGCACCTGCTGGTCGACCGCACCGCTCAGTACGCCGGCAGCTTTCAGCAGCTGCACCTCGTCGGTGAACCGCAGCTCGATCCGTTCGCCACCGATCTGGGTCTTCAGCGCGTCCGCCGTACCACTGGCGACGATGCGACCCTGGTCGAGCAGCACGATCCGGTCGGCGAGCCGGTCCGCCTCCTCCAGGTACTGCGTGGTGAGCAGGATCGTCGTACCGTCGCGGACCAGCTCCGCGATCGCGTCCCACATCGCGAACCGGCTGGCCGGATCGAGTCCGGTCGTCGGCTCGTCCAGGAAGATCACCTGCGGCCGCGCGATCAGGCTCATCGCCAGGTCGAGCTTCCGCCGCATGCCCCCGGAGTAGGTCTTCACGCGCCGGTCCATCGCGTCGGTGAGCCCGAACTGTTCCAGCAGCTCCGCCGTACGCCGCTGCGCAGTACGCCGGCCGAGGTGCATGAGCCGGCCGACCATCACCAGGTTCTCCCGGCCGGTCTGGTTCTCGTCGACCGCGGCGTACTGCCCGGTCAGGCTGATCACGCCGCGGACCCGGGCCGGCTCGCGGAGTACGTCGTACCCCGCGATCGTCGCCGTACCGGAATCCGGGCGGGTCAGCGTGGTCAGGATCCGCACCGCGGTGGTCTTGCCGGCGCCGTTCGGGCCCAGCAACGCGAGCACCGAACCCTCCGCGACGCTCAGGTCGAACCCGGTCAGTACGTCGGTCGCGCCGTACGACTTCCTCAAGCCGGTCGCCTCGACGATCATGATCCCCTCCTTACTGCGTATTAGATACGCTAAATAGCGTAGCAGGTACGCAGTAAGGTCTGGCAAGCTCTAAGACTGAGCCGGTGGAGAACAACGAGCTGCCGGCCGATGTCGCGCTGATGTGGCGGTTGCGGGAGAAGCCGCGGCGTGGGCCGAAACCGTCGCTGACGCTCGACGACATCGCCGCGGCGGCGATCGCGATCGCCGATGCCGAAGGCCTCGCCGCGGTCTCGATGGCGCGGGTCGCCGAGCGGCTCGGCAACTCGACGATGGCGCTGTACCGGCACGTGAAGAGCAAGGACGACCTGCTGGTGATCATGTCCGACGCCGCGATCGAGCGTCCGGAGCCGATGCCCGAGGGCGTCGACTGGCGGACCGGGCTGACGTTCTGGGCGGACGGCGTGCTGACCGCTATCCGTCGGCACCCGTGGTACTCCAAGGTGCCGATCTCCGGTCCGCCGGCCGGCCCGAACAACCTCGCCTGGTTCGACTCCGCGCTCGGGGCTCTGAAGGACACCGGCCTGCCCGAGGAGGCGAAGGTCGGCGTGGTGATGGGCCTCATCACCTACGTGCAGGGACAGATCCGGATGGCGTTCGACCTGGCGGCCGGCTACGCGGAGAACCCGGATGCCTTCCAGCAGTTCGGCTCGACGCTTCGCCAGGTCGCGGATCCGCGGGTGTATCCGGCGGTGGCGCGCACGGTCGACGCCGGGGTGTTCGACGAGGTGGGGAGCTTCGAGGAGGACAACGAGGCCGATTTCGACTTCGGTCTGCAGCTCTACCTGGACGGGGTCGCTGCGTTCATTGCCCGGGTTGGATGATCGCGTCGGCAGCCGGTGCGGTGGCGGCGATCAGGTGCGCGTTGCGTTCGTCGGAGCCGTACGTGCGTTCGTGCGCTTCCTCGGGTGACCTGCCGAACGCCCGGTGTCTGGCTTCGAGGCGCGCGTGGCGGAGCTCCTCGGGCACTTCGACGTACCAGCACTGATCGAGCAGGTCGCGGACGGTCGACCAGGGCGGCTCGTCGAGGAGCAGGTAGTTGCCCTCCGTCAGGACCAGCGTGACCTCGGGCGCGATTCCGATGCTCGCGGCGATCGAGTCCTCGATGCTGCGGTCGAAACGCGGCGCCCAGATCTGCTCGTCCGGTGATTCCTTCAACCGCTTGAGGAGCGCGACGAAGCCGTAGCCGTCGAAGGTGTGCGGCGCGCCTTTCACGTCCGCGAGTCCTTCGGCCTCCAGAACCGACTGTGCGAGGTGGTATCCGTCCATCGGCACGAGCGCGACCTTGTGCCCGTCAGCGGTCAGCTTCGCGGCGAGCTGCTCGGCGTACGTCGACTTGCCCGCCGCCGGCGCCCCGGTGATCCCCAGGATCTGCCGCCGCCCTCGCGTCGCCAACTCGACGGCACGATCGTAGGCGGCGGCTGAGTCCATGGTGGGGATCCTAAGCGAGGTAACCGTCCGGGCGGATCAGAATCTCGTCGCCCGGCTGGGCGTGGTAGATCGCGAACGCCTCTGGTGAGGTGATGTCGACCGCGTGCGTATGGGTCGATGGAGTGCTGGCGGAGAAGCGCAGCAGGGTCTCGTGTGGGCCGCGGAAGAGCTCGAACAGGCGGATCTTGTTGCCCTCGGCATCTTTGATCGGTGCGTCGGGCGCGCGGTCGCCGGAGATCAGAGGGCGGGTGTCCGACGGGTCGCGGTACGAGACGTCCAGTTGGCGGGTGTTCTCGCCGCGCTCGAGTGCCGACTCGTCGCCGTCGACGTGCTTCTGCATCAGGTCCTCGCTGATCCCGAGCACCCGTGCCGCGTTGGTCCGGCGCTCGGTCTCGTACGACGCCAGCAGCTCTTCGCGACCGTCCGCGAGCTTCCAGCCGAGGTTGTACGCGTCCTGGACGCCGGTGTTCAGGCCCTGTCCGCCCGTCGGCGGGTGGACGTGGGCGGCGTCGCCGGCGATGAAGACCCGGCCGACCCGGAACTTCGCGGCGAGCCGCACGTTCGGACGCCACACGGTTGACCAGGTGAGGTCGCGGAGCTTCGCAGTACCTGAGCCGGCGTACTTGTCGACCAACGCCTGCAGGCCTTCGAGCGAGGTGTCCGCGTCGTCGCCGTCGAGCGGCGCGCCGAACTGGAACTGGTCGCCGCCGCTCAGCGGGGTCATCGCGATACCGGCCATCGGGTTGTCCTTCGACGCGAACCAGTAGCCGTACTCGTGGTCCAGCCCGTCGGCCGCGACGTCGCCGAGCAGGGTGCGGATCGACTCGTCGGTAGTGCCCTCGAACGCGATCCCGAGGTGCTTGCGGACGAAGCTCTTCCCGCCGTCGGCGCCGACCAGGTAGTCGATCTCGACGGTCTCGCCTGTGGAGAGCTCGGCGGTCACCGCGTCCGCGGTCTGGGTGAATCCGGTGATCGCGGCGCCGAGTTCGACCTTCACGCCGTACTCGCCGAGCTTGTCGCGGAGGATCTTCTCGGTGCGGGACTGGCCGAGCATCCAGGCGTTCGGGTACGGGATGTCGGGGGTCGGCTCGACCGGGTCGGCCATCCGCCGCTCGCTGACGAGTTCGCCGCTCAGGTGGATCTTCATCAGCGGGATCGAGCGGCCCTGGCGCAGGACTTCGTCCAGTACGCCGAGGTCCTCGAACACCTCGAGGGTCCGCGGCTGCAGGCCGTCGCCGCGTGATCCGTCGAAGAACTCGGTCGCCTTGTCGATCACCCGGACCGCGATCCCGCGCCGGGCCAGCTCGATGCCGAGGGTCAAGCCGGTCGGTCCGGCGCCCGCGATCAGGACGTTCATAGTGGTCTCCTTGGATGAATTATGATTCACTGAATTCGGATTCAGTTTGTACGTGGCTAGGGTTCGCTGTCAAGGAGGTACTTCGTGACGGACACGGTGAGCCGCCGGCAGCGGGCGGCCGGGACCGAGGTGGCGCTGAAGCAGGCCGCGCGCGACGTCTTCGCCGAGCGCGGGTACCTGAACACGAAGATCACCGACATCACCGCGGCCGCGGGCCGCGCGACGGGGTCCTTCTACAACCACTTCGCGAGCAAGGAAGAGCTGCTCGAGGCGCTACTTCGCGACATGCTCGCGGCGGCGGACGAGGCGGTTGTCGATGTCGCCGGGCACGACGCCGACTTCAGCAAGCTGTCGGCGATCCGCTGGCATGTGGCGGGGTTCTGGCGGTTCTACAAGGCGCATCTGCCGGAGATGATCGCGGTGAAACAGGCCGCGATGGTCGATCCCGAGCTGGGGCGCCGGCTGCAGCAGATCATGGCCGACGACGACCAGCACCTGGTCGAGCACTTCTCCCACCTGCCGAATCCACCGGCCGATCCACTGGTCACGATCTCCGCGATGAACGCGCTGATGGAGGGCTTCGCCTACACCTGGCTCGTCGTCAACCCATCCAACGGCCGGACGATCTCCGACGAGGACGCCATCGACACACTGACCAACCTCCTGCACCACGGGCTGGCGGGGTAGGGCGAACGCCCAGGCCATCACAATGCGCTGAAGGTAGGCCGGTCAGGCGGGCGACCGTCATCGGGACGTCGATTGTGATGGCCTGGAGGTTCGCCAACGGGCGGTTCGCCGGTGTGCGACGTTCCTAGTCCTCCGGCGGAGGCGGTTCCTCCGCCCCCTCGCGTTCGTCGCGGGCGGCCCACTCCATCAACGTGTCGAGTGAGTAGACGTTCTCGTCGATCGTGGCGTGGAGGTCGCCGAGTTCGGCGTAGCGCGCGGGGACGGTCTCGATCGTGAAGTCCTTCGGGTTCACGTCGTCGATCTCGTCCCAGCGGATCGGGGTCGAGACTGTGCCTTCGGGGTTGCCGCGGACCGAGTACGCGGCCGCGATCGTGTGGTCGCGGGCGTTCTGATTGAAGTCCACGAAGACCAGTCGTGGGTCGCGGTCCTTGCGCCACCACGTCGTCGTCACGTCCTCCGGAGCTCGCCGCTCCACCTCACGCGCGAACGCGAGTGCGGCCCGCCGTACGTCGGAGAAGCCGTACGCCGGCTCGACCCGGACGTAGATGTGGATGCCCGAGCCGCCGGAGGTCTTCGGGTAGCCGACCGCGCCGAGCTCGTCGAGTACTTCGTGGACGGTGTGCGCGACCCGTCGTACCCGATCGAACGGGCAGTCGGGCATCGGGTCGAGGTCGATGCGCCACTCGTCGGGCTGCTCGGTGTCGGCGCGACGCGAGTTCCACGGGTGGAACTCGACCGTCGACATCTGCACCGCCCAGGCGACGTGGGCGATCTCGGTGACGCACAGCTCGTCCGCGGTCCGGTTGTACCGCGGGAACTTGATCTTGACCGTTTCCATCCACGGCGGCGCCCCGTGCGGCAGCCGCTTCTGATGCACCTTCTCGCCCGCAACTCCCTCGGGAAACCGATGCAACATGCACGGCCGCTCCCGCAGCGCGTTGACGATCCCGTCCCCGACGGACAGGTAGTACTTCACCAGATCCAGCTTGGTCTCACCGCGCGCGGGAAAGTACACCCGGTCCGGATTGGAGATCCGAACCGTCCGCTCACCCACCTCCAGCTCGATCGCCGGAGACTTCCCCTTGGACTGGGCCATGACGCCAACCTAACTGGCGCCGGGGACAAACGGCATCAGGTCAGGCGGGTGAGCCAGTTGCGGGTGTCTGGGGTGCGGCCGTACTGGAGGTCGAGGAGGGTACTGCGGATCTTGGTGGTGATCGGGCCGACGCCGTGGTTGACGGAGTGGTCGCCGATGGTGAGATCGCCTTCCGGCCAGGCGACGCGGCCGATCGGGGTGATGACGGCGGCGGTGCCGGAGGCGAAGACCTCGGTGATCTCGCCGGAGCGGACGCCGTCCTTCCACTCGTCGGCGGAGATGCGGCGCTCTTCGACCGGGTGGCCGAGGTCGGCGGCGAGCTCGAGCACGGACGCGCGGGTGACGCCTTCGAGGATCGAGCCGTTGAGCTCGGGCGTCACGATCCGGCCGTCGGCGTACACGAAGAACATGTTCATGCTGCCGATCTCCTCGAGCCACTTGTGCTCGACCGCATCGACGAACGCGACCTGCTCGCAGCCGTTCGCGACCGCCTCGGCCAGGCCGGCGAGGCTGGACGCGTAGTTGCCGCCGCACTTGGCCGCTCCGGTCCCGCCCGGCGTCGCCCGGATGGTCGAGGTGGTCAGCCAGATGGACACCGGCTTGGGGCCGGTGTCGAAGTACGGGCCGGCGGGGGAGGCGATGACGCCGAACAGCACCTCGTGCGCGGGCCGCACGCTCAGTGCGGCCTCGGTGGCGATCATGTACGGCCGCAGGTACAGGCTGGTCTCGCCGTCCTCGGCTGACGGGACCCAGGGCTCGTCAACGGTCACCAGCGCGCGCAGGGCCGCGATGAACTCGTCCTCCGGCACCTGCGGCAGCGCGAGCCGCTCCGCACTCGCAGTGAACCGGGCGGCGTTCCGGTCCGGCCGGAAGGCCCACACCGAGCCGTCCGCGTGCCGGTACGCCTTCAGGCCTTCGAAGATCTCCTGCGAGTAGTGGAAGACAGCAGCCGCCGGGCTGAGTGACAGCGGCGCGTACGCCGTGACCTTCGAGTCGTGCCAGCCGCGGTCCAGTGACCAGTTCGCAACCACCATGTGGTCTGTGAACGACTGTCCGAACGCCGGATCCGCGAGGACGGCCGCCCGAGCCTCCGCACTGGCCGGATCGCTGCGCAGCTCGACCGTGAAGTCCCACGCGTCTGTCACTACCGTTGCCCGCTGTTCACCTGTCACCCGCCGCACGCTACCCCTGCTCTCACCTCCAGCTCGACCCGCCGCCCACACTCCGACCACTCCGGTACGCCGACCGCGCCAGCAACTGCCGTAGCTCGGCCGCACCGGGCTCTGCCTGTACGACGCGCAGCACCCGATCGGCAGCGTCGTACACCAAGCAGTCGTGCCACTCGTCCGGCAGCTCGACCAGGACCCGGAGTGCCGTGGCCAGGCCCGCTGCGACCTCTCCCGCGACCACCAGGCACTCGGCCAGGCCCAGGTCGAGTCGTGCGCGCTCGCCGATCCAGCTCTCCGGGCAGAGCTCCCTGGCGCGCTCCAGCAGGACGCAGCCGGCCACGCCGTACCCCAGCAGGGTGCAGACTCGTCCTTCCGCCCAGTGCAACTGGTACGGCCGTGCCTGTGGGGTGGCACGCAGGAGCTCGTCGCCGATACCGATCAGCTCCTGCAACGCGCGGTGCGCCTCCTGAGTGCGTCCGAGATCGCCCAGGACGAGTGCCTGCGCTGTCCGCGGCACGCAGCCGGCCGCGCCCGGCGCCTGCCGGTCCAGCGCGACCGACTCGTCCGCGAGCTCCAGCAGCTCTGCCAACGGACGCCGCTCGGCCAGACCGGTGATTGCTTCCCTGGCCCGCACCAGCGCGGGCAGGGGGCTCGCACCGGTGCTGTCCGCGGCCGCGCGTGCGGCCCACCACCAGCGCCTTGCAGTGCTTCGCTCACCCAGCCTGGCGAGGGTCTCGGCGATCAGCATGCTCAGCTCGGCTGCTTCCACTCCGTCAGCGCCGTGCAGCTGCCTCACCAGCTCCGGTAGCAGCGAGGCCGGCGGAACACTGCGGAAGTCGTCGGACACCGGTCCGTCGGCATCGAGCGTCGCGACCAGCCCTCGCCACGCTGTCTCCAACGGGTCGGCCTCCGGCCGGAGCTGACCTGCGCGGGCGGGCCTTCGCTCGAAGGTGGCAGTCAGTCGGCCGTCAGTGCCGAGCTCCCGGTCGCAGAGCCGGGCCAAGTCCGCAGAGCCGGGCCGCTGCCCGCGCTCCACCTGCGACAGATAGCTGTGGTCGTACCCGACGCGTGCTGCGAGTTGGCGCAGGCTCAGCCCGACCGCCTGCCTGCACTGCCGCAGCAACGGGCCGAACGACGTCCCAATCGATGTCTCGGTCACAGGACCACCCCGTTCGCGCTTCGAGCTCATGTGGTGCATGCCGGACAAGTTACAAGCCCTCGCCGACAAAAACCGTGGAAAACAAGGGCATGTGGGCTGTGGGCTGTTCCCACAGCCCACAGCCCACACCTATTGTGCGCACTGCGTTCTGGGCGACCCTGAGCAGGTGAACACGCTGAAGCGACAGGCTCGCCTCTTCCGTCTGGTCCGGCCCATCGCCGGCCCTGGTTCCCGGATGCTCGCGGAAGGCGCGGAGTGGTCCGATGGTGCCGTCGCGCTCAGGTGGCTCGGCCGCTGGTCGAGCACCTCGACCTGGGACGGCATCGAGTCGCTGCTGGCGGTTCACGCCGCCGACGGCGACACCCGGCTGCACTGGCTCGACCCGCCGCCTGTCCGTCCGGCCGCGTCTTCTCCCGCGACGCAGGAGAAGACGGTCTGGCTGCCGGCGCCGGCTCCTGACGGCCTCTGCTCCCGCTGCGGCCGACGACCGTGGCCCTGCCTCGACTGCGGCCCTTAGCCCGTCAGCGCGTTGCTGTTGCCAGCAAGTACTGCGCGGGGATGCGGACCTCACCGGTCGGGCTGGTCCAGTTGTCGTTCAGTGTCTGGAGGAAACTGGTCCGTACGTCGTCCAGTCGGCCTGCTCGCTCCAGGAGCGGGAAGGTCGCGACACCCAGCGGGTGGTTGGCGATGCGGGTCTGCCAGTAGTCCTCTGCGGAGGCGGTGACTAGCGCGACCTCTAGCGTGGTCGCTGAGACCTGATAGCCGTGCGGAGCGAAGGCCGCGGACAGTGCGTTGGGGTCGTGCCAGTCGAGGTGGCCGGTTCCAGGGTTCTCACCGGTCACCTCGCTGGATCCGAGCTGCGTCCACCAGCTCCCGAGCCGCCGGCAACAGGTCCGCCGCTGTCGTCTCGTACGTCCCTTGACCCCAGTCGATGTCACTCACCCGCCCACCCTAGGTGGGTTCCCGACAGCGTCGGATAGCCGCCGTCGCAGCGCATTGACCATGAGTTATGGAACGTCTCTACTAAATAACCATGCGATGGCTTGCTGTGGTTCTGGGGGTTCTGCTGACCGGTGTGACGGTTCCGGCTCAGGCGACGTCTGCCGAGCTGGCGAAGCATGCGTTGATCGGGTATCTGCATGCGAGTTTCGCTAACGGATCCGGTTATGTGCGGATGGCCGACGTACCGGAGGAATGGGACATCATCAATCTGGCGTTCGGTGAGCCGACGTCGGTCACGTCCGGCGACATCAGGTTCAACCGGTGTCCGGCGAGCGAGTGTCCGAACGTGGAGAGTGATGCGGACTTCGCGGCAGCCATCAAGGCCAAGCAGGCTGCGGGTAAGAAGGTGCTGATCTCCATCGGCGGCGCGAACGGCCAGGTGCAGCTGACCACCACCGCGGCCCGGGACGCGTTCGTCAGTTCGGTGAGCGCGATCATCGACCGTTACGGCCTGGACGGGCTCGACATCGACTTCGAAGGGCATTCGCTCTATCTGAACGCGGGTGACACCGACTTCCGCAATCCGACCACGCCCGTGATCGTCAATCTCATCTCGGCGTTGAAGACCTTGAAGGCGAAGTACGGCGCGAACTTCGTGCTGTCGATGGCGCCGGAGACGTTCTTCGTGCAGGTCGGCTACCAGTTCTACGGCGGCTCCAGCGGCGGCGACAACCGGACCGGTTCGTACCTGCCGGTCATCCACGCGCTGCGGGATTCGCTGACCGTGCTGCATGTCCAGGACTACAACTCCGGTCCCGTCATGGGGCTGGACAACCAGTACCACACCATGGGCGGCGCGGATTTCCACATCGCGATGACCGACATGGTCAAGGCCGGCTTCCCGGTGGCGAACACCGGTCAGACGTTTCCGGGACTGCGCGACGACCAGATCGGTTTCGGGCTCCCGGCGGCGGTCAGCGCAGGCAACGGCTACACCGCCCCGGCAGCCGTGCACGAAGCGCTCGACTGCTTGGTGAAGGGCCAGAACTGCGGCGGCTACAGCCTCCGCGGCGGTACTTCGCCGGGCTTCCGCGGGCTGATGACGTGGTCGATCAACTGGGACCAGTACTACAACTGGGAGTTCCAGAACAGCCACGCGCCGTACCTCGACGCCCTCCCGTAGGCCGCCCCTCTCGTCCGGTTCGCAATCAGCCCTTCGCGAACCGGACGAGGGCCTGTGGATTACCGATCCCGCTTTGTGGGTCCGCGCTGGTATGAAGGAGGCATGACAGCGTCAACGACCCGCTCGGTGATCCTCACCGTCGACGACGATCCGGGCGTTTCCCGGTCGATCGCCCGTGACCTCCGCCGTCGGTACGGCGAGGAGAACCGCATCGTCCGGGCGGAGAACCCGGTGCAGGCGCTCGACGCGCTGAAGGAGCTGAAGCTCCGGGGCGAACCTGTCGCGCTGTTGCTGGCCGACTACCGGATGCCCCAGATGTCCGGCATCGAGTTCCTCGAGGCCGCGATGGACCTGTTCCCGCTGGCCCGTCGCGTGCTGCTGACGGCGTACGCCGACACCGATGCCGCGATCCAGGCGATCAACGTGGTCGACCTCGACCACTACCTGCTGAAGCCGTGGAACCCGCCGGAGGAGAAGCTGTATCCGGTGGTCGACGCGATGCTCGACCTGTGGCGGTCGACCCCGGAGCCGTCCGGCGACGAGACCCGGGTGATCGGTCACCGCTGGTCGGCGCCGTCGTTCGCGGCACGCGACTTCCTCGCCCGCAACGCGGTGCCGTACCGCTGGCTGAACGTCGACGACGACGAGGCCAAGCGGCTCCTGGACGCTGGCGACGTGGACGGTACGACGCTGCCGGTCGTGATCACGCCCGACGCCACGGTGATGATCGCGCCGTCGGAGGCCGAACTGGCGCAGAAGGTCGGCCTGTCGACGGCGCCGGCGAAGGACTTCTACGACCTGGTCGTGGTCGGCGGGGGCCCGGCCGGACTCGGTGCAGCCGTGTACGGCGCCAGCGAGGGCCTGCGGACCGTGCTGGTCGAGCAGTTGGCGACCGGTGGACAGGCCGGGCAGTCGAGCCGGATCGAGAACTACCTGGGCTTCCCGGACGGGGTGTCGGGCGCGCAGCTGACGGACCGGGCCCGGCGGCAGGCGGTCCGGTTCGGTGCCGAGCTGCTGACGACCCGCCAGGTCGTGGGGCTCGAGACGCTCGGCAACGCGCGGCAGCTGCGGTTCGCCGACGGCAGCGAGATCTCGGCGCACTCGGTGATCCTGGCGACCGGCGTCGCGTACCGGACGCTCCAGGCACCCGGTGTCGACGACCTGTGCGGTCGCGGGATCTACTACGGTTCCGCCACCACCGAGGGTCCCGCGTGCGCCGGCGCCGAGGTCTACATCATCGGCGGGGCGAACTCCGCCGGTCAGGCGGCGGTCTATTTCTCGAGGCATGCGAAACGCGTGCATATGCTGGTGAGAGGACCATCGCTCACCGCGACGATGTCGTCGTACCTCATCGACCAGATCGACGGGATCGGCAACATCGAGGTGCACACCTGCACGCAGGTCGTTTCCTGTATGGGCTCGGAGCACCTGGAACACCTCACCCTGCTGAACAGCGAGACCGGGGAGAAGCGTGAGGTGAACACGGAATGGATGTTCGTGTTCATCGGCGCGGCCCCGCGGACGGACTGGCTGCCCGGTGACCTGCTCCGCGACGACCGAGGCTTCGTGCTCACCGGACCCGACCTGCACGGCAGACCGCCGGGCTGGCCGTTGGAGCGGGAGCCGTACCACCTGGAGACGAGCATGCCGGGCGTGTTCGCCGCCGGCGACGTACGGGCCGAGTCGGTGAAGCGGGTCGCCTCCGCGGTCGGCGACGGAGCGATGGCCGTGACACTGGTGCACCGATACCTGGAGATGCTCTGATGACTGACCAAGCAGTGGAGCCGCGGCGGCTGACTCCGGACGAGTTGCGCACGCTGTTCCTCTTCGAGAGCCTCACCGAGGAGCAGCTGCAATGGCTCTCCGAGACCGGGCACGTCGAGTCCGTGCACGACGGGGTCGTGTTCAACGAGGGCGACGAGGCGACCTGCTGCTACGTCCTGCTCACGGGTGAGATCCGGCTCTGCAAGCTGTCGCACGGCGAGCTCGTGGAGATCAACCGGACCGGCCAGCGCGGGGTGTACTCCGGTGCGTTCAACGCGTTCTTCGGCGCCAACGACCACAAGTCCTACACCGCGACGATGCAGGTGACCGGGCCGTCGGAGTTCTTCGTGATCAGCGCCGAGGCGATGGCGACGATGATGAACACCTGGTTCCCGATGGCGGTGCACCTGATCGAGGGCTTCGTGATGGGCATGCGGCGGACCAACGAGACGCTCGGCGAGCGCGAGCGGTTGCTTGCCCTCGGCTCCTTGTCCGCGGGTCTGACCCACGAGTTGAACAACCCGGCCGCCGCGGCGGTCCGGGCTGCGGCGACCCTGCGGCAGCGGGTGTCGGGGATGCGGTCGAAGCTGGCGATGCTGGCGGACGGCACCCTCGACGCGACCAAGCTGCACCAGATCGTCGCGCTGCAGGACGACGCGGTCGAGCGGCTGGAGAAGAACAAGGACAAGGACCTCCCGCCGATGGAGTTGTCCGACCGCGAGGACACGCTGACGGACTGGCTCGACGACCACGACGTCCAGGCGAGCTGGGACGTGGCGCCGGTGCTCGCCGCCGCGGGCCTGGATGTGCCGTGGATGGAGAACGTGCTGACGGCGGTCGGCCCGACGTACCTCGAGGGTGCGGTGCGGTGGTTGATGTACACGATCGACACCGAGTCGCTGATGAACGAGATCGACGACTCCGTGACCCGGATCTCGACGCTCGTCGGCGCCGCCAAGCAGTACTCGCAGATCGACCGGGCGCCGTACCAGACCATTGATCTGCGGGAGCTGCTGAAGTCGACGCTGGTGATGATGTCGGGGAAGCTGCAGGGGTACGAGATCGTCAAGGACTTCGATCCCGAGCTGCCCGCGATCCCGGCGTACGCCGCGGAACTCAACCAGGTGTGGACCAACATCATCGACAACGCGGTGAGCGCGATGGGCGGATCCGGGACGCTGACGATCCGCACCCGCCGGGACGGCGCCTACGCGGTCGTCGAGATCGGCGACACCGGACCGGGCATCCCCGACGAGATCCGGCGCCGCATCTTCGAGCCGTTCTTCACCACCAAGCCGATCGGCGAAGGCACCGGCCTGGGCCTCGACATCTCGTGGCGCATCGTCGTCAAGAAGCACCACGGCGACCTGCGCGTCGAGTCCGAGCCTGGTCGCACGGTCTTCAAGATCGTCCTGCCCCTGGATCCTGAACGCGAACTGGAGTCCGACCCGGCGCTGCTTGCCTAAGGCAACCAGTCCACGATCGCGGTGACGACTGCCAGGTCCAGATGTCCGGGGACCTGGTAGTCGGCCATCGTCGACGGGCCCTCACCGGCGATGAACACATGATTGTCGGCGTCGAGCACCGTGATCGTCGCGTCCGGGAGGCCCTCGCGCCACGCGGGGAGATCGTCGGCGACGGTGACCTGGTAGTCGCGACCGCCTTGCAGAACAAGGATCGGTACGTCGAGCTTCGCGGCCGTCACGACCGGGTCATACGCGGCCTGATCCAGCCAGAACGACGCCGGTGCGCCGAACGGCAGGTCAGCCGCCGGGGTGTCCGGAGACACGTTGTCGGCCGCGACCGCTTGCCGTTCGAAGAGTGCCACGGTCTCGGCCGGGACCGCCTCCGGATTCGTCTGGGCCAGGTAGCGCACGACGCGGACGGCCGCGTGCTGCATGGGCTCGGTGTCGCCGGCCATGATCACGACCCCGGCGACGAGCGGTTCCTCGGCGATCTTCGGTGCGATCTTGCCGCCCATGCTGTGGCCGACGAGGACGACCCGGTCGACGTGCTCGGCGAGCAGCCGTACGGCGGCAATTCCGTGCGGGACGTACTCCGCGGTCATCGTGTAACCCGGCTCGGCCATCGCTTCGGGCCGGTTCGCGGTGACCTTGTCGAAGCGCAGGACCGCGACGCCCCTCGTTGCCAGGCCCCAGGCGAGGTCCTTGAGCGGCTTGTTCGGTCCACTGGCCTCGTCGCGATCGAACGGACCACCACCGGTCAACAGAACGGCACCTCGGCCGGTCGATCGCGTGGGCAGTGTCAGAGTGCCCGGGACCGTTCGGCCGTCTGCGTCGAGGGTGATCTCGTGTTCGGTGAAGCCGGCCGGATCGGCGTACGGCGGGGGAGTCCAGGTCATCGGCGTACCTTTCTCATAATTTGAGAAAGGTAGCATGGCGTGAGATTGTTGCGCCATGGGTCCGTTGGAGCTGCTGGGACACCCGGTGCGGTTGCGGATCGTGCACGCGCTGCGCGGCGGACGGGAGTTGACGACCGCAGAGCTGGGGGAGCGGATCGCGGACGTGTCGAAGGCGACGCTGTACCGGCACGTCGAGCTGCTCGCCGAGGGCGGCATTCTCGAGGTCGCGGAGGAGCGGCGGGTGCGGGGTGCCGTCGAGCGACGTTTCCGGTTGCGGGTCGCGTCCGCGTCGATCACGCCGGAGCAGCTTGAGCAGCTGACGGTCGAGGATCATCGGCGTGGGTTCGCCGCGGCGATGGCGGCGCTGGTCGCGGAGTTCAACGCGTACGTCGAACGCGACGGAGCCGACCCGATCGCGGACCTCGTCGGCTACCGCCAGCACGGCATCTGGCTGACCGAAGCCGAACTCAACCAGCTGATCGAGGGCATGCGAGCCGCGATCCTCCCAGTCCTGTCGAACGAAGCCAGCCCAGGCCGCTCCCGCTACCTCCTCAGCCCAATCCTCTTCCCCACCGAGGACAACGCCTCGTAGCTCAACCGGCTCTGGCGTGACAGTTGGTTGACGTATTCCGATATGGGCATATGATTGCGGGTATGGCACGGGCTGCGACGACTTCGGATGTGTTCAACGCGATTGCGGAGCCGCAGCGGCGGGAGATCCTGGTACTGCTGCGGGCGGGTGAGCGGCCGGTGACCGAGTTGGCTCACGAGTTGGGGATGACGCAGCCGGGGGCGTCCAAGCATCTGCGGGTGCTCCGGGAGGTCGGGCTGGTGCGGGATCGGAAGGCGGGTAAGCAGCGGCTGTACGGGCTTGATGCCAGGGGGTTGCGGCCGGTCCACGAGTGGAGCGGCGGGTTCGAGCAGTTCTGGAACGAGAGCTTCGACCGGCTCGACGCATATGTGCAGGACCTGAAGCAGACACGGCTGGAGGAGTAGCTGATGGCAGGGGCTAGACAAGAAGCACCGGCGACGGCTGAGCGGGAGGTTGTCATCTCTCGGGTCATCGACGCCCCGCGGGAGTTGGTGTTCGAGGCGTTCACCGAGGTGCGGCATCTGTCGCGGTGGTGGGGACCGGACGGGTTCACCACGACCACGCAGGCGTTCGAGTTCCGCGTCGGCGGGGTGTGGGACTTCGTGATGCACGGGCCGGACGGGACGGACTACGCGGAGTGGATCACCTGGACCGAGATCGCCGTACCGGAGCGGATCGCGTTGCTGCACGGTGAATCCCGCGATGACCCGAATCCGTTCGAGTCGGTGCTGACGTTCGCGCTCGACGGTGCGGCGACGCGGATCGAGATGCGCACGGTGTTCCGCACCAAGGAACTGCGCGATGAGGCGGTCGAGAGGTACGGCGCGATCGAGGGCGGCCGGCAGACGCTGAGCAACCTGGCTGCGTACGTCGTCTCTCGAGTGGAGGCGTGATGGCCGGCAAGGTGTTCTTCGGGGTGTCCATGTCGTTGGACGGGTTCATCGCGCCCGACTCGCCCGAGGAATTGATGGGGAAGCAGTGGATGGAGCTGCAGCGGTGGGTCTTTCCGCTGCGGTTCTTCCGGGAGAACTTGAAGCTCGGCAAGGGTGGCGAGGAGGGACGCGACAACGACATCGCGCGGGAGACGTACGAGCGCACGGGTGTGAGCGTGATGGGCAAGCGGATGTTCGACGCCGGCGAGCGGATGTGGCCGGAGGAGGCGCCGTTCCATACGCCGGTCTTTGTGGTGACGCACGAGAAGCGTGACCCGTGGGAGCGGCCGGGCGGGACGACCTTCCACTTCGTCAACGACGGCATCGAGGCCGCGCTCGAGCAGGCGCGCGAGGCCGCGGGCGATCGCGACGTACGCATCGCGGGTGGCGGCGCGACGATCCTGGAGTACCTGAACGCCGGCCTGATCGACGAGTTCTCGATCGCGCTGTCGCCGGTGCTGTTCGGCTCCGGAATCCGCCTGTTCGAGGGCATCGACGCGAGCCGCGTCGCCCTGGAGCAGATCCACGCGGAACACTCCCCAAAGGTGACCCACCTGACCTACTCGGTCCGACAGCGTTAGGCGGTAGTGCCGCGAGTCGGATGGCGGGTTATGTGACCGCTGGCAGGTTGTAGCAGGTCACCGGTAAAACAACCCGCCAGTCGAGCGGATCAGCGGAGGGCGGTGCCTTGGGTGTGGGTCAGGAGGGTTAGGTCTTGGCGGGTGGGGAGGGATTCCCAGTCGCCGTACGCCGTTACGCAGAAGGCGCCTGAGGTGGTGGCGCGGGCCAGCCGGGCGTCTGGGGCGAGGTTGTCGAGGGTGGCGGAGAGGTAGCCGGAGACGAAGGCGTCGCCGGCGCCGATGCTGTCGACGACCGTGACGGGGAGCGCCGGGTGGTGGATGGTGTGCACCTCAGGCGATGGCGCGGATCCGGTGCCTTTGGTGTGAGACCAAGCGCCCTTCCCGCCGGCCGTCACGACGACGGTGTCGACGGTGTGAAGCAGGTCGGCGACCGGGTCTTCGGCGTCGGTGAGGAGATCGAGTTCATCGTCGGACGCGAACACGGTGTGGACGTGGGGGAGGAGTTCGCGCAGCGCGGTGGCTGCCTCGGCGCGGCTCCAGAGACGCCCGCGGTAGTTCACGTCGAAGGAGACCTGGGTCCCTGCTGCGGAGGCCGTGCGTACGGCGGCCAGCGTCGCAGCGCGCGCTGTATCGGAGAGCGCCGGGGTGATGCCGGTGACGTGGAGCAGCGTCGGAGCTGTGGCGGTGATGGCAGCCGTGATCTCGTCCGGCGTAAGAGTGGAAGCGGCCGAGCCGCGGCGGTGGTAGCTCACGCGGGTGATGTCGTGCGACGGCTGGTCGAACGCGATGAACCCGGTGAACGCGTCGTCGGAGAACCGGATCCGGGTGCCGACGTTCTCGGCGCGGAGGGTTCGCTCGATCAGCCGGCCCGGTTCGTCGTTGCCCACGGCACTCAGCCAGGTGACGTCGTGCCCGAGCCGCGCGACCCCGATCGCCACGTTGCTCTCGGAGCCGGCGATCGAGAGCTGCGCGTCCCCGCCCAGCCGCATCGGGCGTGCGGTCCGCACGGAGACCATCGTCTCGCCGAGGGTCAGCAGATCCGTCATTTCAGTACTCCATTCACTACTCCGAGAACGAGGCCCGACCCATCGGATCGCCCTCTCACCTGGGCCGCCCTCCTGCCCACGCCGAGCCCCCATTTGCCTGGTCCACCCACCAAATGCGGGGTTCCTGACCGTTATAGAGGGTCCGGAACCCCCGATTCGACTGGTGGACCAGCCAATTTGGTGGGTGAGCCAGGCATATTCGGCGGGAGCGGGCTCCGGGTGCGGATGCCGGTCAAGCGGGTCGTTAGATGTTGAGGGCTGTGCGGAAGGTGCTGGCGCGGATTGCTAGTTCGGAGAGGGAGCCGCCGGTGCCGGCGTCGCCGAGGAGGGGGGAGCCGACGCCTACCGCGAGAGCGCCGGCGGCGAGGTACTTCGGGGCGGACACCGCGTCGATCCCTCCGACCGCGATGAGCGGAGCGTCGGGGAGCGGCGCGCGGAGTTCGGAGAGGTAGCCGGGGCCGTGGAGCTTGGCGGGGAAGATCTTGACGGCGGTGGCGCCGAGATCCAGAGCGGCGACCACCTCGGTGGGTGTGAGGGCGCCGCACAGCAGCGGCAGGCCGAGCTCGACCGAGCGGTGGGCGCCGCGCGTGATCGCAGGGGTGACGGCGAAGTCGGCGTTCGCGGCGGCCACCTCGTCGGCCTGGGCAGCGGTGACGACCGTGCCGGCGCCGATCAGGATGTTCGGGTCGTACTGCGCCCGCGCCTTGGCGATCGCCTCGACGCCGCCGGGCGTGGTGAGCGAGACCTCGAGCGCCGTGATGCCGGCCTCGACGAGGGTCTGGACGCAGGCGAAGGCGGTGTCCGCCCCGTCGGCGCGGATGATCGCGAGCAGTTTCCGGCTCCGGAGTTCGGCGAGCAGATCCATAATCCCCAACCTAGGTGATCGGTGTAGACATAGGACGTCCCATGAGGTCTGGCGTGGACGCTGAATGTGTGGCTAAATTTCGAAGTAGACAACCGCCCCGTTGTTTACTTTCAGGAGGCATCCGCTCATGCCTAAGCTCAAAGCCCTGCTGACGGCCCTCGCGCTGGCCGCGCTGACCATCCCAGCACCGACCGCCCAAGCGGCCGTCACGACAACCGTCCTGTTCAACAAGGGTGATGCCGGATTCGGCTGCTACCGCATCCCCGCGATCGTGAAGACCAAGGCCGGCACGCTGCTCGCGTTCGCCGAGGCCCGCCGCGCGTGGTGCGCGGACTCCCAGGAGATCGACCTCGTGATGCGCCGTTCCGAGGACGACGGCCGCACCTGGTCGGCGACCCAAACGGTCCTCTCCGGCACCGACACCGACCCGAACGCGGTCGCCACCCGCGGCAACCCGGCTCCGATCGTCGACTACGAGACCGGCCGGATCGTGCTGCTGAGCACGATGGACCCCGGTACGACGAGCCGGCCGCGTACGCCGTACGTCCAGGTCAGTGATGACGACGGGAAGACGTGGAGCAAGGCGAAGAACATCGGTGACCAGATCGATGACCCGGCCTGGGGCTGGTACGCGACCGGTCCCGTGCACGGCATCCAACTCACCCGCGGCGCCCACGCCGGCCGCCTGGTCGCGGGCACCAACTACGACAACGGCGCCGGCCAGAACGCTGGTCAGCTCGTCTACAGCGACGACCACGGCGAGACGTGGCACAAGGGCGCGACCGACCTCCGCTCGGACGCCACCCCGCAGGAGATCAGCGTCGTCGAGAAGGTCGACGGCGGTGTGTACGCCGGTGCTCGCAACAACGCCGGTACGTCGGGCGCGAGCCGGATGGCCGCGGTGAGCAGCGACGGCGGTCAAACGTTTTCCGCGCCCTTCGCGACCATCGCCGGACTGACGACGCCCGTCGTCCAAGGTTCGCTGCAACGACTGCGAGCGGTGGATCAAGGCGACAAGTACAACCGGCTCCTGTTCGCGGCTCCGGCGGATCCCGATCGGCGCAGGTACATGACGATCCGGTCCAGCTTCGACGAGGGCAAGACCTGGCAGACCGTTGCCGAGGGCACCAGGATCACCAGCGACTGGTCGGGCTACTCCGACCTGGCGATCCTCGACACCGGCGAGATCGGCCTGCTGTACGAAGGCGGTACGGTCGACGCCCGCGACCAGATCCGGTTCGCCCGCTTCACCGAGAACGACATCGGTCACCCCGACGCGCCGCTCGGCACCACGACTCCCGATGTCTCCGGCCTGCACAACGACAGCTACCTGCGCGGCGGCACCACGGCCGTGGCCGGCAAGTTCGGCCAGGCGCGAGACCTCGACGGCGTCGACGACGCGATCCAGCTCCCGTTCGCCGAATCGCTCGCGGTCGGCGCCGGTGACTTCACCGCGATGGCGTGGATCAAGTACGGCGCCAGTACCGACGCCGCAGGCCATCTTCTGGGGCTACAACATCAACGAGTTCTCGCAGTTCTGGCTCCGCGCCGAGCCCGCGGACAGTCGCATCCGCGGCCTGATCACCACCGGCGGCAACACGGCGGCCGTCCAGACGACGAAGGCCTACAACGACAACGCCTGGCACCACGTCGCCCTGCAACGCAAGGCCGGCACGCTCTCGATCTGGGTCGACGGCACCCAGGCCGCGAGCGTCACGTCCCCAACCGGATCGGTCAGCCCCGGCCGACCCTTCAAGATGTACGTCGGGCAACGCCTCGACGGCGCGCACCACTTCGACGGCTCGATGGACGAGGTCCGGATCTACAAACGCGCCCTGACCGCGACCGAGCTCAACAGCATCCGCACCGCGAACAGCACATCGGTCCCCAACGCCGTACTCGACCTGCCGCTCGGCTGACATCACACTGGCCTGGCGGACAGCGTCAACCGCCAGGTCAGTTCACCGCTCTCCGGTACTACCGCGGCGTCGCCCGGACCGGCGGTCGCCAGGTCGAACACGCGGCCCAGCATCGGCTCGACCCCGAGACTCCGGTACGGCGCGTCGTCCGGGAAGCCGCCCTGGTTACGCCACAGCGCGGTGGAGACTGGTTGCCCCGGGCAACTCAACGTCATGGTGAGCTCCGCGCCGCGATCGCGGACCGCAACCGTCGGGCAGTCCACCAGAACCGCACCAGCGGCAGTCCCGTCCGTGGGGCCGAAGGTTCCGAGTTCGAGAGGCGTCGGCCAGACGGCGGTGACCCAGTGGGCGTCGTCCGGCCAGGCCCACGGCAACCACGGAGCGGCCTCGGGATAGAGGCGGCACTCGGTCCCGGGTTGGGCGGAGATGGTTGCGCCAGGCATGCAGTCGAGGAGCGCGTGGGCGGCCCAGATGAAGCGGTAGCCCGCCGGAGCCTCCAGGTGGTAGTCGACGCTGAGGGTGTCCGTGCCGGCGGTGAACGCCCGCGTCAGGATCGCGTCGCCGTACGTGACGGTCCCGTCCCACGCTTGATTCCACAGGCCGCCGTGGTCGGGACCTCCGCGGACGGTGGGGAAGCATTCGTCGACACCGCCCGCGTCGATGAAGGTCGCGAGACCGGTGCGCGGGCCAGTGATCAGGCCGGGGCCGGCCCAGAGCCATTCGCGGCCACCGAGCTGCAGAGAGGTCCAGCGGCCGCCGTCAACTGGATCGATGGTCACCATTCGGCAAATGATCCGTCTTCGTGGGTCCACACCGGATTGCGCCAGGCGTGACCGGTTCGGTCCGCGGCGCGGACGGCCTCCTCGTCGACCGTGATTCCCAACCCTGGCAGGGGATTCCACTCCGCGTGACCGTTGACCCAGGTGAACGGCGCCGGATCCACGACGTACGACGTGAGATCGCTCGTCACGTTGTAGTGGATGCCCCGGCTCTGCTCCTGGATCAGGAAGTTCGGGGTCGCGAACGACACCTGCAACGAAGCCGCCAACGAGATCGGCCCGAGCGGGCAGTGCGGCGCGAGCATCGCACCATGAGCATCCGCGAGTACGGCGATGCGTCGTAGCTCGGAGATCCCGCCGGCGTGCGAGACGTCGGGCTGCACGATTGCGACCCCGGCGTTCAACGGCGCCATGAAATCGGACCGGTGGTACAGCCGCTCGCCGAGGGCGATCGGCACCGTCGACGTCGTGACCACGTCGGCCAGGTGCGCCATCTGCTCCGGCAGTACCGGCTCCTCGACGAACATCGGCTGCAGGTCCTCGACCGCGTGCAGGATCCGCCGCGCCGCGGCCACGCCGACCCGTCCGTGCAGGTCGATCGCGACGTCCCGGGAATCCCCCAGGACCGCGCGGGCAGCAGCGAGCCGGTCGACAATGTCGTTGACCTCGGCAACGGACGGCGAGACCTGGATCTGCCCGCTGGCGTTCATCTTCACGGCCGTCATCCCGGCCGCGACCTGCTCCGCGACGGACTCACCGATCGCGGACGGTTCGTCCCCGCCGACCCACGCGTACACGCGGACCCGATCCCGGACCCGCCCGCCGAGGAGCGCGGCGACCGGAGCGCCGTACACCTTGCCGGCGATGTCCCACAACGCATGATCGAGCCCGGCGACCGCGCTGCTCAGCACCGGTCCGCCGCGGTAGAACCCGCCCTTCGTCAACACTTGCCAGTGCCGCTCGATCTGCAGCGGATCCTGGCCGATCAGGTACTCCGCCAGTACGTCGATGGCGGCCCGAACGACCTCGGCGCGCCCCTCGACGACCGGCTCGCCCCACCCGACCACACCGTCGCTCGTCTCGATGCGGCAGAACAGCCAGCGCGGCGGAACCAGGAACGTCTCGATCCTCTCGATCTTCATCGGCGCCGCCGCCGGGTCGATCCGCGAACCTCGGTGAGGTCCTCGGCCGCCTTCGCGAGCAGCTCCCGCATCGCGAGCTCGGCGCCCTCGGGGTCGTGCGCGCGGACCGCTTCGACGACGCGCCGGTGGCTCGGCACCGGATCGTCCGACGGCTTCACCTTGTGCATCAGCCGGTCGCGGTCGGCGAGCCCGGTTTCCATGATCACTTCCATCTTGGTCAGCAGTTCGTTGCCCGTTGCCGCAAGGAGCGCACGGTGGAACGCGAGGTCCGCGGCCACCGCGGCGAGGTCGTCCTTGGCCGACTCCATCGCCGCGAGTGCATCGTCCAGCGCGGCCAGATGGGAGTCGTCGGACCGCACCGCGGCCAGCCGGGCGGCCGCCGGCTCGACGATCCCGCGGACCTCGTGCAGCTCCTCGAGCAGCCCGGGCCGGGCGTCCGCGTCGCTGAAGTGCCAGCGGATCATGTCCGCGTCGAGCAGGTTCCAGTCCGAGCGAGGCCGGACGAACGTGCCGCGCTTCTGCCGCGCGTCGACCAGACCTTTCGCGGTCAGCACCTTCAAGGCCTCGCGTACGGCGGTCAGGCTGACGCCGAGGTCCGACTGCAGCTCGGTGACGCTGATGGTCGCGCCCTCTGCGATCTGCCCGGACAGGATGCGCTGCGCCATCACTTCCACGATCTGACCATGCAACCCACGCGACACCCCGCGCTGAATCCCCGTCATACCGCTCTCCCTCATGACGAGTCCTTGACCGCGGACCAACCGCCGTCTACCACGAGGCTGGTTGCGGTGACGAACGACGCCTCGTGCGACAGCAGGAACGCCACTGCCTGGGCCACCTCGTCCGGTTGACCGAGCCGCTTGAGTGCCGTCGCCTGGGCGCTCCGCGCGCGTCCCTCTGCGTCGACCCGGTCCCACATCGCCGTCACGACAGGGCCCGGAAGCACAGTGTTCACCCGGATCAACTCGCCGTACTCGACCGCGAGTTGCCGTCCGAGCGAGACGAGCGCGCCCTTCGTCGCGGCGTACGCCGGATGTCCGGGCAGGCCGGCGAGCGCGTGCACCGACGACACCAGTACGACGGAGCCGTCGCCCGCGACGAGGTCGTCGTACAAGGCCCGGAAACCGAGGAACGCGGCGGTCAGGTTGACGTCGAGCTGCCGTTGCCAGGACGACGGTGTGAGCTCGTGGGCCGGCTTCACGTCGACGACGACCGCGTTGCTGACCAAGCCGTCGATCGGGCCGAGTTCGTCACGGCCGCGGGACCGGACCTCCGCCCAGGTGTCCTGCGACGACACGTCGCCGACGACGCTGATCGTCCTGCCCGGCACGTCCTTGCAGGGATGTACGTCGACTTGCACGACCTGCGCGCCCTCGGTCAGCGCCCGTTCGGCGCAGGCCGCACCGATGCCCGACGCGGCCCCGGTCACCACGATCACCCGCCCAGCCAGCCGCACCCGCGCCTCCTTCGATCCGCACCTACCCAAGCACGCAGGCCGCCTCCAACGACGAACCAGTTGACCGTGCAGGACAGCACCTGGGCAAGCCATGTGCTCGTAATTTACGAATTAATATTGCCAGCTGCGACAGGCTGCCGCAAGATCATCCGGAACAACCTCCTCGTCGGCGACGGCGGCTACAACGACCGCGCCAAATGGGCAGCCCCCACCGCAACCTGCTGACCGCAATCAACTTTGAGCACCCACCAACCATCGAGCGAGGTGAAGAATGGTTGGTGGGTGCTCAAAGTGAGGTCAGGTCCAGGGCACCTCGGTTGAGTGGAGCCAGGTCCAGGTGCGGTTGCGCCAGGTGGGGGATTGCTGGGCAAGGCGTGCGGCGTACTCCGGCCAGTTGGTGGAGGTCTGGTGGGACCAGGCCTTCTCCGCCAGACCGGGGATGCGGGGGAGGAGCAACAGTTCCAGGTCCTCTGAGTTGGTGATGGTTTCGCACCAGATGGCGGCTTCGACGCCGGCGATCTGGTCGGTGCTGTCGATACCGGGCAAGGTGTCGACGGGATCCCACGAGACGCCGTGTTCGATGGACGCCGCGCCGTAGAACTGCAGGCCCAGACGCTCTCGCGCCTGCTCCTGCAATGCGTCCGCGGAGGCATCGGCGTGCGGGCGGTCGAAGTACAGCCAGGTCACCGGCGAGACGATCAGTTTCGCGCCCTGCTCGAGCGCCTTCGGGGCGTCGTACTTCGCCTTGCGCAGCGCCTCGACCAGCACCGGCAGCAGCTCCTCGGGCGGCGTCGGCGCGTCCGGGTTCTCGCCCATCTTGTCGATGTCGAGATCCAGCCAGTACTGCACGACATCCTCGGAGGCGAGCTTCGCGCGCGCGATCTCCTGCCAGCCGACGACCTTCTTCCCGCGCTCCCGGACGAGCGCCGCAGCCTTCTCGACGAACGCCGCGTGGTCCTCGTCCGCCATACCCCAGGTCTCGTCCCCGCCGATGTGCACGTACGCACTCCGCGGGAACTGCGGGATGACCGCATCGAGCACATCCTCGACGAACGCCCACGTCTCCTCCCGCCCGGGATCGAGGGTGCCGAGGTGGAGCTGGTCGCCGTTCCCGAGCTCGACGGTCTTCGGGTCGGCCGGGGCGAGGTCCGGGTACGCCTTGAAAACGGCCGCGGTGTGTCCGGGCATGTCGATCTCGGGTACGACGGTGATGAACCGGTCGGCGGCGTACGCGACGAGGTCGGCGACATCCGCCTGGGTGTAGTAGCCACCGGGTCGGTCGCCGATCGCGCCTGCGGCACCTACCTCGGTCAGGTTCGGGCGGGACGGGACTTCTACGCGCCACCCCTGGTCGTCCGTCAGGTGCAGGTGCAGGACGTTGAGCTTGTAGAGGTCGAGCATGTCAATGACGCGGCGTACTTCGTCCGGCCCGTGGAAGGTCCGTACGACGTCGAGCGACAACCCACGCCACGCAAACCGCGGCCCGTCGACGATCCGACCGGCCGGCAGGACCGCCGTACCGTCCTGGAAATGGGCGGAGATCAGCTGGCGAAGCGACGTGAGGCCCCGGTGGACAGCTTCCGGCGTCGGACCCCAGACGCGTACGCCTTCGGTGGTGACCTCTAGCCCGTGCCGCTCGTCGACAGCATCCCCATCAGCGCGCAGGCCGGCCGCCACTGGTACGTCGTCGACGGGCCCAAGCGTCAGAGTGATGCCGGTGGCGCCGGTGAACCTAAGGCCGGTGTCGAGCTCGACGTCCGCGGCGAAATGCCCGGCGACCTCAGCGAGCTCGGCCGATTGCACGTCGATGCCGACACCCGGGCCGACGGTGAACGAGCCGCCCTCCGTCGTCGCGTAGGCAGGTGCGGGAATGACAGGAAGGTTCACGGGGCTCCCCAGGTCAGGTGTGCCAGCAGCCTACTTCCCGGCGTCGACCGGACAAACGTTCGGCGGAAAGATCGCGCCGGACGATTTGCGAGGAACGTAGAAAACTGACTGTAACGGCCCGCGTCCGGTCTGCGATGTTACCCACTGTAAAGGGGTGGCTGGTGCATTTCCGCTAGTACTGGGGATCGTCGGAATGCAGATCCACGGGAATTCGACGATCACGGGGCGAATGATGGAACCGATCAGTATTGCCGCTCTCGCGGCACTGGCAATGAGGTATGTAATCCCGGCGATCCGGGAATTGGGCGAGCAGGTTCTGGAGAAATCCACCGACGCCGCCGGCGACGCGGTGGTCGGATTCGGGCGGCGGGTGCTGCACCTGTTGCTCGGCGGCCGGACGCGGGGAGATCAGCCCGTTCTCGAAGCCGCGTTGGTGCGCAGAGTCGTCGCCGTCGCGGAGAACCCGGGGCAGCAGAAGGCCTCCGATCAACTGGAGGGTGTGATCGAGGATCTGCTGGCTGCCGACCCTGCTCTGCTGAAGGCCCTGTCCGGGTTGCTCGATCGGGCTCAGATCGAGGTCGGCGCGACGGACAAATCGGTGCATGTCGGACGGGACAGCAGCGGCCCGATCGTCACCGGCGACGGCAACGTCGTGTTCGGTCGCTGACCGCGATGGACGACAAGCCTGAGCAGGTGGACCGGCGCGTCGAAATCGGCCGAGACAGCTTGGCGCCGATCATCACCGGTGACAACAACACGTACTACGCCGTGGAATCGCCAAATTCGGCCGCTGCGAGGCACCGCGCTGCCGGTTTGCGGCAATTACACCTCGGTTTGCAGCCGGAGGCGGCCGGGGAACTCAGTCTGGCGCGGGCCGCGGACCCCGGGAATCCGGATGCCTACTATTTCGGCGCGATCGCCGAACTCGGGGGAAAGAAGGCGTTCCTGGCTCCACTACGCTGTGTCCGGGCGGCTGAACGCCTGATTCACGGTGCGCTCGGACTCGAAGACCGGCCGGAGTTCCATTACTTCCTCGCCTACCTTCGCTACGACTACTACGCGCGCAAGCATCTCCGGCCGCCGGCACCCTGGCAGGAGTCGTATGTCGAGGCGTGGACCAAAGGTCTGACCCAGAGTCGGATCGACTCGTTGTTCACCTTGTTGTCGGTGGAAGATCCACTGCCGGCCGTGCGGTGATGGGGGGAGCCGTGGTCACCAGACCCGGTCCGTCACCGTCGGCCGAATTCGTTCGAGCTTTTGCCCTAGGAGGGGACGGCATGGCTGACATCAACTACGCACAGAACGCCAAGTACTTCAAACCGGTGTCCTACAAACCCGGCATCATCAGCATCGTCATCGGTCTTGTGTTGCTGTTCTTCGCCAGCCCCGGACCGGTGGTGGTCGGTCTGCTGCTGATCGGGCTCGGGTGTTACCTGATCTACAACCAGACGGCAGATCGGCCCAGCGATGCAGACTTCGATCACCAGGTGACGATCGCGCTCGGCGGGTTGCAGCAGCAGGCGCTGCGCAAGCTCAACCTGGACGAGAGTGAGGTCGCACTGATCAAGCCCATCATCGTCGGCGGGAAGATCTACGCCGGCAACACCCAAGTGAAGAGGGGCAAGGACGGCGTCTACCGGACCAGCGACTACGAAGGTGTCGTCATCTTCTTCGCCGAGCAGGAGCTCCATGCCTACAAGTACCAGGTGTCGCTGGTCCAGTCGGGACGGATCGGCGAGGACACCGACGTGTACTTCTACCGCGATGTCGTCTCGGTCTCGACCCGCTCCGACCAGGTTGAGGTCCAGGTCGATCAGGCGCGGGTTCCCGTGCACCTCGAGAAGCTTCGGCTGACGACTTCGGGGGGTACGAACATTGAGTGCTCCATGGGCGCGGCCATCGGTAGCTCCGAGAACGAGATCCAGGCTGCGCGCCAGCTGATCCGCGACAAGAAAATCAACGCGTCCTAGCGGTGTACCAGCTCCGCCAGGGCTCGATCCTGGCGGAGCTGGACGACAATCATTCCACGAGTTTGCGGCAATAGAGGGCGTCTGGGGTACCGGTGGAGCCGGCGCGGGTTGTGAAGGCGATGCCGGCGGTGTATTCGTCGTCGGCGCATTGGCCTTTGTAGTTGCCGGTTGCGAAGTCGCCGCCGGGGCGCCGCTGGGCGGTTGTCGCCGCGGTCGAACCAGACTGTGCGGCCGGCCGAGCTCAGCGATTGCGACGTACCAGCGCACAGGGCGGACGGAGACGCGCGGCACCGCGCACGCTGTAGCCGATCAGGTAGAAGTTCGGGTGCGCACTGGAACTTCGTGTAGCCGCGAGGCCCAGTCGGGGGCGACATGGCGTCTCGTCGTGGACGACCTCGGAGTAGGCGCCGGTGACCAGGAGAGGTCCGCCCGCGCGGCAGAGGCCGCGGTTGCCGGTGTGGCTGAGGCCGACCAGCCGGAGCCCGTCGGGGCACGCGGCCTTGCGGGCGCCGCTGTCCCAGTCGCCCGCGGCGCGCATCGCGGAGCGACGTCGACGAAGTCGCCGTGGTCGCGGGCTGAGCATCTTCCACGGCGGATGGTCTGCACCTACCCGGTGTTGCCGGTGCGCTTCGATCAGCCGCGTCCAGGCGGAGGCGCGCCAGTCGTCGCCGTCGTACAGAGCCGATGCGTTGACCGGCAGCGTCCCAGGCGAGCAGGGCCCAGCCGTTATCGGTGCCGTCGGGTCGTGCCAGCCGACCAGCGGCCAGTACGCGAAGTCGGCGTCGGTGCGGATCAGTTAGTCGACGAAGTGCTCGAACCACGCGCGCGGCAACGGCGCCGGTCTCTTCGCGGCCGCCGATCGCCGAACTCGCTGATCCACAGCGGGGCGGTGAAATGCGCCGTTCCTCGCCGGTGACGAAGAACGCCTGCCGGTTGAGTTCGCTGATCAGTTCCTGCGGGCGACAGGTCGCGGTACCGCGGATCGTGGGTCTCACCGATCCCGGTCGCGCCGCTGTGCCGCGGGCCGGTGTAGTCGTAGAAGTGCGCCGAGTAGACGAGCTTGTCGGACGCGACCAGCGTGTGCGAGAGGCTGCGCGCCGGGGTGAGGTCGGGCGGCCGTGCGGGAGACCGTCGACGGGCAGGCCGGTCCAGTTGATGCCCTCGACAATGATCAGCAGGTTCGGGTTGGCCTCGGTGAGGATGCGGTCGCCGAGGTGCTGCGATGGCCGCCTGACCAGTCGTGCTCGTCGCCGAGGCCCCAGTTCGGGGTCGTCCAGGAGATCCCGCCGTACCTCGTTGTAGAGGTCCGCGCCGACGACGCGCTTGTTGGTCGTGTAGCGGCTGACCATGAACAGCCAGTCGTTCTCCCAGGTCTCGGTCGGACTGGCGCGGCGTTCCAGCGCTCGTTGCCGTCGAGACCGCAGCACCAGCGGGAGGTGTTGGTGTGGTTGTTGAGGATCACGGCGAACCCGCGCGGCGGTCAGTGGCGTACGACGAGGTCGTAGACCTGAACGTGGTGTCATGCCGTCGCAGGTCCGGGTTGGCCGGCGACGGCGGCGGCCGGGACCGGCGTACGGGTCGTGGATCATCTCGTTGGAGAACTGCAGCCGGATGCTGTTGAGGCCCAGCTCGCGCGAAGCCCGAGACGATGTCGCCGATCGGCGCGCGGTCCAGCCCGAGCGGCATCTGGTAGCATTCTCGCCGGCGTGATGGTTGGCGTCGGGTCGCTCGGGTCGCCGGACCCGGTCCAGGTCCCACTCGCACCGTGCCAGTTGCGGACTTCAGCTGAAACCGGTTGCCGTTCGCATCGACGACGTAGCGGCCGCTGGTACTCAACGGCGGCACCCAATCGGCCACCAGTCGGGGCGCCTGATCAGGAGTCGCGGCGGTCGCGGGCACAGTTGGACTGATCAACGCCAGCAGTACGACGATGACCGCAGACGGGGCGATTCTGCGCATATCCCGATGGTCGCGGCTGCGGGCTGTCCGCGCCATTGCAGTTACGTCACGGTGTCGTCGAGAGCAGTAACGCCTCGTCGAATCCGTCCAGGTTCAAGGTATTCGCGGAGTTGTCCAGGAGGATGTGCGTCGCTCCTGACCACTCGCACGGGGCGGCGGTGGCGCCGGCCCAGAACTCGTCCCAATGGGCGAGCTTCCAGTCGTCCCGGGGAAGGCCACGGTGGGCCACGCGCTCGTGAACCGCATGGCCCTCCGCGGTCACATGGACCACGATCAGCTCCGCTGCCGGCCACCCGGACGTGGCGTCGGCCAGGTAGTCACGATCTCCGAAGAAGCGGCCGAACGGAGCATCCAGTACGACGGAACGCCCGACGTCGAGGTTGTCGGCGCAGAGCCGGAGCAGCGTCGCGTACTCCAGCGGCAGGATCGTCGACTGGTAGAACGCGTTGTGGTCCCGATCGTTCTTGTCCGAACCGTTCTGCTCGAGCAGCAGCTCGGTGAACAAGGTCGCCACCGTGTCCTTGTCCAGGTACGCGGCGGCGTACCGCCGGGCCAGTTGCCGGCTCACGGTGGACTTCCCGGAGCCGGCCGGCCCGATCACGAAGAAGACCTTGGGCATCACGCCGTACGTTCCTTCACGAACACACCGTACGACGTCGCGCCCACCAGCAGCAGTGCGCCGCCGACGATGAACACCAGGCTGTAGTTGTTGCCGGTGGCATCGAGAATGAAGCCGGTGACGGTCGGTGCGAGCGCCGCGCCGAGGAAGCCGCCGAAGTTCTGGATGGCGCCGAGCGACGCGACCTGCTCGGGCCTCGCCAGGTCGGACGCGAGGGTCCAGATCACGCCGATCGGGATCTGCGCCGCGAAGTACCCGACGCACAGCAGGACGATGCTCAGGACGTCGCTCTGCACGAACGCGACCGGCAGGACCGCTGCCGCGGCCAGCACCGCGCCGCCGACGATCGGGATCTTCCGCGCGGTCAGCGTCCCGAAGCCGCGCTTGATCGCCCACGCGGAGATCAGTCCGCCGGTCAGCACGCCGACGATGCCGCACAGGAACGGGAGCGCGCCGATCCAGCCGGTCTTCGTCAGGCTGAAGCCGCGGCTGGTGTGCAGGTAGCCGGGCAGCCAGGTCAGGTACACCCAGACGGTGTAGAAGATGCCGAAGGCACCGATCACCATGAACCAGGTGTTGCGTTGCTTGAGCAGCGAGCCCCAGGAGCCTTTCGCGGCCTGCCGCTCGGCGGCGGCCTCCTCGTCGAGGCCCTTGATCGCGGCTTCCTCGGCGGCCGTCGGGTTGCGGTACAGCTTCAGCCAGACCGCCATCACGATCAGGCCGAAAGCACCGACCACCATGAACATGCCCTGCCAGCTCATCGTCAGCATCAGGAAGGTCAGCAACGGCGGCGCGATCGCGTTGGCGATCTGCGAGCCGGTGTTGATCAGCGACAGCGGCAGCGACCGCTCTTCCTTGTGGAACCAGCGCTGGGAGACTTTCAGGCCGGAGGTGAAGAACGGCGACTCCGCGACTCCGAGGGCCACACGAGCGGCGTACAGAAAGGAGAAGCTGCGGGCGAAGCCGGTCACGATCGTGATCACGGACCATAGGCCCGCGGCCCACGCGTACATCGCCTTCGCGCCGAACCGGTCCACCAGGTATCCGGCCGGCAGGTTGGCGATCGCGTACGGCCAGGCGAACGCCGACAGCAGTACGCCCATCTCGATCGTGTTCAGGCCGAGATCCGCGGCGATCGTCGTGTTGGCGACCCCGAGCGTGCCGCGGTCGAGGTAGTTGACGACACCGCCGACGACGAGCAGGCCGATGAAGAACCACCGCACGCGGGTCGGTCGGGCGGGTGCGGCCTCGGCGGTCCCCGATGCCGCGCTGGCCTGAAGAGTTGAGTCCTGCATGGTGTGCTCCTAGGGAGACTGTACGAGGGAGTTAGCTGCTGCGCGCCTGATCGACGGCGGCGAGGAACGTCTTGGCCGCGATCGCCACCGGTTCGTAATCGCCCGGTGCGTGCTCGGCCTTGGTCACGAAGCTGCCGACGCCGACCGCGGAGACACCGGCGGCGAACCACTCGCCGACGTTCTCCGGGGTGACCCCGCCGGTCGGTGCGAGCGGGATGTGGGCGAGCGGGGCCAGCACCGACTTCACGTACTGCGGCCCGAGGACCTCGGCGGGGAACAGCTTGACCAGGTCCGCGCCCGCCTCGGCCGAGTTGACGATCTCGGTCGGGGTGAACGCGCCGCTGATCGAGACCGCCTGGTAGCGGTTGGCGACCGCGAGCATCTCGGGGCTGAGGTTCGGGCTGACCAGCAGTTGCGCGCCGGCCTGGATCGCGGCGTACGCCGCCTGCGCGTCCAGCACGGTGCCCGCGCCGACGACGACCTCGGGATGCTCGGCGGCGAGCCGCTCGATGATCCGCAGGGCGTTCGGGACGGAGTAGGTGATCTCCAGCGCCCGGATGCCGCCCGCGATGGCCGCCGTGGCGACCTGGTAGGCCTCCTCGGCGTCGTCGAGCCGGACGATCAGGACCACGCCTGTGTCGGCGATGGCCTGAAGTCGTTTCAACTTTGTGAACATGGTTTCACAGATTATTTCAGCTATTCACATCCGTCAACAGCCCATGTGAAGATCTGTTAAGTTCTGATCATGGAGAGCACGGGACCTTTGATTCCGGAGCAGCGGCACCAGCGGGTGCTCCAGTTGCTGCGCCGGGACGGCGTACTGAGCACGCGGGCGCTGACCGACCACCTCGGTGTCTCGCACATGACCGTCCGGCGGGACATCGCGACGCTGGAGGCGTCCGGCCAGGTCGTGTCCGTGCAGGGCGGCGTCCGGCTCGCCGGGACGGCCGGGCAGGTGCCGCCCCAGGAACGCCGGCAGCGCGCGGTTCTCGAGCTACCCCGGAAACGTGCGATCGCTGCCGCGGCAGCCGAGCTGGTCACCGACGGGATGGTGGTCTACCTCGATGCCGGTACGACGTGTGAGTCGGTGGTCCCGTACCTCGCCGGGCGGCGCGATCTCACGGTTGTCACCAACGACTTCTATGCGGTGACCGCATTGTTCGACGTACCGGACATCGAGGTGATCCACACCGGCGGAGCCGTCGACAAGGAAAGCGCCTCGAGCAGCGGCCGCCTCGCCGCGGCGACCCTGTCCGCGATCAACCTCGACCTCTTCTTCCTCAGCACCGGAGCCTGGAGCGTCTCCCGCGGCGTCAGCGCCCCCACCCTCGACAAGGTCGACCTCAAACGCGCCGCAATCGCATCGGCCACCACCACGGTCCTACTGGCGGACAGCACGAAATACGGCATCACCGCGAAGTTCCAGGTCGCAACCCTCGAGGAGCTGGACGTGATCATCACCGACAGCGAGCTCTCCGACGCCACCCGCAAACGCGCCGAAGACCTCGGCGCCGAAGTGCGGTTGGCGGTGCCTCTGGCGCCGAACTGAGGGGTGGTGCTCCCGGCTGCCGGGCTGTACTCTTCAAGAGGTTATGTATTGCATAAGATGGTTATGTAGTACATTAACTCGATGGCGATCACGTGGGCCCCGAGCGCAGACAAGCATGGCGTCGACCATGAGGACGCGTTGCACGCGATCATGAATGCGTACTACGTCGAGCGGGAGTTCGATGATCCGCGACCGCCTGCGACAGTCCGGCCGACGCTCTTCATCGGGCCACCGAGGCGGCTCGGAGGGGCACTGTTGGAGGTCATGGTCGAGGTGACGCCACCTCGCGATCTGCACATCTTTCACGTGATGGTCGCGAGGCCCAAGCACCTCGAGCGACTCGAGGAGGACAAGTGACTGACAAGGACTTTGACGGCGCGGCCGAGTGGGCCGAGCATGACATGCGCTTGCCTGAGAACTCGAGGACGAGCCTTCGCGGTGCGGACGCCGCCGACTTCGGACGCGAGCTGGTCGAGCGTTCTCGGGGAGGGCGGCCGTCGATCGATCCCGACGCCGCGCCGGGGGAGAAATCGCCGGTCCGCCAGGTGCGACTTCCGCGAGCTCTCGACGCTGATCTGGAAGCATTCGCAACCAGTCGCCACCGCAAGCCGAGCGAGATTCTGCGCGAGGCACTGACCGAGTACCTGGAGACCCACCGGGAAGCCGGCTGACCTCAACTCACTGGCTCTTGGCGCCGCGGCGGAATGGCCAGCCGGAACCGGGCCACTCCGCCGCGCTGGACTCCTCAGCGAGAGCGGTGTTGCTCGGCGAGGGCCTTGAGGTAGAGGGCGCTGGCTTTGGGGGTTCGGGTTTGGGTTTTGTAGTTGACTCGGGTGATGCCGAAGCGTTTGGCGTAGCCGTAGGCCCATTCGAAGTTGTCCATGAGGGACCAGGCGAGGTAGCCGCGGATGTCGGCGCCTTGGGTGATGGCGTCGGCTACTGCGGCTAGGTGGGACGTGAAGTACGCCGTGCGGTCGGTGTCGTTGACGTAGTCGGTCTCGTCGGGGACGTCGTCGAAGGCGGAGCCGTTCTCGGTGATGACCATCGGGAGGCCGGGGTAGTCGCGGGCGATGCTGAGCAGGAGGTCGGTGAATCCTTCGGGGACGATCTCCCAGTCCATCGCGGTGCGTGGCTTGCCCAGCGGTACGTCGCGGCTGATCGGTAGGCCTGCGGCGTCGACGGTGCTGCCGTCCTCGGCGTACCCGGTGAACTTCTGGCTGAAGTAGTAGTTCACCCCGAGTACGTCGATCGGCGCCGCGATGATCTCCAGGTCGCCGTCCTCGATCGGCAGCTCGACGCCTTCCCGCGCGAGGTCCGCGACCACGTCGGCCGGGTAGCGCCCGTGCACCAGCGGGTCGAGGTAGATCCGCCGGCCCATCCCGTCCGCGCGTCGTGCCGCGTCGACGTCCGGCTCCGCGTCCGAGGCTGGGTACGCCGTCGCGACATTGAGCGTGATCCCGATGTCCAAAGGACGCAGGCGCCGCCTCCCGCATCTGGGTAGTCGCGAGCCCGTGCCCGAGCAGCAGGTGATGTACGGCGGCCAACGCTGCCGGGTACTCGCGCCGCCCCGGAGCATGCGCGCCGTACGCGTAGCCGAGCATCGCCGAGCACCACGGCTCGTTCAGCGTCGTCCAGGTGTTGACCCGGTCCTTCAACGCGTCGAACACCAGCATCGAGTACTCCGCGAACCGGTACGCCGTGTCGCGCACCGGCCAGCCGCCCGCGTCCTCGAGCTCCTGCGGCAGGTCCCAGTGGTACAGCGTCACCCACGGGTCGATGCCCTGGGCAAGCAGCTCGTCGACGAGCCGGTCGTAGAACCCGAGCCCGGCCGGGTTCACCGGGCCCTTGCCGCGCGGCTGCACCCGCGGCCACGCCACCGAGAACCGGTACGTGTCCAGACCGAGGTCCTTGATCAGGGCAACGTCTTCCGGCATCCGGTGGTAGTGGTCGCAGGCGATGTCACCCACGTCGCCGTTGTCGATCGCTCCCGGCACCCGGCAGTACGTGTCCCAGATCGACGGCGTGCGGCCGTCCTCCGCGATCGCGCCCTCGATCTGGTACGCCGACGTCGCGACTCCCCAGCGGAATCCGGACGGAAGACCCGCGACCAATTCGGCCGCCCCCGAGACAGATGTTGTGCTCATAGTCGCCTTTCTAGGCAGTGCGGCCCGGGAGCCAGCACGCGACGGAACGGTTGGGATCGTTGCGGGCCGACGGGATCTCGAGCAGAGGGATCTCGGAGGAACAACGGTCGAAGGCTTGCGGGCACCGCGGATGGAACGAGCAGCCGGACGGCATTCCGCGCAGGTCCGGTGGAGAGCCAGGGATTCCGGCCAGCTCGCGCCGTTCGCCGCGGAGTGCGGGGAAGGACTTGAGCAGACCTTCGCTGTACGGATGCAGGGAGTCCTTGTACAGGTCCGCGGAGCGGGCTTCCTCGACGATGCGGCCGCCGTACATGATCGCGATCCGGTCCGAGAACTCGACCAGCAACGACAGGTCGTGGGTGATGAACAGGACCGAGAACCCGAGCCGCTCGCGCAGCTCGACCAGTTGCGCGAGGATCTGCCGCTGCATCACCACATCCAGCGCGGTGGTCGGCTCGTCCATGATCACGACCTGCGGCTCGAGGACGAGCGCCATCCCGATCATCACCCGTTGCCGCATCCCGCCGGACAGTTGGTGCGGGTACGCGTCCATCCGGTCCGCGGAAATCCCGACGAGTTTCAGCATTTCCTGAGCCCGGGCGATCCGGGCCTGCGGCGACAGTTGCGGCTCGTGCGCCTTGATCACGTCGAGCATCTGGGTCGAGACCTTGTGCACCGGGTTCAGCGAGTTCATCGCGCCCTGGAACACGATCGACGTCTCGGCCCAGCGGAACTTCCGCAGTTCCGCGTCGGTCAGCGTCATGACGTCGTACGCATCGCCCGTAGGAGGGTGGTAGACGACCGACCCGCCGCTGATGACGCCGGGCGGAGGCAGCAGCCGCGTCACGCCGTACGCCAGTGTCGACTTCCCGCTGCCGCTCTCGCCGGCCAGCCCGAGCACCTCGCCGCGGTGCAACGTCAGCGTGACGTCCCGCACCGCCTGCACCGCTTCGTCCCCGAGCCCGTAGTCGACGTGAAAGTTCTTGATCTCCAGCACCGGCGCCTTCACGCGACCTCCTCCTTCTCACGGCGTACGACGGGCGTCACGGGCTCGCGCGAAGAGGACAGCACCGGGGTGAAGCCGACGCGCATCCGCACGGAGTGGCCGTCCTTGGTCTTGAGCCGCGTGTGACCGCTGCTGCGCAACCGCGGGCTGACGAACTCGTCGATGCCGAAGTTGATCAGCGACAGCGCCGTACCGAGGACCGCGATCGCCAGACCGGCCGGGACGAACCACCACCACGCGCCCTGCGCGAGCGCCTGCTGGCTCTGCGCCCAGAACAGGATCGTGCCCCAGTTCCACTCGGAGATCGTCGAGATCCCGATGAAGGCCAGCGTGATCTCGGACATCACCGCGAAGATCACCGTGCCGACGAAACCGGACGCGATGATCGCGGTCAGGTTCGGCATGATCTCGAACGTGATGATCCGCCAGGTGCTCTCACCGGTCGCCCGCGCGGCCTCGACATAGTCCCGCCGGCGCAAGGACAACGTTTGCGCTCGGAGCACCCGCGCACCCCACGCCCACGACGTCAACCCGATGACCAGGGCAACCATCAGGTCACCGGCCGACGGGATCGTCGAGGCGACGATGATGATCAGCGGGAGCGCCGGAATCACCAGGAAAACGTTGGACAAAGCGGACAGGCTGTCGTCCGCGGCGCCGCCGAGGAAGCCCGCGCTGACGCCGATCAGGATCGACAACGTGGTCGCGACCAGGCCGGCCAGCAGCCCGACGAACATCACGCCGCGGGTGCCGACGAGCACCTGGCTGAAGATGTCCTGGCCGAGGTGCGTCGTACCGAACCAGTGCTTGCCGGACGGCCCCTGGATCAGGTCGCTGCTCCGGGCGGACGGGTCGAACGGCGCGATCCACGGGCCGATGATCGCGATCAGGCAGAAGAACGCGAGCACGACCAGACCGGTCGCGGCCTTCGGGTTCGCGACGAACCGCAACCGGCGGCGCTTGGCCGGGACAGCCGCGACTTCGGGGCCCTCCGGCGTGATCGCGGTGATCGTGCTGGTGGGTGCGGACACGTCAGCCCTCCTTCCGGGTACGCGGGTCGAGGAGCAGGTACGCGACGTCGGCGAGCAGGTTGGCCACCAGGACCGACAGCGTGATCACCAGGAACACGCCCTGCATCAGCGGGTAGTCCTTCGCGCCGACGGCCTGGAACAGGTTGTAGCCGATGCCCGGGTAGGAGAACACGATCTCCACCAGCAGCGTGCCGCCGACGATGAAGCCGAGCGACAGCGCGAAGCCGGAGACGTTCGGGAGCAGCGCGTTCCGGGCCGCGTAGCTGACCATCACCCGGCGCTCGGGCAGACCCTTGGCGTGCGCGACGGTGATGTAGTCCTCGGAGGCCACCGTCACCATCATGTTCCGCATGGTCAGGATCCAGCCGCTCACCGACGAGATCAGGATCGTGACCGCCGGCAGCAGGCTGTGCTGTACGGCGCTGCCGATGAACTCGGCGTTCCACGACGGAACCAGCCCCGGCTCGTAACCACCGGACGACGGGAAGAAGCTGTTCGGTCCGGCGAGCAGCGTGATCGCCAGCAGACCGAGCCAGAAGTACGGGATCGACGACAGGAACGTTGTCACGGGCAACAGCCCGTCCATGACCGAGCCTCGCCGCCAGCCGGCCAGCACGCCGAGCGATGTACCGATCATGAAGCTGGCGAACGTGGTGATGCCGACCAGGGCGATGGTCCAAGGGAGGCTCTGCCGGAGGATCTCCGCGACCGGGGTCGGGAAGAACGTGAACGACAACCCGAGGTCGCCGCGGAACACCTGGCCCCAGTAGTCGACGTACTGGCTCCAGATCGACGCGTTCTTGTCGAGGCCGAACAGCACGTACAGCGAGTTGATCGCGTCGGTGCTCATCTGGCCCTGGAACTTGTTGATCAGCGACGTCACCGGGTCGCCCGGGATCAGCCGCGGGATGAAGAAGTTGATGGTCAGTGCGGCCCACGCGGTGAAGAGGTAGAACGCCAGCCGCTGCAGGAGGAACTTCATCGCGCCGCCCCCTCTTCGTAGAGCCAGCAGGCGGCCCAATGGCCCGCAACAGGCAGCTCGAAGCGGGGCGGAAGATCGGTCGTGCACTTCGGCATCGCGTGCACGCAGCGCGGATTGAACCGGCAGCCGCCCGGCGGAGCGATCAGGCTCGGCGGTTCGCCGCCGGCCTGGTCCTCGGGCGTGCTCAGCTCACCAAGCCGATCCGGATCCGGCGCGCTCTCGATCAGCAGCCGCGTGTACGGGTGCGCGGGGTTCTGCGTGACGGTCTCGGAGTCGCCGCCTTCGACCATGCGGCCGGCGTACATCACCAGCGTCTCGTCGGCGAAGTACCGGGCCGAGGCGATGTCGTGGGTGATGTAGAGGATGGCGAGGTTGAGCCGTTCCTTCAGGTCCCGCAGCAGGTTGAGTACGCCGAGGCGGATCGACACGTCCAGCATCGAGACCGGCTCGTCGGCGAGCAGCGCCTCGCGGGTCCGCGCCGAGCGCGCGGGCGATCGACACGCGCTGCCGCTGACCGCCGGACAGTTCGTGCGGGAACTTGTCCAGGTAGCGCTCCGGGGGAGTGAGTTGCACCTGCACCAGGAGGTCGCGCAGGTTGTCCTCGAGGTCGCCCGCGCGACCGTGAATGCGAAGCGAGCGGGTCAGGTGGTACCGCACGGTGTGCGTCGGGTTCAGCGAGGCGAACGGATCCTGGAAGATCATCTGCACCTGGCGGCAGTACGCGCGGAACTTGCGGCCGCCGCGTACCGTCACCGGCTCGCCGTGCAGCCGGATGTCACCCGACGTCCGCGCGTACAACTGGGCGAGCAGCCGGGCCACGGTCGACTTGCCCGAACCGGACTCACCGACCAGTGCGGTCACCCGGCCCCGGCGCAGGGTGAGTTTCACATCGTCCACCGCGTGCACGGCCTTGTGCTCGCGGGTGAACAGGTCGCGGAGTCCGCGCCGTACCGGGAAATGCTTGGTGAGGCCCTCGGCCTCCAGAACAACCTCGGTCTCGGTGACCGTCATAGGTCTCCAATCGTGGGTCCGCGGCGCCGGAGGAGAGCCCTCCGGCGCCGCGGTCCGAATTACTGGCTGCCGGCCGGCTTCAGGTTCAGGATGATCTGCAGAGCGTTCTGCTGGGTCGGCTGCGCCGGCCCGTACTGGTTCTGCTCGTCGGGCCAGCCGACCCAGTTCTTGGTGCTGTAGAGACCGCCGACGTTGGACGCCGAGGTGGGGATGACCGGCATCTGCTCGACCATGATCTTCTGCAGCGTGTTCAGCGCGGTGGTACGCGCCGCGTCGTCCGCGGCGTTCGCGTACTGGTCGAGCGCCTTGGTCGCCTCCGGGCTGTTGAACCGCCCGTAGTTGCCGCTCACGCCGCCCTTGCCGACCGGCTTCAGGATCTTGCCGTCCATGATGTTCTGGTAGATGTCGTACGGCGTCGCGCCGCCGTTGGTCCAGTGCATCGCGGCGTCGAAGTTGCCCTCGTCGATGTTCTTGAACCAGGCGTCCTGGTTGGCCTTGTCGACGGTCGCCTTGATCCCGATCGTGGACAGGTTGTCCTTGATGATCTCCAGGTCGGTGATGTAGTCGGACCAGCCGGCCGGGTCGGTCAGCGTGATCGTCACCGGCTTGCCGGTCGGGTCCTTGAGTGCGTCGCCCTCGAGCTTGAACCCGGCGTCGGTCAGCTCCTTCTTCGCCGCGTCCACATCGACCTTGTGCTTCAGGTCCTTGTACTCCGGGGCGATGAACGACTCACCGGCCGGCGTCGGGATGCCGGTCATCGACTCGACCTTCGGGTAGAAGTACCCGGCCTCGCCCTGCTGGAAGATGTCGTCGCGGTTGATCACCAGGTTCATCGCACGCCGCAATGCCGGGTTGTCGAAGGGCTTGCGCGTCGTGTTGATCCACAGACCGTGGATGCCGAGGTTCGCCGGGAACCACAGCTTGTGGTTCTTCGGGTCCTTGTCCTGGAAGACGGCCTTCACGTTCGGGACGAAGACGAAGCTCCACTCCGACGCGCCGTTGGCCAGCGCGGTGGTCTGCGCGTTGTTGTCGTTGTACGACGTGTACCGCAGCTCCTTGACCTTCGGGAGGTCCTGCCAGTACGAGTCGCGCAGGATCAGCGTCGTGGTCTGCGGGGTGAACGACTTCACCACGTACGGACCGGTGCCGATCGGGCCCTTCAGGGTGTCCTGGCTCGGGTCCTTGATCGCCGACCACTGGTGCTTCGGGATCACGAACACTGTCAGGATCTTGTTCTGGTTGGTGAACTGCGAGCGGGTGAAGGTCAGGTCGACCTTGTTGCCGGACGCGGTGATCGCGCCGTACGGGATCGCGTCCTGGTTGAGGCCCTCGTTGTCCTTGCGGATCTGGAACGAGTACGCCACGTCCTCGGCGGTCATCGGCGTGCCGTCGGAGAACTTCACGCCCTCGCGGATCGTCAGCGAGAGCTTGGTGTAGTTGGCGTCCCACTTCCACTCGGTCGCCAGCCAGGGCTTGCCGGGCTCGGTGGGCTTGATCCCGTTGATCATCACCAGCGGCTCGAAGATCATCCAGCGGTACCCCAGCGAGGCGCCCGAGGAGGAGCCGAGGAACGGGTTGTGGTTCTCGGTCTGCGGACCGTTCGGCATGCCGATGTTCAGAACGGTCGCGCCGGTGCCCGAGCCGTTGTTCCCGGAGCTGCCTGACTGACCGTCCCCGCTGCTACAAGCAGCCAGAGCGGCTGCCGCGAGCAAGCCCGTGAGGGCCAGCGCGACTGTACGTCGTGCTCGCATCGGTTCCTCCTGCATCTGTTGGCGGATGCCCTCCCCTGAGCCGGGAGGGCGACTGCATCGTGGCGTGAGAACGCTCTCATGGGAAGAGCGGACGCCTTAACGGATCGATATCGAGAGGTACGCCGGCGGCGGGACAGGGGCAGCTGCCCCGCCGCCGGAGCTTCTACTGGGACCGGGTTTTCGGGGCGGTTGAGCTGCGGACGATCAGGGTCGTCGGCAGCACCTGCGGGGTCTCCGGCAGCGGCGTGCCGCCGAAGTACCCCATCAGCATCCGGGCCGCGGCCTGACCCATCTGGCGCATCGGCTGATGCACCGTGGTCAGCGGCGGCTCGGTGTGCTCGGCGTACGGAATGTCGTCGAACCCGACCACCGACACGTCGTTCGGCACGTTCCGCCCGGTCTCCCGGACGGCCTGGATGGCGCCGCCGGCGGAGAGGTCGTTGTGGGCGAAGACCGCGTCGAACTCGAGTCGCTCGTCGAGCGCGTGCTGGACGCCGCGGCGCCCGCTCTCGTGGGTGAAATCGCCCTCGAACACGAGTCTCGGGTCGAGCTCGAGGCCGGCCTCCGCGTAGGTGTCGCGGAAACCGTCCAGGCGTTCGTGGGTACAGCCGAAGCGTTCGACGCCGGTGATCACCAGTGGCCGGCGGCGACCGAGCTCCAGCAGATGCCGGGCGGCTGACTCGCCGCCGGCGTAGTTCGTGGTGGCGACGGACGGGAACTGCGGGCGCTTGTCGCGGTCGTCGATCAGGACCACCGGCAGGCCGCGCGCGTGGAGTTGCTCGATGTAGGTGAGCGTGCCCTCGGGCTCGATCACCAGCAGGCCGTCGAACGACTGCGCCGAGACCTGGGACGCGAACTGCTGCATGGATTCCTCACCCCGGTTGAAGGTGAACAGCAGCAGCCCGTAGCCCTCGCTCTCGACCACGTCGACCGCGCCCTGCAGCACCTCGCCCATCCAGGGCCAGGTGAGCGAGGGGACCAGCATCCCGACGATCCGGGTCCGGCCGCGGGCCAGGCCGACCGCGCGGGCGCTCGGCACGTAGCCGAGCTCGGCGATCACCTGCCGGACCCGCTCGGCGGTTCGCAGGTCCAGCTCGCCCCTGCCGTTGAGGACACGGGACACGGTCGTCTTGCTGACACCGGCACGGGCCGCGACATCGGCGATCGTGATGGACATGCTGACTCTCCCCTCGGGCGGTCGGGGTGGGGATCTACGGAACCGGTTTCGGAAGCGGTTCCGTAGATCAAAGCCCCTACCGCAACGGGCCGTCAATCACGGAGTGGTAACGAATCGCGGCTTAGTTCACGAGCTGGAAGAAGGGAGCTCTTCCGTCCCGCGGGGCGGCATGATGAACTCGGGGGCGAGCGGCCTGCCCTGGGCCCGCTGCGCGATGTCACGGGTGTGAGGTAGTGGGATGGAAGCACGCCGGACCACGGTGCGTGACATGCGCCGGTCCAACCGCTCGGTGATCCTCACCGGCATCTACCGCGAGGGCCCGCTGAGTCGCCAGGAGCTGACCGTCCGGACCTCGCTCAGCGCGGCGAGCGTCAGCAACCTGGTCGCCGAACTGATCGCCGAGGGCGTGGTCGAGGAGGCCGGCTCGGTCGAGTCCGAGGGCGGCCGGCCGCGCGTGCTGTTGCGGGTCGCACCAACATTCCGGTACGTCGTCGGCGCCGAGGTGGGCGAGACCCGGGTCCGGGTGGAGCTGTTCGACCTCGCCATGAACGTGCTGGCGACGAGCTGACCATCCGATCGCCACGCCGACCCCCGAAGAGGTCGTGAAGCACGTACTGGAAGGGCTTTCGACCGTGATCGCTGCCTCCGGCATCCAATCCGAGCAGGTGCTCGGACTCGGTGTCGCGGTCGCCGGTGTGGTCGAGGACAACGCGATCGTCGACGCGCAGACGCTCGGCTGGGAGGCCGTCCCGCTCGCCGCGCTGCTTGCCGAGGGCACCGAGATTCCGGTGCATGTGGACAACGGCGCGAACATGCTCGGCCAGGCGGAGATGTGGTTCGGCGCGGGCCGCGGTGCGACCGACGCCGTCGTCGCTCTGGTCGGCTCCGGTGTCGGCTCGGCCCTTGTGGCCGGTGGATCCAGCTACCGCGGCGCCCGCAGCAGCGCGGGCGAGTGGGGCCACATGACGATCGCGTACGGCGGGCGCCAGTGCCGCTGCGGTGCCTTGGGCTGCCTCGAGGCGTACGTCGGCGCGGAGGGCGTCCTGGACCGGTACCGCCTCGCCGGCGGGACAGTCGATGGCGACGAGGAGACCGCCTTCGTCGAACTGCTCGAGTCTGAGTCGGAGCTGGCGACAACGATCGTCGATGACACGATCGGCTACCTGGCCGCAGGCTTCGCGAATCTGGTCAACCTGGTCAACCCCGAGCGCATCGTCCTCGGCGGCTGGGCGGGACTGTTGCTGGGCGAGAAGCACCTGGACGAACTCCGCACCGAGGTAGGCAAGCACGCCCTCCGGCGCCCGTACGCGCAGGTATCCATCGTCCTGTGCGAACTGGGCCGCGACGCCGTTGCACTCGGCGCCGCGACCCTCCCCGTAGTACGACTACTTCGTGATGGCGGCGTGGTCCGTTAGACGGTCCACTTCTGGTTGGCGCCGCCGCCGCAGGTCCAGATCTGGGTCGGGGTTGCGTTGGCGGCGTTGTTGCCGGTGACATCGAGGCACTTGTTCGCCAGTGGATTCACCAGATCGTGCCCGCTGGTGTAGGTCCACTGTTGGGCCGCGTTGCCGTTGCAGGTGGCGATCTGGACTCTGGTGCCGTCGGCGGTGGCGGCGTTCGCCACGTCGAGGCACTTGCCCAGGGCACGGATCGTGCCGTCACCGGGGCGCGTCCACTGCTGCGCGTTGGTGCCGTTGCAGTCGTACAGCTGCACCGTCGTACCGTCGGCGGCGTTCGCTCCGGCCACGTCGAGGCACTTGCCCGCGAGGCCGGTGATCTGCGAGCCGGTGCCGCCGGAGCTTCCGAGGGTGGAGACGCGGACGTAGTCGACGGTCATGGTCTGCGGGAACTGCGTCGTACCGTCCGGGTAGCCCGGCCAGTAGCCGCCGACCGCGAGGTTCAGGATCATGAAGAACGGGTGGTTGAAGACCCAGGTGTTGCCGCCGAGGTCGGCCGGCGTACGGCGCTGGTACTGCACGCCGTCGACGTACCAGGTGATCGAGTCCGGGGCCCAGTCCACCGCGAACGTGTGGAAGTCGTCGGCGAACGACCAGCCGTTCGGATGGTTGTACGCGGCACCGATCCCGCCGGCGCCGGAGTACCCGGGTCCGTGGATCGTGCCGTGCACGGTCGCCGGCTCCTTGCCGATGTTCTCCATGATGTCGATCTCGCCGTCGTTCGGCCAGTTGCCGCCGCCGAGCATCCAGAACGCGGGCCAGATCCCTTGCCCGCGGGGGATCTTGATGCGGGCCTCGAAGCGGCCGTACGTCTGGGTGAAGGTCTGCGCGGTGAGCAATCGGGCCGACGTGTACTGGCACGGGCCGTAGTGGCACTGGAAGCCGCCGTTCTCCTGCCGGGCGGTGATCACCAGGTTGCCGTTGCCGTCGAGCGCGGAGTTGCGGGTGCTGTTGGTGTAGTACTCCATCTCGTTGTTGCCCCAGCCGCTGCCGCCGATGTCGTACCGCCACTTGGCGGGATCGGGGGCCTGGCCGGACGGGCCGTCGAAGTTGTCCTCCCAGACCGTTGCGGTCGTTGCCGCGGCGGCCTGCTGGTGCGTGGAGGCTGCGGGCTGGAGGAGGGCGGTGCCGATCAGTGCGGCACCGATCCCGACGAGCGCGAGCAAGCGGGGACGCTTCATGAGTACCTCATTTCGGGGGCGTCTGAATGAGGGCTAGGAATGGCCCGCAGCGTGCCGTGAGAACGCTCCCACGTCAACCCCGGGACTAATTAAAAGATCTGAAAAAAGTCTCGGTTCCGGCGTTGACAGGTCTCAGCACGGATGGTTACCTCGTGCTGACCAGCTGTTGCGGCGCGGGCAGACGCCGACAACTCGAACCGCCCCGAACTCCTTGAAATAAAGGGAGAACCGCCCCATGCCCGCGAAACGCTCTCCTGCCGCTCGCGGCCGCTGCGCTGTGCGTAGCCGCCGCCGGGCTCGGCTTCGGAACCGCCTCACCCGCCCAGGCCGCCGGTGAACAGGTCAACATCTGGCTGACCACCACCAACGACTCGGCCGGCCAGAACGTGACCCGCGGTCTGCAGCAGCAGACGCCGGTGAACTTCGGCCCGGCCGGCGGCTCGGCGAACCAGACCGTCACCGTCAACGAGAACACGACGTACCAGTCCTTCGAGGGCGGCGGTGCGTCGTTCGCCGACAGTTCGGCGTGGCTGCTGAACAGCAGCAACGTGATCTCGGCCGCGACCCGCGACCAGGTGATGAAGGACCTGTTCGACCCGGTCAACGGGATCGGCCTGGCCTTCGTCCGGAACCCGATGGGCGCGTCCGACCTGGCCCGCTTCAACTACTCCTACGACGACACGTGCTGCGACCTGAACGACTTCAGCATCCAGCACGACCTCGCGGACGTCGTACCGCTCACCAAGCAGGCGCGGCAGCTCAACCCCAACTTGAAGGTCATGGGTTCGCCGTGGAGTGCGCCGGCCTGGATGAAGGACAACAACGACTTCGTCCACCGCGGCTGGCTGAAGTGGGAGTACGCGCCGACGTACGCGCAGTACTTCGTCAAGTACCTGCAGCAGAACGAGGCCCAGGGCAACCACATCGACTACATCTCGGTGCAGAACGAGCCGACCTGCTGCGGTTCGGACTCGACCGGGTACGCGTCGATGAACTGGAACGGCTCCGGCCTGCTCGAGTTCACCAAGAACAACCTGATGCCCGCGCTGCAGGCCGCTGGGCTGACCACGAAGGTCCTGATCCTCGACTACAACTGGGGCAACTACAACGACCTCGGTTCGGTCCCGATCGCGGACGCCGCGCTGCGCAACCACCCGAACTTCGGCGGTATCGCCTGGCACGGGTACGGCGGCGACGTGAACCTGCAGACCCAGGTACACAACCAGTACCCGGGCGTGAACGCGTACATGACCGAGCACTCCGGCGGCACGTGGATCGCGAACCAGCAGGTCGAGGACATGAACAACCTGATCGACTACACCCGCAACTGGGACAAGTCGTGGGTCAAGTGGGGCATCGCCCTGGACGAGAACCACCTGCCGTACGTCGGCGCCGGCTGCAACGTCTGCACCGGTCTCGTCACCGTGCACCGCAACGACAGCCAGCGCGGTCAGGTCACCAAGACCGTCGAGTACTACACGATGGGCCACCTGACGAAGTTCGTGAAGCCGGGCGCGCTGCGGATCGACTCGACCGCGAACAGCTCGGTGAAGAACGTGGCCTGGAAGAACCCGGACGGATCCAAGGCCCTGATCGCCTTCAACACCACGGGGAGCTCGCAGTCGGTGCGGGTGAACTGGGGCTCGCAGTCCTTCGTCTACACGCTGCCGACCAAGACGTCGGCGACCTTCACCTGGTCCGGTTCGCAGAGCGGCGACGGCGGTGGCGGCGGCGGACAGATCACGGGGCTGGCCGGCAAGTGCATGGACGTCGCCGGCGCCAACTCCGCGGACGGTACGGCGGTCCAGTTGTACGACTGCAACGGTTCGACGGCCCAGCAGTGGTCGCGCCCCGGTGACGGGACGGTCCGTGCTCTCGGCAAGTGCCTCGACGTCAACGCCGGCTCCGTCGCCGACGGCGCGAAGGTGCAGATCTATTCGTGCAACGGCAGTGCCGCCCAGCAATGGACCTACACGAGTGGGAGAGACCTGGTGAATCCACAGGCGAACAAGTGTCTCGACGTCACGAACAACACCTCCGCCAACGGCACTCCGCTGCAGCTGTGGACCTGCACCGGCGCGGCCAACCAGAAGTGGACCATCTCATGAGGCGGGTGACGGCGGCCGCCGCCGCCCTGGTGCTCGGCGGTGGTCTGTTGATGACGGCCAGTCCCGCACAGGCGGCGACCGGGACGATCACCGGTCTCGCGGGGAAGTGCGCGGACGTAGCCGGCGCGAACAGTGTGGACGGTACGGCGGTCCAGTTGTACGACTGCAATGGAACGAGCGCGCAGCAGTGGACCCGATCGAGCGATGGGACCGTGCGGGCGCTGGGCAAATGCCTCGACGTCAACGCGGGCTCGGTCGCCAACGGCGCGAAGGTGCAGCTGTGGACGTGCAACGGGTCAGCGGCACAGCAGTGGACGTACACGTCCGGGCGGGACCTGGTGAACCCGCAGGCGAACAAGTGCCTCGATGTCACCGGCAACAATTCCGCGAACAGTACGCCGTTGCAGCTGTGGACCTGCACCGGTGCGGCGAACCAGAAGTGGAACGTGCCGGCCGCGGATGACGGACCTCCGCCCGCGGACGGTGCGCCGATGGCGGCAGCGCCGTACCTCTATCAGGGCTGGGGTGAACCGCCGAACCCGGCGACCGTGATGAACGCGGCCGGGGTGAAGTGGTTCACGATGGCGTTCATCCTGTCCAACGGGTACTGCAACCCGCAGTGGGACGGGAACCGGCCATTGACCGGTGGCGTCGACCAGCAGGCGATCAACACGATCCGGTCCAACGGCGGCGACGTCGTGGTCTCGGTCGGCGGCTGGTCCGGCAACAAGCTGGGGCAGAGCTGCGGTACGGCGAGTGAGCTTGCGGCGGCGTACCAGAAGGTGATCAACGCGCTGTCGCTGAAGGCGATCGACGTCGACATCGAGGACCAGGAGTTCTCGCAGGCGGCGGTCCGGCAGAAGGTGGTCGACGCGCTGAAGATCGTCGAGCAGAACAACCCGGGGATCGCGACGTACCTGACGTTCGGCACCACGACGTCCGGTCCGGACGGGAACGGGCAGGACCTGATCCAGCGGGGTGCGAATTCCGGGCTGAACCTGGACGGCTGGGTGATCATGCCGTTCGACTTCGGCGGCGGGTCGACCAACATGGGCACGCTGACCCGGCAGGCGGCCGACGGGCTGAAGAACCAGGTCAAGGCGAAGTACGGGCTCACCGACGACGCGGCGTACCGGAAGATCGGCATCTCGTCGATGAACGGCATCACCGACGTGGCCGGTGAGCGCGTCAACCTGTCGGACTTCGAGTCGATGCTGTCGTACGCGTCCGAGCACCACCTGGCGCGGTTCACGTTCTGGTCGGTGAACCGCGACCGTCCGTGCACGGGCGGCGGCGCCGACACCTGCTCCGGCGTCTCCCAGAACCCGTGGGACTTCTCGAAGGTGATCGGGCGGTACCGCGGGTAGCGGACCGGGGTTTGACCCTCCGGCTACCGGAGGGTGGAAGCTTGTCGCATGACGGCGACGGTGACGGTGGGGGAGTTCTCCCGCCTGACGCATCTGAGTGTGAAAACCCTTCACCACTACCACGACATCGGCCTGCTCGCGCCGGTAGCGATCGACGCTTCGTCGGGCTACCGGCGCTACGGGACCGATCAGGTCGACATGGCGCTGCTGATCCGGCGGCTACGGGAACTGCGGATGCCGCTGCCGGACGTTCGCGCGGTGGTGGAGGCGTCGGACGGTCCGGCCCGGGAAGAGACGTTGCGGGCTCATCTCGAGCGGATGGAGCAGGAGCTCGCCCACACGCGCGACGTCGTCACGTCACTGCGTGAACTGCTGACACCCGGCCGGCCGGTCCTCGACGTGCAGTACCGGTTCATCCCGCCGTTCCGGGCGTACGGCGTGACCGGGCATGTCGTGCGGGCCGAGATCGGGCCGTGGTGCGAGTACGCGTTCGGGAAGCTCGGCGCCGTCGCGGGTGACATCCGGGCGACCTCGGGAGCGACGTACAGCGACGAGTTCTTCACCGACGACGCCGGTGAGGTCGTGACTTTCCTCCCGGTGGCGCTCGACCAGCCGCCGGCCGACGGGGTCGAGCTCGTCGACCTGCCCGGCGGATACTTCGCGATCGCCGTCCACGCCGGCCCGATGACCGACTTCGACCGCACGTACGGCGCGCTCGGCAGCCATGTCGCGGAGTACTGCGAGGTGGCGCCGGGACCGATCCGTGAGTTGTACCCCATCGGCCCGGGGGACGTCCCCGATCCGGCCGACTTCCGAACCGAGGTCTGCTGGCCGATCCAGCGGATCCCTGTGCTGAAAGGCTGAACCATGTCTGTTTCCCTGGAGAGCATCGCCTTCGACTGTGCCGACGCTGCCGCGCTCGCCACCTTCTGGGCCGGTGTCTTCTCGACCGAGATCGATGCCGAGGCCAACGAGTTCTTCGCCACCGTGAACCGGGCCGCGGCCGGGCCGACGCTGATGTTCCTGGCTGTCCCCGAGCCGCGCAACGGCAAGAACCGCCTGCACGTCGACCTGGCCGCCACCGACTGGGCCGCCGAGGTCGACCGGCTGGTCGGACTGGGCGCCAAGCGGCTCGACGAGCACAACGAGTACGGCACCCACTGGATCACGCTGGCCGACCCGGAAGGCAACGTCTTCGACGTGGCCGAGCACCACTGAGCACGGCCTTGCCAGCCATCTGTTCCGGGAGGAGGGTGAGAAGTGTTCGGCGGCGCCGCCCGGGCGCTGCCTCGAGGGTAAGGGGGTGGATCGTGTACGCGCGCTCCACCACGATCAATGCCGCCCCGGCGTCGATCGACGCCGGCGTCGCGCAGGTGCGCGACGAGGTGATGCCCATGCTGATGGGGATGGACGGCTGTATCGGCCTGTCCATGCTTGTCGACCGTGAGTCCGGCCGCTGTATCACCACCAGCGCCTGGCAGTCGGAGGGGGCGATGCGGGCCACGGACGAAGAACTGCAGCCGATCCGGGACAAGATCGCCGCGGAGCTCGGCGGCAGTCCGATGGTGCAGGAATGGGAGATCGCCGTCCTGCACCGTGACCACCGTTCGACGGCCGGCGCGTGCGTCCGGGCGACCTGGGTGAAGGTCGAACCCGCGAACCTGGACCGGGCGATCGACGTCTACAAGCTCGCCTCACTGCCGAGGCTGGAGGATCTGGCCGGGTTCTGCAGTGCGAGCCTGCTGGTCGACCGGGCGTCCGGCCGGGCGGTCTCGTCGGTCACCTACGACAGCCAGGAGACGCTGGACGGCAGCCGTGAAGCCGCCGCCTCGATGCGTGCCTCGACCGCCAAGGACGCAGGCGCCGAGATGCTCGACGTCGGCGAATTCGAACTCACCATCGCCCATTTAAGGGTCCCTGAGCTGACCTGATCGGTCAGGGTGCGTGACCGAATGCTGCCGTGAAGGCCTCGCGGAACAGGCCGGCCAGGTCGGGTTCGCCGTCGTCGGCGGCCCAACGGAGCAAGGCGGTGTGAGTTACGCCCAGTACGGCGCTTGCGGCAGCGCGGGCGCCGTACTCCAGCGCGGGATCGATCGCGCTGACGAACGCCTCTTGCAGCCGGTACTGGCTGTCCAGGTGGCGGGCCTGCAGTGCCGGGGTGGAGATCATCAACCGGAGGCGCGCGAGGAGCAGATCGTGCTCGTTCGTGGCGGCGAGGTCGAGGATGGTCAGGACCGTACGGCCGATCCGGTCGGTGAGTGAGCCCGTCGCGGGGAGTTCCGTGAGCGTGGTCGCGGTCAGCTGGTCGAAGTCGTCGTACAGGACCAGGTCTTCCTTGGTGGGGAAGTTCCGGTAGACCGTCATCGCCGAGACGCCGGCCGCGTCGGCGACGTCGTTCACCGTGGTCGCGTCGTACCCGCGGTCGGTGAACAGGCGGAGCGCCTGGCGCTGGATGCGCTGCCGGGTGTCGGCGCGCTGGCGGTCTCTCAAGTTCATGTGGTAGATACTAACAACATGATAGTTTCTAACATGAATGGCAAGGTTGCGTTGGTGACGGGCGCCTCGCGGGGCATCGGTCGGGCGATCGCGGAGCGGCTGGCCGCGGGGGGCGCCGAGGTGGCCGTGCACTACCACCAGGACAAGACCGGCGCGGAGGAGACGCTCTCGCGCATCGGCGGTCGTGGTTTCGTGATCGGGGCTGAGCTCGGTGTGCCTGGGGATGCGGAGCTCGTCGTCGATCAGTTGGTTGTGGGGCTGTCCGGGCGGCGGCTGGATGTGCTCGTGAACAACGCGGCTGCGTCGCCGGCGGGTCCTCTTGCTGCGGACACGGAGGAAGCGTTCGACCGGTTGATGGCGGTCAACGTGCGGGCGCCGTACTTCCTGATCCAGCGGTTGCTGCCGGTGCTGTCCGACGAGGGGCGGATCGTGTCGATCTCCTCGGTTGCGACGCGGATGGCGAATCCGGCGCAGACCTCGTTCGCGATGACCAAGGGTGCGTTGGAGACGATGACGCTCAGCTTGGCGCAGGAGCTGGGTGCGCGGGGTATCACGGTGAATGCGGTCGCGCCCGGTGCGACCCGAACCGAGGCGAACGGGGCGATCTTCGAGACGCCCGGGTTGTCGGAGCTGATCGTTGCGCACACGGCGCTCGGGAGGTTGGGCGGCGCCGACGATGTGGCCGAGGTGGTCGCGTTTCTTGCCTCACCGGCGGCGCGGTGGATCACCGGACAGGTTGTGGACGCGTCCGGTGGTTTGCACCTCGGGGTCGGCTAGGGCGTCGACTCGGTGTCTAGGAAGAGTTGTACGTCGGGATGCGTGCGTAGCGCCGTACCGGGGTAATTGGGGTCGATCGGCTGCGTGAGGGTGTCGCGGACGGCTTGGCGTTTGACTGATCCGGGGACCGAACCGATCAGCGCGTGCGCGTTCAGCAGGCGGGGGATGGTCACGGTGATCGCGTGCGTCGGTACGTCGGTGAGCGCCGGGAAATTGCCCTCGTCGACCTGCTGCTGCCGGCTGGTCTCGTCGAGGGCGACTCGTTTCGTGGCTTCCGGGGCGTTGAAGTCGGCGGGCGGATCGTTGAAGGCGAGGTGGCCGTTGACGCCGAGGCCGAACAGGACGAGGTCGAACGGGTCATCGCCTATCAGGTCCGCGTAGGCTTCCACGCCGTCCTCGGGGGAGAGTGGGTGGAACGTTGCCTGCGGCACCTTGTCGAGGAAGTTCCGGCGCAGCCAGTTGCGGAACGACTGCGGTGCATCGGGCTTCAGATCGACGTACTCGTCCATGTGGAAGCACTCGACCCGGCTCCAGTCGAGGTCCGGTTCGGCGGCGAGCGCGGCCAGGGTGGCTGTCTGGCTCGGCGCGGCGGCGAGCATGACGCGCGCCCGCCCGGTCGTCGCGATCGCCTTCCGCAGCCGCTCGGCAGCGGCGGCGCTCGCAGCGCGCCCGAGCTCCGTGCGATCCGAGGACGTGACGACCCGCGGAGCATGCTCAACAGTCATGGAGAAAGGCTCGCACAGCCGGGGGTTAGCCCCAGGGTGGGGCGGTGGTTTGCCGGAGGTTGGGTCGGTGGGTGGCTGGAGTGTGTCGGCTTGAACGCGGAAATAGCTTCGTAGGTATGACGAATCAGGTGCTGACGGGCGCAGTGCAGGAGCCGACCGGCGGGGTGGCCGGGTGGGCGATCGATCTCATGGAGCGGTTGGGGCCCGCGGGAGCGGGGCTTGCGGTGGCGTTGGAAAACCTGTTTCCGCCGTTGCCGAGTGAGGTGATCCTGCCGCTGGCCGGGTTCGCGGCGGCGCGGGGTGATCTCGGGCTGGTCGCCGCGATCGCGTTCACCACGCTCGGGTCAGTCGTGGGCGCGCTCGCGTTGTACGGCGTGGGCGCGGCGCTCGGGCGGGACCGGACGCGGGCGCTCGCCGAGAAGCTGCCGCTGGTGAAGCTGCGGGACGTCGACAAGGCCGAGGACTGGTTCGCCCGGCACGGCGCGAAGGCGGTACTGATCGGGCGGCTGGTTCCGGTGGTGCGCAGCCTGATCTCGGTGCCGGCCGGGGTCGAGCGGATGTCGATCGTGCTGTTCCTGTCGCTGACGGCCGTCGGGAGCCTGGTGTGGAACTCGCTGCTGATCCTGGCCGGCTACCACCTCGGCGAGCAGTGGCATGTGGTGGAGTCGTCGGTCGGGATCTTTCAGAAGGTCGTGATCGCCGCCGCGGTGGGCGCGGTCGGGTGGTTCGTCGTGGCGAAGATCCGGGGCCGGCGTTCGGATTCTGAGAAAGTCCAGTAAGCGGCTCGACTTTGACTACGCTCGAGGGAGTTGCCGTCGAGGTTTTCAGGAGTTGGGTCAGATGCCGTCAGTCGCGTTCGAGTCGCAGGTCGTGCCCCAAGGTGCGCAAGAGCCGCCGGTCTGGCCGCAGTCGGTGGTCACGCTGGTGGGCAATCCGCGGGCCGGTTCGCGGACAGCAGCCGCGGCGGCGTCCGTCGCGGAGCTGCTCGCCTCCGAGCTCGGTACGCCGTACCGGATCGACGAGCTGATCGATCTGGTGACGATCGCCCCGGCCATCTTCCAGGGCGAGGAGGCCGGTGCCGAGGCGCAGGCGGCGCTGGAGAGCGCGGTCGAGCTGGTGTCGTCGGCGTCGGTGATCGTCGTCGCGACTCCGGTCTACAAGGGCAGCTACACCGGGCTGCTGAAGAGCTTCCTCGACGTACTGCGTCCCTCCGCGTTGGCGGGCTCCGTGGTCGTCCCGGTGACCGTGTCGGCCGCGCCGAGCCACAAGTTGCTGGCTGATCACCACATCCGTCCGGTGCTGGCCGAGCTGGGCGCGAGCGTCCCGGTGCCCGGGGTGATCCTGGAGGAACGCGACCTCGAGGACCTGCAGGTCGTCCTGTCGGGCTGGATCCGCGACAACGCCGGCATCGTCCAGGCCACCACAATCGCCCTCCAACCAGTCGCCGAACCGACGCCCGCCCGCTAGCGCAAACCCACCGCTCCCAGCACGAGGGCCGGCTTTCCGGAAGGAAGTTTGCACTGGGTGGCAAATATCTTCCGGAAAGCCGACATGACCTCAGTCGGTGTAGCTGGGTTGGGTGGGGGAGTGGCGGAGGGCTGTGGTGGCCGGGATCAGGGTCGAGGCGAAGGTGAGGAGGGCGGCGGCGCCTACTACTACGAGGTAGATCCAGATCGGGCCCGTTGGGAGGGCGTCGTTGGAGACCTTGGCGGAGAAGGGGAGTAGGCAGGCCAGGGCTACCGCGGTGCCCAGGGTGACGCCGGTGAGGGTGACCAGGGTGCTTTCGGTGGTCAGCATGCGGAGGACCTGGAAGCGGGTCGAGCCGGTCAGTCGCTGGAGGGCGAACTCGCGGCGGCGGCGCAGGGTGGTGGACACCAGGGTGTTCACGACCGAGACCGCGGTGTACGCGATCAGCATGCCGACGAGCATGTAGTTGATCCACGCCTGCGTCTGCAGGTCCTCGACGTTCGAGGCGACCAGCGTGCTGCGGTCCGCGACCTGGACACCGGGGTGAGCGGCAGCGAGCTTCGCCAAGCCCGGTCGTACGTCGGCACCCGGTGCGGACCGTACCAAGATCTGCTTGGTCAGCCCGTCCGTCGTGTGCGCCGCGACCAGCGACGCAGGCAGGATGATCGTCTCGTACCCGCGCTCGGCCGCAAACGTCGCGACCACCCGCAACTTCACCGTGGTCCCGTCGCCCAGCGTCATTGTCACGGAGGAGCCCACGCCACGACCGGTCTTGGTCGCCATGTACTCCGGTACCGCCGCGGTCGCCCCCGTCAGGCCGGCCAGCGATCCGCTCGTCAACCGCACCGGCGCCGTACCGTTCGCGCCCTGCGCATCCACGCCGATCACCGGCGCACCGTCCTCGTCGAACGGAGCATTGCGAGGATCATCGACCGCACCCATGCTGCGTACGAAGGAGGAAGCACTCGCCACGCCAGGCACCGCCTGAACCTGGGAGAGAACCGTCGGCGAGAGACCAGCATTCGACACCAGTACGGCGTCCGCACGCAGATCCCGCGTGAACGCCTCCGAGGATGCGTGCACCTGCGTGGTCTGCATGTACAAGTTGGCGGTCGAGATGCCGACGGCAAGCATCACCGGCATCGCCGCGGCCGACAGCGCCACCGAACGCGCCGACAGGTTGCGGATCGCGAGCCGGCCGTTCACCCGGGTCAGCGCCTGGACCGGCCAGCGCCAGATTCCCAGCGCCGCCTTGGTCCAGAACGGACCGAGCACCGCGACGCCGATCGCCCAGCAGAGGATCGACGGACCCGCGGTCGAGCCTGCGAGCGGCCCGGACATCACCGTCGCGGTGACGATCAGCAACGCCATACCGCCACCCAGGAACAGCAGGCCGAACAGCAACCGGATCCAGCTGAACCACTTCCGCTGCAACGACGCCTCGACCAGCGCCTCGACCGGCTTGATCTTCGCCGACTTCCGCGCCGCGATCAGTCCCGCGCCGATCGCCGCGAGAACCGCCGCACCGGCGCCGGCCCCGAACGGGATCCACCCCTGCGAGAACTCGATCACCGGCGAGGCGACGCCGTGCGCACTGAGCTGGTCGAAGAGGAACCGGCCGAGGAAGATCCCCGGCAGGCATCCGAGCACGACGGCCGGCAGCGAGACCATCAGCGCCTCGCCGAGGATCATCCGCCGTACCTGACCGGGTGTCGTACCGATCCCGCGGAGCAGTGCGAACTCACGCTCCCGGTGCTGCGCCGCGAGCGCCAGCGTGGACGCGACCACGAACATCATCGTCATTGCCGCGATCCCGCCGAACGAGCCGGCGATCGCGATCAGCGCCGTACGGTCCGACTCGGCATCCGGGTGCTCCGCGAGGCCGCGGTCGACACCCGCACGGACGGCCAGGTTCGCGTCGACCTCTTCCAGCCGGTCCTTGACCGCGGACAGGTCGGTGCCAGGAGCAACCAGTACGCCGACATCGGCGAAGCGGACCGGGTTGCGGACGAGCTGCGCCGCATCACGATCGGAGAAGAAGGCGTGGGCGGCGGCCTGCGGGGCGATGCCGCTGATGGTGAAGGTCTTCGGCTCGCCGTTGATCAGGAGGGTCAGCTGGTCGCCGACCTTCCCGGACGAAACGACGACCTCGCCGGACCGCGGTGCGCGTCCAGTATTCAGGTGATAGGGAGCAAGGGAGGCGCTTGACCAGTTGTGGCCCTCAGCAACCGAAGGTCCGACGGCGGTGAAGGTGTAGTCGCCGACAGCGGACGAAACGCCTTGTACAGAACGGATCTTGGCGAGCAGGTCGACGGGTACGCCGACGCGTTCCGTCAGGGGAGTGGGGTCCTCGACGCCGGGGCGGAGGTGGGATTGCTTGCCGGTGACAACGAGCGACGTGCCGGCGAGGCGTTGCGGCTCGACGTTGGAGCGGATGCCGGTCTCCATCAGGCCGCCGCAGGCCATCACGATCGCCGTACCGAAGACGACCGCGATGAACGTGGCGATGAATCCGCTCTTGCGATGCCGCAAGGTGCGGACGGCGAGGCGCATCATCCCGCCACCGCCTGCAGGGTCGAGCGCGCGCCGAGGTGGGTCATCCGGTCGGCGACCGATTCGGCGGTCGGGGCGGTCAGGCTGCCGGCGAGTGCGCCGTCGGCGAGGAAGACGACCTGGTCGGCGTACGACGCGGCGACCGGGTCGTGGGTGACCATGACGACCGTCTGGCCCTGGGTGCGTACCGGCTCGCGCAGGAGCTCGAGGACGTCGGCAGCGGTCTGGGTGTCGAGGGCGCCGGTCGGCTCGTCGGCGAAGATCACGGCCGGCCGGGCGACGAGCGCGCGGGCGATCGCGACCCGCTGCTGCTGGCCGCCGGACAGCTCGCCCGGGCGGTGCTTGGACCGGTCGGCGAGGCCGACGCGCTCGAGGACCTGGCGTACCGCGGCCTTGTTCACGCGGCGCCCGTCGAGCTCCTGCGGCAGGCAGACGTTCTGCCAGACGGTCAGCGCGGGCAGCAGGTTGAAGGACTGGAACACGAAGCCGATCCGCTCCCGCCGGAGCTCGGTCAGCCTGCGCTCGCTGAGTCCGGCGAGCGGCTGGCCGTCGATGGAGACACTGCCGGACGTCGGCCGGTCGAGTCCTGCGGCACAGTGCAGGAAAGTGCTCTTGCCCGATCCGGACGGACCCATCACCGCGGTGAACGTGCCGGGGGCGAACTTCATCGAGATCCCGTCGAGGGCGGTGACGGCGTTCCCGCCACGGCCGTAGACCCGTCGTACCTCCTGCAGGACGACCGAGTACCCGGTCCCGTCGACTGCTTCCTGCGTCCGTTTCTTCATGCCGCTGACGCTACGGATCAGCGGCGTGCCGACCCATGGTGCTGAGCCACCCCTGATGGTGGACGAAACCCCACCTACGGGCGGAGGAGGGCGCGGAGGCCGGCGGTGTAGGTCGAGGGGGTGACGTCACCCATGATGAGCCGCTGCAGGATGAAGCCCGGAATCAGGCCGAAAAGGACCTGGGCGACGTGTCGGGGATCGACGTCGGCGTCGATCGTGCCGTCGGCCTGCGCGCGGCGGGCGACTTCCTCGAACCGGTCCCGCAGCTGGGTGTACTTGCCGCAGGCGGTGGTCATGATCGCCGGGTTGTGCAACGCCTCGGCCCAGGCCTGGACACCGACCCGGGTGACGTCGCCGCCGGGTCGTTCGGCCACCTCGACCACGTGATCGAGTGCTGTCTCCAGAGCCATCAGGGGTGTCAGCGGCGCTTCGACGGCGAGGATCCTCTGGAAGACCTCGTCCACGGTGCTGAGTGCGTCCTCGGCGATCGCCGCGACGATCTCTTCCTTGCTCTTGAAGTATCCGTAGACGGCGCCCGCGGACAGTCCGGACTCGCGGATCACGTCCGCCATCGTCGTCTTGTGGAAGCCCTCCCCGCTCACGCAGGTACGGGCCGCCGCGACGATCTGGGCGCGGCGCGCCAGGCGGTGTTCCTCGGTGACCTTGGGCACGCTCGCAACATAAAACGAATGTCCGTTCTTGACAAGTCGCCGGACCGTTTGCCAGGCTCGGACGCATAAAGAACGATCATTCGGTTTTATTGCCCGAGGGAGTACCAACCATGACCACTGAGGCGCACGCGGCCGAACGTCGCCGGCCGCCCCTGATCGCCGTCATCACGCTGCTGACCGCGGTTCTCACGGTGTTCCTGATCGCCTTCGCGTGGCCGTCCGCGCGCTCCGAACCGCGCAACGTCCCGCTCGCGGTGTCCGGCCCGGCCCCGGCGGTCGCGCAGATCGAGACCCAGCTCGAGCAGGCGATGCCCGGTGGCTTCGAGATCACCGCCGTACCGGATCGGCAGGCGGCCGTGCAGCGGATCGAGGACCGGGACGCGTACGGCGCGATCGTGCTCGACGCGGCGCAGCCCGAAGTACTGACCGCGTCCGCGGGCGGGCCTGCCATCGCGCAGGTCCTGACGCAGTTGTCCGCCCGGATGTCGCCTGAGAACCCGGCGAAGGTGACCGACATCGTGCCGCTGCCGAAGGACGATCCGCGCGGTGCGGGTCTCGCTGCCGGCGCCTTGCCGCTCGTGCTCGGCGGGATCATCGCCGCCGCCGCGCTCACTCAGCTGGTGCGGACCGGTGCGAAGCGGATGATCGGCGCGGTCACGTTCGCGGTCACCGGCGGGCTCGCGCTGGCCGCCGTACTGCAGTACTGGCTCGGCTCGTTCGAGGGCAGCTACCTCGGCAACGCGGGCGTGATCGCGATGTCGATCGCCGCGATCAGTCTCACGCTGCTCGGACTCGAGTGGCTGCTCGGTACGGCGGGGCTCGCGCTCGGCGGCGCCGTGATGATGCTGCTCGGCAACCCGCTCTCCGGAATGACGAGCGCGCCCGAGATGCTGCCGAGCGGATGGGGCACACTCGGTCAGCTCCTGCCGCCCGGAGCAGCCGGTACGGCGTTGCGCTCGGTGAGCTTCTTCGACGGCGCGGGAGCCGCCCGGCCACTCGTCGTACTGGCGTGCTGGTTACTCGCCGGAGTGGCGCTCTGCGGGCTCGGCGCGCTGCGCTCGCGGGGACGCGCCGTACCGGCTCGGCATGAGGCGTCCGCAGTCGCGGCCTGACAAAGTGGGGGTATGACAACGCGGTGATCGGATCGTTACGTTCCGGTCACCGCGTTACCGTGCTCCTGCCGCGACAACGTTGTCTGTCAAGCATTGACTTCGGTCGATGCAGGCTCCTACCGTCGCGGGAAGCCCGCAGGGTTTGGGCCGTGGTACCGGGATGACAACGATTGCCCGAAGGTGGACGTGAATGATGTCTAGGAAACGTTTCAAAGTGGCGGCCGTGGCGAGCGCGCTGCTGCTCGCGGTGACGGCCTGCAGCCAGGGGTCGACGACCAAGCAGCCGGACGCCGGCAGCTCGCAGAGCGCCGGTCCGGCGCACATCAAGATCGCGTACCAGCAGTGGGGTCCGGGCACGGTGATGAAGAACTTCCTCGCCGGTGTGAAGACCGAGTACGAGGCGGCGAACCCCGGCTCGACGGTCGAGATCCTGCCGATCGTTGCCTCGGAGAACGACTACTACACCAAGCTGCAGCTGATGATGCGGTCGCCCAACACCGCACCGGACGTCGTCTACGAGGACACCTTCCTGATCAACTCCGACATCACCGCGGGGTACCTGAAGCCGCTCGACGACTACATCAACAAGTGGGACCAGTGGAGCCAGTTCCAGGACACCGCCAAGGGCGCGGCGAAGGCGCTCGACGGCAAGACGTACGGCGTCCCGGACGGCACCGACACGCGCGCGCTCTGGTACAACAAGCAGCTGTTCGCGAAGGCCGGCCTGCCCGAGGACTGGCAGCCGAAGACCTGGGACGACGTACTCAGCGCGGCCCGGACGATCAAGCAGAAGCTGCCCGGTGTCGTCCCGCTGAACGTCTACTCCGGCAAGCCGATGGGTGAAGCGTCCGCGATGCAGGGCTTCGAGATGCTCCTCTACGGCACGAAGGACACGCTGTACAACAACGACCAGCAGAAGTGGGTCGTCGGCAGCCAGGGCTTCAAGGACTCGCTGAACTTCATCAAGACCATCTACAGCGAGGGCCTCGCGCCGACGCCGAAGCAGGCGCTCGACCCGAATATGGGCAGCAAGGTCAGCACCGAAATGCTGCCCGGCGGCAAGCTGGCGATCGCGCTGGACGGCTCGTGGAAATACGGGGACTGGCAGAAGACCGGTGCGAAGCCGTGGCCGCAGTGGAGCGAGGTGATGGGCCAGACCGCGATGCCGACCCAGGACGGCGGCGGCAAGGGCAAGGTCAGCCTCTCCGGCGGCTGGACCTGGGCGATCCCGGCCAAGTCCAAGAACCCGGACGCGGCGTGGAACCTGATCAAGACCCTGCAGACGCAGAAGAACGCGACCAAGTACGCGACCGACGGCGCCCAGATCGCGGTCCGCAAGGACGTCGCCGACGACCCCGGGTACAAGAACTCGTCGAAGAGCACGAAGTTCTTCACCGATCTGGTGTCGGTGACCGTGTACCGGCCGGCGTACGCGGAGTACCCGAAGGTCTCCAACGAGATCATCACCGCGATGGAGGCGGTGATGACCGGGCAGTCCTCGCCGGACAAGGCCGCCAAGAACTACGACGAAGCGGTCGAAGGCATCGTCGGCAAGGACAAGACGACTTCGGGCCAGTAGCCGAACCGACGAAGGAACCTTGCCTGTGACGACGACTGTCGCCCCCACGGCCTCCACTCCCGCTCCTTCCGGCAAGACGCCCGGAAGGAGCGGGAAACCGCGGGCCGCCAACCTGATCCGGATGCTGCCGCTGTCGCCGGCCATCGGACTCATGCTGGTCTTCCTGGCCGGCCCGATCCTCTACTGCGTGTACGCCGCGTTCACCAACATGGCGCTGACCGGAACCGGCGCCGCGAACGTGAAGTTCGTCGGCCTGGACAACTTCCGCAAGGCCTTCGGCAGCGGCGCGTTCACGAACGCGATCTGGCTGACGCTGGTGTTCACGCTGATCTCCGCGATCATCGGGCAGAACACGCTCGGCCTCGGCCTCGCGCTGCTGATGCGCAAGTCCACGAAGATCGTCCGGAACTTCGTCGGTACGGCGGTGATCGGCGCGTGGGTGCTGCCCGAGGTGGTCGCGGCGTACCTGCTGAGCGCGTTCTTCAACGACGACGGCACGCTGAACGTGATGCTGCACTGGGTCGGCCTGCCCGGCCAGGACTGGTTGTACGCGGCACCGATCATCGCGGTCTCGCTGGCCAACATCTGGCGCGGTACGGCGTTCTCGATGCTCGTGTACTCGGCCGCGCTGAGCGAGATTCCCAAGGAGATCGAGGAATCCGCCGAGATGGACGGCGCGGGCGGCTGGCGGCGGCTGTTGTTCGTGACGCTGCCCATGATCACCCGCGCGATCATGACCAACCTGATGCTGATAACGCTGCAGACGCTGAGCGTGTTCGGCCTGATCTTCGCGATGACCCGTGGCGGCCCGGGGACCAAGAGCCAGACGTTGCCGCTGTACATGTACGAGCAGGCGTTCAGCTTCTCCCAGATCGGCTACGGCACCGCGATCGCGTTGGTGATGCTGGCGATCGGCGCGGTCTTCTCGCTGATCTACCTGCGTGGACTGAACTCGGAGGCCGCATGACAGTGCACATGGCGCGACTTCGTCGCGGCAGATCATGGGGCTGTTGCTCCCGGTCTTCCCTCGTCGCTCCGGTCGCTTCGCTCCCTGCGCTCCTCAGTCCAGACCGGGAGGCCCCATGATCGCCCGCGACAAGATGAGCAAGCTGGCGTCGAATCTGATCCTGCTGGCCATCGGCGTACTGTTCGTGCTTCCGCTGCTGTGGGTGTTGTTCGCGTCGATCAACCGGACGGCGGGGCTGCGGGTCGAGTTCCCGACGCATCCGACGTTCGGGAACTTCAAGGCGGTGCTGAACACCGACACGACGTACCGGCCGGTGCTGAACGGCATCATTCTCTGCGGTGGGGCCGCGTTGCTGACGATGATCTGCGCGGTGCTGGCGGCGTACCCGTTGTCGCGGTTCCGGACGCGGTTCAACCGGCCGTTCCTGCTGACCGTGCTGTTCTGCACCGGGTTGCCGATCACCGCGGTGATGGTGCCCGTCTATGGGTTGTTCGTGCAGCTGAATCTGGTCGACACGCTCGGCGGGACGATCATGTTCATGGCGACGAGTGCGTTGCCGTTCGCGATCTGGCTGACGAAGACGTTCATGGACGGCGTACCGATCTCGCTCGAGGAAGCGGCATGGGTCGACGGCGCCGGGAACATGCGCGCGCTGCGGGCGATCGTGCTGCCGTTGATGTGGCCGGGGATCGCGGTCGTGCTGATCTTCACCTTCATCGGCATGTGGGGGAACTTCTTCGTCCCGTTCATGCTGCTGCTGTCCCCGGAGCGGTTGCCGGCGTCGGTCAGCATCTTCACGTTCTTCGGCCAGTACGGCGAACCGAACTACGGGCAACTGGCGGCGTACTCCCTCATCTACACGACGCCCGTACTCCTCCTCTACCTCCTCCTCAGCCGCAAACTAGGCGGCGCCTTCGCCCTCGGCGGCGCCATCAAGGGCTAGGCAGTTGCTGGTGGGTCAGTTGGTGGTGAGGGTGGTGTGGGTTTGTTGCCAGTAGGTGAGTTTTTCGGCGAAGGGGGCTTCCCATTGGAAGTCGGGGACGCCTTGGGTGAAGCGGGACAGGGCGATCGGGGCCAGGGTGCCGGCGGTTTCTGGGGCGGCCTCGACTACTACGGCCAGGCGGATGGTGAAGGTTGCCAGGCGGGTCAGGCGGGAGTGGTCGGGGGTGGCTTCCAGGTCCTTCAGTTGGCTGCGGAGCTGTTTGATCGTGCGCAGCGCCGTACGGTGTTCGCCGCGGCCTGATGGCTGGTCGAGTTCGTCGGACGGGATGCCGAGCAGCTCCGCGACGTCCTCCGACGGCTCAGTCGATGGAGTTGACTTGCCGAACAGGCGGGGCTTGTCGGACTGCAGGCGGTCGGCGATCTCGTCCAAGAGTGTGTCGAGGCAGCGGACAAGCTCGGGTACGGCCTTGTCGGCCGTCCTGCGGCGGTTCGAGTCCAACGCGGCGACGCGTGCGTACTCCGCCTCGATCGTCGTACGCAGCGATTCAGGCCAGTCGTCGAGGCCGGTCAGCTGCTCCTGACGAGGCGCCGACGCGTTGAGCGCGCTGGGATCGAGCGGCTTGGCGCCGGAGCGAGCCGCGTCGATCTCCTCGCCGATCTTCTTCTGAGGTCCCGGAACGATTGAGCTCACACGCCCACCCTACGCACCAAAGGTCACGCGTCCAGGCGGCGGAGGTTCCAGACGGACGGGACGACGAGGGTGATGAGGGTGATGAGGACGAACAGGGCGGCGCCGTACAGTTCGACGGCCTTCGCGCTGATCGCCACGGCGACGTACCCGACGGTGAGTTGGCCGACGGGGCCGGCGATGAACGAGCCGAGCATGTCGTACGACGACACACGCGACAACTTGTCGATGGGTACGTGCTGACCGAGTGCGGTCTCCCAGCTGATCCCGAAGATGTCGAAGCCGACCCCGAGAAGGAACGCCGCGATCGCCATCGCCCAGAGCTCGGGTAGCAGCGCCAGGCACAGCATCGCCGGAACCGTGAGGAGCATGCCGAGCATCCCGGCGCGGAGCGGGCGGCGTGGTTTCAGACGGAGCATGATGAGGCCGCTCGCGACGAGTCCGGCGCCGAAGCAGGCACTGACCACACCCCAGCCGCCCCGGCCGAAGGTGCGGTCCGCGATCACCGGGCCGAGGACCTGGTAGCAGGCCGTGAAGATCAGGTTGAGCAGTGCGAACGCGAGCACGATCACCCAGACCCACTGCCGGGACGCGAACTCCTTCCAGCCCTCCCGCAGGTCGGTGAGCACCGAGCTCGCCGCCCGCTCGATCCGCGGGATCGTCAAGCGGAACAGCAACAGCGCAGCGATCAAGAACGTCAGACCGTCCACCGCGAGCCCGACGCCCGGACCGGTCAGTGCGACGATCACACCGGCGACCGCGCCGCCGCCGATCATCGCCGTCGAGCGCGCGAACCCGGAGATCGCGTTGGCCTGGGGGAGTTCGGTCCGGTCCACGATCGACGGCAGGATCCCGGTCATCGCGGGCATCACGAACGCGGCCGCCACCCCGTTCACCGCTTCGATCGCCGCGAGCTGCCAGATCGTCGCGTGCCCGGTCAGGACGAGTGTCGCGGCGAGCCCCTGGGTGAGTCCGCTGATGATGTTGGCCGCGACCAGCACCAGGTGCCGGGGCAGCCGGTCGGCAATCACGCCGCCGATCAGCAGGAACACGATGTTCGGGATGCTCCGCGCAGCCAGCACAGTGCCGACCGCACTGGCCGAATGCGACACGTCCAGTACGGCGAACACCAACGCCACCGGCGCGATCGCCGATCCGAGGATCGAGATGAACCGCGCCGAAATGAAGATCCGGACGTCCCGATGCCGCAATACGGCAAGATCCTGCCGAAATCCCACCCCGCCACCCCTCTCCCAAACTTCGCGATCCTATCCAAGTCGGAGACGATTGTTTTGCGGAACGGTCCGGTCCGGTGGGTGGTCCGGGAGTACGGTCTGTAGTTGTGAGGGGGCGTCTGAGTGGTTTTTGGGCGGCGCGGGGGAGTGTGGCCCTCGCGCTGCTTGTTGCGGGGATGGCAGCGGCGGCTGTTGCGGTGGGGCGGTGGGAGCGCGAGTTCGGGTACCAGAGCCCGGCGGCGTACCTCGTGCTCGAGACCGTGAACTCGTGCGTCGCGCTGCTGCTCGGGTTCCTGGTCTACGGACGATTCCGGCGTACCAACACCTGGCAGGATCTCCTGCTGCTCCAGGGATTCGTGGTTCTCGGTACGGCGAATGCGCTGCTGAGCGTCACGCTCGCCAAGAACGAGCCGGTCGGCGCGTTCGGCAACTGGCTGCCGCCGAGTCTGCGGATCGTCGGGACGCTGCTGATCGCCGCAGCGGCCCTCGTCCCGTATCGGCAGACACGTCGGCGCGGCTGGCAGCACTGGGCGTTGGCGCCGGTCGTCGCGGTGATGCTCGTGATCAGCGCGGTCCTGTACTGGCGAAGGGATTCACTGCCCGAGTTCTCCTCCACGAACGTGCCCTTGATCCCGCAACTCGTGACACTCACCTGCTTCGTGGTGGCCGCGGTCGGGTTCACGATGCAGGCTCGCAGCCGGGACGACGTACTGCTGCGCTGGCTCGGTCCCGCCTGCGCGGTGGGCGCGTTCGCGCGTTTGAACTACCTGGTCTTCCCGCCGTCCCGTGAGAACTGGCTGTACTCCGGCAGCGTGTTGCGCACCGCGTCGTACCTCCTGCTGCTCGTCGCCGCGGGCCGCGAGATCAGCCGGCACTGGGCCCTGCAGGCGGAGGCCGCGGTGGTCGAGGACCGCCGGCGGGTCGCTCGCGAGATGCACGACGGCGTACTGCAGGAGCTCGGCTACATCCGCTCCGAGATCGCGGCCTTCACGGTCGATGATCGTCCCCGGGTCGACCGGATCCTCGGCGCCAGCGACCGCGCGCTGGACGAGGCGCGGCAGATGCTGGAGGCCCTCGGGCGGTCGGACGACGAGCCGCTCGGTCTCGTGCTGCACCGGGCGGTCGAGCAATTGGCCAAGCGGTACGGCCTGACGCTGGATCTCGAACTCGACGAGTCGATCGTGGTCGACCGGGCGCAGCGGCACTCCCTGGTCCGAATCGCCCGGGAAGCCGTCCTGAACGCGGTCCGGCATGGCAAGGTGGATCGGGTCAGGGTCGAGCTCGGCCGTGACGACGAGGGGAGCAGGCTGCGGATCTCCGACAACGGGGCCGGATTCGATCCGGGGGGATCGCGGACCGGGTTCGGGCTGATCAGCATGCGGGAGCGTGCGGAGACGCTGCCCGGGATCTTCGAGCTGACCTCGCGGCCGGACGAGGGGACGACGGTGGTGGTCAGGTGGTGAACGCGGAACCGAGCCGGGTGGTGATCGCGGACGACCATCCTCAGCTCCGGGCGCACATCCGGCAGGCCCTGGAGGCGGGCGGTTTCGAGGTCTGCGCCGAGGCGGGCAACGGGCCGCAGGCCGTCCGGTACGCCGAGGAGCACCGGCCGGACGTCGTACTGCTCGACATCCACATGCCCGGCAGCGGGATCCGGGCGGCCGCGGAGGTCTCCCGGCTGCTGCCGGAGATCGCGATCGTGATGCTCACCGTGTCCCGCGACGACAACGACCTGTTCGACTCGCTCCGCGCCGGCGCTTCCGGCTATCTGCTGAAGGACACCGATCCCGTCCGGTTGCCGGCGGCGTTGCGCGGCGTGCTGTCGGGTGAGGCGGCGATCCCGCGGTCGCTGGTCGCGCGCATCCTCGACGAGTTCCGGGAGCCGGGGAAGCGGCGTTCGGTCCGGCGGACGAAGGCGGCGCTGCTGACATCCCGCGAGTGGGAGGTGATGGGCCTGCTCGGCGAAGGACTCACGACCGAGGAGGTCGCCAAACGGTTGTTCCTCGCACCGACGACGGTCCGCGTCCACATCTCGTCCGTACTGCGCAAACTCCGGGTCAAGGACCGCCAGGCCGCCATCGACCTGCTCCGCGACGAACGCTAGCTCGGAGATGCCGACCGTGCGGGCGATCCCCCCTCTTCACCGCCCCCACGATCGGTACCCTCCCGACCGACCATGTGCACCCCTCCGCGCACACGCTCTGCGATCACCCTAAGTAGCGAATGGCCGCATCGCCACCCCTGAGCTGCCACTTGAGCGTTCAAACAGCTAAACGCTCCGTCAGCGTGTGGCCGGGGGCAGGCGGTTGTCCGTCGTTGTCACTGGGGGTGACCGGGGGAATGCCGGTACCTTGGGGTATTGGTCCTCGAACTTGCAGGAGGCTCCGTGAAGATCAATGACGTACTGCGCGGTAAGGGCAACCAGGTCGTCACCATCTCCCCAGAAGCCACTGTCACCGAGCTGCTCTCGCTGCTGGCCGAACGCAACATCGGTGCGGTCGTGGTCAGCGCGGACGGAGCGTCGGTGGACGGCATCGTCTCCGAGCGCGACGTCGTGCGGCTCTGGAACGGTACGCCGGACGCGGGCGAGGTCCGGGTCAGCGCGATCATGACGGCGGAGGTACACACCTGTACGCCGGACGACCTGATCGACAACCTGATGCGGCTGATGACCGACCGCCGGATCCGGCACGTCCCGGTCGTTGTCGACGGCAACCTTGCCGGCCTGGTCAGCATCGGTGACGTGGTCAAGTCCCGGATCGGCGAACTCGAGTTCGAGACCGAACAGCTCTCCAACTACATCAGCAGCTGACCGGGCGGATCCTCTGCCCCGACCGTGCCGGGGCAGAGGCTCCCGATCAACCGAGCTCGATGAGGTCGCCCAGGTCCAGGGACTCGAGCTGAGGACGGACGTCCTTGGCTTCCCCGACCACGACCACGAGCAGTCCGTCGGTGCCGACGTACCGGCGGTAGGCGTCGGTCGCCTCGGCGGCCGTGGTGGCGGCGATGTTGGTCAGGTACGTGTCGGCGAAGTCGACCGGTACGCCGTTCGCGATGTTGCTGCCGACCTGCTGGGCCACGGAATCGGCCTGCTCGTAGCGCAGCGGCGCGGTGCGGATCAGGCTGTCCTTCGCCTCCTGCACCTCCTGCTCGGTGAGCCCGTCGCGGGCCTCGCGCAGGATCCGTAGCGCGTCGCCGATCGCGGCGCCGGTCACCTCGGTCCGTACGGCGCCGCCGAGGCTGAAGGTCCCGCCCTTGCGCGGAGCCGCGAAGCTGGTCCGCGTCCCGTACGTGTACCCCTTCTCCTCGCGCAGCACGGTGTCGACGCGGGAGGTGATCGTCCCGCCGACCACGTGGTTCGCGACCGCGGCCGCACCCCACGCCGGGTCCCGCCGGTCCGGACCGGCGCACCCGATCAGCAGCTGGCTCTGCACCGAGCCCGGGCGATCGACGAGTACGACCCGGTTGCCCGTCAGGTAGATCGGCTCCGGCGTCTCCAGCGACGTACCGGCGGACGACGTCCAGTTGCTGAAGGCGGCGTCGATGATGCCGGCGACATCCACACCGGTCGCGTCGCCGGCGAACAGGATCTCCGCCCGCTCCGGGCCGACGTTGTTCCGGTAGAAGTCGGCCACCTCGACGTTCGTCAGCGGACGGATCGTGTCCGGCCGGCCCGCGGTCGGCCGGGACCGGCGCGTCGACGCGTCGAACAGGTGCGCCGCAAACGCTTCCCGCGCTCGGTACCCGGCGTTCGCCCGCTCCTGGTTGATCTCACCGAGCCGGATCGTCACGTGCCGTCCGACGTCGGCCTGGTTGAACGCGGGCCGCGTGATCGCCTCGGCCAGCAGCTCGACCGCCGGCGCGAGATGCGACACCGGTACCGAGATCTCGACATGCAGGGCGTCCGAGCTGACATCGACGCCGTACGCCGCTCCGTGCCGTTCCAGCGCGGCGGCGAACTCGTTGGCCGAATGCAGCTCGGTACCCTCGTCGAGCGTCCGCGACATGATCGTCGCGACGCCTTCCAGGTCACGCGGTTCGGCGATCAGCGGCATCGCGATCGTGACCCGGACAGTGGCGACGTACTGCCCCGGACGGTCGAAGACGTGCACCGGTGCGCCGACGCTGGTCCGCGTGGTCACCGCCTCCGGGAACTTCCACGGACGCGGCGCGCCGACGGCCGGCGGGGTGGTCAGAACCTGGCTCACTGTTGCTCTCCTGCAGTCTCGGTACGGCGGTACGTGACCTGCACACGCCCCTCGGCGCGGATCCACTTCTGCGCCGCGGCCTGCACCTGCTCGACGGTCACCGCCTGCACCTGGTCGATGCGCGTGTTGATCCGGTTCGCATCGCCGAACAGCAACGCGTGGTGCGAGATCTCGTCGGCACGGCCCGCGCACGTCGCCAGCTGCTCGAGCCAGTCCCGCTCTGCCTGTGCCTGCACGGTGGCCAGCTCTTCCGAGGTGACACCGTCCGCGGCCAGCTTCTCGATCTCCTCGAGCAGCGCGTCCTCGACCTTCTGCAGGTCGATCCCGTCCGACGCGATCCCGGTCAGCGTCCCGAACGACACCCCGCCGATCAGCGGCAGCGCGCCACCGGACACCGACTGCGCGATCTGTTCGTCGCGGACCAGCCGCCGGTTCAGCCGGCCGCTCTGCCCCGCGGCGAGGACGTCGAGCGCGAGCCCGGCCGCGTCCAGCTCCTGCGTCCCGTCGACCGGCAGCCGGAACATCATCGTGATCAGGTCGGACGGTACGTCGGACTCGACGTCGTCCCGTTGTACGTCGGTCATCGGGCCGATCGTCCCGTCCGGCGCCGGCGGCGGCGTGGGGATCGCGGGCAGGTGGCCGAAGTACCGCTTGGCGGCGTCGAACGCGTCGTCGGTGGACACGTCGCCGACGATCGTCAGGACCGCGTTGTTCGGTCCGTAGTACTTCCGGAAGAAGGCGTGGACGTCCTCCACCGAGGCGGCGTCCAGGTCGGCCATCGAACCGATCGTCATGTGCGCGTACGGGTGGTCCTCGGGGAACGCGAGCTTCACGAGCCGCTCGTACGAGTCGCCGTACGGACGGTTGTCGTAGCTCTGCCGCTTCTCTTCCTTGACCACGTCACGCTGGTTGTCCAGGTTCTCCTGGTTGACCGCGTCGAGCAGGTACCCCATCCGGTCCGCCTCGAGCCAGAGCGCGAGGTCGAGACCGCCGCTGGGCAGCGACTCGAAGTAGTTGGTGCGGTCGAAGAACGTGCTCGCGTTCAGGCTGGCGCCGGCGGTCTCCAGCAGGCTGAAGTGCTGACCGGAGGCGACGTTGCGCGACCCCTGGAACATCAGGTGCTCGAAGAGGTGCGCGAACCCGGTCAGCCCCGGTGGTTCGTGGCGCGACCCGACGTCGTACCAGAGGTTGACGGCGACGATCGGGACGGCGCGGTCCGAGCTCACGACGACCCGGAGGCCGTTGTCGAGCGTCTGCTCCGCGATGGGGTACGTCAAGGGCATACCGGCCACCATACGTGGTCGCGAAACTTCCCCGCGGGGGATCAGTCGAGGCGTTTGAGTACTTCGTCGTGGAGGCGGCCGTTGGTTGCTACGGCGTTCGGGCCGTTGGGGCCGGGGGCGCCTTCGACGGAGGTGAACTTGCCGCCGGCTTCGTCGACGATGATCGCGAGCGCGGCCATGTCGTAGAGGTTGAGTTCGGGCTCGGCTGCGATGTCGACCGCGCCTTCCGCGACCAGCATGTACGACCAGAAGTCGCCGTACGCGCGGGTCCGCCAGACCGAATCCATCAGGTCGGCCCACTGGTTCTTCTTGCCGAGCTTCTCCCAGCCCTTGAGCGAGGCGTAGGACAGCGACGCGTCCTCGATCTTGCTCACATCGCTGACCCTGCACGGCTGCGACGAGTGCAGCGCGCGGCCCGTCCAGGCGCCGTCGCCGTACGACGCCCACCAGCGCTTCCCGAGTGCGGGGGCGGAGACCACGCCGACGACGACCTGGTCCTCGATCATCAGGCTGATCAGCGTGGCCCAGACCGGGACGCCGCGGATGTAGTTCTTGGTGCCGTCGATCGGGTCGACCACCCAGCGCCGTACGCCCCAGCCGCTGGTGCCGTCCTCTTCGCCCACGAACGCGTCCCGCGGACGGGCCCGGGAGAGCGTCTTGCGCATCACGTCCTCGACCTTCTTGTCCGACTCGCTCACCGGGGTCAGGTCCGGCTTCGTCGCGACGTGCAGGTCGAGCGCCTTGTAGCGGTCCATCGTGGTCGAGTCCGCGTCGTCGGCCAGGATGTGGGCGAGCCGCAGGTCATCCGTGTGCGAAGGCATGCCGGAAGGCTAGCCTGAACCGCTCCCGAGCGGACCGGGTGTCCGGGATCAGTTGCGGATCGATTGCGGTCTGGATTGAACCAAACGCAGTCGTTGAACGTGCCATTAGTGTCTGATCACGTCATCACGACTGCCAGGAGGCCGTCAATGTTCGAGCGCTTCGGGGACCTGCCGCTGCATGTGCTGGTGATCCATCTGACCGTGGTGCTGCTCCCGGTGGCCGCACTCACCGGCATCGTGTTCGCGCTGGTGCCGCGGTGGCGCCGGCTGCTGCGCTGGCCTGCGCTGATTCTCGGCGTCGGGACGGTGGTCTGCGCGTTCGTGGCGAAGGAGAGCGGCGAGGCGTTCGTCGAGGCGGTGCCGACGCTGCAGAAGGCCGTCGAACTGCACGCGAAACGCGGCGACCTGTTGTTCTGGTACTGCCTGATCTTCGCGGTCGTTGCCGTCGCCGCCTTCCTGCTGCTGGCCGGCATCAAGGGTGACAAGGCAACGAAGAGCCGACCGCTCGAGCTGCTGACCCAGGCCGCTGTCGTCGTGATCGGCGTACTGGTCATCTGGCAGACCATCCGCACCGGAGACGCAGGCGCGAAGGCCGTGTGGGAAGGACAGCTCCCCAAGTAGCTAGGTGCTCGTTCCGCGGCTGGCGACCAGGCGGCGGAAGGACGCGACTCGTTCGGCGTCGGCGCGACCGGCCTCGACGGCCTCGTCCAGGGCGCAGTCGGGCGCGTCGGCTGCGTGCGTGCAACCACGCGGGCAGCCGGCCGCGATCTCCGCGAGGTCCGGGAAGGCGCCGATCAACTTGTCGGGGTTCACGTGCGCGAGGCCGAACGAGCGGATGCCCGGGGTGTCGATCAGCCAGCCGCCGTCCGGCAGCCGCAGTACGACGGTGTTGGTCGACGTATGGCGTCCGCGGCCGGTCACCACGTTGACGATGCCGATCGCCCGGTCCGCGCCCGGGATGAGGCCGTTGACCAGCGTGGACTTGCCGACACCCGAGTGCCCGACCAGCACGCTCGTCCGGTCGTCGAGCTGCTCCTGGAGCTCGGTCAGGTCGCCGCCCTGCTGCGTGGCGACCGACTCGACGCCGAGCGGGCGGTAGATCGAGAGCAGCGGGTCCGGGTCGGCCAGGTCGGTCTTCGTGAGGCAGAGCAGCGGCCGCATTCCGGCGTCGTACGCCGCGACCAGGAAGCGGTCGATGAGGCCGGTCCGGGGCTCCGGGTTGGCGACCGCGACGACGATCACGAGCTGGTCGGCGTTCGCCACCAGCGGGCGCTCGACCGGGTCGTCGTCATCGGCCGAGCGGCGCAGCAGCGTCGTACGGGGGAGAACCTCGACGATCCGGGCCAGCGAGCCCTCGTCGCCGGTGGCGTTGCCGTCGAGCTTGACCCGGTCTCCGACGATGACACCGGTGCGGCCGAGCTGCCGGGCCTTCATCGCGGTCACCTCGCGCCCGCCGTCCGGATCCTCGACCCAGCAGGCGTAGCGCCCTCGGTCGCGGGTGAAGACGAAGCCTTCGGCGGCGTCGTCGTACGAGGGGCGGTCCTTGGTCCGGGGCCGGGTGTGGCGCCTCGGACGGTCGTACTTGGCGTCCTCGTCGTACCGCGACATCAGCCGGCGAGCTCCGACCACATCTTGGGGAACTCCGGCAGGGTCTTCGCCGTGGTGCCGATGTTCTCGATCTGCAGGTCGTCGACGAGCAGGCCGACGACGGCCGCGGCGTGTGCCATCCGGTGGTCGTCGTACGTGTGGAAAAGCCCGCCCCGCAAGGGCTTCGGCCGGATCGCGAGTCCGTCCTCGAGCTGCGTGACGTCTCCGCCGAGCGCGTTGAACTCGGTCTCGAGCCCTGCCAGCCGGTCGGTCTCGTGGTTGCGGAGGTGCGCGATACCCCGCAGGTACGACGGTCCGTCGGCGAACGCGGCCACCGCTGCGATCACGGGGGACAGCTCGCCGACCTCGCTCAGGTCGAGGTCGCAGCCCTGCACCCGTCCGGTCCCGCGCACGGTCAGACCATCCTCGGTCAGTGTCACGTCGGCGCCGAACCGGGTGAAGATCTCGGGCAGCTGGCCGCCCGGCTGTGTGGTTTCCGACGGCCACCCGGTCACGGTGACCTCGCCGCCGGTGATGACGGCCGCGGCCAGGAACGGCGCCGCGTTCGACAGGTCCGGCTCGATCGCGGTGTCCAGTGCCCGAATGGGGCCAGGGGCAACGACCCAGCGGTTCGGTTCCGCGTCGTCGACCGTGACGCCGCGTTCCCGCAGCATCGCCACCGACATGTCCAGGTGCGGCTGCGACGGCACCGGCTTCCCGTCGTGCCGGATGTCGACGCCCTCGTCGTACCGCGCGCCGGCCAGCAGCAGCGCGGACACGAACTGGCTCGACCCGGACGCGTCCAGCGTCACCTTGCCGCCGCGCACCGAACCCGTGCCGGACACGGTGTACGGCATCCGGCCGGTCCCGCCGTCGTCGATCTGTACGCCGAGGGTCCGCAGGGCGCCCAGGATGACGCCCATCGGCCGCTCCCGCGCGTACTCGTCACCGTCGAACGCGACCACGCCGTCGGCGAGCGCGGCCACCGGCGGCACGAACCGCATCACGGTGCCGGCCAGACCACAGTCGACGTTCGCCGGGCCCTTGAGCGAGCCCGGGGTGACGGTGACCGTCGTACCGCTCTCGGAACTGTGCCGTTCAGCGATGGCTACCCCGAGCGAGACCAGGGCGGACCGCATCAGCTCGGTGTCGCGGGCCGCGAGGAGGCCGGTCAGGTGCGACGGGCCGTCCGCGATCGCGGCGAGGATGAGCGCACGGTTGCTGATCGACTTCGATCCAGGCACCGTGACGGTACCCGTCACCGCTCCATCGACCCGCGGCGCCGGCCAGCCCTGCTCGCTCATCCCACTCCTCAGCTCAGGTTCTGTACGCCCTGAGCCTAGGGCATCGGGATCAGCTGAGCTCCGCCTTCGCCAGACGCGCGGCCTGCTTCGCCTCGTGGGCCAGGTGCTTCGCCTCGCGCTTGGCGGCCTTCGCGCCGCGCTTGGTCTCGCGCTTCGCCGCCCGCGCACCGTGCGTGGCGCGCCAGGCGACCCCCGGCTTGCCCTCGGTGTCGACCGCGGCGAGCAGCAGACCGCCGAGCAGGCCCAGGTTCTTCATGAAGTTGATGCGTTGCTGGTTCCGGACGGCCTTGTCCTTCTCCAGCCAGAACGCGTGGCCGGCGAGCGTCGTCGGTACCAGCGAAGCCGCGAGCAGCGTTGCACCGAGCCGGCGGCCCTTGCCGCTCGCCAGCGCGATGCCGCCGAGCACGTGGACCGCGCCGTTCAGCCGGACGAGGTTGGCGGTCGTGTCGGGGATCCGGTCGCTCACCTGCGGGGGAGCGACCCTCTTCACCATCGGCATCATCCGGTCGGTCACCGGCTGCGCCTTGGGGACCAACGGCTCGGGGTTGCGGATCGCGTTCGCACCCTGCACGACGAAAATGACGGACAGCAACGGCCTGGCCAGTGCGCGCACGACAGTCATGCCTCCTTCATACACCACGTTTCGTATGACTCCCGGTACCCACCGCTGAACCTGCTGATCAGATGGGGCAGCCGTCAGGCCCGCACTCCGCGTCACCGTCGGTCGTCGCGCCCGGCGCGGTGATGAGCGTCACCGGCTTGCGGTCCGCGTTCGCCCGACGCAGTGCCTCTTTGAAGACGTCGACGGGCTGGGCGCCGCTCACGCCGTACTTCTCGTCGATGACGAAGAACGGTACGCCGTTGGCGCCGTACGCCACGGCCTGCGCCTGATCCGCGGCGACGTCGTCGGTGTACGTCGTACCCGCGAGAACCTCGCGCACTCGCTCGGCGGGGAGGCCGACCTCGGTGGCCAGCTCGGTCAGCGTGGCGTGGTCACCGACCGGGAGGCCGTCGGTGAAGTAGGCCTTGAGCAGCCGCTCCTTGAGCCGGCCCTGCGTGTCTGCGGGCACCTCACCGGCGTCCGCGAGGTCGCGGGCCAGGTGCAGGATGCGGTGGGCGTCGACGGTGTTGACCGGCTTCGCCTGGTCCAGGTGGTACTCGAGTCCGACCTCGGCCGCCACCTCGGTGACGTGGTCGTTCGCCTGCAGGCCCCACTCGCGGCCGCGACCGTACTTCTCACCCAGCCGGGTCGCGAGGTCCCGCGGGTCGTCGTTCGTCGACGACGGGTCGAGCTGGAAGCTGTGCCAGACGATCTCGGCGCTCTCACCGCTGTCCGCGAGAGCCTCTTCGAGCCGCCGCTTCCCGATGTAGCACCACGGGCAGACAACGTCGGACCACACATCAATGCGCATAACTGTCGGCAACTGTCCGTTCTCTTGGACCTATTCCCAACCAGCCGCCGGTGTGACGCGTCTGACGGGCCGTGGATCTGAAAATGGACGACGAACTCGTGCGGACCCTGCTGAAAGTGCAGCATCCCGACCTGGCCGACCTGGAGCTGAAGGAGATCATCGGCGGCTGGGGTAACCAGATGTGGCGCCTGGGCGACGACCTGGCCGTCAGGATGCCCCGCGGGAACCAGGGCCCCGAACCCCTCCGCCGAGAACACCGGTGGATGCCCAGCCTCGCCGCCCAGCTCCCGCTGCCCGTCCCGACCCCGCTCCACCTCTGTGACCCGTCCGACGCCTTCCCGCGGATATGGATGATCACCACCTGGGTGCACGGAGAACCCGCGGACCACGCACCGATCACGGATCCGGCCGCTGCCGACGTACTCGCGGACTTCCTGAAGGCGCTGCACACCGAGGCGCCCGGCCGACGCGCCGGTGAGCGAGCGCAGCACGCTCTCGCCGAGCCCAGGCTGGGACGAAGTGCAGGCGCAGGTGGGTCGCGCCGACGAGATCTATGCGGTCTGGGAGGACGCGATCGCGGCGCCGAAATGGGACGGGGCGCCGGTGTGGGTGCACGGCGACCTGCACCCGGCGAACGTGGTCGTTGCCGACGGCACGCTCGCCGGAGTCGTGGACTTCGAGGAGATCGGTGCCGGCGACCCGGCGAACGACCTAGCGGCCGCCTGGATCCTGCTCCCGGAGGCGGAGCGCTTCCTGGACGCCTACGGGGCGGACGAGGCGACGGTACGACGAGCTCGCGGCTGGGCCCTGACCCGCGCACTGTTCCTGATCGCCATGGGCATCAACGGAGAACTGGGCAAGCCGGGCGGGAAGACCCACTGGGGCCCGATCGGTCAGGCGGCGCTCGACCGACTGCTCTAGATCGGCGGTGTCAGGAGCCGTGTCAGGGCCGCGGCGGTTCGGTGTCAGGACCGCCCTGGATCTTGGTGTTTGTCAGCAACACACCAAGCACTCCAGGAAGGCACCACAATGCCGACGTACAACACCCCCGAGCCAATCTCCGCAGTCCTGAACATCCCCGCCGGACGGATCCAGCTCGTCGCCGCCGACCGGGCCGACACCACAGTCGAGGTGCTCCCCGTGGACCCCACGAAGAGCCGCGACGTCAAGGCCGCCGAGCGGACCACGGTCGAGTTCGCCGACGGCGTCCTGCGGATCGCGGTCGTCACGAAGAACGAGTACTTCGGACCCTCCGGAGCCGTCGCGGTGACGGTACAGCTGCCGGCCGGTTCCCAGGCCGAGGTCAAGGCCGCCAGCGCCGAACTCCGGGCGACCGGACGCTTCGGCGATGTCGTCATCGAGAGCGCTCAGGGTCCGATCGACCTCGAGGACGTCGCCAGCGCCCGGATCAAGAGCTCCGCCAGTGACGTGTCCGTCGGCCGCCTCAACGGTCCCGCGGACATCCGCACCAGCAAGGGCGACATCCGGATCGCCGAGGCCGTCCGCGGTGCCGTCGTCCTGCGCACCGAGGTCGGCGAGGTGGAGATCGTCGCCGCCGCCGGAGTCTCTGCCACGCTGGACGCCGGCACCGCGACCGGCCGGATCAACAACGCGCTCAAGAACAGCGAGGGCGCGGGCGCCGAGCTCACGATCCGCGCGACCACCTCGGTCGGCGACATCGTCGCCCGTAGTCTCTGACCGCGATCCGTACGAATCCAAGGAGCACCACCATGTCAACGACTCCCTCCGGCTTCACCGAGGCCGGGTTGCGCCGACTGCACGACGTACTGGCCCGGCACGTCGACTCCGGGAAGATCCCCGGCGTCGTCGCCCTGGTCAGCCGCGGCGACGGTGAGCCGTACGCCGAGGCCCTCGGGACGATGCGCCACGAGGGCGGCGCGCCGATGCGACGGGACACGATCTTCCGGATGGCCTCGACGTCCAAGCCGGTCTCGGTGTCGGCGGCGATGGTGCTGCTCGACGAGTGCCGGCTGCGGCTCGACGACACGGTCGAGGCCTGGCTGCCCGAGCTGGCCGACCGTCAGGTCCTGAAGCGGATCGACAGCCAGGTGGACGACACCGTGCCGGCCAAGCGCCCGATCACCGTCCGGGACGTGCTGACCTCCACCTTCGGGCTCGGCATGGACATGACGATGATCGGTACGCCGATCATGGGCGCCCTGTTCGAGCAGGGCATCACGCCCAACGGGCCGGTGCCGATGCCGGAGCAGGACGAGTGGATGCGGCGCCTCGGCACGCTGCCGCTCATGTACCAGCCGGGGGAGCGCTGGCAGTACCAGATCAGCAGCGACCTGATCGGCGTCCTGGTCTCGCGGGTCACCGGTCAGTCGTACGACGAGTTCCTGCAGGAGCGGATCTTCGGGCCGCTGGGTATGAAGGACACCGGCTTCTCGGTGCCCGCCGACCAGCTGCACCGACTCCCACCGCTGTACGCGCCGGACCCCGCGACCGGCGAGTTCCAGGTGTGGGACGAGGCCGAGGGCGGCCGGCACAGCGCTCCGCCGGCGTTCCAGGGCGGTGGCGGTGGGCTCAACTCCACCGCCGATGACTACCACGCCTACTTCCGGATGCTGCTGAACCACGGCGTACACCAGGGCGAGCGGATCCTGTCCAAGCCGGCGGTGGAGCTGATGACCAGCAACAGCCTCACGGCCGAGCAGTTGGCGGCCCGCGAGACGCTGGCCCGGGACAACGTGCACATCTCGTTCGGCCAGGGTCAGCAGGGCGGCTGGGGCTACGGGATGGCTGTGCGCACCTACCGGGGCGACTACGCGCCGATCGGTCAGTTCGGCTGGGACGGCGGCGCCGGTACGTCGACGTACGCGGACCCGGTCAACCAGATCACCGGAATCCTCCTCACCCAGGTCGGCACGACCGTGCCGTCGTCGATCCAGCTCATGAACGACTTCTGGACCACGCTCTACCAGGCCCTCGAGGACTGAGTCGCCAGGTCTCGGCCGGGCTGCGCGATGGTGCAGCCCGGGCCGTGGCCGATTTGGTTCCGCGTTTATTCGAACGTATGATCGATTGCATGAATCAGAGTTCGGTCGATCAGCCCGCCGACGAGGCCGGCGGCCCGTCGGGGGCGCCGGTCGGACGTGCGCTGCTGTCTGTCGTGCCTGGTGCGCCGGGAGCAGCGATGGCGGACGAGGCAGCTCGGGATGATCACTGGGATGCCGCGTTCTTGGCGTTGGTCGACCGGGTGCGCGCTGATGCGCGGCTCGCGGCTCGGCATGGACTGCTCGGCCGGTATGACGAAGCGGACGACCCTGAGCGTGGTGTCGGGTTGTTCGAGGCGGTGGCGTTCCAGGACACGTCTGAGTTGAGCGATTCGGGCTGGTTGAATCGGCAGGAGGCGATCGGCCGGTTGGAGGCGCGGCTGGCGGCGATGAAGGCCGAGGCTGTGGCCGGGTACGAGACCTCGTTGCGCGGGGTATCTGCCGATCTCGGGCACCGCTACCCTTCGCCTGGAGACAGAGCAGCTGCTCCTGGGGAGCGACGTTGGGTGGCGGGTGATCTGCGGTCGACTGCTGATGAGCTTGCGTTGGTGTGGCAGATGCACAAGGGCGCTGCGATGGCGCGGATTCATACGTCGTGCGAGTTGGTGCACAATTTTCCGGCGACGTTGCGGGCGCTGGAGGAGGGTCGGTTGACCGAGCGGGCCGCGTTCACGATCGTGCGGGAGTTGTCGGTGCTGGATGATCCGGACGCGCTGCGGGCGGCCGAGACTGCGTTGCTGGAGTGGGCCGGGAAGCATCCGTTGCAGAAGCTGAAGCAGGAGGCGCAGCGGGAGGCTGCGCGGCGTTCGCCGGATGCGCGTAGCAAGGCGCATGCGCGGGCGATGGATGAGCGGTCGGTGCGGATCTTCCCGAACAGTGACGGCACGGCTGAGCTGGTCCATACCCAGGATGCTTTGGATGCGGGCGCGGTGATGAACAGCCTGACCCGTGCGGCGGCGTACCAGCGTCGTCAGGGCGACTCCCGCTCGATGGATCAGTTGCGCGCCGACATCGCCCTGGACCGGCTCCTCCCCCGCACCAAGACCGGTAGCCACGCCGGATCGCAGACCCATCCCACCGACGAGCCGGTCGATGAGAGTTCGGCCGTCGACGCGGCCGCAGAGACCGTCGACCAGGACGTCCGCGATCTGCGCGACGAATCGGCCATCGGCGCGGAGGCGAGTGTCGTCATCCACGCGACCGGCGCCGAGATCCGCGCCCTGATCAACGGCGAGAACAGCACCGGCGGGACGGCCGAACACTACGGGCCGATCCCTCAAGAATCCCTGCGCAAGCACCTCACACGAACCCTTGCCCGCAACCTCCTCGGAAAACTCGGGCGCTCGGCTCGGTCCCACCTCGATGTCCGCATCACCGACGAACCGCCGCCCGGCAACTCAGACACCTACACACCCGGCGCGGCCGTCGATCGCTTCGTTCGACTGCGCGATCGAACCTGCCAGTTCCCTGGCTGCAACCAGCCCGCCGAGTTCGCCGATCTCGACCACCGCGTCGCCTTCGCGGAAGGCGGTCGCACCACCACAGACAATCTCCACTGCCTCTGCCGACATCATCACCGCCTGAAGCACGAAGGCGGATGGACCGTCGCACCGAACCGCGACGGCACTACCACCTGGACCGGCCCCACCGGCAGGCGCTACCGCACGCCCTCGCCTGAATCTGAATCTGACGACCCGCCAGGGACTGCCTCGACCGACCCTTGACGGGTCGACCGGATGCTTCCGGTGGGGTTCGCGTTATGAGCAGCGGCGCACGATGAGTAAGGCGTACGCACGTGCGGCATCGAGCACGTCCGAGAGCACCACGTGCTCGTCGGCGGCATGCGCGTACCGGACGTCACCAGGTCCGTACTGCAAGGTGGGGATGCCCGCTGCGGCGTACTGGCGTAGATCTGAGCCGTACGGCGCCCCCTTGACTGCTGGAACCGGGCTGCCTGTGTCGGCCACTGCCTGGAGGGTGTCGGCGAGGAGCGGGTCGCCCTCGGGCAGCAGACCCGAGGCGAACTCGCCGCCCGGCCAGCTGACCGCAACGGGGTGCTCGCGCAGCCAGTCGTCCTTCGCGCAAGCCTCTGCGATCGCGGCCTCGAAGGCGGTCCGCGCGTCGGCAAGCGATTCACCGAGGCGTACGCCGTACCTGCCCTCGGCGATCAGGTGGTCGGGGACGGTGCTTGCCCAGTCGCCGGCCGCGATGGTGCCGACCGATAGCGGGTTGGCGAGGTCGAGGTGGGCGAGCAGCGGATGCGGGTCGCGGTTGCGCTCGCGTTCGAGCTCCTGCAGCGCGGTCTGGATCACGGTGAACTTCTCGATCGCGCTCACCCCGCGGCTGCGGGTCGAACCGTGGGTCGCGAGTCCCGGCACCTCCAGGCGGAACGTCAGCGAGCCGGCGTTGGCCGGGATGACCGTCCCCGCGGTCGGCTCCGCGATCAGGCAGGCCTCACCGCGATGACCGCGGCGCAGGGTCGCGAACGCGCCGACGCCGCCGTCCTCCTCACCGATCACGGTGTGCACGGCCAGCGGCTTCCGCAACCGAATGCCCGCGGCAACGATCGCCGCCACCGCGCCGAGGATCGCCGCGACACCGCCCTTCATGTCACACGTCCCGCGGCCCCACATCACGCCGTCCTCGATCCGCCCGTCGAAGGCGTGTCACCCGGCACCACGTCCACATGTCCGTTGAGGATCAGCCCCGGCGTCCCGTCACCACCGAGCACGCCGACACAGCCCCAGGCCTCGGTCCGCTCGACCTCCATCCCCGGGAACCCCGGGTCAGCCATCGGCCCCGGCAGATCGAGCTGCCAGTGGTCCACGGCCAATCCCAACTCACTCAGCCGCTGTGCACACCACGCCTGTACGTCTCTCTCGGCCGCGGTCCCGTCCACGCTCGGGATCTGCACCAGCTCCCGCAGCTCCGCAACAATCCGCTCGTCGTCGATCGCCGCCAGCACGGCGCGCTCGGCCTCCCTCAGCATGAGCACATCATGCCTGCAGCAGCTCGAGCACCCGGCGGCCGCCGTGGTTCACCAGTTCGTGGGCGTACGTCGAACGCGTGTGGACGAACTCCGCCACGCTCGCGAAAGCCGCGCCCGCGCACACGGCGACCGCCGCGCGGCTGCTCGCTCGCAGGGCCGCCTCGAGGAACAGCTCGTCGACGCCGTCCGCCGCGCCGTCGCGTGCGGCCGACGCTGCCAGCGAGACCAGGTCGTACGCGCGCGAACCGCCGCCGGCCGCCTCGATGTCCACGATCCCGGTGATCCGCCCGTCGGCCACGAGCAGGTTGCCCATGTTCAGATCACCGTGCACGAAGTCGTGCTGCGGCAGGTCCTCACCTCGATACGGTGCGCACAGTTCGCCGTACCGTCCCAGGAGTTCGACGACTTCACCGTCGTACGCGTGGACCCGTTCCCAGACACCGTCCCAGCCGTCGAAGACGACGCCGCGCGACCACGCGGACCAGCTCGCGTCGCGGTCCTCCGGGAGCAGGTCCCGTTGGAGTTCACAGATCTCGATCAGCTGCCGGGCCAGGCCGTCGTCGAGCTTCGGCGGGCTGCCCGGGACGAGCTCCTGCAGTTGGTACGGCGAGCCGGCGGCGGTCGTGCCGACGGCAAGCCAGGCCGGCGTGGGATAGCCGACGGCACGGGCCCGGCGGACGAGCTCGGCCGCCTGCCGGACCCGCGGGGCCCACGCCGGGTCGTCGGTCCATTTGAGGACTACGTCATCGGTCAGGACATACGCGGTGGACTGCAGACCACCGGTCAGTTGCCGCACGACGCGGTACTCGGTGCCTAGGGCAACGTTGAGCTCGGCGACAACTGACTCGGTGGTCTCCATCAGGGCGTCAGCCTGTGCAGGTCGCGGGGGAACAGCGTGACCTCGCGGACGTTCTCCGCCCCGGTCAGCCGCGCCACGAACCGCTCCAGCCCGATCGCGAACCCGCCGTGCGGCGGCATCCCGTGCTTGAACGCCTGCAGGTACGAGCTGTACGCCGGTGCGTCCGCCGACTCGCCGCGTGCCGCGAGGGCCGCGACGTAGTCGGAGTACCGGTGCAGGCGCTGGCCGCCGGTGACGAGCTCGACGCCGCGGAACAGCAGGTCGAACGAGTTCGACCACCGCGGGTCGGACGGCTGTGGATGCGTGTAGAACGGCCGCTTCACCATCGGGTAGCCCTCGACCGCGACGAAGTCGCTGCCGTGCTCACGCAGCGCCCATTCGCCGATCGCGCGCTCGTCCGCAGGCGCGAGGTCCGGCTCCTCCGGGTCCGCGCCGGCGATCTTCAGCGCCTCGCTGAAGTGCACCACCGGTACGTCGACCGGAATCTCCGGCGCCGTCACCCCGAGCCGCTCCAACGCGCCGCCCGCTCGCGTACTCACCGACGACAACATCTCCGCGATCACGGAACGCAGTACGGCGAGAACGTCGCGGTGGTCGGTGATGAACCCGAACTCCGCGTCCAGCGACACGTACTCGGCCAGGTGCCGGACCGTGTCGTGCGGCTCGGCCCGGAACACCGGACCGACCTCGAAGACCCGCTCGAACACGCCGACCATCGTCTGCTTGTAGAACTGCGGCGACTGCGCCAGATAGGCCGGGCCGCCGAAGTAGTCCAGCGCGAACACGTTCGCCCCGGACTCGGTCGCCGTACCGACGATCTTCGGCGTCTGGATCTCCGTGAAACCCTGACCGTCCAGCGCGGACCGGAACCCGTGCAGCGCGGCCGCGGCGATCTCCCACCCGGCCCGCACCGCCGGGTGCCGCAGCGCGACCGGTGCGTTGTCGAGGACGACGGGCAGCCCGGCGCCGACCGTGGGACGCCACAGCTCGATCGGCGGCGTCGCGGCCGGCTCGGTCAGCGGCTCGATCACCGGGTCGACGATCTCGGCGCCACCGGGAGCCTGCGGGTTGGCGGCGACCGTACCGGTCACCTGGACCACGGTCTCCTCACCGAGTTCGTCCAGCTGTGCTTGGGTTTCGGGCGCCTTCACGACGATCTGGCTGAGGCCCGATCGGTCGCGCAGGATCAGGAAACTGACGGCGGCGAGCCGTCGTCTTCGGTGCACCCAGCCGGCCACCGTGACGGTCTGGCCTACTGCTGAGGGGATCTCATGGCTGAGAATTCGCATGCTGTTTTCACCTCCAGGTTTGTCTCGAACCCCGGAGGTGTGGGCGAAGGGGAATCTCGCGGTGCCACCACACCTTCACCGAGCCACAACGGCCCGGCCTCTTGCACAACAGTCGCTCAGGAGTGTCTTCACGATCGCTCCACGTATCGCCTTCCCAGCTACCGGCGACTCTCTCTGACGTGGCGTACGACGCTACTCGGTTCCCTCAACGCGAACACCACCAGAATAGGCGACCCCGGCAACCCATTTCACCGCCGGTACGTCGACGGGGGGATCTGGGCGGTGTCGGTGTCCTCGCGGCCGCCTACCCGGGCGTGGACGGTGATGGCGTTGCTGGAGCTGTTGCCGGGGAGCCAGGCGTTCCACTCGGAGTTCAGCGGCTTCTTGTAGTTCTTCGTCGTGCAGGTCGCGCGGCGGATGTCGCTGGTTCGCTCGCAGGTCCAGCCCAGGTCGAACGACGGCAGGAAGATCAGGTTGCGTCCCCACGAGATGTTGAGGGTCACCGTCCGGCCCTGTGCGCCGTTGACCTTCAGGAACCGGTTGTAGACGAACGGGTTCGGGTCGGTGTGCGGCGTCGGCGTGAGGATCTGCAGCAGCGACTCGTCCTGCTGGAGCGCAGGCAGTACGTCGGAGTCGGTGTCGCTGACCAGGTCCGCGGTCGCCGCCACGGTGAACGTCCGCGCGGCGTCCGACGACTTGTCCGGTACGTCGAAGTCCGCCGCCAGCGGAGCGGGCTTGTCCGGGTTGGTCGCCGTACACGTCTTGGTCGACCGGGTGCACTTCCAGCCGGCCGGGCTCGCCGCGATCGGCCACTCGAGTGCTTCGCCGTACATGAGCTTCAGCGTGACGCTCTTGCGGTTGGTGCGCGGGGCAACGGTCAGGATCCGGTGGTGGACGTCCGGGTCGGCCTTGCCGTCGAGGATCTTCAGCAGGTTCTCGTCAGTGGTCGGCTTCGCGTTCACGGTCGCCGAGTCGTCGTCGTACAGCCGGCCGGTCTTCGCCGAGACGGTGAAGGTGCGATCGGCTGTCGAGCCGCCGGTCGGGGCGTCGAACGTGATCGCCAGCGGCTTCGGGTTCGCCGGGTCGCTCGCCGTACACGCGCCGGACGCCTGGGTGCAGGTCCAGCCCGCCGGGTTGGACTTCAGCGGCCAGTCGAGCTCAGCGCCGTACTTGAGCCCGATCACCACCGGATTCGCGTTCCCGGCCGGGGTCTTGATCGTGATCACGAACCGGATGCCGGCGGAGCCGGCCTCGGCCCGCGCCGACCGGGGCTGCGGCGCCGGGGTCTCGTCGAGCACCGGGCTGCCGCCGCCCTGCGGGATGCTGATCGTCACCAGACCCTCGTCGAGCACCGGAGTGGTCGGGGTCGGCTTCGGCGGTGTCGGCGTAGTCGGAGGCGGCGTCGGGACCGTCGGCGTCGGCGTGACACTGGGCTGCGTCGGCGCGGTGGTCGGCGCGGTCGTGGTCGGAGCCGTCGTTGGTGCGCTCGTCGGTGGTTGCGTCGGGTTGGACGCCGGCGGCTTGGCCGACGGCGGTTTCACCGGCGGCTTGACCGGCGGCACCGTGGGCTTCTGCGCGGGCGGCTGGGTCGGCTGCGCCGACGGCTGGTTGATCGCGGCCGGGGGAGTGTCGTTGCCGGTCAGCGCCATCGCGGCGAGTACGGCGGCGACCGCGACAACGACGACCGCGCCGGCACCGACCGCGGAGCGCGTGCTGTTCTCGGTGACCTTCCGCCAGCCGGTGACGAAGAAGCCGACCAGGCCGACCTTGGCGCCCGAGGCGGCGGCGAGGTAGCCGATGCCCGCGGTGCCCAGCAGGGCCGGGGCGAGCAGCGCCGGCAGCGCGCTGTTGACCTCGACGAGCTCGAGGTACACCGCGGTGCACTTCGCGCAGTCGTCCATGTGCTCGCGGACGTTACGGTTCTCGCGCTTGGTCAGGCCGCCGCGGACGTACGCGCCGAGGCGCTCGGTGGTCCAGCGGCAGCGGTCGCCGGCGACATCGGCCAGGTGCTGCTGCAGGTACGCCTGGCGCAGGCCCTCGCGGGCCCGGTAGGCGAGCGCGGACACGCCGTTCGCGGTCAGGCCGAGCAGGGGAGCGATCGCGGCCGGCTTCTCACCCTCGACCTCGGTGTGCCACAGCACCGCCTGCCAGCGTTCCGGCAGGCTGGCGAACGCCTTCGCCGCGGCGCCGCTCTCGAAGCCGGTGACGGTCGGGTCGTCGAAGGTCTCCGGCTCCCGCTCGTACGACGCGATGTCGTCGGTGGTCTGCACCTTCTTCCCGGAGCGGATCCGGTCGACGTGCACCCGCCGTACGGTCGTCAGCAGATAGGCGCGGAAGGAGACGTCCGGGCCGCCGCCGCCCCGGAGCGCGTCCAGGACCTTGGCGAACGCGTCACTGGCGAGGTCGTCGGCGTCGTTGGCCGGGACCAGTTGGCGGGCCATCCGCTCGGCGGCGTGGTGGTGCCGCGCGTACAGCTCGCCGTACGCCTCCAGATCGCCGTTGCGAACGCTCGCGATCAACTCGGCGTCGCTCAGCGGATCGGGCTGACCGTCCGGCGTCTCCATCCATCTCCCCCGTGGGCTCTGACAACTCTGTGTACAGCTTTGTGACTAACCGTCACGTACTGCCGGGAACAAGGCTCCCAGATAGGACGGCCGAGCGCACCTTTCCTGACGCGGAACTGTGCTCCTTTCCTTACGAGAACGCCAGTGCCGAAGTTACGCCCGAAAAAAGTTCTGCGAATCCGCGTCATGAACTCCCCGCAGCTCTGTCTCATCGCCGTACGACGCTTCCGGCCGACCGGTCGGGAGACTGACGGGGCTATTCGAGGAGGGCCATGTCGCTGTTCGCGGACATCCGCAGACGGTTAGACCTGCGTCCGGCCAAGTCCCTGAACCTGGCGGGGTCGCCCGCCCGGACCCGGCCGGAAGTGTCGTCAGCAGATCAACCGCGCGGCCGGAGGGAGCCGCACGGCACAGCCGGCATCGACCACAGCGCTTATCTCGCGATTGCCGAGGCGCTTCGGGACGGTGCTGATGTCGTGCCTGCATCGGACGAGACCGGACGCCGCCTCGCGGCCGACGGAACCTCGCTGGTGGAGGCACTTGATGGGCTGAGTGCGCTGTACCGCTCGATCGCCGGGGGCGAGCCGGCTTTCGCCGCGGTACGCGCACTCAGTTCCAGCTGGGCCGAGGCCTCGCTGGTCTACCTGCACTCGCTGTCCTGCGAGGACCCGCTGACCGGGCTGTCCAGCCTGGCGCACCTGCGGTCCCGGCTCGGCGAGCTCTACCGAGAGGCGGAACTCCGTGGAACTTCCGTACGGCAAACCCATGCACTGGTGGTTGTCGAGCCGCTCCATCCCCCGGGTACGTCGCCGTTCGACCGCGAGCTCACCCTCGTCGACGTCGCGGAGTGCCTGCGGATCGTCTTCTGCGGCGGTGACGTACTGGGCCGCGTCGGCTCACGCCGCGCGGCGGCGCTCGTCGGCCGCGACCCGAACCTGCCGGAGCAGGTCGCGACGGTACGAGCCCTGATCACCCAGTGGCGGCTGGACACCGACGTACCCCAGCTCGCCCGGATCTGGATCGAAGGACTGCCGGGTAGTGACGAGATGGCCGGGAGGGTGCTCGACGAGCTGGCCAGAACCTGAGGCTTGCGTCCGGACGCCTACAGGGGGGCGGCCGGGCGCATCAGTCCGGCGGCGGATCGCCTAACACGGGGTGGGCGATCCGCCGCCGCTTGCCGTCAGCAACCGCTCGACGAGTTCGCCGTACGTGATCCCCGCGCCCCTCGCGGCGACCGGGACGAGGCTGCCCGGGGTGAGTCCGGGCAGCGCGTTGACCTCCAGGCAGTACGGCGTACCCGCGGCATCGCAGCGGAAGTCGACCCGGGAGTACGTCGTACCGAACCCGAGGGCTCGATGCGCTCCGAGCGCGAGCTCCTGCAACCGCTCCGCGAAGTGTGCGGGGATGTCGGCGGGGGAGACCTCCCGCACCGCGCCCGGCTGGTACTTCGCCTCGTAGTCGAAGACGGGCGTGGTCAGCTCGATCTCCACCACCGGCAGCGCCGTCGCACCGATCACCGCGACGGTGAACTCCCGGCCGCTCAGGAAAGGCTCGACGAGCAGTTCGCCCTCGGTCGGCAACTCGTCCAGCGAGTCGACCTTGCGGACGGCCACGCTCGACCCGTCGGCCACTGGCTTCACCACCACGGGCCCGATCGTCAGCAGGTGCTTGACCCCGATCGGCGGCTCAGGTTGCTCGGCCGGGGTGTAGAGCACCCGGGGTGGCACCGGGATCCCGGCGGCTTCGAGCACTGCCTGGCAACGACCCTTGTGCCAGGCAACGGCACAGACGTCGTGGCCCGCACCGGTGAACGGGATGCCCGCCAGCTCGAGCAGTGCCTGGACGTGCCCGTCCTCTCCCCAGCCGCCGTGCAACGCGATGAAGACCCGATCGGCCTTCCGCAGCTGCTCCAGTCCACCGGTGAGAGCGGCATACATCCGTTGGCGCAGCACAGCACGGTCCGCCGGCGTCGGAGGCTCCTTCGGCACGAGTACGACGGAATCGCCGGCCGGCACGGGATCAGCCAGGACCGGTTCCTCCGCGGCCGGATCGATGAGCACCACGTCATGACCGCGACCGGCGAGTGCCTGGGCCACCGCCCAGCCGGACGAACGCGAGACATCGCGCTCCGAACTCTCGCCACCGCACAGCACCGCAACTCGCACGTTGTCCCTCTCCTACTGCTGGTAGCAGTTTGACGCAGGAGACGCCGGGAAGTTCGTTCCGGGTTTTCTGTCGGTGCGGCGGCTTAGGCTGTCGGTATGTGCGGTAGGTATGCGTCCAGCCGGGAGCCGTCCGATCTCGTCGCGGAGTTCGAGATCGAGGCGGGCAACGTCCGTGAGACGGTCGAGGAGCTCGGCGAGAACTACAACGTCGCGCCGACCGACCAGGTGGTCGCGGTGGTCGAGCGGAAGAACCGCGAGCAGCCCGACGAGACGATCCGCAAGCTGACCACGGTCAAGTGGGGGCTGGTGCCGTCCTGGGCCAAGGACACCTCGATCGGCTCGCGGCTGATCAACGCCCGGATGGAGACCGTCGCGGAGAAGCCGGCCTTCAAGAAGGCGTTCGCCACCCGCCGCTGCATCCTGCCCGCCGACGGGTACTACGAGTGGTACACCGCCGAGGAGAAGGTGAACGGCAAGCCGGCCAAGCAGCCGTACTTCATCCACCCGCCGGACGGCAGCATCCTGTCGATGGCCGGGCTGTACGAGATCTGGCGGGACAAGTCGGTCGAGGACCCGGACAAGGACGAGGCCTGGCTCTGGACCTGCACCGTGCTGACCACGTCGTCCACCGACGACCTCGGCCGCATCCACGACCGGATGCCGCTCCTGGTCGAGCGCGAGCGGTACGACGCCTGGCTCGACCCGTTGTCCTCGGACACCGACGACCTGCTCAAGCTCCTGGTCCCGGCCGCGCCCGGCCGCCTCGAGGCGTACGCCGTGTCGAAGGCGGTCAGCTCCGTGAAGAACAACGGCCCGCACCTGCTCGATCCGCTGCCGCCCGACGGCGAGGACCCGCAGGACAGCCCGACCACGCTCTTCTGAGTTTCGCTCCCGCGCATCCCGGGTCCGGATGACAGGATGGGCCGGGTGACCGACGAACGGATAGTGGGGACGCCGCACGGAGAGGCCCGGATCGTGGCGCACCGCGCCCGCCGCCCGGTGGCGACGCTGGCCCTGGGTCATGGTGCCGGGGCCGGGATCGAGTCGGGTGACCTGACCGCGTTGGCGGCCCGGCTGCCGAAGCAGGACATCAACGTGTTCCTGATCGAGCAGCCCTGGCGCCGTGCCGGCCGCAAGGTGGCGCCCGCTCCGAAGGCGCTCGACGAGGCGTGGATCGCGATCATCGGGCAGCTCCGGGTCCGTACGCCGCTGGTGATCGGCGGCCGTAGCGCGGGCGCGCGGGTGGCCTGCCGCACCGCGAGCAGCTTGGGTGCGTCCGGCGTACTGGCGATGGCTTTTCCGTTGCATGCGCCCGGGAAGCCGGAGAAGTCGCGCGTCGACGAGCTCCAGGCGGCCGGGCTGCCGACGCTGGTGGTCCAGGGGGAGCGGGACCCGTTCGGTACGCCGGAGGAGTTCCCGCCGCTCACCGAGATGGCCGTGGTCCCGGACGCCGACCATTCCTTCAAGGTGCCGAAGCGGGCCGAGCTGGACCAGCAGGAGACCTACGACCTCCTGGTCGAAGCCGTGTTCGAATGGGTCAGCCGAGAGGTGTCCGGATAACGGTCCGGCCCTGGGAATGCGCCCGCTGCCGGGCGTGTTGTGACGAACATGATGGCGACGAGAGTGGCTCCGGCGAGAACTGCTGGGAAGACCCCGGTATTCTCGATCCCGATGCCGACTCCCACCACGACCGAGACACCCGAGCAGCGCACCGCGCGGTTCGAGCGCGAAGCGCTGCCCTTCCTGGACCAGATGTACGCCGCGGCGATGCGGATGACCCGTAATCCGTCGGACGCCGAAGACCTGGTGCAGGACACCTTTGCGAAGGCGTACAGCTCGTTCCACCAGTTCACGCCGGGCACCAACCTGAAGGCGTGGCTGTACCGGATCCTGACGAACACGTTCATCAACGGATACCGGAAGCGGCAGCGTCAGCCGACGCAGTCGCCGACCGAGGAGATCGAGGACTGGCAGCTCACCGCCGCCGAGTCGCACACTCCCGGTGGGCTGAAGTCGGCCGAGGCGGTCGCCCTCGAGCACCTGCCCGACTCCGACATCAAGTCGGCCCTGCAGGCCATCCCGGAGGACTTCCGGCTGGCCGTGTACCTGGCCGATGTCGAGGGCTTTGCCTACAAGGAAATCGCCGAGATCATGGGCACACCGGTCGGCACCGTGATGTCACGGCTGCACCGCGGCCGGCGGCAGCTGCGTGAGCTGCTCGGCGACTACGCCCGGGATCGCGGCCTGATCCCGGCGGACGAGAGCACGGACGCGGCCGCGTCGAGCACCGACGAAGCTGCGGAGAAGGAGGAGTCGTGAGCTGCGGCGAGCACCACGACGTCGACTGCGGAGAGATCCTGCAACGGGTCTACGTCTTCATCGACAACGAACTCGAGGACGCCAGTTCCGACGAGATCCGCCAGCACCTCGAAGAGTGCGCCCCCTGCCTCGACGAGTACGACCTGGAACGCTGCGTCAAGAAACTGGTCCACCGCTCCTGCGGCTCCGACCACGCCCCCGACGCCCTCCGCCAGAAAATCCTCCTCCGCCTCACCCAAATCCAAATCGAAACCACCATCACCACCACCGACTGATTTGCTCCACTTCAGATGGAGTAGGCCACGAACTCGTAGCCGTCGATTTCGCCGCGATGGAGTTTCTCCAGTAGCTCGCAGGCGTTGGCGAAGTAAACCGGCGACGCATTCCGGAGCAGCGTGATGGCGGTTCCCAACTGCTCCTCGGCGGCGGCACGGTCGCCACGGGCCGCATTGATTTTCGCGAGTTCGGCGTACAACCGTCCCTCCCGCTCGACATCGCGAGAGATGCGTGCGACCCGCAGCCCGGACTCGATGTGGCCGGCGGCGGTGTCGAAACGACCCTGGGCGGCGTGTGCGATCGCGAGCAGGTGGTGGCTCTCGCCCTGGAAGGTCGCGTCATCGACCTGATCCACGATGCGCAGAGCCGGCAGGGCCATGCGGATGGCGTCCTCGTGCCGTCCAACCTGCACATGCACGAAGGCCGCGTTCAGGTACCGCTTGAAGACCGCCCGCGTGTCACCGGCCCGCTCGGCCAGTGCGATGCCCTCGGCAAATGCTTCGTCGGCCCGGTCGAAGTCTCCGGTGCGATCGTAGAGCCCGGCGACCGCTGTCAGTGAGACGCCCTCCAGCGTCGGGTCGTGGATCTCCCGGCTGAGAGCCAGGGCTGTTCGAGCGTATTCAAGCGCTTCGTCGATCCGTCCGTCCTGGCCGAGCAGGTAGCCAAGGGATGAGCAGGACCGTGCCTCGCCGAACAGATCGTCGATCTTCCGGAACATCTCCAGAGCGATCAGGATGCGAGAGATGGCCGCGGCGGGGGAGCCGGTCTCCGCATGCGGAATGGCACTGTCGTGCTGTAGCCACGCAGCGGTCGAAGGCCGCCCGTGCCGCTGCGCGAGTTCAACAGCACCGTCGCTCAGCTCCTGCATCTCCTGCCAGCGTCGACGCGACTCGTGATAGCCGAAGTACGCAAGCGCCATCTCCACGAGCAGGACGCTGTCCGCCAGGCTCGTCTGCCGCGCCTGCCGAATGCGGTCCATCAGATTCCGTTGCTCCGCGTCGATCCAGCGCAGAACAGCTTCCCGGTCGCTGAAGGTCGGGAGCAGCCCACTGACCCCCGTTGTTGCCAGCGGCAGCCGTGGGTTGGTCGGATGCGTGAGGGCCTGGGAGCTCCAGCCGGCCTCGGTGTAGAACCGTAGAACCCGAGCGAGTGCCTCGTCGCGCTCAGCCGGCGACAAGGTCTGGTCAGCGACCTCCCGTCCGTAGGCCCGAATGAGATCGTGGAACCGGTGACGCGCGGGCGCAACGGATTCCATCAGATTCAGGTCGACCAGGCGCTCGACGATCGCATCCGCCCGGCGAAGCGGAAGCTCGAGGAGCGTGGCAGCGACGGCTGTCGTCACGTCGGCGCCGTCCGGAACGGTCAACAGTGGCAGCGCACCGGCCGCCTGGCGGTCGAGATCGCGGTCGCTCGTCTCGAGGAAGCGCACAGAGCTGGCGATGCTGGCGCGGACTCCGGTCTCGTCGGAGCCGAGGCTGTCGAGCCGCCGTTCCTCGTCCTGCAACAGGTCGACGAAGTGCTGGATCGGCCAGCTCGGCCGGGTCGCCAGCCGGCCGCCGACGAGCCGGATCGCCAGCGGCAAACGACCCGAGTACGCGGCGAGGACTTTGGTTGCCTCCGGCTCGGACGCGACCCGGTCCTGGCCGATCACACCGGCCAGGAGGTCGACGGATTCGGACTCCGACAGCGCATCGAGAAGAATCTGGCGGGCCCCGGGCAGATTCGCCAACGAGCCTCGGCTGGTGATGATCGCACCCGATCCTGCGCTGCCTGGCAGCAGCGGCAGGATCTGGGCGATGTCGGCAGCGTTGTCGAGCAGCAGGAGCACTCGCCGGCCGGCGAGCTTGGAACGCAACAGCGCGGCTGCTTCCTCCACGTCGTCAGGGACCGCGCGGGTGTCCGAACCCAGCGAGCGCAACAAGTGGCGCTGAGCATCGGAGACAGTCATCGGCGTCCCTGGGCCGTACCCGCGGAGATTCAGATACAGGTGTCCGTCCGGGTAGCTGCCGGCCAGCTTGTGCGCGGCGTGCACGGCCAAGGTCGTCTTGCCGATCCCGCCCATGCCGGTGACCGTGACCAGTCCGACTGCAGCCGAGCCACTCCCGGCAGGGTCACGCAGAATCGACATGATCGCGTCGACCTGTGCGCTCCGGCCGGTGAAGTCAGGAGCGGCCGGCGGTAGCTGCCAAGGCGTCGGAGCCGGCTCGTTGGCAGTCTGTGGATGCGTCGGGGCTGCCCCCTTGTGCGACTTGCCCTTGCCACGGGCAATGGAGAGGAACAGGTCGGCTTCGGCGGGTGTCAGGGCGAGGGCCGCGGTGAGGGAGCGGACCGTGTCGATGCGGGGGCGGCTGCGGGTGCCGCGTTCCAGGACGCTGATCGCTTGCTCGCTGAGGCCGGCCCGCTCAGCGAGAGCGGCTTGGGTGAGGGCGGCGCGGATGCGGAAGGTTCGGAGGAGCTCGCTCAGCGTTGGCGTCGCCGACTCGCTCAATGTGCTCACCCTCCTCGAATCCAGGCCGGATATCGGTCAGTACCGGAAACTTCCGGACCCAACTCTAGGGGGATCCGCCGACGGCTGTCGGCCGTTGTCCACAGCATCGGTTGGAGAAGGTCGCCGAATGCCAAACGATTGTTTGAAAGATAGCATTCAGTATGCGAGTGAGGACTCTCCGAATACGGGACCTCTGCTATAACTGGTCTGCTGTAAAGCTGTGACCAAATCGCAAAGACCCCGGATTTCTCCGAGGTCCTCGCTGTCTGTAGCCGCCTGAGATCAGGCGTTCGGGCGCTTGCCGTGGTTTGCGCCCTTCTTCTTGCGTGCACGGCGCTTACGGCCAGTCTTTCCCATTCCAAAGCCTCCTTGAAACAACTGCAAAGAGTCACAGTCTCTCATATCACGCCAGGTTCCTCGCATCCGGCGGCGGGTCACAGTTGGGCTTACAGTGTTTCGGCGCAGGCCTGATGAAGCAAAATTCAGACGAGTCAGCGAAGTGCTGTCTGCCCCCCTACCTCTGGCGATCGCCACAGGTAAGACCGCGACCGCTGATCGGAGGTGACGTATGATGACCGGCGACGCCTGGGACTGGTGATCCTTCTGCCATGGAGGGCATGAATGGCATTGAGCCCTCGGACAAGGATCCTGCCGCTTACAGTTGCGGCCACCGCGGTGGCCGCCCTTGCCTCCTTGGTGCTGGCTGTCGGCCAGACCGGAGAACCTCTCGTAGTCGTTGGCTTCTGCTTGCTCGCGTTGGTTGCCAGCGCACTACGGTCAGTACACACCGAACGCCCTGTCGAACTCGTATCAGTGGTCCTGGCTGCTGTGTACGTCGTCGTAGGACCCGCCGCGGCCGTCGTGGTCGCGGCTGCGGGCTCGTTGACCCAAGCGCGGGCGCCCATCATCAAACGGGTCTTCAACACTGCTCAACGCATTGTGTCGGCGGCCGCCGCCGCCGTCGTCTACGCGGCACTGAACGGCCCGGTCGGAGACGAGGTCTTCCACCGGGTTCCGGACGCCATCATCGCGGTCACAGCCGCGACCTTCGCCCTGCTGTTCGTCAATGCGCTGCTGCTGACGATGGTCCTGGGGCTCGAGCGCGGCCGCCACGCGGTCGCTGAGTTCCTCCGGCACGTCGTCCGAACGACGGCCGTCCCCCTGCTCGGGTACGGTCTGCTCGGCTTGTCGATGGCCGTGATCTGGCTCGGTGGGCTCAATATCTTCGCGGCCTTTCTGATTCTGGGCCCCTTGGTGGTGGCCAGGTGGGCGCTGTCCCAGTACGCGGCCGAGCGTCGCGCTCAGTCCGCGACGCTGCGCGCGTTCATCCAGTTGATCGAGGTGAAGGACCTCTACACCCGCGGTCACTCCGAACGGGTCAGTGAAGGCGTCGGCCTGCTCGGCCGGCAGTTGGGGCTCAGCGAGGACCGGCAGAACGCGCTGGAGCATGCCGGACTTCTGCACGACGTCGGCAAGGTCGGTGTCCCGACCAGCATCATCCAGAAGCCCGGCCGGCTGGACGATTCCGAGATGGACGCGATCAGGCTGCATCCGGCGCGCGGTGTCGAACTGATCGGCAACATCCCGTTCCTGGAGGAGGTGAAGTCCGCCGTACTCCATCACCACGAGAAGTACGACGGAAGCGGGTATCCGGCCGGCCTGAGCGGTGCGAACATTCCGTACTTCGCCCGGATCATCGGGATCGTCGACGCGTTCGACTGCCTGACCTCGACGCGCTCCTACCGCCCCGCGCGTGGGGTGGAGGAGACACTGGCAATCCTCGAACAGGACAAGAACTCGCACTTCGATCCCGACCTCGTCGACGCCTTCGTCCAGGTGATCCGGACGGATGGCTGGGAGGCTGCCGAGGTTGTTCAGCCCGCGCCGGACGAGTCGGTCCAGTTCAGCATCGACCATGACGACCTGAGCCTCGGCAAGGGCGGCGGCGCGTCCGGATCGGCGGCCGGCCCCGGATGACGGACTCTGCCGATATGGACCGGATCTGGACCCGCAGCCTGGGCAGCGGCGTCATCATTCTCGCGGCCGGCGTGGCGGTGGGGCTCGCGGCATTCCTGCTGACCGTTCGCCACGGCGTCTCCGAGTGGTCCTTCGCGGTCACGTTCGGCGCGCTGATCGCGATCGGCGAGATGGTGCAGTTCAACGTGTACGGCAACCGGAACCGGGCGCCGATCGCGACCAGTGCGGCGCTCGGCTACGCGATGCTGCGCGGCCCCGCGCTCACGCCGCCGGACATCGCACAGATCATCACCGTCGTGGGCATCGCGACGATGATCGGGGTCGTTCCGCGCGCGGTGGCCGGCCTCCGCTGGGACGTTGTCGTCTCGTGCCGGCGTGTGTTGTCGGTCGCTTGCGCAGCTGTCGTCTTCACCGCCGTCATCCCGGTGACCCAGACCTGGAACGGCTCCTGGCGGCAGTCGATGCCGATCATCCTGACAATGTTTCTCGGAGTGCTCGCGGCGGGTGTCACCGACGCGTTGATCGGCGCAGGACAGACGACGGAGCGCGACAACAGGCCGTTCCCCGCGGCACTCCGGGACGAGCTTGTCGTGCTCGGCCAGATCGGTATGGCGATGGGGATCGGCGGTGTCCTGCTGGCCGCGGGTACCTCGCTCGTCGGGTTGTGGGGCCCGCCGCTGGTGGTGGTGCCGTTGTTGTTGACGCAGTTTGCGTTTCGGCGGTTTGCTTCGGCGCAGCGGACGTATCGGGCGACGGTGCGGTCGATGGCTCGGAGTACGGAGATTGCTGGGTTCAGTAGTCCGGGGCAGAATGCGCGGACGGCGGCGTTGGCGGTGGCTATCGGCAATGATCTGGGGTTGACGCCGGCGCGGATGGAGGCGCTGGAGTACGCCGCTCTGTTGTCGGGCGTCGGCCAGTTGGCGTTGGCGGATCCCAGTCCTGGCGGGGCTTCGCTGCTCCGGACGCGGGAGGAGCGGCAGCGGGCGGCGGAGATCGGGGCGGCGGTGATCGAGCGGTCCGGCGTACTGGACCATGTCGCGGAGATCGTCCGGCACTCCAACGATCCGTACCGGCACGGGCGGGCGAACAACTCGGCCATCCCGGTGGAGAGCGGGATCGTGAACGTTGCCCTGGCCTACGAACAGCTCGTCGGCGAGGGGTCGGGACAGTCGCCGGACAAGGCGATGGAATCGATCGGGCTGGGCATCGGCGCGGAGTACGACCCGGTCGTGGTCGAGTCACTCCGCCGGATCGTCGGCCGCGGATTCAGGTTCTGAGAGTTCTTTACTCGCTCTCGGGGACAGGTGCAGCAGGGCCGGCGTACCGGCGCACGGCTCCAGTTCGTCCCACACCGGCGCGGCGGCGGCCGGCACGTGTCCCGAGCCGCCCATCAAGGCGTACAGCAGCAGACCGGCGCCGGCGGCAATCAGTACGTCGCCTGGGCTGATCGCCTGTCCCAGACCGGGAAGCGCCACCGGTACGACGTCACCGAGCCAGGGCAGCCGCGTCCCGGCCCCGGAGATCTCGTGCCGTGGATCGGTCACCACCGCGCCGCTCACCCCGGCCCGCGCCAGCGCGGTCAGCGACACCGGCATGGCGCCGTTCAACGCGACGACGACGGCGTTGCTGAAGAATCCCAGCGCCAGCAGGCCGACGCCCGAGTGCCGCAGGTTCATCCGCAGGAAGACCGCGATGCAGACCGCCGACCCGATCAGGCCGACCGGGTACGCCGTACCGCCGAAGAGGGACCCGAGGAGCTGCCCGATCGCCGCCGCGGCCAGCCAGTGCACGCCGGTCAACGCGGTGCCGGCCAACCGGCCGAACCGTCCGCCGGTCGCGACCGCCGCCCCGGCAGCGAGCACCATGACGAGGAGGACCAGCAGCACGTGTGCGATTCTGCCGAATCAACGGCCCGAAACCGGGCAAGCTGACCCCGCAGCGTGTCGATTTAACCGCAAAACGTAACGGCGGCCCGGAACTTCCCGGGCCGCCGTCGCTGAACACCTCAGGACTTGGCGGTTGCCGCCCCGCCCTCGTCGAGGATCTCCGGCAGGTCCTTCACGCCCGGGTCGCCGCGGTCCGCGGTGAAGTCGGTCGGATGCGTGCTGTCCTTGCCGTCCGGCACCTTGATCGCCCGGAACAGGAACGTCAGCGCGATCACGACGACCAGGTTCAGCACGAACGCGGTCAGCGCGATGTAGGCCGGCGTACTCGTGCCCGGGATGTTCGCGATCGAACCACCGAAGTGCTTCTTGGTCGCCGGGTTCACCACGTTGTACGCCGAGATGGTGCCGAACAGCATCGCCACCGCCCAGCCGGCCAGCAGCGCGTACCGGTGGAACCAGCGGGTGTACAGACCGACCACGATCGCCGGGAAGGTCTGCAGGATCCAGATCCCGCCGAGCAGCTGCAGGTTCAGCGCGATCGTCTTGTCCATCGCGAGGACGAAGATCAGCGCGCCGAACTTCACCACCAGCGACGCCAGTTTCGAGACCTTGGCCTCCTGGGCCGGTGTGGCGTCCTTCTTGATGAAGTCGCGGTAGATGTTGCGGGTGAACAGGTTGGCCGCCGCGATCGACATGATGGCTGCCGGCACCAGTGCGCCGACCGCGATCGCCGCGAACGCGATGCCCGCGAACCAGGACGGGAACTCCTGGTCGAACAGCCGCGGGATCGCCAGCTGCGGGTTCGCGAGGCCGTCCAGGCCCTTCACGTTGACGTTCGCCTTGATCGCCATGAAGCCGAGCAGGGCGAGCAGACCCAGCAGCAACGAGTACGCCGGGAGCAGTGTCGCGTTCCGCCGTACGACGTTCCGCGTCTTGGTCGACAGCACCGCCGTGACCGAGTGCGGGTACATGAACAGCGCCATCGCGGATCCCAGCGCCAGCGTCCAGTACGACACGTAGCCCGCGTCGCCCGGGATGAACGCCCCGGTCGGTTTGCCGGTCGCCGGGTTCGGCTTGGCCAGCTTCTCCTGCGCCGCACCGAAGATCGAGTCCCAGCCGCCGAGCACGTGCGGCAGGTAGAAGATCGCGACCAGGATCACCAGGTAGATCAGGATGTCCTTGACGAACGCGATCATCGCCGGCGCGCGCAGACCGGAGGAGTAGGTGTACGCCGCCAGCACCGCGAACGCGATCAGCAACGGCAGGTCCTTGGCGAGCGTGTTGTTGCCGCCGAGACCCATCGTTTCGAACACCGCCTGCATGCCTACGAGCTGCAGCGCGATGTACGGCATCGTGGCCAGGATGCCCGTCACGGCCACGGCCAGTGACAGCGCCTTGCTGCCGTAGCGGCCGCCGACGAAGTCCGCCGGCGTCACGTACCCGTGCCGGTGCGAGACCGACCACAGCCGGGCCATGAAGATGAACACGATCGGGTAGGCAACGATCGTGTACGGCACCGCGAAGAAGCCGCTGATCGCACCGGTCGCGTACATGGCCGCGGGGACGGCGATGAACGTGTACGCCGTGTACAGGTCACCACCCAGCAGGAACCAGGTGATGAACGTGCCGAACCCGCGACCGCCCAGACCCCACTCGTCGAGGTTGTCCAGCTGGCCGTTGCTCCGCCAGCGGGACGCCATGAAGCCCATCACCGTGACCCCGCCGAAGATCACGACGACGATGGTCAGCTGCACCCAGTCGACCGTGGTGTTCACTGGTCACCCTCCTTCGCCGTACCGGCATCGGGGGCGTCGGGGTCACCAAGTCCCTGCGCCGCCCGCCGCCTGCGCTCTTCGGTGCGGAGCAGCTTGTAACTGATGCTGACCAGGATCGCGGAGAGGAAGACCCACATCAGCTGGTACCAGTAGAAGAACGGGAAACCCCACAGGTGCGGGTCCTTCTTGGCGTACGTCGGCACCAGCAGGGGTACGACGACAGCTACCGCCAGAAGCACACCGGAGATCCAGTACGCGGGTTTGACCGCGGACAATCGGGACACTGCAAACCTCCTCGGGACAAGGGCGCAACGCAGCACGCTACCGTTCGACAACAGCGCGTACTAGACCAACAGGTTGGTGCATGGATAACGAAAAGGCATGGTTCGTACGGCGCGTCGTGCTGTCCGTACTGTTCCTCCTCGTCGTTGCCGTGCCGCTGTATCCGGAGCTGTTCGGCCTGGACGAGGTGACGCCGTTCGCCCAGCTCGCCGCGTTCCGCCCGCAGGGCCTGGTCGTCGTCCTGGCGCTGTCCCTGGTGATGCTGGTACGCCGGGGCTGGCGGATCGCCGCTGCGCTGATCGCCGTACTGGCGCTGTTCGGTGGGGCGCTGATCGCACCGCGGCAGTTCTCCGACGCGCGACCGGCGCCCGCCGGGGCCAGGGTGCTGACGATCATGGTCGCCAACGTGCTGGGCGGCGGCGCCCGCGCTGCGGACGTCGCTCAGGTGATCCGGGACCGCAAGCCCGACCTGGTGTCGTTGCCGGAGGCACAGGTCGACGTCCGTGAGGAGATCCGGGCACAACTGCAGGACCAGCAGTACAAGGGGTTCACGGCCCAGCCGAGCCGGGCCCCCGAGAGCGCCACGAGTGTGCTGGTCTCGTCGTCACTCGGCGACGTCGCGTTCGCGTCCGAGGCCGGTACGACGTTCGGCAACATCGTCATGACGGGTGGGAACCTCGGCGCGGTCCGGCTGATCGCGTACCACGGCTTCCCGCCGCTGCCGGACTCGGTCGCCACCTGGAAGACCGATCTGCAGGCGGTACGGCGGTGGTGTGCGCAGGATCCGCCGACGGTCGTCGCGGGCGACTTCAATGCGTCCCTGGACCACGCCGACTTCCGGCAGGCGCTGGGCGGTTACTGCCGCAGCGTCGGCCCGACCGTGGGCGGCGGGCTGCAGGGGACCTGGCCCGCGGATCAGCCGGGCGTGCTGCGGACGCAGATCGACCACGTGGTGGTGTCGCGGCAGTTCGAGCCTGGCAAGTTCACGACGTACGCGATCGAGGGAACCGACCACCGGGCCGTCGTGGCAACGGCCGCTGTGGTGCCTTAAGAGGAGGAACTTGTAGCAGGCCGGTAGATGTACGGCTGTGAGGACTGGACCGCTTCGGTCAGCATCAGCAGCAGGTCGGCGCGCGCCTCGATCGGGCGGCCGAAGAGGTCGTCGTCGCCAGGGATCGGGAAGCCCTTCACACCGATCGCGAGCTGGCTGAGCAGGACGTGCAGGACGCCGCGGGCGTTGAACACGTTCGGTGTCGGCCATTCCGGCAGCGTCTCGTGCATCAACGGCTGCTCGGCCGCGGTCGCCGCGATCGGCTTCAGCCAGCGCTCGAGCTCGTCGCTGGTCAGCATGTTCCGGTGCAGGATCGTCATCACCGCGTGGGCGACCCGGTCGTGCTCCTCGTGCACCCAGCGGTACGGCGTGTCCTTGACGATCCGGTCCGCGAGGACGTCGAGCAGCGCCCGCAGGACGCCGGCGTCGCAGTGCCGGGACCTTGCCAGCGCGCCGATCGCGTCGGCGCCGTGGGCAACGGCATGCGCCCAGCCGCAGTCCCCGACGTACCCGCGCAGGTCCCGCTCACGCAGCAGCCAGGTCGCCAGCCGGTCGCCCCAGCGCATCACCACCTCGTCGTGGACCAGGAACTCGGCGTTGTCGCGGTGGATCACCTCCGCCAGCGTCAGCGCTGTGAACGAGCGCCGGAAGACCGTGTCGGTGCCGTCCTCACCAAGGCCGTAGTTCAGCCCGGCGCAGAGGCCGTCCCCGAACCCCGGAAGCAGGTCGTCGTACACCCCGCGCTCCAGCCAGGTGGCGAGCGTCGGGTAGGCCAGGGCGTCACGGACCTGCGGGTTGGTGCTCGCCAGGCCGCGCACGAGCTCCTCGGTGAGTTCGGTCAGCGGACGGTCGTGCGGTACCGCGTAGTCCGCGGTCATCACGTCCTGCCAGTACGTCGACTCCACCCGAGCATCCTTTCATCTGTGCCTGATCAATCAACACCTACACCCGCCCTCTTGTCGAGCGGACCACCGCAGCCGCTGGTATAAGCCCTCGTAGCCTCCTCCTCCACCCCTTTCTTTCTTTCCTTCCCTTGACCGTCGGTAGCATCGGGTCGTGCCGTCTTTGACCGATGTGGCGCGGAACCACACCACGCTCGACCAGGCCGACCTGGACCGCCTGCAGCTGCTCGTCTCGGACTGGCAGATGCTGGCCGACCTCTCGTTCGCCGACCTGGTGCTCTGGCTGCCCGACACCGAAGGGCTGGGATTCTGGGCCGGGGCGCAGATGCGGCCGACGACCGGACCCACGGCGTACCTCGACGACATCGTCGGCAGCTTCATCCCGCGCGGCCGCCGGCACCTGCTGGACCAGGCGTACGACGGCGGCCGGATCTGCCGCGAGGGCGACCCGGAATGGCGCGACGACGTACCCGTCCGGGTCGAGACGATCCCGGTACGCCGGGGCTCCCGCGTGATCGCGGTGATCGCGCGGAACACCAACCTGCTCGGAGTCCGGACGCCGTCCCGCCTGGAGATCGCGTACCTGCAGAGCGCGACGGACCTGGCCCGGATGATCACCGACGGCATCTTCCCGTACGGCGGGGAACGGCTGCTGTCCACGACGCCAAGGGTCGGTGACGGCTGCATCCGGGTCGATCGGCACGGGATGGTGACGTTCGCGAGCCCGAACGCGCTGTCGGCGTACCGCCGGATGGGCCTCGTCACCGACCTGGTCGGTTCGCGGCTGAAGGACGTGACCGCGGACCTGCTGCAGTCCGGCCACAAGGTCGACGACGTGCTCGCGTCGGTGGTCACCGGGCGCGCGGCCAAGGAGATCGAGATCGAGAACTCCGACGCCACGCTGTTCCTGCGGGCGATCCCGCTGCGGGCCGACGGGCAGCACGTGGGGGCGCTGATCCTGCTCCGGGACGTGACGGAGCTGCGGAGCAGGGAACGGGAGCTGGTCACCAAGGAGGCGACCATCCGGGAGATTCATCATCGCGTCAAGAACAACTTGCAGACGGTCGCCGCGTTACTGCGGATGCAGGCCCGAAGGATCACCGTCCCCGAAGGACAGGTCGCGCTGGCCGAGGCGGTACGGCGGGTCGGGTCGATCGCGATCGTCCACGAGACGCTGTCGGAGTCGTTCGACGAGCACGTGGACTTCGACGACGTGGCCGACCGGGTCGGCGCGATGGTCGCGGACGTGTCCACGGTCGCGACCGTGGTCGAGACGCGGCGGAGTGGATCGTTCGGCGTACTGGACTCGGAAATCGCGACCCCGCTGGCGATGGTGCTCACCGAGCTGATGCAGAACTCGGTGGAGCACGCGTTCGGAGCCCGGGACGGGGGAGCGGCGAGCGGGACGATCGAGCTCACCGCCGAACGCTCGGTCGGCCGGCTGCACATCGACGTGATCGACGACGGTGCCGGACTGCCGGCGAACTTCGACTCCGAACTCTCCGGAAACCTGGGCCTGTCCATCGTTCGCACCCTGGTCATCGGGGAGCTGGACGGAACCCTGGTGTTCGGCAACCGTCACGACGGCCGCCCCGGCGCCCAGGTGACCCTGGACATCCCGGTCAAGGACTAGAAACACAAAGGCCCCGCGGGTCTCCGCGGGGCCTCGAAGGAGGACTTGCTCAGGCGGTACGGATGCGCTGGCGGGCGTTGCGGCGCTTGAGAGCGCGACGCTCGTCCTCGCTCAGACCGCCCCAGACACCGTGGTCCTGGCCGGCTTCGAGAGCCCACGCCAGGCACTGCTCACGCACGTCGCAGCGTCGGCACACCTGCTTGGCCTCTTCGATCTGCATGATCGCAGGCCCGGTGTTACCGATGGGGAAGAACAGTTCCGGGTCCTCGTCGAGGCATACGGCCCGGTGGCGCCAATCCATGGCGGATCCCATCTCTCTCAGTAGTTGACGTATGCTGCCGGTTAGGTCTGTACCCGAACAGCGGTGCTGTACTCGTCGGTTCGTGTGGCACGGGGGGTTGGTGCTGCGTCTGTTGTGAACGCATTCACGAACGAGACCATGTTCCCAATCTTGGGGGACCGAAACAAGGGTTATGCAGTTGTCGATCCGATCACAACGCTTCCTTAACACTTCGAACTGGAGCGCAGCGGTTCTCTCCATCCGGTTATCGGACGGAGCGACCCTTTCGCAATCACCCGTTCACTGCAAGTAACCGTTGCAACCTTCTTTTGGTTACGCACAACCTCAAATCCCTGTGGGGCTGGGGCTGGCGAACCTCTCGAGGACCGCGTACCGAACCGGGCACTAAGCTGGCGAAGTGCCGACCGACTCCCCAGTTGCCGCCGTTCCGAGACCGCTCAAAGTAGCCGCGGCAGTGGTCGCTGTGGAAGGGCTTGTGCTCATCGTTCTCGGAATTGCCGAAGCCTTGACGATTCACAGTTCGCGGCTGGTGCTCGGCCTGACCACGACCGCCTTCTTCCTACTGTACGGCGCAGGCCTAGGTTTCGTCGCCGTCCGGGGCCTGTGGAAGGCCAGGCGCTGGAGCCGCGGGCCGACAGTGTTCACGCAGCTGATCCAGCTCCTGATCGCGTACAGCGTCTGGAACGGTGGCTCTCCGACGATCGCCGTCGTACTCGCGGTGTTCGCCGTCACGATCCTGGTCTGCGTGTTCCAGAAGGCTTCCACGGACGCCCTGATCGGTGGTGGGTCCAACGATCACCCGGTGCTCTAGCCGTACTACTCCTTGAGCAGGCCGGCCCGGAGCTCCGTCAGCGTCCGGGCGAGCAGCCGGGAGACGTGCATCTGCGAGATCCCGATCTCCTCGGCGATCTGGGATTGCGTCATCCCGCGGAAGAACCGCAGTGTCAGGATCCGCTTCTCCCGGGTGTCGAGCTGGGCCAGCAGCGGTTTCAGCGACTCCCGGTACTCCACACTCTCCAGCGCCTCGTCCTCGCCCCCGAGACCGTCCAGGACCGTTGTCGCGTCCGTCTCGTTCTGATCCGGAGCGTCCAAGGACAAGGTGTTGTACGCGTTCGCGGACTCCAGGCCCTCGATCACCAGGTCCGGTGAGAGCCCGAGCCGCTCCGACAGTTCGGCCACCGTCGGCGCCCGGCCGAGCTCCTGCGTCAGCTCCGCGGTCGCCGCGGTCAGCGACAACCGCAGCTCCTGCAGGCGCCGTGGCACCCGGATCGCCCACCCCTTGTCCCGGAAGTACCGCTTGATCTCGCCGAGGATCGTCGGGGTCGCGTACGTCGAGAACTCGACGCCACGATCCGAGTCGAACCGGTCGATCGCCTTGATCAGCCCGATCGTGGCGACCTGCACGAGGTCGTCGTACGGCTCGCCCCGGTTGCGGAACCGGCGCGCCAGGTGTTCCACCAGCGGCATGTGCAGCGCGACGAGTCCCTCGCGCGCCCCGGCGTACCCCGGATCTGCTGGACCGGCAGCCATCTGCCGGAAGAACGCGGCCGTCCGGGTTCGCAGATCTGGGGACTCTTGGGTTTCCGGGCCGCTCTGGTCTGTCACGCGCTCTCCGTGGCGGTCGCGGAGGCCGTCACGGTGATCGTCAGGCGACCGTCGACGGTCTCGGCGGCGGCCGTCTCCACCAGCGCGGTCAGCACCGTCCAGCCGAACGAGGTGGTGTCGGGCTGCCAGCCGTCGGGTACGACGGCACTCGTCCGCACCGTCAACTGCGGCGGAGCGATCTCGAACACGCACTCCAGCACCCCGTCGGCCGACTGCGGCAGCAACAGCGCGCACGCCTCGTCGACCGCGATCCGCAGGTCGTCGATGGCGTCCAGCGTGAAGTCGTTCCGGGCCGCGAGGTTCCCGACCACCGACCGCGGAACGGCGATGTAGGCACTGTCCGCCGGGATGCTCAGGCGGACCTCAGCGGCTCGTCGCGTGCTGCTCACATCGTCTCCCTCGTATCGACCCACCACGCCGTACATCATCCAACCTCAACGACCTCGATGCACGGCCAACGGCCCCGACCCGCGGAATTCCCTGGAAATCAGGGGTGTTCGTGCGCCGAACGGAGCCGTGTCAGGAAGGTCTTGGTGCGCTGGTGCTGCGGGTTGCCGATCACGTCGGCGGGCGACCCGGACTCGACCACCACACCGCCGTCCATGAAGACGACCGTGTCGGCGACCTCCCGGGCGAACTCCATCTCGTGCGTCACCACGATCATCGTCATCCCGTCCTCGGCCAGCTCGCGCATGACCGCGAGCACCTCGCCGACGAGTTCGGGGTCGAGGGCCGACGTCGGCTCGTCGAACAGCATCAGCTTCGGTTGCATCGCCAGCGCACGGGCGATCGCCACCCGCTGCTGCTGACCACCGGACAGCTGCGCCGGGTACGACGTACAGCGGTCGCCCAGCCCGACCCGGTCGAGCAGCTCCTGGGCCCGGGCCCGCGCGGGCTTCCTCGCCTCGCCCCGGACCTGGATCGGCGCCTCGGCGACGTTCTCGATCGCGGTCTTGTGCGGGAACAGGTTGAACCGCTGGAAGACCATCCCGATCTCGCGCCGCTGCGCCGCGATCTCCTTGTTCTTCAGCCGGTACAGCTTGCCGGCGCGGTCGACGTACCCCATCAGGTCGCCGTCCACCCAGATCCGGCCGCCGTCGATCGTCTCGAGCTGGTTGATGCACCGCAGGAAGGTCGTCTTGCCGGACCCCGACGGTCCGAGCAGGCAGACCACCTGGCCGCGGTCCACGTCCAGGTCGATGCCCTTGAGCACCTCGTTGTGGTGGAAGGACTTGGTCACGTTCACCGCGTGCACCAGCGGTTGCGCCAAAGACTCGGCCGGCTCAGCGGCTGCTGCGGCAGTCATCATGCACCTCCCGCGCCGGCCGGGCGTGCGGCCCGCGGCGCCTGTGTTCCGAAGCCCCGTCCGAAGTGCCGCTCGAGGAAGTACTGCCCGATCATCAGCACACTCGTCGCGGCCAGGTAGTACAGCGTCGCCGCGACCGCGATCGGGAACGTCTTGTAGTACGTGCTCCCGATCGACTGCAGCTGGTAGAACAGCTCGCCCAGGACCGGGACCGCCAGCAGCAGCGAGGTGTCCTTCAGCATCGCGATCGTCTCGTTTCCGGTCGGCGGGACGATGACCCGCATCGCCTGCGGCAGGACGACCCGGCGCATCACCTTGCCGCTGCTCATCCCGAGTGCCTGGGCGGCCTCGGCCTGGCCCTTGTCGACGCTCAGAATGCCGGCCCGGGCGATCTCGGCCATGTACGCCGCCTCCGACAGCCCGAGCCCGATCACACCGGCGATCATGCCGGTGAAGATCTGGTTCGGGTCCAGATTGAGGAACCGCCAGTCGCCGGACAGCCCGAGCCAGTCGATGATCTTCCAGTCGAACGGGACACCGATGCTCAGCCCGCCGATGTCCTTGAACAGGATCCCGAGCGTGCCCATCGTGAACAACAGGATGTAGCGCGGGATGGCGCGGAAGAACCAGGTGAAGACCCAGGCCACGCCGGACAGGATCGGATTGTCGGACAGCCGCATCACGGCCAGGACGACGCCGCCGACCACGCCGACCACCATCGACAGCACGGTGACCAGCAGGGTGCCCTTCAGGAAGCCGTTGATGACCGGCTTCTGGTTCATGGCCTGGAAGACGAAGTTCCAGTCGAACGCCTTGTTGGTCAGCAGCAGGTGCAACAGCATGGCGGCCAGTACGGCGATGATCGCGATCGCGACCCACCGGCCCGGATGCCGGACCGGCACGGCCTTGATCGCGCCCGGCCGATCGTCGTTCGATGCGGCCGGGCTGGTTTCGGTGTCGGTGCTCATGTCAGATCACGGGTTGACGGCGAAGTCGGTGATCGCACCCGACTCGTTGTTCCACTTGGCCAGCGTGGACTTGTACGTGCCTTCGGTGTTCAGCGACTTCAATGCCTCGGTGATCGCCTGCGCGAACGCGGTCTCCGCCTTCGGGACGACATAGCCGTACGGCGCGGCGTCGTAGATCTGACCGAGCTGCTCGAGCGTGCCGTTGGTCTGCTTGATCGCGTACAGCACCACGGGAGAGTCGGCCAGCATCGCGTCGGCCTTGCCGCTGACCAGGTCCGAGGTGGCCTGGTCCTGCTTCTCCCGGACCACCAGCTTGATCTCCGGCTTGCCGGCGGTCTTGCACGCGGCCTGCCGCTTCGGCATGTCGTCCTCGAGCTGCGTCGTACCCTTCTGCACCGCGATGGTCTTGCCGCACGCGTCGTCGGGGTTCACGCCCTTCGGGTTGCCCTTGGCGGTCGCCCACAGCGTGCCGGCGTTGAAGTAGCTGACCATGTTGACCTGCTGCTTGCGCTTGTCGTTGATGGTGAACGACGAGATGCCCATGTCGTACTTGCCGCCCTGGACACCGGTGATGATGGTGTCGAAGCCGGCCGGCTGCCAGTCGACCGTGACGCCGAACTTCTGCGCCACCGCGTTGAACAGGTCGACGTCCATGCCGACCACGGTCTTCCCGCCCTGCAGGAACTCGTTCGGCGGGTAGCTGGCGTCCACGCCGACGACGATCTTCCCGGCCGACTTGATCTTCGCCGGAAGGGACCCGCTCAGGTCCGGGCCACTGCTCGACGGTGCGCTGGAGGGGGCGCTCGACGGTGAGGTGGACGAGCCACCTTCGAGAGAGTTCGAGCCGCAACCGGCGGCCGCGAGAACCAAGACGCCGGACAGCGCCAGCGTCCTCCGCAGGACAGACATCTAGTCCTCCAAAACCGGGCACCGGTCGGCCCGGTGCCATGTGTCCGCATCTTGACACAACGACCTGCGGGCAGCGCACGGACCATCCCCGAACAGAGACCGATTCGTAGCTTGGCCGGCGTGACGCTGCGTGTCCGGCGATCATCCGGGCACGCAGCGTCACGAAATGGCCGGTGTCAGGGCGTCGGCTCGACGTGGGTCGGGTCCAGGACCCGGCGCAGGAAGGTGCGGGTGCGCTCCTCCTTGGGGTGGCCGATCACTTCGGCGGGCGGGCCCTGCTCGACGATCACGCCGCCGTCCATGAACACCACCCGGTCCGCGACCTCGCGCGCGAACGCCATCTCGTGGGTGACGACGAGCATCGTCATACCGTCGAGCGCGAGCTTGCGCATCACCGTGAGGACGTCGCCGACGAGCTCCGGGTCGAGCGCCGACGTCGGTTCGTCGAACAGCATCAGGGCCGGGTCCATCGACAGCGCGCGGGCGATCGCCACCCGCTGCTGCTGGCCGCCGGACAGCTGCATGGGATAGGCGGTCACCTTGTCGCTAAGGCCGACCCGATCCAGGGTGTCCCGGGCGATCTGCTCCGCCTCGGCCTTGCTGCGCTTCAGGACGGTCGTCTGCGCCACCGTGCAGTTGTCCAGCACCGACAGATGCGGGAACAGGTTGAACTGCTGGAACACCATCCCGATCTGCTGCCGGGCGGCGTCCAGGTGGCAGTCTCGGTCGGTGATGTCCTCACCACGGACGAAGACCTGACCCTCCTGCGGCACCTCGAGCAGATTGACGCACCGCAGCAGGGTCGACTTGCCCGAGCCGGACGGCCCGATCACGCAGACCACCTCGCCCTGCTCGACGGTGAAGTCGATACCGCGCAGGACGTGGTTGCTGCCGAACGACTTGTGCAGGTTCTTGATCTCCACCAGTGCCATCAGTGTGCCCTCGCAGCCTTGGCCTCCAGCCAGCGGACCAGCAGGCCGAGCGGCAGGGTGATGATCAGATAGCAGAAGCCGGCGGTGACGAGCGGGGTCAGGTTCGACTCGGTGTTGGCCAGGTCGCGGCCGAAACCGGTCAGCTCGTACGCCGCCGCGGAGGTACCGATGATGAAGACCAGCGACGAGTCCTTCACCAGCAGGATCAGGTCGTTGGCCAGCGGCGGCAGCACGATCCGGAACGCCTGGGGCAGCACGATCTTGCGGGTCGCGACGCCGACCGGCATACCGAGCGACCGGGCGGCCTCGATCTGTCCCTTCGGAACCGCCTGGATGCCGGCCCGGATCACTTCGGCCATGTAGGCGGCGGCGACGATACCGAGCGCCAGCCAGACGGTGCCGTACGGGTCGAACGGGATGACCAGGTCGGCGAACGCCAACGGCAGCAGGCTGAACGCCACGAACACGACGATCGCCGGCAGCCCCCGGAAGAACTCGATGTACGCCGTCGCGAGCCAGCGGTACGGCGCGACCGGGCTGAGCCGCATCAATGCGAGCAGGGTGCCGCCGAGCAGGCCGATGACGAAGGCCCCGGCCGTGTACTCGATGGTCTTCAGGAACGCTCCGGGCAGCCCGCTGGTGAACGCGGACTTCACGAACTCCGGTTTGAAGAAGACGTTGGCGATCTGGCCCCAGTTGGCCGTGAAGGCCGCCACCACGACGATGACGACCAGGACGGCGTACTGGATGCCGCGCGAGCGCTGGGCCCGTTGCCGCGGGCTGAGCCCGCGGCGCTTCTCGACTACCGCGTCGGAGACCGTCACTTCTTCGGCTCCACCCCGAACCACTTCTTGAAGATCTGGTTGTAGGTGCCGTCGGCCTTGGCCTTGGCCAGCAGCTCGTTGAACTTGGTCAGCAGCTTGGTGCCGCTCGGGTCGTCCTTCTTGGCCGCGAAGCCGTACTGCTCGCCGGTGTTGAACTCGGCCGTCACCTCGGTGTCCGGATTCGAGGTGACGAAGTTGTACAGCGCGCCGTTGTCGTTGATGGCGGCGTCGACGCGGCCCGACTTGACGTTGTTGGTCTGGAGGGCGAGATCGTTGAACACCACGACCTCGAAGCCGAGCTTCTTCGACGCCGCGTCGGCGTAGTCCTTGCCCGTGGTGTCGGCCTGGACGCCGATCTTCTTGCCCTTCAGGTCCGCGAGCGACTTGTACGGCGCACCCTTCTTCACCAGCAGCACCTGGGTCGCGTCCATGTACGGGTCGCTGATCCCGATCGCGGCCTTGCGCGACGCGTTGATCGTCATCGCGCCCATGCCCATGTCGCACTTCTTGGCCTGGTAGGCGGCGCCGGACGTGACCTGCGCCCACTCGATGCTGATCACTTCCTGCTCGATGCCGAGGTCCTTGGCGAGCAGGTCGAGCAGGTCGACGTCGAAGCCGACCACCTTGGTGCCCTCCTTGTACTCGAAGGGCTTGTACGACAGGTGCGTGCAGACCGTCAGCTTGCCGGGCTTCACCAAGGTGATGCCGGCGGCTTTCGCTTTGTCCTCGCCTCCTCCGCCGCTGTCCGAGTCGCTGCCGCAGGCCGATAGCGCGAGCGCGAACACCGCCACCGATGCAGCGGCGACGGTCAGGCGACTCTTGCGGAGGGTGGAGACGATGTTCATCGCTGGTACTCCTCGACACTGGTTGTGGAACGCCGGCCCGGACGGTACCCAAGGCTGGATGTCCGCATCCTGACACAGCAAACAACCGTGTGTCGGCTGTCGACTCCCGACGAGACTCGATCGTCACCGTCGCGGGCGCCTGTGGTGGCCCTCACAGAGCAGACCAGTGGGCCTGTGGTTTACTCGACAGACGGGTGACCCCCTGGCAACGGCGCCGTTCGACGCACCCTCATCGAACGCCCACTACCTCACGTTCCGCTCGATTTACCCCCGAAGGGTCCCCGCATGGTCGCCCAGGCTGTTGAGCCCACCATTCCCTCCGACGAGTACGCCGGAGATGCCGTTTTCGAACTGCATCGCGGCGGAAAGATCGAGGTCACGTCCACGATCCACGTCAAGGACGCGGACGACCTCTCGAAGGCCTACACGCCCGGCGTCGCCCGGGTCTGCACCGCGATCGCCGAGGACCCGTCGCTGGTCCGGCGCTACACCTGGAAGTCGAACGTGGTCGCGGTCGTCACCGACGGCACCGCGGTCCTCGGCCTCGGCGACATCGGCCCGGCCGCGTCGCTGCCGGTGATGGAGGGCAAGGCGCTGCTGTTCAAGGAGTTCGGCGGCGTCGATTCGGTGCCGATCGCGCTGGACTGCACCGACGTGGACGAGTTCGTCGACACGGTCGCGCGGATGGCGCCGTCGTTCGGCGGGATCAACCTCGAGGACATCTCCGCGCCGCGCTGCTTCGAGATCGAGCGCCGGCTGAAGGAGCGGCTGGACATCCCGGTCTTCCACGACGACCAGCACGGTACGGCGGTCGTCGTACTCGCCGCGCTCCGCAACGCGTTGCGAGTCACCGGGAAGTCGATCTCGGAGATCCGCGTGGTGATCTCCGGAGCGGGCGCGGCCGGGGTCGCGTGTGCCCGGATCCTTTTGCAGGCAGGGGTCGGCGACCTCGCGGTCGTCGACAGCAAGGGCGTGCTGCACGAGGACCGTGCCGATCTGAACCCGGTGAAGCTGTCGCTCGCCCGGGACACCAACACCGGCGGGATCTCCGGCCGGCTGGTCGACGCGCTCGCGGGCGCGGACCTGTTCCTCGGGGTGTCCGGTGGGACCGTGCCGGAGGAGGCCGTCGCGCAGATGGCCGACAACGCGATGATCTTCGCGCTGGCCAACCCGAACCCCGAGGTCCACCCGGACATCGCGCACCGGCACGCCGCGGTGGTCGCCACCGGCCGCTCCGACTTCCCGAACCAGATCAACAACGTCTTGGCCTTCCCCGGCATCTTCCGCGGCGCCTTCGACGCGAATGCGTCCCGCATCACCGAAGGCATGAAACTCGCCGCCGCCGACGCCCTCGCAAGCCTGATCTCGGAGTCCGACCTCCGCCCCGACTACATCATCCCGTCCCCCTTCGACGAGCGCGTCGCCCCGGCCGTATCCGCCGCCGTAGCATCCGCCGCCGCAACCGACGGCGTCGCCCGCGCCTGACGCCTCGCCCCATTTGCCTGGTCCACCCAGCAATTTGCCTGGTCCACCAACGCCGTTGGGGGTTTGTGACCCTGGCTGAGGGTCAGCAACCCCCAATCTCCCTGGTGGACCAGTCAAATGCGGGTGGTGGTGAGGTCGGACACTGACTCCGGGTGTACCACCGCCTAGGGTGGTTCGCATGCTTGCTGCTTATGCCGCCAAGTTCGACGCCGACAACCCGATCGCCGCGCTGGAGGTGGGGGAGCGGCCCGACCCGACGGTGCCTGAGGGATGGGTGACGATCGACGTACGGGCGACTGCGCTCAACCATCACGATCTGTGGTCGTTGAAGGGGGTCGGGCTGGCCGAGCAGAGTCTGCCGATGATCCTCGGGTGTGACGCGGCGGGCGTGGACCCGGACGGGAACGAGGTCGTCGTGCACGCGGTGGTCTCGGACCCGGCGTGGAAGGGCGACGAGACGCTCGACCCGAAGCGGTCGCTGCTGAGCGAGCGGTACCAGGGCACGCTGGCGCAGAAGGTCGCCGTACCGGCGCGGAACGTCGTACCGAAACCGGCCGGGATGAGCTTCGAGCAGGCTGCGTGCCTGCCGACGGCGTGGCTGACGGCGTACCGGATGTTGTTCACGCAGTCGGGGCTGAAGCCGGGTGACACGGTCCTCGTCCAAGGCGCCGGTGGTGGCGTGGCGACGGCGCTGATCACGCTGGCGCGGGCCGCCGGGATCCGGGTGTGGGCGACCAGCCGGGACGAGGGCAAGCGGGCCAAGGCGGTCGAGATCGGGGCGCACGACGCGTTCGAGTCCGGGGCGCGGATGCCGGAGCGGGTCGACGCGGTGATGGAGACGGTCGGGCAGGCGACGTGGTCGCACTCGCTCAAGTCGCTCAAGCAGGGCGGCACGCTGGTGATCTCCGGCGCGACCAGCGGCCAGGCGCCGAAGTCGGCCGAGCTGAACCGGATCTTCTTCCTGCAGCTCCGCGTGCAGGGCTCGACGATGGGCACCCGGACCGAGCTCGCCGAGCTGGTGCAGTTCATGGCGAACGCCGGGATCTCACCGCACATCGACACGGTCCTGCCGCTCACCGAGGCCCGCACCGGCTTCGAGAAGATGAATGCGGGCGACGTCTTCGGCAAGATCGTCTTTACTGTCTGAGTGCAACCCGAGATCAGGCCGGCCACGGTCGAGGATGCCGAGGCCGGCGCGTGGTGTCATCTGTTGTGCTGGCGGGAGGCGTACGCCGATCTGGTGGCGGCCGATCTCCTGCTCGAGCGGACGTCCAACATCGACCGCCGGATCGAGCGCTGGGCGACCCGGCTGCGCGAGGGGGACACGCGCTGGATCGCCCTGAACCCGGACCCTCGTGCTGGGTTGCAGGACCGGGTGGTCGGCTTCGTCGGCACCGGGCCCGGGCGGGACGAGGACGCGCCGGTCCCGTTCGAGCTGGAGGCGATCTACACCCGCCAGCCGTTCTGGAAGACCGGCCTGGGCGGCCGGCTGCTCGACGTTGCCGTCGGCAAGGAGCCGGCGTTCCTCTGGGTCTTCGAGGGGAACGAGCAGGCGCAGCGGTTCTACCGCCGGCACGGGTTCGAGCCGGACGGTGTCCGTAAGCACGACCCGTACTTCGACCTCTCCGAGATTCGAATGGTCAGACACTAAGTTTCACGGCTGAAACATTCGCGTCGCATCGGGGCAACGCGACGGGGTCACTCTGTTCCTACGATCCGCCTGATCGATGAGGAGCGATGAAGCCCATGAGGCCCACTTTGACGGTGATTGTCGACCCGGCCGACAACTGGATGGTGAAGGCCGCCTGTGTCGGCCAGGCGCCGTCGTACGACGAGACGGCCAGCTCGTGGGAGCAGCGCAAGGCCCAGGCCATTTGCCTGACGTCGTGCCCGGTGATCGAGGAATGCCGGGAGTGGGCCCGCCGGACCAAGTTCACCGGCACCGCCGCGGGCGAGAAGTTCCTCGCCGGCCGCCGCCGCGGCCGCCCCGGCCCGCAGGAACGCCGTACCCGCCCCATCATCGAAGAGCAGCAGGCCAGCTAAGGCGTGTCTCCCGATCCCACGCCTACTGCGCGGCACTCGGCGGGCACCTCGGCGAACGGGAGCGAAGGGAACGATGACACCACATCGACCCCTCCGCTCCCGCTCGCCGAGGCACTCCGCCGAGCACCTGCTCGCTACGGCGTGGGATCGGGAGACACGCCCTAGACCTTGACGAGCTCGTCGATGCGCTCCGCGTCGGCGAGCTCTTTGGTACGCCGGAACGGGGCGAGGATCGTCGGCACCAGCTGGTCGCGGTTGTGGATCGCCGCACCGACCGCGAGCGCGAGGTAGATCACGCTGATGACGTAGCGCCCGGTCTGACCCGGTACGGCGAACTGGATCGCGAACAGACCCAGCAACGTCCACGCGGCCCACCGCGGGAAGCGCAGGTTCAGCAGGATCGCGAGGCCGAGCAGCGTCTGCGTGGCGGTGAGCAGGAACTCCTCGACCTGCCGGCCGTCCAGGTGCAGCGCGGCACCGCCGCCACCGAGGCCGTACGCGATCGGCAGGCTCCCGATCAGCAGCGTCCACTGGTTCACCTTGGCCGAGATCAGCAGACCCAGCGCCGCGGCGCCCTTGCCCCGCCAGGCGAACAGCAGCGCCACGATGAACTCCGGCGCCTCGGACGCCAGCGGAGCCAGCCACTGGACCAGCAGGAACTGGTCGATCCCCAGCGTGCGACCGCCCGCGACGAGCGAGTCCGCGAACGGCTCCGCCGCCGCCAGGATCACCCCGGCCGAGACCAGGAACATCGCGGTCACCGTGATCCGGCGGTGAAGCTTGGGCAGTGCGCCGATCATCGCCGCCGGCCCGATCAGGTCCGGCTCGTCGTCATGCTCCGACGTCGCCGCCCGGTACAGGTAGAACGCGAAGAACGCGAGCAGCAGGATCCCCAGCAGCAGATGGATCTCGCCGGTCACCGGGATCACGAACGCGACCACACCGGCGACAGCGAGGAAGCCGAGCTCACGCCGGTAGCCGGTCTCCAGTACGAGCGCCTTCACGGAGCGCCCGCTCCGCCGCGAAGCGACGTACAGGCTGATCAGGACGACGCTGGACCAGCCGAGGCCGAGCAGCAACCGGTTCGAGCCGGTCATGTTGGCGGCGGCGTACTGCACGTACTCCGGGTTCGAGCCGGCGGTGTGCGCGAAGTACAGGTCGACCGCGTACTCCGGCAGTACGGCGATGACCGCGAGCAGCGCGATCGCCAGTCCGCCCGAGATGTCCATCTCCGCCGCTTCCGCCGCCCAGGCCAGCACGAACGATGCGGCGACCACGGCGAGGCCGAAGATCAGGATCGACGCGAGCGCCGGGGGATGGCTGCCGGTGACCCGGAGGGCGACCGCGGGGATCGCCACCAGGAGCAGCAACAGAACAGGGCGGAGAGCTCGGAACACGCCTTCCAGCCTGCCACCGTTTCGATACTTTCGCAATTGCGAAAGTGTGAGACCGTCCTCACCACGGCCCGGCGGACTGCCCGGAGACCGCCTGAGCGGTCACAATGACTGCGCGATGATCAACCCTGAACCGACGAAGGCGCAGCTCGATTCCGCCGCGGGCACCTTCGCGATGCTCTCCGCTCCGGTCCGGCTGCACCTGGTGTCACTGGCCGCTCAGGGGGAGTACGACGTCGGCACCTTGGCGGAGCGGGTCGGCGTCAGTATCGCCACCGCCAGCCAGCACCTCGGCAAGCTCCGCCTGGCCGGCATCATCACCGCACGCCGCGAGGGCCGCCGCCACATCTACACCGTCGACGACCCCCACGTCCTGAACCTCGTCGACCAGATCTTCGAACACATCGCCCCCGACGGCACCCTGGCCCCCGACCCGCCACGCCGTCCGAGACCGCCGCACACGGACTGAAGTGGACCTGCGTGCATGCAGAACCCCGCTCAAGCGGGTGCAAACAGCCGGTTAGGGCCACTTGTGTATGCGTGCAGGTTCACAGGATGTGCCGCAGGTAGCGCTCCGGCGCCTGTAGGTACGCCTTCCAGTTCTGGACGAGCTCCAGGTCCTCCCACGTCGTACGCCGGATGCCCCACTCCCCGACCTCGAGGATGGTCGCGCCGGGGAGGGCGGCGATCACGGGGGAGTGGGTGGCGCACAGCACCTGTGAGCCGGCCTCGGCGAGTTGGTTGAGCACGCCGACCACGGCCAGGCTGCTGGAGAACGAGAGCGCCGACTCGGGCTCGTCGAGACAGTAGAAGCCGTGCCGGGTGAAGCGGTCGCTGATCAGATTGAGGAAGCTCTCGCCGTGACTCATCTCGTGGAAGACCGGGTCGTCGCGGAAGCTGCTCGGGTTCTGTTCCAGGTAGGTGTAGAAGCCGTGCATCGTCTCGGCGCGGAGGAAGAAACCGGCGCGTTTCGCGCCGACACCTCGGGTCAGCTGCAGGTCGTCCGCGAGTGAAGACTCGGTCGCGCGAGTGGTGAGGCGGGCGCCGGTGGAGCCGCCCTCGGGAGACATTCCGAAGGCGACCGCGATCGCCTCGACCAGCGTGGACTTGCCGGCGCCGTTCTCGCCGACCAGGAACGTGACGCCGGGGTCGAGGTCCAGCCCGTCGGTCAGCAGCTGGCGGACGGCCGGGATCGTGTGCGGCCAGGCGCCGGACGCGAGAATGCCCTCCGCCGCGGCAACCCGTCGTACAGGCTGCGAGGCGAAGGGCATCCGCTCAGGCTACTCAGTCGTCCTCGTCGTCCAAGCGGGCGAGCCAGGTGGCGAACCGCTCGATCGGCGTCTCGAACTCCGGGTTCAGGTCGACGAACTCGCGCAGCCGCTCGGCCACGAAAGCGAGCGTGACATCCTCCTCGCCACGCCGCTTCTCGAGTTCCTCGATCCCGCGGTCGGTGAAGTACACGTCAGCTGAACGCCTGCTTCAGCAGCGTCGCCTGCTCGGTGCCGTGCACACCGTGCGAGCCGACCGCCGGTGCGGACATGGCCGGCCGGGACACCCGGTAGAACGGCTTGCCGCCCAGGTGCTCGGTCAGGTTCAGCGCCATGAACGGCCACGGGCCCTGGTTCGCCGGCTCGTCCTGCACCCAGCGGATCTCGGTCGCGTTCGGGTACTTCGCCAGCTCGGCGACGATCTCGTCGGCGGCCAGCGGGTAGAGCTGCTCGACCCGGAGGATCGCGGTGCTGATCTTGTCCGCCTCGACCTGCTTCCGCTCCGCGAGCAGGTCGTACACGATCCGGCCGGAGGCCAGGATCACCCGCTCGACTCCCGCCGCGTTCGCCTCGGCCTCGGCGTCGCCGAGCACCGGCTTGAAGGTGCCGTGGGTCAGCTCCTCCGGCTGCGACACCGCCTCCTTGCGCCGCAGCAGCTGCTTCGGCGTGAAGACGATCATCGGGACGTGCTCCTCGCCGAGCGTGTGCCGGCGGAGCAGGTGGAAGTACGACGCCGGGGTCGACGGCTGCGCCACGGTCATCGCGTCCTCCGCGCACAGCGCCAGGAACCGCTCGATCCGGGCCGAGGTGTGGTCCGGGCCCTGGCCCTCGTAGCCGTGCGGCAGCAGCAGTACGACGCCGGACTTCTGGCCCCACTTCGCCTCACCGGACGAGATGTACTCGTCGATGACCGACTGGGCGCCGTTGACGAAGTCGCCGAACTGCGCCTCCCACAGGGTCAGCGCCTCCGGCCGCGCCACGGAGTACCCGTACTCGAAGCCGAGTGCGGCGTACTCGCTGAGCAGCGAGTCGTAGACGTAGAAGTTCCCCTGGCCGCCCTCGTCCAGGTGCTGCAGAGGGACGTAGTCCTGCCCGTTGACCCGGTCGATGACGGCGGCGAACCGCTGGACGAACGTGCCGCGGCGGCTGTCCTGACCGGCGAGCCGGACCGGACGTCCGTCGAGCAGCAGCGAGCCGAGGGCGGTGATCTCCGCGCTGGCCCAGTCGATCGGGCCCTCGGTGATCGCATGCGCCCGGCGCTGCAGCTGCGGCATCACCTTCGGGTGCACGGTGAAGCCGGCCGGCAGCGTGGTGTGCGCGTCGGCGATCTTCTTCAGCACCTCCGGCGTGATCGCGGTCGCGTCCGGGCCCTCCGGCTTGTCCGGGTAGTCCGGCGCGGTCACGTACGGCGGCGGCGTGTCGGGCTGGCTCTTCGCCTCGCGGACCTCGGCGAAGACCCGCTCCAGACGGTGCTGGAAGTCCTGCATCGCCTGCTCGGCCTCTTCGATCGTGATGTCGCCACGACCGATCAGGGCCTCGGTGTACAGCTTGCGGACCGAGCGCTTCTGCTCGATCAGGTCGTACATCAGCGGCTGGGTGAAGCTCGGGTCGTCACCCTCGTTGTGCCCGCGGCGGCGGTAGCAGACCAGGTCGATGACGACGTCCTTGTTGAACGCCTGCCGGTACTCGAAGGCCAGGTCCGCGACCCGGATGCAGGCCTCGGGGTCGTCGCCGTTCACGTGGAAGATCGGCGCCTGCACCATCCGGGCCACGTCGGTGGAGTACATCGACGAGCGCGACGAGGCCGGCGAGGTGGTGAAGCCGACCTGGTTGTTCACGATCACGTGGATCGTGCCGCCGGTCCGGTAGCCGCGCAGCTGGGACAGGTTCAGCGTCTCCGCCACCACGCCCTGGCCGGCGAAGGCCGCGTCACCGTGGACGAGCAGCGGCAGCACCGGGAACGCGGCGCCGCGGTCCAGGATGTCCTGCTTGGCCCGGACGATGCCCTCCAGCACCGGGTCGACCGTCTCGAGGTGGGACGGGTTCGCCGCCACCGAGACCTTGATCTTGTCGCCGAACTCGGAGACGAACTCACCCTCGGCGCCCAGGTGGTACTTGACGTCGCCGGAACCCTGCACGGTCCGCGGGTCGATGTTGCCCTCGAACTCGCGGAAGATCTGGCCGTACGACTTGCCGACGATGTTGGCCAGCACGTTCAGCCGGCCGCGGTGCGCCATCCCGATCGCGACCTCTTCCAGGCCGGCGCCGGCGGCCTCCTCGCAGAGCTCGTCGAGCAGCGGGATCGTGGTCTCCGCGCCCTCGAGCGAGAAGCGGCGCTGACCGACGTACTTGGTCTGCAGGAAGGTCTCGAACGCCTCGGCCTCGTTCAGCTTGGCCAGGATCCGCAGCTGCTCCTCGCGGGGCGGCTTGGTGTGCGGGCGCTCGACCCGCTCCTGGATCCACTTGCGCTGCTCGGGGTCCTGGATGTGCATGTACTCGATACCGGTGGTCCGGCAGTACGAGTCGCGCAGGATGCCGAGGATCTCGCGGAGCTTCATGAACCGCCGGTCGTTGCCGCCGAACGAGCCGGTGGCGAACTCGCGGTCCAGGTCCCACAGCGTCAGGCCGTGGGTCGCGACGTCGAGGTCGGGGTGGCTGCGCTGCTTGTACTCCAGCGGGTCGGTGTCGGCCATGATGTGGCCGCGCACCCGGAAGGCGTGGATCAGCTCGAGGATCCGGGCCTGCTTGCTGATGTCCTCCTCGTGGCTGTGCGGGAGGTCGGCGGCCCAGCGGATCGGCTCGTAGGGGATCCGCAGCGACTGGAAGATCTCGTCGTAGAAGCCTTCGCCGCCGAGCAGCAGCTGGTGGATCCGGCGCAGGAACTCACCCGACTGGGCGCCCTGGATGATCCGGTGGTCGTACGTCGAGGTCAGCGTCATCACCTTGCTGACCGCGAGCTTGGCCATCGTCTCCTCGGCCGCGCCCTGGTACTCCGTCGGGTACTCCATCGCGCCGACGCCGATGATGCAGCCCTGGCCGCTCATCAGCCGCGGCACCGAGTGCTGGGTGCCGATCGTGCCGGGGTTGGTCAGGCTGATCGTGGTGCCCTGGAAGTCCGGCAGCGCGAGCTTGTTGTCGCGGGCCCGGCGGACGATGTCCTCGTAGGCCATCCAGAAGTCGGCGAACGTCATCGTCTCGGTCGCCTTGATCGACGGCACCAGCAGCTGCCGGGTGCCGTCCGGCTTCTTCATGTCGATGGCCAGGCCGAGGTTGATGTGCGCCGGGTTGACCAGGGTCGGCTTGCCGTCGGTCTCGTCGTACGACGCGTTCATGTCCGGCAGCGTCTTCAGCGCCTTGACCAGCGCCCAGCCGATCAGGTGGGTGAAGGACACCTTGCCGCCGCGGGCGCGCTTGAGGTGGTTGTTGATGACGATCCGGTTGTCGATCAGCAGCTTGACCGGCACCTGGCGAACGCTGGTCGCGGTGGGGACCGTGAGGCTGGTCTCCATGTTCTGCGCGGTCCGCGCGGGGGCGCCGCGCAGGATCAGCCGCTCGGAGTCCGCGCCGGCCGCGGGGGCGGGCTTGGCCTGGGTGCTGGGCGGCTGGTTCACCGTGCCTCCGGTCGGGGCGCCGGACTTGGCCGGTGCTTGCTTCGCTGCCGGCTGGGTCTGAGGTGCGGCTGCCTGCGCAGCGGCCGGGGTGGGCTGGGTCGCCGCGGTGGTGGCCGCGGGTGCGCTCGAGGCCGGCGCGGACGTCGCCGTACCGCGGCTCGGCGCCTCAGGAGTCTTGTTGTCGGACACCGCGTCCGGTCGGGGAGCGTCGGCCGGGGCGGTCTTCACCGGAGTCGCGTCACCTGGCTTGTACGTCTTGAAGAAGTCCAACCACGCCGGATCCACCGAATTCGGGTCCTGCTGGTACTTCTCGTACAGCTCGTCGACCAGCCATTCGTTCGCACCGAAGGCTGCTAGGGGATTGGTGTCTGATGGCTCGGTGGCCACTTGGCAGTTCGCCTCTTCCGATTTCGGGTCCGGTACCGCAGTTCGTTAATGCTGATGTTATGGGTGGTGTCCCAAGCAAAGGCTAATAGCAGGGGGACCACTTCCACAGCTCGGGACCACCGGACCAGTGTGTCGAGTGGTCGGGCTCTGGCGACCGGATCCATCGGCGACTGAAACACTGCCCACAAAGGTGTTTCAGGCCACATGCCGTCCTCTCACCGCCGGCTGGCGCGGAGAGCAACGGTCATAGCTCCGGGACGCCTTGCAGAGGTGGCTTTCCGGCGGTCCGTTCTGTCCGGTTCGTACGGCGCCCTGAGCGTGGCTGGCCACTGTATGCAGTTGTGCATTCGCCACCCGTGACGATCACCACTGTGCAGAAGTGTGGTCAACGTCACGCTCCGAATCAGTCCACCTGGGCATGATTGGCCTTCATCGGCTGGACAGTCGCCGGACCAGCTTCAGACCCGACCAGGTCGTGTCGATCGCGCACACCTTGACGTCGACGACACCGAGCGGCAGGGCGAGCTCGCGGATCCCGTTCTCGTCGAGATCGGTCGGTACGCCGGAGGCTCGCTTCGGCCACGCGGTCCAGATCATCCCGGCGGTCGCGGTCCTGGCGAGCAGGACCGGCAGCCGCTTCGCCAGCCGGGCCCGATCGGGGCAGAACATCAGCACGACGTCGTACGGCGTACGTCCGGGTCGGCGTGCTACCGACGTACCCGGCGGGAGTCCTTCGATGGCGAAGCCGTCCGGGGCGTTGTCGAGCAGGACCAGGTGGTCGGCCTTGACGCCGAGCTTCGCGGCGAGCGGCAACATCACCCTGACACTGACCGGATGCTAGGCGCTCGCCTCCTCGAGGGTGCGGAGTTCGGGGGCGGCGTGGGATGCGGAGACGGCGGCGGAGAGCGGGGTTTGCCAGATCTTCTCGAGGACCTGGGCGAAGGCGGTGGCGTTCTCGCGGGTGTCGAAATCGAGGTCGATGTGGACCGTGGCCGGGTCGTCGACGGGCCGGCTGATGCGGTACGCGAGCACGTGGTGGTCGCGGCGGGCGCGGTCGTAGCGGTCGAAGGCCGCCTTCCACGCGTCGTAGTCGGCGATGGTGTTCTCGATGTGCAGTGTGATCATGCGATCAGCGTGAGCCCGGTGGATGGCGCCGGCCCATCCCCGATCCTGGGGATCTTTCGTACGCTCACGGTGTGCGGGATCGGGTGGAGCGACTGTGTTCCGGCACGCTCGACGCGAAGGTGCTGCGCGAGCGGGCGCTGACCGAGCTGCGCCGTGCGGTGCCGTTCGACGCCCACGTCTGGACCCTCACCGACCCGGTCACCCGGATCGGCACCTCACCTCTGGCCGACATCCCGGGCCTGTCGTGGCCAGACCTTCCCGCCCTCATCCAGTCGCGATACCTGCGCTGGACCAACCTCCTGGTGGGCGCCGACCCAGTCGTATGGCGTCGTACGGATGACGTCGAGGTGTTGACCGCGGTCTTCGCGGACCGCTTCGGGTGCTGGGCCTGGTTGGACCTTTGGCGCACGAGTAGCTCACCCTTCACCTCGAACGAACGCGATCTGGTCGCGTCCGTCGTACCGCCGCTGACCACCGCTCTCCGAAGCGCTCAGGCACGGACCTTCACTCATCCGTCCCAGGTGTGGTCGGGCGGGCCAGCTGTTCTTGTGCTCGGCGCGGATCTGCAGGTCCAGGTCGGCACGCCCGCGGCTCGTGAGGCGCTGCATCGGTTGAACCCGCCGGACGATCCCGCCGTGGTCGAGCAGGCGATCCCGGCGGCGGCGTACAACGTGGCGGCAGCTCTCGTTGCTGCCGAGAACGGCGTACCGATCGGGCCGTCCTGGTCGCGCGTCCATCTGGGCGCCGGCCGCTGGGTCACCCTCCGGGCCGCCCGCACCGCACCCGACGCCGACATCGCGGTCACCATCGAGGAATCCACTCCCGCCGAACGCCTGGAAGTCTTCGCCCTCGCGCATGCGCTGACGCCTCGCGAACGCGAGATCCTCGCCGAGCTGACCACCGGGGCCGACTCCCGCCACCTGGCTGAGCGCCTGGTCCTGTCCGAACACACCGTCAACGACCACGTCAAGGCGATCCTCGCCAAGACCGGCGCCTCCACCCGCCCGACCCTCCTCGCCCGGGTCGCCGGCACGGGGTGATGTACCTAAGAACAGACACCCCTGGAGCTAAGGGTGTCAAGCGGCGGTGGTTGTGGTGCGGTGGGCCCAGGCGGTGTGGGGGTTGTAGGGGGTGTGGGTTTTGAGGCAGCCGTGGAGGATGCCGACGAGCCGGTTGGCGATCTGGCGGAGGGCGGCGTGGTGGCCGAGTCCCCGGTCGCGGAGTTGGTGGTAGTAGGCGCGGACGTGGGGGTCGTGCAAGACGCCGGCGTTGGCTTGCAGGCCGAGGGTGTTGACGAGTCGGTTGTTGTGGATGAACCGGGCGTGGACGGTTTTCTGTTTGCCGGATTGGCGGGTGATGGGTGCGGTGCCGGCGTAGTTCTTGCGGGCTTTGGCGTCGTGGTAGCGGCCAGAGGCGTCGCCGAATTCTGCGAGCACCCGGGCGCCGAGGATCTTTCCGAGGCCGGGCTGGCTGCGGTAGATCTCAGCGTCCGGGTGCTGGCCAAAATAGGCCTCAACGCCGTCCTGCAGGGCAGGGATCTGGGTGTTCAGGGTCTGCAGGATCGCGATCGTGGAACGGATCGTGATCGCGTAGGCGCCGGCGATCAGGTCGGGCTGGCCGAGGTGTTCGGTGCGTAGCACGGCCTGGATCGCGGCAGCGCGGGCCGGGATGTCACCGCGCCGGCCAGCGGTTTTCAGTGCCGCGGTGATCTGGGCGATGGTCAGTTTCGCTGCGGCCGCCGGTGTGGGGGCCTTGTCCAGCAACGCCAGCACGTCGGAGCCGGTCAACGTCAACGAACCCAGCTGGTAGGCGCTCAACGCGGCCGGGAAGTACTCCCGCAGCGCTGACCGCAGCCGCAGCATGTGCCGGGTCTGCTCCTGGATCAGCCCTTGATGCGCCCGGGCCAGCACCTTCACCCCGGCCGCCACCTGCGAGTCAGGCTCGACCCGGCGTAACTGATGGCGCCGGGTCCGGACCATGTCGGCCAAGCTGTGCGCGTCGGTCTTGTCGTCCTTGGCGCCCGACAGCGAGATCACCTCCCGATGCCGAGCCGCCAGTTTCGGGTTCACCCCGAACACCACATAGCCCGCCGCGATCAACGCACCAACCCACGATCCCCGGTCGGTCTCGATCCCCACCATCACCTGGCCCGGGCCGTCGTCATCGCCCAGGAACTCCGCAACCAGTGCGTGGAACCCGACCACCCCCGCAATGCCATCGGTGACCCGTTTCCGGGCCAGCACCCGACCCTGATCGTCTTGGACCTCGAGATCATGGTGGTCTTCGGCCCAGTCGTCACCAACGAACAACACGATGCAGTTCTCCCGTCACACACCCGCACGAGTGGAACCAGCAGCCGGCAGGAGACCTCGGCGCCCTAATGGATCAGTGCTCACACCACCAACCCGCAGTGCTGGGCACGACACCCCATCAGCCGTTCACGCCTCCTGACCACCAGCAAGGGCACGCTCTGTCCACAGGGCTCAAAGCCCAGGAGGTATGAGTGCTCACTCACCAGCAGCTACCAACACCGAGTCTGTCACCGACCAACCGACCAACCGACCAACCCGATAACACCCATTAGGAGGTGGTGGGCGAAATCGGGTCGGTGGTGGGCCGCCTCAGGCGGGAGGGGGTCGCCGGCCGGGTACTACTACCTGTTCTTAGGCTCGGCTGGCGGCATACTGACGGGATGGCGTTGACGGATGAGGCGATCGTCAAGATCAAGGGGATGATCACCTCGGGGGAGCTCGGGCCGGGGGATCGCTTGCCGAAGGAGGCGGATCTCGCCGCCCGGCTGGGGTTGTCGCGGAACTCGTTGCGGGAGGCGGTCAAGGCGCTCACGCTCGTCAACGTGCTGGACGTCCGGCACGGCGACGGGACGTACGTGAGCAGCCTCGACTCGGCGCATCTGCTGGACGCGCTGAACTTCATGGTCGACCTGCACCGCGACGACTCGGTGCTGCAGTTCTTCGAGGTACGGCGCTTGCTCGAGCCCGGTGTGGCGGCGCTGGCCGCGACCCGGATCAGCGTGGAACAGGTCAACGAACTACGACTGCTGACCAGTGATCTGGCGCCGGACGCTTCGGTCGAGGCGCTGGTCGCGAACGACCTGCGGTTCCATCGCGGGATCGCCGAGGCGACCGGGAACCAGGTGGTCTGCTCGCTGCTGGACGGGATCTCCGGCGCGACCCAGCGGGCCCGGATCTGGCGCGGCGTCACCCAGGCCGGCGCGGTCGAACGCACCCTCGCCGAGCACGCCGCGATCCTGGACGCCATCGAGATCCGCGACGCCGAAGCGGCCCGCGCCTGGATGACCGCCCACATCGCCGGCGTCGAAACCTGGCTCCGCAAGGCCTCCTAGGAGTACATCGGAGGTATGGCCTTCGAACCGCCTCCGCCCCGGAGCGCACTGACACTGCGGATCGTGCTGTCGGCGTTCGGGGTGGTGCTGTTCGTGGCGGCCGCGGTGCTGGCTGTCGTGTACGACGTTCCGGCCGGATGGGTGATTGTCTTCGGGGCGTTCGCGGTCGTCGCGCTCGTCGATCTGGTGGTCGTTGCTCGGCGCAAGCGTTCGGAAAATGGTTGATCAACCCAACCGGGATCCGTAAGCTTGGTGACGTCACATTCCCGAGGGCAGGGGTTCGAGTTGTCGAACTGAGGTCTTTCTCCGCAACTGATTGATCGCCACCTCATCGGTGTGCGGTCTCGTTCGAGACCTCAGCTGGAGTCAACTCTCATGAGTATTTCCCTGTCCTGTACCGACCTCTTCTTCGCCTGGCCCGACGGCGAGGTGCTGTTCGAGGACCTGACCTTCGTCGCCGGCCCGGTCCGTTCCGGGCTGGTCGGCCGCAACGGCGCGGGCAAGTCGACGCTGCTCCGGCTGATCGCCGGCCGGCTCACCCCGCAGCGCGGGGCGATCCGGGTCAGCGGCGAGCTCGGGTATCTGCCGCAGGACCTGACCCTCGACACTTCGCTACGGGTCGACCAGGCGCTCGGGATCGAGGCCGTCCGGCGGGCGATCACCGCGATCGAATCGGGTGACGCCTCGGAGGAGAACTTCGGGATCGTCGGCGACGAGTGGGACGTCGACGAACGCGCCGAGGCGCTGCTCGGCAAGCTCGGGCTGGGCGCGATCGATCTCGATCGCAGCGTCGGCGAGCTGTCCGGCGGCGAGACGATCCTGCTCGGACTCGCGGCCGAGTTGCTGCGGCGTCCCGACGTACTGCTCCTCGACGAGCCGACCAACAACCTCGACCTGCGGGCGCGGCGGCATCTGTACGACGCCGTGGACCAGTTCCGCGGTGCGTTGGTGATCGTCAGCCACGACCGGGAGCTGCTGGATCGCGTCGACCAGATCGGGGACCTGCGCAAGGGCGAGGTCACCTGGTACGGCGGGAACCTGACCGCCTACGAGGAGGCGGTCGCTGTCGAGCAGGAGGCCGCGGAGCGGATGCTGCGGGCCGCCGAGGCCGACGTACGGAAGCAGAAGAAGGATCTGGTCGACGCGCGGATGAAGATGGATCAGCGCCGGGCCCGAGGGCAGCGCGCCTTCGAGCAGGGTGGGATCCCGAAGATCATTGCGGGCGGGTTGAAACGGTCCGCCCAGGTGTCGGCGGGCAAGCATCTCGGGATGCAGTCCGAGCGGCTCGACTCGGCGCAGGAGGCGCTCGCGGACGCGGAGGAGAAGGTCCACGACGACGACGCGATCCGGGTCGACCTGCCGAAGACCGCCGTACCCGCTGGGCGTGTGGTGCTGCGGCTGGAGGATCACGTACTGCGGACCGGGGCGCACGTCGACCTGGAGATCCGCGGTCCGGAGCGGATCGCGCTGACCGGGGCGAACGGCGCCGGGAAGACCACGCTGCTGCAGTCGATCGTGGCGGGGGAGTTGCCGGCCGTGCCGTTCCGGTATCTGCCGCAGCGGCTCGACCTGCTGCGGGACGACCTGTCGATCGTGGACAACCTGGCGTTGCTGGCTCCGAGTACGGAGAACCAGGAGCGGCGGGCGCGGCTGGCCCGGTTCCTGTTCCGTGGGCGGGCGGCGGATCAGCTGGTCCGTACGTTGTCCGGCGGTGAGCGCTTCCGGGCGACGTTGGCGGCGCTGCTGCTCGCGGAACCGCCACCACAGCTGCTGATGCTGGACGAGCCGACGAACAACCTCGACCTGGCCAGTGTGGCGCAGCTGAAGGATGCGTTGGCGTCGTACAACGGAGCGCTCGTGATCGCCAGTCACGACGTGCCGTTCCTGCGCGACATCGGCATCACCCGGTGGGTGGAACTGACACCGGAGACGCTGACCGACATCGATCCGCTGTAGGCCGGCTCGGGTGTATGCCCCGTCACCTTCGGGTGGCGGGGCTTTCCCATGCCTTGATTTCTGATACCCCCTAGGGGTATCTTCTGGGGCATGAACGAGCACGAGCACGGCGGTCACGGGGATCATGCGGCGCAGTTCAAGGACCGGTTCTGGATCAGCCTGGGGCTGGCGGTGCCGGTGGTGTTCTTCAGCGAGATGTTCGCGGACCTGCTCGGGTACATGCGACCGGACTTCCCCGGGGCCGGCCTGATCGCGCCGGTGCTCGGCACGGTGATCTTCGCGTACGGCGGACAGCCGTTCCTGACCGGTGGTTGGGGCGAACTGAAGTCGCGGCGCCCCGGGATGATGCTGCTCATCTCGATGGCGATCACCGTCGCGTTCGTCGCCTCGTGGGTGACCACGCTGCAGCTCGGCGGGTTCGACCTGGACTTCTGGTGGGAGCTCGCGCTGCTGATCGTGATCATGCTGCTCGGGCACTGGCTGGAGATGCGGGCGCTCGGCGCGGCGTCCGGTGCGCTCGACGCATTGGCCGCACTGCTTCCGGACTCGGCCGAGAAGGTGACCGACGACGGCGTCGTCGAGGTATCGCTGCATGAGCTGCAGGCCGGCGACGTCGTACTGGTTCGTTCCGGCGGACGTGTACCCGCGGACGGCACTGTGATCGAGGGCCAGGCCGAGGTCGACGAGTCGATGATCACCGGCGAATCGCGGCCGGTGTCGCGGGCCGTCGGTGACGCCGTGGTCGCGGGAACTGTTGCCACAGACAACGCTCTGCGAGTCGAGATCACCGCGGTCGGCGACGACACGGCACTGGCCGGCATCCAGCGGTTGGTGGCCGAGGCGCAGGCCTCGTCCTCCCGTGCGCAGGCGCTCGCGGATCGTGCCGCCGCGTTCCTCTTCTACTTCGCGTCGATCGCCGGCCTGATCACGTTCGTGGTCTGGGCGTTGCTCGGCAAGCTCGACGAGGCCGTGACGCGAACCGTGACTGTCCTGGTGATCGCCTGCCCGCATGCCCTCGGGCTGGCCATTCCACTGGTGATCGCGATCTCCACGGAGCGTGCGGCCAAGGCCGGCGTACTCGTGAAGAACCGGTTGGCGCTGGAGCGGATGCGGACGATCGACGCGGTCCTGTTCGACAAGACCGGCACGTTGACGAAGGGCGAGCCGGCTGTGGCCGGGGTCGCGACTGTCGACGCGGTGTCGCACGACGAGCTGCTGGAGCTGGCGGCGGCCGTCGAGGCTGACAGCGAGCACCCGTTGGCGAAGGCAATCGTTCGCGCACACATCGACCGCGTGCGAGTGGGCGCTGGACGTTTGGTGGCGTCTGACTTCCGGTCGCTGACCGGGCGGGGTGTGCAGGCGACGGTCGGCGGTGCGGAGGTCGCGGTCGGCGGTCCGGCGTACCTGCGGGAGAACGGCCTGACCGAGCCGGACGCGCTCGACGCGGAGGTCGCGGATTGGAAGGCTCGCGGGGCTGCGGTGCTGCATGTGGTTCGGGACGGGCAGGTGCTGGGTGCGATCGCGCTCGAGGACGAGGTCCGCGAAGAGTCCCGGCAGGCGGTCGCCGCGCTGCACAAGCGTGGGGTGAAGGTCGCGATGATCACCGGCGACGCGCACCAGGTCGCCGACGCGGTGGCCAAGGAGTTGGGCATCGACGAGGTGTTCGCCGAGGTGCTGCCGCAGGACAAGGACGCGAAGGTTGCGGAGCTGCAGGCTCGCGGGCTGAAGGTCGCGATGGTCGGTGACGGGGTGAACGACGCCCCGGCATTGGCTCGGGCCGAGGTCGGGATCGCGATCGGCGCCGGCACCGACGTCGCGATCGAGTCTGCCGGCGTCGTCCTCGCGGCCGACGACCCGCGCGCTGTCCTCTCGGTGATCGACCTGTCGAAGGCGAGCTACCGCAAGATGTGGCAGAACCTGGTGTGGGCCACCGGCTACAACGTGATCACGGTCCCGCTCGCCGCCGGAGTCCTCGCCTTCGCCGGCGTGGTCGTCTCACCCGCCGTCGGCGCCCTGCTGATGTCGATCTCCACGATCGTCGTGGCCCTCAACGCCCAGCTACTTCGCCGGCTCAACCTCTCACCCACCCGATTGGCCGCGTAACCCGTCCAACGTGACCTGTACCAGGCGCCGTACCGCCGCTTTCGACGGTACGGCGCCTGCTGCTTGGAGAGCGTGCACGCAGTACGTCGCCAACTCCTTCGGCGGTACGTCGACGCGCACGTCACCCAACCGTTCCGCGATGAACTCCACCAGATGCCCGCGGGCATGGTCGACGTGCTCCGACCGATGCAGCGATGCGGCTGCCTCGGTCGGCGGGTGTTCATGGCAGATGAACGCGTACGCCTCCAGTACGTCGTCGATGCGGTGGGTTCGCTCCCAGACGTCGGACAGCTGTTGCAGGTGATTGGCGACCTGACGCTGGTGCCAGGCGGCGAGGGTCGAGTCGACGTCGGCGAAGTACTTGTAGAGCGTCGCCCGCCCGACACCGGCGCGCTGCGCGACCTCGGCCATGGTGACGCCGGTCAGTCCACGTTCGGCGACCAGGGCGGCGGTGGCGTCGAGGATCGCTTCCCGAACCGCCTGGCGGTGGGTGGCGATGCTGTCGTTCCACAACTTCGGCATACCTGGATTCTAGCGGGACAGTCTGCCTATGATCGAGACACAGTGTCTCGAAAAAGGAGGACGCCGTGGCTGCTCTCGAAGCGCGGCTCGGTACGGCGCGTGCGGATCGGTATCTCGCCCAGCTGACGAGCCATCTCTCGCACGGCCCAGGTGGGCTGACGATGCTGTCCGCGTCCGCCGAGGAGCTGGTCGTCGACCTCGGTACGGCGACCTGGTCGGTGCGTGCTGCGCCTGAGGAGTTGGTCCTACGACTCGAAGCAGACGATGCGGACGAGCTCGAGCAGCAAAGTGCACGAGTGGCGCACCGGGTCGAGCAGATCGCCCGCCGCGACGGGTTGCAAGTCGTCTGGCAGCCGGTATGACTACTGTGAGTATGCCGATGAATCGCATTATTTGACAGGGCGTAGCGAGCTGGGCCGGTTGCACAGTCAGCACCCACCGGGTGTGCAGATTCCACGGTGAGGCCAGGGATCAACCGTCGTACGTTCGATGAAATCCCAGGGCTGGAGGTTTCCATGGCCGGTACATCTGTTGGTGCGGACGACTACGCGCTCGCCAGGGTCCCTGACCACGCGCGGTACTCGTGGTGGTCGGTCGCGACCCAGCGCTTCGGGCAGATCTCGGCGCTCAGCCAGTTCCTGCTCGGCGCGACGCTCGGGTTCGGCATGAGTTTCTGGACCGCGTTCTGGGCGCTCACGCTCGGCGCGGTGATCCTCGAACTGGTGGCGATCCTGATCGGCGTCATCGGCACCCGCGAGGGCCTGCAGACCTCGGTGATCGCGCGCTGGACCGGATTCGGCCAGGCCGGCTCGTCGCTGATCGGACTGGCGATCGGGATCAGCCTGATCGGCTGGTTCGGGATCCAGTCGGCGGTGTCCGCGGCCGGGCTGAGCCAGCTGATCGGCGTTCTTCCGACCTGGGGCTGGTCGCTCGTCTTCGGCCTCGCCGTCACGCTTGTCGTCCTGCGCGGCTTCCACTCGATGGCCTGGGTCGCCTACGTGACGGTCCCGGCCTTCCTGGTCCTGGTCGGCTGGTCGATCATCAGCGAACTGTCCGACCACAGCTTCGGCTCACTGGTCAACGCCGCACCGGCCGGTCCGCAGCTGAGTCTGCTGGAAGGTACGACGCTGGTCGCCGGCGGATTCATCGTCGGTGCGGTGATCACGCCGGACATGACCCGCTACAACCGGACGGTCGGCGATGTGGTCAAGCAGACCGTGCTCGGTATCACGCTCGGCGAGTACGTGATCGGTCTGGTCGGCGTACTGCTGGCGCACGCGATCGGCTCGGCGAACGTGGTCACCATCGTCACCTCGTCGGTCGGCTGGGTCGGCACGCTGGTGATCATCCTGGGCACGATCAAGATCAACGACTGGAACCTCTACAGCTCCGGCCTCGGCGTGGTGAACTTCATCGGCACCGTGTTCGGCCGGCACGTCAACCGGGCCGCCGTCACGCTCGTCGTCGGCGTCCTCGGCAGCGTGCTCGCGGCGGGCGGGATCCTGGACAAGTTCACCGACTTCCTGATCGTGCTCGGCGTCGCGTTCCCGCCGATCGCCGGGATCATGGTCGCGGAGTACTTCGTGGTGAAGCGCTGGCGCCCCGACCTCGAGGCCTCCCGCGCGACCGGCACGCTGCCCCCGACCGCCCCGACCTGGGTACCGGCCACGATCGTGATCTGGGTCGGCGCCGCGCTGATCGGCAAGTACGTCGCGTGGGGCCTGCCGAGCATCAACTCGCTCCTCGTCGGCTTCCTGGCGTACGTCGTGGCAGGCAAGCTCGGCCTGATCCGCGGCCTAGGCACAAGCCGCACGATGGACAGCGAGACGACCGCCGCCCCCGCCACAAGCTCACAGCTTCATCTTTGAGAACCCACCAACCAGTTCGCCGCCCGCAAAACGGTTGGTGGCTTCTCAAAGTCGGAGAAGGATGAACGAAACGGGAGGATCTGAATGCGTATCGGCATCGATGTCGGTGGGACGAACACCGACGCCGTGCTGCTGGACGGCACGACCGTGCTGGCGGCGAACAAGTCGGCGACCAGCGCGGACGTGACGGCCGGCATCATCGACACCCTGGACCGGCTGCAGGCGGAGCGATCCTTCGACCCGGCGCAGGTGCAGGCTGTGATGATCGGCACCACGCACTTCATCAACGCGCTGGTCGAGGCCCGGCGGCTGGCCCCGACCGCGGCCTTGCGGCTCGGACTGCCCGCCACCGCGTCGCTGCCACCGCTCGTCGACTGGCCCGAGCGGCTGGTCGAGGCGATCAGCGGCCGCAGCTATCTGGCGCACGGCGGCCACGAGTTCGACGGCCGGCACATCGCCGAGCTGGACCCGGACGAGCTGCGCCGGCACGCGGGCGACATGATGAAGCACGGCGTACGGTCGGTGGCGATCTCGTCGGTGTTCTCGCCGGTGAGCAACGAGTTCGAGCTGCGCGCGGCCGAGATCCTGCGGTCCGAGCTCGGCGACGACGTGGCGATCTCGATGTCGCACGAGATCGGCCGGATCGGCCTGCTGGAGCGGGAGAACGCGACCATCATCAACGCCGCGCTCCGGGAGCTGGCGGCGAGCATCGTCGACGGCCTGTCCGGTGCGGTCGCCGGTCACGGCATCTCCGCCCCGCTGTACCTGAGCCAGAACGACGGCACGCTGATGGACGTCGACTTCGCCCGCCGGTACCCGGTCGCCACGTTCGCGTCCGGCCCGACCAACTCGATGCGCGGCGCGGCGCTGCTGTCCGGTCTCGACACGTGCGCGGTCGTCGACGTCGGCGGTACGACGAGCGATGTCGGCGTGCTCACCCACGGGTTCCCGCGGGAGGCGACGACCGAGGTCGACGTGGCCGGGGTGCGCACCAACTTCCGGATGCCCGACGTACTGAGCATCGGGATCGGCGGCGGCAGTCTGGTGGCCGAAGGCAACGATCAGGTGACCGTGGGGCCGCGATCCGTGGGCTACCGGTTGACCGAGGAAGCGCTTGTTTTCGGCGGTAAGACACTGACCGCGACGGACATCGCGGTCGCGGCGGGCCGGGCTGAGGTCGGGGATTCCGCTGCGGTTGCCGATCTGGATCCGACGCTGGTGAAGTCGGCCCTGGCGCGTGTGGCCGCGGACATCGCGGACGCGGTGGAGCGGATGCGTACTTCGCCGGATCCGCTGCCGGTGGTGGCGGTTGGCGGTGGGTCGATCCTGTTGCCGGACGATCTGCCCGGCAGTCTCGCCGTACATCGGCCGGATCACTTCGCGGTCGCGAACGCGATCGGCGCCGCGATCGCGCAGGTCGGCGGCGAGGTCGACCGGGTGTACGCGATCGACCCGGGCCGCCGGGACGCGGTGGTGGACGAGGCACGGCAGGAGGCCGTCGACCGCGCGATCGCTGCCGGCGCCGATCCTGCGGCCGTGCGGATCGTGGACTTCGACGAGGTCCCGATCCCGTACCTCCCCGGCAACGCCACCCGCATCCGCTGCAAGGCGGTCGGCGACCTGCGCCTGGGAGAGACCCGATGAAGCTTCGTGCTGAGGACCTGGGGGCCCTCGCCCGCGGTGCCGCCGTGCTGGGCACCGGGGGCGGCGGGGACCCGCACATCGGGCGGCTGCTGGCCGAGCAGGCGTTGCGGGAGCACGGGCCGGTCGAGATCGTTGCCGTCGACGACCTTCCGGACGACGCGTGTGTACTGCCGGTGGCGATGATGGGCGCGCCGACCGTGATGGTGGAGAAGCTGCCGTCGGCCGACCAGATCTCGGTCGCGGTGCAGACGCTGGCGAAGTACGTCGGGAAGACGCCGACTCACCTGGCCTGTATCGAGGCCGGCGGGGTCAATTCGACCGTCCCGGTGATCGCCGCCGCGCAACTCGGGCTGCCCCTGGTGGACGGCGACGGTATGGGCCGCGCGTTCCCCGAACTCCAGATGGTGCTGCCGACGCTGGCCGGTATCGAGGCGACGCCGATGTCCATCGTCGACGAGAAGGGCAATCGCGGCGTCTTCGACACGATCACCAACGAATGGGCCGAACGGCTGGCCCGCTCGGCGACCATCGACATGGGCTGTTCGGCGATCGTCTCGCTGTACGCGATGACCGGCGCGGACGCCCGTGGCTCGTTCGTCGCCGGCACCCTCAGCAAATGCGTCACGATCGGCCGCGCCATCGAACAGGCCCAGCGTTCGCACACCGATCCGGTTGCGGCCGTGGTGGACGAGCTCGGTGGGCGTCTGCTGCACGTGGGCAAGGTCGTCGACGTGCAACGCCGTACGACGACCGGCTTCGCGCGCGGTGACGCGGCGGTCGACGGACTGGACGCCTCACACGGCCGGCTGCTGGTGCTGCGGTTCCAGAACGAGCACCTGGTCGCGGAGCTCGACGGTACGCCGGTGGCGACCACGCCGGATCTGATCATCGTGCTCGACACCGAGTCCGGCGAGCCGATCACCACCGAGGCGCTGCGCTACGGCCATCGGGTCAGCGTGCTCGCCGCACCGGCCGACGAACGCTGGCACTCCCCGGAAGGCATCGAGTTGGTCGGCCCGCGCTACTTCGGCTACGACCTCGACCCGATCCGGGCACTGGCATGAGCTGGCAGCTCGGGATCGAGCATCTGAAGGATCTCGCCCGCGGGGCGGCGATTCTCGGGACGGGTGGTGGCGGTGATCCGCTGATCGGGCGGCTGCTCGTCGAGCAGGCGATCCGTGAGCACGGCCCGATCACGGTGCTCGATCCGGACGATCTGGACGACGACGCGTTCGTCATCCCGACCGCGCAGATGGGCGCGCCGACAGTGATCGTGGAGAAGATCCCGCGCGGCAGCGAACCGGTCGGCGCCCTGCGCGCGCTCGAGAAACACCTCGGCCGGCGCGCCGACGCGACGATGCCGATCGAGTGCGGTGGCATCAACTCGATGATCCCGCTGCTCGTCGCCGCGCGGACCGGGCTGCCGGTCGTCGACGCGGACGGGATGGGGCGGGCGTTCCCCGAGCTGCAGATGGAGACCTTCTCGGTGTACGGCGTACCGGGGTCGCCGATGGCGATCGCCGGGGAACACGACGAGACCGTGGTGATCGACACCGGCGCGGACAACAAGCAGATGGAGTGGCTGGCGCGCGGGATCACCATCCGGTTGGGCGGGGTCGCGCACATCGCGGAGTACTCGATGACGGGCGCCGAGGTGAAGCGGACCGCCGTACCGCGGACGCTCTCGCTCGGGTTGTCGATCGGGCGCGCGGTCCGGGAGGCGCGGGCGGCGCACGAGGATCCGATCGAGGCTGTGCGGGCTGCTCTTGCGCCGACGCTCTACAACCACCTGCGGGTGCTGTTCCGCGGGAAGGTCGTCGACGTGGAACGCCGTACCCTCGAGGGCTTCGCGCGCGGGCGGGCACGCTTCACCGGGTTCGACGGGACTTCGCAGCTCGAGTTGCGGTTCCAGAACGAGAACCTGGTCGCGGAGGTCGACGGTGAGGTGGTGTGCACCGTGCCGGACCTGATCTGCGTACTGGAGGCGGACACCGCGGAGCCGATCACTACGGAAGGCCTGCGCTACGGCCAGCGCGTGACCGTGGTGGGGATCTCCACGCCGGACCTGATGCGCACACCCGAGGCGCTGGCGGTGTTCGGCCCGTCCTGCTTCGGCCTGGACGTCGAGTTCACCCCCGTCGAGCGCCGCACCGAGGTGCTCATCCCGTAGCCCTCGGCCCGCCGCGCTGACCCCTCCACGGCGGGCCGAGGTTCCACCCGGACGCCCAGCACTCACCAACCTCCCTTCTCGCGGGACCGCCACGCTCAGCACACGGTCGACCCTGCCGATTTGGCGCGTTTGCTGAGTGCTGCAGGTCCGCCAGTGGCAGGATCCCCCTATGGGCACGGTCATCCGGGAGCAAGACCTGGGGGCGCTGGTTGTCGGGGTTACGCTGCTTGGCTCCGGTGGTGGCGGGGATACGGGTGCGTTCGGCCGGATGTTGCGCCGGCGGCTCGGTGCGGGGGAGTTGGTACTGCGGGACGCCGCCGACGTGGCTGGTGTGTCGGTGAGTCCGATCGGCGTGGTCGGAGCGACCAGTGTGCTGATGGAGAAGCTGCCGGGTGGTGGTGAGTTCGACGCGGCGGTGCGGGCGGTCAGCCGGTGGACGGGTACCGAGGTCACCGGGCTGATGTCGCTGGAGGCCGGCGGGCTCAACGGGCTGACACCGTTGATCGCCGCGCTGGACCTGGGTCTCCCGGTAGTCGACGCGGACCTGATGGGACGGGCCTTGCCGCGGCTCGACCAGTTCTCGTGGGCGGTCGCGGGTCGCTCGCTGACACCTTGTGCGCTGAGCGAGCCGAGCGGCCAGGTGATCGTCGTGGACAACGTCGACGCCGCCGGTCTCGAACGAGCCGTGCGCAGCTTCGTCGCGCACACCGGCGGATGGGCAGTGTTGGCCCTGGCGCCTACTCCGGTGGAGGCTGCGGCGGCGGACGCGGTGCAGGGCAGCTTGACCCGAGCACTGGCACTCGGCCGAGCCCACGCCGCTCTCGAACCTGGCGCCGCACCGGCTGTTGTCACTGAGGGCCTCGGCGGTCGGTTGCTGGGCACTGGCCGCGTGGAGGAGGTCGCCCGCCACCTCATCGGCGACGGAGGTGCCGCGTTCGGTCGCGGCAGTGTCTGCGTCGTCGACGCCGGCAGTCGCGCGGTCATCCGGATCGAGACCGAGAACGAGTACCTGCTCGCACTGGTCGACGGCACGCCCGTGGTCACCACACCGGACCTGCTCTGCGTACTGGACCGCCGTACGCTCCAGCCGATCGCCGTGGACGCCATCCGCAGCGGCGACGAGGTCCTCGTCCTGGCCCTCCCGGGTCCCGCCTGGTGGCGTCGCCCCGACCGAATCACCCACGTCGGCCCACAAGCGTTCGGCCTCGCCTGCGCCCCGCAGTTGCTGGAAGCGTCATGAGGGACCTGGCGCCGTCGTTGGCGGCGATGCTCAGCTCACCCGGTTGGGGCAAGGTGGTGGTGCTCAGCGCTGCGGTCGACGATGGTCCTCGATTGACGGGCTCTCGGGTGTTGCTGGAGGTCTCTGCACACCCGGAGTCGCTGGACGGGCAGTTGCTCGTCGTACTGCTGGCGGATGACCACACCGACTGGCGGATCGACGCTCTGATCAGTAGGGCCTCGGCCGCTGGAGCAGGTGCATTGCTGCTGGCTGGTGTGGAGCCGTTGGGGCGTGGGGCTCAGTTGCTGGCGGAGCGGTTGCAGTTGCCGGTGCTGGGTTGTTCGGACCCGCTGGCAGCACATGAGTACCTGCGACGGGTGACAGCCGAGCCAGAGGTGGTCCGGTCGGACCTGGTGCTGCGGGCGGTCGGAGCGTTGCGGCGCGCGGGAGGTGACCTCACCTCGGTACTGCGGACAACGTCCGACGTACTGGAACGCCCTGTCACGTTGGCCGGAGCTGACGGCGGCACGCTGGCCGGTGAGCCGTTGGAGGCTGGTGAACGTACGGCGTTGGTGGCTGCGTTGCCGCGCGTACCAGTGGCGTGGGCAGCGCCGTACCGGGTTGATCTGCCGAGCGGTGCGGTGCTGATCGCGGTTGCTGTCGTTGGTGTGGGGCCGGTGTGCTGGTTGGTCGCGCGGCTGCCCGGTGTGGTGCCGGCTGAGGTTGCCGCCGTACCTGATGTGCTCGGCGTCGTGGCACCGGCGGTGGGGGAGCGGCTGGCGTTGCGTCGGCTGGAGCTGGAGCGGGATGCCCGTCAACGTACGTCGTTGCTCGGTGAGCTCCTGCACGGTGAGCCGTCCGAGGCGACGCGGCGGCGTGCAGTGGATCTCGGATGGCAGCTCGACGGCTGGCACACGGGCATTCGGATCGGCGCCGAGGGACAGGTGGACGTTGCTGGTCGACGCACCGATGTGGTGGAGGCGTTCGACGCCGAGGGGCTGCGGGCGGTCGTGGTGGAGCAGGGCGACGGGTGGTCCGCGTGGATCACCGCCGTACGCGAACCGACCTCGACCGAGGTGCAGCAGCAGGCCGCTACCATCCGCCGTGTGCAACGCCGACTGGTGCAGACGGTGGACGCGTACGTCGGAGTTGGGCGCGTGCAGGCGGGTCCGAGTGGAATCGCCACGACACTGGCCGAGGCGGGTGATGCGGCCGGTCTGGCGCGTGGGCGGGCTGAAACGGGTCGTTTTCTCCATGTGGACCGTCTGGGGCTGGCGCAACTTCTGCTGGCGTGGACCCGGACCGACACGTTCCAGCCCGCTGCGCAGGCCTTGCTGGCTCCGATCAAGGACCAGCCTGGTGATCTGGTCACCACGCTGGCGGTCTACCTGGACACCGAGTCGTCGCTGGCCGAAACAGCCGCAGTATTAGGCATTCACCGCAACACTGCGGCCGCCCGCATCACCAAGATCCAGCACCTGTTGGGCGTCGACCTCACGAACCCAGACGAACGCCTGGCCCTACACCTCGCCTCGCGCACATCACCTACGGAATAGGACTGCGCAAGGCGGTGGAGCGATGGGTCGACGGAGTAGGACTGCGCTAGGCGTGGGTGGGGCGGTTGGCCTACGGAGTGGGGGCGTCCTCGCGTAGTAGGCCGGCTGACTTTAGGTCTGACCAGAGGGAGGTGGGGATCTTGGTGCGGGCGAGGGTTGCGTTGGTGTGGACCTCTTCGGCGGTGCGGCAGCCGACGGCGATGCCGGCGACCGCGGGGTGTGCCAACGGGAATGCGATGGCCGCCGCCGGAAGCGTGGTGCCGTGCGACTCGCACACGTCTGCGAGCTTGTTGGCCTTGTCGATCAACGTCTGCGCCGCCGGCTCGTAGTTGAACGTGGTCCCGACCGCGGGCCGCGGCTGCGACATCAGACCGGAGTTGAAGATGCCCACGGCAACGACCTGGACGTCGTTCTCCAGGCAGGCAGGCAGTACGTCGTCCAGACCGTCCGGATCGATCAACGTGTACCGGCCGGCCAGCATGATCACGTCGATGTCGACCTCTCGCACGAACCGGGTCAGCATGGCCGACTGGTTCATCCCGGACCCGATCGCGCCGATCACGCCCTGCTCCCGCAGCTCGATCAGCGTCGGAAAGGCCGTCGCGACCGCCTCGTCGAAGTGGTCGTCCGGGTCGTGCACGTACACCACGTCCAGCCGATCGGTCCCGATCCGCCGCAACGAGTCCTCGATGCTCCGCAGTACGCCGTCCCGCGAGAAGTCCCACCGCCGCCGGCGCGTCGTACTGACCTCGAAGCCCTCGTCGTCGGTCGCGGCGTCGGAGGCCTCGTAGATGATCCGGCCGACCTTGCTCGACAGCACGTACTCGTCGCGCGGCTTGCCCCGCAGCGCCGTACCGAGTCGTTCCTCGGCCAGCCCGAGTCCGTAGTGCGGCGCGGTGTCGAAGTACCGCCATCCCTCGTCCCACGCGGCGGTCACGGCCGCGGCGGCATCGGCCTCGTGCACCTCGCCGAGCAGGTTGCCCAGCGGCGCACTGCCGAACCCGACGCGCTGACCCTCCGGAAAGAGCCTCATCAGCGGGCCGCCGGAATCCGCAGGTTCTGCATCCCGCCGTCGACGGCCACCGCCGTACCCGTGGTGGATCCGGACAACGGGCTCGCCAGGTACGCGATCGCCTGGGCGACCTCGTCGGCCGACACCAACCGCCCCATCGGCTGGCGTGCCTCGAGGGCCGCGCGCTCCGCGGCCGGGTCCGCCGCGACGTCGAGCAGACGTCCGACCCACGGTGTGTCCGCCGTACCCGGGTTCACGCAGTTCACCCGGATCCCTTCCCGTACGTGGTCCGCGGCCATCGCCATCGTCAGCGCCAGGACGGCGCCCTTGCTCGCGGAGTACAGCGCCCGGTTCGGCAGGCCGGCGGTCGCGGCGATCGAGCAGGTGTTGACGATCGCCGCCGCGTCCGACTTCCGCAGGTGCGGCAGCGCGGCCCGGGTCACGCGCGCGATCCCGACCACGTTCACGTCCAGCACGCGGTGCCATTCGTCGTCGTCGTTCGCGGTCACGTTGCCCTGCGCGCCGATACCGGCGTTGTTCACCACGATGTCGATCCCGCCGAGCTGCAGCGCGGCCGCGGCGACCGCGTCCCGCACCGAGCCGTCGTCGCTGACGTCGGCGGCGATACCGGTCAGCGGCTCGGCGACCTCCGGCTTCAGGTCGAACACGACCACCTGGGCGCCTCGAGCGGCGAGCAGTTGGGCGGCCGCGAGCCCGATCCCCGAGGCGCCTCCGGTGACAATCGCACGGAGGCCGGCGAAATCAGTCACTTCTTCTCCTTGTTCAGGTCGGTCCAGATCTTGCCACCCGGGAACCGGAAATCGGTCAGCGTCTCCGCGTCCATCTCGGCGCCGAACCCGGGCCGCACCGGCGCCACGTAGTGCCCGTCCCGGATCACCACCGGGTCCAGGAAGTGCTCGTGCAGGTGGTCCACGAACTCGATCACCCGGTCGTCGGTCGAACCGCTCACCGCGACGTAGTCGAACATCGACAGGTGCTGGACCAGCTCACACAGTCCTACCCCGCCCGCGTGCGGGCACACCGGTACGCCGAACTTCGCCGCCAGCAGCAGGTTCGCGATGTTCTCGTTGACGCCCGCGACCCGGGCCGAGTCGAGCTGCAGGACCGACAGCGCCTCGGCCTGGAGCATCTGTTTGAACACGATCCGGTTCTGCACGTGCTCACCGGTCGCGACCTTGATCGGGGCGATCGCCCTCGCGATGGCGGCGTGCCCGAGGATGTCGTCCGGGCTGGTCGGTTCCTCCACCCACCACACGTCGTACGGCTTCAGGGCCTCGATCCAGTCGATCGCCTCGGCGACGTCCCAGCGCTGATTCGCGTCGACCGCGATCCGGATGTCCGGGCCGACCGCCTCGCGGGCCAGCTGCATGCGGCGGATGTCGTCGTCCAGGTTCGCGCCGACCTTGAGCTTGATCTGCGTGAACCCCTCGGCGATCGCCTCGTGACAGAGCCGCACCAGCTTCGCGTCGTCGTACCCGAGCCAGCCGGGAGTCGTCGTGTACGCCGGGTAGCCGCGCTCCCGCAGTACCGCTTCCCGCTCGGCGCGACCGGCCTCGGCCTTGCGCAGGATGTCCAGCGCCTCGTCCGGCGTCAGCGCGTCGGTCAGGTACCGGAAGTCGACCAGGTCGACGATCTGCTCCGGGGTCAGGTCGGACAGCAGCTTCCACAGCGGTACGCCGGCGCGCTTGGCGGCCAGGTCCCACACCGCGTTGACGACCGCGCCGATCGCCATGTGCATGACGCCCTTCTCGGGGCCCAGCCACCGCAGCTGCGAGTCGTGCACGAGCGACTTCCAGAACGCGCCGAGGTCGCTCAGCGTGGCGTCCAGGTCGAGTCCCGAGGACGTGGTCGCGGAGCGCCTCGATCGCGGTCGTCTGAATGTCGTTGCCGCGGCCGATCGTGAACGCGAACCCGTGCCCCTCGAGCCCGTCGCCGGCGTCGGTCCGCAGGATCACGTACGCCGCGGAGTAGTCCGGGTCGGTGTTCATCGCGTCGGAGCCGTCCAGGTCCAGCGACGTGGGGAAGCGGACGTCGTACGTCTCGAACTCGGTGAATCGTGGCATCGAGGACCCGATCTGCTGCGTGGGCGGACTGACGGGTCGAATCCTATAGGATATGGGGGCGCCGGGATAGGTGGATGGACGCGCAGGCAGGCAGAAGTGCCGGAAACCGCCCCTTTCGGGGCTGTGCGTGGGGGTTGTGCCTGCGTGGAGGTCCGCCCCGTACAGTCGGTCGCGTGACCACGAGCGACGGGGTGCTACGGCTGGGCGGCCGGTCGTTCGGGCCGGGTGAATTCGCGGTGATGGCGATCGTGAACCGGACGCCGGACTCGTTCTTCGACCGCGGGGCGACGTACGCGACCGACGCGGCGTTCGCGGCGATCGACAAGGCCGTCGCCGAGGGTGCGGACCTGGTCGACATCGGCGGCGTGAAGGCCGGGTACGGCGAACCGGTCAGCGAGGCCGAGGAGCTCCGCCGGACCGTCGACTTCGTGGCCGCGATCCGCGCCCGGCACCCGGACCTGGTGATCAGCGTCGACACGTACCGCAGCGGCGTCGCGCGGCAGGTCGCGGAGGCCGGCGCCGACCTGATCAACGACACCTGGGCCGGCGCCGATCCCGATCTGGTGAACGCCGCCGCAGAGGCCGGCACCGGCCTGGTCTGCAGCCACGTCGGCGGCCTCTCGCCGCGCACCGATCCGCACCGGATGGCGTACGACGACGTGGTCGCGGACGTGATCCGCACGACCACCGCCCTCGCCGACCGCGCGCTCGCCGCCGGCGTCCGGCCGGACGGGATCCTGATCGACCCGACGCACGACTTCGGCAAGAACACGTTGCAGTCGCTGGAGCTGACCCGCCGCCTCGACGAGCTTGCCGCCACCGGCTGGCCGGTCCTGGTCGCGGTGTCGAACAAGGACTTCATCGGCGAGACCCTCGAACTGCCGCCGGGGCAGCGCGGCAACGGCACCCTCGCGGCGCTCAGCGTCTCGGCCTGGTTGGGCGCCCGCGTCTTCCGCGTGCACGACGTACCGGCCGCGCGGCAGGCCCTCGACTTCATCGCCGTACTGCGTGGCACCGCGCAGCCCGCCGGAACCCGAAGGAGCCTCGCCTGATGCGCCGCCTGGACGATCTGAGCGACGAGGAACTGATCGCGGCCTACGAGGTCGCGGACCGAGCGGTGCCGCACCTACGGGCCAACTTCGTGAGCAGCCTGGACGGTGCGGTCGAGATCGACGGCCAGTCGAAGGCGCTGTCGAGCGACTCCGACAGCCGCGTGTTCAGCGTGATCCGGCGGATGGCGGACGTCGTCCTGGTCGGCGCGGGGACGATCCGCGACGAGGGTTACAACCCGCTCAAGCTGTCCGCGAAAGCACGTGAATGGCGTACGGCGGCCGGGCTCGCCGAGAACCCGACGCTCGCGATCGTGTCGTCGCGGCTCGAACTGAGTCCGGTGAATCCGGTGTTCAGGTCCGCCGTACGGCCGATCGTCATCACGCATGCGAGCTCACCGGAGGACCGGCGGGCGGCGCTGGCGGAGGTTGCCGAGGTGCTCGTGCTGGGGGAGGTGACGGTCGACCTGCAGGCGGTCGTCGACGAGTTCGCCGCGCGCGGGATGACGCAGATCCTGTCCGAGGGCGGGCCGCATCTGCTCGGTGCATTGACCGCGGCCGATCTGGTCGACGAGCTGTGTCTCGCGCTGGCGCCGCTGCTGGCGGGACCGGGAGCCAGCCGGATCATCGCCGGGGCCCCGTCGACGCTCACCCGGCAGATGAAGCTCGAGTCGGCGCTGTCCGCGGAGGACGACTACCTCTTCTTTCGCTACGTCCGGGAGGCCTGAGTCGTGCCTGTCGTTGCCGCCGCGGTCTGCCCGCATCCGCCGCTCCTCGTGCCTGAGGTCGCGTCCGGCGCCGCATCCGAGCTCGACGACCTGCGCGCCGCCTGCCTGGCGGCCGTCGAGTCACTCGCCACCGCAACGCACATCGTGGTGATCGGGGCCGGCTCGGGCACCTATGACGCCGAGGCCGGCGGCTCGTTGGGTGCCTACGGTGCGCCCAGTGTGCGGTTCGGTTCGGGCCCGCCCGTCCTCCCGTTGTCGCTGGCGATCGGCGGCTGGCTGCTCGAGCAGACGAAGGCCGCGCAGCTGCCCCGCACCTATCGCGCAGTGCCGACCGACACCGCGCCGGACGCGTGCGTTCAACTCGGCCGAGAGATTGCTGATGGCAACGATCGGGTCGGTCTGCTGGTGATGGGAGACGGTTCGGCCCGCCGCAGCGAGCACTCGCCCGTACACCTCCATCCGCGAGCGGAGATCTTCGACACCACCGTCGCAAACGCCTTGCAGCACAGAGATCTCGACGTACTCAAGGCACTAGATCCCAATCTCGCCGTCGAGCTCCAGGCCGCTGGCCGAGCGCCTTGGCAGGTGTTAGCCGGAGCCCTCGAAGGTACGTCGCTCTCCGGCGACCTGACCTACGAAGCAGCGCCGTACGGCGTCGGCTACCTCGTCGCCAGTTTCACTTAGCGTCGAGCTGCTCGAGGCCCCACTTCGCCCAGTCGCGGAGGGCCGGGAGCATCCGCAGGCCGCGCTCGGCGGCGAGGCGGCCGAACGCGAGCGGGTCGCCGCGCCACTCCGGTCCGGCTTCCTCGATCTGCGCCTCCAGCGCGGCCAGTCGGCGTTCCGTCTGGTCGACGGTCCGCTGCAGGAATGCGCGCGCCTCGTCGGGCTCGAGCGATCCGACCAGGAACAGCCGGAGGGCCGCGCCGCTGCGAACCACCTCGTCGGCCGGTTCGAGCATCCAGCGGCGCAGTTCGTCGCGGCCGGTGGCGGTGATGCCGTACGTCTTGCGGTTCCGGGACTGCTCGTCGACGACCTCGATCAGGCCGGCGTCCAGCATCTTCCGCAGCTCCGGATAGATGTGACTGTGCGAGGCATGCCAGGCCCACTGGCTGATCTCCTCGAACGACTTCGTCAGCTCGTAGCCGGTGGCCGGGTGCTGGTCCAGCAGACCGAGCAGTCCGTGACGCAGTGACATGCGGTGAACCGTAACATGACAAATGTACTAGTTGACATGTACAAATTGACATTAATCTGGAGGTATCACGACGAGCGAGGGGAACGGGCGATGGTGGATGTGCTGGTGGTGGGCGCCGGGCCGACCGGACTGACGCTGGCGATGGAGCTGAGCCGGTGGGGGCTGGCGGTGCGGATCGTCGACCGGGCGCCCGGTCCGCAGCCGGGGTCGCGCGGGTTCGGGATCAAGCCGCGGACACTGGAGATCTTCGAGAGCTTCGGCGTCGCGGACGAGTTCGTCGCGGCGACCGGGACGAACGGGCGGACCAAGGTGCATCTCGGCGGGGCGTTGCTCGCCGATTTCACGATCGCACCCGATCCGCCGACGCCGGCCAGACCGTTCCCGAACTACGTGTCGCTGCCGCAATGGCGCACCGAGGAGATCCTGCGGGATGCGCTGGCGGGTCAGGGCGTCGCGGTCGAGTTCGGTACGACGATGACCGGTTTCGCCGACGAGGGCTCGTCGGTGCTGGTGACGTTCGCGGACGGGTCACAGGAGCGGGTGCAGTACTTGGTCGGGTGCGACGGCGGTCGGAGCGCGGTCCGGAAGGCGCTGGGGATCGCGTTCGAAGGGCGCACGGAGGAGGACGCGCGGGCGTTGCTGGCCGACGTCGACGTGAGCGGGCTGGCGGATCACGCCGTACACCTCTGGGGTGGGCATCAGGAGATGCTGGCGTTGCGGCCGTACCGCGAAGGCGAGCCGTGGCAGGCGATCGCGTCGATCGGCGCGGACGACGAGCCGTCGCTGGAGTGGCTGCAGCGCACGGTGGTCGAGCGGAGCGGCGTACCGGAGTTGCGGGTGAGCAACCCGCGGTGGTTGTCGGTGTGGCGGTACAGCTTGCGGATGGCGGAGCGGTACCGGGCCGGGCGGGTCTTCCTCGCGGGAGACGCTGCGCATGTGCACAGTCCGTTCGGGGCGTTCGGGCTGAACACCGGCGTACAGGACGCGTACAACCTCGGGTGGAAGCTGGCTTTGGTACTGCGTGGTGCTCCGGAGGCGCTGCTCGACACCTACGAGGGGGAGCGGCTGCCGGTCGGGCGAGCGATCCTCGAGGAGAGTGACCGCCGGTTCGCGTCGGCGACGACGCCGCCGAGGTTCTTGCGGCCGATCCTCCCGCACATCGTGAAACGGTTCCTGGCCGGGATGAACAAGCGCGGGCGGAACGACCATCCGCGGTACTACGAGTCGCCGCTGACTGTTCCGGGCAAGCGGCGGCTGCGGGCCGGAGACACTGCTCCGGACGGCATTGCGCGGACCGCTGACGGTTCGGTGCGGTTGTTCGATCTGTTCCGTGCGCGGCGGTTCACGCTGCTGGCGATCGGGCGGGACATGCCGGAGTTGAGCGGTCCGGTCGCCGGATACGCGGTCGATGTCGAGGGCAACAGTTACCCGCGGTCCGGGTACGTGCTGGTGCGGCCGGACGGCTACGTCGCCGCGGTCACGGACGACGTCGCCGAGCTGACGACGTACCTGCATCGGTGGACGGAGTCGCTGATACTGGCCGAGTGACCGAGGAACGTTAGTCGGACTCGAGCGGTATGTCCGCCCACCGGGGCGCGGTGTCGGCGAGATCGTCACGTCCTGCGGTGCGTAGTTGCTCTACGAGCTCGTGACGGGCACGGCGGACGGCGGCTACCGCCTCGTCGGATGTGGTGTGCGGGCCGGACCAGTTGCACACCGCGTCACCGGCGTACCAGTCGCCTGTGGAGGACCGACGTACATGCGCTGTTGCCAACCGTGCGGCGGGGAGGGAAAGACCAGCGAGTTGTACGACGGCGTCGACGGCGATGACCGCCGCGGACAGGTCGAGTAGCGGGCGTAGCTCGACCGCGTCTGTGAGGACGAACTCGTAGCCGGCTGGCGCGCGCTCGCCCAACCAGACGAGGGCCTCCTGTGCGGTCTCGCGCAGCAGTTGGGCGTTGTCCGGATCCGCCAGGGTGTGTACCCCGCACTGGCGCGTGTGCGTCGGCCGCAGCTCGTTCTGCCAGAGCCGCACCTGCAGCTCGTCCCGCCCCGACAACCGCCGCCCGAGAATCCGCGCCAACCCCACGACATCGAAGTTCAACTCGTCCGGCGTCCGCCGCCGCCCCGGCGCCGCATCCTCACCGACCCGCGTCCCTCGAGTGGTCCACGGACCAACATGCCACCGCACGGGAGCCGTCATACGCCGAACCCTAAATGCTGTCACTCTCCGCAGTGGACGTGCTCGTCTTTTTGGTCCATCGTTGAGCGATCACACCGTGGCCGGGGGGCCATCGGACCTGTCGCCGTGGGGGGAACCACTGTGCACCAGAGCAAGTCAGACACGCCTGCCGACAACCCGGACAAGAAGCAGTACGCCTGGCACCGGCACCCGGCGTTCATCACGATCCTGTCCACCGCCTGCACCTTGATCGGCGGTGCCCTGACCGTCGTCCTCGGCCAGGCCGACGTACTACCGTCCGCCATCAATCCGGCCCCGCCGCAGACCACCGTCCTGTCGACCACCACCGCGACTGCGACCACGACCGCCACCAGCACGGTCACCGAGACCGTGACGGAGGCGCCGACCACCCAGATCACTGGTCCAGGGAGCTCCAGCACACTGCAGTCCCTGTCGCCCGGCACGCTGGCCATCACCATCCAGATAAGTAGCGGCGACAAGATCGGACCGGGGGAGTATCGCGCCGGCGCCATCGCGAACGCAGCCGCCCAAGTGCTGGACGTGAGCGGGAGCCGCCCGGCCAACGGCTGCTATCCGACCTGGACGCTCAAGCGCGGATCCACCGTCGTCAAGACCGCACGGAGTGGGTCCTGCGGCTTGCGCTTCTACTTCGACTCCGAGTCACTCGCGGTCCGCGGCATCTACCACCTGACGGTGTCCGTGGTGACTGACGGCGGCGCCAAGGGCACGCAGACGGAGGACTTCAAGGTGACGTGATCAGGCGGGCTTTACGGGCGCCGGGACGTCGAAGGTTTTGGTGAGGTCGGTGAGGATGGACCAGGCGCCTTGGAGGCCGACGGCCGTCATCCAGGTGAGGTCGGGGACGTCGTGGACCTTGGTGGCGAGCGGCTTCCAGAGCGGGTTGGCTTTGAACTGGGCCTCGGTCTTCTTGCTCAGGCCCTTGTCGTCGGCGTACGTCGCCACGAAGATCGCGTCGGCGTCCGCGTCCTTGATCCGTTCCGGGCTGATCTCGAGCGCGAAGTCGGCGACGTCCTGCGACTTCGGCCGCTTCAGGCCGGCGTCCTTGAGCACGATCCCGGAGTAGCTCGCGTTCTGGTACAGCCGGGTCGGGCCGTCGACGAACCGCACCACGGAGATCGTCGGATCACCAGCCTTGGCGTTGATCGCGGCGCCGACCGTCTTCGCGGCCTGCTCGTACGACGAGATCTCCTTCTCGGCCAGCTCCTCGGCGCCGACCGCCTTCGCCTCCAGCCGGATGTTGTCCTTCCAGGTCGCCCCGGTGGTCTCGGACATGATCGTCGGCGCGATCGCGGACAGCTGGGCGTACAGCTTCTCGTGCCGGACCTTCGCGCTGATGATCAGGTCCGGGTCCAGCGCGGCGATCTTCTCCAGGTTCGGCTCGGCGAGCGTGCCGACCGACTGGGCCTCGGCGCCGTACTTGGTCCGGTCGTCGCCGAGGTAGTCCGGCAGCTTCCCGTTGATCGTGCGGTAGTCGGTGTACCCGACGACCGGGGTGTCCAGGATCAGCGTCGCGTCCACGTAACTGGTGTCGAGCGCGACCACCCGCTTCGGCTTGCTCTTGATCTCGGTCTTGCCCATCGCGTGCTCGATCGTCCGCGGGTATCCGGCGGCCGCGGCACCGGCCGAATCGCCGGAATCGCCGGAATCGCCGGCGTCCGAGGACCCGCAGGCCGACAGGGCGAGGGCCGCGACAGCGAGCAGAGCGGTGATGCGGGGCAGGCGCACAGGTGTCTCCAAGTAACGGGATAAGGTGACTCACGACCTCAGCGAAGTAAGGCAAACCTAACCATATGTGCTCCGCCACTCCCACTGCGAGTCGACCGGTACGCCGTGCCGCCGCACTCCTCGCCCTGGTAGTCGTCCTGGTCCTCGCGTTCGCGGCCAGCCTCGCGCTCGGCTCGCGCTGGCTCGGGCCTGGCGCGGTGTGGCACGCGCTGACCGCGAACACCGGCTCGGACCCGGACGTGATCGTGCGCAGCCTGCGGTTCCCGCGGACGGTGGTCGCGGTCCTGATCGGGCTCTGTCTCGGGATCGCCGGCACGTTGATGCAGGGGCACACCCGCAACGCGCTGGCCGAGCCGGGCATCTTCGGTGTGAGTTCCGGCGCGGCGTTCGCGGTGGTCCTCGGGTTGCAGCTCGGCCTCGTCGAGTCCGTCTCGTCGACCGTCTGGGCCGCCTTGCTGGGCGCGTTGATCGCGACCTTCGCCGTACAGCAATTGGCGTCGCGAGGCACCGGATCGACTCCCGTCGGCCTGGCGCTCACGGGCGCGGCCGTCGCGGCGCTCCTCGGTGCCCTGACATCCGCGATCGTGCTCCTCGATGCGGACACCTTGGACAGTTACCGGTTCTGGGCGGTCGGGTCCGTTGCCGGCCGAGGCATGGATGTCGCCGGCCAGGTCCTGCCCTTCGCGGTGATCGGGTTGCTGCTCGCCGCGGTGAATGCCCGTGACCTCGACATGCTTGCCCTGGGCGACGATGTCGCCGCGGGTCTCGGGCTGTCGATCCGCCGGGCCCGCCTGCTCGGTCTGGGCGCGATCGGTCTGCTCACCGCGGCCGGTGTCGCGGCCTGCGGGCCGATCGGGTTCCTCGGGTTGTTGTCCGGCCACGTCGCGCGACGGATCTTCGGCGCCCGCAACACCTGGCTGATCCCAGCCGCGGGCGTCGTCGGCGCGACCGCGTTGGTACTCGCGGATCTCGTCGGCCGACTCGTCGGCGGCGCGGGCGAAGTGCAGGCGGGTGTCGTCCTCGGCATCGTCGGCGCCCCGATGTTCGTGCTCGTCGTACGTCGCCGGGCGGTGGCGCTGTGACTGGCCCTATGAGATCGCGGACGCTCGTCCTCAGCATCCTGTTCGCGGCCCTCGCGATCATCGTCGCGCTGGTCTCCTTGAGCGTCGGTACGACGAAACTCCCGCTCGCGGACGTGGTCGAGGTCCTCCTCGGCGGAGGCCGTCGTGGCACCCGGCTCATCGTGCTGGAACTGCGCCTGCCGCGCGTCGCGACAGGTCTGCTCGTCGGTATCGCGTTCGCGGTGTCCGGCGCGCTTCTGCAGACGCTGTCCCGCAACCCGCTCGCCAGCCCGGACATCATCGGTGTGAACTCCGGAGCGTCCGCGGGAGCCGTCGCGGTGATCGTGCTGGCCGGCACCGGTGGCGGCAACATCTCAGGCGTCGCGGCCAAGGTCGGAATCCCGTTGGCCGCGGTCCTCGGCGGGCTGCTGGCCACGCTGATCGTCGGTGCGTTGTCGATCCAGCGCGGGGTGGTGGACGCGGGCAAGGTGGTGCTGATCGGCGTCGGAATCGCGGCCGCGGCGAACTCGCTCGTCGCCTGGCTGCTCGTGATCGGCGACGTCAACGACGCTGGCCGGGCGGCCGCCTGGCTGGCGGGATCGTTGAACTCACGGGCCTGGAGTGACGCGATACCGGTCTTGATCGCCGTTGTGCTGCTGTTGCCGGTAGCAATGATGTTCAACCGGGACCTGTCCGCGCTGGTGCTCGGTGACGACGTGGCGTCGTCGCTCGGCGTCCGGGTGGCGCGGATTCGGCTGATGCTGTTGGTGATCGCGACGGTGCTGGCCGCGATGGCGACCGCCGGGGCCGGTCCGATCGCGTTCGTCGCGTTGGTGGCGCCACAGGTCGCACTGCGCCTGACCCGGATGGAACGACCGCCGTTGCTGACCACTGCGATGCTGGGCGCGCTCTTCGTCGTACTGGCTGACCTGCTGGCGCGGAACGGGTTGCAGTGGGCGCAGGTCGGTCCGTACGAGTTACCTGTCGGAGTGCTCACGGCTGCGTGCGGAGCGCCGTACCTGCTTCACCTCATCGGCCGTCAGCAGAAGGGACGCTGAACCGTGCACGTCGAGAACCTGACCCTCGCGTACGACGCTGCTGTGCCGGTGGTCGACGGACTGACGCTGGAGGTGCCGTCCGGTCAGCTGACTGCGGTTGTCGGGCCGAATGGGTCCGGCAAGTCCACACTGCTGCGCGGGATGAGCAGACTGCTCGCTCCGAAGAGTGGGCGGGTGCTGCTGGACGGCAGGGACATTCACGAGTTGCCGGCCCGTGAACTGGCCCGCAAGCTCGGTGTCCTGCCGCAGGGGCCGGTGACGCCGGAGGGGATCACGGCTGCCGAGCTGGTATCGCGGGGACGGCATCCGCATCGCGGTCTGTTCGGGCGGCTGACAGGTGAGGACGACAATGCGATCAACGAGGCTCTGCAGGCGGTAGAGCTGACAGAGCTCCGTGACAGGCCAGTCGACCAGCTGTCCGGTGGCCAGCGGCAGCGGGTGTGGATCGCGATGGTGCTGGCGCAGGGGACGCAGCACCTGCTGCTGGACGAGCCGACGACGTACCTGGACCTCGCACACGCCGTAGACGTGATGAACGTGGTCCACGCCGCCGCGACATCCGGCCGGACTGTCGTGGCGGTGCTGCACGACCTGACGCTGGCAGCGCAGTACGCCGACCATCTGGTGGTCATGGGGGACGGGCAGATCGCTGCGCAGGGCCGTCCGGTCGACGTACTGACAGCGGCGTTGCTGGACGACGTGTTCGGGCTGAAGGCGACGGTGGTGGAGGTCGGTGGCGCTCCGGTCGTCGTACCGGATCGTAGGCTGGCTGGATGAGCTACACCGTGAGCCGCCTGGCGGAGGTCCTGGCTGACTCGGTCAGCTGGATGTCCGTGCGTACGGCGGACGCGGTGCCCGGACCGGACTGGGTCTCCTGTGCGGACCTGATCGCGGAGCAGCAGGCCGGCGGTGACCCGACGTACTCGTGGCGCGCAGCCGCAGCAGCTGACTACGCGCGGGACTACTCGATCGAGCCTCCGGTGCAGGTCGCAGCCATGTTCACGCTCATGTGGTACGTCCAGGTGCCGTCTCTGGTTGCAGGTGTGACCAGTGCGGTCACCGGGATGTCTCCAGACGTGTCACCGGCGTCGTTGGCGTTCAAGCGGCACCCGGTCGCGCACTACCCGGCCGAGGTCGCACTGTTGTCGGCCGAGGTCGTGCCGCTGGCTACGGCGGCAGTGCAGCTCAAGGACCACACCAGGACGTTTCTGGACGGCTACGAACCCGGTGTGAAGCTGGGGTCGCTGCAGCGGTTCGGGGCGGTGGACGACGAGGTCCGGGCCGCGATCCGGCTGCCGGAGGATGCGCCGTACGCGGAGGGTGCCGCGACGGCGTTCGGGGTGTCGCTGGAGGAGAAGTTGCGCACGTCCTGCTGCTACTTCTACGTGCTGCCGAATGTGGCTGCCTGCACCACCTGTCCGCGCTTCCGTTGACCTGATTTCGCTCAGAGCTGAACCAGGGCTCGGTTCGTCCGGATCCGGCCGGAAACTGTCGGTGGCCTCGGGAAGCATGCTCGGCATGAGTCGACACACACCCCAGACGTCACCGGCAGGTAATTTCCGGTCGGTTGTCCAGCCCCTGGCCCGGAGCTAGGTTCGCTGACGTGACCTCGTCCGTTGGTTCTCCGGCGACGACCCCGATCGGCTCCCGGGCCGAAGCGGAGGGCTACGTCGCGATGGTCTGTTTCAAGCACGGTCCACCTCGGCTGTACGGCGTCGAGCTCGAGTGGACCGTGCATCATGCGGATGATCCGCACCGGCCGCTCGACGCCGGTCGACTGAGCAAAGCCCTGGGCATGCATGCCCCCGCGACCCTGGTGAGAGGCAGTCCGCAGCTGCCGCTGAGCCGGGGCGCGCTGGTCACCGTGGAGCCGGGTGGCCAGGTAGAGATCTCCGGCCCCGCGTCGGACTCGATCCCGCAGCTGATCGACGACACCGCCGCCGACGCGGCCGAGCTGACGGCTCTGCTGCGGGATGCGGACCTGGTCCCAGGCGAGCTACGGCCTGGACCCCTTCCGCACACCGCGCCGCATCCTCACCGTCCCGCGGTACGCCGCGCTGGAACACGCCTTCCAGCGCCTCGGACCGCACGGACCGCGGATGATGTGCAGCACCGCCGGCCTGCAGATCTGCCTGGACGCCGGCGAAGCGGACCAGACCGCTCTCCGCTGGCGCGCACTGCACGACCTCGGTCCCGCTCTGGTCGGCCTGTTCGCCAACTCCCGCCGCCGCGCAGGCGCGGACACGGGTTGGGCCTCGGCCCGCACACAGGCGACGTTCGGCACCTGTGCCCCGTTCACCGAGCCGCCGCCACTCGACGGCGACCTGGCTGATCCGGCCGCTGCTTGGGCCCGGACCGCGATGGAGGCGCCGGTGCTCTGCCTGCGGCGCGGCGACACGTGGGACGCACCCACCGGGCTGACGTTCGGGGCCTGGGCGGACGGACAGCTGCCCGGCGACAGACCGACGTACGACGATCTCGAATACCACCTGTCCACGCTGTTCCCGCCGGTCCGCCCGCGCGGGTATCTCGAGGTGCGCTACCTCGACGCGCAGCCGGGAGACGGGTGGATCGCCCCGACCCTGCTGCTCACCGCACTGATGTCCGCTCCGATCGACCAGGTGCTGGCCGCGGCCGAGCCTGCTGCCGGCCGCTGGTTCCCGGCGGCCCGTGAGGGGCTCAACGACGCCTTGGTACTGCGTGCCGCGCGCGACGTGGTCGCACTGGGTACCGAGGTGATGGACCGGACCGGTGTGGATCCAGAACTCATCGCTGCCGTCGCAACCCGGCTGCAGCGCGCCGTCGACACCACCCACGGAAGGCGAGCTTCATGAATCACCAACTGTCCGATCTGTCGCCCGAGGGCCTGCGCGCCTTCGTCGGTGGGCAGCTCGAACGGTCCAGGGCACGGACGGTCCAGCTGACCGATGCGGTCGACACCGGCGACCTGGTCAAGCAGCACTCCAAACTGATGTCGCCGCTGGTCTGGGACTACGCGCACATCGGCAACCAGGAGGAGCTCTGGCTGGTCCGCGACGTCGGCGGCCGCGAGCCGCTGCGCCAGGACATCGACGAGCTGTACGACGCGTTCCAGCACCCGCGCGCGGACCGTCCTTCGCTGCCGCTGCTCGGTCCGGTGGAAACGCGGAGCTATGTGACCGAGGTACGGGACAAGGTGATGGATGTCCTGGACCACGTGAAGTTCGATGCCGGGCGTGAGCTGGTGGACAACGCGTTTGCCTTCGGCATGATCACGCAGCACGAGCAGCAGCACGACGAGACGATGCTGGCTACGCACCAGCTGCGGGAAGGTGCGCCGGTGCTCGACGCGCCGCCGCCTCCTGCGGGCCGGCGGTTGCCGTCGGCCGAGGTGTTCGTGCCGGGTGGCGTGTTCGAGATGGGTACGTCGATCGAGCCGTGGGCGTTGGACAACGAGCGGCCCGCGCACGGCGTCCACGTGAAGCCGTACGTGATCGACACCGTGCCGGTGACGAACGGGGACTACCTGCGGTTCGTGCTCGGTGGTGGGTACGGGGACCCGAAGTGGTGGTCCGAGGCCGGGTGGGCGCATGTCCAGAAGGCCTCGCTGGTCGCGCCGCGGTTCTGGTCGCAGGTCGACGGCGAGTGGTGGCGGCTGCGGTTCGCGCACCGGGAGCTGTTGCCGCTGGACGAGCCGGTGATGCACGTCTGCTTCTACGAGGCAGAGGCGTACGCGAAGTGGGCCGGCAAGCGGCTGCCGACCGAGGAGGAGTGGGAGTTCGCGGCACGGTTCGACCCGTCGAGCGGCCGGACGCGGCGGTTCCCGTGGGGTGACGAGTCGCCGGGTCCGCAGCACGCGAACCTGGGCCAGCGGCACCTCCGGCCGGCGCCGGTCGGGGCGTATCCGGCGGGCGCTTCGCCACTCGGCGTGGAGCAGCTGATCGGGGATCTGTGGGAGTGGACGTCGAGCGACTTCCGCCCGTACCCGGGATTCCGCGCATGGCCGTACGACGAGTACTCGCTGGTGTTCTTCGGCCCGGACTACAAGGTGCTCCGCGGTGGCTCGTTCGGCACCGACGAGGTCGTTGCCCGTGGCACCTTCCGGAACTGGGACTACCCGATCCGCCGGCAGATCTTCGCCGGCTTCCGCTGTGCTCGCGACGCGCGCCCGGACGAACTGCAGGCCGGGGAGCTGCACACCTGATGTGCCGCCACCTCGCCTACCTGGGGCCGGCGGTGACGCTGGCGTCCCTCGTCCAGGAGCCCTCCCACTCGCTGTTCGAGCAGAGCTGGTCGCCGCGCGACATGCGCGGCGGCGGCTCGGTCAACGCCGACGGCTTCGGACTCGGCTGGTACGTCGACGGCACCTCGGTCCGGTACCGGCGCAATGTGCCGATCTGGACCGACGACAACCTGCCGGAGCTGGCCGGTTCGATCCGATCCGGGGCAGTGATCGCCGCCGTCCGCAACGGGACCGACGGCATGCCCCATACCGAATCCTCGGTGTCGCCGTTCAAGGTCGGGAACTGGCTGTTCAGTCACAACGGACGGCTCCCGGGCTGGCCGGAGTCGACGGTGAAGCTGGCCGAGCAGTTGCCGGTCGCCGAGCTGCTGAAGCTCGACGCACCGGTCGACTCCGCGCTGCTGTTCGCACTCGTCTCGAACCGTCTGCGCGACGGAATCACCCCCGCCGACGCGGTCGCTTCCGTCGTCCGGGAGGTGGAGTCGGTCGCGCCCGGATCCCGGTTGAACCTGCTGCTGACAGACGGAGAGCAGATCGTCGCCACCTCCTGGACACATTCGCTCCGGGTCCGGCAGACCGCCGACTCGGTGACCGTCAGTTCGGAACCGTTCGGGTCCGCCGACTGGGACGAAGTACCCGATCGTTCGCTGCTCGTGGCCACCGCCACCACCTTGCAGATCACCCCGATGGAAGGACGAGAGTGACCCTCATCGACGTACATCTCACGCCGGACTACGCGGCTCGGGCATTGCGGGAGGATGTTCGGGCGGGGTTGGCGGCGACGCCGAAGTGGTTGCCGCCGAAGTGGTTCTACGATGCGCGGGGGAGTGAGCTGTTCGAGGAGATCACGCGGCTGCCGGAGTACTACCCGACGCGGGCCGAGCGGGAGATCCTGGACGCGCGGGCCGGGGAGATCGCGGCGATTACCAACGCGCACACGTTGGTCGAGCTCGGGTCTGGGTCGTCGGAGAAGACCCGCCTGTTGCTGGACGGGCTCCGGGCTCATGGGACGCTCACGTCGTTCGTCCCGCTTGATGTGTCGGAGTCTGCGTTGCGGGACGCGTCTGATGCGATCAACGCTGACTATCCGAGTCTCGACGTACATGGTGTGGTCGGGGACTTCACGGCGCATCTCGACAAGTTGCCGGGGGATCCGCCGCGGGTTGTTGCGTTCCTCGGCGGCACGATCGGGAACCTGATTCCGGCTGAGCGGGAGGCGTTCTATCGTTCGGTTCGCGAGGTTCTTGAGCCGGGGGAGTGGTTGTTGCTCGGCACCGATCTGGTGAAGGATCCCGCCACGCTTGTTGCGGCGTACGACGATTCTGCGGGTGTCACCGGCGAGTTCAACAAGAACGTGTTGCGGGTGATCAATCGGCAGCTCGGCGCGGACTTCGATGTGGACGCGTTCGAGCATGTGGCGCTCTGGGATGCGGACAACGAGTGGATCGAGATGCATCTGCGCGCCACCCGCGCGATGCGGGTGCTGATCCCGGAGATCCATTTGGAGATCGCGTTCGAAGAGGGCGAGGAGATCAGCACCGAGATCTCCGCCAAGTTCCACCGCTCCGGCGTAGAAGCCGAACTAGACAAAGCACGCTTCACCCCAGCCGCCTGGTGGACCGACACCAAAACCCGCTTCGCCCTATCCCTCTGGCAAGCCGTCTAACCCAAGCCCCCGCCGCCTTCCCGCCTCCCTCCATTTCCCTGGCAGACCCAGCAATTTGCCTGGCAGACCCAGCAAATGAGGGGTTCCCCACCCGGAATCCAGGTGGGGAACCCCTCATTTCGTGGGTTAGCCAGGCAAATTCGTAGGTTAGCCAGGCAAATGGGGTCAGCCGCCTTGCTTGATCAGTCCGTTGATCTTGTCGATGTACGCCGGGAGGTCGCTGATCGGCTTCTTGCCGCTCAGGATGGGTTGGTAGTTGGCTGTGGTCAGGTCGCCGACCTGCTGCGCCCACTGGGTGGTGAAGCGGTTGCCGACCGTCTTCTCGGCCGCCAGGTCAGCCTTGACCGTGTCGACGACGGTGGTCTGCTGCGCCTTGGTGAGGGCGTCGAAGTAGCTCGCCTGGGCGGGCGTGTACGCCGGCGGCGCGACCGGTGAGGCCGGCAGTACGGCGTCCCACACCTTGGTGTTGATGTACTCGAGCACCTTGAACGTCGCGTCCTGGTCCTTGGTGTACTGCGGCGTGCAGATCCCGACCGAGTCGGCAATCGTGGTCGGCGTCTGCACCTGCGGGAACGGCGCGAACCCGTACTTGATCTTCGGCTTGTCGGTCTGGAACCCGGCCGCCAGCCACTGCCCGCCGAACGTCATCGGCACCTTGCCGGCCGAGAACAGCGACTGCACGTTCGCCGCGTCGTACCCGGGCGGCGCCACCGACCCGTTCTTGATCGCGGCGACCAGCTTCTCGACCCCTTCGGTGTACTTGTCGTCGGCCTCGGCCTTCGTCGGGTGGTTGACGTTGTCGGTGAACGGCGCGCCACCGGCCGACACGGAGTACATGCTCATCGTGAACGGTCCGTCGGCGGACGGTCAGCTGATCGGCGACGAGTCCGTACTTCGCGCCGTTCTTTCCGGCCAGCTTGGCGGCGTCGGCGTACATCTCGTCCCACGTCCAGCCGGCCTTCGGCAGCGGCAGGCCGGCCGCGGTGAAGGCGTCGGCGTTGTACCAGACGCCGTACGTGTTCATCAGCGACGGCAGACCGCCCATCTGGCCGTCGGCGGTCTTCCAGTTCTCCATCGCGGACGGGACGAACTTGTCGGCCGTGAAGTCGCCGTCGCCGTTCTTGATCTTGTCGGCCCAATCGACCAGCAAACCCTGGGAGGTGTACTGCTGCTCGGTGTCGTTGCCGCACCAGAACAGGTCCGGCAGCTTCTTCGCCTGGGTCAGCGAGGCGAGCTTGTCGCCGAAGTTCCCGGCCGGGGTGTCGAGCAGCTGGACGGTGATGTTGTCGTCCTTGAAGTCGGCCAGCGCCTTCTTGATCGCGGCGTTGGTCTCCGCCGACTCCCACGTCATCACGGTGACGGTGACCGGCCCGCCGCTGGAGCCGCCGGAGTCGGAACCGCCGCCGCTGCAGGCCGTTGCCGTCAGCAACCCGGCACACGCCAGGGCTGTCACAACTGATGTTCTCTTCACAGGAATGTCCCCTCTATTTCTGGTTCGTGCTGCCGAGAGCGCCGAGGCCCTGGATGAAGTAGCGCTGCGCGGCGAAGAAGATGATGAGCGGCGGCAGCATGTAGAGCAGGTTGGTGGCCATGTAGTAGCTCCAGTCCGGCGTCTTGCCGGCGAACGGGGAGATGAACGACGCCATACCCACCGACAACGGCCACTTGCCGGACGAGTACAGGTAGACCAGGGGGTTCAGGAAGTCGTTCCAGGACGCCTGGAAGGCCAGGATCGCCATCGTCAGCCAGGCCGGCCGGGTCAACGGCAGCATCACGCTGACGAAGATCCGCAGGTGCCCGGCGCCGTCGATCTTCGCCGCTTCATCGATGGAATAGGGGATCGCGAGAAAGTACTGCCTGGCGAGGAAGATGAACAACGGGTTCCCGCCGAGGAACGCGGGCACGATCAGCGGCAGCCAGGTGTCGTACCAGCCGATGCTCTTGTACATCTGGAACAACGGGATCAGTCCGACCACACCCGGCAGCAGCATGCTGCCGACGAACAGGTAGAACCACAGCTTGCGCCCGGGGAACCGCAACCGGGCCAGCGCGTAGCCGGCCATCATCGCGGTCATCACGCCGCCGAGCACGCTGAGCGAGGTGATGATCATCGAGTTCAGGAACAGCCGCGGGAAGTGGATCGTCTCCGGGCCCTTGATGAAGTTGCTCCAGTGGAACTCGTGCGGCAGCAGCTTGGGCGGGATGTCGAACACCGCGGTCCGGCTCTTCAGGCCGATCGTGATCATCCACAGCAGCGGTACGACCATCACCGCGCAGATGAACAACGCGACGACGTACCACGACGTCGTACCGACCAGGCGTGATTTCTTCTTCGCCGGGGGTCCGGCCTGCGCCGTCTCGGGCACGGCGGCTTCAGTCTGAAGTGCTGTCACTGTATGTCCAGAGCGAGGAGAACTTCGCGGTCAGGGCGATCACGGCGATGATGATCACGAACAGCACCCACACCTGCGCGGACGCGTACCCGAGCTGCGGGATCCGGCCCAGGGTAGGGAAGCCGTTGTTGTAGATCGAGAGCATCAGCACGTTGGTGCTGAACCCCGGTCCACCGCCGGTCAGGATCTTCGGCTGGTTGAAGGTCTGCAGTGCGGCGGTGGTCTGCAGGATCACCTGCAGCAGCATGATCGGACTGATCAGCGGCATCGTGATCCGGAAGAACACCGACCACGGGCCGGCGCCGTCGACGCGGGCGGCCTCGTACAGTTCGGTCGGCACGGACTGCAGCGCGGCGAGGAAGATGATCATCGTCCCGCCGACGCCCCACAGCATCACCAGCACCACGGACGGCATCGACGTACTCGGACCTTGCAGCCACAGGCTCGTCGGCAGGCCGAGCCGGTCGAGGATCGTGTTCAGCAACCCGACCTGTGGGTCGAGCATGAACTTCCAGAGCGTGATCGTCGCGACCGCCGGCAGCACGACCGGCAGGTACGCCAGCGTGCGGACGATCCGGACGCCGGCGAAGCGCTGGTTGCAGAACATCGCGAGCGCCAGGCCGAGGATCAGCGACAACGGGACATAGAGCACCACCAGATAGCCGGTCGCCCGCAACGCCGGCCAGAACGCCGGGTCGGTGGTGAACAGCCTCCGGAAGTTGCCGAGGCCAACGAAGACCGGGTCGGTCAACCCGTTGTACTTCGTCAGCGCGAGATAGAACGATCGAATCAGCGGATACCCCACGAAGACCAGGAACCCGATCACCGCGGGTGCGATGAACAGGTACGCCGCCTTCACGTCGGAGCCGGCGTTCCGGCTCATCCCACCGCGGCGGCTTCGCCTCTTGGTGGTCGATCCGCCTAAAGAGACTGAATTCATCCGGCCTCCTGGACGGTAACGTTTCCAACGTTTTACTGTTGGGTGACGATGCCGTGTCGCGAAAAGGAAGTCAACCCCGTGCCCGAAACGTTTCCAAGCCAGCCAGAGGTCAGCCGGCCGACGATGATCGACGTCGCCCGGCGGGCCGGTGTGGGCCTCGGCACGGTGTCGCGTGTGGTCAACGGTGGCCATGGCGTCCGCGACGAGACCGCGCAGCGAGTCCGGGCCGCGATCGACGAGCTCGGGTTCCAGCGCAACGAGGTGGCCCGGGCGCTGCGGCCGGGCAAGAAGTCGACGAGTCTGGCGCTGGTGCTCGGCGACCTGACCAACCCGTTCTACGCGAGCATCGCGAAGGCGTCCCTCGAAGTCGCCGGGCAGTCCGGTTTCGCCGTCGTACTGGGCAGTGTGGACGAGGACCCGGAGGGCGAGAAGCGGGCCATCCAGGAGCTGGTCAGCCGGCAGGTGGCCGGGCTGATGATCGTGCCCGACCAGGGCGATCACGCGTTCCTGCAGGGCGCCGGCGTACCGGTCGTGTTCGTCGACCGGCCGGCGACCGGGATCGACGCGGACATCGTGATGGTCGACAACGAGGGCGGCGGCCGGATCGCGGCCGAACACCTGCTGGAGCAGGGCCACGAGCGGATCGCGATCATCCTTGCCCCGTCGTACTACACGATCGGGCGCCGCCTGCGCGGGTTCCGGCGCGCGCATCGGGCCGCGGGGATCGAGGTCGACGAGTCGCTGGTCATCCAGCTCCCCGAGGGCAACGCGGAGGCCGCGGAGAAGGCGACCCGCGAGGTGATGCTGCGGGCCGATCCGCCGACCGCGATCTTCTCCTCGACGAACTTCCTCACCGAGGGTGTGCTGCGTGCTCTTGGTGAGCTCGAGCTCGGGAGCCCGCGGTGGTCGGGTTCGACGACTTCCGGCTCGCCGACATGCTGCCGACGCCGGTCACGGTCGTTGCCTCCGACATCGCCGAGCTCGGCCGCAGCGCGGCACGGTTGCTGCTCGATCGCGCGTCGGGTGCGGACACCCGTCCGCCGCAGCGGATCGTGCTGCCGTGCGCGCTGATCGAGCGCGGGTCGGGAGAGCGGCCACCGGGTTCTGCTGGGAAGAGAAGCAGTCGCTGACGGTCGGCCGCGCGGGTAGGGTCGCCGCGTGCACTACGAATCCTTCGGTACGGGACGGCCGATCGTCTTCCTGCCCGGCTGGGGCGGCGCCAACGGCGAAGGCCGCGACGTCCACGAGCCGGTGTTCGAGGGACGTCCGGGATGGCGCCGGATCTACATCGACCCGCCGGGCACCGGGCAGTCGCCCGCCGTACCGTCGATCACCGATCAGGACGGCATGCTCGCGGCGATCGCGGAACTGATCGACGAACTGGTCGACGACGAGCCGTTCGCTCTCGCCGGTACGTCGGCCGGCGGGCTGCATGCCCGCGGCATCGTGAAGCGCGATCCGGCCCGCGTCCTCGGCCTGCTGCTGCGCGTGCCGGGAATCGTCGTCGACCGCACCAAGCGGACGTTGCCGACGGAGGAGTACCTGGTCAAGACCGCGGCGTACCAGGAAGCCTGGACCGACAAGCAGCGTCGCTACTACGACCCGGCCGAAGAGCAGGCCGACCTCGAGTTCCTGGGCCGGATCCAGGGCGACGTCGCGACGTACGCGCTCCGCGAGGACCCGGCCGCGCGCTTCGAAGGGCCGACGCTGATCGTGACCGGCCGGCAGGACACGATGACGGGCTACGCCGACGCCTGGCCGATCCTCGACGACTATCCCCGGGCCACGTACGCCGTCCTGGATCAGGAGGACCACGACCTGCCGGTGCAGCGGATGGGTCTGTATCGCGCGCTCGTGGCGGACTGGCTGGAAAGAATCGAGCACCCGGACGCGTGAGGGGCGGAACGCGCGTCCGGGCGCTCGTCTGGGGGAGGGTCAGAAGTTCGGCCAGGCCCAGCCGAGGTAGTTGTTGAAGTAGGGCAGCGCGCGGGTGCCGATCGCGCCGCTGACGCTGGTGGCCCAGAACGTGCCGTCGCCCTTGGCTACTCCGACATGGCCGTAGGCGCTGATGTTCCAGAAGACCAGGGCGCCCTTCGGCGGGTTCAGATCGCCTCGGTGTGCGGCGCCACGGGCCACGGCGTCGTTCCAGTCGGCGATGGCCGAGGCCCAGATGCCGGTCTTCCCGTACGAGTTCTCGGCGGCCATCTCGCAGTACCCCTGGAAGGCGGTCGATCCGCTGCGGGCGGCGTACCAGGCGACGGCCTTGTCGGCGCGCGGGTTGCTCGTGCACAGCGGCGCGACCAGGCCGCCGCTGCCGGTGTTGACGTAGGCGTCGGTGATGAAGCCCTTGCCGGGGATGTGGTCCCAGATCAGGCTGCGGCCGAACTTGCCGGTCACCGGCTCGCCGTAGATCTGGCAGTCGATCTCGACCGCTCCGTCGGGCTGGGTGCCGACCGAGCCGAAGCTGGTCGCGTTGCCGGACCGGATGGTGACGCCGGCTCCGCTGTCGGTGACAACGGTTCCGGTGGCGGCGTTGGCGGGGAGTACGCCGGTGCCGACGAGGGCGGCGCCGCTGAGGAGGGCGACGGCGGTGAGACGGGACGTGATGCGCATGAGGGCGGTACGCATGGTGGTGTTCCCTTCTGGAGTTGTTCTCGCAGGGAACCAAAAAGTGACGGCGTTGTCGCAGTGGGCAACGAGGCGGGGCGGCGCCTCGTCAGCCCTCAGAAGTTCGGCTGCGCCCAGCCGAGGTAGTTGGAGAAGTACGGCAGCTTCGCCTTGCCGATCCGGCTGTTGACGCTGGTGGCCCAGAAGTTGCCGTCGCCGGTGGCCAGGCCGACGTGTCCGTAGGCGCTGATGTTCCAGAACACGAGTGCGCCCTTCGGCGGGTTGAGGTCACCCCTGTGGGCGGCGCCCCGGCGTACGGCGTCGTTCCAGTTGGCGATCGCCGACGCGTAGATGCCGGTGGTGCCGTACGCGTTCTCGACGGCCTTCTCGCAGTAGCCCTGGTACGCGGTGGATCCGTTGCGGGCGGCGAACCAGGCGATCGCGTCGTCGGCCCGCGACTGCGGTCCGAAGGCGGTGCTGGTGATCGGTGCCGAGGCTGGCGCGGTTGCGGGTGCGGCCGTGGCGGGGAGGGCGGCGCTTCCGAGGATCAAGAGGGCGGCGGTGGCGGTCAGGCGTGTGAACGAACGGATCATGATGGTTGCCTTTCGCTCTGAACTGCGATGGACGAGCCTGTTGTCTTGGAGAATCACTTCCTTTGTGCAGACAATCAGAGCGTGATCGGATTGTCGCAGTGGGCAACGGAGCTGATTCACTGCGATTTGGTACTTTATGTAGATAAGTGACGGCGAGAGCGGAGTGTGCGCCGTGCGCCCAGCCCAGGCTCGGTACGTGATCGGAGCTCGCATGCGCGAGTTGCGCGAGGCCGCCGGGGTGGCGTTGACCCGCGCCGCCTCCGAATCCGGCTGGGACAAGGGGCATCTGTCCCGGGTCGAGCGCGGCCACACCAAGCCGAGCCGCGAGCTGATCGAGTGGTACGACGACTCGTTCGGGGCGAACCAGGCTCTGGTCAACCAGTTGATGGAGCTCGACGCCGCCGTACGCGCCGGCCGGGACACGTCGCAGCGGGACATGCGCCGGCATGTACAACCGGTGCTGCTCGGCGGATCCGTACCGATCGATCACCACCCCGACGACCGGGCCGAACTGGTCGGGGAGACGGTGCCGGACGGCACGCGCGTGTGCCGGGAGCAGGTCTTCGAGAAAACCTGGGAGCTCCGCAACAGCGGCGAACGCCCGTGGCACAACCGCTGGCTCACCCGCCAAGGCGCCGCCGGCACCCCCGGCTGGCTCCGCTCCCCACCCCGAGCACCCGTCCCCGACGCATCCCCCGGCGACATAGTCACAGTCGCCATGACCCTCCAGGCCCCGTGTCAGGTAGGCGCCTCCACCGCCTACTTCAAACTCACCGACGAGGCAGGCCGCCTGTACTACCCAGGCCTAGAGTCCCCACCCCTCTACTGCACCATCTTCACCATCTACGAGCCGTAGCCCCCCCGCTCGCCGCGGCCAGTGCATAGGAAGTGGTGGGGGTGGAGGGGAAATAACCTGTTCAACGGCCCCGCCACGTCGGCGCACCCCCAACAGATGGCAGGCCCTGGCGAATGCGGTTGGCTGTGGTGAGCGGGTGATCCAGGTCCGACCAGCTGACCCGCACGACTTGATACCCGCGCGACCGCAGGTCGTCCTCACGCCACTTCTCCGCCACGAGATCGTCGGCGTTCCCGTACTTCATCGCGCCATCGAACTCCACAACGCAAACCCGCTCGAGCAGTATGTCGACCCGCGCGATCAGCCGCCCGGACGCATCCCGGATCTCGACCTGCAACTCCGGCTCCGGGAGCCCGTGGTTCGCCATGAGGACCCGCAGGCGCGACTCGCCGACCGATTCGCTCAACCCGTTCGCGAACCGCGCCGCCGCCCGCGCAGCCGGCGAACCGTGCCAGACACTGTGCCGGTCCGCTGTCGCCACGAGCGCCTCCGGACTGACCAGACGCTCATGAAGGGCGGCGTCGCCGAGCACAACTCCGACCTCGTACACCGCCGCGGACTGATGACTCGCCACCGCACCAGGCCCCAAGCGATTGAGGACGGCTCGGGTCTTCAGGAGGTGCACGCGCTTGGCGCGATCCCAGGAGGTCTCACCCGCGGGCGAGGCGCCCGGTTCGAGGTACACGTCACGAGACAGCCGCGCCCACTGCCCGCTCCGGAGCCGCCGCCGGAGCTCGCTGTCGCTGTAGCCGCAATCCATCGCGTCCGCCCGGGTGAACCAGCCCCCACGGGCGTCCGCCAACACGCTCAACTTCGGGTTCATGCAGGCAAGATGCAGTCGCCAGGGCCCTTCTGTGCGTGCAGATTCGCGCCTGTGGACAACTCGGCGTACGGCGGATCAGGGGGTGTCGTACTCCGCGGCGATTTCGGCGTCCAGTTCGGCTTTGCGTTTGACCCAGCGTTCGGTGAGGCCCTTGACCTCTTCGCTGATGAAGTCGATGAAGGCGAGGGAGACGCGGATGCGGTGGTGGGCGTCGGTGCCTTCGCCGGACGAGTCGAGGACCTTGCGGAGGGATTCGGACCAGCGCACCAGTGAGGCGTCCTCGCTCATCATCGTCTGGTACCAGGCGTCGTCCTGGACGACGTACACGTCGCGGCGGCTGCCGGGCTCGCGTTCGCGGGTCGCCAGGCGCAGTTGCAGCAGGTAGTTGACGGCGCCGGAGACCGCGGCGGGACTCGCCTGCAGTTGGTCGGACAGTTCGGCGGCGGTCATGCGCCCGTCCACGCTGGACAGGATCGCGGCGAACACCCGGGCAGCCATCCGCGGCCAGCCGGTCTCGGCCAGCAGGTTGCCGAACTGCTCGGTGTATCGCCGGACGGCGTCGTCGTCTCGGAGTGCACTCACCGCCCCATCATCTCCTCTGAGTCGCTCGATTACCTGATCTGTGAGAAACGTGTTCGCAAGATTCACAAATTTCTGAATGAAGTGTACGTTATGAATCATGACATCAGCCATCGTGGTCTCTGGACTGCACAAGTCCTACGGAAGTACGCACGCCCTCGACGGTCTCGACCTTGAGGTCGCGACCGGTGAGGTGCATGGCTTCCTCGGGCCGAACGGCGCCGGGAAGTCCACCACCATCCGCGTCCTGCTCGGACTGCTGCGCGGCGACGCAGGTGATGTCTCGCTGCTCGGCGGGGACCCGTGGGGCGACGCCGCGAAGCTGCACCGCCGGCTGGCGTACGTCCCGGGTGACGTGAACCTGTGGCCGAACCTGACCGGCGGCGAGGTGATCGACCTGCTCGGCCGGCTCCGTGGCGGGCTGGACGAGAAGAAGCGCGACGAGCTGCTGCGCCGGTTCGACCTCGACCCGACCAAGAAGGGCCGGACGTACTCCAAGGGCAACCGGCAGAAGGTCGCCCTGGTCGCCGCTCTCGCGGCTGACGTCGAGCTGCTGATTCTGGACGAGCCCACGTCCGGTCTGGACCCGCTCATGGAGGAGGTGTTCCGGCAGTGCATCGAGGAGGAGCGTCAGCGCGACCGCACCGTGCTGCTGTCGAGCCACATCCTCTCCGAGGTCGAGGCCCTGTGTGACCGGATCAGCATCATCCGCCGCGGCAAGGTGGTCGAGACCGGCACACTGGCCGACCTGCGCCACCTCACGCGTACGTCGATCCACGCCGAGCTGGCCGGGTCGCCGAACGGCCTCGCGCAGCTGCCGGGGATCCACGACCTCGACGTCCAGGGCAACCGGGTCCGCCTCGAGGTGGACACCGCCCAGCTCGAGGCCGTGATGCGGCAGCTGTCCGCGAGCGGCATCAAGAGCCTGGTGGCGCAGCCGCCGACGCTCGAGGAGCTGTTCCTGCGGCACTACGAGGACGACGTACCTGCCCAGGATTCACCTGAGCCCGAGGCGGCCGTGCGATGAACGACTTCGTCGGTACCGGGACGCTGGTGCGGCTCGCGCTGCGCCGGGACCGGATCCTGATCCCGATCTGGATCGTCGTGTTCGTGATGATGGCCGCAGGTTCGGCCAAGGCGACGATGGACCTGTACACGGACCCCAAGGCGCTGGTCGACGCGGCACGGACGTCGAACGCGTCCCCTGCGCTGGTCTCCCTGTACGGGCGGATCTTCGACGAGTCCTCGCTCGGGGAGGTCTCGCTGTTCAAGCTCACTGCGTTCGGCGCGCTACTGGTCGGGTTGCTCGGCGGAATGCTCGTCGTACGGCACACGCGGAGCGAGGAGGAGTCCGGACGGCTCGAGTTGCTGAGTGCCGGCGTACTCGGTCGGTACGCCGCTCTGGCCTCCGCGCTGATCGTGTCCGGGGCGACTGTGATCGTGCTCGGGCTGCTGACCGCGCTGTCGCTGATGGGCAGTGGCTTGGACACGAAGGGGTCGTTCGCGTTCGGGTTGATGTGGGCGGCTGCCGGACTGTCGTTCGCCGGTGTGGCTGCGGTGACCTCGCAGGTCAGCGAGAGCGCCCGCGCCGCGAACGGGCTGACCGCGATAGTGCTCGGCGTGGCGTACGTACTGCGCGCCATCGGCGACTCGTCCGCAGACGGCAGCACGCGGTGGGTCTCGTGGCTGTCACCGATCGGCTGGTCGCAGCAGGTCCGTGCGTACGCCGGGGAGCGGTGGGCCGTACTGCTGTTGCCGCTGGCGTTTGTCGCGCTACTGATCGCTGCAGCGACCGCACTGATCCGGCGGCGTGACCTAGGCGCCGGTCTGGTGCCGCCACGTCCCGGACCGGCCCGGGCAGCCAAGTCGTTGCGCTCCCCGCTCGCACTGGCGTGGCGGCTGCACCGGGGCTCGCTGTACGCCTGGGGCTTCGCCTTCCTGCTGCTGGGCCTGCTGGTCGGCAACATCGCCAGCAACGTCGACGGGTTCGTCACGAGCGACAGTGCGAAGGAGATGGTGCAGAAGCTCGGTGGCGTGGAGGGCATCACGGATGCGTTCCTGGCGACCGAGATGGGCATGATCGGGCTGCTGGCGTCGGCGTTCGGGATCCAGGCGGCGTTGCGACTGCGGTCGGAGGAGACCGCGCTGCGGGCCGAGCCGTTGCTGGCGACCGGTGTCTCGCGGGCGCAGTGGCTGGCGAGTCATGTGCTGATGGCGCTGCTCGGCACTGGCGTACTGATCCTGGTCGCCGGACTGGGCTCTGGGATCTCGAGTGGTGCGTCCCTCGGCAACATAGGCCGTCAGGTGCCGCGGATGCTCGCGGCTGCCGCCGTCCAGCTGCCTGCGATCTGGCTGGTGACTGCGCTCGTCGTGATCCTGTTCGGGCTGGCGCCCAAGCTGGTGACCGGGGGATGGGCGCTGTACGGCGTGTTCCTGCTGATCGGTCAGTTCGGTGAGATCTTCAACCTGCCGCAGTGGATGATCAACCTCAGCCCGTACGGCCACACCCCGCGGCTGCCGGGCGGTGACTTCTCCGTCGCACCGGTGCTCTCGCTGACCGCGATCGCCGCCGCGCTCACGATCGCCGGCTTCGCAACGTTCCGCCGCCGCGACATCGGCTAACCACGATCAGCGCTGGTCTGAGGGGTCCAGCGCGCACAGGCCCGCCCGGCACCTCACCGGGCGGGCCTGTCTACGATCGCTGGGTGTTCAGTGAGCAGCTGGTTGGGTTCTGGAGCGAGCGGCATCTCTGTGTGCTGAGTACTGTCCGGGCGGACGGTACGGTGCACGCGACGCCGGTCGGGGCGACCTTGGACGTCGAGGCGGGGCTGTTGCGGGTGATTTGCTCCGGTACGTCGTACAAGGCCCGCGCGATCCGGCGGCTCGGGGAGGCGGCTGTCGCGGTGACACAGGTGGACGGCCGGCGCTGGAGCACGATCGAGGGGCGTGCGGTGGTCAGCGACGACCCTGTGCGGGTGCACGACGCCGAACGGCGGTACGCCAAGCGGTACAAGGAGCCACGGGTCAACCCACAGCGTGTAGTCATCGAGATCACCGTGACAAAGGTCCTCGGGAATGCCTGACCTCATCACGGTCGTAGGCCTAGGTGCCGACGGCTGGACCGGTCTCTCAACCCCAGCCCGCCAAGCCATCGAGCAGGCCGACGTCCTCCTAGGCAGCCCCCGCCAACTAGCCCTGATCCCAGCCCCAACCCCCACCACCAGCTCTTTTGGCGCCGTGCGCCTCGCCTGGCCTTCGCCGTTGTCCGAGGCACTCCCGCAGTTGCTGGACGAGCACCGGGGACGGCGGATCTGTGTGCTGGCAAGTGGCGACCCGACCTTCCACGGCATCGGTACGACGCTGGTCCGCATGCTCGGCGCCGACGCCGTACGCGTGATCCCGCAACCGTCGAGCGTCTCGCTGGCGTGTGCGCGACTCGGCTGGGCCCAGGACCAGGTGCAGGTGGTGAGCCTGGTGACCAACCCGGTCGAGCGACTCCACCCGCACCTCCAGCCCAATCGACGAATCCTGATCCTCAGCCGAGGCGCCCAAACCCCGGCCGAGGTCGCCGACCTGCTGATCGCCCGCGGCTACGGCTCCAGCAAGTTCACCGTCCTCGAACAACTAGGCGGCCCAACCGAACGCGTCCGTACGACGAACGCCACCGACTGGTCCGACGACGTCGACCCCCTCAACGTCATCGCCGTACTCTGCCCGGCCGACGCCCCCGTCCTCTCCACAACTCCCGGCCTACCCGACGACGCATACGAGAACGACGGCCAGCTAACGAAACGCGAAGTCCGCGCCGTCACCCTGTCCCGTCTCGCACCTGTCCCCGGCCAACTGCTCTGGGACATCGGCGGCGGCGCGGGCAGCATCGCGATCGAGTGGTCCCGCCACCACCCGTCCTGCCACGCGATCGCCATCGAACGCGACGCCGACCGCGCAAAACGCCTGGAACGCAACGTCGCCGCGCTAGGTGCGGCGGTGGAGATCGTCGAGGGTGCAGCCCCAGCAGCGCTCGACGGTCTCGAATCGCCCGACGCGATCTTCATCGGCGGGGGAGCGACTGCCGCCGGTATGTTCGACGCCTGCTGGAACGCGCTCCGCCCCGGCGGTCGCCTGGTCGCCAACGGCGTGACGCTGGAGACCGAGGCCCTGATTGCCCAGTGGTACAAGGCGGTCGGTGGCGACCTCATCCGCCTCGACGTACAACGCGCCTCCGCCGTCGGCACCATGACCGGCTGGCGCCCAGCCATGCCGGTAACCATCTGGAGCGTGACGAAGTGACGGCACTGATGCCGCGCCTCCGGCGCGGCGGGTCATGGGGCTGTAACTCCCGGTCTTCCCTCGTCGCTCCGGTCGCTTCGCTCCCTGCGCTCCTCAGTCCAGACCGGGAGGCCCCATGACCGTCCATTTCATCGGTGCCGGCCCCGGTGCGGCGGACCTGATCACCGTCCGCGGGCGCGACCTGATCGCCTCTTCACCGGTCTGTCTGTACGCCGGTGCGCTCGTACCGGTCGAACTCCTCGACCACTGCCCGCCCGACGCCCGCAAGGTCGACACCGCGAACCTGACGCTCGACGAGATCGTCACTGAACTCGCCACCGCACACGCCGCCGGCCTCGACGTCGCCCGCCTACACTCCGGCGACCCGTCCGTCTTCAGTGCGATGGCCGAACAGATGCGTCGCCTCGACACCCTCGAGATCCCGTACGACGTGACGCCCGGTGTACCGGCGTACGCAGCGGCCGCCGCCACGCTCGGCCGTGAACTGACCGTCCCCGAGGTCGGGCAGACCGTCGTCCTCACCCGGATCGGCGGCAGCGCCAGCGCGATGCCTGCTGGTGAGGACCTCGCGACCCTCGGCGCGAGTCAGGCGACGATCGTTCTGCATCTTGCGGTGCAGCAGATCGAGCGCGTGGTCGAGGAACTCGTCCCGAACTACGGCGCCGACTGCCCGGTCGCGGTCGTCGCGCGTGCGTCCCGCGACGACGAGGTCGTCCTGCGCGGCACGCTTGCCGATATCGCGGAGCAGGTGAAGGCCGCGGGCGTTCGCCGTACTGCTGTCATCATCGTCGGAAAGGTGCTGTCGGCAACGGCCTTTCGGGACAGTCATCTCTATTCGGCCGATCGGTCTCGATGAAGGTTCTGCTGCTCGGCGGGACGGGGGAGGCTCGCGAACTGGCGGGCTTGCTGGCTGGGGCCGGGGTCGACGTGGTGTCGTCGCTTGCCGGGCGGACTTCCGATGCGCGGGTGCCGGTTGGTGAGGTGCGGGTCGGTGGGTTCGGTGGGGTCGGCGGGCTTGCTGGGTTGGTTGCGGGAGCATCCGGTTGATGCGGTGATCGACGCGACGCATCCGTTCGCGGCGCTGATCACTGCGAATGCGTTTTCCGCGACGCGCGAGGTCGGTGTGCCGCTGCTGGTGCTGCGGCGACCGGGTTGGAGTGCCGGAGCCCGACGACAATTGGCATTGGGTCGAGACGCGTTTCCGCTGCTGCTGAGTTGCTGCCGGGTCTGGGGACGCGGGCGTTTCTCACGATCGGGCGGCAGGGGCTTGATGCTTTCGCTGGTACTGGGCTGTGGACGCTCGCTCGGTGCGTCGATCCGCCCGAACCTCGTCCGACCTGGTGCACGCTGATCCTTGCCCGCGGCCCCTTCACGCTCGCCGACGAGGAAACGATCCTCCGCGACCACGACATCGACGTACTCGTCACGAAAGACAGCGGAGGCCCGGCCACAGCCGCCAAACTCACCGCAGCCCGCCGACTTGCCATCCCCGTAATCATCATCAACCGCCCACCATTACCTCCGGGTCCTGAGGTGGTCGAGACGGTCGAGGAGGCCGTTCAGTGGGTAATGCGAGCGAGCCACTCACCAAGCACCTGACGCTCGCCGTCAGTCAGCATCTCAAGCTCCGGCAACCGCGCCCGCAACGCATTCGCAGACGTCACCACACCCACACCCCGCCCTGTCATCCGCGGTCTCGTGGTGTGCTGGGTCTGTGGTGATTGCTGCGATCAAGGCGTCGAACATCGTGTCCGCCAGCCGTAGATCGCGGCGTTCCTCGGGGACGGCTAGCAGTGCTAGTACGGCGCCTGAACCGGCCGCCTGTACGAGTTCCGCGGCCAAGTCCTCGTCGACGCGCAGTCGTCCGGCGGCTGCGATGTTGCGGATCCGGGTGCGCAGGATCTCCAGCCCGGCCTCGGCTGCCGCGGGACGCCGGCCCGGCTGCGTGTCGGCGTACATCAGGAGGAAGAGCGCCGGGTTCGCCAGCCCGAACCCGATGTGCAGGTCCCATCCCGCGCGGAGGTCCGTGATCGGGTCTGCCGCCGGATCGAGCGGTGGTTTGTCCGCGAGGTACGTCGAGAACCCGTGCTCCAGCACCGCCGCGAGCAGCCCGTCCTTGTCGCCGAACAGCCGGTAGATCGTCGGCGCCTGCGTACCCGCCGCAGCCGCGACCGCCCGCGTCGACACAGCATCCCGCCCACCAGCCGCGAGCAGCCCAGCGGCAACCTCGACGATCTGCGCCCGCATCCGATCCCGCCCGCCGCCACCGCTCGTGGTCGCGTCGGCCGGCGTCTCGTCCGTTGGCAGCTCGTCCACGCGCCAACGGTAGCGGTTGGCTCGTCGTGTTAACAGTGATAGCGTCAATCTGTATCCACTGATAACAAGGAGCTGTGCATGATCATCGTCACCGGAGCGACCGGCCGTCTCGGCCGTGCTGTCGTCGACCGCCTCGCCGACCGTGTCCCCACCGGCCAACTCGGCGTCAGCGTGCGCGATCCGGCGAAGGCCGCGGACCTCGCCGCTCGCGGTGTCCGGGTACGGCGTGGAGACTTCGCCGACCCGGATTCGCTCGCGCACGCATTCGAAGGCGCCACCCAGGTACTGATCGTTTCGGGCCCAGCCGACCCGGAGCCGCACCACGTCGCGATCGACACGGCCAAGACCGCCGGCGCCGAGCGCATCCTCTACACCAGCCACCAGGCCGCGAACCTGGACTCGCTGTTCCTCGCGACCCGGGGCCACGCTGCGACGGAACAGGACCTGGCCGGTTCCGGCGTACCGTTCACGGCGCTGCGCAACGGTTTCTATGCGAGCACGCCGGCGTTCCTGCTGCGGTCCGCGCTGGAAACGGGGGAGCTGATCCTGCCGGAGGACGGGCCGTTCTCCTGGACAGCGCACCGGGATCTGGCCGACGCGGCGGTGCTCGCGCTGACCGAGCCCGTGCGTCTCGACGGCATCACGCCGCCGCTGACCGGCCCAGAGCTGCTCGACTACGCGGACATCGCAGCGATCGCCTCGGAGCTCGTCGGGCGGAAGATCACCCGGGTCACGGTGCCGGACGAGGAGTGGAAGCGGGCGGCGCTCGGGCGCGGGATGCCGGAGTTCCTGGTCGATCTGACACTCGGCATCTTCGCGGCCGCTCGGCGCGGCGAGTTCGCCGTCGTCGACCCGACGCTGCCAGCACTCCTCGGCCGCCCGGCCACGACACTCCGCGAAGTACTCGCCGCCGAGCTCATCGCGTAGAGCACTGCGCGGTATGCGCCGACGGCTGGCGGCGGGTGGGTGGATAGATTGACGCCATGGGGATTCAGATCGCGCCGAGCATCCTGGCTGCCGACTTCTCGCGGCTGTCTGACGAGGCGGCTGCTGTGTCGAATGCGGACTGGCTGCATGTCGACGTGATGGACAACCACTTCGTACCGAATCTGACGCTCGGGATGCCCGTGGTCGAGTCGCTGGCCAAGGCGACCGACATGCCGCTCGACTGCCACCTGATGATCGAGGACCCGGACCGCTGGGCGCCTGGGTACGTCGAGGCGGGCGCGTCGAGCGTCACGTTCCACGTCGAGGCCTGCCGGGCGCCGATCCGGACCGCGCGGGAGATCCGGGCCAAGGGCGCGCGGGCCGCGATGGCCCTCAAGCCCGCCACCGCGATCGAGCCGTACGAGGACCTGCTGGCCGAGCTCGACATGATCCTGATCATGACCGTCGAGCCAGGTTTCGGTGGTCAGAAGTTCCTCGACGTCTGCGTGCCGAAGATCCGCCGTACCCGCCAACTGCTCGACAAGCACGGCCTGGATCTGTGGATCGAGATCGACGGCGGTGTCTCGGCCGACACCATCGAGCGCTGCGCCGAGGCCGGTGCGGACGTGTTCGTGGCCGGCTCGGCCGTGTACGCCGCCGACGACCCGAACGCGATGGTCGAGCAGCTACGCGGTCTCGCCGAGCAGTCCGCCGGCCGGTAGGTCAGGCCGACTCGGTTCCGGCTCGACCTCCGGCGGCACCCGCAGCAGCAAGACCGTCGACACGACCGCGAGCACGGTGGCCATCAGCCATACGTACCGCACGCCGAAGCCTTCGATCACCGCACCGGCCACCGCGGCCCCGATCGCCGCACCGCCGGTCGCCGCGCTGCCCATCCACCCGAACACCTCGGTCCGCGCGACGTCCGGCGTCAAGGAACCCAGCCGCCCGTACAGCGCGCCGATCGCCGGCGCCAACGTCAGCCCCGACACCGCCAACGCGATCCCCAGGGCCACCGACGACCAGGTCGCGAACACGCACAGCAGCATCCCGACCGCGACGAGAGCGGCCCGCCGCCACAGGTACGACGCACGCCGACCGGGCAACGCGCCCGCGACAGCGCCGCCGACCAGGCTGCCGAACGCCCAGACGGCCTCCAAGATCCCGGCGATCAGCCGCTGACCGTGGTCGTCAGCGAACGCGACGATGGCCAGCGAGATCCCGTTGAACGACATGACCCAGAGGCCGAACGCGAGGATCAGCGGCAAGCGGTGCCGATGCCAGAGCAGCTGGCGCGCGGTCAGCGGCACCGTGGTGTGCTGGTCGCGGGGGAGCGGCTCGGGTTGTCGGAGCGCATACCACCAGATGAAGACGGCCGACATCACCGCCGCGAGCAGTACGCCGACCCGCGGGCTCGCCACGCTCACCGCGGTTGCCCCGAGCATCGGCCCGACCATGAACAACAGCTCCTGCGCCGTCGCATCCACCGAGTACGCCGTCCGCAGCGCCGGGCCCGAGACGACCCGCGGCCACGCGGCTCGCAACGTCTGCATGACGGGCGGCACCAGGGCACCCGCGATCACGGCCAGCAGCGGCAGCAACCGATGCAGCCCGGTCGGCAGGAGCGCGATCGAGAGGAGAGCGAGACTCCAGGCGATCCCGGTCGCGAGGAGCACGCCACGAGGTCCGCGCCGGTCGGCCGTACGCGACCAGAGCGGTCCCGCAATCGCCGCACCGACCGAATAGGCGCCGGCAACAACGCCTGCCCACCGGAACGAGCCGCTCGCGTCCTTGGCGAGGAACGCGATCGGCACCATCGTCGCGAGCATGGGCAGCCTGGCGAGCAGCGAAGACACCAGCAGCGTCATCACACCGTGCGCTCGCCACAACTCGCGGTACCCGGCCAATTCCATGCCCGCATTCTCGCCCCCGCCGCCGACAGTTTCCGTACCTCAGCCGGTCAGGCCTCTACGATGAGCGGGTGACCGAGCACAAACCGGTGGATACCTGGCTGACCGACATGGACGGCGTGCTGGTGCACGAGGAGCGCGCCATCCCCGGAGCCAGCGAGTTCATCGCGGCGCTCCAGGCGTCCGGCAAGAAGTTCCTGGTCCTCACGAACAACTCGATCTTCACCCCGCGCGACCTCCGCGCCCGCCTGCTTGCCGCGGGCATCGACATCCCGGAGCGGTCGATCTGGACCAGCGCACTCGCCACCGCGCAGTTCCTCGACGACCAGCGGCCGCGCGGGACGGCGTACGTGATCGGCGAGGCGGGACTGACGACCGCGCTGCACGAGATCGGGTACGTGCTGACCGAGCGCGACCCCGACTACGTCGTCCTCGGCGAGACGCGGACGTACTCGTTCGAGGCGATCACCAAGGCGATCCGGCTGATCGCCGAAGGTGCCCGCTTCATCGCCACCAACCCGGACCCGACCGGCCCGTCACAGGAGGGCCCGCTGCCCGCGACCGGCTCGGTGGCCGCCCTGATCACCCGGGCCACGGGCGTCGCGCCGTACTTCGTCGGCAAGCCGAACCCGCTGATGATGCGCAGCGCGCTGAACCGGATCGAGGGACACTCCGAAACCACGGTGATGATCGGTGACCGGATGGACACCGACATCATCAGCGGTCTCGAGGCGGGCCTGCGGAGCGTGCTCGTGCTGTCCGGATCGACCGGCGAGCACGAGGTCGAGCGCTTCCCGTACCGCCCGACCCGCGTGGTGCAGTCGATCGCCGACGTCGTACCGCTAGTGACCGCGCTGTCCTAGCAGGTCAGGACGCGGAAGCCGTAGCCCTGCGCCTTGAGGGATTTGAGGATCGTGGGGAGTGCGGCCACGGTCTGGGCGCGGTTGCCGCCGCCGTCGTGCATCAGGATCACCGAGCCGCTGTGCACGTTCTTCAGTACGCGTTGCACGATCGCCGTCGTACCGGGTTTGCTCCAGTCCCGCGAGTCCACGGTCCACACGACGAGGTCCTTGCCGAGCGCCTTCGCCCGTTGCCGGACGGTCGCGTTCACCCCGCCGTACGGCGGTCGCAGGCAGGCCGGCGTACTGCCGATCTGAGCCCGGATGGCCTGGTCCGTCGACGTCACCTGCTGCCGGAACGCGGCCGCGCTGAGGTGGCGGAGGTCGGCGTGCGTCCAGGTGTGGTTCTGCACGCTGTGACCGGATTCGTGGATCCGCTTGGTCAGCTCGGGATGCTTCCGGACGTTCTGCCCGACCTCGAAGAACGTCGCCTTGGCGCCGTACTGCGCGAGGATATTGAGCACCTTCGGGGTGTACTCGACATCAGGCCCGTCGTCGAACGTCAGTACGACGTACTTCGTCGGCAGCGGCGTTGCCGTCGGCGTGACCGGTGCCGCCGCGGACGGCGTGGGCATGGCTGGTTTGGCCGGTGACTTCGCGGCAGCGACCACGACCGAGCCGATCACCGCGCTCACCAGCATCATCATCGCCAGGCCCACGGCGCGGTTCCCCGCGCGCGTCAAGCGAACGTCCATACTCCCCCCAGGGCGGTGGGTGGTTCACGTCCTCACTGAATCCTCAGGGCCCAACCTAAAGCACTTGTGACAGGAATTGACGTAACTCGCGCGGCACCGCGCCAAGTGTCAGGTGCAGGACATGGTGGTGAAGCTGTAGCCCCTGGCCTTGAGAGTCCGCAGGATCTTCGGGAGCGCGGCCACCGTTTGGCTGCGGTTGCCGCCGCCGTCGTGCATCAGGATCACCGAGCCGCTGTGCACCTTCGCCAGTGCCCGGCGAACGATCACCGACGTTCCGGGGCGAGACCAGTCGCGAGTGTCGATTGTCCACAAGCGGATGCTCTTGCCGAGGGCGGCGGCCCGCCGGGAGACCAGTTTGTTCGTGCCGCCGTACGGCGGCCGCAGACAGCGCGTGATGTACCCCGTCTGGGCCCGGATGTACCGGTCCGTCTTCTGCACCTGCGTCCTGAACGCTGACGAGGACACGTGCCGCAGATCCGGGTGCGACCAGGTGTGGTTCTGCACGCTGTTGCCCATTTGGTAGACGCGGCGGGTCAAGTACGGGTAGCGCGCAACGTTCCGGCCGATCTCGAAGAAGGTTGCCCGAGCCCCGTAGGCCCGAAGAATCTTCAGTATCTGCGCGGTGTACGGCGTACTCGGGCCGTCGTCGAACGTGAGATACACGTACTTGGCACGAGCCGGTGCGGCCGCCACCGTGCTGACCGTGCTGGTTGTGCTGGTCGTGGGCGCGGCCGTTGCCGCGAGCCCGGATGTGGTGATTATTCCGACGGCGACTGCCGTGATCGTGATTCGGAACGACATGGCTACCCCCAGGTGTAGCGCAACCCCGGACCGGGGCCACCTTCCATCGTGCGCCCTGCCAGCCCTTTCTGCCAGGGCTGGACCGTCTCAGAGCACCTGGGACAGGAACTGCTGCAATCTTGGGGAGTTGGCTGCGGCGAAGATTTGGTCCGGTACGCCGGACTCGACCACGACGCCCTGGTCCATGAAGGCGACCTGGTCGGCGACCTCGCGGGCGAAGCCCATTTCGTGGGTGACCACAACCATCGTCATCCCTGCCTGGGCGAGGTCCGCCATCAGTGACAGCACGCCCTTGACCAGTTCAGGATCGAGCGCAGACGTGGCCTCGTCGAACAGCATTACCTCGGGCTGCATCGCCAGTGCTCGCGCGATCGCGACCCGCTGCTGCTGACCGCCGGACAGGTTCCCAGGCCGCGCTCCGGCTTTGTGTGCAAGACCGACCAGCTCGAGCTGCGCACGAGCCGCGGTCTGGGCGGCCTCGGTGTCGAGCTTCTTGATCTTGCGCAGCGGGAGCGTGATGTTGTCGAGCACGCTCTTGTGCGGGAACAGGTTGAAGTGCTGGAACACCATGCCGATGCGTCGCCGCAGTACGTCGGCATCACCCCGCAGTACCGATTCGCCGCCGAGCTTCACATCACCCGCGTCCGGTTCGAGCAGCCGGTTGATCGCACGCAAGAGCGTCGACTTCCCGGAGCCCGACGGGCCGATCACGCACGCGGTCTGCCCGGCCGGTACGACGAGATCGACGCCGCGCAGCACCTTGTTGGTGCCGAACGCGAGCTCGACACCGCTCACCTCCAGGCTCGCTGCCTCAACGGTTCGCATGCGCGAGCTCCTCCAGTTCGACGTCCTCCGACTCGACCGGCCGTCCTTCGCGCAGCCGCTTGTCGAAGTGGTTCACCAAGTGCGTCAGCGGGACCGTGATCACCAGGTAGAAGATGCCCGCGAGCAGCAACGGGGACATGTTGCCGTTGGTCGCGGCCGCGTCCTGCCCGATCCGGAACAGTTCGCGCTGGCTCGCCAGCAGGCCGAGGAAGTACACCAGGCTCGACTCCTTCACGAGCGCGATGAACTGGTTCACCAGCGCCGGCAGCACCCGACGTACCCCTTGCGGGATGACGACCAGTCGCATGCCGCTCGAATAGCTGAATCCGAGCGCACGGGCGGCCTCGAGCTGACCCTTCTCCACGCTCTGGATGCCGGAACGGAAGATCTCGCCGATGTACGCCGCGGCGATCAGCGAGAGCGCGAGGATGCCGAGCGGGTACGGGTTCGGGCCCCACCAGTGCCGGGTGATCGGGGACAGGCCCTGGCCGATCAGCAGGATGGTCAGGATCGCGGGCAGGCCGCGGAAGATGTCGGTGTAGATCTTCGCCGGCCAGCGCAGCCAGCGCTTGCTGGACAGGGCGAGGACCGCCACGATCATGCCGAGCAGAGTGCCCAGCACGACCGAGGCGGCCGCCAGAATCAGGGTGTTGAGCAGTCCTACCTTCAGCATCTCGGGCAGGACCGCCTTCATCGACTCCCAGTCGAGGAAGGTGTCACTCAGGGTGGACCAGATGTCCATCAGGCTTTGGGAGCCGTGAACTTGACCGATCCGCTGCCCGGCTTGAAGGTCGCCGGTACGGCGCGACCCGGGTAGTACTGCTCGACCAGCTTGGTCCAGGTGCCGTCGGCGATCACCTCGTCGAGCGCCTTGTTCACGGCTTCGCGGAGCTTGTCGTTGCTCTTCGCCACCGCGAACGCCATCGGCGCGTCACTGAGCTCCTTCGCGGCCAGGATCACCGTGCCGCCGCCCTGCTCCTTCGCCATCTTCTCGCCGATCTCGGCCGGGCTCACCCAGGCGTCCGCCGTACCGGCCTTGAGCTGGCCGAGCGCGGCGTTGTAGTTCGGGACGCGGACCGGGTTCAGGTTCTTCTGCGTGGCGTAGTCGTCCTGGACGGTGCCCTGGACGACCACGACGCGCTTGCCGGTGAGCTGGTCGAACGACTTGATCCCGGAGTCCTTGGTGGTGTTCAGACCGAGGTAGCCGAAGTCGTACCCGTTGCTGAACGCAACCGTCTTCTTGCGGGCCTCGGTGACCGTGATCGACGAGCTGCCGAGGTCGAACTGGCCGCCGTTCACCTGCGACAGCAGCGCGGAGAAGTCGGTCCCGACGAACTCCGGCTTCAGGTTCAGCTTCGCCGCGACCGCAGTGATCAGGTCGTTGTCGAAGCCGGTGAACTTCCCGTCCTTCACGTAGACGTTCGGCGGCGCGTCGGTCAGGGTCCCGATTCGGAGCGTCCCCGCCTTCATCAGCCCGAGATCCTGGCCGCCGGCCGCGGCATCGTCCTGATTGCTGCCACAGGCAACCATCGCGCTCGCCAAGGTGATGGCCCCGACCACTGCGACAAACCGCCGAAAAGCGCCGAACGCGCGCACAACTGTCTCCTCACAACGTCAACGAAGGCAGGACGGTTCGCCCCGCCGGAGCAAGCCAACACCAGCCGCGTGACGTGCATTCCGTGCCGACGAAGCGTGAGACAGCGCCGAATGTCTACTCAGGTTGTGCTATATCAGCCGTGGTTTGCTACTCGTGATGCTTCTCGTAGTGCGCCAGTGCATCGGCCGTTCTTCCGGTGCCGTAGGCAAGCAGTAACTCGGCGATCGCCGGTGAGTCCACGGCGGCCGCCGCTTGCTGGATCTCCTCCGCCGACGCGACGGCCCGGAACAGGTCCTGGATCTCCCGTACGACGCTGCGCGCGGACGGGGACGGGGGTAGCTCGCCGGGGTACGTAGTGGGGCGCAGGAAACGGGCCGGCGGATCGGTGGGCTGTCCTGCGGTGGGCTGTCCTGCAGTGGGTTGGCCCGGCGCGGCCGACCGCGCCAGGTGGGCTGTGGTCGGCCGGGTGTAGGCGCCGGTGGCGGCGCGGATCCCGTCCAGCTCGTGGGCGATGTGCTCGGGCTCGATCCCGCCCGACACGGCCAGGTCGGTGAGCTCGGACACGGCCCGCAGACGGGACACCACCGCGGGATTGCCGATCTTCACCCGGTGCGCGCTGACCAGCTGCGAGAGCATGGGCGCGGACAGGCCGATCACCTGGGCGAGCCCGCCCTGGGTCAGGCCGAGTCCGCCGGTGATCCGCCGGACCACCTCGCCCAGCGGCTCGCCGTACAGCTCGACCTGCTGCTGCAGATTCTGTGCCGTCTGCTCCATGCAAAGATCTTCGCACTTGCGAACAGGAATTTCCAGCCTGAAACGGGCTTGACATTTGCGATAGCAAACTGCCAAGGTTTGCGACAGCGAATCTCACCGGAGGAAACGATGACGACTCACCAGGCACACCGCCGCCGGCCCGTGGTGTGGGCGCTCCTCGCCGTGACGCTGGCCGCGGTCCTGGGCGGCCTGACCGCCCCAGCCGCGCTTGCGGACCCTGCCCCGAACGGCGGCAAACTCGTGCTGGTGCTCGACTCGTCCGGCTCGATGGCGGAGCCGGCGGGCGACGGGCACACCAAGATCGCCGCCGCCCGGACGGCCCTGTCGAGTGTGGTGACGAAGCTTCCCGAGGCGGCCGAGGTCGGCCTCCGGGTGTACGGCGCGACTGTGTTCAAACGCACCCAGGCGGGCGCCTGCACGGACACCCAGCTGACCGTCCCTATCGGGACCGGCAACCGGCCGCAACTGCAGACGGCGATCGCCAAGTACAAGCCGTACGGCGAGACTCCGATCGGCTACGCCCTCCAGCAGGCCGCGAAGGATCTCGGTCCGGTCGGCCAGCGCACGATCGTGCTGGTCTCGGACGGCGAGGCGACCTGTGCGCCGGAGCCGTGCGCGGTGGCGCGTTCGATCGCCCAGCAGGGCATCGATCTGAAGATCGACGTGGTCGGCTTCCGCGTCGGCGGGAAGGCGCGCACGCAGCTGCAGTGCGTGGCTCGCGAAGGGCGCGGCGACTACTACGACGCCGAGTCGACCATCGACCTCGAAGCCGGTCTGGGCAGGTTGTCGACCCGAGCCTTCCGTCCGTTCCGGATCTCCGGTACGCCGGTGCACGGCGCGCCGCAGCAGGAAGGCGCACCGGTGCTTGCCCCGGGCCACTACTCCGACACGTTCGGTGTCGACAACACCTCGAAGCATTACCTGATCAAGCGGACCATGAAGGGCTCGACGTTGCGCGCCGGGGTGAGCTTCCGACGTCCGGCCGGCGGCAGCCTCGTGATCCAGTCCGAGGTGCGGCTCAACACGCTCGCCGGTGAGCAGTGCGGCTGGAGCTACCCGCGCGGGTTCGACGGAGACCAGGGGCTGGCGACCGGGACGGCTGCCAGTTGGTCGAAGTACGAGAAGAAGAACGACGAATGCGCTGACTCCGATCAGCTGGTGCTCACCGTGAACCCGGGCAAGGAGTACGAGCAGCTCAAGGGCGTGCCGTACGAGCTGCGGATCGACGAGGAGCCGCCGGTCGACTCGATCGCGAACCTGCCGGCCGCGGCCGCTGACCCGGTCTGGACCCAGCTGTCCGGGTCGACGCCGCGCGAGATCGTGCCTGGTTCGAGCTTCCCGGACGCGCCGCTGCTCCAGCCGGGTACCTACAAGACGACGCTGATGCCGGGCGAGCTGCAGCTGTACCGGGTGAAGGCCGACTGGGGTCAGCGGATCCAGGCGCAGATGACGGTCCCGGAGATGGCCGGCGCCGCGGCCGACGCCATGGACGGGATCCGCTATCTCGACACCGCGCTGATCTCACCGACCGGTGAGGACGTGTTCGCGATCTTCGCCAAGAACGTGCCCGGCGGCTCGTACACGAAGGCTGTGCTGACCAAGCGCGGGCTGGTGAAGGGGCTGACCACCAAGGAGATCCGGTACCTGAACCGCAACGGGGCCAACAACCAGGACACCGGAACGTCGATGCCCGGTGAGTACTACCTGGCTGTGTCGCTGAGCCGGAAGGCCAACGACAAGGCCTTCACCATCCCGCTGAACCTCACGGTCGGCGTGGTCGGTACGGCGGGAGCGGGCAAGCCGGAGTACGTCGACGGTGCGACGCCGGTGTCGGGTGAGTCCGTGACTCCTACGCCGACCGAGACGCCGAGCACGACGCCGAGCACGACGCCGTCGGAGCCGGGGGACTCCGGTGACAAGAACCGGGCCGGTGGTCCTCCGGTGGATGGGCGCTCCGACTCGGACGACGGGACGCCGGTGGCGTTGGTCGCTGGGCTCGGTGGGGGTGGTGTCGTGCTCCTGCTGATCGGTGGGCTGATCGTCGCGCGCCTGCGGAAGAAGCCGGCTCCCGCGCAGTGGCCGCAGTCGAACAGCTGGGGCGGCCCACAGGCGCCGCAGTAACAGTCAGAAGCCCGGGATGCGATCCGCGTCCCGGGCTTCGTCGTGTTCAGCGCACCAAGATCCAAACAGCACTACCGATCAACCCCGCAGCCCCCACAAAACTACCCACCGCCAACCACACCAGCCCCCGCCTCCGCCGACCCCCCTCCACCACGTCCCCCGCCCCATCAGCCAGCGCATCCGGCCCCGCCGCCGGCAGGTGCTGCGTCACCCGAGGCCGGTCGGCTGGTTCGGTGGTTTCGGGGGAGGGGGGAGGGGGAGGGGGAGGGGGAGGGGGAGGGGTCGGGTGAGGGGGTGGGGTGGGTTGGTCCGGTGGGGGTCCAGGTGGGTGGGAGGGGTGGGAGTTGGTCGAAGACTTCGGGGGCGTCGGGGCGGGTGGTCCAGGGGAGAGTGCCCGCGGGTGGGAGGGCGCCGGACTCGGACAGGAGGCGGGCTGCGGCTTGGGCTGTGGCGGGGCGGTCTGTGGGGTTGGTCGCCGTACAGGTTTGGATGAAGGCGGCTAGTGGGCCCGCCGCGGGTGGGAGGGGGCCGGCGGGGGTGGGGCGGTCGCCGGTGAGGAGCTCGTGGGCGACGGCGCCGACGGCGTACAGGTCCTGGCGGGGGTCGGGGTCCGCGCCGGACAGTTGCTCGGGCGCGAGATAGCCGGGGGTGCCGAGGATCGTGCTGTTGCGCGTCATCCGCGGCTCATCGATCAGGCCGGCGACACCGAAGTCCGAGAGGCGTAGATGGGGACGACCGGTGCCGGTCGCGTCGAGGAGCAGGTTCGCCGGCTTGAGATCGCGGTGTACGACACCTGCCGCGTGGACCGCGGACAGGGCGTGCAGGAGTTGGTCGAGCAGTACGGCGACGTACGACGGCGGGAGCGGCCCGTGATCGCCGAGGAGCGTGGCGACCGAGCCGCCGCGGACCAGATCCATCGCGAACACGACCTTGTCGTCGTCCGCGGCCCAGCCGTGCGGGGCGACGACGTGTGGGTGCTGGATCCGTAGCGACTGCTCCCGGACGAAGCGCAGCAGCGTGCCGGCGTCGTGCTGCCCGAGGACCTTGGCCGCGACGTACGCCGAGCGCCGCAGGTCCCAGGCGCGCCAGACCGAACCCATCCCGCCGGTTCCGATCAGGTCGATCAGCCGATACCGCCCAGCAAACGCCTCCACCGGCAAGAAGGTACAGGGTCCGAGGACTGCCTGACCGGGCTCCGCAGCACGGCCGAGCGCACCCAGGTGTCACCCCGCGGGGGCGGTGAACAGGAAATACCTTGTTCACCGGCCCCGCCGCGTGGCACTTGGGTCCGGGGACGGCTCACGATGTGACCTGGGTCGTGGTGTGGGTTGCGGGGAGGGGCATACTTGAAGCACGAGTGAACCCACTCGCGTGCTCCGGGGTCGGTGTAATTCCGAGCCGGCGGTTACAGTCCGCGACCCGGTCGCTGCGGTTTGGCGATCGGTTGACCTGGTGGAATTCCAGGACCGACGGTGAAAGTCCGGATGGGAGGCGCACGCGGTCGGCGGGTGTGCTCTGGCGCCCGACGGCGCGGAGCGTGGACTGCACAGCCCACGTGGACGCGGCGGCGAGAGGTCCGGTGACGGACCGCGGGCCGGACGAATGGTCCGGTGAGGGCGACGGAGCAGACGTGCCGGTCGAGGCCCCGGAGTGCGTCCGTGACGACGAGGGGCCCGAGTAGTGAACGACGCGTCGCCGATCGACATCGCCTGGATGCGGCGAGCTGTCGAGTTGGCTGCGAAAGGTACCGGCAGCACCCATCCGAACCCGGTGGTCGGGTGCGTGATCACCGGCCGCGACGGGCATCCGGTGGGCGAGGGCTTCCATGCCGTTGCCGGCGGCCCGCATGCCGAGGTCGAGGCGCTCCGGATGGCCGGCGCACGAGCCCGCGGCGGTACGGCGTACGTCACGCTCGAGCCGTGCAACCACACCGGCCGGACCGGTCCGTGCGCGGACGCGCTGATCGAGGCCGAGGTCGCGCGCGTCGTGTACGCCGTACCCGATCCGAACCGGACTGCTTCCGGAGGCGCCGACAAGCTGCGGAACAAGAACATCGACGTCGTACAGGGCGTCCTGCAGACCGAGGCCGAGGCGGTCAACCACGTCTGGTTGCACAGCGTCCGGACGGGTCGGCCGTTCGTGACGTGGAAGTTCGCGACCACGCTCGACGGGCGGTCCGCGGCTCCGGACGGGTCGAGTAAGTGGATCACCGGGCCGATCGCGCGCGCCGACGTCCACCGGCAGCGGGCCGAGTGCGATGCGATTGCCGTCGGCACCCAGACGGTGCTGGACGACGACCCCGAACTGACGGTCAGAACTATTCGCGAACCCACCCCACCAGCCCGATTTTGGGACGAGCACGACGTACCCGCGGCGCGGCAGCCGCTGCGGGTGGTCGTCGGCGACCGTGAGATCCCACCCACCGCGCGGGTCCGCAACGACCGCGCGGAGACATTGCTGCTGCCGACCCATGATCCCGCCGAGGTGCTCCGCCAGTTGGACGACCGGCAGATCCGGCACCTCTGGCTCGAAGGCGGCCCGACCCTGGCCGCCGCGTTCCTGCGCGCCGGGCTCGTCGACCAGGTCGTCGCGTACGTCGCCCCGGCCGTGCTCGGTTCCGGGTACGCCGCGGTCGGCGACCTCGGCGCGGAATCGATCGACCACCTACGGCGGTTCAAGCTAGCGGACGTCACCCGCCTCGGCGACGACGTCCGGTTGACCCTGGTTCCTCTGGGAGGAAAGTAGATGTTCACCGGCATCATCGAAGAACTCGGCACCGTCGAGTCCCTGGACCTGCTCGACGGCGACGCCGCGCGGCTCACCATCCGCGGCCCGAAGGTGACCGAGGACGCCGGCTACGGCGACTCGATCTCGGTCAACGGCTGTTGCCTGACAGTGGTGGAGTACGGCGGCGGCGCGTTCACCGCGGACGTGATGCGCGAGACGCTGCAGCGGACCAGCCTCGGCGGTCTGCAGAAGGGCTCGCCGGTCAACCTCGAGCGGGCCGTCGCGGCGCACGAACGGCTCGGCGGGCACATCGTCCAGGGCCACGTCGACGGCACCGGCACGATCGCGGCGCGGGACCCCGGCGAGCATTGGGAAGACGTCCGGATCGCGACCGGACCCGAGATCCTCAAGTACGTCGCCGAGAAGGGCTCGATCGCGATCGATGGCGTCTCGCTGACCGTGACCGATGTCGACGACGCGTCCGGGACGTTCGGGGTCAGCCTGATCCCGACGACGCTGGAGCTGACCGTGCTGGGCGCGAACAAGCTGGGCGACACCGTCAACCTCGAGGTCGACGTGATCGCGAAGTACGTGGAAAGACTTCTTGCCGCAGGCAACGTGAAGGAGAACATCGTGAAGAACGACGGAGGCGTGCGGTGAACCCGATCGACTGGCTGTTGCACTCCACGGTAACGATCGCCGGGTCGGAGGTCCTGGTCCGGGAGATCGTCGGCAATGTGTTCGGTCTGGCCAGTGCGCTGTTCGGCATGCGCCGACTCGTGTCGGCGTGGCCCGTCGGGATCGTCGGAAACGTCCTGCTGTTCACGGTCTTCGTCGGCGGGATCTTCGACACCCCGCAGGACAAGGACCTCTGGGGCCAGGCCGGCCGCCAGGTGTTCTTCGCGCTCGTCAGCCTCTACGGGTGGTACCGCTGGTACCAGACCCGCCACGGCGGCGCGGCCACGGGCGTCCAGCCGCGCTGGGCGACCGCGCGCGAGCGGCTCGAGCTCGCCGGTATCGCGGTGATCCTGTACGCGATCTCGTACTTCGTTCTGCGCGAGCTCGGATCGTGGGGCCCGCAGTGGGACGCGTGGATCCTCACCGGGTCGATTCTGGCGACGTACGGGATGGCTCGTGGCTTCGTCGAGTTCTGGCTGATCTGGATCGCCGTCGACGTGGTCGGCGTACCGCTGCTGGTGCAGGCGAAGTTCTACCCGTCGGCGACGATGTACATCGTGTACGGGCTGTTCTGCGTCGTCGGGTTCGTGTCGTGGTGGAAGATCCAGAACCGTGAGCGGGTCCAAGCTCCTGACCCTGTGGTGGTGGGATAGATGGGTGACGTGCTGAAGCTCGACACGATCGAGCACGCGATCGACGAGATCCGCGCCGGCCGGCCGGTGATCGTGGTCGACGACGAGGACCGCGAGAACGAGGGCGACCTGATCTTCGCCGCGTCCAAGGCGACGCCGGAGCTGCTGGCGTTCCTGATCCGGTACAGCTCCGGCGTGGTGTGCGTGCCGATGGAGGGCGCGGAGCTCGACCGGCTCGGGATCCCGCTGATGACGCCGCACAACCGGGAGAAGATGCGCACGGCGTACACGATTTCGGTCGACGCCCGCGACGGCATCGCGACCGGGATCTCGGCTGTTGATCGGGCGCGGACGATCCGGGTGCTGACCGACTCGGCCTCGGAGCCGTACGACCTGGTGCAGCCGGGACACGTGTTCCCGTTGCGCGGTCGCGAGGGCGGCGTACTGGTCCGCCCCGGGCACACCGAGGCGTCGATCGACCTGGCGCGGATGGCCGGGTTGACGCCGGCCGCGGTGATCTCGGAGCTGGTGAACGACGACGGGACGATGAAGCGCGGGCTCGAACTGCGGACGTTCGCGGACGAGCACGGCCTGGTTCTGGTGTCGATCGACGACCTGATCCGGTACCGGCGCCGTACCGAGTCCCAGATCCAGAAGGTCGCTACGACGACGCTGCCGACGCAGTACGGCGATTTTGTTGCCCACGGCTACCGCAACACGGTGGACGGGTCGGAGCAGCTCGCGCTGGTACGCGGCGAGATCGGGAACGGGCCGACGCTGGTGCGCCTGCACTCGGAGTGCCTGACCGGTGATGTGTTCGGGTCGCTGCGGTGTGACTGCGGGCCGCAGCTGGACGAGGCGATGCGGCAGGTCGCGGCTGAAGGCGGTGTTGTGGTGTACCTGCGCGGGCATGAGGGGCGGGGGATCGGGCTGCTGCACAAGCTGCAGGCGTACGAGCTGCAGGACGCGGGCCGGGACACGGTCGACGCGAACCTGGACCTCGGGTTGCCGGCGGACGCGCGCGACTACGGGACCGGTGCGCAGATCCTGGCCGATCTCGGTGTGAAGGAAGTGCGGTTGCTGACCAACAACCCCGACAAGCTGGCGGGGGTGCAGGGGTACGGCATCGACGTGGTCGAGCGTCGCGGGATCTCCATTGATCCGACCGAGCACAACCTGCGGTACCTGCGCACCAAGCGCGATCGAATGGGCCATCACCTGCCGGGCGGCCTGCTGACCGAAGAGAACGGAGCCGGCTGATGTCGGGCAGTGGAGCACCCACCATCGAGGTAGCTCGCGTTGAAGACGCCCGAGTCGCGATCGTCGCCGCTCAGTGGCACCCGAAGGTCACCGACGGCCTGCTCGCCGGAGCCCTCCGCGCGCTGGAGGACTCCGGCGTCACCGAGCACACCGTCATCCGCGTCCCCGGCTCGTTCGAGCTTCCGGTCGCGGCATTGCATGCGGCGAAGTCCGGGTACGACGCGGTGGTCGCACTCGGCGTGGTGATCCGGGGCGACACTCCCCACTTCGAGTACGTCTGCCAGGCGGCGACGGACGGCCTCATGCAGGTCGGCGTCACCACCGGCGTCCCGATCGGCTTCGGCGTACTCACCTGCGACAACGACCCCCAGGCCCTGGACCGAGCCGGCCTCCCCGACAGCCGCGAAGACAAAGGCTACGAAGCCACCCAAGCAGCCCTCTCAACCCTCGCCGCCGTCCGCCAACTAAAGGTGTAGTTCCCCCCCCCACGCGCGCTACGCAGGCGCTTCCCTCGTCGCTCCGCTCCTCAACGCGCCTGCGTAGCGCGCGTGGGATGGGTTACTCGGTGCGACTGTGTTCCATGGACCAGTTGGTGGTCCAGGTTTTGCCCTGGTCGGTGGAGAAGGATTGTTCCCAGGTGGCTTTGTCGGTGCCGGGGGTCCAGAGGAAGCGGACGTCTATGGGGTTGCCGTCCCATTCGTCTGGGCCTTCGAAGGTGCCGGTGCCGTTCGCGAATGAGCCGCTGACCGGGGTTTCGAGGCGTCCGCGTTGGCTGTTGATCCAGTGGATGGACCAGGTTTTGGCCTCAGGGTCGTAGAGGCGGAACGTCGCGCCGCGGAAGCCCTCGCTCGGGAACCAGCCCTCGTCGAAGCTGATCGCGCCGTCGAAGTATGTGGTGGCTTCCATCGTCGCGTCGTGTTCGTACCACTCGAACGGCTCCCCGAGCACCGGACGCCGCCGCCGGTTGTGGAACGACCACCGGCCGACCAGGAAGTCGAAGTCGTCGGTGACCTTCGGTACGTCGAGTGCCGGCGGGGGAGTGTGCCGCCGCGTGAAGTCCATGGTCCAGTTCGTCTCCCACGTCTCGCCGCCGTCGTTGGAGTACGCCTGCTCCCAGTGCGCAGTCTCCGCCGTGATGTCCGACCACTCGTAGCTGCACAGGATCGGCTTCCCTTCGTGGGTGTCCTCGCCGATCAACCGGCAGCGTGAACCGTCGGCAGCCCAGCCGCCGTGCACCGGCGGGTACAGCTCCATCGTGGTGCTGCTGACCCACCAGATGCTCCACTGCTCGCTCACCGGGTCGAACAGCCGCAGCGACAGCCCGTACGACCCCTTCGTCGGGAACCGCATCTCGTCGATGCTGATCTGCCCGTCGAAGTACGTGCGCGCCGTCGTCGTTCCGTCGTACTCGAGCCATTCGTCGCAGCCCACGAAGGCCTCTTTCAGGGTTCGGTGGTGGACGTCGAAGTACCCGTTGAGGAAGTCGAAGTCGCCGGTCACCTTGGTCCAAGTCGTCATGCGACCAAGCCTGCGAGCAAAACCTGACAACCCATGGCAGTGATAAGGACTAACCTCGGAGCATGCGTTCGAGCCGACTCCTGTCGATCCTGCTGTTGCTGCAGACGCGCCGGCAGCTGACCGCGCGCGAGCTCGCCGACGAGCTCGAGGTGTCGCTGCGGACGATCTATCGCGACGTCGAGGCGCTCGCCGCGGCCGGAGTCCCGGTGTACGCCGACCAAGGCCGAGCAGGCGGGTACCGCCTGGTCGAGGGCTACCGCACCCGCCTCACCGGCCTCACCGAACAGGAGGCCGCCGCGCTGTTCCTCGTCGGCATGCCGGGCGCGGCCGCCGCACTCGGGCTGACCGCGGAGACGAGCGCCGCCGAACTCAAACTGCTAGCAGCGCTAGCGCCCGATCAGCGGGACCGCGCCGGCCGGCTGAAGAACCGCTTCCACCTCGACCTGCCCGCCTGGTACCAGGAAGCCGAGACCTCACCACAGCTCTCCGCCGTCGCCGACGCCGTACTCCACGACCGCCGCATCAAGGTCCGGTACCGCCGCTGGGAGGAACCCCGCGAAGTCGAGCGGATCCTCGAACCGTACGGACTCGTCCTGAAGAACGGCAGCTGGTACGTCGTGGCGTCCACCCCCAACGGACTACGCACGTACCGCGTCTCCAACATCCTCGAACTGACTCCCACCGAGGAGACGTTCGAGCGGCGCGACGGATTCGAGCTGCAACGGTTCTGGCAGGAGCACCTGGACGGCTTCGACCAGGTCCGCTTCACCGCGGAGGCCGTCCTCCGGGTGTCCGCACGGTTGGCCGCGACGATGCACGACGTCTCGTACCCGGCGCTGGTCAAAGCCGTCGCCGCCACCGAACCGGAGGCCGACGGGAGTGTCGTGGTGACGATCCCGATCGAGTCGATCCCGAACGCGGCCGCGTCCCTCTGCCGATTCGGGAACGCGGTCGAGGTGCTGGAGCCCGCGGAGTTGCGGGAAGAACTGGCGAACCTCGGCCGCACGCTGTCCGACCTCTACTCCTGAGCTAGCGCCCCAGCCCGCTCGGCGCTCCGCCGGAGAAACGTGGCGATCACGTCGAGTTCGGCCCTGGTGTAGTCGGCCAGTACGTCGTCCATCGCGTCGATCATCGGCTGGTACAGGCGGAACACCTCCATCCCGCGATCCGGCAGGACGCGGATCGTGACACTGCGGCGGTCCGCCCGGGCGCGGTCGCGGGCGATCCAGCCGGCGCGTTCGAGCCTGTCCAGAATTCCGGTCAGCGTCGCCGGGTGCAGTCCGGCCTGACGGGCCAGGGCGCTCGGCGTCAGCGGGCCGCTGCGGGCGAGTACGTCGAGGCAGTCGAGGTCGGCGTCCTTCAGTGCCAGCTTGCCGCCGATCTGGTGGTTGAGCAGGGCGAGCTGGATCCGCAGGTCGCGGAGCGCGGCCTTGATCTCGTTCCCGGTCCGCCGACGGTGGCGCATGTCACCTCCTGCTATCTGTTCCATATCTTATGAGTTCCATACTATATGAAGCACAGAGAAGATTTCAGGAGGCGGTCAGGATGAGGATCACGGTGTTCGGGGCGACAGGCGGGATCGGCGGTCACGTCGTACGGCAGGCGCTCGACGCGGGACACAAGGTGACGGCGGTCGTGCGTACGTCGTCGGCGTACGAGCTGGAACACCCGGCGCTGGAGGTGATCCGGGTGCTCGGCCTGGCCGAGGCGGAGCCGCTGCGCGACGCCGTGGACGGGAGCGAGGCGGTGATCTCCGGGGTCGGGGCCCGCGGGCGGAAGGACGGGCCGGTCGCGTCGGAGAGCACGCGGTCGATGCTGGCGGCGATGGAAGCGGTGGGGGTACGGCGCTTTGTCGCCGTGAGTGCCGCGCCGCTCGGGCCGGTGCCGGCGGACGAGAGCTTCCTCAATCGGCGGCTGCTCTATCCGATGATCAACGCGTTTGCCGCGGATGTGTACGCCGATCTGCGGGTGATGGAGGCGGACATCATGAGCAGTACGACGGAATGGACGATCGTGCGGCCGCCGAAGCTCACGAACAAGGCGCTGACCGGGACCTACCGGACGGCGGTCGGCGGCACGGTGACGCGCGGGTACACGATCTCGCGGGCGGACGTCGCGCACCTGATGCTAGCGGCGCTAGATATTCCGGCGACGGTCTGCCAGCCGGTTGGGGTGGCGTACTGATGGCGCGCGTCGTTCGTGGAGTGAGCCTGGTCTTCAGCGGGGTCTTTGCCGGGTTCCTGGTGTGTGTGCTGGTGCTGGAGAACTCGTTGCGTGGGTTCGGGGCTTCGGTTTACACACAGGTTCGGCTGGTCGAGCTGGACTCGCTGGATCGCCTCGCCTCGGTGACGTTGATCCCGGCGATCATCACCACCGTGGTGCTCGCGATCTGGGCCCGGGGCAACGATCGGCGGGTGGTGCTGGTGGCGGTCGCGCTGCTTGTCGTCGTGTTCGCGACGACGCTGGCGATCAACCTGCCGATCAACTCGGATCAGACCGCGTGGTCGGTGCAGAACCCGCCGGCCGACTGGGCCGCCGTCCGTGATCGTTGGCAGGTCGCGCACCTGATCCGCACCGCCGCGGCACTTCTCGCCTTCGGCACCCTGACCGCATCCGCCGTCTTTGAGAACCCACCAACCAAATCTCGCCCACGAAAGTGGTTGGTGGCTTCTCAAAGTTGAGGCGCGGCAATGAGGGCGTGAGGTACGGCGTGGGCGGTGTGGCCCTGGTGGCCCGTGGTGGTTCGGGCCATCGTCAGGGAGTTGAGGAGGGCTTCCTCCACTGATTCGGTGACTGCTTGGAACGGTGTGCGGAGGTCGCGGTCGGCGAAGTTCGGCGTACGGGCGGTGGTGAAGGCGATCGCGTAGTCGCCGCTGCCGGGGGCGTAGTCGGAGCCGACGCGGCCCATCGCGAAGATCGCCCGGCGCGCGAGACGGCCGAGTTGGCGGGAGTCGAGCGGGAGATCGGTCGCGACCACGATCATGCAGGAGTTGCCGTCCGCATCGATCGGTTGAGCGGGGATCGGGCGCCCGAGCACGGTCAGGAGGCCGGAGAAGTTCGCCTGCACGAGAACGCCAACCATGTGTTCAGCGGGAACAAGACGGGATGCGGTGCCGATTCCCGCCTTGAAACCGAGGGCGCAGGTGCCGGTGCCGGCTCCTGCACATCCCTCGGCGGGGAGGTCGGAGGAGGCTGTGTCCAGGGCGGCGTGGACGTGCTCGGGGGTGATCGGGCGGCGGCGGATGTCGGAGAGGTGGCCGTCGTTGGTTTCGCCGACGATCGGGTTCAGGCTGGTTGCTTGGGGATTGCGGGCGAGGAGCCAGGTGACCAACGCGTCGGCGACGCGGAAGGTGCTCAGAGTCCCGGTGAGGAGGATGGGGGTCTCGATGACGCCCAGTTCGTCCACCTGCGTCGAACCGACCAGCTTCCCGTACCCGTTGCCGACAGCAATCGCCGCCGGCAGCGTCTCCGCCCAGCCGTCCGGGACGATCGCCGTCACCCCGGTGTTCAGCCCATCGCCGGTGATCGTCGTCTGTCCGACCCGCACCCCGGGTACGTCGGTGATCGCGTTGAGCGGCCCCGTGGGCAGCGCGCCGACGACAACACCCAGCTCACGAACTCTCCGAGGAGTCTGCATCCAGCTATCGTCGGCCACATGCTGCAGCACCTGACCGGCCGGGTCTGGATCTACCCGCACGACCCCGATCCCGACGCGATCCGCCCGTCCGTCGCCGTGATCGCCGACGACCGCGGCAGCGTTCTCGTCGACGCCGGCAACAGCCCCGAACACGCAAGGGCCGTCGGTACGGCGATTGCCGCCGCCGGCCTGCCCGCGCCGAAGTGGCTCGTCTACACCCACCACCACTGGGACCACACCTGGGGCGCCTGCGCCTGGCCCGACATCACCGTGATCGCCCACACAACAGCCGTCGACCTACTGAAAACCGAGGCCGACCGCCCCTGGAGCCACCGCTACCTCCGCGACCAGGTTGAGACCAACCCGAAGCTCGCCCCCAGCTTCCGCGCTCGCGCGCTAGCCGTCCCCGACTGGACCGACTTCCGGATCGTCCTACCGGACCAGACCTTCGACGGCACGCTCACGCTCCCGAACGACGTCGTACTGCGGCACGTCGGCGGAAATCACGCCCCGGACTCCGTCATCGTCCTCGCCGACGGTGTCGCCCTCCTCGGAGACGCCTTCTACCCACCGCCGTACCACCTCCGCACACCGGACGACACCGTCGACTACGCGATGGTCAAGCGCCTCCTCTCCGAGCGCCACAACTGGTACGTCGACGCTCACTCGACCCCGCGGCAACTCTCCGAGGCGCTCGCGCAGTCCGGGTAGCGGACCTGGGGACGGAGCGCCTGAACGGGACCCGTAGGCTGGGCGGGCGATGAAGAGTTTTGAGGAGCTGTTTGCCGAGCTGGGTGAGAAGGCGGCGACACGGCCGGAAGGTTCCGGGACCGTGGCGGCGCTGGACGCCGGCGTGCACTCGATCGGTAAGAAGCTGGTCGAGGAGGCCGCCGAGTCCTGGATGGCTGCCGAGTACGAGAGCAAGGACCGGGCTGCGGAGGAGCTGTCGCAGCTCTTCTACCACGCCCAGGTGATGATGCACGCGCTCGGCCTGGACCTCGAGGACGTGTACCGACATCTGTAGGAGCCCATCCCACAGATCACCGGTTCATACCTCCCAGAAAGGGCAGTCGCCATGCTGCGCGTCGCAGTACCGAACAAGGGCTCGCTGAGCGAAGCCGCCACCGAGATGCTCGTCGAAGCCGGCTACAAGCAGCGCCGGACCACCAAGGACCTCACTCTCACCGACGCGGCCAACGAGGTCGAGTTCTACTACCTCCGCCCGCGTGACATCGCCGTGTACGTCGGCGCGGGCACGCTCGACGTCGGCATCTCCGGCCGCGACCTGGTGCTGGACTCGCACGCGGAAGCGGACGTGATCATGGGCCTCGGGTTCGGCTCGTCCACGTTCCGGTTCGCCGGGCGGCCCGGGGTCGCGGACTCCGTGAAGGACCTCGCCGGGAAGCGGATCGCCACGTCGTACGCCGGCGTACTGCAGGACCACCTGGCCGAGAACGGGGTCGACGCGGCGGTCGTGCGCCTGGAGGGTGCCGTGGAGTCGGCCGTCCAGCTGGGTGTCGCGGACGTGATCGCGGACGTCGTCGAGACGGGTACGACGCTGCGCCAGGCAGGACTCGAGGTGTTCGGGGAGCCGATCCTGCAGTCCGAGGCGGTGCTGATCAAGCGGCACGGTGTCGAGACCCCGGCGAACGGCCTGCAGCAGCTGATCCGCCGGCTCGAGGGCGTCCTGATCGCGCGGACCTACGTGATGATGGATTACGACATCCGCGCCGAGGACGTCGACGCCGCCACCGCGGTCGCACCCGGCCTGGAGTCGCCGACCGTCTCGCCGCTGCACCGGCAGGGCTGGGTCGCCGTCCGCGTCATGGTCCAGCGGGCTGAGGCGCAGCGCCTGATGGACCAGCTCTGGGAGGTCGGCGCCCGCGCGATCCTCACCACCGACATCCACGCGTGCCGGATCTGAAACCCGCCGCCGCCATGTCCGCAACGAAACCAGGGGCCCGTTTGTTCGTGTTCCACCCGCGGATCATTGCGGGTATGGCGGCCGGCATGGGGTTGTCGCTGATCGCCGTGTTCGGGGTGATCTGGTTCCGGTTGTCGCCGGAGGACCGTGGGTCGTTCGACTGGTTCCAGCGTCTCACCCTGCTGGCGTTCTTCGGGGCGATTCTGTGGATCCTGTACCGGATGACGACGCTGCGCGTCACGGCGTACGCGGATCGGCTGCGGATCCGGAACGTGTTCAAGTCGTACACGCTGACGTGGTCGGAGGTTTCCGCGCTGCGGTTCCGGCCGGGTGACGCGTGGCTGCAGCTGTTCGATGCCGATGACAACCGGATCGGCATTCTCGCGGTCCAGGCCTCCGAGGGTGCGCGGGCGAGCCGCGCCGCCAAGCAGCTGGCGGCGGTCGCCCGCGAACACGGCGCCGGTCCTAAACGGATACCTGAAAGCTAGTCGAGTGTGAGTCGCCGGGCTTGAGTACGACGAGGTCCTGGCCGGTGCGGAAGGCGTCCGGCGGGCAGGTCATCGGCTCGACCGCGAGCGCCGTACGCCCGACCGCCTCGCCGGTGAACAGCTGCATCCACGGCGTGTCACTCGTCAGCACGGACCGCGCGCCGGTGTCCGGATCGGTGAGCGACACTGACCACTCGCCGTCCAGGCCGGTGAAGGCGTTGTCGATCGAGGTTGAGCCGATCAGCCGGGGGGCGCGGAAGTCGTACGGCGTTCCGTCGACCGGAGTCAGGCCCGTCGGGGACATCCGATCCGCGGACACCTCGAGGCGCTGCGCTGCGGTGAACTCGAGGACGCAGTCGTCGATCGGGCGGCCGACGCTGAGGTAGGGGTGCGCTCCATAGCCGTACGGCGCTGACGTCGTGGCCGATGTTGGTGGCCGTGGCGGTGATGGTCAGGCGGTCGGTGAGGTGGTAGTTCAGGCGTAGTTCGAGCTGGTGCGGGTACCCGGGCTGGCCGAGCAGCTGGTGCCCGGCGACCACCGTCGACGGGTCGGATCCGTCGTCGATGCGCTGCCAGTTCGCCCAGCGGGTGAGGCCGTGGATCGCGTTCTGGCGGGCCGGTTCGGTCAGGTAGAGCTGCTGGTCGATGCCCTCGAACGTGTACTGCCCGTCCGTGATCCGGTTCGGCCACGGGAACAGGTGCTGGCCGAGTCCGGCATGCGCCGCCTCGTCCTCGCCGTACGCGAGCACGACCGGGCGCCCGTCGTACGTGAGCGTGCGCAGCCCGCCGCCGACACTCACCACCGTCCCCTCGTACCCGCCACCGCGAAGGACCCATTGCTCACCCGAAGGCAAAACAGTCATGACCCAATCCTGACGGACCGGTCCATCGGGGGCGACCCCGTTCGTAGTGATGCTGTAGACACGCTGACAGGAGGTACGACGTGAAGTACATGCTGCTGATCAATGCCGGCGAGCTGGACCTGCAGGACACGCCGGTGGGGTGTGAGCCGGAGGACTGGATGCGGTTCGACAAGGAGATCACCGACGCGGGCGTGGTCGTCGCGTCCGAGTCGCTGGCCGACCTGGTCACCGCCACCCGGGTCGAGGTCGCCAACGACGGCAAGCGGACCGTGACCGACGGGCCGTTCGCGGAGACCCGGGAGGTACTCGGCGGGTTCTACGTGATCGACGTACCGGACCTGGACGTCGCGCTCGACTGGGCCGCCCGGTGCCCGGGTTCGCGCGGCGGCGGCTCGGTGATCGTCCGTCCGGTCGCCGACTTCTGATGATGGATCAGGTCGAGGCGGTCTTCCGGGAGGAGCGCGGCCGTTTGCTAGCAGCGCTAGCCCGGCGGTTCGGGGACCTCGACCTGGCCGAGGAGGTCACGTCGGAGGCGATCGAGGCGGCGCTCACGCGCTGGCCCGTCGACGGCGTACCGCCGAACCCGGGCGGCTGGTTGATGACCACCGCCCGGCGCAAGGCGGTCGACCGGCTGCGCCGGGACCAGGTGTACGCCGCCAAACTCGCGATCCTGCAGGTCGAGGCAGACCGCCCGACGCCGCACGCGACCGGGGACGAACTGCCCGACGAGCGGCTGCAGCTGTTCTTCACCTGCACCCACCCGGCGCTCGCCGCCGAGGACCGCGGCGCGCTGACGCTGCGGTGCCTCGCCGGGCTGACCACGCCGGAGGTCGCGCGGGCGTTCCTCGTCCCGACCGCGACGATGGCGAAGCGGATCGTCCGCGCGAAGAAGAAGATCCGGGAGGCGCGGATCCCGTTCCGCGTTCCCGGCCCGGACGAGCTGCCGGAGCGGCTGCCCGGCGTACTGCAGGTGATCTATTCGGTCTTCACCGAGGGGTACGCCGCCAGCTCCGGACCGTACCTGCAACGCCTGGACCTGGCCGAGGAAGCGATCCGCCTGGCCCGCATCCTGCACCGCCTGCTCCCCGAGGCGCGCGAGGTGACCGGCCTGCTCGCGCTGATGCTCCTGATCCACGCCCGCCGCGACGCCCGCACCGGCTCCGACGGCGAGATCGTCCTGCTCGAGGACCAGGACCGCAGCCGCTGGGACCACGAGATGATCGCCGAGGGCCGCGACCTGGTCGTCACCGCGCTCACCGGTGGCCCGCCCGGACCGTACGCCGTCCAGGCCGCGATCAACGCCGTCCACGACGAGGCCGCCGAGTTCGGGAGGACCGACTGGCCACAGATCGTCCAGCTGTACGACGTACTGCTTGAGCTCGACCCGTCCCCGGTGATCGCGCTGAACCGCGCCGCCGCGATCGCCCTCCGCGACGGCCCTGAGGCGGGGCTAGCACTGCTAGCCGAGCTCGCGGAGGACCCTCGGCTCCAGGACTACCACCCGTTCGCCCTGGCCCGCGCCGACCTGCTGCACCGTCTCGGACGTTTGCCAGAGGCAATCACCGCCTACGACCAGGCCCTCGCCCTGGCCGGCTCCGAACCTGAACGCGACCTCGTCCGCCGCCGTCTCGAGAGCATCTGACCAGGCCCATTGTCAGGTCGTCGTGATTGCGGCACCGTTGGGCCGTATGGAGACCGTTTACGAAGCGGCGGGTGGGGCCGAAGGCATGTTGCGGCTGGCGGCTGAGTGGCACGAGCTGGTGATGGCGGACGAGGTTGTCAGCCACGCGTTCCACGACGGAGCGCGGCCGGATCACACCGAGCGGCTGGCAGCGTACTGGGGTGAGGCGCTGGGCGGACCGCCTGCCTACACCGAGGCGTACGGCGACGAGGCGTCGGTGCAGCGCCTGCACGCCGGGAACGGCGAGCACGACGAGATGAACCACCGAGCGATCGCCTGCTTCGACGAGGCGGTGATCGCGGCCGGTATCGACGACGAGCGGACCCGGTCCGTGCTGCACGACTACTTCGCCTGGGCAACCTTCAACACGATGTACCGCCACCACACCGACGACATCGCCGACGACCAGTCCGTCCCGCAGTGGTCGTGGGACGGACTAGGAAGCAGCTGAGTCGTGCGGTGGTAGCGCCACCGACTTCGTGACGAGTTCGAGTGCCGGGTCGAAGGGGGTCGACGGGTCGCCGTCGACGATGACGTGGGCGCGGGAGCGGGTGGCCTGGTCGGCGAAGTGGTCGCGTTCCCAGCGCATCCACTCGAGCCAGTGGTCGCGGAGGGCCTCGCCGTCGCGTTCGATGCCGCGGTCCAGGCGGACCTCGTTCGACGTCTCCACCCAGAGGCGCAGTGCCTGCCAGTGCGCCGCATCCCGGTCGCAGGCGGTGACCCCTTCGACGATCAGCAGGTCCACGGTGCTCGGTACGACGTGCAGCTCGGCGTACGCGCGCTGGTACCAGTCGTACCGGCGGTACCGTCCCTCGCGGCCGTCGGCCAGCCGTTGCAGGACGTGGTCACGGAGCAGGGCAAACCCACGCTCAGCTCCGGCCCAGCCGTCGTACAGGTCGTCCATGTGGATGACGTAGGTGTTCAGGTCGCGGGCCTTGGCCCGGGCCTCGAGAGCGGCGGCGACGGTGGTCTTGCCGGATCCGGCGGGGCCGTCGATACCGATCAGCCTGGTCCGGCCGAGGCGGGGTGCACCGGCCTGGACGTTGTCCAGCAGGGAGTCGATGGTCAGGGGGTTCGGGCCTCGGTCAAGGGCCTTGTCAGTTGATTCCATGGCGCTTCAGGATGTCCTCGATCTCGTCGAACTCCGACGATTCCTGCTGCTTCGCCTTCCCCTTTGACGGCTTGGCAGCTTTGGCGGGAGCGGCCGAGGCAGGTGCGGGACCTGTCGCGGTGAGCTCACCCGCGGGCGAGGCGGGTTTCTTCTCTTTCGGTGCCTTCGGGCTGCGGCCGCGGGCGACGCCGGAAACGACGTACAGCACGACCGAGACGCCGAACAGCGCGGCTCCGGCCCACACGGTCGGCGAGAAGATCAGGTGGGTGACCCAGCTCACGGAGGAGCGGACCACGTCCCAGACCAGCTCCAGCAGGCCGGTCAGGTACAGCGAGACCGGCAGCAGGGACCAGGCCACACCGCGCGTGCCGGCCGCCAGGCCGCGGCGCCGCCAGGCGAACCACGAGCCGATCAGACCGAGCAGCGTGAGGCCTACGCAGAACGGCAGCAGCGTCAAATCGTTGAAGTCAGGCACATACCCAGGCTCGCACAGTCCCGCCCGGATCCAAGAGGGGAACAGCCCTGACCCACCCCTGAAACCGCGATCCGGGGGAGAATGGGCGGCGTGCAACCACCAGAGCGGCGATTGGCCTTTACCGGGTTCGACAATGACGACGGGTCGGCCGATCCGGCGCTGGCTCAGGCGCTCGCGGACAGCGACGGGGGAGCGGTGCTGGCGGCGCTGACCAAGGCGCGGGTGCTGGTGCCGGTGGTCGCGATGGTGGGCGAGGTGGAGTACGACGAGAACGGGCTGGCGCACGACAAGACGTCGGACATGGCCGTCGCGCTGCTCCAGGGACAGGACGGGCGGAACGCTCTGCTCGCGTTCACGGGCACCGAGGCGCTGGCCCGCTGGAGTCCGGAGGCGCGCCCGATGCCGGCCCAGGCGCAGTTGGTCGCCACCGCGGCGATCCAGGAAGGCGCGGCCGCGATCGTGCTGGACATCGCCGGCCCGGCCGCGGGCGTGATCGAGACCGACGACGTACGGCGTTTGGCCGCCGGCTTCCAGGTGCTACGCCTGGAAGACGGCGGCTACGCGTGGATCGAACCGGCCGGCTCAGACCCCTCCACCAGCTGAGCCGGCCGGCAGCCTCAGTCAGCCGACGGGGGAGCTGAGCGCGTCCATCGGCTTGGACCGCATCGCGATCCGCCCGGTGATCGCGGTCGTCGGCAGGACCAGGAGCAGGACGACAGCCACCCAGATCAGCACGATCCAGACCGGTCCGGAGGGGATCGGCCAGCCGCGGGTCGCCAGCGCGATCGGGAACACGGTGAACGCCGCGGTGACCAGCCCGGCGACCAGTCCGAGCGCAGCGATCAGCAGGGCCTCCAGGCGGAGCATCCGGAAGACGTCGCGCCGCGTCGACCCGGTCAGTCGCTGCAGCCCGAACTCGCGCCGACGGTCCAGCACCGCGACCGCGATCGTGTTGATCGACGCGATGGCCGTGTACGCGACGGCGATGGCGGCGAGCAGGTAGCCGATCCACGCGTCCACACCGAGCCCGGTGTCCAATCCTTCGCTGAGCAGTTCGCGTCCACCGATCGTCGTACCCGGCCACTTCGACAGGTCTGGGTCCAGCTTGTTGTCGGTCTTCAGCACCAGCTGGCTCGGCAGTCCGCTCGTCGTGTGGGCGGCGAGCAGTTGCGCGGGCAGCAGGAGAGACTCGTAGCCGGACGGTCCCTCGGCGAGCGCAACCACCTTGACCTTGACCAGGGCGTCGTCGCCGAGACGCAGGCCGATCTCCGAGCCGACGCCGACCTTGAGCTTCTTCGCCGTACCCGGCGGGAGCGCGACGGTGTCACCGGTCAGGTCGTCCAGCGAACCCTGCTTCACCTTTCCCTTGTAGATCGGACCGCTCAGGCCGAGCAGTGGCCAGGCGTCGCTGGTGTGCGACTTGTCGTACGGCTCCTCGATCCAGCCCTTGCTGCGGACCACCTCCGACACCGCGGTCACCCCCGGCATCGACCGGGCCGATTCGGTCAGCGACGCCGGGATGCCGCCCGCGGTGGACGTGATCACCATGTCGCCGGACAGGTTCTTGGTGAACGCGTCGACGGCGGCCCGCTGCTGCGTGGTCTGCGAGTAGATGTTGCCCATGGCAATCGCCGTGGCGATGGTGATCGGGACCAGGATCGCGCCGAACTGCACCGCGCGGACCCGCAGGTTGATCACCGCGAGCGTTCCGCTGGTTCCGCGCTGCTCGACCAGCCGCGTGATGCGGGGGATCAGCGCCCGCTGGATCACCAGCGGTGCGAGGATCGCGACCGCGATCGACCCGGTCAGGCCGGCCGGCCCGCCGATCGCCGCGGCGTTGGTCGGGCCCATGAACGGTGTGGTCAAGGCGATCGCCGCGGTCGCACCGGCGAACACCAGACCGATGAGGATCCGCACCCGGCCCAGTGCCACGTTCGGTACGGCGGCCTCTGCCAGCGCCTGGATCGGGCGGATCCGGGCGGCCCGTCCGGCGGCGAAACCGACGGTCACCCGGAGTACGGCGAACGTGAGGAGGGCAGCGCCGGCGAACGGCAGCGGGCCTTGGTCGAGCCGCAGCTGGGACGGCACGATCCCGCCGTCGGCCAGCATCCCGAAGATCCAGGTACCGGCGATCCGGCCGCACAGCAGCCCGAGCACCAGTCCGATGACACCGACCACCATCGTCTCGGCGATCACCATCTTGCCGACCTGGCGCGGGGTCGCGCCGCTGGCCCGGAGCAGCGCCAGTTCGCGGCGGCGCTGGCGCACCGACAGCCCGATCGTGGCCGAGACCACGAGCGCCATCACCACAGCCACCATCCCACCGAAGACGCCGGACATGATGATCAGCGGCAGACCGGTCGCGATCCCGGAGAACTCCGCGACGCCGCGCTCGTCTCCCGTGAACGCCTTCACGCCCTTCGGCAGGTCGAGCCGTTTCGCGAGATCTCGTACCGACGTGCCGTCCGTGGGGAACAGCCCGATCGCATCCACGCCCTGCGGGATGTCCGCGTCGGCGAAGAAGATCGGCGGTACGTCGACCTGGTGCTGGGCGACCGCGATACCGGCGAGGGTGAAGGTGCGCGGCTCGCCGCCGACGGTGACGCTCACGGTGTCGCCCGGCTTCGTGCCGTTCGCCAGGCGCTGGTCGAGCACGACCTGCCCCGCCCGGGGTGCCCGGCCGACGGTCAACGTGTAGGGGGTCAGCGGCGCAGATGTCCACGCATGCCCAGCGAGCAAGCCGGAGCCAGCGCTCGCGTTGGCCGAGGTGACGATGGCGGGGAAGGAGCGGTCGGAGACGGCTTTGGCGACGCCGGGTGTGGTGGTGAGTTTGGCGAGCAGGGCCGGGTCGACGCGGTGGCGTTCCGGGAAGGCGGCGGAGCCGCTGCCGTTCGGCGGGTGGTACGCCGGGTCGCCGGTGACGACGATCGGGGCCGCGGACAGTCGTTGGGGCGGGGCGTTCAGGCGCAGCCCGGTCTCGAGCAGGCCGCCGGCGGCGCTGAGCAGCGCCCCGCCGAGCAGGACCGCGACGAAGATCGCGAGGAAGGCGGCGGTCCGGTACCGCAGGGTGGTTGCGGCGAGGCGGAACATGGGTCAGCTCTCCGTGGGTGAGAGGCGGCCGGCGCTCAGCTGGGCGAGCTCAGCGGCGACGGCCTCGGCGGTGGGGTGGACGGCTTCGGACACGATCCGGCCGTCGACGAGGAAGACGACACGATCGGCGTACGACGCCGCGACCGGGTCGTGGGTGACCATCACGATCGTTTGACCGAGCCGGCGGGACTGGTCACGGAGCAGCGTGAGGACCTCGAGTGCGGTCGTGGTGTCCAGTGCGCCGGTCGGCTCGTCGGCGAACGTGATCGCGGTCCGTCCGGCGAGGGCCCGGGCGATGGCCACCCGCTGCTGCTGACCGCCGGACAACTCGCTCGGGCGGTGCTTGACGCGCTCGCCGAGACCGACGGCCTGGATGACCTCGGTCACCCAGGCGTCGTCCGGCTGCTTGCCGGCCAGCGTCATCGGGAGTACGACGTTCTGCCGCACCGTCAGCGCAGGCATCAGGTTGAAGGACTGGAACACGAAGGCGACGTGCTCGCGGCGCAGCTCGGTCAGCGCCGTCTCGTCGAGGCCGCGCAGCGACTGCCCGGCGAGCTGGACCTCACCTGCCGTCGGGGTGTCGAGGCCGGCCGCGCAGTGCAGCAGGGTGCTCTTGCCGGAGCCCGACGGCCCCATCACCGCGGTGAAGGACCCGGCCTCGAACCCGTAGGTGACACCGGCCAGCGCGTCGACCGCGCCGGGTCCGGTGCCGTAGACCTTACGGACGTCATCCAGCTGTACGGGCGCGTTCACGGTGCGACCAGTACGTCGGACTTGCGGTGGTAGGACTCGTTGGTCCACCAGAGGATCGCCACGATCGCGCCGAGGCCGAGGTCCGACCAGAGCCACCACGGGCCGTCGAAGTGACCGAAGACCGCCAGCGCCAGCCAGACCACGAACTGGACCACGCAGGCGACCAGCCAGACACCGGTGATGGCCTGGAGCGCCACGGTCAGCCCGCGGGGCGGGGCGGCGTTCGCGACACCGGACAGGATGCTGCGAAGTTCGCCGCGGGTCCGGGCCGCGAGGACCTGGTCCTGGCGGTCGCTCGCCTGTGACGGGGTGAGCGCGGCCTGCCGTACGGCGCTGTCGAGCTTGCTGATCGCGGCTCGGCGGTCGGCGTCGGAGAGCTTGACCTGGTCCGGCGTCAACAGGGGTTCGAGGATGGTGTTCATGAGAGCTGTTCCTTTCGGTGGAGGTTCCGATGTGAAACAGCGTATGGGTTGAACAGTTTCAGGGTCGCGGTGCTCAGGACCCGTTTCGAGGTAGACCTAGCTCCCCTGTTCGGCGGCGTACGGCGTACGTCAGGATGGAGGTATGACCGAGGACCGCGCGGACCTGCCGCCGGGGCTCGCCCTGTCGTGGGGCGTGCTGCCGGTGCAGCGGCGTGGGCCGAAGCCGGCGCTGTCGGTCGAGCAGATCGTGGCCACCGGCATCGAGTTCGGCGACCGGTACGGGTTCGAGGCGGTCTCGCTGCAGCGGATCGCGGCGCAGCTCGGCGTCACCACGAACGCGATGTACCGCTACGTCCGGTCCAAGGAAGAGCTGATCGTCCTGGTCCACGACAAGGCGGTCGGGTTGCCGCCGGAGCTGCCGTCCGGCTGGCGTGCCGCGGCGATCGCGTGGGTGGATGCGCAGGTCAAGATGTACGAGGGCCGCCCGTGGCTGCTCGACATACCGATCCGTGGCGCGCCCGTCACGCCGAACCTGCTGCGCTGGGTCGAGGTGATGCTGGCGGCGCTGGCGGAGACCGGGCTCAGTCAGCACGACAACCTCGGCTGCCTGATGCTGCTGGACGGGTATGCGCGGAACTACGCCGGCCTGGCGCGCCAGCTCGGGGCGAGTGACCGCACGCCGGTGCAGGCGGAGCAGGTCGGCCAGTTCCTCGTCCCGCGGCTGGTGGAGGGCGGGTATCCGACGCTGGTGTCGCTCTACCTCAACCAGGAGTACGAGGACGAGCTCGACGACGACCTCGAGTTCGGTCTCGCCCGCATCCTCGACGGCATCGACGTACTGATCGCCAAGGGGCCTTAGGGCAGGGCGATCCGCACCGGTCCGTTGCTGCGGGCATCGACCCACTGCAGGTGGAACGCGCTGCCGGGGGCAACGTCCGCGCGGCGTTCCGGCTCGGTGCGGAGGTTGATCGGCGCGGTCAGCGTGGTGGCCTCCTGCTGCGTCACGCCGTTCGCCCGCACCTCGGCGATCACATCCGCGAGCGCCTGCGCGGCCGGTTTGCGCTGGTGGTCGACCGTGAACAGGCCGAGGTCGTACTCGCGGTCCGGGAAGTCGAGCAGCCGCCGGTCGATGTCGTGCGAGGACCACCACGTCACGCCGTACAGGGCCGGGTTCGGGAGGACGGTCTCGACGGTTCGCCGGGTGAACTCGGCCTGCAGGTCGAGGGGGATGTCGGGTCCCGGTACGCCGATCTCCTGCAGCCAGACGGGGCGGTCGTGCTCGAGGGCCGTGGCCCTGGCGAGCTCGATCAGGTAGTCGGCGTGGGTGAGGGTGGCCGGACCCAGGGGACCGTCCACTCGTGAGACCCCGTTGAAAACCCACGAGTGGACAGTGGTCAGGTCACCCAGGTCCACCGCGTCGACGGGGTGGAACGGATGGTCGCCCTTGTACCAGGCGTCGTCGAAGACCGAGTGCAGGGCGAGTACGTCGGGTGCCGCCTTCTTCAGCGTCGTCAGCAGCTCCTGCGCCCACGCGGTCGACGTCCCGGGCGTGGTGGAGCTGTCCGGCCAGAGGTTGTTGACCTCGTTGCCGAGCGTGATCGCGAAGACGTTCGGCTTCGTCGCGACCGCGCGCGCCACAGCCTCGACGTACGCCGTGAGTCCGTCGCGGACCGTGCCGTCCTCGAACAGGCTGCTCTTGTGCCAGGTCAGCACCCACGACGGGAGGAAGTCGAAGCTGGACAGGTGCCCCTGGATCAGGTCGACCGCGACGGTCAGGCCGTGCTCCGCGGCGGCGTCGATCGTGTCCAGCAGGTCGGCGATCGCCTGCTCGCGGATGATCGCCCGGTTCGGCTGGATCCACGGCCAGACGGGGAACACCCGCACATGGTCCAGACCCATCCCGGCCAGGTCCGCGAAGTCCCGCCGTACCGCGTCGCGGTCGTAGTCCAGCCAGCTGTAGAACCATCCCGCCGAGGGAACATAGTTCGCACCGAACCGGGGCGTGACGGTCTCCGAAGCCATGCCGAGGATGCTAAATCGGTTTAGGCCAGAAGAGCAACTGCGGTCCGGGTCAGCTGGGAGGCGCGGTGGACTCGCGGACCGTGAGGACCGGGTCGGGGGTGCGGCGGTTCACGACGGTGGCGGGGTCGGCGATGGTCTCGAGGAGGACCTCGGCGGCCTGGCGGCCGAAGTCGAAGGTGTCGCGGGACAGCGCCGTCAGTGCCGGGTGCATGAGCTGGGTCAGGATCGAGTCGTCGAACGCGACGATCGACAGGTCGCCGGGCACCGAGACGCCCATCTCCATCGCGACGCCGAGGCCGGCGACCGCCATCACGTCGCTGTCGTAGACGATCGCGGTCGGGCGAGTGGACTGGGACAGCAGCTTGCGGGTGATCGCGGCGCCCTCCGCGTCGCTGAAGTCCGTGGTCAGCGAGGGGGCGTCGACCAGTCCGAGCCGAGGTGCGGCGTCGCGGAGGGCCCGGATCCGGCGCTGCGTGTGCTGGAAGATCGGCGTACCGGCGACATGGGCGATCCGGCGATGGCCGAGGGCGGCCAGGTACTCGACGATCGAGAGCATCGCGTCGCGGTCATCGGCCCAGACCGAGGCGAGCGCGCCCTTGCCGCCGCGGCCGCCGATCACCACGGCCGGCAACTCGAGGGCCTTGAGCTCGTCGACCCGCGGGTCTTTCACGGTCAGGTCGACCAGGATCACGCCGTCGACCCGGTGCTCCGACGCCCACCGCCGGTACACCTCGATCTCGGCCGCGGTGTCCTCGACGATCAGCAGCTGCAATGAGATCGACTCCGCCGACAGCCCCGACTGCACGCCGGACAGCAGGTGCGCGAAGAACGGCTCGACCCCGAGCGTCCGGGCCGGTCGCGCGATCACCATGCCGACCGAGTCGACCCGTGACGCCCCGAGCGCGCGCGCCGCGCTGTGCGGCCGCCAGCTCATCTGCTCGGCGATCTTCAGGATCCGCTCGCGGGTCGCGTCGCTGACCCCCGGCCGCCCGTTCAGCGCGAACGACACCGCGCCCTTGGACACCCCGGCCCTGGTCGCGATGTCAGCGATCGTCGGTCTAACCATCGTGGTACCTCCTGCCCTTGACAGCGGATTCTACGATGTGGATAGTTCGGGAGCTATACCGGTTTATCAATTCCAGGAGATCCCATGCGTAGACGCCGTCCGGCGCTCGTGGCAAGTCTTGCCGCCGCCGCCCTCACCCTCGCAGGTTGCGGCCTCGGTTCCGAGGACTCCGGCGGCAGCGCCGGCGCCAAGCCGACCGTCGACGCAGGAGCACAGGTGACCGGTGAGGTCAGCTTCCAGACCTGGGCGCTGAAGCCCAAGTTCACGTCGTACGTCGAAGGCGTGATCAAGGCGTTCGAGGCGAAGTACCCGGGTACGCACGTCACCTGGCTGGACCAGCCGGGCGACGGCTACGACAAGAAGGTGCTGAGCCAGGCGTCGGCCGGCTCGCTGCCGGACGTCACGAACCTGCCGCCCGACTTCGCGCTCAGCCTGGCCAAGCAGAACATGCTGCTCGACGTCGCCGCCGCGGACCCGAAGCTGAACGAGGAGTACGTCGAGGGCGGCGTGCAGGCGTACCAGTACCAGGGCATGGACGGCACGTTCGGCTACCCGTGGTACCTGAACACCGACATCGACTACTGGAACGCGACCAAGTTCGCCGCGGCCGGCCTCGACGTCAAGAACCCGCCGAAGACCTTCGACGAGCTGCTCGCGGCCGCGAAGACGATGCACGACAAGACCGGCGGCAAGGAATACCTGATGAGCCGCCTGCCGGGCATCGGCGACTTCACCAACGCCGGGATCAAGATCCTCTCCGACGACGGCAAGAAGTTCACCTTCAACACTCCTGAGGCCGCGGCGCTGCTGGACAAGTACCGCGACGCCTACAAGGCGGGCTACATGCCGCGCGACATCCTGACCAACGAGTACCTGGGTAACTCCAAGCTCTTCACCCAGGGCAAGGTCGCCTGGACCACCGGCGGCGGCAACGCGATCCAGGACTTCATGAAGGACAATCCGTCGCTGAAGGGCAAGGTCGTCCCGTCGCCGGCGCTGGACACCCCGCCGCTGTACGTGCAGGGGCTGTCGGTCTCGGCCAAGACCAAGAACCAGGCCGCGGCGATCGCGCTCGCGCGGTTCGTCACCAACGCCGAGAACCAGGCCGCGTTCGCGAAGATCGTGAACATCTTCCCGTCCACCAAGGCCTCCGCCTCCGACCCGTACTTCTCGAAGTCCGACGGCACACCGGAGAGTGACGCCAAGGTGCTCGCGTTCCAGTCGCTGGCCAAGGCGAAGAACCTGCAGCCGCCGGTGATCAGCGGCGCGACCAACGACTTCATCGGGCAGCAGATCTCGCTGGCGATCTCCGGCAAGATCTCGTCCCAGGCAGCCCTCGACGCCGCGGTGGCCAAGGCCAACCAGCTACTTACTCAGTGATGCGTTACAACCGTTGGTTCACTCCGTGGGTGCTGGTGATCCCAGCACTCACGTGGTTGCTCGTGTTCAACCTCTGGCCGTCGATCAACACCGTCATCCTGTCGTTCACGAACGCCAAACCGATCGGTGGCGGCCACTTCGTCGGGCTGAAGAACTTCGAGACCCTGCTGCACGACGAGCAACTGCGGTGGGCGCTGCTGAACAGTGTCATCTACATGGTGGTCTGCCTGCCGTTCCTGACCGTCCTGCCGCTGTTCCTCGCCGTACTGGTGGAGAAGAAGCTGCCCGGGATCACGTTCTTCCGGACCGCGTTCTACACCCCGGTGGTGGCGTCCGCGGTCGTGGTGGCGCTGATCTGGCAGTGGATCCTCGACGACCGTGGCCTGGTCAACGGACTGGCCGAGAAGCTCGGGGTCATCTCCGGGCCGCTGCCGTTCCTGTCCGACCAGTGGCTGTTGTTGCTCAGTGCAATCAGTCTGACGATCTGGAAGGGGCTCGGGTACTACATGATCATCTACCTGGCCGCCCTCGGGAATGTCGGGCGTGAGCTGCACGAGGCAGCCGCGGTCGACGGCGCGGGGCCGCTGCGGCGGTTCGTGCACGTCACCGTGCCCGGCGTACGCGGGACGATGATCCTGATCTCGATCCTGATCTCGGTGTCGGCGCTGCGGGTGTTCTCCGAACTGTTCATCCTCAGCGGCGGCAAGGGCGGTCCGGGTGGCCGGGACAACTCGGTCGTGATGCTGATCCAGCAGTACAGCCAGGGCTTCGAGGGCAACCTCGGCTACGCGTCGGCGTTGTCGATCGTGCTGTTCTTCGTCACCGTCGTACCGATGCTGGTGCTGGCCCGCCTCAACCGCCGGGGAGCCGAAGCATGACGACTGTCACCGATCCGCCGCGGCAGGCCGTGGTTGTTGAAACGCCGGTACGGCGGCGTCGTTCGTCCGGGTTCAACTCGGTGTCGCCGCGGGAGAAGGTCGCGCGGTACATCCTGCTGGTGTTCGTGCTGCTGATCACGATCGGGCCGTTCCTGTGGCAGCTGTCGACGTCGCTGAAGGGAACCGGGGAGGACATCTACACCCGGATTCCGCGGCTGCTGCCGGCGCAACCGACGTTCGACCACTACAAGGCGGTCACCGACACCATCCCGGTCTGGGACTACGCGCGGAACTCGCTCGTGGTCGCCTTCCTGGTTGTCGGCGGCAACGTGATCGGCGCGTCGCTGGCCGGGTTCGCGTTGTCGCGGTTGCAGTTCCGCGGCCGCAAGATCGTCCTCGGGCTGTTCCTGGCGACCCTCGTGCTGCCGGGTGAGGTCACGATCATTTCGCAGTACGTCACGGTCCGGGAGTTCGGGCTGGCGAACACGCTCTTCGGCGTCGCACTGCCCGGGATGATCGGTGCGCTGAACGTGCTGCTGATGTACAACGCGTTCCGGTCGTTGCCGGTCGAAGTCGATCAGGCCGCGGTCGTGGACGGGGCGAACGCGTGGCAACGGTTCCTGTACATCGGCCTGCCGTCGGTGCGCGGGACGATCAGCGTGGTCGCGATCTTCGCGTTCATCGGCGCGTGGGACGACTTCCTCTGGCCGCTGATCGTGCTGACCGATCCGGACAAGTACACGCTGACCGTCGGCCTGCAGTACCTGTCCGGCACGTTCAGCAACAACCCGCGGCTGATCGCGGCCGGCACGATGATCGCGTTCATCCCGATCGTGATCGTCTTCGCCACCCTGCAACGCTTCTTCTTCAAGGGCGTCGAGGAAGGCGCGGTCAAGGGCTAGAGACGTGCGAAACCGGCTCCGACCCTGCAAAGTCGGAGCCGGTTTCGTGGTGTCGGGCTACTTCACGAGCACGACCGAGTTGATCTTGGTGAAGTCGAACGGCTCGGACGGGCCGGTCCAGCGGTGCACCGGGTTGCACTGCGTCCCGTTGTACCCGTAGCAGATGGCGAAGCCCGCGCCGCCGGTCTGATTGTTGATCAGGACCTTGGTGCCGATCACGTTCGACAGGTTGTGCGCGCCGTAGCTGTACCAGATGTTCTTGCTGAGAATGCTGCCGTTGGGCTCCCGCAGACAGACCGCCCCCGACGGGCAGGACGCCGTCGTCCCGGTCGTGGCCGCGTTCGCGGTCGGCGCCAGCGCCGCGCCCGTGCCGATCACAGCAGCGGCGATCCCGACCACGCTCATCGCAAACTTACGCATGGTTTCCCCTTAACCTGAAGGGCCCCCCGAGTGAAGACCCACCACCGAAACTAGGTCGCGGACCGGGCCGTCGGAACCCCGGTCGAGCCAGTTTCGGCCAGGACCGAAAAGGGTTGTCAGCGCATCCGGGTCTCGGCGAAGTTGAGCCACTGGGTGGTGTCGGCGGGGGTGTGGTGGCGGATGGACCAGTCGACCTGGCGTAGGGACATGTGGGCCCAGTAGAGGCGCAGTACGGCGGGGTCGAGGGTGTTCTCCAGCAGTTCGTCGAACCAGGTCAGGTCCGCGTCGGGGAGACGGACGTGGGCGTCGAATCGCAGGGTGACCAGTGCGAACAGGCGGTCGCCTCGGCCGATGCCGTCCCAGTCGACGATTCCGGTGATCTTCCCGGCCTCGGTCAGCACGTTGCCGGTGTGGAAGTCGAGGTGTACGAGGTCGTCGCCGGTCATGCTGCTCGGCTCGTCCCGGCCGACCTCGTGGATCCAGTCCAGGAGCCTCCGCGTGCGGTCGTCGTACCGCTGGAGGGATTCGTGCAGGCAGAAGCCGGGTCCGCTCTCGAGCAGGTACATCGACGGGACCGGCAGGTCGGGCGCCAGACCGGTGAAGTGCTCGGTCAGCTTGATCATCGACTCCAGCAACGCGCGGTCGACGGTCTCCGGTGGCCTGCCCGGCAGCCGCTCCTGCACCACGCCGACGCCGTCCGGCAGGTCCGCGAGCAGCTCGTACTGCGGAACAGGCAGTCCGCCCCGCCGCGCCGCCTCGAGAACTTCCGCCGTACGCCGAAGATCGGCGAGGGAACCGAATCCGCGCGTCAGTACGCCGTCCCGCCCGTCCGGCCACCGCACGAACGCGGCACCCACCTCACCCGCGGCCGCCTGCCCGACAAACTCCAGCCCGGCACTGGTCGCCTGATTGACCTCCCGCAGCAACTGCTGCGCATCGAGCTTCGCCACCGGAGCCGGCACGCCGTCACGAGTCACAACGTCTGACCGTAGTTGACCTGGAGTGCACTCCAGGAAGCAAGATGGAACGCATGACTACGTTCGCACCGGCCGAGGCCTCCGAGCGCACCGGTCTCAGTCTCGACACCCTCCGCTACTACGAGCGTCTCGGATTGTTCGGTCCGGTACACCGGACCACCGCGGGACGCCGGGTCTACAGCGACCACGACGTGGCCTGGGTCGGGCTCCTGGTGTGCCTGCGCAACGCCGGACTGGGGATCAGCGACCTGCAGCGGTTGATGGGCCGGTTGCGGGACCGCTCAGGCGGCCCGACCGGGGTGGTCGAGCTGCTCGAGGAGCACCGGTCCCGCCTCCACGGTGAGATCGCGAAGATGAACGTCGCGCTCGACGTACTGGACGACAAGATCACCCACTACCGCCAGGCAGCGGCTCAGTCGAAGAAGTAGGGATAGGGCACGGACTCCGGCCGGCTGGCGACCTCGAGTCGTTCCTGCTGCTCCGGCGCGAGTGAGAACTCCGCGGCGCCGAGGAGATCGTCGAGGTACTCCGGTGTCCGCGGACCGATGATCGGTGCGGTCACGCCGGGACGCTGCATCAGCCAGCGGACAGCGACCTGGGGGAGGGTGCGACCGGTCTCGGCCGCGACTGCCGTCAGCTCGTCGATCACGTGCCATGTGTGCTCGTTGCCATAGCGGTCCCACGAATGGGTGCCGGGCGTGGAGACCTTGCTGTCCTGGGGCGGCGCGGTCATGCCGCGCCGGAACGCGCCGGACAGCCAGCCTGAGCGCAGTGGCGACCAGGTGATGACGCCGAGGCCCTCGTTCTCGCAGACCGGCAGCAGCTCCCACTCGGGCGAGCGGTCCAGCAAGGTGTAGAGCGGCTGGAGGCTGGAGAGCGGCTCCCAGCCGTTCTGCGCGCACAGGTCGACCGCCTTCTGCAGTTGCCAGCCGCGGAAGTTGCTGACTCCGACGTAGCGGACCTTGCCGGCCCGCACGAGGCCGTCCAGGGTCGACAGCGACTCGGCGAGCGGCACGCTGTCGTCCCAGAGATGGAGCTGGTAGAGGTCGACATAGTCGGTGCCGAGGCGCCGCAGGCTCGCGTCGACCGCGTCGAGGATGTGCTTGCGGGACAGTCCCTGGTCCGTCGGCTGCGGACCGACCCGTCCCCAGACCTTGGTGGCGATGACGTAGTCGGAGCGTTGCTGCGTCTTCAGCCACCGTCCGAGCACCTCTTCGGACGCGCCGGCGCCGTACACGTCGGCGGTGTCGATGAACGTCCCGCCGACGTCGGTGAACTTCTGCAGGATCTTCCGGCTGTCCTGCTCGTCCGTCCGGTCGCCGAACATCATCGCGCCCAGACAGAGTTCGCTGACCTTCAGACCTGTCGTCCCGAGATTCTTGTAGTCCATCTCCCCGACGTTAGGAGCTGGAGCGCGCTCCAGCTCAAGACCTTTGTGTGGCCGAGGGGTAGACCGCGCCGGTGTACTTCTCGCCGGGGCCCTGGCCGGCCTCGTCCTGGATCGTGCTGGCTTCGCGGAAGGCGAGCTGGAGGGAGCGGAGTCCGTCCTTCAACGGCGCCGCGTGGTGGTGGCCGAGTGACGGCGCGGCGGCGTCGAGGAGGCCGGCCAGCGAGTCGATCAGCGAGCGGGCCTCGTCGAGGTCCTTGTGGTCCGGGAGGTCCGCGGCCAGGCCGAGGTTGACGGCGGCGGCGCTCATCAGGTGCAGTGCGGCGGTGGAGATGATCTCCACGGCGGGGACCTCGGCGATGTCGCGAGACGCGGTCGAGAGGGGGTCAGGCTGTGAGGTGGCATCTGCGTCGGTCATGCTGCTACTCTTGCATGGCGACCGACCCGGTCCATTGGTGACCCCTGAGCGGAATAGTTCAGGACCGCCAGCGGTTCGAGTCTAAGCGGAGGGCCACCTCCCACCCAGTCGATGAACAGTCGTCGGGTCCCGGTCACGCTGAGAGCCACTGGAGGACATCCGGAGGATCACAGCGGTAGTACGGCGTACCAGCCGCAGGGTTGGACCGTCGTACATCTGGGAATTGGGCCTTCGTGTGATCGCACGAGGGCCTTCGTGTTTTTCAGGGGGCTCGCGGTGATCGCGAGGTGGCACCCAGTACGAGTTCAACCCAGGAGGACCCATCACCACTGATTTGCGCGTCAACGAGCGCATCCGCGTTCCCGAGGTGCGGCTGGTCGGACCGAACGGTGAGCAGGTAGGCATCGTCCGGATCGAGGACGCACTTCGGCTGGCCCAGGAAGCCGATCTCGACCTGGTCGAGGTCGCCGCAACCGCTCGGCCTCCGGTCTGCAAGTTGATGGATTTCGGCAAGTACAAGTACGAGACCGCGCAGAAGGCGCGCGAGTCCCGCCGGAACCAGACCAACACCGTCATCAAAGAGATGAAGCTGCGGCCGAAGATCGACCCGCACGACTACGAGACCAAGAAGGGTCACGTAGTGCGGTTCCTGAAGGCCGGGGACAAGGTCAAGATCACCATCATGTTCCGCGGACGTGAGCAGTCCCGGCCCGAGCTCGGGTTCCGGTTGCTGCAGCGGCTGGCCGAAGACGTCACCGAGCTCGGCTTCGTCGAGTCCTCGCCGCGTCAGGACGGCCGGAACATGATCATGGTGCTCGGACCGCACAAGAAGAAGTCCGAAGCGCGCGTGGACGTGGAAGCCGAGAAGGCAGAGCGCAAGGCCGCGCGGGAGGCCGATGAAGAGGCCGAGCGCCAGGAGCGCGCCGAGCAGGTGCAGGCCCACGAGGCCGAACGCGCCGCCGGTGTCACCAAGAAGCCGAAGGGTCCGGCCGACAACCTCGACCCGGAGTGACGGAACGCTCCGGCCGCCCGAGGCAGCCGGAGCCCGTCGTACCGACGATCGAGTCAACGAAGAAAATCAGGAGCACAACAGCCATGCCGAAGATGAAGACCCACTCGGGGATGAAGAAGCGCGTCCGGGTCACCGGGTCGGGCAAGATCCGCCGTGAGCAGACGGGTGTCCGCCACCTCGCCGAGGCGAAGTCCTCGAAGCGCAAGCGCCGCCTGTCCGGCACCGTCGAGGTCGCCCCGGCGTACGTCAAGAAGGCCAAGAAGCTTCTCGGCATCTGAGGCCCTCGCCTCGCCCCTCCCGAACATCCCCCGCCGCGTGGGCAATCCTGTCTCCGGCGCAGAAATACAAGGAGTAACACCTCATGGCACGCGTGAAGCGGGCAGTCAACGCCCACAAGAAGCGCCGGGTCGTACTCGAGCAGGCCAGCGGTTACCGCGGCCAGCGCTCGCGGCTGTACCGCAAGGCCAAGGAGCAGGTCACCCACTCGCTCGTCTACGCCTACCGTGACCGCAAGGCGCGCAAGGGCGACTTCCGCAAGCTGTGGATCCAGCGCATCAACGCTGCGGTCCGCGCCGAGGACCTGACCTACAACCGCTTCATCCAGGGTCTGCGCCTGGCCGAGGTCGAGGTGGACCGCAAGATCCTCGCCGACCTCGCCGTCAACGACCCGGCCGCGTTCTCCGCGCTCGTGCAGCTGGCCAAGGCCGCGCTGCCGACCGACGTGAACGCGCCGAAGAGCGACGCCGCGGCCTGAGCCGCAGTACAGATTGCACAAGGTGGCGAGTCCCGGTCTGCTGACCGCGCAATCCGCGCGGATCAAACAGGCCCGGCGGCTCGCCACTCGTGCGTTCCGGCGCAAGACCGGGCGATTCCTGGTCGAAGGCCCGCAGGCCGTCCGGGAGGCGCTCGAACATCGCGAACTCGTCGTCGAGGTGTACGCCGAACCCGCGCTGGCGACCCGGCATCGTGACCTCTACGACCTTGCCATGGCGGCCCGCGTCCCGTGGTTCGAGGTCGACCGCGCCGCCGTCGAGAGCCTGAGCGAGACCGTCACCTCACAAGGGGTCGTCGCGGTCTGCTCGCTGGTGACCGTTCCGCTGCCGGACAGCTCGTTCAAGCTCGTCGCCGCCGGCGTCCAGGTCCGCGACCCGGGCAACGTCGGTACCTTGATCCGTACGGCGGACGCGGCCGGCGCCGATGCCGTCGTACTGACGACAGAATCCGTCGACCCGCACAACCCGAAGGCGGTCCGGGCCAGCGTCGGCAGCATCTTCCACGTGCCGATCAGCACGGACGTCGACATCGTCGCGGCCGTGGAGATCTGGCGTGAGCACGGCCTGCAGGTGCTCGCCGCCGACGGGTACGGCGCGACCGACCTCGACACCTGCATCGACGACGGCACGCTCGCGAAGCCGACCGTGTGGCTGTTCGGCAACGAGGCCCACGGCCTGCCGGACGGCATCAACGCCCTCGTCGACCACTCGGTAAAGGTCCCGATCTACGGCCGCGCCGAGTCCCTCAACCTGGCCACCGCCGCCGCGATCTGCCTGTACGCCTCGGCCAGGGCGCAGCGCCGGTGATCTTCGATCTCCCGGGCCGGTTCTGGCGCGGGAACCTGCACACCCACTCGAACCTGTCCGACGGAGCCCTGTCGCCGGCCGAGACCGCGCAGGTTTATCGGGACGCCGGGTACGACTTCGTGGCGATCACCGATCACTTCCGCGCGGAGTACGGGTTCCCGATGACGGACACGCGGGACCTGCGCACGGACGGGTTCACCACGCTGATCGGCGCCGAACTGCACGCGCCGCGGACCGAGGCGGGTCAGGCGTGGCACATCGTGGCGGTGGGGCTGCCACTGGATTTCGCGGCACCGGGGGAGACGGAGACCGGGCCTGAGCTTGCACGTCGCGCTAGGGCCGCCGGGGCTTGGATCGGGATGGCGCATCCATCCGCGTCGCTACTGACGGCCGTCGACGCCGAGAGCTTGGACGCGGCCCACTCGGTCGAGGTCTACAACGCACTCGCCGACCGCGAGAACCGCGGCGACAGTTGGCACCTCACCGACGTCCTCCTGAACCGCGGTCACCGACTGACGACGTACGCCGCCGACGACGCCCACCTGCAACCCCAGGACCCGCCACCCTGCCAGGCCTGGATCCACGTCCGCGCCGAAACCCTCGACCCGGACGCGCTCCTGACCGCACTCAAAGCGGGCCACTTCTACTCCAGCACCGGCCCCGAGCTGTACGACGTACGCATCGAAGGCGACGAGATCACCGTCCACTGCTCACCCGCCACCAAGATCCTCCTGACCGGCGGCCACCCCGGCGCCGAAGTAGCCCAAGGCACCAACCTCACCGAGCACACGTTCCCCCTCCACCTGTTCCGCAACACCCACTGCCGCATAACCACCGAAGACGCCACCGGCGCCCGAGCCTGGACCAACCCGATCCACCTGCCTGTGGATAACTCAAGTCACCGACTGCCTCCGGTGTGAAAGCCTTTCGTCACGTACTGCTGACGAAAGGACTTCCAGCATGCTGTGGCCCGTGCTCCGTGCGCTTTCCATCGGCGAGCTCTCCGAAGACCGATTGGCCTGGCTGCGCGAGACGTTCAGTCTGACGGAGGGTCCCCGGACTGAGGGACCGGCTGTCGAGGGCAGCCTTGCGCACCGGACACTGACCGACGAAGACGGCGTCGAGCTCGTCCTCGATCTGACTGGTCTCGATGACGATGCGTGGGTGCTCACGTTGTTCAAGACGACGGGTGACACTCCGTCTGCAGCGTTCGTCGAGGGCCGGCGAGCCGCCTTCCGCGCCGCGATCGACCACCTAGGTCTGGAACTCGTCGAGATTCAGCCCGCCGCCGCGGCCGACGAGGTGCTGATCCCGTACGCGGAGCCGACCCGGACACCGGAGTCCGCGTTCCGCGCCCACTGGGCGCTTCCCGACGACCTCGAGCTGCTGTGGTCGCATCTCGGTGTACGCCGGGACGCTCCGCGGGACGTCAAGCAGGTCAAACTGCGCGAGTTGATGCTGACACCGGCTTGGGACATGGCTCCGGCCAGGGTGCACCAGCAAGCGGAGGCGTTCCTCGATGGACATTGATCCGAGGGACGAGCGGCCTGGAACCGACGAGCGGCGGAGGTACAAGCGACTCGGCGAGGCGCTGCTGACGGACGACGGCCGGATCCGCAACACACCCCAGGCCAAGACCATTGCGATCGAGGCGCTGGCCCGGCGGATGAGCTCGTCGACACCTGAGCTGGTACTGGCCGGGATGGGCCTGAACATCGGCACCGACATGGCCGACCGGCTGGGGAGCGGTAGGCATGTACTGGTGGCACACAACGGCCGCTACCCGTCGATGGGTGCCGATGTCCTGCACGTCGACGAGCTCAGCTCCGAGAAGTATCGGCCGTACGCCGAAGGTGCTGTGCGGATGGACACCGCACAGGCGGAGCGCATGGTCCGGATGATCGCGACCAGCGAGCTGATGGGTGCCTGGTCGTACGGCTCGAACAACAACGCTCGGGTGCTGGCTCTGCAGGAGGTGACCCGCGACGAATTCGGGCTGCAGGACACCTTGGGCTGGCAGGCGGACCGCGAGACTCAGCGGGCGATGAAACTCGAGCTCAGGTACAACCGGGATGCGTTGACCGACTTCCTCCGGACGCAATACCTGATGACCCAGGAGGTCCTCCGGGCACGCGGGATCACGGAACTGATCTCGTACCGGGCACTCAGCTGGTCCGGGGGTGAGCAGCCCACCTGGGCGGGGGACAGTAACGTCGGGGACCTCGTCGAGGCTCCACAGCGGCCTCTGTCGAGCTGGTCTGCTGACCGTGACCTGGTGGCGGACTGGCTGAGGAAGCAGGGGGATCACGGCGTGATCCTGGTAGCGCGGCACTCGGCGCGAGAGATCGTCTCAATGCCGCTGACCGGGATGGGTTTCCTGGGACAGAAGGAGTGGGTGACGCTGCCTGGCGAACGGCGCGCCGCGATCGACAGTGCTGTCTCCCATCCGCGGATCAGCGAGCGAATGCGGTCGGCGACGCGCGCGCCCGCACTTGCCGACCCGGAGTCCGCCGCTACAGCGCCGAAGCCGGCACCCGGCCCAGGGTGGCAGCCACAGACGGTCGCGGCGCCGGTGAGCGCACCCGACCATTTGGACGTGCGCATCGGACGCGTCCTCGACGGCGCCGAGGACGCGCCGGCTTGGTGGCCCCGGGACGACTCCGGTTACAGCATCGGTCGGCGGGATCTGGAATTCTTGCGGATCGACTCGCAGCACCTGCGTTGGATGCTCACCGGTCAGTCCCCGCTGGGCCTGACGCCCAAGCTCTACAAGCAGTTCGCCGGCGAGATGGGGGATGCGCTGAGGCAGGACCGGATCGCCGGCACTCAGGTCGATCTCAGGCTGAAGGGTTCTGCTGCTGAGTTCTTCTCCGGCCTGCACAAGACACTGCCCAGCGAGGCCGAGTTGGCCGGCAGACCAGAGGTTCTTGACCGGATGCGGGAGTGGTTCGGCAGCGACGGCAACCGGCCGCTGCGCCGTCCGTACGACGCGATGTACCGGCTCGGCCTCGAGGCGGAGCCGAGTGACTTCGACCTCGACATCAACAGTACGGCGGCGGTCCGGGCGGCCCGTGGGTACTGGTGCGACCATCACGGCGACCGATATCCAGGCGATTTCATGGGTGGTCACGGTTACCTCGACAAGCAGACGGTCCGCGGCGCGCTACCGAACCTCGCCGAGTGGGCTACGCGCTGGGAGGGCAGACTCGGCCGGCCGTTGTCGCTCGGTGTCTTCGAGTCCACCGGACCCTTCAACGAAGCTGCGCTCGGCCGGAGGCTGTCGGCTCATTTCAAGGACTCGGACTGGATCATCCACCGCGGTCAGAAGTTCGCGGGACCGAACTTCCCCCGAGCTCAAAGTCCAGCGGCCGTCGCGCAGCCGGACCATCTGCGACGGGCATCTGTCAGCGCCTACAGGTCGGGGGATCGCCGTGGCCGTGGTTGACGTCGGGTCGGGGAGCGTGTCAGCGTTTGGGTAGCGCGCGCCAGGGCGCCTCCTCTCCGCGGCAAGCACCGAGTGCACCTGGAACGGCAGGACCTTCGAAAGACGGCCGGTATCCCTTCGGGACGGCCTGGTTCAGCGGAGCGGGTTGTCCTGGAAGGACTGTCGATGTCGACCACACCGCTGCCCGCGAAGGCCAGCCTCAGCCAGTTGGCCGGGAGCTGATGGAGAAGGTGGCCACGGAGCTGGTCGAGGGACGTGAGCTGCACCGGTACTTCGGCGTCGAGCTCAACAACGAGACCTGGGAACTGCTCGAGCAGATCGACGAGACCAGTCCGCTGCTGGACCAGGAGCGGCTGCTGTACGGCGCGTACGCCGCGTGCCTGCACTGGCTCGAAGCCGGGAACGAGGCCAACCATGCTCGCGGCGAGCATCTGATCGCGCGGGTCGCGCTGCGGATCGGTCGGACTGACATCGGGCTGCAGCACGCCCGCCGCTGTCTCGAACTCGTGCAGGCGTTCCCGGAGCAGATGTCCGACTGGGACGAGCCGTTCGCGCGGGAGGCACTCGCCCGCGCGCTTGCGGCGACAGGCTCGCGTGACCAGGCGCTGGCCGAGCTTCGCCGGGCCGAGGACCTCACGAAACGGGTCGCTGAAGAAGACGACCGCAAGGTGCTGGAAGACGAGCTGGCCAAAGGCCCGTGGTTCGGCATGACAGGCTGAGCGGGCGGCCTACTCCTTGACGCGGGACTGGAGGCCGTCGAGGAGGGCGTCCAAGCCGAAGACGAAGTTCTCGGTGAGGCCGGAGTCCAGGTCCAGCGACGTGCGGCGGCGTACGGACTTCTGCATTTCGGGGTATTCGCCAGCCACGGCTTGGGCCTGTTCCAGCATGTCGGAGACCCAGTTCTCCTCCGAGCGGCCGGACTTGCGGACCATCTCGCGGGTGGCGACCTCGGCGCTGACCGTGCCGAGGACGTACGACATCACGCTGCCCATCGCGAGGTCGATCTCGTGCTCGGAGAAACCGGCGGCGCCGAACAGGACCAGGCCGCGGGAGCCCATCGACATCGCGTTCGGGCCGATGCTCGGGCGGGTGTACATCACCTCGGGCAGCCACGGGTGCCGCAGTACGGCCGACCGCAGGCTGTGGCCGAACAGCAGTGCACCCGCCCGCCACCCGGCCAGCTCCGGCTCGGGGATGTCGATCTCGCCCCAGACCTCGTCGATCACCAGGTCGATCAGGTCGTCCTTGGTGTCGACGTACCAGTAGAGGCTGGTCGCGCCGGAGCCGAGCCGGGTGGCCAGCTTCCGCATGCTCAGCCCGGAGACGCCCTCGGAGTCGAGGATCGCGACCGCCGCGGCCACGATCTGATCCCGGCTGAGCGTTTCCCGCGCGGGTGCCGCTTTGCGTTCCCGGGTCCAGATCCAGTCGTTCATGAGGTCCATCCTACAAAGGACTCGCACACTGTACGAGATCGTCGTACAGTGTGCGAGTGACTAGTACACCGTTCGAGTCCGAAGCCGCCACCACTGAGGGGCACCCCCGGCGCTGGTGGATCCTGATGATCCTGTGTCTGAGCCTGATGGTGCTGGTGGTCGACAACACCGTCCTCAACCTGGCGATCCCGTCGCTGATGCGCGACCTGGGCGCGACGCCCGCGGACATCCAGTGGGTGATCGACGCCTACATCCTGGCGTTCGCGGGCCTGCTGCTGACCGCCGGAAGCCTGTCCGACCGGTTCGGCCGGCGGAAGATGCTGTTGCTCGGGCTGGTCGTGTTCGGCCTGGCGTCGCTGCTGGCCACCCTGGCGGAGAACCCGTGGCAACTGATCGCGTGCCGCGGCCTGATGGGTGTCGGCGGTTCGCTGCTGATGCCGAGCACGCTGTCGCTGCTGTTCACGGTGTTCCCGCCGGACGAGCAGCGCAAGGCGATGGCGGGCTGGTCGATGGTCGCCATGGTGGGCGTGGTGGCCGGCCCGACGGTCGGCGGCGTACTGCTGAACCACTTCTGGTGGGGCTCCATCTTCTGGCTGAACGTGCCGATCGCGATCCTGGCGATCATCGGCACGCTCGCGATCATCCCGGAGTCGAAGGGCCCGGCGCGCGACGTCGACCCGGCGGGCGCCGTCCTGACGATCGTCGGTATGGCGTCGATCGTCTGGGCGATCGTCTCGATCCCGCTGCACGGCTTGGGCTCGGGCCGGGTGCTCGGCGCGCTGGCGGTCGGCGTGGTCGCGTTGACCGCGTTCGCCCTGTGGGAGAAGCGGAGTGCGCATCCGATGGTGCCGCTCGCGTTGTTCAAGGACCGGCGGTTCAGCGGTACGAGTTTCTCGATCGTGCTGCTGTCGTTCACCGCGGGTGGATTGCTGCTGGCGCTGACGCAGTACCTGCAGTTCGCGCTCGGGTACACGCCGCTGAAGGCCGGGCTGGCGTTGATCCCGTATGCGCTGTCCGCGGCGCTGTTCAACGGTCTGGGCGCGACGCTCGGGAAGAAGATCGCGGACCGGACGCTGATCTCCCTCGGTCTGCTGATCATCGCGGGCAGCTTCGGCATCCTCACCCAGGTGTCCGACACGAGCGGGTACGGGCTGTTGATCATCGGCCTGCTGGTGATGGGGATCGGCGGTGGCCTGGCCGGTCCGGCGGCGTACACGCTGTTGATGCAGGCCGTGCCGCCGGACCACCGCGGTGTCGGCTCGGCGATGAACGACACCGTGCAGCAGACGGGTGCCGCGCTGTCGGTCGCCGTACTGGGCAGTGTGCTCGCCGCCGCGTACTCGTCGGCCCTGCCGGACTCCGTCCCGGAGGCGGCCCGCAAGTCGATCGCCGACACCATCGCGCTCGGCCCGGACTTCCTCGGCGCGGCCAAGCACGCCTTCGTCGACGCCATGTCGATCGCGATGACGGTCGGCGCGGTCGGCGCTGTCGCCGGGGCAGTGGTCGCGCTGGCAGTCCTCCCGAAGGGCGAGAAGAAGGTGCAGGACACGGCTCCGGCCGTGGATGACGCAGTGCGCTGACACCGGTCACTGACAGCATTGCCGGTATGACGCAACGGTGGCTGATCGACCTGCCGACCCGGATCCATCTCTGGTCGGCGGAGTTCCAGATCCGCCACCGTTCGTCTGCCGATCCCGAGCGGTTGCGGAATCTCGACGTACTGCGGGATTACCGCAAGAGCCGCGCCTTCCCGCGCAACGACACGGGCCTGCGCAGTACGCCGTACTTCGTCGACGCCGACGGCCGCCACTGCGCGGTCGGCCACCTGATGCGGGAGTCCGGCGAGCACGACGCCGTACACCGGATCGCGGCGACCGCCAACCTGGCCCGTATCGACGACATGGACCCCGCGGACCTTGCCTGGGCCGGCCGATCCGGTCTTACCCAGCGGGAACTCGCGCGCATCCAGCCGAACTACGGGAGTACAAGTCAGTCCGCCTTCAACCTGCTGCTGTGGACCGCGGTGGTGCTGGTCCCGTTCGCCCTGCTGTCCGTCCTGCTCGGATGGATCCGGCTGGAGCGCGGCGCGCTGCGGAAGGGCCTGGTGATCGCGACCGTGGCGCTGTGCACCGTGCTGTCGTACCTCGCGTACATGCTCGTCATGGAGAGCGGGATCTACCAGGGGGACTACGTCGTCCTGGTCTCGCTGGCGTGGTTTTCTGTGGTCGTCGGTCCGACTGTCGCCACCGTGGTGATGGTCCAGCTGGTCCGGCGCGGGCAGGTTCGGGCCGAAGCGGTCGCACCGGTGACCGGAGTCGCGGCCGGCGGGCTGATGGCGGTCCTGATGATGGTCTACCTGCTGGCCGGCGCCGTCGAGCAGCTCGGCTACGTGGCTCCGGACGATCCCATGACGGACGACGGAACGGCGTTCTTCTTCCCGGGCGGCTTCGGGGCGCTGCTGATCGGCGTGCTCACCCTCGCCTGGGCGGTGCGCGCGCTTCGCTGGAGGGTTCGTGTCTGATCAGGAGATCGCGAACCTGGTCCTGATGTCGTTGTTCATCCTGCTCCCGCTCGCGCTCGGCACGATGCTCTTCGGCCGGTCACGCGGCAACCGGCACGTACTGAAGTGGGCCCGCGCCCTCGCGATCCTCACCATCCTCCTGGCAACCGCGTACGACGTGGCCGGAGCGGTCTACCTCCTCCTCGCCGAACCCGAACCAGGCCACGAACCCTGGGCCGACCCAGCCGCAGTCGTCGACTACCCAGAGTTCTTCCTCCCCATCGGCGTAGCCGCCCTCCTCGCCGGGGCCGGGATCCTTGTCGGAGTAGTCCGCGCCAGGCACCGCTTGGGGTGACTGTCCGACTCGGGGAGGGTTTTCGTCCCGAATCGGGAAGGAATCCTCCCCAGGTCCGCTGTCCACAGGTGAAGGACAGGCAGTCGGTCGGTGGTGGGACGAGTGCATGTTCTTGGGCGTGGAGGAAAGAAGCGAATTCGCGGAGCTGCGCGGGAGGCAGGCCGGTGCATTCACGCGGGCGCAGGCAATGACACATGGAATCACCGACAAGGTGCTGCTCGGGCGTCGGCGGGCCCTGCAACTGCAGCGGGTCCATCAAGGTGTGTACGTCGGCTTCACCGGGCCGCTGCCGTGGGAAACCAGAATGTGGGCGGCCTGGCTGTCATGTGGTCCGGAGGCGGTGTTGACGGGTCCGACTGCGCTCCGCAGGTACGGCGTTGCCGGGAACTGGCGGGACGAGAGGATCCATGTCGCACTACCGCATGCGCGTCGCGTCGATCCGAAGTCCGGGGTCGTCGTCACGCGCCACCGCCATCTGTCCGCGCTCGTACAGGCGTCTCGCGAACCGCCGACGGTGCGATTGGAGGTCGCGCTGCTGGTCACGGCCGCCGCGGACGAGGATGTTTCGCGGCGGGCCGCCGTACTGTTCGATGCGTGCCGGCAGCGCCGTACGACACCGGCCCGGTTGCTGGCGGAGCTGGACTCGCTGCCGGAGTTGCCGGGCCGCAGGATCCTCCAGCGGATCTTGGCTGAGGCGGCCGAAGGCGTTCAATCGTTTCTCGAGCAGGCGTACGTTCGACGCGTCGAGCGCGCACACGGGTTGCCGCGGGCGCGACGGCAGGTTCGCGCGGTCGATGCGGGTGCGGTCGTCTACCGGGACTCCGAGTACCCGCCGTACGACGTGATCGTCGAACTGGACGGTCAGGCGGGGCATCTGGACTCTGCCAGTCGCTGGCGGGACATGACCAGGGACAACGCAGCCGCGACGAGCGGCAAGCTGACGCTGCGATTCGGGTACCAGCTGGTCAGCGAGCCGTGCCTCGCGGCGTCGCAGGTGGCCGCCGCTCTGCAGTTCCGCGGCTGGCCAGGCTCCCCCCACCGCTGCTCGCCCGGCTGCTCGATCGCCCGGTAGCTGGGTTGGGGAGGTTTTTGTGCCGATCCGGGTGCAAAACCCTCCCCAACCCCTCGGACGCGGGCGGTTGTGGACGGCCGATTCACGGTCTGGGGGGTTGGGTTTCTAGACTGCAAGCCGCAGACGTATCAACCCGAGAGCGAGCCATGTCCGGTCCCAACACTGATTACGACCCGGTCGAAGTGACGCCGCTGCATGCCGAAGAGGTGGAGCGGACCCGCGACGAGGCGCTGACGGCGTTCAGCGGGGCGGCCGATCTGGCCGCCTTGCAGGAGGCCAAGACCGTGCATCTCGGCGACAAGTCGCCGATCGTGCTCGCCAACCGGGAGATCGGCGCGTTGCCGCCGCAGGCCCGGAAAGAGGCCGGTCAGCGGATCGGCGCCGCCCGGAAGGCGATCAACGAGGGGTTCGCGTCCCGGCTCGCCGTGCTCGAGGCCGAGCACGAGGAGCGGATGCTGGACACCGAGCGTGTCGACGTGACGCTGCCGTGGCACACCCCGCAGCTCGGCGCGCGGCACCCGCTGTCGCTGATCTCCGAGCAGGTCGCGGACGTGTTCACCGCGCTCGGCTGGGATGTCGCGGAGGGCCCCGAGATCGAGGCCGAGTGGCTGAACTTCGACGCCCTGAACTTCCAGCCCGACCACCCGGCGCGGCAGATGCAGGACACCTTCTTCGTCGAGCCGGCCGGCTCCGGCAAGGTTCTGCGGACGCACACGTCGCCGGTGCAGGCGCGGTCGATGCTGACCCGGAAGCCGCCGATCTACGTGATCTGCCCGGGCCGCGTGTTCCGTACCGACGAGCTGGACGCGACGCACACGCCGGTCTTCTACCAGGTCGAGGGCCTGGTCGTGGACGAGGGCATCACGCTCGCGCACCTGAAGGGCACGCTCGACCACTTCGTCGTGTCGATGTTCGGCGAGGGACTGGAGGCGCGGCTGCGGCCGAACTTCTTCCCGTTCACCGAGCCGTCGGCCGAGGTGGACCTGAAGTGTTTCGTCTGCCGCGGCGCGTCCGTCGGCAACCCGGACCGGCCGTGCCGGACCTGTGGCAGCGAGGGCTGGATCGAGTGGGGCGGCTGCGGCGTCGTGAACCCGCGGGTCCTGCAGGCGAACGGCATCGACACCGACCGGTACTCCGGTTTCGCCTTCGGCATGGGCCTGGAGCGGACGCTGATGTTCCGCAACGGCGTCGAGGACATGCGGGACATGGTCGAGGGTGACGTGCGGTTCAGCCGCCAGTTCGGGATGGAGATCTGATGCGGGTCCCACTGTCATGGCTTCGTGAGTACGTCGACCTGCCGGGCGGGGTCACCGGCCGCGACGTCGCGGAGCAGCTGATCCGGGCCGGCCTCGAGGTGGAGACCGTCGAGGAGTCCGACCTGACCGGCCCGCTCGTGGTCGGCAAGGTGCTCACGTACGAGAACGAGCCGCAGAAGAACGGCAAGACGATCCGCTGGTGCTCGCTGGACATCGGCAAGGACGAGCCGCAGTGGGTCGTCTGCGGTGCGCACAACTTCGAGGTCGGCGATCTCGTGGTCGTCGTGCTGCCGGGCGCGGTGCTGCCGGGCGGGTTCGCGATCTCGGCGCGGAAGACCTACGGGCACGTGTCGAACGGCATGATCTGCTCGAGCGCCGAGCTCGGTCTCGGTGACGACGGCACCCACGGCATCGTCGTGCTGGAGCCGGGCGAGGGTACGCCGGGCGACGACGCGATCGAGTTGCTGGCGCTGCGGGACGACGTACTCGATATCGCGGTGACGCCGGATCGTGGGTACTGCCTGTCGATCCGGGGCGTTGCGCGCGAGGCGGCGACGGCGTACGGCGTAGCGCTGAAGGACCCGGCCGAGCTGACGTTGGACGGATCTGGCGCGGGCGGTTACCCGGTGAGGGTGGATGATGCCGCGGCGTGCAGTGTGTTCGTCACGCGGACGGTGACCGGGATCGACGCGAAGGCGTTGTCGCCGCGGTGGATGCAGAAGCGGCTGCTCGCGAGTGGGATGCGGCCGATCTCGATCGGGGTCGACGTCACGAACTACGTGATGCTCGAGCTGGGTCAGCCGATCCACGGGTACGACCGGGCGCGGCTGTCCGGCGAGATCGTCGTACGGCGGGCGAACGCCGGCGAGAAGCTGGTGACGCTGGACGACCAGACGCGTGAGCTGGACGCCGAGGACCTGCTGATCACCGACGACTCCGGTCCGATCGGTGTCGCCGGTGTGATGGGTGGTGCGTCGACGGAGATCTCGGACGCCACCACGGACGTGGTGATCGAGGCCGCGCACTTCGACCCGATCGTGATCGCGCGGGCGTCGCGCCGGCACAAGCTGTCGTCGGAGGCGTCGCGCCGGTTCGAGCGCGAGGTCGACCCGAACCTGCCGCGGTACGCCGCGCAGCGCGTCGCGGACCTACTGGCCGAGTACGCCGGCGGCACGGTCCTCCCGGACGAGACCGTCGTCGACACCCACCCGAAGCCGTCCCCGGTCACGATCCGCGCCGACCACGCAGCCCGCGTGGCGGGTGCCGTGATCACGCTCGACGAGACGGTTCGGCATCTGGCTTCGGTGGGTTGCACGGTCGAAGCCGCTGCGGCGGATGCGGTCGCGGCTCCGTTGGCTGCAGGTGCGCACGCTCCTGCGTTGTCCGAGGTCGGCTCCACCACTGTCGGGTCCACCCACGTCGAGGGTGGTGACCTGCTGACGGTGACTCCGCCGTCGTGGCGGCCGGATCTTCGGGATCCCAACGACTTTGCCGAAGAGGCTATTCGGTTGTTCGGGTTCGACAACGTGCCGTCGGTGTTGCCGGCCGCGCCGGGTGGGCAGGGGCTGACGGTTTCGCAGCGCCGGCGTCGCCGGGTGGCGACCGCGCTCGTCGGTGCGGGGCTGACCGAGGTCGTGTCGTACCCGTTCACGGGTGCCGCCGACTTCGACGCGATGGGCCTCCCGGCCGACGACGCACGCCGTACGACGGTCAAGCTCGTCAACCCGATCTCCGACGAAGAGCCGTCGATGCAGACCACTCTGCTCGCGACTCTGCTCCGGACCGCCGAGCGCAACGTCGGTCGCGGCGCGAACGACCTGGCGATCTTCCAGACCGGGCTGGTGTTCCTGCCGAAGGCGGAGACGAAGCCCGCGCCGCTCCCGTCGGTCGCGCACCGGCCGAGCGACGCCGAGATCCAGTCGCTGTACGACGCACTCCCGGCCCAGCCGCTGCACGTCGGTGTGGTGCTGACCGGTGCGCTGGCGCCGACCGGCTGGTGGGGCAAGGGCCGTCCGGCCGGATGGGCCGACGCGGTGCAGATCGCGCGGCTGGTCGCGTCGGTGGTCGGCGTCGAGCCGGTCGTGAAGAACGTGGAGCTCGCGCCGTGGCACCCGGGGCGGTGTGCGGAGTTCTCGGTCGGGAACACCGTGATTGGTCACGCGGGTGAGCTGCACCCGAAGGTCTGTCAGGCGTTCGGTCTGCCGGCTCGGTCGAGTGCGGTCGAGCTGGATCTCGACGCGCTGATCGCGGCGGGTCCGGAGTCGATCACGGCGCAGCCGTTCTCGTCGTACCCGGTGGCCAAGGAGGACGTGGCGTTGATCGTCCCGGCCGAGGTCGCGGCGGCCGACGTACAGGCGGCGCTGGCCGAGGGCGCGGGTGAGCTGCTGGAGTCGGTGCGGCTGTTCGACGTGTACACCGGTGAGCAGATCGGCGAGGGCAAGAAGTCGCTCGCGTTCGCGCTGCGGTTCCGGGCGCCGGACCGGACCCTGAAGGAGAACGAGGTCGCCGACGCCCGCCAGGCCGCCGTCCAGGTAGCCGTCGACCGCTTCGGCGCCGTCCAACGGGTCGGCTGAAATCATGAGCGGGGCAGTCGCCACCCGCGGGCTGGCGCGATGAGGGCGGCACCGGGTGCGGTCGCTGCGCCGAACGCGGCCGCGGCTGAGGCCGGTGTGCGCGTGCGCGAGGGCGGCAACGCGGTGGATGCGGCGATCGCGGCCACGCTGGTCACGATGGTGAACGAGATCGGGGTGGTTTCGCCGGCCTCGGGTGGGTTTGTCACGTTGCAGGTCGCGGGTGGTGACGCGGTCACCATCGACGGCTGGGTGGAGATGCCCGGCCGCGGCCTGCCGACGGACCGGTTCGGGCGCGGTGTCTGGGACATCACGACCGACTACGGCGGCGGTACGACGACCACCGTCGGCCACGGCTCCGTCGCCACGCCCGGCGGGATGAAGGCTCTCGACCTCGCCCATCGCCGCTCCGGCAAGGCACCCTGGCGTGAGGTCGTGCAGCCCGCGATCGACGTCGCCCGCAACGGCTTCCCGCTGAGCCGGACCTCGGGCTACTACCTCGGCTACACCCACGAGATCATCTTCGGCTGGCACCAGCCGAGCCACGCTGTCGTGCACGACGAGGACGGCGTGGTGATCAAGGCCGGCAGCACAGTCGTGATCCCGGAGCTCGCCGAAGCGCTGGACCTGATCGCCCGCGACGGCGCCGAGACCATGTACACGGGCCAGCTCGCCGAGCTCCTGATCCACGACATGGCCGCGAACGAAGGCATCCTCACCGCCGCGGACCTCGCCGCGTACGAGGCCGTCGTACGCCCGGCCCTCGTCGTCAACCAGAACGGCTGGCGCCTCGCCACCAACCCACCGCCCGCGGTCGGGGGAGTGGCCGTCGCCGCGATGCTCGCGCTGCTCGACGGCGTACCGTCCGACGGGAGCTGGCGGCAGTCCGAGCTGGAACGGCTGATCGACGTCCAGTACGCCGTACTCGGGCAGCGGCTCGCCGAGCTCGACCAGGAGGACGTGCGCAAGCTCGAAGGCCAGAAGCTGCTCGACCTCGCCGCGGCCGGTGACCTCCGCGCGTTGACCTCACCGAGTACGGCGACCGTCTCGGTCGTCGACGACGAGGGCGACGCGTGCGCGATCACGGTCTCGTCCGGCTACGGGTCCGGCGTACTCACGCCTGGCACCGGGATCTGGCTGAACAACGCCCTCGGCGAGCAGGAGCTCCTGCACGGCGGCCCGCACAGCCTCGCGCCCGGCACCCGGCTCACCTCGAACATGGCCCCGAGCGTCGCCCGCCGCGACAGCGACGGCGCCGTACTCGCGATCAGCTCGCCCGGATCGGACCGCATCCCGACCGCGCTCGCCCAGGTGTACGCGCTCTACACCCACGGCGGTCTGCGGCTCCGCGAGGCCGTCGAGCACCCGCGGCTGCACGTCCGCGTCCGCGAGGACGTGGTCGTCGACTACGAGGACGACCTGCCGGTGTCCGGCTCGACCGCGTTGCCGACCCGCCCGATGCCGCCGCACTCGATGTACTTCGGCGGCGTCGCCGCCGCGCTCTGGGAGCCGGCCGACGGCCTGCTCGCCGTCGGCGACCCGCGCCGAACCGGTGCCGTGGCCATCTCCCCCTGATCGCGCTAGTAAGGTCAGGCCACCAGAATCCGAAAGGCAGCCGATGCGGGACACCCACCCCGAGCTCTCCGTCGTCGTACCGATGTACGACGAGGAAGAGGTGCTGCCGATCTTCTTCGAGCGGATGCATCCGCTGCTCGACGGCCTGGGGATCACCTACGAACTGCTGGTCGTCGACGACGGCAGCCGGGACCGGACCGCCGCGCTGCTCCTCGACGCTGCCAAGGTCTGGCCGCAGCTCCGGGTAGTCCGCCTGCTCCGCAACAGCGGTCACCAGGCCGCCCAGTCGGCCGGCTTCCGCCGCGCTCGCGGCCAGTACGTCGTCACGATCGACGCCGACCTCCAGGATCCGCCCGAGGTCGTCGCCGAGTTCCTGCAGGCCGTCCGCGAGCAGGACGTCGACGTCGTGTACGGCGTACGCTCCGACCGCTCGAGCGACTCCTGGGCGAAACGGACCTCGGCGCGGCTGTACTACCGGTTGATGTGCCGCCTGGTCGGCAAGGACATCCCGTTCGACGCGGCCGACTTCCGGCTGGTGACCCGTCGGGTGGTGGACGCGGTGAACGCGCTCCCGGACGACGGCCGGGTCTTCCGCCTGGTGATCCCGTGGCTCGGCTTCCCGAGCGCCGAGGTCAAGTACGTCCGGGCGGAGCGGGCCGCCGGTACGACGAAGTACAGCTTCTCCAAGATGGTCCGGCTCGCGTTCGACAGCGTGACCGCGTTCTCGGCGGCCCCGCTGCGGCTGGCGACCTGGCTGGGCCTGCTCGGCGGTGGGATGTCCGGGCTGTTCGTGGTCGGAGCGCTGGTGATCAAGCTGACCGGCCGGAGCATCCCCGGCTGGACGTCGACGGTCCTCGCGGTCAGCGTGATCGGCGCGATCCAGCTGTTGTGCCTCGGCCTGCTGGGTGAGTACGTCGCCCGCTTGTTCCAGTCGAGCCAGCGCAGACCACAGTTCCTCGTCGGCTACGACAGCCTCACCGACCACGGGCACCAGGAGCCCATTCACGAGAGCACTCAGTCCAAGAGATGAAGCGGGCTGCCCCGTGGCTGCTGCCGATTCTGGTGGCGGTCGGTGGGTTCATAGCGCTCGGCGACGTCGGAGTCGGTCCGCTCGTCAAGTACGCCGTCTACTTCGCGGGAGCGATCGCGCTTCCCGGCACGCTGCTCTTGCGGGCCGCGTGGCGCAGTACCGGCAACTGGGCTGAGGATCTCGGACTCGGGTCGGTTGTCGGCGCGACGTGGCAGTTGATCGGCTGGGCGATCTTCACCGCGCTCGGCTGGCAGCGCTGGCTGATCGTGTGGCCGGTGCTCGTCCTGGTCGGCTTCGCTCTTCTAGGAAGGCAGTACTTCCGGATCGCCGAGCCCAGACCGCTACCGGTCGCGTGGACGGTCGGGTTGGCGGTGTCCGCGGCGGTGATGGTCGGCGCAGCCACCTTCGGCGTGATGGCGTACCACCCGATGCCGCCGTACGGCGAGGCGTACTACCCCGACCTCCTGTACCACCTCTCGATGGTGCAGGAGCTGACCCGCACCGTGCCGCCCGAGATCCCGCAGGTCGTCAACGAGCGGCTCGAGTACCACTGGTTCGCGAACGCCGACATGGCCGCGGCTGTCGACGTCACGCGGCTCACGCCGATGGTCGTGCTGTTCCGGCTCTGGGTCCTGCCGTGGCTGGTCGTCTCGCTACTCGTCTGCGCCACACTCGCCCGCGTCGTCAGCCGCACCTGGTGGACCGGTGTACTCGCCGCACTCGCATTGGCTGCACCGCAGCTGTTCCTGCTGGTCGACACGAGCGTGAACCTCGCACCGCCGGTCAGCCTCCTCAGCCCGTCGCAAACGTTCGGCATGGTCGCCGCCGTCACCGTCGCCACCCTCTTGGTCGACCTCCTCTTCCGAAGAACACACTCCTTTGGACGTAAGGAGTTGTGGGGCGCGGTTGTGGTGGTGGTCGTCGCGGGGGTTGGAGGTGGGGCTAAGCCGACCGTCTTGCCGTTGCTGGTGGGAGGCGTGGGGCTTGCGGCGTTGTACCTACTCGTGACGACGCGGCGCGTGCCGTGGCCCTTGGTCGGTACGACGGCGGTGCTGCTCGTCGTCGGGGCGATCACCTTCCTGACAGTGGCCGGCAGCACCAGTGGGTCGCGGCTGCAGTTTCTCGCCGTACTGAAGTCGTTGCCCGTCTACACCGCGGCCACTGGCGACAAGACGCAGCCCGGTGACGGCGGACTGATCCTGCCGGCGCTCGCGCACGGCGAGGTGATCGGAACGCTCAGTCTGCTGCTCGGACTGCTGCTGACTCTGCAAGCGATGTCCTGGGCCGGCTTCGGCGTCGTAGGCCGGAAGGACCCGGTCGCGTGGTTCCTGCTCGGCGCGATGATCGCGGGATGGGCGGGCTACCTGCTGATCGACCACCCCTCGGTCAGCGAGTCGTACTTCGTCTACACCGCGGCACCGTTCAGCCTGGCCGGAGCAGGCTGGTTCGCAGCAACCAGTGCACGCGCCTCAGGTCGCCCGGTCCCCATCGCGATCGCTGCCTTCGTCCTGTCGATCGGGTACGCCGGACTGATCGTCTGGGCTCGTGGTGTGCCAGCGGCCTCGACCGGTCGCCAGCTGTGGCTGAGCACCCGGATGTTGCTCGTTGTCCTCGGCATCACGCTCTTCCTGCTGCTCGTATGGCGCCTGACGTTGCGACAAGCCGGTGGCGGCATGTTCGTCGTACTGGTGCTGCTCTCGACTGCGCCGATCAGCTCCTTCTTGCAGAGCGAAGTACGTGGTGACACCGAGAAGGCGCCGACGTACCGGGCCGCGCGGTGGTGGGTGTACCCGGACGAGGCCGAGGCCGCGCTCTGGCTCGGGCAGCACTCCGCGCCGACCGATGTGGTCGCGACGAACACCTGGTGCCGTCCGGCGGGCCCGCCCGCGCCAGGATGCGACGCCCGCGGGTACCTGGTCAGCGGGATCGCCGGCCGCCGCACGCTGATCGAAGGCTGGGCGTACACGAACCAGGCCATGGCCAAGCAAGGCGACGGCGGCCGCCGCTACACCGAGCAGCCGTCACCGTGGCCGGACCGCGTCGCGCTCACCAACCAGGCCGTCACCGCACCGACCGCCGAGGTGCTGCGAAGGCTGCGTGATGAGTACGGCGTTCGCTGGCTGTACGCCGACGCCCGCAACGGACCCGTGTCGCCGGCGCTCGACCAGCTCGCCGTACGACGACACAGCGTCGGCAAGGTCCTGATCTACGACCTCGGAGAGTGATTGTCCCGTAACATTGGGTCCGCGCAGACCGTTAACGTCTACGCAGGCCCGCCCGCCACGCGGCCGCAGCAATGCACCTGAATTGCTCGGGAGGGCGGGACACATGCGGGCAACCCGACCGGGGGCCATTCTTCTTGCCACCGGCCTCTTGAGCCTGGGGACCATCAACAGCACCGTCACCGCGACCGCCTATCAGGTGCCGACGGCACCTTTCACCGACAGCGCGACCACCGTGATGCCCGGCTCGGGGCTGAGCCAGACGATCACCGCGAGCGGGCTGACCGAGCTCGGCGACCCGGCGACGGCCGGCTTCCGCACCATCGGGCCGACGACCTACCAGCCCGCGATCGGCAAGGACGCTCCGGCGCAGGACGTGGTGGTGAACACCGGCGACTGCGCGTCCACCGGCGGCTGTGGCGATCGCGGCACGGTGACGATCGAGTTCTCCCAGCCCGTCCGCAACCCGGTCCTGCACCTCGGCGGCCTCGGCGGATCCGTCACCCGGACCGTGAACGGCAAGCCCACCGCGCAGTCCGAACTGCACTCGGTCCTGAAGCTCACCACCGCCGGCCTCAGCCTCACGAAGCTCGGACAGGGCAACAACCTCGCGGTCACCAGCGACACGATCACCGCCGCGAACCACGACGCCGGCCCGAACTGCGTGAACACCAAGTCCCCGTCCGGTCTCGACACCTCGGCGACCGCTGCCTGCGGATCGGTGCGCGTGAACGGCGTCGTCACCAAGGTCAGCTTCGACGTGTCGGCGTTGTTCACGAAGCATCCGAAGCTGCCCGCGTTGAACAACGGGTCGTCCGGCGACGCGTTCTCGGTCGTCGCGTCCGTCGCCCGAGGACTTCGGCGACGCACCGACGTCGTACGGCGCGGCATGGTCGGTGCTGAGCGACGTACAGCTCGGCAAGGACGTCACCGAGGACAACGCCGGCGTCGCGAACGGTACGACCGGCCCGGCCACGCCGGATCAGGCCGATGACGGTGTCGTCTTCAAACCGCTTCGCACCAACCAGACGACGTACGCGGCCGACCTGCAGTTGGCCGGTACGTCGAAGGCCGGGCGGGCGTGTGCGTGGATCGACGTCAACGGCAACGGAAAGTTCGACTCGGGCGAGCGGGCCTGCGCCCCGTTCGCCGCCAACCAGACGACGGTCACGCTGCGCTGGGCCGAGCTCGCTCCGAAGGCCGGGGCGTCGTACGCGCGGGTGCGGGTCGGGTACACCACTGCGCAGGTCGAGAAGCCGATCGGCGCGGCCGATGCCGGTGAGGTCGAGGACTACCCGTTCGCGATCACGCCGCCGCCTCCGCCGGTCCTGACCGACGACGCCGCGACGACCGGGTTCAACACGGCAGTCGTCGTCCCGGTGCTCGGCAACGACAAGCCGGGCGACCCGAGTGCGCCGCTCGCGCCCGCGACCCTCTGCCTCGTCGACGGCGCCAAGTGCGTGCAGATGGTGAACGTCGTCGGCCAGGCGAAGTACGTCGCCAAACCCGACGGCACCGTCCGCATCGAGCCGGTGCCTGGCTTCGTCGGTCCGGCCAAGCCGGTTGGGTATCGTGTTGCCGACAGCAACGGTACGTCGGCCACTGCCAAGCTGACTCTCACCGTGTCCCTGCCGGATCGCCCAGTGGCGACTCCCGACACGGCGACCACGCCGCAGAACGTCAGCGTGCCCGTCAAGCCGCTCGCCAACGACCACGCGGCCTCGGGCGTGCAGCTCGTGCCCGGTTCCGTCGTACTGCGTGATCCGGCCGATGCCGCGTTCAAGAAGAAGGTCGTGATCGCGGGCGAGGGCCAGTACGTCGTGAAGCCCGACGGCGGCGTGGACTTCGTACCGAAGCCGCAGTTCACCGGCGTCGGTACGTCGATCGGCTACCGCGTCACCGATACCACCAAGCAGACCGCCGAGTCCACGCTCGCCGTCACGGTCACGCCGGTGACGCCGACCGCCAGCGGTGACTCGGTCTCGACCGCGTTCGACACCGACCTCGTCGTACCCGTGCTCGACAACGACCTGCCAGGTTCGCCCGACGCGCCGCTCGTGCCCGCGACGTTGCGGCTCGTCGACCCGGTCAGCAAGAAGCTTGTCGACAAGCTGACGATCCCCCGGCAAGGCACGTACCTGGTCGCCGCCGGCAAGGTCACCTTCCAGCCCCTGCACGGCTTCACCGGAGTCGGTACGCCGGTGACGTACCAGGTGCTCGACAAGAACGGTACGGCGGCGCGCGCCGAGCTGACCGTCTCCGTCGCGGCACCCGGCCCGCCGGTCGCGAACCCGGACACGATCACCACGTTGCAGGGCCGTCCCGTGGTGGCCACGGTCCTCGCGAACGACAAGCCGGGGCCGACGGGCGCCGCGCTGAAGCCCGGCAGCGTGCGCCTGCTGACCTCTACGCAGCCCGTGCTGTCGCTCGTCGTCGCAGGGCAGGGCAAGTACTCGGTGAAGGCCGACGGCAGGGTGCTGTTCGAGCCGCTGCCGACGTTCAGCGGACCCGCGACCGCTGTCGGCTACCAGGTTGCTGACAGCAACAATGCGATCGGGAAGTCCACGCTGACCGCGCGGGTGACCAAGGTGCAGCCCGATGCGTCCGACGACACCACGGGTACGGCGTACGACACGAACGTGAGCGTGCCGGTGCTGGCGAACGACACGGCCGGCGACCCGTCGGTGCCGCTGGTTCCGAGCACCGTGCGGATGATCGACCCGACCACGAAGCTGCCGACCGCGACGCTCGTGATGCCGGGGCAGGCGACGTACAGGACGACGGCGGACGGGAAGGTCGAGGTCGATCCGCTGCCCAAGTTCACCGGCGCCGGGACGCCGGTGACGTACCGCGTCTCGGACGTGAACGGTACGACGGCCACGGCCACGCTGACCGTCACGGTCGCCAAACCGCCCGCGCCGACGGCGACACCCGACACCGCGACCGGCAAGCAGAACCTCCCGCTGCGGGTCATGCCGCTTGCCAATGACAAAGCAGGACTCGGGACAGCGCTCGATCCGCGCAGCCTCACGCTAGTGGATCCGGCCGATGGTTCGTTGAAGAAGCTCGTGAAAATCCCGGGGCAGGCCGACTACCAGGTCAACCCGGACGGCTCGGTCACCGTCGACCCGCTGCCGGGCTTCACCGGTACGGCGACCAAGGTGACGTACCGGATCGCCGACCTGTTCGGGCAGACCGCGCGGTCGACGATCACGGTCACGATCACGCCGATCACCCCGGTCGCGGCCGACGACGCCGCGCGGACGCCGTACGACAAGAGCGTCACGGTGCAGGTGCTCGCGAACGACAAGCCGGGCGACCCGACGGCGCCGCTGGTCCCGGGCAGTCTGCTCCTCGTCGATCCGTCGGACGGGACGCTGAAGGCGTCGGTGCGGATTCCGAACGAGGGCGTCTATACGGCGGCCGGGGGAGCGGTTCGCGTAGACCCGGGGGCGACGTTCCGCGGTCCTGGTACGCCGCTGACGTACCAGGTTGCTGACTCCAACGGGACTAAGACGAGTGCTCGGTTGACCGTCACCGTCGGCCAGCCGCCAGTCGCGATCGCGGACAACGCCTCGACGCTGCAGAACGTGACTGTGACGGTCAACGTGCTGTCGAACGACCGGCCGGGCACCGACGCGCAGCTTTCTAAGGGCTCCGTCGGGCTGAACGGGTCCGCCAAGAAGGTGACGGTTCCTCAGGAGGGCAGCTATGCGGTGCTGCCCAGTGGTTCGATCGAGTTCGATCCGCTGCCCGCGTTCCGGGGCACGGCGAGTCCGGTGCAGTATCGGGTCGCGGACTCGGACGGCAACCTCGCGACCTCGACGTTGAGCATGACCGTGACACCGGTCAACCCGGTCGCGGTCAACGACTCGGCGATCACGCCGTACGGGCAGGCGATCACGGTGAACGTGCCGGCGAATGACAAGCCGGGTGACGCGTCGGCGCCGCTGAAGCCGGCGAGCGTGGTGCTGAAGGACGCGGCCGGTCACTACGGCAAGACGATGACGCGCGCCGGTGAAGGTACGTACGCAGTTGACGCTTACGGGGCGGTGAAGTTCACGCCTGCCAAGGGGCTCCAGGGTGTCACGACGCCGACGACGTACCGGATCGCCGACGCCAACGGGACGACCGCGGAGGGCCTGCTGCTGTTGACGGTCGGCAAGGGGCCGAAGGCGGTCGCGGATCCGGTCGGCACCAAGCAGAACGTGACGGTCACCCTCGATCCGCTGGCGAACGACGAGCCGGGGACGGGCGCCCAGCTCGATCCGGCGTCGCTCCAGGTGTACGGCGGGACGTGGGGACAGCGGGCGGTGATCCCGGGTCAGGGCGTGTTCACGGTGAAGGCCGGGAGGATCACGTTCGACCCGGAGCCGGCGTACCGCGGGGTCGTGTCGATCGCGTACCGGGTCAGCGACACGACCGGGAACAAGGCGAGCGCGTCGGTCACGGTCACGGTCGCGCCGGTCGTTCCGATGATCAAGGACGACGTGGCGACCACGCCGTACGGGACCGCTCTGACGGTCGCCGTGGTCATGAACGACAAGCCCGGTGATGCGAGTGCGCCGCTCGTCGCGGGCGGCGTGCGGCTGATCGATCCGGTCAACGGCGATCCGCTAGCAGTGCTAGCCGTGCCGGGGGAGGGGACGTTCACGGTGCAGCCGTCCGGCGCGATCCGGTTCGCGCCGGTGGACGGGTTCGCGGGTGCGGTGGTCCCGGTCGGGTATCAGGTGGCCGACCGCAACGGAACGATCGGATCCGGAACGTTGACGATCACGGTGCAGGCCCGTCCGGTCGCCGTACCGGACGAGGCGCGGACCAAGCAGAACCTCGCGGTGACGATCGACCCGCTCGCCAACGACAGGCCGGGGCCTGGCGCGACGCTCGACCCGGACTCGGTGCTGCTGGTCGGACCGGGCGGTGCACTGGTCGACCGGGTCACGATCGCGGGACAGGGCACGTACGTCGTTGCGAGCGGCAAGGTCACGTTCACCCCGGAGGCGACGTTCACGGGCACCGCGCGGCCGGCGGCGTACGACGTGAAGGACAGCAACCAGAACTCGGCCCGCGCGACCATCACCGTGACCGTCGTGCCGGTGCGGCCGGTTGTCACGCGACGACAGCGCGGAGACGGCGTTCGGTACGGCGGTCGACGTGAACGTGCTGGCCAACGACAAGCCCGGTGACCCGTCGGCGCCGCTCCGCCCGAATTCCGTCGTACTGCGGGATCCGGCGGACGGCAAGGAGAAGAAGTCCGTGACCGTGCCGCACGAGGGCACTTTCGTGGTCGGCGACTCGGTCAGGTTCACGCCGGCGAAGGACTTCGTCGGTACGACGCGTGCGCTGGTCTACCGCGTCACCGATGCGAACGGTACGTCGGACACCGCGCTCCTCGACGTCACGGTCGCGGGACCGTTGCTCGCGAAGGCGGCACCCGACACGGCGACCGGTACGCCGGGCAACCCGGTCGCGGTGAACCCGCTGCTCAACGACACTGGCACGATCAAGCCGAGTTCGGTGTGCCTGCGTACACCGGCCGGCTCTTGCGCGAAGAGCGTCACGAACGGCGCGGGTACCTGGTCGGTCGGCACGGACGGCACTGTCACGCTCAAGCCGGTCGCCGCCTTCACCGGGACCACGAAGGTGACCTACGAGCGGACCGACGAAACCGGCGAGACGGTCACCGCACCGGTCAAGTTCACGGTCGGCGCCGAGCCCACCGACGACCCCCGCACCCCCAACCGCGCCGAACTCCCTCCGACCGGCGGCCCGCCGGCGATCATCCTCACCCTCGCCACGCTCCTAGCCGCCCTCGGCGCAACCCTGATCGTCCTCGCCCGCACCCGCAAATGACCCAACTTTGAGAACCCACCAACCACTTCCACGCCCCGAAAACGGTTGGTGGGTTCCCAAAGTTGATCAGAGGTCGAGGACGAGCGTGATTTCGTCGCGGTAGTCGTCGGGGGCGACGCGGATCGCGCGGGGGTGGGAGCCGACGACGCGGTAGCCGAGCGGGCCGTAGAACTTCTCGAGGCCGAGGCCGCTGCGGACCGTGAGCTGCAGCTGCTCGAGGCCGAGGTCGACGGCGGACCCGCGCAGACCTTCCATCAGGATCCGGCCGGCGCCGGTGCCCTGGCACTCCGGGTGGACCATCACCCGCAGCACCGTCCGCCAGTGCGCCTGCAGCCCGCTGCCGCGGCTCACCAGCATGCCCATCCCGACGTACCGCTCACCGTTGTGGAGCACGCCGAGCAGATCCACCCCCGCCGCGATCCGCCCGAGGGCGCCGTCGAGGTTCTCCGCGATCTGCTCGACGGGCGCCGGCGCGGTGTACCCGACCGCGCCGCCCGCGTTCGTGGCCGCGACCCAGGTGTCCAGCAGATCCGCCCGCAACCCCGGACCGAGCGCCTCCTCAGGTTCCGTCACCAGGTATTTCACCGCACCTCCATCTGCGACTGAGTTGCAGATAGTCTACGGTCGGCTCACTGGACATGCTCCAGCTTGTCCGGGTTCCGAATCAGGTACAGCTCGCTGATCAGGCCGTCGTCGGTCTTGAGGAACGCGACGGTGTCCGGCTCGTCGCCGTCGTACGCGATGTAGGCGATCTCGCCGTTCAGCGTCCCCATCCGGATCTCGAAGTCCGGGTTCTCCGCGAGGACCGCGAACAGCCAGCGGGCGATCTTCTCTGCGCCGTGGATCGGCCGGAGCGCGGCCTTCTTCTTCCCGCCGCCGTCGCTGATCAGTACGGCGTCCGGCGCGAGCAGCGCGACCACCTGGTCGAAGTCGCCCGATCCGGCCGCCCGCATGAACTGCATGGTCAGCTCGTCGTGGCGCGCCTTGTCGACGTGATGCCGCGGCTGCCGCGCGTGCACGTGCCCGCGGGCCCGATGGGCGAGCTGCCGTACGGCGGCCTCGGACCGGCCGAGGGTGTCCGCGATCTCGTCGTACGGCAGATCGAAGACCTCGCGGAGGACGAACGTGGCGCGTTCGAGCGGCGAGAGGGTCTCGAGTACGACGAGCATCGCCATGCTGACCGAGTCCGCGAGCTCGACCGCGGCGGCCGGGTCGTCGTCGGTCGCCAGCGGTTCCGGCAGCCACGGGCCGACGTACTGCTCCCGCCGGGACTTCTGCTCGCGCAACCGGTTCAGCGCCAGTCGGGTGGTGATGCGGATCAGGTACGCCCGGGTGTCGCGGATGTCGTCGTGGTCGATGGCGGCCCAGCGCAACCACGCCTCCTGGACCACGTCCTCGGCATCGCTCACACTGCCGACAACCCGGTACGCCGCCCCGACGAGGACGGACCGGTGCTCGGCGAACTCGCTCGCCAACTGCTCCTCGGTCACTTGACCGGCCTCAATTCGCAGAACTCCTTGTAGCCCTGGCTGGTGAGTCCGAGGGCGGCGTTGATCCGGGAGCGGTAGTTCTCCAGCGCCGCGATCGCGGTCAGCTCGACCAGCTGCTCCTCGCTCAGGTCCTGCCGCAGCCGCTCGACCTGCTCGTCGGTGACCTCCGGCGGAGTGGCCGTCATCGCCTCGGTGTAGTCCATCACCGCGCGCTCCAGATCCGTGTAGACGTCGCTGTCCCGCCACATTGGCACATCGTGCAGCTTCGCCGGGTCAATCCCCTGGTGGTGGAACTCCCAGTACCCGAAGTCCATGCACCAGCTGCACCCGATCCGCGCCGAGGCCACCATCACACTCAGCGCCTTCAGCTCCGGATCCAGCGCCTTCCACCGCGCCGCGGTCGCCTCCATCAACGTCGTCGACAGCAACACCCGCCGGTTGTGCAGCGCCACCTTCACCGGATCCGGCACCTTCCGGAACTTCCGCCGGCTACCCCACTCCACCAGCCGCACCACCAACGACCGCCGATGCACCATCCCAACCCGCGCCATCCCAACCTCCAAGGTTTCGTCGTCACCCCCAAGACACCCCCCGCCCCCACGGTGTGACATGACCCCGCTCACACCGCCAACCTCAACTTTGAGAACCCACCAACCACGAAACGGGCGGAAAAGTGGTTGGTGGGTTCTCAAAGTTGGATTTGGGGTACGAGGGTGATGGCGAGGGATTGGATATTCATGCGGGTCGTGGCATACTCATTCACATGAGTGTGACGGTGGCGGTGGCCGGTGCCAGTGGGTATGCGGGAGGCGAGCTGCTCCGGTTGCTGAGTAGTCACCCTGAGGTGGAGATCGGCGCGCTGACCGCCGGCGGGAACGCCGGTACGGCGCTCGGCGTGCACCACCCGCACCTCGTGCCGCTGGCCGGGCGCATCCTGGTCGAGACCACGGCGGAGAACCTCGCCGGTCACGACGTGGTGTTCCTGGCCCTCCCGCACGGACAGTCCGCCGGAATCGCCGAGCAGCTCGGCGACGACGTCACCGTGATCGACTGCGGCGCGGACTTCCGGCTGACCGAGGCCGAGGTGTGGGTCGAGTTCTACGGCGGCGAGCACGCCGGCGCGTGGCCGTACGGGCTCCCCGAGCTCCCGGGTCAACGGGACAAGCTCCGCGGGTCGAACCGAGTCGCCGTACCGGGGTGTTATCCCACCGTCTCCACCTTGGCCCTGCTCCCCGCCGTACAGAACGGGCTCGTCGACGCAACCCAGCTGGTGGTCGTCGCCGTCAGCGGTACGTCGGGCGCGGGCAAGGCCCCGAAGGCGCACCTGCTCGGCGCCGAGGTGATGGGATCCGCCTCGGCGTACGGCGTCGGCGGCGTGCATCGCCATACGCCCGAGATCGAGCAGAACCTCACGCCGTACGCCGACGTGCCGGTGAGCGTCTCGTTCACCCCGGTGCTCGTGCCGATGGCTCGCGGCATCCTCGCCACCTGCAGCGCACCGGTTGCCGACGGCACCGACTACGCCGCGCTCCGGAAGGCCTACGAGGACGCGTACGCCGACGAGCCGTTCATCCACCTGCTGCCCGAGGGGCAATGGCCGCAGACGCAGGCCACCCTCGGCGCGAACACCGTGCAGTTGCAGATCGCCCTGGACCAGCGCACCGGCCGCGCCGTCGTCGTGGCCGCGATGGACAACCTCACCAAGGGCACCGCCGGCGCCGCCGTGCAGTGCATGAACCTGGCCACCGGTCTCGACGAGACCCTGGCCCTTCCTCTCGTAGGAGTAGCCCCGTGACCCTCGCCGTCACCCCGGACACTCAAGTCGATCGGAGCGCCGGGGTTACCGCGCCGGCAGGCTTCCGCGCGGCCGGGGTGATCGCCGGGATCAAACCAGCCGGTACGCCGGACCTCACCGTCGTGGTCAACGACGGCCCTGCGGACGTGGCAGCCGGCGTCTTCACCACGAACAAGGTGAAGGCCGCGCCGGTGCTCTGGTCGCAGCAGGTCCTGACCGCCGGCAAGCTGAAGGCCGTCGTCCTCAACTCCGGCGGCGCGAACGCCTGCACCGGACCTGAGGGTTTCCAGGACACGCACAAGACCGCCGAGAAGCTCGCCGAGGTGCTCGGCGTCGGGGCGGCTGAGATCGGGGTCTGCTCGACAGGCCTGATCGGCGAGCGGCTTCCCATGTCCGCATTGCTCCCCGGAATCGATACGGCCGTCGCGGCGCTGGGCGACAGTGCGGAAGCCGGGCTGGCTGCGGCGACCGCGGTCATGACGACCGATAACGTGCCGAAGCAGGCCGCGCTGACACACCCGGACGGCTGGAGCATCGGCGGGTTCGCGAAGGGCGCCGGGATGTGCGCGCCGAACATGGCCACGATGCTCAGCGTGATCACCACCGACGCCGTGCTCGACCAGCCGCACCTCGACCACGCGCTGCGGAACGCGGTCGGCAAGACCTTCAACCGGCTCGACGTCGACGGCGGTACGTCGACCAACGACACCGTCCTGCTGCTCAGCTCGGGCGCGTCCGGTGTCACGGTCACCCCCGAGGCGTTCGAGGTGGCCCTCACGGCCCTGGCTGCTGACCTGGTGAAGCAGTTGCAGGCCGACGCCGAGGGTGTCACGAAGCACGTGAGCATCACGGTGCAGGGCGCCGCGACCGAGGCGGAGGCGCTGGCCGCCGCCAAGATCGTTGCCGAGGACAACCTGTGCAAGACCGCGTTCTTCGCCGCCGACCCGAACTGGGGCCGGATCGCGATGGCGGTCGGCAACGCCCCGACCGCGTTCGACCCGTCGCTGCTCGACATCACCCTGAACGGCGCTGCCATTTGCGTCGCCGGTGGCAAGGGCGTCGACCGCTCCGAGGCGGATCTCAGCGGCCTCGAGATCGACGTGGTGATCGACCTGCACGCCGGCCCCGCGTCGGCGACCGTCCTCACCACGGACCTCTCGCACGCGTACGTCGAAGAGAACTCGGCGTACTCCTCATGATCTTCCCGGAAGCGGTCGAGAAGGCCGCCGTACTGACCGAAGCCCTGCCCTGGCTGAAGCAGTTCCACGGGAAGACCGTCGTGGTGAAGTACGGCGGGAACGCGATGGTCGACGAGAAACTCAAGAGAGCGTTTGCCGAGGACATCGTGTTCCTCCGGTACGCCGGGGTGCGCGTCGTCGTCGTGCACGGCGGCGGACCGCAGATCAGCGACATGCTCGGCCGGCTCGGCATCGACAGCGAGTTCCGCGGCGGGCTCCGGGTCACCACGCCCGAGGCGATGGACGTCGTCGGCATGGTCCTCGTCGGCAAGGTCGGCCGGGAGCTGGTCGGGCTGCTGAACGCGCACGGCCCGTTCGCGGTCGGGATGTCCGGTGAGGACGCGGGCCTGTTCACCGCGGAACGCCGTACGGCGCTGGTCGACGGCGAGCAGGTCGACATCGGGCTGGTCGGAGACGTGGTGCGAGGTGCGGCCGGAGGCAGTGGTCGACCTGATCGACGCCGGCCGGATCCCGGTGGTGTCGACGATCGCGCCGGACGAGGACGGCCTGGCGCACAACGTGAACGCGGACACCGCGGCCGCGGCGCTGGCTTCGGCGCTCGGTGCCGAGAAGCTCGTCGTACTGACCGACGTGGCCGGGCTGTACCGGAACTGGCCGGACAGCGACGAGATCATCACCCAGATCGACACGGATGAGCTCGCGGAGTTGCTGCCGTCGCTGGCGTCCGGCATGGTGCCGAAGATGGAAGCCTGCCTGCGCGCGGTCGAGTCCGGTGTCTCCCGAGCGACCGTCATCGACGGCCGGGTGCCGCACTCGCTGCTACTGGAAATCTTCACCGACGCCGGAAGTTGGAACCCAGGTGATCCCGTCATGAGTGAACTGCTGACCGTCGACGGCACACAGGCCGCGCTCACCGAGCGGTACTCCAGTGCGCTGATGAACACCTTCGGTGCGCCGAAGCGGGTGCTGGTCCGCGGCGAGGGCGCGTACCTGTGGGATGCCGACGGCAACAAGTACCTCGACCTGCTCGGCGGGCTCGCGGTGAACTGCCTCGGCCACGCGCACCCGTTCGTGGTGTCCGCGGTGACGTCGCAGCTCGCCACCCTCGGCCACGTCTCGAACTTCTTCGCCTCCGCGCCGCAGATCGCGCTGGCCGAGAAGCTGCTCGGCCTCTTCGACGTCCCGGGCAAGGTGTTCTTCACGAACTCCGGCACCGAGGCGAACGAGGCCGCGTTCAAGATCACCCGGCGTACCGGCCGGACCAAGATCGTCTCCACCGTCGGCGCCTTCCACGGACGGTCGATGGGCGCGCTCGCGATCACCTGGAAGCCGGCGTACCGGGAGGCCTTCGCGCCGCTGCCCGGTGACGTCGAGTTCGTCCCGTACGGCGACGCAGACGCGCTGGCCGCGGCCGTCGACGACCAGACGGCGGCCGTGGTGCTCGAGCCGATCCAGGGCGAGAACGGCGTCGTCGTACCGCCGGCCGGATATCTGCAGGCGGCGCGGCGGATCACGTCCGAGCACGGCGCGCTGCTGTGGATCGACGAGATCCAGACCGGGATCGGACGGACCGGGACCTGGTTCGCGTACGAGGCCGACGGGATCACGCCGGACCTGGTGACCGTCGCGAAGGGCCTCGGGGCCGGGATCCCGATCGGTGCGTGCATCGGTCTCGGCGCGGCCGCCGACCTGCTGCAGCCGGGGAACCACGGGACCACGTTCGGCGGGAACCCGGTCGCGGCGATCGCCGGGCTGGCGGTGCTGACCGTGATCGAGCGGGACGGCCTGCTCGCCCAGGTGAATGCCGTCGGCAACCACCTCGCGTCGTCGATCATCGCGCTCGACCACCCGCTGATCGCCGGCGTCCGCGGTCGGGGGCTGCTGCTCGCGATCCAGTTGACCAAGCCGGTGTCGGACCAGGTCGCGGCGTTGGCGCTGGAGGCCGGGTTCGTGGTGAACAATCCGATTCCGGACGCGTTGCGGCTGGCACCGCCGTACATCCTCAGCAAGGCTGACGCGGACAGTTTCGTCGCGGCCCTTCCGGGGCTGCTCGACAAGGTGGAGGCGTAATGACCGTCAGGCACTTCTTGCGGGACGATGACCTGTCGCCGGTCGAGCAGGACGAAGTACTGACTCTCGCCGCGCAGCTGGCGGGGGACCGGCACGGGCACAAGCCGCTCGAGGGGCCGAAGACCGTGGCGGTGATCTTCGACAAGACGTCGACGCGGACGCGGATCTCGTTCGCGGTCGGGATCTCGGAGCTGGGCGGCGTACCGCTGGTCATCGACGCGCAGACCTCGCAGCTCGGTCGGGGCGAGCCGATCGCGGACACCGCGCGGGTGCTGGACCGGCAGGTCGCGGCGATCGTGTGGCGGACGTTCGGTCAGAGCGCGGATCGAGGAGATGGCAGCCGCGTCGTCGGTGCCGGTCGTGAACGCGCTGACCGACGAGTTCCACCCGTGCCAGATCCTGGCCGACCTGCAGACCGTGCGGCAGCACAAGGGTGCGACGGCCGGGCTGAAGCTGGTCTACCTGGGCGACGGCGCCAACAACATGGCGAACTCTTACCTGCTGGGTGGCGCGACCGCCGGCATGCACGTCGTGGTCGGTTCGCCGGCGAACTACCAGCCGGATCCGGACGTCCTGGTGAGCGCAGCGGCGATCGCCGAGAAGACCGGCGGATCCGTCGCCTGGACGGAGGATGCGATCGCGGCGGCCGACGGCGCGGACGTCGATCGCCACCGACACCTGGGTGTCGATGGGGCAGGAGTCCGAGGCGTCCGACCGTGAGGCGCCGTTCGTGCCGTACGCCGTGACGGAGCAACTGCTCGGCAAGGCGAAGCCGGATGCGATCGTCCTGCACTGCCTGCCCGCCTATCGTGGCAAGGAGATCGAGGCGGCCGTGATCGACGGACCGCAGTCGGTCGTCTGGGACGAGGCCGAGAACCGGCTGCACGCGCAGAAGGCGCTGCTGTCGTGGCTGTTGGCAAGGAGTTTCAAGGGATGAGCATCGCCGTACCGACTACCAAGACTGCGCGGCAGCAGCGGATCGTCGATCTGCTCGGGCGGCAGCCGGTGCGGTCGCAGACCGAGCTGGCTGATCTGCTCGCCGCGTCCGGGCTGGTGGTCGGGCAGGCGACGCTGTCCCGGGACCTGGTCGAGATCGGTGCGGTGAAGGTCCGCGACTCGTCCGGCCAGCTCGTGTACGCCGTACCAGGTGAAGGCGGTGACCGTACGCCGCGTGCCGGTGAGGCTGCCGCGTTCGAGGCCCGGCTGGCCCGGGTGGCGTCCGAGCTGCTCGTGTCGGCGGAGGGCAGCGCCAACCTGGTGATCCTGCGAACCCCGCCGGGGGCGGCTCAGTACTTCGCGTCGGCGATCGACCACGTGGGGCTGGACGACGTCCTCGGCACCATCGCCGGCGACGACACCGTCATGGTCGTCTCCCGCAACCCCACCGGCGGCGAGGCCCTGGCCGCCCGTTTCCTGTCCCTCGCAGCCCGCGAACCGAAGTAGAGGAAGTGTCTTGAGTACTGGAGAGAGCGGCGCCCGGGAGTCGGCGTTGTGGGGAGCCCGGTTCTCGGGCGGACCCGCCGATGCGCTGGCGGCGTTGAGCAAGTCGACGGACTTCGACTGGCGGCTGGCGCCGTACGACATCGCCGGGTCGAAGGCTCACGCCAAGGTGCTGCACCGCGCGGGGCTGCTGACGGACGAGGACCTGGCCGCGATGCTGGCCGGTCTCGACGCGTTGCTGGCCGACGTACTGTCCGGAGAGTTCCTTCCCGCTCCGGAAGACGAGGACGTGCACACCGCGCTGGAGCACGGTCTGCTTGTTCGGCTCGGTGCCGAGCTGGGTGGGCGGTTGCGTGCGGGGCGGTCGCGGAACGACCAGGTCGCCACGCTGTTCAAGAGCTACCTGCGCGAGCACGGCCGGATCGTCGGCCGGTTGCTGCTGGCGCAGGTGAACACGCTGGCGGATCAGGCCGAGCGGCATCTGGGCGTGGCGATGCCGGGGCGGACGCATCTGCAGCACGCGCAGCCGGTTCTGCTGTCGCACCACCTGCTCGCGCACGCCTGGCCGCTGATCCGCGACCTGGATCGGCTCGCCGACTGGGACGCTCGTGTTGCCGCGGATTCGCCGTACGGCTCGGGGGCTCTGGCCGGGAGCTCGCTGGGGCTGGATCCGCAGTTCGTCGCTGTTGAGCTCGGGTTCACGAACTCCTCGGCGAACTCGATCGACGGGACGTCGTCGCGGGACTTCGTGGCGGAGTTCGCGTTCGTCACCGCGCAGATCGGCGTCGACCTGTCCCGGCAGGCCGAAGAGGTGATCCTCTGGGCGACGAAGGAGTTCGGGTTCGTCGAGCTCGACGACGCGTTCTCGACCGGGTCGAGCATCATGCCGCAGAAGAAGAACCCGGACATCGCCGAGCTCGCCCGCGGCAAGGCCGGGCGGCTGATCGGGAACCTGAGCGGCCTGCTCGCGACGCTGAAGGCGCAGCCGCTCGCGTACAACCGGGACCTGCAGGAGGACAAGGAGCCGGTCTTCGACTCCATCGACACCCTCGAGGTGCTGCTGCCCGCGTTCACCGGGATGATCCACACGCTGCGCTTCAACGCGGACCGTCTGGAGGAGCTGGCGCCGCAGGGCTTCTCGCTGGCGACCGACATCGCCGAGTGGCTGGTGCGGCAGAAGGTTCCGTTCCGGGTCGCGCACGAACTGGCCGGCGCCTGCGTCCAGGAGTGCGAGAAGCGCGGCATCGAGCTGTGGGACCTGACCGACGAGGATCTCGCCGCCATCTCGCCGGATCTGACCCCGGAGGTTCGCTCGGTCCTCACGGTCGAAGGGTCGCTGGCCTCGCGGAACACGCGCGGCGGTACGGCGCAGGAGCGGGTGGTTGAACAACTCGCGGAACTGCGGACCCGGGCAGGGGAGCACAGCACCCGCCTCGCCTAGGGTGCTGCGCATGCGCCGTTCGCTGCTTGCTGGTCCTGTCCTGGAGGTGGCGCCGCAGGCTGCTCGGCATGGTCCTGCGCAGCACCACCTCCGAGGGGACGGTCGCGGTTCGGCTGACCGAGGTCGAGGCGTACGACGGGCCGACTGATCCGGGCTCGCACGCGTACCGGGGTCAAACGCCCCGCAACGCGGTGATGTTCGGCCCAGCCGGCTTCCTGTACGTGTACTTCACCTACGGCATGCACTTCTGCATGAACGTCGTCGCCGGCCCGGAAGGACAGCCGTCAGCTGTCCTCCTCCGCGCCGGCGAGGTGATCGAAGGCATCGAGCTGGCTCGGATCCGCCGCAACCAACCCGCCTCGAAGCGAACCGATCGCGATCTCGCGCGCGGGCCGGCGCGGTTGTGTGTTGCCCTCGGCATCGGACGTGAAGGCAACGGCACCGACCTCCTGGCGAAGACCTCACCCATCGAGCTGCTCAACGGCCCCGGCTTCGACGGCGTACCCGCCACCGGCCCACGCGTCGGCCTCCGCGAGGCCGCCGACCGTCCATGGCGCTTCTGGATCCCGGACGACCCGACGGTCTCGCCGTACCGCCCGCACGTCCCGAAGAAGCGCGCCTAGCGGTTCGCCAGCTCGAGCACGTAGTCCAGCTGCGGCAGCCCGTGCTCCACCTCCGGATCTGGGAACAGCCCAACGTGCTGCACCCCGGCCGCCTCCAGTGTCTCCACATGCGCCGCCGCGTCGTCGAGCGTCCCGATCGCACCGATGGCGGTCCACCAATCGCTCGGCATCCCGACCAGGCCCGCCTCGCCCGAGGCGTCGTACAACTTCTTCATCTCGTCGAAGAACGGCAACGCGGTCAGCTGCGGCGGTCGCTCACCGATCCGCCACCCGAGCCATGGCGCAGTCCACTCGTACGCCGTCTTGCGGTCTTCGCGCACGCACATCGCCGCGAACACCGCGACCACGAACCCCTCGGGCGATCCGGCGTACTCCACCGACTGACGCACGTACGGCGCGGTCGCCGGCTCGGCCAGCACGACACCGCCCGCGACCCGCCCGGCGAGCGCCATCGACTTCGGGCCCTGGACCCCGAGCAGGATCGGCGGCGCCTCCGCCGGCGGCGCGTCCAGCTTCACCTTGTCGAGGAAGACCGTCTTGCCCTCGAAGCTGACCTCCTCGCCGGCCAGGAGCCGGGTGACGCTGGTGGTCACTTCCTCGAGCGCAGTCAGCGGCGACTTCGGCCGGACCCCCATCTGCCCCATCCACGACTGCACGCCATGACCGATCCCGGGCAAGAACCTCCCCGGCCCGAGCGCCTCCAGCGTCGCGAACTCCATCGCGGTCACCGCGGCCGTGCGGGCGACGGCGGGCACGATCCCGAGCCCGACGGTCAGCCGTTCGGTCGACGTCAGCGCGGCCGACACCAGCGACGGACCGGCGGTGAAGAAGCAGTCCTCGATGATCCACAGCTCGTCCGCGCCACCACGGTCGAGCCGTCGTGCCACGTCGGTGACGAGCGCAGCCGGGTAGGTACGCGGGAAGCACATTCCGAGAGCGGTCATGGAGAGACGGTAGGGGAGAGGACCGACAGTTCGCGAAGGAGGCGGCAAAGGTGTCCACCGACCGCGAGGGAGGGCGACTAGCGGCCCGTGCTGCGGGTAGGTTTCTGGTATGGCCCGTCCGCACTACTCGTCCCGTCTCGAGGACTGGTTCAACCTCGGGGTTGCGACGGTACTGCGGCGTCGTGGCTGGCAGGAGCGGATCATCCCGCAGGTCGGTTACGGCAACACCGAGTTCGTCCGGGTGGTGGCCCGCGTCGTGCTCGGGCGCGACCCGCGCAACCAGCCGCGGTACGACGAGGACCAGGTGATGCGTGGCTGGCGCGTGTTCGTGACCGCGCCGGCGACGAAGGTGCCGGTGACGGTGATCGTCGGCGGGCAGACGTTCGACGCCGTGACCGATCGCGGCGGGTTCATCGACCTCAACGTGCCGGTGGTGCTGCCGCCGGGCTGGCACGAGATCGTCCTGGGCGTCCACGGCGACCGGCAGGCGCGGGCGCGGATCTTCGTCCCGGACCCGGAGGCCACGTTCGGTCTGGTCAGCGACATCGACGACACGGTGATCCTGACGATGCTGCCGCGTCCGATGATCGCGGCCTGGAACACGTTCGTCCGCGACGAGCAGGCGCGCCGCGTCGTACCAGGGATGGCCGGTCTGTACGAGGAGTTGCTGGCGGACCACCCGGGCGCACCGATGTTCTACCTGTCCACCGGAGCGTGGAACACCGCACCGACGCTGACCCGCTTCCTCGAACGGCACGGGTATCCACCGGGGCCGTTGCTGATGACGGACTGGGGACCGACGAACACCGGCTGGTTCCGGAGCGGTCAGGAGCACAAGCGGACCGCCCTGCGCCGGCTGGCGCGCGAGTTCCCCAACGTGCGCTGGGTGCTGGTCGGTGACGACGGCCAGCACGACCCCCAGCTGTACGGCGACTTCGCGCAGACGCACCCCGACCACGTACTCGCCATCGGCATCCGCCAGCTGACCCCGGCCGAGCAGGTCCTGTCGCACGGTCTGCCTGTACCTAACCCGGACCCTGGTGCCCACGACCCGCACCGCCCGACTGCCGTGACAGTGCAAGGCCCAGACGGACATGCCCTCCGCCCGCAGCTCCGCTCGGTGCTCACACGTCCCGAACCCACCTGAGTCGCCCTACCTCGCCGTACAGGACACTAGTTATGAACCGACGTACTCGAGGAGAGAACTAGTGACCGAACGCCGCACTCAGGTGCTTGACGACCTGGAGAGCCGTGGCCTGATCGCCCACTCCACCGATCCGGACGCCCTCCGGGCCTCGATGGCAGCGGGACCGATCACCTCCTATGTCGGTTTCGACCCCACCGCGCCCAGCCTGCACATGGGCAACCTGCTGCAGCTGCTGACGCTGCGACGGCTCCAGCTGGCCGGCCACAACCCGATCGGGCTCGTTGGCGGCGCCACCGGGTTGATCGGTGACCCGAAGGAGACGTCCGAGCGGGTGCTGAACCCGAAGGACATCGTCCACGAGTGGGTCGAGAGGGTACGCGGCCAGGTGGAGAGGTTCGTCGACTTCGACGAGTCGCTGCCGAACCCGGCCCGGATCGTCAACAATTACGACTGGACGAAGGACCTCAACACACTCGACTTCCTGCGGGACATCGGGAAGCACTTCCCGGTGAACCGGATGCTCGGCCGCGAGGTGGTGAAGGCGCGGCTGGAGCAGGGGATCAGCTACACGGAGTTCAGCTACGTGCTGCTGCAGTCGCTGGACTTCCTCGAGCTGTACCGGCGGCACAACTGCACGTTGCAGACCGGCGGCAGTGACCAGTGGGGGAACCTGACGGCAGGTGTCGAGCTCATCCGTCGTACCGAGGCCGGCAAAGCGCACGCGCTCGCGACGCCACTGGTGACCAAGGCCGACGGGACGAAGTTCGGGAAGACCGAGTCCGGGACGGTGTGGCTGGACCGGGAGCTGACGACGCCGTACGCGTTCTACCAGTTCTGGTTCAACAGCGACGACCGCGACGTGATGCAGCTGGTGCGGTTCTACACGTTCCGTACGGCGGAGGAGATGGCCGCTCTCGAGCAGGCGACCGCGGAACGGCCACAGGCACGGGAAGCGCAACGGGTGCTGGCTGAGGACGTGACGACCTTGGTCCACGGGGCCGAGGAGACTCGGCGGGTGCAGGAGGCCTCGAAGGCGCTTGTTCGGCCAGGGGGAGCTGGGGTCCCTGGACGGCTCCACGCTCGTGGCAGCACTCCGCGAAGCACCGCACGTGGAGCTGGGCGCCGGCGAACAGATGCCGACGTACGGCGACCTGTTGGTGAAGTCGGGCCTGGTGGCGAGTAAGTCGGCCGCACGGCGGACGGTCGCCGAAGGCGGCGCGTACCTGAACAACGAGAAGGTGAAGGACGCCGAGTACGTGCCTGCGCGCCGAGGACCTGCTGCCGGGTGGCGTGCTGGTGCTGCGCCGCGGGAAGCGTTCATTTGCAGGGGTTCTGGCGTCACCGGCCCAGGGTCTGACGCAGGGCCGACGGCTCCGGTGTGGGAGTGGGCTCCACTCCCACAACCGGGTTGCCGAAGGCAAATTACAAGCCTGTGATTCAGCACACCGGGAGCCGATTTGACCGGTCACCTGCGGGCCACGTAATGTTCTTCTTGTTGGAGCGAAGCGCGGGACGCGAAAGCGGCCGGCCGCTCCGAACCCCCCAAGGCTAGAGCAGCCGAAACGTGTCCTCGGACTCGGGTCGGCCGACTGGACGCGGGTGGAGGGTCAGAAAAATTGAGTCTTGACTCGGTGGATCTGGTCCGGTAAAGTAACGCAGGTTGCCCCGGGAGCCTGGCTGCAAGGCCAAGCTGCGGTGTGCGTCCGATTCTTGAGAACTCAACAGCGTGCCGAAAGTCAATGCCGAAATTGAAGTATCCCCGTTCGTAGGCATTTGATGATTTTTCTACCCTGGTCTCTTCGAGATTTTGGGTGGTTGGTTGTCTGTGTTCTATGACGGATTCCTTTGAAATTAATACGGATAACAATAGCCAGTAATGGTTTTGTTTCTGATTCAAAGGATCACTCGATGTGTCGACTATCCAGTCTTTTGACTGGTTGTCATATTTTTCAACGGAGAGTTTGATCCTGGCTCAGGACGAACGCTGGCGGCGTGCTTAACACATGCAAGTCGAGCGGTAAGGCCCCTTCGGGGGTACACGAGCGGCGAACGGGTGAGTAACACGTGAGCAACCTACCCTCAACTTTGGGATAAGCCTCGGAAACGGGGTCTAATACCGGATAATACTGACCGTCTCATGGTGGTTGGTTGAAAGTTCTGGCGGTTGGGGATGGGCTCGCGGCCTATCAGCTTGTTGGTGGGGTAATGGCCTACCAAGGCGTCGACGGGTAGCCGGCCTGAGAGGGCGACCGGCCACACTGGGACTGAGACACGGCCCAGACTCCTACGGGAGGCAGCAGTGGGGAATATTGCGCAATGGACGAAAGTCTGACGCAGCAACGCCGCGTGAGGGATGACGGCCTTCGGGTTGTAAACCTCTTTCAGCAGGGACGAAGCGAGAGTGACGGTACCTGCAGAAGAAGGACCGGCCAACTACGTGCCAGCAGCCGCGGTAATACGTAGGGTCCGAGCGTTGTCCGGAATTATTGGGCGTAAAGGGCTCGTAGGCGGTTCGTCACGTCGGGAGTGAAAACTCGGGGCTTAACCCCGAGCCTGCTTCCGATACGGGCAGACTAGAGGTAGGCAGGGGAGAGCGGAACTCCTGGTGTAGCGGTGGAATGCGCAGATATCAGGAAGAACACCGGTGGCGAAGGCGGCTCTCTGGGCCTTACCTGACGCTGAGGAGCGAAAGCGTGGGTAGCGAACAGGATTAGATACCCTGGTAGTCCACGCCGTAAACGTTGGGCGCTAGGTGTGGGGGACATTCCACGTCCTCCGTGCCGCAGCTAACGCATTAAGCGCCCCGCCTGGGGAGTACGGCCGCAAGGCTAAAACTCAAAGGAATTGACGGGGGCCCGCACAAGCGGCGGAGCATGCGGATTAATTCGATGCAACGCGAAGAACCTTACCTGGGTTTGACATATAGGGAAATCCTCCAGAGATGGGGGGTCCGTAAGGGTCCTATACAGGTGGTGCATGGCTGTCGTCAGCTCGTGTCGTGAGATGTTGGGTTAAGTCCCGCAACGAGCGCAACCCTCGTCCTATGTTGCCAGCACGCCCTTCGGGGTGGTGGGGACTCATAGGAGACTGCCGGGGTCAACTCGGAGGAAGGTGGGGATGACGTCAAGTCATCATGCCCCTTATGTCCAGGGCTTCACGCATGCTACAATGGCCGGTACAAAGGGCTGCGAAACTGTAAAGTGGAGCGAATCCCAAAAAGCCGGTCTCAGTTCGGATTGGGGTCTGCAACTCGACCCCATGAAGTCGGAGTCGCTAGTAATCGCAGATCAGCAACGCTGCGGTGAATACGTTCCCGGGCCTTGTACACACCGCCCGTCACGTCATGAAAGTCGGCAACACCCGAAGCCGGTGGCCTAACCCTTGTGGAGGGAGCCGTCGAAGGTGGGGCTGGCGATTAGGACGAAGTCGTAACAAGGTAGCCGTACCGGAAGGTGCGGCTGGATCACCTCCTTTCTAAGGAGCATTCGGCGCCGGCTCATTGAGCTTGGTGCCTATTCATCACTGCTTGAGCGTTCGTCTCAAGGTGATGGTGCTTCGGAATGTGGAACATTGACCATTAGGCCAGGAGCCTGCTCGAGCAAGCAAGTACTGCAATTCTTCGGAGTTGCGTGGAACGTGAGTGAGAGTCGGGTGAGTGGCCGAGGCGCGCTGTTGGGTCCTGAGGAATCGGGCCCGGCTCACAGGACGTGATGTTCTGGGGGTTGGGGCTGTTTCTTCTGGGTCACGGATGCATGGATCTTTGCGGATCGTGTGTGTCTGGTGGCTGGGGCCGGCTCTCATCAAACCGTTGGTGTGGGTGTTCTGGACCGGGTGGGTTGTTTCCCTGGGCTGGATGCTCGGACCGGTAGGTGATGGTTTTAGGGCTGGTGTTCCTGCCCGTATTTTGAGAACTGTATAGTGGACGCGAGCATCTCTTTGTAGCGTAATTTTGTCTTTTGTTGTTTGTTTTTTGTGACAAGCTACTAAGGGCAATCGGTGGATGTCTTGGCACCAAGAGCCGATGAAGGACGTTGGAGCCTGCGATAAGCCCCGGGGAGTTGGCAACCGAGCTGTGATCCGGGGGTGTCCGAATGGGGAAACCCAGCTGGCATTCTAAAGCCAGTTACCAGTGCCTGAACACATAGGGTTCTGGAGGGAACGCGGGGAAGTGAAACATCTCAGTACCCGCAGGAAGAGAAAACAAAAGTGATTCCGTGAGTAGTGGCGAGCGAAAGCGGATGAGGCTAAACCATGTGCGTGTGATAGCCGGCGTGCGTTGCGCATGTGGGGTTGTGGGAGCATTCTGGACCTAATGCCGTGGGTCCGAAGAGTTATAAATCACTGTTGAAGTCGAATCTTCTGGAATGTTGAGCCGTAGTGGGTTATAGCCCTGTAGGCGTAAGACAGTGACTCTTGAGTGTTTTCCCAAGTAGCACGGGACTCTTGAAATCCCGTGTGAATCTGGCGGGACCACCCGCTAAGCCTAAATACTTCTTGGTGACCGATAGCGGACTAGTACCGTGAGGGAAAGATGAAAAGTACCCCGGGAGGGGAGTGAAATAGTACCTGAAACCGATTGCCTACAATCCGTCGGAGCATCTCCTTGTGGGGTGTGACGGCGTGCCTTTTGAAGAATGAGCCTGCGAGTTAGTGGTGTGTGGCGAGGTTAACCCGTGTGGGGTAGCCGTAGCGAAAGCGAGTCTGAATAGGGCGCTTTAGTCGCATGCTCTAGACCCGAAGCGGAGTGATCTATCCATGGGCAGGTTGAAGCGCGGGTAAGACCGCGTGGAGGACCGAACCCACCAGGGTTGAAAACCTGGGGGATGACCTGTGGATAGGGGTGAAAGGCCAATCAAACTCCGTGATAGCTGGTTCTCCCCGAAATGCATATAGGTGCAGCGTCGCGTGTTTCTTACCGGAGGTAGAGCACTGGATGGTCTAGGGGGCTTACCGGCTTACCGAAATCAGCCAAACTCCGAATGCCGGTAAGTGAGAGCGCGGCAGTGAGACTGCGGGGGATAAGCTCCGTAGTCGAGAGGGAAACAGCCCAGATCACCAGCTAAGGCCCCTAAGCGATTGCTAAGTGGAAAAGGATGTGGAGTTGCCCAGACAACCAGGAGGTTGGCTTAGAAGCAGCCACCCTTGAAAGAGTGCGTAATAGCTCACTGGTCAAGTGATTCCGCGCCGACAATGTAGCGGGGCTCAAGCAATCCGCCGAAGCTGTGGCATTTACACTATTACTCGGCACAGACTTGATCTGTGTCCAGGTGTGTGGATGGGTAGGGGAGCGTCGTGCAGCGTGTGAAGCAGCCTAGTGATGGAGTTGTGGATGCTGCACGAGTGAGAATGCAGGCATGAGTAGCGAATGACGGGTGAGAAACCCGTCCGCCGGATGATCAAGGGTTCCAGGGTCAAGCTAATCTGCCCTGGGTAAGTCGGGACCTAAGGCGAGGCCGACAGGCGTAGTCGATGGACAACGGGTTGATATTCCCGTACCGGCATTAACACGACCCGACCGAACCCGCTGATGCTAAGAAACAGAAGTACTGAGACCTTCGGGTTGAGGTATGGATGTTTTGACCCGAGGTGGTAGTAGGTGCATTGAGGAGTGACGCAGGAGGGTAGTCCAACCGCGGCGATGGTAGGCGCAAGCTGATCCGCGGGCAAGGTGGTAGGGCGAGACATAGGCAAATCCGTGTCTCATATAGCCTGAGAGCCGAGGCGGACCCGTTCAGGGGAAGTGGATGATCCCATGCTGCCGAGAAAAACTTCGCAGTGAGTGTTAGAGCCGCCCGTACCCCAAACCGACACAGGTGATCAGGTAGAGAATACCAAGGCGATCGAGTGAACCATGGTTAAGGAACTCGGCAAAATGCCCCCGTAACTTCGGGAGAAGGGGGACCTGATCCGTTACACCACTTGCTGGTGGAAGCGGTGATGGTCGCAGAGACCAGGCCCAAGCGACTGTTTACTAAAAACACAGGTCCGTGCGAAGAAGTAATTCGATGTATACGGACTGACGCCTGCCCGGTGCTGGAACGTTAAGGGGACAGGTTAGCTGGTTTCGGCCGGCGAAGCTTTGAACTTAAGCGCCAGTAAACGGCGGTGGTAACTATAACCATCCTAAGGTAGCGAAATTCCTTGTCGGGTAAGTTCCGACCTGCACGAATGGCGTAACGACTTGGGCGCTGTCTCAACCATGGACTCGGCGAAATTGCATTACGAGTAAAGATGCTCGTTACGCGCAGCAGGACGGAAAGACCCCGGGACCTTTACTACAACTTGGTATTGGTGGTCGGTACAATTTGTGTAGGATAGGTGGGAGACTGTGAAACTCGGACGCCAGTTCGGGTGGAGTCATCGTTGAAATACCACTCTGATTGTTCTGGCTGTCTAACTTTGGTCCGTTATCCGGATCAGGGACAGTGCCTGGTGGGTAGTTTGACTGGGGCGGTCGCCTCCTAAAAGGTAACGGAGGCGCTCAAAGGTTCCCTCAGCCTGGTTGGCAATCAGGTGTCGAGTGTAAGTGCACAAGGGAGCTTGACTGTGAGACAGACATGTCGAGCAGGGACGAAAGTCGGAACTAGTGATCCGGCGGTGGCATGTGGGAGCACCGTCGCTCAACGGATAAAAGGTACCCCGGGGATAACAGGCTGATCTTCCCCAAGAGTCCATATCGACGGGATGGTTTGGCACCTCGATGTCGGCTCGTCGCATCCTGGGGCTGGAGTAGGTCCCAAGGGTTGGGCTGTTCGCCCATTAAAGCGGCACGCGAGCTGGGTTTAGAACGTCGTGAGACAGTTCGGTCCCTATCCGCTGCGCGCGCAGGAGACTTGAGAAGGGCTGCCCCTAGTACGAGAGGACCGGGGTGGACGAACCTCTGGTGTGCCAGTTGTTCCGCCAGGAGCACGGCTGGTTGGCTACGTTCGGGAGTGATAACCGCTGAAAGCATCTAAGCGGGAAGCACGCTTCAAGATGAGGTCTCCCACCGGGTTAACCGGGTAAGGCCCCCAGTAGACCACTGGGTTGATAGGCCAGAGGTGGAAGCGCCGCAAGGTGTGGAGCTGACTGGTACTAATAGGCCGAGGGCTTGTCACACACCCAACCCCCTCAAAGGCGGGTTGGAAACAGATTTCACAAGCCTGCGCTGCAAGTAACGATGTTCGCGTTCACTGTACGGTTCCCGGAATACGGTCAAACCCCCGGCAACCAAACCCCTGACAGGGGTTTGTGACTTAGCTGTACTGGTTTGATTGATATTTCTATAGAGTTTCGGTGGCCATAGCGTCGGGGAAACACCCAGTCTCCATTCCGAACCTGGAAGTTAAGCCCGCCAGCGCCGATGGTACTGCGACCGGGAGGTCGTGGGAGAGTAGGACGCCGCCGGACATTCACACTGTTAAGGGCCACCCCACAAGGGGTGGCCCTTAGCATTTGTGGAGGGTCGGCGGCTCGCCGACCAGGACGTCACCTCCCGCTGCCGGCGCGGTAACGTTTGTCCGATTACTGCTCTTCAGCATCGTTAGGAGTCACCGTGGCGACGCCACCTCGCAATCCTCGGTCCGGTTCAGGGGACCGTCGCGGTTCGTCCGGAGGCGGCGGCCGCTCAGGCGGTTCCGGTGGTGGTCGGTCCGACTCCGGTCGCTCGAACTCCTCTGGTGGATCGGGCTCGGGTGGCGGTCGTTCTGGTTCTGGAGCGGGTCGCTCCGGGTCGGGCGGCGGTCGTTCAGGTTCTGGATCCAGTTGGTCCGGGTCTGGCGGCGGTCGTAGTGGGTCTGGAGCTGGGCGTTCTGGGTCTGGTGCGGGTCGTGGTGGGTCCGGAGCCGGCGGCGGCGGTAGTCGCGGAGGTTCTGCGGGGCGTAGCGGTGGGGCACCGAACCGGGGCGGGATTGCCGGTGGTCGTTCGGGTGGCTCCGGCGGTTCGTCGTACCGGGATCGGGATGAGAGTTCTTCCGAGAACAGGCGCGGGTTCGTTGGTTCTCGAGGTGATGACAAGTCTGCGCGGGATCCGTTCGGTGGGCAGATGTCCGGCGAGGGTGGGCGGGACGATCGCTCTGGCGGGTACCGGCGTGATGATCGGGGCGGTTCGGGGCGCGGGCCTGGTGCGGGACGCGGCGTAGCCGGCTCCCGCCGAGACGACCGCGGCGGCCGTGACGATCGCGGACGTGACGACCGCGGTGGATACCGGCGCGACGACCGTGCGGGCGATGACCGCGGTGGTTCCCGCCGGGATGACCGTGGTGGTGATAGCCGTGGTGGATACCGGCGTGATGAGCGGTGGTGATGACCGCGGTGGGTTCCGTCGGGACGATCGTGCGGGTGGTGAGCGCGGTGGGTTCCGGCGTGATGAGCGTGCGGACGGCGGGCGTGATGCGCGCGGCCGTGATGACCGTGGTGGCGCGGGTAGTGGTGGATATCGGCGTGATGATCGCGGTGGTGATGACCGCGGTGGATACCGTCGCGATGACCGTGGTGGCGCGGGCGGTGGTGGGTTCCGGCGTGATGAGCGCGGGGGTGATGACCGCGGTGGATTCCGGCGGGATGATCGTGCGGGTGGTGAGCGCGGTGGGTTCCGGCGTGATGAGCGTGCGGACGGTGGACGTGACGAGCGTGGGCGTGATGACCGTGGGGATGCTCGGCGGGGTGCCGGCGACTCTCGGGGGCGTGGGCCTGCTGGGGCCGGTGGGCCTGGGCGGGGTGCGTTCCGGCGGGATGAGCGGGGAGACTCGCGTGGGCGTTCGGGAGCTGGGGATTCGCGTGGGCGTTCCGGAGGTCGGGACGAGCGTGGCGGGTTCGAGGGGCGTGGATCCGGCGGGCGTGATGAGCGGCGGGGTGGGCCTCGGCGGGAGGACCGTGAGGAGAAGGTCGGGCCGCGGCGCGATGACCCGAAGATTCCGGAAGGGATCACGGGTGCTGAGCTCGATCGTGGCGTGAAGGCTGAGCTTCGCTCCTTGCCGCGGACGTTGGCGGACCTGGTGGCGCAGCATCTGGTGGCGTCGGGGCGTTTCCTCGACGACGACGCGGAGCTCGCGTACCAGCACGCCCGGACCGCGCGGCGGTTGGCGGCTCGGCTCGGTGGTGTGCGGGAGGCTGTGGCGATCACGGCGTACCTGGCTGAGCACTACGACGAGGCGCTGACCGAGTTCCGTGCTGTACGGCGGATGACGGGTAACCACGAGGTCATCGCGATGATGGCCGACTGTGAGCGGGCGCTCGGGCGGCCGGACAAGGCGCTGGCGCTGACCAAGGACAAGCACGTTCATGACGTGTCGGAGGCGACGCAGATCGAGTTGCTGATCGTGGCGGCCGGGGCGCGACGTGACAAGGGTCAGACCGCGGTGGCGGTCCAGATGCTCGACGTGCCGGAGCTGACGAAGCGGACGCGGGCCGAGTGGCTGCCGCGGCTTCGGTATGCGTACGCCGATGCGTTGGCGGAGGCTGGGCGGACCGATGACGCGCTCGTCTGGTTCCATCGTGCGGCCGGCGTTGACGGTGACGGGGTGACGGGTGCGGCTGAGCGGGCCGCCGAGCTCGAAGGCCTCGAGTTCACCGACCTCGACGACGACGACACCGTTGTGGACGACGAGTACATCGAGGACGAGGACACCGAGGCAACCACGGACGTGGCTGACGAGGACGCGGACCTGGACACCGACGAGGTGGACGAAGCCGACGTTGACGAGGCGGACGACGCCGAGGACCTCGACGACGAAGTTGTTCTGGACGTGGACGACGCCGGGGACTCTGATGAGGTCGAGGATGTCGACGGCGAGGACGACGAGGTTGTTGGGGAGTCCAAGGGCGACGGGGAGTAGGGCGTGGACGGCGCGGCGGGGGACCAGCCGGTTGGGGTACTCGTGGGGACCGCGCTGGCCAAAGGGGCGCGGCGCCTCGAGAAGTCTGTTGGGATGGTGGAGAAGGGCGAGGACGACGCCATCCACCAGGTACGCGTGTCGTGCCGGCGGTTGCGGAGCGATCTGAAGCTGTTCCGCAAACTGCTGGCCGGCGACTGGGCGACCGAGCTGCGAGCCGACCTGGCCGCACTCGCGCAAGCCTGTGGTGAGGCCCGGGACCTCGAGGTCATCGCGGCGCTCGTCCGCGAAACCGCCAGCAGCGAGGACAACCAGGACCACGTCGACACGATCCTGACGACGCTCACCCTCGGCCTGGAACGCGCTGCGGCTCGCTCCGCCGAGGTTGTCCTGGGAGATTCCACCAAGGACCTACTCGCCACCATCGACGCCGTCGCAGCAGCCCCCGACCTCAACGCCAAGGCAGAAAAGCCCTGCAGCGAGGTCCTACCGCAGCTCCTGGGGTCCGCCACCGAGAAGTTCAGCCAGGCAGCCGACAAGCTCAAGCCCTGGACCTCCGACGACGACTGGCACGAGGTACGGCTGCTGGCGAAGCGAGTCCGGTACGCCGCCGACACCAGCGCCGCCGTACTCGGTGACGAAGCAAGAACGACCGCAGCCCACGCTGCGACGTACCAAGAGCTCCTGGGGCAGCACCAGGACCACTGCGCCGCGGCTGACGCTCTGACTGCCATGGCGGTCGACGCGGCAGCTCAGGACGACCCAGAGCTCTCCTTCACCCTCGGACGGCTCACAGAGCGCCACCGGGCCGCCCGCAGGCCTCTCCGCGAGCAGTTCCTCAGCCTGTACCACCGCCCCTGACTCAGAGCGTCCGGAACAGCAGCCCCACCCGTGGCTTCGGGCCGAACGACGTGGCCTTCTGCGGCAGTACGACGCCCTGAGCGGCCGAACGCAGTACCTGGTCCATCCTGGGAGCCGCGAGCTCCACAGCGAGCTGCTGAGGGCCGGCCAGCGCCAGTGCGTCTGACAGCGTGTGGTGGAACGTGAGGTCGTCCTCGACCACGCCCCACGCCGGAAACAGCACCTCATGCAGCAGCGCGACCGTGGGCACCTCGGAATCAGTGTGGAGAGTCAGCCAGCTGGAACCGTCCGTGATCGAGATACGGTCCGGGTCGCCCTCCACTCGACCAGGCTGCATCTGCCAGCCGGACGGCGTACGTGACTGCACAGTCATCAGGTCCAGACCCGGTACGAGGCGGTGGATCGGGTCCAGCGTCAAGCGGGTGCCGGATGTAGTCGACCAGCATCGCCAGACCGGCCTCTGCGGTCCGCCGGTACGGCTCGCGCAGCTGACGCTCCAGGTACGCCGCGTACCGGTGGTGACCGTCCGCGATGACCGCCTCGTGTTTGGCCAGCTCCAGCTCGATCGTCGACAGCACCTCTGGGTCGTCGATCCGCCAGATGCGGTGTTCGGCGCCGTTGTACGTCTCGGCCTCCACCCACGGCTCACCGGACCGTGCCGCGTCCACAGCATCACTTGCCGCGCCACCGTCGGCGTACGCGAGCAGGATCGGCTCCAGGTCGGCGTCGGTGGCCTCCATCAACTGCAGCCGGTCGTCGACCCAGTGCGGCATGACCTCCTCGTGCGGCAGCACCACCTGCCGCGTCGGGTCCAGCCGCAGCGAACCGACCAGACCGCACAGTACGGCGCTCCCGAGACGCTGCTCGTACACGTAGAGCGCGGGCCGCTCGTCCTGCACCACCACGCCCTCCCGCCGCCACCTGGCGAGCCGGTGCGCGGGTTCGTCGTACCGGCCGCGACCGAGGTCCGGATCGCGTGGAAGGATGAGCCTCACCATGTTGTGCAGATCAGAGTCAGTCAGCCGCCGGACGATGGCGGGTTCCAGCACGTCGTACGGCGGTGAGGTGACGGCGCCGAGCGCGCTGACCTTGCCCGCCACGAACCGCCAGGCACGCAGTGGGTCGAGTCTCAGCACCCCCCGAGGATCCAGCATGCGCGGAATCGTACGGGGTGAAGCGTGAGCGCGGAACGCACACCGCCGCAGCCGCTCTCGGCGTGTGACGAACCGCTCGCGACCCGGTACGACGTGGCGCTGCTGGACCTCGACGGCGTCGTGTACGTCGGGCCGGATCCGGTCCCGGACGCGCCGGAGAACCTCCGCAAGGCCGCCAAGGAAGGCATGCGGATCGGGTACATCACGAACAACGCGAGCCGGCCGGCGGGGATCGTTGCCGAGCACCTCGCGTCGTTCGGGCTCGAGGTGGTCGCCGAGGACGTGGTGACGTCGGCGCAGGCGGCGGCGAAGCTGATCGCGAGCGAGTTCCCGAAGGGTTCTCCGGTGCTCGTGGTCGGCGGCGAGGGGCTGATCGTCGCGCTCGAGGAGTACGGGCTGACGCCGGTGCGGACCAGCGACGCGCGGCCGGTCGCGGTCGTCCAGGGTTTCCACCCGGACGTGAACTGGGTGATGCTCGCCGACGGCGCGCACGCGATCCACGAGGGCGCGAAGTGGTTCGCGACCAACCTCGATCTGACGATCCCCACCGCGGCCGGCAAGGCGCCGGGGAACGGCACGCTGGTGCAGGCGGTCCGGGCCGCGGTCGACGTGGATCCGGTCGTTGCCGGGAAACCCGAACCGCCGCTGCTGGAGACGAGCATCGAACGGCTGGAAGCCAAGCGGCCGTTGATGATCGGGGACCGGCTGGACTCCGACATCGAGGGCGCGAACGCGGTCGGGATCGCGAGTCTGTGGGTCGCGACCGGCGTCAACGACGCGTACGACCTGGCGCGGGCGCCGAAGCACCAGCGTCCGACGTACATCGCCGCAGACCTCGCGGCGCTGGCCGAGAAGCAGCCCGGGGTGACTGTCAACGGCTCGAAGCACACGTCGGCCGGGTGGACCGCCGAGGTCGTGAACAACGCGGTCACGGTGAAGGGCGAGGGAGCGCCGTACGACGGATTGCGCGCGATCCTGTCCGCGGTCTGGGCCGCGGTCGACGCCCCTGCCGAACCCACGAAGCCCGCCAAGGCGACCGCCCGCGGCCGCCGGCCTCGCCCCAAGCCCGCGCCGACCGCCGAAACGATCGCCCTGGACGCCGCCCTCCACCGCGTCGGACTCGACAAGTAGCGTGCCTCGAAGCCCCGCGAGCGCGGGGTGGGCTGGTGTTGCGGCGGCGAGGCGATACCGTTGCTGGGAACGACGCGAGGAGGCAGTCATGGTGATGGACGCTGTGCGTGGCTACGTACAACTGGCGAACGGGTTGACCGAGGTCACCAAGCAGAAGGCCCAGGCGGCGGCGAAGGCGTTGCTGCAGCAGACCGGGGCGGACGCGCTGACGACCAGGGCGAGTGACCTGGCCGACGAGATCGTTGCCACCAGCAAGAGCAACCGTCAGCTGCTGCAGGCGATCGTGTCGAACGAGGTCGAGGGCGCGGTCGCGCGGCTCGGGTTCGTCCGCTCCGAGGAGGTCGCGGCGCTGACCCGCCGGGTGAAGGCGCTCGAGTCCGAGCTCGCCGAGGCCCAGGCCGCCGCGCCTGCGCCGGCTCCTGCGAAGAAGGTGGCTGCCAAGAAGGCGGTGCCGGCGAAGAAGGCTCCGCTCGCCAAGAAGGCTGCGGCGCAGAAGGCTGTTGCGAAGAAGGCGGCCAAGAAGGTGCCGGCGAAGAAGACGGCGAAGAAGGCCTGACATGACCGAGCATCCCGGCGAGCAGTTCCCACCGAGCGTGGACCCGGACGTCGAGCCTGCCTTCGACCCGTACCAGTCCGAAGAGACGCAGGCGCACCCCGACTACGACACCGAGCCCGGTGCCCAGGACGTGGCCCAAGAGCCGGCGGAGCACGTGGATCCCGCCGCGGTCGAGTTCGGCCCGGAGTTCGCGCGCGCCCCCGGCCAGGAGTACGAACACTCCTTCGAAGCCGGCTCCGCCGAGGACCCGGCGTACGAGGACCCGGCGAGCGACGAGTCGACCGAGGAGAGCGGGCATCCGTTGGTCGAGGAGACGATGGCTCGGCTGGACGAGCTGCGGGACAAGCCGGTGGCTGACCACGGTGAGGTGTACGCCGACCTGCACGAGCGGCTGCAGACCGCCTTGGTCGAGGCCGACGCCGAGCAGGGCGACCGGAGCTAGCGGAAACGTCGAGTGGCCAAGGGAGTCAAGCGGTCGCGGCTCGATGCCGAGCTGGTACGGCGTGGGCTCGCGCGCTCCCGTGAGCACGCGAGCGAACTGATCGCCGCCGGCAAGGTGAAGGTCTCCGGGACCGTGGCCGGCAAGGCCGCGACCGGGGTGGGTGCGGATGCCCCGATCGTCGTCGACACGTCCGAGCACGAGGACCCCGGCTACGCGAGCCGCGGCGCACACAAGCTGATCGGCGCCCTCGAAGCGTTCCCGGCCGTCCAGGTGAAAGGCCGCCGTACGCTCGACGCCGGTGCGTCCACCGGCGGATTCACCGACGTACTGCTGCGCAACGAGGCAGCGCACGTGATTGCCGTCGATGTCGGCTACGGCCAGTTGGTGTGGGCGTTGCAGACCGACGAGCGGGTCACGGTGATGGACCGGACCAACGTCCGGACGCTGACGCTCGAGGACATCGGTGGTGAACCGGTTGATCTCGTGGTCAGCGATCTGAGTTTCATCTCGCTCACCCTCGTGCTGCCGGCGTTGCTCGGGGTGGTGAAGCCGGACGGCGAGCTGGTGCTGATGGTGAAGCCGCAGTTCGAGGTCGGCAAGGAGCGGCTGGGCAAGGGCGGCGTGGTCCGGGAACCCGAACTGCGGGCCGAGGCGGTCCGGAACGTCGCCGCCAAGGCGCACGCCCTGGGCTGGGGAATCGAAGGCGTGGCGGCCAGCCCGTTACCTGGACCGTCAGGAAATGTCGAATACTTCCTGTGGATACGCCGGGAAGCACCGCCCCTCGATGAGACGATGCTCCAAACAGCGATCGAGACGCGGTCCACAATGACGAGGAGGCAGGGTGGCTGAGCAGGAGCCGCGGCGCGTGCTGCTGGTGACGCACACCGGCCGGGAGCAGGCGGTCGAGGTCGCCCGGGACGCGCACCGGTTGCTGACCGATGCCGGGATGCTGGTCCGGCTGCTCGGCGGTGAGGCCGAGGAGCTCAAGCTCGACCCGGTGGAGATCGTCGACGACCCGGAGAAGGCGGCGAACGACGTCGAGCTGATCATGGTGCTCGGCGGCGACGGCTCGATCCTGCGCGGCGCCGAGCTCGCGCGCCCGCACGGTACGCCGGTGCTCGGGGTGAACCTGGGCCACGTCGGGTTCCTGGCCGAGGCCGAGGTCGACGACCTGGAGCGGATCGTCCAGGTGGTCGTGGACCGCAGCTACACGGTCGAGGAGCGGATGACGCTGGCCGTCGACGTACGGCTGAACGACGACCTGATCTTCGAGACCTGGGCGCTGAACGAGGCGAGTGTCGAGAAGGCGGCCCGGGAGAAGATGCTCGAGGTCCTGGTCGAGGTCGACGACCGTCCGTTGTCCCGCTACGGCTGTGACGGCGTCGTGGTGGCGACGCCGACCGGGAGTACGGCGTACTCCTTCTCGGCCGGCGGACCGATCGTCTGGCCCGAGGTCGAGGCGATCCTGATGGTGCCGCTGAGCGCGCACGCGTTGTTCTCGCGGCCGATCGTGGTGGCGCCGACGTCGCGGCTGTCGATCGAGCTGGTCCCGTCGTGGCGCGGGCGCGGTGTGTTGTGGTGCGACGGCCGGCGGATGGTCGAGGTGCCGCCCGGCGCCGAGATCCAGGTACGGCGGGGTTCGACGCCGGTCCGGCTGGCCCGGGCCCACGAGGCGCCGTTCACCGACCGGCTGGTGGCGAAGTTCGACCTCCCGGTGCTCGGCTGGCGTGGGGCCGCCGAGCGCAAACGCAACGGAAACGGAAACTGACAATGCTTTCGGAGATCCGCATCACTGGGCTGGGCGTGATCGAGGACGCGACGTTGGACCTCGACCCGGGATTCACCGCGGTCACGGGTGAGACCGGTGCCGGTAAGACGATGGTTGTGACCGGGGTGAACATGCTGCTCGGCGGCCGTGCCGACAGCGGTCTGGTGCGGCACGGGACGCGGCGGGCGCGCGTGGAGGGTCGCGCGAGCAACGTACCGCGGGCGATCGTGCAGCAGGCCGAGGACCGTGGCGGCGAGCTGGACGACGACGAGCTGCTGATCGCGCGCGAGCTGTCGTCGGAGGGCCGTTCGCGGGCGTTCCTCGGTGGCGCGTCCGTCCCGGTGTCCGTGCTGGGCGAGATCTCCGGGGATCTCGTCGCGATCCACGGGCAGGCGGATCAGTGGCGGTTGCTGCAGCCGGCGCGGCAACGCGAAACGCTGGACACCTTTGCGGGCAAGCCGGTTCTGGTGCCACTGCAGGACTACGCGGCCGCGTACAAGCGGCACCGTGAGGTCGAGGCCGAGCTGACCGAGCTGACCACCCGCGAGCGCGATCGCCTCGCCGAGGCGGACCTGCTGCGGTTCGGTCTGGACGAGGTCGCGAAGGCGGAGCCGCTGCCCGGCGAGGACATCGAGCTCGCGGCCGAGGAAGAGCGCCTCGCGTACGCCGACGGTCTGCGTACGGCGGCCACGAACGCGGCGGATGCGCTCGCGTCGGAGGACCTCGACTCCACCCGGCCGAACGACGTACTCGGCCTGCTGGCGTTGACGAAACAGGTCCTCGACGGGGAGCGCGAGCACGACGCGAAGCTCGCGGAGCTGGCCGACCGGGCGGGCGAACTCGGGTACCTGGCGGCCGATCTGGCTCAGGAGCTCTCGTCGTACGCCGCTGATGTCGACACCGATCCGACGCGGCTGGCTGTGGTGAGCGAGCGACGTTCGCTGCTCACCAACCTGGTTCGCAAGTACGGCGCTGAGCAAGGCACCGTCGACGAGGTCATCGAATGGACCAAGCGGTCCGCCGAGCGGCTGGCCGAGCTCGACGGCAGCGACGAGCGCGTCGAGCAGTTGACGTCCGAGCTGGCCGAGCTGGACGCGAAACTCGCGGAGCTTGGCCAGCAGATGCGGGAAGCCCGGATCGAGGCGGCCGCACGGCTCGGCGTCGCGGTGTCCGAGGAGCTGACCGGGCTGGCGATGCCGCACGCGAAACTGTCGGTTGAGGTGCACGAAACCACGGCCGGACCGTTCGGTATCGACGAGGTCGAGTTCTGCTTCGCGGCGAACCCGGGGAGTCCGGCACGCCCGCTGCAGAAGGCGGCGTCCGGTGGTGAGTTGTCGCGGGTGATGCTCGCGCTCGAGGTGATCCTCTCGGACACGCACCCCGTGCCCACGTTGGTGTTCGACGAGATCGACGCCGGGATCGGTGGCCGCGCCGCGGTCGAGGTCGGCAAGCGGCTGGCCCGGCTGGCGGAGAAGGCCCAGGTGATCGTGGTGACGCATCTGCCGCAGGTCGCCGCGTTCGCGGACCGTCATGCCGTCGTCCTGAAGAGCGACGACGGATCGGTCACCACCAGCGGCCTGGTCGCTCTCGACGACGACGCCCGGCTGAAGGAACTGTCCCGGATGATGGCCGGCCTGGAGAACTCCGACGCCGCGCAGGCGCACGCCGAGGAGCTGCTCGCACTGGCCGCAGAGCGGCACAAACCGCGCCGGAAGAGTCGTTCCAAAGGATGATTTGACCCACCGATTCACGCATAGTCACTGTTAATTCGGTGCGTGAACCAGGGCCGGGCCGGGTAAATGGCCCGGGATAGGGCTCTTGACATGGCAGGATGAGGGTGCGATGAAACTGCCCAGCCTGCGGAGAGCACGACCCACTGAACTACCCGGCGTCACCGGAGTGGTCCGGCTGGATCGACGTACCAAGAATCTCACCAAACGGCTCAAGCCGGGTGAGATCGCGGTCATCGACCACGTCGACCTGGACCGGGTCAGCGCCGAGGCCCTGGTCGACTGCCGGGTCGCCGCGGTGGTGAACGTCGCCGACTCGATCAGCGGCCGGTACCCGAACCTCGGTCCGGAGATCCTCGTCGAGGCCGGGATCCCGCTCGTCGACGGCGTCGGCCGCGAGGTCTTCTCGGTCCTGCACGAGGGCGAGCAGGTCCGGCTCGACGACGGCACGCTGTACCGCGGCCACGAAGCGGTCGCGAAGGGCATGACCCAGGACAGCAAGTCGGTCGCGGAGCTGATGGACGACGCCCGCGCGGGCCTGTCCACCCAGCTCGAGGCGTTCACCGCGAACACCCTCGAGTACCTGCGTCGCGAGAAGGACCTGCTGCTCGACGGTGTCGGCGTACCGGTCATCCACACGCCGATGGAGGGCAAGCACGTTCTGATCGTGGTCCGCGGGTACGACTACCGCGAGGACCTGGTCGCGCTGAAGCCGTACATCCGCGAGTACCGGCCGGTGCTGATCGGTGTCGACGGCGGTGCGGACGCGCTGGTCGAGAACGGGTTCTTGCCGGACCTGATCCTCGGTGACATGGACTCGGTGAAGGACGAGACCCTGAAGTGCGGCGCCGAGGTGGTGGTGCACGCGTACCGCGACGGCCGCGCGCCCGGGGCCGAGCGGCTCGAGCGGCTCGGCGTGGAATCGATCGAGTTTCCGGCCACCGGCACCAGCGAGGACATCGCGATGCTGCTGGCCGACTCCAAGGGCGCCTCGCTGATCGTCGCGGTCGGCACCCACAACTCGCTGGTGGAGTTCCTCGACAAGGGGCGCCCCGGCATGGCAAGCACGTTCATCACCCGGTTGCGGGTCGGTGCCAAGCTGGTCGACGCCAAGGGCGTCTCCCGGTTGTACCGCAGCCGGGTCTCGACGTTCCAGGTGGTCGCCTTGATGGCGGCCGGCCTGTTCGCGGTCGGGGTGGCGATGGTCGCCATCGGGGCCGACGACGTCGTCTGGTCGATCCTGCGGGCGCGCTGGGGCGACTTCGTCTACTGGATCCGGGAGCTTTTCACGTGATCGACTTTCGCTACCACATCGTCTCGATCGTGGCGATCTTCTTCGCCCTGGGCGCCGGTGTGGTGCTCGGCGCCGGACCGCTGAAGAGCACCGGCAAGGATTTCGTCGCCAGCCAGGCCGAGAAGGACCGTCAGCAGCTGGCCGACGCCCGCGCCGAACTGGTGCAGGTGAAGGCGCTCGACAAGTACCGCGACGACTACGTCGCCAAGGTGACCGCCGGGATGACGAGCGGCAAGCTGACGAACAAGAAGGTCGCGATCGTCACGCTGCCGAACGCGGACAACGACCTGACCAACAACGTGCAGGACGAGGTGGAGAAGGCCGGCGCCGTCATCACCACGAAGGTCGCGCTGGACGCGAAGCTGTTCGACACCGGTCAGCGGCAGCTGGTCGAGTCGCTGGTGAACCAGCTGGTCACCGCGGACATGCAGATCCCGACGGACAGTACGACGTACCAGCGGGCCGGGCTGCTGCTGGCCCGCGGGATCGCGGCCAAGGAGGACGGCAAGACCGGCGACGCGGACTCGACCAAGGTGATCAGCGGGATGACCGGCGCGAAGCTGCTGTCGCTGAAGCCGTCGCAGGTCAAGGACCGGGCGACGCTGGTCGTGGTGATCGCGGCGAAGCCGCCGACGCCGCTGCCGGACAACTCGACGTACAACGACAGCGTTGACTTCCTCGAGGGCCTGGACACCGGCAGCGCCGGCGTCGTGGTCGCGGGGACGCCGGTGACCGCGGCCGACGGCGGAATCATCAAGGCCTTGCGGAGTGACTCCGAGGCCACCAAGATCGTTTCTTCGGTGGACGTGGCCGACATCCCCGCCGGACAGGCGACCGTCGTCTTCTCGCTGGTCGAGCAGGCGGAGGGCAAGGCGGGGCAGTACGGCGCGATCAACGCGAAGAACGGCGTCGCGCCGTCGGCCGTACAGACGAAGGACAACTGACGTGGGAATTCTGAGCGCCGCCATCGCGGCGGCCGCTACTGCCGGGCTCGAGCGTGCGGCGGAGAAGCTGCCGAAGGAGACGCGGGAGCCGTTCGAGCGGACCAATCACCGCGGTGAGCCGGTGACGCTGCTCGAGGGTCCGGTGGCGGTGCTCGGTGCGCTGGCCGGCGTCGCGGCGTCCCGCGGCAGCGGCAAGGTGAAGGTGGCCGCGCTGGTGGCCGGCTCGGTGTCGGGTGCAGTCGGTGCGTACGACGATCTGCGCGGAACCACGCAGGCCAAGGGTTTCCGCGGTCACCTGAGCGCGTTGAAGCGCGGCGAGGTGACGAGCGGTGCGGTGAAGATCCTCGGGGTCGGCGCGGCCGGTCTCGCGGCCGCCGCGTTGCTGCCGCGGAAGTCGCGCGGTATCAAGGCCGTCGCCGGGGTCGTTGCCGACGGCGCCTTGATCGCCGGTACGGCGAACCTCACCAACCTCCTCGACCTGCGGCCGGGCCGCGCGCTCAAGGCCGTGACCGCCCTGAACGCACCGCTCGCCGTCGTGAACGGCCCGGCCGGTGCCGTCGTCGGCGCCGCCGCGGCGTCCGCCCCGTCGGACCTCGGCGAACGCTCGATGCTGGGCGACTGCGGCGCGAACGGCCTCGGCGCCATCACCGGTACGGCGCTTGCGGCGTCGCTCCCGCGTCCGCTGAAGACACTCGTACTGGCGGCCGTCGTCGGCCTGAACCTGGCCAGCGAGAAGGTCAGCTTCACCAAGGTGATCGCCGACACCCCGGTCCTCGACAAGATCGACCAGTGGGGCCGTCGACCCAGGTGAGCAGGCTCGCCCGCGCGGCCCTGATTGTTGCGGCCGTCACGGTTCTGGCGCGGGTTGTTGGCTTCGGCCGCTGGTTGGTGTTCTCGAAAACCGTCGGCGCGGGCTGTTTGGCTGAGGCCTACACGACGGCCAATCAGCTGCCCAACATTCTCTTCGAAGTGGTCGCCGGTGGAGCGCTGGCGGGTGCGGTCATTCCCGTGCTGGCCGGTCCTGTCGCGCGTGGCGACCGGGCGGCGCAGGGGCGGATCATCGGGGCGTTGCTGTCCTGGTCGTTCGTGCTGCTGGCGCCGGTCGCCTTGCTGGCCTGGGTTCTGGCGGGGCAGTACACCGACGCGATGCTCGCCCCCGGCGCCGACTGCGCGAGCTCCACGGCGACCGCGACCCGGATGCTGGCGATCTTCGTGCCGCAGGTCTTCGGGTACGCCGTGGCAGTGGTCGCGACCGCCGTTCTCCAGTCCCACAAGCGTTTCGCGGCCGGTGCGTGGGCGCCGCTGATCTCGAGCCTGGTGGTCGTCGGCACCTACTTCCTGTTCGCCGGCACAGCACCTGACGCGGACTCGGCCTCGCAAGGCGCCACCGACCTGCTGGCCTGGGGTACTACGGCCGGCGTCCTCGCCCTAGCGCTCACAGTGCTCGTCCCGATGCTCCTGCTCCGCCTGCCGATCAGACCGACCCTCCGGCTGGACCCGGGCGTCGGACCGGTACTGCGGAAGCTCGCACTCGCCGGCCTGGCCGTACTGGTCGCGCAACAGCTCACCTTCGTCGTCACGACGTACCTGGCCAACCACCGTGGCGTAGCAGGCAGCATTGCCGTCTACACGTGGGCCAACGCGGTGTACCTGCTGCCCTACGCAGTGCTGGCCGTGCCGATCACCACAGCGGTCTTCCCGCGGCTGGCGGCAGCGTTCGAGGCAGGGGAGGGCTTCGACCGCTACGCCGCAGCGTCCACCCGCGCAGTGATGCTGGCCGGTGGCGCCGGCGCCGCACTGCTCGTCGGTACGGCGGTACCGGTCGCCAGGATCTTCACGTACGACGACGGCGCGGTGCAGGAGGCCAAGGCGACCTCACTGGCCAACGGGCTCGTCGCGTTCGCCCCAGCTGCCATCGGGTTCGCCGTACTGATGCATGTCGGCCGAGTGCTCTACGCGAGACACTCCGGACGTGAGGTGGCCGTGGTGACGTCCGCAGCCTGGATACTCGTGGCTGTAGCCGGTGTGGTGCTCACGACCCGCTGGGACGCCGTACCCGCGCTGGCTGCCGCGATGTCTGTCGGCATGGTCGCAGGTGCGGTCGTACTGATCCTCGTACTGCGTCGTGAGGCTGGACCAGCTGTACTAGCCGGAGTGCCACGGGCCCACCTCACTGCGCTGGCGGGCGCTGTGCTCGCCGGTGCGGCCGGCTGGGCGGTCGCACTGCCGGCAGGGGACGGTGGAGTAGGCAAAGCAGTGTTGTTCTCTCTCCTCTCCGGGCTGGCCGCCGTCGTCGTGTACGCCGTGGTCGTGCTTGCATTGGATCGCGCGGACGCTCGCGCACTCGTACGACGGGAGAAACCATGAGGATCGGGCTGCTGCTCGCGGAGTCGCGAGGCGGCATCGGGCAGCACGTTGCCTCGCTGGTGCCGCGGTTCGTGAGTGCGGGGCACGAGGTGGTGGTGTGCGCTCCGCCGGGCACGGCCGAGCATTTCGAGTTCGCCCCGGCGACCGTCGTCTCCCAAGCGGCCGGGCTGCGTGAATGCGACGTCATCCACGCGCACGGTTACCGCGCCGGCATGACCGCGCTGCGCGACAGGTCCCGGCTGCGCCCGCTGGTCGTCACCTGGCACAACGCGGTGATCGCGCCCGGACCACGTGGCCTCGTGATGCGGATGGGGCAGCGGCTGGTTGCCAGAGGCGCCGACCTGACCCTGGGGGCGTCCAGCGACCTCGTGGACCTGGCCAAGAGCCTCGGCGCCCGCAACGCGCAGCTGGCACCTGTGGCCGCTCCTGCGATGCCACGGATCCGTGCACGACGTGCCGCCGTACGGCGGGAGCTGGGACTCGGCGACCAGCCCATGGTGCTCACCGTGGGGCGTCTGGCGCCTCAGAAGGACTACCCGACCTTGCTGTCCGTCGCCTCCCGCGTACACGAGTCGACTCCGGACGCGGTGTTCGTGGTCGTCGGTGACGGGCCGTTGCGGGACAACCTGCAGGCGCGGATCGACGCGGAGAAGCTTGCCGGTCCGGTTGCTCGGTCACCGCAACGACGTGGCCGATCTGCTCGGTGCGGCCGATGTGTTTCTCCTCACATCGCACTGGGAGGCGCGCGCCCTCGTACTGCAGGAGGCGATGCAGGTCGGCGTACCGGTCGTGGCCACCGCGGTCGGCGGCGTACCCGAGCTGGTCGGGGACAGCGCCGTACTGGCGTTTCCCGCTGACGCGGACGGGCTGGCGGACGGGGTACGGGCCGTCCTGGCGGAGCCCGAGACCGCGAACGCTATGCGGACACGCGGCCGGGAGTTGGCGTCCAGATGGATGGACGAGGACGAGGTGGCGAAGAATCTGCTCGACATCTACGCGGGTCTCGTCGCGACCGGTGGTTGACAACAGGTAGGCTGAAGACCCGTGGACAGGGCTTCCAATTCGCAGCAGACCAAGCACGTATTCGTCACCGGTGGCGTGGCATCCAGTCTCGGTAAGGGACTGACAGCGTCCAGCCTCGGCAGTCTGCTGACGGCACGGGGCATCCGCGTCACGATGCAGAAGCTGGATCCGTATCTCAACGTGGATCCCGGCACCATGAACCCGTTCCAGCACGGCGAGGTGTTCGTCACCAACGACGGCGCCGAGACCGACCTGGACATCGGTCACTACGAGCGTTTCCTCGACCGGGACCTCTCCCAGGTCGCGAACGTGACCACGGGGCAGATCTACTCGAGCGTGATCGCCAAGGAGCGTCGCGGCGAGTACCTGGGCGACACCGTCCAGGTGATCCCGCACATCACCAACGAGATCAAGGAACGGATGCTCGCGATGGCGGGCCCGGACGTCGACGTCGTACTGCACGAGATCGGCGGCACCGTGGGCGACATCGAGTCGCTGCCGTTCCTCGAGGCGGCCCGGCAGGTCCGGCACGACGTCGGCCGCGACAACGTGTTCTTCCTGCACATCTCGCTGGTGCCGTACATGGCGCCCAGCGGTGAGCTGAAGACCAAGCCGACCCAGCACTCGGTCGCCGCGCTGCGATCGATCGGTATCCAGCCGGACGCGATCGTCTGCCGGGCGGACCGGCCGATCCCGGACAGCGTGAAGCGGAAGATCTCGCTGATGTGCGACGTCGACGTCGAGGCCGTGGTGGCCGCGGTGGACGCGCCGTCGATCTACGACATCCCGAAGGTCGTGCACGCCGAGGGCCTGGACGCGTACGTCGTACGCCGGCTGAACCTGCAGTTCCGCGACGTCGACTGGACCCGCTGGGACGAGCTCCTGCGGGTCGTGCACCACCCGAAGGACGAGGTCACGGTCGCGCTGGTCGGCAAGTACATCGACCTGCCGGACGCGTACCTGTCGGTCGCCGAGGCGCTGCGCGCGGGCGGGTTCGACAACGACGCCCGGGTGAACCTGCGCTGGATCGCCTCCGACGAGTGCGCCACGCCCGAGGCCGCGGCCCGGCTGCTCGGCGACGTCGACGCGATCTGCATCCCGGGCGGGTTCGGCGTACGCGGGATCGAGGGCAAGATCGGCGCGATCCGGTACGCCCGCGAGCAAGGCGTCCCGATCCTCGGGCTGTGCCTCGGCCTGCAGTGCATGGTGATCGAGGTGGCGCGTGACCTCGCCGGCCTCGACCAGGCGAACTCCAGCGAGTTCGACCCGGACGCGGAGCAGCCGGTGATCGCGACCATGGAGGAGCAGAAGCACATCGTCGACGGCGCCGGCGACCTGGGCGGCACGATGCGCCTCGGCCTGTACCCGGCGAACCTGGCCGACGGCTCGATCGTCCGCTCGCTGTACGGCGCCCCGTCGGTGCAGGAACGGCACCGGCACCGCTACGAGGTCAACAACGCGTACCGGGACAAGCTGGAGACCGCCGGGCTGGTGTTCAGCGGGCTGTCGCCGGACAACGAGCTGGTCGAGTTCATCGAGCTGGACCGCTCGGTGCACCCGTACTTCGTGGCGACGCAGGCGCACCCGGAGCTGCGGTCGCGGCCGACCAAGCCGCACCCGCTGTTCTCCGGGCTGGTCGCGGCCGCCATCGAGCGGCAGCGCGAGTCCCGGCTCCCGGTCGAGGACCCGAAGCCGGTGGCCAAGAAGACCGAGAAGCCTGGAGCCGAGAAGGCCAAGGCTGAGACGGTCAAGGCTCGATGACGGACTACCCGGAGCTCCGGTTCGGCGCCGGGCTGGCGGATCAGCCCGAGCGCTGGCCGGTCTCCGCCTCGGAGACCGTGCACGAGACCGGCCGGGTGATCTCGGTACGCCGGGACACCATCGAACCGCCCGGCGGTGAGTCGTTCGTCCGCGATGTCGTCGTACATCCCGGAGCTGTCGGCGTGGTCGCGCTCGACGAGAACAACCGGATGCTGCTCGTGCGTCAGTACCGGCACCCGGTCGGCTACAAGCTGCTCGAGGCGCCGGCCGGGCTGCTCGACGTGCAGGGGGAGCAGTACCGCCTGGGCGGTGAGCGCGAGCTGTGGGAGGAGACCGCGACCAAGGCCGCCGACTGGCGGATCCTGGTCGACGCGTTCACCTCACCCGGCCTGACGAACGAGGCGGTCCGGATCTTCCTGGCCCGCGACCTGTCACCGGCTCCGGAGTCGTTCGAGAGGGTGCACGAGGAGGCCGACATGGAAACCGTCTGGGCCCCTCTCATCGACGTCGTCGGCGCCGCCCTCGCCGGCCACCTCCAGAACCCCATCCTCATCATGGGCGCCCTCGCCGCCTGGACCGCCCTCAACGGCCCCGGCTTCGAAACCCTCCGCCCCGCCGACTCCCCCTGGCCGGCCAAGGACCACACCTGAGCAATCCCGGGTCTGGATGCCGGCATCGTTACCTGCCGCACATCGAGAGTGGTCCATCTCGTCGCTAGTGTCCTGCGGACAACCGACGGCGAGCAGAAGGAGATCGGTTCGTGAGCACGTCGCAGCCATCGCATGGTGCGAAGATGATTCTCGACAAGCTCGTGGTCAACGTCATCGATTGGGGCGAGCTCAAGGTCCATCGCAATACGGGCGGCGTGTCGTTCGACGCGTCAGCCGGGCCGCTGGGTGCGGTGCGACCCGACGGGTCGATGGTGTTCGACAACGCGATCGGTCGCGCCTTCGAGGCCGCGGCGGAACGACCTCACTCGCTCAGCTCTGACGAGGTGACCGAGCTCCGGCACGCGATCCGGGTTGTCACGTTCACGACGCTGGACAAGCGCATCGAAGCCCGAGAGACCGACGGGGGCGGACCCATCAAGATGGCACTCGACGCCGGCGGCGAAGCGGATCGGTTCCTGAACGACGGGCTGCGGCACGCGGACTGGGCCGTCAACGGTGACCGGATCTGCTACCGGCTCAGCCCCGAACTCGGGTCGAGGCTGCGGGACGCCCAGGAGGGCGAGCCCGAGCATCCGGTGGCCCGGGACGCCGCCCTGGCGCTGGCCAGTCAGTACGGGCGGGCGCTGGGCGAATGGCCCGACAACGCGGTCCGCGATCTGCTCAAGGCACCGCGGGAGGAGATCTTCGAACGGGTTGTCGACGCGAAACTGGCATCTCACCTGCGGGACAACTTCGAGCCGGCGCGGGACGCGTTGGCGGACCTGCGCGCGCGATTGACCGACGACATCCGCACGGAGTTCCAGCAACTCTCCGAGGAGCCGCATCTCAAGACGTCCGAGGTCCAGGGGCGAGTGGCCGCGGTGTGCGAGCGCGTCGACGACTCGGCCCGGACCGTGAAGGAAACCCTCAACGCAGTGGCGGCAGTGCAATCCGGCCGGCCGGCGGCCGCCGGAGCGCGCAGATCCGCGGCAGACAAGCCGCACAGATGGACCAGTTTCGGTCGCTGACCCTGGAGCCGGGGCGTAGTCGGCAGTTCCGGAACTTCGCGTAGTTCTTGACGTGCGTTCTGTAGCCGGGTATTTGTTGCTGACAACGATGTCACTCCGCCCCGTTCCGACGTCGAAGGTTGGCCGCCCATGCGCTTGTCCGCCGTACTTGCTGCTGCTCTGATCGCTGCGATCGCTCCTACGACGGCTCAGGCCGTGCCCACGCCGGCCGCGCCCGGCTCCAGTGGTCATCCGACGACGGCGACGCCGCCTGATCCGGTGGTTGCTGGGTTGCGTATGCCGGAGGTGGTTGGGAGTAGCCGGATTACCAGTAGTTCATTGGATCCGACTGAGCAGGTGGATCCGTTGGTGGGTACGTCGAATGCGGGGAACGTGTTTCCGGGGGCTGTCGTGCCGTTCGGGATGTTGTCGTTCAGTCCGGAGACGAGTCGGGGGAATGCGTACCGGACTGCTGCGCCGGGTGGGTACCTGTACTCGGCGAGCAAGATTCGCGGGTTCAGCCTGACGCATATGAGTGGGACCGGGTGTGCGGGCGGGTCGGGGGACATTCCGATCTTCCCGTTGGCGGGTGAGGTGACGAGTTCGCCGCAGAGTGATGCGAAGGACGAGCTCTACGCGTCGACGTACAGCCATGCGAACGAGGTCGCGAAGCCGGGCTACTACAAGGTCGGTCTCGACTCCGGTGTGACTGCGGAGCTGAGTGCGACCACGCGGACCGGGTCGGCGGCGTTCACGTTCCCGGCGGACAAGGCCAAGACGTTGATGTTCCGTACGTCGAACTCCGAGGTCGGGTCCAGCGACGCGCGGGTCAGTATCGACGCGGCGCATCGCACGGTCAGCGGGTCGGTGACGAGCGGGAACTTCTGCGGTTATCTGGCCAGCGTCGGGCAGCGCAGCTACTACACGCTGCACTTCGTCGCCGAGTTCGACCAGCCGTTCAAGAACCAAGGCACCTGGACCGACAGCACCGTCACCCCGGGGAGCACTCAGGCGACTGGTGGTACGACGTACGGCGCCGACGGGTGGATGCCGCCGAACAAGGGGTCCGGCGGGTACGTCGGGTTCGACCAGCGACACAGGTGACGATGCGGATCGGCATCTCCTACGTGAGCACCGCCAACGCGCTGGCGAACCTGCGTGCCGAGAACCCGCGCGGTACGTCGGTTGCCGTCACGGCCGCGAAAGCCAAGCAGACGTGGCGAAAGCAGCTCGACCGCATCGAGATCACCGGCGGTACGACGGATCAGCGCACCACGTTCTACACCGCGCTGTACCACGCCCTGCTGCACCCGAACGTGTTCAGCGACGTCAACCGGCAGTACTGGGGTTTCGACCAGAAACCGCACTACCTGTCGCGCGGACAGCAAGCGCAGTACGCGACGTTCTCCGGCTGGGACGTCTACCGGTCGCAACTGCAACTAGTTACATTGCTCGAACCCGAGCGGGCCGGAGACATCGCGCAGTCGTTGTTCAACCAGGCCACGCAGAACGGCGGCATCTGGGACCGGTGGACGCACGCGTCCGGCAGTACGGCGGTGATGACCGGCGACCCGTCCGCACCAGCTGTGGCCGGCATCTACGCGTTCGGTGGCACGAACTTCGACGCCCGCGGCGCACTGCGCTCGCTGGTGCAGGCAGCGACCGTGCCGACCGCGAAGGACCTCAGCTCGGCCGGCAAGCCGGTCATGTCGATCGGGCAGCGGCCGTCGCTCGACAAGTACCTGGCCCTGCACTACATCCCGACGAAGTCCAACGCCTGGGGCGGTGCGGTCGAAACGCTCGAGGACGTGACTGACGACTTCGCATTGGCTCAGCTCGCGCAGCGGACCGGCGACAAGTCGACGTACCAGAAGTTCCTCACCAGGTCGCAGTACTGGCAGAACGTGTTCAACCCGGCCAACGGCGGCTACATCCAGAACCGGGACGACAACGGCGCCTGGCCCGGCGTTCACGCCGTCGACGTACGACGGGTTCGCTGAGGGGAGTAGTGCGCAGTACAGCTGGATGGTGCCGCACAACCGGGCCGGTCTGGTCGACGCGATGGGCGGAACGGACGCGGTGAACCAGCGGCTGGATGCGTTCTTCAAGAACCCGGACGGGACCTGGGCGCTGACCGGTGCGGGTGAACTGCACGCCGAGATGGACAACGAGCCGTCGATCAACACGCCCTGGATCTACAACTACACAGGGCGTCCGTACCAGACGCAGGAGACGTTGCGGCAGGCAATGAACCAGCTGTGGAACACCAGCACCGGTGGGATCCCGGGGAACGACGACCTCGGTGCGATGTCGTCCTGGTACGTGTGGACCGCTCTCGGCCTCTACCCGGACGTACCGAGTCGTGCGGAGCTCCAGGTCGCGGCACCGCTGTTCCCGCGGGCTGTGATCCACCGCGACGGCAAGACCATCCGGATCAACGCTCCGGGTGCGGACGCGCAGTACGTGCAGTCGTTGAAGGTCAACGGGAAGAGCTCGACGAAGCCGTGGCTACCGGAGTCGTTCGTACAGCGTGGTGGGACGCTCGACTTCACGCTCGGTACGACGCCCAACAAGGCCTGGGGCGCGAAGGACGCACCGCCGTCGTGGCGGACCGGCGAGATCCCGTTCCAGACCTCTACGGACACCAGCCGCGTAGTCATCGCTCCTGGCACCACTAGTGCACCTGTAGCGCTGCAGGCCCACCGGCTGAGCGGTACGGCGCAGGACGTCAGCTACACGCTGAAGACACCTGCTGGTCTCACAGCGACACCTACTACGGGCACGTTCCACGTCGACAAGGTCGGTAGCGCGTCAGTCACGATCACAGCCGCCGCTGGTACGCCGGACGGTCGCTACCCCGTCACAGTGCAAATGAAGGCGGCTGACGGAACCGCCTTGCCACAGGTCGGTTTCACCGTGGTCGTAGGGCAACCGAACTCGTTCTTCGTACTCCGTGAAGGTGTGGGCATCTCTGATGACAGCAGCGACCACACCGAGGCGGACTACGACGGCGGCGGTGTTAGCTACTCACGTCAGGCGCTGGCCGCAGCCGGTCTGACTGCAGGCGGTACAGGTACTGTCCAGGGCCTCAGCTTCACGTGGCCCGACGTACCGGCCGGTGACCCCGACAACGTGCCGGCCGACGGACAGTTGCTCAACCTGAACCTGCCCGCCGGTACGACGAAGCTGTCCTTCATCGGCAGTGCGGTCAACGGCAACCAGCAGACGACCGCGACGCTCAACTACGCGGACGGTACGACGTCGCAGCTCGACCTGTCGTTCAGCGACTGGACCCTGGGCGGTGGCGGCGACACCCCGCACTACGGCAACGTGATCGTCGCAACCACGCCGTACCGCAACGAATCGGGCGGTGGGAAGGACAACGTCACCACGCACATCTTCGCCACGGCTCCTGTGACCTTGACGCAGACCCCGGTCAGCATCACGCTGCCCAAGAACCGTGACCTACGGCTCTTCACCATTGCGGGAGGGAATTCTTGATGAGGAAGACCATCGTGATCGCGGTGCTGACCGTGCTGACATCGGCCAGTCTGCTGGTCGCCACAGCACCGGCCGACGCTGCCGGAACGCCAACCAGCACCAACGGACCGTGTGGCTACACGTCGACCCCCGACGAGCCGCCTGCTCGTCCGGTGTCGCTACCACCCGACCCGGAACACACACCGGACAAGGGGATCGTCAGAGTCGTCGTGGCGACCAACCAGGGGCCGATGCTGCTGTCGCTGGACCGCGCGAAGGCGCCGTGCACGGTGCAGAGCTTCCTGCACCTGGCGAAGAGCCGGTTCTACGACTTCACCACCTGTCACCGGCTCACGCTGTATCCAACGCTGAAGGTGCTGCAGTGCGGTGACCCGAGCGGTACGGGCGAGGGCGGGCCGGGCTACTCGTACAAGGACGAACTGCCCACCGACCTGCCGAACTGGCCGGACGACACAACCGGGACGCGGAAGGTGTACGCCCGAGGAACCCTGGCGATGGCGAACGCCGGCCCGAACACCAACGGCTCGCAGTTCTTCCTGGTCTTCGGGGACTCGCGGCTGCGGCCGGACTACACCATCTTCGGCTCGGTCGACCGCCTCGGTCTCGCCACGCTCGACCGGGTGGCCGCCGGAGGCATCGTGCCGACGCCGGACAACCCGGCACCGGTCGACGGCGCGCCGGTGCTCAAGACCGACATCATCGTCGCGCGGTCACTCGGCTCCCGCTGATCCAACGGCTTCGCCGCCGCCCTCCGCGAGGGCGGCGGCGACCAGGCGGATGTTCGCGGTGAACTCGGCGGCGGGGATCTTCGGGAGCATGTCGTCCCAGGCGGCGATCATCGCGCCGCGGAGCTGCATCATGCCGAGCGGGCGGGCGAGGAACCACAGGTGGAAGTGCTCGCTGCCGTCACCCCAGCGGTTGAAGTGCGTCCGGCCCACGCTGTCGATGCTCTGGATCGCTGTCGCCACGCGCTGGATCACCGAGCCGAGGGTGGCGGTCAGCTCAGGTGGCAGATTGTCGAGGCGGTAGTGCTCGCGCGTCTCGAGGAGCGCCACGAGCGGCAGGCCGGTCGGCCCGAACGCCTTCAGTGACCACTGCTCGTCGCGCCAGATCACGGACCCGTCCGGATCCGCACACTTCGGGCACGGCGGACCGCCGTCCTCACCGCGTCGCGGCGGTTCGGGCAGCACCGGATCGGCCAGCGGCACGACCTGCAGCTCGCCCTCGAACGGGAAGAACGGCGATTCGAGCAACGGTTCGGCCGACAGGCGTTCGCCGTACGGCAGACGGCGGTGGTACTCGGAGGGCAGCTCGGTCATGGACCGCACTCTGCCGGAGAATCGGACCATGCAGAAGCCGGAGTTGGCCGAGTTGCTCGATCTCGAACCGCACCCGGAGGGCGGGTGGTACCGGCAGACCTGGCGCTCGCCGGTCGAGTTCGAGCCGGAGGGGTACGACGGGACTCGGGCCAGCGCGACCGCGATCTACTTCCTGCTCGCGCCGGGGGAGGAGTCGCGATCGCACCGGGTGCGGTCGACGGAGCTCTGGCTGTGGCACTCGGGCGGGCCGTTGACGTTGGAGTACGACGATCAGACAGTCACCCTCGGGCCGGACGTGCGCGCCGGGCAGCGGCCGCAGGTGGTGATACCTGCGGGCGCGTGGCAGGCGGCCCGGCCCGTGGGTGACGAGGCGGTGCTGGTGTCGTGCATCGTGTCCCCGGGCTTCGACTTCGCCGACTTCACGATGCGCTAGACCCACTACATCTGCGGTACGGCGGCGTCTCCAGTGGTGAGTTCCGGCAGGTGTTCGCGAACCATGTAGCTGCTCGCACCGATGATCCAGACCGCGGACAGCAGCAGCGGGATCGTGGTCATCAGAGTGCCACCGGCAACGAACGTACCGCTGTCGGCGAACACGCCGAACGCGCCGGCGAACGAGACCGCCGCGGCCAGCAGGCCGAGGTAGCCGAGCCAGTTCGGCATCAGGTGCGTGCGCAGTACGCCGATCCCGGCCGCGGCCAACGGCAGTGCCGCGGCGAAGCCGATCATCGTCGTCATCACCGCGCTCAGGTCGTACATCGACCTGGTGATCGCGGCGTCCCGGCCGTCGATGCCGAACGCGGTCGCGGCAGTCAGCCCGGCGTTCACGAAGATCGCGCCGCCGACCAGCACCGAACCGGCCAGCAACGCCAGGTGCACGTCGCTGCGCTCGGCCCGCTCCCGGATCGCCTCGGCGAACGCCGCCGAGAACCAAATGACCAGCCCGGCCGCGGCAGCCCACATCAGCGAGCTGAACAGGATCGTGGTCCGGTGGTCGGAGAGCCAGCTCGAGATCGTACTGTCCGAATCACCGACCGTCGGAGCATTGCCGGGCAGGAACCTGCCCAGCATTGCCAGGACGACGAAGGCCAGTCCGGCGAAGCCGCCCCATCGCAACTCGTGTCGCTCAGTCATGGGGAAACACCTCCAAAACGCACCGCGCCATGTGGTGCGTCTACTGCTGATGTTCCCCCGTTCCTGGCCGGAATCAAGACCTATCCGAGAACAGTTGCCAAGGCCTCGTATCCGGGGAGCAGGTCGATGCCTTCGTGGCCCAGTTGCTGGATCGCGACGTGGTCGGCGCCGGCGTCCAGGTGGGCCTTCAGACCCTCTGCGATCTCGACCGCGGAGCCGTGCAGGACCATCGCGTCGACGAGCCGGTCGCTGCCGCCGTCGGCGAAGTCGTCGTCGGTGAAACCGAGCCGCTGGAAGTTCGTCGTGTAGTTGCTCAGCTGCAGGTACGGCGCCAGCCGGTCACGGGCCGTCGCCCGCGCGATCTCCGGATCGGTTTCGAGCACGACCTTCTGTTCCGGAGCGAGCAGCACCCCGCCGCCGAGGACCCGGCGCGCTTCCCGGGTGTGCTCCGGAGTGGTCAGGTAGGGGAGAGCTCCGGCCGTCCGTGCGCCGGACAGCTGCAGCACCTTCGGCCCGAGCGCGGCCAGCGCCCGCCGGTCGGCCGGCACCTTCGCGTCGTCCAGTTCGTCGAGGTACCCGACGATCGTCTGGTACGGCGACTTGTACTCGCCGGTGGCCTCCCGGTGCCCGATCCCGACCCCGAGCAGGAACCGTCCCGGGTGCTCGTCCTCCAACCGGTGGTACGACGCCGCGACGTCGGCGGCCGGGGACTTCCACATGTTGACGATGCTGGTGCCGACGGCAATCGAACTCGTTGCAGCCAGCAACACCTCGGCGTCCCGCAGGTCGGACTCCGGCGACCCGCCCAGCCACAACGCGCCGTACCCCGCCTGCTCCAGTCCCGCCGCGAGCTCCGGGCCGTAATGCTGGCCGCCGTGCCAGATCCCGTACCGTCCCAGTTCCATCGCCACTCCGTGCTCCTTCTCGTCGGACGTCCCTCACCGTGCAACCCGGGGCGGGCGGGTGCCATTCCAAAGCATCCCTGACGCCCACGAATGCCCGTCAATGATCGTTGCCACGTCAGCCGCACTCAGAGCTGCGCAGCGATCTCCGGAATCCGGTCGCGAAGGTCAGCCAGCCGCCGTTCGCTGCGCTCCGGTTCGCCGACCCGCAGGAGGTTGAGCATGCCCGGATCACCCGCGACCTGGCCCTCGCGGATCACCCGGGCGGACCGTTGCGCGAGGAGCGGCGCGGCCTCGAGCAGCTCGAGCGGCGTGAACACTCCGCCGTACGCCTCGCTCATCAACCGGATCCGCGCGGCCTGGTACGCCGGGTCCATCGGGATCGCCAGCGGGGCGGTGTTCCACGCGGTGAACGCGATGTCGTCGAGTGGTACGCCGGGCCCGGCGAGGTCCCAGTCGATGACGCCGCTGAAGCCGTCCGTGGTGCCGATCCAGTTGTAGTACCCGTAATCGTGCATGCAGATGATCTGGTCCGCAGCGAGTTCGGCCTGACCTGCGCGCCACGTGATCACACCGGATGGGCGGTACGAGGCAACGACCTGGTGATACCGCGCGAGCCAGCGCATCGCGTCCGCCAGTACGTCGTCCGGCACCTCCGGGCCGTACGCCGTACCCGGGAGGTAATCGAGAACCTCCCGTCCGCGTTCGTCGTACCCGTGCACCCGCGGTACGCCGGGCAACCCGGCGTCGGCCAAGTAGTTGAGCAGTGCATGAATCGCGGGCGTCCACGGCCCGGTCGCGCGACGTACCGTGTCGCCGATCCGGGCTGCTCCGCCGATGTTTCCGCCCGGTAGTTCGACCTCGTCCTGCATGCCGATATTTTGCCGGAATGCTTCCATTGGATTAATGCCGGGGTACTCGCAGAGTGTCGCGTGACGATCAGACCATCCGGTCGGCTGGTATGAACCCCGCGGGCTTACACTCGGCAGCGACCTAGCGGCAAACCCCTCAACCGCCGGGCCGCGGACACAACGACGTGGGCCGCACTCCTGGAGCGTGAAAGAAGGGCGAGTTGTGAAGGTCGGAGTACCGAAAGAAGTCAAGAACCACGAGTACCGGGTGGCGATCACCCCGTCCGGGGTGCACGAGTTCGTGCGCAGCGGGCACGAGGTTCTGATCGAGCAGGGGGCGGGCGCCGGTTCGCTGATCCCGGACGACGAGTTCGTCGCCGCCGGGGCGCGGATCGTGCCACATGCGGACGATGTCTGGGCCGACGCGGAGCTGGTGCTCAAGGTCAAGGAGCCGGTGCCGGAGGAGTACCACCGGATGCGCAAGGACCAGGTGCTGTTCACGTACCTGCACCTTGCCGCCAGCCAGGACACGACCGACGCGTTACTGAAGGCCGGCATCACCGGTATCGCGTACGAGACGGTCCAGCTTCCGGACGGCACCCTGCCGTTGCTGGCGCCGATGAGCGAGGTAGCCGGCCGGTTGGCGCCGCAGTCCGGTGCGTATCACCTGATGGCGCAGGGCGGCGGCCGTGGCGTGCTGCTCGGCGGCGTGTCCGGCGTACACCCGGCCCGCGTAGTCATCCTGGGTGCCGGTGTCTCCGGGATGAACGCGGCCGCGATCGCGCTCGGTATGCAGGCACAGGTGCAACTGTTCGACCGCAACATCGCACGGCTGCGGCAGGCCGACCAGATCTACCAGGGCCACCTGCTGACGATCGCGTCGAACGCGTTCGAGATCGAGAAGGCCGTCCTCGAGGCCGACCTGGTCATCGGTGCGGTGCTGGTGGTGGGTGCGAAGGCGCCGAAGCTGGTCACCAACGACATGGTCCGCCGGATGAAGCCGGGCAGCGTGCTGGTCGACATCGCGATCGACCAGGGCGGCTGCTTCGAGGACTCGCGTCCGACCACGCACGCCGACCCCGTCTACCCCATCCACAACTCGCTGTTCTACTGCGTCGCGAACATGCCCGGTGCGGTGCCGAACACGTCGACGTACGCGCTCACCAACGTGACACTGCCGTACGCGATCGAGCTGGCGAACCTCGGGTGGCGGGAGGCGCTGAAGTCGGACCACAGCCTGGCGCTCGGCCTGAACACGTTCGACGGGCAGGTCACCTACGGTCCGGTCGCGGAGGCGCACGACCTGTCGCAGCTGAAGCTCGACGAGGTGCTGGTCTGAGCAACATCGCACGGGCGGTCAGCGCGTACCTCGACCACCTCACGGTCGAGCGCGGCCTGGCCGCCAACACGTTGGCGTCGTACCGGCGTGACCTGCGCCGGTACGGCGGCTACCTCGCGGCCACGGAGATCGACGACCTCGGCCGGATCACGGAGGCCGTGGTCAGCGACTTCCTGATGCGGTTGCGCGAGGGCGACGCCGACCACCCGCCACTGACCGCGTCCAGTGCGGGGCGGACCGTGGTGGCGGTCCGTGGCTTCCACAAGTTCTGTGTGCGCGAAGGACTGACCGCAGTCGACCCTGCGGCGGCTGTCAAGCCACCTGTGCCACCGCAGCGGCTACCGAAGGCCCTGTCCGTCGACGAGGTGACCAGGATCCTCTCAGCGGCAGCTGGGGCCGAGGCGGAGCCTGCTGTGCTCGCAACGCGGGATGCGGCGTTACTGGAGTTCCTGTACGGCACGGGCGCCCGTATCTCGGAGGCGGTCGGGCTGGACGTCGACGACATCGACCTGGACGCCAACGCCGTACTGCTGCGCGGTAAGGGCAGCAAGGAGCGGGTAGTACCTGTCGGCACCTACGCCCGTGAAGCGCTGTCGGCGTACCTGGTCCGTGGGCGCCCCGAGCTGGTGTCACGCGGTCGCGGCACCCCTGCGCTCTTCCTGAACGCCCGCGGCGGACGCCTGTCCCGGCAGAGCGCTTGGACGGTACTGCGTCGTGCTGCCCAGCGGGCCGGGATCTCGAAGGAGATCTCCCCGCACACGCTGCGGCACTCGTACGCGACACATCTGCTCGACGGCGGTGCCGACGTCCGTGTGGTCCAGGAGTTGCTGGGACACGCGTCCGTGACGACGACACAGGTCTACACGCTCGTGACGGTCGACAAGCTGCGCGAGGTCTACGCCACCTCGCACCCGCGGGCGCTCTCCTCCTGAGGGCTACCCCGGTGGGTCGAGTGCGTGGACGGTGTGCGATCATCTCGTCACGGCCGGTGATCCGGGGAGGGTGATCGGCCGAGTTCGGAGCTTTGTCGACAAACAGCCCCACCCCGGTGCGGAGTGGCTGGTTGAGAGTGCTTGAATGCACGCTTACAGTCGCTGGGATCGCCCGTATCGGTTGAAAGGTTTGACGAGTCATGAACGAGTCGACATTCCCGGGCACCGAACACGTGATGGGCCACCTCCCGGTACCGGAGCCGGCCCAGCCGATCAGCATGCCACCGACGACCCCACCCAGCAGCCCGCCGCGGCCGGCGCCCACGGCGCCGCGGGGCCTGCCCGACAACTATGCGGAGATGCCGAAGCCGACGGCCAAGCTCACCGCGGAGGACCTGGCACCCGTGAACGACCCGAACGGTCCGCGTCACAAGATCGGGCCGACCGGCCGGCCGCAGCCGGACCTGCCGGTGCCGCTGCCACCGACCAAGACCGGCCCGGCGCAGGTGATCGCGATGTGCAACCAGAAGGGCGGCGTGGGCAAGACCACCACCACGATCAACCTCGGCGCGGCGATCGCCGAGACCGGTCGCAAGGTGCTGCTGATCGACTTCGACCCGCAGGGGTCCGCCTCGATCGGCCTGGGCGTCCAGCCGCACGACCTCGAACTGTCGGTCTACAACCTGCTGATGCAGCGCGACATCACCCCGGACGAGGTGATCCAGCCGACCCGGGTGGAGAACCTCGACCTGATGCCGGCCAACATCGACCTGTCCGCGGCCGAGGTCCAGCTGGTCCAGGAGGTCGCCCGCGAGTACACGCTGCAGCGCGTCCTGGACCCGATCATCCCGCTGTACGACGTGATCCTGATCGACTGCGCCCCGTCGCTGGGTCTGCTCACCGTGAACGCGCTGACCGCGTCGAACGGCATCGTCGTACCGCTCGAGTGCGAGTTCTTCGCGCTCCGCGGCCTGGCGATGCTCACCGACACGATCGCCAAGGTGCAGGACCGGCTGAACCCCAAGCTGGAGATCGTCGGGATCCTCGGCACCATGTTCGACGGGCGGACGACGCACGCCCGGGAGGTCCTCGACCGCGTGGTCCAGGCCTTCGACGAGCGCGTCTTCCACACCGTCATCCGGCGTACCGTCAAGTTCCCCGAGACCACGGTCGTCGGCGAACCGATCACGACGTACGCGCCCTCGTCCCAAGCGGCTACGCAGTACCGCGACCTTGCCAAGGAGGTGCTGGCGCGTTGTCCCGCCGGGTGAGCCTGCCAGGTGCCAGTGAACTCTTCGGGGGTGCGGCACCGAAGCAGACCAGACCCGAGAAGCGCACCACCACTGACGGACCGTCGTCCACCGTGCGGTCCCGCACGACGGTCGTCGACGACCGGAAGTCGAGTGGTCGGATCCGCCACGACACGAAGATCACCGTGTACGTGACGGAGGAAGAGCTGCTCGGCCTGGAACAGACCAGACTCGCGCTCCGCGCGGAACACGGCCTGACGGCCGACCGGGGCCGGATCGTCCGCGAGGCGATCGACGTCCTGCTCGCCGACTTCGTCGACCACGGGCCGGACTCGGTGCTGGTACGGCGGCTGAAGGCGTCGGAGTGACCGTGTCCTCCTCGGACTCGTTACCGCTTGACCTAGGCACCGGCGACGCTGCCCCGGCTGTTGCCGAGGGCAAGGGGTTCAGTGTCCACCTGGTGAACTTCGAGGGGCCGTTCGACCTGCTCCTGCAGCTGATCTCGAAGCACAAGCTGGACATCACCGAGATCGCGCTGTCGGTGATCACGGACGACTTCATCGCGCACATCAAGGCGCTGGGGTCGGAGTGGGACCTCGACCAGACGTCGGAGTTCCTGCTGATCGCGGCGACACTCCTGGATCTGAAGGCGGCGCGGTTGCTGCCGAAGGGCGAGGTCGAGGACGACGAGGATCTCGCGCTGCTCGAGGCCCGGGATCTGTTGTTCGCGCGGTTGTTGCAGTACCGGGCGTTCAAGCAGATCGCGGCGCTGGTGCAGGAGCGGATGGCGGTCGAGTCGCGTCGGTTCCCGCGGGCTGTGGGGGTGGAGCCGCGGTTCGCTGAGCTGCTGCCTGAGGTGTTGCTGGGGCTTGATCCGGCTGGGTTGGCGGCGCTGGCTGCGAAGGCTATGGCGCCGAAGGACGACGTACCTCCTGGGGTTTCGCTGGCGCACTTGCACGCGCCGGCTGTCACTGTGCGGGAGCAGGCTGAGGTGATCGTGGATCGGCTTCGGCGGCAGCGGAGCGCTACGTTCCGGTCGTTGGTGGCTGATTCGCCTGACACTGTCACTACGGTTTGCCGGTTTTTGGCGTTGCTGGAGCTGTTCCGCGAGGCTGCTGTGACGTTTGACCAGGTGACGCCGTTGGGGGAGTTGACTATTCGGTGGACCGGCACTGACGAAGGTGAGATCGCGGTCAGCGACGAGTTCGACGAGGAACAGAAACCCGCCGACGAATCGGGCGAGGCGCCGGTCGTCGAAGACGAGACGCACTTCCTCGAACCCGGTGAGAGCCTCACCGACGAATCCGACATCCACGAACCCGCCCCAGACGAATCCGAGACGGCAAACCAGTGACCAACTCCCACGACCCCACCCCCACCGAGCACCAGCCGTCCACCACCCCAAACGCGACGGACACCTCGGACGCAACGGACACCACCTCCGACCCGACCACCACCACCTCCGACGCGACGGGCACCTCCGACGTGACCACCGCGTCCGACGGGACCACCGCCGCCTCTGATGTCGTGGAGGGGTCGGAAGGGTCTGACGAGGAGGTTGGGGAGGATTTTGCACCCGAATTGGCAGGTAATCCTCCCCACCCCGACGTGACGGACGGGGAGGACGAGGAGCATTTGCCGCCGGGGCAGACTTCGGTGCCTGTGGGGGATGAGGTTGTTGTCGATGACGCGACCATGCGGCGGGCGATCGAGGCGATCCTGATGGTGACGGACGAGCCGTTGCCGGTGCTGACGATGGCTCGTGCGGTTGGTCGGCCGACGGGTGATGTGGGTACGGCGCTCGAGGAGCTGGCGGCGGAGTACACCGAGCAGGGGCGTGGATTCGACCTGCGTGAGGTGGGCGGCGGTTGGCGGTACTACACCCGCGTCGAGGCCGCGCCGTACGTCGAACGCTTCGTCCTCGACGGCCAGCAGGCTCGCCTCACACAGGCCGCGCTGGAAACGCTCGCCGTGGTCGCCTACAAGCAACCGGTCAGCCGGGCTCGCGTCTCCGCGATCCGTGGGGTGAACGTGGACGGCGTGATGCGTACGCTCGTCGCGCGTGGTCTTGTGGAGGAGGCAGGGTCGGACACGGAGTCGCAGGCGACCCTGTACCGGACGTCGACGTACTTCCTGGAACGCATGGGCATGCAGTCCCTCGACGACCTCCCCGAACTCGCCCCGTACCTCCCCGACATGGACGACATCGAGGACGAGCTAGCCGCCCAAACCCTCCCACCAGCCCCCGACGCGCAACCGTCAGCAGACGCCGAGGCCGGCGAGGCCGAGAGTTCGAGCGACGCCACACCACCCGCGCCCGACATCACCTCCGCCGACGCAGACGAGACGTCCGCGGGGGAGTTCGCCGAGGACGCGGAGGCCGGTGAGGTCGAGGAGTCGGACGACGTCACAGCACCCGCGCTGGATGGCACCTCCGCCGAGGCAGACGAGACGTCGGCTGGGGAGTACGCCGAGGATGTGCAGGCTGGTGAGGTTGGGGAGTCGGGCGACGTCACGGCGCCCGCGCTGGACGGCACCTCCGCCGAGGAAGCGGATGAGGTCGAGGTGGACGTGGAGGACGTGGAGGTTGGGTCGGTTGAGGGGGGCGACGGGCTTGCGGATGGCAGCAGGGCTGCTGAGGTAGATGAGTTTGGTGTGGAGGCGGGGGTGCGGGATGGGGGATGACGGTGGGGTTCGGTTGCAGAAGGTTTTGGCTCGGGCGGGGGTTGCTTCGCGGCGGAGCTCGGAGATTTTGATCGAGGAGGGGCGGGTCGAGGTCGACGGGCGGGTGGTGACGGAGTTCGGGGTTCGGGTGGATCCTGAGACGGCGGTCATCCGGGTCGACGGTGCGCGGATTCCGCCGGTGAGTGCGAACGTGTACCTCGTCCTCAACAAGCCTCGCGGCGTCGTGACCACGATGTCCGACCCGCAGGGCCGCCCGTGCATCACCGACTTCGTGGAGGACCGGCCCGAGCGGCTGTTCCACATCGGCCGGCTCGACACCGACACCGAGGGTCTGCTGCTGCTCACGAACCACGGCGAGTTCGCGCATCGCCTGGCGCACCCGTCGTACGAGGTCTCCAAGACGTACGTCGCCGAGGTCGAGGGCAACGTCAAACCGGTGGTGCTGCGCGCGCTCCTGGACGGTGTCGAGCTCGACGACGGCCCGGCCCGCGCGGACACGGTGAAGATCGTCTCCACGGTGCCCGGCCGGACCCTCGTGGAGATGTCGCTCCACGAGGGCCGCAACCGGATCGTCCGCCGGATGTTCGACGCGGTCGGTCACCCGGTGAAGCGGCTGACCCGTACCGCGATCGGCCCGGTCCGCCGCGGCAACCTCCACACCGGAGAACTCCGCGAACTCGACCCACCCGAACTAGGCCAACTCCTCGACCTCGTAGACCTCTGACCCAGGCCGGGTCTACTCGCCGAACAGCTGCTCGTAAGCCTGGTTGTCTTCGAAGCGCCGGGAGTACGCCGCCTCGCTGAACGTCCGCGGGACCTTCCCGAACGCCTTGATCACCGTCGCCGTCCCGTTGGCGTGACCGAACTCGTACAGGTACGGCGTACCGGTCTCCTTGTCGACGCCCAGCACGATCGTCTTGTTGCCGCAGCTGTCCGCGACCAGCGCCTCGAACCCTTGCCAGGTGGAGCGCCGCACGACCTTCACCACGGGCTTGCCGGTGAGCGGGATCCGGATCGTGTAGAGCGCCCCGGCGCGCGTGTTGGCGAGGAACGTGTCGTACGTCGCGGTCTGGCTGATCAGCGTCATCGTCTTGACCGCACTGAATCCGGCGTACGTCGTCTTCCGGCTGAACGACGTACCCTCGCCGATGTTCCAGCGCACGATGTTGTCGCCGAGGACGGCGTACATGTTCTGGCGGATCAGGGTGGTGTCGCGGTTGAACCGGGAGCTCTCCAGGTAGCGGACATCGCCCCAGCCGCCGCCGATCGGGATCCGCTGCACGGTGGCCGGATCGACCTCGCCGGCGAACCCGTTCACGGTGTAGGTCAGCAGGTTCAAGGTGGACCCGAGGACGACGTACTGCAGCCGGCTCTCACCCGTCTGCTCGGCGTTCGTCTGGGTGCCGATTCCACTGGCCACCCGGAGCTGGTTGTCCGGCAGCAGGTCCTTGCCGCCCCATCTGCTCGGGCTGGCGCCGGGCGGGGTCACGCCGTACAGGCCCCGCAGGATGAGGTCCCCTCCGCTGGTGGTCGACCCCAGCGCCATCTGACAGAACGGCACCTCTGCCGCGTCAGTAGTGCTCGCAGTGGCGGGCGCTGCCTGAACCAGTGCACCGGCGGCCAGCGCCAGCCCCAGCAACCCCGCAGCACGCTTCCTGATCATCTCGCTCACTCTCCGTACAGTAGGACGTTGGCTTCTGAGCTGCCGGGGTAGTGGCGGAAGTACGTCTTGTCCTCGGGGGCGGCGAGTTGGTTGCCCACCTGGCCCAGGCCCTTGATGACGGTGGCGGTGCCGTTGGCGTGGCTGACGGCGTACAGGTAGCCGCGCCGGGTGTCCTTGTCGATGGCAAGGAGCAGTGTGCTCTGGTTGCCGCACTTCTCGGCGATGAGCGTCTCGAAGCCCTGCCACGTCGCCGCACGCACCTTCTTCACCACCGGTGCGCCGCTGACCGGGATGCGGATCGTGTACAGCGCCCCGCCGCGGGTGTTGGCGAGGAACGTGTCGTACGTCGCGGTCTGACTGATCAGTGTCATCGTCTTCACCGCCGAGAACCCGGTGTACGTCGCTTTGCCGCGCCAGACGGACCCCTCCACGGTCCAGCGCGTGACGACGTCACCCTGCAAGGCGTAGGTGTTGGTGCGCGTTGTAGTCCCGTAGTACGTCGACTGCTCCAGGTACGTCTGGTGGATCCAGCCACCGCCCACCTTGGTCTTCTGGACCGAGTCAGGGTCGAGCTGACCGTTGGCGGTGGCGTAGCTGAACCGGTAGAGGTCCGTCCCCATCACCACGTACCCCCGTTCCAGCAGGGCGGCCGGCGGATCCGGCTCCCAGCCGACGGACGTCGCGAGCCGGACCGAGTCGACCGGGAACAAACCCTTCGGCCCGACGCTCGGCGGCGACGCCGTCACGGGCGCGGTCGCCGTGATCCGCTGGAACTTGTGATCGCCCTGCACGGTCACCGTGCCCAGCGTCATCGAACAGGCCGCGCTCGCCTGCCCGGTCGCAGCCTGCACCGGTACCGGCACCAGCGCCGCCGCCGTCATCGCCGCGCCCAGCGCACCCGCGGCGATCCGCCATCTGGTCATGCAGCCCCCTTCGAGGAGTCGTGTCATCCACCTCGATGCCGACTATCCCGAAAAGGTTAGGGATCGGTCGAAAAACTCCCGAACCAGTCGCCGTACGGCGGGTACGCCGCAACCCGACGTACCGACCAGCTTGGCCCGCGCGGCAGCCGTCATCAGGCCGGCGGACTGCAGTTGCGGCGCGAACGCGGCGTAGTCCGTCCAGATCCAGTGGTTCGCGTCCGACAACTGCACCCGCCGCACCGGACCGCCGTGCGAGAGCACAGCCGACCAGGTGCGATCGAAACGCTCGTCCCGGAACCCGTCCGTTCCAGCGAGCAGCAGCGGCTTGCGGGTGCCGTGCTGCGCGATCGGATAGAGCTCACCGTCCAGTGTGTCCAGGTAGCCCTCCAGATTGGCGGCTGCGCGGACCTGTGGGTGCTCCAGCGACACTGCGGCGGTCGCACCACCAGCTGAGTGCCCGTACACGCCAACACGACGCAGGTCGATCGACTCGTGCAGACTCCGACAGGTGGTCCAGCACGAACCGCAGGTCGGCGAAACGCGTGTTCATCATCAGCCGCGACCGCACCGGGTCCGTCTGCACGTCCGGTCCGATCTCGATGACCCGTAGTCGCCCGTCCGGGAACACCACCTCACTCGCCTCACCCGGGTGGTCCAGCGTGAGTACGACGTACCCGTGGCTGGCCAGCTCCTCCGCCACGGAGGTGCCGATGGTGCGCGGGTCCGCACCGCCCGGGCTGTACAACAGCGTGGGGCGCCGTCCGGGCAGAGGCGGTGCGTCGACGAACGAATGGGTCAGTGTGGCCGCCCAGTTCACTCCACTGGTCGGCAGCTCCGGATGGAGCACGCCAGCGTCCAGGCCCTTGAAGACATCTGCTGCGGCTGGTGCGAGCTGCGGAGCGCGTTGGTACCCGCGTACGACGGTGGCGGGGTAGAAGACGGTCAGCGCGAGCTCACGGGTGGGTGCTCCGTTCCACGGGTCGGAGCGGTCCGGGTCGACCAGTGCGCGGGTCGTCGTACCGACTGGCCAGCGGCCGGTGGGAGCGGGCAGACGGAGCGTCAGGTCGGTGGCCGCGGACGCTGAGAGCGGGAGAGCTGCTGTCAGAGCGGAGGCGGCGGTGGCGGTGAGGAAGGTTCGTCGTCTCATGCCGACGACGCTGGCACGCTGCCAACCACAGGTCAGCTGAACCACCAGCGTCTCCACCCGAACTTCCAGCTTCGGGTGGAGACGCCGATGGGGTCAGGCGCCGGTCAGTTGGACGCCGGCCGTGTAGTAGCGGAAGTACGAGTCCGCGGCCGGGAAGGTGGTCGGGACCTTGCCGAGGCCCTTGATGACCGTGGCGGCGCCGTTGGCGTGGCTGACGGCGTACAGGTAGCCGGTGCCGGTGTCCTTGTCGATGCCGAGCAGCAGGGTGCCGTTGTTGCCGCACTTCTCGGCGATGAGTGTTTCGAAGCCCTGCCACGTCGATGTGCGGATCTTCGTCACCACCGGCTTACCGGAGCCCGTGGGCACCTGAACGGTGTAGAGCGCGCCACCGTTCGTCGTCGCCAGGAACGTGTCGTATGCACGGCCCTGACCGATCAGCGTCATCGTCTTGACCGAGCTGAAGCCGCCGAAGGTGGTGTAGTACTTCCAGCCGCTCGGGGTGACCGTCCAGCGAGCGATCAGGCCGTCCGTGAACTGGTTGATCAGCGAGTAGACGTTGGACCGGCTGTAGCCCGCCACGGAGTACTGGCTGAGCTCGACGTACTTGTGCAGCTCGTCCCAGCCGCCGCCGACCAGGGTCTGCTTGAGAGTGCCCGGTACGACGGAGACCCCGGTGCCGTCGGTGATGTAGCTGGTGCCGTACATGCGTGGCCCGAGAGCTACCAGGCCGGTGCGCTGCTCGCCGGCCGGTGCCACCAGTTCGGTGCGCACCGCGGTGGGCAGGTGGGCCTGGCCGTCCGGATATAGGTTCATCGGGCCCAGCCGCCGGACAGTGGCGGAGGGGGCCGCGGTAATGGTCTGCAGAGTGTGGTCACCACCAGGGGTGACAGAGCCCAGCCGCAGTGAGCAGGCAGCCGAGGATGAGGCCGGTGCCGCACTCGCAGGTGCAGCCACGAACCCTGCTGCGAGCAGGACCCCGATGGCGAGGACTCGCCCGTATTTGATCATCTGAAATCCTTTCGTCAGTGGCCAGATGCGGGCGGACGCCCCATTGTTGCGGGCATCAAAGGGATAACGCCGAACGACGGCGCGCCTGAGACACCACCCGGTTGTCGGAGGTGCGCCGTAGTGTGGGTGATGTGAACCGGCGAATCTTCGGCTTGGAGAACGAGTACGGCGTCACCTGTACGTTCCGCGGGCAGCGGCGACTGACCCCGGACGAGGTGGCGCGGTACCTGTTTCGGCGGGTCGTGTCCTGGGGGCGGAGCAGCAACGTCTTCCTCCGCAACGGGGCGCGGCTCTACCTCGACGTGGGCTCCCATCCGGAGTACGCGACCGGGGAGTGCGATTCGGTCACCGACCTGATCGCACACGACAAGGCCGGCGAGCGAATCCTCGAAGGCCTGCTGGTGGACGCGCAGAAGCGGCTGCACGACGAAGGCATCTTCGGCGACGTCTACCTGTTCAAGAACAACACCGACTCGGCCGGCAACAGCTACGGCTGCCACGAGAACTACCTGGTCAGCCGGCACGGCGACTTCGCGAAGCTGGCCGACGTGCTGATCCCGTTCCTGGTCACCCGGCAGCTGATCTGCGGCGCCGGCAAGGTGCTGCAGACGCCGCGCGGCGCGGTGTATTCGGTGTCGCAGCGCGCCGAGCACATCTGGGAAGGGGTCTCCAGCGCGACCACCCGGTCCCGGCCGATCATCAACACCCGCGACGAGCCGCACGCGGACGCCGAGCGGTTCCGCCGGCTGCACGTGATCGTCGGCGACTCGAACATGTCCGAGACCACGATGCTGCTCAAGGTGGCCAGCACTGACCTGGTGCTGCGGATGATCGAGGCCGGCATCGTGATGCGCGACCTGACGCTGGACAACCCGATCCGGGCGATCCGCGAGATCAGCCACGACATGTCCGGACGCCGCGAGGTGCGGCTGGCGAACGGCCGCGAGGCGAGCGCGCTCGACATCCAGGGCGAGTACCTGAACAAGGCGCGCGACTTCGTCGACCGCCGCGAGCTGGGGACGCCGGCCGTGGAGCGGGCGTTGTCGCTGTGGGAGCGGACGCTGAAGGCGATCGAGTCCGGCGACCTGTCCGGGATCGAGCGCGAGATCGACTGGGTGATCAAGTACCGGCTGATCGAGCGGTACCGGTCGCAGAACAACCTCGGTCTGGCGAGTCCGCGGGTGGCGCAGCTCGATCTGGCGTACCACGACATTCACCGGCCGCGCGGGTTGTACTACCTGCTCGAGCGCCGGGGTGCGGTCACTCGCGTCGTCGACGACCTGCGGGTTTTCGAGGCCAAGTCGGTGCCGCCGCAGACCACGCGGGCGCGGCTGCGCGGCGAGTTCATCAAGCGTGCGCAGGAGCGCCGCCGGGACTTCACCGTCGACTGGGTGCACCTGAAGCTGAACGACCAGGCCCAGCGGACGGTCCTCTGCAAAGACCCCTTCAAGTCCCACGACGAACGCGTCGAAAAACTCATCGCCAGCATGTAGTGGCCTGGCTAAATGAGGTGCTTGGTTGCTTTGTGCTGCTCTAGAAAGGGCACATGGCGATCGAGATCCGGCCCGTGTCTCCAGGCCGAGACGAAGGAGTACCTGCGGGTTCTGCCGTACGTGAACGGCTTCCCGCAGGAGGAGCCCGAGCCGTCGGCCTGGTACGCCGGTAGCGCGGCCTGGCCACCACAGGTCCAGAAGACGGCCGCGGAGATCGAGCAGTACGCCGAGGAGCTGCTGACGGACTGGTTCCGGCCGCAGGCCGCGTTCGTCGACGGCAAGATCGCAGGTGCGTCGGCGATCGTGTCTGTGCAGGTCACCGTCCCGGGTGGCCAGCAGGTAGCCCTTGGCGGCGTGACAGCGACCGCTGTGCTGCCGACGTACCGGCGGCGTGGTCTGCTGCGGAAGATCATGTCGGCGATGCTGGACGACTGCCGCGAGCGCGGTGAGTTCCTGGCCGGGCTGAGTGCGAGCGAGGCGACGATCTACGGGCGGTACGGGTTCTCGCCCGCGACGTTCCAGCACCGGTGGGAGGTACGGCGTACCGATGTCGCCTTCCGCTCCGAGTTCACGGATCCGGGCGCGCTCGACCTGGTGGACGGAGCCGAGGCCGCGAAGGCCTGGCCGGTCCTGCACGAGCAGGTGCGAGCCGTGCGAGTGGGGGAGGTCAGCCCGCTGCCGGGCAAGTGGGACGGGCTAGCGGGCGGGGGGCTGCCGGCGGACGGGTCCGGGGCGGCGCATCACCTTCTGCATCGCGACGCGACCGGCGCGGTGGACGGTGCGGCGATCTTCCGGTTGCCGTGGTCACCAGATCCGGAGCAGGTCGGCGTGCTGCAGGTGGAGGCGTTCGAGGCGCTGACGTCGGATGCGTACCGTGCGCTGTGGGGATTGCTGCTGGACTTCGACCTCACGAAGCGCGTGGTGGCCGCGAGGCGACCGGTCGACGAGCCGCTGCGGTGGATGCTGACCAACCCGCGAGCGCTCAAGCTGACCCGGACCCGGGACAACCTCTGGCTGCGCGTTCTCGACGTACAGCGTGCTCTCGAAGCCCGGACCTACGCAGCAACGGATTCACTCGTGCTGGACGTGTCCGACGACCTGTACGGCGACGGACGTTGGCGGCTGGACGCAGCACCGGACGGAGCCGCCTGTACTGCGGTCAACGCGGAGCCGGACCTCAGCCTGAGTGTGAACGAGCTCGGCTCGCTGTACCTCGGTGGAGTCCGCGCAAGCGAGCTCTCGTACGCCGGACGCATCGTCGAACGCACACCCGGCGCAGTGTCGCGTCTGGACGCACTGCTGCGACCAGATCGCGCCCCGCACAACGCCGTCGGTTTCTGAGCCGCTGTGACTGTACGTGGTGTGACGCAACGGTGACGCACGCGCCCGATCCCCCAGTTGAGTCCGCAAGCTAGGGTGGTCCGCGTTGTTGACCGGAGGCAATCGGCGCACCCCGCGCCGGGATGGTTCGAGGTGCTGGTTTCGTGCGCAAGTTGTTGAGTTTCGTTGTAGTCGCGGCGCTGGGGGCGTCCCTGGTGGCGTGTGGCGACAACGGGTTCGGGGCCGGCGGTATCAAGGTGACTTCGGACTTCGGGCAGAAGCCGACCATCACCCACCGCGAAGGCGACCCGGAGAAGCAGCTGGTGACCGAGGTCCTCAAGGAGGGCGACGGTGCCGAGGTGAAGAAGGGCGAGCTGCTCACCGCCAACTACATCGGCCAGATCTGGCGCGACGGCAAGGTCTTCGACAACTCCTACGACCGCGGCGCGCCGTCCTCGTTCCCGATCGGCGTCGGCGGCGTCATCACGGGCTGGGACGAGGGCCTGGTCGGCAAGAAGCTCGGCAGCCGCGTGCTGATGTCGATCCCGTCCGACAAGGGCTACAAGTCCGAGGGCAACGAGAAGGCCGGGATCAAGGGTGACGACACGCTGATCTTCGTCGTCGACCTGGTCGCCGCGGCCGCCAACGACACCCCGCTGAACGCCGAGGCGGTCACCCCGTCGACGCCGAGCAAGATCCAGGTCTCCGGCCCGCTGAACGCCGCGCCGAAGGTGACGGTCCCGGCCGGCACCAAGCCGCCGGCGAAGCCGGGCAAGCCGACCGTGTTCGCGCTCGGCAAGGGCAAGCCGATCGAGAAGGGCGACCAGTTGGTCGGCCGGTTCGTCATCTACGACTACACCGGTAAGAAGCAGGCCAGCACCTGGGACGCCCAGCCCGCCACCGCGCAGAGCCCGGCGCAGCCGGCCGCGCCGACCGACCAGCTCCCGCCGGTTGGCCCGACCAACGGCCAGGCCGGTCCGCTCGACGGCTTCGCCGGAATCCCGATCGGCAGCCGCGTGCTGGTCGAGCTGCCGGCCTCCAAGGACCAGGCCGGCAAGGTCGTCAACGCGTTCGCCGTGATCGACGTCCTGAACGCCTTCCCGGCCGCGAAGCAGACCGGGCAGTAGCAGCAGTCTCCAGACGAAGGACCGGCTCCCACCTCGGGAGGCCGGTCCTTCGGCGTTTCAGCGGGTACGCCGGACCGGTCGGCCGCTGAACCAGCGGTTCGCGTCGGTGTGGAAGCTGAGGGCGATCGCTGTGATCACCGCGGTGAGATGGACGCAGCGGATCGCGCCGAAGGCGATGAAGGACGCGGACCAGTCGAGGGCGCCGAAGTCTCCGTCGCGGACGAACCAGTCGATCGGCCCGACCGCCAGCGAGGCGAGGCCGACGGTGCCGAGCAGGCCGGTGAGCAGCCAGCGGGACCAGCGGACACCGGGGCGGAAGTAGCGGTCGATGACCACGAACAGGCCGCCGTACACGATCGCGCGGAAGGCGATCTGGACGAGCAGACCGAGGACGGACGAGCCGTCGGCGATCGCGCCGGCCACCCCGAGCACGGACTCGGCGACACCGGCACCGACGGCTGCGAACCACAGGGTCGTCGCGCCCCGGACAGCCAGCGGCGGCTGCGGACGGGCGACGTCGTGAATCGAGAGATCGCGGTGCTTGGTGCTGTTCATACCACCACTGTCGCCGCGGGAGCCCGTCCGGTCAGGAGTACTGCGACCCCACTCCAGGTGGTGGTACATCCACCAGACGCGCGGCGTGCCGCCCGGCGGCGGCAGCAGCCTCGAAGTAGGCGCGGTCCTCGTCCAGGCTGCGGCCCATGGTCGACAGCTTGACGGGGGCCGCCTGCAACGCGTCGTACAGCCCGTCGACGTCCACACGCACCACGCGGTGCCGTGCCTTCAACGGCTCGGCAGCATCCCGTACGGCGTCGCCGAACTCGCCGGACAGATCCGGTACGACGACATCGGCCGGCTGGAGCGCCACGCGGCCGTACGCGGTCAGGCTGTGGTGGGAGATACCGCGGTGGCGCGGACGCGGGTCCGCCTCCGAGATCCGGAGCGAGGCGACCGCACGGCCGCCCAGTGTGCCGATCGCGTTGACCGCCTCACCTGACTGGACGCCGGAGAACCCCCAGCGAGTCCCTGTGCCCAGGTTGCCCGGGCCCTGAGTGATGACGACCAGCTCGGCCGACAGGACCTGCACAGCGGTCAACAGCCCGGTGTGGACAGTTACCGCCTCGCGGTCGCCGCCGTACGCCTGGCCGACCGTCACGGTGCCGCTGAGCCAACCGGCGCCGCGCAGGGTCGCAACACTCCGCGAGAACGCCAGCGGCAGCGCACCGCCGTCCGTCATCACGTAGACGACCCGTGTGGTCGGCCGCGCCTCGTACACGCCAGCCAGAACGGCCGGGAGTGCGGAGTGCAGGTCCGCGACGACTACCGGCGTACCGAAGAGATCGTCCGCGTCCCGCAGTACGTCGTGATCGGGGGAGTCCTGCTCGTCCGCACCCAGCACCATCGCCTGCAACGGCGTGTACCGCGCCTTCACCAGGTGCCCGCGCTCCGGCGGGTCCTCCGGCAACCGGTCCGGTACGGCGACCACCAGCGCGTACCCACCGGTGCCCAGGCCGCGGTCCAGCGCGCCCACGTTGAGCAGCACGCGGTCACCGGCCACTGGCGTACCGACCAGGTCCGGGTACGCCAGCGCGCGCACAGGCTGCTCGCCGACCATCACTGTCAGTTCCAGCGCACCGGCCCAACTCCGCCCGACCTGCGCCACCACACCGTCCCGCCACCGAATCACAGCCCGACCCTACTGGGTCGAACCGGTGTTCGAAGTTGTGGTGCGGAAAGGCGGGTTTTGGACGCCCTGAGGCCGTAAGGTGGTCGGGTGTCGGCGCGGAAGAGTGAGCGACTGCTCAACGTGGTCATCTGCCTCCTGGTCGCGCGCACCTATGTGACCAAGGAGCGGATCCGCGAGGTCGTCGAGGGGTACGCGGGACAGACCGACGACGCCTTCGAGAAGATGTTCGAGCGCGACAAGGACGAGTTGCGCGACCTCGGCATCCCGATCGAGATGGGCACGATCGACAAGTTCTTCTCCGACGACGTCGGCTACCGGATCCGCCGGGACGTCTTCGAGCTGCCCGAAGTGCACCTGGAGCCGGACGAGGCCGCCGTACTGGGCGTCGCCGCGCGGGTCTGGCAGCACGCCGGCCTGTCCGAGGCGACCACGTCGGCGGTGCTGAAGCTGAAGGCGGCCGGGATCCAGACCGACCAGTCGGCGCTCAGCGCGATCGAGCCGCACGTCGGGGCGTCCGAACCGGCCTTCGACCCGCTGTGGGCCGCTGTCGTGGCGCGGCAGGCGGTGCGGTTCCAGCACCTGCGCAGCGGCGCGTCCGAGCCGATGAGGCGGACCCTGGAGCCGTGGGGGATCGTCTCCTGGCACGGCCGCTGGTACGTCGTCGGACGGGACCGCGATCGCGAAGCGACCCGGATGTTCCGGATGTCCCGGATCGGCGGGGACGTGAAGACGGTGGGGGAGCCGGGCGCGTTCACGGTGCCGGAGGGGACGGACCTGCGGTCGCTCGTGACCGAGCTGGCCCCGCCGCGGCCGACCTCGGAGGCGAAGGTGCGGGCGCGGACCGGGTCGTGTGTGAGCCTGCGGCGCCGCGCGAACGCCATCGAGCCGTACGAGGAGGGCTGGGACCTGCTGCACGTCCCGTACGCCGACTCGTCGGTGCTGGCCGAGGAGATCGCGTCGTACGGCCCGGATGCGGTCGTCGAGGGACCAGGCGACGTGCTGGACGGGGTGCTCTGGCGGCTGCGGACGGTGGCTGGCGCATGAGCAATGCACGCGACCAGGTGCAGCGGTTGCTGGCTCTGGTGCCGTACCTGCGGGAGAACGACGGTGCCCGCGTCGACGACGTCGCCAAGGAGTTCGGCGTACGGCCGAAGCAGATCATCGCGGACCTGAAGGTGCTGTGGTTCTGCGGGCTGCCGGGTGCGCAGATGGGCGATCTGATCGAGATCGACATCGAGGCGGCCGAGGGCGACGGGGTCATCCACATCAACAACGCGGACTACCTCGCGCGACCGCTGCGACTGGCGGCGGCTGAGGCGCTGGCGCTGCTGACCGCGCTGCGGACGCTGCGCGAGGTGACGGGCGGTCCGGACCGGGACGCCGTCGACCGCGCGATCGCGAAGCTGGAGCAGGCCGCCGGCGAGGCTGCGGCGGCGAGTGAGGGTGCGGCCGCGCACGTTCACGTCGAGCCGGCCGCGCCGGAGATCGCCGAGATCGTCAACCGCGGGCTGGCCACGAAGCGACGGTTGCACCTGACGTACGACGTACCGTCGCGCGACGAGACGACCGAACGCGACGTGGACCCGATGCGGCTCGTCGTGTCGGAGGGGCGCACGTACCTCGAAGCCTGGTGCCGCCTGGCCGAGGACGTCCGGCTGTTCCGCCTGGACCGGATCGCCGCGGTCAAGCTCCTCGACCTCCCGAGCGAACCACCGCCGGAGGCGACGCCGCGAGACCTGTCCAACGGCATGTTCCAGCCGTCGGAGTACGACCTGCTGGCGACCCTGAGACTCGCGCCGCCGGCCCGCTGGGTCGCCGAGTACTACCCGAACGAGTCCGTCGAAGAAGGCCCCGAGAACTCGCTCATCGTCAAACTCCGCGTCGCCGACACCGCCTGGCTCCAGCGCCTGGTCCTCCGCCTCGGCGGAGCCGCCACGGTCCTGGACCCGCCGGACCTCTCCACCCAGATAGCCGCCACAGCCCGCGACGCACTCTCGGCGTACGACGTCTAACCCTGGCTGAGCTGCTTCTCGAGCGGGGAGCGGAAGCGGGGCGTGACACGGACTCCTGCCAGCCAGGTGGTCCAGCGGGCTGCTTCGGACTCGACGAGGGCCGTGGTGTCCGCGCCCACGTCCTCCAGCAGCTGGTAGCGGACCTCGCCGGACTCGGGCTGGCCCCAGGCGCCGATGATCCGGCCGTCGGACCAGATGCTGGGGCCGATGTTGCCGGTGTTGTCGAAGAGCTTCGACTTGTGCGGGCCCAGGAACCACTCGCGTTCCTTCCAGCCCATGGGCGTCGGGTCGAGACCTGGAAGGAACGCCACCCACGGGTCGACGGGGACCTCCGGCGCCTCGTCGCCCGGGAGTACGTACCCGACCTGACCGTCCAGCTCCACCTCGACCGCCTCGACAGCCGACAGTGCCTTCCGTGTCTGGCCCAGCGTCCACCCGGACCACCACTGCAGGTCAGCCGTCGTACCTGGCCCGAACGACGCCAGCCACGCCCGCGCAAGCGTCACCCGCGCCTCTTCCGCGGCCGGCTTGTCGCCGAGCCCACCGGGCAGCCAGTCCACCGCAGGCGACCACTGGTGCTGGCCGCTCAACCACGTCCCCAGCGGGCGTCCCCGCACGATCCGTCCCTCAGCCGCCAGCTGGAACAACACCCGGCTCGTCACGTACGGCTGAGCGGCGTACGCCTTCCCGGCCGCCATGTTGAGGCGCGTCCGCAACCGCGGCTCGTCAGCAGACAGCTCCTGCGCCGTCGCGGACCCCCGCAGCGCCAGCGCGGTCGCCGTCGACTCCTCGACCGCCGCCAGCCACTGCCCGCAGGACTCGTCGCCGTCCGCGATCCCGGACTCGGCCAGATGCTTGACGAGCAACTTCCGCTGCTTCACCGCGATGTCGTCCGTGCACGCCCCCTGGACCACAGGCGCGAACGGCGTCGGTACGACGAACACCGTGCGCCGCATGCCCAGCATCCGGATCAGCGAACGATCCTCATAAAGGGCACGCTCCGTGCTCGCGACGTCACTCCCCGGCACCCGGGCGGCGACACTCAGGTGCACCGTGGCCGGATCGGTCGCGTGCAGCGCCACCATCGACGCGGCCGCCTCGACCGGATCGGCCGCCTGGCAGCCCGTTCCGAGCCGATGCCGCCGCCCGAGCCGCGTCCGCCGCTCCTCGACCCCGATCCGCACCATCACGACCCCTAGCCCTAGCCCCGAACCGCCCTGCACCCACTGTGCACCCACTGTGAACCAGTCTGAACCCGCAGTGAACCTGCTGCTCCAGCCCCGCCGTTCCACCCTGCGGGACACTCGGTTTTACCATCACGTTCCGACACCGTTGTCCACCGAGACCCACCGCGGGACGTGGGCGCCGGGCCGGAACCGGCTAGGCTCCTGGGTATGTTCTGGTTCCTGCTCTTCCTCGCGGTGGTGGCGGTGTGGCTCCTGGTCCTCGCCCTGCTCGCGCTGAAGATGTGGGGAAAGGTCAAGGCACTGACGCGTGAGTTGGTCGCCGCCCAGTCCAAGCTGGACGCCGCACAGTCCGAGGCCGGGTCTGGACAGACCCGTGAGGACGCGCACGCTCCGGCGTAGTATTCGGCCACGAACTCAGGCTCGAGTCCCGAGTTGATGATGTTGAAAGGGAGATCGACATGGCAGCACCGCTCATCGGTATGCCCCAAGGTGCCGAGTGGCTCGTCATCCTCGCGATCGTCGTGCTGCTGTTCGGATCGGCCAAGCTGCCGGCGCTGGTGAAGCAGCTCGGCAAGTCGAAGAAGATCTGGGAGGAAGAGGTCGGCCCGAAGAAGAAGGACGCGGAGCTGACCGAGGAAGCCTCGCAGCCCCCGGCGCAGCAGGCCGTGCAGCAGCGCAGGCCCAGCAGGCGCAGCCGAACCAGGTGAACGGCCAGGGGCCGGGCGACGGCCTGCCGCCGACGCACACGGCCAACTGAGCCGAACGCCCTACTTGTGTCGATGGTGAAGTTCGGGCGGCGGAAAGAGAAGAAGGACAGCCTCCCGAAAGACCCAGAGGGTCGGATGACCCTGCGCGAGCACATTGTCGAGCTCCGTAACCGGCTGCTCATCAGTGTGCTCGCGATCGTGGTCGGAACGGTCGTCGGCTGGATCTTCTACAACCACGCCTTCGACTTCCTGACCAGGCCGTTCGTGACGAGTGTCGCCGAGATGGCCAAGGACGCCGGCCAGAGCAAGACACCGCAGCTGACCTTTCCCGGTGTCGGTAACGCGCTGACGTTCCGGATCAAGATCTCGGCGCTGTTCGGGCTGGTCCTGGCCGCGCCGGTGTGGCTGTTCCAGATCTGGGCGTTCGTCGCGCCCGGACTGCACCGCAGCGAGCGCAAGTGGGCCTACATCTTCTCGGCGATCGCGACCCCGCTGTTCGCAGCCGGTATCGCGGTGGCGTACTGGACGCTGCCGAAGGGCATCGAGATCCTGCTGGGCTTCACCCCGCTCGACATCCAGAACCTGGTCGAGCTGCCCGACTACCTGGACTTCGTGCTCCGCACGATGCTGGTCTTCGGTGTCGCCTTCCTGATCCCGCTGGTGGTCGTGCTGCTGAACATGGTCGGCGTCGTACCCGCCGCCGCGCTCGGCAAGTTCCGGCCGTACATCATCCTGGTGATCTTCGTGTTCGCCGCCGTCGCGACGCCGTCCGGCGACCCGTTCACGATGTGCCTGCTGGCGATCCCGATGTGTCTGCTGTTCTTCGTCGCCGAGATCATCGCGCGGTTCAACGACCGGCGCAAAGCCCGCCGCACCGAAGAAATCCTGGCCGACTAGTGAGTCGGAGAATCGCGCTGGTGGTCAACCCCACCAGCGGTCGCGGGCGTGGTGCCCGGATCGCGCCCGCGGTTCGTGAGCGGCTCGCGGCCGCCGGGCTGAGCGTCGACGTGCACACCACCACCTGCGCCGAGGACGTCGGGAGGATCGCCGCCGAGGTGGTCGCCTCCGGGGCGGACGCGGTCGTGCTGATCGGCGGCGACGGCACGATCCACCTCGGCGCCCAGGTGCTGGCGAACTCCGGGATGCCGTTCGGCGTGATCCCGGCCGGTACCGGTAACGACTTCGCCCGCGGTATCGGCGTACCGCTGAAGGATCCGGCCGCGGCGGCCGACCTCGTGGTGGCCGGCCGGACCCGGAGGATCGACCTCGCGGTGGCCAAGGACGAGTTCATCACCACGGTCGTGGCCGGCGGGTTCGATTCGCTCGTCAACAAGCGCGCCAACGCGATGAGCTGGCCGAAGGGCAGCTCGCGCTACACGGTCGCGACTCTCGCCGAGCTGCGCACGTTCAAGCCCCTCGAGTACGTCGTGACGGTCGACGGCGAGGTGATCGAGACCAAGGCCATGCTGGTCGCCGTCGGCACCGGACCGACGTACGGCGGGGGACTGCAGATCTGTGCCGGCGCCGAGATCGACGACGGCCTGCTGGACGTGACGATCATCGAGCCGGTGTCCCGGCTGACGCTGCTGCAGCTGTTCCCGAAGCTCTCCAAGGGCACGCACGTCGGTCATCCGGCGGTGCGGACGCTGCGGGGCAGCTCGGTCCGGATCGAGTCGCCCGGCATCACGGCGTACGGCGACGGCGAGGTGCTCGGCCCGCTGCCCGGTCGACATCGGCATCGCACCCGGCGCCCTGACCGTCTTCGCCTGAGACACAACTGACATGAGCTGAAGTGTTCTCACGGCCGTCCTCCGTCTGATAGGAAAGCTTCCTAACAGTTCATTCCTCGGACGCCCCTCGGAGGACCACATGGAGTACCGCCCCACGCGCCGGACCACCCTGCTGCTCGGCCTGTCGCTCGCCGCCGTGCCGGCCACCGGGTTCGCCGTCTCCCGCTACGCGCCGCACGCCGACGCTGCGGTGCAGGCGACCGGCCTCGACGACCCCGCGAAGAAGGAGATCGCGATGCAGATCGTCTGCAGCGCGGAGAACTCGTCGCTGGACTGGAAGGCGCAGTACAAGTACATCGAGGACATCGACGACGGCCGCGGGTACACCGCGGGCATCATCGGGTTCTGCTCCGGGACCCACGACATGCTCGAACTGGTCGAGCTGTACGCCGACCGGAAGCCGAACAACGTGCTGCAGAAGTACCTGCCGGCACTGCGCAAGGTGGACGGCAGCGACTCGCACGCGGGTCTGGACCCGAACTACACCAAGGACTGGAAGACCGCGGCCAAGGACTCGGTGTTCCAGCAGTGCCAGAACGACGAGCGTGACCGGGTGTACTTCAACCCGGCGGTGAGCCGTGGCAAGTCCGACGGGCTGCGGACCCTCGGGCAGTTCTGCTACTACGACGCGATCGTCATGCACGGTGACGGTGACGACGCGACCAGCTTCGGCGGCATCCGCAAGCGCGCGCTCGCCAAGGCGAAGCCGCCGGCGCAGGGCGGCAACGAGACGACGTACCTGAACGCGTTCCTGGACGCGCGGGTCTGGGCGATGAAGCAGGAGGAGGCGCACAGCGACACCAGCCGGGTCGACACCGCGCAGCGGGTCTTCCTCCGCAACGGCAACTTCACCCTGAACACCCCGCTGGACTGGAAGGTGTACGGCGACCCGTACCACATCGGCTAGCCCCGAAGCGCGCAGCCGGGCTCTCATCGGACCACCAGGGACGAGAGCCCGGCTGCGTCATGTCAGGCTGATCACGCACAATGCTGTGATGAGCGCTGAAGACCGCGAAGCGGCACGCAGCATGATGGACAAGGGCGAGCTGGGCCGGTCGCCGCAGGAGCAGCGGGCCGAATTCGACGAGCTGTTCGCGAGTCGGCCGCTCGGTGAGGACGTCACGCTCGTCGAGCGCACTCTGGGCGGCGTGCCGGCGCTCGATGTGCGCGTAGAGGGTGCGGATCAGGACGGAGTCATCCTCTACCTGCACGGTGGCGCCTACATCATCGGTTCGGCCCGCACCGGCGCGAACCTGGCCGCTCCGCTGTCCCGTCGTACGGGCGTTCCGGCGGTCTCGCTGGAGTACCGCCTGGCGCCTGAGGACCCGTTCCCGGCAGGCATCCACGACGCGCTGGCGGCGTACCGGGAGCTGGCCGGGCAGAACGTCGTGATTGCCGGCGACTCGGCCGGAGGCGGGCTCACGTTGGCGGTCCTGCTCGCGGCACGTGCGGAGGGTCTGCCGCAGCCGGCCGGGGCGGTGCTGTTCTCGCCGTGGACCGACCTGGCCCTGACCGGGCCGAGCATCGACGCGCGGGGTGACTACGACCCGCTGTTCAGCCGCGTGCACATGGCTGAGTCCGCCGAGCTCTACCTGGGTGGCGCCGACCCGCACAACGAGCTGGCCAGCCCGGTGTTCGCGGACCTGAAGGGCCTGGCGCCGCTGCTCGTGCAGGTCGGTTCGGCGGAGGTCCTGCTCGACGACTCGCTCCGCCTGGTGGCCCGGGCCGCGGAGCAGGAGGTGGACGTCAGCCTCGACGTGGTCGCCGGTGCGCCGCACGTGTACCAGTACTTCGCCGGCCTGATGCCGGAGGCCGACGAGGCCCTCGACCACGCCGCCACCTTCATCAAGAACCGGCTCCGCGACAAAACTGTGGGTGGCGTCGCATAGATTGGTGGCATGAGCACTCCGTCCGAGAAGTACGCCACGTTCCGCTCGGACCAGGAGCATCCCGCGGTGAAGGACTTCCGCGCGCTCTACGACTTCGCGCTGGACGAGTTCCAGCTGCGCGCCTGCGCCGCCCTCGAGGACGGTCACCAGGTGCTGGTCGCGGCGCCCACCGGCTCCGGCAAGACGCTGGTCGGCGAGTTCGCCGTCCACCTGGCCCTGGAGCGCGGCCAGAAGTGCTTCTACACCACCCCGATCAAGGCCCTGAGCAACCAGAAGTACGGCGACCTGGTGAGCAGGTACGGCGCGGACAAGGTCGGCCTGCTCACCGGTGACAACTCGGTCAACTCCGAGGCCCCGATCGTCGTGATGACGACCGAGGTCCTCCGCAACATGCTGTACGCCGGATCGCAGACCCTGCTCGGGCTGTCGTACGTCGTGATGGACGAGGTGCACTACCTGGCCGACCGGTCCCGCGGCGCGGTCTGGGAAGAGGTGCTGATCCACCTGGCGGACTCGGTCTCGGTCGTCTCGCTGTCGGCGACCGTGAGTAACGCGGAGGAGTTCGGCGACTGGCTGGAGACCGTCCGCGGCAACACGGTCGTCGTGCTGGAGGAGAAGCGGCCGGTGCCGCTGTTCCAGCACGTGATGGTGGGTAAGCGGCTGCATGACCTGTTCGCCGGTGAAGCGCCGACCGCGAGGGTCGGCGCTCCCGCGAAGGCGTCCAAGTCCGGCAACCCGGCGAAGGAGGTCAAGGCCGATCTCAGGGATCTGGTGAACCCGCAGCTGGTCCGGATCGCTCGGGACGACAACCGGGTCTTCCGCGACGACTCGCGCAAACCACGCCGGCGTCGCGACCTGCCGAAGGGGCGGCCGGCCAGGTCCCACTTCACGCCGTACCGCTCGGACGTGGTGGAGGAGCTGGACGCGGGCGCGCTGCTGCCGGCGATCTTCTTCATCTTCTCCCGCAAGGGCTGTGAGGACTCTGTCGTGCAGTGCCTGCGGTCCGGCCTTCGGCTGACCAAGCCGGCGGAGCGCGACGAGATCAAGCGGGTGGTCGCCGAGCGTACGGCGGACCTCCCGGACGAGGACCTCGGCGTGCTCGGGTACCACGACTTCGCCGAGGCGCTCAGCCGCGGCATCGCCGCGCACCACGCGGGCATGCTGGCGGCGTTCAAGGAGGTCGTCGAGGAGCTGTTCGCGCGCGGCCTGATCAAGGTCGTGTTCGCCACCGAGACGCTTGCCCTGGGCATCAACATGCCGGCGCGCACCGTCGTACTGGAGAAGTTGTCGAAGTGGAACGGCGAGGCGCACGTCGACATCACGCCGGGGGAGTACACGCAGCTCACCGGTCGCGCCGGGCGGCGCGGGATCGACGTCGAGGGGCACGCGGTCGTGCTCTGGCAGCCCGGGTTCGACCCGCGGGAGGTCGCGGGTCTGGCGAGCACCCGGACGTATCCGCTGCGGTCGTCGTTCTCCCCGTCGTACAACATGGCCGTCAACCTGGTGCGTCAGGTCGGGCGGACGCGGGCACGGGACATGCTCGAGCTGTCGTTCGCGCAGTTCCAGTCCGACCAGGCGGTCGTCGGGCTGGCGCGGCAGGTTCAGCGCAACACCGAGGCGCTGGAGGGGTACAAGGAGTCGATCGAGTGCCACCTCGGCGACTTCCTGGAGTACGCCGCGTTGCGCCGGCGGATCGGTGATCGCGAGGCGTCCGGCTCGAAGCGGCGCAAGCTCGACCGCCGGGTCGAGGCGCAGGAATCGATCGAGAAGCTGAAGACCGGTGACATCATCCGGATCCCGGCCGGCCGGAGCGCGGGCTGGGCGCTGGTGCTCGACCCGGGGATGCGGTCGGAGCGGGAAGGGCCGCGGCCGACCGTGCTGACGCTGGACCGGCAGGTGCGGAAGCTGTCGATGGTCGACTTCCCGACGCCGGTCGAGGCGATCAGTTCGTTGCGGATCCCGCGGAAGTTCAACCCGCGCAACCCGCAGCAGCGTCGTGAGCTCGCCCAGGTACTGCGGACGCGGACCGACCTGCTCGGTGAGGACGGGCCGCCGTCGTCACGGTCCCGTGGCAAGGATGCCGTCAGCCACGCGGACGACCCGGAGCTGCAGGAGATGCGGGCGGAGCTGCGCGCGCACCCGTGCCATGGTTGCTCGGACCGTGAGGACCATGCGCGTTGGGCCGAGCGGTACTTCCGGCTCGACCGGGAGAACCGTGACGTGCAACGGAAGATCGAGCAGCGGACGAACACGATCGCCCGCCAGTTCGACCGGGTCTGCCAGGTGCTGGACGCGCTGCACTACCTCGACGGCGACAAGACGACCGAGGCCGGCGACCGGCTGGCGCGGATCTACACGGAGCTCGACCTGGTCGCGGCTGAGTGCCTGCGGCAAGGAGTTTTCGACGACCTTACGGTGCCGGAGCTGGCCGCGTGTCTCGCTGCGTTGGTCTACGAGTCGCGGTCGAAGGACGACCCGACGTCACCGCGGTTGCCGCGTGGCGACGTACAGGAAGCGATCGAGCGGATGGGTTCGATCTGGCGGGACCTGTCCGCGCTGGAGCGGGACATGCGGGTGGACTTCCTGCGGTCGATGGACCTGAACTTCTGCTGGCCCGCGTTCCGCTGGGCGTCGGGCGCGTCCCTGGCCGAGGTCCTGTACGAGTCGGACCTGGCAGCAGGCGACTTCGTCCGCTGGGTCAAGCAGCTCATCGACCTCACCGAACAGATCGCCGACGCCGCCGGCGACACCGCGCTCCGCAAAACAGCACGCTCCGTCGTCGACCAAATCCGCCGCGGCGTCATCTCCTACGCATCAATGGTCGAGTAGAAGGACACCGCTGCGCTGCTACCGGGGCCGATGGTCGAGTGAACCTCTTTGGGTGAAAGACTTCCTTCTGCATAGTGCGCAGTTGTAAACCCTTGCCCTGTAGGAGGAAACGTCCGTGGAGTTGTCGCGCCGGAATCTCGGGAAGTTGGCTGTTGCGACGGGTGCTACCGCTGCGGTGGGTACCGGTGCCGGCTATCTGATCGGGCGGCCTGCTGATGCTGCTGCGACCTGGAAGACGACCGGGACCGCGGTGCCGGCGTTGGCCGGGTTCGACACCCAGATGAAGGCGTTCATGCAGGCCCGTGGCGTCACGGCCGGGCAGGTCGCCGTCACGTACAAGGGTCGCCTGGTGCTTGCCCGCGGCTACAGTACGTCGACCGCGCTGACCGTGCAGCCGACCTCGCTGTTCCGGATCGCGAGCCTGTCCAAGTCGTTCACCGCCGCCGCGATCGTGAAGCTCGTCCAGGACGGCAAGCTCAGCCTGTCCACGCCGGTCGCGAACATCCTCGACATCACTCCGGCGAGCGGTCTGACCCGCGACTCGCGCTGGTCGACGATCACGTTGTGGAAGCTGCTGCAGCACCTCGGCGGCTGGGACCGGGACGTGTCCGGTGACCCGAACTTCAAGGACGCGACTATCTCGCGCACCCTCGGCGTACCGCTGGAGCTGCAGCACGCGGACGTGATCAAGTACATGGCCGGGCAGAAGCTCGACGTCGACCCGGGCACGAAGTACGCGTACTCGAACTTCGGGTACCTGCTCGCCGGCCGGGTGATCGAGAAGGTCAGCGGCCTGAGCTACGAGAGCTACGTGAAGCAGAAGCTCCTGGCCCCGTTGAAGATCAAGCGGATGTCGCTCGGCTACTCGATCGCGAAGCACACCGGCGAGACGTCGTACGAGTCGCAGTACACCGGGCCGACCGTGCTCGACATGACCGGCAAGACCGTGGCGGCGCCGTACGGCTCGTTCAGCATGCGGATCCAGGACGCGAACGGCGGCTGGATCGCGAGCGCGCCGGACCTGGTGCGCTGGGCGAAGATGTTCGACGCACCGTCGAGCGTTCTGAACAGCACGTCACTCGGCCACGTGTGGGCGAAGCCGTCCACCGGTGTGAACGCGGACGGCTGGTACTACGGTCTCGGGTGGCAGATCCGCCCGGTCACCGGCGGCACCGGTCGCAACACGTGGCACACCGGCAGCATGCCCGGCACGTATACGCTGCTCGTCCGCACGTCCGGCGGGCTGAGCTGGGCCGCGCTCGTCAACCGCCGCGACGACGCGAGTGGCAAGTCGTACGGCGACATCGACGCAGCCATGTGGACGGCTGCCAACGGCGTGAAGTCCTGGCCCACCAACGACCTCTTCCCGCAGTACTTCAGCTGATCAGAACATCAGCGCGCGGAAGTGCGGCGTGCTGATCTGGGTTTCGCCGGCCATGTCGGCGAGTACGTCGCGCAGGGTGTCGACCGCTTCGTCGCCGAGGCGTTTGCGGAGTCGGCGTTCGTAGGTCTGGTGGAAGCGCCGGGCGGCGGCCAGGGCTCCCTGGCCGCGCTCGGTGAGGTGCAGCAGGCGGGCGCGCGCGTCGGTCGGGTCGGGGTGGCGTTCGACGTACCCGCGGCGCTCCATGTCGTCGACGATCTGGCTGGCGCCCTGCTTGGTGATGTCGAGTCGCTCGGCCAGGCCGGTGATCGTGGTCGGGCCGTCGTGCAGCGTCCTGAAGACGAAGCCGTCCGACCGGCCCTGGTCGTCGTACCCCTGGGCGGCGACGTACTCGCGGAGCTCGCGGACGAACTCCTGTTCCGCGAGAAGTAGGAGGATTCCGATATCAGGCTTGCCCGAACGCGTCATACCGGTCATGATAGTCAAGCTGACTTGGTCAAGTCAGCTTGACTAAATGATGGGGGGAACGCAATGCATGTCATTCCTGCGGCAGAGGCCCCGCGGTTCCAGCTTCCGGGTGTCGAGTTCACCGTGTTCGCGTCGCCGAGCCTCGGCTCGGCCGGGCTGTGCGCGTGGCGGCTCACTGTCGACGTGGGGCACGGCGGCGACGCGCCGCACACGCTCGACCGCGACGAGATCTTCACGGTGCTGAGCGGCTCGGTGCAGTTCGGCCCGGACGGCGACAAGCTCGGTCCTGGCGACTCCGTCGTGGTCCCTGCGGGTGAGCCGATCTCGCTGACCAACCTCGGCGAGGACAAGGCGGAGCTGATCGTCGTCATCACGGCCGGCTTCACCGGCTACATGGCCGACGGCACCACGGTGCAGCCGCCCTGGTCCAAGTAGTCAGCAACGCCGGATCGGGACGGTGTACGTCGTATTGCTCGCTGTGGCGACGTAGTAGTCGGTGACCCAGCTGCCGTCACTCAGCCGGTCCCAGACCGCCGTAGTACCGACCTTCGTGCCGGGCGCCTGACAGGTGACCCACGCCAGCGAGCCGATCGGCAGAGTGCTCGGGTACGTCGAATACGCCGTACCCGGGCCGTGCCGCCGGGACAGGTTGTTGATCGTGGTCTGGAACGGGAAGCTGCACCCGGGCAGCGGTGCGCTGTATCCGGGCTTGTTCGGGGTCCGCACGTAGTAGTCGGTCACGTAGGTGCCGTCGATGAGCTTGTCCCACACCGTGGTGGTACCGACCTTCGGTCCGAAGGTCTGGCAGACGATGCGCAGTGAGGTGTTCGCCGCGATGGTCGAGCGGACCGGGTAGGCGGTCGACGGTCCGCTGTACGAGTGGACCGTCGTACGGACGGTGTACCTGTAGGCAACGCTCGCCACCGGTGCGTCGAAACGGTCGCTGTCGATGTTGAGCGTCACGCCGCCGTAGGTCTCGTTGTGGTCGCCCTGGTACTGCTTGCCGCGCTGCCCGACCGCCCAGAACGTGTTGGGGATACCGGCCCACCCTGTGAGCAGGCTGCTGTTGTCCCAGCGTGCGATCCACAGTGCGTCCGGCCGGGCATACGACGGGGAGTTGTACGCCGCAGCAAGGTCGAGCGCCCCTGAGCTCAGGTTGGCGTACACGCCGGACAGGTAGCGCTGCAGGTGCAGCTCCTTCGTCCAGGCGGACAGGTAGTGCAGTACGGCGGAACGGCAGACCGTGTTGGTGTGGTCGTAGTTCTCCATGTCGTTGTAGAGCGCACTGCCAGGCAGGAGGCCCAGTGCCTTGGCCTTCGCGACCGCGTCGGTCGCGTCCCGGACGGCGTCGCGGTTGGACGCGGTCGTCGACATCTTGTACGTCCGGGTGCCACAGGGTGCTTGAAGTCCTAGGTAGATCGGGACGAGCCGCCATCCCATCGCCGTGACGGAGGCAACCCACGCCGGCGTCAGCTGTGGCTGGGCGCAGGAGCGGTTGACGCCACCGAAGTAGATCCCGATCGCCTTGTACGGCGAGGCCTTCCACGCGGTCATCTGGGCCAGCGTCGGCGCCGTACAGGTGTCGAACGCGAGCCCGGTGAACCGCGTCGCCGTCGTACCGGCGTTGTAGGTGATCGGCGTCGTAGGCTCCGCCGCGGCCGGCAGTCCGACGAGCATGAGTGCGAGAGCCGCGACCAGGACCTTGAGCTTCAGCATGATGACCCCCTGCTCTTAGTAGACGCCCGGCGCGGGTGCTCCGGTAGGTTGTGGCCACTGTCGAGTTTCGGGAGGGCTGTCGTCATGCCGGAGATCGTGGAGGTTGGGGAGCGGCCGTACGTCGCTCTTCGGGGCAAGGTCGCGATGGACGGGATCGGGGCGTTCGCGGACCGGATGGGCGAGGTGGTCGACTGGCTCGTCGCCAAGGAGATCGCTCCGAACGACGCGCCGTTCTTCAAGTACGACGTGGTCGACATGGAGGCGGGGCTGGTGCTCGAGATCGGGTTCCCGGTCGACGACCTGCGCTCCGGCGAGGGCGAGATCGTCACCGGTGTACTGCCGGCCGGACGCTACGCGACCGCCACCTACCACGGTCACCCCGACGGCCTGCTGGGAGCCACCGGCGATCTGCTCGCCTGGGGCGAGGAACAGGGCCTCGAGTGGGACGCCGACGGCGCCCACTGGACCGCCCGCCTGGAGATCTACCGCTCCGACCCGCGTGAGGTCCCGGACATGAACGACTGGGACACCGACCTCCAGTTCAAGCTGAAGGACTGAGTGCCAACCGTTCTCGCAGGCGTGACCCGGCTCGAGCCTGAGCGGATTCGTCACGTCGCCTCACCGCTGATCGAGCTTGGCTGTGCACTCCATGTGCTGGGCGAGCCCGCTCACCACGACCGGGTGGACTGGGCTGCTGCGCTCCCGCTGTCCGCTGAGCTCCGTGAAGAGCTGGCGCAGTGGAGCTGGACCGTGCGCGCCGTACGGGCCCGCTTCTTCGCCACCAGCGCCGCGACTGGCCTGCCCACCTGGTCCGACGAGCTGGCCGCCCTCCGCGAACGCCCGCCGGAGGAGGTGGCTGCAGAGCTGATCCGGCCGTTGCACGGTCGCCCTCTGAGCAGCCGCTCCATCGACACGAACGCCGTACAGCACTGGGCTCGCAGCCGTGGCCGCTCCGTCGCCGCACTGGTCGAGGCGCTCCTGACCTCACCTGACGAGCCGGTACGCCGTTTCCTCGACGTACTGGATGCCTGCTGGCACGAGTGGTTCGGTGCGCTCTGGGAGGAGTCCCGGGACTCGCTGGCTGCCCGTGGACGGCACGACCGCGACCTGGCTGTCCGGGACGGTGTCGGGACCATGCTGCGCTCGCTGGACAGCGCGATCGACCTGCGGGACGCGGACAGCGTCGTCGTACAGAAGGTGCAGAGCAAGCGCATCGACATCAGCAGCCGCTCGCTGTTGCTTGTCCCGAGCAACTACATCGCACCGCACCTGTTCGTGGGCGAGGTCCCCGGCCAACCGATCACGATCATCTACCCGGCCACAGGCCGCGCGGCCGCCGTACCGACTGCACAGCAGATCCGGGCTCGGCTGGATGCGCTGGCGTCCCCTGATCGCCTACAGGTCTGCCGCGCCGTGGCCAGCGAACCACGTACCGCCGGCGAGATCGCAGCGCTGTGGGGCCTCCACCCGACACAGGTCACCCGCCACCTCCGAGCGCTCACCCGAGCCGGCCTGGTCACCGCTGAACGCCAAGGCCGCTTCGTCGCCTACCGCCTCAACAACGACGCCCTGACCACCCTCGGTGCCGACCTGCTGACCTTGATCATGCGCTGATGGGCTGACGGGATCCGTCAATCCAACGGCCGGACCGGGCCGCCTGGCTTTGAGTGAGCAGGTGACTTCTCTTCCGCCTGCCGTGCGTCGGTTGATTCTGGCAACGTTGGTGAACACGCTCGGGAACGGCGTGTACGCGGCCGTCGGCGCGCTCTACCTGACCAGGTCAGCCGGCCTGTCCGTCGGGCACGTCGGCATCGGGCTGACCATTGCCGCACTGATCGGTCTGGTCACCAGCACCCCGCTCGGCGTCGTCGCCGATCGCCTCGGCCCGAACCGCGCGTACGTCGGCTTCCTGCTGCTCCAGGCGCTCACGATGACCGCGCTCACCCAGGTCCGTTCCTTCGTCCCGTACGCCGTCGTCGCCGGAGTGACCGCGATCGCGGACTCCGGGCAGCGCGGCGCCAAGGGTGCTCTGATCGCGGGACTGTCGCCGGCCGACCAGCGGGTGCGGACCCGGGCGATCCTCCGGGTCGCGACGAACGTCGGCATGGGGGTCGGCATGGGGCTGGCCGGGATCGTGCTCGCGGTCGACCGGCGCGAGGTCTATGTGATCGCCTTGCTCGCGAACGCGGCGACGTACCTGGTCACGGCTGGGCTGGTCCGCTTCGGCATGCCCGCGGTGGACAGGGTGCCGCGGGCCGGCGGGCCCTCGGGCCTGACCGCGTTGGCGGATCGGCGATTCCTGGTGTTCGTGGCGCTGGACGGCGTACTGACGATGCATGCCGCGCTGGCGCAGGTCGGGATCCCGCTCTGGGTGGCGACCGCGACCGATGCGCCACGGTGGATGATCTCGGTCCTGCTGGTGATCAACTCGGTCGCGGTGATCCTGCTGCAGATCCGGGTCGCCCGCGGTACCGAACAGCTCTTCGGCGCCGCCCGGGCCGGTCGCCGGGCCGGACTGCTGCTCGCCGGTGCCTGCGTGGTGCTCGCTCTCACCGACGCAACGTCCGGCGTTGTGACGGTCGGCCTGCTGATCGTGGCCGCGCTGATTCACGTCCTCGGCGAGATGCTTCAGTCGGCGGGCGGTTGGGGCATCAGCTTCGAGCTCGCGCCACCCGGCGCCCAAGGCCAGTACCAGGGTGCCTATGCGATGGGCCGCCAGCTCGGCGACCTCGTCGCCCCACTGCTCCTCACGACGGTGGCCATCTCCTGGGGCTGGCCGGGCTGGCTCCTCGTCGCCGCCCTGTTCCTGATCGCCGGCCTCCTGATCCCGAGCACTGTCGCCGGTCACCGCGCGAACACAGCGGAGCGCGACCTCGTGGTGAGCTGATTCGTTGGCGAGAATGCCTGCATGGATCTGCATCTGCGGCTGGGAGCGGGTGGGCTCGCTGAGCAGATCTATGCGCAGTTGCAGGAGCGGATCACCGCGGATGTCTTGCCGGCGGGGACGGTGCTGCCGTCGTCACGGGAGCTGGCTGAGCGGTTGTCGGTGTCGCGGGCGACGGTGGTTGCGGCGTACGAACGGCTTGCCGCGCACGGGCTGATCCGGTCGCGCCCGGGGTCGGGACGGTCGTCACCGGTCAACGCGCCCCCGCGCCGACCGTAGCGACCGCGTCGCCGCTGCGGCCCCGGGAGATCTGGAGCGCCGAGCAACTCGCCGTACCCGATCTCACGGTGCCGGCTGCCGAGTTCGACTTCTCGCCGGGCATTCCCGCGCGGACGCAGTTCCCGTTCGCGCGGTGGCGGGCGCTGCTCAACGACCAGTTGCGGACTCGGACCGACGTCAATTACGCCGATCCGGCGGGCTCGCCGCAGTTGCGTACGGCGCTGGCACGGCACCTGATCGTGAGTCGTGGCGTCCGGATCGCGCCGGAGCACCTCGTGATCACCACAGGTGCGCAGCAGGCCTTCGACATCGCCGCACGGGTCCTGCTCGAGCCGGGCGACACGGTCGCGATCGAGGACCCTGGTTATCTGCCCGCCTATCGCGGATTCGTTGCCCATGGCGCTCACGTCGTCGGCGTACCGGTGGACGCCGAGGGGCTGGTCGTCGACCGGATCCCGGCCGGGACGCGGCTCGTGTACGTGACCCCGTCGCATCAGTTCCCGCTCGGCATGCCGCTGTCGGACTCACGTCGTACGGCGTTGCTCGCCTGGGCCGCGCGGCACGACGCGGCGATCGTCGAGGACGACTACGACTCGGAGTTCCGGTTCAGCGGGCGTCCGCTCACGCCGTTGCAGGCGGCCGACACGGAAGGGCGCGTGCTGTACGTCGGGTCGTTCTCCAAGACGCTGCTGCCGGCGCTGCGGGTCGGGTTCCTCGCGGTCCCGGGGACGCTGGGGGAGGCAGCACGGCGGGCGAAGTTCGTCGCCGACTACGGCACCGGCGGGCACCTGCAGTCCGCACTCGCCGCCTTCGTCGAGGACGGCGATCTCGCGCGCCACATCCGGCGGATGCGGCGCGCGTACGAGCGCAGGCACCACCTGCTGATCAGCACCCTGCGGGAACACTTCGACGGCGTCCTCGAGCCGATCGAGTCCAGCGGCGGCACGCACATGGCCGCACTCCTGACGCCCGGGCAGCCGCCGGACACGACCCTCGCCGCGCGCGCTCTCACCGCGGGCGTGAACCTCGGGACCGTCTCGCGCTGGGGGATCGAGGGCCCCGGTCCGAACGGGTTCGTCTTCGGGTACGGCGCGATCGCGGCCGACCGCATCCCCGCCGGGCTGGCCGCACTGCGCCGCGTTATCTGATCGAGATTGGACTGGCGCAGTCCGTCGCGAACCGGCACCTCCACCGGGTCGGGTCCGTTCCTAGGCTTCCGCGGACACTCACCACTGGAGGACCCGATGAGATCCCTGCGTATCGCCGCGATTGCCCTCGCCAGTGCCGGCGTGGTCGCCGGCTCGTCCGTCGCCAACGCGCATCCGCGCTGCGAGGAGGTCGAGGCGACGATCTACGACAAGGTCGTCGACGTGGGCTGCCCGGCGCCGACCCAGGTCTGCGTGGCAGGCACGTTCCGCGGTGAGGACGGCTTCAGCGGGACGAGCGTCTTCATCCTCGGCTCCCGGGGCGAGGCACCGCCGACCGCGCCCGCCTACCGCCCGGTCAGCGGGACGATCACGTACACCTTCAAGGACGGCTCGACGCTCACCGCCCTCGAAACCAGCATCGGCAACGTCAACACCACTACCGGCACCGGCCACGCCGGCGGCACCCAGGAATTCACCGGCGGCACCGGCCGCTACGCAGGCGCAACCGGGTTCACTTACCTCAACCAGCACTGGCAAACCGACCACTTCGTCACCACGATCCATGGCGAAGTCTGCCGCCCGCGACGCTAAGCGGCTTGGGCTTTGAGGAGGTCGCGCAGGGCCCGGGCGGCGGTGAAGCCGGCGCGGTTGGCGCCGATGGTGCTGGCGGAGGGTCCGTAGCCGACGAGGTGGATGCGCGGGTCGGCGACGGTCGCGGTGCCGTTCATGCGAATACCGCCGGATGTCTCACGGAGATGCAGCGGAGCGAGGTGGGCGAGGTCCGCGCGGAACCCGGTCGCCCAGAGGATGGTGTCGACGTGCAGGCTGCTCCCGTCGGCCCACTCGACGCCGTCCGGTGTGATGCGGGTGAACATCGGGTGGCGGGTGTAGACGCCGCGAGCCCACGCAGCCTGCTCCTGTTGGCGTAGGTGCAGGCCGGTGACGCTGACCACGCTGCGGGGCGGCAGGCCGGCGCGGACGCGTTCCTCGACGCGTGCCACGACCTGACGTCCGTACTCGGGGGTGAAGTCCTCGTCGGTTCTCCACTCCGGCGGCCGGCGCGTCACCCACGTGGTGCTCGCGACCCCGGAGATCTCCGCGAGCAGCTGCACAGCTGATGCTCCACCACCGACAACCAGAACGTGCTGCCCGGCAAGCTCAGCTGCGCCCGCGTAGTCGGCGGTGTGCAGTTGGCGGCCCTGGAACGTCTCGATTCCCGGGTACCACGGGATGAACGGCCGGTCCCACGTCCCGGTCGCGTTCACGATCGAAGCCGCGCGATAGACGCCCTTGGACGTGTCCAGCTCGAACCCGTCCTCCACCGAACGGACGCTATCGACCGCAACAGGACGCAGTACCGGCAGGTCGAACTGCTTCTCGTAGTTCGCGAAGTATGCAGGCACGAACTCGTTGGCCCGTTCCGCGCCGGCACTGGAGGGCACCGGTACGCCGGGCAGGTTCGCGATCCCATGGACGTCATGCATCGTCAACGAGTCCCACCGGTGCCGCCAAGCGCCACCCGGCTCCGCGTTCCGGTCCAGCACCACAACCTCGTCGTACGGCGTGAACCCCATCCGCACCAGGTGGTACGCAGCCGACAACCCGGCCTGCCCGGCTCCGATCACTGCTACTTCCAGCACACCAGGAGCAACGCCGGACCCGGTCCGGGTCTTCCCGGCTACCGTGGACGACCATGGATCTCGGCGCGATGTACGGCGTAAAGATGGACTGGCTCGTCAGTTTCGTCGCAGTCGCGCGGTACGGCGGGTTCTCCGCCGCCGCGAAGGCGGTGTACCGAGGCCAGTCCCGGATCAGCGAGCATGTCGCGGAGCTCGAACGCGCACTCGACGTACAGCTGTTCGACCGCACGGCCCACCCGCCGCGCCTCACTCCCGAGGGCCGCGCGCTGCTCCCGGAGGCCGAGGAGATCCTGCGGCGCGTGCAGAACCTGTCCGCCGGGGGATCCGTCCGCTTCGGCGCCTACCCTAGCGCTGCGGCGTGGCTGTTCCCGCAGGTCGTACGCCGCCTCCCGGACGGCATCCGCCTGCTCCTGGTCGAAGGGCCGAGTGTGGACCTGGAGGCCGCGCTGGTCCGTGGTGACATCGACCTCGCTATCCGTCCGGTGCACCCGCTCGTTGCCGACGAGTCCCTGGTCCACGAGGTCCTCTGGCGCGAGCCCCTCACCGCAGTCTTTCCGGAGCACCATCCGCTCGCCGCGCACGAGTCAGTCGCGCTTGAGCAGCTTGCCGAGCTGCCGCTGATCTCGATCGGGGAGAGCGACGGCCCGCGACAGTTCGAGTCGCACTTGGCGTTCGCCTCGAAGGGCCTGAGCCCCGAGTCCGCTTTCCGCACGAACCAGCCGCAGACCCTGCTGTCGCTGGTCCGCCACGGTCTCGGCGTAGGCGTCACCAACGAGCTCGCGGTCAGTACCGCCAACCTGGACGGCGTCCGCCTGGTCCCGATCCACGACGCGGGCGTGGAACGCCAGGTGGCGCTGTTCACGAGGCGCGACCGCCCCGCGTCACCTGCCCTCGACACCGTGATCGAGACGGTCCGGAAGGTCAGCGGATGAACTGGTCCACGTAGTCGGCGCCGAGGCCGTTGGCGCCGTAGTGGTCCCGGCAGAGCTGGATCTTGGTGAAGGTGTCCTCGTAGCCGGTCTGGTTGCCGGCCTCGTCGACGTAGATCATCGCGCCGGAGATGTTGAAGAACGTGATCATCTCGGTGCACTCCTCCGGGACGCGGAGCGTGTGGATCTCGCCGGGCGGTTCGTACACGAACGAGCCGGCGTCGGCCACCCAGTCGTGCTCGTCGTACTGCCACTTGCCCTTGATCACGTAGCCGAAGACCGCGCTCGGATGCCGGTGCCGGGACACGATGCCGGCGCGGGTGACCTTGAGCAGGTTGCACCACTGGCCGGTGACCGTGTTCAGCATCAGCGGCCGGAACCACACGTCCGGGGCCTGCGGCACCCAGAGCCGCTCGTCGTCGGGGACCGCCTGTACGGCGATCTCCGCCGGGACACCTGCGGATACCGGGATCATCGGGTTCTCCTCACATGCTCTGGTAGCCGCCGTCGACGGGTACGACGGCGCCGGTGACGAAGCCCGCGTCCGGGCCGGCCAGGAACGCGATCACACCCGCGACCTCGTCCGGCGTGCCCCAGCGGGCCATCGGCGTACGGGACAGGATCCGGTCGGAGGCGACCGGGTCGGACTGCAGCGCGGCGGTGAGGTCGGTCGCGATCCAGCCGGGCGCGACCGCGTTCACCCGGATCCCGTCCGCCGCCCACGCGACCGCCAGCGACTTGGTGAGCTGCACGATCCCGCCCTTGGACGCGCTGTACGCCGGAACCTGCGGCCCGCCGAAGTAGCTCAGCATCGACGCCACGTTGACGATGCAGCCCCCGCTCGCGGCGAGCAGATCGTGCGCGGCCTCGGCGGCCCGCATCGCTCCGGTCAGGTTGATCTCGACCACGTCCCGGAACACGTCCGGCCGGTGCTCGTCACCCCTGCGGATGATCCCGGCGGCGTTGACCAGTACGTCGAGACGCTCGAGCGACCCGATCAGCTCCTCAACCGAGCCGTCGACACGCAGATCCAGCTCGAGCTGCTCAGGACCCGCGGCGAGGCCCGCCGCGACGACGTGCAGTCCGTCCGCGGCGAAGCGCCGTACGGCGGCTGCACCGATTCCGCTCGTTCCTCCGACGACCAGCGCGGTCCGTGTCATGCCGCCCAGCCTGACGGCCGCTCGTGCGCGCGGCCAGTGTCACCTGTAAGCCGGATCGGTCCGATCCGCAGCGAGATGCGGGTAGGGGTGCTCGGGGGAGCGGTTCTGGAAGGAGAGGATGCCGGGATTGCGGATGGTGCCGGCCTCGATCTCGATCGCCCGGCTGATCGTGGGGTCGGCGTGCCAGGCGGCGGGACCTTCGAGCACGGTGCGGATGAAGGGCAGCAGGGCCTCGCTGATCTCCCAGGTCGCCGAGTTCCACAGGTACGACGGGCTGTGGTCGACGCCGTAGTACGTGATGTCGTCGCCGACCACGAACGTCGGGTCGTCGAACCCGGTCGGCCGGGCCCAGCTGAACCCCATGCCCAGGTCGCAGGAGACGTCGACGATCAGGCTGCCCGGCGCGAAGTGCGCGAGATCCTCCTCGATCAGGAACGTCAGCGGCGCGTCCGGGTCCTGCAGCACACAGTTCACGATCACGTCGTGCTCGGCCAGGAATCCGGCCAGCGGCACCCGGCCGTCCTCCAGGAGCGCGTGGCTGCGGCGCGGATCGAGGGCGGCACCGGGCTCGACCTCGTCCTGGTCGTACTGGACCATCCGCGCCGAGTGGATCGGCGAGGCGACGGCGGCCACGTCACGGCCGGTCAGTACGTCGACGTCGTGGATGCCGTGCGCGTTCAGCGCGGTGACGGCTCCACGGGCGGTCGCGCCGAACCCGATCACCACTGCCCGCAACCGGCGCCCGTAGTCGCCGGTCGAGCCGATCAGCTCGAGCGCCTGCAGCACGGAGCAGTACCCGGCGAGCTCGTTGTTCTTGTGGAAGACGTGCAGGCTGAACCGGCCGTCGGAGGTCCAGTGGTTCATCGCCTCGAACGCGATCAGCGTGAGCCGGCGGTCGATCGCGAGCTGCGTGACTTCGTCGTCCTGGACGCAGTGCGGCCAGCCCCAGAGCGTCTGCCCGGGCCGCAGCCCGGCGAGATCCTCGGACTGCGGCTTGGGCAGCACCACGACATCGGCGACGGCGATCAGTTCGTCCCGGCCGACCACGCCGGCGACGGATTTCGCCAGGTGCTCGTCGGAGATCCCGAACCGCTCGCCGTACCCGGCTTCGAGGAAGATGTGCTGCCGCAGATCCTCATCAATCCGCTCGAAGTGGTGCGGATGGATCGGTAGCCGATGCTCGTTCTCCTTGCGGGAACGACCGATGACGCCGAGCGTTAACTGGTCCACGTGGGCCCCTTTGGTTACTGCCTGTTCTAGCACAGTCGCCAGAACGGCGGTTCAGTCAGCGCTGGTATCGACGCGGTGGTAGCGCCGTCCGGCAATGCCGCCGACCACGGCCGCGATCAGCGTGACCAGGGCCGCAGCGGCCACGGCGATCAGACCGCCAGTCGTCAGCGTCTGGTCCGCGATCGGCACCGACGGCAGCTTCATCCGGTCCAGTACGTCGTACTGCGTGCCCGCCAGCGCTGCCAGCCCGGCGGCGATCGCGGTGATGACGACACCGACCAGCCAGACGCCGATGCCGTGCAGGGCACCACCGGATCCGGCGAGCCGGCCCGCGACGTACCCGCCGTGGTAGTAGGCGAACGCCAGGATCAGCAGGAGGATCGCGCCGGACACGATCCCGATGGTGCCGGCGGTGTTCGCGCTGGTCGTGGCGTCGTACCAGTCGAAGGTGGCCGCGTAGTCGACGGCCGCCGCGATCGCGCCGGCGATCCCGGTCAGCAGCGCGACCAAGCCCATCGCGACCAGCCAGCCGTAGAACGTCCCGCCGCCTGTAGAGCGTCTGTGTACCCGCTCCCGGACGGGCGGGGCGCTCCGCTCCTCTTCGTACAGCTCGGACGGGCCGAGCCGGTCGACACGCGTGTCGTCGTCTTGATGCTGCTGCTGGGTCATGTCAGCTTCTCCTCACCGGACAAGCCCCGTGTACCTACCTTGTACCCGGTGAGAAACCGACAGACCGTGAATTACAGCAGTTGGTCGATTCGGTCGTGGTAGCGCCTGCCGGACTTGCCGCCGACGATCGCGGCCAGCAGCGTCAGGATCAGCAGGGCGGCCGTTGCGGCGATGCTGCCGAGCAGGAGGGTGTTGTCGGCCAGTGTCACGTTCGGCCAGTTGATGTCGTCGACCAGGCCGTACTGGCTGTCCAGCACCCAACCGGCGCCGCCGGCGAGCACTCCGACGAGCACAGCGATCATCCAGACGCCGAAGCCCTGCCGTCCGCCGTCGAAGCGTGCCAGGCGGCCCGCGACGTACCCGCCGATGTAGAACGCCAGCGTCAGCATGAAGATCGTGACACCTGCCGCGGTGAGCGAGGCCGCGCCGGGCTGCGCCTTCGCGTCGCTGGTGGTGTAGTCCAGGATCTCGGCGGTGCCGAGCGCGGCCGCGGCCACGGCGGCCATCAGCAGCACCGACATCGAGATCGCGATCAGCCACCCGAAGAACGCCGCACCGAACTTGAACCCGCGGTACGACAGCAGGTCCGGATCGACGTCCGGATCGGCCGCAGCTGCCGGGGGCGTGCGCAGCGGCTGCTCCGGGGGGATCGAAATCGTGTTCATCGCCCGGCTCGCGGCCGCGCGCGCCTCCTCGTACTTCTGCGTGCTGGCGTCGCCGGCGGGCGTGGTGATCGTGGCGGTGTCGCCGGGGTACTGCTGACTCATCTCCGCAGGCTCCTCACAGGTCGGTTCGGGCGGTCCCTACCCGTCCGTACGGCGCCTGACACGGCCGGAGCGCTGATTTAACCGACTCCTGGGGTGTCCTCACTCACCGTCGCCGGGTATCGGCGTGGAGTGAACACCAGCGAGCCGGCCGGCCGGGGCACAGTACGGGTCTGTGACGAGCCGACCAGGAGCAGGCACCGCATGTCAACCGTTTGAGGATCCAGTTCGGCCAGTGTTGTCACAGTGATCGCCTCCGCCGGCCCGCCGACGTCGCGTCCGACCACTACCGGCGTACCGGGGGAGCGGTGCTCCAGTAGCAGGTCCCGGGTCGCCCCCACCTGCCAGGTACGGGACCTGGAGGCGGGGTTGTAGATCGCTATGGCCAGGTCTGCCTGCGCGGCCGCGGTCAGGCGCTGAGCGATCACCTCCCACGGCTTGAGCCGGTCCGACAGCGACAACACGCAGTAGTCGTGTCCCAGTGGCGCACCGACCCGGCTGGCGACCGCCTGGGCGGCTGTCATGCCAGGCAGGACTCGTACGGCGATGTCGGCGTACTCCGGCTCCGCTGCGATCTCTGTGACCGCACTGGCCATGGCGAACACACCTGGGTCACCGGACGAGACCACAACCACCGCAGAGCCCTTGCGGGCCAGATCGAGGGCGAACGCGGCCCGCTCCGACTCGACCCGGTTATCCGAGCCGTGCTTGCGCTGACGGGCCCGGTCCGGCAGGCGGTCGACGTACGTCGTGTAGCCGATCACGTCGTCCGCACCGGCGATCGCGGCGCGCACCTCCGGCGTCATCCACTCCGGACCTGCCGGTCCGAGGCCGACGACGGTCACCGAGCCTTCGGTGGCGGTTTTGGTGACCGGGGCGGCGAAGGTGTTGTTGATGGGGCTCGGGAGGAGGGCGAGGGAGAAGTACGGGACCTCGTCCGGGTCGACCTCGTTGAGCGGGGCGGTGCGCTGGGCGTCGGTGGTCGCGCGTTCGACGTACCAGGCCTCGTCGGCGCGGCCCGCGAGCTCGAAGGCCTCGCGGACTCCGGCGAATGTGCGGCCGAGCTTCATCACTGCCGCTGCGTCGGTGGAGCGGAGGCGGTCTGCCAGTACGTCCGGGGGCAGCGTGCCCGGCAGGACGGTGAGGATCTCGTCGCGCTCGCACAGCGGGCGGCCGAGTACGGCGGCTGCTGCGCTGACCGAGGTGACGCCAGGGACCACCTCACACGGGTAGCGGTCCGCGAGGCGTTTGTGCATGTGCATGTACGAGCCGTAGAAGAGCGGATCGCCCTCCGCGAGGACGACTACGTCCCGACCGGCGTCGAGGTGTGCTGCGAGCCGGGCGGCGCAGTCGGCGTAGAAGTCGTCCATCGCGCCCTGGTACCCGCCTGGGTGGTCGGTGGTCTCCGTGGTGAGTGGGTAGACGAGGTGCTCCTCGAGCTGTCCCGGCGTCAGGTACGGCGCGGCGACCGACCGCGCGATACTCCGCCCGTGCCGCGCACTGTGAAACGCGATCACGTCCGCGGCCCCGATCAACCGAGCCGCCTTGACGGTCACCAGCTCAGGATCCCCAGGCCCCAGCCCGACCCCCCACAACCGACCAGTCACTCTGCCTCACTCGCAATCGCGTTCACGGCGGCTGCGGTGATCGCGCTTCCGCCCCGCCGTCCCCTGACCACCAAGTACTCCAGTCCGAGATCATTCGCCGCCAGGGCTTCCTTGGACTCTGCCGCGCCGATGAACCCGACCGGGATACCCAGCACCGCCGCCGGACGCGGACCGCCGCCCGCGATCACCTCCAGCAACCGAAACAACGTGGTCGGAGCGTTGCCGATAGCAACAACCGCGCCTTCCAGACGATCCATCCAGAGGTCAACGGCCGCAGCACTCCTGGTGGTCTCGAACTGCTGCGCCAGCTCGACCGTGCGAGGGTCCTGCAACGTGCAGATCACCTCGTTGTCCGCCGGCAGCCGTCGCCGGGTGATACCGGCCGCGACCATCTGCGCGTCGCACAGGACCGGGGCGCCGTTCTGGAGCGCGGTGCGGGCGTTCTTCACCACGTTCGGCGACCAGGCGAGGTCGGCGACCAGGTCGGTCATCCCGCACGCGTGAATCATCCGTACGGCGACCTGCGCCACGTCGGCCGGCAACCCGTCGAGCGCCGCCTCGGACCGGATCGTCGCGAACGACCGCCGGTAGATCTCCGCGCCGTCCCGCTCGTACTCGTAACTCACAGCCGTTCCCCGTCCACCAGATAACCGTTGCCTACCGCAAGAACATCGACGAACTCGCCGCCCGGCTTCCCGCACCGCCGCTCACAACCCGACCAGTGCACCCGACGCCCAACCACCCGCGCCATCCCACCTAGCATCCTGGTCGCGTCCGCGCGCACATCGGCCAACGCCTTCGCACACCCCGGCTGACCTGCGCAGGCCGTGACACCTTCCCAGACGGAATCCGGTGTGGTCACCAGCCCAGCCTCTTCCAGACCAGTGCTACCCGCCGGCACCACAACAGACCGCCAAGGCGTGATCCGAACCTCATCCCCAACCCGCACCAACGCAGCAGCCTGCTCCTGCGTCAAACTCCCCAGCGGAACCGTGACAACCAGAGCAGCCCCGTGCACACCAGCAACCACTCGCGCCGTCTCAGCCGGCATCGCCTCAGTCGCCCGCAGCCCAAGCCGCTCCAGGATCAACTCCTCACCACGAGCGACCTCAGCGATCCGCCACTCCTGATCGCGCACCGCCAGAAACGCCTCCGCCGCAGCCACCATCAGCTCCGGCACCACGTCCCACTCCAACCGCACACCGCGGCTCCCCAGGCTCAGCAAGGCAGTCCGCTCGTCCAGCGCGCGCACAGCCACATCTGCCGCTAGCTCGGCCAGATCCCCACGTCCGTCATCCAGCGCGAACAGAAATCGTCCCGGCAGCTCAGCCAACGCAGGGCGGTCGCACAGCGCCCGGTCAAGAGCTGTGGCCACAGGAAGTACGTCGTACCTCGACTGCTGGTCCAGACCGGAGAGTGGTGACGCCAGGATGTTGCGGACGCGCTCATGCGCGATCGACGGCAGCAGGCCGGCCGCAAAGAGCCGATCCGACAGGTCCCGCGGCCCGTCGCCTTCCAGCCCGCGGAGCTGGACGTTGCCCCGCGACGTGAGCTCCAGCCGCCCGTCACCCAGCTCAGCGGCAGCAAGACGCAGTACGTCGAGCTGTGTCGCCGTGAGCCGTCCACCGGGGAGTCGGACGCGTGCGAGACCGCCGTCAGCCGCTTGGTGCACTGCCAGCACACCAGGGCAGCGATCGACTTCATTCCTCGGCACAGCCGTGATGCTACGTCCCCGGAACCTGGTGTGTTCTGCCCCACAGCAGGAACCCGACAGCCACCACCGCACACGCGCCCCCGGCCACCATCGCCACCTGCACCGACCACGCGTCCACCACAAGCCCACCGAGTAGCGCGCCGACGGACAGCACCGCCTGGAACGAGGAGGTGAACCACACGGTCGCCGCCTCGCGCGACTCGGGCACGGCCTGCGCGAACATGCTCATCGAGCAGACCGGTACGCCGCCGTACCCGAGTCCCCAGACCACGAGGAGCAGCAACGCTCCCGCCGTACTGCGGCCCGCCACTGGCGTGAGGAGCGTCGCGGCGGCAATCAGTGCGGCGCAGGTGGCGAACGTGATGCGGAGGTTGCGGGATGCCCAGAGACCGGCGACGACGTTGCCGACCAGACCTGCGGCGCCGTAGACGAGCAGGAACAGGCCGATGAGCTCTGGACGTACGACCTCGCGCAGGAACGGCGTGACGTAGGTGTAGGTCGCGAAGTGCGCCGTGACGATCAGACAGGTGACGACGAGGGCGGTCCGGCTGCTGCGGAAGGCCTTGCGGAGTACTGCGGCGTGAGTGACCTGTAACGGCGGCAGTGGCGACACAGTGGTGCGCAGTGCGACCAGGGCCAGTACGGCGAGTACGCCGAGTGCTGCGAACGACGTACGCCAGCCGGCGAACTCACCGACGAACGTGCCTGCAGGTACGCCGAGCACTGAGCCGAGGGGGACTGCGGAGAAGATGACGGCTGTCGCTCGCGGCGCCCATCGCTCCGGGACGAGTCGTCCGGCGAGACCGGCGCCGATGGACCAGAAGCCTCCGATCGTCAGGCCGACGAGGAAGCGAGCGACCAGCTCGAGCCAGAAGACCGGTGCGGCTGCTGCGAGGAAGCCTGCGACGGCCAGCAGGACCATGAGGGCACAGAGCATCAGCCGTCGGTCCAGACGAGCTGTCGCGAGCGTGACGACAGGAGCGGCGACAGCGGCGACCAGACCGGGCATCGTCATCAGCCAGCCGGTGCGGCCCGGGGTGAGGGCGAAGTCGGCGCCGATCGGGCTGAGCAGGCCGATCGGGAGGATCTCGGTGGTGACGATCGCGAAGATCCCCAGCGTCACCGCGCCGACCCCGAACCACTGGACGGCGCGTGGCGCGGTGTGGGTTGTCAGAACAGTCATGTGTTCCAGGCAACTGGCCGCGACGCCGCCCGGCTCGCGATTTCGCGACACCGCGCTCGGAAGCCAGCAACCCGTCGCTTTTCCGCGATCGCGGAAATGATCCGGCTCGGGATGATCTCCGGGCAGATGGTCCGAGCTAGTCTCGGAGGTATGGCGCAGCTTCCGGAACGTACTGTCCCCGACCTCACCGGCTACCTCACGCACGCCGGCCACGTCCTGGAGACGCAGTTGTCCGCGGCGCTGGCGGAGATCGGCCTGACGCTGCGGATGCAGTGCGTACTGCGGCACGCCCTCGAGGCCGAACGCACGCAGATCCAGATCGCCGAGCTGTCCTACATGGACAAGACCACGATGGTGGTCACCGTCGACGCGCTCGAGAAGGCCGGGTACGCCGAACGCCGGCCCTCCGCGACCGACCGCCGCGCCCGCATCATCGCCGTCACCGACGCCGGCGCCGAGATCGCCGCCGACGGCCAGCGGATCGTCGACCGCGTCCACGCCGAGGCCCTGGAAGCCCTCACCGCCCCGCACCGCAAGACCTTCGTCGACTCCATCACCACCCTGGTGGACGGCCCGCTGGCCACCCCCATCACCGCACAGCCGGTACGCCGCTCCCGCCAACGCACCAGCTGAACTATCCGGGCAGGTACTCCGTCAGGATCTGCCAGGACTCCTTGCTGTCCTCGGAATCGGTGTGCGGCCCCCGGAACAGCCGGACGTACTCGGCGATCTCGGCCAGCGACCACCGGACGTCGAACAGCTCCAGCACCGAGGCCCGTGGGCTGACCGCACCGGCCTCCGACTGGTACGCCGGGAGTACGTCGGTCGGCCCGCCGAGGACCGCGGCCAGGTCGCGTTCACGCGGCGCGAGCCGCACGGTGTCCCAGTCGATCAAGCGCATGCCGTCAACCGTGCGGAGGACATTGGCACTGTGCGGCTCGCCGTGCGTCACCACCCAGGGCTCGTCCGACGCCTCGATCTCGCGCACCAGCGCGTCGTACCGCGCGAGCTCGCCGCGAACATGGTCAAGCGCGCCAACCAGCCGCAGCCGGGCGGGCTCGGCGTACGGGCCCGCGGACCACGGGCGGTCGAGGTCCGCGAAGAGGGTGTCCCGGCCTGGTACGGCGAAATCCCAGCGCTGCAAGGCTTCCGGGGCTGGTGCTGTGTGGAGCCGGCCGACTATCCGGGCGATCTGTTCGCGCTCCGCCGGGTCGTCCCATCCGCCGTCCGGCGTGCTCGACCCTCGCAGGAACGGCAGGACCACGAACGTCCAGCCAGGCAGCGCTTCGCGGACCAGCCTGCCCGTGCGATCGGGCAACGGCGCCACGACGAACTGTAGCCGCGGTCGGCAAGCTCCTGGGTCGTCTGCATGGCCGCCTCGATCACCCGCCCATCGCGCCGATCCGCGGTGACGAACCAGCGCGGCTCGTCGGCCTCGGAGGCGATCCAGTGGTAGCTGCCGAACCCCACTGGCGCATAAGCCACTTCGGCGGCCTGGAATCCCCACTGCTCGTTCAGGATCCCGGCCACCAGTTCCCGCGAGATCTCGGTCGGCTCGTCCTTCACCCGGCGACCCTAACCGCGGCTCCGGGCAACGGGCAGCTCAATTTTCGGGAGTCGTCCAATAAGAGATCGTCTGTTACGGGACTATCTGTTATGGTCTTTCTTGTCGGGCTACGTGATGGGAGAGAGCTGTGGATGTGGTGGAGTCGGTGGGGGTGCGGGCGCGTGGGAAGGCGCTCGTCGTGTTGTGCGTGATGCAGTTGATGATCATCTTGGACGGGACCGTGGTGACGGTCGCGTTGCCGACGGTTCAGCGGGAGCTGGGGTTCTCGCAGGCGGGGTTGGCGTGGGTGATGAACTCGTACCTGATCGCGTTCGCCGGCCTGCTGCTGCTGGCGGGGCGGATCGGGGATCTGATCGGGAGTAAACGAGTCTTCGTCGCGGGGCTCGGGTTGTTCACCGCGGCGTCGTTGTTGTGCGGGGTGGCGGGCAGTGCGGAGGTGCTGATCGCCGGCAGGTTCCTGCAGGGTGTCGGCGGGGCGCTGGCCTCGGCTGTGATCCTGGGCATGATCGTGAGCCTCTACCCGGCTCCCGGTGAGCAGGCGCGCGCCATGGGCGTCTACAGCTTCACAGCCGCCAGCGGCGCGTCGATCGGGCTCATCTTCGGTGGTGTGATCACCCAGACCATTGGCTGGCACTGGGCGTTCCTGATCAACGTCCCGATCGGTGTGGTCTCAGTGGCGTTCGCCGTACGTCTCCTCGCGCACCAGCCGGGACTCGGCCTCGCCAACGGTGCTGACGTACTGGGCGCCGTACTGGTGACCGCAGGTCTCTCGCTGGGCGTCTACACGATCGTCCAGACCGCAGACCAACAGGCGACGCTGACTCGCACGCTGTTGCAGGCCGCTGCGGCGATCCTGCTGCTGACCGCCTTCGTCGTACGCCAGGCGCGGATCAAGAACCCGTTGCTTGCCCTGCGCATCTTCCGTCGCCGCCAACTCACCACGGCCAACGGTGTGGTCGTATTGCTCTTCGCCGCGGGCTTCGGCTTCCAGTTCACCACCGCGCTGTACGTGCAGCGCGTACTCGGCTACGACTCGCTCACCACCGGCTTGGCCTTCCTGCCCGCGCCCCTCATGAACGGGCTGATGTCCCTGTCCATCGCACCGCGTCTCACCGTCCGCTTCGGTCCACGCAAGATGCTGATCGCCGGACTGGTCGTCTTCCTGCTGGCGCTGCTCTGGATCAGCCGTGCACCAGTAGACGGCTCGTACCTCGTCAACGTCGGGCCAGTGCTCGCAGTGATGGGTGCCGGCATCGGTGTGGCCATCCCCGCGTCGATCATGCTGGCGATGTCCGGTGCGGACGCCAGCGATGCCGGACTGGCCTCAGGACTGAACAACACCGCCCAGCAAGCCGGTGCAGCAATCGGTACCGCCGTACTGGCCACGCTGGCCGCATCCACCACCTCAAGCCGACTCGCCGAAGGCTCCGGCGACCTGCTGGCACTACGCGACGGCTACGGCGCCGCGTGGCTCGCAGCGGCCGGATTCGTACTGGTAGCGGCTCTGTTGTCGGTCAGCCTGCTCCGCAGGACGGCTAGTGTTGGCGGCCGTGAGTACGTCGAGAGATCCTGACCGCCTGGTTCTGTTCACCGATGCGGTTGTCGCGATCGCCATCACACTGCTGGTGCTGCCGCTGGTCGACCTGGTGCCCGAGGTGAAGGCGGAGGGCGGTGACGCGGTCAGCGTGATCAGCGAGCACCGCCAGGAGATCTTCACGTTCCTGCTGAGCTTCGTGGTGATCGCGAGCTTCTGGCTGGGGCACCACCGGCTGTTCGAGCACATCCGCGCGTACACCCCGGCCATGATGCGGGTGAACCTGCTGTGGTTGCTCACCATCGTCGTGCTGCCGTTCCCGACCGAGATCATCGGTGCCTTCCCCAGCGACCGGTTCACCGCCGGTCTCTACATCGGCACGATCCTGGCGCTCAGCGTGTGCCAGTCCACGCTCGCGTGGATGGTCCATGGTCACAAGGAGCTGGAGAGCCCGGAGAACCCGGTCGGCAAGCAGGAGCTTGTGAGCTCTCTGCTGCTGACCGGGTTGACCGTGCTTGCCTATCTCCTGGCGTCGCTGGTGCCAGGCGTGCACTTCTACGCGATGCTTCTGCTGCTGTTGTCGCCTGTCTTCATGCGGGTGTGGAAAGGCCGCTCCAGAATCCGCACTGGTGCTCAGCAGTCAGATTGACTCGCTGGACGCCGCCCTGGTCCGTCGGTGCGAGTGAGAGGCCCTTGACGGCCCGTGCGCCGGTCGGCGACCAGTGCGGCCGGTCCGGTCCGTTCGGGTTGCCGGTCCGCGCGAACGCCGTCCAGTAGTCGATCATCTGGTTCGACAGCTTCTGCTGGGTCTCGGACATCGGGAAGTCGTGCCCACCGAGTCGGAACAGGTACGGGAGCTCCATCGCGTGTGCGGCTCCCAGCCCGGGTGCAGCGATCGGGGAGTGCTTGTCGGCGAACTCGTACGCGTACACCGGGACCTTGCGCGCCGCCTGCTGGTCCGTCGCGACCTGTGTGCACGACCAGATCCGGTCCGTCGTCACAGCACCCCAAGCCGCCGCCGGCGACTCGTAGCGCGACTGCGGGTACTGCCGCAGTACCTGAGCCGCCTTCGACGCGCCGACCATGTTCTTCACCAGCGCCGGGTAGTCCTTGATGTCCCCGAACGCGGCCAGCCAGCCGTTCGCCTCGTCGTGGTTGTTCCCGGAGATGATCGGCACCCGGTGGAACAGGCCGGCCTTCATCGCCTTCGCCGGGCTGAACGGTACGACGGGAGTCCCGCCGTACCCGATCTGCGTGAACTGGAGCAGGTCGTCCACCAGGACGTCGGGCTTCATGCCGCGCAGGCAGTCGAGCGTCGTGCAGTGCTTGCTGTCGGCCCACTCCTTGCCGTTCGTCTGCACCCGGCTGACCGGGACCCAGGGCGAGTCAGCGGCCTGGCCCGGGTACTGGCTGTTGTCGGCCCAGTTGAAGGCGCACGACCCGCTCTGCATGATCGCCTTCGCGAATAGGCCGGTGGCGGTCGGGGAGGTCAGCTGTGCGCAGACACTCATCCCGCCGGCGGACTCACCCGCCACCGTGACGTTGCGCGGGTCGCCGCCGAACGCGCCGGCGTTGCGCTGCACCCAGCGCAGGGCGGCTTGCTGGTCCTGCAGGCCGAACGTGCCGGAGCCCGGCAGGCCCGGGTACCCGAAGAAGCCGAAGATGCCGAGGCGGTAGTTGACCGTGACAACGACCACGTCACCGCGGGCGGCGAACTTGGACGCCTCGTAGCTGCTGCCGGCGCCGGAGAAGAACCCGCCGCCGGGGATCCACACCACGACGGCGCGTGGTTTCGTCGACGGCTTGGCGGGAGTCGTCACGTTCAGATACAGGCAGTCCTCGGCGGTCGAACCGTCGGGCGCCTCGGAGTTCGCCTGCTGCGCGCACACACTGCCCGGCTCGGACGCCCGTACGCCGCTCCACGCCTGCACCGGCTGCGGCGCCTTCCACCGCAACGCCCCGACCGGCGGAGCAGCGTACGGAATCCCGTCGTACACCTGTGCGTCCCCAACGGCCTTACCAGCCACCAGCCCGCTATCGATCCGTACAACGTTCTGAGCAGCTTCACCAGGTCCGGCCAGGCCCACCAACAGCCCCACCGGCGCCAACGCGGCCGCCACACTCACCAAGAGTCTCTTCATGCCAGGAGCGTCGCCCACACCACTCCGGCCCGACTTCGGTCCACCGGCCAGACCTACTAAGACTTTGGTCTACCCGGCCGCCGCAGCAGGTAGGTGTCCATGATCCAGCCCTTGCGGTCCCGGGCCTCGGCGCGGACCTTCTCGATCTCAGGCGCGACCTCCCGCAGCGGACCGGAGATCAGCAGCTCGTCCGGCGTACCAAGGTAAGCGCCCCAGTAGATGTCGGCGTCCTGATCGACATGCTCGGTGAACGCGGTCTGCGCGTCGAGCATCACCACGACGTCGTCCACCCCGTCCGGCCACTCCTTCGCGAGCCGCCGTCCGGTGGTGATCTGGATCGGCCGCCCGACCTGGTTCAGCCCGACCTTGTGCCGCGCGGCGAGCGTCGACACACTGCTGATCCCAGGAATCACCTCGACCGAGAACGCGAGCTCGCCCCGCGCCAGGATGTCGTCCAGGATCGCCAGCGTGCTGTCGTACAGCGACGGATCGCCCCACACCAGGAACGCCCCCACCTGGTCCTCGCCCAGCTCGGTCGCGATCAGGTCCGCGCACACATCGGCCCGGCGCCGCCGCCAGTCGTCGACAGCCTCGACGTACGCCGACGTCGTACGGTCCCGCTCCGGGTCTCGCCCGACGACGACCCTGTACTCCTTCGACGTCGCGTATCGCCGCAGGATCTCCGACCGCAGGTCCACCAGCTCCTGCTTGACCTCGCCCTTGTCCAGCACGAAGAACACGTCGACCCGGTTCAGCGCCGACACGGCTTGCATCGTCACCTGCTCCGGATCGCCCGCACCGACCCCGACCACCACAATCTCCCGCATGCGCGGCAGCCTATGTCAGACGGTCAGGAGCAGTCCGGCCGCGATGACGGATCCCACAACGGCGCCGCCGTAGCACAGGACCACGATCGGTACGGCGTACCGCTTGAGCTGTAAGCCGTCGTACAGGGTGTAGCGGAAGCGGTGCGCCCAGTGGAACAGCGCCAGCGTGCACAGGCCGAACACCACCAGGCGGGTCAGCGGATTGTGCAGTACGGCGTACAGGTGGGCGTGGGACGGCGCCGACAACAGGCCGAGTGGGAACGCGATGCCGAACAGGAACAGCAGGATCGGCACCATCAGTGCGGCCACCATGCCGCCCGAACTGAACAGCATCCACAGCACGGGTTCGGGGGAGCGGCGGCGGCTCATCGCAGTACCAGCCACGCGACGGCAGCCGACAACACCAAGCAGGCCAGGTAGTGCGCCGCGACGATCTGCCGCGCCGGCACGCGGCTCCCGCGCACCTTGATCGCCATCGCCCGCGGCGCCAGACCGAACCACGTCACCACATGCAGCAGCACGAACAGCATCGCGACCACGTTGATCGCGACCACCCACCACTGCCCACTCCAGTCGAGGAAGCGCTGGTACGACGCGGCGCCGTCGCTGATCGCCTTCACCAGCAACAGCAGGAACACCACGAACCACGCGACGAAGACGCTGCTGAGCTCACGCAGTACGAACAGCACATACGCACGGCGCTCGAGCCACCAGAACAGGTGAATCGGCCGCTGGTACACGCTCACTGCTTGCTCCGCGGCATCAGCAGTTCCTTGATCGACTGCGTCGCGGCCGTCAGCTTGTAGCGCTGGATTGCCCCGGCCGGATCCACGCCCTTCGGACACACGGCACTGCATTCACCCACGAAGGTGCAGGCCCAGACCCCTTCCGGTGAGGACAGTACGTCGCGACGCTCGTCGGCACCCTCGTCGCGCGAGTCGAGGTTGTAGCGCTGCGCCAGGGCGATCGCGGCCGGGCCGAGGAAGTCCGGTTCGAGGCTGTAGACCGGGCAGGCCGAGTAGCACAGCATGCAGTTGATGCACATGCTGAACTGCTGGTACTCGTCCATTTCCTCCGGCGTCTGCAGGTACTCGCCCTCCTCGACCGGACTCTGCACCTCCCTGACGATCCACGGCTTGACCTTCGGCAGCTTGGTCATGAAGTCGTCGATGTCTACCACCAGGTCGCGGAGGACCGGGAAGTTGTGCAGCGGCTCGATCCGGATCGGACCGGGGGCGTAGTCGGTGAGGAAGGTCGCGCAACTCAACTGGGGTTCGCCGTTCACCGTCATACCGCAACTGCCGCAGATCCCCATCCGGCACGACCAGCGGAACGACAGCGTGCCGTCCAGGTGGTCCTTCACGTAGGTGAGGCCGTCCAGGATCGCCCAGTGCTCCCGCAGCGGGACCTGGTACGACTGCATCACCGGCTCGGTGTCGACTCCGGGCCGGTAGCGGGCGACCTCCAGTGTGATCTCGGTTGCCATCGCTATCTCCCGTAGACCCGTTCGCCCGGCGGCCAGCGGGTGATCGTCACCGGGAGGTACCCGACGCGGCTGGTTCCGTCCGGTTGGCGTCGTACCAGCGAATGCGCCAGGAAGCGGTCGTCGTCGCGGGCCGGGAAGTCGGTCCGCTGGTGTGCGCCGCGCGACTCCTCCCGGAGCGCTGCGCTGTCGATGATGCACTCGGCAACATCCAGCATGAACCCGAGTTCGAGCCACGCGATCAGTTCGGTGTTGAAGTTCGTGCTGTGGTCGTCGATCCCCGCGTGCTGGAAGCGCAACCGTAGCTCCGCAAGTTCGTGCGCGGCCTTGGTCAGCGAGTCGCCGTCCCGGTAGATCCCGGCGCCGTTCTCCATCGTGGCCTGCATCTCGGTCCGGATGTCCGCGATCCGCTGATGCCCCTCGACGCGCCGGCCCAGCTCGGCCGCCAGCCGGCGCTCCTCGTCGCGGCCCTGCGCGAGGATCGACGCCGGCACTTCGCGGTGATAGCGAGCCGCGAACACCGCGGCGGCGCGGCCTGCCCGGTTACCGAAGACCAGGCACTCCGGCAACGAGTTCGACCCCAGCCGGTTGGCGCCGTTGATGCTGACGCAGGCGACCTCACCGGCGGCGTACAGGCCGTCGAGCGGGGTCTCGCCGCGAATGTCCGTGTGAACCCCGCCCATCATGTAGTGCACGACCGGGCGCACCGGGACGAGCTCAGTCACCGGATCGATGTTCTGGTACTTCGAGCACAACTCCCGCACGAAAGGCAGCTTGGCGTCGATCAGCTTCGCCCCCAGGTGCCGCAGATCCAGATTCACGATCGGTCCGTACGGCGTATCGATCGTGCGGCCCTTCTCCACCTCGTGCACGAACGCCTGCGACAACCGGTCCCGTGGGCCGAGTTCCATGTTGCGCAGGACCGGTTCCGGCGTCGGCGTACCGAGGTCGTAGTCCTGCAAGTAGCGGTAGCCGTCCTTGTTGAGCAGCCACCCGCCTTCGGCCCGGGCCGCCTCGGTGATCAGGATCCCGGTGAACGGCAGGCCGGTCGGGTGGTACTGGACGAACTCCATGTCCTTGAGCGGGGCGCCGGCCCGATAGGCGAGAGCCATCCCGTCGCCGGTCTTGATGTTGGCGTTCGTCGTGAACGGGAAGACCCGTCCGCAGCCGCCGGTGCAGAGGATCACCGCGTTCGCCGTGATGGTCTCGATCCGCCCGGTCGCCAGTTCGATCGCGACCACGCCGTACGCGCGTCCGTCGTCGACCAGGATCTTGGTGACGTACCACTCGTCGTACCGGACGATGTCGGAGTAGGAGAGCGCGGTCTGGAAGAGCGTGTGCAGCAGGTGGAACCCGGTCCGGTCGGCGGCGAACCAGGTGCGTTTCTTCTTCATGCCGCCGAACGCGCGGACGGCGATCTTCCCGTTCGGTTGCCGGCTCCAGGGGCAGCCCCAGTGCTCGAGCCGCAGAAGCTCCCGAGGGGCCTCGGCGACGAACGCCTCGACGGCGTCCTGGTCACACAGCCAGTCGCTGCCGGACACGGTGTCGTACGCGTGCTCGTCCAGCGTGTCGTCGGGCGCGGCCACGGCCGCGGCGCCGCCCTCGGCGGACACCGTGTGGCTGCGCATCGGGTAGACCTTCGAGATCACCGCAACGCGCAGTGCCGGGTTGGTCTCGGCCACCGCTATGGCAGCTCTCAACCCGGCACCGCCACCTCCGACCACGACCACATCGTGAGAGTCAGCCATGGTCAGGCTTCGTGATCGCCGCTGTGTTCGTCGGCCAGCACTTTGCCGTCGTGCCGCACAGTCCGGATCCGGACGCTGCCGTCGTGGAACTCGTGCCGCATCTGCCGGCACCCACAGGCGAACCGCACGTCGTCGAGCCGGAAGCCCTCGAAGTCGTCTTCCTGGCTTCGATCGGCATCTCCGAGCCGCCCACAGGGCGCCCGCTCCCCAGTGAGATGCGTCTTGGTCCCCGTCATTCGCCCACCTCCTCGCCCTCCGAGGTGTTCGTGACTTACATCACACCTCGATAGTGCGCCTGCCGGGCGAGGACGGCAATGGGTTACTGCTTGGCCTGGCGCCACTCGCGTTCGAAAGGCAGTCGCCAGGCGCGCGGGGCGATCAGCTGGTGGATCGCGTTCGGGCCCCAGGTGCCGGGCTGGTACGGCTTGACCGGCGGCGGGTCCTCGAGCAGCGGCGCGGACCGGTCCCACAGCGATTCGATGCCCTCGGCCGTGGTGAACAGCGTGTGGTCGCCGCGCATCGCGTCGAGGATCAGCCGCTCGTACGCCTCCAGTACGTCGCCCGCGCTCCCGGTCTCCTGGGTGGAGAACTGCATCGACAGCTTCTCCAGCCGCATCCCCGGCCCGGGCCGCTTGCCGTAGAACGACAGCGACACCCGCGACGAGTCGGCCAGGTCGAAGGTCAGGTGGTCCGGGCCCTCCGAGCCGACGCCGGAGCCGGCCGGGAACATCGTCTTCGGCGCCTCCTTGAAGGCGATCGAGATGATCCGCTGGCCCTCGGCCATCTTCTTGCCGGTCCGCAGGTAGAACGGCACGCCGGCCCAGCGCCAGTTGTCGATCTCCACCTTCAGCGCGATGAACGTCTCGGTGTCCGAGTCCGGCGCGACGCCCTCCTCGCTGCGGTAACCGGAGTACTGCCCGCGGACCACGTCACCCGGGTTGATCGGCAGCATCGACCGGAAGACCTTGTTCTTCTCCTCCGAGATCGCCCGCGGCTCCAGGGCGGTCGGCGGCTCCATCGCGACGAACGACATCACCTGCATCAGGTGCGTGACGACCATGTCCTTGAACGCGCCGGTCGGCTCGTAGAAGGTGGCGCGCTGGTCCAGGCCGAGCGACTCCGGGATGTCGATCTGCACGTGGTCGATGAAGTTGCGGTTCCAGATCGGCTCGAACAGCCCGTTCGCGAACCGGAACGCGAGGATGTTCAGCGCGGCTTCCTTGCCGAGGAAGTGGTCGATCCGGAAGATCTGCGCCTCGTCGAACGTCTCGTGGACGAAGTCGTTCAGATCGATCGCGGTCGCCAGGTCGTCGCCGAACGGCTTCTCCATCACCACCCGGGCGCGCTCGACCAGGCCGGCGTCGCGGAGCATCGCGATCACCGCCTGCGCGGCCTTCGGGGGCACCGACAGGTAGTGCAGCCGGCGGGCATCCGGGCCGAGCAGCTCCTCGGCGGCCTTCACCGCGGACGCCAGTGCGTCGGGCCCGGCGGTCACCGGCACGTACTCGAGCCGGTCGGCGAACTGCGCCCACTCCTGGTCGCTCATCTTGTGGGTGCCGAACGTCTCGACCGCCTTCCGCGCGCGCTCGCGGAACTCGTCGCTGGTCAGGTCCTCGGTGGCGGTCCCGATCACCCGGACGTCCGGTGTGAACTTGGACTGCTGCAGGTAGGCCAGGCCGGGGAGCAGCTTGCGCTTGGCGAGGTCGCCGGTGGCCCCGAACAGCACGATCACATGCGGCGCCAACGGCTCCGGATCCCGCCGCGACGGCCGCGACCCGAGTGCCGGATAGGCAATGGTCTGAGTACGGTCAGGCATTCGGTCCTCCCGAGGACGCCACCGGAGCCAACCCTTCGAAGTCTAGGTGCCTCCGGTGACGTTCAGCCCACGGGTTGTACTACACGTCGTACGACGCGGTGATCTTCAGCAGTTCGGACAGGTCGCTGCCCGATGCGATCTCCTCGGGCGCGGCGCCGCGCCGGAAGAGGCGGGCGCCGGCTGGGATGCCGTCGAGGGTGAGCGTGTCCGCCTGTCGCCGCAGCCACGTCCCTTCCCGGAGACCGAGCACGGGTACGTCGTTCTCCTCGAGGAACTCGGTGATCCGCAGCTCGCGCGTCTCGCCCTGGTGCGTGGACTTCGGGTCCGGATCGAGGTAGTGCGGGTTGAGCTGGAACGGCACCAGCCCGAGCGTCTCGAACGACGGCGGCTGCACGATCGGCATGTCGTTGCTGGTCCGCAACGACGGCCCCGCCAGGTTCGTCCCCGCACTCGACCCGAGGTACGGCGTCCCGTTGCGGACGCGATCCCGGATCACGTCCAGCTGTCCGCTCTCCTGCAACGTCTTCACCAGCCGGAAGGTGTTCCCGCCGCCGACGAAGATCGCAGCCGCCGACCGGAGTACGTCGGGACCGGTGTGGGCGCCGACGACGGACAGCCCGAGCGGTTCCAGGGCGGTCCGCACCTTCGCGGTGTAGCCGTCGTGGTCGGCGAGCGCGTACGGGACGAACACCAGTTCGCGGACGTCGCGCAGGATGTCGCGCAAGGCGTCCAGGGCGTGCTCGAGGAACGGCCGGCCGTGCGTGGCGGAGTTCGAGAGCAGGAGCAGTTCCACAAGATCCCCTTACTGGTCAGCGACGGCGCGTGCGGGCCGCCGGCGTACGGTGCGCGAGCAGGTTGCTCAGTTCTTCGGTTGCCTCCAGCAACCGTGGGACGTGGTCCCGGATGTCGCCGGGCAGTTCCTCGGACTTGCCCTCGACCACGGTCAGCGAGCCGATCGGGCGGCGGCCGAGCCGGACGGGTGCAGCGATCGCTCTGGTTGCGGCGTCGTACTCGCCGTCCGAGAACGCCCAGCCGGTCTGCACAGTGTCCTCGAAGACCCGCTCCAGCGAGGCTTCATCGACCTCGGTGAGATCGGTGAACCGCGCGAACGGCCGCCCGGACAGCAGTGCGCGGCGTTCGTTGCGGTCCAGGAAGGCGAAGTACGCGCGGGAGGTCGCGCCGGCGTGCGCCGGGTACAGGTCACCGACCAGCGGGTGACTGCGCAGCGGACCGCCGCCACCGTCGACTGCGGCGATGCAGCGCACGTGGAAACCGTCCGGGATCGTGAACGTCGCCGTCCGCTCGGTGTCCTGGGCCAGTCGCTCGAGCACCGCGTCAGCCAGCGAGGCCAGTCCGCCGGTGCGCTCCCAGAGCGCGGCCATCCGCCACATCGTCGGGCCGAGGCTGTACCGGCGGCTGATCGGGTCCGGGCGGAGGAAGCCACGGAACGCCAGCGCCGCGAGCAGCCGCTGGGCCGACGACTTGTCGATCCCGAGCTCGTCGGCGAGCTCCATGACACCCCAGTCGCGGCGCTGCTCGGAGAACGAGATCAGGATCTGCAGCGCCCGGTCGACGGTCTGCAGCGGTGATCGTACGTCGTCATCCACGCGCAGAAGAGTAACTCAACGGCCCAATTATCGATCTCCTCTCTCATATAACGGGAAGTCGTTGCAGATGTCGCGCGTTCTCCTCGAATCTCTTCCGCATGAACCTCGTCCTGCGCCGCGTGGCCGCGATGCTGCCCGCGCTGATCGGCGTCGTGGTGTGCATCTTCGTGCTCACCCGGGTGCTGCCCGGCGACCCGGCCCGGACGCTGGCCGGCGACCAGGCGGACCCGAGCGTGGTGGCGAAGATCCGCACCGACATGGGCCTCGACCGCCCGCTGCACATCCAGCTGGTCCGGTACTTCACGGACCTCCTGCACGGCAACCTCGGTTTCGCCTGGCACACCGGTCACAGCGTTGCCTCCGACTTCGCGTCCCGGCTACCCGCGACCGTCGAGCTCGCGCTGGTGGCGCTTGTGATCGCGCTGCTGGCCGGCGTACCGCTCGGGGTGATCAGCGCGACGCGTCGCGACCGGCCGGTGGACCACGCCGGCCGGGTCTTCTCGCTGCTCGGTGCGTCGATGCCGCTGTTCTGGCTCGGCCTGATGGTGATCGTCGTCTTCTACAACAAGCTCGGCTGGGCGCCGGCGCCGCTCGGCCGAGTAGCCGAAGGCATCAACCCGCCGACCGGCATCACCGGTCTCTACCTCGTCGACTCGCTGCTCACCGGCGACTTCGTGGCGTTCCGCTCGGCGCTGTCCCACATCATCTGGCCGGCGCTCTGCCTGGCGACCGGCAGTACGGCGATCATCGCGCGGATGACCCGGTCCGCGATGCTCGAGGTGATCGGTCAGGACTACGTCCGGACGGCGGTCTCCAAGGGCCTCAAGCCGTCGGTCGTGACGCTCAAGCACGCGCTGCGGAACGCCGCGCCGGTGATCGTCACGATCTCCGGTCTGCAGTTCGGCCAGCTGATGGGCGGCGCGGTCATCACCGAGACCGTCTTCACCTGGCCGGGGATCGGCTCGTACGTCGTGCAGTCCGTGCTGGCCACCGACTACGCGCCGGTCCAGGCCTTCACGCTGGTCGCCGCGGTCGTCTACCTGGCGGCGAACCTCGTCGTCGACCTCGTCAACGCCCGCCTGGACCCGAGGATCGCCGATGCCTGATCTCAAGTCCCGCCCGACTACCACCCTCAGCCTGCTGCTGCGCAACCGCCTGGCTGTCGTCGGCCTCGTCTTCATCGCCTTGTGGACGCTCGGCGCCCTCCTGTCCGGCCTCTCGCCGTACGGCGCGTCGGAGCCCGGCGCGGGTGATCTGCTCGCGGGGCCGTCTCTGGCGCACCCGTTCGGCACCGACAACTTCGGTCGTGACCTGCTCACGCGGGTGCTGGCCGGTGGCCGGATCTCGTTGTGGACCGGCCTGATCGCGATCGCTATCTCGCTGCTGATCGGCGTACCGCTGGGCGCCTTCGCGGGCTTCGTCCGCGGTCGCGCCGGCGGTCTCGTGATGCGGTTGATGGACATGCTGCTCGCGTTCCCGTCGCTGGTGCTCGCGATGGCGATCGCGGCCGCGCTCGGTCCCGGCATGGTCAGCGCGATGGTTGCCGTCGGCATCGTCGGGATCCCGGAGTTCGCCCGGATCGTGCACGGTCAGGTGCTGTCGCTGCGGGAGCGCGACTTCGTCGAGGCCGGGCACGCGATCGGCCTGCCGGGAAGCAGCATCTTGATCCGGCACATCGTGCCGAACGCGCTGGCGCCGATCCTGGTCCGGGCCACGCTCGGCATGGGCTACGCCATTCTCACCGCCGCCTCGCTGAGCTTCATCGGCCTCGGCGCGCAGCCGCCCGACCCGGAGTGGGGCGTGCTGATCTCGGACGGCCGCGGCTACATCATCAGCGGCGAGTGGTGGATGACCACGTTCCCCGGCCTGGCGATCGCGACCTCGATCCTCGGCTTCAACCTGCTCGGCGACGGCCTCCGGGACGTCCTCGACCCGCGCCTGCGGACCAGCAAATGACAAAGGAGACCCGCATGAAGCGGACAGTTCTCGCCTTCGCCGCGGCGGCGGCACTCGCGGTGTCCGGCTGTGCCGCGAACGCGAACAGCAACAGCAGCAGTGGCGCGGAGGACGCCGGCGACACCCTGGTCGCGGCGTACTCCGAAGGCGGTAAGACACTCGACCCGGCCGAGGCGAACGACGTCACGTCGGACACCTTCGTGGTTGCCGCGTACGACCAGCTCGTCACGTACGCACGGACCGAGGACGGCGGGAAGCCGAAGGCGAAGACCGACCAGATCGTGCCGATGCTGGCCGAGTCGTGGAAGGCGAGTGCGAACAACACGTCGTACACCTTCAAGCTGCGGGCGGACGCGAAGTTCCAGGACGGGGCGCCGGTCACGGCGGACGCGGTGGTGAAGTCGTTCGACCACATCAAGGCGTCCAGCTCGGCCAGCTTCCTCTACAAGATGGCCGGCATCGCCAAGGTCACCAAGGTCGACGAGCAGAACGTGAAGATCGATCTGACCGCGCCGAACCACCTGTTCCTGCAGATCCTGCCGATGTACTCGTTCTCGATCGTCGACATGGACAAGGTGGCGCAGAACGGCGGCGCGAAGTGGCTGGCCACCAACACAGCCGGCTCGGGCCCGTACAAGATCACCAAGTGGGACCCGTCGACCGAGGCGGCGATGGCCCGCAACGATGCGTACTGGGGTGACAAGCCCAAGCTGCGCCAGGTGAACGTCAAGTTCATCGCCGAGGCGTCGAACCGGGTCCAGCTGCTCAAGAAGGGCGAGGTCGGCCTCGCGCTCGAGGTACCGCCGAAGGACGTGCAGTCGCTGAAGACCGCCGACGGCGTGACGATCGACTCGCGGGCCGGCAACAAGATCCTGTTCTTCGCGATGAACAACAAGATCAAGCCGTTCGACGACCCGCGGGTCCGCCAGGCGGTCTCGTACGCGATCCCGTACGACAAGTTGCTGAACGACGTGATGAAGGGCCAGGCGTCCCCGATGAAGTCGTCGGTGGCCAGTTCCACGCCGGGCTTCAGCGACGCCGGCTACACCTACAGCCACGACCTGGACAAGGCCCGCGCGCTGCTCGCCCAGGCCGGTCTGCCGCAGGGCTTCAGCTTCGACTTCACGCTCGGGTCCGGCTTCGACGACTGGAACGACGACGCGGTGCTGATCCAGGCCGAGCTGGCCAAGATCGGCGTGAAGATGAACATCAAGAAGATGGCGCGGCCGCAGTTCCTGGAGGCGCTGGAGACGAAGAAGGTCCAGGCGTACATCACCCGCTGGACGTCGTTCGTCAACGACCCCGGCTACCACCTCGGCCTGCTGCTCACCAGCCAGGGCTCGAGCAACTACGCCAACTTCTCCGACCCCGTGGTGGACAAGGCCTGGCAGCAGGCGTCGACCGAGCCGGACATTGCCAAGCGCAACAAGCTGTACGGCGCCGCGCAGCAGGAGATCAACACCAAGGCGCCGTGGGCGTACCTGTACGAGTACAACATCGTGGTCGCGCACCGCGCCGGCCTCGACGGCTACACGTCGTACCCGGACGGCATCGTCCGCTTCGTCCAGCTGAGCGTGACGAAATGAGCTGGGAGGAGACGGTCCTCGCGGAGATCGAGCGGACCGCGGACGAGCTGATCGAGCTGGCCGGTGACCTGATCCGGATCCCGAGCGAGAATCCGCCGGGGGACTGCACCGAGGTCGGCGAGTTCATCGCCGCCGTACTGCGGAAGGCGGATGTCGAGGTGGAGATCCTCGACGCCGGCCAGGGCCGCCTGAACGTCGTCTCCCACCAGGGCGAGCCGGGCGACCGTCATCTCGTGCTCGCCGGTCACTCGGACGTCGTACCGGTCGGTGACGTGAGCCGCTGGAGCTTCCCGCCGTTCGCCGGTGACGTGGTCGACGGGTACCTGCGCGGCCGGGGCGCCAGCGACATGAAGGCCGGTCTCGCCGGGATCATCCACGCGTACGTCGTGATGCACCAGCTCGGCGTACCGCTGGGTGGGCGGTTGTCGCTCGCCGCCGTACCGGACGAGGAAGCGGGCGGGCCGCTCGGCGCGGACTGGCTGCTCGACCAGGGCGTGCTGGACGGCGCGACCGGTGCGGTGATCGCCGAGCCGGCGGAGCGGACGCACCCGACGATCGGGCAGAAGGGCAGCAACTGGTTCCGGCTGACGGTGTCTGGCCGGCCCGGGCACGGAAGCCTGCAGCCGTTGCACGGGACCAACGCGAATCTCCAAGCAGCGAAGGCGATTCTCGCGTTGCAGTCGCTGTGGGAGATGGTCCCGGACGCGCCGGCCGAGGTCCGGGAGCTGATCGCGCGGTCGCAGGTCTTCGCCGAGGTGCGGGAAGGGTACGCGGCGGGGATCGGCGCGGTGTTCGATCACGTGACGATCAACGTCGGGACGATCACCGGCGGGTCGGCGACCAACGTCGTCGCGGACAAGTGTGTCGTCGAGATCGATACCCGGGTCCCGATCGGACTGAGCCGTGCACAGGTTCTCCAGCGGGTGGACGAGCTCTTGGCGGAGGCCGGTGTCGAGGCGACGGTGGAGCCGCTCGGGTTCCGCAGCGAGCCGAACTGGACGCTGCCCGACGACCCGATCGTGGTCGAGCTGGTCAACTCATTGCGCGAGCTGACCGGCGAGCCCGCGGAGGGCGTGCTTCAGTGGGCGTCGTCCGATGCGCGGACGTTCCGCAGCCACGGCATTCCGGTGCTGCAGTACGGGCCGGCCGAGTTGTCGACAATCCACGGCTTCGACGAGCGCGCGCCGGTCGCGGACGTCGTACTCGCGGCGAAGACGTACGCGCTGACCACACTTCGCTATCTGGGTGTGACCGATGAGTGATTTGTTGACCGTCGACAATCTGACGGTACGGATCGACACGTCGCGCGGGCCGATCACGCCCGTTCGCGACGTCAGTCTGCGCATCCCTCGCGGGAAGATGCTCGGGCTGGTAGGTGAGTCCGGCAGCGGCAAGAGCGTGACCGCCATGACGATCACGCGGTTGCTGCCGCGGCGGTCCGTGCACGTGACCGGCGGGCGGATCGAGTTCGACGGGCGGGACCTCACCAACCTGTCGGACCGGTCGCTGCGGGCCGTGCGCGGCAAGGAGATCGCGACGATCTTCCAGGAGCCGATGACGGCGCTCAATCCGGTGCTGACCATCGCGGACCAGATCACCGAGCCGCTGCGTGTGCACCTCGGGCTGTCTCGCCGGCAGGCCGCTGACCGTGCGGCCGAGCTGCTCGACATGGTCGGCATCCGCGACACTGCCCGGGTACTGCGGGACTACCCGCACCAGCTGTCCGGCGGGATGCGGCAGCGCGTGATGATCGCGATGGCGATGTCGTGCGAGCCCAAGCTGCTGATCGCGGACGAGCCGACGACCGCGCTCGACGTCACCACCCAGCTGCAGATCCTCGAACTGGTGATGGACCTGCAGCAGAAGCACGGTACGTCGGTGTTGCTGATCACCCACGATCTCGGAGTCGTCGCGCAGACCTGCGACGAGGTCACGGTGATGCACAACGGCCAGGTGCAGGAGACCGCACCGGTCGAGCAGATCTTCGAAGCACCCCAAGCGGAGTACACGAAGCGGCTGTTGAGCTTCCTGCCGTCCAACCGGCCGCGGACGCGGGAGACCCGGCCGACGGACGAGGCACCCCTGCTGGAGGTGTCCGACCTCGTCAAGGTGTTCCCCAGCCGACGCCGTCGTACCGAGCCTGTGACCGCCGTCGACGGAGTGAGCTTCAGTGTCGCGCCGGGCCGGACGCTGGCGATCGTGGGCGAGTCGGGGTCGGGGAAGTCGACGACCGGCCGGGCGTTGCTCAGGTTGCACGAGCCGACTTCCGGGGCCGTGACGTTCGACGGCGTCGATCTGCTCGGGCTGTCCGCGCCGGAGCTGCGGACGATGCGTGCCCGGATGCAGATCGTCTTCCAGGACACGTATGCGTCGCTCGATCCGCGATGGACGATCGAGCGCACGCTGGCCGAGCCGCTGCGCTTGCACACCGACCTCGACGCGGCGGGGATCCGCGAGCGCCTGGTCGAGGTGATGGAGCTCGTGGGGCTGGAGGCCGAGCACCTCGAGCGGTTCCCGCACGAGTTCTCCGGTGGTCAGCGGCAGCGGATCGGCATCGCCCGGGCCTTGCTGCTCAACCCGTCGCTGGTGGTCTGCGACGAGCCGGTGTCCGCTCTCGACGTCTCGGTGCAAGCGCAGGTATTGGAGCTGCTCAGGGACCTGCAGGATCGGCTCGGTCTGGCCTACGTCTTCATCTCGCACGACCTGTCGGTGGTGCGGCTGATCGCCGACGACGTCCTCGTGATGAGCCGCGGCAAGGTCGTCGAGCACGGCACGGTCGACGAGGTCTTCGCCGCGCCGAAACACCCGTACACCAAGGCGTTGCTGGCCGCGGTGCCGTCACCCGACCCGCGAGCGCGCCTGGATCGCGCCCAGCGCCGCGAACTCGTCGAAGCCGGAACCAGGGAGGCCGTCACATGACCGTTTTGGGTGTTGTGACCATCGGGCAGTCGCCGCGTAGCGACATGGTTCCGGAGATGCTGCAGTGGTTGCCGTCGTCGGTCGAGGTCCGCGAACGCGGTGCTCTGGACGGGCTGTCGGCCGCGGACCTGAAGGCGCTGGCGCCGGAGCCGGGTGACGAGACGCTGACCACCCGGCTGCGCGACGGCTCGTCGGTGGTGATCGGCCGGGCCGGGATTCTGCCCCGGCTGCAGAATGCGATCGACATCCTGGAGTCGGGAGGAGCGGACGTCGTACTGATCGTCTGCACCGGCGACTTCCCGCCGTTCCGCCACAGCCGCCCGTTGCTGCTTGCGGGCCCGCTGCTGACCGCGGGCCTGTCTGCGCTGGCGGGTGACGCGCTGGTCGGGGTGGTGTGTCCGCTGGCGGAGCAGGAGCAGCAGTCGTACGAGAAGTTCGAGCACCTGGAGCAGAAGATCAAGGTTGCGTGGGCCACGCCGTACCAGCCTGGTCTGACCGAGTTGGAGGACGCGGCTCGCTCGCTGGCTGCGGAGGGCGCGCAGCTGCTGGTGCTCGACTGCATGGGGTACACGCAGGAGCATCGTGAAGCGGCGGCGACCGCGTCCGGGCTTCCTGTGGTCCTGTCTCGTTCTGTCGTCGCCCGTCTCACCGCGGAGCTGACATGACCACACCAACCAAGACCAAGCACCCGCGGGCGTTCGAGCCCGCGACGCTAGCGCTGCTAGTTATCTGCGCGGCCGTCGGCTCGGTTATCGGTCTGCAGATCATCACCACGCTGGGCGTCACGCCGAACACCGCCCTGATCGGTGTCCTGGTCGCGGTCGCGCTCAGCCGGGTGCCACTCGCCGTCCTGCGGCCTTTCCGGTCGGTACACCGCCAGAACCTGGTCCAGTCGACGATCTCCACCGCGACCTTCGCGGCCGCGAACTCGCTGCTGCTGCCGATCGCGATCCCGGTCGTCCTCGGCCGGCCCGGGCTGGTCTGGCCGATGCTGATCGGCGCCGGGCTGGCGATGCTGATCGACTTCGTGATGCTGTACTGGCTCTTCGACTCGAAGGTCTTCCCGGGATCGGGCGCCTGGCCGCCAGGCGTCGCCGCGGCCGAGGCGATCAAGGCCGGTGACGAAGGCGGCAAGCGGGCCGCGCTGCTGGGCGCCGGTACGGCGGTGGGTCTGCTCGGGTCCTGGCTCGGCGTACCGATGTCCGCGTTCGGTGTCGCGTTCATCGGGAACGTCGTCGCGCTCACGATGTTCGGGGTCGGGCTGTTGGCACGGGGCTACAGCGCGGACCTGTTCGGAGTGGACATCGCGGCGCACTACATCCCGCACGGGCTGATGGTCGGCGCCGGTCTGGTCGCGTTGATCCAGGCCCTGGTGGTCGTCTTCCGCGGTCGGAGTACCCCGGAGCCGGCGGCGGAACGTACGACGTACACCCGCGACGACTCCACCGCGGGCCGCGGTCTCGGCAAGGGCTTCGTCCTGTACGTCGGGGCGGCGATCCTGCTCGCGATCACCGGCGGACTGATCGGCGACCTGGGAGTCGGCGAGCTCGTGCTCTGGGTGCTGTACGCCGCCGTTTCGTGCATCATCGCGGAGTTCATCGTCGGATTGTCGGCGATGCATTCCGGCTGGTTCCCGTCGTTCGCGACCTCGCTGATCTTCCTCACGATCGGGATGCTGCTCGGGTTCCCGCCGATCGCGCTCGCCCTGCTGGTCGGGTTCATCGCCGCCGGTGGGCCGGCGTTCGCGGACGCCGGGTACGACTTCAAGGCGGGCTGGCTGCTGCGTGGCCGGGGGAGCGACCCGGCATTCGAGCTGGCGGGACGGCGGCAGCAGCTGTTCGCGGGCGTCATCGGGATGGCGGTCGCCGGTGTGGTCGTCGCGCTGACCTACCACGTGTACTTCGACCGCGACCTGTTCCCGCCGATCGTGCAGGTCTACGCCAAGACCATCCAGGCGGGCGCCGACGAGGGGCTGATCGGCAAGCTGCTGCTCTGGGCCGTGCCCGGCGCGATCATCCAGGCGGTCGGCGGCGCGAAACGCCAGATGGGCATCCTGCTCGCCACCGGCACGCTGATCGTCAATCCGATCGCCGGCTGGACGGTGCTCGCCGGGATCGTGCTGCGGGTCGCGTACCGCCGCTGGAAGGGCCCCGAGGCCGAGTCGCAGATGACCATCGCCGCGGCCGGATTCATCGCGGGCGACGCGTTGTGGGGCTTCGGCAACAGCCTCGTGAAGACGAAATTCTGACTAGGAGATCCAGATATGGCATGGCGTGAAGTTCTCGACCTGTACGACATTCTCGACGACGCGGCTGCGTCCGGCTCGGCGGTGGCCGATTGGTTGCGGGCGCACGGTGTCGACGACGTCAGCGTGACGGCAGTGAAGGGCGACAAGGGCAGCACCGACTTCGTCCGGGCGGTCATCCCGGGCAGCCGGGGCCGGATCGCCGGCGGCGACGCACCGACGCTCGGGATCATCGGGCGCCTCGGCGGACTCGGCGCCCGGCCGGAACGGATCGGATTCGTCTCCGACGGCGACGGCGCGCTGGTCGCGCTCGCGGTGGCCGGCAAGCTGGGCACGATGCGGCAGCGTGGCGACCAGTTGCCGGGCGACGTGATCGTCGCGACGCATGTCTGCCCGGACGCGCCGACCCGCCCGCACGACCCGGTGCCGTTCATGGACTCGCCGGTCGACGTCGACGCGATGAACCGGCACGAGGTCGAGGACGCAATGGACGCGATCCTGTCGGTCGACACCACCAAGGGCAACCGGGTCGTCAACCACCAGGGCTTCGCGATCTCGCCGACGGTCAAGGAAGGGTGGATCCTGCGCGTCAGCGAGGATCTGTTGGACCTGGCGTCGCAGGTGTCCGGCCGGCTGCCCGTCGTACTGCCCCTCACCATGCAGGACATCACGCCGTACGGGAACGACGTCTACCACATCAACTCGATCCTGCAGCCGTGTACGGCGACGTCCGCGCCGGTGGTGGGTGTCGCGATCACCACCGAGACCGCCGTACCCGGCTGCGGCACCGGCGCGACCGATCTCACCAGCGTCGAGTCGGCCGCCCGCTTCTGCCTCGAAACCGCCAAGACGTACGGCGGTGGCACGGCGTCGTTCTACGACGAGGCCGACTTCACCCGCCTCACCGGTCGCTACGGCTCCATGCACCACCTCCAGGGCATGGGCTGAGCCGCGATCTACCGTAGGGGTGTCTGTTCTCGCTCGAACCGTTCGTCGGTGGGGTGAAGGCACTCTGGAGGAGGACCGTGAAGTACTTGCTGATGATCTGTGGCGACGAGTCGGCCGCTGCGCACGCCAACGACGGGTGCGGCGGCTGGTCGGAGGAGATGGAGGCTCGTGGGGTCATCGTCGGTGGCGCCGGGTTGCGGCCGCCGGACGAGGCCACCACGGTGCGGGTGCGGGAGGGGGAGCTGCTGCTGACGGACGGGCCGTTCGCGGAGACGAAGGAGCAGATCGGCGGGTTCACCCTCATCGACTGCGCCGACCTGGACGAGGCGATCGAGATCGCGTCGAAGCACCCTGCGGCCGGGTACGGCACGATCGAGATCCGGCCAGTGTTTGAACCGCCGGTGTGACTTTCGACGAGATCTACCGGCAGGAGTGGGGCCAGGTAGTCGCCACTCTCATCCGGGTCACCGGGAACTGGGAGCTGGCGGAGGAGTGCGCGCAGGAAGCGTTCGCCGCGGCCCTGGAGCGGTGGCCGAACGACGGCGTACCGGATCGGCCTGGGGCGTGGCTCACCACGACCGCACGCAACCGTGCGATCGACTGGCTGCGTCGCGAGGCAGTGGGTGCACAGAAGCTGCAGGAGGTGGCTGCGATGACGCATGACGCAGAGCCGCCGTACGACGTACCGGACGACCGGCTGCGGTTGATGTTCACCTGCTGCCATCCCGCACTGGCGATGGAGGCACGGGTGGCGTTGACCCTGCGGACACTGGCCGGTCTGAGTACGACGGAGATCGCGCGGGCGTTCCTGGTGCCGGAGACGACCATGTCGAAACGGCTGACCCGCGCGAAGCAGAAGATCCAGCACGCCGGCATCCCGTACCGCGTCCCGCCCGCACACCTCCTGTCCGAGCGGACACCCGCCGTACTGGCAGTCCTGTACCTCCTCTTCAACGAGGGGTACTCCGACGTTGTCCGGAGCAACCTGAGCGGTGAAGCGATCAGACTGGCCAGACTGCTCGTCCAGCTCATGCCGGACGAACCTGAGGCCGCAGGACTGCTCGCACTCATGCTGCTGCACGATGCACGCCGCGACACCCGCCTGGCGCCGGACGGCGCACTGGTCACGCTGGACGAGCAGGACCGCACCCAGTGGGACAACACGCGCATCACTGAAGGTGTGGACCTTCTGGACGCCGCACTGCGCCGCGGCGAGCCCGGCCCGTACCAGGTCCAGGCCGCGATCGCGGCCTGCCACGCCACCGCCCGGACCGCAGCCGACACCGACTGGCCGCAGATCGCCGCCCTCTACGCCCAGCTCCCGCAGACACCCGTAGTCGCCCTCAACCGCGCTGTGGCGATCGGCATGGCGGACGGCCCAGCAGTCGGCCTACGCCTGGTAGAAGAGCTAGCGGCCGGACCCCTGCTCGGCTACCACCTCCTCCCCGCCACCCGAGCCGACTTCCTCCGCCGCCTGAACCGCCCCACCGAAGCCGCCACGGCCTACCGCGAGGCCATAGCCCTGGCCACCACACAAGCCGAACGCCTGTACCTGGAGAGGAGGCTGTCCGAGGCGACCTGAAATGCCCGCTCGCGCGTACCCTGGCAAGTGGGGGAGGGGGCAGTGGTGGGGGAGACCGATTGGGCCGCGATCGGCGGTGAGTTCAGCCGTCGCGAGCTGACAGCATTGACGACGACGCTCGAGAGCAACGGCGCGTTGCGGGAGGTCGTCGATCACGCGCTGGCCAAGGCCGGCAACAGTTCCGCAGAGTTCGAGCAGGCCTGGACGGCGGCCGGCCGGCAACCCGGTGCGACGCTCGTACTGGCCGCGTATCTCTACGCCCGCTGTCAGGCGGCGTGGGAGCGGACGGGCAACTACGACGGGATCAGGGCGACGATCGACAGCGCCCGGACCGGATGGGACCTGTGCGACCGGCCCGCCGGCTGGGAGGACCAGGCCACCGACCTGTTCCTGAGGCACGCCGCGTCCCTGCCGGACTGCATGAACGCCGAGGGAGCGATCAACTGCTCGTGCCCGGTGGCGCTGGAGGTCCACGCCGCGGCGGTGTCGGCGGCCAACGCCGACGTCCTTCGATCGATCCGGAGCCTCGATCAACCAGGTGCGGAGAGCTTCGTCAGTTTCCTGTCCGAGATCGTCGAGAAGCACTTCGTGACGTACGACGCGATCGCCGCGGTCGCGCACGGCGTACTGGACTGGATCCTCGAAGGACCTGCCGCGGTGGACGAGCTCGAAGCGTGCATGACGCGACTCGAGAAGGCCGAGTCCAGCCCGCTCCTGGTCGACGACGTGTACGCGTCAGAGCTGCGAGCGCACCGGTACGCGCTGCGGAGCCTGACCGAGCACACGCCCGGTCCGGGGGCGCCGGAGCTGACGATCAGTGAAGCGCGCTTGGTCTACTGCTATCCGTTCGCCACTCCGGCTCGGATCAGCTGGGAGGACCTCGGGAAAGCGCGCGTTCTGGCGGGTGCGCGACCGCAGCTCGTCGACACGCTGCATCTCTCCGACATCTGGAACAGCGACATCTATCACGGCCTGGTGCTGACCTTGCCGCCGATCAACGTCCGTACGACGGCCGGCATCGATCTGCGCCATACCGTCGAGCTCCGGCTGAGCAAGTTCGGCAACCACTATCTCAGGATCGAGTACGACAACGACGGCGACGAGCTCGGACTGCACGAGATCTACCAAGGGCTGCGGCGCGCCTCGCACTCGATGGGCGACGAGCAGGTCGCCTGGCTCGACGGCGGTCTGACCGGATCGTGGCAGCGTCTGCACGAGTTCGCGGACGAGATCCACCAGGACCTGGCCGAGCAGGTCGACAACCTGGACCCGGGCGAGTGGCATGCGGACTTCGGCAACGACTTCAACGTCGTACTGGAGATCCGGAAGGCGCAGATCCGCGGCGCGGACGGTCACGTGCGCGAAGCGACCGGCCAGGACGTCGTCGACACGGCCGGGCAGCTGCTGCTGAATCCGGTCACCGGGTATGCGACCGCGCTCGAGGAATGGACTCGCCGGCCGATGCCGGACACGGTCCGCAACCTGATCGGGGACGCCGGGTACGACACCGACCTCGTCGCCAGGACCGACAACACGACGCTGGTCGTGCTTCCGGGCAGCCCGAGCTGGGTCTACCTCGGCCAGGAGGAGAAGGTCGAGTTCGTTGCGTCGCTTCCCCCGCTCCTGAAGCGGTGGCGCCGCGAACTGCGAGCGACGAAGGACGCGCTGGCTGCGTCGTTGACGCCCGGACGCATGGAGGAGACCAAGCGCGGACAGGTGGAGGCCGACCGGCTGAAACTGGCCGCCCACGTGGCCGACGTCCGCTACTGCCTCGATCAGTTGCACAGCAACGCGTTGTGCCGGCCGGCGGTGCACCGTCGGCTGGTCGACAGGGTGTACGACGCGGCAGGTCTGCTCCGGTACGAGGACGAACTCGACGCGGAGGTCCGTGAGGTCGAGGCGCTCTACGAACTGGTCGCTGCGCATGTGAGCGTGGTCGAGGAGCAGAAGGCGCGCGCGGACGAGGTCGCGACCAGCAAGTACCAGCGGAGCATCCAGGTGATTCTGGGTTTGCTGGCGGCGCTGTCGCTGGTCGGGCTGTTCGAGGCGATCAACCAGTTCGTCAAGGCGCCCGTCGCGGAACGGGTGTCGGTCGGCTGGGCCTCGGTCGAGCTCGGGTTCGTCATGCTGGCTGCGGTCGCGATCGCCGTTGCGTTCGCGCTGCTGGGACGCCCTGGAGGCAGACATGGCGGCGAATCCTGACCTGGAGTACGTCGACTCGTGGCTGCTCGCGCCCGGGCAGCTGGAGCGCCTGTACGACGACGTACTCAACCCGAGCTTTCCCGTCGACGAGCTGATGCCGCGCGACAAACTGTTGCCGCGGCTGGCCAAGGAGGACAGCGGAGTGTGCTGCCGCGTCGCGGTCGACCCGGCCGGACGAGTCGTGGCAGCCATCGTCGCGGACACCTACCCAGCGGCCCGTGTCCTGCTGTTGTCCTACCTGGCCGTTCTGTCGGAGCTTCGTGATCGCGGCGTCGGCACCGGGCTCGCGAGCGACGCCGTACCGCGCTGGATCGCCCGCTACCGGCCTGCGCTGGTCGTCGCAGAGGTCGAGGATCCACGCCGCCACGTCGCCACCGATTCCCTCGGGTACGGCGATGCGGACGCTCGGATGCGCTTGTACGACGGTCTCGGCGGCCTGATCCTGCCGCTCCCGTACGTGCAGCCGGCCCTGTCCGCGGGAGCTGAACGCGTTCGCAACCTGTTACTGATGGTGTTCCATGCCGCCCCGGAGGTCTGTCCCGATCAGCTGCTCGACCCCGAGCTGCTGGTGCGGTTCCTCACCGACTACTTCACGGTCTGTGAAGGCAAGACACCCGTCGACGCCGAGTTCACCGCTCTCCTCGACGCCTGCAAACGCCCGGACGGCATCCCCTTGGTGAAACCGTCCGAATATCTCTCGGACTGAGTGTCTGTCCCGGCCGAACCCGTTCGTCGGTGGGGTATGACGGACATCAGGAGTGCTGTAGCGGGAGAGCGGACCGAGCTGGCGGCCGTGCTGGCCGGGCTGGGGCAAGACGACTGGGAGAAGCCGACGCTGTGCGCCGGGTGGCGGGTGCGGGAGCTGGTCGCGCACATCACCATGCCGTACCGGCTCTCTGTGCCGCGGTTCCTGGCCGGGATGGTCCGGTCCGGTGGCAGCTTCAACCGGTACGCCGATCGGCAGGCGCGGCAGGATGCGGTGGACCTGACGCCGGCGCAGCTGGTCGAGTGTTTGCGCCAGAACATCAACCACCCGTGGAAACCGCCCGGTGGCGGCTACGAGGGTGCGCTGTCGCACGACGTGATCCACGGCCTCGACATGACCGTTGCGCTGGGCATCGATCGTCAGGTGCCGTCCGAGCGGCTGCGGATCGTCTTCGACGCGATGAGGCCACGTCACGCCAAGTACTTCGGCGTCGACCTGACCGACGTACAACTGCAGGCAACGGACCTCACCTGGACCTACGGCGCCGGCACGCCGCTCACCGGCACGGCACAGGACCTTCTGCTGGTCCTCAGCGGTCGTAGCCTCCCACCAGACCACCTGTCCGGTCGCGACGCCGACCGCTTCACCGCTGGAGTGACCCGATGATCATCAGCCTTCCCATCGAGGACCGGCCGCGCTCGTACGCGTTCTACCAGGAGGCGCTGGGCCTGACGCCGGTCGGTGAGCTGGACGAGGACGGCATCCCCGAGCCGCTGCAGTTCCAGCTGGCCGACGACGTCAGGATGATGCTGATCCCGACCGAAGGCTTCGGCTGGGTCCTGGGTGACCAGCCGGCCGCACCTCATGGCCAGAGCGAATGCATCCTCAGCGTGGAGGTCGAGAGCGAAGCGGCTGCCGACGCACTGGCTGCCAGGGCGGTCGCCGCCGGGGCGGTGCAGGTGACGGCACCGACTCGTAAGCCATGGACTTACATGGCCACGTTCACCGACCCCGACGGACACCTGTGGATGGTCACGGCTCCTTGAGCTCGAGGGCGTAGTCGCCGTGGGTGGCGGTCCGGAGCAGGATCCGGTGGGAATCGACGGCCAGGTTCGTGATCGGGTCGTCGACGTACAGCCCGGCGATCCGCGTTCCTGCCGTCGGATCCCACACGGCGACGTTGCCGCCGGTCGATCCGGTGACCAGTACGGTCCGCCGGTTGAGCGATCCGATCGCCACACATTCGACCGCTGAGGCACGGTCCGCCGCGTTCTCGATCCGCTTGCCGTCCGCGATCGTGAACATCCGTGCCTGTCCGCCGCACGCGACGGCGACGATCGCGCCGTACCCGGGAACGTTGCCCAAGGCCACAGAGGTCGCCTGCTCCAGGTTCGGCTTGACGTACAGCAGGTCCCAGCCCTGCTCGAGAACGTACGACGGCAGCTCGACGAACGGCCCCGCGATCGCACGCGGACGGTCGCCTCCCCGACGATCGGGTGCCAGAGTTCGTTTGTCCCAGACCCAGACGGTGCCCTCGACCGATCCCGTCGCGATCACCGGCACCCCGTCCACCTCACCGGCCACCGCAACCGACTGCGGCCAGCCCTCAGGCCGGTCCAGGTCGAGCGGCCGAGGGTGAGACCCGTCCCGCGAGGACCCTTCTTTGCCGAGTTCCTCCGGGACCTTCGTCGGCATGAACCGGTCGTAGCGCCACTGCGCCGTGGTGTCGTTGCGAAGCCGCGAGAGCGTGACACCGTCGTACGTGAGTTGCTGCAACTGCACCAGGGCGGTGTCGTCGTAGTCGGGAGCCGCCGCGACGATCGCATGCCCGCCGACCATGCCGATCGCGATAGCCCGGGTGCGCTCGACGTACGGCGATTCCTCGACGTGCTCCTGCCGTTCGGTGAACCAGAACATGCGTCTCCCGATCGCCGCGGCGACCACGAACGGCACCCCGATCCGCGCGCCGGCCATGACGTCCAGCAGACTGCCGCTGTCGAACTGGATCGGTTCGGTCCGCCAGACCTGGCGGCCGTCGACGGGATTCATCAGCAGAACGCGATGGGCGCGGTCCGGGGCGGGCTCGTCCCGCACGGCCAGGAGCATCAGCGCGCCGTCGTCCTCGATCCCGAAGCCACGAACGTCGAGGGCCTCGAGTGCCGGCGGAAGGTCGTAAGGCCGCAAGGTCACGGCGTCGACCATCCTCAGCGTGCGGTCGAAGTCGACACCGGCGATGACCTGCCGTCCGTCGACCCGGCCGACCCCGATCGCGTGACCGAGGCCGATGTCCGCCGCGGCGATCCGTTCCTTGGTGCGGGCGTCCCACACCTCGACGATCCGGTCGTACCCGGCCGAGGTGACCACGACCGGCCGACCGTCGATGACCGACATCGCGACGGCGGTGGCGCGGTGGCCGAGTGAGATCATGGACAGGGCATCCGGTACGCCGGTCCGCGGATCCCACAGCTCGATCCGGGTGTCGACCGCGATGGCGACCACGGGGAGGTCGTCGACGTGGCCGAAGCCAAGACCACGGACCTTGCCGGTCGTTCCGTACGTCGACTCGAGATCCGCTCGCCAATCGAGGCTGCCCTCGACCATCCGCAGCCAAGGCGTGGTCACGAGCCGGCCGATCGCGTCCCCCAGCCCTGTCATCGAGGCGCCGGGGTGCTCCTTCAATCGGGCGTGCAGTTGACCCGCGAGCTGGGTGGGGTCGCGTGTGAGCGCGGTCCGGCTCCGGCGGAGCGCCCGTTCCATCACGTCGATGGTCTGGAACATGGTCGCCCACCGGACCATCGCGTCGTCGTGGGACGTGTCCTGTTCGATCACGATCTTGGCCGCGGTGATGACAGCGTCGGTCTGGTCGACGCCCAGGAGGTCGACCGCGCGGGTCAGCCAGCCGGCGTCGGTCACCAGGTCGACGACCGCCGCGGAAGCCGGTGCGACCCGGTCCGCGTCGGCCACCAGGTGCTCGGCGAGGTAGCGAACCGGGTAGAAGTTCGCGTCCGCCCAACCGTCCATGGCCGACCGCTGCCGCGTGGCCAGCGCTCGTGCGATCCGTCGGTGGCCGGCGGCGTACGACGACTGCGCGTGGAAGTGCTCCACGAACGTCTGATGGGCCAGCCGGTAGGTGCTCTGACCGTGCTCCCCGTCGAGCATGACGTACGGCGCCGCCGCGACCAGCAGATGGTCCAGGTCGTACTCGCCAGGCGGGCTCTCCATGAACGCTCCGGCGGCTGTGGCCCAGATGCCGTCGGCCCGCGGCAGGCCCCGGCCACGAGCATGGGCAAGAGCTTCCAGCAACGGACGGAAGTTGCGATCGGCAACTGTCAGCCGGTCCACCGCGGTCGCGAACAGGCCGCGGTGGTCCTGCTCCAGCAACTCTGCGAGCTCGGGCTGTGCGTCAGCGGTCAGCAACTCGGGCCGGGCCAGGATCTCGTGCACAGCCAGCCGGGCGTACAGGAAGTGCCGGTTGTGTGCCCCGACGCTCCGTGCGGCCGCGGCCGCGGTGCCGGGGTCGATCGGCAGCGTGTTCAACCGATGCTCGACGTACCTCGTGACCGCTTCGGCATCGAGCTCCACCGTCACGGTGGCGGTCGGTTCGAGCGCGTCGAGCAGGTTGGTGTCGTCCGGTTCCAGCAGATCAGGACCTTCGTTGGTCGAACGGCGGGTGCCGACGACGACCCGGCACCCGGGAGCCTCGGACAGTTGCCGCAGTACGGCGGCCACCTCCAGCGGATCCTGGGCCTCGTCCAGCGCGTCGACCATGACCGTGCGGTCCTCGGCCACCGTTCGCAGGGCTTCGCGCGTGCTGGAGACGTCCGGCTCCCCTTGGAGGTCGGCCGCCAGCCGGTTGATCACCTCGGCGGTCGTCAGACCGGTTAGCAGGACCGTGGCGTTGAAGACGTCGTCCGGCGGCTGCTCCGGCGCGGCCAGCCGCTCGACCCGACTGGCGCTGATCAGCAGCTCGCGCAGCGACGGGTTGCTGTGGACGACGAGGTTCCCCAGGACGGCGGACTTGCCCGAGCCGGCCGGCCCGGTGACGGCGAGCAGCCCCGAGTCGGTCGTGCGCAGCCACTCGGTGATCTCCTGATGCTCCCGGCTGCGCCCCTCGAAGTACCAGGTCGGTTCGCCGAGTTCCGCCCCCTGCGCCTTGGGTACGAAGAACTTGCGCTGGTCCTGCGGCAGACCGGCAAGGAACGCCTCCAGCTCGAGATAGACGTCCTGGGTGGCGGTGACGCCGGCGCCGAGCGGCCGCGGCGGCGGGGTCAGCGGCCGAGCCTGGCCGAGCCCGACCCGGATCGACAGGCCGAACGCCAGCCGGTTCTCCAACCGGCCGACCAGGTCGTCCACCCGGATCACCTCGTCGTTGGGCGCGAAGGACTTCAACGCCTCGTCCAGAGCCTTCGGCACCGCCTTGAGGAAGCCTGATCCGGTGCCGCCGCCACCGAGCATCGCGAAGCGCCCCGCCGGATTCGTCGTGGACAGGACCTCCGTCGCGAGCAGCTGGACGAACCGTTCGGCGCCGCAGGCCTCGATGACGACCAACGTCCACGCCCCGTGGTCGTCGCTCCGGTCGGTCCACTCGTCGGCCAGGTGCTTCGCCAGTTCCTGCGCGTGATGGCCGGTGCCCTTCTTGCGCTGCGTGCTGTTGTACGACGCCAGCCAGGCATCCTCCGTGTCCGACTCGCCATGGCCCACCCAGACCAGGACCGAACTCCGCGGTCCGTCCCGATCGGCCCAGGCGCCCAGCTCCTGCTGCACCCAGGCGGCGTCCGGTCGGCCGTCGGTCCAGGGGTGCATGACCCCGCCGTACGGCGCGAGCAGGTCGGCGATCGCCTTCGCGTCGTCCTCGGCCGGGATCGACTCGAACGGCCGTCGTACAGCGGTGTTGTAGGCAGCGATCGGGATCGGGTAGATGGTGAATGCCGGCTCGCTCACTGGTCCGCCTCCTCGGGTGGGACCGCCAGGACCTGTTCGGTGACGGCTGATGCGCCGCCGCCTTTCACCTCGACCCGGTAGACGCCTGGCTCCGTGAGGACGACCGAGGCGGTCAGCATCCCGTCGCGACGCTCCAACGGCGGCACCGCGACCTGCCAACGGCTGAAGGCGTCGACAACCCGGCACGACGTACCGGTCGCGTCCGCGCCGGACACCGTGATCGTGAGCGGCTCGTCGACCGACACGACATCGGGTACGTCGATCCCGATCTCCCCAGGGCCGAGTGGGGGACCGGCGGTGTCGTTGGTCAGCACGTCGCGCACATGCGAGATCGCTTCCTCAGTTGCCGCAACGGCACCGTGGGACTGCGGGAGCGTGCCGGGGGACAGACCGAACCCGGCGGCCGACCGGCGGAACACTATGCCGTCGCCGCGCAGATCCAGCCGCTCCCTGATCACTCCCGCCGGATCGGTGATGCACGTGTGCATGAGGGGTGTCAGTACGCCGTCGCGCACCGACAGGCTCTGCATCGTCGGCTGTTCGACGCCGATGAGCAGCCGCAGACTGCCGGCCTCCCCTTCCATGAGTTTGTCGTGCCGCAGAAGGGATTCGTCGGCCAGCTGCCGGTCGCCGCCGAGACTCGCGATGTCGCCGGCCTCGAGCCGCCGGGCGGTCCTACCCTCGTCGAGACAGCGGTAGAAGGGCAGCAGGTCGTACAGCCCGGGCATGTGCTGAACCAGCTTGCGCAGCCGCTTGCGGGGGATCGGCAGGCCGTCTCCCGAGCTCAGGATGTACGCCGACTTCACGGAGCCGTAGTACGGCGTGCCGAGTGTGATCGTCGTACGGACGTCGGACGCGCCGCCGAGCACGTGCAGGTAGTAGCGAGCGACCAGGCCGCCCATCGAATGCGCGACCAGGACCACCTTCGCGTCGGCGCTACCCGACGGATGCGCCCGCCACTGGGACAGGTGCCGGTCGACCAGTCGCTCGAGTTCGTGCGCGTTGTGCTCCACGGACAGCCGCCAGTCGTACGGGAACTCGCACAACGCATCCGGATGTGCGAGCACCCGTCCGATCCCGGTCAGCAGCTTCGTGTACGGCTCGAAGCCCTTCAGCACCGGCGCGAACGCCGGGAAGCGCAGCAGCCCGGTGGCGCGGACGCGGCCGGTCCGGCCGGCCCGCTCGTCGTCCGTGACGGCCAGACGTCTGAGCGCAGTTCCCGTCGTCCACGCGCTGACCCACCAACTCGCGTCGTCGAGGCCCCACAGCACATCGCCTGACTCGGCCTCGACCAGCTTGCTTCCCATGATTCCCGGGATCACGATGACGGCATCCCGGGACACGGGCCCCACTGCGTCCATCCGACCCACCCCCGGATTCAGTCTCGATCCGGGTCGGGTGAATTACCAGACCGAGGCGGGGTGGCGAAGCTTGGCCGTGCGGAGCGCCTTCTTGGTGGCTGATTGACGGCGGAACAGGCGGCCGCCGTACCGCAACCACTCGACCTGTCCGTCGGTGCCGCGGACGAAGTTGGCGCGGACGTGCGTAGGCGTGCCGTCCGGGTTCTGCGCGAGCACGTAATCCTTGCGGTAGAAGGCGAACCGGAACACAGCCTGTCCGCCCACACCGGCGACAAGCTCGCCGCTGTCGGCCGTGAGGTCGAGACCGAGCTCTTCCGGCTTTCCGTCGAAGCCGATCTGCTGAGACACGTACGTGCCCTCGTAAGCAGCCAACTTCCGAGGCGGCAGCTCTCGCGGTACGGCGGGCAGGTTGGTGACGCCGGCGAACTCCTGCAGAGCCCAGTCATCCGCGAACAGCTCCGCCACCAGAGACGGCCCGCTCTCGGAGTTGGTGAGCAATGTGATGGCGAAGTCCCGCTGCGGTACGAACAGGAAGCCGGAGTGCTGACCTGACCAGTCTCCGCCGTGCTGCACGACCGTCGGGCCCTGAGCGGTCGGACGCAGCATCCAGGTGACGCCCACCCCGTTCAGCTCGACGAACAGCGTGCCGCCCGGACCCGGGTGCGACTGCATAGCGAGCCTGCTGCGGTCGCTGAGCAGCTTGGGGAGGTCCCGGTGCCCCAGGTGGTACCGCGCGTACCGGAGCTGGTCGCCTGCGCTCGAGATCAGGCCGCCGACCGAGTGCAGCGCGCGTGGCATCGCGTCGAACGACGGCTCGACGACCGGCTTGCCGTCGACGATGTTGTGCGACGCGGCGACGCTGAAACCGTCCAGCTCACTGTGGAAGAACCGGCTGTGCGCGAGCCCGAGTGGATCCACGACCAGTTCGCGGGTAGCGGTTTCGTACGGCTTCCCGGTCACGACCTCGATGATCCGCCCGGCCACGCCGATCGCCGCGTTGTTGTACGAGAACACCTTCCCGAGCGGCGTGAGCTGCGGGACCTTCGTCATACCGGCGACGTACTGCGCGAGCGCTTCGTCGCCCTGGCCCGTGTCCTCGAAGTAGTCGCCCTGCCAGCCAGGCGAGTGGTTGAGCAGCTGCCGGACGGTGACCCGCGCCGCGACCGACGCGTCCTGCGTCGCGAAGTCCGGCAGGTAGGCGCGGACCGGCCGGTCCAGGCTGATCCGGCCGCGCTCGACGAGCCGCATGATCGCGGTGGCCGTGAACGTCTTGGAGGTCGAGCCGATCCGGAACACGGTGTCAGCGGAGACCGGTTCGCCGGTGTCCACGCTGGTGACGCCGAAGCCGCGGACGTACTCCCGGCCGCGGTACCAGACGCCGAGACCGGCCCCGGGGATCGCGTACTTCGCCATCCCGGCCTCGATCTTCTCGGCCAACCGCCCGATCGCGGCGGGTTCCCTGCTTGTGGTGGCCGATGACGGCAGAGTGGACAGTGCAGGAATCGGTACCGCAGCAACCGGAACGGCAGCGGCCGCGGACTTGAGCACGGTACGACGGGTGAGCGACACGTCAACGTCTCCTCGGGCGAGTGGGAATGTTTCCGATGCCGCTATTATTACCACTGTTGGTATCAATGGATACCCTGAAAGAACCCTGATGGAGAGCCGATGGAGGAGTCGCCGACCCCGGTGCTGGACGTTCTGCTGCACCCGATCCGCTGGCGCATCGTGCAGCGGGCGCTCGGTCGCGAGGTGACCACCACGGACCTGAAACGCGACCTGCCCGACGTCCCCGCCACGACGCTCTACCGGCACGTCGCCGCGCTGATCGACGCCGGCTACCTGACCGTGGTCCGCGAGCGGAAGATCCGCGGTACGACGGAGCGCACGCTCAGCCTGGACCAGACCAAGGTCGGCCGGATCGACGAGCGCGAGGCGCGGGCGATGACACCGGACCAGCACCGGCAGGCGTTCCTGATGATGCTGACCCGGCTGGCCGCCGACTTCGACCGGGTGGTCGAGAGCGGTGACCTGTACCCGCGGATCCACCAGCTGGGCTACTCGCAGCTCGCCCTCTACCTCAGCTCGGAGGACATGGCCGCGTTCCGGTCAGGCTTCGCGGAGCTGATCGAGCCCTACTTGGCCGAGTCGCCGGGTAAGGACCGGGTCGTGCTGTCGGTGTTCTCCCTGCCCGACAGCTGATTCCGGTCCGTGCTTCCCGGGGGAGGGACGGCCCCCGGGAAGCACGAATCAGTGGCGTCGGAGGCGGAGCTGGGCGACGTCGAGGTAGCCGGACGCGAAGCCTGCCTCGCTGTAGGCCAGGTAGTACTCCCATGCCCGCCGGAACGACTCGTCGAACCCCTCCGCCCGGACAAGGTGCCAGTTGGCGACGAACCGCCGTCGCCAACGGCGAAGCGTCTCGGCGTAGTCCGCACCGAACCTGTGGTCGTCGTCGACCGCCAACGTCGTGTGGCGCGCCACGGTCTCGTCGATCGCGGTGCGGGACGGGATCAGACCTCCGGGGAAGATGTACTTCTGGATCCAGCTGTACGAGTTCCGGGTGGCGAGCATCCGGTCGTGGTCCATCAGAATCGCCTGTAGCGCAACCCTTCCGCCCGGTGCGAGTAGCTGGTCCAGCGTGCGGAAGTACTCCGGCCAGTACTCCGCACCGACCGCCTCGATCATCTCCACACTGACAACGGCGTCGTACGTGCCGGTCACCATGCGGTAGTCCTGCAGCCGCAGGTCGATCCGGTCGACCAGACCGGCGTCAGCAACGCGTTTCTGCGCCAGCTGCAGCTGCTCGGTCGACAACGTGATGCCCGTGACCAGGGCGCCACGACGAGCGGCAGCGATCGCGAGCGTCCCCCAGCCGATTCCGACTTCGAGCACCCGGCTACCCGGACCCACGGCGGCCAGGTCCAAGATGCGTTCGACCTTCCTGGATTGAGCCTCCGCAAGCTCCTGGGCGGCCAGCGGTACGTCGTGGTCGAACAAAGCGGAGCTGTAGGTCAGTCCAGGGTCCAGGAACGCCCCGAACAGCTCGTTGCTGAGGTCGTAGTGCGCACTGATGTTCTCCCGGGCCCCTGTCGGTGTGTTGCGCCGCAGACGCGGGATACGCCGGTCGACTACCCGCCGGAAGCGCAAGAGGTACTGCGGTACGAGCTGAGCGACACGTGCCGCGAACGGCGTCAGCAGGTCGCCCAGGTCGGTGCCGTCGCCGGCAACCCAGTCCCCGGCCATGTACGCCTCGCCGAGACCGATCTTGGGGTTGTGCGCGAGCCGTTCGAACAGGGAGTCCGGACGGACGATCCGCAGTACCGGTGCGTCCGGTCCGCCGCCACCGCGGACCGTGCCGTCCGGGTAGACCGCGCGTACCGGCACCTGGTCGAGGATCCGGTCGACGATCAGCCGGGTGATCCGGGCACGGACGCACAGCGGCCGCAGGACCGGGTGCCGCAGGCAGAGTGGTTGGGCGATGGTCAGACTGCTCATCGAAGTCCTTTCTGGAGTCGGTGCACCGGGCGTCGTGCGACGGGTAGGCGGCGCGCCCACAGCCACACCCCGTTCAGCCGGATCAGCAGGGACACCCGCTGCGGCATCAGTGGCATCCGTACGGCGGCTGCGAGGGTCGCCCGGCGCGTAGCAGGGTGCGGTACGCCGTCGAAGCTCGCTCCGAAGACCGTCTGGCCGTCTCGCGACAGGCTCACCTGCACCCGGACCCGGTCGTGGTCGAGCTCGAAGCTCAGGCGGTACTGACCGGAGACATCGTTGAACGGCGAGACATAGAGCTCCTTCGGGGTCTCGGCCGTGCCGTGCGCATCCGGGCGGAGCAGGTAGGCGTGCCGTTCGCCGTACGTGTTGTGGACCTCTGCGACGACGTACGGGCTGTCGATGCACCAGAACACGGTCAGCGGGTCGAAGACGTGGCCGAAGGTGCGGGCGTTGGCCAGCATGAGGACTCGGCCGTTGTACGTGATGCCTTCGCTGGCGAGGTAGCGACGCAGATCGTCCTTGATCGTCGGGCCGTGGCCGCCGAGATGGTCGCGGGCGTCGAAGCGCGCCAGCGGGCGCAGGTACCAGGGCTGGCGCGGTACGTCGTCGAGGTCGACCAGCCACTGGTGCACCCGGTACCGGAACGCGTGGCGGATCGGAATCCGCCGCCCGTGCCGGACGAAGCCGGTGACGATCGCCGGGAGTGTGGGGAGCACACCGGCGACCGTCACCAGCGGACCCCGAAGGACTCGGCCGCGGCGACGCCGGCGCGACAACCGTCCTCGTGGAATCCCCAGCCGTGATACGCCCCTGCAAAAGCGATCCGGCCGGTGTTCAGGGCTGCCAGCCCGCGCTGAGCGGCGACGGCCTTCGGGGTGTAGACGGGGTGCCGGTAGTCGATCCGCTCGATCACCTTCGCGGGATCGACCGTCGTGGCACCGTTCAGCGTGACCAGGTAGGTCTCGTCGGTCTCCAGGGCCTGCAACCTGTTCATCCAGTACGTCGTCAGCGGCGCACCGGAGCCGATGATGTAGTTCCAGGAGGCCCGCGCGTTCTTGGTTGCTGGAAGCAATGAGGTGTCGGTGTGCAGCACCGCCGTGTTGCGGCTGTACTCGAACGGTCCGAGCACCGCCTTCTCCGCGGGCGACGCATCCGTGAGCAGATCGAGCGCCTGGTCGGCATGTGTCGCCAGAACCACCCGGTCGAACTCGGATACGGTGCCGTCGGCAACGGTCACCGTGACGCCGTCCGGGTGCCGCTGTACCGCGCGGACGGGACGGTGCGCTCGAACGGTGCCGAGCTGGTCGGCGAGCGCATCGACGTACTGCCGGGAGCCGCCGGTGACGGTCAGCCATTGCGGTGAGCCGCTGACAGAGAGCATGCCGTGGTGGTCGAGGAAGCGGAACAGGTAGCGCGCCGGGTAGGCCAGGGCCGAGGTGCCGCCGCAGGACCAGACACAGGAGACCACGGGTACGGCGTACTGGCGGACGAAGGCCGGGCTGAACCGCTCGGCCTCGAGGAACTCGTCGAGCGTCGTGAGGTCGTCGTCGCCGGTCCGGGCCAGGTAGCCGGCGGCCCGGTGGTGGAAGCGGCGGACCTCGCCGAGCAACCGGAGAAAGCTCGGGTCCAGGACCCGGCGCCGTTGCGCGAAGATCCCGGCGGTCCCGCGCCCGCCGGCGAACTCCAGGCCGCTCGCCGGGTCACTGATGCTCATGCTCATCTCGGTCGGCTGGGTCCGGACACCGAGCTCGGCGAACAGTTTGCGGAGCAGGGGATAGGTGCGGGTGTTGTGGACGATGAAGCCGGTGTCGATCGCGAGCCGGCGGCCGGCCGGGTCGGTGACGTCATGGGTGTGGGCGTGCCCGCCGAGCCGCGGTTCGGCCTCGAACAGCGTGACGTCGAAGCGGCGGGCGAGCAGGTAGGCGGCGGTGAGACCGGACACGCCGGCGCCGATCACAGCGACGGACTCGGTCATGGGCAGGGCCTCCAGGCTGTCTAAGGTCTGTCTAGAGATTAGACAGACGCCTAGCTCTTGTCAAAGGTCTGTCTAAGGTTTGTATACTGTGTGACCGTGGAGACTTCGGTGCCGGGCGGACTTCGGATCGGTGCGCTCAGCAAGCGCGCGGGGGTCAGCGAACACGTCCTGCGCGCGTGGGAGTCGCGCTACGGCCTGCTGTCGCCGAAGCGCTCGTCCGGTGGCTTCCGGCTGTACTCCGACAGCGACGTACGCCGGGTCCAGAGAATGCGCGCGTACCTCGCTGAAGGCCTGTCCGCCGCGGAGGCGGCCCGTGCCGTACTGGCCGAGCCCACCGCGGCAGCACCTCAGCCTCCGGACCCCGTCGTCGTACGGATGGCCGAGGCCAACGGTGCCGCCAGCCTGCGGGCCGCGCTCGACCTGCTCGACGAGCGGGCCGCGCACGTCGTACTGGACCAACTGTTCGGTGCGCTGACCATCGAGGCCGTGATCCGCGACGTGCTGATCCCGTACCTGCGTGAGCTGGGGGAGCGGTGGAGCAGCGGCGAGGTGACCGTCGGCCAGGAGCACTTCGCCAGCAACGTGATCCGGTCCCGCCTCGCCGCGCTGTCGCCGGGCTGGGGCGGCGGCCGCGGACCGCAGGTCCTGCTGGCCTGTCCGCCCGGTGAGCTGCACGACATCGCCCTGCTGTCGTTCGGCCTGGTACTGCGACGCTCAGGCTGGCGAGTGGTCTTCCTCGGCGCCGACTCGCCGACCGGCGACATCCAGCGCACGGCCGACACCCTCGGACCCGACCTGGTGATGCTGGCCGCCTCGGACGCGTCCCGCTTCGACGCCATCCGCCCGGAACTCGTCCAGCTCGCACAGGGCCGACTGCTCGCGCTGGCCGGCCCCGGTGCATCCGCCGAGCTGTCAGCCGCCGTCGGGGCGCAGTACTTCGACGAAGACCCTGTCACAGCCGCAGAGCGATTGGAGCAGAGCCGATGATCGTCATCGAACGCGAAGTAGCTGTCGCAACCGCACCCGCTCACGCTTTCGACTACCTGGCCGATTTCCGCAGCACCGAGGAGTGGGACCCGGGCACGGTCCGCACCGTTCGGGTGGCGGGCGACGGCGGCGAAGGTACGACGTACCTCAACACGTCTCGCTTCAACGGCCGCGAGACCGAGCTCACGTACGTGGTCGAGGAGTATGTGCGCCCGGACCGGATCGTCCTCCGCGGTGAGAACCGCACGATCGTTGCCCGCGACACCATGACGTTCCGCAGCGAGGCTCACATCACTCGGGTGACGTATCGCGCCGAGTTCCAACTCAAGGGGCTTGCGAGGCTCGCCGAACCGTTCCTTCGCAGGTCCTTCGAACGCCTCGGCGAAGAGGCCGAGGAAGCCCTCCGCAACGCCCTGGGCAAGCTGGCCGCATGAGCCGCGTCCTGGACACCCTGCTGGACCGCACGGTCGTCCCCGGCTACACACGTCTCGGCTACAGCCTCCGCAGCCGCAGTTGGCCGGCGGACGATCCAGCACCCAACTCTCTGACCGGCAAGACCGCTGTCGTCACCGGAGCGCGCTCCGGGCTTGGGAAAGCAACCGCCGCGGGCCTCGCACGTTTGGGGGCGACGGTCAGACTCGTGGTCCGCGACGCGGACCGTGCCGCCTCGACGCTCGCCGACCTGCGCCGCGAACACCCCACCGCCGAGTTCATCGTCGACGAGTGCGATGTCTCCGACCTGGACGCCGTACGCCGCTACGCCGCCGGACTGAGGGGCCCCATCCACGCCCTGATCCACAACGCCGGCGTCATGCCGTCACGCCGTACGCAGTCCCCTCAAGGCCACGAACTGACGCTGGCCACCCACGTACTCGGTCCACTCCTCCTGACCCACCTCCTGCGCGAGCACCTGAAGGATGGTCGGGTCGTCTTCGTGGCGTCCGGCGGCATGTACACGCAGCGGCTCCCTGTCGATGACCCGGAGTTCCGCAACGGCACCTACCGCGGCGCAACGGCGTACGCCCGCAGCAAACGCATCCAGGTCGCGCTGACCCCGGTCCTGGCCGCCGAACTGGCCCCCACCTTCATCGCCTCGATGCACCCCGGCTGGTCCCAAACCCCTGGGTTGACCGACTCTCTCCCGCTCTTCACCAACCTCACACGCCCACTCCTCCGCACGCCCGCCCAAGGCGCCGACACCACCGTCTGGCTGGCCGCGACCGACCGAACGCTGCCCACAGGCAACTTCTGGCACGACCGGCAGATCCGCCCCACTCATTACCTACCCAGAACCCAAGAATCAGAGGCCCAACGCCAACACCTATGGGCCTACTGCCAAGAAGCAGTAGGCCTCTAGCCACCCCGGAATGCACAACGGCCGACCCAGGGTGCGCGGTGTTCGCGCACTAGGATCGGCCAGATTGGTTGCGCCCCCGGCAGGATTCGAACCTGCGCACCCGCCTCCGGAGGGCGGTGCTCTATCCCCTGAGCTACGGGGGCTCAGGAACGTGCAGAACATTAGCAGCATGTTCCTGCCATCTCCGAATCGGGGGCTTCGGCGTGGGGTAGAAATCTGCGCATGCGCAAACTGGGGATTTCTCTTGTTCTCGTGCTAGCCGCCTTCCTCCTTCCCACCTCGGCCCACGCCGTCACCGGATGGCACGTCGTAGGGTCCGACAACGCCCGTCCGCTCGACGAAAGTCAGGGCCTCGCCACGGTGACCCGTGGCAGCACGACGCAGTACCGCTACACCGGTCTCGGCACCATTCCGGCCGACCCGTTGATCAGAGGCTGGAACCACATCGGCGACCCGGGCGCCGCGCAGGGCTGGTACGTCGAGCCGTACCAGCGTGACGACCGCGGCGGGAAGCTGTACCGCGTGCAGTCGCCCTCTGGCACCTGGTCCAACTACGTGCACGCACTGGAGTCGTGGGAGGCGAACAACAACAGCTTCGCCGCTGTGTCCCCGGACGCGCAGTGGATGGTGACGGGGGAGTGGGGAACCATGGACCGCCTCCTCGTCCTCCCGATGCCGGGCGTGGCCGCGACGGACCCGTCGAAGAACCTGCCGTACGCGTCAGCGATCCGCCTTGACCACCAGGTCCGCGACGTACAGGGCTGTGACTTCGTGACAGCTACTCAGCTTCTGTGCTCGTCCGACGACCCGGACGGCAGCCTGTTCGGTACGACGAAGCCGTTGCTGCAGGTGGACCTGACCGGGCCGGTCGGCTCGGCCGATGTGACCGGCCATGTCACGTCCCTGGGCCAGCTACCGCTGCAGAGCAGCTGTTCCGGCGACTTCGAGGTCGAGGGCATCGACTACTTCGAGGGCGACGGCACGCTGCGGGTGATCGTGATGTCACCGGGGATCTGTGTCGGTCTCGACAGCAAGACGTACCGATTCCAGCGCTGACCCCTGTCGATCGTCGTACGGGGGACCCCTGAGCGGACCCTGGAACACCGCCCGAGCGGGATCAGATCCGCCGTCGGCACCGTCATAGTGGACGTAAGCCCAACGGTGGAAAGGAAAACGGTACTCATCATGGCAAGCTCTCTGGTCCGCCCGTCACACGATCGCTGGATCGGCGGTGTCTGCGCCGGACTGGCTCGCCGGTTCGGTATCTCTGCCAACACGATGCGCCTGATCTTCGTGATCAGCTGCCTCCTGCCCGGCCCGCAGTTCCTGATCTACATCGCACTCTGGATCCTGCTGCCGTCGGAGGCCTGACCCCGCTCGCCGGCCGTCGCGGCGTACCTGGCAACCTGCTCTTCATGAGAGCAGGCAGGTGGCGCCGGACGGTCGGTACGGCGGCGGCGCTGCTCCTCGCGAGCAGCGTGGTGGGTGGTTGTCAGGTCGGCCCCGCGCCGCCGGCGGCCGCCGATCTCCGGACCGGCGCACCGCCCTGGGACGCTCCCCGGGACGCGGTCTCGTACATCGACAAGGCCGGGTTCGAACGGCTCCCGCTCGACTTCTCCGGCCCCTCGCCGTACACGCTGAACATCGCGGTCACGGTTGACGGCAAGCCGGTGCAGGTCCCGGCCGGGATCGGCGTCGACAAGCTCCGCGCCGAGCAGGCCGCCGTCCACACCCACACCACCGACGGCAAGGTCTGGGTCGAGGCCAAGACCGCCGCCGAACGCCCCACCCTCGCCCAGTTCTTCACCCTCTGGGGCCTCCGGTACGACGCCACCTGCCTCGCCGACGCCTGCACCGCCCTGAAGGTCACCGTCGACGGCGCACCCGCCCCCTGGAACACCCCGCTCACCCGCAATAGCCACATCGCCCTTACAGTCCGTGGTTGAGATGTGCAATCAGTGCTACGATTTTTGCTAGCACCGAAGGCAAGGAGCGTGGGCATGGCGGCAATCACTGTGCGAAGTCTCGATGATGACGTGAAACAGCGGCTACGGGTCCGGGCGGCGAAGAACGGCCACTCGATGGAGGCCGAGGTGCGGGCGATCCTCGTCGACGCCGTGGCCGAGGAAGGGGAGCCCAAGAACTGGCTTGTTGTGTTGCACGAGCGGTTCGCGGCGCTCGGTGGCGTCGAGCTGGACATCCCGCCCCGGACGAGCCGGCCGCGGGTGGTCGAGTTCGACTGATGATCGTTCTGGACACCAACGTCATCTCGGAGCTCATGAAGGAGTCTCCGGATCCGTCCGTCTGGCGGTGGGTGCAGGGCAATCTGGGCAAGGACTTGTGTACTACCGCGATCACGGTCGCCGAGATCCATGACGGCATCGAGCGCATGCCGACTGGCCGGCGCCGCAACGAGGTCCGGTTGGCGGTGGAGGAGCCGTTCTCCTTCGTTGACGCCGAGGTCCTGTCGTTCACCGCGGAAGCCGCGATGGCGTATTCGGTCGTGATGCGCGACCGGCGCCGGGCCGGTCTGCCGATCGAACCTTTGGATGCGCAGATCGCAGCGATCTGTCTGGTGGAGCAGGCCACACTCGCGACCAGGAACACCCAGGACTTCGCCCGGACCCACGTCGAGCTGATCAATCCCTGGGAGTGACCGGCGTACCGGGCTGTGGATGGTGAGTCAAGGGTTTGGGGGACGGGCCATTAGGCTGAGCCGGTGACCCCGGAACAGCTCGCTGAGAAGATCCTGCAGGCCCTGGCCGCGCTCGCCGCCGACGGCGCCATCACCGTCGAGGGCGGGCTGCCGCGCGAGCTGAAGGTCGAGCGACCCAAGAACCCCGAGCACGGGGACTACGCCACGAACGTCGCCATGCAGCTGGGCAAGCGGGCCGGGATGAACCCGCGCGCGTTCGCCGAGCTGCTCGCCGCCAAGCTGCAGGGCGACGAGGCCATCACCGCGGTGGACATCGCCGGACCGGGCTTCATCAACCTCCGGGTCGCGGCCGACGCCCAGGGCAAGGTCGCGCAGGCGATCCTCGACGCGGGCCCGAAGTACGGCACCAGCGACAGCCTCCAGGGGCGGGCGATCAACCTCGAGTTCATCTCGGCGAACCCGACCGGCCCGCTGCACCTCGGCCACACCCGCTGGGCCGCCGTCGGCGACGCGCTGGGTCGGGTGCTGACCGCCGCGGGCGCCAGCGTGAGCCGCGAGTTCTACATCAACGACCGCGGCAACCAGATGGACAAGTTCGGCGCCAGCCTGCAGGCCGCCGCGCACGGGCACAAGATCCCCGAGGACGGGTACCACGGCGAGTACATCCTCGACCTGGCGAAGCAGATCGCCGAAGAGGTCCCGGACATCCTGACGCTGCCCGAGGACGAGCAGGTGATCGCGTTCCGCGAGGCGGGGTACGAGCGTCAGCTCAAGGAGCAGCAGGACCAGCTCGAGCATTTCCGGACCAAGTTCGACGTCTGGTTCTCGGAGCGCAGCCTGCACGAGCAGGACGGCGTACCGCACGCGATCCAGAAGCTCCGCGACCAGGGGCATCTGTACGAGGCGGACGACGCGCTCTGGATGCGGACGACGGACTTCACCGACGACAAGGACCGCGTGCTGATCCGCTCGAACGGCGAGCCGACGTACTTCGCCTCCGACGCGGCGTACTACGTGAACAAGCGCGAGCGTGGTTTCGAGACGTGTATCTACATGCTCGGCGCGGACCACCACGGGTACGTGAACCGGCTGAAGGCGATCGCGGCCTGCGCCGGCGACGATCCCGGGCACAACATCGAGGTCCTGATCGGCCAGCTGGTGAAGATCCTCAAGGGTGGCGAGGAGATGAAGCTGTCCAAGCGGGCCGGCACCATCGTCACGCTCGCCGAGCTGGTCGAGGAGGGCGGCGTCGACGCCCTGCGCTACACGCTGTGCCGCTACCCGACCGACTCCCCGCTGACCCTGGACATCGAGGAGATGACCCGGCAGGCCAGCGAGAACCCCGTGTACTACGTGCAGTACGCGCACGCCCGGCTCGCCTCGATCCTGCGGAACGCCGACGAGCTCGGCATCAAGCTCGACGAGTTCGACCCGGGCCTGCTCAGCCACGAGCGCGAGGGCGACCTGCTCCGCGCGCTGGCCGAGTTCCCGCGGGTCGTCGCCACCGCCGCGGAGCTGCGCGAGCCGCACCGCATCGCGCGGTACCTCGAGGACACGGCGTCCGCTTTCCACAAGTTCTACGACAGCTGCCGCGTGCTGCCGCGCGGCGACGAGGAGGTGGAGCCGGTGCACAAGGCTCGCCTGACCCTGGTCTCCGCGACCCGGACCGTGCTCGCCAACGGGCTCGACCTGCTCGGCGTCTCCGCACCGGAGCGGATGTGAGGGCGCACGAGGCGGGCGCGCTGCACGCCGACATCGGCCACAAGGCTCCGCAGTGGCTGCGCGCCCCGCGGGACCCCAACGACCTGGTCGCCGCGCTCTGGTCGCACACGGCCAAGAAGAACGGTGAAGGCGCCCTCGAGGTCGGCGGCGTCGACGTCCGGGACCTGGTCGCCGAGCACGGCAGCCCGGCGTACGTGCTGGACGAGGACGACTTCCGCTCCCGGGCGCGCGCGTTCAAGCACGCCTTCAAGGACTTCGACGTCTACTACGCCGGCAAGGCGTTCCTGTGTACGACGGTCGTCCGCTGGGTGATGGAGGAAGGCCTGAACCTCGATATCTGCAGCGGGGGAGAGCTGGCCGTCGCGCTTCGGGCCGGCGCCGACCCCAAGCGGTTGGGGTTCCACGGCAACAACAAGTCCGTCTCCGAGCTGGCCCGCGCACTGGACGCCGGCGTCGGGCGGATCATCGTCGACTCGCAGTACGAGATCACCCGGCTGATCGAGCTTGCGGGGGAGCGTGGCGTCGTGGCGCCGGTGATGATCCGGGTCACCGCGGGCGTCGAGGCGCACACCCACGAGTACATCGCGACCGCGCACGAGGACCAGAAGTTCGGGTTCTCGATCACCTCCGGCGCGGCCTTCGAAGCCGTTGCCCGGGTCAACGAAGCGCCGGAGCTGGAGCTGCTCGGCCTGCACTCGCACATCGGGTCGCAGATCTTCGACTCGTCCGGGTTCGAGGTCGCCGCCAAGCGTGTGATCGCCTTGCATGCAAGGGTTTCCGAGGAGCTCGGCGTCGACATGCCGGACCTCGACCTGGGCGGCGGCTTCGGCATCGCCTACACCACGCAGGACGATCCGTCCGACCCGGCGCAGCTGGCCACCGAGATGGGCAAGATCGTCGAGCACGAGTGCCGTGCGTTCGACGTCGAGATGCCGAAGGTGTCGATCGAGCCCGGTCGCGCGATCGTCGGCCCGGCGATGTGCACCGTGTACTCGGTCGGCACGGTCAAGGAGGTCGAGCTGGACGCCGGTGCCTCCCGGACGTACGTGTCCGTGGACGGCGGCATGAGCGACAACATCCGCACCGCGCTATACGACGCCGACTACTCCTGCACGCTCGCCAACCGGTACTCCGACACCGTGCCGACGCTGGCTCGTGTGGTCGGCAAGCACTGTGAGTCCGGCGACATCGTCGTGAAGGACGAGTTCCTGCCCTCCGACGTCCAGCCGGGCGATCTGGTCGCCGTCCCCGGCACCGGCGCGTACTGCCGGTCGATGGCGAGCAACTACAACCACGTACCGCGGCCACCGGTGATCGCGGTCAAGGACGGCCACCTGCGCGTCGTCGTACGCCGTGAGACCGAAGACGACCTGCTTCTCCTCGACATGGGGGCCGCCGAATGACTGAGATCGTGAATGGCGCCAAACCTCTCAAGGTAGGCCTGCTCGGTTGCGGAGTGGTCGGCACCGAAGTGGTGCGGATCCTGACCGAGCAGGCGGACCATCTCGCGGCCCGCGTCGGCGCCCCGCTGGAGATCGCGGGCATCGCCGTACGCCGTCCCGGCCGTGCGCGCGACATCGCCGTCGACCCGGACCTCATCACCACCGACGCCCAGGCGCTGGTGTCCCGCGGTGACCTGGACCTGGTGATCGAGGTGATCGGCGGTCTCGAACCCGCCCGCAGCCTGATCCTGACCGCGCTCGAGCACGGCGCCTCGGTCGTCACGGCGAACAAGGCGCTGCTCGCCGAGGACGGCCCGACGCTCTTCGCCGCCGCGGAGAAGTACCAGCGCGACCTGTACTTCGAGGCCGCCGTCGCCGGCGCGATCCCGATCCTGCGGCCGCTGCGCGAGTCGCTCGCCGGTGACGACGTGACCCGGGTGATGGGCATCGTCAACGGCACCACGAACTTCATCCTCGACAAGATGGACAGCACCGGCGCCGGCTTCGACGAGGCGCTCGAGGAGGCCCAGGCGCTCGGGTACGCCGAGGCGGACCCGACCGCTGACATCGAGGGTTTCGACGCCGCCGCGAAGGCCGCACTGCTGGCCAGCCTGGCGTTCCACACCCGGGTCTCGATCGCCGACGTACACCGCGAGGGCATCACCGAGGTGACCGCGACCGACATCGCCTCGGCCCGCGAGATGGGCTGCGTGGTGAAGTCGCTGGCGATCTGCGAGCTGGACGAGGCGACCGATTCGGTGAGCGCTCGGGTGTATCCGGCGATGATTCCACTTACCCACCCGTTGGCCAGTGTTCGGGACGCGTACAACGCGGTTTTCGTGGAGAGCAAGGCAGCTGGACGGCTGATGTTCTATGGTCGTGGTGCCGGCGGCGCCCCGACGGCCAGTGCAGTCCTCGGGGATCTGGTGTCCGCCGCGCGCAACCGGCTCAAGGGCGTGCCGGGGGTCGGCGAGTCGTCGTACACCCAGAGAGCCGTGCGGCCGATGGGCGACGCGATGACCCGCTACCACGTGTCGCTGGACGTGGCCGACAAGGCCGGTGTGCTCGCGGCGGTGGCCCAGGCCTTCTCCGAGCACGGCGTGTCCATCCAGACCGTCCGCCAGGAGGGCCGGGGCAGTGACGCGCAACTGGTGGTGGTCACCCATACCGCGACCGACGCCGCGTTGTCCGCGACTGTGGAGTCCTTGCGGGACATGGACATCGTCCGTGAAGTCAGCAGTGTGATGCGCGTAGAAGGCGAGTAAGAACATGGTGCACCAGTGGCGTGGCGTGATCGAGGAATACCGTGACCGGCTGCCGGTCTCGACCGATACCCCGGTCGTCACGCTCGGCGAGGGCGGGACGCCGCTGGTGGCCGCGCAGTGGCTGAGCGAGCAGACCGGCTGCGAGGTCTGGCTCAAGGTCGAGGGCAACAATCCGACCGGCTCGTTCAAGGACCGCGGGATGACGGTGGCGATCTCGCTGGCCGCACAGGCCGGTGACAAGGCGGTCGTCTGCGCCTCCACCGGCAACACCTCGGCGTCGGCCGCGGCGTACGCCGTTCGCGCCGGGATGCTGCCGCTGGTGGTGATCCCGGCCGGCCGGATCGCGAAGGGCAAGCTGGCCCAGGCGGTCGTGCACGGCGCGAAGCTGGTGCAGATCGACGGCGGGTTCGACGACTGCCTGCGGATCGTCCGCGAACTCGGCAAGAACTACCCGGTCGCCCTGGTGAACTCGGTCAACCCGGTCCGCCTGGAAGGGCAGAAGACCGCGTCCTTCGAGGTCTGCGACGCGCTCGGCGACGCGCCGGACCTGCACCTGCTGCCGGTGGGCAACGCGGGCAACATCGCGGCCTACTGGAAGGGCTACCAGGAGTACGCCAAGGACAAGCTCGCCACCCGGACCCCGAAGATGTGGGGTTTCCAGGCCGAGGGGGCGGCGCCGATCGTGCGCGGCTCGATCGTGGAGAAGCCGGAGACCGCCGCGACCGCGATCCGGGTCGGGAACCCGGCGTCCTGGACGCTGGCCGAGGCCGCGCGGGACGAGTCCGGCGGCCGGATCGAGCTGGTCACCGACGAGCAGATCCTGACCGCGCAGCGTGAACTCGCCGCCCGCGAAGGCGTCTTCGTGGAGCCGGCCTCGGCGGCCGGCGTCGCCGGGCTGCTGCACGCCAAGGCGCAGGGCTGGCTGCCGGGCGGTTCGACGGTCGTGATCACCGTCACGGGCCACGGCCTGAAGGACATCGACACCGCGCTCGGCCACGCGACCTTCGAGGAGCCGCCGGTCACACCGGCGGACACCGACGCCGTTGCCCGCATCGCCGGCCTCGCCTGACAGCCATGGGCGACCACAAGTCATGTGATCAGGTCCGGGTTCGCGTTCCCGCCACCAGCGCGAACCTCGGTCCCGGCTTCGACGCGTTCGGCCTCGCGCTGACCCTGTACGACGACCTTGTCGTCACCCCGTGCGGCTCCGGAGTGACCGTCGAGGTCACGGGGTGCGGCGAAGGCGAAGTACCGCTGGACGAGACGCATCTGGTGGTGCGGTCGATCCGGGCCGGGCTCGAGGCGCTGGGTTCTCCGGTGCCCGGATTCACCTTGCGGTGCGAGAACCGGATCCCGCACGGACGCGGCCTCGGGTCGTCGTCGGCCGCGATCGTCGGCGGGCTCGCGGCGGCGTACGCGCTGGCCGGCGAACCGGTCGATCGCGACCGTCTCGTCGTACTGGCGAACGAGCTCGAAGGGCACCCCGACAACGTTGCCGCGGCTGCCCTCGGTGGGCTCACGATCGCTTGGACGGAAGCCGCAGCGTCGTTTGAAGAGCGTGGCCGCGCGGTTCGTTTGGAACCGGCGGCTGGAACGGCGGTAGTTGCTTACGTACCGGACAATCGCGTGCTGACCAAGGAGGCGCGCGGACTGCTGCCGAGCGTTGTTCCCCACACTGATGCGGCGGCCAATGCCGGGAAGGCCGCTCTTCTGGTCGCGGCGATGACCGGACGGCCGGAGTTGCTGCTGACCGCGACCGAGGATCGCCTGCATCAGGAGTACCGCGAGCCGGCGATGCCGGAGAGCCTCGCGCTGGTGCACAAGCTGCGGGGCAGTGGCCTCGCGGCGATCGTCAGCGGTGCCGGTCCGACGGTCGCCGTACTCGGCGGTCACGACGGGAAGAGCGCAGGTCAGGACCTGTTTTTCCGCGGTACGCCGGAGGCTCCGGACGGCTGGACGAAGTACGAACTGGAGATCGATCCAGTCGGCGTACAGGTCTGGTCGATGGAAGCCGGCTGATCCGGGAATGCCGGTCCGCTGACACGCGTTGTAACCCTCGAGTCGGCAGAAGGACCTGTAGTGGTGCTAGTCTCGACTCACCCGATCCCCTCCAGGTGATCGGCGTGCTCTCGTCACGATCCGGGCTGTGCTCCCGGCACCCTGTGTTGTGTGGCGACCCTCCTGTGGATAGACCTTGCGCCGCCTGCGTCGGAGATGTCCTGGGGGACTCAGATCGAGCGAGAGACTCTTGTACACCACGTGCCCGTTGTGCGGCCGTGGGTGGAATGAAACTGGTCGATGAGCCGTGTCGGACATCGACGATCCGTGTGGGAAGGACCTCACGTGACAGAAACTGTTGAAGCCTCTGGCGGAGCTGACGCCGCGGCGACCACCGCGACGCGTCGCCGGAAAGCCGGAGGCGGCCTCGAGGGCATGCTGCTCCCCGAGCTCAAGCAGCTCGCCGGGACGCTCGGCATCAAGGGCACCGGCGCACTGCGCAAGGGCCAGCTGATCGAGGCGATCAAGGCCGCCCAGACCGGCGGGTCCGCCGGTTCTTCTGCGGGCGGCTCTACCCGCGGCTCGAAGGCGAAGGCGGCGCAATCGACGCAGCCGACCCTGGACGAGGCCGCAGAGGCGCCGGCGGCGAAGACCGCGGCACCCGCGAAGCGCGAGGGCGGCAGCCGCCGGACCCGCGCCGCCGCACAGAAGGACACGCAGCAGGACGCGACCCCCGATGCCGCGCCGAACGGCGCTGCCCCCGAGGCCGCCGTCGAAGCGCCGGCCGCGAAGATCGCGCAGCCGGAGACGGCTGCGCCGAACGGCGCTGCCGAGCGGGTGGAGACCCGTACCGACGAGCGCGCCGAGGACCGCGGTGAGAACCAGGGCCGCAGCCGCGAGCGGAACCGCGACAACGCCCGCGAGCAGAACCGGGACAACGCCCGGGACAACCGCGACGGCGGCCAGAGCCGCGACCGCAACCGCGACGGCAGCCAGAACCGCGAGTCGAACCGTGAGCAGAACCGGGACACCAACCGGGACAGCCGCGACGGCAACCGGGACAGCAGCCGTGACAGCAATCGGGACGGGAACCGGGACAACCGCGGTGACAACCCGCGGAACCGGCAGGATCGTCCGGACCGGCAAGACCGTCAGGACCGTCAGGACGACCGGGGCGAGGAAGGCGAGGGCCGTCGCCGGCGCCGCCGGGGCCGCGACCGGGAACGCACCCGCGACGGCCAGCCCACCAGCAGCCGTGACAGCGGCCGGGACAGCGGCCGCGACACCAGCCGCACCCGCGGCCGCGGCGAGCGGTACGACACCGAGCCGACGATCAGCGAGGACGACGTACTCGTCCCGGCCGCCGGCATCCTCGACGTACTCGACAACTACGCGTTCGTCCGGACCAGCGGCTACCTGCCGGGCCCGAACGACGTGTACGTCGCGCTCTCGATGGTGAAGCGCTACGGCCTGCGCAAGGGCGACGCGATCACCGGTGCGGTGAAGCAGCCGCAGGAGGGTGAGCGCAAGGAGAAGTTCAACCCGCTGGTCCGGATCGACACGGTGAACGGCGCCGACCCGGAGATCGCCAAGCAGCGGCAGGACTTCAACAAGCTCACCCCGCTGTACGCGACCGAGCGGCTCCGCCTGGAGACCGAGCCGGGCGTGCTGACCACCCGGATCGTCGACATCGTCAGCCCGATCGGCAAGGGCCAGCGCGGCCTGATCGTCTCGCCGCCGAAGGCCGGTAAGACGATGGTGCTGCAGGCGCTCGCGAACGCGATCACCACGAACAACCCCGAAGTACACCTGATGGTCGTGCTGGTGGACGAGCGGCCCGAAGAGGTCACCGACATGCAGCGCACGGTCAAGGGTGAGGTCATCGCCTCGACCTTCGACCGCCCGGCCGACGACCACACCACGGTCGCGGAGCTGGCGATCGAGCGCGCGAAGCGGCTGGTGGAGCTCGGCCACGACGTCGTCGTACTGCTGGACTCGATCACCCGGCTCGGCCGCGCGTACAACATCGCGGCGCCGGCCAGCGGCCGGATCCTGTCCGGTGGCGTCGACTCGTCCGCGCTGTACCCGCCGAAGCGGTTCTTCGGTGCGGCCCGCAACATCGAGGACGGCGGCTCGCTGACCATCCTCGCGACCGCGCTGATCGAGACCGGCTCGAAGATGGACGAGGTGATCTTCGAGGAGTTCAAGGGCACCGGCAACATGGAGCTCCGGCTGCGCCGCGAGTTCGCCGACCGGCGGATCTTCCCGGCCATCGACGTGGTCGCCTCCGGCACCCGCCGCGAGGAGCTGCTGATGTCCAAGGACGAGACCCAGGTGGTCTGGAAGCTGCGCCGGGTGCTGTCCGCGCTCGACGGGCAGGCCGCGCTGGAGCTCCTGATCGGCAAGCTCAAGGAGAGCAAGTCGAACATCGAGTTCCTGCTCCAGGTCAACAAGACCACCCCGTCGACGGGCACCAGCCACAGCACCACCAACGGCGACTGATCGACAACTGAACGACCCTCGATTACCGGTTTGCCGCCCTCGGGTGGCAAACTGGTACGTCGGTTCCGGTTCACGCTCGCACCGTGCGGGCGACCCGGGGCACCTGAAACCTAGGAGACTGTCTTGAAGAGCGACATCCACCCGACGTACGTCGACACCACGGTGACCTGTACCTGTGGCGCCACGTTCACGACGCGCTCGACCGCGGAGAACGGCGTGATCCACGCTGACGTGTGCTCGCAGTGCCACCCCTTCTACACCGGCAAGCAGAAGATTCTCGACACCGGTGGCCGGGTGGCCCGCTTCGAGAAGCGGTACGCCAAGAAGTAGCTGTCTCACCGCGCGCCGGTTCCGCCTGTCAGGGCGGGACCGGCGCGCGGTTTTGTCATGTCAGGGAAGCTTGAAGGGAGGAGTGCGGCATGTTCGAGGCAGTCGAGACGCTGAAGGCGGAGTACGCCGAGCTGGAGCGGCAGATGTCGGAGCCGGAGCTGCACTCCGACCAGGCCAACGCCCGCCGGGTCGGCAAGCGGTACGCCGCGCTGGCGCCGGTGGTCCGTACGTACCACGAGTGGTTGCAGACCGGGGACGACATCGAGGCCGCTCGCGAGCTGGCCCACGAGGACCCGGCGTTCGCCGAGGAGGCGGTCCGGCTGACCGCGCGGCGTGAGGAGCTCGCCGAGCGCCTGCAGACGCTGCTCGTCCCACGGGACCCCAACGACGACAAGGACGCGATCCTCGAGATCAAGGCGGGTGAGGGTGGCGACGAGTCCGCGCTGTTCGCCGGCGACCTGCTGAAGATGTACCTGAAGTACGCCGAGTCGCAGCACTGGAAGACCGAGGTGCTCGACTCGGCCGAGTCGGACCTGGGCGGGTACAAGTCGATCACGGTCGCGGTGAAGGCGAAAGGTACGCCGGAGCCGGGTGAGGCGCCGTACGCGAAGCTGAAGTTCGAGGGCGGCGTGCACCGGGTCCAGCGGGTCCCGGTGACCGAGTCGCAGGGGCGGATCCACACGTCCGCGGCCGGCGTACTGGTGCTGCCGGAGGCCGAGGACGTCGACGTCGAGATCGACCAGAACGACCTGCGGATCGACGTGTTCCGGTCGTCCGGGCCTGGCGGGCAGAGCGTGAACACGACCGACTCCGCGGTCCGGATCACCCACCTGCCGACCGGCATCGTGGTCTCGATGCAGAACGAGAAGTCGCAGCTGCAGAACCGTGAGCAGGCGATGCGCGTCCTGCGGGCCCGCCTGCTGGCCGCGGCGCAGGAGGCTGCCGACCAGGAGGCGTCGGACGCCCGCCGGTCGCAGATCCGGACCGTCGACCGTTCGGAGCGGGTCCGCACCTACAACTTCCCGGAGAACCGCTTCTCCGACCACCGCGTCGGCTACAAGGCGCACAACCTCGACCAGGTCCTCGGCGGCGAACTGGCGCCGGTGATCCAGGCCCTGACCGACGCCGACCTGACCGCCCGGCTCGAGGCCGTCGATTCGCAGTGAAGGTTTTACTCGCCGAGGCAGCCGAACGGTTGCGCGAGGCAGGGGTTGCTTCGCCGGAGTTCGATGCTGCCGAGTTGCTTGCGTTCGTTACCGGGTCCAGTCGGCTGCATCTCAGCGAGCCGACAGCAGAACAAGTTGCTGTTTACGACGCCTTGATCGCGCGACGGGCCGCGCGGGAGCCGTTGCAGCATCTGACCGGTACGGCGGCCTTCCGGTATCGGGAGTTGGCGATCGGGCCCGGCGCGTTCGTGCCGCGACCGGAGACCGAGGTCATGGTCGGCTGGATCCTGGAGCGGATCGCCGGCGTTCGCGATCCGTTGGTGGTCGACCTGTGCAGCGGGTCCGGGGCGATCGCGGGCGCGGTCGCGACCGAGCGTCCGGACAGCACGGTGCATGCGGTCGAGCTGTCGTCGGAGGCGGTCGTGTGGGCTCGCCGCAACCTGGAGGGCACCGGCGCGATCCTGCACGAGGGGGACATCGACGGGTGCCTGCCGGAGCTCGACGGTCGGGTGGACGCGGTGATCTCCAACCCGCCGTACATCCCGCTGACCGCATGGGAATCCGTGACCGCCGAGGTACGCGACCACGACCCGGCCCTCGCGCTCTGGTCGGGTGACGACGGCCTCGACGAGATCAAGGTGGTCGCCGCGACCGCAGGCCGGCTGCTCAAGCCGGGCGGTTGGTTCGCCTGCGAACATGCCGACGTCCAGGGCGAGTCAGCCCCCGCAGTCTTCGCCGCCACCGGCCTCTTCACCGAGGTCCGCGACCAGCTGGACCTCGCCGCCCGTCCCCGGTTCGCAACTGGCCGCCGGATCTAGGCCTCGCCAGGTCCTGTTCGCGGATCCGGCCGATCGCCGGTGCCTCGGGTTGCCGGCGCGTGAGCCGGCAGACGACCGGGAAGTGATCCGCGCCGGGCACCTGCACGACCTCGACGTCGCGCACGACCAGATCCGGTGTGGAGAACAGCCGGTCGATCGAACGGCCGTCCGGGGTGGTGACCGGTGGCGGATCGCCGAACGCGTCGACCAGACCGAGCGTCTCGCCGAAGAAGTCCCGCGGGTTCGGCATGTTCAGATCACCCGCCACTACCGCCCGACGGACACCGCGCGCGGCCAGCTCTTCCCGCAGGTACGCCGTCATCTGTGCACCGAACTCCCGCCCAGGCCCCTCGCGATACGTGTACTCGACCGCTGAGGCGCTCCGGAACATGTGGATCGGGCAGACCTGTCCGCCCACGAGGTCGATCTCACCGAGCGCCCCGAAGTCACCCCGCGCGACCAGGAACCCCTTCGGATGCGGGTCCATCGGCTCACCGGTTCGCCAGTGCAGGAAGTCGATCGACGGGTTCGGCAGGTCGATCCGGTCCAGCTCGGTCAGCGGGTACGTCGACGCGATCCCCACCCCCAGCCGCTCCACGCCGGGGATGTGCGAGTCCGAGAACCCGTGCCGCAGGCGGTACGTCTTCCGCCCCGGCATGGCGGCCGCGGCGAGCCGTTCGAGCTGATCGCCGTCCGGGTCCAGCTCGGTCACGATCAGCACATCCGGCTGCAGTCCCGCGAGCGCCTGCCCGAAGTCAGCCGTACGGTCGGCATCGTCGTATCCGTCGGGGCCGACCAACCGGCCGCCGGCGACGTTGGCGAAGGCGATCGAGATCATTCGTAGACCACCAGTTCTGGGCGAGGCTTCAGGGCCAGGACCTGGGTCGGAGTCATCAGGGGACCGTGGCGGGTGTCCTCGGTGTAGAAGAGTTTGAAGCCGGCGTGGACCGACGGCGGGAGAGCTGTGGTGAGTTTGGTCCACGTCTTGAGCTTGTCCGTGTGCGCGCCGATCCCGTCGACGGACTTGATCGTCACGACGCCGGGATGCGGCTTGAGCGCCTTCTCGTCGGTCACGATCCGCGGCGACAGTTGGTGGAACACGAACACCTTCTCCGGCAGGCCGTTCGCCTGCACCAGTCCCGAGAGGTACGCCGCGATGCTGTCGAGCTCCGCGCCTGTCGTGTGCCCGAACACCCGGCCTGGCACCTGCGTCGGGCCGACCGCCCATTCGGGGTCGAAGGCCAGCCCGATGTCAGGTTCCTTCAGCCACCGCTCCAGCCGCTTCACTTCGGGCAGGATCTTCGCCCGCCCGGGCTGGATGTCGAGCAGCAACAGCATCTTGTGCTTCCGCGCGACCGTCAGGTACTGCTCGATCTTCGCGTCGTCCAGCCGCCCGCGGTACATCCCGTCCTTACCGCGCGATCCTCTCGCGACAACCGTGATCAGCTCCATCACGGGCAGCGGCGTGCGCCCTGCGGCGTAGGCGCGTGAGAGCTTGTCCAGCTTGGCCGCCTTCGCGTCCAGGTCCTTGTCCAGCGGCCCCAGTGCGGGCGAGCCCGGCAGTCCGACGTACGCGACCAGCTGGTACTTCGGGAAGATCACTCGTCCGCCGCGTGGCAGTCCGTCCGGTGCTGGTGGGGGAGTGGGGCTCGAGTGCGCAGTCGTCGTCGGAGGTGGCCCGGCTGGTGCGGGCTTGACGTCGCTACAAGCCACTAGACCTAGCAGTACGACGGCCAGTGCCCCACAGACTCTCCGCACCGCACCAGCCAACCACAACTCAAGCGGCAGCGGCGGTCCGTTCCAGTCCACTGGCTGCGCGCACCACCATCGACTCCGATCCCTCATCGAGCGCCAGCTCCAGTGCACGCGCAAAGTGCGGTCGTGCCTGTGTCAGATCGCCCTTCGCCAGCAGCGTTTCAGCCAGCCGCAGGTACGCGTTCTGCTGCGACTGCGTCGAGTCGCTCTCCAACGCCAGCTCCAGCGACCTACGTCCGACGTCGATCGCCTCGGCCCACTGGCGCCGCCGCGCGTACGCCGTACCCAGGAACGCGTACGTGTAGATGAGGCTGTAGTCGGCTCCCCGCTCCACCCCGAGATCCCTGGCCGTCGTCAGAGCCCCCACAGCCTCGTCCACCCGGTCCAGCTCGAGCAGGCACTCACCGATCCCGTTCAGCACCTCTCCCCGTACGGCGGGATCCCCCAAGCTCCAGCGACTCTTCGTACGCCGACAGCGCCCGAGTGAACTCGCCGCGGTCGCCGTACGTCGCCCCGAGGTACGCCAGCACCCGCGACGCGATGCCAACCTCATCTGCTTGCCGAGCGACCTCCAACGCCTCATCGAGTACGCCGAGTCGCCTCGTCGTCGGGACGCACTTTCGCCAGGCTGTAGCCGATCGACGCGAGCAACCGTGCCCGCAACGCCGGGTCCGCGTCCTGCGGCAACCTGTCGTGTGCGTCCTGCAGCGTCCGCAGACTCGCCTCAGCGCCGCGGCGGTACCGCCCGAGGCTGCCGATCGACAACAGCACCCGTGCCTCCACCGAGGCGTCCGGAGCGCCACGCAGCGCGAGCTCCAGCGCCTCGTCCATCTCGTAGACCCGGCCGCGCTGGAAGAAGCAGGACGCCACCGCCAGACCGAGCCGCCACGCGTGGTCGGCCGCACCACTCGACTCGGCGAACCGGATCGACGCCAGCACGTTCGCACCCTCTGTATCGATCCACTCCAGCCCGTCGGACGCCGACGTGAACTCAGGCAACCGCACCGGCACCGGCTCCGGCAGCGGTTGCAGCTGGCTGCTGAAGATCGCCGTACTCGCGGCTGATGTCGCGTAGAGGTAGTAGTCGAGCAAGCGGCGTACTGCGTCCGGCTCTGGGTCCAGCGTGCGCGCGTACTGCCGCAGCAGGTCGTGGAACTGGAAACGGCCAGGACGCAGCTGCAGCACGAGGTTGGCGTCGACGAGCTGTTCCAGCAGGTCCTCCGCGTCGACCGCGTCAACATCGGCCAGCGCCGCGGCGGCGTACATGTCGACATCCTGACCGGTCATGGCACCGAGCAAACGGAAGAGGCGCTGCTGGTCCGACGGCAGATGCTCGTAGGACAAGGCGAACGCGGGGGAGACGCCACCACTGTCGGTGCTGAGCTCGGCCAGCCGCCTGTCCTCGGCATCGAGTCGTTTGCTGAGGTGCTCGATCGTCCAGCTCGGCCGATGCCGGAGCCGCGAACCGGCCACCCGGATCGCCAACGGCAGGTGTCCGCACTGGCTGACCACCCGTGCCGCAGCGTCTGTGTCACCAGCGCGGTCCGGTCCGACGATCTCCGCCAGCAGCTCCCGTGCGTCTTCCGGCCGCAGTACGTCGAGCGCGAGCCGAGCAGTCGCGTCCAGACCGGTCAGCTGCCGCCGACTGGTCACCAGCACGCCACACTGCGGGCTCCCGGCCAGCAGCGGGCGTACTGCGGCGCTGTCGGGTGCATTGTCGAGTACTACGAGGATGCGCCGGCCTGCCAGCTCAGAACGCCACAGTGCGGCCCGCTCCTCGAGGTCAGCGGGGATGCGGTCCGCCGGCACGGACAGCGTGCGCAGCAAGCGATCCAGAGCCTGCAGCGCCGACACTGGTTCGTTCCCGGGCGTGTAGCCGTGCAGGTCGATGAAGAGCCGCCCGTCCGGGTACACGTCTGCCAGCTGACGTGCAGCGCGTACAGCGAGCGCTGTCTTGCCAACACCCGCCATACCGTCGATCGCAACGACCGCAGGTCCTGGAGTGCGCAGTGCGTCGACCACCTGGGTCAGGACGTCGTCACGGCCGACGAACGCCGCTCCGTCGTACGGCAGCTCGTCGCGGAGCACCGGACGGGCAATCGGCTCGTCGTTGCGCAGAATGCGTTCGTGGATCGCCCGGAGCGCCGGACCGGGCTCCACACCGAGCTGTTCGACCAGCTCCGCCCGGGTCCGGGTGTAGGTCTCGAGCGCTTCGGAGCTCCGGCCGCTGCGCCAGTACGCCAGCATGAGCTGCCCAGCGAACTGCTCACGCAGAAGATCAGCCTCGACCAGCGCGATCAGCTCCGGCACCAGGTCGCCGTACCGGCCGCGCTCCAGGTCGAGGTCGATCCGCTCCGCCAGCACCTTCAGCCGGCGTTCCGTCAGGCGGTGCCGCTCGACACCGACGTAGTGCCCGGGCAGACCGCCCAACGGCTCACCCTTGAACAACGCAAGGGCTTCCGACAGGTTCGCCGCCGCTTCGTCGAGGTCGTCGGTCGCATGCGCGGCACTGATCAGCTGCTCGAACCTGGTCAGGTCGAGCGCGTCCGGAGCGATCCGCAGGCTGTACCCGTCGCGCGAGCTGACCAGCACGTCCTTCGGCAGCAACTGCCGCAACCGATAGGCGTACGTCGGAACGATCCGGGTCCCGCTGCTCGGTGGCGCGTCGTTCCACACCAGCTCGACCAACTCGTCGGCCGGAACCACCTGGTTCGGACGGAGCGCCAGCACAGCCAAGAAGGCCTGCTGGCGCAGCGGTCCGAGCTCCAGCCTGCGGTCGCCCGACCAGCCGCGCAGAGGACCGAGCAGGTCGAGCCGCAGGTCCTCAGTCACGGACAACAGTCTGTCAGCTACACCGCGTTCTCACCTAGGTAGGTGTCGATCTCGGCCACGAGGCCCGACTTCACCGAGTCCTCGGCGAACGAGACCTGGACGGCGGTCTTCGCCAGTTCACCGACACCGGCCTCGTCGAGGTCGAGCAGCCGCGCCGCGACGGCGTACTCGTTGGTGAGGTCCGTTCCGAACATCGGCGGGTCGTCGGAGTTGATCGTGACGACCAGGCCGGCGTCGACCATCGCGCGCAGCGGGTGCTCGTCGTACGACGCGACCGCGCGGGTGGCGATGTTGGACGTCGGGCTGACCTCCAGCGGGATCCGGTGCTCGCCGAGGTACTCGACCAGGGCCGGGTCCTGCATCGTCGACGTACCGTGGCCGATCCGCTCGGCCTTCAGCACCCGCACCGCGTCCCAGATCGTCTGCGGACCGGTCGTCTCACCCGCGTGCGGGACGCTGTGCAGCCCCTCGGCGACCGCCGCCTCGAAGTGCGGCTGGAACTGCGGCCGCGGTACGCCGATCTCCGGCCCGCCGAGCCCGAACCCGACCAGGCCCTCCGGCCGGATCTTGGTCGCGATCCGCAGGGTCTCGTCGGCGGCCGGCAGTCCTGCCTCGCCGGAGATGTCGAAGATCCACCGCAGTACCAGGCCGAACTCCTTCTCGGCCGCGACCCGCGCGTCCTCGATCGCCTCGCAGAACGCCTCGGCGGCGATCCCGCGGATCACCGAGGTGTACGGCGTGACGGTCAGCTCGGCGTACCGCAGGTTCTGCTCCGCGGCCATCTCGCGGGCGATCTCGTAGGTCAGCAGCCGGACGTCCTCGGGCGTCTTGATCAGCTCGACGACGCTCAGGTAGATCGCGATGAAGTGCGCGAAGTCGCTGAACTTGAAGTACTCCGCCAGCAGGGCCGGATCGGCCGGCACCGGCGACTCGGGGTGCCGGGCGGCGAGCTCGGCGACGATCCGCGGCGACGCGGACCCGACGTGGTGGACGTGCAACTCGGCCTTCGGCAACCCGGCAAGAAACTCACGCGACACGGTCATGGGGCCTCCCGGCCTGGACTGAGGAGCGGAGGGAGCGAAGCGACTGGAGCGACGAGGGAAGGCCGGGAGTTCCAGCCCCATGACCCGTCGCGACGGAGTCGCGACCATTCAATACAGTCATGACCGGGATCTTAAGGAGAGCGGGGTCGGTTCGGGGCGAAAGCTGACAATCGTTTGTCAGTAACGACCCGGTTAGGGCTGGGGCCTGCGTGAGTGGCACGATTCACTCCGTGAGTGAGCGCTTCGACTTCACCGGGGACGAACTGGCACCGGCGTACCGCGCGGCTGTGGACGCCATCGAGGCCGGCGACCTGGTCGTGCTGCCGACCGACACCGTGTACGGGCTTGCCGCCGACGCCTTCAAGGCCGACGCGGTCCAGCGGCTGCTGGACGCCAAGGGGCGCGGCCGGGACATGCCGCCGCCGGTGCTGATCTCGGTGGTGGAGTCGCTCGACGCGCTCGCCACCGACATCCCGGACAGCGGCCGCAAGCTCTGCGAGGAGTTCTGGCCGGGTCCGTTGACCGTCATCTGCCACGCGCAGACGTCGCTGATGTGGGACCTGGGGGAGACCCAGGGCACGGTCGCGCTCCGCGTGCCGGACCACGAGAACACCCGCGAGCTGCTGTCGCGGACCGGGCCGCTCGCGGTCAGCTCCGCGAACAAGTCCGGTCAGCCGGCGGCGCTGGACGTGTACGACGCCGAGGAGCAGCTGGGTGAGTCCGTCGCCGTGTACCTCGACGGCGGCGAGGCGACCGGAGGACAGCCGTCCACCATCGTCGACCTCACCGGCGACACCCCCCGCGTGATCCGCGTCGGCGCCCTCACCGTCGACCAACTCCGCGCAGTAGTCCCCGAAGTCACAACAGAACCCGACGAAACCCCCGCAGAACCCCAGCCGGCGGAAAACGAACCGTCCGAGGACAACCCCGCGGAAGCCAAGCCGGTCGAAGACGAACCGGCCGAGGACAAGCTCGCCGAGGACAAGCCCGCCGAGGACAAGCCCGCGGACGAGAAGCCCGCGGACGAGAAGCCGGTGGAAGACGAGCCGGTGGTGGAGGATGAGCCAACTGGGGAGACGGTTGTGGCGTCCAAGGAGGATGTGGCGAAGACCGATCCTGATGTGAGGCCTGCCGACTAGTGCGCGAGTACCTGCTGGTCCTGTTCGTGGCGATGGCCACGACCTTCCTGCTGACCGGCGTCGCCCGGCAGATCGCGCTGCGGTACGGCGCGGTCGCGAAGGTCCGGGCCCGGGACGTGCACAAGGTCCCGATCCCGTACTTCGGCGGCCTGTCCATCCTCGGCGGCCTGATCGCCGGCTTCGCGGTCGCGTCGAGCCTCCCGTTCCTCGGCAACAGCCTGCAGGTCGCGCACGACGCCCGCGCGATCCTGGTCGGCGGCGTGGTGATCTGCGCGGTCGGCGTGGTCGACGACCTGTACGAGCTGGACGCGATCACCAAGCTGGCCGGCGAGGTGCTCGCGGTCGGCGTACTCGTTGTCCAAGGCATCCAGTTGTACTGGCTCCCGCTGCCCGGCGGCGTGATCTCGCCGTCGCCCGCGCAGCTCGCCGTCCTCACCGCCGGCATCCTGCTGGTGTCCTGCAACGCGGTGAACTTCGTCGACGGCCTGGACGGTCTCGCCGCCGGCGTCACCGCGATCGGCGCGACCGCGTTCTTCGTCTACTCGTACCTGCTGAACGTCCACGAGAACCTCGACCGCGCCACCACCTCGACCCTGATCACGGTCGCGCTGGCCGGCGCCTGCCTCGGCTTCCTGCCGCACAACTTCTTCCCCGCAAGGGTCTTCATGGGCGACTCCGGCGCCCTGCTGATCGGCCTGATGCTGGCCGCGTCGACGATCAGCCTGACCGGCCAGATGGACCCGAACGCGGTCCCGTACGAGGTCGGCGGCTCCAGCCTGCTGCCCGCACTGCTCCCGCTGGTGTTGCCGATCGCCATCCTCGCGATCCCCGCCCTGGACCTGACGATGGCCTACGTACGCCGTACCAAGGCCGGCCGGTCACCGTTCGCCGCGGACAAGCAGCACCTGCACCACCGCCTGATGCAGCGCGGCCACTCGCACCGCCGGGCCGTCCTGCTGATGTACCTGTGGACCGCCTTGATCGCGTACGGCGTGGTGGTCCTCGGCCTCGTCCTCACCTGGTGGACCGCCCTCGTCGTCCTGGCCGTCGCGGTCACCGCGGTGCTGCTCACGACGGGTCTGCCGAGACGATCCGGGAAACCGCTCGCCAAAGTCTGAGTCCCCGCTGAGAGGGACCAGACCACTCGTCGGTGTGGCCTACCGATAAGGTGTGGCTGTACAGCGGCAGGGACCTCGTTTTGCTGACCATGCAGACTTTGTGCTAGTTTTCACAAGCACCAGCAAAGAACAGCGACACCCCTGACCCCGCCCACCCGACGAGCTGGCCGCGAGACCAGCACGCCAGCAGGACGGAACCACCAGATGGCTCCTTCGGCCCACAGCCCGAAAATCGCCGGACAAGCGACCAAGCACCCGGCGTTGGTGATGTTGCGTGGCGCTCTGGTCGCCGCGCTGGTCGTCGGCGTGAACGCCGCCGCCGTGTCCACGGTCGCCGCCGGAGTTCCCGGCCTCCTGGGTGCGCTGCTGGGACTGCTGACGGTCGTCGTGTTCTCCGGCGCCGGTCTGCTCGCGCTGCACCTTTCGCGCAAGACCTCCCCGACGATGCAGCTCGCCGTCGCGATGGCGTCGTACACCGGCCGGATCGCGGTCTTCGGCGGTCTGCTCGCGCTCGCGCTGAACTCGGACGGCCTGGCCAGGCACGTGAATCTGACCGTGCTCGGCCTGGTCGCCATGGTCGTCGTGATGGGCTGGATGGCCGGCGAGATCTGGGCCTGGTCCCGGCTCCGCGTGCCGATCTACGACCTCGACAAGGAGGTGACGGCGTGAGCACCCTCGGTAACGTTTCGCCTGCTGTGGTGGAGATTACTGGGCCCGATGTGACCGTCGATGTCACCAACTGGTACGTTTCGGGTGCCAATGAGCGAGCATCAGGATCCGAAGCCATCACCCCCGAATTCGGGCGACGGCTGGCGGGTCCTGTCCTACTTGATCGGCGGTGTCCTGGTCTACGGGGGCATCGGCTTCGGGCTGGATCGCCTCTTCGGCACCGAATTCTTGCTTCCGGTGGGCATCGTCCTCGGTGCCGGGCTCACCATCTTGATGTTGCACTTCCGGTACGGGTCGCGGTCCTGACCTCGGATCTGATCCTTACGATCTCGACCGGGTCTGACGTTGTTGACCGCCCCCTAAGCTGCACTGCCCTGAGCCGCCCTGCCCCTGAATTCCAGGCGTCCGACTTGAGCACGACGCGAGAGGAGACCCGGTGACCGCCGGCGTTCCGACCGAGTTCCTTCCACCCGGTCCACAGAACTTCGAGACCCCGCCGATCATCCACGGTGTCGACTGGTTCACCAAGCCCGTGCTGGTGGCCGCGCTGTCCGTCGTGGTGATCATCTGGTTCTTCTGGGGTGCGTCGCGCAAGGCCGCGATCGTGCCGAGCAAGCTGCAGTTCGCCGGCGAGCTCGGCTACAACTTCGTCCGGAACTCCATCGCGCGGGACGCGATCGGCAGCGCGGACTACATGAAGTTCGTGCCGTACCTGACCGGCCTGTTCTTCTTCATCCTGCTGAACAACGTCGCCGCGACGATCCCGCTGATCCAGTTCCCGACCTTCAGCCACATCGGCTGGGCGTACGTGGCCGCGATCATGAGCTGGGTCATCTACAACGCGGTCGGGATCAAGAAGAAGGGCCTGTGGGGCTACTTCAAGCACCAGACCATGCCGGCCGGCGTGCCGATCTGGCTGATGCCGCTGATGATCCCGATCGAGTTCATCTCGAACATCCTGGTCCGGCCGATCTCGCTGAGCCTGCGGTTGTTCGCGAACATGTTCGCCGGCCACATCCTGCTGCTGGTGTTCGTGCTCGGCGGCGAGTACATGGTCTTCGAGTCCGGCAGCATCGCGATCGGCGGTGTCGGCATCATCACCTTCCTGATGGCGCTGGCGATCGCCGGGCTGGAGCTGTTCGTCCAGGCCATCCAGGCCTACATCTTCGTCGTCCTGACGGCGCAGTACATCGGCAGCGCGATCGCCGACGAGCACTGATCCGCACCACCCCGCAGTACCCATAGACCTGTAGTAACGGAATCCCGGATAGCCGCTATCCGTACCGAAAGGAACACACCGCAATGAGCAACCTGGCTCTCGCAATCACCGGTGACATCGCCGTCCTGGGCTACGGCCTCGCCGCGATCGGCCCGGGCGTGGGCGTCGGCCTGATCTTCGCCGCCGTGATCAACGGCACGGCGCGTCAGCCCGAGGCTCAGAGCAAGCTGCAGTCGATCGCGTGGATCGGCTTCGGCGTCACCGAGGTGCTCGCGATCATCGGTATCGCCCTCGCCTTCGTGTTCAAGGGCTGACCCCTTCCCCCTGACTGACAGGACCCAGACATGCTGACGTTACTTCTGCCGCTGACAGAGGCCGCGGACGAGGCGCCGAGCCCGCTGCTGCCGCACACGGCTGAGATCATCTTCGGTTTCGTCTTCCTGGTCCTCTTGGCCATCGCCTTCGCCAAGGTCGTCGTACCGAAGTTCGAGAAGGCGTACGCCGATCGGACCGCGGCGATCGAAGGCGGGATGAACGAGGCCAAGGCGGCCCAGGCCGAGGCGAAGGCGGCTTTGGACAAGTACAACGCGCAGCTGGCCGAGGCCCGGCAGGAAGCTGCGAAGATCCGCGAGGACGCCCGCGAACAGGGCGCCCAGATCATCGCGGAGATGCGCGAGCAGGCGAACGCAGAGGCCGAGCGGATCGTCACCCACGCCCGCGCGCAGATCGACGCCGAGCGGACGCAGGCGGTTGCCTCGCTGCGCGGTGAGGTCGGCACGATGGCGACCACGCTGGCCGGCCGGATCGTCGGCGAGTCGCTCGAGGACGAGGCCCGGCAGCGCCGGACCGTCGAGCGGTTCCTGGCCGAGCTGGAAGAGTCGGAGTCCGCCCGTCAGGCTGTCGGAACGGACGGCTGATGCGCGGCGCGTCGAACGATTCACTCGCCCGGGCCGAGCAGGCCCTGGCGGGTGTGACCCCGGCCGAAGGCCTGGGCGGCGAGCTGTTCTCGATCGCCAAGCTGCTGGACGGCAGCGGCGCGCTCCGGCGCGCCCTGACCGACCCGGCGCGGCCGGCGCAGACCAAGTCCGCACTGGCCGAGCAGTTGTTCGGCGGCAAGATCTCCCCCCAGGCGTTGGAGATCCTGTCCGTCGCGGTGTCCGGTCGCTGGGTCAGCGGCCGGGATCTCGGTAACGCTCTGGACCAGCTCAGCGTCGAGGCCGAGGTGGCCTACGCCGACACCCGGCGCAAGCTCGACGAGCTCGAGGACGAGCTGTTCCGGCTGGACCGCGTGGTTGCTGCCGAGCGCGCCCTGGCCGAGAAGCTGGGCGACCGGGGCATCCCGGCCGGGCACCGGCAGGAGCTGATCCGCGGACTGCTGCAGGGCAAGGCCGACGCCACCACGGTGCGGCTCGCCGAGCGGGCCGTGGACGGCCGCGGCCGCTCCTTCGCGGCGTCGATGCGGTCCTACCAGGTCGCTGCGGCGGCCCGGCGGAACGCCAGCATCGCGACCGTGCGGGTGGCCACCGACCTGACCGAGACGGAGCGCACCCGGCTCGCGACGGCGCTCGGACGGCAGTACGGCCGGGACATCCAGCTGAACGTGATCGTCGACCCGCACGTGGTCGGCGGCGTCCGGGTGGACATCGGCGACGAAGTGATCGACGGAACCATCGCGGCCAAGCTCGACGACGCGCAACGGCGCATCGCGGGCTGAACCCCCTTAACGACATACAGCGGCGCTAAGGGTCCGGAAAGCCTCTTAGAGCCACAACAGGCCAGCAAGGGTCAAAGGAAGCAGGAAACACAATGGCTGAGCTCACGATCAGGCCGGAGGAGATCCGGGACGCCCTGGATCGGTTCGTCACCGAGTACCAACCGGCCGACACCGCCGCCGAAGAGGTCGGCACCGTGGTCGACGCGGGTGACGGCATCGCGCACGTCGAGGGGCTGCCCTCGGTGATGACCAACGAGCTGCTCGAGTTCGAGGACGGCACCCGGGGTATCGCGCTGAACCTCGACGTCCGCGACATCGGCGTCGTCGTCCTCGGTGAGTTCGACGGGATCGAGGAGGGCCAGCAGGTCCGCCGTACCGGTCAGGTGCTGTCGGTGCCGGTCGGCGAGGGCTACCTCGGCCGCGTCGTCGACCCGCTGGGCAAGCCGATCGACGGCCTCGGCGAGATCCAGGGCATCGACGGCGACCGCGCGCTCGAGCTCCAGGCCGCCGGCGTGATGCAGCGCCAGGAGGTCCGCGAGCCGCTGCAGACCGGTATCAAGGCGATCGACGGCATGATCCCGATCGGCCGTGGCCAGCGCGAGCTGATCATCGGCGACCGCAAGACCGGTAAGACGGCGATCGCGGTCGACACGATCATCAACCAGAAGGCGAACTGGGACTCCGGCGACCCGAAGAAGCAGGTCCGCTGCATCTACGTCGCCATCGGCCAGAAGGGCTCGACGATCGCGTCGGTCCGCGGTGCGCTCGAAGAGGCCGGCGCGATGGAGTACACCACCATCGTCGCCTCCCCGGCGTCCGACCCGGCCGGCTTCAAGTACGTCGCGCCGTACACCGGCTCGGCGATCGGCCAGCACTGGATGTACCAGGGCAAGCACGTCCTGATCGTCTTCGACGACCTGACCAAGCAGGCCGAGGCCTACCGCTCGATGTCGCTGCTGCTGCGCCGCCCGCCGGGCCGCGAGGCGTACCCGGGTGACGTCTTCTACCTGCACAGCCGTCTGCTGGAGCGCTGCGCGAAGCTGTCCAACGAGCTCGGCGCGGGCTCGATGACCGGTCTGCCGATCATCGAGACCAAGGCCAACGACGTGTCGGCGTTCATCCCGACCAACGTCATCTCGATCACCGACGGCCAGATCTTCCTGCAGTCCGACCTGTTCAACGCCAACATCCGGCCGGCCATCGACGTCGGCATCTCGGTGTCCCGGGTCGGCGGCGCCGCGCAGGTCAAGGGCATGAAGAACGTGTCCGGCTCGCTGAAGATCGACCTGGCGCAGTTCCGCGCGATGGAGGCCTTCGCGATGTTCGCGTCCGACCTGGACGCCACCTCGCGGCGCCAGCTCGACCGCGGTCAGCGCCTGGTGCAGCTGCTCCGTCAGCCGCAGTACTCGCCGTACCCGGTCGAGGACCAGATCGTCTCGATCTGGGCCGGCACCAAGGGCCACTTCGACGAGGTACCGGTGAACGACGTGCTCCGCTTCGAGCGGGACTTCCTGGACTACCTGCGCCGGGAGAGCAAGGTGCTCGACGGGATCCGTGAGTCCGGGCTGTTCGGCGACGACGAGGCCCAGGCCGTCACCGACGCGCTGAAGGCGTTCAAGCCGACCTTCCAGACCTCCGAGGGCACGCTGCTCGGGACCGAGGCGGAAGCCGAGGCGATGGACGAGGGCGACGTGGAGCAGGAGCAGATCGTCCGGCAGAAGCGGGGCTGACCGATGCCGGCTAATCTGCGGGAGCTTCGCGATCGCAAGGCCTCGGTCTCGACGATCAAGAAGCTCACCCGGGCGATGGAGCTCATCGCGGCGTCCCGGATCGTCAAGGCGCAGCAGCGCGCCCAGGCGGCCGGTCCGTACGCGCGTGAGCTCACCCGTGCCGTGTCGGCGGTGGCGACGTTCTCGAACGTCGACCACCCGCTGACCACCGAGAAGGAGAACCCGCGCCGCGCCGCGGTCCTGCTGATCACCTCCGACCGCGGTCAGGCCGGTGCGTACTCGGCCAACGTGATCCGCGAAGGGGAGCGGCTGAACCAGCTGCTCCGCGAGGACGAGAAGCAGATCGTTCCGTTCATCAGCGGCCGCAAGGGCATCGCGTACTACACGTTCCGGCAGCGCGAGGTCGCGCAGTCGTGGGCCGGTGACTCCGACAACCCGAGCTTCGCCCGGGCGCGGGAGATCGCCGACGCGCTGATCGAGGCCTTCCTGACCCCGACCGAGGAGGGCGGCGTGGACGAGATCCACATCGTCTTCACCCGGTTCGTGTCGATGCTCACCCAGCGCGCGGACGTGATCCGCCTGCTGCCGCTGGAGGTCGTCGAGGGCGAGGAAGCCCCGGCCGCCGACGACGTACTGCCGCTGTACGAGTTCGAGCCGTCGGCCGAAGAGGTGCTCGACGGACTGCTGCCGAAGTACGTCGCCAGCCGGATCCACTTCTGCATGCTGCAGGCGGCGGCGTCGGAGCTGGCCAACCGCCAGCGGGCGATGAAGTCGGCGACGGACAACGCGCAGGACCTGATCGAGAAGCTCACGCGGGACCTGAACCAGGCCCGCCAGGCCCAAATTACCCAGGAAATCAGCGAGATCGTCGGTGGCGCCAGCGCGCTGGCCGACGCGAACGCCGGGAGCGAGTGAGAGAGATGACTGCCACGGTTACCGAGAAGAACAACGAGGCGGGTGCCACCGGCATCGGTCGCGTCGCCCGGGTGATCGGCCCGGTCGTCGACGTCGAGTTCCCAGCGGACGCGATGCCGGACATGTACAACGCGCTCGAGGTGGACATCACCCTGGGCGACCTGACCCAGACGATCACCCTCGAGGTGGCGCTGCACGTCGGCGACAACATTGTCCGGGCGATCTCGATGAAGCCGACCGACGGCCTGGTCCGCGGCACCGAGGTGCGCGACACCGGCGCGGCGATCTCCGTGCCGGTCGGCGCCGTCACCAAGGGCCGGGTCTGGTCCGTGACCGGCAAGTGCCTGAGCCAGGACGAGTCCGAGTTCGAGATCACCGAGCGCTGGCCGATCCACCGCAAGGCGCCGGCCTTCGACCAGCTCGAGTCGAAGACCGAGATGCTGGAGACCGGCATCAAGGTGCTCGACCTGCTCACGCCGTACGTGCAGGGTGGAAAGATCGGCCTGTTCGGCGGTGCGGGTGTCGGCAAGACCGTTCTGATCCAGGAGATGATCTACCGGATCGCCCACAACTTCGGTGGTACGTCGGTGTTCGCCGGCGTCGGGGAGCGGACCCGTGAGGGCAACGACCTGATCACCGAGATGGACGAGGCCGGTGTCTTCAAGGACACCGCGCTGGTGTTCGGTCAGATGGACGAGCCGCCGGGCACGCGCCTGCGGGTCGCGCTGTCGGCGCTGACGATGGCGGAGTACTTCCGCGACGTCGAGGAGCAGGACGTGCTGCTCTTCATCGACAACATCTTCCGGTTCACCCAGGCCGGTTCCGAGGTCTCCACGCTGCTCGGCCGGATGCCGTCGGCGGTTGGTTACCAGCCGAACCTGGCCGACGAGATGGGCGTGCTGCAGGAGCGGATCACGTCGACCCGGGGTCACTCGATCACCTCGATGCAGGCGATCTACGTGCCCGCGGACGACTACACCGACCCGGCGCCGGCGACCACGTTCGCCCACCTCGACGCGACCACCGAGCTCTCCCGTGACATCGCGTCGCGTGGTCTGTACCCGGCCGTCGACCCGCTGACCTCGACGTCGCGGATCCTCGACCCGCAGTACATCGGCCAGGAGCACTACGACGTGGCCGTCCGGGTGAAGCAGATCCTGCAGAAGAACAAGGAACTGCAGGACATCATCGCCATCCTCGGTGTCGACGAGCTCTCCGAAGAGGACAAGATCACCGTCGCCCGCGCGCGCCGGATCGAGCAGTTCCTCTCCCAGAACACCTACATGGCGGAGAAGTTCACCAACATCAAGGGCTCCACCGTGCCGCTGAAGGACACCGTCGAGTCCTTCAAGAAGATCGCCGACGGCGAGTGCGACCACATCGCCGAGCAGGCGTTCTTCAACGTCGGTTCGCTCGACGACGTCGAGCGCAAGTGGGCCGAGCTGCAGAAGGAAAACTGACATGGCCGATGATTCCGCGAAGCACCTCGAGGTAGCCCTCGTCGCGGCGGAGCGGACGGTCTGGCAGGGGCAGGCGAGGATCGTGATCGCCCGCACCACCGACGGTGACGTCGGTATCCTGCCCGGCCACGCGCCGTTGCTGGGCCTGCTGCAGGGCGGCACCGTCCAGGTGCGGACCGTCGACGACGAGTACTTCGTCGCGGCCGCGCCGGACGGGTTCATCTCGGTGGCGAACGACCGGGTCTCGATCCTGGCCGAGAACGCCGAGATGGGTCACGACATCGACCTCGAAGAGGCGCGTCGCGAGCTCGATCAGGCGATGGCGGCCGGCCTGGCCGACGCCGACGCCGACGAGGTGCGACTCGCCGAGGCCAGGGTTCGGGCCGCCGAGCAGACGTCCTGACCCGACCTGCCATAATCAAATATCGTCACTGGCAGTACGGTTCTCCGGGGTGCCCGGAGCAGTACCAGAACACGGGCACCGGAAATGGGGTCGGCAAGGTATGAGGATAGTCCTCGATGTCGTCGGGGTCTGTCTGCTTGCCGCCGTACTGTTCATCGTTCTTGTCGCGTTCCGCCGTCGCTGGTTGTCCAGGGACGGCGGAACTTTTGATTGCAGCCTGCAGCTCGCGGAGAAGGAACACGGCCGTGGCTGGGCCCTCGGACTGGCCCGGTACGTCGGCGACGAGCTGCAGTGGTTTCGCGTCTTCAGCCTCGCCTGGTGGCCGAAGCTCGTCGTCAACCGCCGCCAGCTCGAAGGCGTCAGCACCCGCCGCCCGATGGGCAACGAGCCCCTGGTCACGTACGCCGGCCACGTCATCGTCGACGCCGACCTCCGCGACCGCACCGTCCACTTCGCCATGACCGAAGAAGCCCTCACCGGCGTCCTGGCCTGGATGGAATCCGCCCCACCGAGCACCCAGACCTACCTCTGAGTCAGCGGACTCCGAGGGCCTGGAGCAGCATCGGCAGGGAGGCGTGCAGTTCGCGCTGCCAGTAGGCCCAGGCGTGTGTGCCCGGCCCGTAGAAGTTGGTCGTCAGGTGTTTGGCGCCGACCTCGCTCCAGTTGGGCAGCGAGGGCGTGGTTCTGGCGGTTGAAGTCGGCCTCCAGCGCGTCCGTCTTCCCGGGCGGGTCGAACGGTCCGGCGGTGCCGTCGCCACAGGAGAGGTAGACCGGTAGCGACTTGAGCCGGTGCGCCAGGTAGTACGGGTCGTGCGCCTCCCAGATCCGGCGCTGTGCGACCGGGTCTCCCCAGACCCGGAGCGGGTCGTTGCCCTGCCCCGCGAAGAACCCCATGATCCGGTTGATCGACTCGTCGTTCAGCAGCGGATGCGCCGATCCGGAGTACGCCGCGGCCGCGCGGAACATGCCCGGATGGCGAGCGGCGTACAGCAGGGCTCCTTGGCCGCCCATCGAGAGGCCGGCCACGACGCGGTTCGAGCTTGCGCCCCAGCCGTGTTGCAGCAGGTGCGCCAGTTCGACGGTGTGGAACGTTTCCCACGCCGGGTCTCCGCCGGCGCCGTAGTTCCACCAGTCGCTGTACCAGCCGTTCCAGCCGGCCTCGGGCATCACGACGAGGACCTTGCGCAGGCTCGGGATCTGCGCGATGTCCGTGCCGGACCAGGACGTGTAGTCCCCGCAGCAGCCGTGCAGCAGCCAGAACGTCGGCCAGTGCTGACGGCGGTCCGACGGGTTCCAGCCGTCCGGCGTGAGCAGCCGGACGTTGACGGTGCGGCCGCCGAGAGCCTGGGACCGCACGGTCAGGTCGGTCAACCGGTCGGCTACCTGCCGGACCGCTACGACCTCGGCGCCGCGTGGCGCGCTTTGGACAGTCGCTGCGGCCTGTGGGGGTGTGGCCTGGGCGGGTGCGAGGGGAGAGACGCCGAGGAACACGGCGGCGACGAGCAGCGCGCGCCGACCGATCCAGGACAGCTTTGTGTGCACGAGAAACCTCCGGGGCGGGGACGGATTCCTGGTCACAGCAGGTCGCCGAGCGACCACCTGAAGTTGAAACCATTCACGGGTGGTTACTCAAGACTGCGTCCGGTTCCATCGATCGATGGTCGGGGATCTGCGGTGAACGGTCGGGTAATTCGGCTGTTCTGCGCCCAGCCGACGGATCATGTGCAGCTGGACAGGTAGAGCACCGGCGAGACACCGTACGCACAACCACATTCACGCTCAGGTGCACTACCCCGCCATCCGACACATCCTGTCCAAACTGCACACCCTGAACCGCACCAGGCGCCTCGACCCGGCTGGCGCGGCGCGCCGCCTTCACGTCCGCGATCACGCCGAGCCGTGGCGTGTGGCCGGCCCGCGAAACCGCGAGTCGTGGATCGAGGTTGCCGTCAGGTGCGAATTGGCCGCCGACATCCACGACTCGGTGAACGTGGGAGCAGGAGAGCCGGAAATTCGGTGGGCGCCGACGGTCGCCGCGTGCCATCATCTCCGTCCATGGAGACATACTTCTTCCGCGTGGGCTAGCTTCCGCTGGCCTGTTCGAGGTTTCCCGCGGTCAGCGATGCGGGAGTGACCGGTTGGTTGTTCCCGGGTGCTATCCGGGAGATTCTCCATGCAGTTGGTGCTGGTGCGGACCGTCACGGGGTTGGAATGGTTGGCGGCCGAGGAACTGGCCGTCGCCGGGCATCGGGTGGTCGAGGTCGGCAAGCGACAGGTCGTCGTCGAGCCCGCGTCCGAGTCGATCACCGAGTCGCCGCCACGGTTGGCGGACGACTTGTTCGTTGTGTACGCCGCGATTGCGGATCCGGGGCATACGAAGGCCGCGCTGACCGGGGCGGCCGATGCCCTTCGCCGGGTGTTGGAGTCGCCGGGTGACCGCAGCGCGTTCGCTGTGTCGGCGTCGTTCCAGGGCGTCCGCAACTTCAATCGGTACGACGTCGAAGACCTGGTGGGGGAGCAGTTGTCCCACCTGACCGGCGGCCGCTACCACTCACGACGACACGGCGTCGCCCCACCAAACGAGCGCATAGAGTGGCGCGTCGTACTGGACGGCAAGACGATGTGGGTCGCTCGGCGCCCGTACGCCGCACCGCTGCATCGGCGAACCTGGCGCCAACAGACAGTACGAGGAAGCCTCCACCCACCAGTCGCCGCCGCAATGGCGAGGCTCGCCGACCTGGCACCCGGGCAGCAGGTACTTGACCCGTTCTGTGGTGCCGGGACTTTGCTGCTGGAAGCGCAGTTGCTCGAGCCGCAGGCGGAGTACGTCGGCCTGGACCGTGACCCGGCCGCGATCGCCGCAGCCAGCGCGAACGGCGCCGGCCGACGGATGGAGTGGAGATGCGCAGACACCCGCAGCCTCACGACCGCCGCGGACCGCATCATCACGAATCCGCCGTGGAACAGGCGGGTCCAGATCGGCGACCTCGCGCCGTACCTCCGGGCCTGGAGACAGGTGCTCGACGGGCGGCTTGTCACGATCCTCACCCCGGAGCAGGCAACCCGATTGGCCCGTGGTTGGCGGGTTCAGGCGCGGTACGACGTCTCAGTCGCGGGTCGGCGCCCTGTCGTCGTCGTCGCGGAGGTGGCGCGCGGTTGATATCGGTTTGTAGGGAACACATTCACCGAATCCGGGTATAAACAGGCACATGCTTTTCGGTGTCTGCGAGGTTGTTGCCGCCTGAGCCTTGGAGGACCTGTGATTCGTTCCCGACCAGTTCGTCTGATCGTTGCGCTGCTCGCTGCCGCGCTTGTGCTTCCCGCGGTTCCGGCGTTGGCGTCGCGGGAGGTGGAGCTGGAGATCCTGTCCGGCCGTGCGGACAAGGTGACCGGCGGCGATGCGCTCGTTCACGTCGCCGTACCGGATGCGGACGAGCCAGTCCGGGTGACGCTGAACGGCAAGGACGTGTCGTCGGCGTTCACCGCTGACGGCACCGGTCTGACCGGACTGGTCGGGAACCTGCGACTCGGCTCGAACCTCCTTCGCGCCGAGACAGAAGGACGGGGTACGACGCTGGAGGTGCAGAACTATCCGCGGCAGGGCCCGGTGTTCTCGGGGCCGCACGAGCAGCCGTTCCTGTGTGAGACGGCGAAGTTCACGATTCCGGTGATCGGCGGGACGCTCGGCGCTCCGCTGGACGCGAACTGCACGGTCGCGCCGCGGGTCGACTACTTCTACCGGACCACCGCGGGCCAGTTCGCGAAGTGGCCGGCCGGCGCCACGTCGTACCCGGCGGATCTCGCGAAAACGGAATCTGGTGATCCGTTCATCGTGCGGATGGAGACCGGGAGCGCGAACCGGGCCGTCGTCCAGACCAGCATGCTGCACGACCCGTTGCGCGCGGCCGCGCCGACCCCGACGCGGCGTTCGCCGAGCTGGAACGGCCGGGCGATCTTCACGCTCGGCGGTGGGTGCGCCGGTGGCTGGTACCGATCGGGTACCACGACCGGCGGGGTGACGGACGCGGTCCTGCTCGGTCGCGGGTACGCGCTGATGTCGTCGTCGCTGAACGTGTTCGGCCAGAACTGCAACGACCTGACCGCGGCCGAGTCCGCGATGATGACGAAGGAACTGTTCGTCGAGCACTACGGACGGCCGGACTTCACGGTCGGCTTCGGGTGCTCCGGCGGCTCGTATCAGGCGCATCAGATCACTGACAACTACCCGGGCATCTTCGACGGCATCATCGTCGGCTGCTCGTTCCCGGAGGTCGGGTTCGGCACGGTCTCGTTCATCAGCGACTCGTGGCTGCTCGACTCCTACTTCACCAAGTCGAACCTTCAGTGGACGCAGGAGCAGAAGCGTCAGGTGGCCGGTTTCCAGACGTACGCGACGCTGCCGAGTATGGCGGTGAGCGCCGGCCGGATCGACCCGCGTCTCAACTGTTCGCACCTTCCCGTCGAGCAGCGCTACGACCCCGCGACGAACCCCAAGGGCGCTCGCTGCGACGTCTTCGACCACACGATCAACGCGTACGGCACGGATCCGTCGACCGGGTTCTCGCGCCGGCCGCTCGACAACGTCGGCGTCCAGTACGGGCTGAAGGTGCTGAAGTCCGGGGTGATCACGCCGGCCCAGTTCCTCGACCTGAACGAGCGGGTCGGCGGGTTCGACGCGGACGCGAACCTGGTGCCGTCCCGGACCGTGGCGGATCCGCAGGCCACGCGTACGACGTACCGGACCGGGCGGCTGACGAACGGCGGGGGAGGGCTGAAGGACGTGCCGATCATCGACTACCGGGCGTACTACGACACCCAGTCGTACGGCGACATCCACGTCCGGTACCACACGTTCTCGATGCGTGCCCGGCTGCAGAAGGCGAACGGTACGGCGGCCAACCAGGTGAGCCTGCTCGAGGACGCGACGTACGGGCTGTTCAGCACCGAGAGCCCGCTGGTGCAGCACGCGGTCGACTCGATGGACAGTTGGCTGACTGTGTTGACCGCGGACACCACGTCACGGCAGCGGATCGACAAGATCGTGGCGGCGCGGCCGTCCGGGCTGGTCGAAGGGTGCCGTGCTCCCGAGGGGTTCGTCGCGCAGCCGTTGAACCGCGATCCGGCGTCGCGCTGCGAGAAGCTGTTCCCGTCCGCGTCGTTCCCGCGTGAGGTGGCCGGGGCCGGGGTGGCGGCGGACGTGATCAAGTGCAAGCTGCGGGAGCCGGTACGGTCGGAGTACCCGGGGTTCACGGACGCGCAGTGGAGCAAGCTGCTGACGATCTTCCCCGGCGGCGTGTGCGACTGGTCGAAGCCGGGGATCGGGCAGCAGCCGCTGGCCGGGACGTGGATCAGCTTCCCAAGCTGAGAATTTCGCTGTGGTAATCTCGATGTCGCAGGCGCGGGTTCGAACCCGGTCGTAGGGCGCAGCGGCACATCGTGCCGAAAGGGCAAGGCCCACCTACTTCAATTCCGAAGAGGGAGCGCTATGCCCAAGCTAGAAACCTACAAGAAGCAGGCGAAACTGCTCGTCCGCTGGCACCGCGGAGAGAATTTCTCGATCGGCGGTCGCATCCGGCAGCTCGAGCGCTATCGCACGTTGTCCGACCGCGAAGCACTCGCGCTGAAGTTTCCCCTCACCGAAGCCCAAGAAATCATCGCCCTCGAAGCGGGCTTCGACAGCTGGGCCGAACTCAAGGCGAGCACGGAAGCAGCCCCGCCCACCAGCGAGCAGCCGGAGACTCAGGGTACGGCAGTCGTGAGCGCCAAACCGGTGCTGTACGTCGCCGACGTCGATGCTTCGGCCGAGTTCTATCGGGACCAGCTCGGCTTCCGGATCGACTTCTTGCACGGCAACCCGCCGTTCTACGGATCGGTGTCGCGCGACGGTGCGACCTTGCACCTGAAGCTCGTCCACGAGCCGGTGTTCGCGGCCGGTGCCGCCGAACGAGAGGGCCTCATCATGGCGTTCGTCGATGCGCCGAACGTCCGCGAGCTGTACACGGAGTACCAGGCCGCTGACGCCGAGATCGTGCAGAAGCTGACCAAACAAGCGTGGGGCGGCACCGACTTCATCGTGCGCGACCCGGACGGCAACGCGGTCACGTTCGTCGGCTAGGTGGGGTTCCCAGGCTGAACCTGAAGGTGTGTTTCTGCGGTTGGAGGTCGTGCGGCGGCAGGATCGGCGCGCCGCTCGTCGGACTTCCTAGGCCGTGCTGCAGGGCATCCAGTGTGATCCAGACCCGGTTGTCCGGGTGCAGGTCCGCTGGGTGCTCGGCGGCGGCCAGGTCGGCTGTTGTCCAGCGACGTACCGTCAAGGCGAAGTGTGGGTCGCCGGTCAGGCGGAGTTTGCCGGGTGGTCCGGAGAGCTCGGCCCAGCGGACGTCGCCGCGGGCGCCGTTCTCCTGCGGGTACAGGTACGGCACCTGGAAGTCGTCGATCGTGCTTGTGTAGCGGCCGATCCGCGCTGCCGAGCGGGAGTCTGGGTAGGCCTGGCCCGGACCCAGCCCGAACCATGTCAGACCGTGGAAGCCCGCCGGCACTCCGAAGGTCACTCCGAGCCGAGCCCATGGCACCATCCACTCGCCCAACGGCTCCACGTCGACTTCCGCCGTCAAGCGTCCGCCGTCGGTCCTCCAGGTGTACGTCGTCAGCACCCGAGCGTCCGTCGCCGCGGCGCCCACCATCGTCGCCACAACCAGCTGGTCACTTGAGGGCTCGACAGACACGGTCCGGTAGCGCAAACGATCCAGCCCGGCGTTCGCCCACCGGGTCTTCCGGTCGAGCGTCGTGGCATCCCACGTCCGCGCATCATGCTGCGTAGGTGCGCGCCACAACTCCAGCGGAACATGCTCCATCGGCCACCCACCGAGCTCCACCAACCGCCCAGTGCGCCCGTCGAACCGCCCCGGGCCTACGACCACGTCCCGTGTGAGGGGCTGACCCCCAAGGTGGGACGCGGGCGCGGTGGTGAGGTCCGGCGCGGGGGTGGTGGTTGGCTTGAGGGGCGGGGTGGTGCGAGCTGGGTTTGGGTGAAGGTGAGCTCGTGGCCGGCTGGGGCCCAGGGGCTCGTCGTTGGTGAGTGCGGCGCGGATTGTCAGCCAGCGGTTCTGGAGTGCGGGGAGCTCGGGGAGTTGTACGGTCGCGGACTGGCCTGCCGGGATCACCGGAAAGGCGAGGGGGCCGCGAGCAACTACCTCGCCCTCGTCGGCGACCTCCCAGTGCAGGGACAGGTGGGAGGTGTCGAGTACGTCGTACCGGTTGGTGATCGTGAGGACGTCGCCGATCACGGACAAGCGGACCGGCTCGTACACCTTGTGGACCTCCGCAAGCACCGGCTGCGGGGTCAGATCGGGAAAGACCAGGCCGTCGAGGACGTACGTACCGTCGTGCAGTTCCTCGCCGAAGTCACCGCCGTACCCGTAGGAACCGTCCGCCCGCAGGATGCCGTGCTCCATCCATTCCCAGAGGAACCCGCCCTGGCAGCGTTCGTAGGTGTCGAAGAGCGCCTCGTACTCCGGCAACCCGCCAGGACCGTTGCCTCCGGCATGCGAATACTCACACAGCACGAAGGGCATGGAACGCCGCCGTGCATCCAGCTCCGGATCTTCCAACGGCTTCTCGGCGCGCTTCCCGATCGCCTCGACCTCGGCGTGCGACGCGTACATCCGGCTGTACACATCCACATCCGCACACGACAGATCGCCTTCGTAGTGCAGCGGCCGCGACGGATCCCGGTCCCGCGTCCACGCGGCCATCGCGGTCAGGTTCGACCCGACACCGGCTTCGTTGCCGAGTGACCACATCACCACGCACGGATGGTTCTTGTCGCGCTCGACTGTCCGCCGCATCCGGTCCAGCGACGCGTCCAGGAACCGCGGATCGTCGGCCGGGTTCCCCTGCCAGTCGAGCAGCATGAACCCGTGCGACTCGTAGTCACACTCGTCCATCACCCAGAACCCGAGCTCGTCGCACAACTCCAGCAGCCGCGTGTCCGGCGGGTAGTGACTGGTCCGGATCGCGTTGATGTTGTGCCGTTTCATCACCAGCAGCTCTTCACGCAGCCGCTCAAGAGGTACGGCGCGACCGAACACAGGATCGTGCTCGTGCCGGTTCACTCCATGGAAGAGGATCCGCCGCCCGTTGACCCGCAGTACGCCGTCGACGATCTCCACCGTCCGGAACCCGATCCGCAGCGCGACCCGCTCACCCGGCAGCTCGACGACCGCGTCGTACAACCGGGGTACCTCGGCCGACCACGGCTCGACGCCCGGAATCGTCACGGTCTCTCCGCACGGCGCCACCATGTCCAGCGATGGGATCCGCACCACCGCACCCGGCGCCGACTCGACCCTCAACACACCGGCACCGTCCACGTAGTCCGCGTGCACGAACACATCGGCGTCCACCGGACGGGCGATCAGCGTGACGTCCCGGAAGATCCCCGGGAGCCACCACATGTCCTGGTCCTCGAGGTACGACCCGGACGACCACTGGTGCACGCGCACTGCCAGCACGTTGCGCCCCGGCCGCAGCACGCCGCCGACCGCGAACTCGGCCGGTAGGCGCGAACCTCGCGTCACCCCGAGCTCGACCCCGTTCAGCCAGACCCGTGCGCACGAGTCCACTCCGTCGAACCGCAGTACCGTCGAACCACTCCACGACTCCGGCAGCTCGAAAGCCATCCGGTGGTCGCCGGTCGGGTTCTCGTCCGGCACGTACGGCGGATCGACCGGAAACGGATACTTCTGATTCGTGTACGCCGGACTCCCATACCCGTGCATGGGCCACGACGACGGCACCGGCAGCCAGTCCCACTCCGAGTCGTCGAAGTCCACGTCCTCGAACCCGGTCTCGCCCACTGAAGGCGACAGCCGGAACCGCCACTGCCCGTTCAGACTGATTCGAGGCGCATCCGACCGAACGGCCGCCCGCGGCGGCAGGACGCCGTACCCGGGACCCGGATCTTCCCAGTAGTTCATGCGTCCTCCCGGATCCACACGGTCATCGGCCCGACTTCCCGGTTCGCCCAGGCGTAGTAGGGGATCGCGGTCAACGTGCCGTCGCCGTGTCGGTACGTCGACCGTCGTCACTCCGCCGAGCAGGTCGGGTTGATCGCGCTCGATCAGCTCGCCCGCGACGACAGCCGTGGAGTCGAGTACGACGTCCGCGTCCTGCTGCTCGAAGCAGTACACCAACGGGCCGCGCTCGATCGCGATGCAGCCGCGCACCGAGTCGATCCGCTCGTCAGGCGTCGTACGGCGGGCCGCGACCGGCAGCTCCAGCACGACCTCGTCACCCACCTCCCACACCCGCCGCAACGGTCCCTCGAACCCGTTGACCGTCAGCCGATGAGTCTCCGCCCACGCCGGGATCCGCAGACCGAGAGTCCATGGCGTGTCCGGCGTCGAGGTGATCCGCACCCGGACAGTCCCGTGCCACGGATACTCGGTCTCGACCTCGAAGCCGATCGGACCGACCCTCACCGACGCCGGCGCATACAGCTGGATCTGCACCCCGTCGTCGTCCGAGGTCGCGACCAGCTGATCCAGCGACGACAGCGTGCGCATCACGTTCGGAGGGCAGCACGCCGTACCGAACCATGGCTGCCGCCCACCGACCGCGGACCGCTGGTCGTCGGCGAAGGCGTTGTTCCGCACCTTCAACGTGTTCACGTAGAAGAACCGGTCGCCGTCGAGCGACACCCCGGAGATCACCGCGTTGTACAGCGTCCGCTCGATCAGGTCGGCGTACTTGCTCTCACCCGTCGCGAGCAGCATCCGCCAACTCCACTGCACGCTGGCGATCGCGGCACAGGTCTCGCAGTACGCCGCATCCGGCGGCAACTCGAACGGGTCACCGAACGCCTCGCCGTACCACCTCGCCCCGACGCCACCGGTCAGGTACGTCTGGCTCTCGACCATGGTCGACCACGTCGCCCGCAACGCATCGAGCAACTCGTCGTCGCCTGTCTCCACGGCGACGTCGGTCGCGCCGGACGCGAGATAGAGCGCCCGGACCGCGTGCCCGGCGATCGTGCGAACCTCACGCACCGGCAGGTGATCCTGGAAGTACGCCGGACCGTGGTGACCCGGGGGACTGAGCAGCCCGCGCCCGCGCGCCTCGACGAAGTACGACGCCAGCTCGAGGTACGCCGCCGTACCGGTCTCGCGGTAGAGCTCGACGAGCGCCATCTCGATCAGCGGATGCCCGTCGACTCCTTCGAGCCGTCCGGGGCCGAACGTCTTGCACAGGTGATCGGCGAACCGGGACGCCACGTCGAGCAAGGTGCGATCCCCGGTTGCCCGCACCTGCGCCACGGCTGCCTGCAGGAGGTGTCCCGCGCAGTACAGCTCGTGGCCCTTCTCCAGGTCGCCGTACCGCTGCCCGTCGAGTGCGAGCCGCGTGTAGGTGTTGAGGTACCCGTCGGGGTCCTGCGCGGCGGCAACCAGTGCACTCGCAGTCGACTGCCGCTTGGCGAGGTCGGCGGACGGCTCGCGGGCCTGCTCCCAGGCGACGGCCTCGAGCCACTTGTAGACATCGGTGTCGGCGAACAACTTCCCTGCGAAGCCACCTGTTTGCTCGTCCGCGGCCCGGCGGAAGTTGCGGAGTGTGCCGACTTCTTCGAGGCGCTGAGCCGCGGCCGGGATGGTCGTCTCCCGGTTGATCCGCTGCCGGTCCGGCCAGAACCCGCCAGTGAGCGACGTGGAGCCAAGGGGGAGTGCACGCAAAGGCATGGTGGCTAGATAACCACCGTCCCGGATGCCGAGGCAAGACTTCGTGCAAACGATTGCGGCCACGAGAATCATCATCGTGCAAACGATTGCGGTTTGTCCGGGTCACGCTCTTGACATCGGCTCGTAACCTCCGTGACCATGAGGGCCGGTCGTTCCATTCGGACGTGACTAGATATTCAGACTGCGCAGTTCAGCAGCCGCCCACCGCACCCGATTGCGAGGCATGGACGATGACCGAAACTCTTCCCGGCGAATCACCAGGCTGGTCCAGGCGTGGATTCGTCGGAACCACTGCGGCCGCCATTGGTGTCGCGTCGCTGGGGATCACTCCGACGGCGAGCGCCAAGGCCGCGGCCGGCGCGAGCGTGAACGACGACAGGCTGCCGGCGTTCCCCGGTGCCGAGGGCGCCGGCAAGTGGGCCAAGGGCGGTCGCGGCGGCTCGGTGTACGAGGTGACCACGCTCGCCGATTCCGGACCCGGCTCGCTCCGCGAAGGCGTCTCCGGCTCCGACCGGACCATCGTGTTCCGGGTCTCCGGCACCATCAAGCTGGAGACCCAGCTGCTGATCTCCGGCAACAACCTGACCATCGCCGGACAGACCGCGCCTGGTGGCGGCATCTGCCTGTCGGGTCACGGCACCGGGATCAAGGGCAGTGCCCACGACATCGTGATCCGCTACCTGCGGTTCCGGCTCGGCGACCTGTACGCGGTCGCGGACGACTCGTTCAACACCAACGTCCCCGGATCGGTCAGCCCGGAGATCCGCAACCTGATCATCGACCACTGCTCGTTCAGCTGGGCGGTCGACGAGTGCCTGTCGCCGTACGGGAACTACGACGTCACCGTCCAGTGGTGCATCGTGTCCGAGGGCCTGGCGCTGTCCGCGCACCCGAAGAACCGGCACGGGTACGGCGGGATCTGGGGTGGCGAGCGGAACACGTACCACCACAACCTGGTCGCCCACCAGGGCGGACGGCAGCCACGCTTCGGCTACACCGAGGGCATCAACCTCGAGGTCGACCACTACAACAACGTGATCTACGACCACGGGTACACGTCGATCTACGGCGGCGAGTGGGCCAACGGCATCAACATCATGAACAACTTCTACAAGCCGGGGCCGACCACGCTCAACGAGGTCGCACCCGTCGTCGTGAGCGCGAACCGCGGCGGTCAGTGGTACGTCGCCGGCAACCAGGTCGACGGCTACCCGGACGTCACCGCACACAACCGGCGCGGCATCCGGTACCCGATCGGTGGGATCGTCGAGCTGGCCGAGCCGCAGCCGATCCCGGGCCGCGGCGACCTCCAAGCCGCGAGCAAGGCGTACGAGGCGGTGCTCGCCGGGGCCGGCGCGATCCTGCCGAAGCGCGACGCCGCCGACGCCCGCGTCGTCGAAGAGGTCCGCAACGGCACCGGTCGGCTGATCAACTCGCAGAAGCAGGTCGGCGGCTACCCGGAGCTCGTGCAGACCGAGGCGCCGGTGGACTCCGACCACGACGGCATCCCGGACTGGTGGGAGAAGGCCAACGGCCTCGACCCCAACGACCCGTCCGACGCGCAGAAGCTCGCGCCGAACGGCTACACCTACCTGGAGAACTACCTCAACTCGCTGGTCCCGGACCCGATCGGCAACCCGGCCGTGCAGATCACCAGCCCGGCGCAGAACACGACGGTCGCCGGTCGCACCGCGCCGACCGTGACGATCAAGGCCGACGCGTCCGCCGCGAAGGGCGGGCAGCTCGCCAAGGTCGAGTTCTTCACCGGTGACCAGGTGATCGGCACCGCGACGCAGGCGCCGTACCAGGTCCAGTGGAAGAACGTTGCCGACGGCTCCTACTGGATCACCGCGCGGGCCACGGACAAGAACGGTGCGGCGACCCAGTCGACCGCCGTCCAGGTACACGTCAACCGGCAGACCGGTACGACGGGCTGGACGTCGGCGTCGATCGGGAAGCCGCCGGTGCCGGGGTCCGGCAGCCTGGACGGCGGAGTGCTGACCATCAAGGGGTCCGGCCGGATCTACGGGCGGACCAGCAACTTCCACTACGTGTACCGCAAGCTTCAGGTCGGCGGTGCGGGTGCGGTCTCGCAGCTCACCGCGCGGCTGGACCAGATCAGCAAGATCGCCAACGGACTCACCGCGGGCCTGATGATCCGCGACTCGCTGGACCCGGCCGCGCCGTACATGTACGGCGGTATCGGCTTCGGTGTCGCGGGCGGGTACGGCACGGTCAACGACAACGCGAGCGCCGCGCCGACGGCCACCGACGACGGCGGCATGAAGGCGCAGGCGATCCGGATCCAGACCGACGGGTCGGTGCCGAGTGTCGGCCCGTGGCCGTGGGACGACAGCTACCTGGACCCCACGAAGGTGTACTGGCTGCGGCTGCTCCGGCGTGAGCGCCCGCAGGCCCGGGAGGTCGAGTTCGAGGCCTTCATCTCCACAGATCAGGTCAAGTGGGACCGCTTCGGCTACGAAAAGATCATGATGCCGAGCCGGACCTTCTACATCGGTTTCGCGATCGACGGCGGCAGGGTCGACAACGCCCTCGTCGACTACGGGACCGCGCAGTTCAGCAACATCACGCTCGAGCAGCAGTGAGGTAGAAGACTATGTCTAATAGGTCAGAACGCATGATCGACCGGCGCAGGCTGCTGCAGGGCGGGCTCGGCCTGCTGGCCGTGGCGACCATCCCTGGGTGCGGCTTCTTCGACACCAAGCCGGCCGGGTCCGGTGCACAGGCCGCGGCGGCCGGCGAGAAGGAGTCGCCGATGCTGAAAGCCCTGGTGGACAAGGGCTCCCTGCCCCCGCTGGCGGACCGGTTGCCGAAGAATCCGCCGGTGATCAAGCCCCTCGCGGGCAAGGCGCAGTACGGCGGAACCTGGCGGTCGGCGATGCTGACCCAGGAGGACACCCAGTGGCTGTGGTACGCGATGCGCTACGAGCCGCTGCTGCGCTGGAAGCCCGACAAGGTCGGCAAGCCCGGGTACGACGAGATCGAGGCGAACGTCGCCGAGTACACGGTCGATGCCGAGAGCAAGGTGTACACCTTCACCCTGCGCGAGGGCCTGAAGTGGTCCGACGGCAAGCCGTGTACGGCGGACGACCTGATGTTCACGATCCTCGAGGTGCAGTGCGACACGGGGCTGCACCCGGACGGCCTGTACGACGCGTTCACGTCGCCGGACACCGAGAAGCTCGCGAAGATCGAGAAGGTCGACGAGCGCACGATCAAGATGACCTACACCTCGCCGCAGCCGTCGCTGCTCGTGCAGATCGCCGACGCGATCTTCGAGCGTGAGGGTGCCTACGGGATGCTGCTGCCGAAGCACTACTTCCAGCAGTTCCACCTGAAGTACAACAAGAACGCGAACGCGCTGGCGAAGAAGGCCGGTGTCGGCAGCTGGACCGATCTGTTCGCGCAGAAGCAGAACCCGTGGACGAACGCGGAGCAGCCGACGCTGGCGCCGTGGCGGGTGACGACCGGGCTCGGCAAGGGCTCCGCGGTCACCCTGACCCGGAACCCGTACTACTGGAAGGTCGACGACCAGGGCCGCCAGCTGCCGTACATCGACAACTGCCGCGTCGAGGTCGTCCAGGACGCCCAGGTCGAGCTGCTCAAGGTGATGAACGGCGAGTTCGGCATGCAGTACCGGAACTTCGGGACGCCGCAGAACAAGCCGGTCGTCGCGTCGAACCGGGACAAGGGCGGCTACAAGATCTTCGAGGTGCCGACCCAGCTGACCAACACGATGGTCCTCGGCCTCAACATGACGCACAAGGACCCGGTCAAGCGGGCACTGTTCTCGAACAAGGAGTTCCGCGCCGGCCTCTCGCACGCGATCAACCGCAAGGAGGTCATCGACGCGGTCTACGCCGGTCAGGGTGAGCCCTGGCAGGGCGCGCCGCCGAAGGACTCGCCGTACTACAACGAGCAGCTGGCCACGCAGTTCCTGGACTTCGACGCCGCGAAGGCGAACCAGCACCTGGACGCGGCCGGGCTGACGAAGAAGTCCACCGCCGGCAAGCGGCTCGGCGCGGACGGGAAGCCGGTGTCGGTCGCCGTACTGGTGAGCGAGTCGTTCCCGGACCATGTCGAGGCGATCGAGTTCATCAAGAAGCGCTGGGCCGCGGTCGGGATCGAGCTGCGCACCCAGGCGGTCAGCGAGGACCTCTACAAGGAACGGGTCAAGGGCAACGACCACGACGCCGGGACCTGGACCTGCGGCACGTTCGTGCTGCCGACCGGTACCGGTGGTGACCACTACTGGGTGCCGACCAACGACGGCAGCGCGCGGTACGGCATCGGCTGGGCGCAGTGGTACCAGTCGAAGGGCGAGGAGGGTGTGAAGCCGCCGGCCGAAGTACAGAAGCAGATGGAGCTGTTCACCCAGGCGCGGCAGGAGCCGGACCCGGCGAAGACGCTCGAGCTCGGCAAGCAGATCCTGCAGATCGCGGCGGACCAGTTCTACTACATCGGCGTCAGCTCGGTGCCGAACACGTACGGCGTCGTGAAGAACGACTTCCACAACGTGCCGGACAAGATGAGCGAGTCGGTTGCCCCGGGCATCGTCCACCCCGAGCAGTTCGCGATCGGTCAGTAATGCTGCGGTTCGTGGCCCGGCGGCTGGGCTGGATGGTCATCACGCTGGCGGCGATCTCGTTCGTCACCTTCGTGGTCATCAAACTGCCGCCGGGCGACTACACCACCACGGTGATCGCCAACGCGGAGGCCCGCGGCCAGGACATCCCGGACTCGCAGATCGCCGAGCTGAAGCGGCACTACGGGCTCGACAAGCCGTTCATGGTGCAGTACTTCACCTGGATCAAGGGCGTGGTGCTGCACGGCGACCTCGGGCAGTCGTTCGCCTGGAACCAGTCGGTCGCCAGCCTGATCGGCAACCGGGTGCTGCTCTCGATGGTGCTGTCGATCGCCAGTCTGCTGTTCGTCTGGGCGATCGCGTTCCCGATCGGCATCTACAGCGCGCTGAAGCAGTACTCGGGCGGCGACTACCTGGCGTCCTTCCTCGGTTTCATCGGGATGGCCGTCCCGGAGTTCATGCTCGCGCTGGTGATGATGTACGTCGGGTTCCGGTACTTCGGCCAGAGCGTCGGCGGACTGTTCTCACCGGAGTACGCCGACGCGGCCTGGAACCTGGGCAAGCTGCTCGACCTGCTCTCCCATCTGTGGGTCCCGATCGTGGTGGTCGGGGTCGCGGGTACGGCGGGACTGATCAGGATCACCCGGGCGAACCTGCTCGACGAGCTGTACAAGCCGTACGTCGCGACCGCCCGCGCGAAGGGTCTGCCGGAGTGGAAGCTGCTGCTCAAGTACCCGGTCCGGATGTCGCTCAGCCCGTTCTTCAGCACGGTCGGCTGGCTGCTGCCGGGACTGATCAGCGGCGAGACGATCGTGTCGGTCGTGATGAGCCTGCCGACCAGCGGCCCGCTGCTGCTCGGCGCGGTGAAGAGCCAGGACATGTACCTGGTCGGCAGCTTCGTGCTGATCCTCAGCACGCTGACGGTGATCGGCACGATGCTCAGCGACCTCGCACTGGCCTGGTGGGATCCGCGGATCCGCACCCGGTTCCAGAAGGGATAGATCCGCATGGTCCAGCAGACCGAGGTGATGGCCACCCCCGCTCAGGAGGAGGTGGTGAAGAGCCTGCGCGACCACGGCGCGTTGCCGCAGTGGCGGCTGATGTGGCGGCAGTTCCGCCGGCACCGGCTGGCGCTGATCGGGTTGATCGTACTGATCCCGATCTACTTCATGGCGGTCTTCGCCGGCTTCTTCGCGCCGTCCAGCGCCGACACCGCGCACACCGCGCTGCCCTACGCCCCGCCGCAGCGCGTGCACATCTCGGCCGAGCACGGGATGTTCGTGTACGGGTACTCGTCGACGCGCAACCAGGAGACGTTCGAGCAGACGTTCACTGTCGACAAGTCGAAGATCGTCGACGTCGGGTGGTTCGTGCGCGGCGACGAGTACTCGGTCCTGGGGCCGATCAAGTCGAACATCCACCTGATCGGCCCGACGAAGGCCGGCGAGGCGTTCTTCCTGGTCGGCGCCGACCAGTCCGGCCGGGACCTGTTGTCCCGGCTGATCCACGGCGCCCGGGTGTCGCTGTCGATCGGTCTCGTCGGCGTGTTCGCGAGTTTCCTGCTCGGCATGCTGATCGGCGGCATCTCCGGCTACGTGGGCGGCCGGGTCGACAACATCATCCAGCGCATCATCGAGTTCATCATGTCGGTCCCGACGCTGCCGCTGTGGATGGCGCTGTCGGCGGCGCTGCCCGGCAGCTGGGGTCCGTTGACGAGGTACTTCGCGATCACGGTGATCCTGTCGCTGATCGGCTGGACCGGACTGGCGCGGGACGTCCGCGGGCGGTTCCTCAGCCTGCGCGAGGAGGACTTCGTGATGGCGGCCCGGCTCGACGGCGTCGGGCGGACCGGGATCATCTTCGGCCACATGGTGCCGTCGTTCGCCAGCCACATCATCGCGTCGATCTCGATGGCGGTGCCGCGGATGATCCTCGCCGAGACCAGCCTGTCGTTCCTCGGCCTCGGCCTGCAGCCGCCCGCGGTCAGTTGGGGTGTGCTGCTCGAGGGCGCGCAGAACATCCGCGCGGTCGCCACCGCACCGTGGCTGCTGACCCCGGGCCTCGCGGTCGTGGTCGTCGTACTCGCCATGAATTTCGTCGGCGACGGTCTCCGCGACGCCGCGGATCCCTACAAGTAGGAGGCCGACCTCCTCCACCCCTTCTTCTTTCTTTCCTTCCTGAACCACAAGCGAACCGCAGATCCGGAGATCCGAGATGCAGCCGTTGTTGGAAGTTCGCGAGCTCAGGACCCATTTCGAGCTCGGTGACGGTGTCGTGAAGGCCGTCGACGGCGTCAGTCTGTCCGTACCCCGTGGCCGCACGCTGGCCGTGGTCGGTGAGTCCGGGTGCGGCAAGAGCGTCACCGCGCGGTCGATCCTGCGGCTGGTCGAGCGGCCGGCCCGGATCGTCGGTGGCCAGGTCCTGTTGTACGACGACGTCGCCGGGAAGGAACCGCTCGACCTGCTGGCGGCGAAGGACAAGCGGCTGCGGCAGGTCCGGTGGGCCGATATCGCGATGGTGTTCCAGGAGCCGATGGCGTCGCTGAGCCTGGTGCACACGATCGGCGACCAGATCGTCGAGGCGGTCCGGCTGCACGAGAACGTCGGCAAGCAGGCCGCCCGCGACCGCGCGATCGAGATGCTCGACCGGGTCGGGATCCCGGACCCGAAGCGCCGCGTCGACTCGTACCCGTTCCAGCTCAGTGGTGGCATGCGGCAACGCGCCATGATCGCGATGGCGCTGTCCTGCCGCCCGCGGCTGCTGATCGCGGACGAGCCGACGACCGCGCTCGACGTCACCACGCAGGCCCAGATCCTCGACCTGCTGCAGGATCTGCAGCAGGAGTTCGGGATGGCGATCATGCTGATCACGCACGACCTCGGGGTCGCGGCACAGGTCGCCGACGAGGTCGCGGTGATGTACCTCGGCGAAGTGGTCGAGCAGGGGCCCGCGTCCGCCGTACTGAGTCATCCCAAGCATCCGTACACGCAGGCGCTGGTGCGTTCGGTGCCGCGGCTGGGTCTGCGCGGTCAGGACCGGCTGGTCGCCGTACGGGGAACCGTGCCGCCGCCGTACGAACGTCCCTCGGGGTGCCGGTTCCATCCGCGCTGTGACTCGTTCATGGCGGGGAAGTGCGACGTGACTGTGCCTGCCCGTGTGCGTAGCGACGAGATCGACGTGGCGTGCCTGCTGTACGGCGAGGAGGAACGATGAACCTGCTGGAAACCAAGGGTCTGACCATGCACTTTCCGTTGCACGGCGGGTTTCTCGGGCGGAACCGCGGCTTCGTGAAGGCGGTCGACGGTGTCGACCTGTCGATCAAGGCCGGCCGGACGCTCGGGCTGGTGGGGGAGTCGGGCTGCGGCAAGACGACCCTCGGCCGTTGCATCGTCCGCGCGTACGAGCCGACGTCGGGCAGCATCATGTTCGACGGCGTCGACCTGGCGCCGTTGAGCGAGAAGCAGCTGAAGCCGTACCGTGCGCAGGTCCGGCTGATCTTCCAGGACCCGCACTCGTCGCTCGACCCGCGCAAGACGCTGCGCGACATCATCGCCGAGCCGCTGCGCGTCCAGGAGTCGGGTTCGCGCGACGAGATCGACGACAAGGTCGCGTCGCTGCTGCGTCGCGTCGGACTGCGGGCGGAGTACGCGCACCGCTACCCGCACGCGTTCAGCGGCGGCGAGCGGCAGCGCGTCGTGATCGCGCGGGCGCTCGCGACCGAGCCGCGGCTGGTGGTCGCGGACGAGGCGGTCAGCGCGCTCGACGTCTCGGTCCGGGCCCAGATCCTCAACCTGATGCGCGATCTGCAGGAGGAGTCCGGCCTCACCTACCTGTTCGTGTCCCACGACCTCGGCATCGTCGAGCACGTCGCCGACGACGTCGCGGTGATGTACGTCGGCAAGCTCGTCGAGAGCGCGTCGACCGACGAGCTCTACTCCAAGCCCCTGCACCCGTACACCGAGGCGCTGCTCAGCGCCGTACCGGATCCCGACCCCGCGTCCCGCGGGCAACGCGAGCGGATCAAGCTGCTCGGCGAGATCGCGGATCCGTCCAAGGTGCCGGCCGGCTGCCCGTTCCATCCCCGGTGCGGGTACGCCGAAGCCCGGTGTGCGACCGAAGTCCCGCAGCTGCGCGAGATCGGTGGCCGCAAGGTCGCGTGCCACCTCGCCGAGCAGCTCGACCTGAAGGGTGTCCTCACGGCCACCACCGCCCCGTAAGAGAGGTTTTCTCATGTCCGAAGGAAACATGTCCCGTCGTGGACTGTTACGCAATGGCGCTCTGATCGGTGGACTCGCCGCGTTCGGCGGTGCTCTGCAAACTTCCCCCGCAGCCGCCAGTTCGACCAGTGCGATCCCGCGCGCAGGTGCTCGGTCCGCGGCCGGTGTCGTGGACATCCCGAACAAGTACAACGTGCCGTTCTCGGTCGCCGACGACGAGCTGTTCGTGTTCGCCGCCAACTTCAAGCCGTTCGAGCTCGGCGGCAACGACGACGGCCGCGAGGCGCACCGGTACTTCGACGCCGTGTTCGGGGACGCCATCCGGGCCAAGTTCCCGAACATCAAGCTGAAGTACGCGACCTGGGACTACCCGATCCGGTACGAGGACATCGCCAAGGCCGGCCGGGTGCCGGACCTGATCCTGGAGGACCCGCGGCTGCGGATCGACCGGGACCTCGAGCCGCTGGGCTGGACCCAGGACATCACGTCGCTGGTGCAGGGCGCCGGCATCGACCTGACCACGCTGAACGTCGGCTCGGTCGAGCAGGTCAAGTCCCGCTCCGACGGCGGCCTGTACGGCGTCCCGCTGTGGATCGACGAGAGCCTGCTGTTCTACAACAAGCTCATCTTCGACACCTTCGGTGTGAAATATCCCGGGGTGGGAGCAACGTACGACGACGTCTACAAGCTGGCCCAGAAGCTCACGCGGCAGGTCGGGATCGACCACTACAAGGGCTACATGCAGCACCCGGACAACTACCTCGCGATGAACCAGCTCGGGCTCTACCCGTTCGTGCCCGGTTCGAGCGAGCAGCCGGCGCCCGAGGACGTCAAGGTCAACCTGACGAGCGCGGAGTGGAAGTCGGTCGCGAACAACCTGCACCGGTTCCTGATGATCCCGCGGAACAACTTCACCACGGTGGACGACTTCTTCAAGGGTGACATGAGCTTCCCCGGCCACCTGGCGATGGCCGTGAACAACCTGTCGAAGCTGAACGCGTACGCGCTCAGCTCCTACTACGTCGAGGAGGACGACGCCGCGCAGTTCGCCGAGTGGGCGAAGAGTGTGAAGATCGGCGTCACCTCGATGCCGGTGCTGTCCCGCGGCTCGAACACGATCTACCAGCCGGACACCCGCGCGGCGTTCATCCCGCCGCAGTCGAAGCTCCAGGACCAGGCGCTCGACGTGGTCAAGTACCTGGTGTCGGAGGAGATGCAGACCCGTGTCTCGTCGTACGGCATGAAGGCGGTGCTGAAGACCGACGCGGTCGTGAACGCGTTCGGTACGGCGATCCCGGAGCTGGCCGCCATCGACACGTCGGCCGTGTACTGGGGCGAGAACGCGGTGATCAAGAACTACCAGAACACCGAGTACTGGGACATCCCGCTGTACAAGGTGTTCCGGCAGCACGTGCTCAAGGACGGCATGGACGTCGACTCGTCGCTGCTGGTCACCGAGACGCAGGACATCCCCGACTACATCAAGGCGCAGGTCGCCCGCGGACTCACATGGTGAACGACCCCAGGTTCGACGGCCGCATCCGCGAGGGTGCGGCCCTCCTGCCCACCATCCACCCGGGCGACAGCCACGCCGCGACGCTGGTCGAGACGGCGAACGGCGACCTGCTGTGCGCCTGGTTCAACGGCCCGGGGGAGGGCGAGCCCGACACCAACATCGTCCTGTCCCGCCTGCCGGCGGGAACGGACACCTGGCTGCCGCCTGAGCAACTGTCGTCTGATGTGCGTCGCTCCGAACAGAACCCTCTGTTGTTTGTTACTCCGGAGGAGGACGTCTGGTTGTTGCACACCTCCAACGAGCCGCATGACCAGTCCACCTCGCGCGTGATCCGGCGGATCTCGTCCGACGGAGGGCTGTCCTGGGAGCGGAGCGAGGTGCTGTTCGATCACCTGGGTTCGTTCATCCGGAACCCGGTTGTTGTGTTGAGCAACGGTGACTGGTTGCTGCCGGCCTACGACTGTGACAAGACCGCCGAGCGCACCGTGATTCGGTTGAGCACCGACCGAGGCGAATCGTGGTCGGTGATCGAGCTGCCGGACGCGGTCGGGCAGGTGCAGATGAGCGTCGTCGAGCTGTCACCCGGCGAGCTCGTCGGGTACTTCCGCAGCCGCGCCGCCGACCGCATCCACCGGTCGGTGTCGAAGGACAACGGCAGAACGTGGACCTCGCCGGAGCGCACCTCGCTGCCGAACAACAACTCGGCGCTCCAGGTGCTCCGGCTGGCCGACGGCCGGCTCGTCATGGTGTTCAACGACTCGTCCGCGGAGCGCGACCAGTACCGCTGGGTCGACGACGGCAAGGGCGGCGTACGCCGGAAGACCCTGCGGACCCCGCTCACGCTGGCACTGTCCGAGGACGACGGCGCCACCTGGCCGTACTGGCGGAACCTGCAGGTGCAGGACGAGGAGTACCGCGAGAACGAGTTCGGCTACTCGTACCCGACGCTGCTGCAGACCCGCGACGGGCAGTTGCACGTCGCGTACTCGTACCTGCGCAAGGCCATCAAGCACGTGATCCTGGCGCCCGAGTGGATCCAGGCAGGAGACCGATTGCCATGAGTATCGAGAAGTGGGGCCTGCACGAGCTCACGTTGTCCGGGCCCACTGAACTGTCTGGTGGCAACCCGTTCACCCTGGAGTTCCAGGTCACGTACCAGTTCCGGAACCGGATGGTGACCGTCGACGGCTTCTACGACGGCGACGGCACGTACCGGGCGCGGTTCTCGCCGGATCGGGAGGGGGACTGGTCGTACATCACGTCGAGCTCCGCACCCGAGCTCGACGGCCAGCGCGGGAGCTTCGTGTGCACCCCGCCGGGGCCCGGGAACCACGGTCCGGTCGACGTGCTCGGCAGGCACCACTTCTCGTACGCCGACAGCACGCGGTACGACTGCATCGGCACCACCTGCTACCACTGGACGTACGAGTCGAAGGAGCTCCAGGAGCTGACGCTGGAGTCGTTGCGCTCGGCACCGTTCGACAAGGTCCGGATGTGTCTGCTCCCCACGGACGGGATGCGACCCGAGCGCACGCCGTTCGCCGGATCGACGCCTGGTTCGGTCGACGTGGAGCGGTACGACCCCGTGTTCTTCCAGGAGTTCGAGGCGCGGGTGGCGGACCTGCTGGCGCTCGGCGTTCAGGCGGACCTGATCCTGTTCCACCCGTACGACCGCGGCGTGTGGGGCTTCGACCGGATGACGCCGGCGCAGGACGCGGCGTATCTGCGGTACGTCGTCGCGCGGCTGGCGGCGTACCGGAACGTCTGGTGGTCGCTGTCGAACGAGTACGACTTCAACCACGAGAAGACGATCGCGGACTGGGACCGGCTGCTGCAGCTGGTGCAGCGGTACGACCCGTACCAGCGGCTGCGGTCGATCCACAACGGCACCAAGATGTACGAGGTCTTCACGCCGTACGACTTCGGCAAGCCGTGGATCACCCACCAGAGCGTGCAGCACTGGGACGGCGCCGAGGTCGGAGCCTGGCGGGACTGCCCGAAGCCGGTGGTGATCGACGAGATCGGCTACGAGGGCAACGCCGGCCGCCGCTGGGGGAACCTGACCGCGGATGAGATGGTGCACCGCTTCTGGCAGGGCATGTCACTGGGCGGGTACGTCGGGCACGGCGAGTCGTTCGTCGACCGGGAGACGCGCGCATGGATCTCGATCGGCGGCCGGCTGTACGGCGAGAGTCCGGAGCGGATCGACTTCCTCCGGGCCGTGTTCGCCGGGCTGCCGCGGCAGTCGGACGGTGAGGTCGACGCGGACCGCTGTGTCCTGCACTACCTCGGCGACCGCCAGCCGTCCGCTGTCGAACTGGACCTCCCGGACGGCTCGCCCTTCCACTTCGACCTGATCGACACGCGGGCAATGACCATCACCCCGCTGGCCGAGTACTCCGGCCCGAGCCACATCCCACTGCCCGCCACCCCGTACCTCGCCCTGAGAGGGACCCGATGACGTCAGTAGCACGCTGGGACGTGCTCGAACTACCTGTGCCCGGCCCGTCCGGCGTGCTGTTCCGCCACACGTCCGGCGCCACCGCGTACGCCGAACCGTTCCAGTCGGGTGATGGTTGGGTTGTCCGCTACAGCCCTTCTCTGGAAGGGGTTTGGTCGTACGACGGCGGTTCGCTGGAGTGCACGCCCCCGACGTCACGTGGTCCTGTCCGTCGCGCCGGCACCACACTGCGCTGGGCGGACGGAACGCCGTACCACCCACTCACGACCACCTGGTTCGGCGACCCGCACCAGTGGGCCGCCGCCCGCCCGGCGCTCGCAGCCTCGCCGTTCAACCGCGTCCGGCTGCGGATGTCCGACGGCATCGAGGACCAGGTCCGTGACCTGCTGGCGGCAGACATCGTCGCTGACATCGTCCTGCCGACGGACTCGTCTGTTGTTCGCGCTGCGGTGAATCGGCTGGCCGCCTTCCGAAACGTCACCTGGTGCTTGGAGTCCGCTGACAGGTCGCGGGAGCTGGCCGAGCTGATCGCCGAGCTCGACTCCAGCCATCACCTGATCTCGATGCACGAGGCAACCGATCCAGGACCGCCCTGGCTGACCCACCTCAGCGTCCGCCTCGAGAACCTCCGTGGCGTGTCGGCGTTGCGCTCGGCTCACGCCAAGCCTGTCTTCGTCGACGCGTGCGGTCACGAGGGCAACGGCACCACCCCCGACACCAGCCTCCGCCCCGAGGAGATGCTGACCCGCATCTGGGAGGGGACAGTTCGCGGCGCCTACGTGACGCATGGCGAGTGGTACGTCGACCCGTCGTCCGTGAGCGTGGTGCCATGGTCGGACGGTGGCAGCCGTCCCACCGGTGTCGTCGCGCAACGCCTGCGGCTACTGCGAGAGGTGCTTGACGAGCTACCCGACGGCGTCGAGCCGATCGACGACTACCGCGATGCGCCGACGCTAGCGGTCCCTGGTTCGTACTACCTCCAGTACCTCGGCGAACACCAGTTCCCGGACCGCACCTTCTCCCTACCCGAGGGCGAGTACGACGTCGACGTACTGGACGTGTGGAACCACTCGGTACGCCGTACCCGCGAGAGCGTCACCGACACGCTGACGGTCCGACTGCCCGGCACGCAGTACCAGGCTATTCAGATCCGCCGGACGTCCTGATGCCCGCGCTGACGTCTGGACCGCGCCAGGCTTCGTTGCGTCGCACACCAGACGGTGTGGTGCTGGAGTTCGGCCAGGTCGACGGTCCGGTCTACCTGGAACGCCCGCTGGGCGACCTCCTCACCTGCTCGGCCGACCGCCCCTGGCAGCCCAGCCCGCTAACGCCTCCCGACGGCTGGTGGATCTCGCGCCGACCGGGCGAACACCGGGCAGGCTGCCGAACCGGACCGCTCGCGGTAGAGGTGCGGTTGGCGTTCGACGACAGCGAGCGCCTGAACCTCGAGCTCCGCTGGCGCAACACGAGCAAACGCCGCGTCGCCGACCTCGCCGTCGGGCTGCTGCTCGACCTCGGCCGGGTGAAGGACAGTCAGCTCACCGTGCCCGGCCTGATCTACAACGACAACCCGTCCGCCGATCCTGCCCGCGCCGTACCGCGCATCGGCCCGACCCCCGGCGGCGGTTTCGTCGCCGAGGAGGACCGGCTGCCGATCCCCGGCGTCAACCTCGAATGGCGCGAAGGTCGCGAACGCCGCTGGTTGTCCGTGATTTCGCGCCCACAAGCACGCCGCTCGGGCGATGGTCAGGTCCGGTACGGCTCTCTCGGCGCGATCCGGCAGGACGGACCGGTGATCGCGGCGCTCAGCGGCGTACTGATGTTCGACGGCAAGCAGGACGTCCGGTATGTCAGCAAGGCGGAGACCGAGGCGACCGACGACGGGTACCTGACGCTGCGGCCCGGCGAGGTCTACACCCAACAGTTGGTCCTCGACTGGGGACCGCAGGAGGTCCGCGGTCACGCATTCCGGCACCTCGTTGAGAGCGCCCGCACACTATTCACCGCCGCTGGTGCGCGCGGGCTGGCTCTCGACGAGCTCATTGTGTTGAAGACGGTTGCTCTGGACAACCGGTGGCACCAGTCCGGGACGGTCGCCGGCTACACCAAGTTCAGCGACATTCCCGGCAACGGGCCGCGCAAGCTTCGGCACTTCCTGTACGGCTGGACCGGTCAGGCGCTGAAGCTCGCGTGGTGTGATGCGCAGGTCGGCTTCAACACCCGGGACCGGCTGCGCATCGACCGCTGTCGCGCGGCCGTCGAGTTCTACCTGTCCGGCAGCCCGACACCGACTCCGGGCTTGCGCCACAACGCGTACCAGGTCAGCACTCGCCGCTGGACCAGCTTCCGCGCCGGCAACCGCCCAATGGTGTCCAGCCGAGCGTACGGCGAGACAATCAGCGACCTCGCCGACGTCATCACCCTCTTCCGCGACCACGAGGAACCCGTCCCACCCTCGTGGCTCGACGCCCTCGAAGAAGCCGTAGCTTTCCTCCGCGGTGCCGCTCAGTTGGCTGATGGGACCTTTCCGGTGGGGTGGCGGCTCGACGGCACCCCGGCTGCGACAACAGTCTCCGCGGCGGGTATCCCGTGCGTGCTGGCTGTTCTGAAGGCCTCGTCGGTCCTCGGCTCGGCCGAGCTGTTGGCGGAGGCAACCATCTGGCTGTCCCGGTACCACGACCAGCACGCGCGCACCTTCGACCGGCCGTTCTCCCGCTCCACCCTGGACGCGGCCTGTGAGGACAAGGAAGCCGGCATGTACTACTTCATGGCCGCCTACGAACTCTTCCGCCGGACCGGCGACCCGCTCTACGCCACTTGGTGCGAAGTAGCCGCCGACTGGCTCCTCACCTGGGTGTACGTGTGGTCCCCGGAACAGGATGACGACTCACCCCTCCACACCGCAGGCTTCAATGCGATCGGCTGGCCAACCGTCAGTGTCCAGAACCACCATCTGGATGCGTTCTTCCCGACGTACGAACTCCTCTCCTTCGGCCTGACCACTAACCGCCCTGCGTACGTTGCGGCCGCGCGAACCACGCTCCACGCGTTGACTCAAGGCGTCGCCACCGCCCCGAACGACTGGAACTTCCCCCTCCCCGGCGAACAAGGCGAAGCCGTCTTCCAAACCCACTGGCAACGCCGAGGCCACACCAACACCTGGAACCCCAGCTGGGTCATCGCCGTCCCCCTAGCCAACGCCCTGCGCGCCCAATCCCTCCACCTCGACCTCGACGAAGCCTGACGACCCCGATGCCTGACCACCTGATCACCGACTACGGAGCCCGAGCCGAGGTGGATCGTGCGCGTGTGGATCCTGCGCGTGTGGATCGTGCGGGTGTGGATCGTGCGGGTGTGGACTGCACGGCCGCGATTGCGGGGGCGATTGATGCGTGTGCGGTTTCCGGCGGGCGTGTTGTCGTACCCGACGGTGAATTCGTCACCGGGCCGATCCGGCTGCGCAGCAACGTCGAACTGCACCTGTCCGCCGGCGCGACGCTCCGGTTCCACACCGACCCGGCGGCGTACCCGATCGTCCGCACCCGCTGGCAAGGAATCGAGTGCTTCAGCCACTCACCTCTCATCTACGCGTACGACGAAGAAGACATCGCGATCACCGGCACCGGCACCCTCGACGGCGCTGCGAGCACAGACAACTGGTGGAGCAACACCCGCCCACGCACCGACTGGGAATGTCTACTCCGCATGATCGACGCCGACGTCCCCGTCGAGGACCGCGTCTTCGATCCCGGTCACGGTTTCCGCCCGAGCTTCATCCAGCCGCACACCTCCCGCCGCGTGCGCATCGAAGACGTACGCATCGTGAACGCCCCGATGTGGGTGGTACACCCGGTCTTCTGCACCGACGTACTCGTCCGCGGGATCACCGTCGACTCCCTCGGCCCGAACAACGACGGCTGCAACCCCGACTCCTGCGAGAACGTCGTCATCACCGGCTGCTCGTTCGCCACCGGCGACGACTGCATCGCCATCAAGTCCGGCCGCGACGCCGACGGCCGCCGCGTAGGCCGCCCGTCCCGCAACATCCTCATCGAATCCTGCCGCTTCACCACCGGCCACGGCGCCCTGACCATCGGCAGCGAGGCGTCCGGCGGCGTCCAGGACGTCCGCGCTCGTGACCTACGCGTCACCGGAGCCGTCGATCATGCGCTCCGGATCAAGACGAACTCCTCGCGCGGTGGTGTGATCGAGCGCATCACCGTGGAGAACGTTGCCGTCGACGCCGTCACCACCTCAGCGGTGCTCATCACCACGCGGCACGCCGAGCCGGAGCAGTTCGGCGGGCACGCTCCCGTCGTACGAGACATCGCCGTCAGCAATCTCTCGATCCGGTCGGCACCGCGGACCGTCGAGATCCTCGACACCCCACACTCCCCGGTCGAGAACTTCAGGCTGACCTCCGCAACGTTGTGAGTTGCTGTCAGCAGGTAGTTTGCAGCGGCCGCTCGGCGAAGCGGTCGGCCAGCCAGGAGACCGCGCCGGCCAGGCCGGTGGTTTCGCCGGTGATGTGGTCTCCGGGGACGACGGAGAAGACCATGCGGGTGCCTTTGGCACACCAGGTTTGGTTAAGCGCCTGTGCTTGGCCGATGGGAACGATTTCGTCCAGGGCCGCGTGGTACTGGAAGACCGGGACGGTGGGAGCGGGCCGGGTGCTCAGGTTGTTCTCCGCGTACACGGAGGCGACGTCGGGCCGTGTGTTGAACTGCTGGATTGTCTCGCCGGTGGAGTAGTCGCTGAACCTCTTCAACGGGAAGCTGGCCAGCGTCTGCACGACGCACTGGGTCTTCACCGACGCCACGGTGGCCTTGCCTTCAGCACTGAGAGCCTCGTCCAGTGGGAACCGGCCGGGGTAGGCCTGTTGCAGGCCGATCAGCGCGTACAGCTGTAGGCCTTCGCCGATGAGGCTGCCGTCCAGAGATTCGGCGACGTTTTGAACGTCGGCCGGCACGCCCCCCGATACGTCGGTGATGAGGTTGAGTTCGGGCGCGTAGGAAGGGGCCAGCGACGCAGCCCAGCTCGACGCGCCGCCGCCTTGCGAGTAGCCCATAGTGGCCCAGCGGGTCGCCGCCGAGATGCCCGTTCCCGGGACGGAGGCAGCCGCACGGGCCATGTCGAGCACCGTGTGGGCCTCGGAGACTCCTGCTACATAGGTGGGAGTGGAGCCGGTGGTGTAGCCCTCGTAGTCGCTGACCACGACACCCCAGCCGTTCGCCAGCAGGAGCTCGACCGGTTCGAGTTCCTGCTCGGTCGTGGCGACGAACTGCTTCGACGGCGCGCACTGCTGACCCAGTCCCTGGGTACCGACCGCGAGGTTCACCCAGGGCCGCGAGCCGCGGCCCAGCCACGGCAGCGTTGGTGTGAAGACCGTGCCGGTCACCGCGATATCCGCGTTCTGCGCGTCGCGAGAGTGGTACATGATCGTCGTCGTCTTGGCCGTGAGCGCGGTCGCGAGGATCGTCGCGGGCTGGGTACGGATCACCGCCCCAGGTCGGCCGGCGGGGAGCGGCGACGGCGCTTGGTAGAAATCAGCAGGGGCTGAAGTCGCCTGGGGTGCGGCCGACGCCGTCATCGGTGAAGGGCCGGTCATTGCCAGGAGGGCCACGCCGAGCAGGCTAGCCAAAACAGGACGACGCACCACAGGACCTCATCTCATCTGGCGTGCCAAATGATCGGCGCCGCCCCCGTGCAGACCCGGTCGAGTCAACACGCAGCATTATGCACTCGTCACCGACCGCTACCGCGGGACGGGATGAGCCCGCCGCTGAGCTGGAACTCCGTGAAGAGGGTGACGGGGCCGAGCTGGCCGGGTTTCAGGAGGACTTCGTCGAGGTACGGCGAGGTTGCGTGGCAGAGGTGTACGCCGGGGCAGAGGGATCGCGCCGGCTCCAGCGCGGTGACGTCCAGTTGGCGCAGTACCTGACCTGACGTGTCGCCGCCGGCTACTACGACGCGGCCTGCGGCAGCCTTCCGGACCACGTCGGCAAGGCCAGCTGGTACGTGGGAGAGGTTGTCCGGTGACAGCTCGTTCGTATGTACGACGACGCCATCGGCTCCTGCGGCGATGGCGGCGGCTGCCTTCCGCGGTACGTCGTCGGCGAGTGGCAGCACGATCCACCCAGCCGATCGTGCGTGCTCGATCTGCTCGGTGGTCCGCCGCGATCGGCTGCCCGAGACGACCAGGACCGGGCCAGCTGTACTGGGCTTGGGTGGAGTGATCGGTCCGGCGTCCGGGAGGAGGGCGCGTGCCAGCGCGCGGGAGAGACCACCGGAGCCGATCGCGAAGGCGGGCCCAGTGCGGGCGGAGTCGAGGATTGCGTTTCCGAGAGCCCGCAGATGCTCGTCGGTCAACGCGTCAAGGACCACAGCACCCGCGCCGGACTCGGTGGCATCGATGTACGACGCCGGTAGGTCGGTGTAGGTGGTGAGGTGGAGAGAGGTGATCGGCAGCGCTGTCTGGGCGGCGAGGTGGTGGCGGAGGTCGGATTCGTGCATAGGGGTGGAGGGGTGGGTGGACATGGTGGGTTGGCGGTCCAGGCGGTGGATGGTGCCGGATTCGGCGGCGAAGTGGTGGCTGAAGACGGTGTAGCGGCCTAGTTCCGGTTGTGCGATGAGGATGGGGACGACTGCGGGACCGCAGACCTCACGCCCGATCTCCAGTGCGCGTCCGATGCTGCCGCGGGTGGGGGAGGAGTCCGCGGTCGAGCAGACCTTGTACTGCAGTACGCAGGGCCCAAGCTCCCGCAACGCCTCCAGCACCGGACGCAGCTCGGCCTCCTGTTCGTCCGGTGGGAGCGATCGTGCGATCCCGGCGACGCCGATCACGTCGTACCGCTCGGCCAGCTCCCGCAACTCAGATGCCGACGGCAACGTCACCAGCAACACCGCCCGCAACCCGACCCGGGCGAACTGCACCATCGCATCCGTCGACCCGGTGAAATCGTCCCCGTAGAACGCCGCCTCAACCACGACTAACCCTCGCCATCAGGACTTCCGGCGTACGGGGAGCCGAATGTGGTCAGGGCTTCTTGTAGGGCGGGGATGTGTTTGGCGGCGTCTTCCAGGGTGGTGCCGGAGGTGGCGGCGGACCAGGCGGCTCGCATGGCGGTGACGCCTGCGGTTGGGCCGCTTGGGTGGCCGTGGATGCCGCCGCCGGCGAGTACCAGGAGATCGGTTGTGTTGGCGCGGCGGTAAGTTTCCTCGGCCAGTCCGGGTGTCTGGCCGGAAGAGAGGACGGGCAGCGTTTCGTAGCCTCCCAGGAGTGGCGTGCGGACGGCGGTGATGGAGCGGAGGACCTCCTCGTCGGTTTCGTAGAACTTGTTGGACAGGCCGTTGGTGTGCAGGTGATCCGCCCCGGCCAGGCGGGCGAGTTTCGACCATGCGACGTAGTCGATGCCGAGCTGCGGTGCTCGGGTGTAGACACCGGTCATCGCGCGATGACCGTGGATCGGTAAGGCGCAGCGTTCGCGCAGCCAGGCGAGGGCGCTGAAGCCGACGAGGTTCACGCACACCATCACGCAGGTGCCGCCGGCCGCGTGAACCAGGTCGTGGTTGGCGGCCATGCGGTCGAGGTCGTCGGTGATGTTGAACGCGTAAATGGGGCGCCGGCCGGTGCGGGCCGCGGCCTTGTCGAGTTCCTCGGTGACGACCGCGACTCGGTCGGCGAGTGGTGAGTGCGGTGGGTTGCCCATCAGTTCGTCGTCCTTGATGAAGTCGATGCCCGCCTCGGCGAGCTCGCGGACGACGAGTCGAAGTTCTTCGGGAGGCAGCCCGATGCTCGGTTTCACGATCGTTCCGAGGAGGACACCGTCCGGCCGGTCGAGCAGTTGGCGGGTCCCGCGGACGCCGTACTGCGGGCCGGGGTAGCGCTGGGCGAACGGCGCCGGGAGGTCGAGGTCGAGGAGCCGGATACCGGCGAGTTGCCGCAACTCGAACAAGTTGCCGGCCACCGCGGCGAGCAGGTTGGGCAACGACGGCCCGAAGTTGTCCAACCCGAACGCAATCCGCACCCGACGCACTCCGCTTCCCAGCATCCCGCGAGCGAGTGGTGCCTGGCAGGTCTGGGTTGGCGGTGGGTGGGAGTTGTTCGATGGAGAGGACGCGGGCGGCGAAGCGTTCGCGGAGTTCGGGGGTTTCGCGGGCGACGGCTGTGAACGTGCCCGTCGACTGTTCGCCGGCGATCGCTTCGGCGGCCTGTTCCAGTGGGAGGTAGGTCTCGACCAGATATGTGGCGACGACCTCTTCGGCGCTCATCGGGTCGGGTCGATCTGCGTCTTGAGGTGCGCGGCCCCACCGTCGATCGCCAACAGCGTCTCCGGCGTTCGGCCGAGCGGAACCACGTCGGAGATGTACGGCCGTACGTCGAGAGTCCGCGTGTTGACGAGCCGCGCCGCCGCCGCGAAATCGACAGGTGTGTAGATCGTCGACCCCTGCACTGTGACCTCCTTGAGAACCACCGGATTCAGATCAACCGTCAACGCCCCGCCGAACATCGGCAGCAGCACCACCTGCCCGCGCGGTCTGCACAACGCCAACGCCTCCGCGAGGCAACTCGGATGCCCGGACGCCACCACGACCACGTCGAACCCGTCCCCACCGCTCACCTCGATCCCGAGCGGAACCAAGTCCGCCGAACTCGGATCAACCACGGCCTCAACGCCTTGTGACACAAGGAACTCGCGGTTGTGCTGATTGATGTCGCTCACCAGCACCGTCCGCGCCCCACGATGCCGACTCACCGCGGCTGCAAGACTCCCGATCGCCCCACCGCCGAGCACGGCGACGGCATCTCCGGCCCGAACCGCCGACGTGGAACGCCACGCCACCGCGACCGGCTCGATCATCGCGCCCTCGCCGTACCCGATCTCGTCGTTCAACGGCACCAGCACCCGTCCCGGCGCGGCGAAGTACTCGCTCAGCATCCCCGCCCAGCCCAGGCCGGGCACCCGTTTGTGCTTGCAGAGATGGGGATGACCGGCCTCGCACCGCGTGCACTCCCAGCAGGACAACGCCGGCAGGACGGCGACCCGATCGCCTGCGCGGAAGCGTGGATCGCCCGACGACACCACCTCGCCGGCGCCCTCGTGCCCCAGCACCACAGGCGGTTTGCGGAACGGATGGTGCCCGCTCCAGGTGTGCAGATCGGAGCCGCACAGCCCGACCGCACGCATCTTGAGCAGCACGTCGTCACCGACGTCCGGATCCGGTACGTCGGTCACCGAAACCTGCCGTGGCGCCTCCAGAACGGCTGCTCGCATCAGGTCTCTCCTTTGCTCGGGGTCCGACCAGTCTCCGCCAGTAAACCTCAAGAAAACAAGGCGGATCTGCCAGCCTGTGGATAGGCGGTTGACTTCACGGGCGGAGGAGGCAAAGGTTTACCTCATGGCGACGATCCCTGCGACTCTGCTGCTCGAGGACCGGGCCGCGCTGGCGATGAACGCGGTGACCGGCCTGGCCGACGACGACCTGGACGGCATCCCGTTCTTCAGTGCGAACCTGCTGGCCCGTCCTGCCCGCATGGACCACGGCGACTGGGACTACGGCTCCAGTCACGGACGGCTCACCGACGCGATCCTGCTGACCCGCCAGATGACCGGCGGCAAGGACTGGGACCCGCGCTGGGACACGATCGCCGACCGGTACCGGCAGCGGCTGTTCGCATTGCTCGCCGACGACGGTCTCACCTACCGCCAGGCCCACCCCAAGGGGCACTGGCTGCCGAATGCCAACCTGATCGACCAGCGCGCCACCCTGCTCGCTATGACGACCGCAGTGGTCGCCGCCGACGATCTGCAGGCCCAGCAGGCCGCGGACCGCCAGGTGGCCGCGCTGAAGCGGATCGCGATCAAGGAGCGCGACGTCTGGTTCTACCCGGCGTCGGAGTACACGAGGGGCGGTTGGCCGTCGTCGAACGCGATCGACCTGCACCTCGCGCCCGACCCGGCCTCGTTCTCCGGACGCCTGATCATGCCGCTGCTTCGCTACCACCAGGCGACCGGCAACTCCGACGCGCTGGAGCTGTGCGAGTGGTTCGCCCGGCTGATCGTCGAGAAGAGTGGTGTCTTCAACCCCGACGGAAGCTTCAACCCGGCCCGCGCGTACCGCAGTGGTCACTTCCACACGCGCGTCGGGACTCTGGAAGGGCTGGCCCGGCTGGCCAGGCACACCGGTGACCACGGGCGGACGGAGTTCGTGCGCCGCAGCTACGACTGGGTGCTGGGCGAGGCGACTCGGTTCGGCTGGACACCAGGTGACCTTGCGGATCAGCAGTACGAGCACGAGACCTGTTCACTCGTCGACCTGATCGGTCTGGGGACGACGCTGGCCGGCAACGGACTCACCGAGTACTGGGCTGTCGTCGAGCGCTTCGTCCGCAACCACCTGGCCGCGTCGCAACTGCAGGACGTCAGCTGGGTGGAGTCCGCACCGGACCGCTCACACGACGAGCCCGGTTGGCGGACGTACGTCGACGTGGGGGAGCGCGTCCTCGGTGCCTTCTGTGGGTACGGCGCTCCGAACGACTACGTGTCCGACGTACCACTCGGGCGTGGCCACACCAACGACGTACAGGCGTGCTGTGTCGGTTCCGGCGTCCGTGGGCTGTTCTGGGCGTGGAACAGCATCGTCACGGGTGACCACCGGTTGACGCGAGTCAACCTGCTGCTCACGCGCGGGCACCATGCGGTCGATGTCATCAGCCACCTGCCGGTCGAGGGCAAGGTCGAGTTGCACGTCAACGAGCCGATGGACGAGCTCCGCGTGCGCATCCCAGACTGGGCCGGGTACGCGCGGCTGAGGCTGCGGCGCGGAGACGACGAGCGGACCGGCGCCGAGCGGATCTGGGCGCCCGACGGGTACCTGTCGATTCCGAAGCCGCAGCCGGGGGAGCGCATCACCGTGACGTTCCCGATGGTCGAGCAGACCACCACAGAGCTTGCGGCCGGCAACGAGTTCCGGACCACCTGGCGCGGCGACGACGTGATCGCGATCGAGCCGCCCGGCACGTCCCGCCCGATGTACGGCGACCGCCCGGAACACGCCGGCGGCCTCCGTGAGTACGAGCTCCACCGACCCGAGACGGAGTGGTCCTGGTGACAACTGACTGGGTGCTGTCCGAGGCGCCGAGTGCGACGGCGCTGACGGCGTACGACCTGCGCTGTGAGCACCGTGTCGATCCGCTCGGGATCGGTACGGCGCGGCCGCGGCTGAGCTGGCGGTTGGCGTCACCGACTCGTGGGGATCGGCAGGACGCGTTCCGCGTGCAGGTGCTGCGCGACGGCGTCCAGGTGTGGGACAGCGGGTGGCGGAGCGAGCGGGACACGTACGTCGACCACGGTGGTGCTCCGCTGACGTCGCAGACCGACTACGTGTGGCAGCTCTCGGTGCGGGACGCGGCCGGCGAGGTTTCGTCCGCGGAGGCCACCTTTGCGACCGGTCTCTTCCACGAGGACGAGTGGGAGGCGCACTGGATCGAGCACGACTACGAGACCGATCCGTACTTCGAGCCGCCCGTGGATCGCGTGGAGCCGCGGACAGTGCGACAGGCAACCATCGCGCCGCCGCGCTACTACCGGCGCTCGTTCGAGCTGACCCAACCAGTCACCAGGGCACGGGTCTATGCGACTGCCCACGGCCTCTACCAGTTCAGCGCCAACGGTCAGCGGGTCGGCAACGACGAGCTGACGCCGGGCTGGACCGACTACCGCGAGCGCGTCGCCTACCAGACGTACGACGTGACCGAGCTGCTGCACGAGGGCGAGAACGTGATCGGTGCCGTCCTCGGCGAGGGCTGGTGGTCCGGGTACGTCGGCTGGGACACGCGAAGCCACGCGCACCACTACGGCAAGAAGCCGCAGCTGCTCGCGCAACTCGTCGTCGATCACCCGGACGGTTCGCGGACCGTGGTCGCGACCGATGGCCGCTGGGTCGAACGGGTCGGGCCGATCAGGTTCGCCGACCTGCTGATGGGCGAGTCGTACGACGCTCGGCACGAGCTCGGCGCGTGGTCCAGCCCGGGGTACGACGCCGACGACTGGGCGCCTGCTGGTGATCTCGGCGGTGACGTGTCGACGCTGATCGCGGCGACGACCGACCCGGTGCGGGTGACCGAGGACGTCGCGGCGACCGCGGTGACCGCGCTCGAACCAGGACGTTTCATCGTCGACCTCGGGCAGAACCTCGCCGGCCGCGTCCGGTTGCGGGTGCGTGGCGCCCAGGCCGGGGACCGGATTCGGCTGCGGCACGGCGAGATGCTGCAGGCGGACGGCGAGTTGTACACGGCCAACCTCCGCACGGCCGACGCCACGGACTACTTCGTCAGCGCCGGCGCGGGTGAGGAGTTCTTCGAGCCGATCTTCACCGTGCACGGCTTCCGGTACGTCGAGGTCGACGGCTATCCGGGTGAGCTGACCGCGGAGGACGTGACCGGGCGGGCGCTGCATTCGGACACGCCGGTCGCGGGGCGGTTCGAGTGTTCGGACCCGGGCGTCAACCAACTGCTCAGCAACATCCGATGGGGGCAGCGGGGCAACTTCGTCAGCGTTCCGACGGACTGTCCGCAGCGCGACGAGCGACTCGGGTGGACGGCGGATGCGCAGATCTTCCTGCCCACCGCGGCGTACCAGGCCGACGTACTGACGTTCTTCGAGAACTGGTTCGCGGATCTCGCGGTCGCGCAGACCGATGAGGGCGCGATCCCGGATGTGATTCCGCACGTGATCACCGGCCGGCACGGTACGCCGGCGTGGGCCGACGCGGCGACGATCGTGCCGTGGACGCTGTACCGGATCTACGGCGACGAGCGCGTACTGCGGACCGCGTGGCCGGTGATGCGCCGCTGGGTCGACTACGTACACCGCGCCAACCCCGACCTGATCTGGCGGAACCGGACGAGCGGTCATTACGGCGACTGGCTGCAGGTCGGCGTACAGACCGATCGGGATGTCCTCGCGACCGCCTACTTCGCGCGGAGCGTGGAGTTCACGGCGGCAGCCGCTCGAGTGCTCGGGCTGGCTGACGAGGCAGTGGCGTACGGCGAATTGCACGAGAAGATCGCGGCGGCGTTCGTGGCGGAGTTCGTCGATGCCGAGGGCAAGGTTCGCGGGGAGACGCAGACCGGGTACCTGCTGCCGTTGGCGTTCGGGTTGCTGCCGGAGCAGGCCGAGCAGGCGGCGGTCAAGCATCTGGTCGCGGACCTCGAGCTGCGCGGGCGATCGCTGACGACCGGGTTCGCCGGGGTCGCGTTGCTCTGCCCGATTCTGACGAAGTACGGGTACGCCGAGTTGGCGTACGACCTGCTGCACGACGACCGGTACCCGTCCTGGGGGTACTCGATCAAGCACGGCGCGACGACCATCTGGGAACGCTGGGACGGGTGGACCGAGGCGAACGGGTTCGGGCCGGTCGCCATGAACTCGTTCAACCACTACTCTCTCGGCTCGGTCGGCGAATGGCTGTACGGCGATGTCGCGGGCATCAGCCAGTCACCCGAGTCCATCGGCTTCCGCGACCTCGTCATCAAACCCCGCCCCGGCGGCCGGTTGAACTGGGCCGAAGCGTCGTACGACACCCCCACCGGCCGAGTCACCACCCGCTGGCACCTGTCCGACGGCACCCTCACCCTCGACGTAACCATCCCACCCGGCGCCAACGCCACCATCCACATCCCCACCACAAACCCCAACGCCACCAAGGAATCCGGCCACCCTCTAACCCAGTCGAAGGACCTCACCGTCCTCGACTCCACCCCCGACACAACCATCTGCCGCACCGGATCCGGCACCTACCACTTCACCACCCCCGCCTAACCCCACCCGGCCCACCGCCCACCCCACCCCGCCCCGCGCCCCCACCGACCACCACCTGCCGCCCCGGACCCGCGCCCGCGCCGGCCGCCCGGCCCGCGTCCGCCGCCTGGACCCGCGCCCGCGTCAGCGGCTGCCGTTGCCGCTAGCCGAGCTGCTCGGGTTCGTGCGGATGGCGGGTTGTTTCACCGATGGCGTCATACAACCCGCCAGCGGTGAAACAACCTGGCATCCGGCAGCACAACGCGCCAGACTCCGGACGTGTGTCGGTGAACCGGAGCTGGGGTGCGGAACGGGCGGTGGTGCGGTGCGCCTGGTGCGGTGCGCGTCGTGGTGCGTTCGTGTGGTGGTGCGTTCGTGTGGTGGTGCGTTCGTGTGGTGGTGCGGTGGTGGTGCGGTGGTGCGGACGTGTGGTGGTGCGGCGGCGCGTGGTGTGGTGCGTGCGTGTGGTCGTGCGGTGCGTGGGGCGGGGTGGGGCGTTAGCGGCGGGGGCGGTGGGGTGGGGGTGCTGTGGAGGCGCGGGTTACTAGTTCGCCTTGGACGTGGGTGGTGGCGGTGGTTACTCGGGGGGTGAAGCGTTCCCAGGCTTGGCGGCCCAGTTCGACGGTGGAGACGGCGTACGTAGTGAGGCCGGGGTCGGTGTGGGCGCTCATGGGGGCGTTGTCGATGCCGGCGACGGAGATGTCGCCGGGGACGGAGAGGCCGAGTTCGCGGAGGCGGCTGAGGACGCCGACGGCGACGTGGTCGTTGAAGCAGATCATTGCGGTCGGGTTGTACGTCAGCGCCTCGTCCACAGCGTCCCGCCCGTCGACGAGCGTCGAGCCGCAGGGCACCCGGAAGATCGTGAGACCGGACGCCTCCGGTGAGCGGAAGCCGCGTTGGCGTTGCTGATCGGACCACGCGGCGGTCGGGCCCTGCAGGTACGCGATCCGCTTGTGGCCGAGCGACGCAAGATGTTCGCACAGCGCGCGGACGCCGAGGTGGTAGTCGACCACGACCGAGCCGACCGCGGAATGCCGCAGTACCCGGTTGATCAGCACCAGCCGGCGTGCCGCCTCGGCGACCTCGCGCAGGCGGGGCGTACTCATCCGTGGCGCGCACAACAGCAGCCCGTCGACCCAGCGAGCGAGCTCGATCGCGGACCGGTACTCCTGCTCCGGATCCTCGTCCGTGCCGGCGACCAGCGTGTGATGCTCGGTGGCGGCGGCTTCGGCGGCGACACCCTTGAGGATCTCGGCGAAGTACGGGTTGCCGAGGTCCGGTACGACGACGCCGACCGTCCGGCTGCTGCCGCGCAACAGCGTCTGGGCGGCCGGGTTCGGCCGGTAGCCGACGTCCTGGGCGGCGACGCGGACCCGGTCGGCGACCTCCGGCGACACCGGCTTGCCGCCGCTCAGCACCCGCGACACGGTCGCCGTCGACACCTCGGCCAGCCGCGCCACGTCATGGATCGTGGCGCGGGCAGCACGGTCCGCAGCGGGCTCCGAAGATCGATACCGTCTCACCGGCCCATTGGACCATGATCCCGGCACAGATCGCTGCCGATAGAGGCGATGTAAACCTTTTCCCGATTTCTACCGGCGAACTCTTGACGCCACCACGCCGCGCTGCGACGGTAGCCAGGAAAAGGATTACCCGCCCACCGCCCCGGGCTCTGTTGTGGCGGTCCGCGCGAGGAGAACACCGTGCGAAATCGCCTTCTGAGTCTGTGTCTGGTCCTGCTCGCCGGAGCAGGCCTCCTGACGATGTCGGCAACGACAGCCACAGCCGCGAACCCGGCGACGTACGGACCGTTCGACCCGCGGATCGAGCTCGACGGGCACTGGGGCCGTGACGACGACGTCGCGATCACCGTGAACTCCGGCTCCTCGGTCCGCCTGAGGTTCACCGGCTCGCACCTCGGCGCACTGCTCGACACCGCGTCGATCACCGTCCCGGCCCAGTTGTACGTCGCGATCGACGGCCAGGCGCCCGTACTGCACAAGGCCGACGCGGACCACAAGGTCTTCGCCGACGACCTCGACCCGACGGTCGCGCACACCGCGGAGATCGTGGTGAAGGACGTCGACGAGTACGAGAACCGCTGGAACGTCCCGCTGCAGACCGGTGTCGTCCTGGAGAAGATCGAGCTCGCCCCGGACGCCAAGCTGATCCCGCTGCAGACGACCGCCGAGCACCGCATCGAGTTCTACGGCGACTCGATCACCCAGGGCGTGATGGCGCTCTGCGCCGAGCTCGGCACCGACTGCGCGGACGGCACCAAGGCGTACCCGCACCTGGTCGGGGCGGCGTTCGGCGCGGACACCAACCAGGTCGGCTTCGGCAAGCAGGGCATCATCCAGCCAGGTCACGGCAATGTCGGTACGGCGTCCGAGTCGTTCGGCTGGAACCTCGCCGGCTTCCCGGCCGCACCCTTCGACCCCGGCGCGGTCGTCGTCAACTTCGGCACGAACGACGCGGCGTCGACGAGCGCCGAGTTCACCCCGGCGTACCTGGCCTATCTGCGGAAGATCCGCGCGGCCGACCCGCAGGCGCTGATCGTTGCTCTGCGCCCCTTCAACGGCACGCACGCCGACGACATCAAGGCGGCGGTCGCGGCCGCGAAGGACCGTCGGATCGTGTACGTCGACACGACGGGCTGGCTCGGGCCGGAGGACTTCAACGGCAGCACGCACCCGAACGTCCAAGGCCACCAGGTCGCCGCGACCAAGCTCACCGCGGTGCTCCAACGCCTGACCGGCTGGTCCACCGGCCCCAGCGGTACGCCGAAACTCGCCCCGCACGAGGAGGCGACGTGCTCGGACACCCCGCTCAGCCTGACGTACCCAGGCCCGGTCCGCCTCGGCGTCACCGGCAAACTGAACATCCACGCCGCGAACGGCGACGTCGTCGACACGATCAGCCTCGCGGACCTCACGTCGTACCAGCGGACTGTCGGCGATGCCAGGACGGACTACGGCGAGCTGCACACGTGGATGTATCAAGCGGTCGTGGTCGACGGGAGGACGGTCAAGATCTTCCCACACCAGCGGCTCAAAGCTGGGCAGGTGTACTACGTGACGGTCGATCCCGGGTTCGTGATCGGCGATCCAGGGATCACGAAGGCTGACGGCTGGCGGATCCGCACACGACAGGACCCGCTGAAGGACAGCCAGCTGACCGTAGGACATGGCAAGGACTTCTGCACGGTGCAGGCGGCGATCGACTTCGTGGGCGAGGGGCACCAGTCGACGATCGACGTCGCGCCCGGTCTGTACCGCGAGCTCGTCTGGGTGCCGCCGACCAAGCCCGGTCTCACGATCCGCGGTGCGGGCGCCGGCAGGACCGTGATCGGGTACCCGAACAACAACCTGCTCAACGGCGACTCCGCGATGGGGAACGTCCCGATCGAGCAGTCGTACTGCCAGCGCCGCGTCATCCCGCAGTCGGATCGCTTCAACTGCTGGCGGTCCGCGATGGGCGTGTTCGCCGACGACTTCACGATGACGGACGTGACCGTGCAGAACCTCACGCCGTACCGCGGGTCGCAGGCCGAGGCGTTCTTCGGGAACGGCAGCCGGATCGTGCTGGCGCGGGTTCGCATCCTCGGGTACCAGGACAGCCTCCGCCTGCAAGGGCAGGCGTTCGTGACGAACAGCTACGTCGAGGGTGACGTGGACTTCGTCTGGGGGACCGGCGGCGTGTTCATGCAGGACTCCGAGCTGAAGGCGCTGCACGAGGGCTACTACAACCAGGTCCGCAACATCGACAACGGGCCGGGCAACATCTTCGTGCGGGTGCGGCTGACCCGCGGGCCGGAGGTGCCCGACGACAGCGTGTTCCTGGCGCGCGCCGAGCTCAGCCGGTTCCCGACGAGTCAGGCCGTCTTCATCGACTCCGCGATGGACAGCCACGTGAAGAAGACCGGCTGGCAGATCACCAGCCCCAACGACTGCGCGGCCGCCGGCCAGATCCGGTTCTGGGAGTACCACAGCACCGACCTGGCCGGTCAGCCGCTCGACACCACCACACGACTGGCGTGCTCCCGGCAGCTCGGCGACGAGGAGGCAGCGCAGTTGCGCGACCCGTCGTTCGTGTTCGGCGGATGGCACCCGGTTGTTCCCCGCCTCGAAAGGTGATTCATCATGAAGAACGTCAACCGTCGGGCCATTCTCGGAGGTGCTCTCGCCGTGACAGCCGGCAGCGCGACCGGATGGCCGCTCCACGCCTCGGCCACGGAAGTACCGGCAGGAGGAGTGGAGCCGCACCCGGCGCCGCGGCCTGTCGCGCCGGTGAACGCCGAGATCGCGGCTGCCCACGCGGCGACGTACAAGACGCTGCCGCAGGTCGTCGTCGGGGTGGACGTCGAAGAGCTGATGAAGATCCACACCGCCGCCGACGCGGACGCGCTGCGGCCGCAGTTGGTCGCGCAGGTGTGGAAGGACACGGGTGTGTTGCCGACCGGTTTGCCGACGGTACGGCGGGACGTCGGAGTCCCACCGGAGCTGCCCGAGTTCACCGGCGTACGGCGCTACGACAAGCTCGACGTGGCGATGCCGTTCGGGTACGTCGCCACCGTCTTCGTACTCGAGCCGACGCAGAGCACGCATCGACGGGTCGCGTTTTACCACAACGGGCACGGTGAGGGTTTGGACACGATGCAGCGGGTCGCACAGGGCCTGCTCGACCACGGGTACACCGTGCTGCTGTTCGCGATGCCCTTCTACCACTGGAACCCGAAGACGCTGCAGGACCCGGCTGACCCCACCAAGCAGCTGCAGCCGTCGCACAACGACCTGCCGCAGTGGGCCTCGGACACGTACTCGCCGCTCGCACTGTTCCTCACGCCGTTGGCCGTGGCGATGAACTACGTGCAGGCGACGTACCGTCCGTCGTCGGTGCAGATGATCGGGCTGTCCGGTGGTGGCTGGGCCACGAGTGTGTACCCGGCGCTGGACACACGGATCACTCGCTCGTACCCGACAGCCGGCTCGCTGCCGTTCTTCGTCCGGCCGGGGTCGCCGAAGCCGAGCCCGACGCGCGGCGACTGGGAGCAGCGGCTGGACATGCAACCGGGGTTCTACGGGCTGGCCGACTTCCCGGACTTCTACGCGCTCGCGTCGGTCGGGCGGAACCGGCGCCAGATCCAGATCCTCAACCGGTTCGACGACTGCTGCTTCAACGGCGTCGGGCACCGGTCGTACGAGGCGGCAGTGCGGCAGCGGATCGCCGTGATCGGGACCGATGCGGTGAGCAACGAGTCGAACGGGCACTGGGAGCTGCTGGAGGACGCGACCCACGGCGACCACACGATCAGCCCGTACGCACTGTCGGTGATTCTGTGGGACCTGGACACCCACTGCGCGCACCTGCCGTGACGGGGTGAGGGGGAGGCGACCGCGGACCTCCCCCTCCGTCTACCGGATCTGGTGAACGTCTTTCACCGAGTGCCCGTTCACGGTCACGTTGTCGAAGGTGAGTGCCGCGTGCTGGACGGTGCTCGGCTGGTCGACGGTGAAATCGCAGTCGACCAGCCGGAAGGCCTCGATCCGGGAGTCCCGGTAGCCGCGGAGCAGGAGCGCGTTACGCGCGCGCTCGACCTTCACGCCGCGCAGTTCGACGTTCCGGACGTACGGCGTGAGCGGACCCGCCTCACCCTCACCGCGATGGAAGTTGCACTGGACAACTTCCTTCAAGACCTCGGAGACCGTGAGGTCGCGCAGATAGACGTTCTCCACGAAACCGCCGCGGACCGCATTCGTCTTGATGTACAAGGCGAAGTACGGGCCGCCGATCCGGCAGTTGCGGACGTACACGTTGCGGATGCCGCCGGTGAGGTCCGAGCCGAGCGTGATCGCGCCGTACTTGACCCGCAGCTCGCAGTCCTCGATCAGCACGTCCTCGGTCGGTACGTCGACCCGCAGGCCGTCCGCCTCGCGACCGGACTTGAGCGCGATGCAGTCGTCGCCGGCGTCGATGACACAGCCGGAGACGACGACCGAGCGGCACGACTCGAGGTCGATGCCGTCGTTGTTCGGTCCCTGCGAGTCGATGACCAGGTCCCGGATCGTCACGTTGCGGCAGAGCACCGGGTGGATCTGCCAGAACGGTGAACGGACGACGGTCACGCCCTCGATCAGCACGTTGGTGCAGTTGTACGGCTGCACGAACGACGACCGCAACCGATCGCCGGCATCACGATCCGCCAGCGGTACGCCGTACCAGCTCTGCTCGCGTAGTCGTTTGAAGTCCTCGTCGCACTCGTGGAACCACTGCCACCACGTGTCCCACGATCCCTGCCCGTCGAGCGTCCCGGTGCCGGTGATCGCGATGTCGGTGCAGCCGTTCGCGTAGATCATGGGGGAGTGGTTGAGCACCTCGAGACCTTCGTACCGGGTCTCCACGACGGGCAGGTAGTCGGCTGGGTCGGTGCTGAAGAGCAGCGTGGCGCCTTCGCTGACGTGCAGTTCGACGTACGACAGCAGGTGGATCTTTTTGGTATGCCATTTGCCGGGCGGTACGACGACGCGCCCGCCGCCGGACTCGTGGCACGCCTGGATGGCGGCCGCGATCCCCGGACCGGCGTCGCTTTCGACCGCGCCGTACGACGTGATCGGGAAGTCGACAGCAGGAAAGACAGGCGGCCGGACCTCGGCCAGGATGCGGTCGGCCTCAGCCCAGCCGGCCGTCACAGGAGCTGCGCCGGATCGGTGATGAGCTGGCCGTTCACGTGGAAGTTCTGGAACGTCAGCTCGGTGTCCTGGATCGAGCTCGCGGCGTCGATGCTGGTGTACGTGCAGTCGATCAGCCGGAAGTCCTGGATCGGCGACCGCGGGTACCCGAAGATCGAGAACGCGTTCCGGGCGTGGCCGACGTTGACGTTGCGCAGCTCGACGTTCCGCACCCGCGGTGTCAGCGGGCCGACGTCGCCCTCGCTGCGGTAGAAGTTGCAGGACACGACTTCCTTGGTCAGGTTCGAGATGTCGAGGTCGCGCAGGTAGATGTTCTCGGCGAAGCCGCCGCGGACCGAGTTCGTCTTGATGTACAGGCCGAAGTACAGGTTCGGGCTGCCGATCGTGCAGTTGCGGACGAACACGTTCCGGACGCCGCCGGTCATCTCGCTGCCGATCGTGATCGCGCCGTACCGGATGTTCAGCGTGCAGTTCTCGATCAGGATGTCCTCCGACGGCACGTTCACCCGCAGGCCGTCGGCGCCGCGGCCGGACTTGATCGCGATGCAGTCGTCGCCGCAGTTGAACGTGCAGTCCTGGATGTGGACGTACCGCGAGCTCTCCGGGTTGACGCCGTCGTTGTTCGGCCCGCGGCTGTCGATGTGGAGGCCGCGCACGGTGATGTTGCGCGACAGCACCGGGTGCACCTCCCAGAACGGCGAACGCAGGATCGTGACGCCCTCGATCAGCACGTTGCGGCAGGACTGGGTCTCGATGAACGCCGCGCGCAGGTGGTGGCCGTCGCCGAACACGCGGTCCTCGACCGGTACGCCGTCCGCTGCCATCTGCTGGAGCGCCTGGGCGTCGGGGCTGGACGGGGGGACCCAGGACCACCAGTTGTCCCAGGTCGCGCCGCCGTCGAGCGTGCCGTTGCCGGTGACGGCGATGTTCTCGCAGTTGCGGGCGTAGATGAGCGGCGAGTAGTTCATGCACTCGGCGCCTTCGAAGCGGGTCAGCACGACCGGGAGGTACTGCGCCGGATCGGTGCTGAAGAGCAGGGTGGCGCCGTCGGAGACGTGCAGGTTGACGTTGGACTTCAGGTGGATCGCGCCGGTCAGGAAGGTGCCGGCCGGTACGACGACGCGCCCGCCGCCGGAGCGGTGACAGGCGTCGATCGCCTTCGCGATCGCGTCCGTGGCGAGCGTGGTGCCGTCGGCGATCGCCCCGAAGGTGGTGATCGAGAAGTCGCGGGCACGGAACCGCGGCGGCTGGGTATTACGCAGGATCTCACCGACGTATCCCCACCCCGGGCCGGGATCGAGAGGCGCGGCCTCGGCAACGTTCGTGTTCAGAGCAGAGACCAAAGCAGTTCCAGCAGTCAGTTTCAGGAAGTTCTTGCGGCTCAGGCTGTCCATGGGGGCTCCTTCAGTTGTCGACGCGGGTGCCGTTGATCCAGACCTGGTCCAGGCGCAGTCCCTCGACGTTCTCGATCACGTTGTCCTCGGTGATCGCGTCGAAGCGGCACTGGTGCAGGTGGATGTCGCGCAGCGGGTCGTCGGTGAGACCGAGCAGGTTCAGGGCCCGCGGCGCGGACGCCACGGTGAGCTGGCTGATCGTGATGCCGTGCACGTCCGGCGGGTACGCCCCGGTCGTCACGTTCGCGTAGTTGAGCACGATCTCGATCGCCGAGTCGGCGGCCTGTCCGACCGTCACCCGGCGTACGTCGATGTTGGTGATCGTCCCGCCGCGGTCCGGGTTGCTCTTGATCCGGATCGCGCGCTCGAGATGCGGGCTGCTCATCCGGCAGTCGCGGACGAAGATGTCCATCACGCCGCCGCTGGTCTCGCTGCCCGCGGTCACGCCGCCGTTCCCGTCGGCCATCTCGCAGTTCCGCACAACGGCGTACCGGGCCGGCACGTTCACCCGCCGGCCGTCGGCGTCCTTGCCGGACTTGAACGCGATGCAGTCGTCACCGGTGGAGATCGTGCAGTTCTCGATGAGTACGTCGGTGCACGACTCCGGGTCGATGCCGTCGTTGTTCGGGCCGTCCGGGCTGTCGACGGTGACGCCGCGGATCGTGACGTTGCGGCAGAGCACCGGGTGGATGTTCCACATCGGCGAGTCCTTGACCGTGATGCCGTCGAGCAGCACGTTCTCGCAGCGGTTGAACTGCAGCAGGTTCGGCCGCAGATTGTGGCCCGCGCCGAACACCCGCTCCTCGACCGGAACACCTGCCGCGGCCATCTGGATCAGCAGCGTCTTGTCCGGTCCCTCGTTCGGCGGCGGCCCGCCGGTCCAGTCCCACCAGTGCGTCGCGTCGGCGCGCCCGTCGAGCACTCCCTGACCGGTGACGGCGATGTCGCGCTGACCGTACGCGTAGACGAAGGCGGAGTAGTTGTAGCACTCCGTCCCCTCGTAGCGCGTCGCGACGACCGGGAGGTACGCCGCGGGGTCCTGGCTGAACGCCAGTCGCGCACCGGCTGCAAGGTGCAGGTCGACGCGGCTGAGCAGGTGTACGGCGCCGGTCCGGTAGTCACCCGCCGGTACGACGACATGGCCGCCGCCGCGCCGGTGACATGTCTCGATCGCCGCGCGGAGTGCCGCCGTACAGTCGGTCGCATCGTCGCCGACGGCGCCGAAGTCGGTCACGTCGTACCAGCGGTCCGGGAAGCGCGGCGGGCAGATCCTGCGCAGGATCGCTGTCACTTGCGCGTCCGGTGCGGTTTCGGCGGCGGCCGGGGCGGTACCGCCGCCGAGCAGGGATATAGCTCCACCAGCGAGCAGGATGGTACGACGACTTACTGGGGCGGTCATCCGAGGCTCCTTGCGTGCAAACGATTGCAACCGATCGTGCCTGTCGCGCGTTGGACTGTCAACGCCTGGCTGTGGATGAGGACTTGACCGGCCCCAAATCTCTTGGATACTTGCGGGCAAAGCTTTACCTCATCCGTCCCTGAGGAAGGTTGTCCCATGCGCCCCACCCGTCGTCAGCTTCTCGGTGTCTCGCTCGGAGGAGTGGTTGCTGCAGGCATCGGACTGCCCGCGGCCGCCGCTGATCAGGAGGCTCTCGTCAGAGCGCGGATCCGGCCGCCGCGGTTCCGGGACGCCTGGTTCCCGATCACGGCGTACGGCGCGACGCCCGACGACGCGACCGCGGGGATTGCCGCGGCGATCTCGGCCTGCCATCACGCCGGCGGCGGGCACGTCGTCGTACCGCCAGGGGTGTGGCAGACCGGTGCGATCAACCTGCTGAGCTACGTCGACCTGCACCTGGAGGAAGGCGCGACGCTGCGGTTCAGCACCGATCCGGCGGCGTACCTGCCGGTCGTGCGGACGCGGTGGCAGAGCGTCGAGGTGTACAACTACTCGTCGCTGATCCGTGCCGAGGGGCAGACCGATATCGGCATCACCGGCAGGGGCACGCTCGACGGTGCCGGCGACAACGAGCACTGGTGGTACCTGATCGGCAGCGGCCAGTACGGCTGGCACACCGGCCTGCCGAACCAGCGCGCCGACTGGGGTGAGCTGGAGCGGATGAACAACGAGCAGGTCCCGGTCGAGCAGCGCGTCTTCGGTGCGGGGCACTACCTCCGCCCGAGCTTCATCCAGCCGTTCCGCTGCAAGAACGTGCTGATCGAGGGCGTGACCGTCAAGGACTCGCCGATGTGGACGATCCACCCGCTCGAGTGCCGCAACGTGACTGTCCGGGGCGTCACCGTCAGCAACCTGGGCCCGAACGGCGACGGCTGCAATCCGGAGTCCTGCACCGACGTACTGATCCGCGACTGCACGTTCGCGACCCACGACGACTGCATCGCGATCAAGTCCGGCCGGGACGCCGACGGCCGCCGGCTCGGGCTGCCGTCGCGCGGGATCATCGTGGAGGACTGCACGTTCCTCAGCGGTGGCGCCGCGGTCGCTGTCGGTAGCGAGATGAGCGGCGGCGTCGAGGACGTGTTCGTACGCCGTCTGTACGCGCCGGCCGACCCGGCCGCGGACGAGGCGTACCTGCAATGGCTGCTCTGCGTGAAGTCGACCTCGACCCGCGGCGGCTATGTGCACAATGTCGATGTCCGCGACGTGGATTCGCGGGCCTGGATGTATCGTCCTTTGGAGGTTACTTTCAGCTACCAGGGAGGTGGCGACCAGTCGCTGTTCCCGGACGTGCGCGACATCCGCTTCGACCGGGTCCGGGTGGCCCGCGCCGAGCGGGCGTACCGCATCGTGGGAGCGGAGACGAAGCACATCACCTCGGTGGCGGTCACCGACAGCCGGTTCGACGAGGTCGCGGCGGAAGCTGTCGTACAGTACGCCGACGACGTGACGATCCGGAACGTGCGGATCGGCCAGACGTAAAGGGATCAGGGCTGAGGGGAAGACAGTGGCGGAACGGGTTCGGTTGATCGACGTGGCACGCGAGGCCGGTACCTCGGTCTCGACGGTGTCGCGGGCGCTGAACGGTTCGGACCTGATCTCGCCCGAGGTGGTCGCGCATGTGCGCGCGGTGGCCGGCCAGCTGGGGTACCGCGCCGACAAGCGGGCGCAGGAGTTCAAGCTCGGCCGCCCGCTGACGGTCGGCGTGACGGTGCCGGACCTGACGAACCCGTTCTTCTCCGAGGTCCTGAAGGGCCTCAACGCCGCCGCGCGCGCCGGCGGGTACCGGCTGCTGATCGGTGAGAGCAGTGAGGACCCGGCCGAGGAGCTGCGACTCGTCGACGAGCTCGTCGACTACTCCGGCGCGTTGGTGCTGTGCAGTTCGCGACTGACCCGCGCCGGCCTGGAGAAGGCGCTGGCGCAGCCGGTGCCCGTGGTCTGCATCAACCGCACCGTGAAGAACGCCGGCGTGGTCGCGATCGATTACCGCGCCGCCTCGCGATTGCTGCTCGAGCACCTCACTGGTCTCGGCCATCGCAGGGTGCTGTATGTCGGCGGTCCGGCCACGTCCTGGTCCGACGGGGAGCGCCGCCGGACGCTGCGTCGTACGGCGCGTGCGCTCGATGTGACGTTGGACGAGATCGACGGGGGCTGGTCCGGCAACCACGGGTACGACGCCGGCCCGACCGTGCTGCACAGCCGGGCGACCGCGGTGATCACGTTCAACGACCTGGTCGGGATCGGCCTGCTGAGCTGGATGTACGACAACGGCGTCGAGGTGCCGTCCGAGCTGTCGGTCGCGTCGTACGACGACATCCCGATCGCGGCGTACTCGCGGCCGCCGCTGACCTCGTTGCGCAACGAGCGGGCCAAGCTGGGCGAACTGGCCTGGGAGCAGCTCACCAAGCGGCTCGGCGGCGCCGACTGGCCGGCGCCAGACCTGCTCACACCAGAGCTCGTGGTACGCGCCAGCACCGGCCCAGCTCGGCGACGGGCCCGCATCCGCGCAAGCTGAGGCCACTCCTCGCCCGAAACTTCTCTGTCTGCGATTCCCTGCATGCAAACGATTGCACGCGCACTGTGCTGTCGGTTAGCGTTGGCGCATGCTGCCGCCACATGTCGTGCTGGGGACGGCCTACTACCCGGAGTACCTGCCGCGCTCGCTCGGTGATCGGGTCCCGACCGACCTGGACCTGATGGTTGCGGCCGGCATCACCGCCATCCGTGTCGGTGAGTCGGTCTGGTCGACCTGGGAACCACGGGACGGCGTCTTCGACCTCGAATGGATCCGCCCGGTCCTCGACGGTGCTCGCGACCGCGGGATCGGCGTGATCCTCGGTACGCCGACGTACGCCGTACCACCGTGGCTGCAGCGCGCACACCCGGAGATCGCGGCCGAGAGGCAGACCGGCGTACCGGTGCCGTGGGGGATCCGGCAGGAGATCGACTACGGGCAGCCCGCGTTCCTGTTCCATGCGGAGCGGGTGGTGCGGCGGATCGTCGAGCGGTATCGCGATCATCCGGCAGTGATCGGGTACCAGGTCGACAACGAGCCGGGGGTACTGCTGGCCCACAACGCGTCCGCGTTCTCGGACTTTGTGGCTCGGTTGCGTCGTACCTACGGCGAGGTCGAGGCGCTGAACGAGGCGTGGGGGTTGACGTACTGGTCGCATCGGTTGAGCGACTGGTCCGAGCTGTGGCGGCCGGACGGGAACAGTACGCCGTCGTACGACCTGGCCTGGCGGCGGTTCCAGGCCGCGCGGACGTCCGAGTTCATCGGGTGGCAGGCCTCGTTGCTGCGGGGGTTGCGGCGGCAGGGGCAGTTCGTGACGACGTGTCTCGCGTACGACCGGCCGGCGGTGGCCGACGTACCGCTGACGGCGCAGCTGGACGTTGCGGCGGGCAACATTTATGTCGACGTCCAGGACGGGTTGGCGCGGCCTTCGCGACCATCGCGTTTGGAGCCGGGATGGATCGGGCGGAGTGTCGCCGAGCTGTTCCTGGCCGCGGACCGGGTCTACGGGTCGCGCGGGGAACCGTTCCTGGTGACCGAGACGAACGCGACGTCGATCGGCGGCTCGCACCAGAACCGGCCGCCGTACGACGGGCAGCTCCGGCAGCTCGCGTGGGCGATGGTGTCGCGCGGCGCGCGGATGGTCGAGTACTGGCACTGGCACTCGATCCATCACGGGGCGGAGACGTTCTGGGGCGGGATTCTCGGGCACGATCTGGAGCCGGGACGGGTATACCGCGAGATCGCCGCGATCGGTGCCGAGTTGGCGGCGGCCGGTTCGTCCGTGGTGGATCTGACGCCTGATGTCGACGTTGCGGTGCTGTGGTCGAACGAGAGCGACTGGGCGATGCAGTGCCAGCCGCCGTTGGCGACGCGGAACGGTATACCGGACAAGGCGTCGTACCGGACGATCGTGGAGGCCTTCTACTCGGGGATTCTGGACGCCGGGTTGCGACCTGGGGTGGTGCCGGTCGAGCGGCTCGAGGCTGCGTTGTCGGCTCCGGTCGTTGTTGCTGCTGGGCTTTACGTCGCGTCGGACGCGGTGCTGGATCGGTTGGTCTCGTACGCGCGGGACGGCGGGCATCTGATCGTCGGGCCGCGGACCGGGTATGCGGATCTCGAGGCTCGACCGCGTGCTGAGGTTGCGCCGCCGCGGTTGCGGGAGGCGGCGGGAATGGCATACCAGGAGTTCGAGAACCTGGAATCGGCGATGCCGGTGAGTGGGTTGGACGGGCATGCGACGCGGTGGGCGGAGACGTTGCTCGTGGACGATGCCGACGTACTGGCGTCGTACGAGCATCCGACCGGTCGCCGGCCGATCGTCACCAGCAAGCGGTTCGGTGCGGGGCGGGTGACGTACGTCGGGACGGTGCCGGATCGTGCTTTGGCCGCGGCGTTGTACGGGGAGTCGCGGTTGTGGGCTGCGTCGGTGACCGCGCTGTCGGCGGTGAACGCGGCGGGGGAGCGCCTGTGGTTCGTCCACAACTGGTCGGGGACGGCTGTGACCGTCGAGCCGCCGGTGTCGGTCGTGCCTTTCGGCGCACTACCTGGCGGGGCTGTGGAGTCGGGACAGGATGCGTTGGCGCGGGTTGAGTTGGGGCCGTGGGACGTTCGGGTGCTCAAGGAGGCGCAGTGAGGTACTTCGAGGATCTGACTCCGAGCACCGGGGCGCGCGAACCGCGGGCGTGGTTGCGCTCGTCCCGGCCGCGGATCAGCCTGAACGGGCGCTGGAACTTCAAGCTCTGGGACAGCGCGCCGGATGGTATGCCAAAGGTCGAGGCGGACTGGGGCGAGCTGACCGTGCCCGGGCACTGGGTGCTCCAGGGGCATGACCGGCCGCGGTATACCAACACCGCGTTCCCCTTCCCGATCGATCCGCCGTACGCGCCGGACGCGAACCCGACGGGCGACCACGTCCGGACGTTCGAGCTGCCGGCCGACTGGCCGATCGACGGCGCGGTACTGCGGTTCGAGGGCGTCGACTCGTGCTTCAAGGTGTGGGTGAACGACGTCGAGGCCGGGACCGCGAAGGGGAGCCGGCTGCCGAGCGAGTTCACGATCGGGCATCTGCTGCGGCCGGGGCGGAACACGCTGGCCGTGCGGGTCCACCAGTGGTCGTCGGGTTCGTACCTCGAGGACCAGGACATGTGGTGGCTGCCGGGCATCTTCCGGGACGTGACCCTGCTCGCGCGCCCGCTGATCGACGACGTCTTCGTCCACGCGTCGTACGACCACCTAACAGGCGCCGGGACCCTGCGAGTCGACGTAATGCCGAATACAGAGCCGGCCTCAGCGCTGGGCTCGTCCCGGTCCCCATCCCCGTCCCCGTCCCCGGACTCGGCGCTCGGCGCGCTGTCGGACGCGGTTGTGCGGGTGCCGGAGCTTGGGGTGGTGATTGAGCCTGGGGTGCCAGTGACGATCAGTGGGGTCGAGCCGTGGTCCGCGGAGCTCCCGCGGCTGTACGACGCGACGGTCGAGGTGCCGGGGGAGACGGTCGAGCTGCGGATCGGCTTCCGGACCGTGGCGATGGTCGACGGCCTGTTCACCGCGAACGGGCAGCCGTTGTTCTTCCGCGGCGTGAACCGTCACGAACACGACGAGCGGCGCGGCCGAGCGATGACGATCGACGCGATGCGGCAGGACCTCGTGCTGATGAAGCAGCACAACATCAACGCCGTACGGACCGCGCACTACCCACCGCATCCCGCGTTCCTGGACCTGTGCGACGAACTCGGCCTCTGGGTGATCGACGAGTGCGACATCGAGACCCACGGCTTCATCTACACCGACTGGCGCGGCAACCCGGCCGGCGACCCGGCCTGGGCGCCGATGCTGCTCGACCGGATGCGCCGGATGGTCGAGCGCGACAAGAACCACCCGAGCGTGGTCATCTGGTCGCTGGCCAACGAGAGCCACCGCGGCCGGAACTTCGGCGAACTCGCGGCATGGACGCGGCAGCGGGACCCGGAGCGGGCGGTGTTCTACGAGCGGGACCGGACGTACGAGTTCTCGGACTTCTACAGCCTGATGTACCCGCCGCTGGAGGACCTCGAGGCGATCGGGACGCGCACGGAAGACGTACCGGAGGAGACCGCGGAACACCCTTCGCTGGAGGCCAGGCGACGCGCCCTGCCGTTCATTCTCGCCGAGTACGCCCATGCCATGGGCAACGGTCCTGGTGGGCTGGCCGACTATCAGCGGATCCTGGAGCGCTACCCGCGCCTGCAGGGCGGCTTCCTCTGGGAGTGGATCGACCACGGCCTGCTGTTGCCCGGCGCAACCGACCACGTCTACGGCGGCGACTTCGGCGAACGCCTCCACGGCACCAACTTCTGCATCGACGGCCTCCTGTTCCCCGACCGAACCCCGTCCCCAGGCCTCACCGAATACAAGAAGGTCCTGGAACCAGTACGCATAACCGGCCCAGACCCGCTAACCATCCACAACCACCGAACCCACACAGACACCACCGACCTGACCTTCCACTGGACCCTCACCCAAAACGGCCACCAACTAGCCACCGCCCACCTCCCCATCCCCCCAATCCCCCCAACCCAATCCACCACCATCCCCTTGCCAGTTGCCGCCTACGCGACCACCCACCCCACCGCCACCGCCGCATGTGCTTCACCTGCGGCCACCTCTTCATCTTCTGATGGAGAGCGGGTGCTGACCGTGCGCGCGGTGCTGGCGAAGGACGAAGCATGGGCTACCGCGGGACATGAGGTCGCCTGGGCGCAGTTCGTGCTGGCCGAACCCACCGAGACACCTGCTCCCACCTCAGGTCCCGTGGTGGACAACGGAGACGTACTGACACTCGGTGGAGGTGAGTTCGACCGCAGCACCGGCAAGCTGACCCGACTGTTCGGTCAGGTAGTCGACGGACCGGAGCTGGACCTCTGGCGCGCCCCAACCGACAACGACAACGGCCAGGGCGGCCGGAACGGCGTAACCCAGGAATGGCGAGCAGCCGGCCTCGACCGACTCCTGCACCGAGTCAAAGCCGTAGAAGTGCAGAACAACGAGCTAATAGTCCGCACAAGAGTCGCCCCCGAAGGCCTAGGCGTCGGAGTGCGTACGACGTACCGCTGGACCGCCAACGCTCACAGCCTCCAACTGACCGTCGACGTACAGCCAGAAGGCGAGTGGGCCGGCACAGCAGTCACACCACGCTGCAGCAGCTGGCCGCGCGTCGGCGTACGGCTAACGCTCCCCAAGGAGTTGGAGAACGTGCAGTGGTACGGCGGCGGCCCGGGCGAGGCGTACGCCGACAGCCGCGAGGCAGCCCGAGTGGGACGGTACGCATGCACCGTAGACGAGCTGCAAACCCCTTACGTCGTACCACAAGAGAACGGCTCCCGCATCGACGTACGCTGGGCCGAACTGACCGATGCCAACGGCAACGGCTTCCGAGTGACCGGTACGCCGCACTTCCAGCTCACCGCCCGCCGCTGGACCACCGAAGACCTCGAACGCGCCCGCCACCGCTCGGACCTCACGCCCCACGACCACATCTACCTGAACCTCGACCTGGCCCAGAACGGCCTCGGCTCAGCCTCCTGCGGCCCACCCGCCACCCAGCAACACACCCTCGAAGTAGCGCCCTACACCTTCACCCTAAGATTCCACCCATACAGTTGAGAGCTGCACCGAATCTCCTTGAAAATAAGGGGTTCTGGCTTTGAAAACTGTCGGTGGGGGTGTCTAGGCTTTGATGCATGGAGAGGCCGCCGGAGTTGATGAGCGACGCCGAGCTGGCGCACGCTCTCGACCAGGCCGATGCCGATCTGGCCCGGATCGAGACCCGCCGCCTGCGGATCGTCGCGGCCATGGACAAGTCCGGCTACGCCGAACGGGTCGGTGCCCGTGACATGGTCCAGTACCTGGAGTTCCGCTACCGCCTCGACCACTCGCGCGCCTACCGCGACGTCAAGCTGGCCCGCGCGCTGCCCAAGTATGCGGCCGTCATCTGCCGCGCTGCCCGACCCCGACTCCGCTGTGGAGGACGGGGAGATTCCTGAGGTGTTGTTGCGCCCGGCGCAGGCCGAAGCGATCGTGACCGCCCTGGAAAAGGTGCCGACCACCGTGCCGGTCGACTGATCTCGAGTTCGCCGAAGAGGAACTGGTGCGCCTGGCCCGGCACCTGTCGCCCGGCCGATCTGCGCAAGGCCGCCGAGCAGTCCCGCGACATCCTGGACACCGACGGCCCCGAACCCGAAGAGGACAAGGCCGCCGCCCGCGAGACCTTGACCTTGAAGACGGCCGATCGGGGGGTGAAGTTCACCGGGTATCTGGCCAACGAGAACGCCGAGCTGTTCCGGACGCTCGATCTTCACCGGCGCCCGCCCGCACAAGACCGTCGATGGTGAGCGTGACCCCCGCTCCCGCGAGAAGCGCCAGGCCGACGCCCTCAGCACCACCTTGACCCTGGCCGCCACCGCCCTCGACGCAGGCACCCCCTCACCCACCATGCCCCGCCCCACCACGCCGGGCGCCACCGCACGGGCTACAGACACCGCCACGGGCGCCGGCTCTACGGCGGCCAGCGGCGACGGCGGTCCGACGCGGCGCGGGCGACGCGGGGCGGCGGCGCGGAGGCGCGGCTCGGAGGGCGGCCGGAGCGGCGTGGTGGCTGGTCAGGCTGTGATGGTGTGGGTGGTTCGCGTGGTGGGGTCGTGGACACGGTGCCTGGGTTCGGGGCGAAGGCGAACCTGACCGTCACCATCGACTTCCAGGACCTCAAGGCGGCTACTGCGGACGCGATCGGGCAGACCGTCTACAGCAACGGCCTGTCCGCAGCGACGATCCGGCGGCTGGCGTGTGATGCGAAGGTCATCCCGGTCGTGCTCGGCTCCAACTCCGAACCCCTGGACGTCGGCCGCTGCGAACGCCTGGTCACCCGCGCGATGCGCCGCGCCCTGAACACCCGCGACCGCGGCTGCGTCGTCTGCGGAGCCCCGCCGATCATGTGCGACGCACACCACCTGATCTCCTGGATCGACGGCGGCGAGACCAAGATCGAGAACCTCGCCCTGGTCTGTCGCCGCCACCACACCGACCTGCACCACGGCCACTGGACCATCACCATCACCAACGGCAAAGTCCACGTAGCCAGACCCACCTGGGCCGACCCACCACCCGCCGCCCACACAGACCACCGGACGACGCACCCGGGCAAACGAGCCACCGGGTGAGCACCCCACGCCGTCAAGTCCAGCGGACGACGCAGCCCGGCACACGAGCCGCCGGGTGAACGCCCCACGCCCTCGGATCCACGGACCGGACGGCGGACCCACGCCCACCGGCAATCCAACGCCCCAGACCTCAACCCCAGCGGACGATCCATGGGGTGAGACCGACGTGCCCGCAGCCATCGCACACGGTGTAAGACCGAGCCGCTGGCATGCCGACGAGTCGACACGCGCGGAGGCGGCCCGGTTCGCGGTCTGGGGTGAGCGCGCCCCGAACGACTCCGACGCCGGCCCGCCATCCTTCGCGACAGTCTGATCCCACCGGGTCTACTCGATCCTCAGGCAGGCCGTCAGCCCCAGCCCGCGCGTCCGAGAAGCGCCGTGCCTGGGTCACCAGGTGCGCAGCCATGCGCCTGAGCGCGAGGTGCCCTGAGCGTGACGTGCACGGGTCAAGGTGCCGTGGGCGTAGGCGCGCGAGCGCTGACATGCCCTGTGCGTGAGGTGCCGCGAGCGTGAGGTGCCCTGTGCGTGAGGCGCGCCGGGCGTGACGTGCGCTGGGTGCGGGGTGCCGTTGGTGTGCCGTGGGTGGGGCGCGGCGTAGCGGGGATGCGCCGGAGTGGGCCGGGCGAGGGAGGTGGTGTGTTGGCGGGGGCTGCGGCTGTCTGAGCTGCAAGGGTCGCGGACACGGAGGGTTTGCATCTTCGTGGCGGTGGGTTTCTTCAGGGTGTCGCGGTGGTGGTTGTGGGGTTAGGTGTGGTGGGGGTTTAGGTGGGATTGGAGGCGGTGGATGTAGGGGGCTCGTTGGGCGGGGGTGGCGGGAGTGTCTAGGTGGCGGGTGTTGTAGAGGTTGTCGTTGGGGTAACGGGGGAAGACGTGGACGTGGTAGTGCCAGGCGTCCTGGTAGCCGGCGGGTTCGTTGTGTTGGCGGGTGGAGATTCCTTCGCAGTCGTAGGTGCTGCGAATAGCGATGGCGATCTCGCGGACGACGTCGTGGACGGCGTGGCCGGACTCCGGGGTGAGGTCGTACAGGTTCTCGTGGTGGGCGGTCGGGACCACCAGGACGTGGCCCTTGTTGTTGGGCCACCAGCGGGAGGCTACGAAGGCGAGTGCGTGCTCACGGCGCAGCACGATGTCGTGCTGCGCCGTGAGGTGGTCCTCGCCGCCGGCGGCCAGTCGGCAGAACGGGCAGTCGTAGCCGTCGGGTGCGTGGTTGAACATGGTCAGCGTGGTACCACAAACGTGACGTAGGTCGAGTTTCCCTTGCCGGAAACGCCGGAGTTCGGGCCCAGAGACAGTTGCCCGGCGGGTACGTCGCGTTTGAACAGGACCAGGCGCTGGTCCGTCGTCCCGACTGTCTCACCAGTGCGTGTGAACGAGGACAGCCACGACGGCCACCACACGTTCTCGCCGCGCGGGATCGAAGGCGACGTAGACGGTCGCCGGCCGGGTCAAACTCAGTGTCAGGTAGTCAGGCGGCGTGGTCGCCTTGGAGTCGTCGTTGGAGCCCTGTACCAAGGCCTGACCGTTCAACGCCCCAGGCAACTCAGTGACTGTGTAGCTGCGATCCACATAGATCGGTGCACCGACCTGAGCCTTGACCAGGTTGGTCAGCTTCTCCGGCGACTGCACCGACACCAGGTCGCTCAGCAGCGGCGGCTCGCTCCGCGTGATGCCCAGTACCCGGTTGCCGACCGTCTTGACAGCAGACGCCGGTTGACCGGTCAGCGGTGCGAAGGTGAAGGACGACAGTGGTACGGCGACGCGCTCGAGCGTGTACGACGCGCCAGGAGCCGTCCGCAGGTTGACGATGTCGGCATTGGTTCCACCGACGACAACCCGTCCGGCAGAGTCGACCACGCGGACCTGCTGACCTGGCCAGGGGTTGCGCAGCTTCAACGTGTCGCGGCTGCCGGACTGGATGCCGACCACGTTCGGTACGCCGTCGTGCACCTCGGTGCTGATCCGGTGCCCGCCCTCGACCTGTACCGACCCCGCGACGTCCCAGTCACGCGGCCACGCGGGCGCGACGTGCACAACCCCGTCGTACGACTGGACCAGCGCTTCCTGCAGGCCGGTGGTGAGTACGCCGCCCCACTCGTTGTAGAAGCTGCGGTTCCGGACTGCTTCCTGGCCGGTGCGGTGCACGGTGAAGCCGTTCGGGTAGATCTGGAAGTCCGCGATCCCCTTCAGCAGCAGGCGTTTCACCTCGTCCGAGAGTCCGAGCCGGGCGGCCCAGGTGGAGTCCATGCCCCAGTCCTTGTCCTGCGGGTACACCCGTTGCCGGTACGTCGCCTGCATCAACTCGGACGTCTCGTCGAACACGCCCCACGGCCAGAGCGCCTCCATCTCCGGGTTCTGCGTGTTGTGCGACTCCTCGTCGGTACCGGACCACGCCAGCACCTCCTCGCCGCCACGCTGCACGGTCCGGAACGGCGGCAGCTTGCCCACCGCGTCCCGCAACTGCTTGGCCAACGCCGTGTCTCCGTGCGACGTCGCAAGGTTGGCAACGAGGGGGAAGATGACCCGCATCGCAGCCATGTCAGGCACCGGGTCGCTGGTGTCCCACTGCACCTCCAGAGCGTTCACGTGCTCCAGGTGCAGGTAGCCGTCGGCGCCAGTGGTCATGGCGGACAGGTAGAACCGCGCCACGTCCCGCATCAGCGGGTAGCTCCGGTTCAGCAGGGCCTTGTCGCCGGTGTACCGGTATTGCTGCCAGATGTTGTTCACCAGCTCCGGCCCACTCGTCAGGATCCGCCGTGTCCAGCTGGGCTCCTGCATGTTGTCGCAGCCGTCGCCAGTGCCGTCGTACCGCATGAACTCCGGCAGGCAGAGGCCCTCGCCGCCGATCCAGTGTGTCCGCGTCCACTCGCGCATCAGCTCGGCACGGTCCAGGTAGAACTTGAAGTACGGCGAGTTGAGCTCACCGATCCCCGCACCGAGGTTCGCGGACACGAGCATCCGCAGGTTGAAGTGCCAGTACGAGTCCTGCGCCCAGTCCGCCTGGTCTCCCGAGGACGAGAACATCCGTACCACCGCACCATGCGTGCTCGGTACGTCGCCGCGCATCGACGCAGCCATCGTGTACAGCTGCAGCGTCCGCAGGTTCTCGACGTACTCACCGGATCCGTCCGCGGACGTGATCCGCATCGGCGCCGCCTTCTCCCAGAACGCGTGCCACCACTCGAGGTGGTGACTCGGGGACTCGACCACGGCACGTCGGGCAGCTGCCCGCAGCTCTCCACCGCGGTACGACGGTACGCCGACCACGAGCCGGAAACTGCCGTCCGCACGAGGCCGGAACGTCAGCCGCACCGTCAGCGGGTCCACCACCGATGCGGTGACGCCCTGGGCCTGGGCTGTCAGTGCAGCGACTGCACCGGTGATGCTGCCGGACGCCTCGTCGTGGAACGTCTCCGCGAGCGCAGCAATGCCATTGGCTGCACTGACCGCCGGCGTACGACCGGCCCACAACTTCAGATCAGCTGTCTGCACCTTCGAAGGATCCGCACCAGTGACCTCCAGAACGAACTGGTCCGCGTCAGCACGCACGTAGGAGCGCGCAGTGAGACCGCCACCGCTCTGCACGACCTGACCGTCGTACAGCGCCAACCGGCCGCTGTAGTCGTCAGCACGCATCAGGGAGTCCAGACCGGGTACGACGAGACGCCCGGCGGACTTGAGGTCCGGGAACGTGTCCACGCGATTGAGCTGCGCGCTGTAGCCCTTCTCGGCCCAGACCGAGGCACCGAGCACACCGTTCCCCAGCGGCATCGCCTGGTACGAGCGCCACGCAGGACCCTCCTGGACGAGGTCGGACCGGGACACCAGCCCAGCAGTGTCGCCCTGCAGTGCACCGTCACGCCAAGCGGTCGCCCCCTGCTCAGAAGGTGTACTACTGGCAGCTGGAACAGAAGTCGTGCCCACAGTGAGCAAAGCGGCCAGCAACGGCAGTGTCAGTCGAAGAGCAGTCACGGGCGCACCTCGACGAAGTAGTCGACGCCGCGGCGGGTGCGGAACTCGACAACACCGTCCTCCGGGCGAGCGAAGGCCACCGGGCCGATGGACGACTTCACGTCCACCAAAGCGCCGGTCCGCAGCCGTAGCCGGTTGCCGAGCAGAGAGCGGATCTTTGCCTTGGTCAACTTCCCACCGGACCACGAGAACTCCAGGTCGAAGCCGCCGCGGGCACGCATGCCCCGCACGCTCCCGGTCGGGAACGCCGTCGGCAGACACGGCAGCAGCGCGACCTCGCCGGAGTGGCTCTGCATGATCATCTCGGTGATCCCGGAGACGCCGCCGAAGTTCCCGTCGATCTGGAACGGCGGGTGCAGGTCGAACATGTTCGGTGCGGTACGGCCAGGAGCCAGCAGCTGGGTCAGGTGCTTGTAGGCGTTGTCCGGCTCGAGCAGCCGGGCGCGGAGGTTGAGCTTCCACGCCAGCGACCACCCCGCGGTCACAGCCGGACCGCGCAACTCCAGCGACTTGCGGGCGGCGTCGGCGAGTTCAGGCGTACTGCGTGGTGTCACCTGGTCGCTCGGGAAGACGGCCCACAGGTGAGAGACATGTCGACTCGACTCCAGCGCGGCCTCCTCCCAGTCGATCAGCCACTCCTGGATCTGGCCGAGATACCCGATCTGGATCGGTGCCAGCTTCGACCGCGCGTCCGCAGCGGCCGCAGCCATCGCAGTGTCGACACCGAGCGCCGCAGTCGCTAGCCCGAACACCTTGAACAGGTCGTGCAGGATCTCGGTGTCCATCGTCGGGCCCGCGCACATGCTCACGCCGACGTTGTCGTAGTCGTGGTGCTTGACCTCGGGGGAGTGCGACGGGCTGGTCACCAGCCACCCCGTCTTCGCGTCGGTCTGCAGCTGGTCGAGGAAGAACTCCACCGCGCCACGCAGGACCGGGTAGTACTTCCGCAGCATCTCCAGGTCGCCGGTGTACTCGTACCGCTCCCAGAACAGCAGCGACAGCCACGCACCGCCGGTCGGCCAGACCCCGTAGTACGCGAAGTCGACCGGTGCGGTCCCGCGCCACCCGTCCGTGTTGTGGTGCGCTACCCAGCCAGGTGCGTCGTACATGGCGGCTGCGGTGCGTGCGCCGGACTCGGAGAGCTCTTTGGTCATCTGGAACAGCGGGTCCCAGCACTCCGCCAGGTTGGCCGGACCGGCCGGCCAGTAGTTCATCTCGGCGTTGATGTTGAGCGTGAACTTGGACTGCCACTCGGGCAGCATCTTGTAGCTCCAGATGCCCTGCAGGTTCGCGGGCTGGCCCGGCGTGCGGGAGCTGGAGATCAGCAGGTACCGGCCGAACTGGTAGTACAGCGCGGCCAGCTGCGGGTCGCCACCGTTGCGGAAGGCAATGACCCGCTGGTCGGTCGGCAGCGCGATCGAGTCCGACGTACCGAGGTCCAGATCGAGGCGGCCGAAGAGCCGCTGGTAGTCCTCCACGTGCTGGTGCCGCAGCGCGCCGTACGCCGGGCGTCCGACCGCGGCCAGTGGTGCCACCGCGCGAGCGACCTGGTCCGCGCCGACGTCGAGGTAGTTGCGGTAGCTGGTGCCGACCGAGAACAGCAGCGTGACCTCGTCCGCGCCGGCGACCGAGAGCTTGCCGTCAGCAACCGTCGTACTGCCGCCCTCGGTGAAGGCGCGGAGCAGCGCGCAGAACTTGACCGAACCGGTCAGCCCCTCGGCGTCGCCGCTGATCCCGTTGAGCGCCAGCGTCTGCTTGTCGTACGCCGCAGGTGTCGCGGCCTGCTCCGTGCTGTACGTCGCGTCGAACGTGAGCGCACCGCGCTGGCTGGCCGTCAGCCGCATCACCAGCACCTGTGCGGGATGGCTGACGAACACCTCCCGCGTGTAGCGCACCCCGCGTGCTCGTAGCTGACCGACGTGATCGCCGTGGTCAGGTCGAGTTCCCGCCGGTACGCCGTGACCGCGGTCGCGTCGATGCCCGGAAAGGCCAGCGAAAGGTAGCCGACCGGCTGGTACTGCATCTGCTCGGTCGGACGTCCCATGAAGTGCTCGTCGGCGAGGTTCTGCGCGTCGAGGTACTTCTCCTCGGCGATCAGCCGGCGGATCTCCGGGAGGACGTCCTTGCCGACCGGGTCGTCGTACTGGTGCGGACCGCCGGCCCAGATCGAGTCCTCGTTCAGCTGCAGCTGCTCGGTCGCGGTGCCGCCGTACACCATGGCGCCGAGGCGGCCGTTGCCGATGGCAAGTGCCTGGAGCCACTCGGTGGCGGGCTGGGTGTACCAGAGCTTGAGCGGGTTGGTGTCGCTGCCGGGCGGTGAGTCGACGGCTCCGGCGGTCAGGGGGTTGGTGAGCGAGCCGGCGACGACTGCGGTGCCGGCTGCGGCGCCGGCGGTCCGCAGGACCTGACGGCGGGTGTACTCGGTCATGGGGCGGTCTCCCTGGAGCGGTAGATGCGCTGGGCGGTGCCACGGAACACGTCGTTGTGCGTGGCGGGTGGCAGCAGTGCGGTGGTACGGCGGATCACCTCGGCGCGGGTGGCGGCCAGCGTGCACACGGGCCAGTCCGAGCCGAACAGCAACCGTTCACTGCCGAAGAGTTCGAGGGCGACGTCGACCAGTGCGCGGAGGTCGTCGGTCGCGAGGTGGGCGGTGCCGGAGAGCTTGACGGTCACGTTCGGGCACTCGGCGAGGGCCTGCATTCCGGACCGCCACTCGGCGGTCGCAGCTGTCGGGTTGCCGAGGTGGTCGAGAACGAGACGGGCGTCCGGTACGGCGGAAGCTAGTCGGGCGGCGCCGATGAGGGCGGAGGGGCGGAGCAGGAGGTCGATCGCGAGGCCGGCGTCGGCGGCGGCCTGTACGCCGCGCAGGTGCGCGGGGGCTGTCAGCAGGTCGGGGTCGGTCTGGTCGACCGGTGGACTGCGCACGCCGACAAGAAGCGGGTCGTCCGGCAGGCGGTCCGGGAAGTCGAGCAGGTCGAACCAGCCCGACCACACCAACCACAGCCGGCTCCTCCTGAGCCAGAGCCAGCAGGTCGTCCACCTCGGTCGGATCAGCATCAGCCTGCACCAGCACCAGTTCGCTGTCAGCTACACCAGACAGAGTGAAGTTGCGGCGGAGGGGGTGGTCGGGGGCCAGCCAGGGGAGGGGGCGGCGGGTTAGGTCCCAGACGTGGAGATGGGCGTCAATCATGGTGGCCGGCTGGTCTCGTGATGGAGCTTTCGCCGCGGGCGTGGGCGGCGAACAGGCGGGCGGAGTCCTCGGGGTCGGTGCCGGCGAGTACCTCGATCAGGTCCAGGTGGCGGCGTGCCATCAGGCCCCAGTCACCGGCGTACATCGCGTTCGACACCACCTGCAGGCTCCACAGCGCCGGCTCGAGCGTCCGCCACACGCGCAGCAGCATCGAGTTGCCGCTGGTCGCCAGCACCTGCCGATGGAACCGCAGGTCAGCCTCGCGGAACGCACCGATGTCGTGGTGGTCGGCCGCCTCGATCATCCGCTGCACCTCGATCCGGAGCAGGTCCAGCTCCTCCGGCGGCGCGTGCCCGGTCGCCCGGCGCGCGGCCGCGGACTCGAGCAGTACGCGGACCTCCCGCGCCTCCCGGGCTTCGACCTGCGAGATCTCGGTGACGAAGTTCCCCAGCCGCGGCCGGTACGTGACGAGTCCTTCGTGCGCCAACCGCCGTACCGCCTCCCGGGCCGGGGTCTGGCTGGTGCCGAGCACCCGGGCGATCTCGGACTCGACCACGCGCATCCCGGGCGCCAGCTCGCCGGACAGGATCCAGCCGCGGATCGCCTCGTGCACTCGATCGGACAGCAACTCTGGGTCACTGGGCGGCGGCGGAGCGGGACGGCTGGTCGCCACAGCAGTTCCAGCACTGGAGCGGTAGTGCTGGACCTCCTCCCGGCGCCGCCGCGAGACCGTCGACTGCGAGACGCCGTACGTCGCGGCCAGCTCACGGGTCGACGGGCGATGTCCGGAATCGGCCATCGATGTTGTCGCAACGGCACCTAATTGCACCCGGTCGACCATCCGCGGCCGCCCGCTGCGCATCCCGTCGTCGAGCCCGGCCATGCCCATCCGGAGGAACCTCCGGCGCCACTTGCCGACCGTGCCCGGGGTGACCTTGAGCAGGTCCGCGACCGCCTTGTTCGAGCGTCCCTCGGCGCTGGCCAGCACGATTCGGGCCCGCAGCCGCATCGCGGCGCTGGTCCGCGGGGCGGCCGCGAGCTGGCTGAGCGCGGTCCGCTCGGCCACCGACAGGGTCAGCGGCGACTTCGGTCTTCCGGCATCGGGCATGGCTGCATGGTGACCCCGTTCACAACGTTCTGCCAACCCCATATGGTGCGGACTTCTGACTCATAACGTCCACTTTGCCGTTTAAACGTTGACACTTGAGCGTCGCGCTCTGCATCGTCACTCGATAACGACGCCCGGCCGCCCCCGAAGCCGGGACGATCCGAGGAGGACCCGGAAATGGCTCGTTCGGTACAGCGCACCCCAGGACGCACACCAGGACGCACTCGTGGGCGCACGCTGGGCCTGCTGACATCCGTCGTGATCCTGGTGGGCGCGGCGGGCTGCGGTGGCGGCTTCAGTGACGACAAGGGTGCTGCTGGTGACAGCACCGGCGAAGTGCGGATGCTGGTCAACATCACTCCCAACCTGACCAAGAGCTACTGGGAGGGCCTGGTCAAGCCCTTCGAGGACGCCAACCCGGGCGTCGACGTGAAGATCGAGGCGCCGACCGGGTCGGGCGTCAAGGACACGCTGCCGCAGCTGCTCGCGGCCGGCAACGCGCCGGATGTCGTCGAGACGCTGATGGCCGACAAGGTGCTGGCGCCGCAGATGCTCGACCTGACCGACCAGGCGTGGACCAAGGACACCCCGCTGGTGGAGCAGGCCTCGCTCGACGGCAAGGTCTACACGGTCGGTGTCGGCCAGCAGGCCCAGTCGCTGGTGTTCTACAACAAGGACGCCTTCGCCAAGGCCGGCATCAGCGCCCCGCCGAAGGACCTCGACGAGCTGACCGCGGCCATGGGCAAGCTGAAGGCGGCCGGCTACCTGCCGCTGCAGACCGCCGGCGACTACGTGACCGGTCTGCAGCTGCTGCAGCTCAGCGACCCGTCGATCGCGACCAAGTACCCGGACTGGTACCAGCAGGTCAACTCCAAGCAGGCCAAGGTCGGCGAGACGCTGCTGCCGCTGCTGGAGCGCTACCAGTCCTGGATCAAGAGCGGGTACGTCGACAAGAACGCGCTCGGTCTGAAGGACGTCGGCGCGCAGACCAACTTCCTGTCCGGCAAGGCCGGTATGTACATCATGGGCAGCTGGTTCGTCCGGACCGCCGACGACGCGAAGCCGAAGTTCGACCTCGGCGTGTTCGCGGCGCCGACCGAAGCGGGTCAGCCGTCGCCGGGTCCGCAGGGTGTCACGATGGCCGCGCCGTACATGGTGCTGAAGTCGACCAAGCAGCGTGACCTGTCGGTGAAGCTGGTGCAGTGGCTGGTCACGGACAAGACCGCCGTCCAGAGTCAGCTCGCGCAGGACGGCAACTTCCGCAAGGGCTACACCGACAAGCTGACGCCGCTCGGCAAGCAGGTGCAGGACATCCTCGACCAGGCGCCGAAGCAGGTCGCCCAGGGTGAGGGGTACGGCGCCAACACGCTGCCGCAGGGCTTCAACGGCGAGTGGAACAAGGCGGTCCAGAGCCTCTACACGGGGAAGAGTGCGAAGGACGTCGCTACCCGCATCGACAGCTGGATGGGCTCGAAGTCGTGAGAGCCCGTCTGACGACCCTCAGTATGGTCGGACCGGCTCTGGTGCTGTTCGTCGTCATGCTGGTCGTCCCGGTCTGTCTGTCGCTCTACCTCAGCCTGACCGACTGGGACGGCTACAGCGCGAACCCGGCGTTCGTCGGCCTGAAGAACTACGTCAGCCTGACCCACAGCGCCGAGGCGATCCGGGCGGGCTGGGTGACGCTGCTGATCGCGGCTGTCGGCACTGTCCTGCTCAGCGTGTTCGGACTCGGGTTCGCCCTGCTGGTGAACGGTGCGTCCCGGCTGAATGCGTTCTTCCGCATCGTGCTGTTCTACCCGCACGTGCTGAGCGCACTGGTCGTCGGCTTCCTGTGGAGCGCAGTGCTCGGTACGTCGGGTGTCGTCAACGGCTGGCTCACGTCGAAGGGCGCCGAGGTCCTGCCGTTCCTCTCCGACCCGAAATGGGCTCTCGCGAGTCTGATCGCCGTACTGGTGTGGGCCGGGTTCGGTGTGAACGTAGTGCTCTACCTGGCCGGCCTGCAGACAGTGCCGAAGGACCTGCTCGAGGCGGCGCACATCGACGGTGCGTCGAAGCGGCAGACGTTCGTCAACGTCACGCTGCCCGCACTGGCGCCTGTGGTGACGGTGAACCTCGTCCTGTCGCTGGTGACGCTCCTGAAGACGTACGACCTCGTGGTGTCGCTGACAGGTGGTGGCCCGGCCGGGTCCACGCAGACCGCGGCGTACCTGATCCTGTGGGACTCGTTCCACAACAACGCGCTCGGGTTCGGCTCGGCGCAGAGCGTCGTACTGATGATCGTGACCGCAGGTCTCGCTCTGACCGTCGCTCGGCTGCGATCGCGTGCTGACCGAGGAGTGCAGACATGAGCGCGCTCCGGATGCCACGGGTGGCCAGCGTGCAGTTCAAACCCTTCAAGGCAAAGGGCTGGGGACGGATCGCGTTCCTGGTCGTGACCAGCGTCCTGATGCTGGTGCCGATGTACCTGCTGATCATCAGCGCGTTCAAGTCGCAGCAGGACATCCTTCAGCACCCGTTCTCGCTGGCGCCCGACCAGCTGACCACGGAGTACCTGCGGAAGGCCGCGACGAACCCCGACTTCAACATCCTCAAGGGGTACGCCGTCACGATCCTGTTCGTGGTGTCGGTGAACGTGCTGTCCGTGGCGCTGGCCGGCCCGGTGTCGTACGTGATCGCGCGGCGCGGCGAACGCCGGTACCGGATGCTCCTGCTGCTCTTCGTGGCCGGGACGTTCATCCCCAGCCAGGTGCTGGTGATCCCGGTCGTCTACACGCTGAAGTTCCTCGGGCTGATGGGCACGATCCCCGGGTTCGTGCTGTTCGAGACCACGCTGACGCTGCCGTTCTCGATCTTCCTGTACGCCGGTTACATCATGACGATCCCGGCCAGCCTGGACGAGGCGGCCGCGGTCGACGGGGCCGGCAAGCACCGGGTGTTCTGGTCGATCGTGTTCCCGCTGATGAAACCGGCCGTGGTGACGATGGTCATCCTGAACACCTTCTCGGTGTGGAACGACTTCGTGAACCCGCAGATCATCCTCGGCCCGGGCAGCGGTCTCTACACCGTGACGACCGGCGTGTACGCCGCGGTGAGCCAGTACTCCACCGACTACACGGTGGTGTTCCCGACGCTGCTGCTCGCAGTGGCTCCGTTGCTGGTGGTCTTCGTGCTGCTCCAGCGGCACGTGATCAGCGGCCTGACCGCGGGAGCGACCAAGGGATGACCACAACGATTCTTGCTGAGACCCCGATCGGCGCGCCGCCGGCGTGGGCGATCATGCAGCGCCGCCTGTTCGACGTGATGGACGAGGGCTGGTGGCTGTTCCGCGAACGCTACTGCCTCCCCGACGGCAGTCTGCGGTACGCCGGCCCGGTGCAGAGCCGCGACGGTGCGGACGACTTCTACGAGGCGTTCGTGAACTGGCCGGTGCTCTACCAGCTCGGCGGCGCGGACGACCTGATCGACGTGTCGAAGTGGCACTGGGAAGGCGTCACCCGGCAGCTCACCGACCTGGGGTTCCTGGTCGACGAGTTCGAGCGCGGGTACGACTGGTTCCACATCGGCGAGTCGATGATCTTCTTCTACGCGCTGTGCGCGGCCGACCCGACGGACGAGGTGTTCCGGGAGCGCGCGTACCGGTTCGCGGAGCTGTACCTCCCCGGATCGCAGCGTGAGATTTCTCTGGCCGACAACTACGACCCGGCGACCCGGACGATCCGCGCGCCGCACAACGGCGCCGGCGGTCCGCGGTGGGGCATCAACGACGAGTGGCGGACGTTCGGCGCGAACCAGGAGCGGATGCGGATCTTCGGGCTGCCGTTGTCCGGCGTACCGGGGATCACTGGTTGGGACGATCTGAAGGATCCGGCGAACGCGGACCTGATGGGTGCGGAGATGATCCGCCGACTCGGTGCTGGTGACACCGCAGTCAACCTGGCCGCGACGACGCTGACCGCGAACGCCTGGCTGTACGACCACAGCGACCGGTTCGCCGCGTGGACGCTGGAGTACCTGGACGCGTGGGAGGAGCGGGCCAAGGCGAACGGCGGCCTGCTGCCCGACAACGTCGGCCCGAGCGGCATCGTCGGCGAGCTCCACGACGGCCGCTGGTACGGCGGCAAGTACGGCTGGAACTGGCCGCACGGTGTGTACAGCGTCGGCTCGGCCGCCTGCGTCGCGGCGTTGAACGGCGTCGTACTCACGGGTGACTCGAAGCGGCTGGACTTCGCACGACAGCTACTGGACCACCTGTACGAACGCGGTGTCAGCGGTGCGGTCGACGAGACCGACATGAGCATCCGGGACCGGTGGGAGGCCGAGCTGGGGGACGACTGCGCCAACCCGACCTTGCTGATCCCGAACCGGCACAGCGACGACGGTTGGTTCGACTACCAGCCCCCGCAGCTGGGACTGCCGATGTGGTTGTGGCAGGCATCCTTCGAGTCGGGTGACCGCGACCGGTTGAGCAAACTGCGTGAGCGCAGCGGGTACGACTGGCGTACGGTCCGCGACTTCCGCAACAAGGAGGACGCCGGCCACGAAGCACCCTGGCTCGCCTACCTGGCCGGAGACAACCCTGGCTACCCGGAGGAGATGCTGGGGGTCGCACTGTCGCAGGTGCAGCGCCGGATGGACCTGATGGCTGTAGACACCGTCGACCCGGCCGAAATGAACATCCACCACTGGCAACGGCACAACCCGGTCGCCACCGAGGCACTGCTGCAGCTGACCACGGGTACGCCGCAGCTGCTCTACAACGGCGGTCTACTGCCGCTACGTGTGCTCTACCTGGACGCGGACCGCGGCCGTCCCGGTCTGCCACCTGACGTCGCCGCACTGGTCGACACGGTGGAGCCGGACAGGACAGGCCTTCAGTTGGTGAACCTGTCCGCGACCCAGACCCGCAGAGTGGTCGTTCAGGCCGGGAGCTTCGGCACCGACCGGATCGACGAGGTCACGTTCTCCACTGCGACAGGGGAGTACCCAGGCCCGTCCCCGGCGTACACCTCGACCCCGCCCACGCCGGGCAGTCGCACTGTCGTTGTCGACGGCAACCGGCTCGAGGTGACGATGCCGCCCGGCCGGACGATTCGGCTGGACCTTCGCTTGACCAGAAACACCTACCGCGCCGCACATCTGGCGCTTGGCCAATAAGTAACTGAGGAGACATATGAGCAGCACGGAACAAGCCCCGGTGACGCCTGTCTGGGACCTGCCGGTGCGCGGCGACACCCCGCCGGCGCCGGATCCCGACCTGGTGTCGCGGCTGTCCGAGATCGGGTCGGCCACCGCCTGCGCCCGGTTGCACAACCAGGGCATCCGCCGGACCTTCGTCGACGGTCCGACCAGCATGTTCCCCGGCAAGAAGGTCGTCGGCCGCGCGCTGACCCTGCAGTTCATGCCACAGCGTGAGGACATCGCCGACGGCCAGAGCCAGGAGTACATCGAGCGCAGTACGGCGCTGTGGGCCGTGCTCGACGAGATCCAGCCCGGCGACGTCCTGGTGGTCCAGGCGTACGGCAGCCACACCACGGGCTGCTTCGGCGACATGCTGGTCCGCTACTTCAAGCTCCGCGGTGGCGCCGGCATCGTCGTCGACGGCCGGATCCGCGACGTACCGCGGGTGTCGGAGCTCGACGTCCCGATCTGGTCCACCGGAGCCACCCCGCACTACGCGTCCCAGTCCGAGCTGTTCCCGTGGGCGTACAACGTCCCGGTGGCGGTCGGCGGCGTACTGACGCTGCCCGGGGACCTGGTGCTCGCCGACGACGACGGTGCCGTCGTCGTCCCCAGGCGGCGTGCGGAGTCCGTCATCCAGGCGGCCGCCGAGCACGACGAGTGGGAGAAGTTCAGCCGGCGCCGGATCGACGAAGGCGCCCCGTTGCGTGACTACTACCCCCTGACCGAGAAGACCCGTCTCGAGTACGAGCGCTGGCGCAGCCAGAACGGCAACGCCGGCGACTGACCCTCCCGAGAGAGGACCCCGCCCAACATGTCCAGAAGAACCAGGCGTACGACGCTCAGCGTCGGCGCCGGGGTGGTCGCGGCTGCCCTGGTGACCGTCGCGGCCCTCCAATTCAACGCCCAACCAGCCGGTGCGGTCGACTGCAACAACTTCTGGGTCGCCCCCGACGGCAACGACTCCGCGAAGGGCACCGAGAAGGAGCCCTGGAAGACCGTCACCCGGGCCCGTGACGAGATCCGGAACAAGGACCTCAACGACCGGATGAACTGCGACATCACCGTCAACCTCAAGGCCGGCAACTACCCGGTCGCGTCCACGATCGACCTGAACGAGCAGGACTCCGGCAAGAACGGCCACCGGGTCGTGTACCGCAGTGTCGACGGCCCCGGTAAGGCGCAGCTCCAGGGCGCCGAGGAGATCACCGGCTGGACGCCGACCCAGAACGGCATCTACAAGGCCAAGTTCGACGCGTCGAAACCGTTCTACACGCTCTTCGAGGACGGCAAGCGGGCCACGAACGCCCGCTACCCGAACCGGGGCACCGACGACACCTGGTCGCCGTACCTGACGTCGATCCTCTACGAAGAGGACAAGATGGATGTGCGCAACTGGCTGTGGGGCAACCCGGGGGACTGGGACCCGACGTGGGACATGAGCCAGGCGTCCGTGACGATCTGGTCCGGTGGCTCCTGGTCGTGGTTCACCGACACCATCCCGCTGCTGGACACCAACTTCAAGAAGACGCAGACCACGCTGAAGTACTGGACCCGCTACGCGATGGTCAACAGCCGTGGCGGCTCCCGCTACTTCTTCCAGAACTCGCTGAGCTTCCTGGACCAGGCGGGGGAGTACTACGTCGACAACAAGGCCGGTGAGGTCTACTACAAGCCCCGCGCCGGCAGCATGGACGGCGTCAAGGTACTGCGGCCGACCGTGAAGACCGTGCTGAACCTGGCCGGCAAGTCACCGCAGGACCGGCTGCGCGACGTCACGTTCGACGGGATCGGTGTGCAGTACTCCGACTTCGTCAGCTGGTACCGCAACGGCTGGGTGGCCGGCGGCGACGCGGGTGTCGAGCACAAGTACCCGGAGTACGACCGGCAGATCGAGATGCCGCGGAACCGGTTCGGCGCGATCACGCTGACCAACACGAGCAACATCGACCTGAGCCGGCTGCACCTGTCCGACACCGGGTTCACCGGCATCTACCTGCTGTTCGCCAACGACCACACCAGGATCACCGACAGCCTGCTGGAGAACATCGGTGCCGACGGCATCAAGGTCGAGGGCGGCTGGCCCGGTGAAGGCGACCTGAGCAACCACCACACGATCTCCAACGTATTCATCGACCACATCGGTGAGCTGGTCCCTGGTGACTCGTCCGGCGTCGAGCTGATGGACACCGGCAACAACACGATCCAGAACGTCGAGGTGAAGCACAGCGCCCGCTACGGCATCAGCCTGGAGTCACGGCCGGAGGTGAAGGACGGCGACCAGTACGCGAGCGGCAACACGTTCAAGTACATCAAGCTGGAGGAGATGGGGCTGGACAGCGGCGACATGGGCGCGTTCTACACGTACGGCGTCGACAACCAGGACCCGCACCCGGTGCAGAACACCGTCGACCAGCTGGTGATCGGTGACGTCATCCCGGACCCGTCGATGCCGGACGCCGGCGGTACCCGGGGCGTGCACATGGACGCCGGTGGGTGCGGGTTCGCGTTCAGCAACGTGCAGGTCGGAAAGGTGACCGACCAGAAGTACCAGTCGTACCAGTGCAACGAGGTGACGAACGCCGACTGGGTCGAGGGCTTCGACGCGTCGAAGATGGAGTACGACAAGATCGGCGTACTCCCGAGCTTCCCGTACGACGTGACGGGCCGGTGAAGCGGATGAAGCTGCTGGGCGGAGTGGTCATCGGTGTAGCGCTGGCGGTCATAGGCGCCGGCTCGGCGCTGGGCGCCGGGCCGGAGCAGGACGCCGCCGCGTGTGAGGGGTTCTGGGTCTCGCCTGACGGCAACGACTCTGCTGCGGGGACGCAGCGGAAACCCTGGAAGACCGTCGAGCACGCGCGGGACGCCTTGCGGATCAGGGCGCACGCCGGCTGCACCACGGTGGTGAACCTGAAGGCCGGGACGTACCAGGTCGACAAGACCATCACCTTCGACGACCGCGACTCCGGCGTCACGTACCGGAGCGCGGACGGGCCGGGCAAGGCCGTCTTCGAAGCGGGGCGGGAGGTGACCGGCTGGGCGCCGTACAAGGACGGCATCTTCAAGGCGCCGGTCGACGTCAGCCAGCCGTTCTACAGCCTGTACGCCGACGGCAAGCGTGCTACGACGGCCCGGTACCCGAACCGCGCGTCCGACGACAAGTGGGCGCCGTACCTGCGGTCGATCCTGTTCGACCCGACCAAGGAAGCGGTGCGCGACCAGATCGGGTTCAACACCGGTGACATCGACCCGTCCTGGGATCTTCGGCTCGGTACGTCGTGGCCCGCGCAGGTGACGGTGTGGTCGGGCGGCTCGTGGTCGTGGTTCACCGACACGATCCCGATGCTCGACATCAACTTCACGAAGAAGCGGACCACGCTGGTGTACCCGGCGCGGTACGGCTTCATCAACTCCGGCGGTGGCTCGCGGTACTACGTGCAGAACTCGTTGAGCCTGCTCGACCAGGCCGGCGAGTACTACCTGGACTACCCCGCGAAGACGCTGTACTACAAGCCGGCCGGCGGCACGATGGACGGCGTCACGGTCTACCGGCCGACGCAGACGCAGGTGTTCTCGATCGAGGGCGCGTCCCCGAACCGGCGGGTGGAGAACCTGACACTCGACGGCCTGACCATCCAGCACACCGACTTCATGGACTGGTACCGGTACGGCTGGAACGGGACGGGTGACTCGGGCAACAAGCACAAGTACCCGAAGTACGACACCCAGATCGAGCTGCCGCGGAACCGGTGGGGCGCGATCACGCTCACCAATACCCGCGGGGTGAAGCTGACGGGGCTGCACATCCAGCAGACCGGGTTCACCGCGATCGAGTTGCTGTTCGCGAACGAGAAGACCACGGTGTCGGACAGTCTGCTCGAGCATCTCGGCAACGACGGCATCAAGGTCGAGGGCGGCTGGCCCGGCGAGGGTGACGTTGCCCATGGCAACACGTTCACCAACAACTACATCCACCACATCGGCGAGCTGGTGCCCGGCGACTCGGCCGGCGTCGAGATCATGAACAGCGGCGGCAACGAGGTCAGCCACACCGTCGTCGAGCACGGCGCCCGGTACGGCATCAGCATCGAGTCGCGGCCGGAGATCCCGAACGCGGACAACTACACCGGCGGCAACACGGTCAAGTTCGTCCGGCTGTCGCATCTGGCGCAGGACAGCGGCGACACCGGTCCGTTCTACGCGTACGGCGTCCGCAACGAGCCGCCGTACACGCCGGACGCCTCCGTGTCGCAGCTGATCATCGACGACGCGAACGCCGATCCGTCGATGCCGGACGCGAAGCCGTACGGCGTGCACATGGACTTCGGCGGCTGCGGGTTCGCGTTCTCGGACATCAAGGTGACGAACACCGAGAGCGACCCGTACCACGGGCCGTCGGCCGGGCCGTGTGACACGTTCGCGAACGTGAGCTGGGAGGCCGGGTTCGACGACTCCAAGATGCAGTACGACCAGATCGGCGTACTGCCTTCGTTCCCCTACGAGAAGCCCTGAGGTCCCGGAAAGACATGGACAAAGAAAGGTTTGTGGGCAAGGTCGCGCTGATCACCGGAGGTGCCTCCGGGATCGGCGCGGCCACCGCCCGCCGGATCGCCGACGAGGGCGGCACGGTCGTCATCTGCGATCGCGACGGCGCCGCCGCAGTCGACTTGGCCGCTCAACTAGGCGGCCAGGGGTACGAACTGGACGTGACCGACCTGGACCGGACGCTGGCGGTCGTCGAGGCCGTCGGCGACGTGCACGTCCTGGTCAGCGCGGCCGGCGTGGACGTGTGCGACACCGTGCCGAACACGTCGCCCGACGAATGGCGGACGATCCTCGACGTCGACCTGACCGGTGTCTACAACTCGTGCCGCGCCGTTCTGCCGCGCTTCGTCGCGCAGGGCGGCGGTGCGATCGTCACGATCTCGTCGGCGATCGGAACGGTCGGGGAGCGGAACAGGTCGGCGTACTGCGCGGCGAAGGCCGGCGTGGAGAACTTGACCCGCGCGATGGCCCTCGACCACGGCCCGGCCGGCGTCCGCGCGAACTGCGTGGCGCCCGGGCTGATCGACACGCCGCTGATCCGCAACGGCAAGGTCAGCGGCGCGGACGATCCGGGCGCGATGCAGGCGATGGTCGACCGGCATCACGCGCTCGGCCGGATCGGTCAGCCGGCCGAGGTGGCCTCGGCGATCGCGTTCCTGGCGAGCGACGACGCCTCGTTCATCACCGGTGCGATCCTGCCGGTCGACGCGGGTTGGACGGCGCAATGAACATCCTGGGTGGCTACCGAGTACTCGACGTGTCCGTGGCGATGGCCGGGCCGCTGGCGGCGATGCGGCTCGGCGACCTCGGCGCGGACGTGGTCAAGGTCGAGCCGGTCACCGGTGAATGGCAACGACACACGGCCGCCGGTGGCGCGACCGGCAACGAGGTCAACGCGTCCTTCCTGTCGCTGAACCGCAACAAGCGCAGTCTGGCCGTCGACCTCAAGTCCGACGCGGGCCGCGAGCTCCTGTACGAGCTGGTGCGCACAGCGGACGTGTTCCTGCAGAACTACCGGCCTGGCGTGGCTGCACGCCTCGGCCTCGACTACGACACCCTGCGCGCGCTCAAGCCCTCGCTGGTCTACGTGTCGATTTCTGGATACGGCGAGAGCGGTCCGTACGCCGAGTGGCCCGGACAGGACCTGCTGGTGCAGGCGATGAGCGGTGCCCTGTTCAGCGCCGGCCGACCGGACGAGCCGCCCGTCGCGGCGCCGTACTTCCTGGCTGACGCGGTCACGGCCTACAGCGCGTTCGAAGGTGTGCTGGCCGCTCTGCTGCATCGGGAGCGGACTGGTGAGGGACAGCTGGTCCAGGTGAACATGCTGGACGCGGTGATCGCTCTACAGATGCAGGAGCTGTCGGTGCACACCGTTGGCGGCGTACCGCAGACGCGGTCGCAGGAGGTACACGCGCACAGCTACATCCGCGCGCCGTACGGGATCTTCACCACTGCGGACGGGTACATCTCACTGGCGTTTGCGAACCTGCCTGTGCTGGCGGAGGTGCTGGACGCGCCACAGCTGGCAGGACTCGATGCAGAGCGAGACGGGTTCGCACGCCGCGACGAGATCGCTGCTGCGGTGTCGACGGCGCTACTACGCGAGTCGACCGAGCACTGGATGGTCAAGCTGCGTGAGCGGGGCGTGTGGTGCGGTCCGGTGCTCTCGTACGACGACGTACGCACGGACCCGCAGGTGCTCCACAACGAGTCGTTCGTGACGTACGAGCACCCGACCGAGGGCACTGTGACGACACCTGGGTTCCCGTACCGCTTCAGCCGCACGCCTCCCGACGTACATCGTCCTGCTCCGCTGGTGGGTGAGCACACCGATGAGCTGCTGTCCGAGCTCGGTGTGTCACCGGCGAAGCGACAGGCGTTGCTGGAACAGGGCGCGGTGGTGGCCAAGTGACCGCGGACGGGCAGATTCGCTTCGAGCAGGACGGGTACGTCGGCGTACTCACGCTGGACCGTCCCGCGAAGCTGAACGCGGCCACCCGGTCGATGAGCGCAGAGCTGCTCGAGCTCATCCCGCGCATCGACGACGACCCGTCGATCCGCGCGGTCGTGGTGACCGGAGCGGGCGAGCGTGCCTTCTCGGTCGGCAGCGACATCGGCGAGCTCGACCGGTACGACGGCCCGTGGCACTTCCGGAACCGGCGGGACTACTGCGACGCGCTGCGCTCGTTGCGGACGCCGGTGATCGCGGCGGTCAACGGGTACGCGTACGGCGGCGGACTGGAACTCGCGCTGTCGTGCGACATCCGGCTGGCCTCGGGGACCGCGAGCTTCGCGGCGGCGGAGATCAAGCTCGGGTGGATCGGCGGCGGCGGAGTGACGGCCCTCCTCGCGGCGTCGGTGCCGGCGAGCGATGCGGCGATGATGCTGCTCACCGGCGATCCCATCGACGCCGTCGAGGCGCTCCGCATCGGGTTGATCAGCGAGATCGTGGACCCCGAGGACCTGTTGCCGACCGCAACCGAGTTGGCGCACCGGATCGCCGCACGTCCACCGGTCGCGGCCGCCGCGGCGAAGGCGAACCTGCGCGCGGCCTGGTCGATGGGACTGGAGGCCGCCATTCAGTACGAGCGCGAGCTGCAGGCCGTTGCCCTCGGCACGCAGGACGCCGCCGAAGGACGAGCGGCCTTCGCGGAACGACGTACCGGAACCTTCGAAGGACGGTGAGGTTGTGGCCGAAGAGATCGCGCCGGGTATCCACCGGCTGGCGACCGACTACCCGCACGTGTGCGGCCTGCCGCTCTGGCTGCACGTGATCGACGCCGGCTCCGAGTTGGTACTGCTCGACGCCGGCATCGCATCCACGCCCGAGTCGTCGACAGGCCCCGAGCTCGCCGGCCTGGGGCTCGGGCTGTCCGATCTCACGCTGGTCGTCAACAGCCACGCGCATCCCGATCACATGGGCGGCAACGCCGTACTGCGGAAGCACAGCGGGGCACGGTTCGCGGCGCCCGCGCTGGAGGCCGGGTGGCTCGAGGACAACGAGCGGCTGCTGACCGAACTGTGGGGCTCGGATCCCGACGCGCTGGACCTGTCGGAGACCGAGCGGACCGAACTGCTCGAGATGCTCGACGAGCGCGTTCGGATCGACGTCCTGCTGCGTGACGGGGACCGCCTCCCCGGCGAGCGGCCGTTGCAGGTGATCACGACCAGCGGGCACAGTCCCGGGCACATCGCCGTACTCGACGAGACCTCGCGGACCCTGTTCACCTTCGACGACGTGCAGGGCCGCGGGCGCCCGTACCTCGACAGCGAGCTCTGGCTCGCGCCGCTCTACACCGACGTCACCCGGTACACGAACGGTCTGACCCGGCTCCTCGAGCTGGACTTCGACGCGCTCGTCCCGTCGCACGGCGACGCGATGGACGCGACCGCCGGCCGGAAGCTGATCGAGGAGAGCCTCGACTGGGTCGCCGGCGTCGACGAGCTCACCACCGGGCTGCTACGTAGCAAGGGTTCGCTGACTGTCCGTGACCTGGCCGATGCCATCGGCACCGAGTTGGGAGCGTACGGCGGCGTCAACCTGCAGACCGTCCGGATGGCCCGGGCGCACCTCGAACACCTGGCCCGTCGCGGCGGCGCCGAGACCCGCTGGCACCGTCCCGCCGACAGGTTTCAGTAAAGACACTCCGACCGAAGCTGCGTGACTCCCCAAGACGCGACACAGTCGAACAAAGGAGAACGGGAAAGCGTTCTCCACTGTGGGGGGCTACGACCTGGGAGTGTCGCGTGGCTCAAACAGAACGAATCACCAGCCGACAGGCCACGGCCGGAGAACCGACGGGCTCCGGACCGCCGGGCACCGTTACGGACAGTAGATCCGCGGGGCGCCCGGCGGGTAAGCAGCTGTCCTGGTGGGCGCGCGCCCGCCGGGACAAGATCCTGCTGCTGATGGCCCTGCCCGGGCTGGCGCTCCTGCTGGTGTTCCACTACCTGCCGTTGCTCGGGAACCTGATCGCGTTCCAGGAGTATCTGCCGTTCGTGCCGCTCGGCCGCAGCGCGTGGGTCGGGTGGGACAACTTCGCGGTGATCTTCAACGGCGACGCGGAGTTCCTGAACGCACTCAAGAACACGCTGCTGATCACGCTGGTCCAGGTGATCTTCGTGTTCCCGGCGCCGATCGCGCTGGCGCTGCTGCTGAACAGCCTGCTGTCCGAGCGGATCAAGCGGGTCGTGCAGTCGGTGCTGTACCTGCCGCACTTCCTGTCCTGGGTGATCGTGATCGCGATCTTCCAGCAGATCCTCGGCGGCAGCGGCCTGATCAACAACTTCCTCCGCGAGCACGGGATGAGCACGATCGACTTCCTCGGCAACCCGGACGGCTTCATCGCGCTGCTCACCAGTCAGGTGATCTGGAAGGACACCGGGTGGGGGACGATCCTGTTCCTGGCCGCGCTGACACAGATCGACCCGGGGCTGTACGAGGCCGCGCGCGTCGACGGCGCCTCGCGCTGGCGGCAGCTGTGGCACGTCACGGTGCCCGGGATCCGCGGACTGATCATTCTGCTGCTGATCCTGCGGCTCGGCGACTCGCTGACCGTCGGGTTCGAGCAGATCGTCCTGCAGCAGAACCTGGTCGGGAGACCCGCGAGCGAAGTCCTCGACACGTACGTCTACAACAACGGCGTACTCGCCGGCCAATGGGGTGTGTCGGCCGCGGTCGGCTTGGTGAAGGGTCTTGTTGCCGTCGTCCTGGTGCTCGGCGCCAACAAGATCGCCCACATCTTCGGTGAGGCAGGGGTGTACAAGCGATGACAACATCCAATCTCACGGTGCAGAAGGGGATCGACGAAGATCCCGGGATGCCGTCGCGGGTGGTGAAGGGCGTCGTGCTGCTGGTCTGCTGTGCGCTCGTCATCATCCCGTTCATCGGCGTGGTCGCGACCAGCATCGCCAGTCAGCAGCATGTGACGAACTCTGGTGGGTTCGTCCTGTGGCCGGACGGGCTCAACCTGGACGCGTACAAGGCGATCTTCAACGGCGGCGTGGTGCAGCGGGCGCTGCTGATCAGTGTCGTGATCGCCACCTTCGGCACGCTGATCAGCCTGGCCGGCTCCACGATGCTCGCGTACGCGCTCAGCCGGCCGGGCTCCTTCGGGCAGCGGCCGATCCTGATGATCGTGCTGTTCAGCCTGCTGTTCAGCCCGGGTCTGATCCCGAACTACCTGGTGGTGAAGGAGTTCGGGCTGCTCGACTCGTTGCTGGCGCTGATCCTGCCGACGGCGATCAGCGGGTTCAACGTGATCGTGCTGCGCTCGTTCTTCATGGGCATCCCGGACTCGGTGCTCGACTCGGCCCGGATCGACGGCGCCGGCGACTTCCGGATCTTCTGGTCGATCGTGCTGCCGCTGTCGAAGGCGGTGCTGGCGGTCGTCGGGCTGTTCTACGCGGTCGGGTACTGGAACGCGTTCTTCAACGCGATGCTCTACATCAACGACACGGCGAAATGGCCGCTGCAGCTGGTACTGCGGACGTACGTCATCAACAACACCGAGCTGAGCAGCGGTGACCTCGGCGGCGCGACGGCCGACCAGTTGCCACCGCAGGAGTCGATCCAGATGGCGATCCTGGTGATATCGCTGGTACCGATCCTGATCGTGTACCCGTTCCTGCAACGGCACTTCGCGAAGGGCATGATGACCGGGGCGGTGAAGGGATGACCGGGATCAGCAGAAGAACGCTCCTCGGCGGATCGCTGGCTGCCGCGGCCGTCAGCCTGAGTGGCTGCTCGACCGTGACCAGGTCGACCGACATCGCGGCGTTGAACAAGCCGGTCGCGCTCCCGACGTACAAACGCTTCGACGGCCCGAAACCGGACCTGCCGCGCAGCCACCCGCTGATGCCGGACTGCTTCTACCGCTTCCCGGAGCATCCGGCGAAGGTCACCGACGGCGTACCGGGCGATGGCAGCGACGTGTCCGGGTCGATGCCGACGTCGAACCCGATCCCGCCGACCGCCGACCGCAACCCGTACTGGCAGGAGCTGAACCGGCGGCTCGGTTCGCCGCTGTCAGCTGACGATCACCTCGGCCACGGCGACCGACTACCAGCAACAAGTTCGCGACGGCGGTGGCCGGCGACACGCTGGGCGATCTGTTCAACGTCGACGGCGGGTTCGCGTATCTGCCGCAGTTCCTCGAGGCCCGGGCGCAGGACCTGACCGAGTACCTGTCCGGCGACGCGATCCTGGAGTACCCGTTCCTGGCCAACCTGTCGCCGCGACTCATGGCGCGGCTGCGTGTTCTCCGGCGGCATCCGGGCGGTGCCGATCCAGCGCGGCGTGATGTCGTCCAACCTGCTGCTGGCCCGGCAGGACCTCCTCGATCAGTTCGGGGTCGAGCTCGGCTCGCCGAGCGTGGACGAGCTGATCACGGTCGGCGAAGGCGGTCACGGACCAGAAGAAGAACCGCTGGGCGTTCGCGGTCCCGCCGACCGCGGCGCTGAGCGCGATGCTGGGGTTGCCGAACGGCTGGGAGGTTCGCGACGGCCGGCTGGTGCACAGCCGGGAGCTCGCCGGAGCACAAGGAGATGCTCGCGATCACCGCGAAGATGCAGGCGGACGGGCTGATCCATCCCGACGGGGTCGCGAAGAACAACCAGAAGGTCTGGTTCAGCCAGGGCTCGGCGGTGATGACGCAGGACACCTACTCGTCGATCCAGAGCTTCTACCGGCGCGCGACGGACGAAGAACTTCGCCATCTCGCTGCCGGTGCTCGCGGGACAGCGACGGCAAGGTCGGCGCGGTTCCTGCTCGGTTCGCCGAACAACTCGATCTCGGCGATCCGGCCGAGCTCGCCGGAGCGGACCAAGGCGCTGCTGCGGGTGCTGAACTGGTTCGCGGCGCCGTTCGGGACCGAGGAGTACCTGTTCCGCAAGTTCGGCCTGCCGGGACGGCACTACACGTTGAACGGGCACCGATCCGGCGCTGACCGAGGCCGGCGGCAGCGAGGTGTGCCTCGGGCGAGTTCCCGATCCAGTACCTCGCCGACGGCGCCGTACCCGGTCGTACTTCCCGGGTCATCCCGAGGCGGTCGATGATCGCGTACAACCACCTCAAGGCCGATACTGCCGACAGCGATCCTGCCGCCGGCGTACGGGCTCTACTCGCCGACCCAGTCGACCAAGGGCAAGGTCGCTCGACACCGGATGGACGCCGCTCACCAAGGACATCCAGCTGGGCCGCGCCGACCTCAGCGCCTGGGACAAGGCGGTCGCCGACTGGCGCAAGTCCGGCGGCGACGCCATCCGCGACGAATTCGAGCAAGCGATGGCGGCCAAGGGCGAGAAGTGAGCTCGGGCACCCCCGCCGGGCGTCTGGGAACTAGCAATAGCCTGTTCCCGGTCCCCGGCGGTTGGTCCAGTCAGTCGCAGCGCAGGGTGTCGAGGTTGGGCGCGTCGCCCATGGCCTGGTTGCCGGCGTCGTTGGGGTGCAGGCCGTCGCCGCCGTCGTACGCCGCTGCAAGCCGGGACGGATCCGCCGGGTCGCGCGTGGCCGCGTCGAAGTCGGCTACGCCGTCGAACTCACCGCTCGTGCGGATGAACGTGTTCACCGCCTGCCGGATCGCCTCCTTCTCAGGGGTGTACACGAACGAACTCCCCATCGGCGTCAGCGTCCCGCCGACGATGCAGCGCCCAGACGCGTGCACGCGCGCGATCAACTGCCGGTACCCGGCGAGCAACTGCTCGGTCGTCGCGCCGGCGTAGATGTCGTTGATCCCTTCCAGCACCAGCACTGTCCGTACGCCGGGCTTCGTCAGCACGTCCTTGTCCAGCCGGGCCAGCGCGCTCGCGCCCGCACTGCCCGCCTTCGCGACCCCGCCGAGCACGCGGTTCCCCGAGATGCCCTCGTTCGAGATCGCCAGCCGTCGCGGCTCCGGCAGCTTCGCGTACCGGGCCGCCAGGACGTCCGGCCAGCGCCGGTTGGTGTCGATCGTCGTACCGACCGACGACGTGATCGAGTCGCCGAGCGTCGCGACGGTCTCCACCGGCCGTGGCGCCTCGACGATCGCGGCGTTCAGGAAGAACCACGCCGAGGACTCCGTCTGGTACGCCGTACTCGACTCGTCGGCCGCGTGATCGCCGGATGTCGACTTGTAGCTGTGTTGCATCGCCCGGTTGTGCGCGGTGATCACGCCCGTCGTCCCGACCACATGCAGGCTGACCGTCAGGCTCGTCAGCGCCGGCACCGCACCGGGCAGCGGGTCGCTGATCGCCATCGCACCCGGCGGGATCGTCACCGTCGTACTGCCGCTGAACGTCAACCGCCGGCTCGATCCCGGCACCACGGCCGCCCCGCTGTCCTGCCGCCCGACGTACACCGAGTCCGACACCAACGGCTGATCCCCATTCGCGTTGGAGATCCGGATCCGCAGATCCTTCCCGCCCACCGACGTCCGCAGCACGTTCCGCACCGTCATGTCACTCAACGACCCACCGGCGATGTCGTCCGCCGCACCCCAGGTCGTCACCAGCCCGCTTCCACCTCCAGTCGTCGCATTGTCCGGTGCGGCCGCCACCAGACCCGCCGCACCCACCGCCGTCACCAGCAAACTCGCGCCCATCCGGCGCCACGAAAGGTTCATGCCCATCAAGTCACCCCCGAATAGACATGCGTGCAATCGTTTGCAAAGAATCCGTCGCCGAACGGTCGTCCCCGCGAGCCGAACGGTAGATATCCCGGGCAGCCGGTGGATTGGCTGGTCAGGGACAATGGGTGGTGATGACGCTGACCGAGATGTTGCCGGGGACTACTGGGCCTGATGACCTGTTCGACGCCTTTCAGGGGTGGGTGGGGGAGCAGGGGATCTCGTTGTACCCGGCTCAGGAAGAGGCGTTGATCGAGGTGATGACGGGGTCGAACGTGATCCTGTCGACGCCGACCGGCTCCGGGAAGAGTCTGGTGGCGACCGGCGCGCACTTCGCGGCGCTGGCGAACGGGCAGCGGACGTTCTACACGGCGCCGATCAAGGCGCTGGTGTCGGAGAAGTTCTTCGCGTTGTGCGACGTGTTCGGCGCGGAGAAGGTCGGCATGCTGACCGGCGACGCCTCCGTCAACGCGGGCGCGCCGATCATCTGCTGTACGGCGGAAGTCCTGGCGAACATCGCCCTGCGCGAAGGGGCGGACGCCGACGTCGGCCAGGTGGTGATGGACGAGTTCCACTTCTACTCCGAGCCGGACCGCGGCTGGGCGTGGCAGGTGCCGCTGCTCGAGCTCCCGAAGGCGCAGTTCGTGCTGATGTCCGCGACCCTCGGTGACGTCGAACGGTTCAAGATCGACCTGTCCCGCCGTACCGGCCGTCCGACCGCGATCGTCGCGTCCGGCGAGCGGCCTGTCCCGCTCATCTACAAGTACGTGACCACGCCGCTGCACGAGACGCTCACCGAGCTTCTGATGACGCACCAAGCCCCGGTGTACGTCGTGCACTTCACGCAGGCCTCTGCCCTGGAACGCGCCCAGGCGCTGACCAGCATCAACGTCTGCACGAAGGAAGAGAAGGACAAGATCAAGGAGCTGATCGGGCACTTCCGTTTCAGCTCGGGCTTCGGCAGGACGCTGCAGCGGCTGATCATGCACGGGATCGGGGTCCACCACGCGGGCATGCTGCCGAAGTACCGGCGGCTGGTGGAGCAGCTCGCGCAGGCGGGGTTGCTGAAGGTCATCTGCGGCACCGACACCCTCGGGGTCGGGATCAACGTGCCGATCCGCACCGTCCTGCTGACCGCTCTGAGTAAGTACGACGGACGTCGGCAGCGCATCCTGAAGGCGCGTGAGTTCCACCAGATCGCGGGCCGCGCCGGCCGGGCCGGGTACGACACGTCCGGCACCGTCGTCGTCCAGGCGCCGGACCACGTCGTGGAGAACGTCAAGCTGCTCGCGAAGGCCGGCGACGACCCGAAGAAGCAGCGCCGGGTCCAGCGCAAGAAGCCGCCGGAGGGTTTCGTCACCTGGGGTGAGGACACCTTCGACCGGCTCGTCGCCGCCGACCCGGAGCCGTTGCAGTCGCGGATGCGGGTCAGCCACGCGATGCTGCTGAACGTGATCGCCCGCGACGGCGACGCGTTCGGGAGCATGCGGCACCTGCTGCAGGACAACCACGAGGACTCCCGGGCGCAGATCCGGCTGATCCGCCGCGCGATCCAGATCTACCGGACGCTGCTCACCGCCGGTGTGGTCGAGCGCCTGGACGAGCCGGACGAGAACGGCCGGTCGCTGCGGCTGACCGTGGACCTGCAGAAGGACTTCAGCCTGAACCAGCCGCTGTCGACCTTCGCGCTGGCCGCGCTGGACCTGCTCGACCCCGAGGATCCGGTGTACGCGCTGGACGTGGTGTCGGTGGTCGAGGCGACGCTGGAGGATCCGCGCGCGATCCTGCTGGCGCAGCTGCACCACGCCAAGGGCGAGGCCGTGCAAGGGATGAAGGCCGACGGCATCGAGTACGAGGAGCGGATGGAGCTGCTCGAAGAGATCAGCTGGCCGAAACCGCTCGAAGAGTTGCTCGAGGCAACCTTGGAGATGTACCGGCAGACGCACCCGTGGGTCGCCGAGGCCGGGTTGTCGCCGAAGTCCGTCGTACGGGACATGTTCGAGCGGGCGATGACGTTCGGCGAGTTCATCCAGTACTACGGTCTCGCGCGCTCGGAGGGCATCGTCCTTCGCTACCTGAGCGATGCGTACAAGGCGCTGCGGCAGACCGTGCCGCCGGACAAGGTGAACGAGGATCTCACCGACCTGATCGAGTGGCTCGGTGAGGTCGTCCGCCAGACCGACTCCAGCCTGCTCGACGAGTGGGAGGAGCTCACGAACCCGACCGAGGAGGTCGTCGCGCCGACGCCGGCCGGTCCGCGCCGGATCACCTTGAACACCAGGGCTTTCCGCGTCCTCGTCCGCAACGCCATGTTCCGCCGCGTCGAGCTACTCGCCCTGCACCGCTGGGCCGAACTCGGGCAGCTCGACACCGCGGCCGGCTGGGACGCGGGCCGCTGGGCCGAGGCCGGTACGGCGTACTACGCCGAGCACGACGTCGTCGGCACCGGCCCCGCCGCGCGCGGCCCCTCCCTCTTCATGGTCGAGGAGCACCCGGGCTACTGGGAGGTCCAGCAGATCATCGACGACCCCGAAGGCAACCACGACTGGCGGATCACCGCCAGCGTCGACCTGGGCGCCTCCGACGAGGCCGGCGAACTCGTCCTGGAAATGGTGTCGTTCAAGCCTTTGTAGGCCACTCCACGTCGACCTCGGTCTCCGCGTCGTAATCCACCTCGCGTACGTCGAAGCCGTACAGGCGGCGTACCTCGGTCAGGAACCACGCGGCGTCGGCGACCTCGGCGATGTTGTCCTGGGTCGCCGACTCCCACTGTGCGCGGACGGCGGACTGTACGTCGTCGTTGAGTTCCCAGCGGTCGAGCCGGATGCGGCCCTCGTCGTCGAGGTCGAGCGGGGACTCGCCGGTGAGCTGGTCCCACAGCGCGATCGACTGCTCGACGGGCGTCTGCAGACCGGTCACCTTGTGCAGGAGGCTGACGTACAGGCCGATGCCCGGGATCGCGGACGACGCCTGCGTGACGGCGGCGCCGTTGACCGACGTCATCGCGGTCACCCCGTCCGCGGCCAGCTTCAGCGCGGTCTGCTCCAGGTCCGCCTTGGCCGCGCCGATCGAGCCCTGGCGGTAGAGCGGACCGGTCAGCTCCGAGCCGATGTAGGTCAGGGCAACGGTGTTGAAGCCGGGCTTGAGCAGGTCACGGTCCTGGAGCGCGGTGATCCACCGGGTCCAGTCCTCGCCACCCATTACCTTCACGGTCTGCGCGATCTCGTCGTCGGTCGCGACCTCGATCCCGACCTCCTGCAGCACCGGCGCACCGTCGTCGAACGCGAGGCTCTTCGTGGTGTGCTCGGCGCCGATCGCCTTCAGCACCGATTGGTACGTCTCACCGTTGCGCGGGTCCGTGCGGCGCGGTGCGGCGACGCTGTAGACGAGGTGGTCGATCCCGCCGAGCTGCTCGGCGACCAGGTCGAGTACTTCGTCCTTCGTGGTGTCCGCGAAGGCGTCCGCGTTCACGAAGCTCCACGAGCGGCCGAGCTCGGCGGCCAGCACGGCGGTCTCCGCGGTGCGGTACCAGCCGGCGGTCGCCGTACGTCGTGCCGTCGGGGCCTTCTCGAAGCAGATGCCGATGCCGTCGATCCCGTACCGCGCGAGTCCCGCGATTGTGGTCGCGAGCCCGTAGCCCGAGCTCGACCCGATCACGAGCGCCGTACGACGCTCCGCCGTACGCCCCGAGACCTCCGCCGCCATCTCCCGCACAACCCGCGCACACCCCGCAGGATGCGAATCGAGAAACAGGAATCCCCGCCCAACCGGCTTCACCACACGCTCAGTCATGGGGGAGACCCTATTAGCTCCAGTACATCTCCGCATCGTCCGGCTCGACGACGACGTCTGCGCCCAGGCGGCGGAGGTTGCCCGCGAAGTCGGTGTAGCCGCGGTGGACGTGGTGGGCCGCTGACACAAGCGTCTCGCCCTCGGCGGCGAGACCGGCCAGCACCAGGGCCGCGCCCGCGCGGATGTCGGAGGCGACGACCGGAGCGCCGGACAGCCGCGGTACGCCGCGAACCACGGCGTGATGCCCGTCGGTCTGGATCTGCGCACCCAGCCGGGTCAGCTCCTGCGCGAACGTGAACCGGCCCTCGAACAGGTTCTCGGTGACCATCGCCGCGCCGTCGCTGATCGCGTTGAGCGCGATCACGAACGCCTGCAGGTCGGTGGCGAACCCGGGGTAGGGGAGCGTCACCACGTCCACCGGCTTCGGCCGGTCGTTCATCCGGACCCGGAATCCGGGGTTCAGCACGGTGATCTCCGCACCGGCCTTGTGCAGCTTGTCGAGCGGCAACTCGAGGTGCTCCGCGTGCCCGTTGGTGACCGTGATGTCACCCTTGGTGATGGCGGCGGCGAACGCCCAGCTTCCGGACACGATCCGGTCCGGGACCACGACGTGGTCGACGGGCTTGAGCAGCCCGCTCACCCCGGTGATCTCGATCCGCGGCGAGCCGGCGCCGTCGATCTGCGCGCCCATCTCGACCAGCATCGCCGCGATGTCCTGGATCTCCGGCTCGCGGGCGGCGTTCTCGATGATCGTCGTCCCGCGCGCCAGCACGGCCGCCATCATGATCGTCTCGGTGGCGCCGACGCTCGGGAAGTCCAGCCAGACCTCGGCGCCGTGCAGGCCCTGCGGGGCCTCGGCGATCACGAAGCCGTGCTCGATGTGCACCTTCGCGCCCATCGACTCCAGGCCCGCGACGTGCATGTTCAGGCCGCGGGAACCGATGTTGTCGCCGCCCGGGAGCGCGACCTCCGCCTGACCGCAGCGGGCCAGCAGCGGACCGAGCACCGAGATCGACGCGCGCAGCTTGCGGACCAGGTCGTAGTCGCACTGGTGCCCGATCGTGCCCGGTACGGCGATCGTCGCGAGCCGCTGCTCCGCGTCGACGGTCACCTCGCACCCGAGGGTGTCCAGCAGTTGCGCCATGAACGTGACGTCGAGAATGCCCGGCACCTGCCGCAGCGTCGTCGTACCCTCGGCCAGCAGCGCTGCCGCCATCAGCTTGAGCACACTGTTCTTCGCTCCGGCCACCTCGACAGCGCCGTCGAGCCGTGCCTCACCCGCGATCCGAAACCGTTCCACCGGTCGACTGTAGCGTTTGCCCGTCCCGGGCTTTGCGTAGAGTCCTCGCATGGCTGTGAACTTGACGCGGATCTACACCCGCACCGGAGACGCCGGCGAGACCCGCCTCGGCGACAACTCCGTCACCTCGAAGACGGATCCGCGGCTGGCGGCGTACGGCGAGGTCGACGAGGCGAACTCCGCGATCGGCGTGGCCATCGCGGCCGGGCATCTGAACACTGCGCTCGTGGTCCTGCTGACCCACGTCCAGAACGACCTGTTCGACGTCGGCGCGGACCTGTGCAACCCGATCACGCCCGACCCCGAGTACCCGCCACTGCGCATCACGCAGGACTACATCGACCGGCTCGAGGGCTGGTGCGACGACTACAACAGTCGTTTGACCAAGCTGCGGTCGTTCATCCTGCCCGGCGGCACCGAGGGCGCGGCGTACCTGAACGTCGCCCGCACGGTCGTACGCCGTGCCGAGCGGGCCGGCTGGGCCGCCGTCGAGGTGCACGGGCCGTCCGTCAACCTGCTCGCGCTCACGTACCTGAACCGGCTGTCCGACCTGCTGTTCATCCTCGGTCGCGTCGCGAACCTGTCCTCCGGCGGCGACGTCCTCTGGGTCCCCGGCGGCGAGCGAGGCTAGCTGATCTCCCAGCTGAAGGGCATCCGGAGTACGCCGGCCGGCGGCAACCCCAGCGCGCTGTAAAGACCGGTGGTCAGGCCGTCGAGCGTCAACGGCGCCGCGCTGACAGCCAGATCATCGGTCGTCGTGGGCGCCTTGAGCTGACTGAGCAGGTTGCGGTGCGGTACTGCGGTCACGGCGATCTCGTCGCGGTCCAGACCGGCCTGGTTGCACGCGAGTGTCAGCGCGTGCTGGAAGCCGCCCAGCTCGTCGATCAGCTTGTGGCTGTGCGCGTCGGCACCGGTCCAGACCCGTCCGCGGGCCAGCGACTCCAGCTGCTCCTCAGGCAGGCCGCGGTCCTGTGCGGCCTTGGCCACGAAGTCCTTGTAGATGCGGTCGAGCGTCTCCTCCAACCGCGCCCACTGCTCGTCGGTGAACTCCTCCTGCGCCGAGTACATCTGCGCGTTCGCGCCCTCGGACACGGCCTCGCGTGAGATGCCGATCCGCCCCAGCGCATCGCGTACGACGCCCTTACCGGTGAGGACCCCGATCGACCCGGTGATCGTGCCGGGCTGCGCGACGATCACGTCAGCCGGCATCGCGACGAAGTACCCACCGGATGCGGCCACACCGCCCATCGACGCGATCACAGGTCGTCCCGTGGAGCGCAGCCGCAGTACCTCGTTGCGGATCGCGTCCGATGCGACGTACGAGCCCCCTGGGCTGTCGACGCGCAGCACTACCGCCTTCACGCGCTCGTTGTCCGCCACAGCGCGCAGTGCGGCGCCGACCGTGTCGGAGCCAGAGCCAGGACCACCCATCGGGCTGTTGGAGTTGCGGCCGACGGAGATGCCACCTGTCACGCGGACAACCGCTACCAGCGGCTTCTGCGGCCACGGCAGGTTCTTGCGGACCTCGTCGAGTGTCCGCGGACCACGCCGGATGTACCGCTCGGCCAGCAGCCTGTCGTCGTACTGGAGCTGCTTCTCGAGCTCGTCGTACACGTCCGACCGGTAGCCGAGTCGATCGACCAGTCCGGCGTCCAGACCGGCCTGTGCGGGCAGTGGTGCACTGTCGACGAGCTCCCGGACCAGTGCGCTGTCCAGACGCCGCCGTACGGCGATGCCCTCGACGATCTGCTCGTACGCCGACTCCGCGAGCCGCGACGCCATCTCGCGAGCGGGCGCGGTCATCTCCCGCTCGGTGAACGTGTCCGCGGCGGTCTTGTACTCACGCCGCTTGCCGAACTGGGGGATCACACCGGCCTTGTCGAGCGCACCGCGGACGAAGACCGCCTGCACGGACACACCGGTGATCGCCAGGTCGCCGGAGGGCTGCACCCAGATCTCGTCGAACGCCGTCGCCAGGTAGTACGGCACGGTGCCCTGTCCGGTCTCGCCGAACGACTCGGTCCACGCGACCGCCGCCTTGCCCGACGTACGGAAGTCCGCCACCGCCTCACGCAGCTCCTGCACCTGGGCGAGTGAGAGCCGGTTGCCGCCGATGTGGGCCACTACGCCGACCACACCGTCGTCACGCGCCCCCTTCCGGAGCGCGCCTACCAGCTCGCGCAGTGTCGGCAGGTGGCGCGCACGGAACGCCGCCACCGGTGAAGCGGGCGGCGTCTCGAGTACGCCGCGGGTCAGGTCCAGTTCGAGCAGAGTCCCCATACCCCGACCCTAGACCCACACAAAAGGCCGGTTGGCTCGACCAGTTCACTCAGGGAGCGTCGAGCAGGCCGCGGGCGGCGGCTTCGTCCTTCGGCCAGACGTAGACCGTCCAGCCGTCGGTGGTGCGGGCCGCGGTGGCCTTGATGCCGAAGTCCCGCAGGCGGCTGACCAGGACGCGGGCCTCGTTGTAGTTCGTCACGGTGCGGATGTCGATGAGCAGGCCGAAGGCGTCCCGGTCGGCCGGGCGGTGGTCGACCCGGCGTACGAGCGACCCGCCCTTCGCCTTCGAGAAGGCCCAGCGGCACAGCAGTACCATCAGACCGGCCAGGGCGATGGCCACCACCGGGAACAGGAAGTAATCCTCGGCGAACACGGACACCATTCTCTCGCGAAACAAAAGATCGTGAACTCTTGGCAACCTTCCGTGTCTCCAGGGAGTCTTTACCAACACAGACGCTGCCACGCGGCCGATTACTCGGGGGCCGCCGGAAGAGCGGGAGGGCACGGACATGCTCGCACCGACCCACAGCAAGCCTGACAACGTCGTACACCTGACCGGCATCCTGGACGTGCGCAGTGTCGGCGACGTCCGTCAAACTCTCAACGACCTGATCGACGCCTCCGACGGCGACGTGATCGTCGACCTGGAAGCGGTCGACGCGGTCGACGCGACCGGCCTCGGCCTGCTGGTCGCGACCCATCGCCGGACCCAGTCGCTCGGCCGGCAACTGGTCCTCTGGCACCCGATGCCGTCGGTGGTCCGCATCCTCGCGGTCACCCGCCTGCACCGCGTCCTCAACGTCGAAAGAACACCGCTACCGATCAGCGCCTGAGTGTGATCCACGCCCCTGGTGACACCAGTCACGAGGTGGCGACTCACAAGGGCACAGAGTCCTACTCTCGGGTACATGGCGACCGACAAGGATCGACCCTGGGTGATGCGGACGTACGCGGGCCACTCGTCCGCGGCGGAGTCCAACGCGCTGTTCCGGCAGGAACCTCGCGAAGGGCCAGACCGGGCTGTCGGTCGCGTTCGACCTGCCGACCCAGACCGGGTACGACGCGGACCACACGCTCGCGAAGGGTGAGGTCGGGAAGGTCGGCGTACCGGTCGCGCATCTGGGCGACGTACGGGCGTTGTTCGACCAGATCCCGCTCGCGCAGATGAACACGTCGATGACGATCAACGCGACCGCGATGTGGCTGCTCGCGCTCTACCAGGTGGCCGCGCAGGAACAGGGCGCGCTGCCGGACGAGCTGACCGGGACGACGCAGAACGACATCGTCAAGGAGTACCTGTCGCGCGGGACGTACGCGTTCCCGCCGGACGCGTCGCTGCGGCTCACGACCGACGTGATCGCGTACACGGTCGCCACCATGCCGAAGTGGAATCCGATCAACATCTGCAGCTACCACCTGCAGGAGGCCGGCGCGACGCCCGTGCAGGAGCTGGCGTTCGCGCTGTCGACGGCGATCGCCGTACTCGACCGGGTGCGGGACGGCGGGCAGGTCCCGCCGGAGCGGTTCGGCGACGTGGTGCAGCGGATCTCGTTCTTCGTGAACGCCGGCGTGCGGTTCGTCGAGGAGACGTGCAAGATGCGTGCGTTCGTCCGGCTGTGGGACGAGCTGACGCTGCAGCGGTACGGCGTGACGGACGCGAAGGCCCGGCGGCTGCGGTACGGCGTACAGGTGAACTCGCTCGGGTTGACGGAGGCGCAGCCGGAGAACAACGTGCAGCGGATCGTCCTCGAGATGCTCGGGGTCACGCTGTCGAAGAACGCGCGGGCGCGAGCGGTGCAGCTGCCGGCGTGGAACGAGGCGCTCGGGTTGCCGCGACCGTGGGACCAGCAGTGGTCGCTGCGGATGCAGCAGGTACTGGCGTACGAGTCCGACCTGCTCGAGTACGACGACATCTTCGACGGGTCGCACGTGATCGAGGCGAAGGTCGACGAGCTGGTCGCCGGTGCGCAGGAGGAGATCGACCGCGTGCAGGCGATGGGTGGTGCGGTCGCCGCCGTCGAGAGCGGGTATCTCAAGCAGGCGCTCGTCGGGTCGCATGCCGAGCGGCGGCAGCGGATCGAGTCCGGCGAACAGATCGTCGTCGGGGTGAACAAGTTCGAGAACACCGAGCCGTCGCCGTTGACCGCTGACCTCGACACCGCGATCCAGACCGTCGACCCGGCAGCCGAATCGGCTGCGCTGGAGTCGCTGGAGAAGTGGCGCGGCCTTCGCGACGCGTCGGCGGTCGAGGCAGCGCTCGCGAAGCTGCGTGCCGCCGCGAAGACCACCGACAACCTGATGCCCGTGACGCTCGAGTGCGCTCGCGCCGGCGTGACGACCGGGGAATGGTCCGGCGTACTGCGGGAGATGTACGGCGAGTACCGTGCGCCGACCGGTGTCGCCGGATCCGTTGGGGTGTCTGGTGGCGGCGCCGAGATCGCCGCGGTCCGTGAGAAGGTCACCGCCACCTCCTCCGAGCTGGGCGGCCGCCTCCGGTTGCTGGTCGGCAAGCCCGGCCTGGACGGCCACTCGAACGGCGCCGAGCAGGTCGCGGTCCGCGCCCGCGACGTCGGCTTCGAGGTCATCTACCAAGGCATCCGCCTCACCCCCGAGCAGATCGTCGCCGCGGCCGTCGCCGAGGACGTCCACTGTGTCGGCCTCTCGATCCTGTCCGGTTCCCACATGGAACTGGTCCCGCAGGTCGTCGAAGGTCTCCGCGAGGCAGGCCTGGAGGATGTCCCGGTCGTCGTAGGCGGCATCGTCCCCGACGCCGACGCGAAAGCGCTCCGGGCGGCCGGAGTAGCAGCTGTCTACACACCGAAGGACTACGACCTCACCGGCATGATGTCCGACGTCGTCGACGTGATCCGCCACGCCAACAAGTTGTAAGCCGTGGTAGAAGAAAGACATGACCGCTAATACTCGGCAGCTGTCCAATGGAACTGAGATCCCGGTGCTTGGGCTTGGGGTCTGGCAGGTGGATGACGGGGCGGAGTGCGAGCGCGCCGTCACCTGGGCGCTCGAGGCCGGCTACCGGCTGATCGACACCGCGCAGGCCTACGGGAACGAGGTCAGTGTCGGGAAGGCGATCCGGGAGAGCGGGGTCCCGCGCGAAGAGATCTTCCTGACGACGAAGTTCTACCCGGGCGGGAAGGACGCGCGGGTCGAGGCGGAGAAGAGCCTCGAGCGGCTCGGGACCGACTACCTCGACCTCTACCTGATCCACTGGCCGCAGGGCGGCCCGACCTGGGCCTGGCCGGCCATGGAGGCGGCCGTCGACGCGGGCCTCACCAAGGGCATCGGCATCTCCAACTTCAGCTCCGCCGAGCTGCAGGAGCTGAACAAGATCGCCCGCATCCAGCCGGCCGCGAACCAGATCCAGTTCAGTCCGTTCGAGTACCGCAAGGACCTCGTCGCGGCCTGCGAAGAGGCGGACGTCGTCGCGCAGGCGTACAGCCCGCTCGGCACCGGCCGCCACCTCGGCGACCCGGTGATCACCCGGATCGCCGAGGCCACCGGCCACACGCCGGCGCAGGTCCTGATCCGCTGGGCGATCCAGAAGGGCCTCTCGGTCATCCCGAAGTCCATCCACCAGGACCGCATCGTCGAGAACTTCAACGTCTTCGACTTCGAGCTGGACGACGCGGCGATCGCCGACCTCGACGCCCTCGACACCACGAACCTGACCGCGGACGCCCTGTCCCAAAGCGGCAAGTGGTGGTCCTGACCCCGCGCCTCAAACCAGCAAGCTCGTACTCTTCGCCATCTTCTCCCTGAAGGCCTGCCACTTCGTCTCCGGCAGTTCCTGCGGGCCAGGGAGGAGCTTGCGGACGACGGTGGCGCCCGGAGCCCAGGCGGCGTCGGGCAGGGTGCCCAGTACGTCGGCGTACACCGACCGGAGGACCTCGGCCTGCGCGGCCCAGGAGAACCGGTGCTGCAGCTCGGGGTCGTCGGCGATGCGCTGGGCGATCCGGTCGCGGTCGGCGAGCACCGTCCGGACTGCCAGCACGAGGCCGTCCACGTCGCCCGCGGGGTAGACCGCGCCGAGATCGAGCTCCTTGACCAGGTCGGCCTGCGCCGGGGTGTCGCTGGTGATGATCGGCAGGCCCGCGCCGATGTACTCGCAGAACTTGTTCGTCACCGCGATGTCGTGGTTCGGCGCGTGCAGCAGCGGGCTGAGGCCGATGGTCGCCGAGCGCAGGTACAGCGGCACGACCTCGGCAGCGACGAACGGCGCCAAGTGCACGCGATCGGCCACGCCCAGTTCGACGGCACGGGCCTCCAGCTCCACGGTGACGGAGTTGGGCCGCGCGACGATCGCGAGGTGTACGCCGGGTAGTTGGGTGAGCGCCTCGACAGCCGTCCCGACACCGCGGGCACGGTTGACGCCACCGCCGTACACCAGCAGCGGAACGTCCTCCGGCAACCGCAGCTGCTCGCGGAGACCAATGACCTCTGCGTCCTCCGGCGGCTGGACCGGCGCGTTGAGGACGACGTCGGGCAGCTCGGCCAGCTTGTGGTCGCGCTTGAGCCAGCCGGCCAGCGGCTCGGACACCGTGATGACGCGGTCGGCGTCGCCGATGAACTCGCGCTCGAGATCGCTGTACGCCGCGACTCGGCGCGGAGCCACCACCGGCACGCCCGGGATGTACTCGTGGGCGTCGTAGATGATCTTGATCGTCCGCCCGTCCAGGGCCGCCCGGTGCGCCGCACGCGCCGCGATGCCGAGCATGAACACGTCGTGCACGTGGATGACCTCGATCAGCAGACGGTCGAGCAGCGGTCCTAGTGTCAGCTCCTGGTCGACCAGCTCGGGCATCACCCGCCGCCAGCGCCCCGACGGCAGATACCGGTAGAGGGCGAGCAAACGCGCGCGCCGCTTGCCGATGCCCAGGTCGGTGATGTCGGCCTGTCGGCTTCGTACGCCGGAACGAGTACGCGCGGGCCTGGAGGATCGCGCGGTGCAGCCGCAGCGACCGCCAGCGCACCGCCCGCTGCAGCCGGTCGCGGACAGACCGCTTGACCGCGCCGGACTCGCCGCCGGTGCGCTCGTGGTCACGGCGGTCGCGGCCGCGATCGCCGCGCAGCTCGCGACTCGCGTACTGCCAGCGGCCGTAGGCCAGCATGTACTCGGCTTCGGTCCTGAACCACGGCCTCAGGTTGGTCTTGAGGTTGGCCAGCCGCTTGCGCCATCCCGTCAACAGCACCTTCGACGGGATGACCGGGCACAACACCTGCACCTTGCCGAAGTAGCGGTGGCCCCTGAACCGGCGTCCGGGGAGGCCGATGCACGTGACGTCGAGGTCCCAGTTCGCCACCGTCTGCGCGTACTTGAGCACGCGGGCGTCGACGACGATGTCGTTACCGGCCATCATGACGACCTTGGGCCGGATCCAGGACGGCTTCCAGTCGACCGGCACCGGAGTTGACGGGCCCGACTGCTCGACGAACTCGGCCAGCGCGTCGGCCGACCAGCTGCCGTCGTGCACCAGCTCGACGAAGTCCGGTCCGCGCGCGGCGGCCTCGCGGCCGCGCTCCGGGTGCGCGATCAGGTCGAGCACGACCTGCTCGACGGTCTCCGGGGTCGCGTCGACGATGGGCAGGTCGAGCCCGGTCTCCGCGGCCACGCGATCCCGGACGTGCTGAGCGATGTGCCCCACCACGATCCGGCCCGCCGCCATGGCCTCGCACGCGGCAACGCCGTAGCTGCCGATGCGGAACTGGTCGAGGACGATGTCGGCGTCGCGGTACACCGCCGGCATGTCCGCCGGGTCGACGCCCTCGACGCGGCGATAGGTGATCAGGCCCCGCTGGGCCAGGCTCTCCATGATCGGGTCGATCAGCTCGGAACCCTTCATGGCCGACTTGCTCGGTGCGTGCGCCACCACCGGCACCTTGTGCTCGAGCACTGGGGCGTCGCTGCGCCAGGTGTCGGGATCGACGATCACCGGGCACCAGATCGCGTTGGGGACGTAGTCGAGGAGGTCGGGGGTCGAGACGTACACCCGGCCCGGGTACGACGTGAACAGCTCGACGGCACGGGTGGAGTTGCGTTCGAGCAGCTCGACGGTCTCGTCGTCGAGGTCGGGGAACGGCGACCACGGCTCGGTCTCCGCATGCCGGCTGGGGATACGGACGTCGGAGCCGTGGGCGATGAGTCCGACCTGCAGACCCTTGGTGAGCAGGTGCGGGATCTCGAAGGACCCGTCCGGTCCGTGCAACGGTCCGAAGATCGGCCGGGCCGCCTCGAGCAGCACGTGTGTGTAGTTGTGCACGACATGGTTGTAGAAGTTCAGCCGCCACCGAGGATTGCGCCGGTACGTGCGCGCCGGGACGCCGTAGTCGACCTCGTAGTCGAGGACTCCCTTGAAGAAGGCGAACGAGGTCGCCTTCGTGGCGGGCACCCGCTCCTCGAGCGCGCGTGCCCACCGAGTGCCCTGACCCGCGAAGTTGGCCGGACCAACGAGCAACCGGACGGGCGCGTCGAGCGGCGCCGGCATTCCGTCGCGCGGGTCCGAGTTCCGATCCACAGCGTTGATTCCCCCCACCAGATCGCCCGTACGGTCTTGACATTTAAGGACTAGACCAGTATTGGGCCAGACCACTCCCGTGGCCTCTGCGATTGTGATGAGTCCCCCCGGACTCAACCTATAGATGCAGTGGGACTCTCAGTTGGTTGCCAGGAACGCGCATTTGTTACCGAAGCTGCCCGCCGTAGCGGAGCAGGGCGGGCGTCCAGAGACCGAGGGCCGCGACGGCGGCGACCAGGAGTACGGCGCTGACGAACGTGGTGATGCCGACGCCGTAGTGCTCGGCGAAGGCGCCGATGGCCAGGGAGGCGACGGGCATGATGCCGATCGCCAGTTCCTGGACGCCCAGGGCGCGGCCGTGCAGGGATTCGTCGGTGGTCATCAGGAGCAGCGTCGTCTGCAGTACGCCGAACGCCGCGCTCATCACCCCGATCGCGGCCATCAGCACGAACGACAGCACCGGGTCGTGGGACAGCGCGAACAGCGACCACAGCGTGCCCCAGATCGCCGTACCCACCACGAACATCCCGCCCTTGAACCGGAAGTCGCCGAGCCAGGCGATCACCAGCGAACCGGCCAGCCCGCCGACGCCGGCGCAGGTCAGCATCCAGCCCAGTCCGGCCGCGTCGAGTCCGAGCGACTCCTGCGCGAACACCGGCATGAAGGACTGCGCGATCGGCCACAGCAACGTGTTCGCGGCCAGCGTGATCAGGAGGACGGTCGCGGCCAGCCGGTTCCGCGCGAGGTCGCGGAGACCGCTGGTGACTATCCGCAGCGCCGATCCGGTGTGCCCGCCGACCACCCGGCCGTACTCGCGCAACGGCAGCAACGTGACCAGCGAAATGGCATACCAAAAGGTCGAGACCCACAACGCGGCCGGCGCGCCCAGCCCGGTGATCATCAGCCCGCCGACCGCGGGCCCGATCACCTGCGTCATGTTCAGCGCCATCGAGTTCAGCGCGTTGGCGTTGCTGAGGTTCTCCCGGCCGACCAGGTCCATCACCAGCGAGGCGCGGGCCGGCTGCGACGGCGACTGCGCGAGCCCGATCGCGAGCCCGCCGACCACGAGCACCCAGTACGACGCCTTGCCGAGCGACGCCAGCGTGGCAACGGCACTGACCGCGACCAGCGCCCACGAGGCCGCGACGATCAGCAGCCGCACCCGGTTGTGCCGGTCCGCGAACGCCCCGGCGAACGGCCCGAGAAGCAGCGGCGCCAACCGCACTGCCGTGTAGACGGCGACCAGGAAGTCCGAGTGCGTGGTCTCCCAGGCAAGCCATCCGAGCACGAGCGTCTGCGTCCACACGCCACCGAAGAAGAAGAGATTCGAGAACCAGAACAGTCGGAACGCCCGGTTGTCCCTGAGCGAGCCGAGCGTGCGTCCAACGGCAGTGCTGGTACTCACACCTGGAGTTCGCCGTCGCGGACGACGACCTGCCCGCCGGCGATCACGTACTCACGACGCGGTGCGCGGACCAGCACGTCCGGCGCGTTCTCGGCGTCCAGCAGCACGATGTCCGCGCGAGCGCCGACGGTGAGGCCGTGGTTCTCGCGGTGCACGAAGGCCGCGCCGTATGTCGTGGCCAACTCGACCGCATAGGTGAGGTCCTCGTCGGTGCGGAGTCCGTGCAGCCGCGCGAAACCGCGGGCGATCTGCAGCAGGTCACCATCGCCGTACGGCGACCACAGGTCACGGATGCCGTCGGTACCGAGGCCGATCGGGACGCCTGCCGCGCGCATCTCGCGGAACGGCAATGGCGCCGAGGTGGGCGGGGCGACGGTGGTCCAGGAGATCCCGGCCTCGCCGAGCTGGTCTACCATTTCGGTCCGTCGCGCCGGGGGCAGCTCGCCGAGGGCGAACCCGTGCGACACGTTCACCTTGCCCTGCAGCCCGGCCTGCAACGGTGCGCTCGGCGATCAGCTCGTACTGGAACGCGCCGAGGTCGCCGCGGTCGTGCAGGTGCAGGTCGATCCCGACCCCGCGCCGGACCGCGATCTCGAACAGCGCGTCCAGCTGGCCGACCGGGTCGCGGTCGATCGTCGCCGGGTCGAGCCCGCCGATGCTGGTCGCCCCTTCGGCGGCCGCCTTGTCGAGCAGGTCGAGTACGCCGGGACGCCGGAGTACGCCGTCCTGCGGGAACGCGACGATCTCCACCTCGATCGCGCCGTCGAGCGCGGCCGCGGCCTCGAGGACGTTGGCGATGCCGCGCAGTTCGACGCCGAGGTCGACGTCGACGTGCGTGCGCGTCGCCGTCGTACCGTGCCGGAGGAACTCACGCAGCACGGCCTTCGCGCCGTCGACGCTCGGGATGCCGTACTTGTCCCGCTCGGCGCGCTCATGGGCGATCCGGCCCTGCGTGGTCGGCTGGCCGCCGTACGACACCCACGGCTGGCCCCACCAGCTCTTGTCGACGTGTGCGTGCGCGTTGACGAACCCGGGCAGTGCCAGCAGCCCGCGCCCGTCGATCCGCTGCTCCGCCTCGGTGCTGATCTCTGCGCTGATCTCTGTGCTGTTCCCGGCGGGGGAGAGGTCCGAGATCACGCCGTCGACGATCGTCACGTCGACCGCGTCGCCGCCCCACGGGCGCACGTCAGCAAGCAGCAAAGAGGTCATGGCGAGAATGGTATACCAAATTGCGGAGCCGCTTCACTCCATGCCGCGGCTGCTCCGGAACAGGATGTGCGACTGGGCGAGATGCTCCGCGGCGAGGCGTTCGGCGGCGTCGACGTCCCGGTTGGCGATCGCGGTGAACAGCTCCAGGTGCTGGCCGGCGACCGCGATCAGGTCGTCGTGCTGGGTCAGCAACCAGCGCATCCGGCTGCGCAGCGGGCGCTCGATCTCGACCAGCAGTTCGTTGGACGCCAGCTCGGTCACGAGCTCGTGGAAGTCGGCCGCCTTCCGTCGCGCGACGACGGCGTCCTTCGCCCGCGCCGCGGCCAGTTGCTCGTCCAGAACCGCCCGCAGCCGGTCGAGTCCTTCCCGGGTACGCCGTTCCGCCGCGAGCCGGAACGTCAGCGGCTCGAACGCCTCCCGGACCTCGGTCAGGTCGGCGATGTCGGAGTCGGTGAACGTCCGCACCACCGCCCACGAGCGCGGCCGCAACGTCACCAGGCCCTCGCTGACGAGCGCCTTCAGGGCTTCCCGCACCGGCACGCGGCTGACGTCCAGCGCGGCTGCCAGTTCCCGCTCGACGAGCCGCTCACCAGGCCGCCGTACGCCGTCGAGGATCTCGCCTCGCAGCTTCCGCGTGACCCGTTCGGTCTCGGACTCCCGACTCTCGCTCATCGACCCTCTCCAGCTTTTGGTATGCCATTGCAAGCATGGCGTACCGGCAGCCGTTGAACGAATCAGCTCGCGGACTTCTCCTTGATGAGGTCCTCGACGGCCTTCGGGATCGTGGTCTCGAAGTCGAGCAGCTTGGCCCACGTGAGCGTCACCCTGATCACGGCCATCTCGTCGTACAGGGCCGTCACGCCCTCGACCCAGCCCGGGTACTGCTCGTCGGTCATGACCTTGTGGCCGGCGATGAGGTAGCCCTCGGGGACACCCGGGACGGTGGTGACCTCGGCGGTGCCGCGGAGCAGCAGCACCTTGGGCGGGAACGCGGCGGTGTCGATGGTGAGCGCGACCTTCGGGTTCTTGCGGAGCGCGGCGACCTTCGCGGCCTTCGGCACGGTGGCGATCACGATCTGGTCGCCCTCGACCCAGAACCCGATCGGGATACACCGCGGGCCGCCGTCCAGGCCGTCGTAGGCGAAGCGGGCCGGCTCGGAGCCGTTCAGGAGCTGCTGCGCGTACGGCTTGGCGAGGATCTCGGCGATCTGCTGCTGGTTCATCTCGGTTTCCAATCTGAGGAGGTTGGTTCTCATCAGGGGGACGGAGCCGCCGCGGGGTTCTCGACATCGATAGGTTGGCGAATCGTGGAAAGTTTTGACTTCGGTCGCGGAACGGTTCAGCTCGCCGACGACGGGGCGGTCGCGCAGGTACTGCATCCGGATGGACGGCGGGTGCTGCTCGACGAGGGCGTTGATGGCACGGTGCACGACAGCCTGCATGCCTGGGGCAAGGGCTTCGTGATCACCGACCGCGGTGCGCATCGGTTCGACGCTCCGGCGTTCACCCGGTGGCGGAGCAGCGGCATCGATCTGATGTACCGGTTCGGCGGCCTCGAGCTCCGCGTCGGCCGTCGCTTCGGTCAGCAGTGGACCGAGACGTACGAGCTCCGCAACACGAGCGACGACACCATAGAGATCGGTTCGCTCGCGATCATTACGCCGTATCGCGATGTCTACACGTCGAGCCGGGAGAGTCTCACCGGCGCGGTGCACGCGCACGTGTGGACGGGCGGCGCGGACGCGTGGGTGTGGGCGGTGCCGATGGACGGCAGCGGACCGGGGCTCGGCCTGCAGCTCAAGGAGGGCGAGCTCTGGGCGTACTCCGTCGAGTCCCGCGAGCCCGGCACGAGCAGCAACATCCGCGGCCACATCTACCTCCACGTCACCGACCACGCCCGGGTACCCGATGCGATGGGTGGCCAACCGGCGATCACACTCGCGCCGGGAGCGACGTACCGCTGGACCTGGCAGCTGGCCTGGTACGACGACCTGCCCGCGTTCCACGCGGACCGCGCACCGCTCATCGACGCCGATCGTCTCGCCGCCGAGGTCGACGAGACGATCCAGCTCCACGACGGGCGCGAGATCACCAGCGCCGAGCCCGGCCTGAAGTACGTCGAAGCGCCCGACGGCAGGTCCCGGATCTCGGTCCTCTTCCACGAGCCTCTCCGGGCGATCGCCGAGCGTCGCGCACGCTTCGTCCTCGACCGTCAGCGGCGACCGGAGCTGCCCGACAGCCGCAAGTACGCGTTCGTGCCGTACGACAACGAGAGCGGTCTCACCGTCTTGTCCAGCGCGTGGCGGGACTGGAACGATGCCCGCGAACGCGTCGGCATGGCCCTTCTCCTGCAGGAGGTCCGCGACCGCGGCTGGGGTGACCGCGCCGAACTGGACGAGGCGCTGGCCGGCTACGAGCAGTTCGTCCGCGAGCATCTGCTCGACGAGCAGGGCACGATCCAGGACGACAGCGTGCACCAGAACGCCGTACGCCTCTACAACTTCCCGTGGTTCGCCCGTTTCCTGCTCGGCCAGGGCGATCGCGCCGGCGCCACCCGCATCCTCAACCGGTACTACGAACTCGGCGGCGACCACTTCCTCGCCTTCGACCTCGGCCCGCTGCTCAGCGAACTCGGCCTCCACGAGCACCTCGTCCGGCACGCCAAGACCTTCATCGGGTACGGCGACGAGCTGCCGCCGCACGAGGTCAACTACGAACAATCCATGGTGGCGCCACTGCTTGAGTTGCTCGTTTCGGCATACCAAATCGCGCCGGACCAGATCGACGGCGCCGAGCTGACCCGCCGCCTCCCGTGGCTCACCGCCTTCGCGGGCGACCAGCCCGACGTACGACTGCGGCATGTCCCGATCCGGCACTGGGACGGCTACTGGTTCGGCCGGCTGCGCCTGTGGGGCGACGTCTTCCCGCACTACTGGTCCGCGTTGAGCGCGGTCGTGTACGCCGCTTGGCCGCGAGAACTCGTGACGCCCGAACAAGGCGCGTGGCTGGATCGCGCGGAGGACGCGATCCTCCGCGCGAACCTGGTCAGCTTCGCCGCGGACGGATCGGCGACCTGTGCGTTCGTGTACCCGAGCTGCGTCAACGGACAGCCCGCCCACATCGCCGACCCGCTCGCCAACGACCAGGACTGGGCCCTCGTCTACGCCCTACGACGTGAGGGTCGGCAATAGCTCTCGGAGCTGAGCCATCACGTACTCGTGCACGCTCGTCCCGTACGAGATCCGCGTCGCGCCGGCTGCGGCGAGCTCGGTCGGCGTCGGTCCACCGGTCTTCGCATGCCCGTTGATCGGCCCGCCGACGGCCTCGGCCACCTGGGCCAGCTGGTCGAGCGGCGCGAGGATCGGATACACGCAGTCCACTCCGGCGCGCCGGTACTCGCGCCCCCGCCGTACCGCCTCGTCGACCGGATCGTCCACCGGCCGGATGAAGGTGTCGACGCGCGCATTGATCACCAGCTCGGCCCCCGCAGCGGCCCGTACTTCGGCCAGATAGTCCGCCTGCTGGGCGATGTCGACCAATGCGCCATCGACCGAGTCCTCGAGATTGCAGCCGACCGCGCCGGTCTCCAGCAACCGCTCCGCGAACTCCTTCGGCGGCAGACCGTACCCGGCCTCCAGATCGGCGGTGACCGGTACGTCGACCGCGCGGACGATCCGCGCCACGGCGGCGAACATCTTCTCCGGCGGGGTCAGCTGCCCGTCGTCGTACCCGAGAACGCGGGCGACCGCGCCGCTGCTCGTGGCAACAGCGGAGAAGCCGGCCTCGGCGACGAGGCGCGCACTCACCGGGTCCCAGGCGTTCGGAAGGACCAGGGGAGTGCCGCCGTGGTGGAGGGCCCTGAAGAGTTCGGCGGTCATGGCTTGTAGTGACCGGGCTCCATCTTCCCGGTCACCCCGATCCGGGTCCACATGTTGATGGTGATGATCAACGCGATCAGCTGTGCCAGATCCTTCTCGTCGAACGCCTGCGCGGCAACCTCGTACACGTCGTCCGGGACGTGGTCGACGCTCACCAGCGTGATCGCCTCGGCCAGCTGCAGCGCGGCCTTCTCCTGCTCGGTGTAGAACTTCGGCGCCTCGCGCCACACCGGGAGCAGCGTGATCCGCTGTTGCTGGTCCTCGCCGAACTGCAGCAGGTCGAGCGAGTGCATATCGGTGCAGTACGCGCACCCGTTGATCTGCGAGGCACGGATCCGCACCAGATGCGCCAGCTTCGGGTCGAGCCCGTCGTCCGACACCCGGTCCAGCTCGATCATCGCCTTGTAGAAGTCCGGCACCAGATTGGCGAGCTTGACCCGCCGCGTTGTTGTGCTCATGCCTTCAACCTAGACATGAACCGGCCCAGCCCCATGGTCCAATCCCCGCAGAGATCAGGGGGCCAATTGTCAGGCCTTGGGGCGACGCACCAGACGGCGCCAGGAGCGGCTCATCGCGTTCCCCTGCGCTCGCTGGATCGGTTTGAGGAGCTCGTCCACGGCCGACCCCAGCGGTGCCAGGTCGTCGGTCGGCGGCGGCGCGGGCTTTGTTGCCGCGGGCTCGGGTGTGGTCGGGGTACGACGAAATGCAGACATGACATCCCCTGGGGGAGAGGGCCGGTGCGGCCGGCACCTCAAGCGGATGTCAACGGATTCCGGAACTACTTCGACACTACTCCTGTCTGGTCCGGAAAGCGCTAGCCAAGACCCGGGCAGGAGCCTGCCGTCACCAGCGGACGCAACGTGTGGCACTCGTCGGCCATCCGCTCCACGATCTCCATGGTCAAGCCTCGGCGGTCTTTGTCGGTAGGGCCGCGCTCAGGCCGTCGAGGATGAGGTTGAGGCCGAACTCGAACTCGTCGCCGAAGTCGTAGCTGGTCTTGAAGTAGTAGCCGGTGGCCAGCTCGACGAGATGGGGGTACGCGCCGGAGTCGAAGTCCTCCATGATCGACTCTGCTACGTCGGCCACGGTGTCGGGGCCTTCGAACGGCAGCGCGGCCTCCTGGAGCGCGAAGCCGTAGGTGTAGCTGTCGATCAACGCGTAGGCATGCGCGGTCATCTCCAGCGAGAAGCCGGCCGCGCGGAGCGTGGCGATGACCGCGTCGTGGTGGCGCAGGGTGGCCGGTCCGGGCGAGGTCCGGGACTCCATCAGGCTGATCGCCCAGCGGTGCCTCCGCATTACGTCGCGTGCCGACGCCGCTCGCCGGCGCAGCTCCGTCCGCCAGTCGCCGTCGGCCGACGGCAGTTCGATCTGGCTGAAGACGTGGTCGATGATGCCGTCGAGGATCTCGTCCTTGCCGGCCACGTGGTAGTAGACCGACATCGGCTTGGCGCCGAGCTCCTGGGCCAGCGAGCGGATCGTCAGTCCCGCCAGCCCGCCCGCGTCGGCCACCTCGACGGCTGCCCGCAGCACCCGTTCCCGGCTCAGTCGCGCCCGCTGTTTCGGCTCCTCCACAGCTGGACCATAGCAGTTTCGTACAAAGTACGATACGTTGCCCGTACTTAGTACGAAAGCCGGTGCACTGGGGGCACCCGAATCCACCAGGGGACACCATGGCTTCGACCACCACGACCACCATGCGGGCGATCGTCCAGGACGGGTACGGCTCGATCGACGTCCTGCGGTTCGGGCAGCTGGCCCGGCCCGAACCGGGCGCCAACGAGGTGCTCGTCCGGGTGCAGGCAGCCGGTCTCGACCGCGGCACGTGGCACTTGATGACGGGTACGCCGTACCCCATCCGGCTCGCGTTCGGGCTCCGCCGGCCGCGCAATCCGGTCCTGGGACGAGATGTCGCCGGCACGGTCGAGGCGGTCGGCTCCGACGTGAAAACGCACGCGATCGGTGACGAGGTGTACGGCGTCGCACCCGGCTCGTTCGCGCAGTACGCCGTGGGCCGCGCGGACAAGCTCGTGCGGAAGCCGGCGAACCTCTCCTTCGAGGAAGCCGCCGTAGTACCGATCTCGGGAGCCACCGCGCTGCAGGCGATCACTGTCGGCCGAGTGTCGCCTGGTCAGCACGTGCTCGTCATCGGGGCGTCCGGTGGCGTCGGGAGTTTCGTCGTACAACTCGCCAAGGCGTTCGGCGCCGAGGTGACCGGGGTGGCCAGCACGTCCAAGCTCGACCTGGTCCGGGCGCTCGGCGCCGACCACGTCGTCGACTACAAGCGCGAGGACTTCGCCGACGGTCCGAATCGCTACGACCTGATCATCGACATCGCCGGCAACCCCACGCTGTCCCGGTTGCGGCGCGCGCTGACGGCCACCGGGACGGCCGTCATCACCGGCGGTGAGGACGGCAGCGGACCCACCGGCGGCATGAACCGGCAGTTGCGTGCGGTGGTTCTCTCGCCGTTCATCCGCCAGCGCCTGGCCACCTTCGTCAACAAGGAGCGCGCTGCCGACCTGATCCGCCTGACCGAACTCATCGAAGCCGGCCAGGTGGCGCCCAGCCTCGACCGCACGTACCCCCTGGAGCAGGTCCCGGACGCGATGCGCCGCCTCGTCACCGGCGAGGCCCGCGGCAAGATCGCCATCACCGGCTTCGACGCTGCCTGATCCGCAACTTTCGGGCCGCTGATCGCATCAAGCTTGGTAATCAAGGGAGAGCTCGATGAAGGTCGGATCGAGAACGACAGGGGTGCTGGGCGCGGCTGTCCTTGCGGCGGCTCTGCTCCCAGGAACAGCGAGCGGAACGGCCTCGTCGCCGAGTACAGCCTCGGCACAGTGCCAGTTGGCCCTGGGGTCGGTGTCGGCGACAGGTGACCACCTGTGGCAGGACGTCGTCGCGACGTCGCCGCCGACGAACGGGGGGATCAGCGTCGTGATCAGTGACCTGTATCCGGACGGACAGACGCGGCTCAGCACGACCATGGTTCAGGAGCCGACTCCCGGCGGTCGGCGGGTTCGCGGCTACGCGGTGATCGGCTCGGCGTTGTACACCACGGGGTACGACAGCCTGGATCCCACGACGATCAACCTGCGGCGGATCGGTGGCGGCTGGGATCCCTTCGTCGCTCTGGCGGAATCTCGCTACGACGATTCCAGCGGGAACTTCTCGCGGACGACCGAGTACGCCTTGCGCAACGACGGCGTCCTGTTCCGGTGGAACCGCGACGGCTACGGCGTCTGGCGCCAACGCGTGTCCGCGCCGGGGTTCGCCGCGGTGAAGACGATGGTGCTGATCAGCAAGACGGCGACCTACGACACGTTCCTGGCGACCACCAGGGGCGGTGCGCTCTACACCATCCACATCCCGACGAGCGCGCCGATGAAGCCGGTGGTGAAGCTGGTGCGCGGCTCGACCTGGCAAGGTTTCGAGTCGTTGGTCGCGGAGAAGTGCGGTAACAAGGGCACGCTGCTGGTCGGCATCGACAAGGACACTCATTCGGCGTACCTGTACGCCGTCGGCCACGCGTCGGGCACGTCCACTGTCATCCAGAGCCTCGGCAAGATCCCGGGCAGCTTCGACGCCCCGGTCTACTTCCGCTGGGCGTATCTGGACTTCGACGCGCTTTTCGGCGAATAACTCATCACCGGGCAGGTTCGCGGCTAAGGTCCCCTGCTATGGAGGACGGAGGCGCGGACCTGCATCTCGAGTTGACTGCGACCCGGGGGCGCGGCGACCTGGTACAGGCGCTGCACGAGTCGATTCGGAGTGGGCGGTTGGCGGCGGGGACGCGGTTGCCGTCGTCGCGGTCGTTGGCTCGGGATCTCGGGATTGCGCGGAACACGGTCGCCGACGCGTACGGGCAGTTGGTCGCCGAGGGGTGGTTGACGGCGCGGCAGGGGTCCGGGACGGTGGTCGCGAGCAGGGCCGCCGTACCGCCTTCGCCGGCGGTTTCGTTGCCCGAGGCCCGGAGTTTTCGGTACGACCTGACGCCGGGGTCGCCGGATGTGGCGACGTTCCCGCGGACCGAGTGGCTGGCCGCGGCGCGGAAGGCGTTGACCGCGGCGCCGAACGAGGCGTTCGGGCTGGGGGATCCGCGCGGCCGGATCGAGTTGCGGCGGGTACTGGCGGACTACCTGGCGCGGGCGCGCGGGGTGCGGGCCGATCCGGAGCGGATCCTGATCTGCTCGGGGTACGTGCAGGCGCTGAGTCTGCTGAGCGAGGCGATCAAGACGCTCGGCGGTACGACGATCGCGGTCGAGGAGTTCGGGTACGGCCTGCATCGGGACGTGATCCGGGCCCGCGGCCTGGACGTGGTCGCCGTACCGGTCGACGAACTGGGGGCGCAGACGACCGGCCTGACCGGGGAGGGCGTGCTGCTCACGCCGGCGCATCAGATGCCGACGGGCGTGCCGCTCGCGCCGGAGCGACGTACCGCTGCTGTCGAGTGGGCGCGGGAGTCGGGGGCGGTGCTGATCGAGGACGACTACGACGGCGAGTTCCGGTACGACCGGCAGGCGGTCGGGGCATTGCAGGCGCTTGATCCGGAGCGGGTCGTGTACACGGGTACGGCGAGCAAGAGCCTCGCGCCGGGGCTGCGGCTCGCGTGGATGGTGCTGCCGCAGTGGTTGATCGAGCCGGTCGTCGCGGCGAAGCGGACGGCGGACTTCCAGACCGCGACCCTCGAACAGCTCGTCCTTGCGGAGTTCATTGCCTCCGGCCACTACGACCGGCACGTACGGCGTTCTCGCCTGCACTACCGTCGTCGCCGCGACCGCCTCGTCGAACTGCTCGCGGTCCGCGCGCCCACGGTCGAGGTCGCGGGCATCTCAGCCGGGCTGCACGTCCTGCTCGACGTCCCCGGCGACGCCGAAGACATGGTCGCCCGAGCCGCCCGCCAGGGCCTCGGCCTCGCCACGCTCACGACGTACCACTTCGACCCCACCCCAGCCACCCGCCAAGCGGTCATCGTCGGCTACGGCACCCCACCCGACCACGCCTACCCCGGAGCCCTAGATCTCCTCTGCCAGATCCTCGGCGTCTAGACCCATCGCCAGCGCTCGGATGTCGTCCGGGCCTACTCGGCAGCAGCCTCCGACGTACTTCGCTCCCGCGTCGACCCAGCCGGGTGCGAAGTCGGCCGGTCCTGTCCCGTCACCCACCCATTTGCGCGCGGTGGCGTCCCAGGACTCGCCTTGGTTGGGGTAGGCGATTGCGGGTTTGCCCGACACGGCGACAGCTGTCTGGACCGCAGTCCTGACGTCGGTGGGCTTGCAGCAGTTGATGCCGACAGCAACAACTTGTGAGATGGCGGGGATCGCGAAGGCTTCCGTGAGTGGTTGGCCCGCGCGGGTGTGGTTGTCTTCGATCGAGTACGAGAACCACGCGGGGAAGTCGAGTTCGCGCAGTAGCTCGACCAGGACCTCGGCCTCGTCGGTGTCGGGGATGGTTTCGACCGCGAGCAGGTCGGGGCCGGCGCTGGCGAGGAGTTCGAGGCGCGGGCCGTGGAAGTCGCGCAGGACCTGCGAGCTCACGCCGTACCGGCCGCGGTACTCCGATCCGTCCGCGAGCATCGCGCCGTACGGCCCGACGGACGCGGCCACGAGCCGTCCGGGGAACTCGTCGCGGACCTCGAGCGCGATGCGGACGCTGCTGGTGATCAGGTGTTCGGCCTCGGCGCGTTCGACGCCGGCGCGTTCGAAGCCGACGACGCTGGCCTGGTAGCTCGCTGTGGTGGCGACCATCGCGCCTGCCTCGTAGTACACGCGGTGCACGGCGGCGATCTCCGAAGGAGCGTCACGCAACAGGCGGGCCGACCACAGTGCGTCGGACAGGTCGTTGCCGCGGTCCTCCAGGGCGTTCGACAGACCGCCGTCCAGGATGACCAACTGGTCAGACGCTTTGGACAAGTTCGAACACCTCGTCCGCGCAGCCCCAGGAGAGCGTGACCCCGGAGCCGCCGTGGCCGTAGCAGTGGATGATCGGCTCGCCGGAGCGCGTGCGTACGAGCTCGCACCGGATCGCCGGTCGCGCCGGCCGGAGCCCGACGCGCTGACGGATGATTTTCGCCTTGCGCAGTTGGGGAACCAGCTCGGCCGCCCGCTCCATGATCTCCGCGGTGGTCTTGGGGTCGACAGCCATGTTCCAGTCGCCCGGCTGGCTGGTGCCGCCGACGACCACGTCGTTCTGCCGCGGAATCACATACGTCAGCTCGTCGGGCGAACGGTCCGCGAGCAGCCAATCGGTCAGCCCGCACGGTTCAACGGTCAGCACCTGTCCACGAACCGGAGTCACCGTCGGATCGCTCGCGGTCAGCCGCGCGCCGAGCCCGGTGCAGTTCACCACGAGATCGGCCCCGGTCGGCAACGCTGACAACGCAGCCCGCGTCAGCGTCCCGCCCGCAGCCTCGAGCCGTTTCACCAACGCAGGCAGGTACGCCGGCATGTCGATCACCGGCGCGGTGAAGGCCCACCCGTCCACGAACCCGGCCGGCGGCGACGGGACCCGCGTGAGATCCGGCAGTACGTCGGCCCACCGCGGATCCGGCGTCCGCTCCGTCAGGAACTCGCGCCCGTGCCGCAGTTGCACCGACGGCTCGATCTCCGCCAGCTTCGCGAACTCCTCGTACGTCGCCCGCGACCAGCCGGCCACCCGGTCCTCGGGCGCCGATAGGTACGGGTACCAGATCGCGGCCGCCGCCGACGAGGTCGTCTCCAACGGCAGATCGCGGGCGAACACCGCCACGTCGTACCCGCCCTCGGCGAGCCGGATGGCACAGCTCAGCCCGATCACGCCCGCACCCACCACGATCACGCGCATTCCCACAGTCTTACCTACGCACGGTGATCACGCCAGGCACGTCAGGTCCTGTCTAGTGGAGGTCGACGGCCAGCGAGTAGAAGCGGGTGATCTGGGTGGCGCCGTTGTTGTCGTCCGACATCAGGTACAGCTGCCGCCGTCCGCCCGGCAGGTACCCGCCGAGTGCGAGCGCCTCGACGTTGTCCAGCAACGGGTTCGGCTGCGGCTGCTTCGCGATCGCGCCCGACGGCGGGCAGTCCACCAGGTCGAACAGCAGCTTCTTCTGCAGGAAGACCGATGACGGCGCATCCGCCAGCGAAGCCACCTTGGTCACATCGGTCGCCCGCCGCAGCGACACCGTGAACACGCGGATCGTGTTCCCGAAGTCCGGCGTGTACGTCCGCTCCATCGACACCAGTTCGGTCGGGCTCGCCGACGCGAGCTCGACGAGCGCGAGTCCCGGGTCCGGCTTGTAGGCGTACTGCGCGACCGGCCGGTACTCGTGTCCGGGCAGACCGAAGTAGCGGATGATGCGGTTCCGGGTGCGGTTGTCGGCGTCGGTCCCGTCCGAGGCGAGCGGGCCCTCCATGCCGGCGTACAGCGACAGACCGTCACGGCTGACCGCCAGCGACTCGAACGTCGCGTTGCTCGTCGCCTCACCGGCCGGCGCGACCTGGAAGCGGGCCGGCACCGGCAGCTGACCGATCTGCTTGCCGTCCGACAGCCGGAAGCGCCGGATCGACGGCTCGCGCTCCGACGTCGCCAGGATGGTCCGGTTGCCGCGCTCGACGACGAGCCCTTCGCCGTCGAAGTCGCCACCGTTGTACGGCGTACCGTCCGGACGCCGGAGAATCGTCATCCCGTCGACCTGCACCGAGGTCGGCTTGCTGTTCACCTTCAGGTCGAACACCCGGGCGGGCGTGGTCGCGACGTTGTCGACGAGCGCGACCGCGCTGTGCGGCCCGGTCACGTTGAGTGCGGACAGTCCGGCCACCGGCTGCCCGTCGTACGTCGTCTTGTCGAGCGCATCGCTGAACCCGAGGAGCGTCGCGTCCGACGAGCAGGCACCGCCCTGCTGGACCGGAGTCGCGGACGCGGTGAGCGTCGTGGTGAGGACGGTCAGGACGACTGCTGCGGCGAGCGGCTGGTGCCAACGCATTCCGGACTCCTTAGGAGAGACGACAGCTGCGATCAAAACCTATCCTGCGCAACGGCAGTTGAACGCATGGTTACTCGCTGACGCCGCGGCTCAGCAGGACGGTCGCGATGAAGGTCCGGTACAGCTGCAGCGGGTCGTCATTGCGCAAGGCAACGACCTTCTCCTCGCGCCGCTCGACGCCGCGCAGCTCACAGGCCAGCTCGGCGAACGCGCCGCTGTGGAAGCGAACGGTCAGCTCGGCGGGCAGCGTGATGCTCGGCAACCGGATGTCGCTCAACCGGGCGAGCGCGCGGCGGGCGCCGTCGTGGATCAGCTCCCGGGCTCGCTCCGGATGCACCGACAGGGCGGCGTTGTGCGACACCGAATCCTTCACCACGACCGATTCGATGTCCGGACAGAACGCCTGCGCCTCGTCGATCGTCACCCGGTCGCCGGAGATCAGTACGACGGGAACGCCGTACGCCAGCGCTGCCAGCGCGTTGATCCCGGCCTCACCGGTGATCGCGCCGTTCAGCCGGACCTCGGCGATCGCCCGCGGGTTGTACGTGTGGTGCAGCACGGACGAGGTCGACCCCGCCGACCCGTGGTACGAGACGAAGAACGCGGCGTCGAACGAGTCGTCGAGGCCCTGCATCATGTACAGCGGCTTGTGCTTCCCGGACAGGTAGCTCGCCCGGCCGTGCAGCTCGTCCGGGCGCAGGTTCTGCATCGTGGAGTGCGAGTCGTTCACCAGGAACTCGGTCCCGCCCGCGGCCAGCGCGCCGTCGATCGCGGCATTCACCTCGGCCTGCAGCTGACCCCGGTAGTACTCGTACTCCGGACCCGGTCCACGGCACTGGCTCCAGTCGACGACCCCCGCCGTACCCTCCATGTCGGTGGACAAGAAGATCCTCATCTACCGCACCATACAAGGCCGTTTCGGGTCGAACTCCCACTCCTCGATCAGGTACTGCATCGCGATCGCGTCGTTCCGCGCGCCCAGACCGTGCTTGAGGTACAGCTCGTGTGCGGCCGCCAGCGCGTCGCGGTCGAGGTCGATCCCGAGCCCGGGCCGCGTCGGTACGGCGATCTCACCGCCGGCGATCTGCAGCGGCTCCTTGGTCAGCGCCTGCCCGTCCTGCCAGATCCAGTGCGTGTCGAGCGCGGTGATGTCACCCGGCGCGGCCGCGCCGACGTGCGTGAACATCGCCAGCGAGATGTCGAAGTGGTTGTTGGAGTGCGAACCCCAGGTCAGCCCGAAGTCGTGGCACAGCTGCGCGACCCGCACCGAACCGGCCATCGTCCAGAAATGCGGGTCCGCCAACGGGATGTCGACCGCGTCCGTCCGGATCGCGTGCGCGAGCTCGCGCCAGTCGGTCGCGATCATGTTGGTCGCCGTCCGCAGACCGGTCTGCCGCTTGAACTCGGCCATCGTCTCCCGCCCGGAGAACCCGGCCTCGGCGCCGCACGGATCCTCGACATAGGCCAGTACGTCGTCCAGACCCGAGCAGACCGCGACGGCCTCGCGCACCAGCCACGCGCCGTTCGGGTCGACCGTGATCCGCGCCGCCGGGAACCGCTCGTGCAGCGCCCGGACCGCGTCCACCTCGACGTGCGGATCGAACACGCCACCCTTGAGCTTGAAGTCCGCAAACCCGTACCGCTCCTGCGCCGCCACGGCCAACTCGACCACCGCGTCAGCAGTAACAGCAGGCCGCCGCCGAAGCTGCATCCACCGATCACCACCACCCGCACCTGTGGCACCCGCGCCCCAGCCGTCCTCCGTCAGGTAGGGCAGGTCCGTTCGCGCTACATCGCCTACGTAGAAGAGGTAACCCAGCACCGGGACCGCAGCCCGCTGCTGCCCGTCACCGAGCAGCTCAGCGACCGGTACGCCGAGATGCTGCCCGAGCAGATCGAGCAGCGCCGACTCGAGCCCCGTCACCGCATGCACCGTCGTCCGGAGATCGAACGTCTGCAGCCCACGGCCCCCGCTGTCACGGCCTTCGAAGGTGGTCGAGACGGTGCGCAGCAGGTGGCGGTACCCGCCGAGAGATTGGCCGACGAGGAGCGGAGCCGACTCGCGGATCGTGGTGGCGATCTTCTCGCCGCCCGGAACCTCGCCGAGGCCGGTGTTGCCCGAGCTGTCGGTGACGATCACGACGTTGCGGGTGAAGAACGGGCCGTGCGCGCCACTCAGATTCAGCAGCATGCTGTCGTACCCGGCAACAGGCACGACCTCTACCGAGGTGACGGTAGGCGTCATTTGACCTTCCCGATCAACTCGGCCAGCTGCGCGAGCTCCTCATCGTTGAGGTCCTGCAGCGGCGGCCGCACCGGCCCGGCGCCGCGTCCGATCACGTTGACGCCGGCCTTCACGATCGAAACGGCGTACCCCTTGGTCCGATCGCGGATGTCGAGATAGGGAATCACGAACTCCCGCAGCTTTCGGTAGACCGCATCGCGGTCCTGGGCGATCACGTCGGCGTAGAAGCCGAGCGCGAACTCCGGCACGAAGTTGAAGATCGCCGACGAGTACGTGCTGTACCCGAGCTGCAGCAACGGCAGCGCGAACGTCTCCGCCGTCGGCAGCCCGCCGACGTACGTGAGCCGCTCGCCGACCCGCGCGTACGTCCGCGTCATCTGCTCGACGTTGCCGACCCCGTCCTTGAGGCAGACCAAATTCGGGTTCCGGTCCGCGAGCTCGGCCACCGTCACGTCATCGAGGATCGCGTTCGCCCGGCTGTAGACCGTCACCCCGAGGCCCGTACTGCGGCACACCGCCGACACATGCTCGATCAAACCACGCTGACCGGCCTCGGTCAGGTACGGCGGGAACAGCAGCACCCCGTCCGCACCGGCCGCCTCGGCCGCCTGGGCACCCTCTACTGCGGAGGCTGTCCCACCGGTCGCCGGTGCGATCACCGGGACCCGCCCGTTCACCTCCGAAACAGCGGTCCGTACGACGATGTCGATCTCCGCCGGCGTCAGCGAGAAGCCCTCGCCGGTCCCGCCCGCGGCGAACAGGCCCGCGACGTCGTACTGGCTCAGCCAGGACAGGTGCTCGCGGTACCCGGCCTCGTTGAAGCTGAGGTCGGCGTGGAAGTGCGTCACGGGGAACGAGAGCAGGCCGGTCTTGAGCTGAGCGGCGAGTTCTGTGGGGGAGTAGTGGGTCACGCGGCTCAGCGTAGGAAGCGGCGTGGATACCTGTCCAAGATCGTTTTTGGATCTAATGATGCTCTGGGAGCATCGTGAGCACGCGCTGCAGGACCGCGCTGGTCGCGTCCCGCCGCCAGATCGCGTGCAGTTCGACCGCCTCGACAGGCCCGCCCGGTCCGTCCAGGTCGCAGTACGTCACGCCCTCGACGCCAAGGTGCCGCGCCGACGCCGGCACCAGCGCGACGCCGCGGCCGGCGGCGACCAGCAGGATCACGGTGAGGATCTGCTGCACCCGCTGCTCGATCCGCGGGTGCGATTCGGCGAGGAACCGCACCGTCAGCTCGTGGAAGTACCGGGCCTGGGTCGGCGAGTAGCTGATCACCTGTTCGCCGCTGAAGTCCGCCGCCGTCAACGGCCGGCCGAGCGCGGCGAGCCGATGGTCGCCGGGGACCACAGCACACAACGGTTCGCGGACCACGATCCGGGAGTCCAGTACGTCGGAGTCGAACGGCGGCCGCCCGAGCCCGAGATCCAGTTCGCCGCGCAGCAGCCCGTTGATCTGCGCGGGCGTGACTCGCTCGTGCAGGATCACGTCGACGTCCGGCAGTTCCTCGGAGAGCCGGCGCAACAGCGGCCCGAGGGTTCGGATCGCCGACGTGGCCGTGAACCCGAGCCGCAGCGTCCCCGCCGCGCCCTGGTCCACCCGGCGCGCGAGATCACCCGCGGTCTCGACCAGCGCGAGCAGGCGGCGTGCCTCGGTAAGGAACGCCTGCCCGGCCTCGGTCAGCTCGACCTTGCGGTTGTCGCGTTCGAGCAGCCGCGCCCCGACGGCCCGCTCGAGCTTCTGCACCTGACGGCTCAACGGCGGCTGGGTCATGTTCAGCCGCTCGGCGGCCCGACCGAAGTGCAACTCCTCGGCGACGGCGACAAACGCACTCAACTGGTCGAGCGAAAACATGATGCAGGAAAGGTATCACTCGATGCCACATCGGCCTTGGACACGCATGATCGACCCTCCCTACGCTCACGAAAATCGAGCCGGATCCGCACGCTCCGCGAAGGAGGAATATCTGATGTTGTTCAGCAAGCTCAACCGCCGCGTCCTGGTGACGGCGGTGAGCGCTTCTGTTCTGTTGGCAGGCTGCGGTGGGGTCAAGACGACCTCCAGCGGCGGCGAGGGTGACTATCCGACCGGCAACATCCAGATGAGCGTCGGTGCTTCTCCCGGCGGCAGTACCGACCTGATCACGCGAGCGATCGCCCAGGGCGTCGGCAAGGAGCTCGGCGTCTCGGTGCCGGTGGTCAACAAACCCGGCGCGAACGGCGCGCTGAACGCGAAGGAACTGCAGTCCGCGAAGCCGGACGGCTACAAGATCGCGGTCCAGAACGCATCGCTGTTCACCATCACCCCGCTCGCGGTGTCGGCCAACGAGGTGGTGAAACTCGACGACTTCGACCTGCTCGGCGGCATCTCGCAGGACGACTACGTCCTGATCGCGCCGGTCGGCTCCGGGTACAAGACGATCGCCGACCTGAAGAAGGCCGGCAAGAACATCAAGTACGGCACCACCGGCGTCGGCACCGGCGCGCAGCTCGCGTCCGCCTTGACGTTCAAGCAGGCCGGCATCCCCGCGACCGACGTCCCGTTCGACGGCGGCGCGCCGGCGCTCACCGCGTTGCTCGGCAGTCAGGTCGACGTGGCAACGATCCAGGTCGGTGACGGCATCGAGCAGGTGAAGGCGAAGAAGGTCGTCCCGCTCGCGGTCTTCTCGGCCGAGCGGATCAAGTTCCTGCCCGACGTACCGACCGCCAAGGAGCAGGGGTACGACGTCGTGGTGTCGCAGTACCGCTTCCTCACGGCGCCGAAGGGTACTCCGGACGACGTGAAGACGAAGCTGGCCGACGCGGCGAAGAAGACCTACGCGACCGACGCGTACAAGAAGTTCAACGACGCGCACTGCCTGACGCCGATCGAGGTGTCGCCGGACGAGGTGCGGAAGATCCTCGACGGATACGCGACGAAGTACAAGGGACAGCTCGACAAGCTCGGGATCTCGCTGGCGGCCAAGAAGTGAGTGAAGCCGCTCTGCGGGAGGAGCTCGCCGAGGATCGGCCGCCGCATGCGGGGCCGTGGTCCCAGCTCGGGGCCGCGGTCGTCGCCGGTGTCGTCGGTCTCGCTGGAGTGATCGGGTCGCTCGCGCTCGGGCTGGGCAAATTGACCCAGCCCGGGCCGGGCCTGTGGCCGTTCGTGGTCTGCGTTGTCGTGACCGTGCTGTCGATCATCCTCGCGCTGGTCGGTCGGCACGGGACGGATACCGAGAAGTTCTCGCGGTCGAGTGTGCTGATAGCGGTCGCCGTACTGACGCTCGTGGTCTTCGGGGCCGTGCTGCCGTTGATCGGGTTCGAGATCCCGTCGCTGCTGCTGACGTTCGTCTGGCTGCGGTTCCTCGGCAAGGAGACCTGGGGGTTGTCGGTCGTGATCAGCGTCGGCACGGTGGCCGCGTTCTACGTCCTGTTCGTGCTGCTGCTGCAGATTCCGCTGCCCAGGTTGATCTGATGGGCGGCTTCATCGATGGTTTCGGCGTCGTCCTGGAGCCCGCGAATCTCCTGTACTGCCTGATCGGCGTCGTCATCGGCATGCTGATCGGCGTCCTCCCCGGACTCGGCCCGGCCGCGACGATCGCGATCCTGCTGCCGGTCACGTACGGCGTGGAGCCGGTGTCGGCGATCATCATGCTGGCCGGCATCTTCTACGGCGCGCAGTACGGCGGCACGATCACGTCGGTCCTGCTGCGGCTCCCGGGCGAGGCGTCGTCCGTGGTCACGGTGTTCGACGGGCACGCGCTGGCCAAACAAGGACGAGCCGGTACGGCGCTCGGCATCGCCGCGATCGGGTCGTTCATCGGCGGCACGGTGTCGATCATCGGGCTGACGCTGCTCGCACCCCTGGTCGCGAGCGTGGCCCTCGACTTCGGTCCGCCGGAGTACGCCGCGTTGTCGTTGTTCGGCGTACTGCTGGTGGCGACCGTGGGGAACGGCAGCCGGTTGAAGGCGGTGATCGCCGCGGGGCTCGGGTTGCTGCTGGCAACGGTCGGGCGGGACACGTTCACCGGGGCGAGCCGGTTCACGTTCGACAGCCTGAACCTTGCCGACGGCATCGACTTCGTGCCGATCGCGATGGGCCTGTTCGGGCTCGGCGAGATCCTCTACAACCTGGAGGAACGGCACCACAAGGTGCAGGCGCCGGCCGTGGTCGCGAACGTCTGGCCGTCGCGGGCCGACCTGCGGCAGGCGCGCGGCGCGATCGGCCGCGGCTCGGTGATCGGCTTCGTGCTCGGCGTACTGCCCGGGGGTGGCGCCACGCTGTCGTCGCTGGTCGCGTACGCGGTGGAGAAGCGGCGGGCGAAGGAGCCCGAGCGGTTCGGTCGCGGCGCGGTCGAGGGCGTCGCGGCGCCGGAGACGGCCAACAACGCGGCGGCCACCTCGTCGTTCATCCCGCTGCTGACGTTGGGGATCCCCGCGAACGCGACGATGGCGCTGATGTTCGGCGCGCTGCTGATCCAGGGAATCGCGCCCGGTCCGCAGCTGGTGTCCGAGCACCCGGACCTGTTCTGGGGCGTGATCAACTCGATGTACCTCGGCAACATCCTGCTGCTGATCATGAGCATCCCGCTGGTCGGGGTGTTCGTGAAGATCCTCAAGGTACGGCCCGCCGTCCTCGCGCCGATCACGGTGCTGATCACGCTGCTCGGCGTCTACACGGTGGCGAACCAGGTGTTCGACATCTTCCTGGTGATCGTGTTCGGCGTCCTCGGGTACCTGATGAAGAAGTTCGGGTTCGAGCCGGGGCCGCTGGTGCTCGCGTTCGTCCTCGGTAGCGTGATGGAGACCGCGGTCCGGCAGTCGCTGCTGATCTTCGGCGGCAACCCGATGGGCTTCTTCACCCGGCCGATCTCCGGCACGGTCCTCGTGGCGCTGATCATCGTCCTGGCGCTGCCCGCGGTGCGCCTGCTGGTACGTCGACGCAAGGAGAAGGAACTCGTATGACTCTATTGATGCCGCGACTCCGTCGCGGCGGGTCATGGGGCTGTAACTCCCGGCCTTCCCTCGTCGCTCCGGTCGCTTCGCTCCCTCCGCTCCTCAGTCCAGGCCGGGAGGCCCCATGACCAGGATCGCCCGCGTCGAACTGACCCCGGTCGCGTTCGCGGACCCGCCGCTCCTCAATGTGGTCGGCGTCCACGAACCGTTCGCGCTGCGGACGATCGTGCAGGTGTGGACGGACGACGGGCTGGTCGGGCTGGGGGAGACGTACGCCGCCGACGACCACCTGGCGCGGTTGCGCGCGGTCGCCGACGTACTGCCCGGGCTGGACATCTTCGACGTGAACGGGCTGCGTCAGCGGGTGAGCGACGTACTGACCAGCGGTGGTGGGGCGCAGGTCGGCGGGATGCTCAATCTGCAGGACCCGATCGACGTGGTGTTGTCGCCGTACGAGGTCGCGTTGCTCGATCTTCAGGGCAAGCAGTTGGGGCTCCCGGTGGTGGACCTGCTCGGCGGAGCGGTCCGGGACGAGGTGCCGTTCAGTGCGTATCTGTTCTACAAGTGGGCCGCTCATCCGGGTGGAGAAGCGGACGTCGTGGGGCGAGGCGCTCGATCCGGACGGGATCGTGCGGCAGGCCGCGAAGATGATCGGAGAGTACGGGTTCTCGGCGATCAAGCTGAAGGGCGGGGTGTTCCCGCCGGCGCAGGAGGCCGAGGCGGTGCGGGCGCTCGCCGAGGCGTTCCCGGAGCACAAGCTGCGGATCGATCCGAACTGTGCGTGGACTGTCGATACGTCGGTGCAGGTCGCTCGGGAGCTCAGCGGCGTACTGGAGTATCTGGAGGATCCGACGCCCGGGATCGACGGTATGGCGGCTGTTGCGCGGCAGACCGAGATTCCGTTGGCGACCAATATGTGCGTGATCGCGTTCGCGCATCTGAAGCCGGCGGTGCTTGCGGACGCCGTACAGGTGGTGCTGTCGGATCATCACTACTGGGGTGGGCTGCGGCGGTCACAGTTGCTGGCGGGGATCTGCGACACGTTCGGGATGGGGTTGTCGATGCACTCCAACTCGCATCTCGGGATCAGCCTCGCCGCGATGACGCATCTGGCGGCGGCGACGCCGAATCTGACCTATGCGTGCGACACGCACTACCCGTGGAAGACCGAGGACGTCATCAAGCCTGGTGTGTTGGGGTTCGAGTCCGGGAGTGTGCGGGTGCCTCGGGGGCCCGGGCTTGGCGTCGAGCTGGATGCGGACGCGCTGGGGAGGTTGCACGAGCAGTACCTGGCGTGCGGAATCCGGAAGCGCGACGACACGACGTACATGCGGACTGTTGATCCGGGGTTCAGCCCGAACACGGCCCGCTGGTAGTTAGACGGGCCAGCCGTTGGCGGAGAGGGCGTTCAGGACGGCGGTGCGTTGCGGGTTGAGGGGGACGTACAGGAGCGGTTTGCCGTCCGGGCCGCGGAGGCGGGCGTAGCGGCGACCGATCGTGATGGACGTGACCGCGGTCCGCTGGACGACCTGCGACGCGAGCGTGCCGTGGGTGACCGACACACGATCCGGTGCGATCGTGACGTGCAGGGTGACGCGGAGGGCGTGCCGAATAGACAGCACGACCAACGCCAGCGCGAGCACGACGCTCGGCCCCAGTACGGCGATGACGATCACGGTCGGCGACGCACTGGCAAACGCCAACGCCATCACCCCCATCCCCACGACCACCGCAAAAGCCACCGCCAACTTGGGACTAAACCCACTGTTAGCCCAAGGCAACGGCCCCCGGCCCCCCTCCCGAACCACAACCCGAGTCCCCCACACCCCGAACTACCCGAAGCAATCAGGTTGTTGAGGAAGTACTGGTGCGCTGGCTGGGTGTGTTGACCAGTGCCAGCCCTCGGCTGTGGCGGCTCGTTGGAACTCTTCTACGTCGAAGCGGGCGAGGGGGATCGTGCCGGTCGAGGTCATGCCGTCGAGGTAGAGGTGCGGCTGACCGTGGGAATCCGCGATGCGCAAGGTGCTGTCGTCGTTGCGGACGAGCTCCCACGACGTACCGGAAGCCCGCAACGCCGTGATCCGATCCGCCCGCACCTCGATCCAATCCGGATGCCGCCGTACGGCGCGCCCCCACTTCCGCGGCGGGACCGGCTTGCGGGCGTGCACGAGCTGCGCCATGCCGGCAACGCTATCCGGCGGTCTGGGTCAGCAACCGATGCCGGGTGCTCGACAGATGTACCCGCATCGCCGCCCGCGCCGCTTCCGGCTCGGATCGTGCGATCGCCGCGCTGATGTTCTCGTGCTCGTGGACCACGCGGAGCAGATGGTCCGGGTCCGACATCTCGTACGCCGGGTCGAGCCGGGTCCGCGGCAGCATGATCATCATCGGCCCCAGCTCCCCGATCAGATCCCCGTAGAACCGATTGCCCGAGGCAACAGCAACCTTGAGATGAAACGCGAAGTCCGCTTCCACCGACCGTCCAGGATCATCGCCGACCCGCCGGAAGTCGTCCAGCGCCCGCTCGATCCCCTTCAGCTGATGATCGGTACGTCGTACCGCCGCCAGCCCCGCCGCCTCACTCTCGACACCGATCCGGAAATCCATCAAGTCGAGGACGTCCCGGTGCGACCGCACCTCACGCAATCCCGGCGTACGCTCCGGGACCTCCAGCACGAACGACCCACGCCCCTGGAACGTCTCCACCAGCCCCGCCGCCTGCAACCGCGAGACCGCCTCACGCACGACGGTCCGGCTGACCCCGAACTCCTCGACCAGCCCGTTCTCACCCGGCAGCTTCTCGCCCGGCGCGATCCCGCCGCTGAGAATCCGCCGCTTCAGATCCTCGACGATCTGATCCGCCAGACCACTCACCGGAACTCGCAGCTGTCCACGGTCCACCGCGCGCACTGCTCGGTCGTCGTGAAGCCGAGACCCGGGCGATCGGGGACGAGCATCCGTCCGTCGACCGTCTCCAGACGCTCGTTGAACAAGGGATTCAGCCACTCGAAGTGCTCGACCCAGGGCTCACGCGGGTACGCCGCCGCGAGGTGCAGATGGATCTCCATCGCGAAGTGCGGGGCGAGCTGCAGACCGTTGTGGTCGGCCAGCGTCGCGAGTTTGAGGAACGGCGTGATGCCGCCGATCCGGGGCGCGTCGGGCTGGATGATGTCGGCGGCACGGGCCTCGATCAGCCGCACGTGCTCGCCGACACTGGACAGCATCTCGCCGGTCGCGATCGGGGTGTCGAGCGCCGCCGCCAACTCCGCGTGCCCGAGCGCGTCGTACGCGTCCAGCGGCTCCTCGATCCAGACCAGGTCGAACTGCTCGAGCACCCGGCCGATCCGGAGCGCGGTCGGGCGATCCCATTGCTGGTTCGCGTCCACCATCAGCGGTACGTCGTCGCCGAGGTGTTCCCGTACGGCGCGAACGCGGTCGAGATCGATCCGGCTGTCGGGCTGACCGACCTTGATCTTGATGCCGCCGATCCCGTCGGCGAGCGACTTCGATGCACGCTCCTTCACCTCCTCGATCGGGGCGTGCAGGAAGCCGCCGGAGGTGTTGTAGGCGCGGACCGAGTCGCGGTGCGCGCCGAGCAGCTTGGCGAGCGGCAGGCCGGCGCGCTTCGCCTTCAGATCCCACAGCGCGATGTCGATCGCGGCGATCGCCTGCGTCGCGACACCGGACCGGCCGACCGAGGCGCCGGCCCAGAGCAGCTTGTCGTACACCTTCCCGATGTCCGACGGGTCCTCGCCGATCAGGTTGGCCGCGATCTCCTTGGCATGCGCGTACTGCGCCGGTCCGCCGGCCCGCTTCGAGTAGCTGAACCCGATCCCGTGCTGATCGTCCGAGGTCGCGATCTCCGCGAACAGGAACACGATCTCGGTCATCGGACGCTGCCGCCCGGTCAGCACCTTGGCGTCGCTGATCGGCTGATCGAGCGGGAGGACGACGGACGAGAGCTTCACCTGGCGGATGCGGTCCATGGCCAGTGATCATACAAGTAGTCAACTTGTCCTACAACAGGCTCGTTTGACGTCGCCGTAACACCAGGTGACCGCTGTGGAAACACGACCGGTACAGGCTGCTGCGCGCCGACAGAGTGGTCGTGCGCGCCCGCCTGCCGCCATCTGGGGAAGGAAGCAGCCAATGGACGTTATGGAGAAGCTGCTCCGGTCGTACGCGACGATCGACGAGGACAACGACGGCCGGATCTGGTCGTGGGAGTTGCTCAACACTCTCGGTCGGGCCGGGATCATGCCGGACGATCCGCGGGTCCGCGCGGCACTGGACGGCGTCCGTGACGCGGCCGGCCGGCCGGCGATCACGCCGTACTCCCAGCCGGTGCAGCTCGACTTCGACACGTTCGCCGAGGTCGCGCAGCACGCGGTGATCCAGCGCACGCTGACCGGTGAGCTTGCGGTCCCTGCGGACGAGTTCGTGGAGTTCGCGCACGCGGTGGAGCGGATCCACACGGACCTGCTGGACGAGCGGTCCGGCGCGGTCGCGGACTACATCCCGACCCTGCGGGACGCCGATCCGGAGAAGTTCGGGATCGCGATCTGCACCGCCGACGGTCAGGTGTTCTCGATCGGCGACACCGCGGAAGAATTCAGCGTGCAGTCGACGTCGAAGCCGTTCAGCTACGGGATCGCCCTGGACCAGCTCGGTCCGGAGGAGGTGCACCGCTGGATCGGCCAGGAGCAGAGCGGCGGCCCCTTCAACGATCCGCTGCTGTCGCTCCGCGCCGACGGCCGGCCGCACAATCCGATGATCAATGCCGGAGCGATCGCGACGCTCGCGCTGGTCGACTCCGGCAAGGACCAGTCCGGCCGGTTGAGCACCGTCCAGGGAAAGTGGAAGGCGATGACGGGCGAGCGGCCGCAGGTGCACGGCGCGACGTTCCTGGCCGAGCGCGACACCGGATTCGGGAACGTCGCCTTCGCCAACGCGCTGGCGAAGGCGGGGAAGCTGTACGGCGCCGGCCCGAACGACCGGCGTGCCCCGGAGGACGCCACCGAGTTCTACACGATGGTCTGTTCGCTCACCATGAACGCCGAGCGGCTGGCCAAGGCCGGTGCAACGCTCGCGAACCGTGGAGTCGCACCCACGAGCGGCCTGCCGGTGTACTCCCCGCAGACAGCCGCGCGCGTGCTGTCCATGATGGGCCACAGCGGGATGTACAACGACTCCGGACAGTTCTCGAACGAGGTCGGTCTGCCGGCCAAGAGCGGGGTCTCCGGCAACGTCCTGATGGTGGTGCCGTCGAAGAGCCTGGCCGTCGTGGTGTTCTCGCCGCGGCTGGACCCGGCCGGCAACTCGGTGCGCGGGGTCGAGGTGTGCAAGCGGCTGGTCAACGAGTTCGGCCTCCACCCGTTCGGCGGGCGCGACCCCGAGCGCAGCCGGGTCGCCGCACACCAGATCGGCGGCGGCCAGATGAACAAGGCCGACAAGCGGGCCGAGCTGGCGAGCGCCGCCGACCGCGCGCTGGGCGGCATGGCTCCAGCCGGGTCGGGCACTGCGGCGAAGGGCACGGCCGCCGACGGGACAGGCGGTGCGGTGAAGACCGCCGACGCGGAGCGGGACGGGACGACAGTTCGCCGCGCGGGACAGCCCGGTCAGCAGATCTGACCCGGATCCCCAGGCCATCACAATCCAACGGCCCCCGCCACGCTGAGCGTGACGGGGGCCGTGGTGTCGCGATTGTGATGGCCTGGCGGTCCGCTACTCGACGGTGACCGACTTCGCCAGGTTGCGCGGCTTGTCCACGTCGTGGCCGAGCGCGACCGCGGCGTAGTACGCGATGATCTGCAGCGGGATCGTCAGCAGGATCGGGTCCAGCTCGGGCTCGTTCTTCGGTACGACGATCTTCGCCGCAACTCCGTCCGGAACCTCGACGCCCGGGTGCGTGACGACGTACAGCGGGCCGGAGCGGGCGCCGATCTCGTGCAGCGCGCCGATGTTGCGGTCCAGCAGCTCGTCGTCGGGCACGATCGCGACACTCGGCACGTCCGGCGAGATCAGGGCCAGCGGGCCGTGCTTCAGCTCGGAGGTCTGGTACGCCTCGGCGTGCCGGTACGAGATCTCCTTCAGCTTCTGCGCACCCTCACGCGCGACCGGGTACCCGCGGGTCCGGCCGACGAAGAACAGGCTCTCGTGCTTGGCGAGGCGGCCGGCGATCTTGGCCAGCTCCTCCTCCTGGGCGACGATCGCGGCGATGTCCGCCGGCAGCTTCTTCAGGCCCTCGATCAGCCGGCGGCCGTCGGCGGGGGAGACGTCCCGGATCCGGCCGAGGTGGATGCCGAGCATCGCGAACCCGACCGCCATGTTGGTCAGCGCCTTCGTCGACGCGACCGAGACCTCCGGGCCGGCGTGCAGGTACACGCCGCCGTCGACCTCACGGGCGATGCTCGAACCGACCGCGTTCACCAGGCCGATCACCCGACCGCCCTTGCGCTTCAGCTCCTGCACCGCGACCAGGGTGTCGAGGGTTTCACCGGACTGCGACACCGCGACGTACAGCGTGTCCCGCTCGACCACCGGGTTGCGGTACCGGAACTCCGAGGCCGGCTCCGCGTCGGCGGGGATCCGCGCGACCTCCTCGATGAACTGCGCGCCCATCTGACCCGCGTAGTACGCCGAACCGCAGCCGAGGATCTTGACCCGCTTGATCTCGCGCGCCTCGCGGGCGTCCATGTTCAGGCCGCCGAGGTGCACGGTGTGGAAGCGCTCGTCCAGACGGCCCCGGATGACCCGGCCGACCGCGTCCGGCTGCTCGTGGATCTCCTTCATCATGAAGTGCTCGTGCAGGCCGCGCTCGAACTCCTCGGCCTCCCACTCGACCGTCTTCGCGGTCTTGGTGGTCGGGGAGGCGTCCTGGGTGAACGTGCGGTAGCCGTCGGCGCGGACGGTCGCCAGCTCGCCGTCGTCCAAGTAGACGACCTGGCGGGTGTAGCGGATCAAAGCGGCGGCGTCGGAGGCGATGTGCATCTCGCCGTCGCCGATGCCGAGGATCAGCGGGCTGCCGTTGCGGGCGACCACGATCCGGTCCGGGAAGTCGAGGTCGATCACGGCGATGCCGTAGGTGCCCTCGATCCGGCGCAGGGCGGCCATCACCTTCTCCTCGAGGGTGGCGCCGTCGGCCTGCTCGATCAGGTGCGCGAGCACCTCGGTGTCGGTCTCGGAGCGCAGCTTGACGCCGGCGTCCTCGAGCTGCGAGCGGATGGCGCCGGCGTTGTCGAAGATGCCGTTGTGCACGACCGCGATCCGCTCGTTGCCGCTCGCGTGCGGGTGCGCGTTGTCCTTGCTCGGGCCGCCGTGGGTGGCCCACCGGGTGTGGCCGATGCCGAGCTTGCCGCCGAAACGCTTCGGCAGCGACGCTTCCAGCTCACGGACCCGGCCGGCGTCCTTGTGCACCTTCAGCTCGCTGGACCCCAGGACGGCGACACCTGCGGAGTCGTAGCCGCGGTACTCCAAACGGGCCAGTCCGTCCACCAGGATGGGCGCGGCCGGCTTGGTGCCGACGTACCCGACGATTCCGCACATGTGTTCATGCCTTTCGGAGGTTGTCGTTCAACAGACCCGCGTCAGCCGTAGACGATCCGTCGGAGCTGGCGGGCGGAGAGTTCGGGTGAGCGGACCGGCCAGTGCCGGAGCTCGGTGCCGAGACGGGCGAAGATCTCGTCGTTGCGGGCGCCGTAGGTCTGTAGCTCACGATGCCGGCGCCGGACGTACTCCTCGGTCGTCTCGGTGAAATAGGCCAGTACGTCGGCGACCACGCGCCGTGCGACATCCGCCGACAGTCCGGTCGTGCGGCTGACCTGATCGGCCAGCTCGTCAACCGGCTCCACGGCCGCCGCCTCACTGATCACGCGTCCACAATGCAGTCTTTCCAGGGTCAACACCAAGCATCTGCCCGAAATCGGGCAAAATACCTGCTTTGTCAGGAGCTGATGCTCAGAAGAGGCGGAGGACGTCGGATTCCATGCCGCGGAGGGCGTCGTAGTCGACGGTGAGGCAGTCGAGGCCGCGGTCGGTGGCGAGGAACTGTGCCTGCGGCTTGATCAGCTGGGCCGCGAAGATACCGCGGACCGGGGCCAGCAGGGGGTCGCGGTTGAGGAGTTCGACGTACCGGGTCAGCTGTTCGACGCCGTCGATCTCGCCGCGGCGCTTGATCTCGACCGCGACGTGCTTGCCGTCGGCGTCGCGGAGCAGCAGGTCGACCGGGCCGATCGCGGTCGGGTACTCCCGGCGTACCAGCGTCCAGCCCTCGCCGAACGTGTGGACGTGCTCGGCGAGCAGCTCCTGCAGGTGCGCCTCGACACCGTCCTTGATCAGGCCGGGATCCGTTCCGAGCTCGTACGCCGTGTCGCTGTGCACCTCCTCGATGGTGATCCGGAGTTCCTCACCAGCCTTGTTGGTGACGCTCCAGACCCCCTCGTCCTCCGTCAGCTTGCACGGCGGCGACATCCAGTTCAGCGGTTTGTACGACCCGCCGTCGGCGTGGATCAGCACGGATCCGTCCGCCTTCACCATCAGCAGCCGGGGCGCCATCGGCAGATGAGCCGTCAGCCGTCCCGAGTAGTCAACAGAACACGTAGCTATCACCAAGCGCACGAGAAAGCACCGTAGTGCACTCGGCCGCCGGAGTGGGAAGGTGGTGAGCATGATGCCGAAGGTGAGCGACGAGGCGGTCGCGGCGTACGACGCGGTTGCGGCCGGGCTCGAAGGGGCCGGAGTGGTCCGCGGCAGCATGTTCGGGATGCCGTGCCTGAAGATCGGCAAGAAGGTGCTGGCCGGCATGTACGACCAGTCCGGTGTCTGGCCGGACTATGCCGCCGAGGCTCTGGAGTACGTCGCTCGATGAATCTCATGTGTCCCGCCCGGATCCTGCTGCTGCCCGGCGACGTCCAGGACGCGGTGGTCGGTGAGCGGATCGTGCACGTGTACGCCGGTTCGTTCGAGGCGGCTGCCGGCGCTCGGTTGGCCGAGGCGCTCGCGGTGCGGCTGACCGTCGTACCCGAGCTGACTCAGCAGCCGGACGCCGAGCTGCAGTCGATCGCGGACCTGCATCGCGGCGAGACCGTCGTCGTCCTCGGGCTGGACCTCGGACTCAAACTGCCCGCCGTCGTCGAGCACACCGGCGACGGCTGGACCCGGGTCGCCTCGGACAACGAGCTCACGCTCGCGGCGTACGAACAGGGCGCCGGCAAGTTCCGCGACTCGATCCCCAAGGACCCCAACCGCCCGCTGATCGACCTGCTCGCCGAACGCCTCGGACCGGGGAGTCAGGTGCTCGAACTCGGCAGCGGCACCGGCAAGGACGCGATCGAGCTGGAGAGCCGCGGGTACGTCGTACGCCGTACCGACGCGACGCAGGCGTTCGTCGACATGATGCGATCCGACGGGTACGCCGCCGACCCGTTGAACGCGCTCACCGACGACTACGGCGGCCCGTACGACGCGGTGTACGCGAGCGCGGTGTTCCTGCACTTCGACCGCGCGCAACTGGCCGACGTACTGCGGAAGGCGGCCCGTTCCGCGCCGGTTCTCGCGTTCGCGACCCGGGAGGGCAAGGGCGAGGAGTGGTCGAACCGGCACCTGGACCTGCCGCGGCATTTCGTTCTCTGGCAGGAAGAACCGCTGCGTGAGTTGCTGACCGCGACCGGATGGACGGTCGCGCGGCTGCAACGCGGCGACTCGAAGATCGGTACCTGGTTCCAGATCCTGGCGACGCGCTCGTGATCCGCGCGGGCGTCGTACTGCTCAGCGAACACGGGATCGCCGCGATCGAGCGGGTTCGCGACGGGCGGACGTACCACGTGCTGCCCGGCGGTCAGGTCGAGGACGGCGAGAGCCCGGCGGAGGCCGCGCGCCGGGAGACCCACGAAGAGCTTGGTCTGCTGGTGAAGATCCGTGCTGCCGTCGCGGTCGTGCACTTCGGCGACAGTACGCAGCACTACTTCGTCGCCGATGTGATCGGCGGCGAGTTCGGCACCGGGGACGGTCCGGAGCTGGACAGCCCGGCCGACTCGGAGCAGGGGAGTTACCGCGCGGTGTGGCTGCCGGTGACAGACCTCGTCGCCTGCGACCTCCGGCCGCGGCCGATCGCCGCCGCGCTCGAGGGCGCACCCGATCCGTGGTGGCTGCTCGAAGGGTGGATGGAGACCCCGGTGGTGCTGGAGGAATCCGGCTGACTCAGCCTCGCCGGTGATCCGTCCAGGTTCGGGCGATCGTGAGCGCCAAAGGTGGACCGGCGACGGCGAAGGTGAGCAGGGCGATGCGCAGGCCGTAGTCGTTGGCGGCCGAGCCGATGGCCGCGATGGTCACGACGGCGACGAAGCAGCCCCAGAGGTACCTCCTCCGGGCGACGGCCCGTTCGAACCAGGCCGGCGCCACCTGGCGGCGCGCGACCACGACAGCGATCAGGTACAGCAGCAGGGCACCCGCCAGCCAGAGGTGTGGTCCGGCGGACAGCGAACCGAGGGCGTAGCCGGCCTTGCGGGTCACGACGTCGAGACCGCCGCCGTGCAGGAGGTCTTCGACGAACCGCCCGGCGTGGGAGCGCGAGGTGGCCGGGCGAAGCCAGTCGAGCACGCTGATCAGGGCCACCGCGGCGACCGCGGCGGCGCCGGTGAGCAGCAGGCGAACAATGCCGATCCGCCGGCCGAGAACGTCGAGCGTGAGCAGGACGAAGGCCGGGACGATCGCGAAGCCGCCGCCGACGTCCGCTCCCCAGGTGGGCCACGCGTCGACGGCGACCGTGACCAGACCGATCGCTGCGACGGCACCGGCCGCGACCGACGTACCGGAGCGGGACCTCAGCCACCTGGCGACGCCCGCCGCGAAGATCACGGCATGGACGGCGAACACGACGAACGTGGTGTTGCCGAAGCCGTAGTACCGCCCGCCCGAGAGCGGCGACGGTCCGAGCGGACTGCCGTGGTGCAGGACCGTGCCGGTGACCGCGTCGAGGGCGAGGACGGCGACCGTGACACCTGACAGGACAGTGACGGCTCGTGGCAGCCGCCGGAGAACGAGCGCGACCGCCACCGCGCCGAGGAGCATCCCCAGCCACAACGCCACCAACGGCACGGGCCAGCGCCACCACTGGATGAGCCGGACCAGGTACGAACACAACGGCAGCGCGGCGAGCACCAGCAGGCCGAACTCGACCGCCCGTAGATCGCGCCCGGAGCGCCGGAGCAACGCCAGTGCACCGATCGCCAGCAGGACGGCCGCGGCCAGGCCGTTGACGAACCAGCCCGAGCTCCGACGCAGATCGCGGTCACGTTGCGTGATGTCGCCGAGCTTCCTGGCAGTGTCCTCCGCCGAAGGGCGGTGACCGCGGCGATCAGTGGAGCGCCGGTGAAGTCATTGGGCTCGGTCACGCCGACGGCGGCGACGATCGTCGAGGGGATGTCGAGCAGCCGCACGATGCCTGGCCATCGCGTCGACTGCGCGGTCAGAAACTGGTCGCCCGTGCCGGGGCCGGTGACCAGTACGGCGCTCATGGCCAGCGTCGAGTGCACCGGCTGGGAGACGCCGAGGACGATCACGGTCGCATCGGACGGCGCACGCTCGAGCACCTCGCGGACCGTGTCATCGGCCTGCCGGAGCGCTCGTCCGGGGTCGCGGCGGCGATCGAGTACGCCGGCATCGACCAAAGTCACCGGGCAGTCCCACCGAGCGGTCTTCGCGGTGTCGTAGTACCTGGCCACCCGGCCCTGCCGGTCGGCAAGGGCCACCGCGGCGCCAGGACCGACTGCGGTGGCGCAGACGTTGCTGTCGGCAAGCGTCGTACCGAGCAGGCCGAGTGTCGGGTCGTACACCGAGGCGTGCTGTGCCGTGACCAGCCCGGCCCAGCCGTTCACGGTGCCGCCGGCCACCGGCGGGATCGCCGTACAGCCCTGGTCGCGGTGCGGTTGCGGGTCGGTAGCCGCCCGGCCGGCCGACAGGGAGAGCCAGCCGTCCAGCGGGCACGGCGGAGAGTGCACGGTGCGGACCGTCATCGCCGCGGCGTCGGCCCCGTCGCCGAGCATCCGCCACAGCGTCGGTGCGCCGTCCTCGGTCAGGTTGTCCCAGGTGAGACCGGCGATGCCGACGACCACCACCGGCGCGGTGACCACCGCGCCCGGAACTGCCGAGCCGGGGACCGCTGAGCCCGGGTCCGCCGCAGCCGGTACAGCCGCCGCCGTCGCGGGCAGGCAGAGGGTCGCGGCGGCGGCCAGCATCCGGGCGAACATGCGCACAACTATCGGCCGCGGCGAGGTCAGGAGGCGTGTGAGGTTGACCTCGCCGGTGACCCAGCTCATGGGCTTACCAGTGTCCGGACTGGCATAGTGCACGGCATGGCTCGGGAATTGACGACGGTGGGTGTGGTGGGTCTCGGCACGATGGGCGCCGGGATCGCCGAGGTGTTCGCGCGCAACGGCCTGACGGTCGTCGGTGTCGAGCGTGACGAGGACGCCGTCGAGCGCGGCCGCGGGCACATCCAGCACTCGACCGACCGGGCCGTGAAGCGCGGCAAGCTGTCCGTCGAGGACCAGCAGGCGCTGTTCGACCGGGTCACGTTCGCCACCTCGCTGGAGGCGCTCGCGAACTGCGACCTGGTGATCGAGGCCGTCGTCGAGCGGCTCGAACTGAAGCGCGAGATCTTCGCCGCGCTGGACAAGGTCGTCCGCGAGGACGCGATCCTGGCGACCAACACCTCGTCGTTGTCGGTCACCGAGATCTCCGTCGCCACCCAGCGCCCGCGGCGCGTGGTCGGCATGCACTTCTTCAACCCGGCGCCGGTGCAGGAGTTCGTCGAGGTCATCAAGACCGTGGTCACCGAGCCGGACGTGGTCGAGGACGTGCAGGCGCTGGCCCGCCGGCTCGACAAGGTCCCGGTGGTCGCGGCGGACCGCGCCGGCTTCATCGCCAACGCGCTCCTGTTCGGGTACCTGAACCACGCCGTCTCCATGGTCGAGTCCCGCTACGCGACCCGTGAGGACGTCGACGCGGCGATGCGGCTCGGCTGCGGGTACCCGATGGGTCCGCTGGCGTTGCTCGACCTGATCGGCCTCGACACGGCGTACGAGATTCTCGACACGATGTACAAGCAGGGCCGCAACCGGCTGCACGCGCCGGCCCCGATCCTCAAGCAGATGGTGACCGCGGGCCTCCTCGGCCGGAAGACCGGGCGCGGCTTCTACACCTACGAGTCGCCGGACTCGCCGGTCGTGGTCGACGACGAGAGCACCCCGCACCGCAACGGTGACGAGATCGCCGTCCGCACGGTCAAGCAGGTCGGCGTCGTCGGCTCCGGCACGATGGCGGTCGGCATCGTCGAGGTCCTCGCCAAGGCCGGGTACGACGTGCTGTACGTCGCCCGCGGTACCGAGAAGGTCGACCGGGTCCGCGGCGTGCTGGAGCGCTCGCTGGAGAAGGGCGTCCAGCGCGGCAAGCTGTCCACCGAGGAGCGGGACGCGGCGCTGCGCCGGGTGACCGGTACGGCGAAGCTCGACGACCTGGCGAATGTCGATCTGGTGATCGAGGCCGTGGTCGAGGAGCTCAGCGTCAAGCAGGCGCTGTTCGAGACGTTCGACGAGATCTGCAAGCCGGGCGCGATCCTGGCGACCACGACGTCATCGTTGCCGGTGATCGATCTGGCGATGGCGACGAAGCGGCCGGGTGACGTGGTCGGGCTGCACTTCTTCAACCCGGCGCCGGTGATGCAGCTCGTCGAGGTCGTCAGCACCGTCAGCACCTCGCTCGAGGTCGCCGACACGGTGGCCGCCGTGGCCGTTGCCGCAGGCAAGCATCCGGTGCGCTGCGGCGACCGGGCCGGCTTCATCGTGAACGCTCTGCTGTTCCCGTACCTGAACGACGCGGTCCGGATGCTCGAGGCGCACTACGCCGGCGTCGACGACATCGACGCGGCGATGAAGCTCGGCTGCCGTCTCCCGATGGGCCCGTTCGCCCTGCTCGACGTGGTCGGGCTGGACGTCTCGCTCGCCATCCAGCGCACGTTGTACCTGGAGTTCCGCGAGCCCGGATTCGCCCCGGCACCGCTCCTGGAACACCTGGTCACCGCCGGCTACCTCGGCCGCAAGACCGGCCGAGGCTTCCGCGACTACTCGAACTGAGCCACTACGCTGGCTCCATGCCGGAGGAGCCGCAAAAGCACATCACAGAGGCGCTAGGTGGCCAGTTCATCCCTCCGCTGAGCCACGCGGAACGGAAAGAACGCGAGCGTGTCTACAACCTGATCCGCGGTGTGCTGACCTGCTACAACTCGCTGATCGCCCTCGAGACCGATGAGGCCAGGAAGTCCGAGCTCGAGGCGAAGCGGACGTTCTACACCGACGAGTTCCGCCGGCACGTGGGCATGACGGACGCGGAGCGGGCCGACGTACTGCGGACCTATCCGGGCGTCCTGTCCCGGTTGCGAGCAGAACTCGGGGAATGAGCGACCTTGCGCTGACGCCGGCCGAGTCCGCAGCGGTCGTCGACCAGCGGTTGGCCGAGATCACGCCGCGGGAGCGACCCAGGCGGGCTCCCGGCGTCCGGCCGTTGGCCGTGCTGATCGGTGGGCAGCCGGCCGCGGGCAAGTCGACCACGCAACGGCTCGTCCAGCGCGCGCTCGGTGAGCAGACGACCGCGTCGTACGACTTCGACGAGAACGCCGAAGCACATCCGCGGTACCGCGCGATCCTGAGCAAGGGGCGGATCGACGCGCATCGGGACGTCCACGAGAGCCTGCCGCGGGACCTGCATCGGCGCTGTGTCGACCACTTGACCAAAGGCGAGACGCAGTACGACGTCGTGGCGAGCGCACCGCTGTCGTGGGAGTCGGGAGCGAAGCCGTGGGTGGACGGCTTCGCCAACCAGGGATACCGCGTCGCGGTGGTCTACGTCGCGACCAACGACGCGAACAGCCTGCTCGGCGTGGCGGACCGGTACCAGGACGCTGTGGATGCCAACGGCGTCGGCCGGTGGGTGGATCCGCGGCTGCATGACCGGACGTACCGGGGCGCGCCGGATGCGGCGCATGCGCTCGAGTCGCAGGCGTACGTCGATGACATCTACGTCGTCGACCGGGACGGGAACGTGCTGTTCGAGAACCACCGCTTGCCTGACGGGACGATGGAGCGGGAGCCCGGCGCGCGGCAGGCGATCATCGACGAGCGCGACCGCCCGCCGACGCCGGCCGAGCAGGAGCAGTTCCGGCAGACGGCGATGGGACTGCTCCAGCACGAGCCCGAGGTGGCCGAACCGGTGCGGGACGCGGTCAGCGAAGCGATGCTGCGGGAGGCGGCGCGCGCCGCGCCCGAGGACCACGGCCGCGAACCCGCACCGGATCAGCGGATCGACGCCCGCCTCGCCGCCACCCAGCGCGTCGCAGGGACCGGGATCGCCCCGGCGAGCGGGATCACGGCGCCGGACACCGCATTCGGCGCACGCGGTGGCTCAGGCAGCACCCCGGCGGGCCGAGGCCACACCCGCGACCGCTGAGCCTGGCACCGGACCGCCTGCTCGTCCTCGGCGGCGCCTGTCGAAGTAGGGCGGGTTTACGGCTCGGCCTGGGCGTAGTCGCCGCAGGGGCCGCCGCCGATGGCTTCGGGGAGGACTGTCTCGCGGCGGTCGAGGCGGACCAAGGGGTTGTAGAAGGCGGCGATCTCGACGCTGTCCTCCGGGATGTAGTGGAAGATCAGCGAGCGCCGGAAGCGGTCGTCGGTGGCGTTCGGGCGGGAGCCGTGGACGACGCTGCCGTGGAAGAAGAGGACGTCTCCGGCCTTCATCTTGGTCTGCACCTTGGTGAGGCCGTCCGGGATCGGGACCTCGACGCTGGTGAAGGACTCGGTCAGGTCGGCCGGCTCCGGGCAGACCAGTTCGGTCTTGTGCGATCCGGGAACGACCGCCAGCCCGCCGTTGTCCGCGTCGACGTCGTCGACCGCGATCCAGGCCGCGAGGCAGGTCTCCGGGTCGGCGCGCAGGAACGTGTTGTCCTGGTGCAGCGCCTGCCCGCGGGCACCCGGCGGCTTGAAGTAGAACATCGACTGGGCGCCGAGCGCCGGACCGATGAGCGCCTGGACGACATCGAGGATCCGGTCGTCGAGCATCAGCTCCATCGCGACCTTCCCGGCCTCGGTGTCGCCGGCCCGGTGCGGGTGCACGAACCGCGGGTACTTCGCCAGCGGATCGTCGTCCGGTACGCCGTCGTCGATCGCGAGCGAGTGGTCGACCGCGACCTGCTCCATGAAGACCGTCTTGATCCGCTCGACCTCGTCGGGTCCGAGCAACTGGGGGACCTGGACGATGCCGTCCCGCTGGTAGATGTCCACGACTGTCATGTCTCCAGGATGCGGCGGTTGAGCGGGGCGCAGCGATAAGCTATCGAGCTGTGAACCTTCGATATCCTGCTGAGGCGCCGCATCCGGTGGTGCGTCGGCTGGTGACCGGTGAGTTCGACGAAGGCCCTGAGTACGCGACGTATCGGCGGCGCGGGACGACCGATTGGCTGCTGGTCCAGACCCTCGACGGCCAGGGACGATTCGGTCAGGTCGCGGCCGCGCCGGGCAGCGTCACACTGGTCCGTCCCGCGCACCCTGCACGACTACGCCACGGTCGGTGACCGCTGGCATTTCCGGTACGCGCACATGCATCCGAAGCCGGACTGGCTGCCGCTGCTGGACTGGCCGGAAGTTGCTCCCGGCATCGTTCAGCTGCACCCCGCCACACCGACCTTCGAGCGGATCGCCGACCACCTGCGCGACGCCGTACGGCATCAACACAGCGTCCTGCCGCAGGCCGAGCAGCTCAGCGCCAACTCGCTGGAGGCGGCCCTGCTGTGGTGCGACACCCAGAACCCGAAGGCTGTCCAGATCGACGACCGCCTGCTGCGCGCGATCGAGCTGATCGACCAGGATCTGACCGCGAGTCTCGACGTACCGCGGCTGGCTCGTGCCGTGAATTTGTCGGTCTCACGGTTCGCGCACCTGTTCCGCGCGCAGCTCGGCGTCAGCCCGCAGCAGTTCGTCGAGCGCCGCCGATTGGACGCCGCGGCGCGGCTCCTGGAGCTCACCAGCCGGTCGGTCGCGTCGGTCGCGGCCCAGGTCGGGTACGCCGACCCGCTCTACTTCGCGACCCGCTTCCGTCTGCACACTGGATCAAGCCCCACGGCGTACCGTCGCAGGTCTTAGAGTTCTGCCCATGAGAACGCGTGCTGTGGTGGGGCTGGCGGTACTGGCGGTCGTGGGGCTGGGGGCGTGTGCGCCGGAGGAGAGCTCGTCCGGCTCCTCGACGCCGTCGGGAGCGGATGCCTGTGCGAAGGACAAGCTGGCGGTGAAGACGGCCGGCACGTTGACGGTCGGCACCGACAAGCCGGCGTACGAACCGTGGTTCAGCGGCGACGACCCGAGCAACGGCAAGGGGTACGAGTCGGCGGTCACCTACGCGGTGGCGAAGAAGCTCGGGTTCGAGCAGGCCGCGGTGAAGTGGCAGACGGTGCAGTTCAACACCGCGTTCGCGCCCGGCCCGAAGGCGTTCGACCTGGACGTCAACCAGGTGTCGATCTCCGAGGACCGCCGCAAGGCCGTCGACTTCTCCTCCGGGTACTACGACGTACGCCAGACCGTGATCACCACCGCGGGCAGCAAGATCGCGAACGCGAAGTCCGTCGCCGATCTCGCCGACGCCAAGCTCGGGGCTCAGGTCGGTACGACGAGCTACACCGCGCTGCGCGACCAGGTGAAGCCCAAGCCGAAGCCGGCCGTGTTCGACACCAACGACCTGGCCGTGCAGGCGCTCAAGAACAAGCAGATCGACGGCATCGTCGTGGACCTGCCGACCGCGTTCTACATGACCGCGGCGCAGCTCGACAACGGCAAGATCGTCGGGCAGCTACCGGCCGGCGGGCAGGCGGAGCAGTTCGGGTTCGTGCTCGAGAAGAACTCGAAGCTGACCGGCTGCGTCACGCAGGCGGTCGACGCCCTCAAGTCCGACGGCACCCTGGCGAACCTGCAGAAGCAGTACCTGACCGAGTCCGGCGCACCCGAACTCTCGTGACGACCTGGCAACCGTCGGAGCTGCAGCTCGAGCGGATCGCGTACCGGCGTCGGAGGGCGCGCCGGTCGACCGTGATCGCGGTGGTCAGCTCGGTGATCCTGCTCGCGCTGGTTGTCGTGGGCATCGGTTCCACGCCGGGCTGGCCGCGGGTGCGGGCGACGTTCTTCGACGTCCACCGCGGCTGGGAGGCATTGCCGGTCGTTGCCGAGGGCCTCTGGCTGAACGTCCGCGTGATGCTGGTCTGCGCGGTGCTGATCGTCGTGTTCGGGCTGACGCTGGCGATCATGCGGACGTTGCGGGGGCCGATCTTCTTCCCGCTGCGGGTGTTCGCGGCCGCCTACACGGACGTGTTCCGCGGTCTGCCCTTGCTGCTGGTGATCTTCCTGCTCGGCTTCGGCGTACCGGCTCTGCAGTTGCGCGGCTTGCCGAACCAGGCGGTGATCTGGGGCGGCGCGGCCCTCGTCCTGACGTACTCGTCGTACGTCGCCGAGGTGTTCCGGGCCGGGATCGAGTCGGTGCATCCGTCGCAGCGGGCGGCGGCGCGTTCGCTCGGGCTGACCTACCGGCAGACGCTGCGCTTCGTCGTCCTTCCTCAAGCGGTACGCCGGGTGCTGCCGCCACTGCTGAACGACTTCGTGAGTCTGCAGAAGGACTCCGGGCTGATCGCGGTCCTCGGCGTCATCGACGCGATCCGGGCCGCGCAACTGGAGACGGCCGAGGACTTCAACTTCACGCCGTACGTCGTCGCCGGGCTGCTGTTCGTCGCGCTGACGATCCCGCTGACCCGGCTGACCGATTACGTCGCCCGCCGGCAGGGCTGGTACGGCGGGGGAGGGGGACCGGTATGAGCCTGCTCAGTCTCCGCGGTGTGCGGAAGGCGTACGGCGAGAACGTCGTACTGGACGAATTCGGTCTGGACGTCGAGCCGGGGGAGTGCGTCGTACTGATCGGCGCGTCCGGATCCGGGAAGTCGACGCTGTTGCGGTGCGTCAATCTGCTCGAGGTCGTGGACGACGGCGTGATCGAGCTGGACGGCGTCGACATCACCGATCCCCGCGTGGACGCGGACCGGATGCGGTCGCGGATCGGGATCGTGTTCCAGGCCTACAACCTGTTCCCGCACCTGACCGTGCTCGACAACATCACGCTGGCGCCGATCCGCGTGCACCGGGTGCCGCGGGACGTGGCGCGGGCCCGGGCGCTGGAGATGCTGGAGCGGGTCGGTCTGGCGGACAAGGCGTCGGCCAAGCCGGACGAGCTGTCCGGCGGTCAGCAGCAGCGCGCCGCGATCGCCCGCGCAATGGTGAACTCGCCGCAGTTGATGCTGCTCGACGAGGTCACGTCGGCGCTCGACCCCGAACTCGTCGGCGAGGTCCTCGACCTGCTCCGCGAGCTGAAGTCCGAGGGGATGACGATGCTCATCTGCACGCACGAGATGGCGTTCGCCCGCGAGATCGCCGACCAGGTCTGCTTCCTCCACCAGGGCCGCCTCCTCGAAAGCGGCCCACCCACCCAACTCCTCGACAACCCCCGCGAAGCTCGCACCCAGGAGTTCCTGAACCGGATACGACCCTGACCGCCGGTTAGCCTGGCCGGATGGCGGCCTGGGAAGAACGGATCGACGACAGCGACATCGCCCGCGTGCTCGCGGCCGACTATGCCGTGGGACGGCACTTCGGCGGCTTCTCCGTGCCGGCGCGCTGGGAGGAGATCGCGCAGCAGGCGGAGCTCGACGGTGATCCGGAGGACCGGTGGTGGACCCGGCAGCTCGCCATGAACCACGACAGCATCGTGGCCTCCCAACAGGGGAGGGGCCGGTCCGAGGAGGTGAGTCGCCGATTCGTCGACCCCATCATCGCGTCGACTCTGGTGCGTGGCCTTCCGGAGTTGCCGTTGCAGACGGCTGCCGAGAACTGCCGGGCCTCGCTGACCGTCGTCGGTGACGAAGCTTGGCAGGCGTACGCCGCTGAGGTTCAGGAGGTCGTGGAGTCGGTGGACGACTCGCCGGACGAGGCCCGCCGGATGGTTGCGATCGGCGACGCCAACTGGCGATCGAGGGACGCGGACAGGCCGGACTTCGTGGCCGCGCTGTCCGAGGCCGGCGCATCGCAGCAGGAGGCGGAGTGGCTGCTGGCCGCGGCCGCGTCGCGTCGGCAAGGGTGGGACTCGGTCGGGCTCTACGCCCAGGCGCGTGTGCAGAGGGCCGCGACCGCGGGTGTCGTCCCGCCCCGAGTGAGCGCGTCGCCGACCCGGGCCGAGCCCCAGGCCACGGCAGTCCAGCAACGCCCCGACCGCGGCCAGGCGCGCTGAACCACCCGGCCGCGGTCAGCGGGACGACAGGTAGGTGAGGACTGCCATCACGCGGCGGTTGTCGTCCTCGGACGGGGGAAGGTCGAGCTTGGAGAAGATGTTGTTCGTGTGTTTGGAGACGGCCTTCTCGGTGACGAACAGGGCGGCGGCGATCGCGGCGTTCGAGCGGCCTTCGGCCATCAGGCCGAGGACCTCGGACTCGCGCGGCGTGAGCCGGCCGATCGGTTCGTCGCGGGTGTTCCGGGCCAGCAGCTGACTGATCACGTCCGGGTCCATCGCGGTCCCGCCGGCGGCAACCCGGCGTACGGCGTCGAGGAAGTCGGCGACGTTCGACACCCGGTCCTTGAGCAGGTACCCGACGCCGCCTCCGCCGCCGGTCAGCAGCTCCCGCGCGTACAGCTGCTCGACGTACTGCGAGAGCACCAGGATCGGCAGCCCCGGGACCTGGCTGCGGGCCTCGATCGCGGCCCGCAGACCCTCGTCGGTGAAGGTCGGTGGCAGCCGTACGTCGACCACTGCGACGTCCGGCCGGTGCTCCACGAGCGCGGGCACCAGCCGGGGCCCGTTGTCGACTGCCTCGACGACCTCGAAGTCGTGCGCCTCCAGCAGGCGGATCAGGCCGTCCCGGAGGAGGGCGTGGTCTTCAGCGATGAGGACTCGCAAGGCAGCTCCATGATCACGGTGGTCGGCCCGGCGCTCGGGCTCACCACGGTCAACGTACCGTCGAAGGCGGCCAGCCGCCGCTCGATACCGTACAGACCGCCACCGGGCCTGATCACGGCACCTCCGACGCCGTCGTCGCCGACGATCATGTGCAGCTTCTCGTCCTCATGGGTGATCTGGATCCAGGCGGTGGTCGCCGCCGAGTACTTCACCGCGTTCGCGAGGCATTCGGCCACCGCGAAGTACGCCGCGGACTCGACCGGCGCGGGCGGACGGCCCGGTACGTCGAAGATGACGTCCACCTTGAACGGGACGGACATCGCCAGCGCCCTGACCGCGCCGTCCAGACCGCGGTCGGCGAGCACCGGCGGGTGGATCCCGCGGACCAGGTCGCGCAGCTCGGACAGCGCCGTACTCGCGGACTCGCGGGCCTCGGTGAGCAACGCGGCGGCCTGGGCCGGGTCCCGCGCCACCATCTCCTCGGCCATGCCGAGGTTCATGCTGAGTGCGGCCAGCCGGGCCTGGGCGCCGTCGTGCAGGTCGCGCTCGATCCGGCGCAGCTCGGCCGCCTGGGTGTCGACGGTCTCCGCCCGGGACTCGGCCAGCTCGCGGACCCGCATCGCCAGCTTGGCGCTCTCGGTGGGGCCGAGCAGCGAGCGGGCCACGAACGCGTTCGCCTTCAGCAGCCGCTCGCCGGCGGCCTGCCAGATCAGGAACGCGATCAGCGCCACCGGCATCACCAGGAAGCTGGACCAGAAGTTCACCGTGAACAGGCCGCCGAACGGTTCGGTGAACACGCCCTCCGGGGTGACACCGACGAGCAGCGGGTAGACCAGGTAGAAGAGCCCGGCCAGGAACAGCACGGCGCTCAGCAGGCACAGTGTGAATCCGATCACCGCGTTCACCAGCAGCCAGATGATGTCCCGCCAGGTCTGCGGATCGGTCAGGATCGTCCGCAGGCGCATCAGCATGCCGGGCATCGGAGGCTTCTTGTACGGGCGCGGGATCCGCTCACCGAGGAACCCGGCCAGCAGCGTGCGGTGGCAGTTCGCGAACCACCGCGCGGCCGGTACGACGACCAGCAGCATCGGGATCCCGACCCACACGGCGATCAGCGGGACGGACACCACGCTGAGCACGAACAGGGCGATGCCCAGCTCGGCCAGGATCGCGAGGGCCAACGCGATCCACGGCTGCGCGAGCTTCGGGTAGCGCATCGGCGGCGCTTCAGTCGTGGCAACGGTGCTCATGCCTCCATCATGACCGAGCGTGAGATCTACGGCAGTAGTGCTATCTCCACTGTCCGCTGGGGCCTGGCTCCACAGCAGATTTGGGTAGTAACTCTCATGCTTTCGGAGGTTAGTGCGATGAGTCTTGATGCATTACGCTGGCCGCGGCTGTACGCCTAGGCCTTCCCCCGACTACCGAGACGAGGACCTGATGGCACAGCCTGTCGCGTCATCTGCTGCTACCCGCCGTTCCGATTTCTCCCCGCTGTTACGGGAGATCAAGGCCGCCGGCCTGCTGGAACGCCGTACGGCGGCCTACGCGATGGCGATCGGTATCAACGTGGTTCTGCTCGGCCTGACCTGGGCGGCCGTCGCGGTGATCGGCAGCTCGTGGTGGGCCTTGCTGCTGGCGCTGCCGATGGGGATCCTGACGACCCGCGCGGCGTTCTTCGGGCACGACGCCGGGCATCAGCAGATCGGCAGCTCGCGCAAGCTGCACGACTGGATCGGGATGCTGCACGCCAACCTCCTGCTCGGCATGAGCTACGGCTGGTGGAACGACAAGCACAACCGGCACCACGCCAATCCGAACCACACCGAGAAGGACCCGGACGTCGGCGAAGGCGTACTGGTCTGGACCCTTGAGCAGGCCTCCGGCCGCAAGGGCCTCGAAGGCTGGCTGAGCCGTAACCAGGCGCGGATCTTCTTCCCGCTGCTCACCCTGGAGGGCTTCAACCTCAAGGTGTCGGGCATCCGCTTCCTGCTCGCCCGCCTCCGTACGGAGAAGACGGAGATCGGCCTGATGGCCGCGCACCTGGCGCTGTACTTCACCGCGCTGTTCCTGATCCTGTCGCCGGGCCAGGCGGTCGTGTTCGCGGTCGTCCACCACATGATCTTCGGGCTGCACCTCGGCAGCGTGTTCGCGCCGAACCACAAGGGCATGGAGATGCCCGACGACGACACCAACTGGGGCCACCTGGAGAAGCAGGTGCTCACCTCACGCAACGTGAACGGCGGTCTGGTCACCGACTGGATGATGGGCGGGCTCAACTACCAGATCGAGCACCACCTCTTCCCGAGCATGCCGCGCGCCAACCTCCGGTTCGCCCAGCCGATCGTGCGCGAGTACTGCGAGAGCATCGGAATGCCCTACGTTTCCACGAGTCTGATGGATTCGTACCGGATGGGGTTGCGCCACATGCACGACGTCGGCGAGGAACTCCGCGCGAGCTGATCTGCCTCGTGCCGGAGTGACCTGGCTCATACGGATAGCCTGGAAGGGCTATGTCGCGTAGAAGGCCTTCCAAGTGGCAGCGGCCGGTCAATGACCGGCCGCTCCTTGGTGGTACCCAGAGCCGGGAGGCGAAGGCCGGCGGCGAGTGGAACGTCCGGCGCGTGTCCGGGTCCGCGTCCGCGAAGTCGTACCGCTGCCCGGGCTGCGACCAGCAGATCCTGCCTGCCACCCCGCATGTCGTGGTGTGGCCGGAGAACCCCAGCCTGCTCGGTGCGATCGGTGGCAGCCAGTCGCTGGATGAGCGGCGCCACTGGCACACGGCCTGCTGGCAGCGCAGTCGGTGAAAGGTAGTCGGGTATGAAGCTTCCGGTGACGGCGTACGGCGAGACTGGTACGCCGGTCGTGGTGATGCACGGGTTGTTCGGCTCGGGCCGGAACTGGATGACCGCCGCGCGACGGCTCGCGGACCGGCACCGGGTGTTCGCGTTCGACCTGCGCAACCACGGGACCTCACCGCACGTCGAGACGATGAGCTACCCGGAGATGGCCGACGACGTCCGCGAGACGATCGAGTCGCTCGGGGTCGGGCCGGTCGCGCTCGTCGGGCACTCGATGGGCGGCAAGACCGCGATGCTCACCGCGCTGCAGTACCCCGCCGTGGTCGAGCGGCTCGTCGTCGTGGACGCGGCGCCGGTTGCGTATCCGCCGGCGTTCGTGGAGTACGCCCGGGCGATGCGGAACGCCGACCTGTCCTCGATCACTCGTCGCGCTGAGGTCGACGCCCAGCTCGTCGACGCCGTACCGACGCCCGGGACGCGGGCGTTCCTGCTGCAGAACCTGATCCTCGACTCCGACGGCGCCCGGTGGCGGCCGAATCTTCCAGTGATCGAGGCCGCGCTGCCGGCGATCTCCGGCTGGCCTGAGGTCGAGGGGCTGCAGTACGAGGGGCCGACGCTGTTCATCTACGGCGGCAAGTCCGACTACGTCCAGCAGGACCATCGCGCGACCATCGCGGCGTACTTCCCGCACGTGACGTACGCCGAAGTTCCGGAGGCCGGCCACTGGGTCCACGCCGAGCGCCTCGACGACTTCCTGGCGGCTCTCACACCTTTCCTCGGTTAAAACGGCTGTAAGTAATCCATTGACCTCCACCTGAATATATCGGTAAGTTTTCAACCCAGTTCCTGCAGGATCCACGATCTGGGTTGGTGGTAGCGATGGTGGTCCGGACCGGCGCACAGCGTCTGGCCGAGGACCCGGGGTTGGTGCCCGACGGGCGCCTGGGACTGATCACGAACTTCACCGGCGTGCTGCCGGACCTCACGCCGACCTCGGTCGCGTTGTGTGCGGCCGGGTTGCCGTTGGCGGCGTTGTTCGGTCCCGAGCACGGCCTCCGCGGTACGGCGCAAGCGGGTGAGAGCGAAGGTGAAGGCGTCGACCCCGACACCGGGCTGCCGGTGTTCGACACGTACCGGCGGCAGGGGCGCGAGCTCGACGACCTGTTCTCCGGCGTCGACGTACTGCTCTTCGACATCCAGGACATCGGGACGCGGTTCTACACCTACGTCTGGACGATGTACGACTGCCAGCAGGCGGCCGCCCGGCTTGGTATGCCATTTGTGGTGCTGGACCGGCCGAACCCGCTCGGCGGTTTACGGGTCGAGGGCCCGCTGCTGCAGCCCGGGTTCGAGAGCTTCGTCGGGCGGGCGCCGATCCCGCTCCGCCATGGGCTGACAGTCGGCGAACTCGCGCTTCAGTTGGGTGCAGCAACGGTCGTCGAGGCGGAGGGCTGGAGCCGTACGTCGACCGGGACCGGTCTGCCGTGGGTGCCGCCGTCGCCGAACATGCCGACACCGGAGACGGCTTTGGTATACCCCGGGACCGGCTTGTTCGAGGGGACGAACCTCAGCGAGGGCCGCGGTACGACGCGACCGTTCGAGACGATCGGGGCGCCGTACGTCGACGACCGGCTGGTCCCGGCGTTGCGCGCGTGTGAGTTGCCCGGGGTGATCTGCCGGCGGACGTGGTTCGAGCCGGTGTTCCACAAGTACGCGGGCCAGGCGTTGTCCGGCGTACAGCTGCATGTCGTGGACCCGGAGGCGTTCGAGCCGGTGCGGACCGCGTTGGTGATGTTGCGGGTGCTGAACGAGCTCTATCACGACGACTTCGGTCTGCTGCCGTCGCTCGACAAGCTGTGGGGCTCGGACTCGCTGCGGAAAGCGCTGGAGGCCGGCGACGACCCGGTCGAACTCTTGCCCGCGGCAACCACACCGGCCGGATGGGTACGCGACGGCGTACTGCTCTACGAAGGGACTGCCCGATGATCCGTTCGTTCGAGGTCGGCGACGGGCCGGCACTGGCCGCCGCCTGGACCGCCGCGGCGCCGGCCGATCCGATCAGCTACCAGCGGTTCCGCGACCTGTTCCTGCTCGACCGCAACTTCGACGCGGCCGGCCTGCAGGTAGCCGTGATCAATGATCAGATCGTCGGTGCCGCGTACGCCGTCCGCCGGCTGATCGCGGTCGACGCCGACGACCTGGAGCCGGCGTCCGGCTGGATCCCGTTCTTCTTCGTGCATCCGGACCTACCGCGGTCGTGGCCTCGGGCGCGAGTTGTTGTCCGCGGCAATGGACTGGCTCCGGTCGCACGGGCGGTCCGAGGTGTACTTCTCGTCGTACACGCCGAACTACTTCCTCCCCGGCCTCGATGCGGCTCGCTATCCCGCCGCGGCCCGGCTGCTCGCCGGCCTCGGCTTCCAGCGCGGGTACGACGCGGTCGCGATGGACCGGAGCCTCGTCGGGTACGCCATTCCGGATGAGGTCCGCAAGCGGATCGAGGCGCTGACGGCCGAGGGCTACAGCTTTGGTACACCATCCAGCGACGAGCTGACCGCGCTGATCGCGATCGCCGGCGCGGAGTTCAACCCGGACTGGGCGCGCGCGATCCGCGAGGGCGTCGTGTCCGGTCTGCCACTGGACCGCATTGTGGTGGCACGTGATCCCAGTGGGGCGATCCTCGGCTGGGCGATGCACGGGACGTACGAGGCGGTGATCGACCGCTTCGGGCCGTTCGGCGTCCTGCCGGCCTCCCGCGGCACCGGGCTCGGGAAGGTGCTGCTGCACCTGACACTCGAGCGGATGGTCGCCGCTGGCGCGCACAGCGCCTGGTTCCTGTGGACCGGCGAGAAGTCCGCCGCCGGGCAGCTGTACCTGAAGACAGGTTTCGACATCACCCGCACGTTCACCATCCTCCGGGCGCCCCTGCTCCCGGATGGCGGGAAGGAATGACATGAGGATTTCCAGAGGTCTGCGGCTTGCCGTCGCGCTCGGACTGTTCGCCACGGCCGCGGCTTGCGGCGGTGGCGGCGATGCGGGCGGAAGCGGTGACAAGGTCGAGCTGACGCTGCTGAGCCACTACAGCGACGGCCCGTCCAAGGAAGGGCTGGACAAGATGATCCAGCAGTGGAACAAGGAGAACCCGAAGGTCCAGGTGAAGGCGCAGGTGGTCAAGTTCGACGACCTGCTCACCACGATGACGGTCCGGCAGACCGGCGGCCGCGGCGCCGACATCGTCAGCGCGTACGGCCTGTGGGGCGGCCAGTTGATGAAGGCGAACGTCGTGGCCAAGGTGCCGGACGACATCGCGACGAAGATCAAGGCGGAGTACAGCCCGGCCGCGCTCGGCGCGGTCACCACCGGCGACACGCTGCTCGGGTACCCGACCGAGCTGAACACCTACGTGCTCTTCTACAACAAGAAGATCCTGGCCGCGGCCGGGATCAGCAAGCCGCCGACCACCTGGGCCGAGCTCGCCGACGCGGCCAAGAAGACCGTGAAGCGCGATGCCAAGGGCAACATCCAGGTCGAGGGCCTGAGCCTGATCCAGGACGGCGACAACAAGTCCGTGCACCCGTTCCTGTCGCTGCTCGACGCGGCCGGTGGGAAGTTCCTCGGCCCGGACGGTACGGCGCAGTTCGACAACGCCGAGGGCAAGGCGGCGCTGAAGTTCGAGGCCGACCTCGCGGCCGCGAAGGCGACCAATCCCTCGATCATGCCGACCAAGCAGTTCCGCAGCGGCGGTGTGGCGATGGCGATCCAGGCCGGCTGGTGGATCGGCAGCCTGAAGACCCAGATGAAGGACAAGTACGCCTCCGACGTCGGGGTGACCGCGATCCCGGGGCCGACCGCGGGCAGCAAGGGCTCGCTGGCGTACGGGTTCTTCATGGGCGTGAACCAGCGCAGCAAGCACGCCGACGAGGCGTGGAAGTTCCTCACCTGGATGAACGAGCACAAGGCTGCCGACGGTCAGGTCACTGAGACCGGCAAGTGGCTGGCCGACCAGGGCCTGATCCCGCCGCGGACCGCTGACCAGGCGGCGTACAAGAAGACGCTGTCCGACCCGAACCTGGCGCCGATCTACGACGCGGCGACGTACGCGATGGCCGAACCCAACCAGCCGGGTGCGTACGAGGCGAAGACCGCGCTGCACAACGCGATCATGGGTGTGCTTGCCGACGGCAAGAATCCGGACGACGCGCTGGCGCAGGCCGCCAAGGCGGTCAAGCCGCAATGACGACGGCGGTCGGCCGGGTCGGTGCCGATCGCCTAGCGGCGTCGCCGGCCCGGCGGCTCGGCAAGCTCCAGCGCGAGGGGCGGGCGGCGTACCTGTTCCTCGCGCCGGCGTTGCTGTTCTTCTGCGTGTTCCTGATCCTGCCGTTCATCTTCGCGATCGTGCTCGCGTTCTCGGACTGGGGCGGCTTCGACCTCGGGACCCTGAAGTGGGCCGGTACGGCGAACTTCGGCGACGTCCTGAGCTTCGACGGGACGTTCGTCAAGCCGATCCTGGTGAACACACTGCTGTTCGCGTTCGGGTCGGTGTTCCTGGCGACGTTCGGGTCGGTGCTGGTTGCCTACTGCATCGATCGGCTGGCGTTCCAGGGCTTCTGGCGGGTGCTGTACTTCCTGCCCGTGGTCGCGACGGTCGTGGCCATCGGCAACGTGTGGAAGATGATGTACCAGCCGGCCGGGCTGATCAACGGCGTACTCAACAAGCTCGGCGTGAACAGCATCGGGTTCCTGTCCGATGCGTCGTACGCGCTGCCGTCGGTGACCGTCGTACAGGCCTGGGCCTCGATCGGCGGCGCCGTACTGATCCTGACGGCCGGGCTGAAGGCGATCCCGGAGATGTACTACGAGGCGGCCGAGGTGGACGGGGCGAACTCGTGGCACATGTTCTGGTCGATCACGTTGCCGTTGCTGCGGCCGGCCCTGCTGTTCGTGCTGATCACACAGTTCATCGGCGGGTTGCAGTCGTTCGCGCTGATCATCGTGATGACGGGTGACGGCGGGCCGGTGAACGCGACCAACGTGGCGGCGTTCGAGATGTACCAGCGGGCGTTCAAGTACGGCGCCTGGGGCACGGCGAGCGCGATGGCGATGGTGCTGTTCGTGATCATCCTGGCGATCACCCTGCTGCAGTTGTGGGTCGCCCGGCGGCGCGGGGAGGAGACCTCGTGAGGCGGCGACACGGCAAGTTCCCGTGGTTCGCGTACCTGGTCGTGATCCTCGGCGGCGTCGCGATGGTGATGCCGTTCCTCGACATGGTGATGAGCTCGTTCAAGGGCGCGGGCGAGTACGGCGTGATCCCGTACAAGCTGCTGCCGGAGTCGTTCAACCTGGACAACTACCGCGAGGCGTTCTCGCAGCTGGAGCTGCCGCGGTTGTTCCGCAACAGCGTGATCGTCACGGTCAGCGTGACGGTCTCGGTGCTGATCACCTCGGCGCTGGCCGGTTACGCGCTCGCCAAGCTGAAGTTCCGCGGACGGGCGGTGATCTTCCGGTTCATCCTCGCGACGATGATGCTGCCGCCGTTCCTGCTGCTGATCCCGACGTTCCTGATCATGCTCAACTGGCCGCTGGCCGGCGGCAACGACTTCCTCGGGCGCGGCGGCGACGGCGGGCTGACGACCAGCCTGCTCGCGCTGATCCTGCCGTTCACGGTCTCCGGGTTCGGGATCTTCCTGATGCGGCAGTTCATGATCTCGCTGCCGGACGAGATGCTCGAGGCGGCCAAGATCGACGGCGCGAACCAGTGGCAGATCTGGCGGCTGATCGTGCTGCCGCAGACCAAGCCGGTGGCGATCACGCTCGGGCTGATCACGTTCATCGGCACCTGGAACGAGTACATCTGGACGCTGCTGATCTCGTCGTCCGACCCGTCGTTGCAGACGTTGCCGGTCGGGATCCAGCTGCTGCAGAGCTTCCTCGATCCGGACCGCACCATGCCGATCGTGATGGCCGGGCTGGTGATCAGCACGCTGCCGGTGCTGGTCGTGTTCCTGGTGTTCCAGAAGTACTACGTGCGTGGCGTCGTACTCAGTGGCCTGAAGTGAGGAGACCGTTGTGACCAGATCAGTGCTCGCCATCGGGGCGCACATCGGCGACATGGACCTGACCGCCGGGCCGACGCTGGCCAAGCTCGTCCTGGAGGGCGCGTCGGCGACGATCGTCGCGCTGACGCCGGGGGAGCGCGGCCACCCGCGGCTGACGCCGACGGAGTACAAGAAGCAGAAGATCGCGGAGGGTACGGCGTTCGCCGAGGCGATCGGCGCGGACTTCCTGGTGCTCGACCACAGCGACGGCTTCCTCCCCGACACCGACGACGTGGCCCTGCAGCTCGCCCAGATCATCCGCGAGAAGCAGCCCGACACGATCATCACGCACTGGAAGCACTCCATCCACCGCGATCACGAACACACCGCGGTGCTGGCCGAGCGCGCCCGCTTCCTGGCCGGCCTGCCGATCGATCCCGCGGACGATTTCGCCGCCATCACGCCGTACGCCGCACTTGCCGAGAAGCTCGCCGCCCTACCGCGGCACGGCGTGCGCTCGTTCCTGCATGCCGAGAACTGGGAGGACATGGAGGGCTTCACGCCGTCGCTGTACGTCCCGATCTCCGACGAGGCGTTCTACCGCTGGGTGTCGCGCGATCCGGCACCAGGCCTTCGCGCGTGGCGAGACGTACGGCTTCCGGTACATCGACTACTACACCGCGTTGATGACGACGCGCGGCTGCCTGGCGTCGTACCCCCGGGCCTGCGCCTTCCACACCAATCAGTCGCCGGAGGTCACCAAACTCGCCGGACCATAGTCGTCCCCACGCGGCATTACGCGCGGCTCCTTCGTCGCCGTGCTACGCGCCGCTCCCACCCACCCGTGCGACTGCCTCGTGGTGGCGCGGGTCTGTGGTGGGTGAAGCGGATGTGGTGGGTTTGTCCCACGGGCTCTGTGCAGCTCCCAACCACCCGCCGGACGGTACGTGCTGCCGCGATGCAGTGGCCGCCGTTGGGTGTGACCTGCTGTTCGCGGCCCGTGCTGTCGAACAGACTGTAAATCTGTCGACGTATGCGTCGAGCTACGGAGACGTACCTTTCGGTGCGCTTGATGTCGTGAGGAAGTACGGTCGTAGCTGGCTTTGTCGGCGAATGGTGGGAGTGGGCGTGGCTGAGGTTCGGTTGGTTGTTCAGGGTGATGACTTTGGGATGTGTCATGCGGTCAACGTTGGGACGGTGCAGGCGTTCCGCGACGGGATCGTGACACAGGTTTCGACGATGGCGGCTTGTCCTTGGTTTACCGAGGCGGCTGCGTTGGGGCGGGAGTTCGGGATCCCGTTGGGGGTGCATCAGACGTTGACGTGTGAGTGGGACTTCCTGCGGTGGCGGCCGTTGACGGACGGGGCGTCGTTGGTGGGGGAGGACGGGACGTTCCTGCGGTCGGTGGCCGAGGCGCAGGCTTCGGTGACTCATGAGGACGCGGTGCATGAGCTGACGGCTCAGGTCGCGAAGTTCGCGGCGGAAGGGTTGGCGATCGAGTACCTCGACGTACACATGGGGCAATCGGCGGCGCCCGCGGCGTACGACGAGGTGTCTAGCGCGGCCGGCAAACCGTTCATCTATGGGGCGGAGGAGTCGCAGCGATTCGGGTCGATCGAGACCTTGAGCGATCGGGACGCGGATGTGAAGAGGGCCTGGCTGCTCGAGTACCTCGACAAGTTGACGCCGGGAGTGCATCTGCTGGTGACCCACTGCGCGGCTGCTGAGCCTGAGCTCGGTGCGCTGCACAAGCCCGGCTCGTACACGTATCGCTGGGCCGAGGAGTACCGGCTGTCCGACCAGGAGCTCGTCACCGACCCCGAGATCCGCAAGGCGATCGAGGAACGCGGCATCGAGCTGACGACAGTCCGCGCCGCCTTCTCGCTCGACTGACTCACGATGCCGAACGCCGCCGAGTCGTGGGATTCGGTTGCCGACACGCCGGGCGTGAGAGCCCCGATCCACGACTCAAGGTTTCGGGTATGAACCTTTCGCCACGACTCGTCGGCCGCCTTGCTCCGGCTGACGCGCTGGGGAAAGAAGTCGGCGCTCCGTGACAATTTCTTACCCCACCATCGATGCGCGCTGCATCGACCTGCCAACCGTCCGCACTGGACCGCCCCGGCTGCTCGCGGCCGGGGCGTTGCGCCGGCCGCTGCACGGGCGCTTTGTCGGTGGGCCTTTGAGACGCAGGGCCTGGAGCTCGTCGAGTGGCGTGCGGAGATCGGCAACGAGGCCTCGCGTCGCGTTGCGGAGGAGGCAGGCTTCGTGATGGAGGGGCAGTTGCGCAAGCGGCTGGTGCATCGCGGTCAGCGGGTCGACGCGTGGATCGGGTCACTGCTCCAGGATGAACTTGCGTAGAGCGCCGGGAGGGGAGCCTGTGGCCGCCTTGACGTGACGGGTTAGGTGGCTGACTGAGTCGTAGCCGGTTAGCTCGGCGATGGCCTGGAGCGGGAGGGTCGAATTGCGGATGTGGGCTAGCGCGTGGCGCAGGCGTACTGCTTGAAGGGCGGCCTGCGGGCCGGTGTTGCGGAGGCGGGTGAAGGCGGCCCGCAGGCCCGACTGCGAGACACCGAGGTCGGCTGCCACGTGCGCGATGCGGAGACCGGCCGCGAAGCGTTCCTCGAAGAGCTGCTCTGCTTGGGCGACGAGCTGTTCAGCGGGCGTTCTTGGCGGGGTGGCGGCAGCCCGTCTGAGGCGGAGGTCGAGTTCGGCGAGGAGGAGTGCGCGGAGGTCCTCGCTCTCGGTTTCGCGGACGAGGGCGTCGAAGACGCGGCGCAGGGTGTGGTCGGTGTCGTCGTAGCACAGGCGCGGCCACGGGTGGGTGGCTGCGGCGTCGACCTGGAGGAAGCGGTTCGCGTACCCGGTGCGGCTCTGCTCGGCGTGCCAGGTGTGCGGCGGCGTGAGGAGCACGGTCCCGGGAGTGGCGTCGTACGTCGCGTCGCCGACGGGGCAGGTGATCCGGCCGCGAACGTAGTACACGAGCTCCCATGACGTGTGCGCGTGCGACGGGTAGTCCTTGCCGGGCGCAGCGGTGTGTACGCCGGCGCCGAGCAGCCGTGGCGATTTGTGCATAAGCCCTGTCGCCTCCTGCATTGTTTCTCAGGTACGTCGGAACGATGCTGGCATCGATTCGTGCATCTTGTGAAGGAGCACTCCGATGGATATGGCGACCGCTTTACGCGATCTCGGCGTCACGGACGACGTACTCACGCCGGACGAGAAGGACCAGCTCGACCGCGACGGATTCCTTCCGCTGCAGGGGATTCTCACGGCGGAGGAGGTGGCCGCGATCAACGAAGCGACTGGCCGAACTGACCGCGGCCGAGGGGGATCGGGCCGGCCTCGAGGTGCATCAGGAGCGGGGTACGGACCGGTTGGCGGATCTGGTGAACAAGGATCCGAGGTTCGAGGTGTGCTTCAGCCACCCGCGCGTACTGGCCGCGATGCAGCACGTGCTCGGCGAGTTCAGACTCTCGTCCCTCAACAGCCGCGCGGCCCTACCCGGCGAAGGGCACCAGGGCCTGCACGCGGACTTCGGACATCCCGTCCAGCCTGGCGAGTACGAGGTCTGCAACTCGATCTGGCTCCTCGACGACTTCACCCCGTCGAACGGTGCCACCCGAGTAGTCCCCGGCTCCCACCGCCGCGGCACCATGCCCGGCGACGAAATGCCCAACCCGGGCGCCGACCACCCCGACCAAATCCAGTTGACTCGGCAAAGCCGGCACGGTAGTCATCTTCAACAGCCACCTCTGGCACGGCGGCACCCAAAACCGAACCAACAACCCCCGCCGAGCCCTCCACTCCTACTTCACCCACCGCCACCACCCCAACAACTCGACCAACAGACCTACATCCGCCTGAACACCTACACCCGCCTAACCCCCGCCCAACACTTCATCCTCGACGTCACCAACTGAGACCGTCTAGCTGATTTGCCTTGATAGTGTCTAGGTGCCTAGCCTAGAATCATGGTCAGTGAGCAGCCGACGCGGAAGGTCGTGAAGGCGTTCAGGGACGCCGGGTGGCGGCGGGTCAGGACGGAAGGGTCACACAGCTTGTACGAGTGTTCCTGCGGTCAGCACGCGTTCGTGTTGCCGGACGGCCATCGGGTGATCTCGCCGGGAGTCGTCCGGAAGGTCGACAGGGCACTCGCCGAGTGTGAGGAGGGGAGTGAAGACGTACGAGGTGACAGTTAGTCGGGATGACCGTTGGTGGATGGTGGCGGTTCCGGAGCTTGGTGGGGTGACGCAGGCTCGGCGGTTGGACGAGGTCGAGCGGATGGCTCGGGAGTACATCGCGGTGTCGACCGACGTACCGCTCTCGAAGGTTGCGGTCGAGGTGGCCGAGCATCGAGGCCGATGGGCAGGATCTGCTCGAGGCAAAGACGCTGGTCGACGGACTACGTCGCCGGGCGAAGGAGCTTGAAGCGCCGTCGCCGAACTCACCCGAGAAGTCGCAACCGCATTGACGGACGCCAACGTGCCGGTGAGGGACGTGAGCAGCGTGCTCGGCGTCTCGCACCAACGGGTCTCGCAGTTGGTCCAGGCGGCCAGATAGACAACCAACTTGGGGAGAGTTCCTTCCCGGATCGGGTAGGCAACTCTCCCCGAGCTGGTGAGTTAGGAGGCGTCGGCTTTGCGGACCCAGACTTCTCGGATGATGAGGAGGATGGCGGCGGCTGAGGGGATGGCGACGAGGACGCCGACCACGCCGAGGAAGGCGCCGCCGAGGATCGAGACGCGGGTACGGCGAGGGTAGGGGCGAGCAGTACGCCGGCCCGCTTCATCGAGGGGAGCGACGCGAGGAAAGAGAGCGTCAGCACCAGGATCACGAACATGCTGAACAGCGCGTCCGCGACTTGATCGCCGAGATTCGGCTCGGCTCGTTTACAGTGAGGTCATGGAAGGCAAGCAGATCGACACCGATGAGGTGCGGCAGCGCTTCCCGTGGGTCGGGCTGGCGAGCATCGACGAGCCGGAGCTATCTGTCCGGTACCGCGAGATAATGGCTGACGCGCGGAAGGACGTAGATCGTCGCGGCCATCGAAGCAGCCGGCGGAGCTGACGGCGCTCCTCTGCGATCTGGTCAGGTGATCGCCACCTTCAACGCTCGTGACGTGAACACGAGCGCTGCGTGAGACTGCTGGCGGAGTGGCGCGGTCGCCTACTAATTCCAGAGCCGGTGCTGGGTGAGACATGCAACTTCCTACGGAACAACGTGCGCAACGGCCCTTCTCTTGAGGTGCGTTTCCTCGATGCGGTGATTCGCGGCACCGATGCGTTCGAGATCATCGATCCCACGCTCGAGGATCGGGCCCGTGCTGCCGAGCTCAGCGCGCAATTGGTCTCAGGACCGCTGGGTTATGTGGACGCAATGGTCTTGGCTCTCGCCGAGCGCTTGCACGAGCCCGCGATCGCGAGCGTCGACTTCAAGTTCCTCGGCATGGCGACTCCCGTCTGCCGCCTCCAGCCGCTGCGGTGGGTCCTCCAAGAGCACTGAGCGTGCAGACAGCATGTGCCGACCGCAGCAGCAGCGGGTCGGCACAAGCTTCGGATAAGGTGACCGTGTCTCGACCTAGGAGGCGTCGGCTTTGCGGACCCAGACTTCTCGGATGATGAGGAGGATGGCGGCGGCTGAGGGGATGGCGAGGAGGGCGCCGACCACGCCGAGGAGGGCGCCGCCGAGGAGGGCGGCGATGACGGTGACGGCGCCGGGGATGTCGACGGCGCGGCGCATGATGCGCGGCGCGACGAAGTAGTTCTCGACCTGCTGGTAGATGACGCCGTAGACCAGGCAGGCGAGGCCGATCCCGACGCCGCCGGTGAAGCCGATCAGCGAGACCACGACGACGCCGATCAGACCGCCGACCATCGGGATGAAGTCGCAGAACATCACCACGATCGCCAGCGCCACGGCGTACTCCCGCAGCCCGACGATCTCCAGGAAGATGAACATCATCACGCCGGCGGTCAGCGCCACCAGGAACTGGCCGCTGACGTAACCGCCGACCCGGCCGAGGACCTCGTCGCCGAGGATCGAGACGCGGGTACGGCGGGTGCGGGGGACCAGGCTGTACGCCGCGCGCTTCACCGTGGGGAGCGAGGCGAGGAAGTACAGCGTCAGCACCAGGATCGTGAACGTGTTGAACAGCGCGCCCGCGACGACCTTGCCGACGCCGAGGATCCCGCCGAACGCACGTTGCGCCAGCGCCGGGTCCTGGATGTAGTCCTGCGCCTTCTGGATGAAGTGGTACTTGTTGTCCAGTTCGTTGAGCGTCTTCGACTTGGTCAGCAGGTCGAGCCACTCGGGAGCGTTCTTGATCAGGCTGTTGATCTGGTCCGAGACGACCGGGACGATCGCGACGGCGACGCCGGCGACCGCGAGGATCATCAGCAGGAACACCACGCCGACGGACAGGCCGCGCTTCAGGCCGCGGCGCATGAACCACTCGACCAGCGGGTTCAGGCCGACCGCGATGAACATCGAGACCAGGAGCAGGATCAGGACCGAGCGTGCCTGGCCGGCGGCGTTCCACAGACCCAGGGCGACGAGTACGCCGAGTGCTGCGAAGAACCCGAACGTGAACGGGTTCCCCCGGCGCAGCGGCGGACCCGGCGTACCCATACCGACCGACGGGTGCCGCTCTTCGATCAGCAGGTTGTCCGCCAGGTTCGTGTCGCCGTCGTCAGCATGGTTGGCGGCAGCAGCCTTGTTCGCGGCGTCGTCGGCATCCTCGGCGGCGTTCGCTGCGTCGGTTGCGGCTTGTTGGCTCTTGTCGGCGGCGGCGTGGGCTTCCGCGGCGGCGGACTTCGCTTCACGCGTGGCGTCGGCAAGGTCCTTGTCGGGGGTCGCTGTGGAGTTGTCGTCGCCGGATGACGTCACATCTTGTCCTTCGGGGATCGCGCGCTCGAGGTGGCCGCATCGGTCTTCTCGTCGTCCGCGGGCTTCTCGTCGTCGGAGGACTTCGCCGACCTGGAGCGCCGCGTCTGGACACGAGTCTCGTTGCTCGCGAGGTCACCCAGCCGGAACTCGTCCACCATGGTCGAGTCCTTCGGCTCCTCGTCGCCGTCCGAATCCTCGGAACCGGTCGTCTCGGCGAGGTCCTCGTCGTCCGCGAGCGCGGCAAGCTCAGCCAGGTCGGCGGCGTCGGCAGCAGGGTCGGCCGGGCCGCCGGCGGTCTTGCCGGTCTGGCGGGCGAGGTCGTCCGCGTCCTTCGGGTCGATGCGCAGGCCGGTGTCGATCCGGGTCTCGTCGACGCGGGCGTCCCCGGCGCCGATGCCGACGAACGGGCTGGACCCGGTGAACGGTCCGTCGGTGTCGTACGACGACTCACGCGAGGATCGCGCGGCGGGCGTCGCGCCCGGGAACGGGTTGTCAGCCGGCGTCGCCGCCGGGAACGGGTTCGCGTCATCCCCGAAGTCCGAGTCAGCACCCGAGTCAGCCGAACCGACCCGGCCGGAGCCGAGCCGAGCGAACCCGAGCCAGCCGCGGTCGAGCCAAGCGAACCCGAGCCAGCCTGAGCCGAGCCTGCCGGAGCCGAGCCAGCCGACGAGTCAGCCGGGGCCGGGCCGGCCGAAGGCGAGCTGGGCGGGGTTGAGGTGGGGGTGGGCGACTCGAAGTTGGAGGGGTACGGGGTCGAGGGCTCGGTGGCGAAGGGGCTGCCGGCGCCGGTGCCGGGCGCATCGAGCGGGGCCCGTGAGGACTCAGCCGGCCGGGCGAAAGGGTTCACGTACGGTGCCGCCGCAGTCTCGGAGTCCAGTTCGGCGGCCTGACGCGCGATGTTGCTCGCGATCTCGTTCAGCCCGGCGATCTGGGTGAGGATGCCGTCGCGGCGCTTCGCCAGACGCTCGGTCTCGCGGGCGACGACGGTCCGGGACCGCTCCGCCTCGTCGGCCGCGTTCGCCAGCTCGGCCTCGGCGCGGGTGCGCGCGGTGGTCAGCAGCTGCTCGGCCTCCCGGCGGGAACGCGAGAGTGTCCGCTCGGCCGACTCCTCGGCCTCGGCGCGGATCTTGCGGGCCTGCTCGGTCGCCTCGGCCACCCGGCGCTCGGAGGCCTCGGCGGCCTCCTTCATCTGGGTGGTCAGGCTGTCGGTGTCGGCCGCGATCTGCTGGTGCTTGTCGGCCAGCTCCTTGGCCTGCTGCTCGCGCTCGTCCGCCAGCCGCGCGCGCAGCGCCGCCGACTCGCGCTGGATCGCGGTCCGGATCTTCTCGGCCTCGTGCAGCGCACCGTTCTTCAGCGTGCTCGCCTGCGACTCGGCGGTCAGCTGCAGCTGCTCGGCCTTCCGCCGGGCCGCCTGCAGTACCTCGGCCGCCTCGGTCTCCGCCGTACGGCGCAGCTCGGCCGCGTCGCCCTCGGCGGTACGGCGCATGCTGTCCGCCTCGTTGAGCGCGACGGTCCGGATGTCCTCGGCCTCACGCTCACCGGTCGCCCGCGCGGCGGCAGCCTCCTTGGCCGCGTTCGCGCGGAGCTCCTCCGCCTCACGCTTGGCTTCGTCGAGGGCCTCGGACGCCTGGTCCTGGGCGAGCCGGAGGATCTGCGCGGCCCGGTCGCCGAGTCCGGCGTACGACGGGTTGGCGCTGGCCTCGAGCTGGCGCCGCGTCTCCGCGAGCTGGTGCTGCATCGGCGCGACACTCTGCTGCAGCTCGTCGGCGCGGCCGCGTGCCTGGACGAGTTGCATCTCCAGCGCGCGGACATAGTCGTCCACGGCCTGCTTGTCGTACCCACGGCGACTGACCGGGAAGCCCCCGGCCGCTGTCGCCGTGCGGTCGAAGAACGGCAGGCTCGACTCGTCAGGCATTCTCCCGAGGTTCCCTTCTGGCGGCTCAGCGTGAATCCCCCACCATAAGCCTGTCAGAACCCACCCGAAACCAGCCAATCGGGAGTCGGCGGCAACTACCTGTTGCGGAAGCGATTAATGGCGTCCAGATGTTCCTCGCGCAAAGCGGTGTCGCGGACGCCCAGTCCTTCGGCCGGGGCCAGGGTCAGGACGCCGACCTTGCCCTGGTGGAGGTTGCGATGGACGTCGTACGCCGCCTGCGCGGTGTCCTCGAGTGGGTAGACCTTGCTGACCGTCGGGTGCACCATGCCCTTGGCGATCAGCCGGTTGGCCTCCCAGGCCTCGCGGTAGTTGGCGAAGTGCGAGCCGATGATTCGCTTCAAGTTCATCCACAGGTACCGGTTGTCGTACTCGTGCATGAACCCGGACGTGGACGCGCACGTCACGATCGTCCCGCCGCGCCGCGCGACGTACACCGAGGCTCCGAAGGTCTCCCGGCCCGGGTGCTCGAACACGATGTCGGGGTCGTCGCCGCCGGTCAGCTCCCGGATCCGCGCCCCGAACCGCTTCCATTCCTTCTGGTCCTGGGTGTGCTCGTCCTTCCAGAACTTGTACCCCTCGGCCGACCGGTCGATGATCAGCTCCGCGCCCATCGCGCGGCAGATCTCCGCCTTCTCCGGCGACGACACCACGCACACCGGGATCGCCCCGCCGTTCAGCGCGAACTGCGTCGCGTAGGAACCCAGGCCGCCGGACGCGCCCCAGACCAGCACCACGTCGCCCTGCTTCATGTTGGCGCCGTTCGCGGACACCAGCTGCCGGTACGCCGTACTGTTCACCAGCCCCGGCGACGCCGCTTCCTCCCACGTCAGGTGGGCCGGCTTCGGCATCAGCTGGTTCGACTTCACCAGCGCGATCTCGGCGAGACCGCCGAAGTTCGTCTCGAAGCCCCAGATCCGCTGCTCGGAGTCGAGCATCGTGTCGTTGTGCCCGTCCGGCGATTCCAGCTCGACCGACAGGCAGTGCGCGACCACCTCGTCGCCCGGCTTCCAGGCGTTCACGCCCGGCCCGGTCCGCAGTACGACGCCCGCCAGGTCGGAGCCGACCACGTGGTACGGCAGGTCGTGCCGGGCCGTCAGCGGCGACAGCTTCCCGTACCGCTTCAGGAACGAGAAGGTCGACACCGGCTCGAAGATCGACGTCCAGACGGTGTTGTAGTTGATCGCGCTGGCCATCACCGCGACCAGCGCCTCACCCGGCCCGAGCTCGGGCGTCGGGACGTCGTCGAGGTGCAGACTCTTGCGCGGATCCTTCTCCTTGCTGTCCAGCCCGTCGAACATCGCGGCCTCGTCGGCGTGGACGGTGATTCCGCGGTAATGCTCCGGTACGTCGAGCTCTCCGACGGCGGCGCTGTCACCGGCAAGGATCGCGTCGAGGATCTGCTTCACGTCGTAACCTCCTGAAGCGGCGGTCTGGGTGAGCGGAACTTACCGCTGAGTATGCGCCCGTGGCTGTGCGCTGTAACACAGGGAGCGACGGTTGAGACGACCGTCACTTTTCCAGTCCACCGTTGTCAGTGGTCTTATCCCCCCGACCTCAACGCAGCCGCGTGTGGAGCCGTACCTGGGTGAAGTCGTCACCGGACCGCAGCTGCGCCAGGTCGCACAGCTGGTTGGCGAGCCAGACGCCCCGCCCGCCGAGCCCGTCCAGCGGCGGCAGCACCCGTCCGACGAGCAGGTCGTCGATCCGCCCGCAGTCCAGTACGTCGCAGATCAGCGCGCCGTCGGCGATCCACACCGCCAGCCGACCGCGCCCGCCGCCGAACCGGATGCTGTTCGTGCAGATCTCGTGCAACGCCAGCGACAGGTCCTCGAGCCGGTCCCTCGACACGCCGTGCGAGGCGGCCTGCCCACTCAGCCACTGCCGGATCTGCCCGAGCTCGTCGGCCCCGAACTCCCACCGCTCGGCCCGATCGGGTATGTCGTCCAGCGCGATCCGGAACGTCTTCTCTGCAAGAGCTTCCGCGCCCGAGTGCGTCGCGGTCGGGTCGATGCCGACGGACGCCTCGTACGCGCAGTACAGCCGGAAATCCCGGTCCTGCGCGAACGCGATGTCGGACAGCGCCTCGTGCAGCAGCACCTCGTCGTACGCCGCCGCGCTCCGGCCCGGGTACGCCGGTTCACACAGTCCGCGCACCGGTCCGGGGTGCTGCTCGATGACGCCGCGCCAGTACGGGATCAGCCGCGCGGGGTTGCCCCCGGCAACGGTCATGTCGTGGAAACGGACCTCATGGTGCAGCGGTCCCAGAGCGTCGCGCAGTACGGCGATCCGCTCCGGCGGCAGCACGGCCACGATGGTTTCCCCCGCCGCCAGACCCTGCTGTACGAGCGCAGCGGAGCGCTGCACGAACTCCTCGTCCGACACGTGGACAAAGGCGTCGTGCAGGAATCCGGCCGGCGCACCGTGCAAGGAGTCGGTGGCGCTGTCCTTCAGCACTCGATCAGAGTAGTCCGCCAACGAGGCCGAGGAGACTCGAATTAGCGCGCCGTCACCGCTAGTGCGAGGTTCGATGGCTCCACGAGTTCGACCAGCACCCCGCCGGCCGACTTCGGGTGGACGAAGTTGACCCGGGAGCCGGCGGTGCCGCGCTTCGGCTCGTCGTACAGCAGGCGGGCGCCGCGTTCGCGCAGGACCTTCGAGACCGCGTCGAGATCGCGGACCCGGTAGGCGAGCTGCTGGATGCCCGGGCCGCGCTGGTCGAGGAACTTCGCGATCGGCGAGGCGTCCGACAGCGGCGCCAGCAACTGGATCGAGGAACCCGAGTCGCCGACCGAGAGCATCGCCTCCCGGACGCCCTGCTCCTCGTTGATCTCCTCGTGCGCCACGGTCATGCCGAACACGTCGGCGTAGTACCGGACGGCCTCGTCGAAGTCGGGCACCGCGATGCCCACGTGGTCGATCGCGTCGAACAGCTGATCCATCTCGCCAGCGTGGCGCACGCCGTACCGCGAGGCCATCGAAAGTGGCCCAGCCGACACGATCCGTGTGACCCGTCTGACGTGGTCGAGCAGCGGCGTACCAGTGCGGTCGCAGGTATCGTGACGGCATGTCTGACACGCGGAACCACAGCGTCATCGTCGCCGGTGCACGGACCCCGATCGGGCGGTTGCTGGGTGGCCTCAAGGGCTTCACCGGAGCAGAGCTCGGCGGGTTCGCGATCAAGGGCGCACTCGAGAAGGCCGGCGTCGCGCCGGACCAGGTCGAGTACGTGATCATGGGCCAGGTCCTGCAGGCCGGCGGCGGTCAGATCACCGCCCGCCAGGCCGCGGTCAAGGGCGGCGTCCCGATGGACGTGCCGGCCATCACGATCAACAAGGTCTGCCTGTCCGGGCTGAACGCGATCGCGCTCGCCGACCAGCTGATCCGCGCCGGCGAGTACGACGTCGTCGTCGCCGGCGGCATGGAGTCGATGACGAACGCGCCGCACCTGCTGCCGAAGTCCCGCGAGGGCTTCAAGTACGGCGACACCACGCTGGTCGACTCGATGGCGTACGACGGGTTGTGGGACGCGTTCACCGACCAGGCCATGGGCGCGCTCACGGACCAGGCGAACACCGAGCGCCAGAAGCTGAGCCGCGAGGAGCAGGACGAGTTCAGCGCCCGCTCGCACCAGCGCGCCGCCGAGGCCTGGAAGAACGGCCTGTTCGCCGACGAGGTCGTGCCGGTCGAGGTGCCGCAGCGCAAGGGCGACCCGCTCGTGGTGGACAGCGACGAAGGCGTTCGCGGTGACACGTCGGTCGAGGTGCTCGGCAAGCTGCGGCCGGCGTTCGGCAAGGACGGCACGATCACGGCCGGTTCGGCGTCGCAGATCTCCGACGGCGGTTGTGCCGTCGTCGTGATGAGCAAGGCGAAGGCCGAGGAACTCGGGCTCAGCTGGATCGCCGAGATCGGCGCGCACGGTTCGGTCGCCGGGCCGGACTCGTCGCTGCAGAGCCAGCCGGCCAACGCGATCGCCAAGGCCTGCGCGAAGGAAGGCATCCAGCCCGCGGACCTCGACCTGATCGAGATCAACGAGGCGTTCGCGGCGGTCGGGATCGCGTCGACGCGCGAGCTGCAGGTCGGCGACGACAAGGTGAACGTGAACGGCGGCGCGATCGCGCTCGGCCACCCGATCGGGATGTCCGGCGCCCGCCTCGTGCTGCACCTGGCCCTCGAGCTCGGCCGCCGCGGCGGTGGAGTGGGCGCGGCGGCGTTGTGCGGCGGTGGCGGTCAAGGTGACGCCCTGATTGTTCGTGTGCCCCAGAGCTGATCAAGAACTGATGCCACGACGTACGGCGCCGGTCGGTGAGCTGGTCGAGCGGGCCCGGGAGGGTGACTCCCGGGCCGTCGCGCGGCTGATCTCGCTGGTCGAGGACGAGTCCCCGCTGCTGCGCGAGGTGATGGCCGAGCTGGCGCCGTACGCCGGTCACGCGCACATCGTCGGCATCACGGGCTCGCCCGGCGTCGGCAAGTCGACATCGACGTCGGCGCTCGTGTCGGCGTACCGCGAGACCGGGAAGCGGGTCGGCGTCCTCGCGGTGGACCCGTCGTCGCCGTTCTCCGGCGGTGCGCTGCTCGGGGACCGGGTGCGGATGCAGGACCACGCGACCGACCGCGGGGTGTTCATCCGGTCGATGGCGTCCCGCGGGCATCTCGGCGGGTTGTCGTGGTCGACGCCGCAGGCGCTGCGGGTGCTGGACGCGGCCGGGTTCGACGTGGTGCTGGTGGAGACGGTCGGGGTCGGGCAGTCCGAGGTCGAGATCGCCGGGATGGCGGACACGACGCTGATCCTGCTGGCGCCGGGCATGGGTGACGGCATCCAGGCGGCCAAGGCCGGGATCCTCGAGGTCGGCGACATCTACGTGGTGAACAAGGCGGACCGGGACGGCGTCCAGTCGGTCACCCGGGACCTGCGGTCGATGCTGGCGCTGGCCGAGCGGTCCGAGGGCGCCTGGTCGCCGCCGATCCTGAAGACGGTCGCCTCCCGCAACGAGGGGGTCGCCGAGGTGGTGCAGGCGATCGAGGACCGGCTGGAATGGATGCGCGGGAACGGGGTGCTGACCGAGCGTCGCCGGAGTCGCGCGCGGGACGAGATCGAGGCGATCGCCACGACCGCGCTCCGGGCGCGGTTCGCGCACCTGCACGGCGACGCACGGCTCGACGTCCTCGCGGCGAAGGTCGCGGACGGCGGCATGGATCCGTATTCGGCGGCCGACGAGTTGATCGCTGCTTTGTGACACTTGTCTCGCCATGGAACAATCGACCACGTAGTGTCACATGGTGTCTTTGCATTTCGTTCACCGGATGTTGTGCCGATTTCGGGCAAATGCCGCAGGATTTCCGCCGGGGCCGGCGATCCGCGTCTCAAGGCGGCGCGCCGATGGGTGCCGTGCCCCCGGATCCGTTACAGAATGGACCTTGTAGCTGGTGAGATTGTGCGGTGGGCTGTGTTCAGTCAGTGACAATTGGTCACGGTCCGTGATACAAACTCAAACACAGTCGACCGAGTGGTTAGGAACAAGGAGTGGCGACATGCCGAAGAAGCTGTTGATCTGGTCGCTCATCGCCTTTGCCGGGTTTTACCTGTTCACCCAGCCGACCAACGCGGCCAACGCGGTGGGTGGAGCGTTCTCGGCCGTCGGTGACGCGTTCGGGAGCGTCATCCAGTTCCTGACGGCGCTGTTCAGCTGATCTGTCGTCCGGGTGTCCCGTTGCACGTCGTCGTGCGGGACACTTGAGTCGTACGGGGTCACACAACAGCGTGACAGGGGAGTGAACGGATGGCCGGAATAGGCCTGTTCCGGATCTTCGACCCGAAGGTCCGGCGCCATCTGATCTCGGACGAGGGCGAAGTCGTCATCGACGAGGTGCGGCACCACTGGGTGGTGTTCACGGTGCCGATGCTCGAGGTCGTGCTCGCGGCGGCGCTGCTGCTGACGATGGCCACCACCGCGATCGGCGGGCAGCCGGTGCTGCTGGCGATCGTCCTGGTGCTGCTCAGTCATGCCTTCTGGCAGTTCCTCACCCAGCATCGGGACCGCTTCGTGGTCACCAACATGCGGGTCATGCGTATCCGCGGCGTCTTCTCGCAGACCGTCGCGACCACCCCGATCGCCCGGGTCCTCGACATCACGCTGCAGAAGCCGATCATCGGTCGGATGCTCGGCTACGGCCACTTCGTCTTCGAGTCGGCCGCGCAGGACCAGGGCTTCCGCGAGATCAAGTGGGTCAGCCGGCCCGACGACCGCGACCTCACCATTCAGCGCGTCATCCAGCGCACCGGCCTGCGGGCCTCCGCGAGCGTCGACGTACTGCAGGGGGACGAGGACTCCGACGACGACGGCACCGGTCCGATCGGGATGGACTCGGCGCAGGAGGTCACGGCGAGCACACCGGCCCCGGCCGCCGCGCAGCCGAACCGTCCCGCGTCGCCAACGTCCTCGTCCGCCTCGAAGTCCATCTTCAACAGCGAACGCGGCAACTGGACCGACAACGAATAGTCCTCACGTTTTCGTGAGGTCGGCGAGGTTGCGGAAGTGGTTGCGGCGGCGTTCTCGGTGCGGGCGTTCGGGGTGGTTGGGCGGGGCTGTGTCCAGCGCCTGTTGGAGCTCGTCGGCGGCTTCGGCGTACCGGGAGCGGCGGGCCAGGAGTTCGCCGCGTACGGCGTGCCGGCGTGAGCTGGGCGGGATCTCGTCGAGCAGCTTGAGCGCTGTGTCGACGGCGCCGGTTTCGGCGATCGCGACGACGCGGGCGAGTTCGGCGGCGGGGCTGGGGGAGACCTCGACCAGCAGGTCGTACAGCCGGACGATCTCGCGCCAGTCGGTCGCGGTGTAGCTGGGTACGCGGGCATGCTCGGCCGCGATCGCGGCCTGCAACTGGTACGCGTCGGCCTGCCGAGCGGACCGCTCCAGCGAGTCGTTGAGGAGCGTCACGCCACGGCTGATGAGGTCCTGATCCCACAGCGAGCGGTCCTGCAGGTCGAGCGTCACCACCTCGCCGGAGTCGTCGACGCGGGCCGGTCGACGCGCCTCGGTCAGGAGCAGGAGCGCCAGGACCGCCGTCGGCGTCGGCTGGTCGGGGAGGAGCGAGTGCAGGAGCTCAGCCAGCCGGATCGCCTCCGCGCACAGATCGACGTCGTACGCCGCCTCGCCCTCGGCCGGTGCGTGGCCCGCGGTGTAGAGGCTGTGGATGACGGCGCACACCGCGGGCAGCCGTTCGGGGAGCTCGGCCTCGGCCGGCACGCGGTACGGGATGCGGGCGGCGGCGATCTTCTGGCGTGCGCGGACGAGCCGCTTCGTCGTCGCGACCTCGGTGGTCAGCAGTACGCCGGCGATCTGTGCGGGGGAGAGGCCGCAGAGCGTGCGGAGCGCGAGAGCCACGCGGGTCGGAGGGGAGAGGGACGGGTGGCAGCAGGTGAAGATCAAGTCGCAGCAGATCGTCCTGAACGACGTCTTCGGTCTCAACCTCACGCTTGGTCAGCTCGATCAGGTCCGCGCCGTCGCGCTCCTTCGTGCCGCGGGCCTGCTCGCGGCGGATGATGTCGATCGCCTTTCGCCGGGCGGTCACGGTGAGCCAGGCGCGCGGCTCGGGCGGTACGCCGGTCACCGGCCACGCACCGAGCGCCGCCAGCGCCGCCTCCTGGACGGCGTCCTCGGCGAGCTGGACGTTGCCGACGGTCCGGATCAGGGTCGCGAGAATCCGCGTCCCCTCGATCCGGATCGTCTCGGCGACCGCGTCGTACCGCTCGTTCAACTTGGCCCGCTCGTTCACGGAGCTGGATCTACCTGGATCTACTTGGCCACGATCACCGGGCGGACCTCGACCGCGCCGCCCCAGGCCGCCGGGATCTCGGCCGCGACCCGCACCGCCTCCTCGAGGTCCTCGGCCTCGATCAGGTAGTAGCCGGTCAGCGCTTCCTTGGTCTCGGCGTACGGTCCGTCGGTGGTGACCACCGGCCCGCCGCGGGCGCCCTCGACCCGGACGACGGTCGCCGTCGAGGTCGGATGCAGCACGGCGCTCGCCTTCACCTGCTCGGCGAACTCGACGCCGAACCGCCGGTACTCGGCCAGCTCCTCGGCCTGCTCGGGTGCCCACCAGTCGACGTCAGCGGTGTAGGTCAGTGCAAGGTACTGCGCCATCGGAGTCCTCCTTCTCGCTGAGACCACTCTGGTCTCTCGGGAAAGGAACGAACAGCCCGCCCCCCAGAGGACACCCTCATTGCGAGGCCTCCGAAAGCCTCCCGCGGAACGCCCGCACCACGTTCGGATCGCCGGCCGTCTCGATCGCGTCCTCACCGGCCCGTCCCCACAACCACAGGTACACCTGCGCCGGATCCCCAGAGATCTCCGCCGCAGCATCCCCCTCAGCCCCCTGCCGTACGCCGACACTCGTCGCGTCGGCGTACACGGTCCAGGACCGACCGCCCGCGGTCAGCCGAACGGCCGCGTCGATCGGGTAGGCGGTGTCGCCCTCCTCCCACCACGGTCCGCCGAGCGTCGGGTAGAGAACCTCGTCGATCCCGTCGAGGGCCAGCTCGGCGTCGATCGGTGTGACGACGTCATGCGCCTGCTCGACATCGATCCGGTGGATGACGGTCTCGTGGGCCATCCGCCGGTACCAGAACGCGGACGTGCGGTCACGCGGGCTGAACGTCCACGTCGGCGTCTCGGTCCCGGCCGCTTCCAGGGCGTCGACGATCGCCGTGCGTGCGTCGTCGTACCACTCCAGCGAAGCGAGTCCGGTGAAGTCCGGCGGCCACGGGTCGGGGAGGGCGCCGAGTTTCAGCACCTCGACCTTGTGGACGTAGACCATCGCGACGTGCCGCACCACGTCGTCGACCGTCCATCCCGGGCAACTGGGCACGGCGGCGTCGAGCCTGGTCCGCGCGACTTCGCCGAGCCGGGCGCTCTCGGCCCGCACATGCTCCAGAAATCTCATGTCCGCACCTTTCAGACCCCATGGACAGTTTCAGACGCTCCGCGCTTTCAAGGCCGCCTCCCAGTCCTGGGTCTCGGAGTAGCTGATCTCGACGACCCGCTCGGCGAGCAGCTTCACCGGCTCACCGGCCTTCGCGTACCGGCCGGCCTTCTGCGAGTAGAGCCAGGCCTCGTTCCGCAGCTGCTGCGCGGTCCGCGTGTACGTCGGATACGAGTCCTTGAACCCGAACAACGTCCGGATCCCCTCGGCCAGCGCGATCACACCACCGAGCGCCGGAGCGAGCCAGATGGGCGCCTTGATGGCCACCGAGATCGCGATCACCACGGCGGCGGCGAGTTGGACGGTACCGAGGGCCCGGTACCAGATGCGGGCACGCCGGGACTGCGCGGCGTACCAGCGAAAGCGGATACTGATCAGCTGCTCCGCGGGCGCGTCCGTCCCGAGGACAGGAAAGTCTGAATCTCTGAGCCTAGGCATGGTCAGACAAGTGTCGGGCTAAGGTTCCGCTCATGGCCAGGAAGAGGGCGTTGCCGTTCGATCCGATCGAGGAGGCGTCGCGGCAGTGGGGGCGGCGTTGGGGCGCCGTCGAGCAGATGCGGGCCGTGACGTCGCTGATGCGGGCGCAGCAGATCGTGATCAACGAGCTGGACGAGCTCCTCCGCAAGCACGGGCTGACCTTCGCCCGGTTCGAGGCCCTGGTGCTGCTGACCTTCTCCCGGCGCGGGTCGCTGCCGCTCGGGAAGATGGGGGAGCGGCTGCAGGTGCACCCGACGTCGGTGACCTCGATCGTCCGCCGGCTCGAGGCGGCCGGGCTGGTGACCCGGACGCCGCACCCGGACGACGGCCGCGCGGTGCTCTGCGAGATCACTCCCGACGGCCGTGACCTGGTCGAACGCGCCACCGCCGACCTGGTCGCCGCCGACTTCGCCCTGTCCGGCCTGACCGACGACCAGCTGAAGATGCTCTGGTCCGTCCTCGAGCCCCTCCGCCACAACGCCGGCGACTTCAACTAGAGGCTTGACCACCAGAGTCTTGTGTTACGCCTGCGCTAAAAGTTCATTTCCTACTGAAACTTCCCAAGTTTCCCTATTGCCGGGTAATGGGATGAGCGTCCAGGATCGAAGACGAGTCGGCCACCCCTGCAGGCCGGCACACGTCCCTGGAGGACCTCATGAAGCGTGCTGCCGCTGTTCTCCTCGCCGCCTCCGTGGCCCTGGCCGGCTGCTCCGGCGGCGGCGACTCCGGGTCGGCCGATGGCGCGACGAAGTCGATCTCGTTCGCCGTCTCCGACCCGGTGACCCTCAACCCGGGTCGCCAGACGATCGCGTTCTCCCAGGTCAAGGAGCTGTTCTCGAGCCTGACCTTCGTCAAGAGCGACGGATCGCTGACCTATCTGAACGCCGAGTCGGTGAAGTCGTCCGACGCCGTGCACTGGACCGTCAAGCTGCGCCCGGGCTGGACCTTCCACAACGGCGAGAAGGTCACCGCCGAGAGCTACGTGAAGGCGTGGAGCACGGTCGCCTACGGCCCGAACGCCTGGGAGAACAGCGGCCAGCTCGTCAACATCGCCGGGTACGACGCCCTCAACCCGGCCAAGGGCAAGCCGACGACCACGCAGCTGTCCGGCCTCAAGGTGGTCGACGACCTCACCTTCACGGTCACCCTGAAGAGCCCGGACGGCCAGTTCCCGGTGCAGCTCTCGCAGGCGCAGAGCGGGTTCTTCGCGCTGCCGGAAGCGGCGTACAAGGACTTCGATGCCTTCGGCAAGCAGCCGATCGGCAACGGGCCGTTCCAGATGGTCGGCAGCTACACCGAGAACGAGCCGATGACGGTCAAGCGGTACGACGCCTACCAGGGCCCGAAGCCCACCGTCGACGAGATCGTCTTCAAGCCGTACACCGACATGACGACGGCCTACACCGACGTACAGGCCGGCAACACCGACATCCTGTTCGTTCCGGCGGCCCGGATGGCGCAGGTGAAGAAGGACTTCGGCGACCGCGCGTACGTCTTCCAGGGCCTGGGCATGAACTACCTCGGTCTGCCGCTGTGGGACAAGCGCTACCAGGACGTCCGGGTGCGGCAGGCGATCTCGATGGCGATCGACCGGCAGGCCGTGAGCAACGTGATCTACGGCGGCATCTGGGAGCCTGCGACGGCGCTGACTCCGCCGGGTGAGCCGGGTACGCCGAAGGACCTGTGCGGCGAGCTGTGCACGTTCAACCCGACCAAGGCGAAGCAGCTCCTGGCCGAGGCCGGCGGCTTCAGCGGCACAATGGAGATCCGCTACCCGGGTGGCTCCGGCCTGGACGACCTCTACAACGCCTACGCCAACCAGCTCCGGCAGAACCTCGGGATCAAGGACGTCACCGCGTCGCCGACCACCGACTTCCCCGAGTTCCAGAAGCTGCGCAACGACAAGAAGCTGAGCGGCCCGTACTTCTCCCGCTGGGGCGCCCTGTACGCCAGCCAGCAGAACACCCTGCGCTCCTTCTACACAAAGGCCGGCGGCTGCGTGAACTGCATCCCCTACTACACCCCGCAGGTCGAGCAGTTGCTCGCGAAGGCGGACGCGCAGGTCGACCCGCAGAAGGCGATCGAGGGGTACGTCGACGTACAGAAGGCGATCCTGAAGGACTTCCCGGCGCCGCCGATGTTCTTCGAGAAGTACACGTACGCGACCTCGGACCGGATCGCCAAGCTGGCCGAAGGCGCGGGCAGCCTCGAACTCGAGAACACCACGCTGGCGGACAACTGATGGCTGTAGTTGCCGACGGCCCGCTCCAGGCGATCCTGGAGCGGGCCCACCGCGTCCCCGACCTGGCCCACTTCCCGGGTGTGGACGAGATCACCGCCCGCCTCGACGCCCTGGCCGACAAGCGCCCCGACCTCGTCACCCGGCGCCGGATCGGTACGTCGAGACTCGGCGACCCGATCACCATGTACTCGATCGGCGACGGCCCCGACCAGGCCCTCGTGTACGCCGGCGTCCACCCGAACGAGCCGATCGGGTTCTGGACGGCGATCCACCTGGCCGAGGACCTGTGCGCGGATGCCGAGCTCCGGGCGACCTGCCGCTGGAACATCATCGGCTGTATCGATCCCGACGGCACCCGCCTGAACGAAGGCTGGTTCGACGGGCCGTTCACCCGGGTCCACTACAGCGCCCACTTCCACCGGCCCGCGCCGGCCGAGCAGGTCGAGTGGTCGTTCCCGTTCCAATACAAGAACGCGTACTTCGACCAGGTGCTGCCCGAGACGCTCGCCCTCATGCGGGTGATCGACGAGCTGAAACCGATCATCGCCGTCTCGCTGCACAACACCGAGCTCGGCGGCGTCTACTACTACGTCACGCAGGAGCTCGAGGGGTACGTCGACGAGCTGCACGCGGTCGCCGCCTCCTTCGGGTTGCCGCTCGACCTCGGTGAGCCCGAGACCCCGGTGGCTCGCCCGATCGGTCCGGCGGTGTTCGAGATGATTTCGGCCAAGGCGACGTACGACTACGCCGAGCGGCTGGGGCTTCCGACACCGAGTGGATCGGGTGGTTCGTCGGCGGCGTACGCCGAACGGCACGGCACGGTCACGCTCATCGCCGAGCTGCCGTACTGGACGCACCCCGCAGTGGACGACCAGTCGCCAACAGATGCGCCGTACGGACAGGTGCTCGCGAACGCGGCGGACGAGCTCGAGCGGAACCTGCGGGAGATGGACGAGATCTTCCAGCAGGTACGGCCGTACCTGTCGGACGACTCGCAGCTGGTCCGCGGGATCAGCGCGTTCCTGCCCTACCTGTTCCGGCGGCCCGAGCGGGACCGGCGGCGAGCGGCCGCGATCGACCCGAGCCGGCGCGCGACCGTCGCGGAGGCGTTCGGCCTGCCCGACACCAACCGGATGTTCCGGCTGCGGTACGGCGGCATGCTGGTCCGAGCCGTCGAGGGAGAGATCGCCCGGGGCAGCGCCGCGGCCGCGCTCCATGCACCGGCGCAGCGCCTACGCGAGCTCTACCGCAGTTGGCAGGACGAGGCCGCGTCGCTCGATGCACAGCTGCGGACGATCCCGATCAAGGACTTGGTCGGAGTGCAGTACGCCGCCGCGCTCGCGCTGCTCGACGCGGTACGGAGGCGGGCGGACTGATGGCGCGGTTCACGATCCGGCGGTTGATCGAGCTGGTGCTGGTGTTCTTCGGCGTCACGTTCGCCATCTATGCGGCCGTCTTCGCGTTGCCCGGTGACCCGATCTCCAGCCTCGGCGGGGATCAGCCGCTGTCGCCGGCGGTGGTCGAACGGATCCGGAATCTGTACCACCTCAACGATCCGCTCTGGTCGCAGTACCTGCGCTACCTCGGCCATCTGCTCACCGGCGACCTCGGCGTCGACTTCCGCGGCCGGTCGGTGGCCGAGCGGCTGGCGAGCCGCTGGCCGGTGACGATCCGGCTGGCGCTGACGGCGTGGGTGATCCAGGTCGTGATCGGGGTCGGCCTGGGCCTCGTCGCCGGACTGCGGAAGAACACCTGGATCGACCGCGGTGTGCTGATCCTGACGATCCTGATCGCGTCGGTGCCGATCTTCGTGATGGCGGTGACGGCGCAGCTGGTGTTCGGCGTGAAGCTGTCGCTGCTGCCGATCGCGGGCGTGACCGACGGCTGGCCGACGTCGTACTTGCTGCCGGCAACGGTCCTCGCGATCTACGGGCTGGCCGCGGTGGCGCGGCTGACCCGGGGGAGCGTGGTCGACACGATGAGCTCCGACTTCGTACGGGCGTTGTGGGCCAAGGGGTTGACCCGGCGCCGGGTCATCGGCGTGCACGTACTGCGAAACTCCGCGATCCCGGTGCTGACGTATCTCGCGATCGACCTGGGCGCGTTGCTCGGCGGGGCGGTCGTGACGGAAGGCATCTTCAACCTGCCGGGCGTCGGCCAGTTGCTGTTCGAGTCGATCCGGGTGCACGAAGGACCGACGGTGGTCGGCATCGCGACCGCGCTGATCCTGATCTTCCTGCTGACCAGCCTCGTCGTCGACCTGCTCAACTCCCTCCTCGACCCGAGGATCCGCCATGACTGACACAGTGCTCGCTCAGCCCCTGGATCAGAACGTGATCGCGCGTCGCGGCGTCTGGGCGACCGTTCGCCGCCGCGTGCTCTTCTGGCTTCCGCTAGCAGTGCTAGCAGTACTGCTTCTGATGGCGCTCTTCCCGCAGCTGTTCAGCAGCGCCGACCCACGCGCCTGCGACATCTCCGCCAGCGCGCGCCCGTCCTCACCCGGCCATCCCTTCGGCCAGGACCTGCAGGGCTGCGACGTCTACGCGAACGTCGTCCACGGCGCCCGCGCGTCGCTGTCCGTCGGCCTGGTGTGCACATTGATCGCCCTGGTCATCGCCGTCGGCGTCGGAACGGTCGCCGGGTACGTCGGCGGCTGGGCGGACTCGATCCTCGCCCGGCTGACCGACGTATTCCTCGGCTTCCCGTTCCTGCTCGGTGCGATCGTCGTACTGAACAGCCTCGGCAAGCGCTCGGTTCTCTCGGTGTCGCTCGTGCTCGCGGTGTTCTCCTGGCCGACCCTGGCCCGGATGGTGCGGACGACGGTCCGCGCGACCCGAGACGCGGAGTACGTCCAGGCCGCGAAGGCGATGGGGTTCCCGACCACCCGGATCCTCAGCCACTACGTGCTGCCGAACTCGATCGGCCCGGTGCTCGCGGTCGCCACGCTGACCGTCGGCGGCGTGATCGTGGCCGAGTCGACGCTGACCTTCCTCGGCCTCGGCCTGCGCGCGCCGTCGATCTCGTGGGGTCTGCAGCTCGCTACCGCGCAGTCCCGCTTCCAGCAGGCGCCGCACACCCTGATCTACCCGGCGATCTTCCTCGCCGCGACGGTACTGAGCCTGATCACCCTCGGCGACGTGCTCCGCGACGCGGTGAACCCGAAGGGACGCTCCTGAATGACCAACCATGACAGAACGGACGCCGCCTTGTTCGACGCATCCATTGCCAGGGAAGCCGCCCCGGCCATCGAGAGCTGGCTCGAGTTCCAGCGCCGCTACCTGCGGACGCCGGGAGTCCAGGCGGCGATCCGGGTCGGCGACGAGCTCGTCCTCTCGACCGCCCTCGGCCACAGCGACGAGGTCGCCGGTACGCCGCTGCGCACGGACCACCTGTTCCGGATCGCGTCGCACAGCAAGACCTTCACGGCGACCTCGATCCTGCAGCTGGTCGACCAGGGCAAGGTCCGGCTGGACGACCCGATCGATGCCCACGTCCCCGAGCTGGCCGGGAGCGCCTTGGCATCGGTCACCGTGCGCGAGTTGCTCGGTCACCAAGCAGGCGTGATCCGCGACGGCGTGGACAAGGACTACTGGCAGCTGATGGATCCGTTCCCGGACCGGGACGCGCTGATCGAGCTGTGCCGGTCGGCGGGTCAGGTGTTCGAGCGCAACGAGTACTTCAAGTACACGAACATCGGCTACTCGCTGCTCGGCCTGGTGATCGAGTCCGCGAGCGGATCGTCGTACGGCGATTACGTCGCGGCGAACATCGTGGATCGGCTGGGACTGACCAACACCGGCGCCGAGTGGGAGCGTGCGCGGGCCGGTGAGTACGCCGGCGGTCATACCGGGCTGCTCGACGGGAACGACGTACGCGAAGTCATCCCGCACGTGGACACCCGCGCGATGGCGGCGGCCACCGGGTTCTACTCGACGGCCGAGGACCTGGCCGTCTACGGCGCCGCGCACTTCTTCGGGGCCGACCAGCTGATCGACGACGCGAGCAAGCGGCTGCTGCAGCGGGACGAGAGTTTGGTGAACGCCAACGGACGCGAGATCGGGCGCTACGGGCTCGGCATGGACATCGTCACGATCGGCGGACGGCGGCTGGTCGGGCACAGCGGCGGCTACCCGGGGCACATCACTCGGACCTTCATCGACCCCGACGACCAGATCGTCGTGTCGGTCCTCACCAACTGCATCGGCGGGCCGGCGGGCGCACTGGCCACGGGCGTGGTCAAGCTGCTGAACCTCGCGGCCGAGCCTCCGGCCGGTACCCAGGTGCCGAGCGACATCGACGCCCGCCGTTTCTGCGGGAACTTCGCGAACCTGATGGGCGTGATCAGCATCGCGCTGCTCGGCGGGCGCTTGGTCGCCTTCTTCGCGGCCGCACCGGATCCGGTCGACAGCTACGAGGAGCTCCAGGTCATCGACGAGAACACGCTGGCCGTCGTACCTTCGGCCGGGTTCGGGTCGATCGGCGAGAAGGTGGAGTTCACCTGGGACGCGGACGGCGAGCCGTCGCTGGTCCGGTACGGCGGGAGCTCGCGCTGGCCGGTCGAGGCGTTCCGGGCACGCCGTACGGCGCAGATCGCGGGAGCCGTTCTGGGAGGTCGGGATGAGTGACGAGACGATGCCTGACGACGCGTGGGAGGAGGACTCACGCCGCGCGGACTTCGTCGAGCAGTTCGCCCTGCTCAGAGAGCTCGGCGGCTCGCCCCGGATGGAGGGGCGCGTCCTCGGCTACCTGATGGTGAGCAACAAGCCGTACGTGGCATCGGCCGAGCTGACCCGGGCGTTGTCGGCGAGCGCCGGCTCGATCTCGAGCGCGACCCGGCGGCTGATCGATCTCGGGTTCATCGTGCGGCACGCCGTACCGGGTGATCGCAACCACTACTTCAAGGTCGAGGACGACGTCTGGGGGAGCTTCCTGGCGGGGGAGCGGCGGTCGCTCGGCAAACAGCAGCGGCTGTTCGAGGACATGCTCGCCGAGCTGCCTGAGGGGATGCCCGGTCCGGCGAAGCGCCTGCGGAACGCGCGCAACTACTTCGAGTGGCTGGCGTCGTACCACCGCAAGATGCTCGCGGACTGGCAGGAACACCGCGACAAGCTCGAAGCGGAGCAGGGGGAGGGCGAGTGAGTGACGAGGTGCTGCGGTTCGAGGAGCTGACGGTCGACTTCACGGTCGGCGGTACGACGCAGCGCGCGGTCGACGGGGTCAGCTTCGAGGTCCGGTCGGGCGAGGTGCTCGCGGTCGTCGGTGAGTCGGGTTCCGGGAAGAGCGTCACGGCGCTGGCAGCGCTGGGTTTGCTGCCGTCGAACGCCCGCGCCGGCGGGCGGATCAGCTTCGGCGGTGCCGACGTACTGGCGATGTCGCGGGCCGAGCTGACCGCGCTGCGCGGTCGGCGGATCGCGATGATCTTCCAGGATCCGTCCGGGGCGCTCGACCCGGTGTTCACGATCGGCGCGCAGTTGGTCGAGATGATCCGCACGCACCAGCCGTCGCTGTCGCGAGGCGCCGCGCGGGAGCGGGCGATCGAGTTGCTGCGGATGGTCGAGATCCCCGAGAACCGGCTGAAGTACTACCCGCACCAGCTGTCCGGAGGGCAGTGCCAGCGGGTGATGATCGCGATCGCGCTGGCCTGCGACCCGGAGCTCCTGATCGCGGACGAGCCGACCACGGCCCTCGACGTGACCGTGCAGCAGGAGGTGCTCGACGTACTGCTCGCGATGCGGTCGAAGATCTCCGGCGCGATCATGATCATCACCCACGACATGGGCGTGGTCGCGGACGTCGCCGACCGGGTCGTCGTGATGCGGTCAGGGCTCGGTGGTGGAGACGGCCGAGGTGCATGAGCTGTTCGACCACCCGACGCAGGAGTACACGCGGGCGCTGCTGGACGCCGTGCCGCGTGGGGGTCCACGCGAGTCGACTTCTGTGGACGCGGACGTTGCGGCGCTGCGGATCGACGATCTCGTGGTCGAGTACCGCGGTCGCCGGGGCCGGACGGTGCAGGCGGTCGATCACGTGGATCTGCTGCTGAATCCCGGTGAGGTCGTCGGTCTGGTCGGTGAGTCCGGATCCGGGAAGTCGACGATCGGCAAGGCGGTGCTCGGTCTCGCACCGATCACCTCGGGCGAGGTCCACGTCGCCGGACAGGCGCTCACGTCCGCGTCGGCGTCCGAGCTCCGTAAGACCCGCGCTCGGATCGGCGTGGTGTTCCAGAACCCGGCCGGTTCGCTGAACCCGCGAGGCACCATTGGGCAGTCCGTCGGTGAGCCGCTCGCCGTCCATCGCGGCGTCCGCGGCGCCGAGCTGCGTCGCCGGGTCGAGGAGCTGCTCGACAGTGTCGAACTGCCGGCGGCGTGGGCCGGGCGGTATCCGCACGAGTTGTCCGGCGGTCAGCGTCAGCGGGTGTCGATCGCGCGGGCGATCTCGCTCGATCCCGGGCTGCTGATCGCGGACGAGCCGACGTCCGCGCTCGACGTCTCGGTGCAGGCCACCGTGCTGGAGTTGCTCCGCTCGCTGCAGGACCGGCTGCATTTCGCCTGCCTGTTCATCAGCCACGACCTCGCCGTGGTCGACCAGGTCTGCGACCGCGTCGCCGTGATGAGCCAGGGCAAGCTCGTCGAGCAGGGCGACCGCGAGTCCGTCCTCCGCGCCCCCCAGGACCCCTACACCGTCCGCCTCCTGGAAGCGGCGCCCGTCCCCGACCCGCGGTTGCAGGCCCGGCGGCGTGGGCTCAGGTTGGCTGGGTAGGGGTGGACGCCCACGCATACACAACTCGCCTTCAGGCGGGCTGACGGCGCGCGGAGCGGGGGTTGTGTCTGCATGCACGTCCACGCCGGTTGGAAATAGTTGGACGTCCTAGTATTTTGGGACCAGTCCCTAGGAGGTCTGACTGATGGATGCCGAGCAGATCGCGGCCGGCCGCAGCCGGTGGCAGCAGCGGTACGACGCCGCGCGCAAGCGGGAGGCGGACTTCACCACGCTGTCCGGCACCGAGGTCGAGCCGGTGTACGGGCCGCCCGAGGGCGTCGTCGACCCGCGGATGGACCGGATCGGCTGGCCGGGGGAGTTCCCGTTCACCCGCGGTCTGTACGCGACCGGGTACCGCGGCCGCACCTGGACGATCCGCCAGTTCGCCGGCTTCGGGAACGCCGAGCAGACCAACGAGCGCTATCGGATGATCCTCAACGGCGGCGGCGGCGGCCTGTCGGTCGCGTTCGACATGCCGACGCTGATGGGGCGCGACTCCGATGAGCCGAAGTCGCTCGGCGAGGTCGGCCATTGCGGCGTCGCGATCGACTCGGCCGTCGACATGGACCGGCTGTTCAAGGACATCCCGCTCCAGGACGTCACCACGTCGATGACGATCTCCGGCCCGGCCGTGCCGGCGTTCTGCATGTACCTGGTCGCCGCCGAGCGCCAGGGCGCGGACATCTCGAAGCTGAACGGGACGCTGCAGACCGACATCTTCAAGGAGTACATCGCGCAGAAGGAGTGGCTGTTCCCGCCGGAACCGCACCTGCGCCTGATCGGCGACCTGATGGAGTACTGCGCGACCACGATCCCGGCGTACAAGCCGCTGAGCGTCTCCGGGTACCACATCCGCGAGGCCGGCTCGACGGCCGCGCAGGAGCTCGCCTACACGCTCGCCGACGGCTTCGGGTACGTCGAGCTCGGGCTCTCCCGCGGACTCGACGTCGACGTGTTCGCGCCCGGTCTGTCGTTCTTCTTCGACAGCCACCTGGACTTCTTCGAGGAGATCGCGAAGTTCCGCGCCGCCCGCCGGATCTGGGCGCGCTGGCTGCGGGACGTGTACGGCGCCAAGACCGACAAGGCGCAGTGGCTCCGCTTCCACACGCAGACGGCCGGGGTGTCGCTCACGGCGCAGCAGCCGTACAACAACGTCGTACGGACGGCTGTCGAGGCGTTGGCCGCCGTACTCGGCGGGACGAACTCGCTGCACACCAACGCGCTCGACGAGACGCTGGCGCTGCCGAGTGAGGAGTCGGCCGAGATCGCGCTGCGGACCCAGTCGGTGCTGATGGAGGAGATCGGCATCACGAACGTCGCCGACCCGCTCGGCGGGTCCTGGTACGTCGAGGCGCTGACCGACGCGATCGAGGCCGAGGCCGAGGCCATCTTCGCGCGGATCAAGGAGATGAGCCCGGACGAGACGATGACCGGCGGCATCCTGCGCGGGATCGAGGACGGCTGGTTCATGGCCGAGATCGCCGACGCCGCGTTCGAGTACCAGCAGAAGCTCGAGAAGAGCGAGAAGAAGATCGTCGGCGTCAACACGCTCACCGACACCGTCTCCGGCGAGCTGGAGATCCTCCGGGTGTCGCACGAGGTCGAGGTCGAGCAGTGCCGCGCCCTCGCGGAACGCAAGGCCCACCGCGACGAGGACCGGGTACGGCGTACGCTGTCGGCTCTGGTGGAGGCGGCCAGCGGCACTGGCAACCTGATCGAGCCCATGCTGGAGGCAGTGCGTGCGGAGGCCACGATGGGGGAAATCTGTCACGTTCTTCGGGAACAGTGGGGAGAGTACCGAGAGCCCGCCCGATTCTGAGGAGCCGCCACCGTCCGGGCGAGAGGCCCCGGGCGCGGCTGATTCCCCGGACGGGCGGCGAGTGGTGGTCTGCGGTTCGGACCGCACGATGCTGCGGGTCGTCACCGAGCTGGTGAGTTCGGGCGAACGGGTGACCGCGATCGTCAACCCCGCCTCCCGGCACTACGACCGGATCGGTGAGCTGGGCGCGACGGTGATGGGCGCGCGGGTGATCAGCGAGTCGCTGCTACGGCGGGCCGGGGTCGATGCCGCTGACGACGGTACGCCGTCGACCGCGCGCGCACTGGTCCTGCTGGACACCGACGACGTACACAACGTCCACACTGCGCTGACCGCGCGGGACATGGATCCGGAGCTGCGGATCGTCGTACAGATGGTGAATCCGCGGCTGAGCAAACAGCTGAACAGCCTGCTCGGCGACTGCGTGGTGATCAACGGGCCGTCGCTCGCCGCGCCCGCGTTCGTCTCGGACGCGCTGGAGGACGACGAGCTGACCTGGATGGAGCTCGGCGGTCGGCGGGTGGTTGTCGGACAGGCCGACCTGATCGGCGAGCCGCATCTGACGGTGCTCGCGGACACGACCTCGTCCGCGACGCCGCAGCTGTTGCCGTTGGCCAGCGCCGACCCGGACGGTGACATCGTGCTCGGCACCGGCGTACGGGCCATCTGGCGCAGCCGCGACGTACGTCCGGCCGGCTGGTTCATGGCGCTGCGCGACATCCTCGACAGCCGGGTCCGGAAGATCGCCGCGGTGATGGCGTTCCTGGTCGCGGGCGGTACGGCGGTCATCCACTTCTTCGGCGGGATCGACTGGTGGCGGGCGGTCTACCTCGCGGCCGGTGCGGTGACGTCGGCGGGGATCGAGGACGACGCGTTCTCCGAGGCGGACCCGTGGGTGAAGGTCGCGTCGGTCGTGGTGCAGCTGACCGGCATCGTGCTGATGGCCTTGCTGACCGCGGTCGTGGTCGACTCGCTGATCGGCGCGCGGCTGTCGCGGATCATCGGCGGTGTCCGGGGACGGCCGCGCAACCATGTGGTGGTGTGCGGCCTCGGTACGGTCGGCGCGCGGGTGCTGGAGATCCTCACCGAGCGGGGCGTCGCGGTCGTCGGCGTCGATCAGGACGAGGACGCGCCGGGCATTCAGGTCGCGCACCGGCTGAAGATCCCGGTGGTGATCGGGGACAGCAGCAACGAGGAGACGCTGCGGTCGGCCGGCGTCCAGCGGTGCCAGTCGGTGCTCGCGATCACCGACGGCGACATCACCAACCTGGAGTCCGCGATGGTGGCCCGGGATCTGAACCCGGACGCCCGGATCACGATGCGGATGTTCGACCACGACCTGGCGCAGCGGGTCGAGCGGCGGCTGGGCCTCGGCCACAGCCGGTCGGTGTCGATGCTGGTGGCGCCGGCGGTCGCTGCCGCGGTCGCGAACCGGCGCAAGCAGGTCACGATCCCGGCCGGTCGCCGCGTGCTGCTGCTGACCGAGGTGACCGTCGAGCCAGGGTCCGTCGCTGACGGGCGGCGGCTCGGCGAACTGAACGAGGCCGAGGGGCTGCGGGTGCTCGCGCGGCAGGATCTGCACGGTCCCTGGGAGTGGAGTCCGGCGTCCGAGCGGCCGGTCCAGGTAGGCACCCGGTTGGCGGTCGCGGGGACCCGAGCAGGCCTCGCGCGGCTCCTGATGGTGACCCGGGCGCAGCGCAAGTCGGCCGCGTCGTAGAGGATGGACCTGTGAACGTACGGAGTGTGCACGGAATGCGAGGACAGTGGTGAGCCAGTCCAACTTCTCCCGTCCAGGGGCGGTCGACCTGTCGTCCCTCCGTAAACCGGCCGGTGCGCCTGGCGCACCTGGTGCTCCCGGTGCTCCAGCGGGTGGTGGCGCTGCAGGTGCGTACGCACTGGAGGTCGGCGAGGCCAACTTCCAGTCCGACGTCATCGAGCGCTCGCTCCAGGCCCCGGTCGTGGTCGAGCTGTACTCGCCGCGGTCCCAGGGCTCGAACGCGCTCGGGGCGGTGCTGGTCCAGCTGTCGACCGAGTACGCCGGGAAGTTCCTGCTGGCCCGGATCGACGTCGACGCGAACCCACAGGTCGCCCAGGCGTTCGGCGTACAGGCGGTTCCGACCGTCATCGCCATCCTGCGGGGTCAGCCGGTGCCGCTGTTCCAGGGCGTGCTCGGTGAGCCGGAGGTCCGGCAGTACCTCGACCAGTTGCTGACGGTCGCGGTCGCGAACGGGATCACCGGTCGCGCCGAGCCGGTCGGGGCGGTGGCCGAGGCCGCCGAGGAGGAAGAGGCTCCGAACCCGCGGTACGAGAAGGCCGAGAACGCGGTCGGCGCGGGCGATCTGGACGGCGCGATCGCGGCGTACGAGGAGCTGCTGAAGGAGACGCCGAACGACGCCGAGGCGAAGTCGGGGCTGGCCCGGGTACAGCTGGTGAAGCGTACGCAGGACGTGCCGGCCGATGTCCGGACGCGGGCGGCCGACAACCCGACGGACGTCGAGGCACAGCTGCTGGTGGCCGACGTGGACCTGATGGGCGGGCATGTGGACGACGCGTTCGCACGCCTGATCTCCACGGTCCAGGCGACCGCGGGCGACGAGCGGAACGCCGTACGGCTGCACCTGCTCGAGCTCTTCGAGGTCGTCGGCGCGGACGACGAGCGGGTGATCAAGGCCCGCCGCCGGCTGATGGCCGCGCTGTTCTAACTCTTCAGGATCGGGTCTGTTGTCAGGGTCTCTGAGACCCGGGCGAGGAGGGTGCGGAGGGTCTCCGCCTCCTCCTCGCTGAAGGCGTCGGCGAGTCTGCGCTCGACGCCGGTGGCGCGCTTGTCCGCCTGTTCGAGAGCTTTCCGGCCTGCTGTGGTCGGGCGGGTCTCGATGACGTGCCTGTGCAGTGGATGCGGGGTGCGCTCGATCAGGTCGGCTGACTCCAGGTTGCGCAGGATCGTCGTCATCGTCTGTGGGGTGACCAGGCATCGGCGGGCGAGCTCGGCGGCCGAGATTCCCGGCTGCTCGTCCAGGACGAACAGGGCGGCGTACTGCGGCACGGTAAGCCCGGCCGGCTTCACCGCGGCCGCCTTCGCCGCCTGCAGTTCCTGCTCAACCCGCTTGAGGTGACTCCCGAGCCGTTCGTCGAAGGACATCCGCATGATGACCATCGTACGAACGACGTTGGTGATATATGCATTGACGACCATCAGAGCTCTGATTAGTCTCTGTGCTCGTATCCGACTTGCAGAGAGGCGCTCCATGAGATTCCGCGCACCAGCAGCAGCCCTACTAACCCTCGCCACCATCCTCACCACCCCAGCCGCAGCCGCCCCGACCACCACCGCCGCGTCGAGTCCCGCGGTGGTGGGTTGGGTTGGGCGGATCGACGGGCGGACGAACGATCGGTATCCGGAGGGGATCGCCTGGGATCCGACCCGGCGGGCGTTCCTGATCGGGTCGATGGCAACCGGCCGGATCTCCGTCGTCGGCCGCGACGGCGTACCGCATCCGTTCGGCGTCGCACCCGGCGTGTCCACCTTCGGCCTCCACGTCGACGCCGTACGCAACCGAGTACTCGTCACGTACGCCGACATCGGCAACGGCGAACGCTCATCGGAAGCCACCACCTACAAGCAATCCGGCATCGCCATCTACAACCTGCGCACCGGCCACCTCGAGCAACGAGTGGACCTGAACACGCCCGATCTGAACCCGGCCGGCGGCCACCACGGCGCCAACGACCTGGCGATCGATGCCGCAGGCAACGCCTACGTCACCGACCCGGCATCCGACGCGATCTACAAGGTCACCCCGACGGGTGCCGCCACCGTCCTGATCCGTGACGAGCGCCTGCGCAGCGACACGATCGGCGCCAACGGCATCGTCTGGCACCCGGCCGGCTACCTCCTGACGGTCCGCTACGACACCGGCGCCCTGTTCCGCATCACGCCGCGCGGCGAACTGAGTGTTACTGGTCTGACCAGTGCACTGGTCGGCGGAGACGGCCTAGCAGTCAGGCCTGACGGCCGGTTGATCGCGATCACCAACAAGCTCGGTGCACCCGGCGTCGAGCAGGCGACGGTACTGAGCAGCCGCGACAACTACCGCACCGCACAGGTCCGCTCGACCGAGCCCTGGCCCGTCACCGGCCCGACAACGGCCGCGGTCACGCCGTACGGCACCTACGTGCTGAGCGGCCGCATCGACGTACTGCTCGCCGGCGGCTGGTCGGACCAGTTCACCATCCGGCGAATGAGCCGGTGACTGGTCGGACCAGTTCACCAGTTCGGCGGGTGAGGTGGTGGCTGGCCGGTATCGGACAGTGTGAATTCTTGTAATTGTGGTTGGCGTGCTCTGAGAATTGTTTACATGAGTGCTGTCGAGTCGCCACCGCCGAGTCTTGAGGCGCGGATCCACGGCCTGCTGCCGGTGCTCAGCCCGGCGCAGGCGCGGATCGCCGCGGAGGTGCTCCGGGACCCGGCGGCGGTCGCCTCGTCGACGATCGGCCAACTAGCGGCCCGCTGCGGTACGTCGCTGCCGAGCGTCACCCGGTTCTGCCTCGCGCTCGGTCTGTCCGGGTACGCCGAGTTGCGGCTGACGCTGGCCGCCGAGAGTGGTCGGACCAGTCCGAGCTGGGAGCGGGGCACCGGCTCGGAGGTAGGTCCGGACGACTCCCTGGACGACGTACTCCGGACCCTCCTACGCGCCGACACCCGCGCCCTCGAGGACACCGTCGCGGCGCTCGACGTCGACGCCCTCGGACGGGCCGTGCGCGCGATCTCGGACGCGCGGCGGATCGATCTGTACGCCGTGGCGGGGTCGGCGTCCGTCGCCGAGGACCTGCGGTTGCGGCTGCACCGGATCGGGCGTGGCGCGAGTACCTGGAGCGACGTACACACCGCGCTGGCCAGTTCCGCGCTGCTCGGCACCGGCGACGTCGCGATCGGGATCTCGCACAGCGGCGAGACGATCGAGGTCCTGGAGCCGATGACCCGATCCGGCCGGCAGGGCGCGACGACTGTTGCCATCACCAACTATCCCCGGTCGCCGCTGGCGCGGGCGGCGGACATCGTGCTGGTCACCGCTGCTCGCGACGTCACGTTCCGCACCGGGGGACTGTCCGGGCGGCACGCGCAGATGATCGTCATGGACGCCATCTATCTCGGCGTCGCCCAACGCGATTATCCCCTGGCAGAACAGGCTTTCGACGCGACTGCCGACGCAGTGTCCACGCACCGGCAACGCACCTGAACAACCCTCGCCACTCCGTTCGACCGCCTTTCGAAGGAGAGACATGCAGAGTCCGCACCAGACCCTCGGCCCCAGCCGCCGCGCCCTACTCCTCGGCGCCGGCGCCACCGCCCTCACCGCCGGAGCCGCCTCCGCAGCATCCACCACCACAGCCTCCGCCTCCACTGCATCCGCTTCCGCGTCCGCCGCTGCCGGTGCGGCAGGCTCGGCGGCGGTCGCCGTACCGTCGCCTGACACGTTGCCGTTGACGGGTGGGGCCGACTTTCCGATCGGGTTGTTCTGGCCGCCGCACCCGTACGCGAGTACGGCGGAACGGTTCGGCGAGATCAAGAACGCCGGGTTCGACTTCGTCATCTCCGGCAACTACGCCGGCGACGGCAACATCTTCCAGTACCAGCTCGGGCTCGCCCGCGACGCCGGCCTGAAGATGCTGATCTCCGACGACATCCAGATCCGCAACATGTCCCGCTGGTTCTCGATCTCTGACACCCCGTCAGATTTCCTCAGCGTCACTCCGGCCGAGGCGAGTGCGCTCTACATCCGCGCCCGCGACGCGTACGGTCCGTATTCCTCGCTCGCCGGTTTCAACTTCTACGACGAACCCGGCCCGGGCTGGTTCGCGACACTGGCGAAGGCGCTGTCGATCTCCCGCGAGCTGGCGCCGCAACTGCTGCCGTACATCAACCTGTTCCCGTCCGACGACGCGTCGTACTACCGAAGCTTCGTCGACGTGGTGAAGCCGTCGCTGATCTCGTTCGACCGGTACCCGCTGCTCTCCGAGGGTCGCGAGGACGCGAACTACTTCCACAACTGGGCGATCGTCCGGGACGCCGCGCTGCACGGCGACATCCCGTCCTGGGTGTTCATCCAGACGCTTGCCTACAACAACCATCGCGAACCGACCACGGCCGAGCTGCTCTGGCAGGTCAACATCAGCCTCGCGTACGGCGCGAAAGGCATCCAGTACTTCACCTACTGGACGCCCGAGGCCGCCCGCGGCGAAGGTTTCGGGCCGGCGCTGATCACCGTCGAGGGGGAGCGGACTTCGCGGTACTACGCGGCGAAACAGATCAACACCACCTGGCTGCACCAGGTCGGCCGCGAACTCAAGCCGCTCGTTTCCGAGACCGTTGAGCACGCCAACGAAACACCCTTGCCGAACAGCGCCGTCGGCTTCACGCCGACGAACCTGGTGTCGGGCATCACCGGCGACGCGGTTGTGGTCGGAACGTTCCGATCCCGGGACGCTGCGTCGAGCGATCGCTGGTTGCTGGTCGCCAACCGCTCGCACAGCGCTAAGGCCCGCGCCGTCGTGTCGGTCAACGAGCAAACGGTCGGCTCGATCGGCATCTTCCAACCGGCTCGCCAGAAGTACACCGCCCAACGCGTCGCCCCGGTCCCGATCTCCCTGGCTCCCGGCGCCGCAACCCTCCTCAAACTAACCGCCAAATAGCCCCGTTCCACCCCTGCGAAGTCAGTGCCCGCTGACGGGTTGTTTCACCGCTGACGTGCTACAACCCGCCAGCCGCGCAACAACCCGCCACCGGCGCAAACGGCCGGCCTACTCCGTGCGAGCTGCTCGCTCCCGAGGGGCTGTTCTGGTGGGAGAGGAGAGCCTGCCAGCCGGTGGTTCTGGCGTCGGCCTCGGTTGGTTGTTGGAGGCGTTCGTGTGGGCCGGATGGTTGGGCGGTGGTGGGGACGGGTGGTGGGGACGGTCGGTCGGGCGGGTGGTGGGGACGGACGGTCGGTCGGGCGGGTGGTGGGGGCGGGAAGTCGGGCAGGTGGTGGGACGGAAGTCGGGTGGGTGGTGGGGACGGGATGTTGGGTGGTGGTGGGTTAGGTGGGTTGGCCGGTGTAGATGCCTAGGGTTCGGAAGCGGAGGGCGGGGGCTGCGTATTCCTCTAGGGCGTGGGCGGTCCAGCCGATCATGCGGGCGAGGGCGAAGAGGGCGTCGCCGGCGTCGGGGCGGAAGTTGTAGGCGTGCATGACGGCGGCGATCGCGAGGTCGCTGTTGGGGAAGGTCGGCGTACGTTCGGCGATCGCGTGGATCGTGCTGACGATCGGGGCGTCGCCGAGGAGTTCGAGCAGTACGTCGGCGCGCGGGTCGCGGTGCTGGTAGATGCGGTGGCCGAAGCCGGGGATCGGTTCGCCGGAACGCAACTGGTCCGACAACGCCTTCAACGGGTCGTGTTTTGCTCGGTCCAGGAACTCGTAGGCGAGGGTCGGCGCGGCGCCGTGGTACTGGCCGTCGAGTGCGCCGAGACCTGCCGAGATGACGGCGTACAGGTTCGCGCGTGCGCTGGCCGCGACCCTGGCCGCGACGGTGGAGACTGCGAGCCCGTGGTCTGCGAGGAGGATCAGTGTGGCGTCGAGTAGCTCCGGTCGGGGTTCTGCGTCTGTGAGCTTCGGCCAGAGCTTCCCGCCCAGCGTCGTACGCGTGACGATCGGCCCCGGGAGTGCCGCGACCAACGTCCCGATCAACCTCCCGGCCGCGGCGGTCACCGATGTCGCCGACAGGTCGAACCGCAACGGATCCGCAGCCCCCAACACCGCCACCGCCACCCGCAACCGATCCGTCAACCGAGCCCCCGCCGGAACCACCTCCATAGCCGCCCGAGCCAGCTCCACCCCCTCCCGCTCAACCCCGAACAAGTCAACCTCCACCTCATCCGAATCTGTTGGGGGTTGGCCGGTCCAGAGGAGGGTGGCTACTTGGGGGAGGGTGGCTGTGGTGGCTAGGGACTGGGCTGAGTGGCCTCGGTAGTAGAGGTTGTCGTCCTGGAGGAGGGTGAGTTCGGATTCGATGCGTTCGACGACGCCGGAGTGTTCTACCGAGCGGGCGGCCAGGCGTTCGACGTCGGCGGCGGGGAAGAGGCTGCCGCGGCGGCCGCGGGCTCGGACGCTGGTGAGGAGGCCGCGGCTGACATAGGCGTAGACCGTCGCCGGTTTCACCTGCAGACGGCGCGCCACCTCGGCGGTGGTCAGGTAATTCTCGTCACCTTCGGACGTCATCCCCGCTCCTCGGACCATTCATGTTGACTGGATCAATATTGACAATACATTGATCGCCTGTCAACTCTGAAGATATGTCAACAACGATCAATGTTCCGCCTGGCCTACGCAACGTCGTCGTCACCGAGACGACCCTCGGCGACGTCCGTGGGGACGAGGGTTTCTACCACTACCGCGAGTACTCGGCGATCGATCTCGCCAAGTCCAAGACCCTCGAAGACGTCTGGTACCTGATGTTCGAGGGCCACCTCCCGACCGCCGCCGAGCGCGACCGGTTCGTCGCCGAGCTCGCCCCGCTGCGCGTCCTCCCCGACGAGGTCAGCGCCGTCCTCCCGGCGATCGCGACCGCCGGTACGACGTTCAACCCGCTCGCCGGTCTCCGCACCGCCCTGTCGCTCCTCGCGGCTGTCCGTAGTCTCCCGAAGCTGTGGGATGCCGACCCGGCCAGCCGCAAGGCCGACGCGATGCTGGTCTGCGCAGTGACACCGACCATCCTCGCGGCCCTCTACCGGCTCCGCGAAGGCCAACAGCCGCTGGAGCCGCGCGCCGACCTGTCGGCGGCCGAGAACTGGCTCTACCTCGTGACCGGCGATGCACCCACCGCCGTCCACGCGACCGCGATCGAGCACTACCTGGTCGCGACCGTCGACCACGGCTTCAACGCGTCCACCTTCACCGCGCGCGTCATCGCGTCCACTGGTGCGGACGTGGTCGCGGCCGTCGCGGGTGCGATCGGCGCGTTCTCCGGTCCGTTGCACGGAGGTGCACCGGATCGCGCTCTCGCGAGCCTCGATGAGATCGGTACGCCGGACCGCATCGACGACTGGGTCCGCGCGAAGGTGTCCGCCGGTGACCGGATCATGGGGTTCGGGCACGCGGTGTACCGCACCGAGGATCCGCGGTCGCTGATGCTGCGCGACATCGCCCGCGGGATCGGCGGCGAGCTCGTCGACTTCGCGACGACCGTCGAGCAGCGCATCGTCGACGTACTCGCCGAGCTGAAGCCGGGCCGCAACCTGTACGCCAACGTCGAGTTCTACGCCGGTGTCGTGATGGAGCTGTGCGGCATCCCGCGCGCCCTGTTCACGCCGACGTTCGCGGTCAGCCGCGTCATCGGCTGGTCGGCCAACATCCTCGAACAGGCCACCGACCCGAAGATCATCCGCCCATCCGCGACGTACGTCGGCCCGCAACCTCCCGTGCCGGTCCCTAGCTGAACTGCATGACGCCGTCGTCGAGGCGGTTGTAGCGGAGGGTGATGAGGTCGCGGGGGTAGTTCTGGCGGAGGCGCCACGGGCCCTGACTGCCTTGGCGGGGGAGGATCTGGGCGGCTCGGCGGATGTAGCCGGAGGAGAGGTCGACGACGGGGCGGGATGGCGCGTCGTACTCGGACGGGTCGACCTCGGGAAGGCAGATGCGGGTGCCGGTTGCGGTGAGGTGGTTGAGCAGCCGGCACACGTACTGCGAGGTGAGGTCGGAGCGCAACGTCCACGAGTTGTTGGTGTACCCAATGCACCAGGCGAGGTTCGGCACGCCGCTCAGCATCATGCCCTTGTAGACGAACGTGTCGTGGGGCGCGACCGCCCGCCCGTCGACGATCACCTGGATGTTGCCGAGGGCAGCCATCCGGAGGCCGGTCGCGGTGACGATGAGATCGGCCTCCAGTTCACGCCCGGACCGTAGCCGCAGCCCGGTCGGCGTGAACCGGTCGATCTCGTCGGTCACCACCGAGGCCGACCCGTTCTGCAGCGCCTTGAACAGGTCCGCGTCCGGGACCAGGCAGAGTCGCTGATCCCACGGCTTGTACCGCGGTGTGAAGTGCGGATCGACCGGGATCGACTCGGGCAGTTGCTTCGCCACGGCGCTGTTCAGCAACCAGGCAGCATGCGCCGGCCACTTCCGGAACGCGTTGTAGATCGCGGTGCTCGCGACAACGTTCTTCCCACGGATCAACCGGTGCGCGAGGTTTTCGGGCAGTACGGCGCGGATGCGGTCCGATATCGCGTCGTGGGCCGGGCGGGAGGCGACGTAGCTCGGCGACCGCTGCACCATCGTCACGTGTTCCGCCGTACCCGCCATGGCAGGCACCAGGGTCACCGCGGTCGCGCCGCTGCCGACCACGACGACGCGCTGGCCGGCGTAGTCCAACCGGTCCGGCCAGTGTTGCGGGTGCACGATCCGCCCCTGGAAATCATTCTTTCCGTCGAAGTCGACGACGTACCCCGAGTCGTAGTCGTAGTACCCGCTGCACACGTAGAGGAAGGAGCAGGTGTACGCCGCGTCCGCCGTCTCCACGGTCCACAGCGCGTCCGCCGACGACCAGGAGGCGCGGACGACGCGCTGCCCGAAGCGGATGTGCTTGTCGATCCCGTACGCCGACGCGGTCTCGTACAGGTAGTCGAGGATCGACGGCCCGTCCGCGATCGCCTTCGCCGCCTTCCACGGGTGGAACGGGAACCCGAGCGTGAACATGTCGGAGTCCGACCGCACCCCCGGGTACCGGAACAGGTCCCAGGTGCCGCCGAGCGCGTCGCGGCCCTCCAGTACGGCGTACGTGCGGTCCGGGCACCGGGTCTGGATCCGGTACGCCGCGCCGATCCCGGACAGGCCCGCGCCGACGATCAGGACGTCGAGGTGCTCCATGTACCCCACGGTAACAAGAGGTCGCACAAAGTGGTGGCGCCTGCTGCGCGCCGCCACTTTGCGCGACCTCAAAAATTCTTTCCGGGTGTTGTCGATTCCGTGTCGCGGCGATCGTCAGCAAGATGTCCAAGGAGAAGACATCGACGAGGGAGCCCGAGATGGCGCAGTACATGTTCCTGCTGTTCGACAGCGAGGAGTGGTACGACAACCTGACGCGCGACGAGTGGCAGCAGGCGATGAAGTTGCACGGCGAGTTCGCGGCGGCGGTGGAGCAGGCCGGGGCGCGGATCCTCGGCGGGGAGGCGCTCGAGCGTTCCAGTACGGCGAGCACGGTCAAGAACCGCGAGGGTGCCGAGCCGCTGGTCACCGACGGGCCGTTCATCGAGACGCGGGAGGCGCTCGGCGGGTACTACGTGATCGAGGCGCGTGACCTCGACCAGGCGCTGGAGCTGGCCAAGCTCTGCCCGTCCGGCAACATCGAGGTCCGCCCGGTGATGCCGACGTCCGAGGACGCGGCGCCGCCGGCCTGACCGGTGACCGCGATCATGATCGCGCACAGATCGGCCTGATCATGCCGTTCGACCCGGGTACGCCGGCGCTCCGTCCCGTCGGCGTACCCACGGGTGGGGGAAGGGGAGATGGTGACGGAGGCGGTAGAGGTGACCCGGGTGGTGGACCGGGCGCACCGCGAGAGTTGGTCGACGGTGCTGTCCTCTGTGGTCCGGCTGACCCGGGACCTGGATCTCGCGGAGGACTGCACGCAGGACGCGTTCGTCCAGGCGCTGCGGACCTGGCCGGACGGGATTCCGGACAACCCGGCCGGCTGGCTGACGACGGTCGCCCGACGGCTGGCGCTGGACCGGCTGCGGCGGGAGACGAACCTGCGGCGGAAACTGCCGCTGCTGGTCGAGCAGCCCGACGAGGCCGAGCAGCCGACGGATCCGTTGCGGCTGGTGTTCACGTGCTGCCACCCGGCGTTGGCGCGGGAGTCGCAGGTGGCGTTGACGTTGCGGCTGATCTGCGGGTTGACCACGCGGGAGGTCGCCGCGGTGCTGCTGATCGGCGAGGCGACGGCGGCGGCGCGGATCACCCGGGCGAAGAAGAAGATCGCGGCGGCCGGGATTCCGTATCGCATTCCGGCGGATCACGAGCTGCCGGCGCGGATGGATGTGGTGCTGACCGTCGTACACCTGGTCTACACGGCGGGGTACGTCGCCGCGGGGGTGGAGCTGACGCGGACCGATCTGACCGGGCGGGCGATCGGGCTGGCGCGGATGCTGGAGCGCCTGATGCCGGACGAGCCGGAACCGCTAGCACTGCTAGGACTGCTGTTGATGACCGAGGCGCGTGGGGATGCGCGGGTCAGCGCGGACGGTGAACTGGTGCTGCTGGCGGATCAGGATCGGTCGCGGTGGGACGTGAAGCTGTTGGCCGAGGGTGTCTCGCGGGCGACGGCTGCCTTGCAGCGGGGGAATGGGCGGTTCGCGTTGCAGGCGGCTGTTGCCGGCCTGCATGTGACGGCGCCGTCGTGGGAGAAGACGGACTGGGGGCAGGTGGTCCGGATGTACGACGCGATGATGGTGAGCTGGCCGACTCCGATCGTCGCGCTGAATCGGGTGGCTGCGCGCAGTCTGGTTCCTGGGGCTGACCTCGAGGCGGTCCTGGTCGAATTGGATGCCTTGAGCAAGGAGCCGGCGCTGGCGACGTACGCCTACCTTCCAGCGACCCGGGCCGATGTCCTCACCCGGCTCGATCGTCCCGGCGAAGCGGCCGAGGCCTACGAACAGGCAATCCACCTAACCGCCAACGAAACCGAACGCCGCTTCCTCACCACTCGCCTCACCAACCTCAACCGCTAGCCTTCGTCAGGCCGAGGTGCCCAGAGTTGGTCGGCGTCGCCTGCTTCCATGCGGCCTCGGTAGACGTCGATCTTGTGGTCGATGAGTTCGAGGCTCTCGGAGAGAGCGGCCAGCTGGGTGAGGATCTCGGCGCGGTGGGTCTCGAGGAGTTCGAGGCGGTCCTTCTCGTTGCCGCGGCCGGCGGTGACGAGTTCGGCGTACCGGCGGATGGTGCGGATCGGCATGCCGGTGGCGCGGAACCTGGTGCAGATCTTGATCCAGTCCAGGTCGATCTGGCGGTAGCGGCGACGCCCGCCCACGGTGCGGTCGACGGTCGTGACGACGAGGCCGGCGCGCTCGTAGTACCGCAGCGTGTGGACGCTGACGCCGGTGCGTTCGGCGGCTTCGGCGATGCTGATCCCGCCTTCATTGACTTCGAGCACGCTCTAAATCCTAGCGTGGTGATATGACCCTTCCAACGCTCCAGGAAACGGCCAGTGTCAGGCGGTACGCCGTACTCGCGATCTGCTGCGCGAGCCTGCTGATCTCGGTGATGGACATCTCGATCGTGAACATGGCGCTGCCCGCGATCCGGGACGATCTCGGCGCCTCGACGGCCGGACTGCAGTGGACCGTCGACGCCTACACCCTGGTGCTGGCGAGCTTCCTGCTGCTGGCCGGCTCGACCGCGGACCGGTACGGCCGCAAGCGCATGTTCCGCGTCGGGCTGACCGTCTTCGGTCTCGGCTCGCTCCTCTGCAGCCTCGCCCCCAGCATCGAAACGCTGATCGCCGCCCGCGCCGTCCAGGCGGTCGGCGGCACGCTGCTCAACCCGGTCGCGATGGCGATCGTGGTGACCGTGTTCCCGGAGCGGGCTGAGCGGGCCCGTGCGATCGGGATCTTCGGCGCGACCGCCGGCCTCTCGCTCGTCCTCGGCCCGATCCTCGGCGGTGCCCTCGTCGACGGTCTCGGCTGGCGGTCGATCTTCTGGGTGAACCTGCCGATCGTCGTCCTCGCGGTGATCTTCACCAGCCTGTACGTTCCCGAGTCCCGCGCCGCGCACGGCCGCCGCTTCGACCCGATCGGTCAGCTCCTGGTCGTCGTACTCCTCGGCAGCGTGGTGTCCGCGATCATCGAGAAGAACGCCTGGCGTACGCCGTTGATCGTCGCGGCCGCCGTCGCCGCGGTCCTCCTGATCGTGTACGAACGCCGCCGAGCGGAGCCGTTGCTCGAACTCCGCCTGTTCCGCAGCGTCCCGTTCAGCTCGGCCGTGGTGATCGCGATGTTCGCCTACACCGGGTTCGGCGCGTTCCTGTTCGTCACCACGCTCTACCTGCAGAGCGTTCGCCACCTGTCCGCCCTCGACGCCGGCCTGTGCCTGCTGCCCGTCGGTCTCCTCATCTGCGTCCTCTCACCGCTGACGGGCCGGGTTGTCGGCGCGCGCGGTCCACGCCTGCCGCTCGTCGTCGCAGGTACGGCGCTGACGCTCGGAGCGCTCGCATCACTCACGATCCAGGCGTCCACACCGCTGATAAACGTCCTCGCCGTCTTCCTGTTCTTCGGCGTCTTCCTCGGCACGATCAACCCGCCGATCGCGAACTCGGCGGTGTCCGGGATGCCGGCGTCGATGGCCGGTCTGGCCGGTTCGATCGCGTCGGTCGGCCGGCAGACCGGTACGTCGCTCGGCGTCGCGATCGCCGGATCGATCGTCGGCGCCACCGCGACGACCGATCCGCGACGGTTCGTCCGCGCCGAGCACATTGTCTGGTGGCCGACGCTCGCGATGGGTCTCGTCGTACTGGCGCTGGCTCTTGTCAGCACGAGCCGCCGCGCGCGTCTTACGGTGCAGGAGCTGTAGCGGGTAGGCCGAAGTACGTGACGAGGCTCGGGGTACTGAAGACGTGGATGTGCGTGATGCCGGTGGGTGTCGGCGTGAGGACGGCGACGCCGTACGGCTCGCCCTTGAAGTAGGTGCCGACGGCGGGCTGGCCGTTCGCGATGATCGGGATCATTCGCCAGTCGCCCGGTGCGCCGACTGCGGAGGCGAGGAGTTGCAGGCACATCACGCGGCCGTTGAACCACGCCGTCGTACCGACCATCTCGATCGCGGCGTCCGCGCGGAGAGCACGTTCTAGCGCGGCGGTGTCGGCGTTCTCGAAGCCGGCGATGTAGTCGTCTAGCAGCGCTAGCGATTCGGGGTCGGTGGGCGCCGAGACCTCGCCCTGGGACGGCGCCGTGGAGTCTAGGCGGGCACGGGCGCGTTGCAGGGTGCTCTTCACCGCCGCGACCGAGGTGTCGAGCATCGTGGCGACCTCGGCGGCCGGGAAGGCGAGCACCTCTCGGAGGATCAGTACGGCGCGCTGCTTCGGCGGCAGGTACTGGAGCGCGGCGATCAGCGCCAACCGCAGGCTCTCCCGGACGGTGACGATCGATGCAGGATCGGAGATGACCAGGGTCTCGGCGATCGGCTCCACGAACCGCACCGCCGGATCATCCGGCGGCACGCCGGGACTGAGGTCGGTTGCAGGCGCTCCCAGGCCGGAGGGCAGCGCGCGGCGGCGGCGCTGTTCGATCGCGGTCAGGCACACGTTGGTCGCGATGCGGTACAGCCAGACCCGCACCGACGACCGGCCCTCGAAGTCGTCCCAGGACCGCCACGCCCGCAGGTACGTCTCCTGCACCGCATCCTCGGCCTCGTGCACGGACGCCAGCATCCGGTAGCAGTGCGCCAGCAACTCCTTGCGGAACGGCTCGGTCACGCCGAACTCGCTCATCACTGCTCCCTCGATCGTCACAGCCCCAGCACCCGCCGAGCCCAGCGTCCCATCCGCCCAACAGCATCGTCCGCCTCCGGCGCGCGCCCCGCCGCCATCTGGAACGTGTGCTGCATCTCCGGAAACACGTCCAGCTGCACCTCGACCCCGGCCTTCTCCGCGGCCGCAGCGAGCTGCTGCGCGTCGTCCAGCAGTACTTCGTCCCCGCCGACCTGGATGTAGATGGGCCCGAGCCCGGTCAGGTCGCCGTACAACGGGTTCACGAACGGGTCCCGCGGCGAGCCGTCCGGTCCGAGGAAGATCCAGGCGAGACCACGGACCAGGTCCCGGTGGAAGAACGCGTCGCGGTCCCGGTTGGTGTCGTACGACGTACCCGTCGCCTCGAAGTCCACCGCCGGTGAGAACGGCATCGCGCCGGCGGGCAGCGGCAGGCCGGCCGATCGGGCGCGCAACTGGGTGGTGATGGCCAGGCCACCGCCCACCGAGTCACCCGTGAACACGATGTGCTCGGGCGCGATGCCCTGGTCGAGCAGCCAGCGGTACGTGTCGACCGCGTCGTCGACCTGAGCCGGATGCGTGTGGTCCGGCGCCAGCGGATAGTCGAAGACCAGCGCCCGCGCCCCGACCGCCCGGGCGAGGTGCGCGAACAGCTTCCGGTGCGAGTACTGCGATCCACTGATGAACCCGCCGCCGTGCAGACACAGCAGCACCCGGTCCGTGGCGGCGCCATGCGGCACGATCCAGGTCGCCCGGCGTCCGGGCACCGCCAGGTAGTCCACGTCCGCCGGCTCGGTCGTCAGCCCGGCCCAGCGGTGGTCGGCCAGCTCCTGATCGCCGTCCTGGATGTTCTCCTCAGCAGCCTTCCGGTTCGCGGCCCAATGCCGCCGTACCGCTTCCGACTCCTTGCTCGCCATCGTGCATCCCTTTCGTTGCAGGTCTGTCACCGGTACTGACCGAGGACACCGCGAAAAGGAATCGGTGTGCTTGACTGGAGCATGAGTACGCCGCTGTCAGGCTCTGAAGAACGCACGTGGGCGATGGTCGCGCACATCGGTGTGCTGATCGCGGCCTGGCTGGCGATGGGGTTCCTGTGCCCGCTGGTCATCTGGCTGGTCTTCCGGGACCGCTCGGACTTCGTACGGCGGCATGCGATGGAGTCGCTGAACTTCCAGATCTCGCTGCTGATCTACTCGGCGCTCTCCGCCGTGCTGATCTTCATCACGTTCGGTCTCGGGGTACTGATCGTCGTACCGCTGGTCGTGATCGGCGCGATCGCGGCGCTCGTGGTGATCATCCTCGCGACGGTCGCGGCGTCCGGTGGGAACGACTACCGCTATCCGTTGACGATCCGCTTCATCCGCTAGGACCTATAGGGTCGGCCCGGTGGAACTCATCGGGCAGGGGATGGAAGGCGCCGTCTACGATCTCGGCGACGGGACCGTGCGGAAGGTCTGGTTCGATCGCCGGCCGGAGGACGTGCGGCCGTTGCAGGCGTTCCTCGACGAACTGCCGGAGTTGCCGTTCCGGACGCCGCGGATCCGGGAGATCACGCCGGGGGAGGACGGGCTGCGCGGTCAGCGTCGAGGACAAGCTGACCGGTGTGCCGCTGCACGAGGCCGGGCTGCCGGAGGACGCTGCGCTGGACGCGTTTGTTGCTGTGGTCGAGGCGTTGCGCGAGGTGCGGCCTGGGCCGGCGAGCAAGGCGATGCCGGTGCTGGGGCAGCCGTTCTGGGGGCAGTCGTGGGGCGAGCGTCTGGCGGGCTTGGTACGACGTCGTGCGGAAGCCTCACGCGTCCACCTGGAGCGTGATGTCGCCGGATTCCCAGAACTGTTGGAGGAACTGCTGGACGGCCTCACCCAGCTCGGCGACGGGTTGAGTGTTGTGCACGGGGATATCTGTCCGCCCAACCTGCTGATGGACGGCCAGCGGGTGGCGGCGGTGCTGGACTGGGGATTCCTGTCGACCGCGGGGGACAGCACGTTCGAGGCGTCGCTGGCGGCCGGGTTCTTCGACATGTATTCGCCCGACGCGCGCAGGCTCGACGACCTGCTCACCGCCAGATTCGAGGAACTCGGACACGATCGGGAGCAGATGCGGCTGTACCGCAGGGCGTACGCGATCATCACCGCCACGGTGTACGACGAGAACGCCGCCGACGGCCACTACACCTGGTGCGTCAGCCAGCTCACGAGGTGATCGGTGAGCCGTCCCTGAGGTTGTGCAGTTGGTCCGGGGCGTCCAGGAGCATCGGGAGCCGGCGCGCATTGAGCGGCGAGACCAGTCCGGCCAGCTTGTCCGGGGCATGCCAGGAGATGCCCCGGATCTCGAATCCGTCGGGCTGCAACCGGTCGATGAGCGACGGGTCGTGTACGCCGCCGTCGTACAGGATCTCGACGGCGTCGCCCCAGCCCTCCCAGCGCGGCAGCCAGTCGATCGCGAGTACGCCGAGCAGCGGGAGCGCCGTACCGAGCTCCTCCTCCATCTCGCGGGACGCACCCGTCGCCGGGTCCTCGTCCGGCTCGACCACCCCGCCCGGCAGCTCCAGGTCCTTCTTGTAGCTGACCTGGCACAGCAGCACCCGTCCACCGGTGTCGCGTACGACGACGTGCGCGATCACCCGCTTCTTCGGCAGCGTCGAGTCCATCAACGCGGTCCAGCCCGTCACCGTGTCCGGCCGCGGATCGTCGACGCGCATCCCGTACACGGCGATATCGCGGCGCTCACCCTCCACCAGCGCGGCCCCGCGCAGCACGCCCTCCCGCCGGAAACCGGACCGCACCGCGACCCGGGCGGAGGCATGCAGCGAAGGATCCACCTCGACCTGCAACCGCTCCAGACCGAGCTCACCGAACGCGTACTCGGCCGCGAGCCGCATAGCCCGCTCCGCCACCCCGGGACCGCCGTCGAGCGCCCAAGTGACCAGGCCGACGCCCGGCGTCGTCTGGCGTACCTCGACTGTGCCGAGCGGTCCGCTGGGCTCGACGTCGGTGCGTACGACGTCGAACGTCACCACCTGCCCGTTCGGCTGCGAGGGACGCAGCGTCAGCTCATCATCCGACAGCGGATCTACGGCGGTCACGCCGTGAACGCTACCCGGTGAAGCGCAGGTACACCGTCGCCAGGGGTGGCACGGACAGCTCGGCACTGGACTTCATGCCGTGCCACTCGGGGCCGTCAGCCTCCACAGCGCCGAGGTTGCCCACGCCGGATCCGCCGTACGAGTTGGCGTCGGTGTTGACGACCTCCTCCCAGCGACCGGCGTACGGCAGGCCGAGACGGTAGCCGTGGTGCGCGAGCGCGGAGAAGTTCGCGATACACGCCACGGTCGGCTCGCCCTCCTCGCCGTACCGGACGAACGAGAACACGTTGTTCCCGGCGTCGTTGGCGTCGATCCAGCTGAACTTCTCCGCGTCGTGATCGGTCCGCCAGAACGCCGGGTTGTCCTTGTAGACCCGGTTCAGGTCGCGGATCAGGTCCTGCAGACCCTTGTGGTCGCTGTGCTCCAGCAGCCACCAGTCCAGCTCACCCTTCTCCGACCACTCCGACTCCTGGCCGAACTCGCAGCCCATGAACAGCAGCTGCTTGCCCGGGTGCGCCCACATCATCGCCAGGTACGCGCGGAGGTTCGCCAGCTGCTGCCAGCGGTCGCCGGGCATCTTGCGCAGCAGCGACCCCTTGCCGTGCACGACCTCGTCGTGGGACAGCGGGAGGACGAAGTTCTCGGAGTACGCGTACATCATCGAGAACGTCAGCTCGTGGTGGTGGTACTGCCGGTGCACCGGCTCGTGCTCCAGGTAGCGGAGCGAGTCGTTCATCCAGCCCATGTTCCACTTGAAGCCGAACCCGAGACCGCCGAGATGCGTCGCGCGGGTGACACCCGGCCAGGACGTCGACTCCTCCGCGACCGTGATCACGCCCGGGACCCGCTTGTAGAGCGTCGCGTTCATCTCCTGCAGGAACGACACGGCCTCCAGGTTCTCGCGGCCGCCGAACTGGTTCGGCACCCACTGGCCCTCTTGCCGCGAGTAGTCCAGGTAGAGCATCGAGGCGACCGCGTCCACGCGCAGGCCGTCGATGTGGAACTCCTCGGCCCAGTAGAGCGCGTTCGCGACCAGGAAGTTGCGGACCTGCGGACGGCCGAAGTCGAACACCAGCGTGCCCCAGTCGGGCTGCTCGCCGCGGCGCGGGTCCGGGTGCTCGTAGAGCGGCGTACCGTCGAACCGGGCCAGCGCCCAGGCGTCCTTCGGGAAGTGCGCCGGCACCCAGTCGACGAGGACGCCGATCCCGGACTGATGCAGCCTGTCGACCAGGAACCGGAAGTCGTCCGGGTCGCCGAACCGCGAGGTCGGCGCGAAGTACGACGTGACCTGGTAGCCCCACGAGCCGCCGAACGGGTGCTCCATCACCGGCATCAACTCGACATGGGTGAAACCCATATCGTTGACATAGGCAACGAGCTCGTCGGCGAGCTCGCGGTACGACTTGCCCTTGCGCCACGAGCCGAGATGCACCTCGTACACGCTCATCGGCTCGGCGTACGACTCCGCGTCGGCGCGCTTGGTCAGCCAGTCGGAGTCGCTCCACTCGTACGTCGACTCGTGCACGACGGAGGCGTTCGCCGGGGGAGTCTCGGCCAGGTTCGCCATCGGGTCGGCCTTCTGCCGCCAGACGCCGTCCCGGCCGCAGATGTCGAACTTGTACCGCGTGCCCGGGCCGACGCCGGGCACGAACAGCTCCCACACGCCGGAGCCGCCGAGCGAGCGCAGCGGGTGCGCGCGGCCGTCCCAGAAGTTGAAGTCGGCGGTCAGCCGGATGCCCTGCGCGTTCGGGGCCCAGACCGCGAACGACGTACCGGTCACGGCGCCGGTCGGGCCGTCGTAGCGCCGGACGTGCGCGCCGAGCACGGTCCACAGCTGCTCGTGGCGACCCTCGCCGATCAGGTGCAGGTCGACCTCGCCGAGCGACGGGAGATACCGGTACGGGTCGTCGACCTCGCTCGCGGGACCGTCGGTGTAGGTGACCTCGAGGCGGTAGTCCGGGACCTTGTCGATATCCAGTACGCCGACCCAGATCCCCTCGTACTCGTGCCGGAGCTCGAGGCGCTGGTCGTCGTACAGCACCGTCACGCTGTTCGCGTACGGGCGCAGCGCGCGGACGGTGACGCCGTGGTCGCCGACATGCGGGCCGAGCACCTGATGAGGATCGTGGAACGTACCGGCGACCAGTCGTTCGAGATCGGTCCGAGTGACCGGAACCGCTGTCACCACAGGCTCGTCGGTCGCCACCACCGGCTCCTCAAAAGCTTCACGCTCTCCCATGAACCCCATCCTGCCCGATCCAGACCCCTTACACCGCACCCCGTACCCGCCGAGTCCAGAAGTACACGAACTCAATCGTTCACAGCGCGCGGACCGTGTTCAGAGGTATTACTGTTCGGCCAACTGTTCGGCGGCCGACAGCGGGATCTGCAGCCAGCTCGGGCGGTTGCGGGCCTCGTACAGGGTTTCGTAGATGACCTTGTCGGCGAGGAACGCGTTCAGCAGCACGCTCTGCTCGCGCGGATCGCTGCCCGCTGCCTCGGCGTACCCGTCGCAGAAGGCCTGCTGGTTGCGCGTCACCCACTCGGCCGCGCGGTACGCGATCTGCTGGTCGCCCTGGTGATCGGCCAGCAGCGACCGGGCCGCGTAGTCGAACGAGCGCAGCATCCCGGCGATGTCCTTCACCTCGGTGTCCAGCGCCCGCCGCTCGACCAGCGACTTGGCCGGTTCGCCCTCGAAGTCGATCAGCTTCCAGCCGTCGATCGTCCGCAGCACCTGACCGAGATGGAAGTCGCCGTGGATCCGCTGCACCGTCACCGGCTGGTCGTACGCCGCCAGCGCGTCGAACGCCCGCGCCAGTCCGCCGGCGTACGGCGCGAGCTCCGGGATCGCCGCCGACGCGGTCTCCAGGCGGCGGCGCATCGAGTTCGCGTACTCGACCAGCCTGGCCGGCTCCCAGATGTCCGTGCCGAGCGCCTTCGCCAGCTCGGAGTGCACCTGCGCCGTGCTCGCGCCGAGCCGGTGCGACTCGGCGGCGAAGTCACCGCCGACCTCTTCGGCGTGCAGGTCGGCCTCGGCGTACAGGTCCCGCACCGACGAGGTCGCGAACGTCCAGCCGTCGGTCGCGTTCTTCTGGAACGCCGTCATCATCGCCAGCTCGCCGCTGTCGGTGCCGCCGCCCGCGCGCGGCCACCGGCCACGCGCGGAACCCAGCACCGCCGGGACCAGTTCGGACCCGGCCTCGGTGAGCGCCGACTCGATCTCGACCCCGGGATTGCTCCCGGGCTCGAGCCGGCGGAACACCTTCAGCAGCGCGACGTCGCCGAACACCAGCGACGTGTTGCTCTGCTCGACCGTGAGGACCAGCGACTGCGCGTCCTCCGGTACCTCGATCGACCCTTCCGGAGCCTGGACGGGATGGAACTCCAGCCCGTCCAGCTGCCGTCCGTGCGTGAGCCCGTCCAGCCAGTACGGCGTCGCTTCCTTGTCGTGCAACGCGTCGTACACCCAGACCTCGGTGTCGCCGAGGTCCGGTTCGATCCACTCACCGACCAGCGCGTGGCCGAGGTTCTCGACCGGCGCGCGGTGGTAGCTGAGCGGCAGCTGGTACACCCGGATCGGGGATTCCGCCCCGGGTGGCCCCGCACAGTAGACGAACCCGATCCGGACCGCCGGCCAGGCGTCCGCGTCGGACAGCCACGTCGACGTGGCCACCGCTTCGACGTGAACGTCGTGTCCCTTCTCCCCGAACCACCTCTGGCTCGCACAGAAGGACTGGACCTGGTCCAGATGGGAAGTCACTTAAATGCTCTCCTCGTGGTCTTCCGGCTTCGCCACCGGCAGCCGGAACCAGTAGAAACCGTGGGCGCCGAGGGTCAGAAGGTAGGGCAACTCGCCGATCGTGGGGAAGTGCACGCCGCCGAGCAGCTCGATCGGTTCCACGCCCTGCCACTGCCGCAGGTCCAGCTCGATCGGCTGCGGGAACCTCGACAGGTTGTTCACGCACAGCACCACGTCGTCACCGAACTCCCGGACGTACGACAGCACGCTCGGGTTGGACCCGCCCAGGTCGGTGAAGGTGCCCATACCGAACGACGGGTGCTGCTTGCGGTTCTGGATCATCCGCCGGGTCCAGTGCAGCAGCGACGAGGCGTTCTCCATCTCGGCCTCGACGTTCACCGCCTGGAAACCGTAGACCGGGTCCATGATCACCGGCAGGCTGAGCTTGCCCGGTGTCGCGGTCGAGAACGAGGCGTTGCGGTCCGGGGACCACTGCATCGGGGTGCGGACGCCGTCCCGGTCGCCCAGCCAGATGTTGTCGCCCATGCCGATCTCGTCGCCGTAGTACAGGATCGGGGAGCCCGGCAGGCTGAGCAGCAGCGCGGTGAACAACTCCATCTTGTTGGTGTCGTTGTCCAGCAGCGGAGCGAGCCGGCGGCGGATGCCGATGTTCGCCTTCATCCGCGGGTCCTGCGCGTACTCGCCCCACATGTAGTCGCGCTCTTCGTCGCTGACCATCTCGAGAGTGAGCTCGTCGTGGTTGCGCAGGAAGATGCCCCACTGGCAGGTGTCCGGGATCTCCGGCGTCTGGGCCAGGATCTCGGAGATCGGGAACCGCGACTCCCGCCGTACGCCCATGAAGATCCGCGGCATCACCGGGAAGTGGAACGCCATCTGGCACTCGTCGCCGCCGGAGTCCCGGTCGCCGAAGTACTCGACCACGTCGGCCGGCCACTGGTTCGCCTCGCAGAGCAGGACGCGGTCCTCGTAGTTCGCGTCCACCTCCTTGCGGACCCGCTTCAGGAACTCGTGGGTGCGCGGGAGGTTCTCGCAGTTCGTGCCGTCGACCTCGAACAGGTACGGCACGGCGTCCAGCCGGAAACCGTCGACGCCGAGGTCGAGCCAGAACTTCAGCGCCTCGATCATCGCGTCGCCGACGGCCGGGTTCTCGAAGTTCAGGTCCGGCTGGTTGGAGTAGAACCGGTGCCAGAAGTACTGGCTGCGCACCGGGTCCCAGGTCCAGTTCGACTGCTCGGTGTCGACGAAGATGATGCGCGCGTCGGCGTACTTCTCGTCGGTGTCGGACCACACGTAGAAGTCGCCGTACGGACCCTCGGGGTCCTCCCGCGACGCCTGGAACCAGGGGTGCTGGTCCGAGGTGTGGTTCATGACGAAGTCGACGATCACCCGGATGCCGCGGGCATGTGCCTGGTTCAGGAACTCCGCGAAGTCGGCGACCGTCCCGATCTCCGGCATCACCTCGGTGTAGTGCGAGATGTCGTAGCCGCCGTCGCGCAACGGCGACGGGTAGAACGGGGGTAACCAGAGGCAGTCGACACCGAGCCACTCGAGATAGTCGAGTTTCTCGGTCAGGCCTTGCAGGTCGCCGATGCCGTCGGCGTTCGAGTCCTTGAAGGACCGCACGAGGACCTCGTAGAAGACGGCCCGCTTGAACCACAGCGGGTCACTCTTCGTCAGTCCGTGGTGCTGCTCCGGCAGCATGTCGGTCACGCTCACCTCCATCGGGTGTCATCAAACCAAAGTTCCCGTACCCCGTTCGGGCGCACCTAAAAGGGGAGGGCAGTGCGTTGCGCCCGGACAACTCCCGGGGGTACTGCGGTGACGTGGTGACGCCGACGGCCGGACGGGTCCGCAAGGCGTTCCGCACAGTCTGGCGGCCCTTTGCCAGTACAAGCAAATAGGCCACGCGATCCGGTCCTGCTGCGATTCGATGACGGCTGTCGGTTCAGCGCGGCAGGATCACCGCCGCGGCGACCGCTCGTCCCGCTGCTTCCCGGCCTGCTGGGCCGCACCACCGCGACCACCACCACGCCGGTACCGCCGCATCAGACCCCGAACATTCACCGACTGCAGGCCCGGGTACGCCTCGTCCGCGTTGACGTTCCGCCCCTCCTGCCCTTCCCCCGGAAGAATCACGGCGTCCGGCGTCAGTACGTCATCCGGCCCCTGCGTGCCAGGACCGGGGTCGCTCTCGGAGATATCGCGCTGCACTCCGCCTCCTGGTGACTCGCTGTTGGCGAAATCGTAGGACTGGTTGCGGGTCAGTTCTCCGGTACGTCGACTTCGACGACCAGTTGGTCGGGGGCGCCGGAATCGGCTACTGCGCGGGCGATCTGGAGGCGGAGGTCGTCGAGGGAGGCTTCGCGGGTGTCGCCTTCGCCGGAGACGAAGATGTCCGGGGTGAGCGCCGACTCGGCGATCCAGGTGCCGTCCTCGTCCTGGCCGACGATGAAGGGAAGGTGGAGCTGGCGTCGCACGGTCTCTCCCTGGGGTGTTCGCGGCGGGTCATTCGCGCGGGTCCGCGGCCTTGCGCGGACGGCGGGTGTACTTGGTGAAGCCGGCTCGCTCGGCGTCTTCCTCGGTGCGGAACCAGACCTCGGGTTTGGTGCGGCCGTAGTACGGCGAGTCGGGGGTGTGGAAGAGCATCGACTGCGCGTTGCCCTTGATCGTGAACCCGTCCGGCGGGCCTTGATGCGGCACCGCATCCGCCGATCCCTCGCCGTACCTTCCAGCTGGTACGCCGGTTGGCGCGTCCGGGGCCGTGTCGGCAGTTGGCTGGATGTGGTCGAACAGCGTCGCCTCCCCACCCATCAACTGCGAAAACACCGGCTTCTCAACTCCCCACCCGCACGAACACGACCAGCCGGATCCACGGGAGCTGCCGGAGCGGGGGCGGGTTTGGACGCTGGGCTCGGCTGCGCCGACTCGGCTGCCGGCGGCGCCGTGGCTTGCTTGGCTGTCGGTGCTGGAGCGGCTCGCTCGGCTGGCGCCGGGGTGGGTGGCTTGGGTACTGGTGCTGGTGCGGGTGTTGGGGGAGTGGGAGTTGCTTGCGGATTGGGGGTGGTGGTGCCGGCGACGGGGGCGGGGCGACGGCGGTCGAGGAGGCGCCAGGTGATGGCTGCGCCGACCACGAAAGCGAGGACCGAGCCCAGCCAGTTGTCTCGTAGTAGCCAGCTCATCAGCGTGCTCCTCCGGCCGAGTGGCGGACGAGTCTGTGCACCAGCCAGGCGGCCGCGCTGCCCAGTACGAACGCGACCAGCAGCAGAATCCAGGTCTCGGCGATCAGCCAGCTCATTCAGTTCCCCTGCACTACTCGGATCTCGGCGCGGCGGTTCGCGACCCGCCCGGCGCCGGTGGCGTTGGATGCGATCGGGAACGCCTCGCCGTACCCGTGCGCGAGGATCCGGTGCGCACCGACCCCCAGCCGCACCAGTTCGGCCTTCAGCGCGGCGGCCCGGCGCTCGGACAGCGGCAGGCTGGTCGCGGGCGAACCGAGGTCGTCGGTGTGACCGGCCACCTCGACGCGCACCGTCGTACACGACTTGAGGACGGCGGCGGCCTTCACCACGGACGGCTTCGACGCGTCGTTCACGATCGACGTACCGGACAGGAAGTTGATCGGGTACTGCCGGCTGAACTCGGCCAGCCGGCTCGGGAAGGTACGGCACGGCTCGCTCACTGCGGTCTTCGGCGGCGCCGGGAGCGCCAGTTCGTCCGCGATCACCGCACCCGGTACGGCGGTCGCGGCGGCCCGGCCGATCGTCGCCTTGGTGGCCTGGTCCGGTACCTGACCGGACAACGTCACGGTCTCCCCGTCGTACCGCACCGAGGCGTCACCGCCGCCGATCGCCAGCGCCCGCAGCAGCGCGGACACCGTCGACGCGTCGGCGAGCCCGGTCGCGGCGTCGATCGTGGTGCGGTCGTCGTACTCACGGTCCTCGCCGAGCACCTGCTCGACCTCGGCGGCGATCGCGTCCTTGACCGCCTGGCTCCGCACCGGCGCCTGGACCCGGATCGACCGATCCGTCCGCCCGACCTCGAACGCCGGTACGTCGGACTGCGCCGCCGTACTGCTGCTCGTCGGAGCAGGCGTCGGCGTGGCGCCGGCTGCCTGCCCGTTCACGAGCTCGACCGACCGCACACCGTCGACGCCGGACACGACGTCCCGGACCACGGCCGGATCCACTCCGGACGGCACGGTGACACGCGCGTTCCGGCCGTCGAAGTCGACGCCACCGGCCTCGATACCGCGCGCCTTCAGGGCGGCCGTCGTCCGTTCGCGGAGGTCGTCCTCGGTGGTGCCGGCCCGGGCGGGAATCAGCACAGCCGTCAGCAGTACAGGGACTGCGAGGGCCGCGAGCAACCAGATGACGAGCGGCCGTCGAACGTGACCGGGCACTGTTCCTCCGTGGATGCGGTCAGAGTGACCGTGCGCGAGGAGACTACTCCGCTTGGCGGGCCGATCGCACACCAGTCCGGGGAGCGTCGCGAGGTTTTGCCAAGGTTTGCCTGTCCTGTCTCGGACAGGACGCATATGTGCCAGCCCGGCGGGCGGCGAATCACTTGACTTAGTTCGCGCCGTGAACCGTACTTAGGTCCTGTCTGGGGAGGGCTGGTTCGACTGGGAGGGGCGAGCTTGTGATGCCGATCGAGGGGCCGTCCGATTCGTCGTTGATCATCGGCGTGGCCGCGTCCACGGCCGAACGAGTACACCTGGCCCGCCTGCTGGGCGGCGCCGACGCCCTGCTCCTGGTCTCGAACGCCGACCAGGCCCGCGCATTCCTCGAGCTCACAGGAGTCACAGCCGCTGTGCCGACTGTGCCTGTGGCGGTGGAGCGCCGGATGCAGGCGGTGCGTGAACCGGAGCCGGTCGCCGAGCTGCACCTGGACCTCGACCGCCGGGTGGTCCGCTGGAAGGACCGCGAGATGCCGCTGACCCGCCTCGAGCACGATTTCCTGCACTGCCTGGTAGCGGAACCCGGCCGGGTCTGGACGTACCAGCGCCTGCACCACGCGGTCTGGGGCAACGAGCACCTCGGCCACGGCTCGCACATCCACTCGGTCGTCAAACGCCTCCGCCAAAAACTCACCAACCTCGACGCCACAGTAACCATCCACGCCGTCCGAGGCGTCGGCTTCCACCTCCTCCCCACCCACTAGCCGGCGCGCAGTGGGGAATCCAGCAGGTCACTTCAGGTTCGCTGCATTCCCCAACCCAATCGGACACTCGGGGCCGCAGGCGGTGGGGAGCCCGGGCCAGCCTCGGGCGCGGAGGACCGTGGCGACCTGGACTGCAGCACCGCAGGGATCACTCACGATCTGGTAACCGAACCGAAGGGTTGCCTTCGCCGCCATCAGCGCCGCGTTGTCCCTGGTCATATCGCGCCAGCGGGAGCGGGCGTCGTCGTGTCCGGTACGACCGTCCAGCTCGACGATCAGGTCGTAGTCGTACTCGGTGTCGCGATAGACCACGCCGTCCTCGCCGGCCACCCGAACCTGTCGCCTGGCGGCCGGAAGCCCGTGCGCCCGTTCGACCTTGCGCAGGTAGAAGAGCTCCAGGAACGACTGGATGCCGTCCGCGGCGTCACGCAGTACGTGGACGAGGAGGCCGTGTCGGGGGAGCTGCTGCATTCGCGCCAACTCGGCGAGCAGGCGTTGTGGCGTCGTACGGCGCTGGCGGCACGCGTCGAGTACGAGCGCCGCCGCATTGTCCGGCCGGGGCTGTCGGCTCGCGACCGTCAGGACAGCGACTTCGAGCCGGACCATCGGCGGCTCCCGCGATCCGAGCACGTGATGAGCGAAGTCGCGAGTCCGGGTGATCCCAGGGCACCGGGCCGGAGAAGTGCACATATGCCCCGCGATAGAGCCGCTGAATACGTCCCGCCCGGCACCTCGCCGCGAGAGATCGGTCCGATATCCCCGCCGCGTTCGCCTGTGCCCGGCTGAACGCTCCCAGTTGCCGTCGCAAAACCTCGTCGAATTCCCGTTCCACCTCAAGAACATGCACCGATCCCCACACCCAAACGCTCCCCAATCTCGCGCCTGTGCATAAACCCAGGGGCTGGGGAGTCCTACCTGTCATCCCGGGTGCGGTGGATTCCCCACTCCCTCCGCAAAGGGCTCGGCCCCCGGACCAGAGGGTCCGGGGGCCGAGCTTTTGCTGGGTGGTTACTTGATTGACTTCAGGGCGAAGTTTTCGGTGACGGGGGTGCCGGCGACCAGCTTGGTGGTGCGGGTCTGGGGCTTGTAGCCGTCCTTCGCGGCGATCAGGGTGAGCGGGTTGTTGCGACGGTCGAGCCAGTAGGCGTACTTACCGTCCTTGTCGGTGATGAACGTGTAGGACTGGGCCCACGAGTCCACCTGCACGGTCGCGCCCGGGAGGGCGGCGGAGGCGCCGGACGAGCTGACGCCCGTGACGGTGCCCTGCAGCTTGCTCCACGTGGTGGGCGGGGTGACGTTCATCGTCACGCCGACCGGAGCGACCGTGTAGGGGGTGTTCTCGCCGATCGTCACGGCACCGCTGTAGGTGCCGGGCTGGTCGACGCTCGCGGTGAGCGTGACCTTGACGGTCGTCGACTGTCCCGGGGCCAGGGTGGCCTCGGTCTGGTCGATGGACAGCCAGCTCACGTCCGCCGACGACTCGGAGCAGTCCTCGAGACCCGGCAGGGCCTCACTGTCCGCGGTCGCGTTGAAGCTGCCGGACGAGCCACCGATCTTGTAGAAACCACACGCCGCACCACCGCGGTACCGCGGCAGGTTGGCGTTCGGCAGCGCGCTCCAGCTCTCCGACGACGGGTCGTACGAGAACCCGGCGTTGGTGACGGCACCGGCCTGGACACCGCCGACGACCAGCAGCTTCCCGCCCGCGACGGCGTACGACGCCGCCCAGTGGTCGGCCGGAGCGTCCGCGATCGCGGTCCAGGAGTCGGCTCCCGGGTCGTAGACGTACGCCGCCTTCAGCGAGTTCGTGCCGTCGTTACCACCGGCGCAGTACAGCTTGCCGTCGATGGCACCGCAGGACGCGAACGCGACCGACTGCGGGTAGTTCGCCAGCGTCTCCCAGGCGTTCGCCGCGGCGTCGTACCGGACGACCGTGTTGCTCATCGGCAGACAGCTGGCGGTGGTGCACCCGCCGACGGCGTACAGCTTGCCGTCGAGCACGGCCTGACCGGCCGCGGCCCGCGGGGCCGGGTTGGCGGCCAGTGCGGTCCAGGCATTGGCGGCCGGGTCGTAGGACCAGGTCTCCGGCGCCGGGCCGGATGGTCCCCAGCCGGAGCTGGCGACGATCTTGCCGCCGACGACACCGACGCTGATGGCGTTGCGAGCACCCGGCAGCGGGGCGATCGCGGTCCAGGCGAGGGTCGCCGGGTCGTACACGTAGCTGTTCGCGGTCGACGCACTACCGTTGCCACCGGCAATCGAGTACGTCTTGCCCTCGAGGCTGACCACCCGGTTGTCCATCACGGACGCCGGGTAGTCGGCGATGTCGGCCCACGGAGCCGCCATCGGCTTCGCGGCGGCCGGCGCGGCGCCGGTCTTGCCGGTCAGCATCCGGGCGAACGAGGTGTCCACGGCGAGCCGCTGCAGCGGAGCGCCGGGCCCGTTCTCCACCTGGGCCTTGGTCGTCGTGCTGCCGTTCGCGTTCTGCAGGACGAAACCGTTGTCCTTCTCACCGAACTTCACGTCGACGGCCGCGCCGCCGGTGTTCGTGACCTTGAACGACTTGGTCACCGTGCCGGTCGGCAGCTTCAGGTTGCCGGTGACAGTGCCCGGCGTGACGGCCAACTGGCCGGCCTTCAGCGTGTAGTCGGCCGTGGTCGTCCAGTCCGCCTCGACCCCGACGGTCGCGGTCGAGCTGACGTAGTTACCGGCCTTGGCGGTGAAGCCCTGGTCGCCGTCAGCGGACGAGTACAGCCAGTAGAAACCGTCGTTCAGACCGGTGTCCTCGGGCGTCGCAACGGTGGTCGCGGACTCGGTGCTGCCGTCACGGGTGACGACGGCGCCGTTCACGAAGCCGCTCGTGTTGGCGTCCTTGACGTTGCCGACGACGAGGCCGCCGCCGGTCGCCACACAGCTGATCTGGCTGCCGACGAGGACGTTGTCGACCTGCCACCACCATTCGTACGTCGCGTTGTAGTAGTGGAACCGCACCTGGACCGCGGACTTGCCGGCCGCCTGCGGGATCGCGATCTCCTTGACGCCACGGGCGTCGGTGGTCTGCGCGAGCACGTTGCTCCAGGTGGCGCCGCCGTCGATCGACAGGTCGACGTCGGCCTTCTCACCGCCGAGGTAGTTCAGGTCCTGGTTGAACCGGATCACCGGAGCGGTGACCGAGGTCAGGTCCACGACCGGGCTGACCAGCGACGTGTCCTGCGACCCGCCACCGCCGTACTCGTCACTGTCCACGATCGCGAACTTGCCGCTGCCGCCGGCCAGGTTGCCCCGGTTGCCCGGGTCGTCGAACTTCCAGACCTGACCGTTGCCCTTGTTGTCGACGACGGTCCAGCCGCTCGGCGCGGCACCGGAGTCGAAGGTCTCGTACACGCCGTCCGAACCCCACTTGTAACCGGGCGCGGTGCTGCACGAGGTGCCGTCGGCCGGTACGGCGATGTTCTGCGTCAGGTTGCCGGTGCCGACCGTGATCGGCTGGCTGACGGCCTGGTACCCCGGGTACTTCGACTCGACCTTGAGCGAGTATGCCGCACCGGACGGGACCTTGAGGCTGTACCGGCCGTTGCTCGGGGTCGTGTAGTCGAACACGCCACCCGGGCCCTCGACCGTCACCTTCGCGTACAGCGGCCAGCCGTGGCCGGAGCCGTCCGTGACGGTGCCGCCGACGCTCACCTGCGGAGTGCTCACCAGCGCGAAGTTCTTCGTGGTGGTCTGACCGGTAGTGATGGTGGCGGTGGAGGTCTGCGTCGCGTAACCGAACGATGCGACCGTCAGGTTGTAGTCGCCGGCCGGCAGCACGGACGAGAACGTGCCGGTGCTGCTGGTGGTCAGCGTCTTGTCGGGCTGGCCCTCCGCCTTCACCGTCACGCTGGCGCCGGCGAGAGCGGCGCCACCGGTGGCGGCGGTGACTGTGCCGGAGAGCGTGCCGGTGTCGCCGATCGGCGCCGCGTTCAGGAGCGCGAGCGCGTCCAGCCGGCCCTGACCGAAGACGTTGTTGTTCGCGTCGGTGCCGCCGCACTGGCTGTTCGGCGTGTCGATCGCGGTCGAGTCCAGCAACGCGCGCGTGGCGGCGACGTCACCCTTGAGGGACGGCGAGGCCGACCACAGCAGGGCCACGACGGCCGTCAGGTGCGGTGTCGCCATCGACGTACCGTTGAAGGCGCCGTACGTGTTGCCCGGCAGGCTGGAGCGGACGTTGACACCCGGGGCCGAGATGTTCGGCTTGATGGTGCCGCCCTGACCCACACCGCGGCCGGAGAACGACGCGATGTTGTTGTTGATGTCGTAGGCGCCGGCCGAGTAGTTGCTCGTCAGGCTGCCCGGTGAGCCGGACGTGTTGCAGCCGCCCTCACCGCTGTTGCCGTTGGCGAACGTCCCGAAGATCCCGGACGCGGTCCAGGCCAGGGTGATGTCCTCCATGAACGGGTCGTTCGACGGCAGTTGCGAGCCCCACGAGTTGTTGATGACGTTCGGCCGCTTGCTCGCGTCCGGGTTCTGCCCGGCGAGGTCGGTCGGCTCGAGCATCCACTGGCCGGACGTGATCAGCGCGGCGTCGCTCGGGCAGCAGCCGTTCGCGGCGATCCACTTCACACCCGGGGCGACACCGATCTGGTTGCCCGCGCCGTCGTCGCCGACCATGGTGCCCATCGTGTGGGTGCCGTGGCCGTTGCCGTCGGCCGGCGCGTTCGGCGAGGTGCCGGCCGCGTCGAACCAGTTGTAGTTGTGGTTGAAGGTGCCGTCACCGTTGTTGCCGCGGTACTGGTTCACCAGCGCCGGGTGGTCGTACTGCACACCGGTGTCGATGCTGGCGACGACGATCCCCTCGCCCTTGTCGCCGTACTGCGACCAGACCTGGTTCGCCTTGACGTTGGCGACACCCCACTCGACGGCCTGGATCGCCTTCTCCTGCTGGCCCGGCGTGACCTTCGGTACCTCGATCTGCACGGGCGCGTACAGGCCCTCGACCTCGGTGTGACCGGCCAGGTTCTGGGCGAGTTCGAGCGAGCCGCTCTCGATGCGGATCGCGTTCGTGCCCCAGAAGGACTCGTACTTCACATGCTGTGCGTCCAGCTCGGCGCGGATCTTCGCCTGGCTGTCCGCGGCGGCCTTCTTCAGCGCGGCGGCCACGGCGGTGCCGCGCTCGTTCCAGTTGGTGATCTTGCCGGCGGCGGTCAGGTCGGCCTTCGCCGCGAACCGGACCCAGTAGTCCGTCGCGGACTTGGCGTCCTTGCCGTCCAGCTTCTCCAGCAGTTCTGGCTTGATCTTGGAGGCTGGTGTGGCCTCCGGTTTGGTGGGCGGTGAAGCCTGGGCCTGGCCGGCGGCGGCCAGACTGGTTGCGACGACTGCCACCGTCGCGAGGGCACCCACCAGTGATCTGGCGAGTCCCTTTCGGTGATGTGACATCTCTGCAGCCCCTCACTTGAAACGACCCCGAGTCGACTCCCCCGAGTCATTTGCTGCAGGAGGGCATCAATGAACGCTCCGTGCCCCCCAGGTCGCGGCATGTGACACCGCAAGCTTGACGTGGACCTTATGTGTCAGAACAACGTGGTAACAAGCACGCTTGGTGAGCAACTTGTGACTAGCTGTCGCGCAGATCGAGGCAACCTGGGCAAACGTTGGCATTCCGTTGACGATCCGAGGCAGATGTTGACATCGTGACCAGATGGTCACCGCCCGTGTCCCCGCCCCAGCGGACGTCGATCTGACCACCACCAGATCCGAACCGTTCCCACTGCTCATCGCGGTCGCGGCCTCACCCGAGCAACGCGTCCGGTTGGCCGAACTCGTCGACGACGTCGCACCGCTGCTCCTGGTCTCCAGCCTCGACGAACTGCGCAGACTGCTGGTGCCCGCGCAGCAACCACCGCCCGCCGCACCCGGGCAGCCCGAGCCGCCGGAACCCGATGCGGTCGAGGCCACGGCCGTCCGGGCGACCGGTGAGGATCCCGAGGCCGACGTACTCACCATCGATCGGGCGCGCTCGGTCGCGCGCTGGCGTGGTAACGAGATCCAGCTGACCGACCTCGAGCAGGAGCTGCTCAGCCGGCTGATGTCTGCGCCGCTGCGGGTCTGGTCGTACGACGCCTTGCACCACACCGTGTGGCGGGACCGGAACATCCGCGGCACCGCCGACGTGCACTCGGTGGTGAAGCGCCTGCGCCGCAAGCTCGACGACCTCGGTACGACGGTCACGATCGACGCCGTCCGCGGCATCGGGTTCCGGCTCACCGATCACCAGCGCCCGATGATCACCGATCTGCGTGCGGGGTAGTTTCTGATGTCGTGACCTTCTCCGCGCTGAGTCATCTCGAGTGTCCTCGCTGTGGCGCCACCCATGACGCCGATCAGATCATCGGCCTGTGCCCGTGCGGATCGCCGCTGCTCGCGCGGTACGACGTACCTTCCGTGAAGAAGGCTGATCTGGTCGGTCGGTCGCCGGATCTGTGGCGGTATCACGAGCTGTTGCCGGTGCGCTCGCCGGAGAACGTGGTGACGCTGGGGGAGGGGATGACGCCGCTCCTGCCGTTGCCGCGGTACGGCGCTGACCTCGGGGTGGATCGTCTGCTGATGAAGGACGAGGGGCTGATCCCGACCGGGACGTTCAAGGCGCGGGGCGCCGCCGTTGGAGTGTCGCGCGCGTACGAGGTCGGCGTACGGAAGATCGCGATGCCGACGAACGGGAACGCCGGGTCCGCGTGGGCCGCGTACGCCGCGCGCGCCGGGATGGAGGCGTTGATCGCGATGCCGATCGCCGCACCGGAGATCTGCCGGCGCGAGGTGACCGCGGTCGGCGCGCGGCTCCAGTTGATCGACGGGCTGATCGGCGACGCGGCGGCGTACATCCGGGAACAGTCCGGCTACTTCGACGCGTCGACGCTGAAGGAGCCGTACCGGATCGAGGGCAAGAAGACGATGGGCCTGGAGATCGCGGAACAACTCGGCTGGAAGGTGCCGGACGTGATCGTGTACCCGACCGGCGGCGGCGTCGGCATCATCGGCATCTGGAAGGCCCTGAACGAACTCCGCGACCTCGGCTGGATCGACGGGCCACTGCCGCGCCTCGTCGCCGTCCAGTCGACCGGCTGCGCGCCGATCGTCCGCGCGTGGGAGAAGGGCCTCCCCGAAAGCGAGCCGTGGGTAGACGCCAAGACAGTTGCCTTCGGCATCACCGTCCCCAAGGCCCTCGGCGATTTCCTCGTCCTACAGGCGATCGCAGAAACCAACGGCTGCGCAATCGCCGTCGACGACGAGAACATCCTCACCGAACAACACCAAGTAGCCCGGATGGAAGGCACCTTCATCTGCCCCGAGGGCGCCGCCAACTTCGCCGCAATCCGCGCCCTCCGCGAGTCCGGCTGGATCCGCGCCGGCGAACAAGTAGTAGCCCTCAACACCGGAGCCGGCCTCAAGTACCCAGAAACAGTCCCGCTCTAGCAAACCGACTGAGCGGGCGGTTGTTGGTTGGCGTACGTGGTGCGGGCCGGCTACCTACGCTTGGCCGCGGCGGACGGCGAGGATGTGGGCAGGCTCGCCGTTGGGGTCTAGTTTTACGTAGTTTTGTTGGCCCCAGCGCCAGGTGGCTCCGGTGATTTCGTCGTAGACGGTGAAGGTGTCTTCGGGGCGCATGCCGAGGGCTGTCATGTCGAGGTGGACCATCGACTCGCGGACCGAGTGCGGGTCGGTGTTGACGACGACGATGACGGTGTCGGTGTGGCCGTCGGGGGCCGTCGAGCGCTTCGAGTAGCACATGATCGCTTCGTCATCGACCGAGTGCAGTGTCAGGTTGCGCAACTGCTGCAGGGACGGGTGCCGGCGGCGGATGTTGTTCAGCAGCGTCAGGTACGGCGCCAGTGAACGACCCTCGGCCTCCGCAGCCTCCCAGTCCCGCGGGCGGAGCTGGAACTTCTCGGTGTCCAGGTACTCCTCCGAGCCGGGCCGCAGCGCGACGTGCTCGAACAGTTCGTACCCGGCGTACACGCCCCAGGCCGGTGACGACGTGGACGCGATCGCCGCGCGGATCTTGAACGCGCCGGGACCGCCGTACTGCAGGTACGCCGTCAGGATGTCCGGCGTGTTCACGAAGAAGTTCGGCCGCAGGAAGTGACCGGTCTCCTTGGTCAGCTCCTCCAGGTACTCCTCCAGCTCCCACTTCTCGTTGCGCCAGGTGAAGTACGTGTACGACTGGTGGAACCCGACCTTGGCCAGCTCCTGCATCATCGGCCGCCGGGTGAACGCCTCGGACAGGAACACCACGTCCGGGTCGGTCTTGCGGATCTCGCCGAGCAGGTACTCCCAGAAGTTGACCGGCTTGGTGTGCGGGTTGTCGACCCGGAACACCGTGACGCCCTTGGAGATCCACAGCCGCACGATCCGCAGTACCTCGGCGTAGATGCCTTCGGGGTCGTTGTCGAAGTTGATCGGGTAGATGTCCTGGTACTTCTTCGGCGGGTTCTCGGCGTACGCGATCGAGCCGTCGGCGCGCTCGGAGAACCACTTCGGGTGTTCCTTCACCCACGGGTGGTCCGGCGACGCCTGCAGCGCGAGGTCGATCGCGACCTCGAGGCCGACCTCGCGGGCCCGGCCGACGAAGTACTCGAAGTCCTCGAAGGTGCCGAGCTCCGGGTGGATCGCGTCGTGGCCGCCGTCCTCGGAGCCGATCGCCCAGGTCGAGCCCGGGTCGCCCGGCTTCGGGTCGAGGGTGTTGTTCGGGCCCTTGCGGAACGAGTGGCCGATCGGGTGGATCGGCGGCACGTAGAGGATGTCGAAGCCCATCTTCGCGACCGCTTCGAGCCGCAGCGCCGCGGTCCGGAACGTCCCGGACTTCCACTGACCGGACTCTTCGTCGTACTCCGCACCCTCGGAGCGCGGGAAGAACTCGTACCAGCTGCCGTACAGCGCGCGGGTCCGGTCGACCCACACCGGGTACGTCTCGGAGGAGGTGATCAGCTCGCGCACCGGGTAGCGACCGAGCGCCGCCCGTACCTGCGGGGAGATGCCCGCGGCCAGCCGCGCCTCCGGGGGCAGCGCACCGTTCGCCAGCGCATGCGCAGCATCGCTCAGCGTGCCGCGATCCGCCCGTACGGCGGGTGGTACGCCGGCGGCCGCGCGGTCGAAGAACGCGGCGCCCTCGGCGAACATCAGGTCGACGTCCAGGCCGGCCGGGATCTTGATCTCGGCGTTGTGCCGCCAGGTCCCGTACGGGTCGCTCCAGCCCTCGACCGCGAACGTCCACGCGCCCTGCTCCTGCAGCGTCACGTCGACGGTCCAGCGGTCGCTGCCCTGACCGACAGGGGCCATCAGCATCCGTCTGGTCTGTCCCGACGGCGAGGTCAGTACGACGTTCGCGTTCACCGCGTCATGGCCTTCCCGGAAAACCGTGGCCGCGATGGTGAACGTCTCGCCGACCGCGGACTTCGCCGGATAGGCTCCGGCGTCGACGGTCGGGGTGACGTCGGTGATCGGGATGCGCCCAGTCATGGCGTAGACGAACCTGCACTCTCCGAATAGAGGAACCGTCGGATTGTGGATCCGGCGGTTGGGTAAGTACGTCGGGAACTGCACTGCTGACGTTATCGGTTCCCAGCACCTGTCCGTGACATGCAGAGCTGCAAATTCTTGCTCGCGTTGCAAGATCGATGCATCCCGAAGGTGTTCTGCGGCCCTGGTGCCGGTACGGTGTCCCGGTGCGAGCGATACGACGATTCTCCGTCCGCCCTGTCCTGCCCGAGCAGCTGACCGGGCTGGGCACCCTGGTGAACAACCTCCGCTGGGCCTGGCACCCGGAGACGCAGGACGTCTTCGAGGCCGTCGACCCGCAGTTGTGGCGGAGCACCGGCGGTGACCCGGTCAAGCTTCTCGGTGAGGTCCCGGCGGCCCGGCTCGACGAGCTGGCCAACGACCAAGCTTTCCTGCGCCGGCTCGAACTTGCGGTAGCCGACCTGGACAGCTACGTGACCGAAGACCGGTGGTTCCAGACCGCGGGCGGTTCGCCGCTCGACGCGGTCGCGTACTTCTCCCCGGAGTTCGGCATCACCCACGTGCTCCCGCAGTACTCGGGCGGTCTGGGCATCCTTGCCGGTGACCACCTGAAGGCGGCCAGCGACCTCGCCGTACCGCTGATCGGCGTCGGACTGCTGTACCGGCACGGGTACTTCGCGCAGTCGCTGAACCGTGAGGGCTGGCAGCAGGAGCGTTACCCCCTGGTGGACCCGGACGGGCTGCCGATCAGCCTGCTGCGGGATGGTGACGCACCGGCGACCGTCACCCTGACGCTGCCGGGCAACCGCGAGCTGCACGCGCAGATCTGGGTCGCCCAGGTCGGCCGGGTGCCGCTGCTGATGCTCGACTCCGACATCGAGGAGAACGAGCCGTCGGAGCGCGAGGTGACCGACCGGCTGTACGGCGGTTCGACCGAGCACCGTCTGCTCCAGGAGCTGCTGCTCGGCGTCGGCGGTGTCCGCGCGGTCCGCACGTACTGCCGGATCACCGGCCACGCGGCGCCCGAGGTGTTCCACACCAACGAGGGCCACGCCGGCTTCCTCGGCATCGAGCGGATCCGCGAGCTGGCCGCCGACAAGGACCTCGACTTCGACACCGCGCTCGAGGTCAACCGCGGTGGCACCGTGTTCACCACGCATACCCCGGTCCCGGCCGGTATCGACCGGTTCCCGGTCGAGCTGATCCAGCAGCACTTCTCGCCCGACGTGTTCGGCCCGGAGGTCCCGGTCGACCGGATCCTCGAGCTCGGCGCCGAGGACTTCGAGGGCGGCGACCCGGCGCTGTTCAACATGGCGATCATGGGGCTGCGGCTGGCGCAGCGCGCGAACGGCGTGTCGAAGCTGCACGGTGTCGTCAGCCGCGGGATGTTCGCCGGGCTGTGGCCGAGCTTCGACTCGATCGACGTACCGATCACCTCGATCACCAACGGCGTCCACGCGCCGACGTGGGTGGCGCGTGAGGTGCACGACCTGACGTACGCGAACTACACCGCCGACGGCGACTCGGTGTTCGAGGGTCTGGACAAGACCACCGACGCGCAGATCTGGGAGACCAAGCGGCTGCTCCGGCAGCGGTTCATCGACGACACCCGTGCGCGGGTGCGGCAGTCCTGGATCAACCGCGGCGCCAGCGAGGCCGAGCTGGGCTGGGTCGACTCGATCCTCGACCCGGACGTCCTGACGATGGGCTTCGCCCGGCGTGTTCCGTCGTACAAGCGGCTGACGCTGATGCTGCGCGACCCGGAGCGGCTGAAGGCGCTGCTGCTGCACCCGGAGCGTCCGGTGCAGATCGTCATCGCCGGCAAGGCGCACCCGCACGACGAGGGCGGCAAGAAGCTGATCCAGGAGATGGTCCGCTTCGCCGACGACCCGGAGGTGCGGCACCGGATCGTGTTCGTGCCGGACTACGACATCGCGCTCGCGCAGCCGATGTACCCGGGCACCGACGTCTGGCTGAACAACCCGCTCCGCCCGTACGAGGCGTGCGGCACGTCCGGGATGAAGGCCGCGCTCAACGGCGGACTCAACCTGTCCATCCGCGACGGGTGGTGGGACGAGTGGTACGACGACGAGTTCGGCTGGGCGATCCCGTCCGCCGAGGGGATCGAGGACACCGACCGCCGCGACGACCTCGAGGCGCACGCGCTGTACGACCTGATCGAGAAGCAGGTCGCGCCGCGCTTCTACGACGGTGACGTGCCGACCCGCTGGATCGAGATGCTGCGGCACACGATCAAGGAGCTCGGCCCGAAGGTGCTCGCCACCCGGATGGTCAAGGACTACGTCGAGCAGCTGTACGTCCCGGCGGCGCAGTCGTCGCGGGCGCTCAACTCGACGTACGACGGTGCTCGCGAACTGGCCGCGTGGAAGAAGAAGGTCCGGGCGGCCTGGCCGCAGATCCGGGTCGACCACGTGGAGCTCGAGGGCCTCGGCGACGTACCGCAGCTGGGCACGACCGTCGGGATCCGCGCCTTCGCGGCGCTCGGCGACCTCGCCCCGACCGACATCTGCGTCGAGGTGCTGCACGGTCGCGTCGACACCAACGACGAGATCGCGGACCCGGTTCGCGCGACGCTGTCGCTGGCCGAGACGTACGAGGGCAACCGGCACCGGTACGAGGGCGAGCTGAAGCTGGACCGCACCGGCCCGTTCGGCTACACGGTCCGCGTCGTCCCGAACCACGCCGGCCTCGCGAGCGTCGCCGAACTCGGCCTCGCCGCCGGCCCGTCCGACCCGGACGACCCGTCCACCCCTGACCTGCCCGCCGGCTCGGAGTTCTGAGCCTCCACCACATAAGACACACCTCCGCCTGCCTCACCAGGCGGGGGTGTTTTGTGTTTGCCCGCCAATGACGCGCACAAACGCCCGCGCCGCGAGCCGGGGGTGTGAACAAGTCCGGGGGCGCGAGATAGGCAATAGCCTGTCCCGCGGTCGCCGGCGGGTGTGCTCAGGCCCTGACTGCGGACGATGCCGTAGGCAACTAGTGCGGCGGCGAGGGCGGTGAGGGTGAGGCCGGCTGTCGTGGTTGCGTGGTGGAACTGGGTGGTTTGGTGGGTGGTCCAGTTCGGGGAGGTGATGGCGCCGGTGAACATCGTGGCGAGGATCGTGCCGGTGATGGCGATGCCGGCGCCGGAGGTGACTTCCGTCGCGGTGTCGGTGAGGGCGGCGCCGATGGTGGTGCGGTTCTTCGGAAGTCCTCGCAGTACGTTGACTCCGGCAACGACTCCGACGACGCGCAGGCCGGCCGCGACCAGGACCAGCGCGATCGCGACCCACACGTAGCCGTACCGGCTCAGCGCTCCGAAGACCGCGAGCCCGAACACGACCGCCGCCGCGCTCATCCACGCTGCCCGCTCGAGACCGACCCGCTCGACGAACGGCCTGATCAAGGCGCCGCCGGCGACCAGCACCACCACCTGCGGCAGCATCCCGATCGCGGCGAGCGCGGGCGACCAACCCCAGTCGAGCTGGAGCTGCAGCGTCACGAGGTACCCGAGCCCCGCCGTCGCCAGACCGGCCGCCGCCTTGAACGCGAGCCCGCTCGACACCAGCGGATGCGCGACCAGCTTCGGATCGAGGAGCGGGTACGTCGCTGAACGCTCGCGGACGGAGAACAGGACAGCTCCGACGATGGCCGCGACCGTGATCGCCCACGGACTCCACGACCCGGCGCCCTTGTCCACGAACAGCGTCGGCGCAACGAGCGCCAGCACGATCGTCGCCGTACCGAGCACCGCGCCCGCGCCGTCGATCGGATCGCGGTGCAGCTCGGCCGGTACGTCGGGGGAGATGCCACGCCGTACGCCGATGATCGCCAGCACTGCTATCGGTACGTTGACGAGCAGCAGCACCTGCCACGGTGCGATCGCCAGGACGAACCCACCCGCCGTCGGGCCGACCGCGAGCCCGACCAGCCCCACGGTCGAGATCAGCGTCGTCGCGCGCACCCGGAGCCCGTCGTCCTCGAACAGCCGGAAGCTCAGCGCGAGCGATCCCGGTGTCGTCATCGCGGCTGCGACGCCCATCGCGACGCGGACGGCGATCAGCTGCTCGACCGTGGAGACGAACGCGGTCGCGAGGCTCGCAACAGCCAGCAGCGCCAGCCCGACGAGCATGATCCGCCGGCGGCCGAACCGGTCGGCGATCGCCCCGAACGCGAGCATCAGTCCGCCGAACACGACGGCGTACGCGCCGGTCACCCACTGCAGTGCGGTCGTCGACGCGTGCAGCTCGCGCCCGATGGTGGGCAGCGCGACGTTCAGGATCGAGTTGTCGAGCATCTCGAACAGGAACACCGCCGACAGCCCGGCCAGCGCGACCCACGCCTCCCGCAACGAGCGGGGAGCGCCTGCTATGACAGTTGTCTGGTCGGAGGACATGCCACTAGGTTAAGTGACTAAGCTTAGTGACACAAGAGAGTGAGGTCCCATGCCCCGAACCGCAGCCCGTGGCGGACCGCAGACACGTGCGCGGATCTCGGACGTCGCCACCCGGTTGTTCCTGGAACGCGGGTTCGACGCCGTGACGGTCGCCGAGGTCGCGCGGGAGGCCGGCGTGTCGAGCGTGACGGTCTTCAAGCACTTCCCGCGCAAGGAGGACCTGCTCCTCGACCGCGCCGACGATGCGACAGATCTGCTCCGTACGGCGGTGCGCTCGGGCGGGGCCGACGTACTGACGTCGCTCCGGGAGGCCGTCCTGGGTCTGGCCGACGACCGCCACGCCCTGTCCGGGCTCAAGGACGGGTCGATCCCGTTCTTCGTGACGGTCGCCGCTTCGCCGGCGTTGATCGCGCGGGCCCGGGAGATCGCGGACGAGATCCAGCAGACGCTGGCCGAGGAGCTGTCCGGCGACGACGCCGCGCTCCTCGCCGCGTTCTTGATCGCCGGCTACACCACAGTCCTCACCGGAACCGCCCGGCGCCTGATGGCCGGCGACACCCCCGACGATGTCGCCGAGGACCACCGAGCCCGGGTCGACCGCCTCTTCGACAAACTCCACAACGGGTTCGTCAGGTGAGGTCCTTCCAAGCGAACTCTCCGCCGGCGGGTGAGGTGACGAAGGCACGGCCGGCGAACGTCAGACCAGGGTCGGCGCGATAGAGCTCGTTGACCTCCTTCGTTGCCGCGTCATCTCCGTTGTCGGAGGCAAACATCAGCTCGGCGATCCGATCGGTCAGCTCGACGTCGGCCCCTTCCAGCGTGTCCGACATGGACGCCCAGTTGTCCCACAGCAAAAGCTCGTCCCCGTTCAGATGAGCGAGCTGATAGTGCACATAGTTGCGAATGAACCAGCCACCGTGCAGCTTCAGCGGAGCGTCCGGATTGGCGTCCGCACCAAACAGATCACCGTTGAGCTCACCGGCCCGGAACCCCCGCCACACCTCGGCCGCCGACAGGAACGGCCCAGCAGGCATGTCCGCGACGTCGAACGTGAAGCTCGGCTCGGCCGGATCCATCTGGGCGTCGATCATCACCCACCGGTCACCGTTCCAGTACTCGGCCACCACGTGGTCGTGGTTGAAGCCCTCGGCGAAGTAGTTCCCGAACCCGACCCGGCTGCGCGCCGGGATCCCCTTGTGGCGCAGGATCGAGACGAACAAGAGCGTGTAGTCGCGGCAACAGCCGACCACCCGGTCCACCGGCTCCCGCGGCACCGCGAGCGGCGTACCGTTGCGTTTCTGGTCCGTGGCGAGGATCGCCGACACCCAGCGGTTGTCGATCTCGGCGAGTCGTTCGCCGGTGAACTCGATGCCGCCGCCGCGGTAGTGGATCAGCAGGTTGCGAACCACCGCGGCGATCTCGGTGACATCGTCCGGCAGCGCGTCGAACAGTCCGGCGTGGACGCCGGGATCGCTGAAACGGGTCTGAATCGCGTAGTCCATCAGGGGTTCCTCTCGAGAATGGGCAGTGCGATGTCGACGGCAGGTTCGTCGCGGGGGAGGAGCTGGCAGTCCGGGCGGTAGACCTCCCGCGGCGGACCCGCTTCGGGGCTTCCGGACGCCCGGACCCAGTCGAGGACGAGGTCGTAGGCGAGCATGATCCGCGGGTAGGCGCACTCGTCCATCGTGATCGTGCAGTACGCCTCCCGGTGTGCCGGCTCGACCCGGATCCCGATCCGGCCGGCCGGATCCACCAGGCCCTCGAACGGCACGCACACCTCGACCGTCGCCTCACCCTCGGGGGTCACCGCGCCGTGGTAGATCACCCACGACCCGACATCCGCGGTCGCACCGGCGGCCCGCAGGTACGACGTGAGCTCGTCGGTGCACGTCACGATCACCCCGACCAGCATCTGCTGATCGGTATCGACGCGGATCGACGCGATCTTCGTGGCCGGCACGTCCCGGGTGTGCACCGGTCGCGGCGCGAGTCCCGTCGTACCCGAGCGCGACAGCCGGTCCCGCAGGTACTGCAACGTCGCGCGCCGGGACGCCGTGGTCGCCTCCTCGGCGGCCCACCACCGGTCGAGCCGGATCAACGCGTCCTCATCGGTTCCAGTGAGGACCTCGGCGATCGTGGTCAGCGGCATGTCCATCTGCCGCAGCACACTGATCCGCCGCGCCCGCTCCAACTGCTCCTCGTCGTACAGGCGGTACCCGTTCGCCGGGTCCACCTGAGCCGGCGCCAGCAGGCCCGACACGTCGTACAACCGCAGCGCCTTGTGCGAAAGCCCGGCCCTCCGCCCGAACTCACTGATCGTCAACACCGGACCATCACACTCCCTGCCCTTGGGGCAGAGTAAAGGGGAACGCTGTGACGTCCGGCTCCACCCATCCGGTCCGCGCGGCCGGAGACGCCAAGGTGCGTGAGCTGTAGAAGCGCGTCAGCAGCCGCTTGTCCAGGAGGCCCGGGTTCCGGCGTACCAGGTCTTCGAAGTCTTCGCCCGGTGCCTCGGTCATGTGGTACGCCGTCAGCTCGACCCACGCCCTGCTGACCGTGGCGTTGTACTTCTGCGGCGCCCCGGCGTACCGAGCCGTCTTCAGGATCCCGTCGCTGATCAGCTCCACCGCGCCGGCCGTCCCACACCGCCGTACGGCGAGCCAGGTCAAGCGGACGTGCTCCCGATGCCCGAACCGCTCGGCGGTCGACATCAACTCGCCCATCAGTTCATCGAAGACGTTCATGAGTCCGCCAACGCCTTCAGTACCCGCCGAGCCTGCTTGACCGCCGACGCCGGTACGCCGTCCAACGCTCGCACCTCCACCGCTTCGAACGCCTTCGCCACCCTCGCCGCACTCCGCGCTCCGGCAGCGGTCAGCGAGATCTCCACGGCACGCCGATCGCCGCTGCGCGCGGCGCGCGTCAGCAACCCCTTGTCGGCAAGCCGATCGAGTACGCCGGTCAGCGTCGTCGGCCGCACGCCCGCCGCGACCCCGATCTCGGACACCGTCCGCGGCTGCCCGTCCGCGAGGTTCGCCAGCACGTTCAGCTCGGAAGCCGTCAGCCCCAGGTCGGCCAGCTCCGTCCCCAGCACCTGCAACGTCACATGTGTCGCCCGCTGCAACAGCACCAACAGCAACTCGTCACTTTCCACGAATCCAGATTATCCGAATCCGTAATATCCACCACCGGAAAACGTCTCGGCCGAAAGGGGCTTGTGTTGGAGACAGTAACGATATATCGTTAGTGTCATGAAGAATATCGAGGAGGAAAGTATGAACACCCCCAACGAAACCCGAGGCCGTCGACGCGGCCACCACCCCCGTCGCGGCGGACCGCGGATGGGAGAAGACCTGCCGATGCACCGCGGACGCGGTGGCCGAGGCCCCAGTCGTGGTGAAGGACGCGGCACCCGCCGCGGCCGGGCCCCACGCGGCGATGTCCGAGCGGCCGTCCTGATGCTGCTTGCCGAGGAGCCGATGCACGGCTACCAGCTGATGCAGGCCATCGCCGACCGCAGCGACGGGCGCTGGACCCCCAGCCCCGGCGCGATCTACCCGACCATCAACCAACTGGAGGACGAGGGCCTGGTCACCGTGACCGCCGAGGCCGGCCGCAAGCTCGTCACCCTGACCGACGCCGGCCGCGAGTACGTCGAGACGCGTCGCGAGACGTCGATCGATCCGTTCGCCGGTTTCGCGAGCGCCGAGCCCGCGACCGACCTGCGCGCGCTACTCGAGGAGCTGCACTCGGCGACTCGGCAAGTCGGCCGCAGCGGCTCGGAGGAGCAGCGCACCGCAGCCGCCAAGATCCTCGCCGAGGCTCGCCGCTCGCTCTACCTGCTGCTCGCCGACGCCCCGGTGATCCCCGAGGCCCCGAAGGCACCCGAGGCCTGAGACCTGCATCACGCAGGGGAACGTCTCGGTTGAACGCCTCCTCTTCTCAGCTGTCACGCACATCTGAGAAGGAGTCGAGATGGATTCTCGAAAGGTCTCCGCGAGCGCACACCTCCTGCTTGCGGCAGTGCATGTCTACTGGGCGACAGGCGCCACTTGGCCCGCAGGGGATGAGCGCAGCCTCTCGCTGACGGTTCTCAACCTGCAGGTGAGCTTCGGCCCCGGAGTAGTGCTCCCACTGGCTGCATTGCACCTCCTGCTCGCAGGCGCCATTCTCACCAGTGCGAGGTGGAGGCTCAGCAGACTCGTGGTCTGCGGACTGGTGGCCGGGCTGGCCGTGCGGGCGGCCGCTGGACTGGTCTGGATCTCGGGCGCGGTTGACACGAGTACGGCGTTCTACTGGCTCAACCTGTTGCTCTACACCCCGCTCTGCGTCGCGCTGTGCGTAGCTGATCTGAAGCTCGTCCGAGCGCGCCGGCCGCTGGTGCCAGAATTCTCCAGATGATCGAGGAACATCTGGTTCGCGCGGCGCAACGTGGTGACACGGTCGCGATGAACGAGGTGCTCGACGCGCTGACGCCGTATCCGCGTACCGGGCCGTGCTGCGATCATCCCGATCAGAGTGCGACAGGAGAGCAGCAAGACGCTGGACCGCCTACAAGAGCTCCTTAGGGAGCGCGGCCAGTAGGGCGTCGGCGTGGCGGCGGTAGCCGAGGTTGTTGGGGTGGAACGCGTCCGGTGCGAGCATGCCGCGCCACGGCGGGCGGGCGTAGCGGGACACCTCGGCGACCGGGAGGCCACGGGCTGTGGCCGTGGTGCTGATCAGCTGGTTGATTCCGGAGACGTACGGGCTGACAGCTCCACCGATCCGCCAGAAACGGTCTGGGACGGTCAGGTCCATCACGACGGACGAGGAGGGGAGTCCGTCGATCACCTGGCGGAGGCGGTCGCGGAAACGCTTTGGCGGCGTAGCGAGGATGTCGTTGTTGCCGATGCCGCAGGTGACCAGTGCGGGCTCAGACCGTCCAGCAGCGGGAGCTGATCGTCCAGCACGTGCCGCGTCTGCGCACCGGACCGCGACAGGTTCAGCACTCGCCACGGCGTTCCCGTGCGGCGCAGGGCATTCAGCACCTGGCCGACGTACCCGTGCAGTGGAGACGAAGCGCCCAGCCCCTGCGCGGTCGAGTCGCCGAGGACCACCCAGAGCGGGCCCGTCGGCGTCGAGCGCCAGCGAGTTCTGCGCAGTCCAGTACTCCGCGTACGTCCGCGCCTGTACGTCGACGTACGCCACGCCGTCCACCCAGCGTTGGATCGCCAGCCGCGAACTGGTCCGCTCGGCCTCGCCCCAGCGCATGATCGCCTGGTGCAGCGCGCCAATGGGCGTCGTCCGCTCCAAACCTCCACGGCGCAGTAGAAACATCGGTCCCCCCAGACATGAACAGCAGGTGACCGCCGAATGTACAGGCGAAAGGTTAACGACCTCAGAGCGCGCGCAGCAGGACCAGACAGCGTGGGCCGAGTGGCACCGTTGCACCGGCCTCTACCTCGGTCACCATGCTGTTGCTGGTGTCCAGGACCACTTCGTACGCCGGTGCCCAGGACGCGTCCGGTACGACGACCGTCTGGTGTCTCGGCGGTCGCGTTCAGAGCGAGCAGGAACGAGCTGTCGGTCAGGGCGTTGCCCTCCGCGTCGGTCGCCCGCAGTGCGTCGCCGCGCAGGAACATGCCGATCGTCCGCAGGTTCCCGTCGAACCAGTCGGCGTCGGTCATCTCGCCGCCGTGCGGAGCGATCCAGGACAGGTCCTTACGGCCGCCGGACACGACAGGCTGCCCGGAGAAGTAGTGCCACTGCCGCAGGGCGGGGTGTGCTGCGCGAAGGGCGAGCAGCTTCTTGGTCAGCTCGAGGTGATCGGACCAGGTGCTCGGCAGCGACCAGTCGAACCAGGAGATCTCGCTGTCCTGGCAGTACGCGTTGTTGTTGCCGTCCTGCGTCCGCCCGCACTCGTCCCCGGCGGTGATCATCGGTACGCCGGTCGACAGGACGAGCGTGGACATCAGGTTCGCCATCTGCCGCTTGCGCAACGCGATCACGCCGGCGTCGTCGGTCTCGCCCTCGACGCCACAGTTCCAGGACCGGTTGTCGTCCGTGCCGTCCCGGTTGTCCTCGTGGTTCGCCTCGTTGTGCTTGTGGTCGTAGCTGACCAGGTCCCGGATCGTGAACCCGTCGTGCGCGGTGACGAAGTTGATCGACGCGTACGGGTACCGGCCGTCGTCGCCGTACAGGTCGCTGGACCCGGAGAGCCGGTAGGCGAGGTCCTTCACGCCGTCGGAGGTGTTGCGCCAGACGTCGCGGACGCTGTCGCGGAATTTGCCGTTCCACTCAGACCACGGCGGTCCGAAGTTGCCGACCTGGTAGCCGAACGGGCCGACGTCCCACGGCTCGGAGATCAGCTTCACCCGGCCGAGCACCGGGTCGGCCGCGACCTCGGCGAGGAACGGGTGGTCGGGGATGTCGACCTCGTGCCGCTCGTTGCGCACCAGCGTGACGGCGAGGTCGAACCGGAACCCGTCGACGCCCATCTCCTCGACCCAGTACCGCAGCGAGTCCATCACCAGTTGCCGGACCTGCGGGTGCGAGGTGTCGACCGAGTTGCCGGTGCCGGTCACGTCGTACATCGCGGCTGCCGTCGGTCAGCCGGTAGTACGCGCGGTTGTCGATCCCGCGGAAGCTCAGCGTCGGCCCGTCGAAGCCGCCCTCGGCGGTGTGGTTGTAGACCACGTCGAGGATCACCTCGATGCCCGCGGCATGGAACGCGGCCACCATCGCCTTGAACTCGGCCACCTGCTCACCGCGCGAACCGGCCGACGAGTACGGCGCGTGCGGCGCGAAGAAGCCGAGCGTGTTGTAACCCCAGTAGTTCGGCAGGCCGCGCGCCGCGATCGCCGGCTCGGTGAGGAAGTGGTGGATCGGCAACAGTTCGACCGAGGTCACGCCGAGCTCGGTCAGATACTTGATCACCGACGGATGCGCGAGACCGGCGTACGTGCCGCGCTGATGCTCGGGTACGTCGGGGTGCAGCTTGGTGAACCCCTTCGTGTGCAGCTCGTAGATGACCGTCTCGCCCCAGTGCACCGGCTTGCTGATCGGCGGCGGCGGCGTCGGAGTCGGCGACCACCACGCCGACCGGGACGTGCCCGGCGGAGTCGCCGTCGGAGGAGTCGTAGATCGAGCGGACTGGCGAAGTCCAGCGCGCCGTCCACGGCCCGCGCGTACGGGTCGAGCACCAGTTTCGACGGGTTGAACCGCAGACCGTGCGACGGGTCGAACGGACCGTGCACGCGGTACCCGTACCGCTGGCCGGCGCCGACGCCCGGGACGAACCCGGTCCAGAACTCGCCGGTGTGCGTGAGGTCCAGGTTCCGCTGGCTGCCGTCGTCGGCGATCAGGGCGAGTTCGACCCGTTCCGCGGCCGGGGCCCAGAGCGTGAAAGTGGTCCCATCGGTCTGGACCACTGCCCCTGGATGCAGGCCGGTCACGGGGGACTGGCCTTGAGCGCTCGTGGCGGCGGTCGCTTCTTTCACCGGGACATTCTGCACAGTCCGGCGTGAGTTCACGACAATGAGGTGGTTGTGTTCGTGAGACGGTAGTTGCGAACGCCTGTGCGCAGTGATACGCAAGGACCGTTACTAATTTACCCACCCCCAGGGGAACACATGTCGGAAGAGTTGGCCGGTCTGACCGTCGGTCTGATCGGCGCGGGCAACATCTCGCGTATCCACGCCGGATCCTGGAAGGCCGTCGGCGCCCGGGTCCTGGTCTATTCACTCGAAGGCGCGGAGGAACTGGCACAGCAGTTCGGGCTGGAGGTCGTGCCGTCGCTGGACGAACTGCTGGCCGAGGTCGAGTTCGTCGACATCGTCACGCCGTCGGCGACCCACAAGGAAATCACGCTGGCCGCGATCAAGGCGGGCAAGAACGTGATCTGCGAGAAGCCGCTGACGCTCACGGCGGCCGACTCGCACGAGGTGATCGACGCGGCCGCGGCGGCCGGCGTCCGGCTGTACCCGGCGCACGTGGTGCGGTGGTTCCCGGCGTACAAGGCGGCGTACGACGCGATCCAGGCCGGGCGGATCGGTGAGGTCGCGGTGGCGCGGTTCTACCGTCAGGCGTCCTCGCCGGCCGGTGCGGGCTGGTACCGCGAAGTGGCCCGGTCCGGTGGCGTGATCATGGACCTGATGGTGCACGACCTCGACCAGGCACGCTGGCTGTGCGGCGAGGTCACCACGGTGTACGCCGTACAGAACCCGCCGACCGTGGACGGCGTCAGCCCCGTCAACGTCGCGGCCCACGTGACGCTGACGCACGAGTCCGGTGCGATCAGTCACTGCCGCGCGACCTGGGGAGCGACCGGTACGACGTTCCAGACCGGCTTCTCGGTCGCGGGTTCGAGCGGCGTACTGAAGTTCAAGTCCGACGGCGACACGGGCTACAAGGAAGAGCTGCAGAACGGCGCGGCCGTCGGCGACCTGCTGATTCCCGAGTCGGCGCTGGGCGAGAGCCCGTACCTGACGCAGCTGCGGGAGCTGGCGATCGGCCTGCGGGGCGGACCGGAGCCGCGCGTTCTCGCGTCGGACGGTGCGACCGCGGTGTACCTGGCCGAGGCGGCGCGCGCGTCGATGGAGTCCGGTCAGCCGATCGACATGAAGACCTTCGTCTCGACAGGAGCGGTGGCATGAGCTTGAAGGTTGCGATCGCTTCGTTCGCACACGTCCACGCGGGTTCGTACGCGCACCTGCTCGCGTCGTTGCCCGACATCGACGTACTGTCCGCCGACCCCGACGGCGCCGGGGCGCCTGACCCCGGTCCGCGCGGGGCCGAGTTCGCAGCGCAGTTCGGCATCCCGTACGTCGACTCGTACGACGAACTGTTCGCCTGGGGACCCGACGCGGTCGTGGTGACCTCCGAGAACTCGGGCCACCGCGAGCTGGTCGAGCGGGCCGCCGCTGCCGGTGCGCATGTCCTGTGCGAGAAGCCCCTCGCGACCGAGGTCGCGGACGGCGAGGCCATGCTCGCGGCGTGCGAGGCGGCCGGGACGATCCTGATGGTCGCGTACCCGGTCCGGTTCGCGCCGTCGTACGCGCAGCTGCGGGCGAACGTCGAAGCCGGCCGGCTCGGTGACGTGTTCGCGATCCTCGGCACCAACAACGGGAAGATCCCGTACGCCGCGCGCCAGTGGTTCACCGACGCGAAACTGGCCGGTGGGGGAGCGCTCGTCGACCACACCGTGCACTGCGCGGATCTGATCGACGGCCTGACCGGTGGTGCGACCGCCACCCGCGTGTACGCCGCCGCGAACCGGATCCTGCACCAGGACAAGGGTGTGGAGGTGGAGACGGGCGGTCTGGTGACGATCAACTACGACAACGGGCTGCTGGCAACCATCGACTGCTCGTGGAGCGTTCCGGACAACGGTCCGACCTGGGGTGGCGTTTCGCTGCAGGTGACCGGCACCAACGGTTCCGTGGAGATCGAGCCGTTCGTCGCGCATGTCGGCGGGACGGACGCCGCGGGCGAGGTCTTCCTCGGGATCGGCGGCAACTTGGACGCGTCGTTGCTCGACACGTTCCTGGACGCCGTTCGCACCTCCGGCCCGGCGCAGCCCGGCCAGGCGCCGGCCGTCGTACCGCAGCCCGACGGGGCCGTCGGCCTCCGCACGCTGAAGATCGTCGACGCGGCCCGCCGCTCGGCGGCCTCCGGCCAGGCGGTGGATGTTTAAGGTCCTCCTTCTGTCAGGTACGGTTCCCGGGGATGTGACCGACCGGTAGTCCCCGGGAACCGTAAGGAGTGGACGGCATGGGCGAGTTCGTCAACCTCACCGTGAGTGAAGGTGTTGGCACGATCCGGCTGGATCGGCCGAAGATGAACGCGCTGAACGTCCAGGTCCAGGAAGAGATCCGGGCCGCCGCGCTCGAGGCCACGGCCAACGACGACGTACGCGCCGTGATCATCTACGGCGGCGAGCGGGTGTTCGCGGCCGGTGCGGACATCAAGGAGATGGCGGACATGTCGTACGCCGACATGGCCAAGCGCTCCGGTCCTCTGCAGTCCTCGCTCAGCGCGGTCGCCGCGATCCCGAAGCCGACCGTTGCCGCGATCACCGGGTATGCGCTCGGCGGCGGCTGTGAGCTCGCGCTCTGCGCCGACTACCGGATCGCCGCCGAGGACGCCAAGCTCGGCCAGCCGGAGGTCCTGCTCGGCATCATCCCGGGTGCCGGCGGTACGCAGCGGCTGTCCCGCCTGGTCGGCCCGTCGAAGGCCAAGGACCTGATCTACACCGGCCGGTTCGTGGACGCGGTCGAGTCGCTGCAGATCGGCCTGGTCGACAAGGTGGTCCCGGCCGCCGACGTGTACGACGCGGCCGTTGCCTGGGCGTCCCAGTTCTCCCGCGGCGCGGCGATGGCGCTGCGCGCGGCCAAGGAGTCGATCGACTCCGGGCTGGGCGTCGACCTGACCACCGGGCTGGAGATCGAGCGTCAGCAGTTCGCGGCGCTGTTCGCCACCGAGGACCGCGCGATCGGGATGAAGTCCTTCGTCGAGAACGGTCCTGGCAAAGCTGAGTTCAAGGGAATCTGATGTCTGCAACCTCCAAGCCTGCTGCCTCTGCTGAAGACATCGAGGCGGCCTGGAACGACAACAAGCTCGCCCAGGTGCTGTACCACGACTGGGAAGCGTCGACGTACGACGAGAAGTGGTCGATCTCGTACGACGAGCGCTGTGTCGACTACGCCCGGGACCGCTTCGTCGCGGTCGCCGGAACCCGCGGCTGGCCGTACGGCAAGACGCTCGAGATCGGCGCCGGCACCGGCTTCTTCACGCTGAACCTCAAGCTGGCCGGCGTTCTCGACGAGGCGCACGTCACCGACCTCTCGCCGGGCATGGTCGAAGCCGCGAAGAAGAACGCGAAGACCCTCGGGTTCGTGGTCGAGGGCAAGGTCGCCGACGCCGAGAAGCTTCCGTACGACGACGACACGTTCGACCTCGTCATCGGGCACGCGGTCATCCACCACATCCCGGACGTCGAGCTGGCGTTCCGCGAGATGCTCCGGGTACTCAAGCCGGGCGGTCGCTTCGTGATCTGCGGCGAGCCGACCCGGTACGGCGACTTCGTGGCCCGGCGACTGTCCCGCTTCACCTGGTGGGCGACCACCAACGTGACCAAGCTGCCCGCGCTCGCGCACTGGAGGCGGCCGCAGGAGGAGCTCGACGAGTCCTCCCGGGCTGCTGCGTTGGAGGCCGTGGTCGACCTGCACACGTTCGACCCGGACACGCTGGCCCGGATGGCCTCGCGTGCCGGTGCGGTACGGACGTTCGCACCGTGACGGAGGAGTTGCTGGCAGCATGGGTCGGGTGGCCGATCCGCACGTTCGAGGCCGCCGTACCTGAGCAGAAGCTCGGGTTCGGGTGGCGGATGTTCGCCTACAAGTCGTGGCTGCAGCTGTCCAAGGTGGACAAGGCACTGTCGACCGTCGTACCGGACGAGCTGTACTACAACGTCTCGATCACCGGGGTCAGCAACAAGCAGTAGGGTGTGTTGATGCGGTTGCTGTCCGTGGCGAATCTGCGCTGGGTGGTGCGCCATCGGGCGTGGACGCCGTACTACCTCAAGCGCTACTGCCGGTTCGCCTGGTTCAAGCTGCGGCACCCGCACGTGATCACCGAGGGTTTCGTGTTCCTCGGCAAGCACCTGGAGATCGTGGCGCGGCCCGGTCACGGCCGGATCGTGCTCGGCAAGTGGGTGCATCTCGGTGACGAGACCCGGCTGCGCGCGCACGAGGGGACGCTGCGAATCGGCGACAAGGTGGTGTTCGCCCGCGACGTCACGGTGAACTGCTACCTGGACGTGGAGATCGGCGCGTCGACGCTGATCGCGGACTGGACCTACATCTGCGATTTCGACCACAAGACCGAGGACCTGGACCTGCCGATCAAGGACCAGGGCCTGGTGAAGTCCCCGGTCCGGATCGGCCCGGACTGCTGGCTGGCCACGAAGGTCACGGTCACCCGCGGCGCCGACATCGGCCGCGGCGCGGTGATCGGCGCCAACAGCGTTGCCCGCGGCAACATCCCGGCGTACGCGATCGCGGGCGGCGTACCGGCCAAGATCCTGGGCGACCGCACCAGCCGGTACGTCGCCGGCGCCGAGCGCCGTAAGTACCTGGCCGGACTGGCCGCGGCGAACACCCGGACCGCCGGCCTGCTCAGGTCCGGTCTGCCTCCCGCTGCGCCTTCTCAGAGCGTGGCGCCGGGGGATGCGGGTGGTGATGAGGTAGAAGCAGATGGTGAAAAAGAGAGCGTGAGGGGTTCTCAAGTTACTCACCAGTCGGGCACTATGGCCCCCACGTCCGGGCGGACGCCCACGTCCGGATGAGCATCGGAGAGGAGAAGTAGCGTGGCTGACCAGGCTGCGATCGGCCCTGCCGATCAGGCTGCCCGGTCGTTGCTCGACCAGGCCGCGGCCGACAACTCGATCACGCAGGCGAGGACCCGCGCGGTCGACCCGGTGCCGATCGTGGCCGAGCCAGTGGTCGCCGGCAGCGCTACGTTGGAACCAGTGCTTGAAACGAACGAGTCAGACATGGGCGTGAACAAGAGCGTGAACCCGGAAGCACAGGCAGTGGACGGCAGTACGGCAGCGGCGCCGGTTGCGGGCGCGCGCCGCCGGTTGTCGCCACGCCCGGTCCCGGTCAGCCGGCGGAGGAGACCGCCGGCCCCGGAGCCCGAAGTGACCGCAGTGGCCACGGACGAGGAACGGACCCCGGCTGAGGAGATGGACGACGTGGGTACGCAGGACGAGAAGGCTGAGAAGAACCCGGCCGCCGAGGCCGACAAGGCCGACACCGCCGGCGCGGAAGCCGGTTCGGGTACGACGACCGCGACGAAGACCGCCCGGCCGAAGACGGCGGCGGAGATCGTGGCGGAGCAGCGGGCCCGGGAGAAGGCGGCCGAGGCCCCGGCAGCGGACGCGGCCGCCTCGGAGGATGCCGCGCCCGGTCGAACGGACGATGCTTCGAAGGATCCTTCGAAGGCTGACAAGGCGCCGGCCGCGGCGGCCACTGGTGCGGGTGCTGCGGCGGGCAAGCCTGCCGCGAAGCCGACCGGTGCCTCGGGCAACAAACCGGCTGCTGCGAAGAGCGGCTCGTCGGGATCCGGCGTGGGCAAGCAGGCGCTGTCCTCGGTCGGTTCCGGGGTCCGCAAGCTGCGCAACCTGATCGCGTCGCTGGTCTGGCTGGCCGCGGTGCTCGCGGCCGCGGTACTCGCGCTCGGCGCGTTGTTCACGGCGCTCGACCAGACCAACCAGAGCAACGAGATCGTGCGCTGGATCCTGGAGCGCGGCCACGACCTGGTCGGCCCGTTCAAGGACCTGTTCCGGCTGGAGACCGCGAAGAACACCCTGCTCGTCAACTGGGGGATCGCGGCCCTCGTCTACCTGATCGCCGGCAAGATCGCCGAGAAGATCATCCGGCCGTAGCAACGAGAACGAGATCGAGAGATTCGTCCAGGTTTCCTGGGCGGATCTCGAAGTCGGCGTACGTCGTACTGCGCACGAGCGCGGCCAGGTTGTCGTCCCACTGGTCGTGCTCGGTGGCGAGCTGCGCGTCGACACAGGAGCCGTACTGCGTCTCCCATGACGTCAGCCGTTCGCCGTGGTGGAGTCCGAGCGCCTGCGTGATCTCGAAGTGCGGCTCGAGGAGCTCGACGAACTCGGCGGCGGTGAGTTCGCGCGTGTGGTACCAGTTCCCGCTCGGGAAGGTCAGGCGGTTCGGCGTACTCAGGACCAAGGTTCCGCCGGGCGCGAGAATGCGCGCGCACTCGGCGACGAACCGCGGCTGCTCCCAGAGGTGCTCGATCGTCTGCAGTGAGGTCACCGTCTCGAAAGCGTTGTCCGCGAAGGGCGTCTGCACGAGATTGCCGCGCGCGACCTTGATCTGTGGATAAACGCGGCGGACGTGCCGCAACGTCGTATCTTCATAGTCGAGACCGGTCACCGGGCTCGCTCCGGCGAGTCGCAGCAGTTCCGCGCCGTAGCCCTCGCCGCAGCCGGCGTCGAGGACGCGACCGGTCCCGATCGGCAGGTGGGCCGTGATCCAGCGATAGGCGGCATCATGACGCGCGAACCAATAGTTCTCGTGCCAGATCCCGGGCGCGGTCCTCTCACCGGTCAGCGGTAACGTCTCGGTCACTGACTCAGACTAGTCGTCCACAAGACTGTGATCGGACTCGCACCGTGGTTATGTTTCTCGCGGGTAACATCCGTGGCAGGCTGGGCAGAGACCGTTAACCAGAAGGGGTCCCACACGCTATGAAGATCGTCGTCTGCGCGAAGTTCGTGCCGGATGCCACCGCGGACCGCCGCTTCCGCCCGGAGGACAACACGGTGGACCGTGCGGGTGTCGACGGGCTGCTGTCCGAGCTGGACGAGTATGCCGTCGAGACCGCTTTGACCGTCAAGGAGGCCGGCGACGCCGAGGTGACCGTTCTCACGGTCGGCCCGGAGCAGGCCGCGGACGCGGTGAAGAAGAGTCTGCAGATGGGCGCCGACGCCGGTGTCCACGTTCTCGACGACGCGATCCACGGTTCGGACGCGGTCGCCACCTCGCTGATCCTGTCCAAGGCGCTGGCCAAGCTGGAAGCCGACCTGGTCGTGTTCGGCATGGGTTCGACCGACGGCGGCATGGGCGTCGTTCCGGCGATGGTGTCGGAGCGGCTCGGACTGCCGGCCGTGACGCTGGGCTCGGAGGTGACCGTCGACGGGCAGACCGTGCGGATCCGCCGTGACGGTGACACCGCGAGCGAGACCATCGAGGGCACGCTGCCGCTGGTGCTGTCGGTGTCGGACCAGGCGAACGAGCCGCGGTACCCGTCGTTCAAGGGGATCATGGCCGCGAAGAAGAAGCCGGTCGAGACCTGGTCGCTGGCCGACCTCGAGCTGACCCCGGAGCAGGTGGGCGGCTCGTCGGCGTGGACCGAGGTGGTCGAGGTGACCGCCCGTCCGGCGCGGACCGCCGGCACGATCGTCACCGACGAGGACGGTAGCGGCGCTGCCGGCCTGGTCGAGTTCCTGTCCACGAACAAGTTCCTCTGAGGGGTGCGGGTCTAGTTATGTCGAACGTTCTGGTTCTCGTTGACCACACCGCGGGCACGGTCCGCAAGACGACCGCCGAGCTCCTCACGATCGCCCGCCGTCTCGGCGAGCCGGTCGCCGTGTTCGTCGGTGAGGGTGTTGCGGATGCACTGCCGGCTTTGGGGCAGTACGGCGCGACGAAGGTGATCGCCCTGTCGAACCCGGAGCTCACGCAGTTCCTGGTGGCGCCGAAGGCCGAGGCGCTGGCGCAGGTCGCGGCGAAGATCGAGCCGTCGGCGATCCTGATCTCGTCGAACGCCGAGGGCAAGGAGATCGCGGCCCGGCTCGCGGTCAAGCTCGACTCGGGTCTGATCACGGACGCCGTCGACGTTGTCGCCGGTGATGGTGGCGCGGTCACGACGCAGTCGGTGTTCGCGGGCAACTTCACCGTGCAGGCGAAGGTCACGCACGGCACGGCGATCATCACGGTCAAGCCGAACGCCGCCACTCCCGAGGCCGCCGAGACCTCGCCGGAGGTGGAGGAGTTCGACGTCACGATCTCCGACGCCGCGAAGACGGCGCGGATCGTGGAGTCGAAGCCGCGGGAGGCGACGGGTCGTCCGGAGCTGACCGAGGCCGCGATCATCGTGTCCGGTGGCCGCGGTACCGGCGGTGACTTCGGTCCGATCGAGGCCTTCGCCGACTCGCTCGGCGCCGCTGTCGGTGCGTCGCGCGCCGCGGTGGACTCGGGCTGGTACCCGCACGCCTACCAGGTCGGTCAGACCGGCAAGACCGTGTCGCCGCAGCTGTACGTCGCGGCCGGTATCTCCGGCGCGATCCAGCACCGCGCCGGCATGCAGACCTCGAAGACGATCGTCGCGGTCAACAAGGACCCCGAGGCCCCGATCTTCGAACTCGTCGACTTCGGAGTCGTGGGCGACCTCCACAAGGTCCTCCCCACCGCCACCGAGGAAGTCACCAAGCGCAAGTCCTGACCCCCGCAACACCAACAGCCCGGCTCGGAACCCCGAGCCGGGCTGTCACATTTGTGGAGAACGGATCCGCTGACTCAGGTGGTCAGTTGCCGGCGGATGGTGGCCAGGTCTTCGGTGTTGGCGGTCTTTCGGGCTTCGGTGTTGTTGAGGTAGTTCGCGAGGGCGGTGGCGGCGGTTGTGCAGCGTTCGTTGAGGTTGGTGACCTCTGCGGCGGCTCTGGTCTTGTCCTCGGTGCTGGCGCGCCGCGCCTTGACGTAGCTGTTGAGGCCGAAGGCCATCACGACCAGGCCGACCACGATCCAGAACCAGTGCAGGAGCAGCCCGAGCCCGATCGCGACCACCGCGCCGCCGACCAGCAGCCCGATCGGGGTGGCGCGCTGTCCGGTGGTCAGGACGCCGGCGGTCGCGGTGAGCGATGACGTCGCCTTGCCGAGTTCGAGCTGATCGGGTCCGTCGGCGCGGATGGTGATCGTGTGGGTGCCGCTCTCGATCGAGACCTCCGACGGGCCTGGGAGCTCGGCGGTCTGCGCCACCGTCTCGACCGCGGGCAGCACCAACGGGCCGACGACGTGTAGGGCGGCGGTCGACAGATGCGGGTCGGCGGAGAGGCCGAGGTCCTCGGTGAGCAGCTCGTCGACCGTGCCGGCCGAGTCGTCGAGCGTCTGCGCTTCCGACTCGGTAGCTCCGGTCACCCGAGCACGCAGTACGGCGATCCGGGCCAGCGTCTCGCGCTCCGGCTCGCTGCCTTCGGAGATCAGTAGCCGCAGCATGCCCGCGGCGCTGTCCTCGGCCGGCTCCTTCTCGGCCTTGGCGGACGACTTGGCACCGCGACGGGACGACTTGGCGTCGTCGGGGGTGCTGTCGGTCTTGCGGGTCTCCGTCTCCGGGTAGTTCAGGTCGGGGTCGGGCTCGCGGGCCGCGGTGTTGCCGAGGATCGTCTCGACGGCGTCGCGGATCCGGCTCAACCGGTTCGCGGCCTCGTCCTGCTGCTCGGTCGCCTTGAGCCGCGGGCCGTTCGAACGGCTCGAGCTGCCGCGAGCCTCGAGCCGTGACAGCCACACGCCGTCGGGGGACGCTGCCGACTGCAGTCGCTTCACCACGAGGTCCAGACCGTCCGCCCCGAAGCCGCCACGCGCGGCTGTCGTCCACAGCACCCGCTGCACCCGGGTCAGCGTTCCATCCGCGGCAGGTACGCCGAACGCTACGTCCAGCCACTCGTTCTGCACCTGGTGCCGCTGCCCGAGCACCGCCAACGCTAGCGACAGGTAGATCGACGTACGGCGCTGGTCGAGCTCCATCGCCGTACTGATCGCCTGCTCGTCCGGCGTCGACGCGTGCAGGGAGATCAGTGCTTGGGTGGCGGGGCTGAGCCAGTACCGGGCGACGGGCGCGCCGGGCTCCGGTAGCTCGGTGCTGGACGCCATCGCGGAGAGGACCCGGGTGGCGTAGCGGCGGAGCTCGGCGGCGTCGACGAAACCGGCCGTCTCGTGGCGGAGGTCGGACAGCTCGACGAACGCGTCGAACGCACGAGACATGCTGTCAACGCGGCTCTGCAGGCTGCCCTGGACCCGGGACAACTGGGACCGGAGGCTGGAGGCCTCCTGGCGCGCATACGACATCTCGCTCTCCAGGTTGGAGAGCTGCTGGTTCTGCTTGCGATCGGTCCACCAGTCGTTCATGTCTTGCCTTCCGCTCAACAGACATTGCTCTTCGGAAGGATTGCGTGTCAGCGGGTCATCAGACCCAGACGGGTCGCCGCGAGTCGCGTCCGGTGCCGTACTCCGGGTCGCCGCCCGTGACCAGGATCCAGTGCTCAGTGGCGCGGGCACGGTACAGGCGGAGCTCGTCGCGTAGCTGGTCGGCGGTGTACGCGCGCAGCTCCGCGTAGCGCGACGAGAAGAGCGTCGCGCTCGCTTCCAGCTCGTCGTCCGGGACGAGAGCGGCCTGCGCGCGGAAGTACACCGCCGACGCTCCACCGATCGGCACGGTCGAGTCGAAGATCGCGATGCTCACGTCCGGCCGCTCGGCAATGCTGCGCGAATGCAGGGAATTCGGCGACGACGCCCAGTAGAACGTGTCGTGCCCGTCCGGTGTGAAGTAGACCGGCGTCACCCAGGGCAGTCCGTCGCTGCCGACCGTCCCGAGGGCCATGTACTTGTTGGCTTCGATGACCGTCGCCGCACGCCGGTCGAGGATCTCTTGTGTCATCACTGCTCCAGATGAGGTACGTCGTACGTCAGGTGGGTCGCGTTCGGTGTGCTCGTAGTCTCCCGTGGGACCAGCCGGATCGGTGTCAGCGTGGTCCGCTCGAACAGCGGGGTGCCGTCGCCGAGCACGATCGGTGCGACGTGGACCCGCAGTTCGTCCACCAGCCCGGCGTACAGGTACTGCCGGCACAGGTTCCCGCCGCCCATGATCATCACGTCCTGCGCGCCCGCGGCGGCCTGTGCGAGCTTGAGCGCGGCCTCGATGCCGTCCGGCACGAACTCGAACCAGCCGTCCAGCCGGACCCGGCTCGGCGGATTCGACGTCACCACGTAGATCGCCGGCCGCTCGCCGCTGAACCCGTCGGCGCTCCAGCCCTGCGGCCCGTCGATGAGGTCGAACGTCCGCCGTCCCATCAGTACGGCGCCGATGTTCGCGCTGGTGCGCTCGAACGCCTCGCGGTCGGCGTCCGCCTCGCCGGCGATCCAGTCGTGCAGGGGATCACCGCCGATCCCGAGGCCGTGTGTGAGGTCCGCTCCCGGTCCGGTGACGAATCCGTCGAGCGACATCGTGATGTCCAGCAGTACGCGTCCCATGGTCTTCTCCTGTTCCGAGGTTGTGCCTCCACGGTCGGCGCGGGCGCCACGGAAAGTCGTCCGTACCGGCCACGGAAGGACCACGGATCCCGCATGATGGGCCAATGGCTGGTCCGAAGGACGTGTCGGCGCGGGAGACCGAGGTACTCGCGGCGCTCGCGGGCGACCGCTCGAACGCGCAGATCGCCCGGCGGCTGCACATCAGCATCAGGACCGTCGAGAGCCACATCTCCTCGCTGCTGCGTAAGTACGGCGTCGCGGACCGGCACGAGCTCGCCGCACTGGCGGACGGGGCCGAGTCACAACCACCGGGCTTCAGCACGCCGGCCGGACCGGGTACGACGTTCGTCGGCCGCGAGCAGGACCGCGCTGAGCTGACCAGAGCACTTGGCAGCAATCGCCTCGTCAGCCTGCTCGGTCCTGGTGGCGTGGGCAAGACCCGTCTGGCGCTGCGTGTCGCAGCGGACGTCGCCGACAACTACCCGTACGGCGGCGCGGTCGTCGATCTCGTCCCGGTACGTCCTGGGTTTGTGGTCGCTGCGGTTGCCGAAGCGCTCCAGGCCACTGAACAACCCCCGCAGACCCTTGCGGACGCCGTACTCGAACGACTCAAGCGCGGGACGCACTCTGCTCGTGCTGGACAACTGCGAGCACCTGCTGGACGACGTGGCCGGCCTCGTCGCCCGCATCCTCACTGAGGCGACCGAAACGGCGGTGCTAGTCACGAGCCGCGAGCGTCTCGGGGTGGCGGGGGAGCGGCCGGTGCAGTTGGGGCCACTGCCGTTGGGAGCTGAGGCCGAGCAGCTCTTCCGGGACAGGGCAGCTCTGGTCGCACCTGAGTTGGCGGATGACGGTGAGCTTGCGCAGAAGGTGTGTGCCGAGTTGGACGGCGTACCGCTGGCTATTGAGTTGGCTGCGGCTCGTGCTGGGTCGTTGGGGCCGGACGGGCTGCTGGCGGCGCTGGACGATCGGCTGCGGCTCCTGTCCGGAGGGCGCGGTCCGAATGAGCGGCACAACTCGCTGGCGCAGGTGATCGGCTGGAGCTACGACCTGCTCGGTGAGGACGAGCGTCGGTTGTTCCGGCGGCTGGGTGTGTTCGTTGGTGGGTTCGACCTTGCTGCGGTCGCTGGTGTGACGCCGGGCCGTAGTAGGGGCGAGTTGAGCGACCTCCTCGGGCGGCTGACCGACAAGAGCCTTCTGCACCGCAGTCAGCGCGCGGGGGTCAGTCGCTGGCGAATGCTGGAGACGGTGCGGGTCTTCGCGCTTGAAGAGCTCAAGGACGAGTACGACGAGGTTGCTGAGCTGCATGTGGCGTGGGCGGATCAGTTGGCCACCAAGCTGGAGCGGCAGCTGGAGGCGGGGGAGGAGTGGCAGGAGGAGTTCGATCTGCTGGCTCCGGACCTGCGGGTGGCGAGTAGCGGCGTACGGTCGCTTGCCCGCAAGCTCGCTCATCTGACGTTTGCCCGGCGGCGCTTTCTGGAGGCGCGTGAGCATTACCTGGTTGCTGCTGCGCATGCCGCGGACGCGGGGGAGCGGTACGACGATCTGCGTGATGCTGCTGATGCCGCGATGGTTGTCGCGGATGGCGGACACGCGTACCAGTTGATGATGCGGTCGGCCGCGGACGGGACCCTGGACGCCGCGGGGTACGCGGTGACGATCTTGAACCGCTACGAGATGACCCGCCCGGCCGTACTACCCGAAGACCGAGGAGCGAGCCTGCTTCCTGACGACGCGGACGACAGTGTGCTGGTTCGGGTGGCGCGGGCTTGGGTGGATCGGTTCGGGATCGCGTCGGCGGAGGATGCCGTGGCCGTTGCTCGGCAGGCGAAGCAGCCGTTGGATCTGATGAGTGCGCTCGACGCGTACAGCACTGCGGTCGCCGCGGCCGGCCGGTTGCGCGAGGCCGACGCGGCGTCGAAGGAGCGGATGTCGCTGGCCGCGACCCTTCCGGAGCACGACCCGCGGGCGGCGGCCGAGATCGTTGACGCGTTCCACGTCGCCTCGACCACGGCGATCGCGGTTGGCGACCTTGTCGAGGCTGTCCGGCTGGCGCAGTTGATCGACGACCCGGTGCACGGGCACCCGTACATCACCGCTCCGCGGAAGGTCCGGGCCTACGCGCTCACCGGGAGGTTCGAGGACGCCGTACAAGCGGCTGACGTGATGTGGAAGGGCTGGCGGGCGGCCGGCTGTCCGCCGCGGGTCTGGATGGCGTCGGCTGCTGCGGCGGCCGCGCTCGCCCACGGACTGCTCGGGAGCGGGCAGGACGCGGTCTGGCAGGCCCGCGCCGTGGAGATCGCCCGCGGAGCCGGCTCAACCGACGACCCCGGCCTGGCCGCCCCCGCCGCCTTCGTAGAAGCCCGCCTCGCCATCCACCACCACGACACCGCGCCGACCGCGCCGACCGGGGTGGCGAGCGGCGACGTGAGTGTGGTCGAGCGGGCGTTTGGGGTGTTTCGTGAGCCGTGGTGGATTCCGTACGCGCACGCTGCCGGGGCGGAGCTTGCCGTGGTCTCGGGGCACCCGGATGCGGTGCGGTATCTGGAGCAGGCGGTGAGCGAGAACGCCTGGGCTCAGGCGGTACTCCGAAGGGCCGAGGGGCGTCTGACGGGGGACCGTGGAGCGCTCCTGGAGGCGGCCGGGATGTTCCGGCGGATCGGGGCTCGCTTCGAGGAGGAGTGCACGCTCAGTCTCGCGCGCTGACTCCCGACGCGCGGGAACATCCGTGCCGGACATACCCTTGAAACCGATATGACTGCTTCCGACCGTCGCACGGTGTACCTGGACCACGCGGCGACGACCCCGATGCTCCCGGCCGCGATCGAGGCGATGACCTATCACCTCTCCCGGACCGGTAACGCGTCGTCACTGCACGGCTCCGGTCGGTGCGCGCGGCGGACGGTCGAGGAATCCCGCGAGTCGATCGCCGCGGCGCTCGGGGCGCAGCCGAGCGAGATCGTGTTCACCTCCGGCGGCACCGAGGCGGACAACCTCGCGCTGAAGGGCCTGTGGTGGTCCCGCCTGGCGGCCGACCCGCGCCGGCGCCGGATCCTGCTGAGCGGCATCGAGCACCACGCGGTGCTCGACCCAGCCGTCTGGCTCGGTCAGCACGAGCACGCCGAGATCGAGTGGCTCCCCGTCGACGAGCTGGGTCGCGTGCGTCCGGACGACGTACGGCGGGCCGTCGAACGCGACCCGGAGTCCGTGTCGTTCATCACGCTGATGATGGCCAACAACGAGGTCGGCACGCTGCAGCCGGTCGCCGACGTCGCGGCGATCGCTCAGGAGTACGGCGTACCCGTGCACACCGACGCCGTGCAGGCGATCGGGCAGGTGCCGGTGGACTTCGGTGAGCTGGGCGTGGACGCGATGACGGTGTCCGCGCACAAGCTCGGTGGCCCGTACGGGATCGGGGCGCTCGTCGTCCACAAGGAGACGCAGCTGACGCCGATCCTGCACGGCGGGGGACAGGAGCGCGACGTACGGTCCGGCACCCTCGACGCGCCCGCGACAGCCGGGTTCGCGGTGGCGGCCGAGCACGCGGTGAAGCACCAGGCAGAAGAGGCCGGCCGGCTGACCGAGCTGCGGGACACCCTGATCAACGGCATCACCGGCACTGTCGAGGGAGCGCTCCTGTCGGGGGACCCGACGGACCGCTTGCCCGGTAACGCACACTTGTCCTTCAGCGACTGCGAGGGCGACTCGCTGTTGCTGCTGCTCGACGCCCGCGGGATCGAGGTCTCGACCGGGTCCGCGTGCAACGCCGGGGTCGCCGAGCCGAGTCACGTGCTGCTGGCGATGGGGTACGACGACCAGCGGGCCCGCGGCTCGCTCCGGTTCACCCTCGGGCACACGAGTACGCGCGCCGACATCGACGCCGTACTGGAGAACATCGGGCCGGTCGTGGAGCGGGCGAAGTCCGCCGGCCTGCAGAACGTGGGAAGGAACAGCTGATGCGGGTACTCGCAGCCATGTCCGGCGGAGTGGACTCCGCGGTCGCGGCGGCGCGGATGGCCGAGGCCGGGCACGACGTGACCGGCGTGCACCTGGCGCTCAGCCGCAACCCGCAGTCGTACCGCAGCGGTGCACGGGGCTGCTGCACGATCGAGGACTCGCGCGACGCCCGCCGGGCCGCGGACGTGATCGGCATCCCGTTCTACGTCTGGGATCTGGCCGAGCGCTTCCACGCCGACGTGGTCGAGGACTTCGTCGCGGAGTACGCCGCCGGCCGGACGCCGAACCCGTGCCTGCGCTGCAACGAGAAGGTCAAGTTCAGCGCCGTACTGGAACGGGCCCTCGCGCTCGGCTTCGACGCGGTCGCGACCGGGCACTACGCGCGGATCGTGGACACGCCTGAGGGTCGTGAGCTGCACCGGGCGGTGGATCCGGCCAAGGACCAGTCCTACGTGCTCGGCGTGCTGACGCAGCAGCAGCTCGCGCATGCGTTCTTCCCGCTCGGCGACACGGTCAAGACCGAGGTGCGCGAGGAGGCCGAGCGCCGCGGGCTGTCGGTGGCGGCCAAGCCGGACAGCCACGACATCTGCTTCATCGCGGACGGCAACACCGCGGGCTTCCTCAGCGCTCAGCTGGGCGAGGCACCCGGCGACATCATCGATGCGCAGGGCAACAAGCTCGGCGAGCACCAGGGCGCGCACGGCTTCACCATCGGGCAGCGCAAGGGCCTCCGGATCGGTACGCCGGCCGCAGACGGCAAGCCGCGCTTCGTCCTCGACATCAGCCCGGTGGACCGCACAGTGACCGTCGGATCCCGCGAGGAGCTGGCTGTCTCGCACCTCACCGCGTCGAAGCCCCGCTGGTGCGGCCCTGCTCCCACCGAGGAGCTGCAGGTGAAGGCGCAGCTGCGTGCGCACGGTGAAGAGGTCGCTGTGACCGCACAGATCGACGGCGACGAGGTCCAGGTGACCTTCGACCAGCCGACGTCCGCGGTCGCTCCTGGCCAGGCAGTCGTCCTGTACGACGGCACGCGCGTGATCGGCTCCGCGACCATCGACACCGTCGAGCGAGTCACTGCTGCGGTATGACCACAACTGGCCTGGGCTCGCTCCCCGGCGATGACATCCACGAGTGGATGCGCGCCGTACTCGAGCTGGTCGACCTCCCGTTCCTGCCTGAGCTTCCGGCGCGTCCGTACAGCGACATGATCAGCCGGACCGTCGCCGTACTGACGGAGCTGGCTGCGGACCTGCAGCCGGTCGGGTGGCGGCTGACCGGTGGTGGGGACTCACGGGCGAGCCTGGACCAGCGACGGGCCCGGGCGCGGCTGCACGAGGACCTGGACGTGCTGGAGGAGTACGCCGACGGGTACCAGGGGCCGCTGAAGGTACAGGTCACCGGGCCCTGGACGCTGGCTGCTGCAGTTGAGCGGCCGCGTGGGGACAAGATGCTGGCGGACCACGGTGCGCGGCGGGACCTGGCGCAGGCTCTGGCGGATGGTGTGCAGCAGCACGTGGCCGACGTACGGAAGCGGGTTCCGGGGGCCGAGGTCGTACTGCAGGTGGATGAGCCCGGTCTGCCCGCCGTACTCGCGGGAGCTGTGCCAACCGCGTCCGGCTGGAGCAAGCACCGGTCTGTCGACGGGCCTGGTGCTGTCGAGCTCCTGAGCCTGTTCACCACGGGTGCACCCACTGTGGTCCACTGCTGCGCCGCCCGGCCTCCGATCGAGGTCTTCACCAAGTCAGGCGCCGCCGGGGTGGCCGTCGACACGGCTCTCCTCAACACCGCGGCCTGGGACCAGATCGCCATCGCCGCCGAGGCGGGCACCACGATCTACGCGGGCGTCGTACCCACCACTGGCGCGCTGCCGACCGCCCACAAGGCGGCGGACCTTCTCGTACGCCGCTGGCGCGAACTAGGCCTCGACCCGGAACTGCTGAAGAAGGTCGTCATCACGCCCGCCTGCGGGCTCGCGGCCGCTCCGTCACCGGCCGATGCCAGAGCGCGGTTGAAGCTCCTCCGCGACATCGTCGACGTGGTCGGCGAAGCCGCCGACGCCTGACCAGAATTGTCGGTCGTCACCTGTAAATTCACCTCATGAGCGAGAACGCTGAGGCACCCGCGGACGTGCGGACGCGGCACGCGGAGCTGAGCCAGGAGATCGAGGACCACCGCGCGCGGTACTACCTGGCCAGCCCGATCATCTCGGACGCGGACTTCGACGTACTGATGCACGAGCTGCAGGGCCTCGAGGAGCAGTACCCGGAGCTCCGGACGCCGGACTCGCCCACCCAGAAGGTCGGCGCGCCGATCTCCACGCTGTTCACGCCGGTCGACCACCCGTCGCGGATGGAGAGCCTCGGCAACGCGTTCTCCGCCGAGCAGATGGAGGCCTGGGCGAAGCGCCTGGAGCGCGAGGTCACGGTCAAGCAGATCCACGACAGCGGATTCCTCTGCGAGCTCAAGGTGGACGGCCTCGCCCTCGACCTGGTGTACGAGAACGGCAAGCTGGTCAGCGGCGCCACCCGCGGCGACGGCCGCACCGGTGAGGACGTCACGCCGAACGTCCGGACGATCAAGGGCATCCCGGAGCAGTTGCGCGGCGACAACCTCCCGACGTTCCTGGAGGTCCGCGGCGAGGTCTACTTCCGGGTCGAGGACTTCGAGGAGCTCAACGCCCAGCTCGTCGAGGCCGGCAAGGACGTGTTCTCGAACCCGCGGAACAGTGCGGCCGGATCACTGCGCCAGAAGGACCCGCGCGTCTCGGCCGGACGGCCGCTGCGGTTCGTCGTGCACGGCCTCGGCAAGGTGGAGGGCCACCACGTCGGCCGGCTCTCGGAGGCGTACGACCAGCTGAAGACCTGGGGGCTGCCGGTCAGCGACCGCGCCCGCCGGGTCGGCACGCTCGACGAGGTCAACGAGTTCATCGCGTACTACGGCGAGAACCGGCACTCGGTCGACCACGAGATCGACGGCGTCGTGGTGAAGGTCGACGAGGTCGATCTGCAGCGCGCGCTCGGGTCGACCTCGAGCGCCCCGCGCTGGGCGATCGCGTACAAGTACCCGCCGGAAGAGGTCAACACCAAGCTGATCGAGATCGAGGTGAACGTCGGCCGCACCGGCCGGGTCACCCCGTTCGCGCACATGGAGCCGGTCCGCGTGGCCGGTTCGACGGTCGAGTACGCGACCCTCCACAACGCCAAGGAGGTCGCCCGCAAGGACGTCCGCCCGGGCGACACCGTCGTACTGCGGAAGGCCGGCGACGTGATCCCCGAGGTCCTCGGACCGGTGGTGGACCTGCGTCCGAAGGGCCTGCCGGCGTGGGAGATGCCGACCCGGTGCCCGTGGTGCGACACGGTGCTGGCGCCGGCCAAGGAGTCGGACGTCGACATCCGCTGCCCGAACTCGCAGTACTGCCAGGGCCAGCTGCGGGAGCGGCTGTTCTACCTGGCCGGACGGTCCGCGTTCGACATCGAGGGGCTCGGGTTCAAGGCGGCCGACGCGCTGATCCGCGGCGGGCTGATCGCCGACGAGGGCGACCTGTTCGCGCTCACCGAGGAGAAGCTGGCCGAGAGCGAGTTCTTCACCACGAAGGCCGGCGCGCTGTCGGCGAACGCCCGCAAGCTGCTGGCGAACCTCGAGGAGGCGAAGACCAAGCCGCTGTCCCGGGTGCTGGTCGGGCTGTCGATCCGGCATGTCGGGCCGACCGCGGCGATGGCGCTGACCGAGGTGTTCCGGAGCATCGACGACGTCCGGGCGGCCAGTGAGGAGCAGCTGGCCGAGACCGAGGGCGTCGGCCCGACCATCGCGCAGGCGATGATCGAGTGGTTCCAGGTGCCGTGGCACCAGGCGATCGTGGACAAGTGGCAGGCGTCCGGCGTGGTCATGCGCGAGGAGCGCTCCGGCCCGACGCTGCCGCAGACGCTGACCGGGCTGTCGGTCGTGGTGACCGGGACCGTTGAGGGGTTCAGCCGGGACGAGGCGACCGAGGCGATCGTCGGACGCGGCGGCAAGGTCGCGAGCTCGGTGTCGAAGAAGACGTCGTTCGTGGTGGTCGGCGATTCGCCGGGATCGAAGTACGACAAGGCCGTCCAGCTCGGCGTACGGATTCTGGACGCCGGCGGGTTCCGGGTGCTGCTCGACGACGGCGCCGAGGCGGCCGCCGCAGTGGCGACGACGCCGACGACCGACGAGTCGTAACGATTTCGGCACTCCGCGAACCGGATGGATCCAGCGGCGGTGCTGAGCCGTCCGACTGTTAACTTTGCACGTCGACACCTGGGTCAGAAGGAGCAAATATGACGACGCCGCCGCAGGGACCATGGGGTCCTGGGCAGCCGGGGGGCCAGCCAGGCGGGCAGCACGGGGGGCAGGGCGGTCAGCCGCCACAGCAGGGTGGCTGGGGACAGCAGCCTCCGGGCCAAGGCCAGGGTGGCGGCTGGGGCCAGCCGCCGCAGCAGCCGCAGCAGGGCCAGCCCCCGCATGGTCAGCCCTCGCATGGTCAGCCGCCACAGCAGGGTCAGCCCCCGCAGCAAGGCGGCTGGGGACAGCAGCCTGGGCAGCAGGGACAACCGGGACAGCAGCAGGGTCAGCCGCCTGCGGGTGGCTGGGGTCAGCCGCCGCAGCAGGGTGGCGCGTACCAGCAGCAGTCGTGGGGCCAGCGCCAGCAGGAGCAAGGCGGCTGGCACCAGCAGCAGGGCGGTCCGGGCCAGCAGTGGCAGCCGGGCGGCCCGGGCTCGAAGGGCCCGGGTGGCATCAGCAAGGAGAAGCTGCCGCTGGTGATCGGCGGCGGTGTGGTCGGTCTCGTGGTGATCGGCCTGCTGGTGTTCCTCGGCATCCGCGCGTTCGGCGGTGACGACGACACCCCGACCACGAACCCGACGACCACCGAGCAGCCGACCGGTGAGCCGACCGACAAGCCGACGACCTCCACGTCCGGCGGTCCCGGCCAGAACGGCGAGCTCGGCAACGCGACCGGCCAGGCCAAGGCCGCGACCGAGAAGTTGCAGGGCCTCGGCTTCGGCTGCAGCGACCTGTTCAACACCGGTCAGGGCGCGCACCGCGGCTGCTTCAAGACGGACGGCCGCAAGGGCGCCGAGGCGATCTTCCAGTTCTCGTCCGACGGCAACATCATCGCGGTGCGGCTGCAGGCCGAGGACGACGACAACTTCAACAACGCCCAGGTCGCCTTCGACCAGGTGCTGCAGGCGCTCGGCAACGACACGTTCGGCGCGGACCAGGTGAAGAAGGTCCAGGACGCGGTGAAGACCGGTCAGCGTTCCGACGAGGTCGGCACCACCTGGGGCGAGTTCCAGCTCAGCAACCAGGGCCAGAGCGTCCGGCTGACCGGTCACAAGTCCGGCGAGGACTCGCTGGACCTGCCGGACCAGGCCTTCGACACCACCCAGGCGCAGCTGGTGACGGCGCTGAAGGCCAAGGGCTACGTCTGCACGACCTCCTGCAAGAAGGACGTCGGCAAGTACGGCTACCAGCGGGTGTTCTTCTACGCCAGCAGCGGCAAGGGCATCAAGGACATCGAGATCAGCGCCTCCGGTGAGGCCGAGGACGCCAAGAAGGCGCTGCCGGCCGCGCTCGGCGACGCGTTCGGTGCCCTCAAGGGCGGCAACGTCGCCGCCGTGAAGGCGTACGTCGAGGCGCACAACGACGGGAAGCCGTACTCTGCTTATGTAGGCGGCTGGAAGGTCGAGATCAGCGGGAACACCTCGGCGAGCTACACGTCGCAGCAGGTCTCGATCGAGTACGAGTCGTTCTACGCCTGATCAGCACCACTGAGCGGTAGAGAGCAGCACGGAGGACGGATTGAAGTTCCCCCGGGAGAAGCGGGAGTCCCGGGCGATGGCCCAGCCACCGCCCGAGGCCGTCCGGCGGGTCGACGGCGGTGGGGCCTGGGGTCCCACCCAGTTCGACCTCCCGGACCGGAACGGCAGCAACAGCCAGGCGATCCTGATCGTCAGCCTGATCGGCGTCGTCGTCCTGCTGATCATCGCGGGCCTCTGGGCCCTCGCGTACTTCCAGTTCACCTGACACACAGCAAAACCCCCGCTCGCAGACACTCTGCGAGCGGGGGTTTTCGCGTTGGGTCAGGCGGTGGCGCGGATGGTGACGGCCAGGGAGGCGAGGTAGGAGAGGCGGGCCACCTCGGAGCCGAGGAACTCGGGGCCGCCGCGGCGGCCGATCACGAGGACACGCCGGTCGGAGTCCAAGGGTGCCGCAACCAGCACCGACTCCGACAGGCCCTTGTGGTCCGGGGCTTCCAGCGTGGTCGCCTTTTTCAGCGGGAGCCAGGCGCCCGCCATCTCGCCGAACTCCGGCGTCGCGCTGGTCTCCAGTGCGACCTTTACCTCGCTGCCGGTGCCGTCGAGGAGCGCCGCCCAGTCCGCATGCAGCACGGCCGGTGACTGTTCGACCAGGATGTCGATCGCGTCCGCAGGCGCAGACGTCATCTGCTCGACCGCTTCCAGGTCCATGTGCAGTCCGCCGCCGGCGCCGTACCGCGAGAACCAGATGACCTCGACGTCGGCCACGCTGTTGCAGGCGGAGACCAAGCGGTCCGGGAGCACGCCCGGTGGCAGGTCGACGACGATGTCGTCGACGGCGGTGCCGTTGTCCCGCCGGTGCTCGACGATCTCGATCGCGTGGATGTCGGCGTCCACCTCACCGAGGGCCGTCGCGACCACGCCCAGCGAACCGGGCCGGTCGGGGATGATCAAGCGCAGCAGGAACACCGAACGATCATCTCCCAGCCGATCACCTTGCGCGTAACGCCTTGTCGCCGCCCATGTTACAGAGCGGTAGGCGAGGACACGCCGACCCATCTCATCCTGCCGTTGTCCACAGCCCGGGGGGCGACGCAACGTGCCTGTCACAGCGGCCCACTAGGATGGCTCGGGTCGCGGCGGAACACGCTGCGGAAGTCCTGCGAACCATTGGATCAGTTCATGCCATCGATTACCCGCGAAGAGGTTGCGCACCTGGCGCGACTGGCGCGGATCGAGCTCTCCGACGACGAGCTCGACCACCTTGCGCCGCAGCTCGACCAGATCATCACCTTGGTCGGGCAGGTCAGCCAGGTGGCGGCGGACGACATCCCGCCGACCTCGCACGCCCTGCCGCTGACCAACGTGATGCGCGCCGACGAGAACGTCCCGTGCCTCACCCCCGAGCAGGCGCTGTCCGGCGCGCCCGCCGCGGAAGAGCAGCGTTTCCGGGTGCCGCGGATCCTGGAGGAGGACTGACATGTCTGACCTCACCAGGAAGACCGCGTCCGAGCTCGCGGAGTTGATGACGTCAGGGCAGGCGAGCTCGGTGGAGATCACCCAGGCGCACCTCGACCGGATCGCCGCCGTCGACGGTGACGTGCACGCGTTCCTGCACGTCGACACCGAAGGCGCGCTGGCGCAGGCGAAGGCGGTCGACGGCAGGCGCGCCGCGGGCGAGCAGCTGTCCCCGCTGGCCGGCGTACCGCTGGCGCTGAAGGACGTGCTCACCCAGGAGGGTGTGCCGACCACGGCCGGTTCGAAGATCCTCGAGGGCTGGAAGCCGCCGTACGACTCGACGGTCGTGAAGCGGCTGAAGGCGGCCGGGATCGTGATCCTCGGCAAGACCAACATGGACGAGTTCGCGATGGGCTCCTCCACCGAGAACTCGGCGTACGGCACGACCCACAACCCGTGGGACCTGGGCCGGATCCCGGGTGGTTCCGGCGGCGGTTCGTCGGCCGCGATCTCGGCGTACGAGGCGCCGCTCGCGATCGGCACCGACACCGGCGGCTCGATCCGGCAGCCGGGTGCGTTCACCGGCACGGTCGGTGTGAAGCCGACGTACGGCGGAACCTCGCGGTACGGGCTGATCGCGCTGGCGTCCTCGCTGGACACGCCTGGTCCGTGTGCACGGACGACGCTCGACGCGGCCCTGCTGCACGAGGCGATCGCCGGCTACGACCCGATGGACTCGACCTCGATCAACCAGCCGGTCCCGGCGGTCGTCGAGGCCGCCCGCAACGGTGATGTCGCCGGTCTGCGGATCGGTGTCGTCAAGGAACTCGGCGGCGAGGGGTACCAGCCGGGTGTCGAGGCCCGCTTCCACGAGGCGGTCGAGCTGCTCACCAAGCTCGGCGCCGAGGTGGTCGAGGTCTCCTGCCCGCACTTCGAGTACGCGCTGCCGGCGTACTACCTGATCCTGCCGAGCGAGGCCTCGTCCAACCTGGCCAAGTTCGACGCGATGCGGTACGGGCTGCGGGTCGGCGACGACGGCACGAACAGCGCGGAGACGGTGACGAGCCTGAGCCGCGAGGCCGGGTTCGGCGCCGAGGTGAAGCGCCGCATCATCCTCGGCACGCACGCGCTGTCGAGCGGGTACTACGACGCGTACTACGGCCAGGCGCAGAAGGTGCGGACGCTGATCGCCCGCGACTTCGCCAAGGCCTACGAGCAGGTCGACGTCCTGGTCTCGCCGGCCACGCCGACGACCGCGTTCGCGATCGGCGACCGGATCGACGACCCGATCGCGATGTACAAGAACGACCTGTGCACGATCCCGTCCAACCTGGCCGGTAACGCGGCCGCGTCGTTCCCGTGCGGCCTCGCCGACGAGGACGGCCTGCCGGTCGGCTTCCACGTGATGGCGCCGGTGATGCGCGACGACCTGCTCTACACGGTCGGCGCCGCGCTGGAGTCCGCGCTGGCCGAGCAGTGGGGCGGCGTACTGATGACCAAGGCTCCGGAGCTGGAGGTGACCCGATGACTGCCGCGGTACTGGAGATCGACGACGCGCTGGCGACCTACGACCCGGTGATGGGTCTCGAGGTCCACGTCGAGCTGAACACGAAGTCGAAGATGTTCTGCGGCTGCCCGACCGAGTTCGGCGCCCCGCCGAACACGCAGACCTGCCCGGTCTGCCTCGGTCTGCCGGGCGCGCTGCCGGTGGTGAACGCGAAGGCCGTCGAGTCCGCGATCAAGATCGGCCTGGCGCTGAACTGCGAGATCGCCGAGTGGTGCCGGTTCGCCCGGAAGAACTACTTCTACCCGGACATGCCGAAGAACTTCCAGACCTCGCAGTACGACGAGCCGATCGCGTTCAACGGCTGGACCGAGGTCGTCGTCGACGGCGAGACGTACCGGATCGAGATCGAGCGCGCGCACATGGAGGAGGACACCGGTAAGTCCACCCACGTCGGGGGCGCGACCGGCCGGATCCACGGCGCCTCGCACTCGCTGGTCGACTACAACCGGGCCGGCATCCCGCTGATCGAGATCGTCACCAAGACGATCGAGGTGCCGCCGGCGAAGGCCGCGGCGGTGGCGCGGGCGTACGTGAGCATGCTGCGTGACCTGCTGTTCGCGCTGGGCGTCTCCGACGTGCGGATGGACCAGGGCTCGCTGCGCTGCGACGCGAACGTCTCGCTGAAGCCGCACGGCTCGACCGCTCTGGGCACGCGGACCGAGACCAAGAACGTGAACTCGTTCCGCTCGGTCGAGCGCGCGGTGACGTACGAGATCACCCGGCAGGCGGCCGTGCTGTCGTCCGGCGGGAAGATCCTGCAAGAGACCCGGCACTGGCACGAGGACACCGGCATCACCACGTCCGGCCGGGAGAAGTCCGACGCCGACGACTACCGGTACTTCCCGGAGCCCGACCTGGTCCCGGTCGCGCCGTCGCGCGAGTGGGTCGAGGAGCTCCGCGCAACGCTGCCCGAAGCTCCTTCGGTACGGCGTGCGCGGCTGCAGGAGGACTGGGGTTTCACCGACCTCGAGATGCGCGACGTCATCAACGGCAACGCGCTGGAGCCGATCGTGGCAACGATCGAGCTCGGCGTCACGCCGGCCGCCGCGAAGAAGTGGTGGCTCGGTGAGCTGGCCCGGTCCGCGAACGAGTCCGGTCAGGACCTGGACTCGCTGGGCGTCGGTCCGGCCCAGGTCGCCGAGGTGCAGAAGCTCGTCGACGACGGCACGCTGAACGACAAGCTCGCGCGGCAGGTGTTCGAGGGTCTGCTCGCCGGCGAAGGTACGCCGGCGGAGATCATCGAGAAGCGCGGGCTGGCGCTGGTGTCGGACGACTCGGCGCTGCTCGAGGCGATCGACCGCGCGATCGCGGCGAACCCGGACGTGGTCGAGAAGGTCAACTCCGGCAAGCCGGCCGCGGCCGGTGCTCTCATCGGCGCCGTCATGAAAGACATGCGAGGTCAAGCCGACGCCGCCAAGGTCCGCCAGCTCCTGAACACCAAACTCGGCATCTGACCTACACCTGAGCCCGGGGTCTCCCGACCCCGGGCTCCGGTGTTACGAGGGTTGCCAGGACGCGGACCACAGCGAGTGCGGCGCACAGGATCAGTGCGGTGTGCACCAGCCAGGACACGTCTGGCGCCCAGAGGGTCAGCTGGCCGAGGGAGACGCCGGCGAGCCGAGGGACGCGGACCAGGGCGAAGGCGAGAGCTCCGAGGGCGAGCAGGGTCAGGCTGAGACCGATCAGGCGGCGCCGGATAGTGCGAGGTTTCGGGCCCCGGACCAGCCGGATCACGGTGACGATCACCAGAGCGAGCAGAACCATCGACAACAGGGCGAGTGCCGCGAGGAACGCCGGGTAGGCCGGGTCGGTGGGGTGGTGTTCGGGCTCGGCGCCTGTCAGGAGTGACGCGACACCTTGTGCGGTGTCCATCAGCCGCGCGTCATGGAAAGGGCCGTAGGCGTTCTGCAGCATGACCACCGCCTGGTCGCGCTCAGGGAGCAGCAGGATCGCGGCCTGGTAGCCAGGAGCGGCGCCGCCGTGCCAGATCATCGCCTCGTCGGTGCCGGGGACTTGCGAGGTCCGCCAGCCCAGCGCATATCCGCTCTTGTCGCCGACACCTACGCGGGCGGTATGAAGCAGGGTGCGTTCTGTGGTGCCGAGCACCGGCCCGCCAGGCAATTGAGTCCGCGCGTACGCCGCGAGGTCGTTCACCGAGCCGACCAGATAACCGGCCGGAACGGTTGCCGGATCGACTCGGGTGTCGAAGGCCCGCGGGCCGCCCAGGACGAAGCGGTGCCCGGGCGGCAGCACCTGCTCGGCCCGCGGGGCGTCGGCGAGGGCAGTGCTGATGCCGGCCGGAGCGAGTAGCCGCTCGGCGAGGACCTTGGCGAAGGGCTGACCGGTGACCGACTCGATGACCGCGCCGAGCACGATGTAGTTGAGGCTCGAGTACGCGTGCTTGCTGCCTGGTGGGGCAACCGGTTCCAGGTCGGCCAGTTGCGGGAGCAGCGAGGTGATGCTGCGACCCGCGTCGTACCGGTCGGTGAGTTCGAGCCCCCTGGGAAGTCCGCTGGTGTGGTCGAGGAGTTGGCGCACCGTGATCCGGGCCGCCGAGTCCCGATCGGCGGTGGTGAACGTCGGGACCAACCTGGCCACCGTCGCGTCGAGATCCAGCAGGCCGTCCCGAGCGAGGAGTACCGCCAGGGTTGCGGTGACGGGCTTGGACACCGAGCCCCACAGGAAGGCGGTCCGCGGAGTCACCTCCTGCCCGTCGCCGTCGACGCCGAACGCTGCGCTGTGCTGCACACCGCCTGGTCCGACAACGGCGTACGCAACGCCCGGTACGCCGATCGCGCGGCTCTGCTGCTGGACGAACTCGTCCAGCGCAGCTGCGTCGAGTCCACCGCCGGCGGCTGTGGCTGGTGTCACCGCGAGCACGCTGTGGCTGAGTGCCGCCGCGAGCAGCGATCCCAGTTTTCGCCATACAGTCATATGGCTATCTTTATCATATGGCTGTATGGTTTACGAGTGCCCAAGATCGTCGATCACGAGGAGCGCCGGCGGCTGATCGCCTCCGCGTTCCAGGACCAGGTGGCCGAGCACGGCTTCGCGACGACGACGTACGCCCGGGTCGCCGCGTCCGCCGGGATCTCGGTCGGTCTCATCCAGCACTACTTCGCGGATCGGCACGAGCTGCTCAACTACGCCTACGACGACCTGATCCGCCGCCGCGACAGCCGGATCGACGCGGCCGTCGCGGCAGGGGAGAAGAAGCACTGGTCGATTCGGCAGATCATCGACAGAGCTGTGCGCGAATTGCTCCCCCTCGACGAGCAGCGCCGCCGCGAGCATCGCATCGCGCGGCAACTCCAGCTCGCCTCCTCGCAGGATCCGGCGCTCGGAGCCCTCGCTCTGGGCGCGCACGACGCGCTCTGCTTGCGGGTACGAACCGCAGTGTGCAACGGCCGGGAGTGCGGAGAGGTCGAACCCGGCGCGGACCCGGACGCCGCGGCCCTGCGGATCGTCAGCGCCGTCTACGGTCTGGCCGACGTTCTCTCGTTGCGAACCAGCCCGGCGAGCATCCGGAGCTACACCGATGTCCTCGACCCGGTCGTCGCCACCGTCTTCAGCGGGCAGTGCCGCCACGCTTAGCCGCGCCCGAGTCCCTCTGTGGGGTTTCGCTTTGCCGTTGCCTGGTACTAGTTGAGAGTCCGGTTCGGTAGGCGTTGGAAGGGAATGCTCTTGCGGCCTGGGGTTGGGGTTCTGGTTCATGACACGGTGATCGTCTCTGCGGCGAGCTACCCGGAGGCACAGGAGACGGTCGGCTACCTGCGATCGTTCGGGATGGGCCGGGACAGTCTGGCCATCGTCGGAGCCGAACTCGTCCTGACCGAAAGACCTCGTACTTCGACAGCCGGGCTGACCGCCAGGAGCGCGGGCACCGGACTCGGCATCGGCTTGCTGGCCGGGGTCTTCATGACGCTCGTGTCGGACACGAACCTGAGCGGACTCGCCGTAGTGCTCTGGGGGTTGGTGTACGGCGTACTCGTTGGTGCCCTGATCGGCCTGGCCCGCGGTCTGGTGCGTAATCGTCCCGACGCGGTCTTCACCGAACTGCTTCCCGCGCGCTACGAAGTCCGCTGCGCAGCCTCCGATGCCTCAGTCGCCCGAGCTCTCCTGGAACAACAGCTCGACCAGAGCCCCACAGCCCAGGGCCTCACCGACGCCGCTTGAGGATCACTGGGAGATCGTCACGCGGAGGATTCGGTCGTCGCCGGGTTTGGGGGTGTCGCGGCCGTCGGTGTTGGAGGTGGTCAGCCACAGGGAGCCGTCGGGGGCTGCTTCGACTGTGCGGAGGCGGCCGAACTCTTGGGTGAAGAAGGCGATCGGCTCACCGGTACGGCGGCCGTTGGCGACCGGGATCGCCCAGAGTCGCTGGCCGCGCAGCGACGCCATGAACACATACCCCTTGGCGAACGCGATCCCCGACGGTGACGCGTCGGCCGTGTGCCACTGCGCGATCGGGTCGGTCATCCCGTCCAGCTGGCTGATGCCCTCGGCGGCCGGCCAGCCGTAGTTCGTGCCGGGAGTGATCGCGTTGAGCTCGTCCCAGGTGTTCTGCCCGAACTCGGCGGCGTACAACTGGTTCCCGTCGAACGCGAGGCCTTGGACGTTGCGATGGCCCTTGGTGATCCAGACCCGGCCGTCCGGGTTGCCCGGCGCGGCCTTGCCCTCGGTGGTGATCCGCAGGATCTTCCCGCCCAGCGAGTCGTCGTCCTGCGAGTTCGGCCGGTCCGACCCGTCGCCGGTCCCGGCGTACAGGAATCCGTCCGGCCCGAACCGCAGCCGCCCGCCGTTGTGGATCGCCGCCGCCGGAATCCCTTCCAGGATCACCTGCTGGTCCGACAACTTCCCGTCCTGGTAGGTGATCCGCGCGATCCGGTTGTCGTCCCCGCCCGAGTAGTACGCGTAGATGTACGGCTTACCCGGATACCCCGGATCCACCGCCAGCCCGAGCAATCCACCTTCGGACGACGGGTTCACGTCGTCCACGGTCCCGACCTCGGTCACGTCCTGCCCGACGATCCGCTTGATCTTCCCGGAGTCCCGCTCCGCCACCAACGCACTCTTGTCCGGCAGAAACGCCAACCCCCACGGCACCTCGATCCCCGTCGCCACCGTCCCCGCCACCGTCAACTTGAGCGCGCCCGCGGGCACCGCCGTACCTGAACTCGTCGGAACCGAGGCCGACGGCGAGGTCGTCGGCGCCGCATCCGAACACCCGCTGACCAACGCCAACGCAGCCACCATCACCGCACCCTTACCCCGCACGCCCCGCCTCCTCCGATAGCCCTGCCTCATTACTACACCGCAGGTCAACGAACGGTTCAGCTGAGCCAGGTGGGGCGGAGGGGGAAGTGGGCGTCGGCCTGCTCGTCGAGTTTTACGGCGAGGATCTGGTGGAGTTGGGTGGTGTTGCGTTCGAACCCGACGCGGCAGGCGGCCAGGTAGAGGCCCCAGATCTTGGCGGTGGGGTAGCCGACCTCGGCCACGGCCTCGTCCCAGTTCGCGCGCAGGTTGGCGGACCAGCCGGCCAGGGTGAGGGCGTAGTGCTCGCGGAGGTTCTCCTCGTGGCGGACCTCGAAGCCGGCGTCCTGGGCCTCGGCGATGATCCGCCCGGAGCCGATCAGTTCGCCGTCCGGGAAGATGTACCGGTCGATGAACGCGCCTGTCGAGCGGAAGCGGTTGTCCGGCCGCGTGATGCTGTGGTTGAGCAGCCGGCCGCCCGGCTTCAGCCGGTCGAGCAGGAAACCGAAGTACGACGGGTAGTTGCGGACGCCGATGTGTTCGGTCAGGCCGATCGAGCTGATCGCGTCGAAGTCGCGCTCGGCGACGTCGCGGTAGTCGAGGAACCGCACCTCGGCGCGGTCCTCCAGGCCCTCCCGCTTGATCGCTTGCGTCGCCCATTCGGCCTGGGCCGCGGACAACGTGACGCCGAGCGCCTTGACGCCGTACTCGCGGGCCGCGTGCCGGACCATGCCGCCCCAGCCGCAGCCGACGTCGAGGAGCCGTTGCCCGGGCCGCAGGTCGAGTTTGCGCGCGACCAGGTCGTACTTCTCCGCCTGTGCCTCCTCGAGTGTGGCGTCGGCGGAGGGGTAGACCGCGCAGGTGTAGGTCATCGACGGTCCGAGGATCAACTCGTAGAACCGGTTCGACACGTCGTAGTGGTGGTGGATCGCCGACTTGTCGCGCGCCTTCGAGTGCCGCAGCCCTTCGAAGGTACGGCGCCATTTCGGCAGGTGCTCCTGCGGCGGCGGTGGCGGCGGCTTCAGGTGATTCCAGCCGAGCCCGCGGACGATGCGCAGCGCTTCGCTGGGCGTCGGACGGTGGAAGTGGAACTGGTTCAGCATCATCCGCATCAGGTCGTACGGGTCGCCCGGATGCACACCGGTGATCTCCAGGTCACCCATCACGTAGGCGCGGACCATACCGAGGTCGCCAGGCGCGGTCAGTACGTACGAGAGTCCCCGCTCGGAGGCGAGATGCATGTGCACAGGTGAGTCGTCCGGTCCGGCCGCGCTGCCGTCGTACGCCGTGAACCGGAACGGCAGGCCGCCCGGAGTCACGGCCGTGAGGGCTTCGGCGATCGATACCTGGGTCGCTAGCGTCGTCATCGGCGCGTCACCGCCTTTTCGTAGAGCCCGGTGAGCCGGGCGTCCGGGTCATAGCGTTTCTTCACATCGTCCAGCGCTGCGACGTTGTAGAGCCGGTCGAAGGTGTCACGGTCGTAGTAGGCGTCGGAGTACAGGGACTTGTGGCCGCCGAAGTCGGTGACGGCTTGCTCGATCCGTCGGTTGACATCGCCGTCCGCGGCGCCGGGGGCGATCGGGACGGTTCCCCAGAAACCGACGTTCACGTACGTCTCGCCGGGCCGCAGTGGATAGAGCGGCCAGGACGCCTCGCCACGCAGCCGTAGCGGGCACAGCCACACCGGGCGCATCCCGACGTTTGTGTCGAACCAGCGCAGGAAGTCCGCCAGCCGCGCGACCGGGATCTCCACGTCCTGCACCACGCGCTCGCGGTCCGGCTTCCCGCGGCGACGGTCCAGCCGGGCGGCGACGTGGTGCCGGTTCTCGAAGCCGACGATCTTGTGGAACACGTCGCTCCGGCGCCAGCGCTTCGGCCACAACCGGCGTACGACGGGATGCTGCGCACCGAACGCCGACGAGCACCAGAACCAGTCGGTGTCCCAGCGCCAGAGGTAATCGTGCGCGGTGAGGAAGTCCTTCTGGCGCTGCCGGATCGACCGGTAGTAGATCTGCTGACCGGTGTAGTCGCTCGTTCGCACCGCGGCGTCGCTGTTCCGGCCGAGGGTCAGGTACGCCTCCGACGGGCTGAACGCGACGCCGTCGACGAAATGCACCGGCTCACCGTCGTACGTGCCTGAGGCAACGATCTCGTCGATGGCCGGGGCCAGCGCGTCCAGGTCGAGCCGGACGTGCCGGAGGGCGACGTACGGCGAGATGCGGTCGAGCTCGATGCGCAACCGGGTCGCGTACCCGAGCGTGCCGTACGAGTTCGGGAACATCCGGAACAGCTCGGCGTGCTCGCCCGAGGGGCGCGCCGTGACCAGTGAGCCGGCGCCGGTGAGGATGTCCAGCTCGAGCACGGACTCGTGCGGCAGGCCGGCGCGGAACGACGACGACTCGATGCCGAGCCCGGTCACCGCGCCGCCGAGCGTGATCGTCTTCAGCTGCGGCACGACCATCGGCGTCAGCCCGTGCGGGAGCGTCGCCGCGACCAGGTCCTCGTACGTGCACATGCCCTGCACGTCGGCCGTCCGCGCCGCCGGGTCCACGCTGATCACGCCGGTCAGCTTCGACACGTCCAGTCCGGGGCGCTCGATCTCGGTCCGCGGCCGGAAGAGGTTCGAGCTGCGCTTCGCCAGCCGAACGGGCTCACCCGGCGGGATCAGCTCGTACGATTCGCGCAGCCGCCCGACGGCCTGATCGTGCGCGACCACCACCGCCCTGTCCGATGTCGAAGGCACCAATCCAGAGTACGACGGCGAGTCGGGCTCAGGCACGGGAGTTCAAAAGTGTCCAGGGTCACGAGTAGGTTCGTGTCATGGCTGATGTGGTGAAGGCATGGCTCCCGTGGGAGGACCCGGACGCGTTCCTCGGCGGGGTGCCCAAGGGGTACGACGTGGACTTCTACTCCGGCAATGAGCGGCCGAAGTCGCTCGACGAGGTGGAGTTCTACGTGCCCAGCTACATGGGCGGTGGCGACGTGTTCGACGTCATCCGTGACATGCCGGCGCTGAAGGTGGTGCAGCTGCAGACGGCCGGGTTCGAGCACGCGCAGTCGCGGCTCGCCGAGGGCGTCACCTTGTGCAACGCGCGCGGCGTGCACGACGCGTCGACGGCCGAGCTGGCGGTCGGGCTGATCCTGGCGTCGTACCGGAGTCTTCCGCGGGCCGTCCGTGACCAGGAGCAGCAGATCTGGCCGGGGTCGTACGACGAGGTCGACGACTCGCTCGCCGACCGGACGGTGCTGATCCTCGGGTACGGCGCGATCGGCGAGGCGCTCGAGCGCCGGCTGACCGGGTTCGAGTGCGACGTGATCCGGGTCGCGCGGCGGGAGCGGGACGGCGTACACCCGATTTCACAGCTCCCGGAGCTGTTGCCGCGCGCGGACGTCGTCGTACTGCTGACGCCCGCGACGCCGGAGACCAAACGGATGGTCGACGCGAAGTTCCTGGCGACCATGAAGGACGGCGCGCTGCTGGTGAACGTCGCGCGCGGTGTCGTCGTGGACACCGACGCGCTGCTGACCGAGCTCGGGACGCGGCGGATCCGGGCCGCGCTGGACGTCACGGATCCCGAGCCGTTGCCCACCGGACATCCGCTGTGGTCTGCTCCGAACGTGCTGATCAATCCGCATCGCGGCGGCGCCTCGACGGCGTTCGCGCCGCGGGTGGCCAGGCTGGTGCGCGCGCAACTGGAGCGCTACGCGTCCGGGGAACCGTTGATCAATGTGGTGGCAGGTCCGCCACGCTGAAGGAGGAGGACAACGATGTCCGAGGCCGTACTGCTGATCGGGACCAAGAAGGGTCTCTGGATCGGCCGGAGTGCTGACCGCGAGGAGTGGCGGCTCGACGGGCCGGTGCCGGAGTTCGAGATGCAGGGCGTGTACGCCGTTGGCATCGACACCCGCGGCGACGGTGCCCACGGGGCCCGGCTGTTCGTCGGCGGCACCAGCGAGCACTGGGGCCCGGCGGTGTTCCACTCCGACGACCTCGGCGCGACCTGGGCCGAGCCGCCGGAGGGCTCGATCGGCTTCCCCGCCGGCGCCGACGCCTCCCTCGAGCGGGTCTGGCAGATCCAGCCGGCGCCGCCCGGCCAACCGGGCGTCGTGTACGCCGGGACGCAGCCGTCGGCACTGTGGAAGTCGACCGACGGCGGCGTGACGTTCGAGCTGGTCACCGGCCTGTGGGACCACCCGCATCGCAAGGAATGGGGCGCCGGATTCGGTGGCCAGGCGGTGCACACCGTGCTGCCGCATCCGACCGACGCCGACCGTGTGAGTGTCGCGATGTCGACCGGCGGGGTGTACCAGACCGCCGACGGCGGGCAGACCTGGTCGCCGCGGAACCAAGGCATCCAGGCGAAGTTCTTCCCGGACCCGTATCCGGAGTTCGGTCAGTGCGTCCACAAGCTGGCCGGGCACCCCGACGTTCCCGACCGGATGTTCGCGCAGAACCACCACGGCGTGTACCGGTCGGACGACGGCGGCGCGATCTGGAAGTCGATCGCCGACGGCCTCCCGTCGGACTTCGGGTTCCCGATCGTGGTGCACCCGCACGAGCCCGACACCGTGTACGTCTTCCCGCTGGTCGCAGACGGGAACCGGATCCCGACCGAGGCGCAGTGCCGGGTCTACCGCTCCCGCGACGCCGGCACGACCTGGGAGCCGCTGACGTCCGGGCTGCCCGACGTGTCCTACATCCCGGTGCTGCGGGACGCGATGACCGTCGACACCGCCGATCCGGCCGGCGTGTACGTCGGCACGCGCGACGGCTGCGTCTACGCGAGCGCCGACGCCGGAGACAACTGGACCGAGGTCGCGCGCCACCTTCCGGATGTCCTCACCGTGCGCGCTGCGGTGCTTGGATGATCGCGGTCCGTCTCCCCACGGTGCTGCGCCCGTTCGCGGGCGGTGCCGAACGCGTGGAGGTCGAGGTCGACGGTTCACCGACCGTCGCCTCGGTCTTCGCGGTGCTCGAAGCCGAACACCCGGCGCTCCGCCGCCGCCTCACCGACGAGCAGGGCGCGGTCCGCCGGCACGTGAACATCTACCTCGGCAACGACAACATCCGCGATCTCTCCGGCCTCGAGACCAAGCTCGCCGAAGGCGACGAGCTCCTCATCCTCCCGAGCGTGGCCGGCGGCTGACGTCCGGCGCCGGCGAAAAGAAAAGACTGCCGTTCGACGGCGCGCTTGGTTAGCGTCGGGCGGCATGAGCAACGTCCTCCTCCTGACCGGCCCGTCGGGCTCCGGCAAGACGACCGTGGCCCGGCTGGTCGCGACCGGCGCGCCGCGGCCGACGATGCACCTGACGACCGACGAGTACTACCGCGGCATCCGCACCGGGTTCATCGCGCCGTACCTGCCGGGAGCGCACCGCCAGAACGAGGTGGTCGTCGACGCGATCGTCGCGACCGTGGGCGTGTACGCCCGCGGCGGGTACGACGTGGTTGTCGACGGCATCATCGGCCCGTGGTTCCTCGCCCCGTTCCGCGCGGCCGCCGCGGCGGGGGAGTGGACGATGTCGTACGTCGTACTGCGGGCTGACCTCGAGACGACGCTGGACCGTGGACAGGCGCGGCCCGAGCCCGAGCTGACCGACGCCGACGCGCTCACCGGTCTGCACGGCGCGTTCGCGGACCTCGGCGCGCTCGAACCGCACGCGATCGACACCACCCTGCTCGATGCGCCGCGAACAGCAGCCGAGGTCCGCAAAGCCGTTGCCTCAGGCGACTATCTGCTCAGTGCCTGAATGTCAGTGCCTGAACAGCCGCACGCCGGTTTCCGACCAGGTGATCCGGGCAGCCGCGCAGGCGGCCGCCACCTCGGGCGTGCGGATCGAACCACCTGGCTCGGCGATGTGCGCAACGCCGTACCGCTGGGCCTCTACGACGTTGTCGGTGAACGGCAGCGCACCGTCGGAAACCATCGAGACACCGGTGAGCGGATCGCTCGAATGACGGGCCCACCACAGCGCGGCCTTCTCGCCGGCGAGCCGCGTACAGTCCACCCGCGACTGCTGGCCCGCGCCGATGCCGATCGCCATCCTGTCCTTCACCATCACCACGGTGTTCGACTGGGTGTAGCGAGCAATGATCATCCCCAGCACCGCATCGTCCGGAAGATCGAGGGGCATCGGTAGCGCATCCCGCTCCTGCGTGAGCCGTACGCCGAACACCTCGCGGACCTCCTCCGCCGGCGGCTCGAACTCCGCGTCCACCTCCAGCACCAGGAAGGTCCCGCGCTTCTTCGCCGCAAGGATCTCCACCACGCCCTCGTCGTACCCGGGCGCGATGATCCCGTCCGACACCACCCGCTTCAGCACCATGGCCAGCTCGAGATCCACCGGATGCGAGACCGCCACGAAGTCGCCGTACGACGACTTCGGATCAGCGTCCCGCGCACGGACGTACGCGGCCGCCACCGTCTCGCCGAGCGCGGCACCCGCCGGCGACACATGCTTGTACGATGCCGCAGCCGGTACGCCGAACCGCTCCGCAGCCTCACGCACCAACTGCCACCCGGTGAGCGCATCAAGAACGTTGATGTACGACGGCTCGCCGGCGACCACCGTGAACGGTGCATGGTCGAGCGTGGCGGCTTGGTGCGGGTTCATTCCGTAGCGCAAACGCATCGGGACCTCCGAGTGGATCGGAGGCGCCCAGGCGGACGACGCCTTACAGAAACACATCCGCTCCCCGGTGGTACTCCACCCTCGCCAGTCGCGGTGCGCCCAGCCTACTTCGTCGCGCGCACCACCAGCAGGCGCGATCCCGCATCCAACGGTTCCCCGTGCCAACCGCTTTCGATGACGACGTCCGAGAATCCCGCCGCCAGCAGGTCAGCCGTGATCTCGTCGGCGGACCGGAAGTACAGGACGTTTCGGTAGACCGCGTCACGACCGTCCTCGAAGACGTTGTGCGCGTCGAACGTCACGCGCCCGTTCGCGATCTCGATCAGCTCGAGCCACTCCTTCAGGTGCCCGGCCACCGTGTCCCGTTCGCCGTACGTCGCCTCGCTCGTCCACTGCTCCCACGCACGCGCCGCCGGATTGCGCGACTCGAACGCGAGCACCCCACCGGGACGCAGCGCGGCCGCCAGCGCAGCGACCGCGGCGGCGTGCTCCGCGACGTGCATCATCGTGTTGCCGCTGCTGACCGCGAGATCCACGTCGCCCGTCGGCTCCACCACCCGGTGGTCGCCGTCGATCCAGGTGACCGCGTCGGCGCCGGGCTGCCGGCGCGCGTACCCGAGCATGGTGGGGCTCGGATCGACGCCGATCACCACCCGCCCGGGCGCGACCAGCGAACGGGTCAGCAGACCGGTTCCACAACCGAAGTCCAAGACCTTCGCAGCGCCCTCGGCCAAGGCACGGTAATAGTCGTGATCCTCGCCGGACGGGTTGTCCAGGTCGTAGAGCTCTACCAACTGCTGGTCGCCGTACGGGTCATCGATCACGCAGTGCACCCTACTGTGCGGCGACCCAGCCGTAGATGTCGCCGGGGCGGCCGGCGGCTTCAGCGTGCTGAGGGTCGAAGGGTCCGTGCTTCCTGACCTGGTTGTCCGAATTGCCTTCTACCGTGGTGATCTTCCCGTCGGTGCCGACAGCAACGACTACGCCGGTGTGCACGCTGGTGTCGGTGTTCTCCGGGCCGGTGCCGTAGAGCACGATGTCGCCGGGCTGCATGCCCGTGTCGCCGGAATGTGCCCGGCCCCTGTCCTGGCCCCAGGTGTAGATGTCGCCGGTGAAGCCGTAGTTCGGGATGTCGATCCCGGCCTGCCGCCAGGTCCAGGTGGCGAAGTGCGCACACCAGGCCTCGCACGGTCCGTACGGGTTGCAGTTGCTGCCGGGCGGCGTTTCCTGCTGGCCGACCTCGCCGTTCGCCGCGTTCACGATGGTGGTCCGGGGATCGGCCGCGGCGGCGGTCAGCGCCAGTGAACCCAGCAGGGCAAGGACGACCGAGGCCAGCAACATTCGGAGGCACGCGCGCATCAGACAGCTCCAATCAGAGGGGGACAAATCTCCAGCACGGTCCGCCCGATCAGGATGTAATTAATTGACGACACCTGTCCATCACAGTGTCGTTAATTTACCGAGGAATAGGGTGGGCGGCATGGTCGATGTGAAGCCCCGCAGCCGGACAGTCACCGACGGATTGGAAGCGACCGCCAGCAGAGGCATGCTGCGCGCGGTCGGGATGGGGGACGACGACTGGGTGAAGCCCCAGATCGGCGTCGCGTCGAGCTGGAACGAGATCACCCCGTGCAACCTGTCGCTGGACCGGCTCGCCAAGGCGGTCAAGGAGGGCGTGCACGCGGCCGGCGGATACCCGCTCGAGTTCGGCACGATCAGCGTGTCCGACGGCATCTCGATGGGCCACGTCGGCATGCACTACTCGCTCGTCAGCCGCGAGATCATCGCCGACTCGGTCGAGACCGTGATGGAGGCCGAGCGGCTGGACGGTTCGGTGCTGCTGGCCGGCTGTGACAAGTCGCTGCCGGGCATGCTGATGGCCGCGGCCCGGCTCGATCTGGCGTCGGTCTTCCTGTACGCCGGCTCGATCATGCCGGGCAAGCTCGGCGACAAGGACGTCACGATCATCGACGCCTTCGAGGCGGTCGGCGCCTGTGTCCGCGGCCTGATCACCCAGGACGAGGTCGACAAGGTCGAGCGCGCGATCTGCCCCGGCGAGGGTGCCTGCGGCGGCATGTACACCGCCAACACCATGGCCGCGTCCGCCGAAGCCCTCGGCATGTCGCTCCCGGGCTCGGCCGCCCCGCCCGCGGTGGACCGCCGCCGCGACGGGTACGCCCGCAAGTCCGGCGAGGCCGTCGTCGGGCTGCTGCGGAAGGGGATCACGGCCCGCCAGATCCTCACCAAGGAAGCGTTCGAGAACGCGATCGCCGTGGTGATGGCGCTCGGCGGCTCGACGAACGCCGTACTCCATCTTCTCGCGATCGCTCGCGAGGCCGAGGTCGATCTGACGCTCGACGACTTCAACCGGATCGGCGACCGGGTCCCGCATCTCGGTGATCTCAAGCCGTTCGGCCGGTATGTGATGACGGATGTCGACCGCGTCGGCGGTATCCCGGTGATCATGCGCGCGCTGCTCGACGCCGGCCTGCTGCACGGCGACTGCCTGACGGTGACCGGCAAGACGATGGCCGAGAACCTCGCCGACATCGCGCCGCCCGACGTCGACGGCACCATCATCCGCGCGCTGGACAGGCCGATCCACGGCACCGGCGGCATCACGATCCTGCACGGCTCGCTCGCGCCCGAGGGCGCCGTGGTGAAGAGCGCCGGCTTCGACTCGGACGTCTTCGAAGGTACGGCGCGGGTGTTCGACGGCGAGCGTGGTGCGATGGACGCGGTCGGCTCGCTGAATCCCGGTGACGTGGTGGTGATCCGGTACGAAGGCCCGAAGGGCGGCCCCGGTATGCGCGAGATGCTCGCGGTCACCGGCGCGATCAAGGGCGCGGGCCTCGGCAAGGACGTCCTGCTCCTCACCGACGGCCGCTTCTCCGGCGGTACGACGGGACTCTGCGTGGGTCACGTGGCGCCGGAAGCCGTCGACGGCGGCCCGATCGCCTTCGTCCAGGACGGCGACCGGATCACCCTCGACGTCAAGAACCGCACCCTCGACCTCCACGTCGACCCCGAGGAACTCGAACGCCGCCGCGTGGGCTGGACCCCGAAGGCCCCGTCCATCACCAAGGGCGTCCTCGGCAAATACACCCGCCTGGTCCGCTCGGCTTCCGAGGGCGCTGTCTGCATTTGACTCGCAATCGGTAAGACGGTCGTCTCATTGAATGGGACGACCGGGTGCCGAACTTGACCCGATCGCGGTGTGCAGGCGAATAATGCCTACATGCGATCGATTCTCCTCGTACTTGTGCGGCGCGCCGACTGACGCGACCACAGAGTCGAGCGCGCCCCCTTCAGCCCACCCGGCGGAGGGGGTTTTTTGTTGCCAGTGCGACTATCTGCGACCCAGTAGTGCAACGGCGACGGCCACGAGCGAGGATGGATCGGTCGCGAACAAAGCCACAAACGTGACAGGACAAGGAAGGCACTCATGAGTGAGCAGCTGACCGGGGCACAGGCTCTGATCCGCGCACTGGAACATGCCGGCGTCGACACCGTGTTCGGCATTCCGGGCGGCGCGATCCTCCCGGCGTACGACCCGATGCTCGACTCGACCCAGATCCGCCACATCCTGGTACGTCACGAGCAGGGCGCCGGCCACGCCGCCCAGGGGTACGCCGCGGCTTCCGGGAAGACCGGCGTGTGCATGGCGACCTCCGGACCCGGCGCGACGAACCTGGTGACGCCGATCGCCGACGCCTACATGGACTCGGTCCCGATGGTGGCGATCACCGGCCAGGTGGCCGGGGCCGCGATCGGTACGGACGCCTTCCAGGAGGCGGACATCCGCGGCATCACGATGCCGATCACCAAGCACAACTTCCTGGTGACCGACCCCAACGACATCGCCACCACGATCGCCGAGGCGTTCCACATCGCCTCCACCGGCCGCCCCGGCCCGGTACTGGTCGACGTGACCAAGGACGCGATGCAGACCAAGGGCGTCGACTTCCAGTGGCCGACCGAGCTGTCGCTGCCCGGCTACCGGCCGGTGACCCGCCCGCACCCCAAGCAGGTGCGCGAGGCGGCCCGCCTGATCGTCGCCGCCGAGAAGCCCGTCCTGTACGTCGGCGGCGGTGTGATCCGCGCGCGGGCCAGCGTCGAACTGAAGGAGCTCGCCGAACTGCTCGGCATTCCGGTGGTCACCACGCTGATGGCCCGCGGCGCGCTGCCCGACACCCATGACCTGCACTTCGGCATGCCGGGGATGCACGGCTCCGTCTCGGCCGTCGGCGCCCTGCAGCGCTCCGACCTGCTGATCACCCTGGGCGCCCGCTTCGACGACCGGGTGACCGGCAAGCTCGACTCGTTCGCACCCGAGGCGAAGGTCATCCACGCCGACATCGACCCGGCCGAGATCGGCAAGAACCGCGCCGCCGACGTGCCGATCGTCGGTGACTGCAAGGAGGTCATCACCGACCTGATCGCGGCCCTCAAGACCGAGATCGCGAGCGCCGGCCGCACCCCGTCGTACGACGCCTGGCGTGGTCAGCTCGAGTCGGTCCGCGCGAAGTACCCGGTGGCGTACGACGACCCCGAGGACGGCACGCTGTCCCCGCAGTACGTGATCGAGCGGATCGGCAAGATCGCCGGACCGGACGCGATCTACACCGCCGGCGTCGGCCAGCACCAGATGTGGTCCGCGCACTACCTGCCGTTCGAGAAGCCCGGCCACTGGCTGAACTCCGGCGGCCTCGGCACCATGGGGTACGCCGTCCCGGCCGCGATGGGCGCCAAGGTCGCGCGGCCGGACAAGACCGTGTGGGCGATCGACGGCGACGGCTGCTTCCAGATGACCAACCAGGAGCTCGTCACCTGCGCGCTCGAGGGCATCCCGATCAAGGTTGCCGTGATCAACAACCAGTCGCTGGGCATGGTCCGCCAGTGGCAGACGCTGTTCTACGACAAGCGCTACTCCAACACCGACCTGCACTCGGCCCGGATCCCGGACTTCGCCAAGCTCGCCGAGGCGATGGGCGGCGTCGGGCTGCGCTGCTCCGACAAGGACTCGGTCGACGCCACCATCGACAAGGCGATGTCGGTCACCGACCAGCCCGTCGTGGTCGACTTCGTCGTGCACCGCGACGCGATGGTCTGGCCGATGGTCGCCGCCGGCGTCAGCAACGACGAGATCCAGATCGCCCGCGACATGGCGCCGCAGTGGGACGGGGAGGAACTCTGATGTCCAAGCACACCTTGAGCATCCTGGTGGAGAACAAGCACGGTGTGCTGGCCCGCGTGGCGGCGTTGATCTCGCGGCGCGGGTTCAACATCGACTCCCTCGCGGTCGGTCCGACCGAGCATCCCGAGGTGTCCCGGATGACCATCGCGGTCAGCGTGGACGAGCAGCCTCTGGAGCAGATCACCAAGCAGCTCAACAAGCTGGTGAACGTGATCAAGATCGTCGAACTCGAACCCACGCAGACGGTTCAGCGTGAACTGCTGCTGGTGAAGGTCAAGGCGGACACCCTGACCCGCGGACAGGTGCTGGAGACCGTCCAGCTGTTCCGTGCGAAGGTGGTGGACGTGGCACCGGACGCGATCACGATCGAGGCGACCGGCAATCCCGAGAAACTCGAAGCCATGCTCCGGGTGCTGGAACCCTTCGGCGTCCGCGAGCTGGTGCAGTCCGGCATGGTGGCGATCGGCCGGGGCAGCCGCTCCATCTCCGACCGCACCCTGCGGCCGGTCCCGGTGCCGCCGCCGCACGTGCAGACCGGACCCCCGAACGTCCAGGCGCGGCCCCCCGGTCCCAGTGCCGGAGCCAGCGCCGGTGCAAGTTCCGCGCACCACCCGGTGCCGGGCCCGCCGCCGGGCCGTACCGCCGCCGCCGTACCGAATCAACACTAAGGAGAAGTGCCCGAAGTGGCTGCTGAAATGTTCTACGACGACAACGCCGACCTGTCGGTGATCCAGGGCCGGCACGTGGCCGTGCTCGGCTACGGCTCCCAGGGCCACGCCCACGCGCTCTCGCTGCGCGACTCCGGCGTCGACGTCCGGGTCGGTCTGCCGGAAGGCTCGAAGAGCCGGGCCAAGGCCGAGGCCCAGGGCCTGCGGGTCGTCACCCCGGCCGAGGCGGTCGAGGAAGCCGACGTGATCGTCGTACTCGCCCCGGACCCCGCCCAGCGCAAGCTCTACAAGGAGGCCATCGAGCCGAACCTGGTCGACGGCGACGCGCTGGTCTTCGGGCACGGCTTCAACATCCGGTTCGGCTACATCAAGCCGCCGGCGGGTGTCGACGTGTTCATGGTCGCCCCGAAGGGCCCGGGTCACCTGGTCCGTCGCGAGTACACCGAGGGTCGCGGCGTACCCGTGCTGGTCGCGGTGGAGCAGGACGCCACCGGCAAGGCGTGGGACCTGGCGCTCTCGTACGCCAAGGGCATCGGCGGTCTGCGGGCCGGCGGTATCAAGACCACCTTCACCGAGGAGACCGAGACCGACCTGTTCGGTGAGCAGGCCGTCCTCTGCGGTGGCGTGTCGGCGCTGATCACGGCCGGCTACGAGACGCTGACCGAGGCCGGCTACCAGCCCGAGGTCGCGTACTTCGAGTGCCTGCACGAGCTCAAGCTGATCGTCGACCTGATCTACGAAGGCGGCATCGCCAAGCAGCGCTGGTCGGTCTCCGACACCGCCGAGTACGGCGACTACGTGTCCGGCCCGCGGATCATCGACGCGTCGGTGAAGGCCCGGATGAAGGAGGTCCTCGGCGACATCACCGACGGCACCTTCGCGGCCCGCTTCATCGCCGACCAGGACGCCGGCGCGCCGGAGTTCGCGGAGTTCCGCAAGAAGAGCCAGGAGCACCCGATCGAGGCCGTCGGCAAGGACCTTCGCGGTCTGATGGCGTGGGTCAAGTCCCACGACGACGACTACGTCGAGGGCAGCGCGGCCCGCTGACGCACGACCCCGCAGGTGACTCGAGGGCCCGGACCATCCCAGGTGGGTGGTCCGGGCCCATTTGTTTGACACAATGTGTGACGGTTGTGTCTGTACCGGTGATCTGGGGGAGGGCGAGCGGTGGAGGACGGCAGGAGCGGGACTCCGCGGCCGCCGCGGAGGGTTCCGGCGGGTGCCGGCACCCTGACCCAGCTGGAGGCTCCGAGCCGGTCCGGGGCTGAGCCATCGCCTCGGGGTCCGTGGATCTTCGGCCGGATCCTTGGCGCTCTGCTCCTGCTGATCGTGATCGTCGCCGGCGGCGCCGGCGCGGGCTGGTTCATCCGGCAGGAGAGCCTGCAGCTGAACACCGACGAGGTGCTGAAGTCGGTCGGCCCGTCGGTCGTCCGGGTGCTCGCGTCGACCTGTGCGGGGACCGGCGAGGCTTCCGGCGTACTGATCGACAACGGCCGGATCCTGACCGCGACGTCCGCGGTCGAGGAACCGAGGTCGATCGTGGTCGTGATGCCCGACGGCCGGATCCGGCGCGCCAACCTGCTCGGCACGAGCACGGACGGTGTCGCCGTCCTGCAGTCGATCGGGTTCGACGGCGCGCCGCTGCACCTGCCGGCGGGGAACCCCGAACCGAAGGCCGAGCGCGCGCTGGTCGGCTACACGGCGGCGGGCAAGCAGGTCATCAACGGCATCGGCTCGGCGGCCGATCCCACGGCGCTCGGCGAGGTCATGAACGCGGCCAAGCTCGGCGCCCCGGTCGTCGACAAGTCCGGCGGACTCGTCGGTCTCGTCGTCGGCGACACCGTCCAGGCCAGCACGATCGTCGATCTCGACAAGCTCCGGGGGTACGTCGCTCCGGCGCCGATTGGTCTCACCGTCGGGGCGGGCGGAACCTGTGACCAGTCGAAGGGCCCGCAGGGCGCGATCGCACCGATGCTGCAGGTCGCCAACACGCCGCTCGCGGTCGAGGTGCGGACGTTGCTCGCCAACTACCTCACCCTGGAGAACCGCCAGGACTTCGCCGCGCTGCGGCCGCTGTACTCGCCGCGGTTCGCCCGGGGCCTGAGCGAGGAACAAGACCGGGCCAAGCACCAGACGTCGTACTTCTTCGCCCCGAAGCTCACCGACCTGGCCGCGGACGGCTCCTACGCGCGCATGTCGTACAACGTCCTGTTCGCCCCCACCGCAACCGGCGCCGACGGCCAGAACTGCAGCCGCCTGGACACCAAGTTCCAACTGGTCCGCACGAACGGCAAACTCGCCATCGACCGCACCTCCCCGATGACCCCCGCGGTCCCTTGCGACGGTTAGTGACCGGCATTCGGGTCGGCGTTCACGGTGCGGAGTGGACGGGGTACCATCGAAGCAGCGGGCACAGCGCGGTGCTCTGTTCTTCATGAGCCCCTACCGCTTCTGCAGGAGATTCCTCCATGACTGACGTAACCCGGCCCGTCGTCCTGATCGCCGAAGAGCTCAGCCCGGCCACCGTCGAGGCGCTCGGCCCCGACTTCGAGATCCGCCAGACCAACGGCGCCGACCGCGCCGCGCTGCTCCCGGCCATCGCCGACGTCGACGCCATCCTGATCCGCAGCGCCACCAAGGTGGACGCCGAGGCCCTGGCCGCCGCGAAGAAGCTGAAGGTCGTCGCCCGGGCCGGTGTCGGTCTGGACAACGTGGACGTCAAGGCCGCCACCCAGGCCGGTGTGATGGTCGTGAACGCGCCGACCTCCAACATCACCAGCGCCGCCGAGCTGGCCGTCGCGCTGCTGCTCGCGTCCGCGCGCCGCGTCCCGGCCGCGAACGAGTCGCTCAAGAAGGGCGAGTGGAAGCGCAGCAAGTACTCGGGTGTCGAGCTGTTCGAGAAGACCGTCGGCATCGTCGGCCTCGGCAAGATCGGCGTCCTGGTCGCGCAGCGGCTGGCCGCCTTCGGCATGAACGTGATCGCCTACGACCCGTACGTGCAGGCCGGCCGGGCCGCGCAGATGGGCGTCCGGCTCGCCACCCTGGACGAGCTGCTGGCGACCAGTGACTTCATCTCCGTGCACCTCCCGAAGACCCCGGAGACCATCGGCCTGATCGGCGACGAGCAGCTGCACAAGGTCAAGCCCGAGGTCATCATCGTGAACGCGGCCCGCGGCGGCATCGTCGACGAGCAGGCGCTGTACAGCGCGCTCAAGGAAGGCCGGGTGGCCGGCGCCGGTCTGGACGTGTTCGCGTCCGAGCCGTGCACCGACTCGCCGCTGTTCGAGTTCGAGAACGTCGTCGTCACGCCGCACCTCGGCGCGTCCACCGACGAGGCGCAGGAGAAGGCCGGTATCGCGGTCGCCAAGTCGGTCCGGCTCGCGCTCTCGGGTGAGCTGGTCCCGGACGCGGTCAACGTCCAGGGCGGCGTGATCGCCGAGGACGTCCGCCCGGGCATCGGGCTGACCGAGAAGCTCGGCCGGATCTTCACCGCGCTGGCCGGCGGCGTCGCGCAGCAGCTCGACGTCGAGGTCCGCGGCGAGATCACGCAGTACGACGTGAAGGTGCTCGAGCTCGCCGCGCTCAAGGGTGTCTTCGCGGACGTCGTCGAGGACAACGTCTCGTACGTGAACGCGCCGTTGCTGGCGGCCGAGCGGGGCCTCGAGGTCCGGCTCGTCACCGACCACGACAGCCCCGAGCACCGCAACCTGATCACGCTCCGCGGCACGCTGGCCGACGGCGCCCAGGTGTCGGTGTCCGGCACGCTGGTCGGCGTCCGGCAGTCGGAGCGGCTGGTCGAGATCGACGGGTACGACCTCGAGATCGAGCTGTCCGCGCACCTGGCGTTCCTCACCTACGAGGACCGGCCGGGCGCGGTCGGGCAGATCGGCCGCATCCTCGGCGACGCCGACGTGAACATCGCCGGTATGCAGGTCAGCCGGGACCGCAAGGGCGGCAAGGCGCTGGTCGCGCTGTCGGTCGACTCGAAGGTCGCGCCGACGGTCCTGGACGACATCGCTGTCGCGGTGCAGGCGGACACGGCCCGCACCGTGGACCTCGAGGCCTGATTCACCCGAACGACTGATTTACTGGAGGCGGTCAGCCGCCCGCAGGCGCATGGCGGCTGACAAGGGCCCGAGCTCCATAGCTCGGGCCCGCCTTCATTTCACCCACCCACCTCACCAACCCACCCCACTCCGATTTGCTGGGCGGACCAGCCAATTTGCTGGGTCAGCCAGCCAGCTAGGGGGTTCCACACCCTCAACCAGGGTCCGTAACCCCGCATTTGGTGGGTTAGCCAGCCAAATGTCGGAGGAGGGGGCGCTGGGGGAGAGCGGTGCGTTTGGCGGGCTGGGTGGCTAGTGGCGCGTTGCGAGGAGTACGGCGGCGTCGGGGGCGACCATTACCTCGACGGTGGTGAAGCGCTTGTCCATCAGCCATTCCTGGCGGAGCGTGTCGACGCGCCCCTCGTACATCGGCGGCCAGACGGCCGACGGCGTGAAGTCGTCCAGTACGACGAAGCCGCCCGGCTCGACCACGTCCGCGATGATGTCGCGGGCCGACAGCTTCGCCTCGCGGGCGTCCACGAACAGCAGCGCGAACGGGCCGCGCTCGATCAGCGCGGTCCAGTCGGCGGAGACGACCTCGATCCGCTCGTCGTCGGCGAACAGCTCCGCGACCACCTGCGCGAGCTGCGGATCGCTCTCCGCGGTGACGATCGACGTGCTCTCGCCGGCGCCGCTGCGCAGCCACGCCGAGCCGACGCCGCAACCGGTCCCGAGCTCACCGAGCAGGCCGGTCTTCGAGGCCGCGAGACTGGCGAGCAAGCGGCCGGTCTCGTTCCTGGTGGAGCTGACGAATCCGCGCCGGCCGGACAGGCTGAGGGCCGCTGAAACCAGCGGCGGCAGTTCTGGAGGAGCACTCACCGGCTGAGAGTCGCACAGGTCCGGTCCAGTGACCGCACCCGGATCTCATATTCCGGGACAAGCTGCCCGCATTGTGGAGAAGTAGTCGGATGTGCGAGTAAATTCGTGGCGCATCCTGCCGCCCACGACATATTTGGGAGCAGCTGCATGTACGACATGTATCCAGCCAACTGGCCCTCGATCGACGCGCGCGAGCGCAAGGCGACCCGGCGTCGCCGTACCGCGCGCCCGGCGAGCGACGAGGTCAAGGCTGTCCAAGAGGCCATGAACCGCCGTGACAATGGGGGAGAACCCAAGAAGTGAGCGAGACGAAGAACTTCACGCTGGCCGTCGTCCCCGGTGACGGGATCGGACCCGAGGTGACCACCGAGGCGCTCAAGGTCCTCGACGCGGTCGCGGCGCAGCACGGCGTGACGTTCGACCGGACCGAGTACGACCTCGGCGCGAAGCGCTGGCACGCCACCGGTGAGACGCTGCCGGACGCCGAGCTGGAGGAGATCCGCAAGCACGACGCGATCCTGCTCGGCGCGGTCGGGGACCCGACGCGTCCCCTCCGGCGTCCTCGAGCGCGGTCTGCTGCTCAAGCTCCGGTTCACCCTCGACCACTACGTGAACCTGCGGCCGTCGAAGATCTACCCGTCCGTCGGCTCGCCGCTGGCGAACCCGGGCGAGGTCGACTTCGTCGTCGTCCGGGAAGGCACCGAGGGCCCGTACGTCGGCAACGGCGGCGCGCTCCGGGTCGGTACGCCGGCCGAGATCGCCACCGAGGTGTCGGTGAACACGGCGTACGGCGTCGAGCGGGTCGTCCGTGACGCGTTCGCCCGCGCGCAGGCCCGTCCGCGCAAGAAGCTGACGCTGGTGCACAAGAACAACGTCCTGGTGCACGCCGGCCACCTGTGGAAGCGGACCGTCGACAAGGTCGCCGAGGAGTTCCCGGAGATCACCGTCGACTACCTGCACGTGGACGCGGCGACGATCTTCCTGGTCACCGACCCGGCCCGGTTCGACGTGATCGTCACCGACAACCTGTTCGGCGACATCATCACCGACCTGGCGGCCGCGATCAGCGGCGGGATCGGGCTGGCCGCGAGCGGCAACATCAACCCGGACCGGACCGCGCCGAGCATGTTCGAGCCGGTGCACGGCTCCGCGCCGGACATCGCGGGCCAGCAGAAGGCCGACCCGACCGCGGCGATCCTGTCCGCGTCGCTGCTGCTCGAGCACCTCGGCCTGACCGAGGCGGCGCGCGCGATCGAGGACGCCGTCACGGCGGACATCGAGGAGCGCACGGGCGCTGCCCGCAGTACCGCCGAGATCGGTGACGCGATCGCCAAGCGCGCGGCAGGCTGATGCTCGCATGACCACTTGGCCAAGAGGTACGGTGCGGCTATGAGCGCCGATCTGCAGTTCACCGTTGAGCCAAACACCCAACCGGCCAGCGACGACCAGCGCGCCCAGATCCTGGCGAACCCGGGATTCGGGCAGAACTTCTCCGACCATATGGCGATCGCCACCTGGACGGCCGAGAAGGGCTGGCACGACGCACGGATCACCGCCTTCGGACCGCTGGAGCTGTCTCCCGCGACCTCGGTGTTCCACTACGCCCAGACGATTTTCGAGGGGATGAAGGCCTACCGGCACCCCGACGACTCGATCCACCTGTTCCGCCCCGAGGCGAACGCGATCCGGTTCCAGCGGTCCGCGCACCGGCTCGCGCTGCCGGAGCTGCCGACCGCGGCGTTCCTCGACTCGCTGCACAAGCTGGTCGAGATCGACCGGGCCTGGGTGCCGGGCGGCGGCGAGACGTCGCTGTACCTGCGGCCGTTCATGTTCGGCTCGGACCCGTTCCTCGGCGTCCGCCCGTCGGCGCAGGTCACGTACTGCGCGATCGCGTCGCCGGCCGGTTCGTACTTCGCGAACGGCGTGAAGCCGGTCCGGATCTGGCTGAGCGAGGAGTACACCCGCGCGGCCCCCGGCGGCACCGGCGCGGCGAAGACCGGCGGTAACTACGCCTCCTCGCTGCTCGCCCAGGCCGAGGCGATCGAGCAGGGCTGCGACCAGGTCGCGTTCCTCGACGCGGTCGAGAAGAAGTGGGTCGAGGAGCTCGGCGGGATGAACCTGTACTTCGTCCTCGACGACAACACGGTCGTCACGCCGGAGCTGTCCGGCACGATCCTCGAGGGCGTCACCCGGGACTCGATCCTGAAGCTGGTCACCGACCTCGGCTACACGGTCACCGAGCGCAAGATCTCGGTCGACGAGTGGCGCGAGGGTGCGGCCTCCGGCAAGGTCAAGGAGGTGTTCGCCTGCGGCACCGCCGCGGTCGTCACCCCGGTCGCCTCGCTGAAGTGGAAGGACGGCGAGACCCAGATCGGCGACGGCAACGGCGGCCCGATCACCGCGGCCGTCCGCACCGCCCTCCTCGACGTCCAGTACGGCCGCGCGGCAGACCCGCACGGCTGGATGACGCGCATCTCCTGAAGCAGGTGACGAAGGCCCGGCGATCTTCCGCCGGGCCTTCGTCACGACCGGGGCCTGGTCTCGAACCAGCCGATGGTGTTGATGACGGCCAGCAGCAGCCAGAGGCCGAGGGCGAGGATCGGCGCCCCGGTCCAGGCGATGTCGGTCCGTCGACTCTCGTCCGGCTTCAGCAGCATGATCACGATCGTGTCCACGAGCCCGGCGTACGCACAGGCGAAGGCGGCGATCCTCGTCGGCGTCGCCAGTGCGACCAGCACCAGGACGATGTACAGCGATGAACAGAAGGTTGGCGGCGCTGCCGAGGATCGTGCCGTCGCGGGCCATGCCGAATCCGGTGTACAACTGGGGGCTGCTACGGCTGTACTCCCGGGTCAGCCAGGTCGGCGTCAGGGTGACCAGCACCGCAAGCGCGGTGGCGTACCCCAGCAGCTGGAACCGCAGCCGTTGCAGGGCATCTCTTTCGCCTCGCGGTGGCAACGGAGCCTTCAGGACGTTCAGGTCGACCTGGTCGTCGGGCTCACTCACTTGATGGTTCCCATCTCTCCAGCGGATGTTTCACAGGATCTTTTCAGGTTTGAGGGTTGGACTCGTTGTCGCTGTCCACAGGTCCGGTTCGGTAGGGTCTGGCGGCATGAGCGGCTTCCCGGACGATGTCGAGGGCTACTACGCCGAGTTGGCCGAGCGTCGGGGATGGTCCGCCGAGACGTCCGCCGCGATTCGGGCGACGGTCGAGCTGATTCGGGACCTGGATCGGGGGACGGCGTCGCGGACGTACGGCGCGGCTGTCGACGACTACGGCACCGACTGGCTGTACGAGGCGGTCTGGCACGAGCGGGAATGGGTCGTCGTCCGCCAGCTCGGGGTGGGGGAGGACGGCGACGTACGGCGGTATTGGTGGCAGCGCCTCGAGGACGACGAGGGAATGCTCACCGACAAATCCCTCGACCGTGAGGACTGGGGCCTGCGCCCACTCACCCGCGAAGACTTCTACACCGCCTGGGACGACCCGGGCTGGTCCCTCACCGCCTAGTCTTTCCCGCACTATGACCTCTCGGTGGCCACAGCGTCAGAAGCAACTGACCACCCGCGGAAGAGTGTTCTGCTGGGTGATGATCGTGTTCCTCCTGCTGGTGACCTGCCTTGGCAGTCTGGGCTTGATCACGGAAGGCGTTTCCGGCCGCCAGGCTCTGGCGACGGCACGGTCGGCACGCTCACCCCCACCGACAGCAAGTGCACCAAGGACGGCTGCGCCTTGACGGGAACGTTCGCCAGCGCGGACGGCACGGTCACCAAGAACGACGTCGAATTGAAGGACGCCGAAAGGATTCGCCGCAGCGACCCGACGCCGGCCACCGTCGACAACGTGCGCCTGGACGAGGATGCCACCGACCCGACCGCTTACACCGCCGACTACAACTGGCGCGGGTCTGTGATCAAGGGAGGCCTGCTCGCCCTCGTGGGGCTGGGGATCTCCGGCGCTCTGGTGATGATGCTGAGGCGGTACCAAAACCCGCGCTCCAGTACTGGTGCAGGTACTGAATGTTCGTGATGCGAGACGGGTCCGTCATGGTCCGGACATTGTGTGGCAGACTGCGAAACGTCATGAAGCACTATCGGGTGATTATTTCCTAGGCGCGCTCGGCAAGCTGTACCTGAGCGCGCAGACCTCTCGCACCTTGCGGGAGGTTTTTTGTTTGCCCGTATCGACGCCGCACACCCCTCCGGAAGGCCGACCCCCATGACTATCTCGGACGATTTCCATGTGTACGACACGACTCTGCGCGACGGTGCGCAGCAGGAGGGTCTGGCGCTGTCCGTGGCCGACAAGATCGCCATCGCGCACTACCTGGACGAGCTAGGGGTCGGCTTCATCGAGGGCGGCTGGCCGGGCGCCGTGCCCAAGGACACCGAGTTCTTCGAGCGGGCGAAGACCGAACTGCACCTGCGGCACGCGACGTTCGCGGCGTTCGGCGCGACCTGTAAGCCGGAGGCCGTGGCCGCCGACGACCCGCAGGTCGCCGCCCTGCGCGAGTCCGGCGCCGGCGTCGTCACACTCGTTGCCAAGAGCCACGACGCGCACGTCGAGCGGGCGCTGCGTACGACGCTCGACGAGAACCTCCGGATGGTCGCCGACACCGTCCGGCACCTGCGGGAGAACGGCCAGCGGGTCTTCCTCGACACCGAGCACTTCTTCGACGGCTACCGCGCGAACCGCGCCTACGCGCTCGAGGTCGTACGAGTAGCCCATGAGGCCGGCGCCGACGTCGTCGCGCTGTGCGACACCAACGGCGGGACGCTTGCCCCGGGAGCTCCAGGACGTCGTCCGCGACGTACTCGAATCGACCGGGGCCCGGCTCGGCATCCACTGTCACAACGACGCCGGCTGCGCGGTGGCGAACACGATCGCCGCCGTCGAGGCCGGCGTCACGCACGTCCAGGGCACGATCAACGGGTACGGCGAACGCACCGGTAACGCCGACCTGCTGGCGATCGTCGCCAACCTCGAGCTCAAGCGCGACCTGAAGCTGCTCCCGGAGGGCAATCTCGCCGAGTCGTTCCGGCTCGCGCACGCGATCGCCGAGGTGACGAACGTGCCGCCGTCGACCCGGCAGCCGTACGTCGGGGTGTCGGCGTTCGCCCACAAGGCGGGCCTGCACGCCAGCGCGATCAAGGTGGACCCGGATCTCTACCAGCACACGGATCCGGCGAAGGTCGGCAACGACATGCGGATGCTGGTGTCCGAGATGGCGGGCCGGGCGAGCGTCGAGCTGAAGGGCCGGGAGCTCGGGTTCGACCTCGGCAACGACCGCGATGTCGTCACCCGGGTGACCGAGCGGGTGAAGGAGATGGAGTCGCGCGGATACACGTTCGAGGCCGCGGACGCGTCCTTCTCGCTGCTGCTGACGGAGGAGGTCAACGGGCAGCGGACGTCGTTCTTCGACGTCGAGTCCTGGCGCGTGATCACCGAGTCGCGCGCCGACGGCGAGGCGGTCTCGGAGTCGACGGTGAAGCTGGTCGCGGGCGGCGAGCGGGAGATCGTCACGGGCGAGGGCAACGGTCCGGTCAACGCGCTCGACCACGCGCTGCGGACCGCGATCGAGCGCGCGTACCCGGTGGTGAACAAGTTCGAGCTGGTCGACTACAAGGTCCGCATCCTCGACCAGGGACACGGGACGGACGCGGTGATCAGAGTGCTGATCGAGACCGCGGACGGCGAGGGCTCGTGGGTGACGGTCGGGGTCGGCCACAACATCGTCGAGGCGTCCTGGGAGGCGCTGGTCGACGGGTTCACGTTCGGTCTGCTGCGTCACAAGGAGGTCGTCCGATGAGCCTGCTGGCAGTCGAACGTGCCGTCACGGTCTTCACCGCGCGCGTGGTCGAGGTCGAGGGCCTGCTGGCGCGCGTCGCCGTACTGCTGAATCCGTACGACGTCCGCGAGCTCACGCTGTCACTGGACACCGGCGAGCTCCGGATCGTCGTCGAAGGCAACGGCTTCGACGCCGGCCGCGTCGCCGCCCGCCTCGACCACGTCATCGGCGTCCTCGAGGTCACCGTCAGCCCCAACTGATCAGTTCAAACTGGACAGCTCAGACTGTCTAATTTACTGTGGTGGGGTGAACGAACGGATTTCCGCGTCCGCGACCCAGGCCGCCAGTGAAGTGCGGGTGGTTTTCGGTCGGGTCAAGCGGCGGTTGAAGGAGTTGGCCGAGACCGATGACCTGACGCCTTCGCAGTCGTCGGTGCTGAGTCGGTTGGACAAGGACGGGCCGGCGTCGGCGAGTGAACTGGCGGCGGTGGAGCGGGTTCGGCCGCAGTCGATTGCGGCGATCCTGGCCGCGCTGCGTGAGGCCGATCTGATCCAGCGGCACCCCGATCCTCAGGACGGGCGGCGGCAGGTCGTGTCGCTGACCACGGCAGGGCGGCACCGACTGCAGGGGGATCGCAAGGTGCGGCAGGAATGGCTGGCGCGGACCTTGCAGGACCACTGCACGGAGGCCGAGCGGCAGTCCATCATCAACGCGCTCTCGTTGCTGGACCACGCGATCGAGGCGGCGACCGGGCGTTGACAGGATGGTGACGGGGCGCTTCGACCGGCACTTGATCGCGCCGATGCTCGTCGGGTCGATCCTGAACCCGATCAACTCGTCGATGCTCGCGGTCGCGCTGATCCCGATCGGCGCAGCGTTCGGCGTACCGCCCTCGCAGACCGCGTGGCTGGTCACCGGCCTGTACCTGGCTACCGCGGTCGGTCAGCCCGTGATGGGCCGGCTCGTCGATCTGTTCGGGCCGCGACCGCTCTACCTGTTCGCCACGTCGCTCGTCGGCCTGGCCGGTCTGCTCGGCGCGCTCGCTCCCAACCTCGGCGTACTCGTCGCTTCGCGTGTCCTCCTCGGCCTCGGTACGTCGGCGGCGTACCCGGCGTCGATGTCCTTGATCCGCAGCGAGGCCGACCGGACCGGGATGGACACACCCGCCGCGATCCTCAGCAGCCTGTCGATCGCGAACCAGGTGATCGCGGTGATCGGCCCGACGCTGGGCGGACTGCTGATCGGGCTCGGGGGATGGCACCTGATCTTCACGATCAACGTCCCGCTGTCGGTGATCTGCGTGATCCTCGGCGCGCTCTGGCTGCCGCGGCGCGCACGTTCGCGGAGCGCGGGCGGACTGGACTACGCGGGCATCGTGCTGTTCGCCGGCACGTTGGTCTCGCTGATGTTTTTCCTCATGCAGCCGCGGGTCTCGCGCTGGTACCTGCTGGTGCTCGCGCTCGCCCTCGGCACGGCGTTCGTGATCGCGCAGTTGCGGGTCGTGGCGCCATTCATCGACCTGCGCGTGCTGGGCGGCAATCGACCGCTGATCCTGACCTACGCGCGACAGGTGCTCGCCTTCGTCGGCGCGTATTCGTTCCTCTACGGATTCACCCAATGGCTGGAGGAGGCGCGCGGACTAGGTGCGTCCTCCGCCGGCCTGCTCCTGCTACCTCTGTCGCTCGCGGCGGTGGTGATCACCGCGCTGACCGGTCGGCGGGCCGCGATCCGTGGCAAACTTGTTGCCGGAGGCCTCTTTCTGCTGGCGGCCGCGGCGGCGCAGCTGTTCGTCGATTCGCGTACGCCTATCTGGGTCCTCGCCGTCGTCGGCGTCATCGCCGGCGTACCGCAAGGTCTCAACAATCTCGCCAACCAGACCGCCCTGTACCAGCAGGCCGATCCGGCCCGCATCGGCTCGTCCGCCGGCCTGCTGCGCACCTGCGTGTACGTCGGCGCGCTCATCTCCGCCGCGGCGAACGCCCACTTCTTCCAGTACGGCGCAACGACGGCCGGACTGCACGAGCTGGCGATCTTCCTGCTCGTCGTCGCCGGCCTGCTCCTGCTGGTCACCTTCCTCGCACTCCCCCAATAGAGAGGTTCATCCGTGCCTGTCACCACCCTTGACCCGAAGACCGCCCTCGTCGTCATCGACCTGCAGAACGGGGTCGCAGTCCTTCCCGGGGCGCCGCATCCCACCGCGGACGTGATCGGCAAGACGGTCGAGCTGGCCGATGCCTTCCGTAAGCACGACCTTCCCGTGGTCCTGGTCCGCGTCAGCTTCGCGGCAGACGGCGGCGATCGGCTGACCGGCCGTACCGAGCAGGCGCCGCGCTCCGGTGGCGGGACGCCGCCGGCTGGTGCGGACCAGATCGTCGATCAGTTGGCCGGTCATGCCGAGGACATCGTCGTGACCAAGCGCAACTGGGGTGCGTTCCACGGCACCGACCTCGACGTGCATCTGCGCCGGCGCGGCATCACACAGATCGTGCTGACCGGTGTGGCCACCAGTATCGGCGTGGAGTCGACCGCGCGAGCGGCGTACGAGCACGGCTATCACGTCACCCTCGCCACCGACGCGATGACCGACCTGAGCACCTCCGCCCACGAGAACTCGCTGAACTGGATCTTCCCGCGCCTGGGAGAGACCGGCTCGGCAGCGGAGATCCTCGCGCTCCTCGGATGAGTTCGGTGAGGAAGGGCCAATCTCCTCGAATGCTGGGTGTCGGCGATGCCCGGGGCTAGCATCGCAAGCATTCCGAGTCCGAGGAGGGGGACTATGTCGCTCACTGAGCGCGAGCAGTCGGAAGTCGCGGGGGCCAACGCGTCCGGCAAACAGCCTGTGGTGTTCGTCCACGGTCTCTGGCTGCTGTCCAGCAGCTGGGACCGTTGGCGCCGGTTGTTCGAGGAGAACGGCTACAGCACCATCGCACCCGGCTGGCCGGACGATCCGGAGACGGTGGCCGAGGCGCGCGACCACCCCGAGGTGTTCGCGCGCAAGATGGTCCAGGCCGTCACCGATCACTACCTGGAAGCGATCGGCGGTCTGGACCGCAAGCCCGCCGTCATCGGGCACTCGTTCGGCGGACTGATCGCGCAGAAGATCGCCGGTGAAGGTGCGGCCGCCGTCACCGTGTCGATCGATCCGGCGCCGGGTCGCGGCGTACTGCCGTTGCCGCCGTCCGCGTTGAAGGCCGGCTCGCCGGTGCTCGGGAACCCGGCGAACGCCCGCCGGTCGGTGACGCTGACGTTCGACGAGTTCAAGTACGGCTGGGCGAACGCCCTCGACGAGGACGAGGCCCGGCAGCTGTACGACGAGTTCCACGTCGCGGCATCCGGCGTACCGATCTTCCAGGCGGCGGTCGCGAACCTGAACCCGTTCAGCGAGACCAAGGTCGACTACAAGGCGGACGACCGCGGCCCGATCCTGCTGGTGTCGGGGGAGAAGGACCACACCGTGCCGCATGCGATCACGCACGCGGCGTACAAGCAGCACACCAAGAACACTGGCGTCACCGAGTTCGTCGAGCTGCCCGGGCGCGGGCACTCGCTGGTGATCGACCATGGGTGGGAAGAGGTCGCGCTGACTGCACTCGAGTTCATCCGCAAGAACGACCCGACGACCTGACCGCCACCCGGTAGGGCAGAAGGGCGGAAGGCCCGCGGAGCGGCGAGTTGCACCGCGGGCCTCCCGGTCTCGTGATGGTCCGGGTCCGAGTCAGTCCCAGCTGAGTCCGCTGGCGGACTGGTACTCGATGACCCGGGTTTCGAAGAAGTTCTTCTCCTTCTTCAGGTCCATCACCTCTGACATCCATCCGAAGGGGTTCCGCGTTTCACCGAAAATCGGTTCGATACCGATTTGTTCCGCTCTGCGGTCCGTAACGAAGTGCATGTACTGCTCGCAGAGGTCCGCGGTGAGGCCGAGCATGCCGTTGGGCATGGTCGCGCGGCCGTAGGCGACCTCCAGCTCGCACGCCTCGGTCAGCATCTGCCGGACCTCGGCCTGGAACGCGGTCGTCCACAGGTGCGGGTTCTCCTGTTTGATCTGGTTGATGCAGTCGATGCCGAAGTTCAGGTGGATCGACTCGTCGCGCAGGATGTACTGGTACTGCTCGGCGATCCCGACCATCTTGTTCCGCCGGCCGAGCGACAGGATCTGCGCGAACCCGGTGTAGAACCACATCCCCTCGAACACCACGTAGAACGCGATCAGGTCGCGCAGGAACGCGGTGTCCGCTTCCGGCGTACCGGTGCGGAAGTCCGGGTCCTCCAGGTGCTGCGTGTACTTCAGCGCCCACGCGTCCTTGTCGGAGATCGACGGCACCTCGCGGTACATGTTGAACAGCTCGCCCTCGTCGAGACCGAGCGACGTGCAGATGTACTGGAAGGTGTGGGTGTGCACGGCCTCCTCGAACGCCTGGCGGAGCAGGTACTGCCGGCACTCGGGGTTGGTCAGCTGGCGGTAGACGGCGAGGACGATGTTGTTCGCGACCAGGGACTCCGCGGTGGCGAAGAACCCAAGATTCCGCTTCAGCATCAGGCGCTCGTCGTCGGTTAGACCATCACTTAGACTTCCACAGTGAGATGTCGGCCTGCATCGAGACCTCGGTGGGCATCCAGTGGTTGTTGCACCCGGCAAGGTATTTCTCCCAGGCCCACGTGTACTTGAGCGGCAGCAGTTGGTTCACGTCCGCGCGTGAGTTGATCATCGCCTTGTCGGCGACCTCGACGCGGGCCGCTCCGATCGAAATGGCGCTCACTGGCAGGCCTCGCAGTCCGGGTCGTCGATGGAGCAGACTGCTCCGGTGGGCTCAGGGATGGACACGGGTACGGCGTTGAGCCGGCCGTCGGTGCCCTTCAGCGTGGACTTCTCGACATGGGTCGCTGACTGGGAACGTAGGTAATAAGTCGTCTTGAGGCCATAGCGCCAAGCCGACCGGTAAAGCTCGTCGAGCGCACGACCGGACGGCTTCGCCATGTAGAGGTTCAGGGACTGCGCCTGGTCGATCCACTTCTGCCGCCGCGATGCCGCCTTCACCAGCCACAGCGGGTCGATCTCGAACGCCGTCGCGTACAGCTCGCGCAGATCGGCAGGGATCCGCTCGATCCCCGCGACCACGCCGTCGTGGTACTTCAGGTCCGACACCATCACCTGGTCCCACAGCCCGCGCGCCTTCAGATCGGCGACCAGGTACGGGTTGGCGACGGTGAACTCGCCGGACATGTTCGACTTCACGAACAGGTTGCTGTACGTCGGCTCGATCGACTGGCTCACGCCGCAGATGTTGGAGATCGTCGCGGTCGGGGCGATCGCCATCACGTTCGAGTTCCGCACGCCGTCCCGCAGGACCTTAGCGCGCAGACCGTCCCAGTCGAGCTGGGTGTCGCGGTCGATGATCACATCACCGTCGCGCGCAGTGTGCAGCAGATCGAGCGAGTCGATCGGCAGGATCCCGAGGCTCCACAGCGATCCGTCGTACGACGAGTACCGGCCGCGCTCGGCCGCGAGATCACTGGACGCCTCGATCGCGTGGTAGCTGACCTGCTCCATCGAGCGATCCGCGAACTCGACCGCGGCGTCGGACGCGTACGGGATCCGCAGCGTGAACAACGCGTCCGCGAACCCCATGAGTCCGAGGCCGACCGGGCGGTGCCGCTGGTTGGCCCGCTCCGACTCCGGGGTGGTGTAGAAGTTCACGTCGATGACGTTGTCGAGCATCCGCACCGCGGTCTTCACGGTGTCGCGGAGCAGATCGGCGTCAAGACCGTCCTCGGTCAGATGGGCGACCAGGTTGACCGAGCCGAGGTTGCAGACCGCGGTCTCCTCGGTCGTCGTATTCAAGGTGATCTCGGTGCACAGGTTCGACGAGTGGACGACGCCGTCGTGCTGCTGCGGCGAGCGCAGGTTGCAGGCGTCCTTGAAGGTGATCCACGGATGCCCGGTCTCGAACAGTACGGTCAGCATCCGCCGCCACAGGTCAACAGCCTTGACCCGCTTGAACACCCGGATCTCTCCGCGATCAGCAGCCCCTTCGTACGCCGCATACGCCTCGGCGAACGCAGCGCCGTACAGATCATGCAGGTCCGGCACCTCGTTGGGGGAGAACAGCGTCCAATCCCCACCGGACTCCACCCGCTGCAGAAACAGGTCCGGCACCCAGTTCGCCGTGTTCATGTCATGCGTACGCCGCCGCTCGTCACCGGTGTTCTTCCGCAGGTCGAGAAACTCCTCGACGTCGATGTGCCACGTCTCGAGATACGCACACACCGCACCCTTGCGACGGCCACCTTGATTCACTGCGACGGCAGTGTCGTTGGCGACCTTCAGGAAGGGGACGACGCCCTGGGACTCGCCGTTGGTGCCGCGGATGTGGGCGCCGATTCCGCGGACCGGGGTCCAGTCGTTGCCGAGGCCGCCGGAGTACTTCGCGAGCAGGGCGTTGTTGCGGATGCCGGTGAAGATGCCGGACAGGTCGTCCTCGACCGTGGTCAGGAAGCACGACGACAGCTGCGGGCGAGTGGTGCCGGAGTTGAACAGCGTCGGCGTCGAGGACATGAAGCGGAACGAGCTGAGCAGTTCGTAGAATTCGATCGCCCGCGCCTCGCGGTCGTCCTCGCGCAGCGCCATTCCCATGGCGACCCGGAGGAAGAACGCCTGCGGCAACTCGTACCGCACCTTGTCGAGGTGCAGCAGGTACCGGTCGTAGAGCGTCTGCAGGCTGAGGAAGGTGAAGTTCAGATCGGCCTCGGGCTTGATCGCCGCGGCGAGTCGCTCGAGGTCGAAACGTCCGAGCTCGGGGTCGAGCTGCCCCGCCTCGATACCGGTCTGGATGTAGCGCGGGAAGTAGTCGACGTACGCCGTGGTCATGTCGGCCTGGCTGGCCTGACGTGGCTCGCCGTGGACGCGGCCGAGCGCCTCGCGGCGGATCTGGTCCAGCAGCAGGCGGGACGCGGCGAAGCTGTACTGCGGCTCGGTCTCGACGTACGACCGCGCGGCCATCACCAGCGCGAGCTCGACCTCGTGCTGCGCGATGCCGTCGTAGCAGGCGCCGAGGGTCTCGTTCAGGATCAGTTCGGGGTCGACCGCGTCGAGTCCGGCGGCGGCCTCGGCGACGATCACGCGGAGCCGGTCGACGTCGAGCGGGGACCGGCTGCCGTCGGCCGCGCGGACGGTCAGCGCCGGCTTCTCGGTGACGCCGGTCGGGTCGGCGGGGGTGCGGGCCTTGGTCCGCTCCTCGCGGTACAGCACGTAGGCGCGGGCGACCTGGTGCTCGCCGGCGCGCATCAGCGCCAGCTCGACCTGGTCCTGGATGTCCTCGACCTGCACGCTGCGGCGCGTGTCGCCGCGGCTGGTCAAGGCGGCGACGACCCGGCCGGTCAGGTCGGCGACCAGGTCACGGACCCGGTGGGTCGCGCCCGCGTCGGAGCCCTCGACGGCGAGGAACGCCTTCGTCACGGCGACGGAGATCTTGGTGGCGTCGAACGGCGTACTGCTGCCGTCGCGGCGGATGACGGTGAGCTCCGTGCGAAGCTCCGCCGCTGCCGGTGTAGGTGAGGAAGCAACAGATGAGGAAGCAATGGTCACAGGTGTGCACTCCAGAAGAGTTCGAAGACCCGGGACCACGCGAGCGGGCGCATGACGGGACCGGCGGCACCGGCCGGGAACACTGCCGTCACGCCCTGCGACCCACCCGCGAGATCTCGGACCGCGTGCACCGGCGGTACACGCACCGGTGGCAGGTATCCGGGCTCGCGAACGCGACTCGACGTCAGCGTCCGCACACCGTTGCGGGGCAGCTCCGGATTCGCACCGGATTCCCCTGTTGCCTCGGAATGATCAACATCTTGTGGTGCTGACCGTTCCGAACCACCAGTAGTAGTGATGCTAGGCGGATCGATCTAGATCTAGTGGTAGCGCCACGCCGCGTGTCGCACATCTTGTGGTTCTCGTCCTCGACTCACGCTGCGACCGCGTAGAGATCCTGGAGCGTCATGATCTCCGAGCCGTGATGGATGAGCTCGCGATTCAGCCGCAGGACGACATGGCCGAACGGCTCGGCGGCGTCGAGTTCGTTGGCCTGACTCAGGCCGATCGTCAGCGCCGCGTCCTCGTCGAGAGCGGCGATCGCGTCCTGCCAGGCCTCGACCCAGTAGGTCAGCCAGGCGACGGCGTCCCGGGCGTTGCCGTGCAGAGTGATGTCGGCCCGCCCCTGCCGGCTCTCGCCGAACGTCCACTCCCAGCGCTCGAAGAACATCTCGGTCAGATGCGCGATCAGCCACGCGATCGTCCGCGGTCCGCGATGGTCCGGCTCGTCCGGCCACTGCGCGACCCACTCACCGGTCCCGAGCGGCCGGAACTGTCCCGTGTAATGCCGACGTACGACGGTCAGCGCCTCGCTGCTCGGTCGCCAGAAGTACTGCTCGTCGGTCAGTTGGGCGAGCCGCCCGGACAGCACCATCCAGCTGAACCCGAGCTGGCCGCGGACCATCGCCATCGCCGACGGCCGGTGCAGGATGTCCCAGTCGAACGCCTCCGGCATCACAACTCCCCTGTACGATCGAACATGTGTTCGAATTCTTGCTCGATCGCGACCAGAAAGTCAAACCCCCTAGTGTGTCGGTTCTGGCCTTGCAGGGACCGGTCTGCTAGGCCGCTCGATCCGGGTGTCCGCGGCCGGACTCGCGAAGCGACGCTCCAGCAACGTGAAGGCGTCGATCAGTTCGGGCGCCTCGTAGACGCGGTTGCGGCGACCGTCGGTGACCTCGCGCAGAATGCCGGCCTCGACCAGTCGGGCGAGGCCCTGGTTCGCGGCCTGCTGGGAGCGGTCGATGAGCTGGGCCGCGGCCGCGAGCGTCAGGACCGGCGCGGCGGGCAGCGCCTCGATCAGGAGTTCGGCCGCGGAGCCGGCGCGGATCGGCGCCGCGCGTTCCCGCCATTCGGTCTTGAGGTCCGCGGCGGTGCGTTCGAACCGTGCGGCTTCGGCGGTCGCGTGCGTGCAGGCCTTCGCGAACATCCGCAGCCACGGGTTCACGGCCGCGCGGGCCTTCGCGGTCGTCGCGCGCCCGACGTACCGGAAGGCTGTCAGGGTGTCGATGTAGTCCGCGGCGTGGGTGGCGAGCGAGAGCGAGACCGGTGGCACGGTGCGGGTGATCAGGCCGTCGGCGCGCAGGATCAGGTGGATCAGCGCGCGCCCGGTCCGGCCGTTGCCGTCGGCGAACGGGTGGATCGTCTCGAACTGCGCGTGCGCGATCGCGGTCTTCGCCAGCACCGGCAGCCGCGACTCGCGGACGAACGTCATCAGGTCCGCGAGCAGCTCGGGGATCAGTTGCGCCGGCGGCGGCACGTAGTACGCCTCGGCGGGGGAGCGGCCGCCGATCCAGTTCTGCAGGTAGCGGACCTCGCCGCCGTACTCCGGGTGTGGCGACTGCGCCATCAACCGGCGGTGCGCCTCGAGCAGATGGTCGACCTCGAGCTTCTCCCCGGCTTGGACGGACTCGGTCACCCAGGTCATCGCGTCGACCGCGCCGAGCACCTCCTCGGCGGTCACGTCGCTGATGCGATCCCGCAGTACGTCGGCCTTCAGCAACCTGCGCGCCCCGACGACGAGCCCCTCGATGTGCGACGACCCGACCGCCTCGGCGCGCAGCAGCAACCGCGCCAGCGCCTCGCTGTTCGTCAGCACGGCGGCCGTCGCGTCCAGGCGGGCCAGATCGCCGGCGGCGTCCTCGAGCAGCGCGAGTACGTCGTCGGACAGGTCGAACTCACGCCCGACCAGCGGGTCGGGGAAATACAGCTCGTACGACCCGCCCAGGCGCTCCGCCCGGGTGAACCCGTCGGGGTGCCCGGGCCAGCGGTGCAACTCAACCCGTGCCATACCCTTATTCAAGCTTATCCACAAACCTTGAACAAGGTCTGTGGATCAACAACCTGGACTGAACCCGGTAATGGGGAGACTGCTGGTTGTGACTCTGGACGCTCAGACGCAGCAGATGGTGGCCGCCAACCAGGCCGACTGGAACGCCCGGGCGCCGCTGCACGCGGCAAGTGACTTCTACGACCGGCCCGCGGAGTTCTGGTTTGCCGACTACGAGTGGGAGGACCTCGGTCCGCTCGACGGTCGCGACGTACTGCATCTGCAGTGTCATCTGGGGACCGAGACGATCGAGTTCGCGCGACGCGGTGCGCGGACCAGCGGACTCGACCTGTCCGAGAAGTCGCTGGAGGCCGCACGGCAGATCGCGGCCGAGGCCGGCGTCGAGGTCGACTACCTGCACGCCAATGTGTACGACGCCGTGGACGCGGTCGACGGACGGCGGTTCGACATCGTCTACACCGGCAAGGGCGCGCTCTGCTACCTGCCCGAGCTGAAGCAGTGGGCCGAGGTCGTCCGCGACCTGCTCAAGCCCGGCGGCGTCCTCTACATCGTCGAGTTCCACCCGCTGCTCAACGCGCTCCGTGAGGTATCCCTGCCCGGTGAGTCCGAGGACCTCGTGCTCCGCGCCGACTACCTCGAAGGCCGCGGGCCGATCGCTCACGACTCCACCGTCACTTACACGGGCGACGAGGTCCCCGGCCGGCAGACCAGCTACGAATGGCGCCACGGCCTCGGCGAAATCACCACGACCCTCGCCGACGCAGGCTTCCACCTCACCAGCCTCCGCGAGTCCGAAGTACTCCCATGGCCCCGCTGGCCATCAATGCAACAAACCCCCAACGGCTGGTGGCGCCTCCCGGACACCGCCCCCCGCATCCCACTCCTCTTCGCCCTGAAGGCCACGAAGTCAGAAGGGGTCAGCGTTTCCTAGGGCCGCGGATTGCGACGTAGAGCAGGGAGACGCCGAGGGCTGCGACGATTGGGCCGACGGTGGCCCAGAGGGTGCTGCCGGTCATCGAGCTGCCCTTGAGGTAGCCGAGGCCCTGCAGCGTCCAGACGCCGCCGATCGCGACGAGCAACACAGCGAACGCGATGGCGACGATCTTTCCCATGCAGGGAGGTTAGCGGAGTAGTTCGTCGCAGAGGGTTGTGAGTTGTTGGCGGAGGGGGCGGGCGCGGTCGGCGAAGGTGCGTTGGGTGGCGGTGTACTCGGCTTTGCCTTCGGGGGTTTCGATGCGGACGGGGGAGTAGCCGAGGGGGGCCAGGTCGTACGGCGATGCGCGCATGTCGAGCGTGCGGATGTCGCGGGCGAGCTCGAAGCACTCAAGGAGCAGTGAGCTGGGCGTGAAGGGCATGAGCTTGGTCGCCCACTTGTAGAGGTCCATGTTCGCGTGCAGGCAGCCGCCCTGTTCCAACGCGGGCTGGGACTCGCGGTCGGGCTGGAGGGTGTTCAGCGGCCGGGCAGGGGTCGTGAAGAAGCGGAACGCGTCGAAGTGCGAACAGCTGATCTTGTGCGAGTCCACGACCTGATCGGTGCCCTCGGCACCTAGCCGGAGCGGCCAGGAGGCGTGCCGTACGTCGGGACTCCGGTAGACCATCGCCCACTCGTGCAGACCGAAGCACCCGAACTGGGGTTGCCGATCGAGCGTGGACGCGAGCAGTCGCCGGATCCACGTGATGCTGTCGGTACGGCGTTCGATCTCGGCGGGATCGAGCGTCGCGGTCCCGTCCACGACGACGTACCCACGCCGATCGCTATAAGAAGCAGCGTCTTCCAGACGGATCCCAGGCCCCGGGTGCCAGACGCGGAGCTGGTTCGGTCGCGTCGGGTAGTACGTGAAGAGGAAATCCTCGACCGGATGCGCTTCCCGCCGGCGCCGTCGTTCCAGGTGGTCCGCCAGCAGTACGTCGACGCGCTCGGCGTGATCCTCGGCGTACGACGACCACTCGGCGAAGGGCAGCGTGATGCTCATAGGTCCAGGGCGAACGCGTACAGATCGACGCCCGGAATGGGGGACCAGTCACGGTCGGGCAGGCGGACGAAGCCGAGGCGTTCGTAGATGCGGTGCGCCGTGGTCATGTAGACGGCGCTGCACATGACGATTCGCCGCTGCCCGAGCTCACGCGTTCGCGCGATGCAGCGCTCGGTCAGCGCGGTCCCGATGCCCAGGCCCCGCGCGCGACCGGCGACGCCGAGCATCCGGAACTCGCCCTCGTCGTCCCGCCCGATCTCGCGGTAGACCGAGCCGACAGGACAGTAGGTAACAGTGCCCAAGAGACCGCCCAGCAGACCGGACGAGTCAGCCGCGACCCACAGCTCCGCCTTCGCGGCCCGGTCGGCGGCTGCACGGAGCGTCATCGCGTACTCACCCTTGACGAAGCCGTCGTGCGAGTACGCCTCCACGGTCAGCTCGCCCACCGCGTCGTACTCCGCCGGAACGGCCTGCCGGATCTCAACAGTCACCAGCTAACTGTCTCACTCCGCACCCCCGGTAGGCTCGGCCCGTGCGTATCGCCAGATTCTCCGTGGACGACGAGCCCAAGTACGGCGTCGTCGAGACCGACGACCCCGAAGGCCTCGTCGGTACTGTCAACGTCCTCGACTCGGACCCGCTCTACCGGTCGGCCCAGTTCACCGGGGAGAAGCTGCAGCTCGCGGACGTCCGGCTGCTGGCGCCGGTGATCCCGCGCAGCAAGGTGGTCTGCGTCGGCCGCAACTACGCGGCGCATGCCGCGGAGCTCGGCAACGACGTACCGCAGCAGCCGATGATCTTCCTGAAGCCGAACACCAGCGTGATCGGCCCGCGGGACGGCATCGTCTACCCGGAGCAGACCAACGACCTGCACTTCGAGGGCGAGCTCGCGATCGTGATCGGCCGGATCTGCCGGGACCTGCCCAAGGAGCGGGTCAACGAGGTGATCTTCGGCTACACGATCGCGAACGACGTGACCGCGCGCGACCTGCAGAAGAGCGACGGGCAGTGGGCCCGGGCGAAGGGGTACGACACGTTCTGCCCGCTCGGCCCGTGGATCACCACCGAGCTCGACGCCTCCGACCTGCGGGTCAGCACCGAACTGAACGGCGAGCCCAAGCAGGACGGGCGCACCTCCCAGTTCATCTTCGACATCCCCGAGGTGCTGGCCTACATCACCTCCTTCACCACGCTGCTGCCCGGTGACGTGGTGCTGACCGGCACCCCGGCCGGCGTCGGCCCGATGCTGCCCGGTGACGAGATCTCGGTCAGCATCGAAGGCATCGGAACCCTGACGAACAAGGTGATCGTGCGTGACTGACGCCGTACTGGGCGATCTGGAACCGAGTGACGTAAGGGTCCGGTTCCCACCGTCCCCGACCGGCCTGCTGACCGTCGGCAACATCCGTAGCGCGCTGTTCAACTGGGCCTTCGCCCGGCACTTCGGCGGCAAGCTGGTGCTCCGCATCGAGGACACCGACACCGCCCGGAACACCGCGGAGGGCTACCGCTACACGTACGACGCGCTGCGCTGGCTCGGCCTCACCTGGGACGAAGGTCCCGAGGCCGGCGGCGAATTCGGCCCGTACCTGCAGTCCGAGCGGATGGACATCTACGCGGACGTCGTCGCGAAGCTGATGGCCGCCGGCAGGGCTTACCACTGCTACTGCTCGCAGGAGGAGCTCGACCAGCGCCGCGAGGCCGCCCGCACGGCCGGCCAGCACAGCGGGTACGACGCCCACTGCCGCAACCTCACCCCCGAGCAGGTCCAGGCGTACGTCGACGAAGGCCGGCGGCCCGTGGTGCGGCTGCGGATGCCGGACCACCCGATCGTGTTCGACGACCTGGTCCGCGGCGAGATCACGTTCCTGCCGGAGAACCTCGGCGACTACGTCCTGGTCCGCGCGAACGGCTACCCGCTCTACCCGCTGGTGAACCCGGTCGACGACGCGCTGATGGAGATCACCCACGTGCTCCGCGGCGAGGACCTGCTGCCGTCGACACCCCGCCAGATCGCGCTGTACGAGGCGCTCGCGGACGTCGGGATCGGCAGCGGCCGGACGCCGCGCTTCGGGCATCTGCCGTTCGTGATGGGCGAGGGGAACAAGCGGCTGTCCAAGCGGGACAAGGGATCCGGGCTGACGGAGTACGTCGACCGCGGGTTCCTGCCCGAGGGCCTGCTGAACTACCTGGCGCTGCTCGGCTGGTCGATCGCCGACGACCGGGACGTGTTCACGATGGCGGAGATGGTCGAGGCGTTCGACATCCGCAAGGTGAACTCGAACGCGGCCCGCTTCGACCCGAAGAAGTGCGAGGCGATCAACGCCGCGCACATGCGGCTGCTCCCGCAGGAGGAGTTCGCGCAGCGGATGATCCCGTTCCTGGCCACGGCCGGCGTGCTTCCGGAGCAGCCGTCCGAGGAGCAGCTCGCCGTACTGCGGGCCGCCGTACCGCTCGTGCAGGAGCGGATGAACACGCTGTCGGAGTCCGACGAGATGCTCGGGTTCCTGTTCGTCTCCGAGGACCTGTTCACGGTCGATCCGGACGCCGCCGCGAAGGTGCTGACCGGTGACGCCGACGCCGTACTGGATGCCTCGGCGAAGGCGCTTGCCGATGTCGAGTGGACGACCGAGGCGATCGAGGCCGCGCTGCGGGCGTCGCTGATCGACGGGCTCGGGCTGAAGCCGAAGAACGCGTTCGGCCCGGTCCGGGTGGCGATCTCCGGCCGCCGGATCTCGCCGCCGCTGTTCGAGTCCCTGGAACTGCTCGGGCGGGAGAAGTCCCTGCACCGGCTCGAGCGCGCACGCCGTACGACGTGATGAGCAAGCAGACCACGCCGTACCAGCGGCTGCTCGACAACGACCTGACGCCGCGCGCGTTCGTCGTCCTGGGTTCGCTCACGATCATGGTCGGCTGGATGATCGTCGGCATCGTGATCCAGGGTGTGCAACTCGCGATCCACAAGGACGCCGAGGGGACGCTGTCCTGGTTCGGGTTGCTGGGCGTCAACCTGACCCTGATCTCCTTGATCCCGCTGTCGATGCTGGTCGCCCGGGCGCTGAACAAGCAGACGCCGGGCCTGCTGTCGTCGGTGGTCGGCCGGCTGCGGTGGCGTCCGCTGGCGTGGTTCGCGCTGGTCTCGCTCGGGCTCGAACTGGTGGCGTTCACGATCATCCAGGTCGGGAACGTTCCGCTCGCCACCGGTGAACGCCACGGCGGCGGCGTGGCGCCGGACGCGCTCGCGGTCATCGCCATCACGTTGCTGACCTCACCGATCCAGGCCGCGGGGGAGGAGTACTTCTTCCGCGGGTACCTGTTGCAGGCCGTCGGGTCGTTCGTACGGAGCTCGCTGGTGGTCGTGATCGTCACCGGGGTGCTGTTCACCGCCGCCCACGGGATCTGGCCGTGGCAGAGCCCGGCGTTGTTCGTCGACCGGCTCGCGTTCGGTCTGATCGCGGCGCTGCTCGTCATCCGGACCGGCGGACTGGAGGCCGGCATCGCGTCGCACGCGATGAACAACGTGGTGACGTTCGTGTTCGCGGCGCTGACCAACACGGTCGGTGCGAGCATCGGGGTGAAGGACGCGCCCTGGCCGCTGGTGACGATCGACGTGGTGAAGTTCGCGGCGTTCGGCGCGCTCGCGTGGTGGATGTCCGGGCGGATGAAACTGCGCTCCGAATCCGAGCTGCCGTTGACCGCGCTGCCGGTCGCCGGCCCGGGACGGGTGTGACGGGAGTGACAACCCGCCGCGAGGGGGCCCGTTTTGCTGTCCGGTCCCTGCCTCGGGTAAGCTCTCCGAGCCGGGTTGATGAGGGCGGAAACAAACTCTCGACCCAGTGAAATGCCTTTGGGGTATGGGGTAATTGGCAGCCCGTCTGATTCTGGTTCAGTTAGTCTAGGTTCGAGTCCTAGTACCCCAGCGGATTGGACCGCACCGGTGAAAATCGGTAGAGTTCAACCTCGTTGCCCGGCCCATCAGGTCCGGATGACACACCTCTGGCCCCGTTGTGTAGCGGCCTAGCACGCCGCCCTCTCAAGGCGGTAGCGCGGGTTCGAATCCCGTCGGGGCTACCAGAGTCGAGCGCCCTCCACCACTCGGTGGAGGGCGCTTCTGCGTTCTGGGACAAGTGCTGGACATCTCGAAGTCTAAGCGCTTAGAGTCTAAGCGCTTAGACCTCCTCCCTGCTCGTGGAAAGGGGAACGCTGTGCGGCGGAACCTCTTCGCTCTTCCGGCCGTGGCGGTTGCCGCGGCTCTGCTGCTGGCCGGCTGTGGTGGCTCGTCCGAGTCCACCGGTCAAGCCACGGCCGACCCCGGTCCGGAGACCGGGACCATCACGTTCACGGGTACTGACAACGCCGAGACGTACCAGCCCGTGATCAAGGCCTTCGAGGCGAAGAACCCCGGGATCAAGGTGACGTACACCCAGATCCCGTTCGACCAGTTCAACGCGACGATGCAGCAGCGGCTGAGCGCGAAGGACGCCGGGATCGACGTCTACACGGTCGACGAGCCGCGGGTCTCGCAGCTCGCCGCCAAGGGTTTCCTCACCGATCTCAGCGACCTCGACGCCAAGGTGAAGACGTCCTTCAACGCGACGGCGTACAAGACCAACCACTTCCGCGACAAGCTGTGGTCGTTGCCGATGTGGAACTCGACGCAGTTCCTCTTCTACAACAAGACCGCGCTCGCGAAGGCGAAGGTGACGCCGCCGACCGCGGACCCGGAGCAGCGCTGGACCTGGGAGCAGGTCGAGGCCGCCGGCCGGAAGGCGATGCAGTCGGGCGGCACGAAGTACGGCCTGTTCATGGAGCAGCCCGAGGCGTACTACCAGCTGCAGCCGCTGGCCGAGTCGCTCGGCGGCGGATCCGGGATCGAAGGCGACGACGCCCTCACTCCCGCGGTCGAGACCGACGGCTGGAAGAAGGCGATGCAGTGGTACGGCGCTACGTTCGCGAGCGGACTGTCGCCGCGTGGCATCGGCGGGTTCCAGACCGGCCCGGTGTTCGCGGCCGGTGACGTCGCGTTCTTCGTCGGCGGTCCGTGGGACCTGAAGATCTTCGGCAGCTCGAAGGTCGACTGGGGCGTCGCCCCGCATGCCGTACTTCCAGGGCGGCAAGCCGGTCACGCCGACCGGTTCGTGGTCGGTCGGCATCAACCCGGCGTCGAAGCAGCAGGGGATGGCGCGCAAGTTCGTCGAGTTCGCGACGCTGGACCCGGCCGGCAACCTGGCCACCACGAGTACGACGACGATCATCCCGGCGAACCTCGAGGCGCAGAAGCAGTACACCCCGCAGATGGACAAGTTCTCCGGTGCGAAGACGGCCGGCGCCGCCGCGATCACGACGTACGAGAGTGAGCACACCGCGGTCTCGCGGCCGGTGAGCGTCGGGTACATCCAGTTCGAGGAAGTCATGGGTAAGGCGTTCGCCGACATCCGCAACGGGACGGACCCGAACACCCGGTTGCAGGAGGCAACCAGGCAGCTGACCGACGCCTGGAAGTCCATCAAATGAAGCAGAGGCAGGGGCTCATCGCCCTCGCCTTCCTGGCTCCGGCTCTGGTGTGTCTCGCCGTACTGCGGATCGTCCCGGCGATCTCGGCGGTGGTCGAGAGCTTCTACGCCGAGAGTCTGCTGCGCGGCGGGCGGGTGTTCGCGGGCCTGGGCAACTACACGGATCTGCTGTCGAACCAGGACTTCCGGCAGTCGGTCGGCGTGACGCTGCTCTTCACCGTGCTGGTGAACCCGATCCAGGTCGCGGTCTCGTTCCTGCTCGCGGTCCTCTTCACCCAGAGGGCCGCGGGCGCCAAGCTCTGGCGCACGCTCGTGATCCTGCCGATAGCCACCCCGCCTGCGGTGTCGGCAGTGATCTGGAGCGTCATCTACCGGCCGGACGGCCTCGCGAACGGCGTACTCGAACGGCTCGGCCTGCCGGCGCAGCCGTTCCTCACCTCGCCGAGTCAGGTGCTGCCGTCGCTGATCGTCCTGCTGTCCTGGATCGGCGTCGGGTACTGGATGCTGTTCCTCATCGCGGGCATCCAGGAAGTCCCGGAAGAGGTCCGCGAGGCCGCGCTGCTCGACGGCGCGGGCCCGTGGCGCCGGATGATCTCCGTGGTCCTCCCACTGGTACGTCGTCCGCTCGCGTTCGTGCTCGTCGCCGACACAGTCTCGAACCTGCTCGTGTTCGCGCCGGTGCAGATCCTCACCAAGGGCGGCCCGAACGGCAACAGCAACCTGCTGATGTACGACGTCTACAGCCGCGCGTACGCGATCGGCGACATCCACGTCGCCCAGGCCGAGGTCGTCATCCTGGTCGCGCTGACGCTGGCGATCGTGGCCGGACAGTTCCGGCTGCTGCGAGGTGACCAGTGAAGCGGGTCAGCCTCTCGGTGCTCGGCGGGGTCGTCGGCATCCTGTTCTTCCTGCCGTTGCTCTGGGTCGTCACCAACTCGCTGCGCCCCGGCTCGGAGACGTTCGCCAACCTCAACCCGCTGTCCTGGCAGACGTTCCTCGAGCTGCGCCCCACACTCACCAACTACTCCGCCCTCCTGAACAGTGCGATCGGCCGCGCGACGCTCAACTCGATCCTGGTCAGCGCGGCCACGGTCGTCATCGGTCTCGCGGTCTGCGCGACCGCGGCGTTCGGGCTGGCGGCGTTCCAGTTCCGCGGCCGCGGGCTGGTGTTCGGCATCGTCGTACTGAGCTTCCTGGTGCCGTTCGACGCGATCGCGATCCCGCTGTCGACGATGTTCCGGGACTGGCACCTCACCAACACGTTCGCCGGTCTGGTGCTGCCGGGGATCGGCAACGGGATGGCGATCTTCCTGCTGCGGCAGTTCTTCCTCGGTATCCCGGCCGAACTGGTCGAGGCCGGCCGGCTCGACGGGCTGGGCTGGTTCGGCGTCTTCCGCTGGATCTACCTGCCGCTGTCGAAGCCCGCGCTGATCGGCGCCGGCCTGATGCTGTTCCTCTTCCAGTGGCAGGCGTACGTGTGGCCGCTGCTGATCGGCACCGACGCCAAGCACATCCTCGGCCCGGTCGCGCTGTCCAACCTGCAAGGCCAGAACTTCACCGACTACGGTCTCGTGTTCGCGGGCGCCGTGGTCCTCACCGTCATCCCGCTGGTGATCATCGCCGGCTTCCAGCGGTACTTCGTCCAGTCCGTGTCGGGCACCGGGCTCAAATGACCGGGCTCAAGTAAGGAGATCTGTGCGATCCATCATTCTCGATACCGATATCGGCTCCGACGTCGACGACGCGATGGCGCTGGCCCAGCTCCTGGGCAGCCCGGACCTCGACCTCGTCGAGGTGCACACCGTGTACGGCGACACCCGGCTGCGGGCCCAGCTCGCCCGGCGGTACGGCGTACTCGCCGGCCGCGACCTGGACGTCGTACCCGGTGAGACCGAGACGTTGTCGGGACGGAAGGTCTGGTGGGCCGGGCACGAGGGCACGCTGCACAACGACCTGGAACGGGAGACGATCCGCGCGGACAGCGCGCCCGAACGGCTGGTCGCCCGGCTTCGCGAGCAACCTGGTGAGCTCGACGTCGCCGCGATCGGCCCGCTGACCAACGTGGCGGCCGCACTGGCCCTCGAACCGCAGGCGGCCTGGTGGATCCGGCACCTGTGGGTGATGGGTGGATCGTTCGGCGACGACGTGTGCGAGCACAACTTCAAGTCCGACGACGTGGCCGCGCAGGCCGTGCTGAACGCGGGGATCCCGACCACGATCACCGGGCTGGAGATCACCCGGCAGGTGACGATCGAGAAGGCCCGGTTGGAGCGGATCCGGGCCGCGGGACCGTTGGGGGCAGCGCTCGGGGCGGACATCGAGCAGTGGTGGGCGTTCTGGAACGAGACGTGGAACGTGCCGCACGATCCGGTGGCGGTGCTCGCGTTGAGCCGCCCGGAACTGTTCACGTTCTCCAAGCTCGGACGAGTGTCGATCGAGGTCGGGGGAGAGCGGGCGGGGCACAGTACGTTCGCGCCTGCTGCGGACGGCACTGTGCGGATCGTCACCGCGGTGGAGGCCGAGCACGTGGCCGAGGAGATCACGGCACGGATCGTGACAGCCGGGACGGCATACCCTGTGGCTCGTGGGGAGATCGATGGCGACCGCACGTGACGTCGCGGAACGCGCCGGCACGTCCACGGCGGTCGTCAGCTACGTCTTCAACAACGGCCCCCGGCCCGTGTCGGCGGAGACCCGCCGGCGCGTGCTGGAGGCCGCGGCGGAGCTGGAGTACCGGCCGAATATCCTCGCCCGTGCGCTGAGCGCGGGACGCACGTACTCGCTCGGTCTGCTCATCCCGCAGATCCGCAACCCGTACTTCGCCACGCTCGCCGAACACCTGGAGAACTACGCGCGGCAGCACGACCACCTGCTGCTGATCGGCGACTCGGCCGGCGACCCGGAACAGGAGTCGGCCCATATCGGCTCGTTCATCGAGCGCAAGGTCGACGGCGTGGTCCTCGTCTCGTTGCTGGTCGCGCCGGCGATCCAGCGCTTCGCGACCGCCGGCGTACCCGTTGTCGCTCTGCATCCCGTGCCCGATGGGGTGACGGTCTCCACGCTGTCGATCGATTACGTCGCAGGCGCCGAGACGTCGGCGGACCATCTGCTGTCTCACGGCTACCGGACCCTCGGCGTCGTCACAGGCCCCGAGGACTCACCCGGTACGGCGGAACACCGGCGCGGGATCGAACGGGCGCTGGACAAGCACCCGCGGGCGTCGGCGCGGTACGTCGCCAGCCCGGTGTCGCGGTTCGCCGCGCGCGACGCCGTACGGCCGTGGTTCCAGCAGAAGCGGCCGCCGCGGGCGATCTACTGCTCCACGGACGAGCAGGCGTTCGGCGTACTGTTCGCGGCCTGGGAAGCCGGGCTGCAGGTGCCGGACGACGTGGCCGTGATGGGATTCGACGGCACCAGCGAGTGCACAGTGACGATCCCGCCACTCGCGAGCGTCCGCCAGCCGATCGAGGAAACCGCCCGCAAAGCGGTCGAACTGTTGCTCGACCGCACTAATCCACCAGCAGCACGGCACGTCCTCGACTACGAGCTGATCCCCAACATCTCCTGCGGCTGCTCCGAATCCGAGTAGCCTGGTGGGATGGCTGTCGAGTTCAACCACACCATCGTGAACTGCACCGACAAGGACGCCTCGGCCCGGTTCCTGGCCTACATCCTCGGAATCGGCGAACCGAGCAGCTACGGGCCGTTCGCCGTGGTGCAGCTCGGGAACGGCACCACGCTCGACTTCGCCGAGGGCCAGGGGCAGCCGCACCGGCAGCATTACGCCTTCTTGGTCTCCGAGGAGGAGTTCGACCAGATCCACGCCCGGATCGTCGAGCGCGAGCTGACGTACTGGGCCGACCCCTTCCACCGCAGCGAAGGCGAGATCAACACCAACGACGGCGGCCGCGGCCTCTACTGGGACGACCCCGACGGCCACAACCTCGAGATCCTCACGGTGCCGTACGGCGGCTGGCGCTGACTACTCCGATGCGCGGCGGAGGGCCTCGGAGAGGCGCTCGGCCGCGGCCATGACCGCGGGGGCGTGCATGCGGCCGGGCTGGCGGGACAGGCGCTCGATGGGGCCGGACACCGACACGGCCGCAATCACCTTGCCGCTGGGGGAGCGGACCGGAGCCGACACGGATGCGACGCCCTGCTCACGTTCGCCGACCGAGTGCGCCCAGCCGCGACGCCGTACGCCGGCCAGCGCGGCAGCGTTGAACGATGCGTTGTGCAGACCGCGGTGCATCCGCTCCGGGTCTTCCCACGCAAGCAGTATTTGAGCGGCCGACCCGGCCGCCATGGTCAGCTGGCTGCCCACCGGGACGGTGTCGCGCAGACCGGACGGACGTTCGGCGGCGGCGACGCACACCCGGTACTCACCCTGGCGGCGGAACAACTGCGCCGACTCACCGGTGATGTCCCGCAGTCGTGCCAGCACCGGACCGGCGGTCGCCAGCAGCCGGTCCTCACCGGCCGCGGAGGCCAACTCGCTGAGTCGCGGCCCGAGCACGAAGCGTCCCTGCATGTCACGGCCGACCAGGCGGTGGTGCTCGAGCGCGACCGCCAGCCGGTGGGCCGTCGGACGGGCCAGACCCGTGGCCGCCACCAGACCGGCCAGGGTCGCCGGCCCGGACTCGAGGGCGGACAGTACGAGGGCTGCTTTGTCGAGAACACCGACTCCGCTAGAGTTGTCCATGAGACGATATTGCCGTCTCGAATCGTGGAACGCAAGTCGCTTCAGCTGCCCAATCGAGAGCACTGTGAGCGAGAGCACTTCACCACACACATCCTCGAAGGAGAGTCTGATGGGTAGGACGTTGTCGGAAAAGGTCTGGGATGCGCATGTCGTGCGCCATGCCGACGGAGAACCCGACCTCCTCTACATCGACCTTCATCTGGTGCACGAGGTGACCAGTCCACAGGCGTTCGACGGCCTCCGGCTGGCGAACCGCCCGGTCCGGCGGCCGGACCTGACGATCGCCACCGAGGACCACAACGTCCCGACGTACGACGTGGACAAGCCGATCGCCGACCCGGTGTCGCGTTTGCAGGTGGACACGCTGCGCAAGAACGCCGAGGAGTTCGGCATCCGGATCCACACCCTCGGCGACCCGGACCAGGGCGTCGTCCACGTGATCGGCCCGCAGCTCGGCCTGACCCAGCCCGGGATGACCGTGGTCTGCGGTGACAGCCACACCTCCACGCACGGTGCGTTCGGGGCGATTGCCTTCGGCATCGGTACGAGTGAGGTCGAGCACGTGCTCGCCACCCAGACGCTGATGCAGGCCCGCCCGAAGACGATGGCCGTCACGGTCGACGGCGTACTGCCCGACGGGGTCTCGGCCAAGGACCTGGTGCTGGCGCTGATCGCGCAGGTCGGCACCGGTGGCGGCCAGGGCTACATCGTCGAGTACCGCGGCGAGGCGATCCGTGCCCTGAGCATGGAAGCCCGGATGACGATCTGCAACATGTCGATCGAGTGGGGCGCGAAGGCCGGCATGATCGCGCCGGACGAGACCACGTTCGCGTACCTGAAGGACAAGCCGCACGCGCCGCAGGGCGTCGACTGGGAAGCCGCCGTCGAGTACTGGAAGAGCCTGGCCACCGACGCCGACGCCACCTTCGACCGTGAGGTCGTGCTGCGCGCCGAGGACATCGCACCGTTCGTCACCTGGGGCACCAACCCCGGCCAGGGCGTCCCGCTGTCCGCGACCGTGCCGTCGCCGGACGACTTCGACAACGAGAACGACAAGGTCGCCGCCGAGCGCGCCCTGGAGTACATGGGCCTCACCGCCGGTACGCCGTTGCGCGAGATCCACGTGGACACGGTGTTCCTGGGCTCCTGCACCAACGGCCGGATCGAGGACCTCCGCGCCGCGGCCGGCGTTCTGGCCGGGCGGAAGGTTGCCGAGGGCACCCGGATGCTCGTGGTCCCGGGCTCCGGCCGGGTCCGGCTGCAGGCCGAGTCCGAGGGCCTGGACGCGATCTTCAAGGACGCCGGCGCCGAGTGGCGCGGCGCCGGATGCTCGATGTGCCTGGGCATGAACCCGGACCAGCTGGCCCCGGGGGAGCGCAGCGCCTCCACCTCGAACCGCAACTTCGAAGGCCGCCAGGGCAAGGGTGGCCGCACCCACCTGGTGTCGCCGCTGGTCGCCGCCGCGACCGCTGTCACCGGAACGCTCGCCGCTCCGGCGGACCTGCCGCCCGTCGCCGTCCCCGCGAACGCCTGAGGAGCAGAAGAACATGGACGCCTTCACCCAGCACATCGGTACGGCGGTTCCGCTGCGCCGCAGCAACGTCGACACCGACCAGATCATCCCGGCCGTGTACCTGAAGCGGGTCACCCGGACCGGCTTCGAGGACGGGCTGTTCGCGGCCTGGCGCAACGATCCTTCCTTCGTCCTCAACCAGCCTGAGTACGACGGTGTCTCGGTGCTCGTGGCAGGACCGGACTTCGGCACCGGGTCGTCCCGGGAGCACGCTGTCTGGGCCCTGCTCGACTACGGGTTCCGCGTGGTCGTGTCGTCGCGGTTCGGCGACATCTTCCGCGGCAACTCGGGCAAGGCCGGTCTGCTCGCGGCCCTGGTGACGCAGGACGTCGTGGAGCAGCTGTGGACCGCGATCGAGGCCGACCCGGGGACCAAGGTCACGGTCGACCTGGAGAACAAGACGATCTCGGCCGGTGACGTCTCCGCGCCCTTCGAGATCGACGACTACACGCGCTACCGGCTGCTGAACGGTCTCGACGACGTCGGCATCACCTTGTCGCACGCGGACGATATCTCTGCCTACGAAGCAACCCGGCCGTCCTTCAAGCCGGCCACCCTGCCTGCGAAGGCCTGAAAGCTCCACCAGAGTTAGCGCCCCCGTAACGTTTGGCCGGTCGGGGGCGATAACTCTGGTGTTACCCTTGCGTGGTTGTCAGAACAAGGATTGCGAGACCGAGGAGGTGGGACGCTCATGAACAACGGCAGCGAACCCTCCAGACATACCGGTCTCGCTCGACCGTCGGTGGCCTTCTTCTTCTAGCAATAGCAGAGCCTCCAGTAGTTGCGGGTCGGGCAGACGTGCGCTCATCACTCACCTGATCCACCGCACCTGGAGGACTCATGTCCGACCTGCGCCTGCGTTCGCTCCGCGCGTTCAGCCGCACCCCGTCACTGCGTGCCGCCGCCCGTAAGCACGCCGCATCCGTTGCCGCGACCACGATCGAGCCGGCCGAGAAGCCGTCCCGCGATGCGCAGAAGCCCAAGGGGCACAGCGTCGTGGACAGCGCGATCTATTGCGGCGGCAACCGGATCGCGTCCCCGGACTCGCTCGCGGACACCTACGCGGCGCTGCACACGTCGCCGCAGAGCCTGGCCTGGATCGGCCTGTACCGGCCGGACCGCCGCGAACTCGCCTCGCTGGCGCAGGAGTTCGACCTGCACGAGTTGGCGATCGAGGACGCCAACGAGGCACATCAGCGGCCGAAGCTGGAGCGGTACGGCGACACGTTGTTCGTCGTACTGAAGGCCGCGCGGTACCGGGACGCGACCGAGGAGGTCGAGTTCGGTGAGGTGCACGTCTTCGTCGGCCCGGACTTCGTGGTGACGGTCCGGCACGCCGAAGCGCCCAATCTGGCAGCGGTACGGCGCCGCGTCGAGCGCGACCCCGAACTTCTCGGCCGCGGTGCCGAAGCGGTGCTGTACGCGATCATGGACAAGGTCGTCGACGGGTACGCACCGGTGGTCGCCGGTCTGGAGAACGACATCGACGAGATCGAGACCGAGGTGTTCCGCGGTGACCCGAAGGTGTCGCGGCGCATCTACGAACTGTCCCGTGAGGTGATCGAGTTCCAGCGCGCGACCCGGCCGCTGGTCGGCATGCTCGAGCAGCTCCGCGGCGGTTTCCAGAAGTACGGCGTCGACGAGGAACTGCAACGTTCACTGCGGGACGTGGCCGACCACGTCACCGAGGTGGTGGAGAAGGTCGACGGTTTCCGGGAGTTGCTGCGCGACATCCTGACCGTGAACGCGACCCTGGTGGCCCAGCAGCAGAACGAGGAGATGAAGAGCCTCGCGATCGCCAGCAGCGAGCAGAACGAAGAGGTGAAGCGGATCTCTGCCTGGGCGGCGATCCTGTTCGCCCCGACGCTGATCGGCACCGTCTACGGGATGAACTTCGACAACATGCCGGAGCTGCACTGGCAGTTCGGATACCCCTTCGCGATCGGCCTGATGGCCTTGGTGTGTGGAGGTCTGCACCAGATCTTCAAGCGCCGCGGTTGGCTCTGAAACCCCGGAATGCTATCGAGGCCGAATCGGGCCAAATTGTGGCACGAATCGCCTAAAACAAGGCCGAATTGCCGCGTTGGTGTTTGTGAACGGCGTGTTGAGTCCATAACGTTCCTGTGAGATCGAGCGCTGTGCTCGACGCCTACGTTCACGGAGGGAAGCAGTGAACAAGAGCCAGTTGGTCGAAGCGCTCGCAGTGCACTTCGACGGAAACCGCCGCCAGGCCCAGCACGCGTTGGAATCGGTGATCGACACCGTCCAGCGCGAGCTGACCAAGAAGGGCGGCAAGGTCGCCATCACCGGTTTCGGTGCCTTCGAGGCCATCGAGCGTGGTGCGCGCATCGTGCGCAACCCGCGGACCGGTGAGACCAAGCGCGCCAAGAAGACCACGGTTCCGAAGTTCCGCGCGGGTGCGGAGCTGAAGGCCGTTGTCTCCGGCGCCAAGAAGCTGCCGAAGCTGGTAGCCCCGAAGCCGGCCGCGACCGCCACCAAGGCGGCTGCCCCGGCGAAGAAGGCCGCTCCGGCCAAGGCCGCTGCGACGAAGACCGCCGCTGCGAAGAAGACGGTCGCGAAGAAGGCCCCGGCCAAGACGGTCGCCAAGAAGGCTCCGGCGAAGACCGTTGCCAAGAAGGCCCCGGCGAAGAAGGCCCCGGCCAAGAAGACCGTTGCGAAGAAGGCGCCGGCCAAGAAGGCCCCCGCCAAGAAGACCGCGGCGAAGCGCACCGCTCGCTGATCTTCACGCATTGCGGCATACCGCACCACCGCGAAGGCCGGTCACCCCACTCCAGGGTTGACCGGCCTTCGCCGTTGTTCAGAGCAACCGTCTACAGCTTGGTGGCGAACTCCAGCTTGGTGATCGCCAGCCCAGCACCGGAACCAGTGGTCTCGATCCGGACTCGTTGACCTACGCGGAGGTGCCGGACCGGGGTGTCCGAGACGGCGTGCACGGTGAACGGGAGCACGATCCCGGTGTCCGTCAGCACTGCGCCGGAGAACGTCTCGCCGTCGTAGCGGCTCACGGTTGCCTGCATGTCAGCAGGCTAGACCCTCGGTCCCGGTCGCGGCACCGAGAACCAGCGACATCACGTCCGCGGTCGCCGGACCGACTCCCAGTTGTACGGCATGCGCGAGATCGGCGGCTGTGTCGACGTCGCGCCGTACCGACTCGATCGCGGTCAGTTCGATCGGCATCGCCCCGGACGCCTGGTGCGCCAGGGCGGAACCCACGCCGAAGCGCGGATCCAGCGCCACACCGGGCGCCGCGGCGAGCAACGTCGTACCGGTGCCGGGTTGGTCGATCACGAACGAGCGAGGCGCCGTACAGGCTGCGAGGACGGCGGTCAGCTCGGCCGGACGCAGGGCTGGGAGATCAGCGGAGAGGGCTGCGATTCCGTTGCCTCCGAACTCGGCAGCGGCCACAGTGGCTCCATGCAGCAAGGCTTCGTTGAGACCTGCGGCGGGCAGGTCGGGGACCACGTGCGCTCCGGCCTCGGTGACGTCCGCTGCGACCAGCGGGTCGTCGGTGACGACCAGGACCGTCTGCACCAGGGGAGAACCGAGAGCGGCCGCAGTAGTGTCGACAGCGAACGCGCGGGCCAGTTCGGGACGGTGCTGAGGGTAGGCCGGAGCGAGCCGGCTCTTCGCGATCGCCGTACGCTTCACCGGGATCACCAGGGTCCAGGGAGCGACCTGTAGGTCTGCCATCAGGCAGGATTCTCCCATGACCGACGGCCAGCATGAGCACCAGGAGGCAGCTGTGGACGCGAGGCAGGCGGACCCACGGCCGCCGCGTGGGTTCTGGTTCGGGGTGATCGTCGCGATCGTCAAGCCGTTCATGATCGTGTTCACCAAGTGCCGGTTCACCGGCCGGGAGAACATGCCCCGCACGGGCGGCGTCGTGTACGTGCCGAACCACATCTCGCATTTCGACCCGGTGCTGCTCGGGTACTTCATCTGGGAGTGCCGGCGGATCCCGCGGTTCCTCGGGAAGGCGTCGGTGTTCAAGATCCCGGTGGCCGGGAAGATCATCAGCGGCGCCGGGCAGATCCCGGTGTACCGGGACTCCGCGCAGGCCGTGGACGCGTTCCGGGACGCGGTGGCGGCGGTCGAACGCGGTGAGTGTGTGGGCGTTTACCCGGAGGGAACCATCACCCGCGATCCCGAGCTGTGGCCGATGACCGGTAAGACCGGCGCCGCGCGGATCGCGCTGATGACCGGCTGCCCGGTGATCCCGGTCGCGAACTGGGGCGCGCAGGAGATCCTCCGGTCCTACACCGGCAAGATCAGGTTCCGGTTGCTGCCGCGCAAGACCCTGCAGGTGCGGGCCGGTGCGCCGGTCGACCTGAGCGCGTTCGCGGGCAAGCCGCTGACCAACCAGCTGTTGCACGAGGCAACCGAGGTGATCATGGCCCGGGTGGCCGAGACCCTCGGCGAACTGCGCGGCGAGACCCCGCCCAAGGAGCTCTACGACCTACGCAAGGCCCGGAAAGCCGCCGACGGTGAGGAGAAGGCGTGACGAAAGTAGCGGTGTTCGGCGCGGGGTCCTGGGGTACGGCGTTCGCCGTGGTGTTGGCGAACGCGGGGAACCAGGTGTCCCTGTGGGCCCGGCGGGAGACGTTGTGCTCGGAGATCAACACCGCGCACGAGAACCCCGACTACCTCCCGGGACTGCGGCTGCCGGAGGCGATCACCGCGACGCACGATCCCGCCGCGGCGGCCGACGGGGCGGAGGCCGTCGTCCTCGCGGTGCCGTCGCAGTCGCTGCGCGAGAACCTCGCGGACTGGGCCGGCGTGCTGCCGAACGCCGTACCGCTGGTCAGCCTGATGAAAGGCGTCGAGCTCGGTACGACGAAGCGGATGAGCGAGGTGATCGCGGAGCTCACCGGCGCCGGTCCTGAGCGGATCGCCGTGGTGTCGGGGCCGAACCTGGCGCGCGAGATCGCCGAAGGCCAACCGGCCGCGTCGGTGGTCGCGTGTGCGGACGAGGGGACCGCGGCGCGGTTGCAGAAGTTGTGCCATTCCCCGACGTTCCGCCCGTACACGAACAACGACGTCGTCGGCTGCGAGCTCGGCGGCGCCTGTAAGAACGTGATCGCGCTCGCGGTCGGTATGGCGGTCGGACTCGGTTTCGGCGACAACGCCCGGGCGTCAGTGATCACCCGCGGGCTGGCGGAGATCGCTCGTCTGGGTACGGCGTTGGGCGCGGACGAGCACACGTTCTCCGGGCTGGCGGGCCTGGGCGACCTGGTGGCGACCTGCTCGTCGCCGTTGTCGCGGAACCGGACCTTCGGCGAGAAGCTCGGTCAGGGCATGAGTGTTGCGGAGATCGCCGGCGGGACCCGGCAGGTCGCCGAGGGCGTGAAGTCCTGCGCGTCGATCAGCGAACTGGCGCACCACCACGACGTGGAGATGCCGATCGCCGAGCACGTCACCAAGGTCGTCGCCGGCGAGATGACCCCGAAGGACATGCTCTTCAGCCTGGTGTCGCGCTCGGCGAAGTCGGAGCGCTGGGGTTGATCCCGGCAGCGTTCGCGGAGAGCACTGTCGCTCGCGAGGGCGAGGCAGGGTCGGCCTGGCTGGCGGAGTTGCCAGGCATCATCGAGGATCTGCTGGCGCGTTGGGGCTGCACGCCCGACGGTGACGTCCTGCACGGCCAGGTGGGTGTCGTCGTGCCGGTGCGCGATGCTGCTTTGAAGGTGTCGTTTCCGCACCCCGGCAACGATCACGAGCCGGATGCCTTCGAGGCGTGGGGCGGTCGCGGCGCGGTCAAGCTGTACGAACGCGACGACGCCCGCTACGCCATGCTCCTCGAACGAGCACATCCCTCGACGCTGCTCGAGCACGACCAGGACGTCGTCACGATAGCCGGCGTACTGCATCGTCAGCTGACCATCCCGGCTCCTGACGGCCTGCCGCGGTTGTCGGATCAGGCTGACGGGTGGGCAGACGAGCTTCGCAAGGACGCTGCCGAGCTTGATCATCCGCTGCCTGCGGCGGTGGTGGACGCGGCGCTCGTGGTCGTCGACGATCTGGGTCGCGATCAGCCGGAGATCCTGATCCACGGCGACTTCCACCCGCGCAACATCCTCAGCGCGGACCGCGAACCGTGGCTGGCCGTCGACCCGAAGGGCTATGTCGGCGACCCGGCGTACGACGCCGCGATCTTTCTCCGCACCCGGGCCTACCACCTGTTCGCCGCCGGCGGTCTACTCGCGGACGGCCTGCTGCGGCAGTTGCGCGTCGAGTCCGGGCAGTTCGCCGAGGCATCAGGCATCGACCCCGACCGCATCAGCCGCTGGCTCCAGTTGATCGCCGTACAGTCCTCGTTCTGGGGTCGCCGCAACGGCTTCGGCCGAGCCCGCGGCGGCCGCCGGCTCGACGAGATCATTCGCCTGATCGACGAACTCGCTGTGCAGTGGATGTGACCTGCCGTAGATCTAGCGTTGCGGTGTGGACGCGATCGAAGACTTCGTACGCCGGATCCCGGCCTGGATGGACGAGACCGGCGCCGGCGGCGAGCCGGATCTCACGCTGATCCGGGACCTGCTCGAGGCCCGCGCAGAGGTCCTCGAGCCGCTCGACCTCCCGGTCGACGAATGGAAGATCCCGGCCTGCTTCGTCTGGCCGAACCAGTACCTGTGGCGGACCGTGCTCGAGGTCGCGCCGTTCAAGTTCCCGTTCGATGCCGAGGTCCGCGAGGCGCTGATCCGCACGGTGCCGATCCTCGGTGGCTTCATCCGGATGCGGTGCACCCTGGAGACGGACTCGACGATCCGCACCGAGGCCGAGGACGTCGTACGGATCCTTCGCAGCCCAGCGGCGGAGGAACTGGGGACGCCGTGGGCCTGGGCGCTGAAGCTGCGCGCTCGCGATCCGAAGGTGAAGGCCGTCGAGCTTCCCGAGGGCGAGCCCGGCATGGGGTGGAACGCGCGGTTCGGTCAGTTGCCGTGGGAACGCCGGGACGAGTTGATCGGTCCGATGCCGCGGTCCCGGGTAGTCATTCCGGAAACCTGGTGGGAGAAGCCGCCGCCGGCGCCGGTGCTCACGCTGCCGTCGAGCCTCGTCGCGGCGGCGCGGCAGGCACCGTTGATGGCGGCGACGGTCGAGGTGGCCGAGTTCCTTGCCGACCGGCCCGGGGTGTGGACAGGGGCACGCCTGGCGGAGGACGTCGTACAGCAGGTTCTCGACGGGACGAGGCTCGCCGACGCGGACGCCGTACAGGAAGCGTGGCGGTTGGCGGTACTGGCCGAGTTCCTGTGGCCGACGCCGGAGCGTGCCTTCCGAGGCGAGACGCTGGACCAATGGTCCGATCCTGACAAGGTCGTGGGCCGATGGACCGAAACGGCCAGGGTGCTGATCCGCGACCTGCCGGACCCGGTACGCGACGAGGTTGTCCGATTGATCGTCGCCGCGTACTCCCCTGGTGTCGACGAGACAGCCGGCGTGCTCGCCACCGCTGAAGGGAGGCAGGCTGTCGACAGCCTGCGCCGCATCGGTGTCCTCGACGGCTTCACGCTGACTCCGCTGGGACGGCAGGGGTTGTTGTTCAGCTGGGTCGGCTGGAAGCGTGACGAGACGCTGCGCCTGGAGGCGGGGGAGTGGCGCGCGGACCTGACCGTCGCCGACGTTCGCGAGTGGTTGCGGGCGGCGATGCAAGGCGTCCTGGATCCGGCCGGGCTCAACTGGAAGGCCACGGCCGACCCGCAACTGTTCGCCCGGCAGTTGGTCGACACGATGCTCGCGGTCGACGACGGCGTGCTGCGCGCCGCGGCGTACAACTTCCTCGCCCAACTCGGGCCCGCCGTCACGCCGGCGGTCGATCGGTTGGCCGGCACCTCGCTGCGGGCCTATCGCGCCACCTGGCAGGGCGGTGCCGAGATCCCGGACCCCAGCGCGGCGGAACTGAGGCGCTACCTGACTGATTATGTGGCGTTCTTCGACAAGTTCGAGGGCATCGTCGTGGAGCAGGTGCGGCCTGGCATGAGGGTCACCACCGGTGCGTTCGACCTCCTCGGGGGCAATGCGGACAGCGTGCCCAGCCACCTGCGCAACGGCGGGCCGATGTCGGCCGACGACGTGGCCGAGGTACGGCGGATGGTCGCCGAGAGTCGACGCGAGATGAGTGAATTGCTCGCGCTGGCGTCGACGGTGGACGAGCCGGCGTCGTCACACGGTTCCGACGGTTCCGACGGTTCAGACGGCGAGGACGAACTGCCGGACCAGGGTGACGGCGCCCAGTAGCGCGGCGTCGCGGCCGGTGTTCGAGCTGACGACGCGCAGATGGGTTGTGGCCAGCGGCAACGATCTTGTGTAGATCGCTTCGCGGAGGCCGGCCAGGAGGCTGTCGCCGGCCTGGGAGAGGGAGCCGCCGACGACGATCACGGACGGGTTGAGCAGGCTGACGGCGGCGGCGAGGACCGTGCCGATCTCGCGGCCCGCTTGGCGTACGGCGGTTGTCGCGGTCGTGTTCCCCGCTCGGACAAGGTCGACGATGTCCTGGCTGGTCCCGACGCCCAGCGTGCCGGCGAGCGCGGCCGCGGACGCGATCGCCTCCAGGCAGCCGGTGTTGCCGCAGCGGCAGAGTTCGGTGTGCCCGGGCGCCTGGATGTGGCCGATGTCCCCGGCCGCCCCTTGTGCGCCGCGGTGCAACCGGCCGCCGCTGATCACGCCCGCTCCGATGCCGGTGGCAACTTTCACGAACAGCAGGTGCTCGACATCCGGGTACGTCGTGGCGTGCTCGCCGAGCGCCATGATGTTCACGTCGTTGTCGACCAGTACGGGCCCGGGGAGCTCGCGGCTCAGTCGACCCACCACGTCGTACGAGTCCCAGCCCGGCATGATCGGCGGGTGGTTCGGCCGCCCCGTGCTGTGCTCGACGGGTCCGGGCAGCCCGACGCCGGTGCCCGCCAGATCGTCCGGTGATCTTTGCGCCTCGCGCAGCAGCGCGTGTCCCGCCTGAGCGACCGCATCAAGCACGACTTCGGGTCCTTCGGCGATCTTGAGCGGTGTCGTCGACCGGTGCAGGATCGCGCCGGTCAGATCGGTCAGCGCAACGGACAAATGCGTCGCACCGACGTCCGCGGCCAGAATCAGCCGCGCGGTCGGGTTGAACCGGAACCGCGCCGGCGGCCGGCCGCCCGTCGATGCCGCCTCACCCGACGGCACCACGAGCCCTTCCGCGAGCAACGCCTCGATCCGCCCGGTCACCGTGGACCGCGCAAGCCCACTGCGCTCGATCAGCTCGGCACGCGTCCGCGGTCGCCCGTCGAGGAGCAGCCGCAACACCGCGTCCGCCGTACCGAGATCGCTCATCACCGGACTTTCGTCGTACTGGGCGTGGACTTTTGCTTGACAGGGTTCAAAAGGGTCCCATAGCGTCCTACGACGTGTCCACCAAACGGCTCAGGGTAGGGATCGTCGGCGGCGGCTTCATGGGCCAGGTCCACGGCAGGTCCGCGTTGGTCTCCGGAGCGACGGTGGTCGGCGCTGTCGGCTCGTCGCCTGCCAGAGCTGAGGCCGCGGCCGAGGCGACCGGGGCCGAGCGCGGCTTCGCGTCCCTCGACGAACTGCTGGCCGCTGACATCGACGTGGTCCACATCTGTACGCCGAACAACACGCATCGCGACGTCGCGCTGAAGGCTCTCGAAGCGGGCAAGCACGTGGTCTGCGAGAAGCCGCTCGCCACCTCGGTGCAGGACGCAGCGGGACTGCACGCCGCGGCCATCGAGGCCGGGCTGGTGGGCGCTGTGCCGTTCGTGTACCGCTACCACCCGATGGTCCGCGAGCTGCGCACCCGGATCGCCGCGGGCGACGCCGGCGTGATCACCAGCCTGCACGGCTCGTACCTGCAGGACTGGCTTGCCGGCGCGGACGACGAGAACTGGCGCGTGGACGACACGACCGGTGGACCGTCGCGCACCTTCGCTGACATCGGATCGCACTGGTGCGACCTGACCGAGTTCGTCACCGGCGACCGGATCGCCGCGATCAGCGCCCAGTTGCGGACGGTACGGGCGCAGCGCGGCGGCGTCGACGTACGGACCGAGGACCTGGCCACGGCGCAGTTCCGGACCGAGGCCGGTGTGGTCGGGACGATCGTGGTCAGCCAGGTCGCGGCCGGCCGGAAGAACCGGCTGTACCTGGAGGTGTCGGGCACCGAGTCGAGCTTCGGCTTCGACCAGGAGGACCCGGATCGCCTGTGGGTCGGCCGTCGCACAGGCGTCGGAGTTGCTGACTCGCGATCCCGAGACGCTCAGCCCGCCCGCCGCGCGGGTGAACCGGCTGCCGGCCGGGCACGCGCAGGGGTACCAGGACGCGTTCGACTCGTTCGTCGCCGACAGCTATGCCGCCGTACTGGGTGACCGCCCGGACGGCCTGCCCGATTTCGCCGCCGGAGCGCGGTCCGCTCGCGTGGTCGACGCCGTACTGCGGTCTGCCGCGAGCGACAGCGCCTGGATCACCGTCGACAATTCCTAGGAGTCTGTGAGATGCCACGCCCGATCACGTTGTTCACCGGTCAGTGGGCCGACCTGCCGTTCGAGGAGGTCTGTCAGTTCGCATCCGAGGCCGGGTACGACGGCGTCGAGATCGCCTGCTCGGGGGACCACTTCGACGTCCAGCAGGCCGTCGACGACGACTCGTACGTCCAGGGCCGCAAGGACATCCTGGAGAAGTACAACCTGCAGGTCTTCGCGATCTCCAACCACCTGGTGGGGCAGGCGGTCTGCGACGACCCGATCGACTTCCGGCACCAGGCGATCGTGCCGTCCCGGATCTGGGGCGACGGCGACGGCGAAGGTGTCCGGCAGCGCGCCGCGGAGGACCTGAAGAACACCGCCCGCGCGGCCAAGAAGCTCGGCGTGAACACCGTCATCGGCTTCACCGGCTCGTCGATCTGGCAGTACGTCGCGATGTTCCCACCGGTGCCGGCGGAGCGGATCGAGGCCGGGTACAAGGACTTCGCCGACCGCTGGAACCCGATCCTCGACGTGTTCGACGAGGAGGGTGTGCGGTTCGCGCACGAGGTGCACCCGTCGGAGATCGCGTACGACTACTGGACCACCACGCTCACCCTCGAGGCGATCGGCCACCGCGAGGCGTTCGGCCTGAACTGGGACCCGTCGCACATGGTGTGGCAGGACATCGACCCGGTCGCGTTCCTCTGGGACTTCAAGGACCGGATCTACCACGTGGACTGCAAGGACACCCGGATGCGGGTCGGCGGCGGCCGCAACGGCCGGCTCGGCTCGCACCTGCCCTGGGGCGACCCGCGCCGCGGCTGGGACTTCTACTCCACCGGGCACGGCGACGTGCAGTGGGAGGACTGCTTCCGGGTGCTGAACTCGATCGGCTACGACGGCCCGATCTCGGTCGAGTGGGAGGACGCCGGCATGGAGCGCAAGGTCGGCGCGGCGGAGGCGGTCAACGTCATCCGCGCACTCGCCTTCGACAAGCCGGAAGCCGCCTTCGACGCCGCTTTCGCCACCGACAAGTAGGAGATCCGGACCTGGGTGCATGCATAACCCGCGGACGGCAACGTGCGTCCCGCTCAGCCTTCAGGCCCCGCGGAGGTTGTGCATGCACCCAGGTCCGCTTACGCCGGCCGCTTATCCCGGCCGGCGACGAAGCCGAGCGTGAGCTGAGTGGCTGCGAGTACGGCGAACACGATGAGCGTCGTGCTCCAGCCGCCGGTTACCTGGGTCAGGTAGCCCGCGACGACCGGACCGGCGGCGGCGAGCGTGTAGCCGACCGCTTGTGCCATCCCGGACAGTTGTGTGGTCTCGTGGTGGCCGCGGCCGCGGAGGCTGATCAGCGAGAGCGCGGCGACCAGTCCGGCGCCCTGGCCCAGCCCGCCGACGATCGCCCAGACGATCGCCAGGTGCGGCGCCAGCAGCAGACCTAGCAGTGCTAGCAGAATCGGCATACTCGCGGTCATCAAGCCGGCGCGCTGGTTGGTCGGATGCTTCAGCAGCAACGGAATGCTGAGACCGCCGATCAGGCCGAACACCTGGAAGACGAACAGGTGCACCCCGGTGGACCGCTCCGAGACGCCGCCGGTCGCGATCTCGATGGTCGGCAGCCAGTTCACGAACAGGTAGAAGCTCGTCGACTGCAGGCCCATGAACCCGGTCACCAGCCAGGCCATCGGCTGCCGCCAGACGCTCACCGGGGGAGGGCCGTCGTCTGTCGTTGCCGGCGGCATCGGCTCCGGCGACAGCGTCCGCGGCAGCCAGATCACGGCGACCAGTAGGGCGAGCCCGCCCCAGATCGCCAGTGACAGCCGCCAGTCGACCGCGTCGGCGATCGGTACGGCGAGGATCGAGGCGATCGCGGCGCCGCCGGTGATGAAGGCCGTGTAGACGCCGGTCGCGCGGGACACGTGGCCGGCGTAGTCGCGTTTGATGATGACCGGCACCAATACGTTGCCCACCGCGATCGCGGAGCCGACCACCGCCGTACCGATCCAGAGACCGGCCTGACCCGTGTACGGGCGGAGCGCGCTGCTCGCCGCGAGCACCAGGAGCGAGACGAACACCGCCCGCTCCATCCCGAACCGCCGTGACGCGAGGTGGACCAGGGGAGACGCGACTGCGAACGCGAGCAGCGGCAGCGTGCCCAACAGACCCTGCGCGGCCTCGCCGAGGTTCAGATCGAGCCCGATCCGCGGCAGCACCGGGCCGACCGCGGTCAGCGCCGGCCGCAGGCTCAGCGCGACCACGAAGGCGGTCGCGGTGATCAGCGCCGACCGCTCTCGAGCCGTGGGTTCGGTCAGCACCGCCACAACACACCTCTCTTTTGTGCAGATGTCCTACATTTACACTGTACGCCCCGCGTGAAGGGAGCAGCTCGTTGAATGGGTCACTCGAAGGGCCGGTGCGGCAGGTGCCGCTCGTGCTGCAGGTCTCGGAGCGGTTCCGGGCGCAGATCGAGTCCGGGGCCTGGCCGCGTGGGTCGCGGATCCCTGGTGAGAATCAGCTCGCGAGCGAGCTCGGGGTCAGCCGTGGCACGGTGCGGGAGGCGTTGCGGTCGCTGAGTCTGACCGGTCTGCTGGAGCCGCGCGTCGGCGACGGCACGTATGTACGAGCGACCAACGAGATCAGCGGCGTACTGGTCCGGGATGAGCTCTCGGCGTCGCTCACGCATGTCCTCGACGCCCGTGCGGGCATCGAGGCGGCTGCGGCTCGGTTGGCCGCTAAGCATGCGGATCCTGCCGACCTGACGCCCCTTTCCGACGCGCTCGAGGCTCGCGGTGCGGCGCTGGCGGCGGGTGACCTGGACGCGTTCGTGGCCGTCGACACGGACTTCCACCGCGGCGTTGTCGTCGCGAGCGGGAACCCGTTGTTGCTGCGGTTGTACGACGCGCTCGCCGAGGTCCTCGCCGAGTCGATCCGGGAAACCGCGACGATCCCCGAGGACCACCGGATCCTCGACGCGCACGTCGACGTACTGGAAGCGATCCGGGCGCGGGATCCCGAGGCGGCGAGTCAGGCGTCGTACGCGCTGATCGAGTCCGTCAAGGTCGCGGGATCCGGCCAGTAGTACCGGAGGCACGCGGGCCGGCCGTTGAGGCGGCGCGGCTCGCCACCCGGCGGCGGGACCTCCTTGCGGTCGCCTTGGATGCCGCCGCGCGCTTCGTAGAAGCCTTGTGCTGCGGTGTTCTGCTCGAGCACCCATAGGTAGATCCCGGTGTCCCGCACCGTCTCGGCCGTGAGTGCGAGCAATCGCGTGCCGATCCCTTGCCGCTTGCGCGGTGCCCGAACGTGCAGGTTGTCGACGAGTGCGCCGAACTTCGGATCCGCGTCGTACACCACGTGTGAGAGCCCGATCAGCTGCCCGTCGTACTCCGCCACCGTCGTCCACGTACCGTCACGCGCCGCGAGTCGCTTGGCCCACATCGCCCCCAGGTACTCGGGCGACTCGTCGTCGAGGAAGGCGTCGGCGTAGGCACCGCGGTAATGCCGCCGCCAACTGTCCCCATGCAACTCCGCAACCGCCGCCGCGTCATCTGCCCCAGCCACCCGGAAAGTCGTCACCCAACGATTCGTACCACCCGTCGCCGCGCCGCATCCGCCGTTGTCCAACCCTCGAACTCGCTAGCGAGCCGTTAGTCGACCGCTCGCGTCCGACTGCGGGTGTGCAGCACCGGCGCGAAGATGGCCAGGCCGGCGGCGAGGGCGGTGACGACTATGAAGGAGATCGTCAGGTTGCTGGCCTGGGCGATGCCGCCGATGATCGACGGAGCGACCAGGCCGGAGGCGTAGGTGATGGTTGCGACGCCGGCGATCGCATGGCTCGAGTTGCCGTCCGCGTGGCCGGCGGCGGCGAAGGCGAGCGGTACGACGACCGCGATGCCGACGCCGATCAGGCCGAAGCCGGCCATCGCGAGGATCGCGTTCGGCGCGAGGACGACGAGCAGACCGCCGAGGGTCGCGATCACGCCGCTCCAGCGCACCGTCCGTACGGCGCCGAACCGGTCGACGACCGCGTCGCCGGTGATCCGTGCGATCGCCATCGTCAACGCGAACCCGGTCGTCGCGCCGGCGGCGACACCCGCCGAGCTGTCCAGGATGTCGCGCAGGTACACGGCCGACCAGTCCAGGCTCGCGCCCTCCGCGAACACCGCGCAGAACCCGACCGCCCCGATCAGCAACGCCGACTTCGGCGGCAGCGCGAACCGCGCCGGCGGCTCCTCGTCGTCCTCGGGATGGATGTTCAGCACGAACTGGCACACCACCGCACCGACGACGGTCAGTACGACGGCAGCGACCGTGTGATGGATCTGCGCACTGAGCCCCACATGCGCCGCGACCGTCCCGACCGCGGATCCGAGCAGCGCGCCGACACTCCACAGGCCGTGCAACCCGGACATGATCGACTTCTTCAGCCGGTGCTCGACCTCGATGCCGAGCGCGTTCATCGCGACATCGGCCATCCCCGCCGTACCGCCGTAGATCAGCAGGGCGGCGCACAACGTCAGCAGGCCGGGAGCGAACGACGGCAGGATCAGGGCGAGCGTCCAGAGCGCGAGCAGCCCGCGCAGCGCGGTGCGCGTCCCGAACCGGTGACTGACCCGGGCGGCGAGCGGCATCATCAACGCCGCGCCGAGCGCCGGGAACGCGAGTGCCAGGCCGAGCTGGCCCGCGGACACCCCCGCGTGCTCCTGGATCCAGGGCACCCGCGTCGCGAACGACCCGGTCACCGATCCGTGCACGCAGAAGACGGCGGCCACGGCGTACCGCGACCGCTTGACGAGTTGGGTGTCTTCAGTCACAAGCAAACACACTATCTGTTTGAACGATCAGGCGGATGGTAGTTTTCTGCGCATGAGAAGCGCGGAACGGCACCAAGTGATCGTAGATCGACTACGAGGCGTTGACCGAGTGTCGGTCCAGGAACTGGTCGAAGCGACCGAGGCCTCGGACATGACGGTCCGCCGTGACCTCGACTTCCTGGCGGCGCAGGGCGTGCTGAAGCGCGTCCACGGCGGCGCGGTGTCCGCGATGCCGTCCGGCCTGGAACCGCCGCACTCGTTGCGCGCCCAGGCCGCCGTCGCCGCCAAGCAGGCGATCGCTCGCGCGGCCGTCGAGCATCTCCGCGACGGCGAGACGATCGTGCTCGACAGCGGTACGACGGCCCTCGAGACCGCGAAGCTCCTGCACGACCGCGCGATGACGGTGATGCCGCTCTCGCTGCACGTCGCGCACGAACTGGCGGACGCGCCGCGGATCCGGCTGCTGATGCCGGGGGGCGAGGCGCGCAAGGGCGAGCTGTCGCTGGTCGGTCCGCTGACCGTTGCCTCATTGCGTGCGCTGCGGTTCGATGCCGCCGTACTGAGCCCGTGCGCGTTCAGCCTCGACGCGGGGCTGACGGCCTTCGACCTGGGCGACGCGGAGGTCAAGCAGGAGGCGATGAACGTTGCCACCCGCACCATCGTGCTCGCCGACGGCGCCAAATGGGACCGCGCCGCCCTCGCCTACGTCTGCCCGGCCGACCGCCCCGACCTGATCATCACCGACGACTCCGCACCCGAGGACCAACGAATCATGCTGACCCAACGCGGCGTACTGGTAGAGGTGGCAGGTTGACTGTTCTGATGTCGCGACTCCGTCGCGACGGGTCACGGGGCTGTAACTCCCGTCCTTCCCTCGTCGCTCCGGTCGCTTCGCTCCCTCCGCTCCTCAGTCCAGGACGGGAGGCCCCGTGACCGCCACCGCACAGATTCAGACCGCGCCGCCCCGGGCCGCTCGGGTCGCCACCTGGTTGTACTTCGGGCTGAACGGGTTCGCCGTCGGGATGTGGGTCGTGCACATCCCGAGCATCGAGCAGAAGACCGGGATCACCCACAGCACGCTCGGCCTGCTCCTGCTGGTCCTCGGCGGCGCCGCGTTCATCGGCATGCAGGTCGCCGGGCCGCTCGTCGACAAACTCGGGCAGCGCCGTCTCGTTCCGGCGGCCGGCATCCTGCTCGGTATCGCGCTCGCCGGCCCCGGCCTGGCCACGAACTGGTGGACGCTCGGGCTCACGCTGATCCTCGTCGGCTTCGGCAACGGTTCGATCGACGTCGGGATGAACGCGCAGGCCGTGGTGGTCGAGCGCGGCTATCCGCGACCGATCATGGCCGCCTTCCACGCGATGTGGTCGATCGGCGGGGCGATCGCCGCTGTCATCGGCGCGGCCACGCTGAAGGCCGGCGTACCGACCGAGGTCACGCTCGGCCTGTCCGGCCTGGTCTGCATCGCGATCGCCCTGGCCGCCAGCCGGTTCTTGCTGGAGGCAACGATCTCCGAGGAGGACTCGGATGACGACACCCCGCGCGAGAAGCCGCCGGCCAAGCTGGTCTGGGCGCTCGGCGGGCTCGCGTTCGGCCTGATGCTGTCCGAGGGTGTGGCCAACGACTGGGCCGCGCTGCATTTCCGCGACATCCTCGGCACCTCGGTCAGTACGGCGGCCTTCGCGTACGGCGCGTTCGCCATCGCGATGACCGTGGGACGGTTCCTGACCGACCGCGTCGCGGCGGTCGTCGGTCCGGCGGCGATCGTGCGCTGGGGCGCCGCGATGGCCGCGGTCGGTCTGACGCTCGTGATCGTCGTACCGTGGGTGCCCGTCGCGCTCGTCGGCTGGGCGATCTTCGGCCTCGGCCTCGCAGGCGGCGTACCGCAGCTGTTCACGGCCGCCGGCAACCTCGACCCGCGCTCGTCCGGCGCCCTGATGGCCCGCGTCGTCGGCCTCGGGTACGTCGGCCTGCTCGCCGGCCCCGCAGTGATCGGCGGCCTCGCGCACTGGATGCCGCTGAACATCGCGTTCATCCTGCCGGTCCTGCTGTGCGTACTGACGTTCTTCGGCGGCCCGGTCCTCAAATCCCAGCGCTGAGCGCCTGCTCGAGGTCGGTCCAGAGGTCGTTGGGGTGTTCGATGCCGACGGAGAGGCGGATGAGGTCCTCGGGGATCGTCGGGACCTCGATCGGCCAGCGGCGGCGGCGTTCCAGCATCGACTCGACGCCGCCGAGGCTGGTCGCGTGCACCCAGAGCTCGGTGCTCTCGCAGACCTTCTGGGCGCCGGCCGCGTCGCCGCCGAGTTCGAAGGCGAGGATCGCGCCGAAGCCGGACATCTGCGCCGCGGCGCGGTCGTGTCCCGGATCGTCCGGCAGACCGGGGTAGCGGACCCGGCTGACCCGCGGGTGCTCGCGCAGTCGCTCGGCGAGGAACGCGGCGTTCGACTGGGCCCGCTCGAGGCGGAGCGCGAGCGTGCGCAGGCCGCGGAGCGCGAGCCAGGCCTCCATCGGCCCCGGGATCGCGCCGAGGCTGCGGCGACGCAGATCGATCGCCGACCACAGCTCGTCGTCCGCGGTGACGACCGCGCCGAGAAGGACGTCCGAGTGACCGGCGATGAACTTGGTTGCCGAGTGCATCACGACATCCGCGCCGAGCCGGAGCGGCTGCTGGAGCAGGGGAGTGGCGAACGTGTTGTCGACGACGACGGTCGCGCCGGCGGCACGACCGGCGGCTGCGAGAGCCGGGATGTCGGCGACCTCCATCGCGGGGTTCGTCGGTGATTCGATCCAGAGCATGTCGGCGCCGTCGACCGCTCGGGCGGCTGCGTCCGTGTCGGCGATGTCGACTCGGTCGACCTTCAGCCGGCCGGTCGCGGCCTGCTGGTCGAGGAGTGCGAGTACGCCGGAATACGCGTGCTGCGGCGCGACCACGCGGCCGCCGACCGGGATCAGGTCGATGAGGGCCGCCGCGGCCGCCATCCCGGAGGCGAACGTGAGGGCGCGACCACCCTCCAGTTCGCCGAGGGTCTCCTCGAGCGCGGTCCAGGCGTCGTTCCCGAACCGTCCGTAGCCGCGATCCCCGCCGGCGACGTACGTCGAACTGAAGACCGGGGACTCGCCGACAGGAGCATTCGGCACCCGCTCCGGCCGACCTGCGTGGACGACGACGGTGGACGGATCGAGGTCAGGAGTCATGCCTTGAATTGTCCCTGCCCGCTGGCGGATTGCGTCGAGCGGGTCAGAAGTCTTGTGCGCCCGGGAGTGGGACGCCGCCGGTGCGCAGCAGGCGCATCGCCTGCCGGGCGAGCGCCTTCAGATCGACGGTGTCCGGAGTCTCGACCCAGACGCGGACGACCGTCTCGATGATGTTCATCGCGATCCCCGCGGACAGTCCGGCGATGAACTCCGACCGGCGCGGGTCGCCGGCGGGTAACCGGCGTACCAGTTCGTCGGCGAGATCGGTGCGGAAGCGCCAGATCAGCTCGTTCAGGTGGGCACTCACCGACCCGGTCTGGTCGGCCAGGTCGTACACAGCGCGGATCCGGTCCGGGTTCCTCTCGAGTCGTTCGAGGACCCGCTCGATCACCGCCCGCAGACCGTCCGGCAGGTCCATCGCGGGCTGCTCGCGGAACCAGTCGACCGCGTCGGCCAGGCAGTCGTCGACGAACTCGAGGACCAGACCCTCCTTGGTCGGGAAGTACCGGTACAGCGTGCTCGGACCGACCTCGGCCGCCGCCGCGATCTGCTCGACCGTCGTGCGGCCGAACCCGTTGTCGCTGAACAGCTCGAACGCCTTGTCCGCGATCAGCCGGCGGGTCCGCTCCCGCTTCACCTCGCGCAGTCCCATCAGCACCTCCGCGGGCAGGGTATCGCCTCCGACGCGCCGCAGCCTGTTCCTTATCGGAAGCGTCAGCCATATGGTAGTCACTACCAAATTCTCAGGAGAGGGCACCCGATGACCGAGAGCTTCCCCGTCCGCCGGCCGTCCGGTTGTCCCTTCGATCCGGCGCGGGAGTACGCCGCGTTCCGCCGTACCGAGGCGCCTGCGAAGGTGTCCACGCCGGCCGGCGTCGACGCGTACGTGATCAGCCGGTACGACGACGTACGCACGCTGCTCCGGGACACCCGGCTGAGTTCGCGGCTGGCGCCGTCCGATCACGTCGTACCGGATGCGGATCTGGACCGGGAGGTGGAGTCGGGGTCGATCCTGCAGGTCGACGGGGCGGCGCACAAACGCCTGCGGAGGATGCTGGCGACCGAGTTCGCGGTCAAGCGGATGGAGGCGATGCGACCGCGGATCGCCGACATGATCGAGTCGCGGATCGACGCGATGCTGGCGAGTGGCGGGCCGGTGGATCTGGTGCAGGAGTTCGCGTTGCCGATCCCGTCGCTGGTGATCTGCGAACTGCTGGGCGTTCCGTACGCGGACCGCGACGAGTTCCAGGAGCGCAGCGCCCTGCTCGTCCGGGTCGACGGGTGGACCGAGGAGATCGGGCGGGCCAGTGACGAGCTGAACCAGTACATCGTCGGCCTGGTGCTGGCGAAACAGGCGCATCGCGAGGACGACCTGCTGTCCCGGCTGATCACCCGCGGCGAGGAGCTCGGTACGCCGCTGAGCCTGGAGGAGCTGGTGACGGTCGGGGTCACGCTGCTGATCGCCGGCCACGAGACGACCGCGAACATGATCGCGCTCAGCACGCTAGCGCTGCTAGCGAATCCGGCGCAGCTCGATTCGCTGCGGGCCGATCCCTCGCTCGCGCCGGCCGCGGTCGAGGAGCTGCTGCGGTACCTGTCCGTGGTGCATTTCGGGCTGTTCCGGTACGTCACCGACGACCTGCCTGTCGGTCCGTTGACGATCGACGCCGGTGGCTACCTGATCGCGGCGTTGTCCTCGGCCAACCGCGACGAGAACGTGTTCGAGGACCCGGACCGGCTGGATCTGGAGCGGAACGCCGCCGCGCATGTGGCCTTCGGGTTCGGGCCGCACCAGTGCATCGGCCAGCAGCTCGCGCGGGTCGAACTGCAGGAGGTGTTCACGCGGCTGTTCGCCCGCATTCCGACGCTGCGACTCGCCGTACCGTTCGAGCAGATCGACTACCGAGAGAACACGCTCGTGTACGGAGTGACAGCGTTGCCAGTCACTTGGGACGCGCCGTCACCTACTGCGATCTGAAGGGTTCTTAACCGAACCCCGGTCGGAACCTGATCTCAGGGCCGCTACAGTCGAGCCGGTGAGTGAGTACTCGGAAAGCCAGCGAAAGCCCCGTGTCGCCGTCGTGTTCGGCGGTCGATCGAGCGAGCACGCCATCTCGTGCGTGACCGCCGCGAACGTCCTGCAGGTGATCGATCGGGACAAGTACGACGTGGTCCCGGTCGGCATCAGTACCAGCGGGCACTGGGTCCTCGAGAGCGGTGATCCCGAGCGGCTGTCGATCACCGACGGCAAGCTCCCCGAGGTCGACGTGACCGCGATGCCGGTGCTGTTCGGCGCGAACCGCGAACTCGTGGTCAGCGAACCCGACCAGGTGCCGAGCACGCTCGGCGAGGTCGACGTGGTCTTCCCGCTGCTGCACGGCCCGTGGGGCGAGGACGGCACCATCCAGGGCCTGCTCGAGATGTCCGACATCCGGTACGTCGGTTCCGGCGTCCTCGCGAGCGCCGTCGGCATGGACAAGCACTACATGAAGGTCGTGTTCCAGGCCGCCGGCCTCGAGGTCACGCCGTACGTCGTGATCCGCGACCGGGACTGGATGCGGGACGCCGACGCGTGCCGTGCGGCGGTGGACGCGCTGGGCTACCCGGTGTTCGTGAAGCCGGCCCGCGGCGGGTCGAGCCTCGGGATCAGCAAGGTGAACAGCCTGGACGAGCTCGACGAGGCGGTCGCGGTGGCGCGGGCGCACGACCCGAAGGTGATCGTCGAGGCGTCGGCGAAGAGCCCGCGGGAGATCGAGGTCGGGGTTCTCGGCAGCCTGAACGGCGGCACCCCGCAGGTCAGCGTCTGCGGCGAGATCTCGGTCTCGGGTGGTGGGCACGACTTCTACGACTTCGAGACCAAGTACCTGCCGGAGGGCGAGGAGTACACGGCGCTCTCGGTGCCGGCCGACCTGCCGTCGGAGATCGCCGACGAGGTCCGCGCGAAGGCGCTGATCGCCTTCGACGCGATCGAGGCCGAAGGGCTGGCGCGGGTCGACTTCTTCCTGGACGCCGACAACCGCGTGATCATCAACGAGATCAACACGATGCCCGGGTTCACGCCGACGAGCATGTTCCCGCGGTTGTGGGCGGCCTCCGGCAAGGACTACGCGGCCCTCGTCGAGCACCTCCTGCAACTGGCCATGACCCGGCCCACCGGACTCCGCTGACCCAGCGGATGCCGCTCGCCAGCACGCAGTACGGTCCCGTCCGGGGAACCGATGCCGGCGTGCTGTCGTTCAAAGGCATTCCGTACGCCGCCCCGCCCGTCGGCCCGAACCGCTTCCAGCCGCCGCGACCGCCGGAGCCGTGGACGTCGCCCCGTGACGCGAGTAGTTACGGGGCGACCGCGCCGCAGACCCGCACCGAGGGCGTGATGGGTGAGCTCATCCCGCGGACGATCATCCCGGGCGACGACTACCTGAACCTGAACGTCTGGACGCCGGGTCTGACTGGGCGGGCGCCGGTCATGGTCTTCATCCACGGCGGCTCGTTCACGAGCGGGTCCGGAGCGCTGTCCGTGTACGACGGCACGCGGTTCGCCCGCGACGGCGTCGTACTGGTGACGATCAACTACCGGCTGGGCGCCGACGGGTTCCTGTGGTTCGGTGACGGTACGCCGAACCTCGGGCTGCTCGATCAGCTCGCCGCCCTGACGTGGGTCCGCGACAACATCGTCGGATTCGGCGGCGACCCGGGCAACGTGACGGTCTTCGGCGAGTCGGCCGGTGCGATGAGCGTCTGCACGTTGCTCGCGATGCCCGCTGCCGAAGGCCTGTTCCATCGGGCGATCGCCCAGTCGGGCGCCGCTCACAACACGATCGGGCCGTCGTCCGCGCGCCAGGTCGGTGCTCGGTTGGCCGCGGCTCTGGGTACGGCGCCGACGCGTGAGGCGATCGCTCGGGTGCCTGTCCCGCAGTTGCTTGCGGCGCAGGACACCCTCAGCCAGCAGGTGGCGGCGAAGCCGCGCGCCAAGGTGTGGGGTGACGTTGCCCGCACGCTGCTGCCGTTCAGTCCTGTGGTCGACGGTGACGTCCTTCCCGGCGCGCCTCTCGACCGCATCCGGTCCGGTGCTGCCGCTGATGTCGACCTGCTCATTGGCACGAACAGCGAGGAGGCGCGGCTCTTCCTCGTGCCGACCGGTGTCGGCGCCAGGATGAACACACCGTTGCTGTATGCCGCGGCCGCGCTCCGGTTCGGGCTACCTGTGGGCGGCGTACGTCGCTATCGCGCCAACCGTCCTGGTGCGACGGCGGGTGATGTGCTGGCGGCGGTCATGACGGACTCGTACTACCGCATCCCCGCGATCCGCCTCGCCGAGGCCCACAGCGGTGCCTATGTCTATGAGTTCGGCTGGCGATCGCCCGCTTGCGAAGGCGCTCTCGGTGCGTGCCATGGACTTGAGCTCGCGTTCGTCTTCGACAACCTGAACGACCCATCGAGCGCACCGATGCTCGGCTCCGCGCCACCCCAACACCTGGCGGACCTCATCCACAAATCCTGGGTGGACTTCGCCTTCACTGGCGACCCCGGCTGGCCCCACTACACCCCGGACCAACGCCTCAGCCGCCACTTCAACACAGCCTCCGGCACCACCACCAACGCCCACCCCGAAGAACGCCAAACCTGGACCAACCGCCGCTAACCCGCCCACTACTGACTCAACCCCGCCGGCGGTGCACAGGAACTGGTGCGAGTGCCCAGGAAATAACCCGTTCAACGCCCCCACCACGCCGGCCCCGCCCCCGGAACAGGAGGTGGTGCGGCGCGGGTGTCAGGTGTTGGGGAGGGTGCTGGCGCGGGCGCGGAGGTAGCGTTGTTGGGGGATGCTGGTTGTGCGGCTTGCTGCTTCCTCGTAGGCCGTTCGTGCGCCCGCCGCGTCACCGGACATCTCCAGGAGATGTGCTCGGACTGCTGACAGGCGGTGGTCCTTGGCGATTCGGTCGTCGTGTTCGATCGATCCCAGTAACGCGAGCCCCTCGTCCGGACCGCGCGCCATCGCGACCGCGACTACGTGGTTGAGGGCAACCATCGGGTTGTCGGTGAGTTGCAACAACACCTCGTACAACGCGACGATCTGCCGCCAATCCGTCTCCTCGGCCGTCGGCGACTCGTCGTGCACCGCCGCGATCGCCGCCTGCAGCTGGTACGGCCCCACCGGCCCCCGCGGAAGCGTCGCCGTGATCAGCTCGACGCCCTCCCGGATCAGCTCCGGAATCCACAGCGACCGGTCCTGCTCCGCCATCGGCACCAGTTCGCCGAGCGGCCCCGTCCGCGCCGGCCGCCGCGCGTCCGTCAGCAACAGCAACGCCAGCAACCCGGCGACCTCGACCTCATCCGGCAGCAGCCTGTGCAGTATCCGCGCCAACCGGATCCCCTCGGCCGCCAGCTCGACGCGTTGCAGGCTCGGCCCCGTCGTACTCGCGTAACCCTCGTTGAAGATCAGGTACACGACCTTCAGCACCGCACCCAGCCGCTCGTCGCGATCGGCCGGCATCGTGAACCGCGCGCCGCTGTCCTGCACACTCGCCTTCGCCCGGGTGATCCGCCGCGTCATGGTTGCCTCCGGCACCAGGAACGCCCGCGCGATCTCCGCCGTCGTCAGACCACCGACGGCCCGCAACGTCAACGCGATCTGCGACGCCGGCGACAACGACGGATGGCAGCACAGGAACAACAGCACCAAGGTGTCGTCCGCGTCCCCGACCGGCTCACCCTGCAGCGCCCAGGCCGCGACCCGGTCCTCCCGCCGCTGACGGGCCTGCTCTCGCCGGAGCAGATCCGTCAGCCGACGGGAAGCGACCGTGATCAACCACCCGCGCGGACTGTCCGGCACCCCGTCCACCGGCCACTGCTGCGCGGCCGCGAGCAGCGCCTCCTGCACCGCGTCCTCAGCCGTGTCGAAGTGCCCGTACCGCCGGACCAGCGCCCCGAGAACCTGCGGCGCCAACCCCCGCAACAGCTCCTCGAGGGGCACAGTCATGGGGCCTCACGTCCTGGACTGAGGAGTGGAGCGACGAGCAGCACGGACATGTGAGCTCACTCCACCAGTTGGTCTTGGCCCTCGACGAGCGGGCGGATGTCCGCGTACGCCGTCGCGCGGACGAACTCGGGCGCCGGCGTGTCGGCGAGCCGCGACGCGATCTCCGTGGCCCGGTCGAACGACTCGCACTCGACGATCCAGTACCCCGCGAGCACCTCCTGCGTCTCGGCGTACGGCCCGTCCGTCACCACCGACTGCCCGTCCTTCGACCCCAGCCGCCGGGTCAGCACCGGCGCCGCCAGCGCGCGCGTCTCGACCAGCTCGCCCGACTCGATCAGCTCGTTGTTGAACTTCTCCATGAACTCGCCCATCGCCGCGAAGTCCTCCGGCTGCCAGGCAGGCTTCCCCGTGTCCTTCCCCGCCATCCCGTCGTAGTCCTGCTGCGACGCGTACGTCAGGATCATGTACTTCATCGATCACTCCCGTCATCCGGGCACCCACCGCGGGCGCCTCCACCCGTGACGTCGCACCCGAGATCCCCAACCGGACACGACCGGCCGACGAATCCAGCCTTATCAGCGAGTATGCCGGTGGGAACCGTGGCACAGCGATCGCAGCGGCGGTAGCTCGCGGCACGGTACTAGTTGAATGAAGCAACGACCACAGTTGATTGCCGAGCGCCCGCATCGGACTGTTGACAGTGAGTCAGCACTGACCTAGCGTCAGCTCCAGTAACGAATTGTGATCGGCGTGAGACGGCCCGTAAGGCCGCCGCTGATCGAACGGGACGCCAGCACGGGGGCGGGACAGCGAAGGTTCTGCTTCCTGTGGCGATCTCCCGATGTCCTGTTACCGGGCCTGGACCTGTCCCGATCGCTCGATGTCGTTCTTGCGACCGCGGATCCTCCTACGACGGACTGCCCGAACAACAAGTCGTCCTGTCACCGAGCAGGCGGCTTATCGATGGACTGAGGGTGAAACCGATCATGAAGTTGCCCACCTATGCGCCCACGCTCGGCCGGTTGCGGCTGAGCGCACTGGCGGTCTCCGCTGCACTCGTCGTATCCGCGGGCGGTTTGCTCGTCACCGGAGGCGATGCGCAGGCCGCAGCCGTGGCGGTGCCACTCGGCACCGCCGAGAGTTTCGTGGTCCTGGCCGGGGCGGGAATCACCAACACCGGACCGACCGTGCTGACGGGGGACATCGGCAGTTTCCCGAACCCGGCGATCACCGGCACCGGAACGATGACGATCACCGGAACGAACCACGCCGGCGACAACGTGACCCAGGAGGCGAAGAAGGATCTGGTCACGGCCTACAACGTCGCCGCCGGGGAGTCGCCGCCGACGCCGATTACCGACGACCTGGGCGGCAAGACACTGACCCAGGGCGTCTACAACTCGGCGTCCTCGATGGGGCTGACCGGCGCGTTGACTCTGAACGCCGAAGGCGACGCGGGGGCGGTCTTCGTGTTCCAGGCGGGCTCCACCCTCACCACCGCGTCCAGCAGCAGCGTGGTGCTGACCAACGGCGCTCAGGCCTGCAACGTGTTCTGGCAGGTCGGTAGCTCGGCGACGATCGGTACGGCGACCCAGTTCCGCGGGACCGTCCTGGCGCTGGCCTCGATCACGATGAACACCGGTGCCACTGCGGTCGGCCGGATGCTCGCTCGGAACGGGTCGGTGACCCTCGACACCAACACCCTCACCAAACCAACCTGCACCACCACCCCACCGACAACCCCACCGACAACCCCACCGACCACCCCACCGACCACGCCACCGACGACGCCTCCGACGACGCCGCCGACCACGCCGCCGACCCCACCGACGACCCCGCCGACGACGCCTCCGACGACGCCTCCGACGACGCCGCCGACGACGCCTCCGACCACGCCTCCGACGACGCCTCCGACGACGCCTCCGACGACGCCCCGACGACGCCTCCGACCACGCCTCCGACCACGCCTCCGACCACGCCGCCGACGACGCCGCCGACGACGCCGCCGACCACGCCTCCGACGACGACCTCCGACCACGCCTCCGACCACTCCGCCGGTGCCGACGGTCTCGCCTCGGCCGCCGCAGGTCACCAGGACTCCGGGGGGACCTGTCGGAACAGGTGATGCGTCCGGCCTGTCGGTCCTGCTCGTGGAGCCGCCGACCTTCCCGTGGTTCTGGTGGGCCCTGGCCGGCACCCCGTGAGGACCGGCGCGGCGGTTCTGTTCCTCGCGACCACCCTCACTGTGGCCGGATGTAGCACTGAGTCGGGCACGGGGCAGACTCAAGGCGCAAGCTCGGCCGAGGTCGCGAGCGGAGCCGCCGCGCCAACCACCACCGTCATCACACCCACACCCAGCACACCCAGCACACCGACCCCGAGCACACGCACCCCGAGGACACGGACCACGGGCGCACCCACCGGGGAAGACACCCTTGCGGTAGGCAAGGACAGTCCAGCACTCCGCACCGAGCCATCCGCCGAACCGTCGCGCCGATCACCCCACGATCAGGGGCGCGGAAAGCCGGCCTCGCTGCGGACGTCCACCCCGGTCCGGGTGCGGATCCCCGCGATCGGGGTGGATTCACGCCTGATGCGCCTCGGCATCACCGGCAAGGGCAGTTTGCAGGTGCCGCCGAACGGCTTCCCGGCCGGCTGGTTCACCGGTGCCCCCACACCCGGCGAGACAGGCCCGGCCGTGATCGCCGGCCACGTCCGCTGGTCCGGCCGGCCCGGTGTCTTCGCCAGGCTGGCCTGGCTGAAGCCCGGCGACAAGATCATGGTGGCCCGGCAGGACCGCTCAACCGCGACGTTCCGGGTGAGCCGGGTCCGGGAGTACCCGAAGACCGGCTTCCCGAGCGCCGCGGTGTACGGCGATATCGACCACGCCGGGCTGCGACTGATCACGTGCGGTGGGCTCGATGCCGTGTCGGAGAAGTACGAGGCCAATCTGGTGGTGTTCGCCGACCTGATCGGCTGACGCGCAGTCGTCAGGTGCAGGGGGTGACGAGTTTGTTGTGCTTCTGGACAGCGTCGGAGATGTCGGTGAGGGCGTTGGCTTCGGGGCGCGTACTTGGCGGGGACGGCCACCTCGAAGTAGAGGGAGCGGCCGATGGTGGTGAAGATGAAGCCGTTCTTGACCTGTTTGGCGAACCAGCCGACGCCGTTGACCTCGAAGCACTGGGACTGGGCCTCGGCCATGCCGGCCGGGGGACTGACACCGCAGGTCATTTCGATCGGCGGGTCGCCGTACGCCGTGGTCAGCGGGCTCTTCGGGGAGGCCTCGCGGCGTTCGGCGTCGAGGACCTTGGCGGGAAGTGCCTTGACCAGCTCGGCGCAGGCGGCGGCGACCTCGGGCCCGGGCGAGGGCACAGGCACAGGCGTCGGCCCCGGGCTGCACCCCGCGATCAGCAGCAGACAGAGCGCAGCACCAATGGTCCGGACACTGGAGTATCCGGCGGATGCGAGTTTGGACATGCTGAGAAGTGGCGGGTCCCAGGGTGGAGGGTCAGATGTGGACGACGGGGCAGGTCAGGGTGCGGGTGATGCCGGGGACGTTCTGGACCCGGGCAACCACCAGTTTGCCCAGTTCGTCGACGTTGCGGGCTTCCGCGCGGACGATCACGTCGTACGGACCGGTGACGTCCTCGGCCAGGGTGACGCCCTGGACCTCGGCGATCTGTGCCGCGACGTCGGCCGCACGGCCGACCTCGGTCTGGATCAGGATGTAGGCCTGGACCACCACGTCGTTCTCCACTCAGTCGTCCTCAGCTGGCTCCGGTCACCCACAGGCGTACTGCGGGAGCCCCGGGCGTACTCTTCGTTGCCCGGTCACGGTACCGCCTAGACTCCGCCTAGCGATATGGGAGGTCTGCTGACGTGACAGAGACGTTGGGGAGCACAGGTGAGTTCGGCCTGATCGCGGCCGTCACCAAGGGGCTGTCCACAGGTGAGGACGTCCTGGTCGGTCCCGGTGACGACGCGGCCGTGATGGCGGTGCCGGACGGCCGCATGGTGATCACGACGGATCTGCTGGTCGAGGGCCGGCACTTCCGCCGGGACTGGTCGTCGGCGTACGACGTGGGCCGCAAGGCCGCCGCACAGAACTTGGCCGACGTGGTGGCGATGGGCGCCCGCCCGACCGCGCTCGTGGTCGGCTTCGGCGGCCCCGCCGACCTGCCGACCGCCTGGGCCCTGGAGCTGAACCAGGGCCTCGTCGACGAGTGTGAGCTGGTCGAGGCGAGCATCATCGGCGGCGACACGGTCCAGTCCGACAAGATCGTCGTCTCGGTGACCGCGTTCGGTTCGCTGGACGGGCGCCCTCCGGTGCTGCGCTCGGGTGCGCGCCCGGGTGACGAGGTCGCGTTCGTCGGCCGGCTCGGCTGGGCCGAGGCGGGCTGGGCGGTGCTCGCTCGCGGGTTCCGCTCGCCACGGGCCGTCGTCGAGGCGCACCGGCGCCCGCAACCGCCGTACGCCGAAGGTCCGCGGGCCGCGCTCGCCGGGGCCTCCTCGTTGTGTGACGTGAGCGACGGCCTGCTGTCCGATCTGGGCCATATCGCGGCGGCGAGCCAGGTGATCATCGATGTGCACACGAAGGCGCTGACGGTGCCCGAGCCGCTGCAGGCGGTGGCTGCGGCGACCGGCGTGGACGCGCTGAAGTTCGTGCTGACCGGCGGCGAGGACCACGCCCTGGTCGGTACCTTCGAGCCGGCCGACGTCCCCGAGGGCTGGACCGTGATCGGCTCGGTTGCTGAGGGCAACGAGGAGCGACCGGCCGGAACGGTGACCGTGGACGGCGCGCCGTATGCTGCGGACACCGGACACGCCCATTTCAGGAGTTGAGATGCCGCCCCCCAGAGTGCTGACGATCGCCGGTTCCGACTCCGGCGGCGGGGCCGGGATCCAGGCGGATCTGAAGGCGATGCTCGCGAACGGCGTCCACGGTATGAGCGTGCTGACCGCGATCACCGCGCAGAACAGCGTCGGTGTCCAGGGCGCCTGGGAGCTGCCGGAGGAGCAGGTCCGCGCTCAGTTCCGCAGCGTGGTGGACGATATCGGGGTCGACGCGGTGAAGACCGGCATGCTGGCGTCCGAGTCGATGGTCCGCGTCGTCGCGTCGCTGCTGCGGACCCTGCCGCCGGACGTGCCGGTCGTGGTCGATCCGGTGTCGGTGTCCAAGCACGGCGACGCCCTGCTCGCGGCCGACGCGATGGAGACAGTGCGCTCGGAGATCGTCCCGCTGGCAACGGTCCTCACTCCGAACCTCACAGAGCTCGGACCGGTCTCCGGCATCGACCTGGAGACGGTGGAGGACCGGGAGCTCGCTGCGAAGGCTCTGCTGGAGGCAGGTGCGTCCTGGGTGCTGGTGAAGGGCGGCCACGACGTCGGTACGGCGTCGGTCGACGTACTGCACGGTCCAGGGGTACGGCGTTCGTACAGCGCGGTCCGGGCCGACAACAGGCACACGCACGGCACGGGATGCACGCTGGCCAGCACCATCGCGTCGTACCTTGCTCGTGGGTACGACGTACCGGGTGCTGTCGGCGCTGCGAAGGAGTACGTGACCGGGGCGATCGCGGCCGGGTTCGCGCTCGGCGAGGGCATCGGTCCGGTCGATCATGCGTGGAGATTCAGAGGGAGTTCCAGTTGAGCAAGCAGCAGCCCCCGGTCGACGGGTACTGCGAGCAGTGCGGTTTCAACTACGACACCGGGACCTTGCAGGGCACCGTCACGCTGCTCGTCCGGCAGTCGGCGGACTGCAGCATGGCGCTGACGAAGGCCGCGGCCGGTCCGGACCCGAACGTGGTGCGCCTGCGACCGGAGCCGGACGTGTGGTCGGCGATCGAGTACGCGTGCCACGTGCGCGACGTACTCGAGGTGCAGCGGCACCGGATCGCGCAGTGCCTGGCTGAGGACCGGCCGGTGTACGCGCCGATGGACCGGACCGGGCGGGTGAAGCAGGAGAAGTACGAGAACCAGGACCCGATGGAGGTCGCGGCCGCGCTGGTGCGGTTCGCGCGGGAGTTCGGGGCGGCGGCGCGGGTGCTACAGCCGCAGGAGCTCGGGAAGCTCGGGTTGTACAACTACCCGGTCCGAGCGCCGCGCACGCTGGGCTGGGTCATCCGGCACACCGCTCACGAGATCCAGCACCACCGCCACGACATCCTCGAGATCCTGGCGAAGGTAGAACCCCCGATCGTCCCGAAGCCCCGCGTCGAAGAGACAGAGGAAGCCGAAGAGGCTGCAGAAGCCGAAGAGGTCACTGACTAGCGTTGGGCGGCCCAGGCTGCGATGGCCTGCTCGCTGGTGAGCTGGTCGAGTGCCAGCGCCGCCGCACCACGGAGCGGCCCGTCCGGCTGGTGTGTGGCGGCCAGCACCGGTGGGGGAGCAGTGCGATGGAACGTCATCAGCCCGCCCTCGTACGCCTCTGCAAAGGTCTCCTCCGCGGCTGCCCGCAGGGGGATCGCCAAACCACCGATCGTCACCACATCCGGGTCATGCGCGTTCACCAGACCTGCGATGCCATAACCCAGTGAAGCGACCACCCTGGTCACGGCAGCGCGGGCGGCCCGGTCACTACGACGGAGTACCTCTTCTGTGTAGGCAACGGGGTCGTCCGGCGTCGGCTGCTTGAGATAACGCGCCAGAGCCCGTCCGTCGATCTCCAGGTCCCAGCAGCCACGCGCACCACACGGACAGGACCGGGACCGGTCACCGAAGGGCATGTGACCGTACTCGCCACCTGCTCCCGACGCGCCCTGTGCCGGCACCCCGTCGATCAGCAGCGTCCCGCCGATCCCCACCTCGATGATCAGGTGCACCGCCGTACCAGCTCCTGCAGCAGCGCCAGTACGCGCCTCTGCCACACCACTCAGCGTCGCGTCGTTGCCAGCGAGCAGCGGTACGCCGGTGTCGCCCGTGACCTGCGCAAGGTCCAGCTCGACCCACTCCAGCGTCGGCGCCTGCATCAGGTGGTTGTCACGGACAGTGCCCGGTACGGCGAGGCTGACCATCTGGAGCCGAGCGCCGTACCGCTCCTGCGCCTGCTCCACCTCACGCCGCAAGTTGTTCAGCACCACCTGTGCGCGCCGACTCCGGTGTCGCCTGTACTGCGGCTCCTGCAGCGACCCGTCGAGCGCTACGACCGCACTCCGCCAACTGCTCTGCCGCAGGTCGAGTACGAGCACCACAGGTCCCTGCGGATGCGGCTGCAGCACCGTGGTCGGCCGACCACGGCCCTGACTCGGCGCAGGTACCTCAGTCAGCAGTTGTACGTCGCGTAGCCGAGCGGTCACCTCGGTCGCCGAACCCGTGCTCAACCGCAGCGCCCGGGCGACCGCCGCCCGCGTGATCCCGGGCTGACGGGTGAGCTGGGTCAGCACGTCCGCAGCCGTCTGCCATTGTCCACGGCGTACTGGAGTCATCGCTGCCCTTCCCGTTATGCTCGGAGGACGAGTTTAATGGGAGGGGTCATGGAGATCCGGGACATCCGCGCGGTCCTCTTCGACATGGACGGCACTCTGGTCGATTCCGACGCGATCGTCGACCGGAGCTGGAGCCGCTGGGCGACCGAGTACGGCCTGGTGCCGGCCGAGGTGCTCGCTGTCGCGCACGGGAACCCCGCGGTGGCGACCGTCGCGCAGATGCTGCCCGACGCGACGCCTGCCGAGCGTGCCGCGGCGGGGGCGCGGGTGCTCGATCTCGAGGTCAACGACGTCGACGGTGTGGTGGCGAAGCCGGGTGCGCTGGAGCTGCTCGCCACGCTCGAGCGGATCGGTCTGCCGTGGGCGGTCTACACCAGTGCGCCGGCCCAGCTCGCGAAGGTACGGCTGACCGCGGCCGGGATCGCGCCGTCGATCCTCGTCACGGTCGACGACGTCACCCGTGGCAAGCCGGACCCGGAGGGATATCTGAGGGCGGCGGAGCTTCTCGGCGTACCCGTGACGGAGTGTCTGGTGGTCGAGGACACCGTCGTCGGGTTGTCGGCCGGCCAGGCGTCCGGTGCGCTCACGGCCGGTCTGAAGGGCATTGCGGCGGATATCGAGCTGGCTGATCTGCACCGGCTCGATGCGCTGTTCAAAGGTCTGGAATGACCGCGGGCGCTCAGGCTCCGCCGCGGAGTGGTGCGCGCGGCGACGAGATACGCATCGGGATCGCGCTGTCGGCGATGGGGTTCGTGCTGGCCGGGCTCGGCGCGTGTGTGGCGATCCTCGCGCGGGATCTGGACGAGCCGACGAGTCGGTTGGCGCTGCTGTCCTCGGGGTTCGCGGCCGGGCTGATGCTCGTTGCGGTGGTCGGTCCGCGGATGCTCAAGCTCTGGCCGATGCCGACGGTGCTCGGGCTCGGGTCGGTCGTCTGCGCGGTGGGTGCGGTCCTCATCGCGGTCGCCCCGGCGTACGCCGTCGCTATTGCAGGCGGGCTGTTGGTCGGCCTTGGTGGGGCGATGCTCGTCCTGGTCGCCCCGCTGATGCTCAACGGCCCGACGGCCGCCGCACGCCTGAGCCGGGTGAACGCGGTCGCCAGCGGAACCGGAATCCTAGCGCCGCTAGCAATCGGCACCCTGGACGGACTAGGCCCCAGCGGCCGCTACGCCATGCTCGCCGCGGCTCCTCCGCTCCTTTTCCTAGCGCTGCTAACCCGACGCACCCGACCGCCCCAAGCAACGGTGGCGCCTCGGTGGGAAACGGAAGGTGAGCGGCTCAGTGTGCCGGTGTTGATTGATTCGGCTCCGGCTGTTGGGTTGGGGCGGAAGTGGCGGCGCGTGGGGCGGCGGGTCGTGATGGACGTGGGCGCGGGGTGGCTCCGCGTCGTGCTCGCGGTGTCGGTCGAGTTCTGCTTCGTGGTGTGGGCTGTGGCGCGGCTGGTGGCCAGTGGGCTGCCGACTGCGGCTGCGGCACTGCTCGGAAGTACCTTCCCGATCGGTATGGCGGTCGGCCGCGCGATCGGACCGATCCGCTACCGCGGCTGGTCGCCGGTGTTCCCGTCCGGCGCACTCGCCGCCTGCGGCACGTTGCTGGTGAGCCTGTTCGATGCCCCGGCCCTGGTCGCCCTCGGCCTGGTCGTGGCCGGTCTCGGAGTCGCCCCGCTGTACCCGGTCACGCTCGCAGCCCTCGTCGCGACCCCCGGCCTCAGCTCAGCCCGCCTCGCCGCCGTCGGTGCGATGGCCTCGGGTACGGCGATCCTGATCGCGCCGGCGCTCCTCGCCGTACTCGCACGCGTCGTCGATCTGCGTACGGCGTACCTGGTGACGCTGCCATTGATCGCAGTACTTTTTCTGCTCAGCCGTCGATCTGACCGGGCCTCGCTCGTGTAGGGGGTGAACGAGCCCGAAACGACGAACGAGGTGACGTGATGAAGCTACTGCTGGACAACCTGGCATTCCCCGAAGGCGCGCGCTGGCACGACGGCCGGTTGTGGTTCTGCCACTGGGTCGAGCAGCAGATCGTCGCTGTCGACGCCGACGGCAAGACGGAGTCCTTCGAGGCGCCGGTCGAACGGTTGATGGGCTGGTCCGTCGACTGGCTGCCGGACGGCCGGATGCTGACCACCGGTGACAAGCTGCGCCGGTACGAGCCCGACGGCTCGATCACCGTCCTCGCCGAGCAAGGCGCGAACGAGATCGTGGTGGATGCCCAGGGCAACATCTATCTGGACGGCGCGGACTTCGACTTCGCGGGTGGCGCGGAGCCGGTGCCCGGCTGGATCAAGCTGGTCACACCGGACGGCCAGGTGCGGCAGGTCGCCGACGACATCCAGTTCCCGAACGGGATGGTGCTGACGCCCGACGGCCGGACGTTGGTGATCGCGGAGTCGTTCGCCGGCCGGCTGACCGCGTTCGACGTCGAGCCGGACGGCGAGTTGTCGAACCGGCGCGTGTACGCCGAGAACCTCGGCCCGGACGGTATCTGCCTGGACGCCGAGGGAGCGATCTGGTCCCAGACCTGGGGAGAAGGCGTGGTCCGCGTCGCGGCGGGCGGCGAGATCCTCGAGCGTGTCGACGTACCCGAGAACCAGGCGCCGTTCGCGCTCGCCCTGGTCGATTTCGACGGTCCGATGCTGTGCATCCTGACCGCGGAGTGGCGGACGGACGACAGCATCACCGACAACCTCGCTCGCCTCACCAACGGCCCCCGGACCGGCCAGATCCACACGATCCCGGTCGCCGTACCGCCGGCCGCTCGCTAGCATCGCCACCATGGAGTGCTTCGCCGCCGGGCGCACCCGGCGCTGATCCCGGTCCACCGCCGTCGCCTGCGCGCGTGCGGTGAGCCGGTCGCGCCTGCCCGGATTTCTCTCGCGAGAGGCACATTCCATGCACATTCGTTCGTACGTCGACGCTGACCTGGCCCGGCTCGTCGAGCTCACCATCGACACGTTCGGGCCGTTCTACGAGGAGTCGTTCCGGCCGCTGGTCGGCGACCTGATCTTCACCCGCCAGCACGGCGACTGGCGCGGCGACTACCGCAGGCAGGTGCCCGGGTTGCACGATCCGGCCGCACACAAGTACGTCGCCGTTGCGGTCGATGACGACGTACCTGCTGGGTACGTCGCCTGGCATCTCGATACCGCTCGCCGGCAGGCCACGGTGGAGATCTTGGCGGTCGCGCGGGAGTACCGCCGGTCCAGCATCGCCACCGCACTCTGTGAGCACGCGTTCGCGGCGATGCGGGCCGAGGGGGCGGAGTACGTCGAGATCGGCACCGGAGGGGATGACTTTCACGCGCCGGCGCGGGCGTTCTACGAATCAATCGGATGTGTGAAATTGCCGGTGGCGGTGTACTTCCGTGAGCTGTAGTCGAAGCTCACGTGCCGGAGCATGATGAAGGGATCAGGGCTGGGGGCCTTTCATCGTGGGCAGGGGGAGGTATTGGCATGACCGACAACGGGCGGCCGTCGCTGGAAGAGTTGGACGAAGTGCCGGAAGACATGTCGCAGGAAGAGCAGGCCGCGTTGCTGGTCGAACCGAGCTTCGACCATGACATCGACAACGAGGCGGAGGAACTGGAGGCCGAGTTCGGGCCCGCCGAGGACGGCGAGTACGGCCGGGCCTCGGGCGACCTGGAACCGACGCACACCGGCGGGGCCGGATCATGAGCGGCCTCGAGGACATGATCCACACCGCTGAGCTCGACATCGGTCTCGGCGAACCGAACAAGATCCAGAAGTGGTACCGCGAACGCAACGGCTCGGCGTTCAACGGCAACTTCGCCTGGTGCGACGCGTCGATCACGTTCTGGGCCTTCACCTCGGGCAACGAGAACGCGGTCACGTTCGGGAAGGACTTCGCGCTGACGACCGCACACGCCCACGAGTTCAAGAAGAAGAACCAGTGGCATGTGGACGTCGCGGGGATCCGGCGCGGTGACATCGTCTTCTTCGACTGGGACGGCACCGACCTGAAGGCGAGGATCGACCACGTCGGTCTCGTCACCGGGGTCAGCGGCTCGAAGGTCTACACGATCGAGGGCAACTACAGCAACAAGTGCGGCCGGCACACGCGGATGGCCGCCACGATCGCCGGCTACGGACGGCCGTCGTACGTGCACTCGGCCGGGCCACGCACCGGGTTCGTCACGTTCCCGGGCAAGTCGTTCTTCGTGATGGGCCGCAAGAGCCCGATCATCGCCGCGATGCACAACCGGCTGGTCGCCGTCGACTGCAACAAGTACGAGACCCAGACCAACAAGGACACCTGGGGCACCGGCGACCTCAAGTCCTACTCGGCCTGGCAGAAGAAACTGGGATTCCAAGGCTCGGTAGCCCAACCCGGCTCCGACGCCGACGGAATCCCCGGCAAGGAAACCTGGGACCAGCTCAAGGTCCCACGCACCTGACAGGTGGTTCTACGGTTTGGCGTGCTTGCCGACCATGCGGACCAGGGTGTCGGGTGGAACGACCTTGACGTGGGGAGCGAGGCCGTCGACGACGGAGAGGACGTTGTCGACGGACTTGCTCCAGGCGTGCCAGACGACGACTGAGTAGCCGGCTGTGGAGAACGGGTTGCGGGTTGCCGCGTTCAGTTCGGCGGTGACCGAGGCCTCGTCCGCGCCGTCGAGGCCGTCCCAGAGCATGGTGCGGGCCGAGATGACGGGTTTGCCCTCGGACCAGACCACCTTGCCTTTCAGGCCGTCGTACCTCGAGTACTCGAGGTAGATCAGGCCGTCGATCTCGGGGCGTTTGAGGTACGACGACCACAGCCGGGTGTTCTCGAACGCGTCGAAGTCGATGATCTGCGCGACCGAGAGATCGGCCCGCCCCATGGCCCGGGCGAGGGACGCGGTGTGCTTGTCCAGCGCTGCGGCGGGATAGCGGCTCGGGTACATGTAGCCGCCGCCGGACGGGCCGACCACCCAGCGGTCCTTCCGCGACTGGTCGTAGAACCAGCGCATGACGGACGGCGCGAGATCGATGAGCGACGGGGAGATGCCCCAGCCGAGGTCGACCTCACCTCGGCGCGGACTCCCGAACCATCGCGGATCGGTGGGAAAGTCGCCGAGAGCCCACTGAATGTTGTCGCCATCAGTGATCAGGAACGTGACGTAATGCGCGTCGGGATCGGGAGTCGGAGCATGCGCCGAGACGTGCTGCGTCAGGCGGTCCTCGGAGATGCCTGACAGCACCGACAGGTTGCGGGCGTGGTCGGCGGGCAGCGCTTTGACGCCGGTGGCCGAGTTCACGCCGATGAAGGCGTCCTCGCCTGCCGAGGCGTCGCCCCAGCCGATGACCGTGCCGTCGTCGTCCAGCGCGTCGACCACGTCGGCGCGGAACTCCGAGTTGCCGTCGAAGAAGGCGAGCGTCCCCGCCATCGTGACGTAGTCCCGGAGCCGCTCCGGGATGTCGGCGCGCTGCTCGACCACGACGTCGTGCCGCAGCCGGGGCCAGTACGTCTCGAACACCCAGCGGTCGTCCTTGTCCCGCACGTCCAGGACCTTGCGCAATCCGTTCTGGATCGCGAGTGCCTCAAGGCTTTCCTCGATCGCCACGGCACCCGTCACGCCGGCGAGCGTGGTCGCGACATTGACCGACGGGGTGCCCGCACGAAAGAGGACATAGCCGCGGATGCCGGACCGCCTGACGGTGTTCCACAGGTTTCCGGGACGCGTCCGCACGCCGTACTGCGACACCAGGCCGTCCAGCCAGTGCTGGTACCCGAGCGTCGGCAGATTCAGATACAGCGACTCGCCGCCGCGCCGAGCCATCAGGCCCTGCAGCGTCGTCGCCAGCGTCCGCTCGGGCAGGCTCAGCGTGTCCTCCGCGAAGACGTTCAGCACCTGCGGCCGCTGTCCTTTCGGGTACGCCGATTGAGTGGGCGCAGCGCCGAACGCGAGCGACGGCGAGACGGTCGCGGCGAGGCCCAGGCCCGCGGTGAGGCCCAGCGCACTGCGGCGGGAGAGCGTACGGCGGCGATCGGACATGGGGAGCCTCCAGTGAGCGGCTGGTGGAATGTCCTACGTTGTCATCTGCTCGGCGACGATGTCACAGCCTTCACGTCATCACAAGACCTCAGGCAGGTCATGACGCCGAAACAGCTCAACCAGCGCCGGTACGCCGGACGACAGGTCGTACACCTCGGCCCGCAGCCCGACGCTCGAAGCGGCCTCCACGTTGTCCACGTTGTCGTCGATGAACAGCACCGACGAAGCAGGCAGGTCCAACGAGCCGAGGATGGCCCGGAAGTACGCCGGATCCGGCTTGGCCAGCCCGACGTCGCACGAGTAGAACGTCTGGTCGAACCACGCGCCGTACCCGCGCTCCTCCTGCATGATCGTCCGCCGGTACGACTGCTGGTTGGTCGCCAGGTGGCACCCGATGCCGGCCGCGCGCAGCGACTGGATGAGCGTGATCACCTCGGGCTCCGCGACGAACCAGCTCCACGGCTCGAGCGCCTGCTCGACGGAGGCCGGCGAGTTCCAGCGCCGCAGTACGTCGGCCAGCGCGTCCCGGAAATCGACTTTCCCGACCAGCGCCGGCTTCTCGGCCTCCATCAGGTCCGCGACGAACGCGTCGCCGTCGGAGGGTACGAGCGAGGTCAGCTGCGACCACCAGTCGCGGTCAGGGCGTTGCACAACGCCGTCGGCATCGAAGAGGACTGCACTGGGGCTCATGAAACCCAATCTTGTCATCGGAGGCTTGACCGGTTCAGTCGGTATGCGCTTACCTAATGGCTACGTAAACATATGTGGACACCTTCCGGCGAAATCCAACAGAAAGCGCCAGGTGAGGCTATGACCCTGAGCAGAAGGCACTTCCTCGCTGCCGGCTCCGCTCTAGCCGCCGCGGGACTCACCGGCTGCGGCTCGCGCAGCTCGCTGGGCGGCTCGAACGAGCTCAGCATGTGGACCTGGGTCGGGTCCGTCAACGACGACCTGATCGGCCAGGCGGAGAAGGCGATTCCGGGGTACGACGGCATGAAGCTGGCGATGACCCGGATCGGCTCCAACTACAAGACCAAGGTACTGACCGCCCTGGCCGGCAAGTCTCTCGTCCCGGACATCGTCGCGATCAACGACGACGTCGCGACGTACTTCCCGAACGCCGACCAGTTCTACGACCTGAACGAGCTCGGCGCCAAGGAGCTCGAGAAGGACTTCCTGCCCTGGAAGTGGAAGTGGGGTGTCACGCCGGCGGGCAAGATGATGGCCTACCCGATGGACACCGGGCCGACGGCGCTGTTCTACCGGACCGACATCCTCCAGAAGGCCGGTGTCGACATCGATCCGGCCGCCGTCGCGGAGCTCGCCCCGGACTGGGACACCTACATCGCGCTCGGCAAGAAGCTCAAGCAGGCCGTACCCGGCTCCGCGATCACCGACAACATCACCGGTATCTACTCCTACCGGATGGCGCAGCAGTCCAAGCGCTACATGACGCCGGACGGGCAGTACCTCGGCGATCAGGACCACGTCCGGCAGGCGTTCGATCTCGCCGTCCGGGTGGTCAAGGAAGGTCTCTCGGCGAACGCGCAGAACTCGACCGACAAGAACGCGGTCGTCACCAACGGCAAGCTCGTCGCGTACATCGGGGCCGTCTGGTGGGCCCAGCTCGGGCCGAAGAACGCGGCGCCGAAGACGAAGGGACTCTGGCGGGTCACGCCGGCTCCTGGTGGTGCCGGCAACCGAGGCGGGTCCTTCCTGGCGATCACGAAGTACTGCAAGAACCCGAAGGCTGCGTTCGCGTTCATCAGCTGGCTGGAGTCGGCGAAGAACCAGGCCCAGGCGTTCCTGGACCCGGTCCTGTTCCCGTCCACGCCGGCCAGTTACACCGACTCCCGGCTGAGTGCGCCCGATCCGTTCTTCGGCGGTCAGAAGATCGTCGACGTGTTCGCGGAATCCGCCAAGAAGTACCCGGGCGCCTACTTCTCGCCGTACGACAGCATCATCGACACGCCGATCAGCTCCGAACTCGTGAACGTCGAGGCGGCCGGCAAGGACCCGGATCAGGCCTGGGCCGACGCCCAGCGCCAGGTCGAGCGCGAACTCACCCGAGCGGGGGCGATCTGACATGGCTGTCACCAGCAAGACTGCCCCGGTAGTACCGACCACGGCCGCGAGCACCGCGGAGAAGCCGCCGAACAAGTACAAGCAGGCCTTCCCGCAGTACGCCGCCGTTTCGCCGTTCTTCATCCTGTTCGCGATCTTCGGCGCGTTCCCGGTGCTGTTCTCGATCTGGATCTCGTTCCACTCCTGGGACGGCATCGGGCAGATGAAGTGGGTCGGCCTGGAGCAGTACCACTACCTGCTCAGCGACGCCACGTTCTGGAAGACGATCGGCAACACGCTGCTCATCTGGGTGCTCTCGACGGTCCCGATGCTGCTGCTGGCGCTGGTGATCGCCAACGCCCTGCACAACGCGACCCGGCTGCGGACCTTCTACCGGATCGCGTACTTCATCCCGAACGTCACCTCGGTGGTCGCGATCACCCTGGTGTTCGGCTCGATCTTCAGCAACAACTTCGGCCTGCTGAACGCGTTCCTGCGCTCGATCGGCGTCGGCGAGGTCCAATGGCTGACCTCGCCGTGGGGGATCAAGATCGCGATCGCGACCATCGTCACCTGGCGCTGGGTCGGCTACAACGCGATCATCTACCTGGCCGGTCTGCAGGCGATCTCCGCCGACGTGTACGAGGCCGCCAAGGTCGACGGCGCCAGCCCGCGGCAGACGTTCTGGCGGATCACCGTCCCGATGATGCGGCCGGTCATCCTGTTCACCGCGGTCACCTCGACCATCGGCGGACTGCAGATCTTCACCGAGTCCCGGGTGCTGTTCGGCGACACCTCGAGCATCGGCGGCCCCGGCGACGCCGGCCTGACGATCGTCTCGTACCTGTACCAGAGCGCGTTCATCAAGAACCAGTTCGGGTACGGCGCCGCGGTCGGCTGGGCCCTGTTCGTCCTGATCGTGCTGTTCAGCATCATCAACTGGCGGCTGATCGGCGGAAAGGACGACGAACGGCTGACCCGACGCGCCGCTCGGCGAGTGGAACGCAGGATCGCAGCCCAGAATGCCAAGAGGGAGGCCGCAGATGTCCGTTGAGCGCATTCGCACCGCCGTCGGTCACATCGTGCTGATGTTCGGCGTGCTGGTCTCGCTGTTCCCGTTCTACTGGATGGTGGTGATGGCCTCCAACACCACCCCGGACATCTTCAGCTACCCGCCGAAACTGCTGATCGGCTCGCACCTGTTCGAGAACATGGGCAAGGTGCTCGACAACATCGACTTCTTCGGTTCGATGCTGCTCACGCTGATCGCTTCACTCGGCGTCACGGTCCTGGTGCTGTTCTTCGACTCGCTGGCCGCGTTCGCGTTCGCGAAGTACGAGTTCCCCGGCCGGAACCTGCTGTTCGGCCTGCTGCTCGCGACCTTCATGATCCCGGCCCAGCTGTCGCTGGTGCCGCAGTTCGTGACGCTCGCCGAGTTCGGCTGGATCGGGTCGCTGAAGGCCCTCATCATCCCCGGCGCGGCGAACGCGTTCGGGATCTTCTGGATGCGCCAGTACGCCAAGGGCGCCATCCCCGACGAACTCATCTCGGCCGCCAAGGTCGACGGCGCCGGATTCTTCCGGCAGTACCTCACCGTCGGCCTGCCGGTGCTCCGGCCCGGTCTGGCCTTCCTCGGCATCTTCACCTTCATCAACGTCTGGAACGACTACCTCTGGCCGTTGATCGTGATGACCGACCCGAACCGCCTCACCCTCCAGGTCGCTCTCGACCAGCTGAACGGCGTCTACGGCACCGACTACTCGATGGTGATGGCCGGTGCGCTGATGAGCGTCATCCCGCTGATCGGCGTCTTCCTGATCGGCGCCCGCTCCTTCATCGCCGACCTGGCGGCGGGGGCCATGAAATTCTGACCTGCAACCACAATCACAACGGGATTTCTTTTGACTGACCACAAGCTCCGCTGGGGCATCATCGGCACCGGCAACATCGCTTCCCGGTTCGCCAGCCAGGTGCCGACGTCGAAGACCAACGAGGTCGTCGCCGTCGGCAGCCGGTCCCTCGAGTCGGCGAACACCTTCGCCGACAAGTGGGACATCGCCAACCGGCACGGTTCGTACGACGACCTGCTCGCCGACGGATCCGTCGACGCCGTCTACATCGCCACGCCGCACCCGATGCACGTCGAGTGGGCGATCAAGGCGGCAGAGGCCGGCAAGCACGTGTTGTGCGAGAAGCCGCTCGCGATCAACCGCGCGTGGGCCGAGGCGATGATCGAGGCCGCCGTACGCAATGACGTCTTCTTGATGGAGGCGTACATGTACCGGTGCCTGCCGCAGACCAAGCTGATCGCCCAGCTGGTCCGCGACGGCGAGATCGGTACCGTCCACCAGATCCAGGCCACGTTCGCGTTCGCCGCCGGGTACCGGCCGGAGAGCCGGATCTTCGCCGATGACCTGGCCGGCGGCGGCATCCTCGACGTCGGCGGTTACCCGGTGTCGATGGCTCGGCTGATCGCCGGCGCGGCGATCGGGCAGCCGTACGCCGACCCGGCCGCCGTCAGCGCGGTCGGCCACGTCGGTGAGACCGGCGCCGACGAGTGGACGGTGGCGACGCTGTTCTTCGACGGCGGCGTCACTGCCCAGGTCAGCACCGGCGTGCGGCTCGCCGACCAGAACCAGGTCCGGATCTTCGGCAGCGAGGGATACCTCGTCGTCGAGGACCCGTGGTTCGGCGGCGACGGCAAGCCGACCCACGTGACTCTGCATCGGGTGGGGGAGGACCCGCGGGACATCTCCGCGGAGCCGGCGCTGATCTACACGGCGGAGGCCGAGGCCGTGCAGGCGGCGGTCCGGTCCGGGGCCAAGCAGGCGCCGGAGATGACCTGGGCCGACACCCTCGGGAACCTCACGGTCCAGGACCAGTGGCGGGCCGCGATCGGGCAGCAGTACGCGAGCGAGCGGGACGACGCGATCATCCCGACCGCGACCGGACGGCCGCTCACCCGCCGCGACGACGCCCCGATGACGTACGGCAAGGTTCCGGGCGTCGACCGGCAGGTCTCGCGGCTCGTGATGGGCGTCGACAACCAGCAGACGCTGCCGCACGCGGCGGTGGTCTTCGACGACTTCGTCGAGCGCGGCGGTACGACGTTCGACACGGCGTACATCTACGGCGGCGGACGCGGCGAGAAGCTGCTCGGGCAGTGGATGAAGTCGCGCGGCAACCGGGACGACGTCGTGGTGATCGGCAAGGGCGCGCACACGCCGTACTGCGATCCCGAGTCGATCACCCGCCAGCTGCACGAGAGCCTCGAACGGCTGCAGACCGACCACGTCGACCTGTACTTCATGCACCGCGACAACGAGGACATTCCGGTCTCGGAGTTCGTCGACGTCCTGGACGAGCACTTCAAGGCCGGCCGGATCAAGGCGTTCGGCGGCTCCAACTGGTCCACCGCGCGCTTCGACGAGGCCAACGCGTACGCCGAGGCGAACAGCAAGCAGCCGTTCACGCTGCTGAGCAACCACCTCAGCCTCGCGCGGGCCTACGACGTACCGTGGGCCGGCTGCCGGCACGTGGCCGACGACGAGTCGCAGAAATGGCTGCGCGAGCGGCAGGTCGCGCTGTTCCCGTGGTCGAGCCAGGCCCGCGGGTTCTTCACCGGACGCGCCAAGCCGGAGGACACCTCGGACCAGGAGCTCGTGCGCTGCTTCTACTCCGACGACAACTTCCGCCGACTGGACCGGGCGCGGGAGCTGGCGAAGGCCAAGGGAGTCGAGCCGACCGCGATCGCTTTGGCGTGGTTGCTGCACCAGCCGTATCCTGTATTTCCGCTGATCGGGCCGCGGCACGTCAGCGAAACCCGGACCTCGACTCCGGGGCTCTCGGTGTCCTTGACGGACGACGAAGTGGCCTACCTCACTGCCTGACAGCCAAATTGGTGGGGCGCTGACACGCATGTAACATGGTCTGTCGGTGTCACGACCCTGAACACGGAGAATCATGTCTAAGAAGTGCGATGTCTGCGGCAAGCAGCCGACGTTCGGCAACAGCGTTGCCCGCCTGGGTAAGGGCGCGATGATCCGGCGGGTCAAGGCTCGTACGCCCCGCCGGTTCAACCCCAACATCCAGCCGGTCCGCGCGATCATCAAGGGCACGCCCACCAAGATGAAGGTGTGCACCTCCTGCATCAAGGCCGGCAAGGTCCAGCGCGTCGTCGGCTGACCTGAAGCTTTCCTCCGTGTAGGGCCTTCGACTAGGCGCCCGGTTCACCCCGGGCGCCTATTCGTGTCTCCTCGCGACGACCGTGATCTCGTTCCGGTTGTGGTGCAACTGCCGGGCGTGCAGTACGTCGTACCGCTCGCCGAGGACCTCGATACCGCGGCGGGCGCCGTCCAGCGGGTTCCGGCCGCCGCCCTTCAGCGTCACGATCGCGAGACCGCCGCGCCGCAGGTGCATGGCCGCGTCCAGCATCATCCGGGCGCTCGTCACCTGGTCCATGCGCATGTCGTTCACCGCCACGTCGAAGCGCACCCGGTTCGCGGCGAAGAACCGGCCCGCCGTCGTCGCCTCGTGATGGATCCGGCGATCGTCACGCAGCCGCGGATCCAGCGAACCCGGGTCGACCGACCACACCTCCTGCCCGTGCTGGCGCAGGATCCGCGTCCACCCGCCCGGTGAGGCGCCGAGGTCGACCGCCTTCCCGCCCCTCGGAAGCTCCAGCCCGAAGGTCGTGATCGCTTCCTCCAGCTTGAACTCGGACCGCGACACCCGCTCGTCACCCCGAGCCAGCCGCATCCGCCCGCCAGGCCAGTCCGACAGGCTGTCCGCGAGCCGGTTCAGCCCGAGCAGCACCGCCTTCCGCCCCGCGAAGCACGAGACGACGTACTCCTGCCCGGAACGCGTGACAGCCACCCCACGGGCGGCCAGCGCCTCCTCCAGGCGGTGGTAATACGATCCGCCGGTGCCGGCCGCATCGGTCCAGGCCTGTACGGCGAGTGCCTTCGGGTACTCGGGCAGCTCGCCCAGCACCACCTCGGCCAGCTCGTACTCCGGCGGCAGCTCCTCGAAGCTCGCGATCTCCACCGTCAGATGCCGGACGAACATGATCCGCCCCGCATCACACGCCGCCGCGAACGCCTCGACAGAGGGCCCATCGACCCGCCCGAGCTCGGCGCCGACCCGCTGGACCCGCACATCCCGCCCGAACTCGCCCCGGATCTCCCGCACAGCCAACTCGTAACTGTCGGCCGCGGCCGAGAACAACACACTCCTGCCGCTCACCGGGGAACCGTATCGAACGCCCACCAGTTAGCCTTCCGGGCGTGGAGGAATTGACCGTTGACGTGCTGCGCGCCTGGGCCCGGACCGCCCTGGCCGACCTGGCCCGGGCCCGGACCGAGATCGACGAGCTGAACGTGTACCCGGTGCCGGACGGCGACACCGGCACCAACCTCTACCTGACCTGGGAAGCCGCCTGTGAGGCGCTGCCCAAGGGCGAACTGACCTTCACCGAGGCGATCCAGGCCTTCGGCCGCGGCGCGCTGCTCGGCGCCCGCGGCAACTCCGGTGTGATCACCTCCCAGCTGATCCGCGCCTGCGGCCTCCGCCTCGACGAGAACCTCCCGCACCACCAGACAGAAGGCGTCCTCGCCGACCCACGGATGAGCGAGGCCGCCGCCTTCGCCGATGCCCTCAAGTTCGCCGCAGACGCCGCGTACGGGGCCGTAGCGCAGCCCGTCGAAGGCACCATGCTCACCGTCGCCCGCGCCGCCGCCACGGGCGCGATGACCGCCGCGAACGACGGCAAGACCCTCGCCGACGTCTGCCTCGCCGCGGTCGCGTCCGCCCGCCAGGCCCTCACCAAGACGACCGACCAGCTCGACGTACTGCGGCATGCGGGCGTCGTCGACGCCGGAGGAGCAGGCCTCGTCGTGATCCTGGGAGCGATGGAATCGGTGCTCACCGGGCAGCACGTGAGCGTCGACGTACCGGCCAGGGTCGAGCCGCAGGGGGAGCGCGCCGAGAGCCAGGACGGGTCCGCGTACGAGGTGATGTACCTGCTCGACGCGCCCGACGACAAGATCGGCGACTTCCGGCAGATCCTGGCCGCGCTCGGCGACTCCGTCGTCGTGGTCGGCGGCGACGGCCTCTGGAACGTCCACGTGCACACCGACGACGTCGGCGCCGCGATCGAGCAGGGCATCGACATCGGCCGCCCGCACCGGATCCGGGTCACCCACTTCGACGACCAGGCGCACCACCACGAGCCGGCCCCCGGCCGTGCCGTGATCGCGGTCGTCGCCGGCGAAGGACTCGCCGGGCTGTTCGCCGAGGCCGGTGCCCGGATCATCCGCGGCGCCCCCGGCCGCCGCTGCTCGACCGGAGAACTGCTCCAGGCGATCGAGCAGTCGCAGGCGCCCGAGATCGTGATCCTGCCCAACGACCAGGACTCGATCGCGGTCGCCGAGGCCGCCGCCACGGCCGCCCGCCAGGACGGGATCCGGGTCGCCGTGATCCCGACCCGCGCCCAGGTCCAGGGTCTCGCGGCGATCGCCGTCCACGACCCGGACCGCAGCTTCGACGACGACGTCGTACACCTCTCGGCCGCCGCCGGGCAGACCCGGCACGGTGCCGTCACGATCGCGGTCAAGGACGCCTGGACGATGGCCGGCCGGTGCCGGATCGGCGACGCGCTCGGGGTCGTCGACGGAGACTTCGCGGTGATCACCGGGGACCTCGAGGAGGCGGCGCTGGAGGTCGTGGACCGGTTGCTCGGCGGCGGTGGCGAGCTGCTCACGATCGTCACCGGCCGCGACGCCGACCCGGCGCTGGCCGCGGCCGTCGAGCGGCACGTACGCCGGCAACGCAAAGATGTCGATGTCGTGGTGTACGACGGAGGACAGGACAGGTACCCGTTGCTGATCGGGGTGGAATGAAGAGCGACATGGACAGGAAGCTGCGCGACTTCCTCGGTGCCAAAACAGCCAAGACCTTCGCGGACGTGCTCGAGATCGAGACCGTCGGCGAGCTGCTGCGGCACTACCCGCGGCGGTACCTGAAGAAGGGCGAGCTGACCCCGTTCGACGAACTCGAGGTCGGCGACCAGGCGACTGTCAACGGGCGGGTCAAGAAGGTCACGGCTCGCGCGCTGGACAGCAAGATCGAGATCAAGCCCGACCAGGTCCAGAGGTTCCGCAAGCAGCGGACGATCACCAAGGTCGTGGTCACCGACGGCCGCAACGACATCGAGCTGGCGTTCTTCAACCAGCCCTGGCTGCTGACGAAGCTGACGCCCGGCACCGCCGCCCTGTTCTGGGGCGAGGTGACGATGTTCCGCACCACCATGCAGCTGAAGAATCCCGGCACCGAGGTGCTCGACGAGGAAGACCTCACCGAGGCCGAGATCGAACGCCGGGCACGGCCCTACCGCCCGCTCTACCCGGCCACCTCGAAGTTGCCCACTGCAACGATCGAGCGGTCGGTCAAGATCGTCCTGGACAGCCTCGACGACCGCGTCGACGACCCCGTCCCGGACCTGGTGCTGCGCGACAAGAAGCTGCTCGGCCTCCGGGACGCCCTGCAGAAGGTGCATCTTCCGGACACCGAGAAGGACATCGACGACGCGCAGCAGCGGTTCCGGTTCGAGGAGGCGCTGGTGATGCAGACGATCCTCGCCCAGCGTCGCGCGGTGATGGACGCGCAGAGCGCCGTACCGCGGCCGCGGCAGGCCGGTGGGCTGCTCGACGAGTTCGACCAGCGGCTGCCCTTCGAGCTGACCGAAGGACAGGCCGAGGTGGGGGAGGAGATCTTCGCGGACCTCGCCCGGCCGCACCCGATGCACCGGCTGCTGCAAGGCGAGGTCGGCTCCGGCAAGACCGTGGTCGCGCTGCGGGCGATGCTGTCCGTGGTCGACAACGGCGGCCAGGCGGCCCTGCTCGCGCCGACCGAGGTGCTGGCCGTCCAGCACCACAAGACGCTCACCAAGATGCTCGGCGACCTGGCCGAGCAGGGCATGCTCGGCGGCGCTGAACATGCCACCAAGATCGGCCTGCTGACCGGTTCGCTGAACGCGGCTTCCCGCCGTACGGCGATGCTCGACGCGGCCAGCGGCGCTGCCGGGATCGTCGTCGGGACGCACGCGCTGCTCGAGGACAAGGTCCAGTTCGCGGATCTCGGGCTCGTGGTGGTCGACGAGCAGCACCGGTTCGGGGTCGAGCAGCGGGCCGCGCTGAGCGCGAAATCCGGCGAGAACACGCCACACGTGCTCGTGATGACCGCGACGCCGATCCCGCGGACGGTGGCGATGACGGTGTTCGGCGACCTCGCGGTCTCGACGCTCACTCAGCTGCCGGCCGGGCGGTCGCCGATCCAGTCGTCCGTGGTGCCCGCCAAGGAGCGGCCGGACTGGTTGCAGCGGGCCTGGGCGCGGGTCCGCGAGGAGGTCGGCAAGGGCCACCAGGCGTACGTCGTCTGCCCGCGGATCGGGGACGATGTCAAGAACGCGAAGGACGAGGAAGGCGAGCTCCTCGAAACCGATGAAGGCGGGAAGAAGCAGGCCCGGCCGCCGATCTCGGTGATGCAGGTGTCCGAGGCGCTCGCGGAGATCCTGCACGACCTGCGCGTCGAGATCCTGCACGGGCGGCTGCCGGCCGACGAGAAGGACGCGGTGATGTCCCGGTTCGCGGCCGGCGACATCGACGTACTGATCGCGACGACGGTCATCGAGGTCGGGGTCGACGTACCGAACGCCTCGACGATGGTGATCATGGACGCCGACCGGTTCGGCATCTCGCAGCTCCACCAGCTGCGCGGCCGGGTCGGGCGGGGCAAGGTGCCCGGGCTGTGTCTGCTGGTCACGGACCTGTGGGCGGGATCCAGGTCGTACGGGCGCCTGGACGCGGTCGCGTCGACCACCGACGGGTTCGAGCTGTCACGGATCGACCTGGAGACCCGCCGCGAGGGCGACGTACTCGGTGTCGCGCAGTCCGGACGACGCAGCAGCCTCAAGCTGCTCAGCGTGCTGCGGGACGAGGACATCATCCTCGCGGCCCGTCACGAGGCCACCAGGATCGTCGGAGTGGACCCGGCCCTGTCCGAGTTCCCGCAGCTGCTCGCGATCGTCCGAAGCGCCCTCCAGTCCGAAACCACCGAGTACCTGGAGAAGACGTGACGCGTGTTATCGGTGGCGCGGCTGGTGGGCGGCGGATCGGGGTGCCGGCGGGGAGTGGGACGCGGCCGACGGCGGACCGGGTGCGGGAGGCGCTGTTCTCGTCGCTCGAGTCCGAGTTCGGAAGCTTGCACGGGCTCGCGGTGCTCGACCTGTACGCCGGATCCGGCGCGATCGGGCTGGAGGCGCTGTCCCGGGGTGCTGCGACGATCGTGCTGGTCGAATCGGACCGGAAAGCGTCCGAGGTGATCGCGGCGAACATCAAGGTCGTGGGGCTGCCCGGAGCGACGCTGCTGACCCGGCCGGTGGAGAAGGTGACAGCGGGTGACGCTCCCGCCGTATTCGACCTGGTGTTCGCGGACCCGCCGTACAAGCTCGAGACGGCTGAACTGCAGGACGTGCTGACCGATCTCGTGGCGCACGGCTGGCTGGCCGACGACGCGGTGGTGGTCGTCGAACGCGGGAAACGCGAACCTTGGGACTGGCCTGAGGGGTTCGCCGCGCTGCGCGATCGCAAGTACGGCGAGGCTCGGCTTTGGTACGGTCACCGGCATGGTTAAGGCCGTCTTTCCAGGCACTTTCGACCCGCCTACGGTCGGGCATCTCGACGTCATCACCCGGGCGGCTGCCGCCTTCGACGAGCTGATCGTCGCGACCGGGGTGAACCAGTCGAAGAACCGGCTGTTCGGGCCGCAGGAGCGGATCGAGATGCTCACCGAGCTGGTCGAGCCGTTCCCGAACGTCCGGATCGGCTCCTTCGAGGGGCTCGTGGTCGACTATTGCCGGGCCGAGGGCGCCGCTGTGATGGTGAAAGGCCTGCGCTCGGCGGCCGACTACGACTACGAACTGCAGATGGCGCAGCTGAACCGGCGGATGACCGGCGTCGACACGTTCTTCCTGCCGACCGCGCCGGAACACGGCTTCATCTCGTCCAGCTGGGTCAAGGAGATCGCCCGCCTCGGCGGCGACGTCAGCACGTTCGTGACGCCGGCCGTTCACGCACGGTTACTGAACACGCTGTGAGTGTCCCCGGATTGGGCGCAGCGCCGGGGAGTTGGTAGTGTGGATCACCGGTCTCGACGAGACCGAGTTCTTGCCTGCCCACGCCTGAAAGGGATGTTCTGAGCGTCTTGGACCCGCGGTCCCCCCTCGTGATCGATACGCACGAGCTGAGCCGCCGAGCAGGGTCCCAACGCGAAGTCACCTTCTCGAGCCCGGCGCCGGCGGAACTCGGAATCGACGTGATCGGCGTCCCCGAAGGCGATCCGATCCAGTTCGATCTACGGCTGGAATCGGTGGTCGAAGGGGTGCTCGTCTCCGGAACGGCCAGCGGCCGTCTGGTCGGGGAGTGCGCGCGGTGCCTGGTCGATATCGAGGACGAGTTCCTCGCTGACGTCCAGGAGCTGTACGTCTACCCGGAGAGCGAAGCCGAGCCGGACGAGGCCAGCCGGATGGAGGGCGATCTGATCGACCTCGAGCCGGCGCTGAGGGACCAGGTGGTGCTCGCACTGCCGTTCCAGCCGTTGTGTACGGACGACTGTCCGGGTCTGTGCCCCGACTGCGGGGTCGCCTGGCGGACGATCCCGGCCACAAGCACGAGGACCGGTCCGACCCACGCTGGGCCGCCCTCGGCGGACTGCTCACGCAGGACGAGCAGGACAACTGAAAACAGCTCCACCGCAACACCGCAGTACCGCACCACCGAAATCGTCAGACTGAGCCGGCCGGGTCCACCAGCCCCCGGCCGAACCGAGGAGTTATCACCGTGGCCGTTCCGAAGCGGAAGATGTCGCGCAGCAACACCCGGAGCCGCCGGGCGCAGTGGAAGACGACTGCCCCGTCGCTGGTCACCTGCGTGAACCCCGCCTGCCGCGCGAAGCACCTGCAGCACACCGTCTGCCCGAACTGCGGCCAGTACGGCGCGAAGGGCGAGCGTCGCCAGGTCGTCGAGAGCTAAACGGCAACCTTCACAGTGAACTCTGCCAACGAAACGGGGCTCTACGCCGAGCTGAACCAGCGGCTCGGCGTATCGCTGGCTGACGAACTGCTGGAGCACGCCTTCACCCACCGCTCGTACGCGTACGAGAACGGCGGGCTGCCGACGAACGAGCGGCTGGAGTTCCTCGGGGACTCCGTGCTCGGCGTCATCGTCACGGAGTCGTTGTTCCGGAACCATCCCGACCTGTCCGAGGGCCGACTGGCCAAGCTACGGGCCGCGGTGGTCAACATGCGTGCGCTCGCGGGTGTCGCCCGCGAGCTCAAGCTGGGCAAGTACCTGCGGCTCGGCCGCGGCGAAGAAGCCACCGGCGGCCGGGACAAGTCGTCGATCCTTGCCGACTGCGTCGAGGCGCTGATCGGTGCCGTCTACCTGGACCGCGGCTTCGAGGTCGCGGGCGGGGTCGTGCACCGGCTGTTCGACGACCTGATGGAGTCGTCGGCCCGGCTCGGCGCCGGCCTGGACTGGAAGACGTCGCTGCAGGAGCTGGTCGCCCAGCTCGGCGTCGGCGTCCCCGAGTACGTGATCGCGGAGTCCGGACCGGACCACGCGAAGACGTTCGAGGCGCGGGTCCGGATCGGCTCCGACACGTACGGCCACGGCATCGGCCGGAGCAAGAAGGAAGCCGAGCAGCAGGCCGCCGAGACCGCCTGGAAGGCCCTGCGCGCCGCGCATCCCGACAGCACGGATCCCTCGCAGCAGCCCTGAGTGCCTGAGCTTCCCGAGGTAGAAGTCGTACGGCGGGGCCTGGTGGGGTTTCTCACCGGGCGCACCGTCGAGACCGTCGAGGTGCTGCACCCCCGCCCGGTACGGCGTCATGCCGCCGGGCCGGAGGATTTCGTCTCGCGGCTCAAGGGGCAGGTTTTCGCCGAGCCGGCCCGGCGCGGCAAGTACCTGTGGCTGCCCTTGACGTCCGGTGACGCGGTATTGACCCACCTCGGAATGAGTGGCCAGTTCCGGGTCCAGCCGGTCGGCGCGCCCGACGAGCCGCATCTCCGGGTCCGGTTCCGGTTCGCCGACGGCGGTGGAGAGGTCCGTTTTGTGGACCAGCGGATGTTCGGTGGTCTGTCGTACTCCGAGGGCGGTGCCGAACTGCCCGCCGAGATCGCCCACATCGCCCGCGACCCGTTCGATCCTCTGTTCGATCCGGAGCTGGCGACGGCGAAGATCCGCCGCCGCCGGACCGGGCTCAAACGGGCGCTGCTGGACCAGACCGCCATCAGCGGGATCGGCAACATCTACGCCGACGAAGCGTTGTGGCGGGCCAAGCTGCACTACGCCCGGGCGACAGAAACGCTGAAACCCTTGCAAATCAAGGGGATCCTCGAGCAGGCGCACGCCGTGATGGCCGAGGCACTGACCGTTGGCGGCACCAGCTTCGACGCGCTGTACGTCAACGTGAACGGGGAATCCGGGTACTTCGAGCGCGGCCTGAACGTCTACGGGCAGGAAGGATCACCGTGCCCGCGGGACGGCCGGCCGATCCGTCGCGAGCCGTTCATGAACCGTTCGTCGTACCGGTGCCCGAAATGTCAGCCGGTTCCGCGCCACGTCCGCTGGTGAGCGAGGTATCGTTAATAACTGTGGCCCAGGTTGACCCGTCGCCCTCGCTGGTGTCACCCTGAAAGACGGCACACATTTTCGGCGCTCCCTGATGACCCCGATACGGAGCGCGACCGGCCAGAACCCTTCCGGAGGACAGCACAATGGCCAAGGCTCTTCTAGGGCATCTTGGAGGCACTGACCCGCGCATGCTCGAGCAGGTTCGTCTGCTCAACCGGCGCGTCGCAGATCTGGAGGCGCACGTGATGCGGCTCCAGGCAGAGAATGACCACCTCGTGGCCCAGATCCACGAGGGTCGGCTGCTCACCGTCGACGAGGCCCTGCGCACTCCCGCTTCGGTCTGAAGCACAGAGAATTCGTCTCTACCGTCCGCACTACGCTGCTACGCTCGCGGAACGGCGGTGGCCCCCGTCCGGGCCTCCGCCGCCCTGGCGTGTAGTAGCACCGCAGGTTCACCAATGTTGTGTACCCATTCGCCGGCCATCTCTCTCAACGGCCTGGCCTCCGCTGGATTCCGCGGATCTCTTTGTAGACTGCGAAGCGGAACACCTTCCCCCGGGTAGCGGCAGCGCGACGTACAGCTACAGCGGTTCCTCCGGTACCGTCTGTCCTTTCACGGGTTGGAGAGCTTCGCCTTGTACCTGAAGAGCATGACGCTCCGAGGCTTCAAGTCGTTCGCGTCCGCGACGACGATGAACTTCGAACCAGGCATCACCTGCATCGTCGGGCCGAACGGCTCCGGCAAGTCCAACGTCGTCGACGCGCTGGCCTGGGTGATGGGTGAGCAGGGCGCCAAGTCGCTGCGCGGCGGCAAGATGGAGGACGTCATCTTCGCCGGCACCTCCGGCCGCGCTCCGCTGGGCCGCGCCGAGGTGGTGCTCACCATCGACAACGCCGACGGCGCACTGCCGATCGAGTACGCCGAGGTGACGATCAGCCGGACGATGTTCCGCAACGGCGGGTCCGACTACCAGATCAACGGCCAGAACTGCCGCCTGCTCGACGTCCAGGAGTTGCTCAGCGACTCCGGTATCGGCCGTGAGATGCACGTCATCGTCGGTCAGGGCCAGCTGGACTCGATCCTGCGCGCCACGCCGGAAGGCCGCCGCGGGTTCGTCGAGGAGGCCGCCGGCGTCCTGAAGCACCGCAAGCGCAAGGAAAAGGCGATCCGGAAGCTGGAGGCCACCGAGGGCAACCTGCACCGGCTCGGGGACCTGATCCAGGAGATCCGCCGTCAGTTGAAGCCGCTCGGGCGCCAGGCGGAGGTGGCGCGCCGGGCGGTGACCATCCAGGCGGAGGTCCGGGACGGCCGCGCGCGGCTGCTCGCCGACGACATCGTCCAGGCGCAGTCCGCGCTCGAGGCGGAGCTGCGGGACGAGGCGGCGCTCACGCAGCGGCGTACCGAGACCGAGGCGAAGCTGCGGGAGGCCCGTGAGCTGGAGGCCGAGCTCGAGGACGCGCTCCGCGAGGACGCGCCCGCGCTGCAGGCCGCCCAGGACACCTGGTACCAGCTGTCCGGCTTCGGCGAGAAGATCAAAGGTACGGCGCGGATCGCGGCCGACCGGATCCGGTCGCTGAACGACGAGTCCGAGGACGGCCCGCGCTCGGGGCGGGACCCCGAGGAGCTCGAGCTGGAAGCGGCCCGGGTCCGCGAGACCGAGGCGCAGATCGAGGCCGAGGTCGAGGCGCATTCCGAGCTGCTCGCCGAGTCCGTCGAGCGCCGTCAGCAGCTGGAGGCCCAGGAGGCCGAGGAGGAGCGCCGGATCTCGGCGCTGATCCGGGCCGCCGCGGACCGCCGCGAAGGACTGGCCCGGCTGACCGGCCAGGTGAACGCGCTGAAGAGCCGCGCGGCCGCCGCCGAGTCCGAGATCGGCCGGCTCGCCAGCAACCGGAGCGAGGCCGAGCAGCGGGCCGCGAAGGCTCAGCACGACTTCACCGCGCTGGAGACCCAGGTCGCCGGGCTGGACGCCGGCGAGAAGGGCCTCGACGACCAGTACGAGGCTGCCCAGGCAGTGCTCGACGAGCTGGACGAGCGGCTGGCGAAGCTGCGGGCCGAGGAGCGCGACGCCGAGCGTGAGCGCACCGGCCTGGCAGCCCGTAAGGAAGCGCTTGAGCTCGGTCTGAACCGCAAGGACGGGGCCGGCGCGCTGCTGGCCGCGTCGGAGCAGGTCAACGGGCTGATGGGCTCGGTCGCGGCGCTGCTGAGCGTGCGGTCCGGGTACGAGACCGCGATCGCCGCGGCGCTCGGCGAGGCCGCGGACGCGGTCGCCGTCACCCACACCGACGCAGCGCTGCACGCGGTCGGTCACCTCAAGGAGCACGACCTCGGCCGCGCCGGGATGCTCCTCGGTGACGCCCCCGCCGACGACTACGCCCTGTGGCCGGCGCTGCCGTACGGCGCGTTGTACGCCGTGGATGTCGTGGAATGCCCGGAGACCCTGCGGCCCGCCCTGCGGCGGCTGCTGCGCAAGGTCGCGGTCGTCGACGACGTGGACGCGGCACGGTCCCTGCTACGCAACCTGCCCGACGTCACGTGCACGACGCGTGTGGGCGACGTACTCGGAGCTCACTTCGCGTACGGCGGGTCGGACGCGGCACCCAGCCTCATCGAGGTGCAGTCCGCGGTCGACGAGGCGTCGGAGAAGCTGACCGAGGCGACGGCGCGGAGCGAGCGGCTGCGGTTCGAGCTGCAGGGCCTGGAGGACGAGCGGAGCCGCCAGAAGGAGTCCGTCGAGATCACGCTGGCCCGGCTGCACGAGTCGGACGCGTCGATGGCCGCGGTGGCCGAGCAGCTCGGGCACTTCGGGTCGCTGGCGAAGGCGTCCCGCGGCGAGGCGGAGCGGATGGCCGAGGCGATCGCGGCCGCCGAGGAGGAGCGCGATCGGAACCTGTCCGGTCTGGCCGAGCTCGAAGAGCGGCTGACGGACGCTGAGGCGTTCGACGAGGACGGCGACGAGCCGGACACCTCGCAGCGCGACAGGCTGGCCGAGGAGGCCAAGGCAGGGCGTGCGGCTGAGATGGAGGCGCGGCTGGCGCTGCGGACCACCGAGGAGCGGGCCCGGGCATTGTCCGGTCGTGCGGACTCGCTGGAGCGCGCGGCCCGGCAGGAGCGCGAGGCGCGGGCACGGTCGATCGCGCGGGCGGCACGCCGGGCGCGGCAGGCCGAGGCGGCGAACGCCGTACACCTGGCTGCTGGTCACGTACTGGCGCGGCTGGAGTCGTCCCTGCAACTGGCTGCGGCCGAGCGGGCGGCGATCCAGGCGCAGCGGGCTGACCGGGAGCAGGCGCTCGCCCAGGCTCGCTCTGCGACACGGAACCTCAGCTCCGAGCTGGAGCAGCTCACCAACACCGTGCACCGGGACGCGCTGGCCCGGGCCGAGCAGAAGATGCGCCTGGAGCAGCTGTACGAGAAGGCGCTCGGCGAGCTCGGTATCGAGGTGGACGCGCTGGTCACGGAGTACGGGCCGGACCAGCTGGTGCCGCCGGTGCCTTCGCAGGACGACACGTTGGAGCTCGAGGCCGAGCCGTTCAACCGGACCAAGGTCGAGAAGCGGCTCAAGCAGGCCGAGCGGGCGCTGAACCAGCTCGGCAAGATCAACCCGCTCGCGCTCGAGGAGTTCGAGGCGATGGAGGAGCGGCACAAGTTCCTCTCCGAGCAGCTGGAGGACCTGCGGAAGTCCCGGCGCGACCTGATGGACATCGTCAAGGAGGTCGACGACAGGGTCGAGCAGGTCTTCACCGAGGCGTACCGGGACGTCGAGATCGCGTTCGAGCACGTCTTCAGCCGGCTGTTCCCGGGTGGTGAGGGCCGGCTCGTGCTGACCGACCCCGACGACATGCTCGCCACCGGTATCGACGTCGAGGCCCGCCCGCCGGGCAAGAAGGTCAAGCGGCTGTCGCTGCTGTCCGGAGGTGAGCGTTCGCTGGTCGCGGTTGCGTTCCTGGTCGCGCTGTTCAAGGCCCGCCCGTCGCCGTTCTACATCCTCGACGAGGTCGAGGCCGCGCTGGACGACACCAACCTCGGCCGTCTCCTGGAGATCTACGAGGAACTCCGCGAGAACAGCCAGCTCCTGGTCATCACCCACCAGAAGCGCACCATGGAGGTCGCCGACGCCCTGTACGGCGTGACCATGCGCGGCGACGGCGTCTCCGCGGTCATCTCCCAACGCATCCGCGAACCCGAACCGGTCTAGGACCTGCCGAGCGGCCGATCAGGCCGTGATCGTCATCGAGGCCAGTTCGTCGTTCCTGGTTTCGAAGGTGAAGTGGGACGGGCCGTTGAAGCCGTCCCCGCCGACCTGGGTGAGGATCGTCAGCGGGTTGCCGGCGGTGGTGACCCGGGTGTCGGTGAACGTGACGCGTTTGCCGATCAGTTCGCTGTCGCTCCAGGAGCGGATCCGGTCGTGGCCGCGGAACTCGCGGCCCCAGTCGTTCACGGAGCCGTCCGCGGCGAACGCCGCCACGAACGCGTCGTTGTCCAGGGCGTCGATCGCGTCGAGCGCACGCTGGACCGCTGCGGGAATCTCTTGGCTCATGCCGACGACGATATCGCTCCGGCGTGAACCGATCGGGGGATCGGCACGTATTGCGGGTGACGTTCGGACCGACCGAGGAGCCCGTGATGAAGTCTGTTGTGAAGCGTGTGATGAGTGGTTTGGCCGTTGGTGTGCTCGGGCTGTCCGGGCTGACGGCGTGCGGCAGCGACGACGCGCCCTCGGCGACGGCGCCGAGTAGTTCGTCGAGTTCGGCCGCGGTGAAGCTGGCCACCGCGACGGTCGGCGACTACGGCAAGATCGTTGTCGACGGCAACGGACGGACCGTGTACGTGTTCGACAAGGACACCTCCGGTACGTCGAACTGCTCGGGCGACTGCCTCGCCAAGTGGCCGGTGGTGCCGGCCGGTGACGGTACGCCGCAGCTGGACGGTATCGACGCCTCCCTGGTCAGCACCGTCACCCGCGCGGACGGCACCAAGCAGTTGGCCGTCAAGGGGCTGCCGCTGTACCTGTTCGCCAGCGACACCGCGGCCGGCGAGGCCAAAGGACAGGCTGTCGGCGGTGTCTGGTGGGTCGTCGGCGCGGACGGTCAGAAGATCACCGCCGAGCCGGGTGGTTCCGGCAATGGTGACGGTTACTGATCTGGTTGGTGCCGCCGTGGTGTGGGCGCCCGCTGATCCCGGTATCGTGCGGTCGGTGGCTGACAACCCAGGGCCGCACGACGCCGAGATCCTGATCCGGGAGCTGTACGCCGAGCACGGCCGCAGCTTGCTCGCGTACGCCACCCGCCTCACCGGAGACCGGGCCGCGGCCGAGGACGTCGTACAGGAGACGCTGCTGCGGGCCTGGAAGCACGCGGACGACCTGACCAGCGGCAGAGGGTCGGTGCGGGGCTGGCTGCTGACGGTGGCGCGCAATCTGGTCACTGACCGGGCCCGCGCTCGTGCGGTGCGCCCCACCGAGGTGGCGGACGTGGTGGACAGGCCGCCCGTCACAGGCGACCACTCCGAGTCCGTGGTGAACACCATGGTGGTCATGGACGCGCTGGACAAGGTGTCGCCCGAGCACCGTGAAGTACTCGTGCAGCTGTACTACCGCGGCCGGTCCGTCGCGGAGGCTGCCAAAGAGCTGGGTGTTCCACCCGGTACCGTGAAATCGCGTTCGTACTACGCCCTCCGAGCTCTGCGCACGGTGATGGCAGGGAAAGGAGCGGAGGTGTCCCATGAGTGAGCACGACCGTACGCAACTGGGTGCCTACGCTCTCGGCGCTCTGGAGCCGGCTGAGGCAGCGGCCGTCGACGAGCATCTGGCCACCTGTGCGGAATGCCGCGCGGAGCTGGCCGAGCTGACCGAGATGAAGGACTTCCTGGGAGAGGTACCACCGGAGGCGTTCCTGGAGGGACCACCCGAGGGTGGCGACCTGTTGCTGCAGCGCACGCTGCGGGAGGTCCGGGAGCCCCAGGTTCGCGAGCTCCAGGTGCAGGCCCCGCCCAAGCGTCGGTCCCGCTGGTTGCAGATCGCGGCCGCAGTTGTCGTCGTGGCGGGTGCGCTCGGTGGAGGCGTCGTACTCGGCCGGTCTACTGCACCGGGCGCAGACCAGCCTGTCGCCGGCTCCAAGCTGGTCACGGCGAAGGACACGACCACTGGCGCCACTATGGCTGCCACAGTCGAGCCACGGGCGGGCTGGAGCTGGGTGAAGGTGCAGGTGAGCGGTCTGAAGGCCGGGGACCAGTGCGAGATGGTCATCACCGACAAGTCCGGCAAGAGCTGGGTGGCGGGCAGTTGGCTGGTGTCCGAGAAGGCTGCCAAGGGCGAGAGCGCGTTCGGCGGCGGTGTGCTGACTCCGATCGACCAGGTGCGTTCTGTGGAGATCCGAACCGTGCAGGGAAAGCACGTCGTAACAGCCACGATCTAACGCGGTTGCGAGGCGCGAGAGGATGGAGCTGTGGCTACTACCTCCGAGGACCTGCGAGAGCGCCGGAAGAACGCGGCCGACAACTGTGAGCGCTGGCTGACCCAGCGGCGGGTGGCCGCCGCGGACCGGCTGCGTCACCTTGCAGATGTCGCAACCGACGATCTGGTCGATGTCTACGGCAACGGTGGTGAGGTAGCCGCGCTGGAGCAGGAGGTGGCCGAGCTGCTGGGCAAACCGGCCGCGGTGTTCCTGCCGACCGGCATCCTGGCTCAGCAGGGCGTGCTGCGGGTGTACGCCGACCGCGCGGGCACCAGCCGGGTAGCGGTCCACGGGCTCGCGCACCTGCTGGTGCACGAGCTGAGCGCGCTGGAAGAGGTGCACCACCTGCGCATCGAGCGGCTGACGTCAGAACCACGTCAGCCGCGACCGGACGAGTTGACCGCGATCCCGGGCAAGCTGGCCGCGGTGACGGTCGAGCTGCCGCTCCGCGATGCGGGGTTCGTGCTGCCGACCTGGGACGAGCTGGTCGTGTTCTCCGAGTCGTGTGCGCAGCGCGGCGTCCCGCTGCATCTGGACGGCGCGCGGCTGTGGGAGAGCACGCCGTACCTGGAGCACAGCCTGGCTGAAATTGCAGCGCTGGTGTCGACGGTGTACGTGTCGTTCTACAAGGTGCTGGGCGGCATCAGCGGTGCAGCGCTCGCCGGGCCCGAGGACGTGATCGCAGAGGTACGGCGGTGGCAGCGGCGCCTCGGCGGCAACCTGTACTCGCTCTTCCCGTACGCCGTGTCCGCGCGCAACGGACTCCGGACGGTACTGCCGCTGATGGACGACCTGCACCAGCGGGCCGTCGAGGTCGCAATGGCCTTGCAGAGCGAAGGTTTCCGCGTCTTCCCGGAGCCGCCGCACACCAACTCGTTCCGGGTCTACGCGCCGCGTGCCGCGGACTCGATCGAGCAGACCGCGGTCGAGCGGATGGAGCGGACGCACGAGTCGTTGTGCGGTCCGTGGCAGCCTGCCGACGTACCCGGGTGGTCGTGGATCGAGCTGGTGATGACGCCGGCGTCGCTGGAATGGCAGATCGACGAGATCGCCAAGGCGTTCGGGGAACTTCTCGCGCGCTGAGAACGTCATGCACTGTGTTGGGGTTGGGTATCCGGGGAGAGAAGTGCTGACATTCGTCGTCACCATGGTGGTTCTGCTGGTTCTGTCGGGGCTGGTGCTCCTGGCTGTAGCACGGGGTGAGGGAAAACATTTCGGGTAGCCTCGCTGGATGAGGCGGCTGATCTTCCAGGAGTACGTGACGCTCGACGGGTACGCCGCGGGGCCGGACGGCGGACTGGAGTTCTTCGACGCGATCAGCTCGCAGCCGGACGACGACAACCTCGAGTTGCTCGAGAGTGTCGACACGATGCTGCTGGGCGCCGAGACGTACCGGTTGTTCGCGGGGTTCTGGCCGACCGAGGCGTCGGCCGACGAGCCGATCGCCGAGAAGCTCAACGCGCTGCGACTGGTCGTCGTCTCGACGACGCTGCACAGCGCGCCGTGGGGTCCGTACGAGCCCGGTCTGGTGGTCCGGGACCTGGACGGCGTGCGTGCTCTCAAGGCCGAGCAGACCGGCAAGGACATCATCCTCTGGGGCAGCATCACGCTGTTCCAGTCGTTGCTGCGGGCCGGGCTGGTCGACGAGGTGCAGCTGCGGATCTGCCCGGTGCTGCTGGGGGTGGGCAAGAGCGCCTTCCCGTCCGGCGGCGGTTCGCCGGTGGGCCTGGAGCTGATCGAGGCACGTCCCTGGGGTGCGGGCGGCGTACTGGTGCGGTACCGGCCGGCTAGCTGACCGCGTCGACGATCGCCTTCACGATCGGTGCGGCGATGGTGATCGTCGGCAGGATCAGGAGTGCGGCCGCTGCGGCGTACGTGACAGCAGAGAGCCTGGACTCGTTGGGGGCCGGACCGGCCAGGCGTTGCACTCTCAGGACCGTGGCTGACTTGGCTGCGGCCATGGCAGCCTCTGGTGCAGGTGAGCCGGCAAGTGCCACCAGGGCGCGCGCGAGTGGGCCTGGACCGTTGCGGCGGCGAGCGTCATCGTCGGCGAGTAGCTCGACCAGGGTTCTTGCCTGCTCCAGCGCAACATCACTACGTACCCAGCGTGGGAAGGCGTGGTGCAGCGCGGTGAACTCCTCCAGCACCAGGTCGTGCCGAGCCCGCAGGTGCGCCTGCTCGTGTGCGAGGACCGCCTTCAGCTCACTGTCGTCCAGCCGCTCCAACGCGCCAACGGAGACAACAACCCGCGCGCCACGCAGCGCCGGTAGGCAGTAGGCCAGCGGCGTCTCTTCCGCGAGTACTCGCAGTCCTGGGATCAGCCCGTCCGGTGTGGCCAGTACGTCGACCAGATCGCGGTGCCGCTTGCGCCGTGCCCGCGTACCGACCGCTACCCGTCCGATCGCCCACAGCAGCCGCACAACGACCAGCGCGACCATGGCGAGGATCGCTGCGGCCACCAGGTCTCGTGCCGACGACGGATCGAACCGTGGCTCACCAGGTCGCCCAGCAATCGAGTAGGACAGCGCGATACCAGCACCCAGCGCAGCCAGTACGGCGGCCAATGCGATCGCCTGCCACAGGATGACGGCGGCGCGGGGGACCCGGTAGGGCCAGTCGGAACGAGCCAGCAGTGCCGGTGCCGGGCCGGTGAGTACCAGCGCCAGAACGGCCAGCAGGACCGGGGTGATCACCCCGTCGGCTCCTGTTCGTTCAGCTTGGACAGGGCCTCTCGGAGCAGTGCCGCTTCCTCATCGGACACCTGACCGACGAACCGGACCAGGGCCTCGCGCCGGTCGCCCGCACGGTCGAGTGCATCCCGCATCAGGTCGGCGGCCAGCTCCTCACGTGGCGCGGCGGCGCGGTAGCGCCAGGCCTTGCCGTCGCGCTCGCGCTCGGTCAGCTTCTTCTTCGCCAGCCGGTCCAGAACGGTCATCACGGTGGTGTAGGCCAGCTCACGGGTGCCGGCCAGCCGCTCGTGCACCTCACGCACGGTCAGCGCGGCCGGCGCCGCCCAGAGCTGCTCCATCACCAGGCGTTCCAGGTCCCCGAGGGGGCGTGGGCCCTTCTCCTCACTCGCCACGTGACCAGTATAACTACACGTCGTAGTAGATCCGCGCTAGCATCTACTACGACACGTCGTAGATGGGCTGGGGAGGCCTTCCGATGGACACCCTGGATCTGGCGCGGTGGCAGTTCGCGATCACCACCGTGTACCACTTCTTCTTCGTGCCGGTGACGATCTCGCTGGTCGCGATCACCGCCGGCCTGCAGACCGCCTGGTACCGGACCGGGAAGGAGAAGTACCTCCGGCTGACGAAGTTCTACGGGAAGCTGTTCCTGATCAACATCGCGATGGGCGTCGTCACCGGCCTGGTGCAGGAGTTCCAGTTCGGGATGAACTGGAGCGACTACTCGCGGTTCGTCGGGGACGTGTTCGGCGCCCCGCTGGCGCTCGAGGGCCTGCTCGCGTTCTTCCTCGAGTCGACGTTCATCGGCCTGTGGATCTTCGGCTGGGAACGGCTGCCTCGCCTGGTGCACCTGGGGTGCATCTGGATGGTGGTGCTCGGCACGCAGTTGTCGGCGTACTTCATCCTCGCGGCCAACTCGTGGATGCAGAACCCGGTCGGCTTCCGCTACAACGCTGACCGTGGTCGCGCGGAGCTGACGGACCTGTGGGCGGTGCTGACCAACAAGGTCGTGCTGGTCACCTTTCCGCACACGATCTTCGCCGCGTTCATGGTCGGCGGCGCGTTCGTGGCGGGTGTCGCGTTGTGGCATCTGGTACGGCGTCCCGCAGCCGACAAGACAGACAAGGACGTGTTCCGGTCGGCGCTGAAGATCGGCGCGTCCGTCGTACTGGTGGCCAGTGTCGGCGTCGCGATCAGCGGCGACCTGCAGGGCAAGGTGATGACCGAGGTGCAGCCGATGAAGATGGCCGCGGCCGAGGCGCTGTACGAGACCGAGAAGCCGGCGTCGTTCTCCGTGTTCACGGTCGGGACGCTGGACGGTTCGAAGGAGATCTTCTCGATCAAGCTGCCGTACCTGCTGTCCTTCCTCGCCACCGGGCACTTCGACGGTGAGGTGAAGGGGATCAACTCGCTGCAGGACGCGTACGAGCAGCTGTACGGACCGGGGTCGTACAAACCGAACATCCCCCTGACCTACTGGACCTTCCGGTTGATGATCGGCGTCGGGATGGCCTCCGCCGCGGTCGCGCTGTGGCTGCTATGGACCACGCGCCGCGGCCGGGCTCCTACCCGCTGGCTGGTCTGGCTGGCGGCCCCGCTGCCGTTGCTGCCGCTGGCCGCGAACACGTTCGGCTGGATCTTCACCGAGACCGGTCGGCAGCCATGGCTGGTGTTCGGTCTGTTGCCGACGGCGTCGGGCGTCTCACCCAGTACGACGAGCGGCGAGGTGATCACGTCCCTGGTCGGGTTCACCGCGTTGTACGGCGTACTCGCGGTGGTCGAGACCAAGCTGCTGCTGCGGACGATCCGGGGCGGCCTGGCCGGGACGGACGAGCCACCGGACACGGCTCCGGAGCAGCCCGACAAACCACTGTCGTTCGCGTACTGAGGGGCGTCTGATGGAACTGACGACTGTATGGTTCGTCGCGATCGCGACGCTGTGGACCGGGTACTTCGTGCTCGAGGGCTTCGACTTCGGAGTCGGGATGCTGTACCGCGTACTGGGCCGGAACGAGCCCGAACGACGGGCCGCGATCAGCACGATCGGCCCGGTCTGGGACGGGAACGAGGTCTGGCTGATCATGGCCGGCGCGGCCACGTTCGCGGCGTTCCCGGAGTGGTACGCGACGCTGTTCAGCGGGTTCTACCTGCCGCTGTTCGCGATCCTGGTGGGGCTGATCGTGCGCGGCGTCGCGCTCGAGTACCGCGGCAAGCGGGACGACCCGGCATGGCGTGCGCGGATGGACGCGATGATCGTCGTCGGGTCGGTGCTGCCGGCACTGCTCTGGGGCGTTGCCTTCGGCAACATCGTGCGCGGGGTGCCGCTGGACGCCGACCACGAGTACGTCGGCGGTCTCGGGACGCTGCTCAACCCGTTCGCGCTGCTCGGCGGCCTGACCTTCGTCGCGGTGTTCGTCACCCACGGCGCGATCTTCCTCGCGCTGCGGACCACCGACGACCTGCGCGTTCGTGCCAACCGGCTCGCCACCCGCGCCGGTGTCATTGCCGCGGTGCTGACGATCGCCTTCCTCGCCTGGGCGCAGGCGTTGCGCGGCGACACCGTCTCGGTCGTCCTGACGATCGCCGCGGTCGTCGCGTTCGCCGGCGGCCTGGTCGCGAACCTCCTGCGCCGCGAGGGCTGGGCCTTCGTCGGTACGACGTTCGCGATCGGACTGGCCGTGGTGTCGTTGTTCGTCGCGCTGTTCCCGGACGTGATGCCGTCGACGCTGGATCCGGGGTCGACGCTGACCGCGGTCGAGGCAGCGTCCTCGGCGTACACGCTGAAGGCGATGACGATCATCACCGCGATCTTCTTCCCCCTGGTGCTGGTCTATCAGGGGTGGACGTACTGGGTCTTCCGTCAGCGGGTCGTGGTCGCATGAAGCCGCTCGACCCGCGGCTGCTGAAGCGCGCCCGTGGTGCCCGGGTCTTCCTGGCGGCGTCTGTCCTGATCGGCGTTCTTAGCGGCGTGCTGATCATCGTGCAGGCCGTGCTGCTCGCACACGGCATCGCAGGCGTCGTACTGCGGGGCAGTGAGGTGACGGCCGTGGCCTGGGGTCTGGCCGCAGTCGTTGCAGGGCGGGCGTTGCTGGTGTGGGCGCAGGAGGTGGTCGCACAACGCGCCGCTGCCGCAGTGAAGTCCACACTGCGGCGGCAGGTGCTGGAGCACTCGCTGAAGCTCGGTCCGGTCTGGCTGAGTGGTGAACGCAGCAGTGCGCTGACAACCCTGCTGACAAAGGGCCTGGACGACCTGGACCCGTACTTCGCCCGCTACCTGCCACAGCTCGTCCTGGCCGCCACAGTGCCCGCCGGCGTGATCGGCTGGATGGCGACCGGTGACCTGATCGCTGCAGGGACAGTGCTGATCACCCTGCCGCTGATCCCGATCTTCATGGCACTGATCGGCTGGGTGACGCAGGCGCGCAGCCGGCAGCGTCAGCACGCGCTGTCCGTGCTGGCGCATCACTTCGCGGACGTGGTCGGCGGACTGACCACTCTGAAGCTGTTCGGCCGCGCGAAGTCGCAGGAGACCGCCGTACGGCGGGTTACCGACCAGCACCGCGCTGCGTCGATGGGGAGCTTGCGGGTGGCGTTCTTGTCGTCGTTCGCGTTGGAGTTGTTGGCGAGCCTTTCGGTCGCACTGGTTGCGGTGGGCGTGGGCCTTCGGCTGGTTGACGGGAAGCTCGGGCTCGAGACCGCGTTGATGGTGCTGATCCTGGCGCCGGAGGCGTACCTGCCGTTGCGGCAGGTCGGCATGCAGTTCCACGCGAGCGCGGACGGGGTCGCGGCGAGCGAAGAGGTGTTCCGCGTGCTGGAGACGCCACTGCCCGCACGTGGCGAGCGGACCGACGTACCCGATCTGCGGGTGAGTCCGCTGTACCTGTACGACGTGACGGTGACCTACCCGGGGCGGGACGTGCCTGCGCTGGAGGGGTTCGATCTGGAGTTGCGGCCGGGTGAGGTGGTGGCACTGACTGGACCGAGTGGGGCTGGGAAGTCGACGGCGCTGGCCGTGCTGCTCGGGTTCGTCGAGCCGGCGCGCGGCGTCGTTGTCGCTGCCGGCAGTGCAGCGGATGAGTTTGATCCGGTGGAGTGGCGGCGCCAGTTCGCGTGGGTGCCACAGCGTCCCGGGCTGCGGCTGGGGACCGTGGCCGACAACGTGCGGCTGGGTCGACCGGATGCGTCGGACGACGAGGTCCGCTTGGCGCTCCTGGCTGCTGGCGCTGCCGACCTGCCTTTGGATAAAGCGGTAGGGGAGCAGGGACAGCAACTCTCTGGCGGTCAGCAACGCCGGGTCGCACTCGCTCGCGCGCTCCTCACCGACGCCCCGGTGCTCCTGCTCGACGAACCGACAGCCGGCCTCGACGCCGACACAGAAGCCACAGTCATCACCGGTCTGCGCTCCAGCGGCCGCACAGTCCTCATGGTCGCCCATCGCCCAGCCCTGATCGCCGCCGCCGACCGCACAGTCACCGTAGGCGCCCGAGAGTTGGTGAACGCATGAAGAGCCTGCAGTTAGCTCGACCGCAGCGTGAAGTGATGTGGCGGCTGTGGTTGGCGCTCCTGCTGGGTGTCGCAGCTGCCGGGTCGGCTGTCGCCTTGCTCGCCACGTCGGCCTGGCTGATCACAGCAGCCTCGGCACAACCACCTGTGCTGTTGCTGATGGTCCCCATCGTCGCGGTGCGTGCCTTCGGTGTCGGGCGGGGCGTCTTCCGGTACGTCGAACGGCTCGTCGGACACGATGCGGCGTACCGGGTGCTGGGGGAGACCCGCGCCCGCATCACTGGGCGTCTGGAGAAGCTCGCACCACTCGGTTCGCAGCGGAAGGGCGATCTGCTCGCCCGACTGGTGCTGGACGTGGACGCGGTCCTCGACCTCTGGTTGCGAGTCCTCCTGCCCGTCGCGGTCGCAACCGTCACAGCAGCTGCCACCGTGGGCCTCCTCGCGGTGCTGCTTCCGGCAGCGGGTGCCGCCGTCGCACTGGCGGTCCTGATCGCGTGCACCGTCGTACCGTGGCTGACTGCCCGGACCGCCGAGCGAGCCGAGCGCAACCTCGCCGGTGCCCGTGGCGACGTCGCAGCCACCGCCACCGAGTCCCTGCTCACCGCAGCCGATGTGGTCGCCTTCAATGCGATCGACTTGGTCCTGGACGACTTCAGCCGCCGCGACGCTCATCTGGCCGCCGCCGAACGCCGGTCCGCCTGGAGCGCCGGCCTAGGTAGCGCCCTGCTCGTCCTGTGCGTCGGCGGCGCCAGCGTGGCCGCCCTGGTCCTCGGCAGTACGGCGAACATCACCGGTGCCGTCTTCGCCGTACTCGTCCTCACCCCGCTCGCCCTGGCCGACGTACTCGGCGGAGTCCCGGCAGCCGCCCAACTGGCGATCCGGGTACGGGCGTCCCTCGACAGAGTGCAGGAACTCGTGGACACCCCCGCGCCGGTCACCGAGCCGACCAAGCCGCTGCCCCTCCCAACCGGTCGCGACCTGCAGGTGAACCTGCTGCGAGCCGGGTACGACGGCGCCGACGTACTGGATGGGCTCAGCCTGGACATGCCCGCCGGGAGCCGTGTGGTGATCACCGGCCCGAGCGGCTCGGGCAAGAGCACGCTGGCCTCGGTACTGCTCCGGTTCCTCGAGCCGCGCGGGGGAGAGGTACTGCTGGACGGTGTGGACCTGGCCAGGCTCGAAGGCGACCAGGTGCGGTCCGTTGTCGGGCTGCTGACCCAGGAGAGCCACGTGTTCGACACGAGCATCCGGGAGAACCTGCTGCTCGCGAAGCCGGGTGTCAGCGACCTGCAGGTGTGGAAGGCGCTCTACCGGGCACGGCTCGGGCTGCTCGTCGAGAAGCTGCCGGAGGGCCTCGACACCATGGTCGGGGAGCACGGTGCGCGGCTGTCGGGTGGTGAGCGCCAGCGGCTCGCGTTCGCACGGCTGCTGCTGGCCGATCGCGACGTACTGGTGCTCGACGAGCCGACCGAGCACCTGGACGAGGAGACCGGACGGGCGCTGCTGGCCGACCTGTTCGCGGCGGCGGGGGACCGGACCGTGGTTCTGCTCACTCATCGCCCGGAGTTGGTGCCTCCTCACGTACCGCGACAACTGGTTTGCCTGACGTGACAAATGCGGGCGGCGGGCCGGGCGTCTGTCAAGATGGGGAACCGTGACCTCACTGCTCGTTTCTCTGCTCACCGACCAGGCTCTCATCACGATCGTCGTGGTCATCGCGGTCGTTCTGGTCGTCGGAACCACCGGCCTGGTCGTCACGCGGCGGCGCCGCGCCGAGCTCCCGCCGAAGGCCTGCGAAGCCCGCCGTGGAGTCCACCGAGGCCGCCGAGCCGAAGGTCGGTGACGACGCGGAGGAACCGCGGGACACGCCGACCCGCACGCTGGAGGACACCGAGCTACCGGAGCCCGCGGCCACTCAGACGGTCGAGAAGCCCGAATCCGCACAGGGCCGGCTGGTCCGGCTCCGCGCCCGGCTGGCGCGTTCGCAGGGCTCCCTCGGCAAGGGGCTGCTCGCGCTGCTGTCCCGTGACAAGCTCGACGAGGAGGCGTGGGAGGACATCGAGACCACGCTGATCACCGCGGACGTCGGTGTGGCGCCCACGCAGGAGCTGGTCGAGAAGCTGCGCACCCGCATGCGGGTCGAAGGCGTCGGTGCCGCCCAGGCCCGCGAGATCCTCCGCGAGGAGTTGGTGGCGCTGGTCGACCCGTCACTGGACCGCTCGCTGAAGGTGAGCCGCAAGGACGAGCAGCCTGCCGTCGTTCTCATGGTCGGCGTGAACGGCACCGGCAAGACCACGACCGTCGGCCGGCTGGCCCGGGTGCTGATCGCCGAGGACAAGCACGTCGTCCTCGGTGCCGCCGACACCTTCCGTGCGGCCGCTGCCGATCAGCTGCAGACCTGGGGGGAGCGGGTCGGCGCCCGCACCGTTCGGGGACCCGAGGGCGGCGACCCGGCCAGCATCGCGTTCGACGCGGTCAAGCAGGGCATCGAGGAGGAGGCCGACGTCGTCCTGGTCGACACCGCCGGCCGCCTGCACACCAAGACCGGCCTGATGGACGAGCTCGGCAAGGTGAAGCGGGTCATCGAGAAGTCCGCCGAGGTGGACGAGGTCCTGCTCGTCATCGACGCCACCACCGGCCAGAACGGCCTCACGCAGGCCCGGGTGTTCGCAGAGGTCATCAACGTCACCGGCCTGGTCCTGACCAAGCTGGACGGTACGGCGAAGGGCGGCATCGTGATCGCGGTGCAGCGCGAACTCGGCGTACCGGTCAAGCTCGTCGGCCTCGGTGAGGGTCCGGACGACCTTGCTCCGTTCGATCCCGAAGAATTTGTCGACGCCCTGCTGGATTGATGTCTGGATTGATGTAGAGAACCCAGCACCGGCTCCGTCTTCGGGTAAAGGCTCAACAAGGAGGAGACCCTGATGACCAAGTTCATGCTGCTGATGAACATGGACGGCGGTAACAGCGACACCCCGATGCTGGAGTGGGACGAGGCCGACATGAAGGCCCACATGGACCACCTCGGCGAGGGCATCGAGCGACTGCGGAAGAGCGGCGAGCTGGTCGAGGTCCAGGGACTGACCTGGCCGGCGCACGCCAAGGTGGTGCGGGCGGCCAGTGTGACCGCACCGGTGCTGACGGACGGTCCGTACGCCGAGTCGAAGGAGGTCCTGGCCGGCTACACGATGATCGACGTGGAGTCGGAGGAGCGGGCCTACGAGATCGCGGCGTGGCAGTCCGCCGCCCCCGGCCCCGGCGGCGTACCCCTCGAGCAACCGATCGAGGTCCGCCGCGTGATGGAGTCGGATGCCGATCTCCACGACTTCTGAACCGGACGGCGAGCTCGAGGACCTGCTGCGGGAGTTGACGCCGCGGGTCCTCGGCGCCGTCGTGCGCTGGTCCGGTGACTTCGCCGCGGCCGAGGACGCGGTCCAGGAGGCACTGCTCGCGGCAGCGACCACCTGGCCGCGGGACGGCCGGCCGGACAATCCGAAGAGCTGGCTGATCCAGACGGCCTCACGACGACTGATCGACGAGGTCCGCCAGCAGCAGGCCCGTCGGCGGCGCGAGGAGCGGGCGGCGCTGCGGGAGGTACCGGCCGGCGAGGTCGAGGAGCATGACGACACGCTCCGACTGCTGTTCCTCTGCTGCCACCCGACGCTCACACCGGCCTCGGCGATCGCCCTGACGCTGCGGGCGGTCGGCGGCCTCACAACGGCCGAGATAGCCACGGCGTACCTCGTCCCTGAGGCGACGATGGCGCAGCGCATCAGCAGGGCGAAGTCGAAGCTCAAAGGCTCCAGCTTCGAGCTGGACGCTGACCCGGACCGGCTGCGCAACGTGCTGCACGTGCTCTACCTGATGTTCAACGAGGGCTACACCAGCACCAGTGGTCCGGAGCTGCACCGCAGCGACCTCTCGAGTGAGGCGATCCGCCTCACTCGCGCCGTACGGACTCAACTGCCGGACGACGGACAGGTCACCGGGCTGCTCGCTCTGATGCTGTTGACTGACGCCCGTCGCGCAGCGCGGACTGGTAAGGGCGGGGAGATCATCCCGCTGGCTGAGCAGGACAGGTCGCTGTGGGACCACGACGCCATCACAGAAGGCGTGGCGCTCGCGGTCGAGGCGTTCAACACGCCTCCGCTCGGCGAGTACCAGATCCAGGCAGCGATCGCCGCGCTGCACGACGAGGTGGATCGCGCCGAGGACACCGACTGGCCGCAGATCCTAGGTCTGTACGGCCTCCTCGAGGACCTGTCCGGCAACCCGATGGTGAAGCTCAACCGGGCGATCGCCGCCGCCATGGTGGACGGACCGGACGCCGGCCTGAAGCTCCTCGCACCGCTGGACGACGAGCTGTCCGGCCACCACCGCCTCGACGCCACCCGCGGACACCTCTACGAGATGCGCGGTGACCACGAGACCGCCGCCGAGCATTTCCGGGCGGCGGCCCGCGGTACGACGAGCTTGCCGGAGCGCGACTACCTGATGACCAAGGCCGCGTCGCTGAGTTAGCTGTACTGCGCGAACGCCGCAGCGAGATCGTCGTCCGTTGCCAGGAGCAACCGGAGCAGGACGCGCGCCTTGTACGGGTCGAGGAACCCGCCGTCGATCAGGCCGCGCTGCAACAGGTCGGCTTCCGAGCCGGGGGAGTGGTACGTGTTACGGACGACCGATCCGGCACCGGTTCGTGACGTGAGGACAACCGGCATCCGGGCCGCCAGCTCGCCAAGAACCGGTGCGAGGGCGGCTGGCACGTGTCCGACGCCGTACCCGGCGACGACGAGCCCCTGGTGTGTGTCGGCGAGGCCCTGCAACAGCAGGCCGTCGTCGTCCAGCGTGACGGTGTAGAGCGCGACGTGGATGTTGTCGAGCTCGGCAGGTTCAGCACTGCCCTGTACGCCGTCCAGCCGCAGCGGGCGCGTGAGTACGCGGACCTGGTCTTCGACGACATGGCCGATCGGACCGGTGTTCGGCGACACGAACGTCGCCGTACTCGTGCTGTGCGTCTTGCGCACCCAGCGGGCCGCGTGGATCTCTTCCTTGAAGACGACCAGTGCGCCCAGGTCACGTGCCGCGGGGGAGCAGGCGACCCGCAGCGCGGCCAGCAGATTCGCAGGGCCGTCAGGACCGGCCAGCGTCGGGTTGCGCATCGCACCGGTGAACACGAGCGGCTGCGGGTGCGGCCAGACCAGGTCGGCGAGGAAGGCGCTCTCTTCCAGGGTGTCGGTTCCCTGGGTGACGACGACGCCCACGGCTCCGGCGGCGACGGCCTTGGAGGCGGCGTCGACGACCTCGAGCAGCTTGGCGGCCGTCAGGTTGGCGCTGGGAACCTTTTCGATGTCCTGGATCTCGACCGCATGCCCGAGCCCCGACGGCCCAGTGAGCCCGGGCATCGCAGCGGTGAGGTCGTCACCGGTCAGGCGGTGGGTGCCGGCCATCGAGATGGTCCCGCCCAGCGTGAACAACGCGACGCTCACTAGGTCTCTCCTCATGTAGTGCGGGCTCTGACGTGCATCCGCTCCCCTTGCGGGCCGTAAAGACATAGCACCTCGGTCGGTCCAGGTCCCGGGTTGGAGAACCAGTGCGGCACCCGGCAGTCGAACTCGACCGCCTCACCCTCCTTGACGATGAAGTCCTGGTCACCGAGTTTCAGCCGGATCCGGCCCGACAGCACGTAGAACCAGTCGTAGCCCTCGTGGGTCTTCTGCACGACGTCATTGCCCGGATAACCCGCCGGCAGGATCTGCTTGAACGCCTGCAGTCCGCCCGGCCGCCGGCTCAGCGGAACGTGAATAGTGCCGTGGCGCTTGATCGGCTTCTGGTAGATCCGCGGGTCTCCGGTCGGCGGTGCGTCCACCAGTTCGTCCAGCTGCACCTGGTGCGCCCGGGCCAGCGGCAGCAGCAGTTCCAGCGTCGGCCGGCGCTGTCCGGACTCCAGCCGGGACAGCGTGCTGACCGAGATGCCGGTCGTCTCGGACAGCTGGGCGAGCGTCGTGCCACGCTCGCTCCGGAGCGCCCGCAGCCGCGGTCCGACGGACTCGAGAACGTCCTCGTCGTTTGCCATACCGGCAACATTACTTGTCGAAAATGAAAATCACGACGCATCCTCGGATCAGACCTCGAGAACATCCTTGAGAACACGGGAGTGCAGAGATGACGAAGTACGACGTGATCGTGATCGGCGGCGGCGCGGCCGGGCTGAGTGGGGCGCTCGCGCTGGTCCGGTTCCGCCGGTCGGTGCTGGTGATCGACGACGGTACGCCGCGCAACGCGCCCGCCGACGGCGTGCACAACTTCCTGACGCGTGACGGCGTACCGCCCGGGGAGATCTACGCGATCGGCCGTCAGGAGGTGCAGGGGTACGGCGGCGAGTTCGTGGAAGGCACGGTGACGACGGCCCGCCGTGACTCCAGTGACGGGTTCACGGTCGAGTTGGCCGACGGTACGACGTACCGGAGCAGGCGGCTGCTGGTGACGACAGGGCTGACTGACGTGCTGCCCGACGTACCTGGGCTGGCGGAGCGGTGGGGGAAGGACGTGGTGCACTGCCCGTACTGCCACGGGTGGGAGGTGCAGGACCAGGCCATCGGGGTGCTGGCGACCAGCGCCATGGCAATGCACCAGGTGCAGCTGTTCCGGCAGCTGAGTGATGACGTGACGCTGTTCCTGCACACTGCGCCGGAGCCGACCGAGGAGCAGTGGGAGGAGCTGGCTGCGCGCGGAATCTCCGTAGTACAAGGAAAGGTCGAGCAGGTCGAGGTCACGGACGACCGGATCACCGGTATACGGCTGGAGGGCGGCAAGGTCGTTCCGCGGCAGGTATTGGCGATTCAGACGACCATGCGGGCACGTGCCAGCTTCCTGGCTGACCTGGGCCTGGAGACCACTCTGGTGGAGGCGAAGGGAGTAGAGGTCGGTACTGCGGTCCAGGTCGACGCCATGGGCGCTACGGAGGTCCCTGGTGTTTTCGCAGCCGGCAACGTCAGCAACCCGATGGCGCAGGTCATGCCGTCCGCAGCGGCCGGATTGGCGGCCGCAGGTGGTATCAACTTCGACCTGATCACCGAAGAGACGCGTCTGGCAGTAGCAGTGCGCAGTAGTTGAGGAGTTGAATAGAGGCCGGGAGGGTGGATGCACGACACGGTCGACCCGGACTTCGCCTCGTTCGTCGATGCGCGGCAGGGCAGATGGCTCCGTACGGCGTACCTCGTGTACGGCGACCTGCGCCGAGCCGAAGAGCTACTGCTGCGCGCCTTCACGCAACTGTCTGTGCGCTGGACCAGGGTCGACGACCCGGACGCTTTCGTCCAGCGCCTGCTCTACCAGCCGGCCATGCGGCCGTGGAACCGGACGAAACCGTTTCCGGACGAGCAAGACCCGGTGAAGCTCGCACTGGCCGAGCTGACGCCCGCACAACGCACGGTGTTCGTACTACTGCACCTGGAGGAGCTGACCGAGTTCGAGGTGTCCGAGCTGCTCGGTCTCTCGCACACCGCCGTACACGCGCACGGCATGAGCGCCTTCGGCCGCTTCCGTACGGCGCTGGGCGCGGGGGACTGGCGTGATGCTCGATGAGACGGGAGGACGTGCAGCCCCTGCTGCTCCAGGCGGCCGACGAGCTACCGGAGCCTGAGCTGGCCGACACGGCGTGGGCAGCCGGCGTGCGAGTAAGTCGCCGTCGGCGCCGCACCGTGGTGATCAGCGTGATCGGCTTCATCGTGGGGGCGATCGTCGCGTCGATCCTGATCCAGGCGAGTACGTCGGGCAACGCCGACATCACACCCCCGACGACTCCGCCCGGATACACCGAAGCGTCCGGCAAGATCAGCGGGATCGACTACTGGGTCGCGCCGCCGCCCGGCAGCGAGCGCTTCCTCGACCGGCTCGACACACCGCTCGGCGATCGGCTGGAGCTGCCGGACAAGGTGCGTCCGCTGGCGAAGCACACTCTGGACAGCGTCGCGGCGGTCGTTCTGGCGAAGCAGGGTGACCGCTACGCACCGGTGCTGCTCGGCGGGGACGGGTCCTGGGCCCAGGCCGACGTCGGCCTCGTCGCGGTGGGCGGCGAGTTGCCGCTCAGCCCGGGAGCGGTCGCTCCGGACGGCCTGACCGTCGCGTTCCCGCAGCCGGGCGAGCTGATCACGGTGAACGCGTCGACGGCCGAGATCTCACACTTCCCTCTGCCCGCGGGTGAGTTCCGCAGCGTGTCGTGGGTCGAGGACAGGCAGCGCGTGCTGGTCAGCGGGCCAGGTGCCGCCTACCAGGTGCTCGTCGGAGAAGGCGGTGACGGAGAGAAAGCGGTGCTCCAGGTCTCCGCGACGAACGATCCGAACGAGGTCACGTCGCCGTACCGGATCCAGACCGGCGCCGTGATGCGGTACCTGTTCAACGGCCAGTGGATGGAGGACAGTCCTCTCACCCTGCCCGTCCGGTCCTGGCAGGGCCAGACGATGTCGTCGAACTCATCCGCGGCTCGCGTCTTCATCGCGGAGAAGCTGCAGGAGGTCCCGACCAGGGTGTCGCAGCCTCAGGTGCTGGCCGCGATCTCCACGCTGCGGACGGTGCCCAGCCGGCTGCTGGTGCTCGGGGAACCACAGGACAATCCCCCGACCTACGAGGGGGCGGGGGATCATCCGTTCGTGCGTGAGGCAGGCTGCTGCGCCGTACTCGGCTGGTACGACGACAACAACGTGCTGTTCCGGGTCCACGGCTGGGTCTTGGCCTGGAACCTTGCTAGCGGACGGGTCCGACGCGTCACCGAAATGCGCGTGGACCAGGTGGCTCTGGGCCCCGGACTACGGCTCTGAGACAGGCAACTCGAGTACTGCACGCAGTGTGATGTCGGCCAGGCGATCGGCATCTTCGGGCGGCGGCATCGGCTGTCCGGTCAGGGCTCGGATCACGAACACCCCGGCCATCCACTCGACCATCAGCACCGGGTCAGCGGTGCTCTTGATCGGTTCGCCACGCGCCCGTGCGCGCTCAAGTGCTTGCCGGGTGAGCTCGATCCGGCGTTCCAGTACACCTCTGTAGATCGCGGCGGACCGCTCGTCGCGGTTCGCCTCCGAGACCGCCAGGCGAATCATCGCCCGGCCGTACTCGCTGTTCGCGAACGTCAGCGCGACGCGGTAGATCTGGCGCAGATCTCCCGCGATCGAACCTGTATCCGCGTCCGGGATCTCCAGATCGAACAAATCGGCCATTGCGTCGTTGGCGAGCAGCTCCTTGCTGGCCCACCGCCGGTAGATCGTCGCTTTGCCGACCCCCGCGGCCTCGGCGACGTCGTCCACTGTCATTCCTTCGAATCCCCGCTCCAGCAGCAACTGCACGGCGTACCTGCGGATCCTCGGCTCCGCTTCCGGGTCCCGTGGCCTGCCGCGGCGCGGCCTCACCCCGTGGTTCGGCTCCATTTCGTCGTTCCCCAGCTCGGACGGGTGCAGTGGCGCGGCTGCTGCCCGTGTGGTCCAGGCCAGAGTGCCACATGTCGGCCTTCGGTGAGCCATGTCACCTCGATGTCACCTGGGAGGCCGCTTTGTCACATGCCTGAAACAAACGGACCGATCGGCTGAAACGGCGCGCCGACACCGTGTGCGGTGTGGCCGAGCGGCGGGCTCCCCGGCGTTGTGGAGACCTCCCGACTGAGGACGCCGGCCACCCCCAGTTCGATGGAAGGGATGACGTTGATGGAGATCAACGCCGGCGATACCGCCTGGGTTCTGGCAAGTGCCGCCCTGGTGATGCTGATGACCCCGGGCCTGGCTTTCTTCTACGGCGGTATGGTGCGCGTGAAGAGCGTGCTGAACATGATGATGATGAGTTTCGTCACCATCGCCGTCGTCACCATCCTCTGGGTGGTGGTCGGCTACTCGCTGACATTCGCCGGTGACACCGGGCACGTGATCGGAGACTTCTCCGAAGTCGGGCTGAAGGGCCTGCTCGCACCCGAGGCGGTGAGCGGGACGACGCCCACGCTCGCATTCGTCGCCTTCCAGCTGATGTTCGCGATCATCACCCCCGCGCTGATCTCGGGTGCGATCGCCGACCGGGCGACGTTCCGGGGCTGGATCGCGTTCGTGGTCGGCTGGACGCTGCTCGTGTACTTCCCGGTCGCGCACTCCGTCTGGTTCCTGGACGACGGCAACGGCGGCTGGATCGGCGACAAGCTGAAGGCGATCGACTTCGCCGGCGGTACGGCGGTGCACGTGAACGCCGGTGCTGCAGCACTCGCACTGGCGATCGTGCTCGGCAAGCGGATCGGCTGGAAGAAAGACCCGATGCGGCCGCACAGCCTGCCGCTGGTGCTGCTCGGCGCCGGCCTGCTGTGGTTCGGCTGGTTCGGGTTCAACGCCGGCTCCGCGCTGAGCGCCGGTACGACTGCCGCCGTCACCTTCGTGAACACGCAGGTCGCCACCGCTGCCGCGGTGATCGGCTGGCTGATCATCGAGCGGCTGACGCACGGTAAGGCCACCACGCTGGGTCTGGCGTCCGGTGCCGTCGCCGGTCTGGTCGCGATCACCCCGTCCTGTGGGGCTGTCACCCCGGTCGGTGCGATCATCCTCGGCCTGTTCGCCGGTGCCATCTGCGCCTTCGCGGTGTCGCTGAAGTACAAGCTCGGCTTCGACGACTCGCTCGACGTGGTCGGCGTCCACCTGGTCGGCGGTCTGTTCGGCTCGCTGGCGATCGGTCTGCTCGGCTCGGCGGCGGCGCCGTCCGCGGTCGACGGCCTCTTCTACGGTGGCGGAGCATCCCAGCTCGGTAAGCAGGCGGTGGCCAACCTGGTGGTCGGGGTCTACTCCTTCACCATCGCCTTCATCCTCGGCAAGGTCATCGACAAGACCATCGGCTTCCGGCTCAAGGAGGACGACGAGGTCACTGGTGTCGACCAGACCGAGCACGCGGAGACGGCGTACGACTACCTCAGCGGCGGCAGTCTGCGCGGCGCGCTGGGGCGCCCGGCCCCCGCCGAGACCGAGAATGGAACCACTGAGGCCTCGGAGAAGGAAGGTGTCAAGGCATGAAGCTGATCACCGCGGTGGTCAAGCCGCACAAGCTGGAGGACGTCCGGGCCGCGCTGGAGACGTTCGGCGTCACCGGCATGACGGTCACCGAGGCGAGCGGCTACGGCCGGCAGAAGGGCCACACCGAGGTCTATCGTGGCGCGGAGTACGAAGTGGACCTGGTGCCGAAGGTGCGGCTCGAGGTCGTCGTCGAGGACAGTGACGGCGCCGACGTGGTCGACGTGATCGTGAAGGCCGCGCAGACCGGCAAGATCGGCGACGGCAAGGTCTGGGTCACCCCGGTGGAGTCGATCGTCCGGGTCCGCACCGGCGAGCTGGACGGAGACGCTCTCTAGATGGTCGATCGAGCAGAGCAGCGGCGCGGTCGTGCCGAAGAGGCCGACGCGCTGCTGCAGCTGCTGCTCGCAAAGGCTTGTGACGCCCTCGGTGTACCTACCGAGGGCGTCGCCCTGGTTGCGGTGGGCGGCTACGGGCGTGAGGAGCTGTCGCCGTACAGCGACCTCGACGTGATGCTCGTGCACGCCGAGGGGTACCCGCGGCTCGACGAGCTGGCTGCCCAGATCTGGTACCCGCTGTGGGACTCGAGGACCAAGCTGGACCACAGCGTCCGCACACTGGCCGAAGCGCAGCAGGCCGCCGCAGCCGACGACCGTGTGGCCCTGGGGCTGCTGGACGCGCGGCATGTCGCGGGGGACACGCACCTGACGCTGCAGCTCCGGTCGGTGCTGATGGCCGACTGGCGACGTACGGCGCGGTCCCGGATGCCCGGACTGGCGCAGGCGTGCCGTGACCGGGCGTCCACGGTCGGAGAGCTCGCACACCTCGCTGAGCCCGATCTGAAGGAGGCGTACGGCGGTCTGCGCGATGCCGTCGTACTGCGGGCCTTGGTGGCAGCGTGGTTGGTCGACGTACCGCACCCTGTGCTGGAGCGCGCTCGGCGGGACCTTCTTGAGGTCCGCGACGCGCTGCATGAGGTGGCTGGTCGCGCGACGGACAGGCTTGTTGCCGACGTGGCCGGCGAAGTGGCGGCAGGGCTCGGGATGTCGGGGCGGGACGAGTTGCTGCGGCACGTGTACGCGACGGGCCGGACACTCGCGCATGTGTGTGACGTGTCCTGGCGGCGCGTCGAGAGCTTGATGACCAAGCCGCCGCGGTCACGACGTCGTCAGCGGAGCGGTGGGCCGTTGCTGCTCGCACTGGACGAGGGTGTGGGCCAGCACGAGGGTGAGGTCGTGCTGATGCCGGAGGCGCGTCCGGAGCGGGACCCTGTGCTCGGACTGCGTGCTGCTGCAGTTGCTGCGGACCGTGAGCTCGTGCTGTCGCCTGCTGTGTGTGCGCGGCTGGCAGCGTCGGCTGCGGACCTGCCCGAGCCGTGGCCGGGGGAGGCGCGGCGGTTGCTGTGCGCCCTGCTCGGTGCTGGCAACGGGCTGCTTGAGGTGTGGGAGGCGTTGGATCAGGCCGGGTACATCTCCCGGCTCCTGCCCGAGTGGGACGCCGTACGGTTCCGGCCGCCGCAGTCGGCGATCCACCGGTTCACCGTCGACCGGCACCTGCTGGAGACCTGTGTCGAAGCGTCCGCGATGGTGCGCGACGTACGGCGGCCTGACCTGTTGCTGGTGGCTGCACTGGTGCATGACCTGGGGAAGGCGCTCGACGGCGACCACAGCGTCACCGGTGCGGGCATCGCGGCGCGGGTGGCTCGTCGCATCGGCTTCAGCGAGGCCGACGCCGACACCATCACGCTGCTGGTCCGACAGCACCTCATGCTCGCGCAGGTCGCCACCCGGCGGGACCTGGAAGACCCGATGACCGTGGACATGGTCGTCGGCATCGTGCGCAGCACCGAGACGCTGGACCTGCTCGAGGCCCTGACGTACGCCGACGCGCGGGCAGCTGGCCCGGCTGCGTCGTCGCCGTGGCGGATGCGCCTGGTCGGTGAGCTGTGCCGGCGCGTGCGTGGTGAGCTCGCTGGTGGTGGCGAGAGCATGTGGACCGAGGCGCCCCCCGTTGCGGTACCCGTGCTGCACCAGGTGGTTGGTGTGGGGCGGCTCGGTGTCACAGTGTCCGACCATCACGGCGACCTGCGAGTGAACGTCGCCGTACCTGATCAAGTGGGGACACTGTCGACTGTTGCCGCCGTACTCGCGGTGGAGCGGCTGGCAGTCCGGTCCGCGGTCATAACGTCCGTTGACGGGCTGGGTATCTCGCAGTGGACCGTCGCTGGGTCACCTCCCGATCCGGTGCGTCTGAGGGACCGGCTCGCGGTGGCGCTGCGTGACTCGGCTGACGTCGTACGGCGGTTGGCTGCACGGGACTCGTCGCGCGCTCGTGTCGCGAGTCGCGTGGACCTGTTGCCAGAAGCGTCGGAAACAGCCACGGTGCTGCAGGTACGCGCCCACGACCGTCCGGGCCTGCTGTACGACGTCACAGCGGCGATCGCCTCCACTGGTGCTGACATCCGCTCCGCACACGTCAGCACCCTCGGTGCGGAGTGTGTGGACGTCTTCTACCTCACCGACAGCCATGGCGCGCCGCTCGAATCCGAGGACGCGCGGACGACCGCAAAGTCAGTGCTGGATCGACTGACCTTCTAGTCTCAGCTACGTGGATGTTGTAGAGGCTCTCCAGCGACAAGCGACCGCCTGCGAGGACCTGGGGTCCCCGATGTACGCCGAAGTGCTTCGGCTGCTCGTGGACGACTACGAGGTCGGCGGGGTGTCGGTCGAAGTACTGGCCGGGTACGAGGGCCGTTCGTTCGGTGAGGCGATCGGTCTGCGGCTGCTGGCAGCAGTGCACGGCATGGTGCTGTCCGGTACGGCGCCTGAGCTGGCCGCGTTCTACCCGAGTGTCGGCGGGACGTGGGACCCAGTGCTCGGCTGGGAGGCGTTCGAGCAGGTGCTGCAGTCGCGGCGGGGAGAGGTGCGGTCGCTACTGACGCAGCCGCCGCAGACGAACGAGGTAGGGCGGTCGGCCGCGCTGTACGGCGGCCTGCTGCAGCTGGTCGAGGCGGTGCCGCTGCCGGTGCGGCTGTTCGAGATCGGTGCCAGCGGCGGTCTGAACCTGCGGGCCGATCGGTACCGGTACGTGACGGACGAGGCGTCGTACGGGCCTGCTGACAGTCCGGTGGTGTTTGGCTCGGCGTGGTCCGGACAGGTGCCGTCGGTAGAGCTGCGGATCGCTGAGCGGGTGGGGTGCGACATCGCCCCGGTGGACCCGCTGTCGGCGGACGGTGCGCTCACGCTGACGTCGTACGTGTGGCCTGACATGGCTGATCGCCTGGCGCGGCTCCGCGGTGCGCTGAAGGTCGCGCAGGAGGTGCCGGCCGACGTACGGCGGGAGGACGCGGTCTCGTTCCTGCGCGGGCTGGAGCTGTCGTCGGGGCACGTGACCGTCGTGTGGCACTCAATCATGTGGCAGTACCTACGCCGCCCGGACCGAGCCGCGATCGAGGCGCGCCTCGACGAACTCGGCGCCTCTGCCACCGCAGACGCACCACTGGCCCATCTGCGGCTCGAGCCACACCAGGTGATCGCCCATGGCGCCGGCACGACCGGCTGGGAGTACCGCGTCGACCTGCAAACCTGGCCAGGCGGAAAGCGCCGAGTCCTCGGACACGCCGAGCCCCACGGCCAGGGCCTCGTGTGGGAACCGGGCGAGACCTTGGAGTGAGCGACCGGTCTCGTTCAGCTGAGCGCTGCGACGAGGGTGTCGGTGAGGTCGGTGGCGTAAGTGCCGTCGGGGTCGAGGTCTGGATCGAAGATGCCGATGTCGACCCCGACGCATTTCGGCGACGCGAGCAGTGGCCGCAGGAGTGCCCGCAGCTGCTCGTGGTCGATCCCGCCCGGGTCCGGGCTGTCGACGGCAGGCATGATCGCCGCGTCGAGGATGTCCACATCCAGATGCACCCAGAACCCGTCCAGCTCGGCCAGGTGCCCCAACGTTCCTTGGGCGGCCGCGTTCGGATCGTCCGCGATCTTCGCCGCCGGCCAGACCGGGATCCCGGCCTTCTCGACGTCGCCGACGTACTCGTCGTCCGCCCGGATCCCGAGCAGCACCGCGTCGGTGTCCCGCGTGTACGGCCCCAGTCCTTCGAGATCGGTCAGATCCGCCTGACCCCGGCCGGTGACCAGCGCCAGCGCCTCACCGCCCGCGGCCCCGACGTACGGCGAGTTGTCGACGGTCCGGAAGTCCGAGTGCCCGTCGAGGTACACCACGCCGTACCGCCCGAGCCGCTTCAACGCCAACGCCGGCCCGAGCAGGTTGCTGCACTCACCGCCCAGCAACACCACGAACTTCCCCTGCTCGACGAAGCCCGCCACGCGATCCGCCAGCCGCACCGTGTACGACGCCATGCCCGACGCGTTGAACACGCCGTCGCCCGGCTTCCAGTCGTGCATGTCGTACCGCGGCGGCGTCACACACCCACCGTCCTCCGCCCCGATCCGCCCCAAGAACCCCCGATCCCGCACCGCCCCCGCCAACTTGTAACACCCCGGCACCACCCCCACCTTCGGTACCCGCAACCCCAAATTAGAAGGCCCATCCACCACAACCCGCACCCGAGTCTCCTAACCGATAAGCATCATCTAATTGGTTAGATCGTCGATCCTTCGCATCCCCGTGTCAACCAGCTCAGTCGCCCCATCGGCGTGGCGACTCACCAGCACCGCGGGACCGCACCGTCGCAGTCCCACGCTCAACCGCCGGTAGCGAGGTGTGGGGTTTGTTGCCGGAGTTATCCACAGGTTGGGGGGCCGGTAGACTCGGGGAGTTCATCGCTTCGAGGAAACGGACTGTTTCTCGTGTTCGACACGCTTTCCGATCGGCTCTCCACCGCGTTCAAGAATCTGCGGGGCAAGGGCAAGCTGACCGACGCCGACATCGACGCGACCGCCCGGGAGATCCGGGTCGCGTTGCTGGAGGCCGATGTCGCGCTGCCCGTCGTGCGGGAGTTCATCGCGGCGGTGAAGGAACGTGCTGCCGGGGCGGAGGTGCGGGGCGGGCTGAACCCGGCGCAGCAGGTCATCAAGATCGTCAACGAGGAACTGGTCAACATCCTCGGCGGCGAGACCCGCGAGCTGCGGATGGCGAAGCGGCCGCCGACGGTGATCATGCTCGCCGGTCTGCAGGGTGCCGGTAAGACCACCCTCGCCGGAAAGCTCGCGAAGTGGCTGAAGGAGACCAAGCACCAGACCCCGATGCTGGTCGCCGCCGACCTCCAGCGGCCGAACGCGGTGACCCAGCTGCAGGTGGTCGGTGAGCGCGCCGGCGTACCGGTGTTCGCGCCCGAGGCCGGCAACGGCGTCGGCGACCCGGTCGACGTGGCCCGCAAGGCGATGGACGAGGCGCGCACGAAGCAGCACAGCGTGGTCATCGTCGACACCGCCGGCCGGCTGGGTGTCGACGAAGTGCTGATGAAGCAGGCCGCGGACATCCGCGACGCGGTCAGCCCGGACGAGATCCTGTTCGTCGTCGACGCGATGATCGGTCAGGACGCGGTCACCACCGCGCAGGCCTTCCTGGACGGCGTCGGGTTCGACGGTGTCGTGCTGTCGAAGCTCGACGGTGACGCCCGGGGTGGTGCCGCGCTGTCGATCGCGCAGGTCACCGGCCGCCAGGTGATGTTCGCCAGCAACGGCGAGAAGCTCGAGGACTTCGACGTCTTCCACCCCGACCGGATGGCCTCGCGCATCCTCGGTATGGGCGACGTGATGAGCCTGATCGAGCAGGCCGAGCGCTCTTTCGACGCGGAGGAGGCCGCCAAGACCGCGGCCAAGCTGCAGAAGAAGGGCGGCAAGGACTTCACGCTGGACGACTTCCTCGCCCAGATGCAGTCGGTCCGGAAGATGGGCCCGCTGACCAAGATCTTCGGCATGCTGCCGGGCGCGAACCAGTTCAAGGACCAGCTGGAGAACTTCGACGAGCGCGAGATCGACCGGATCGAGGCGGTCATCCACTCGATGACGCCGGCCGAGCGCAACGACCCGAACATCATCAACGGCTCCCGCCGGGCCCGGATCGCGAAGGGTTCCGGGACCGAGGTGTCGACCGTCAGCGGCCTGGTCGAGCGGTTCTTCGAGGCCCGCAAGATGATGTCCGCGATGGCGTCCGGCAAGGGGATGCCGGGGATGCCCGGGATGCCGGGCATGCCGGGGATGGGCGCCGGCGGCCGGAAGGCCAAGCAGCAGCAGAAAAAGGGCAAGAAGCGCGGCTCCGGCAACCCCGCCAAGCGGGCGAACCAGGGCAACCAGCAGCCGGAGGCCCCGCAGCCGGGTCAGCTGCCGGCGGCGTTCGGCGGGCAGGACGGCGGCGACTTCGAGCTGCCGGACGACCTGAAGAAGATGCTCGGCGGTAACTGAACCCTTCCCGAAAGGGCACATCAGCGGTTTGGTGGGCAGGGGTGAACTCTGGGCGGCTGACGCCTGAACAGCGCTGGCCGGTACCCGGTGACGGTGGGAAGCGGCGCACCGTGAGCGGTTGTCGACGACCCGGTGACGGCTAAGATCGACCCTACGCCCGAGAGACACACCAACTGCGGAATGCGTCAGGACGGTTCGGATGAGGCAGCAGTTCAAGAACCTGGACACGTGGCGGGGAAAGCTGACCGCCACCTGGGTCTGCCTGGCTCCGCCCACCGCCATGGTCGCCGTGTTCGTGGTCGGCGGAGTCACCTCGAACACGTTCATCGTCGACGCGCACGCGCTGGCCGCCCCGCGGCAGGACGCGGTGTTCGACGACCTGGCCGACGCCGTACCGAACCAGCCGGGTGTCGACGGCAGCCTCCCGACCCAGGAGAAGTCCACGGTCCAGGTCCCGATCACCGGTACGACGGACGGCACCGTGAAGCCGATCCCCGGCGTGTTCGGGGACGCTTCGGGGATCCCGGGCACCGTGCTGGCGGCGTACCAGAAGGCCGCGCGCGACCTCGCGATGTCGATGCCGGGCTGCCACATCACGTGGCCGCTGCTGGCCGGGATCGGGAAGGTCGAATCCGGGCACGCCAGCGGCGGCAAGGTGGACGCGAACGGCAACACCCGCGGCAAGATCCTGGGCCCGGTCCTCGACGGCGGCCCCGGGATGGCGGCGATCGCCGACACCGACCAGGGCGTGTACGACGGGAACGCGACGTGGGACCGCGCCGTCGGGCCGATGCAGTTCGTGCCGGGCACCTGGAACGCGTTCGGTGCCGACGGCAACGGTGACGGGTTCAAGGACCCGCACAACGTGTTCGACGCGTCGCGGGCGGCGGGCGACTACCTCTGCTCCGGCGGCGCGAACCTGGCCGATCCGCAGGGCCTGGTCCAGGCGGTGCTGCGCTACAACCACTCGATGGACTACGTGTCGACCGTCCTGCGGTGGATGCAGACGTACAGCAAGGACACCGTGACGATCCCCGACAGGCCGGGGACCATCGACACACCGGACGACGACGGCAACAACGACGAGCGGGACTCGACCCGTACGACGACCTCGCCGTCGACCACCGCACCGACGTCGGCACCCACGACGGTCCCGACCACCGTGCCCACCACGGTCCCGACGACCCCGCGGCCGACGACCGTTCCGACGACGCCCCGCCCGAGCGCCACCGGTTCGACGACCCCGACCCCGTCCGTGACGAACAGCCCCGGCACGACGAACCCGACGACGACGAAGCCGACCAGGCCGCCGCTGAGCCCGCCGCCGTCGACGCCGACCACGACGCCGACGACGACAACCCCGACTCCGAGCGACCCGACCTGCACGCCGACTCCGACGCCTACGCCGGACCCGAGCGGCTCGCCGACGACCACGCCGACGGCGACACCCACACCGACCCCGAACCCGTGCGGCACGACCGCTCCGGAGTCGAACCCGAGCGAGACCGCGGCCAGCCCGAGCGAAGCCCCGCCGACGAGCAACTGAGCCGCGGCCGGTGGCCTGGCCGGCTGTACCTCGGGGCGGTTGGCTGTCGGCCGCCTACGGTGGGTAAGGTGAGGTAGCGGCGATCGTTACCTCGGTGCCGGTTTACCGAGGGGTTTCTGGGCGTCGTAACTTTGCGTCGTCTTGATGTAACTTTCTGGCGCATGGTTCGTTGAAGGGGCTATGCGCCTAACCCGTAGTGGTAACCGTCGGGTCAAAATCATCATCGCTTCATTGTGTACGGCCCCGCTCCTGGTCGGGGCCATCGTGACCGTCGCCTCGGGCGGAGCCGGTGCCTCCGGACCGCTCACGGCAGGCAACCCGGTCGCCCCATCGCCTGGGGCCGGGCTGAACAGCGGTGAGTTCGACGAACTGACGATGATCGTGCCGCAGCGTCCCGGAGTGGACGGCCGGCTCGGATCCGACAAACCTGCCCGCGCCGACGTCCCCGTGCAGGGGGCCACCGACGGCCGTTCGGTCGTCCGTCCCGGGCGTCCGGGTGCCGTGAACGGCATCCCGCGCGGGGTGTTCCCCGCATACCGCCGCGCCACCGCGAACCTCGCGGTCGTGCGGCCGAACTGTGGGCTGACCTGGCCGCTGCTGGCCGGGATCGGCAAGGTCGAGTCCGACCACGCGAGCAGCGGCCGCGTCGACGTCGCCGGCACCACCCGCGGCCGGATCCTCGGCCCGCTGCTGAACGGCCGGCACGGCAACGGCCGGATCACCGACTCCGACAAGGGCAAGTACGACGCGGATTCGACCTGGGACCGCGCGGTCGGCCCGATGCAGATCATCCCGCAGGTCTGGGACGAGTACGGGGCCGACGGCAACGGTGACGGCTACCGCAACCCGAACAACGTGTACGACGCGGTCACCACGGTCGCTGTGGTGCTCTGCTCCGAGGGCGACGACCTGCGCAGCCCGCGCGACCTGGTCGCCTCCCTGCTCCGCTACCAGCACTCCAAGGACTTCGTCGCCACCGTGCTGAAGTGGATGCGCGTCTACAGCAAGAACGCGGTCCTGGTGCCGAACGCGAAGGGCAGCATCGCGAGCGCCAAGACGGACGGCAACGCCGACCGCCGGGTCGACCCGCGGGACGTTCCGGACGTGCCGGACGACACCAAGACGCCGACCCCGACCCCGACCACGCCGCCGACGACCACCCTGCCGACCGCGGTGCCGCCGTCCACCCCGTGGGCGACGCCGACGCTGCCGAAGCCGGTGGCCACGCCGACGAAGACGCCCACCAGGACGCCGACGACGACGCCGACGAAGACCCCCACCAAGACGCCTACCAAGACGCCGACCCCGACTCCGACGCCGACTCCCACCCCCACGCCGACTCCGACCCCGACGCCCAGCCCGACCCCGACGGACACCCCGTCCGGATCGCCGTGCGCCGGCAACGAGACCACCACCCCGACCTGCACCCCGGGCGGCGGCTCGCACGGATAAGTACTCGCCGGATACGGTCGCTCCATGAGTGATTCCGGCGTACTCAGGCTGGTTGGCACTGTTTTGCCGGCCGGTGAGCAGCAGGAGCTTCACCTCAGCGGTGGGCTGGTCGTCGACCGGCCCGCCGCTGCTGATGTGACGACCGTGCACACCGGCGGCTGGATCGTGCCGGGTCTCGTCGACGCGCACTGCCACATCGGCCTCGATCAGCACGGCGGTGTCGACGAGGAGGTCCAGGAGCAGCAGGCGATCGCCGACCGCGAGGCCGGTGCGCTGCTCGTCCGCGATGCCGGTTCGCCGGTCGACACCCGCTGGATCGACGACCGCGCGGACCTGCCGAAGATCATCCGCGCCGGCCGGCACATCGCCCGCTCGAAGCGGTACATCCGGAACTACGGCTGGGAGATCGAGCCCGAGGAACTGGTCGCGTACGTCGAGCAGGAGGCCCGCCGCGGTGACGGCTGGGTGAAGCTCGTCGGCGACTGGATCGACCGCGACGCCGGCGACCTGACCCCGTGCTGGCCGGCCGAGGCACTGAACGCCGCGATCGCCCGCGCGCACGAGCTCGGCGCCCGAGTGACCGCGCACGTCTTCGGCGAGCACGCCCTCCCGGACCTGCTGGCCGCGGGCATCGACTGCCTCGAGCACGGCACCGGCATCGAGCCCGGCCTGCTCAGCGAGATGGCCGAGCGTCAGGTGGCCGTCGTACCCACCCTGATCCAGCTCGAGAACTTCCCGCAGTACGCCGACCAGGCCGAGGCCAAGTTCCCGGTCTACTCGGCCCACATGCGCGACCTGTACGAGCGCCGCTTGCACCGGCTGCGCGACGCCTTCGAGGTGGGCGTCCCTGTGTACGCCGGGACCGACGCGGGCGGTGTCCTCGGACACGGCCTCGTCGCGCAGGAGGTCCAGGCACTCACCGAGATCGGCATGTCGGGGGAGCAGGCCCTCGCCGCCGGCTCGTGGGCGGCCCGCGCCTGGCTCGGTGCGCCCAGCGAGCTGCGCCCCGGCGATCCGGCCGATCTGGTGGTGTACGACGAGGATCCGCGCGCGAACCCCGCCGTACTGACGCACCCGCGGCTGATCGCACTGCGTGGAAACGTGGTCTTCTCCCGGTGACGGGAAACAATTCACTCAAACACTGGATGTAACGGAAGATCTTGCCTTAGCGTGGCACTCGGGACCGCCGACGCCCCTCGGCGGACCAGCTACGGGAAGGAACCGCCCCATGTCCCGAGTACCCAAACTGGCCGCTGCTCTGGCCGTCGGTGCACTCGCGCTGACCGCGCTTCCGAGCAACGCCGCCGAACCGGCGCAACCCACCGGTCAACCGGACCTCGCATCCGCGTTCAAGACGGCGTCCGCGAAGTACGACATACCGCGGGAAGTGCTGGTCGGTGTCGGCTTCGCCGAGACGCATCTCGACGGCCACAACGGCACGCCGAGCCAGGCGAACGGCTACGGCGTGATGCACCTGGCCAGCAACAACGTCAACAAGACGATGTCCGAGGCAAGCAAACTGACCGGACTGCCGGTCGCCGAGCTGTCGAAGGACGACACGTCGAACATCCTCGGTGCCGCCGCCGTACTCGACTCCTACGCCGATCAGTCCAAGCTGACCGACAGAGACGACCTCGGCAAGTGGTACGGCGTGATTGCGAAGTACTCGCACTCCGCCGACGCCCCGACCGCGCGGCTGTACACCGACGAGGTCTACCGCGTGATCGCCCGCGGCGTCCGCACCGCAGGCGTTTCGACCGACCCGAAGACGGTCACACCGGACCGCGGCGCGTACGCGAAGGCCGCACCGCTCGGGACGGCCGCCGTCGACTACCCGAGTGCGATCTGGAACGCGGCCAGCACCAGCAACTACCGCGTCGGCCGGACCGCGGCGATCACCACGATCGTGATCCACGTGACCCAGGGCTCGTACGCCGGCACCATCAGCTGGTTCAAGAACCCGTCCGCCCAGGTCAGCGCGCACTACGTGGTCCGCTCCAGCGACGGCGAGGTCACCCAGATGGTGGCCGAGAAGGACACCGCCTGGCACGTCCGGACCGAGAACCCGTACACGATCGGCATCGAGCACGAAGGGTACGTCGACCAGCCGTCCTGGTTCACCGACGCGATGTACCGCTCGTCCGCGGCGCTGACGCGCAACATCGCCGACCGGCGGGGTATCCCGAAGGACCGGGCCCACATCAAGGGCCACAGCGAGATGCCGAACAACGACCACACCGACCCGGGACCGAACTGGAACTGGGACTACTACATGCAGCTCGTGAACGGCGGCGACCCGAACCCGCCGGAGTACAACTTCACCACCTGGGGCAGCGGCGTGAACGTGCGCTCGGCGCCGAAGGTGTCCGCGTCGGTCGTGACCACGCTGCCCGGCCCGACCCGGGTGTTCGTCGAGTGCCAGGTCCAGGGCGACACGGTGACCGCCGGCGGCTACACCAACAACTGGTGGGCCAAGCTGCGTGACCAGAACGGCTACATGACGAACATCTACATCGACGACCCGAACGCGAAGCTGCCCGGCGTACCGGACTGCTAGAAGACGAAAGGTAGAGCCCGCTGTACCGACAGGTCCGGCTGCCTGGCGGAGGATTGAGGCATGACCAAGATCCTTGCGCGCGGCGGCCGGGCCAGTGGGTACCTGGCGATCCGGTACGTGCGGTCGCTGCTGCTGTTGCTGGCACTGCCCAACGCCCTGCTGCTCGGCTGGCTGATCCCCGCCTTCACCGGCGGTCTGGTGCGGCTGGCCAACAGCGAGCGGGATCGCGCGGCGAAGTACCTCGGCCTACCGCCGGGCCCGCCGCTGCCGCCGGCCGCGCCGCGTCGGCCGGGTGATGTGGTCGCCCTGTTCAAGGACAAGTCGTTCAAGCGGAGCCTGCGCTGTCTGCTGATGCCGGTGGTGATGATCCCCGAGCTGCTTGTCGCGGTGATCGCTGTGGTCGGTGTGCCCTCGGCGGTGCTCGGCATGCTGCTGTGGAAGTTCGACCCGGGCAACTTCAGCCTCATGGGTGTTGATGTCGACAGCTGGTGGAAGGCGCTGACCCTCGGCCCGCTGCAGGTTGGCGCCAGCCTGTGGTTCCTCGGACGGGTAGCGCCCGCTCTGGCCCGTGGACACGCCCGGGCGGTGTTGAGCGGGCTCGCGCCGAGCCAGGAGCAGTTGGAGACAGCCAAGCTGGAGCAGCGCGTCGAAGAGCTCACCAAGAGCAGGGCCGGTGCTGTCGACTCACACGGCGCCGAGCTGCGCCGGATCGAGCGAGACCTGCATGACGGCACCCAGGCACAGCTGGTGTCGTTGGCGATGCGGATCGGCGTGGCCAAGCAGATGATGGCTGACGACCCCGAGAGGGCCGCCAAGCTGCTGGACGACGCCCGTGACGGAGCAGAGCAGGCCATGACCGAGCTACGCGGCGTACTGCGGACCATGTACCCACCGATCCTCGCGGACCGCGGTCTGGCCGGGGCGGTCTCCGCACTGGCTGCTCGCTGCCCACTGCCGGTTGAGCTTCGCATCGGCGAGCTGGGCGAGGTCCCGGCAGCAGTAGAGGCTGCTGCGTACTTCGTGGTCGCGGAGTCCCTCACCAACATCACCAAGCACAGCGCTGCGGGACACGTCGACATGCTGCTCGAACGGCGCGGTGCTGAGCTCTACCTGGCGGTCACAGATGACGGGATCGGTGGAGCGCGAGTCAGCGAGCAGTCCGACCTGCTGGGCCGGGGGAGCGGCCTGCATGGCATGCTCCATCGCGTGCAGGCGATCGACGGTCACATGGAGCTGCAGAGTCCGATCGGCGGGCCGACCACCGTCGAGGTGATCCTTCCGTGCGGGTGATCATCCTCGAGGACAACCCGATCCTCGCCGAGGGCCTGAGCCTGTTGCTCGACAACTCCGGCTTCCAGGTCGCCGCCGTCGCCACCGACGCGGACGAGTTCGCCAAGGCGATCGACGAACACCAGGTGGACATCGCGATCGTCGACGTACGGCTGCCACCGACCTTCACCGACGAGGGCCTGCGCGCCGCGATCGAGGCCCGCCGCGTCCGGCCGGGGCTGCCGGTGCTGGTGTTCTCGCAGTACGTCGAGGAGGTGTACGCCGCCGAGCTACTGGCGGCCGGCAGCGAGGGGGTCGGCTACCTCCTGAAGGACCGGGTGTCCCGCGTCGACGAGTTCCTGGAGGCGGTACGCCGGGTTGCGGGCGGAGGGACTGTGCTGGACCCGGAGGTGGTCCGCCAGCTCATGGTCAAGCGGAGCAGCCCGCTGGACCGGCTCACGCCGCGCGAACGCGAAGTACTCGTCCTGATGGCCGAAGGCCTCGGCAACACGGCGATCGGGGAGAAGCTGGTCATCTCCGACGGTGCTGTGCACAAGCATGTCGGCAACGTGTTCCTGAAACTCGACCTGCCGCCGACCGACTCCGGCCACCGCCGTGTGCTGGCCGTTCTCGCCTACCTCGGACTCTGAACTCTTGACGCGCCTGACAACGTAGGCCACTCTCAACCTGAGAGCGCTCTCATCCACCGAACCGCCCCTAGGTGAGGAGAGTTCCGATGAAGGTCCTACTGGCCGCCGTACTCACGGCGGCTGTCCTGACTGTGCCCGCGCAAGCGTTGGCAGCACCAGATCCGCTGGCTGTACCCGGCCAGTCTGCCGCCATGCAACGTGACTTCGGGCTGACCGAGCAGCAGATGCAGCAGCGCCTCGCAGCCGAGACCTCGGCGGCCAAGCTGTTGCCCGCGGCCCAGAAGGCGGCCGGCGCCGCGTTCGGCGGATCCTGGTACGACGCGGCCACCCAGAAGCTGGTCGTCGGCGTGGTCGGCTCTGCGCGTGCGGCCGCTGTACGCGCCACAGGTGCCCAGGTGGCCGCCGTACCCGTGCCGGCAAAGGCGTTGGATCAGCAGAAGGCAGTAGTCGACAAGCTGGCCGGCAAAACGGTGCCGGATGCGGTCAGCGGCTGGGCTGCCGACGCGCGGACCGGCAGCGTGGTGATCAACGTCCAAGCAGGCAAGCGTTCCCAGGCCGTCGACGCGTTCGTCGCCAAGGTCGCCAAGGCCGGCGCGGTCACGGTCAAGGAGGTCGCGGCGCAGGCGCCACGCACCTTCGCGGCCGGCACCGTCGGCGGTGACCCGTACTACGTCGGCAACATCCGCTGCTCGATCGGCTTCTCGGTGTACGGCGGATTCGTCACGGCCGGACACTGTGGTCGCAGCGGCACGGTCAGCGGCTGGGACGGCTCGGCCATCGGGTCGTTCCAGGGCTGGTCGTTCCCCGGCAACGACTACGCGTGGGTGTCGGTCGGCAACGGCTGGTGGACCGTACCGGTCGTGCTCGGCTGGGGACAGGTGAACGACCAGCTGGTCCGCGGGTCATGGGAGGCGCCGATCGGCTCGTCGGTGTGCCGGAGCGGTTCGACGACGCACTGGCACTGCGGATCGATCCTGGCCAAGAACGAGACCGTGAACTACGGCAACGGCCAGCTGTTCTACGGCGCGACCAAGACCAGCGTCTGCGCCGAGGGTGGCGACTCCGGCGGGTCGTTCATCACCGGTGACCAGGCGCAGGGCGTGACGTCCGGCGGCTGGGGCAACTGCAGCAGTGGCGGCGAGACGTGGTTCCAGCCGGTCAACGAGATCCTGCAGGCGTACGGCCTGACCCTGCACACCGCCTGAAAGCAGTAACGTCCGAAGAACCGAGCGCTACAGGCCTCAGTTCTTCGGACGTTACGTGGGCTGTCAGGCGGATTCGTCCGGAACCGGCTCCAGCTTCGGGGTCTCGTCCTTCTTCGTGGCCAGCGAATCGATCAGCTGCTTGGCCAGCGCGAAGCCGGAACCGCCCATCGTGATGGTCTTCACCAGGGTGTCCTCGATGCCCTGGGCACCGTTCAGCACGACCATGTTGCCGACCTTGTCGAACGAGCTCGCCGCGGCGGTGACGATCGCCGGGTAGGCCTCGGCCAGCTGCTGCGCGACGACCGCCTCGGTGTTGGTGGCCAGCGCCTCGGCGCGCGCCTTGATACCGGCCGCTTCCGCCATCGCCTTGGCCTGTACGGCGGACGCCTCGGCCTTACCGTTCAGCTCGGTGGCCTTCGCCTGCGCCTCACCGCGCAGCTGGACCTCCTTGGCGTTCGCCTCGGCGGCCGCGATCTGCGCGTCACGGGCCGCCTGGGCCAGCGTGCGCTGCCGGTACGCCTCGGCGTCGGCCGGCTTCAGCACCGTCGACTCCAGCTGCTTCTCCGACAGCGACGCGTTCAGCTTGGCGGTCTCCGTCTCGGCGACAACGACCTGCTGGCGGGCCAGCGCCTCGGCCAGCGGACCGGACTGCGACGCCTTCGACTTCGCCTGGTCGACCTCGGCCTGGTAACCGGCCTGGGCGATCGAGCTCTCCCGGACGGCCGCGGCCTTCTTCGCGGCGGCGGCCTGCTCGCGCTCGGTCGCCTCCCGGTCCCGCTCGGCCTGGGCGATCCGGGCTGCGGCCTCGACCGCGGCGGCCTGCGGACGGCCGAGGTTCTTGATGTAGCCGGACTCGTCGTCGATCTCCTGGATCTGGAGCGAGTCCACGACCAGGCCGAGCTTCTCCATGTCCCCGGCCAGCGAGCCGCGGATGTTGGTGGTCAGCGTCTCCCGGTCGTGCAGCATCTCCTCGACCGTGGTGGAGCCGACGATTGCGCGCAGGTGACCCGCGAACAGCTCGTGGATGGTGCCCATCACCTGCTCGTCGCTCTGCTCCAGGAACCGCCGGGCCGCGTTCGCGATCGAGCCGTAGTCGTCACCGACCTTGTACGCCGTGACGCCCTTGATGTGCAGCGGGATGCCCTGGCTGGACACGCACGTCACGGTCAGCGGCGTGGCGCGGATGTCCAGCGGCAACCGCCGTACCGTCTGAAAACCTGGGAGAACCGCGGTGCCGCGGCCGACGACGATCTTGAACCCGAGGGTCTCGTTGACCTGCTCGGTGCTCGAGTGCGCGCCGAGGCCCGAGATGATCAGCGCCTCGTTCGGCTCCGCCACCCGCCAGACCATCCGGAACAGGATCAGAAGGACGACCACCGCGATCGCCGCGATGATCAGGTACGTCCAGAGCATTTCCCCTCCAAGGGAACTTCAATTAGATGGCGCGAGCGACGTACACGGTGCGGGGTGGGTCGAAGTCGACGACGACGACCTGCGTACCCACCTCGAGCACCTCGTCGGTCGCCGGGTAAGCGTAGAAGGCCTCGGTGGCACCCCGGACCGGCAACATCACCTCGCCGACGATCCCGGGCGCGATCCGGCCGATCACCCGCCCCCGCTTGCCTACCATGTTGCCCCTCCGACGCACGTCCGGCTGCTGCAGTTCCCCGAATGCTAGCTGGCTGTGCGTCTTGTCGCCGGGTCGGTGCAGGAGGATGGTGGAGGAGTCGGCTCGGCCTGGGGGATGGGGGATGGGGGAGGGGGCCATGGGCCACGACGTACTCGTGGGTGTCACCGAGGAAGGCGCGGACGCCGCGCGCCTCGAGGATCTGGCACTGCTGTTGCGGCAGGAGCTGTTGTCCCTCGACGTCCGCGCGGTCGAGCCACATCGCGAAGGCGAAGCGCCGGACGGCACGCGCGGCGCGCTGGCCGCGATCGCCGGTGTGCTGAGTGTTTCGCTCGCGCCAGGTCTGCAGGTACTCGGTTCGGTGGTGGCTGTCGTGCGGGAATGGCTGCGGCGGGCCGGCGACGGCCGGACGGTGAAGCTCACCATCGACAACGACGTGATCGAGCTGACCGGCACCAGCGACGAACTGCAGCAGCAGCTGGTCGATGCCTTCGTACGTCGGCATGCCGGAGCGGACGCGTGAGATGGACGGTTCGCGCGTCGCGCTCGTGGTGGCGAACGATCAGTACGACGATCCCGGTCTGAAGCGACTGGTCGCGCCGGCGCAGGACGCTGCCGCGCTCGCGGAGGTGCTGGCGGATCCGTCGGTCGGGGGCTTCGAGGTCCGCGTGCTGCACAACGAGTCCGCGCAGGAGATCCGGCTCGCCGTCGAGGACTTCTTCGCGGATCGGGCGCCCGAGGACCTGTTGTTGCTGCACTTCTCCTGCCACGGACTCAAGAACTCGGCGGGTGAACTGTTCCTGGCGGTCGCGGACACGAAGCCGGCCCGGCTCGCGTCGACCGCTGTGGCCGCGGACTTCGTCAACCGGCAGATGGCGGACAGCCGGGCGCAGCGGATCGCGTTGTTCCTCGACTGTTGTTACGGCGGCGCGTTCCCACGGGGCATGGTTGTCCGCGCTGCCGGCGAGGCGCAGGTCCGGGACGCGTTCGCCGGCCAGGAAGGGGTCGGCGGTGGGCGCGGCCGGGTGATCGTGACGGCGTCGAGCGCGATGGAGTACGCGTTCGAGGGCGGTCAGCTGGCGACCGACGCCGCGAAGCCGGCGCCGTCGGTCTTCACCGGCGCGGTCGTGGACGGGCTGAGCACCGGTGAGGCGGACAAGGACGGTGACGGCTGGGTGGGCCTGAGCGAGCTGGTCGGGTACGTCACCGACCGGATCCGCCGGGTCACGCCGAACCAGAACCCGCAGATGTGGACGTTCGGCTCGCAGGGCGAGCTGCTGATCGCCCGCAGCCGGGTCCGTCGGATCACTCCCGCTCAGCTCGCTCCGGCGCTGCTCGAGGCGATGGAGAGTCCGTTGCCAGCAGCAAGGTTCGGCGTGGTCGACTACCTGCGCGAACGCCTGTATGACGAGGAGCTGGGACAGGCGTACGCCGCGTGGCAAGGACTGCACCGGCTGGTCGGTGACGACAGCCGCAAGGTGTCCGAGGCAGCGATCCAGGCGATCGCCGAAGCTGTTCCGCGGGTCACGCCCGCCGAGCTGGATCTCGAGCTCGGCGCGAGCGGCGAGGTGACTATTGGCGAGTTGAGGGTGGACGGACCGACGATCGCCCAGACGGCGGTGGCGTCGTCGGAGGCTGGGTGGCTCCGGGTGGAGCAGGACGGCGCGACCGTACGGGTCACCGCGCGAGCCACCGAGCCGGGCGATCATCTCGCGTCCGTGATCGTCGCGGGACCGACCGGGGAGTGCACGGTGCCGGTCCGGCTGACGATGCCGGACACCGAGTCCGAGCCGCCCGCCCCGCCGCCCGAACCCGAGCCCGCACCTCCGCCCAAGCCGCGGCCGCCGGAACCCGAGAAGACACAGCCCGCGCCTGCCCCGGTGGCTGCCGAAGCACCTCGGACGGCCGCGGCCGATGTTCCGTGGTGGGCGATCGCGGCGCTGGTGCTCGGTGCGCTGGTCCTCGTCTACCTGAACTGGCCGGGCCAGCCGGACACCACCTATGTCTGGTACGACCACAGCAACACCGGATGGCTTGTGTACCGCACCTGGCACGATCCGGTGATTCTTTCCTCGCTGGGCATTTTGGTGGCGGGCCTGGTCGCGCGCTGGGCGTCGCCGATCGCACTCGGTGTGGTGGCCGGATGCGCCGTGTCCCTGATCGAGGGCGGCCTGGTGATCCTCGGGAGTGGCATCGCCTGGACCGAGACCGGCAAGTGGGCGGCCGACATCGCGATCGCCGCCGCGATGACCGTCGTACTGCTCGTCGTCCTCCGGCCGACCGTCTGGCGCCTGTGGCCGCTGCCGGCACTCGCGGCCGCCCTGATCGTTGCCGGCGGCATCTTGCTGCTGGTGAGCGCGACGACCAAGCATCCGGACGGTTTCTCGTGGTTCACCGTCACGAAGCTGGCGCCGCTGGAGCCTCTCGTCACGGTGGTGCTGGGCGGGCTTGCCGTCGCGGCACCGCAGACCAGGTCCCGGACCTGGCTGAGTGCCGCGGCGATCACTTATGCGGTCACCGGCATCATCGGCGCCGTACCCGCTATGACCGAAGGGGACTCACCGTCCGCGTTCCTCACCGCGCTGCTCGGCAACGCACTGGTGATCGCCGGTGTCCTCAGCCGCGTACTGCGCCTTCAGTCGCGCCCTTGATGAACTGGCGCGCGAAGATCGCGAACACGATCACCAGCGGGGTCATCGCCAGCAACGCGCCGGTCATCACCATGCTGTAGTCCACACCGTGCGAGCGGTTCAGTGTCGACAGGGCGACCTGCAGCGTCACGTGGTCCGGGTTGGTCAGCACGATCAGCGGCCACATGTAGTCGTTCCAGGAACCGACGAACGTGAAGATGCCGAGGAACGCCAGCGCCGGCCGCGCCGACGGCAGCGCGACGTGCCAGTACGTTCCGAAGAAGCCGCAGCCGTCCAGGGTCGCGGCCTCGATCAGCTCGTCGTGGATCGAGTTCTTGAAGTACTGACGCATCCAGAAGATGCCGAACGCGTTCGCCGCGCCGGGGATGATCAGTGCCTTCAGCGAACCGACCCAGCCGAGGAGCGCCATCGTCTGGAACTGCGGTACGGCGGCCAGCTGCGCCGGCAGCAGCATCGTCGCCAGCAGGACCACGAACAACGCGTTCCGCCCCGGGAACCGGAACTTCGCGAACGTGAACGCGGCCAGCGAGTCGAAGAACAGCACCAGCACCGTGGTCGAGATCGCCACGACCGCGGTGTTCGCCATCGACTGGAAGAACGCGACGTTCTCCAGCACCTGCCGGACGTTGTCGCCGAAATGGCCGCCGAAGCTGAACTTCGGCGGGAACCGGTAGATGTCCGCGGTCGTGTTGGACGCCATCACGATCGTCCACACGAACGGGAACATGAACACCAGCAACGCCAGGATCAGCGCTCCGTGCAGCGCGAGGCCGCGCAGCTTGTACCGCGTCATCGGTCCTCACCCCGTCCACGGAAGATCCGCCAGTTGATTGCCGTGAACAACAGCACGAGCGCGAAGATGCTCAGCGCGATCGCGGCGGCGTACCCGTAGTCGTTGTCCAGGAACGCGGCCCGGTAGAAGAACAGCACCACGGTCATCCCGCTCTGCCCGGTGCCGCCGCTGTTGCCGACCATCACCTGCGGCTCGGTGAACGTCTGCAGCCCGCCGATCGTCGACATGATGACGGTGAACAGTACGACGGGACGCAGCTGCGGCAACGTGATCGAGAAGAACGTCCGTACCGCTCCCGCCCCGTCCACCTTGGCGGCCTCGTACTGGTCCTTCGGGATCGCCTGCAGACCGGCCAGGTAGAGCAGCGTGTTGTACCCGACCCACTGCCACACGATCATCGTGGAGATCGCGATCTTGATCCCCCACGGCTGCCCGAGCCAGTCCTGCTGCGGGATGCCGAGCGACCGCAGCGCGGCGTTCACCAGGCCGAAGTTCGTGCTGAAGATCGAGCTGAAGAAGATCGCCATCGCGACCAGCGACGTGACGTTCGGGATGAAGTACGCGATCCGGTAGACGTTGGTGAACCGGACCGCCGACTGCAGCATCACCGCCAGCAGCAGCGCGAGCACCAGCGTCGGGACCGTCGACAGCAGGAACAGTACGACGGTGTTCTCGAGCGCCGTCCAGAACGTCGGGTCCTTGACCAGGAACGCGAAGTTGTCCAGCCCGGTGAACTTGCGCGCGCTCAGGCCGTCCCAGCGCTGGAACGCCAGCACGATCGTGGACAGCATCGGGTACAGCCCGAACACCGCGAACAGGACGTAGAACGGCGACAGCGCCAGGTAGAACCGCCAGTACGACCAGATCCGCCGCCGCTGACCGGTAGATGATCCGGTCAGCGGCGCAGTCCGCATCGTCGTAGCCGTCACTGCACGCCCTGGCGTTTGGCGATCGCCTTCGCCTTCGAGACGGCGGCGGACCACGCCGCGTCCGAGGTCTTGGCGCCGGTCTGCACGGTCTTCAGCTCGTCGTGGAACGGCGCGGCGACCGAGTCGTCGAACGGGCTCTGGTACGCGACCGGGATCGCCTTCGCGGCCGGGCCGAAGATGTCGATCGGGACCTGGCCGCCGAAGAACGTGTCGGCCGCCTTGAGCTGCGGCTTGTCGTACGCCGCCGGCGTCGACGGGAAGATCTGCGCGTCGGCGAACGCCTTGGCCTCGTTGTCGGCGCTGAGCATGTACTTGATCACGTCGAACGCCTTCTGCGGGTCGGCGGCGTTCTTGGTGATCGCGAGGAACGAGCCGCCGAAGTTCGCCGGACCACCCGGGGTCGGCGCGAGCCGCCACTTGCCCGCGGTCTTCTTCACCGCGGACTTGATGTCCAGCGCGACCCAGGCCGCCCCGATGTGGGCGGGCACCGTGCCCTGGTCGAGGCCGGCGTTCCAGTCCGGGGAGCCGCTCGGCGTCTTGCCGTCAATCTTCATCGTCATCGCCTTGACCGAGGTGTCCCACGCCTTGCGGATGTGGTCCTGGTCGCCGATGAACTTGTTGTCCTTGGAGATGTACCGCTCGGTGCCCTGGCCGATGACCATGTCGTAGAGGTCGGTGGCGTCCCAGACCAGCAACGCCTTCGGGTTCTTCGCCTTCAGCTGGACACCGGCGGCGAAGAAGTCGTCCCAGGTCTTCAGCTGCTCGCCCACCTTCGCTGGGTCGCTCGGCAGCCCAGCCGCGGCGAAGACGTCCTCGCGGTAGTACAGCGCGGTCGGGCCGACGTCGATCGGCAGACCGATGACCTTGCCGTCCAGCGTGGTGGCCTGCTTGACCTTCCACTCCAGGTAGTCGCCGAGGATCGCGTCCGCGCCGACGGTCTTCAGGTCCACGAACCGCTCGGCCTGGGGCAGCAGCGACGCGATGTCCTCACCCTTCAGACCGGTGATGTCCGGGATCGACGTACCGCCGTTGAAGGTGGTGATCAGCTTCTGCTTGAAGTCGCCGCCGATCTCGGAGTACTTGATCTTCGGGTCCGGGAAGTGCGTGATCGTGTCGTCCAGCACCGATTTGCCGAGGCCGCCCGGCCAGCACCACATGGTGAGTTCGGTGGCGACGTTCTTCTTGGCCGGCGTACCGGTGCTGTTCATTCCTGACGAGCAGCCGACCAGCGACCCGCCCGCCACGGCTGCGAAGCCCCCGAGCAATGTCCGACGTGAGAGCTCCATGGTTCTACCTTCCTGAGTGTGCGCTGATCAGCGCCTGGAGGTGGTGGTCTTCGGGATGCGGTAGGCGGGCCTGCCAGGCCACGAGGTCGGCCCAGCGCGGTGCGGCGTCCGCACCGCCGAGCCGGGTGACGGAGAGCGCGGCGGTGAGCGCCGCGAACCGCACCCGCTGCGCCAGCGGCAGGTCCCAGAGCGTGGCGGCGATGAAACCGGCGGCGAACACATCACCCGCCCCGGTGGTGTCCGCCGCCGGGACCGCATACGCAGGTACGGCGACCTGCTCGCCAGTACTCGCGTCGAGTGCGGTGGCGCCCGCAGCGCCGTTGGACACGACCACCAGCGGCACCTGCTCCGCCAACTGGCGCATGGCCTGCTCCGGTGAGTCCGTCCGCGTGTAGTGCATGGCTTCGTCGGCGTTCGGCAGGAACACGTCGCAGTGCTGGAGCTGGTCGAGCACTGCCGGGTCCCACTGCTCGGTCGGGTCCCACCCGACGTCCGCGAACACCACGCTGCCGGCCGCCTTCGCCTTCGCCAGCCACTCGTTCGGCCAGGATCCGATGTGGGCGGCGACGGCTCGAGCAGCCGGCGGCGTGGTGATCAGCTCGTCGGCCGACAGCAGGGGAGGGGTCCCCCGGGTGACCAGTGCCCTGTCGTTGTCGTAGGCAAGGGCCACGGTGAGGGGCGTCCGCCAGCCGGCGAGTTTTCGGGAGAGTGTCAGATCGATGTCCTCGTCGGTCAGGTACGTCCAGACCCGGTCACCGTCGGCGTCCGCCCCGAAGGCCGCGGCCATGCCGGTCCGCAGTCCGAGCCGGGCGAGCGCGACCGCGAAGTTCGCGATGCCGCCGGGGCTCTCGTGCGACTCGGTGGCCCAGACTTCGGTGCCCGGGCGCGGTGCAGCGGGCAGGCCGAGCACCAGGTCCTGGAAGACCAGACCGGACACCACTACGTCCAGCTCGTGCATGCGTCGCCACACTCCTGCAGTCTCGATCAAACTCGTTCACGAATTTAAATTCGGTTGCGCAAGATCCGCAATACCTGATCAGAAAATTGACTGAGAATGACGGAGTTTGCGTGATACGGTCTCTCTGTGTTGCCGAAGCAGCGTCAGGATCAGATCGTCCGCGCGCTCCGGGCCGATGGGGCCGGGGGCGTCAAGGTGCTCGCCGGGAAGCTCGGCGTCAGCGAGGCCACCATCCGGCGCGACCTCGAGCAGTTGCACGCCGAGGGTCGCCTGACCCGGGTGTACGGCGGTGCGCTCGCGGTCGACGGCGGTGACGAGCCGTTCGCCGACGTCAACGCCGTCCGTGTCGAGGAGAAGGACCGCATCGCGCGTCGTGCTGCCGAGCTGGTCGCCGACGGCGAATCGGTGCTGCTGGACATCGGTACGACGGCACTCCGGGTCGCGCAGCACCTGCACGGGCGGTCGTTGACCGTGGTGACCAGCAACCTCGCCGTACTGGAGGAGCTGCAGAACGACGAGCAGATCGAGCTGATCGTGCTGGGCGGGTTCGTACGGCGCAGCTACCGGTCGCTGGTCGGCTATCTGACCGAGGAGAGCCTGCGGCAGATCCACGTCGACTGGCTGTTCCTGGGGACCAGCGGGGTGCGGCCGGACGGGCGGGTCATGGACAGCACGATGATCGAGGTGCCGGTCAAGCGGGCGATGATCAACGCCGCCGACCGGGTGGTCCTGCTCGCCGACCGGACGAAGTTCCCGGGGCACGGCGTCGCCCGGGTGTGCGAACCGGGCGAGCTCTCGATGGTCGTCACCGAACCTGACGCCGACGCGGCAACCCGTGCCCAACTGACCGAAGCAGGAGTAGAGGTGGTGCTGGCGTGAAGCTGACGATCCTGGGTGGGGGCGGCTTTCGGGTTCCGCTCGTGTACCACGCGTTGCTCGGCGACCGCGGAGCCGGACGGGTCACGTCGGTCGTTCTCTACGACGCGGATCCATCGCGTCTGTCCGCCATCGCCGCTGTGCTGCGTCAGCAGGCGGCAGGCGTCGATTCCCCTCCTGTCGTGACTGCAACCACAGACCTCGACGAGGCATTGCGGGGTGCCGACTTCGTCTTCTCCGCGATCCGGGTGGGCGGCCTCGAGGGACGGACCGTCGACGAGCGGGTCGCGCTCGATCTCGGCGTGCTCGGCCAGGAGACGGTCGGTGCCGGCGGGATCGCCTACGGGCTGCGGACACTGCCGGTCGCCGTACAGATCGCTCAGCGGATCGCGGCGGTCGCTCCGGAAGCGTGGACCATCAACTTCACCAACCCGGCCGGCATGGTGACGGAGGCGATGATTCCGTACCTGGGCGACCGGGTGATCGGCATCTGCGACTCGCCCTCCGGTCTGGGCCGCCGGGCAGCGCTGGCGCTCGGTGTGGACCCGTCTACTGCGTTCTACGACTACGCCGGCCTGAATCACCTCGGCTGGCTGCGTGGGCTGCGGTCCGGCGGAGTGGACCGGTTGCCGGACCTGCTGCAGTCGACTGACGCGTTGGCCTCCTTCGAGGAGGGCCGGCTGTTCGGTGTGGACTGGCTGCGGTCGCTGGGGTCGATTCCGAACGAGTACCTGCACTACTACTACTTCGCGCGCGAGACGCTGGCCGCCGTACAGGGGGTGCGGCAGACGCGTGGCACGTTCCTCCTGGAGCAGCAGTCCGCGTTCTACGCCGAGACCGGGGAGCATCCGGAGCAGGCGTTCGAGCTGTGGCAGAAGACCCGGGCCGAGCGTGAGTCGACGTACATGGTGGAGAGCCGTGAGGTCGCGGACGCGGGGGAGCGGGACGAGCGCGACATGGCGGCCGGTGGGTACGAGCAGGTCGCGCTGTCGCTGATGCGGGCGATCGCCCACAACGAGCGGGCCTCGCTGATCCTGAACGTCCGCAACCGCGGCGTACTGCGTCATCTCGACGACGACGCCGTGGTGGAGATCCCCTGCACCGTGGACGCCAACGGAGCACTGCCGGTGACCGTGTCGCAACTGACCGATCACCAGGCCGGTCTGGTGAGCGCTGTGAAGGCAGTCGAGCGGGCGACGATCGAGGCCGCCACCACCGCCTCCCGGGCCACTGCTGTGAAGGCCTTCGCCTACCACCCGCTCGTAGACTCGGTGACGGTCGGCCGCAGCCTCCTGGACACGTACGTCGAGCAGCTCCCGAACCTGGCGTACTTGCGCGCCTGAGGCCAATTGGTTGGGCAGCCTGGTTTCTGGCACAATGGCCTGCTGAGTCCGACCAGGTTCGTGCAGCCCTCTAACTCCACTGCCCGGCCGGCCCATCGAGCTGTCACTGCGTTGTCCCCACGACGCGTCGTGCGGTTCATCAAGACAGTAATTTCCAAGGGAGACCCCACAAACGTGGCAGTCAAGATCCGTTTGAAGCGCATCGGCAAGAAGCGCACCCCGCACTACCGCATCGTCGTCATGGACGCCCGCGCCAAGCGGGACGGCCGCGCGATCGAGGAGATCGGGATCTACAACCCGAAGACCGAGCCCTCGTTCATCCGCGTCGAGTCGGAGCGGGCGCAGTACTGGCTGGGCGTCGGCGCGCAGCCGAGCGAGGCCGTCGCGGCGCTCTTCAAGGCCACCGGCGACTGGCAGAAGTTCAAGGGCCTGGACGCCCCGGCACCGCTGCGTGTGGCCGAGCCGAAGCGGGACAAGCAGGAGATCTTCAACGAGGCGCTGGCCGAGGCCCACGGCTCGCTGAAGACCGAGGCGGTCACCGCCAAGAAGACGGCGAAGAAGGCCGCGAAGGCCGACGACACCGCCAAGACCGACGACACTGCCAAGGCCGACGCGCCGAAGGCCGACGAGGCCAAGGCGGACGAGCCGAAGGCTGAGGCCAAGGCCGAGGAGCCGAAGGCCGACGAGGCTGCGGCCGAGACCACCGAGGCCTGACGATGATGGAGACCGAGGCGCTCGAGCACCTGGTCCGAGGCATCGTGGACAACCCTGACGACGTCAGCGTCCGGGCCCGGAACCTGCGGCGTGGCCGCACCCTCGAGGTGCACGTCCACCCCGACGACATCGGCAAGGTGATCGGCCGCAACGGCCGCACCGCCACCGCGATCCGCACCGTCGTCGGCGCCATCAGCTCCGAGTCCTCGCTCCGCATCGACTTCGTCGACGAGTTCAACAAGCGCCCGCGCCGCTGACTCGGTAGTCCACAGCAGTCCTGTGAGGGGCCGCACCCGGTCTGGGGTGCGGCCCCTCATCTCGTACAAAGGAGTAATGCAGGTGTTGGTGACTGTCGGGCGGATCGGCCGCGCGCATGGGATCAAGGGCGAGGTCGGGATCGAGGTGCGTACCGACGAGCCGGACCGCCGGTTCGCGGACGGAGAGACCGTCGTGACCGATGCCAAGGTGTCGCGGACACTGACGATCGCCTCGAGCCGCTGGCACAGCGGGAAGTTGCTGGTGAAGTTCGCCGAGGTGCCGGACCGGACCGCGGCGGAGCAGCTGCGCAACCTGTTCCTGCAGTGCGAGGTCCCCGAGGACGAGCGCCCGGGGGACCCGGAGGAGTACTACGACCGCGACCTGGTCGGTCTCGCGGTCCGCACCACCGACGGCGCCGACGTGGGCGAGGTGACCGACGTCGTGCACCTGCCGTCGCAGGACCTCCTGGAGATCCGGCGTACCGCGGGCAACCTCGTGCTGGTCCCGATGGTCGAGGAACTCGTCCCGGAGATCGACATCGACAAGCGGTACGTCGTCGTGGCGGACCGCCCCGGCCTGCTCGACCCCGAGGGCGCAGAGGTGGTCCAGACCGAGCCGGGAGACTGACATGCGGCTGGACGTCGTCACGATCTTCCCGGAGTACCTGGCCGCCCTCGACGTCTCCCTGGTCGGGAAGGCGGCCAAGAGCGGCCTGCTGGACATCCACCTGCACGACCTGCGCGAGTGGACCCACGACCGCCACCGGACCGTCGACGACACCCCGTACGGCGGGGGAGCGGGCATGGTGATGAAGCCGGAGCCCTGGGGACAGGCGCTGGACGCGGTCGCCCCCGTGGACGGTCCCTCGCAGCCGCGGCTGATCGTGCCGACCCCGGCCGGGCGGCCCTTCACCCAGGAGCTCGCGTACGAGCTCGCCGCCGAGCCCTGGCTCGCGTTCGCGTGCGGCCGGTACGAAGGCATCGACGCGCGGGTGGCGTCGTACGCCGGCGAGCGGATGCGCGTCGACGAGGTGTCCATCGGCGACTACGTGCTGAACGGCGGTGAGGTCGCCGTACTCGTGATGGTCGAGGCAGTGGCCCGTCTGCTGCCCGGTGTGATCGGCAACCCGGAGTCGCTGGCGGAGGAGTCCCACTCGGGCGACGGCCTGCTCGAGTACCCGGTGTACACGAAGCCGCCGAGCTGGCGCGGGTACGACGTACCTGAGGTCCTGCTGTCCGGGAACCACGGCCTGATCGCCGACTGGCACCACGACGAGTCGGTACGCCGTACTGCGGAGCGCCGGCCGGACCTCCTGGCAGCGTGGGGCGATGTGGTCGCTCAGAAGGACGACGCCACCTCAGCGGTCCGCCTGCTGCCCGCTACGGCTGCTGACGCAGGCGAGATCCACGTACTGCAGCTGGCCGCCTTCCTGTCCGAAGCGCAGCTGTACGACGATTACACGATCCCGCCGCTGACGGACGACCCTGCAGCGACTGCGGCCCGCCTGGAGCGGGGGACCGTCCTGAAGGCCGTCGCCGGCACCCGCATCGTCGGTTCGGTCCAGCTCCTCGTCGACGACACCGTTGGACAGATCGAACGGCTCATCGTCGCCCCGGACTGGCAGGGCCGCGGGCTCGGTGCCCGCCTGCTGCGTGCCGCGGAGCAGGTGGCTCCTGCCGAGGTGACGTCGTACGCGCTGAACACGGGCGCCCTGAGCGACCGGAACCTCGCCCTGTACCGGAAGGCGGGCTACCGGGAGCTCAGCCGGGAGCCCCAGACGCCCAAGGTCGACCTGGTCCGGCTCGGGAAACGCAGACGTCGCAAGTGATCACCCTGCGCGGTCGACGGCACCGGATTTCGTCACCGTGCGGGGCGTGTGGCAAGATTGTCTGTTGCTGCCCATCGGTGCTCCTGCCACAGGGGGTGACCACCGACCGGCAGCCTTTTGATGACTTCATCACCACCGACATTCGTGGGTGACCTGTGGCACGCGCGAGGAAGAGACACCTGATGAGCAACATCCTGAACGAGCTCGACAACGCGAGCAAGCGCGACGACATCCCGGCCTTCCGCGCCGGTGACACCGTGAACGTGCACGTGAAGGTCGTCGAAGGAAACCGGTCCCGCGTCCAGGTGTTCAAGGGTGTCGTGATCCGCCGCCAGGGTGGTGGCCTGCAGGAGACCTTCACGGTCCGCAAGGTCAGCTTCGGCGTCGGCGTCGAGCGGACCTTCCCGCTGCACACCCCGATCGTCGACAAGATCGAGGTCGTGACCCGCGGCGACGTCCGCCGCGCCAAGCTGTACTACCTGCGCGAGCTGCGCGGTAAGGCGGCGAAGATCAAGGAGAAGCGCGAAGTCCCGGCCTCCTGACGCCCGTAACGACGACGGTCACCTATGGCGCCGAGCACTGCGACTCGCGCTCGCCCTCGGCCTGTATCGACGAGGGCACGTCGCAGCAAGGGACGTCACCGCAGGCTGAAGCAGCGGAATCCGCTGCTCAGCCTGCTCGTGGAGATGAGCACCGTCACGGTGCTCGCGCTCGTCATCACGGTGGTCCTGCGGCTGTTCGTCGCGGAGGCGTTCTACGTCCCGTCGGAGTCGATGTACGACACCTTGACGAAGGACGACCGGATCCTCGCCGAGAAGATCAGCTATCTGCACCGCGACGTCGACCGCGGTGACATCATCGTCTTCAAGGACCCGGACAACTGGCTGAACGAGGAAGAGGTCAAGCCGGGCACGGTGCGCCGGATCGGTGAGTTCGTCGGCATCCTGCCGCGCAGCGGCGAGGGTCACCTGGTGAAGCGGGTGATCGGCATCGGCGGCGACCGGGTGGTCTGCTGCAACAAGCAGGGCCAGATCACCGTCAACGGCATCCCGCTCGACGAGCGGGAGTATCTCCTGAAGGACGCCAGGCCGTCCGAGCTGCCCTTCAACGTGCTGGTTCCGGCCGGTCACCTGTGGGTGATGGGCGACAACCGGGCGGAGTCTGCCGATTCCCGCGCCCACATGGGCGGCCCCGGCGGCGGATTCGTCCCGGTCGAGAACGTGGTTGGCCGGGCCTGTTGCGTAATCTGGCCGTCTGACCGGATGACGATGCTGCGTCCTCCGGAAACCTTCAAGAAGCCGGGGCTGAAGAAGTGACCGATACACCGACCAAGACGGACGCCAAACCTGCCCACCGCTCGGGCTTCGCGGCGGCCGCCCGCGAGTTCGTGCTGATCGTGGTCGGTGCCCTGATCGTTTCCTCGATCCTGCGGGCGTTCGTCGGGCAGATGTTCATCATCCCGAGCGAGTCGATGGAGAACACCCTGCTGGTCGGCGACCGGGTCGTGGTCGAGAAGCTCACCGACGTCAAGCGCGGCGACGTGGTCGTGTTCGAGGACCCGGGCGGCTGGCTCGGCGCCGAGGAGAGCGGCCAGAAGCGCGGCTCGATCGGCCGGTTCTTCGAGATCGTCGGCCTGCTGCCGGACTCCAGCCACGGCCACCTGATCAAGCGCCTCATCGGCATGCCGGGCGACAAGGTCGCCTGCTGCGACGCCAAGGGCCGGCTGCTCGTGAACGGCCAGCCGCTCGACGAGACCAGCTACCTGTATCCGGGCGACGCCCCGTCCCAGATGGACTTCCAGGTCACCGTCCCGGCCGGCCGGATCTTCGTGATGGGCGACCACCGCTCCGCCTCCGGCGACTCCCGCGTGCACCTGCAGGACCTCGACGCGAACGGCGGCAACCAGGGCGACGCGGCGTTCGTCCCGCTCGACAAGGTCACCGGGCGGGCGATCATGATCGTCTGGCCGGCGGGCCGCTGGGGCAAACTCGGCGTACCGGACACGTTCAAGGCGGTCCCGGCAGCCGGACCGGCGCCGGACAAACCGTCGATATCGCTCACGCCACCACCCAAGTAACCGTTCTGTCGCCTCGGACGCCTAGGGTGAGTTGTGTGATGCGGAGGGCTGGATGAGCGCGTTGCCGCGCGGGAGCACGGTACGGCGGGACGCCGGGCTGTACGGGTACGAGCGCGCCCTGCGCCGCGTCGGCCTGGATCCGATCGCCGGTGTCGACGAGGCCGGTCGTGGACCGTGCGCGGGCCCGTTGGTGGCGGCCGCGGTGATCCTGCCGGAAGGCAAGCGCGGTCAGATCCCAGGGCTGGCCGACTCGAAGCTGCTCACCGCGAAGGCGCGGGAGCGCTGCTACGAAGAGGTCCGCAAGCGGGCCCTGGCCTGGTCCGTCGTGTCCATCGAGGCGGACGAGTGCGACCGGCTCGGTATGCACGTCGCGAACGTGCAGGCGCTCCGCCGGGCGCTGTTCCGGCTCGACGTGCGGCCGTCGTACGTGCTGACCGACGGGTTCGGTGTCGACGGTCTCGGCGTACCGGGCCTGGCGATGTGGAAGGGCGACCGGGTGGCTGCCTGCATCTCTGCCGCGTCAGTGATCGCGAAGGTGACACGAGATCGCGTGATGGAGCACTGGGACAAGGTGTACCCGCAGTACGGGTTCGGGATCCACAAGGGGTACTGCACCCCTGAACACCAGGCGGCACTGGACGAATACGGCCCGTGCCCACAACATCGACGGCGGTTTGAGAATGTCCGCCGCAGTCTGCGGCCCGTTATGGGACAGAATGTGACCAGTCCCACCGGAGTGGAGAACCGATGAGTGCTGACGACCTTGAGAAGTACGAGACCGATATGGAGCTTCAGCTCTATCGGGAGTACAAGGACGTCGTCGGGATCTTCAAGTACGTCGTGGAGACCGAGCGGCGCTTCTACTTGTGCAACGCGGTAGACCTGAAGGTCCGCACCGAGGGCGGCGACGTGTACTTCGAGGTGACGATGGCCGACGCCTGGGTCTGGGACGTCTATCGTTCCGCCCGCTTCGTGAAGAACGCCAAGGTCGTCACCTTCCGCGACGTCAACATCGAAGAGCTCGCCAAGTCCGACCTGGAAGTGCCGAAGGACTCCGACTTCGGCCGCTGACGTCGTCCACAGGCGGGCAGTTGTCCACAGTTTGAAGGTGAGGTCCGTTTTCGAGGCCTGATCCCGGCATCTTCTCTGCCGGAGGTGGTCATCGATGCGGACCAGGAACACCGTCGGACGGTACGGCGAGGATCTCGCCGCGAGGTATCTCAGCACCCACGGTTTCGCCGTGCTCGAGCGCAACTGGCGCTGCGAGTTCGGCGAGATCGACATCGTCGCGCGCGAAGGCGACACACTCGTCGTCTGTGAGGTGAAGACCCGGCGCGGGCTGAACTACGGCCATCCGCTGGAGTCGATCACCTACCGGAAGCTGGCCACGCTCCGGAGACTGGCCGGCCGCTGGCTGCAGACCCATCAGCTCCGACCGGCCGAGATCCGGATCGACGTCATCTCGGTCCTGTTCGACCACAACACGCCACCCACGGTGGACCACCTGCGAGGTGCGATCTGATGGCCCTCGCACACACCTGGTCCGTCGCCCTGGTCGGTCTGGAGGGCCACCTGGTCGAGGTCGAGGCCGACATCGCCCAGGGCCTGCCGAAGACCACCCTGATCGGTCTTCCCGACACGTCCCTGTCCGAAGCTCGCGACCGGGTCCGCGCCGCCGTGGTGAACAGCGGCGAGCGGTTCCCCGACCGCAAGGTCACGATCGGCCTGTCACCCGCCACGCTCCCCAAAACGGGATCTCACTACGACGTTGCCATCGCTTTGTCGCTCCTCACGGCAGCCGGCGCAGTCGACCCCGGCGCCCTCCGCCGTACGGCGATCATCGGCGAACTGGGCCTCGACGGCCGCATCCGCGAGGTCCGCGGCGCGCTCGCGATGACCCTGGCCGCGTCCCGGGCCGGCTTCGACCGCATCGTCGTCCCCGACCTCAACGTCGGCGAGGCCCGCCTGGTCCCCGGCATCGAGGTGTACGGCGCTCGCTCGCTCCGCCAGGTCCTCGCTCTGCTCCGCGGCACCGAGATTCCCGACGAAGCACCGCCCCGCGCCGAGCCGCGTCTGGTGTCGGAGTCGCTCATCCGACTGCCTGAGGTCGATCTCGACGACATCATCGGCCAGCACGAGGGCCGACGCGCGATCGAGGCCGCGGCCGCCGGCGGCCACCACCTGTTCCTCCACGGCCCGCCGGGGTCCGGCAAGACCATGCTCGCCGAGCGCCTGGCCGGACTGATGCCTGACCTCAGCACCGACGACTCGCTGGAAGTCTCGGCCGTGCATTCGCTCGCCGGATTGCTCACCAACGACGCCGAGCTGGTCCACCGGCCTCCGTTCATCGCGCCACACCACACGGCGTCTCTGGCCAGCCTGGTCGGCGGCGGCACCGGCGTGCCGAGACCGGGCGCCATCAGCTGCGCGCACCGCGGCATCCTCTTCATCGACGAGGCGCCTGAGATGCATCCGCTGACCCTCGACACCCTGCGACAGCCCCTAGAATCGGGATTCGTCGAGCTCCATCGGGCCGCGGCCGTTGCCAAGTTCCCCGCTCGCTTCATGCTCGTCCTCGCCGCCAATCCCTGCCCCTGCGGCCTGTCCGGCACCAACCAAGGCATCTGCAGCTGCACACCGCAGCACCTGGCGCGGTACCGCCAGCGGATCAGCGGCCCGATCAAGGACCGCCTCGACATCCAGCGCCAGATCCTGCCGGCCGCCCGCACCGTCACCGACGGCCAACCCGTGGAGTCGACCGCCGTCGTCGCCGCTCGCGTCCAGGCCGCCCGCGATCGCCAGACCCACCGCTACCGCGAGACCGCCTGGACGCTCAACAGCCAGATCCCCGGGCCGGTCCTGCGCCGCGAACACCCGCTGGACGACGCCGGCCAACAGCTCCTGGAGGACCACTACGCCGCCGGCCGCCTCACCGCCCGAGGCTTCGACCGCGTAGTCCGCCTCGCCTGGACCCTGGCGGACCTAGCCGGCGCGAGCATCCCCACAGTCGACCAAACCCACGAAGCCTTCCAACTCCGCTCAGGCGAGCCCCTGACCCAACTAGCCGACCTCCGCCCCCTCAAAGGATCCATCCGATGACCCCCACCTACGCACTGACGACCGAGGGCTCTGGCTCCGGGCAAGGAACGGACGGCTTCGATTCGGTTGCTGGTGGCAACGGAGATGAGGAGCGTCTGGCTCGCGCGGGTCTGTCCCGGGTGGTCGAGCCGGGCGACCTCACGGCCCTGAAGGCCTTCGAAGGCCTACCCCCGTTGGAGATCTGGGACCGTCTTCAGCACGGCGCCCCAGGCCTGGAGCGCTGGTCCACCCGACTCGCCTCGGCGGATCCACACCGAGATCTCGAGCGAGCCGCGACAGCCGGCGCCCGGTTCGTGATCCCCGGCGACGACGAATGGCCGGCCGAGGTCGAAGTCCTCGAGGAGGCCAGTCAGCTGACCCGCCGAGCCGGCGTACCGTTCGGCCTCTGGGTCCGCGGCCGCGGCAACCTCCGTCACTCCCTGACCCGAGCCGTCGCGATCGTCGGCGCCCGCGCCTGCTCGTCGTACGGCGAACACGTATCCGCCGAACTGTCCTCCGGCCTCGCCGACAACGGCCTGACGATCGTCTCCGGCGGCGCCTACGGCATCGATGCGGCCGCACACCGCGGAGCCCTCGCAGCCGCCGGCGTGACGATCGCAGTCCTTGCTTGCGGCGTCGACGTCAGCTACCCGAAACGCAACTCCGCCTTGCTCAGCCGCGTCGCCGAGGACGGCCTGGTCGTCGCCGAACTCCCACCCGGCTGCGCTCCGACCAAGCTCCGCTTCCTTGCCCGCAACCGACTCATCGCCGCCATCACCCAAGGCACCGTCGTCATCGAAGCCGCCGTACGCAGCGGTGCCCTCAATACCGCCGGCTGGGCCGAACAATGCGGCCGCCCCGTCCTCGCGGTCCCCGGCCCGATCACCTCGCGCATGTCCGCCGGCAGTCACCTACTCGTCCGCGAACGCAACGCCGTCCTCGCCACCAACGTCGCCGACATCATCGAAGCAATCTCCCCCTTCGGCACCAACCTCACCCAACCCCCGAGAGCCGCCCCAACCCTCATCGACACCCTCGACCCCGACCTCCAACGAACCCTGGACGCCGTCCCGGTCCACAACCCCGCCCCCACCGACCGCATAGCCGCCACCGCAGGCCTGGACCTCCCCACTACCCAGCAATGCCTACAAACCCTCACCACCCTGACCCTCATAACCCAAACCCCGACCGGCTGGCGCCTATCACCCACCCCGCCACCGCCATCCCCGTGACAACCACGGACCCAATTCAGCGAAACCACCTTCAGCCGTCCGTTGGTCAGGAATCGAGAAGCAAGCCGCAGCCTGGCTACCTAGGTTGGAGACATGACAACTCTTCACAGCGTGGTTCTGGAAGTAGCCGACCGTTCGTCGGCAGAGCGGTTTCTCACGGATGCCTTCGGGCTGACTGGGCAGGTACGGGTGCGTGAGTCGAGCGCGGAAACGACTGGCTTTCGTGACTTCACGTTGTCGTTGACGGTGGCCCAGCCGAGTACGGTGAGCAGCCTCTTCGAGACGGCAGTGGCCGCCGGTGCGACGGTGGTGAAGCCGATGACCAAGTCGCTCTGGGGGTACGGCGGCGTCGTCCGGTCGCCCGACGGCACGATCTGGAAGGTGGCCACCTCGGCCAAGAAGGACACCGGTCCGGCGACACGAGCGATCGACTCCGTCGTACTGCTGCTCGGCTGCGCTGATGTTGCCGTGAGCAAGAAGTTCTACGTGGACCACGGGTTGGCCGTGGCAAGGAGCTTCGGGCGCAAGTACGTCGAGTTCGCCACCACGGGCCCCATCAAGCTGGGACTGTACGGGCGGAAGGCCCTGGCGAAGGACGCCGGCGTACCAGTCGACGGCAGCGGGTCCCACCGGATCGCACTGACCGGCGACGCGGGCAACTTCATCGACCCAGACGGATTCGCCTGGGAGCCCACCCCGGCCCCAGCCGACGGAGACCTGACGAGCCGATGACTTGGAGGTGCGGGCAATGAGCCCCACGCTGATCCACATCGTCGCGTGGGCCAACCCCTCGGCACCGTCCAGCCCTCGTGCCTGACACGCAGAGCGCAGGTATCTACTGTGACGCCTGGCGGAAGTCTCCGCTTGCGGTGAAGAACTGCTCGAGGAAGGCCGCGAACGACTGTGGGTCAGCGACGTGGGTCTCGCCGTCGATGATCCGACGCTCGGCGTTCGGTAGCGCTGCAGCGATCGCGTCGGCGGCCTCGTCGAAAAAGCCAGGCCCCAGACCTTCGAGGTGCGGGTCGGGTTGCCCGCCGGTCGCCACGAGGACCGGTTGCGTGATGCCGACCAGTCGGCCGACCGGTGGCCGCCCGTCCCCGAGGCACGCTGCGTCGTACGCCAGTGTGGGAGCGAGCGCCTCGAGACCGGGCCAGAACGATGAGCTGCGTGCTCCGGTGACGTCCTCGTCGGACGATCCTGCGAGTCGCATGAACAGCTCGATCGCGTCCGCGCGCCGGCCGTCGGCGAGTACGACGGTCAGTTGGTCGACGTACTCCGCCCAGCGCCGCACCATCGCGTCGTCGCCCATGTACGGCACCTCGTAGACCGCAACCGAGTCGATCGCGAGCCCGGAGGCGGCGGCTTCGAGCGCGAGTGCGCCGCCCGACGAGGCACCGAAGAGATGGCTCGACCGGCCGGCCTCGGCGATGAGCGCATCGATGTCCTCGATCTCGCGCTGCAGGGCGTACGGCGTCGTGTCGCCGCTCTCGCCCCGGCCGCGGCGGGCGTAGTTGTACGTGGTGAAGTGCCGCGCGAGCTCCGCCGCAAGCGGCTCGTTCTCCGAGCCGTCGTCGAGCCCACCTCCCACCAGGATGACCGCCGGTCCTGATCCACGGCGCTCGTAGGCGATCCGCGTCCCGTCCTTCGACTTCACAACGTCCATCCTGAGCTCTCCTTCGGCAGATCCGTGATCACTCCTAATTTAGGAGTAAGTACTGCGGAAGGGCAAGTGGAGAGCTACGATCGGGGTATGCGTGGATACGACGATCCCTGCGGCATCGCCCGGGCGCTGGGTGTGGTCGGCGAGAGGTGGGCGCTCCTGGTGGTGCGTGAACTGCTCTTCGGGCCGAAGCGGTTCACCGATCTGCGACGTGGACTGACCGGGATCAGCGAGAACGTGCTGTCCCAGCGGCTGCGCGAGCTCGAAGCAGTGGAGATCGTGCGTCGGCGCAGGTTCGCGCCGAGCAGCACCTCGGCGTACGAGCTGACCGAGCGCGGACGCGCGCTGGAGCCCGTGCTGACAGCGATCAGGCACTGGGGCGCCGAACTCCCGGTCGATGGGGCGAACCCGGACCTGGGTGTCGATGCGCTGGTGTTCGCGCTCAAGTCCACTTTCGATGCCGAGCTCGCCGACGGGCTCGAGGTCGTCGTCCAGCTCGACGTCGGTCATGACCGGTTCCGGGTCGAGGTCGGCCAGGGACGGCTCGGAATCGCCCGTGGCGAGGTCGCCAACCCCGACGCCGTCATCACCGCGGAGGCACCGGCCCTTCAATCCCTGGCGTTCACCGACCGTCGTCTCCCGGACGCTGAACAAGCCGGCGAAATAGCGCTCTCAGGCAACCGCGAAGCAGCCGAACGTTTCTTGAACTGCTTCCCGGTATCTGTCCGGTCCTGATTCGTTAGTTGGTGGATTCCTCAACGCACGTGACCTGAGCAACCACACTCCCGCACAGGTCAGGGCTGGTGCCGTTCGCTCGCCTCGGCCAACACGAGGAACAGGCGGAGTTCGCGCAGCTCGATGTCGGCCATCGCGAAGTGACGCTACATGGTGGATGACCGAAACCGGCCTTGATGTCCGCTCGGCCGCCTGCGACTGTCGACGCAGGGCAACGGACCGACAACGAGCAATGAGGGACCATCATGCGCGAGGTCATTTTGTACATGTCAATGTCGCTGGACGGGTTCGTCGACAGCGACCGTGAGCACCCCGGGATGGCGATTCCCGACGGCGGTGAGCTCAAGCAGTGGAAGCTCGACCGGATCAGCAAAGCCGGTGCACACCTGATGGGCCGGGTGACGTACGAACAGATGTCGTCGGCCTGGCCGGAATCGGACGACCCGTACGCCGCCCCGATGAACGAGATCCCGAAGGTCGTCTTCTCCACGACGCTCAGCGATTCCGAGGCGTCCTGGCCGGTCAGCCGGGTCGCGCGGGGCGATCTCGCGACCGAGATCGCCGCGATCAAGGCCGAGTCCGGCCCGGACGTGATCGCGTGGGGCGGTGCTCGGTTCGCCGGCGCCCTGGCTGCGGCGGACCTGATCGACGAGTACCGCCTCTTGATCCAGCCGTTGGTGCTGGGTCGAGGGCGGGCGTTGTTCGACCAGCTGCCGGAGTCGCGGCACCTGACGCTGGTCGAGACCACACCTTTCCCCAACGGCGTCGTCGTACACACCTACCGGCCGCAGCACACCTGAGGAGGGGAAACACCATGGGCAAGGTCGTGGCGCAGGCGAACATGTCGCTCGACGGGTACGTCGCCAAGCAGGACAACACCATCGGCCGGTTGTTCGATTGGCTGCAAAACGGCGAGGTCGCGACCCCGACTCCTGCCGGCGACTTCACCGTCCACCTCACCCCGCCGAGCGCGGAACACTTGCAGCGATGGGTGTCCTCGCTGGGCGCGCTGGTCTGTGGCCGGACCCTGTTCGATGTGGCCGAGGGCTGGCAGGGTCGGCACACCTTGGACGTCCCCGTTGTCGTGGTCACGCACCGGGTGCCCACGGTCTGGGTCGACGCCCACCCCGACGCGCCGTTCTCCTTCGTGACCGACGGGGTGGAGGCCGCGATCGCGCGGGCCCAGGAGCTCGCCGGCGACCGTGTCGTCGCCGTCGCCGGGGGGACCATCGCCCGGCAGTGCCTGGAACTGGGGTTGCTCGACGAAGTGGCCGTCGACCTGGTGCCGGTGGTGATGGGCGAGGGAAACCGGCCCTTCTTCGGCGAACTCTCCTCAGAAGAGGTCCTGCTCGGCAACCCGACGGTATGCGTCCAGGGCGACCGGGTCACCCACCTCGTGTTCCCGGTTCCCCGGTGACCCGACGCAGGCACATCAGGGCGCGGCACCACAGGACGAGCAGGACCGGGGCGCTCCCTCGGGCAAGCACTGGGATTTCCCGAGTGGGGAACCTGTACGGCGTGCGGTACGTCCAAGCACGCCGTACAGGAGGACTCATGACTGAACAGAACGGGCCTGAACCGACGGAGAAGTCGGACAAGGAGAAGGCGAACGCCGCGCTGGCGCTGGGCCTGGCACTGGGCATCGCGATCGGGGCGGGCTTCGGTGTTGCCATCGGCAACCTAGGCGCCGGGATAGCGATCGGCATCGCCCTCGGCGTCGCGTACGGCGCCAGCAAATCGGCCAAACTCACCAAGAAGAAGCCCCAAGACCCGCAGTAGTTCAGTCCGCGGTCGGACGTTTCGCGCGGTCTTCTGGCGGGGTGTTAGTTGCGCATGTGTTTGCCGCGGGTGTGTTTTTGGGGTTGCTGTTCGGGTGGGGTGCGGATGGCGCGGAGTTCGGTGGGGCGGTCGGGGTCGGTGCGGATGGCTTGGAGGCCGCCGGTGCCGGGGTCGGTGTCGCCGAGGTCGAAGTCCCAGCTGTCCTCGTTGGCGAGGCGGCTGTGCCAGCGGCCGTAGAGGCCGTAGATCGCGATGCCGATGACCATCCAGATGCCGAACTTGGTCCAGGTGCTCGTCTTCAGGTTGAGCATCAGCCAGACCGTGGCGGCGAGTGACAGGAGTGGGATCAGCGGCACCATCGGTACCCGGAAACCGCGCTCCAGGTTGGGCTCCGAGCGACGCAGCGTGAGGACGCCGACCGCGCAGAACGCGAAGCAGAACAGGGCTCCGATGACCAGCAGTTCCTCGAGCTCGAGCACCTTCGGGTAGAGCGTGAGTGCCACCGCGGCGAGACCTGCGAAGGCGGCGGCGCGGGCGGGGGAGGAGTACACGCGGCTGACCCGGCCGAGGCTCTTCGGGAGCAGGCCGTCACGGCCCATGTTGAACAGCACCCGGCTCTGCGCGATGAGGACCACCATGATCACCGTCATCAACGCGAGCAACGCACCCAGGTTGACCACCTTCGCGGCCCACCCGACCCCGACCGCGGCCAGCGCTTCCGAGACCGGCGCGCCGCCGCCCAGTTGGCCGTACGGGCGCATGCCGACCAGGACGACTGCCATCGCGATGTAGAGGATCGTCACCGCGCCGACGCCGAGCAGCATCCCCTGCGGGACGGTCTTGCGCGGGCTGCGGGCGTCCTCGGACGCCGTCGCGATCAGGTCGAAGCCGATGTACGCGAACACGATCGTGCTCGCGGCCGTGAAGATGCCCATCGTCCCGAACGAGCCGAACGACGAGTCCAGGATCCAGCCCAGCAACGTCGGGCTCGCGGTCGCGGGCGCGGCCCGGGACGGCGGCACGAACGGGTGGTAGTTGTCCATGTTGATGTGCGCGGCGCCGACGATCACCACCAGCAGGATCACCGCGACCTTCGCGATCACGACGACGGTCAGCACGCGGGAGGAGAGCTTGGTACCGGTCACGATCAGCGCGGTCAGGACCAGCAGCAGCAGCGGGGCCACCAGGTTCAACTTGGCGTCGGGGCCGAAGAACTGGGCCACTCCGGCGGGCAGTGACACTCCGAAGCCGTCCAGGGTGGCCAGGAAGTACGCCGACCAGACCCGGGCGACGATCGCCGCAGCGGTGACGAGTTCGAGCACGAGCGCCCAGCCGACCAGCCACGCCCACGCTTCGCCGAAGGTGACGTAGCTGAAGGTGTACGCGCTACCGGAAACCGGGATGGTGGACGACAGTTCGGCATAACAGGCCGCGGCCAGCAGGCAGACAATCGCGGCGATGACGAACGACAGGATCACTGCCGGTCCGGCGACATTTGCCGCCTGAACGCCGCTGATGCTGAAAATGCCGGAGCCGATCATCACGCCCAGGCCAAGTACAACCAGGTCGCGACGACCGAACAAACGCGGCAGACGGTGCCGCGCGTCCTCGACTCGAGTGAACGCCGACTCGACCGGCAGGCGCCGGCCTACGGTCTGTCCGTTCGCTGAGGGGGCCATGGTCAGGGGTGCCTCCGTTGCTACTAGGGCAATCGGGCCGAACAGTAGTCGACCGTTGGGCTATCGACCAGCCCTCCTCTCGTCGGTCTCCGCGCGGTGACTTGCGATGCAGGGCCACCTCACGCATCGTCGACATATGACGCCGGACGAAGTCAGCGGAAACCCTTCCTGGCCGGAAGGTTTCGCTGTGTTACTGGCTGACTACGAAAGGCATCTGACGGCGGAAAGAGACCTCAGCACTCACTCGGTGAGAGCCTACATCGGAGATGTCGCGGATTTACTCGAACATTTGATTCGGCTTGGTCACGATGATCTCGGGCAGTTGGATATCCGGAGCCTGCGGTCGTGGTTGGCCAAACAGCAAAGTCTGGGGAAATCCCGCAGCACGATGGCTCGCCGGGCGACGGCCGCAAGGGTGTTCACGGCCTGGGCGCAGCGGACCGAGCGGATCAGTACGGATCCCGGAGCGTTGCTGGCGAGCCCGAAGGCGCACAAGACACTTCCCGGGGTGCTCGGCCAGGCCGATACCCGCGCGGTGCTCGACGCGGCGGCGGTCGCGGCGGACGACGGCAGTCCGGTCGGTCTGCGTGATCTCGCGATCATGGAGTTGCTCTACGCAACGGGAATCCGCGTCGGTGAGCTCTGCGCCCTCGACGTAGACGACATCGACGACTCGCGCCGCGTCGTACGCGTCTTCGGCAAGGGGCGGAAAGAGCGGTCGGTCCCGTACGGCGTGCCGGCTGGGCAGGCGCTCGAGCGGTGGCTGGTCGAGGCCCGGCCGAGGCTGGCCCGCGAGGGGAGTGGCCCTGCGGCCTTTCTCGGGGCGCGGGGCGGCCGGATCGATCAGCGGGCGGTACGGCGGATGGTGCACGAGCGGATCGCTGTCGTCGACGCTCCGGATCTGGGGCCGCACGGTCTGCGCCATACGGCGGCCACGCATTTGCTGGAGGGCGGCGCGGACCTGCGGAGCGTGCAGGAACTCTTGGGGCACGCGTCGCTCGCGACCACCCAGATCTACACCCATGTGTCCACGGATCGTCTCCGTCAGGCCTACCAGCAGGCGCACCCCAGGGCATGACATTGGCAGGGGATGCGGCGCGTGGGCGCCGGAATGCGGCAGACTGCGGGACATGCGGGTTTCGGCGAAGTCTGACTATGCGTTGCGAGCTCTGATCGAGATCACCCAGCGATGGGTGGCCGGCGATGCTGCGGTGGTGTCGGCCGAGGAGCTGAGCCGGGCGCAGGGCATTCCGCACGGGTTCCTGCAGGGCATCCTGGCCGATCTGCGGCGAGCCGGCGTCCTGTCCAGCCAGCGCGGGCAGTCGGGTGGCTGGCGTTTGGCCGTCGACCCCAACGAGATCTCCGTCGCCGACGTGATGCGCGCGGTCGACGGCCCGATCGTGAGCATCTCCGGTGTCCGGCCGGAGAGCGTCTCGTACAACGAGCACGCGGTCGTCCTGCAGCGGGTCTGGATCGCCGCCCGCGCGAGCCTGCGGGACGTGCTCGAGAACACCACGCTGATCGACCTCGCCAAGAACAAGCTCCCGGCCGGCGTCGAGCGCCGCTCGCGGGACGAGGACGCCTGGCAGGCCCGGGTTCCCGGCAGCTGACCGCATGTTACAGTCGTTACTTATATAAGCCGCGACTGTAGGAGACGAGCGATGCAGCAGATCAAGACGTTCCTCATGTTCGAGGGCGGCGCCGAGAAGGCGATGACCTTCTATCTGTCGCTGTTCGAGGACGCCGAGGTCGTGTCGATGGTCAAGTACGGCGCCGACGGACCGGGTCCCGAGGGTTCTGTGATGGTGGCCGTGTTCCGGCTGGCCGGGCAGCAGTTCATGTGCAGCGACAGCTATCAGCACCATGGCTTCACCTTCACTCCTTCGGTGTCGTTGTTCGTGGACTGCGCGGACGAGGCGGAGCTCGATCGGCTGTACGGCGAGCTGGTCGAGGGTGGTGCTGCGCTGATGCCGCTGGGTGACTACGGGTTCAGCAAGAAGTTCGGGTGGGTCAACGACCGGTACGGGGTGTCGTGGCAGCTGAACCTGCCGCACGCGTGAGGCCTATTCGCGCCTGATCAGCAGGCCGGCGGTGAGTGTCAGGGCTGCGGTGGCGGCGATGACGAGCTTGGCCGCACGCCGATTGCTGTCCGGCGGGGCATCAGGCGCCGGGTCAGGCGATGTGCCGAGGGGCGCTGCCGCGGCCGGTTGGCTCTGTCGGTCGGTGAGTGGGAGCAGGCGGACCGGGCGGTTGGGGAGCAGGGTCAGGGGGTTGAGGTACTGCTTGCCCTGGAGCAGGCCCCAGTGCAGGCAGGATCTGGGCAGGCAGTGCGAGCCCGCGGCGGACAGGCGGCCGATAACGGTGCCGGTCTTGACGGTGGCTCCGACCGAGACGGCGGGGACGACAGGTTCATACGTCGTACGGCGGGGGCCGGTGGTGATCGTGATGACGCCACGGCCGGCGAGTGCACCGGCGTACGTGATCGTGCCGGCGGTGGCCGCGAGGACAGGTTGGCCGGGGCGGCCGGCGAGGTCGACGCCGCGATGACCGGGCAGCCAGGGTTTCGCGGGTAGTTCGAAGCCGCGCACGACCTCCGGGCGGGGTTGGAGCGGCCAGGCCGCGACGGCCTGCACGGGTGGACTGGGTGGCGGGAGCAGGGCGAGGTTCATGCCAGGGAAGATGCCGGTTTCGGGGTGGTCGCGGACCGGCGATCCGGGAATTGTGGACAACCTGACCCGGTTCGCGTCAGGCGTGGGTGGTCCCGTACACTTCCGGTGGCGCCACACCTAGGTGGGGCGACTACGCATGCCCGCACAAGAGCGTTGAATCCAACGGTCCCGGAGCGATCCGGGTGGATTCCCGCGACGGGCATCAGGCGCCACGGACCATCCGGTCAGTGGCGAGACAACCGAGATACGCGTGGACCCGGACGAGCGGTCGGGAAAGCGTGACAGGAGACCTACACAATCATGGCCGTAGTCACCATGAAGCAGCTGCTCGAGAGCGGCGTGCACTTCGGGCACCAGACCCGGCGCTGGAACCCGAAGATGAAGCGCTACATCCTCACCGAGCGCAACGGCATCTACATCATCGACCTGCAGCAGTCGCTGTCCTACATCGACCGCGCGTACGAGTTCGTGCGCAGCACGGTGGCGTCCGGCGGCGCGATCCTGTTCGTCGGCACCAAGAAGCAGGCCCAGGAAGCGATCGCCGAGCAGGCGACCCGCGTCGGGATGCCGTACGTGAACCAGCGCTGGCTGGGCGGCATGCTGACCAACTTCCAGACGGTGAACAAGCGGCTCCAGCGGCTCAAGGAGCTCGAGCTCATCGACTTCGACGACGTCGCCGCCTCCGGTGTCACCAAGAAGGAGCTGCTGCAGAAGCGTCGCGAGCACGACAAGCTGCTCAAGACCCTCGGCGGTATCCGCGACATGGCCCGGGTTCCGGCCGCCGTGTGGATCGTGGACACCAAGAAGGAGCACCTCGCGGTCGACGAGGCGCGCAAGCTGAAGCTGCCGATCATCGGCATCCTGGACACCAACTGCGACCCGGACGAGGTCGACTACCCGATTCCGGGGAACGACGACGCGATCCGTTCGGTCGGCCTGCTCACGCGGGTCGTCGCCGACGCCGTCGCCGACGGCCTGATGGGCCGCTCCGGCCAGGGCTCCGCCGCTGCCGGCGAGGAGCTGGGTCAGGAAGAGCCGATGGCCGCCTGGGAGCGCGAGCTGCTGGAGAGCCAGAACGGCACCGCCAAGGCGACCGAGACCGCGAAGGCCACCGAGACCGCTGAGGCTGCTCCGGCCGCCGAGGCTGCCCCGGCTGCTGAGGCCGCTCCGGCTGCCGAGGTTGCTGAGGTTGCTGAGGTCACCGAGGCCGCTCCGGCGGCCGACGTCCTGACCGAGCCGGTCGCGACCGACGCCGAGGTCACCGAGGCGAAGAAGGACGACGACGCTCCGAAGGCCGACGAGGCCTGACAGCCCGCTGGTGCCGCCCGGGTCGATCCCGGGCGGCGCCACCAGCTGCCGCGGCCCGGCCGCCGGCGCTGCGCCCACCCAGCCGCATCAGAACAGGACGAGAGATCGAGGAATGGCGAACTACACCGCCGCTGACGTGAAGAAGCTCCGCGACGCCACCGGCGCGGGCATGATGGACGCGAAGAAGGCGCTCGAGACCACCGACGGCGACTTCGAGAAGGCGATCGAGGAGCTGCGCATCCACGGCGCGGCCAAGGCGGCCAAGCGCGGCGCCGAGCGGTCCGCCACCAACGGCCTGGTGGCCGCGGCGGAGAACGCTCTGGTCCAGCTGAACTGCGAGACCGACTTCGTCGCCAAGAACGAGCAGTTCCAGCAGCTGGCCGCCGACATCGTCGCGCACGCTTCGGCGAGCAAGGTCGGCGACGTCGAGGGTCTGCTCACCGAGAAGCTGACCGACGGCAAGTCGGTCGCCGAGAACATCGAGGCCCTGGCCGCGGTCATCGGCGAGAAGCTGGAGCTCGGCAAGGTGGCCGTCTTCGACGGCAAGGTCACGGCGTACATGCACAAGCGTGCCGCGGACCTGCCGGCCCAGGTCGGCGTACTGGTCGAGTTCGAGGGCGACAACGTGGAGGCCGCCCGTGGCGCCGCCATGCAGGCCGCCGCGATGCGCCCGCTGTACACCACCCGCGACGAGGTCCCGGCCGAGACGGTCGAGAACGAGAAGCGGATCGCCGAGGCGACCGCGCGCGAGGAGGGCAAGCCGGAAGGCGCCCTGCCGAAGATCGTCGAGGGCCGGGTGAACGGCTTCTTCAAGGACGTCGTGCTGCTCGAGCAGCCGTCGGTCACGGAGAACAAGAAGTCTGTGAAGGCTGTGCTCGACGCCGCCGGTGTCACCGTGAAGCGGTTCGCCCGCTTCGAGGTCGGCGCCTGATCCCGCGAAGGATCTGAGCGCACGGACACCGAAGTACAGGCAATGAACGAGGAGGCCGGAATCGTGACGGAAACCCTGGGTACCGAGACGAGTCCGGCCTCTTCGCCGTCCTCCTCGCCCGCCTACCACCGCGTGCTGCTGAAGCTGTCCGGGGAGGTGTTCGGCGGCGGCAAGCTCGGCGTCGACCCCGATGTGGTGAACTCGATCGCCAAGCAGATCGCGGACGTGGCGCGGGCGGGCGTCCAGGTCGCCGTGGTGGTCGGTGGCGGGAACTTCTTCCGCGGCGCCGAGCTCCAGCAGCGCGGCATGGAGCGCAACCGCGCCGACTACATGGGCATGCTCGGCACCGTGATGAACTGCCTGGCGCTGCAGGACTTCCTGGAGAAGCTCGGCATCGAGACGCGGGTGCAGACCGCGATCACGATGGGCCAGGTCGCCGAGCCGTACATCCCGCGCAAGGCCGAGCGGCACCTGGAGAAGGGCCGCGTGGTCATCTTCGGCGCCGGCTCCGGTATGCCGTACTTCTCCACCGACACGGTCGCCGCCCAGCGCGCGCTGGAGGTCGGCGCCGAGGCGCTGCTGATGGGCAAGCAGGGCGTTGACGGTGTCTACGACTCCGACCCGAAGAAGAACCCGGACGCGGTGAAGTTCGACCAGCTGTCGTACGACGACTTCCTGGCCCGCGGTCTCCGGGTCGCCGACGCGACCGCGATCAGCCTGGCCCGCGACAACGCGCTGCCGATCGTGATCTTCGGTCTCGAGGAGGGCAACATCGCCCGGGTGATCCACGGCGAGAAGATCGGTACGGTCGTCTCCCGGGGGCAGTGACCCGGCGTACCCGGCATTACTCGGTACCCGCCCGTACGACTAGGATCGTCGGACACGGGGTGGATGTCCGTTATCTGGTAGACCCGCGTTCGTAGTGTAGGAGTGGCCGCGCCGAGGTGGCCCAGAGGAAGCGAGGAATGTCGTGATCGACGAAGCTCTCCGCGATGCCGAGCAGAAGATGTCGAAGGCCGTGGAGGTTGCGAAGGACGACTTCGCCGCGATCCGCACCGGCCGGGCGCACCCGCAGATGTTCGCCGGCATCCTGGCCGACTACTACGGCAGCCCGACCCCGCTGCAGCAGCTGGCCGGTTTCCAGGTGCCCGAGCCCCGTACCGTGCTGATCTCGCCGTACGACAAGGGCGCGATGGCGGCGATCGAGAAGGCGATCCGCGACTCGGACCTGGGCGTGAACCCGGGCAACGACGGCGCCATCATCCGGGTCGTGCTGCCGGCGCTGACCGAGGAGCGCCGCAAGGAGTACATCAAGGTCGCCAAGACCAAGGCCGAGGAGGCCAAGGTCTCGGTCCGCAACATCCGCCGGCACGCCATGGACCAGGTGCACAAGACCGTCAAGGACGGCGACGCCGGCGAGGACGAGGGCAAGAGTGCTGAGAAGCGGCTCGACGGGTTGACGAAGAAGTTCGTCGACTCCATCGACGACCTGCTCAAGCACAAGGAAGCCGAACTGCTCGAGGTGTGATGGGCGTCGAAAGCACGCCTGCGCCGAGTCCCAGCCCGAGCCGTGCCGGGCGCAATCTGCCCGCGGCCATCGCTGTGGGGGTCGGGCTCGGCGCACTGATCCTCGGATCGCTGTACTGGCAGAAGGTCCTGTTCACCGTCCTGGTGCTGGCCGTTGTGCTGATTGCCGTCGACGAGATGATCAAGGCGCTGCGCACCGGCGGAGCCGTGATTCCGCGGATCCCGTTGTTCGTCGGTACGACGGCGATGCTGGTGGCGGCGTACTTCGGTGGACCGATGGCGCTGCTGGTGGCACTCGGGATCACCGTGCTCGGGACGATCTTCTGGCGGATGCCGGGCGGGTCGATCGGGTTCGTCCGGGACGTGAGCGCCGGGGTGTTCCTGATCGGCTACGTGCCGCTGCTGGCCGGGTTCGCGATCCTGCTGGTGCAGCCGGAGGCGGACGGCCCGGGGCGGGCGGTGACGTTCTTCGCGGTCGTGGTCGCGAGTGACGTTGGCGGCTACATCGCCGGGGTGCTGTTCGGTAAGCACCCGATGGCGCCGACGATCAGCCCGAAGAAGTCCTGGGAGGGCTTCGCCGGCTCGACGCTCGCGTGCATCGGCGCCGGTATCGCCGCGGTCGTCTTCCTGCTGGACGGTCACTGGTGGGTCGGAGCGATCGTCGGCGCTGTCGCAGTGCTGACCGCGACGGTCGGTGACCTCGGCGAATCGATGATCAAGCGCGACCTGGGGATCAAAGACATGTCGAACCTGCTGCCCGGCCACGGCGGCGTCATGGACCGGCTGGACTCGCTGCTCGCGACCGCACCGATCGTCTGGCTCCTCCTGCACCTGCTGGTGAAGGCATGACGGTCCTACCGGACGGACGCTCCCTGGTCGGCGACGTCGTACGCCTGGATCGGTTGCAGGAGTCCGATATCGACGAGTTGTACGCCGCGATCGCCAACGAGCAGGTGTACGCGGGCGGTTTCGGCGGCGGCCTTGCGGCGATGCCGTCGAGCGCGGAGGACATGCGCGCGAAGTGGATCCCGGCCGCGGCCAAGCGGTTCGCGTACGTCGTCCGCTTGGTTGCCGATGGCACCGTCGTCGGTACGTCGAGCCTCGCCGACGTCGACGTGGCGAACGAGCGGATCCACCTCGGCTACACCGGCTACGCGCCGGCCGTGTGGGGGACCGCGGTCAACCCGGCGGCCAAGCTGCTGCTGCTCGAGCACGCCTTCGAGACGTGCGGATTCGGGCGCGTGAAGATCCAGACCGGCTCGAAGAACACCCGGTCGCAGGCGGCGATCGCAAAGCTCGGAGCGACCCGCGAGGGCGTGCTGCGGCGGCACATGCGCACGGCCGACGGCTCGTTCCGCGACACGGTGGTCTTCTCGATCCTGGCCGACGAGTGGCCGGACGTGCGGAAGCGGCTCGAGGACCGAATCAGCCGGTGAGCTTCGCCAACGCCGCGTAGGTCGCCAGCAGCGCGGCGCGGTCGTAGGTGTTCGTCGTGATCAGGAGTTCGTCGGCAGCGGTACGACGTACCAGGTCGTCGAGCGCCTCGTCGACGTCGGCTGGCGTGCCGTAGATCTGACCGCGGAGCGCGTTCTCGAAGAACTCCTGCTCGCGCGCGGTCATCTCATCCGGTACGTCGGGCCGCAGCGGAGGGAACACGCCCCGCGTACGTGAATACGCGCTGGCCCATGCCTCCGGCAACAAGAGCTCTCGCGCTGCCTCGGTGGAGTCGGCCACCGCAGCGGTGACAGCGAGGATGACGTACGGCTCCGACGCCCACGCGGACGGCCGGAAGGTGCTCCGGTAATCCTCGAGCAGGTCGGCCGAGTCCGAGCGAGCAGCCAGCACCACGGGCAGCCCCAGCGATGCCGCGATCGTCGCGCCTTCGCCGACGGCGAGAATGAACGGCGGGATGCGCAGCCCTTCACCCGGTCGAGCGTGCACCTGGTCGGTCGACGTACCGGCCAGATACCCGAGGAGCTCCCGGACCTGTGCGGTGAAGTCGTCCGCCGCGTCCTTCTCGACACCGAGAGCCCGCCGTACGCCGTTGGTGAAGCCGACCGAGCGGCCGAGTCCCATGTCGATGCGGCCCGGGTACAGCGACTCCAGTACGCCGAACTGCTCCGCCACGACCAGTGGCTTGTGGTTCGGCAGCATCACCCCGCCCGTGCCGACGCGGATCCGATCGGTGCGAGCGGCAACAGCCGCAGCCAGCACTGTCGGCGCAGAGCCGACCACTCCTGGCACGCTGTGGTGCTCCGACACCCAGAAACGCTTGTAGCCAAGCTCTTCCACCTGCTGCGCGAGCTCCACGGTCGCTCGCAGCGTCTCCGCCTCTGACTCGCCTACTCGCGTCCGGGAGCGGTCCAGGACTGACAACGGGACGGAAAGCATGCAGAGTCCAACCTGCCCGCCGGAGCGCTCATTCCCCGAGGAGTAACCGCAACTCGTCTCGGAAGCGTTGACCGTCGGAGAGGGGAGCAAGGAAATCCCGCTCGACCTCCAACCGGATCCGCTCCGCGGTCTCGAACGTGGACTCGCCCAGCGACGTCAGGACGACGACGTTCCGGCGCCGATCCTCCGGACTGCGCCGGCGTTCGACGAAGCCGCGTTCCTCGAGTCCGTCCAGCAGATCGCCGATCGACGTCCGGTCCACCCGCAGCCGCGCGGCGACCTCGAGCTGCGACAGCGGTTCACCGGACACGATCGCCGCCAGCACCGCGAGGTCACGCCCGTTCAGGCCGTGCGGCGCCAACGCTGACGTCTGCGCCTCGGTGAGCTGCGCGAGGACGTGTTTGAGCAGGTACCCCAGCCGGTCGGACGCCATACCGCCAAATCTACCGGGCAACTGATCGTCAGGAAGACTGATCATCAGCTACCCTGACGATTATGGAACCGACCTTCGGTCTGAAGACCACCCCGATGCATGTTCCGTACGCCGAGATCCGCCGCGTCTGGCTCGAGGCCGACGAGGCCCCGCAGATCCGCGACGCCTGGCTCTGGGACCACTTCCTCCCGCTCGCCGGCCCGAAGGACGGCGACGTACTCGAGGGCTGGACCCTGCTGACCGCGCTCGCCGCGCAAACCACGAGGCTCCGTCTCGGCCTGCTCGTCACCAGCAACCGGATCCGCCCGCCGGCCGTGCTCGGCAAAATCGCCAGCACGCTGGATGTGATCTCCGGCGGGCGCCTGATCATGGGCCTCGGCGCCGGAGGCACTCACCAGCCAGCCGGTCAGAGCGGCATCCCCGGCCCGAATCCGGCGATCGAGGAGTACGCCGCCTACGGGTTGACGCTCGTCCCGCCGGGGGAGGGGGTCGACCGGCTGCGCGAGACGATCGAGATCCTGCGCCGGATGTGGACCGAGGACGAGTTCGACTTCCACGGCAAGTACTACACGCTCGAACGCACCCGCAACGCGCCGAAACCGGTTCAAAAAGGTGGCCCGCCGCTGTTGATCGGCGGCTGGGGAAACCGCATGCTGCGGCTCGTCGCGGAGTACGCCGACACCTGGAACATCAGCGGCCCGCCGCACGTCGACTTCGACACCCTTGCCGATCGCGTACGCCGCCTGGACGCGGAATGCGAGCGGATCGGACGCGATCCGTCGACGCTCAGCCGTTCACTGCAGCAGATCGTCTCGTACGACGACCCGGCCGAGACCCGCGCGATCGTACGAAAAGCCGTTGGACTCGGCTTCGACCACATCGTGCTCTCGCTGCCCCGCCCGTACCCGGAGCGCGCCGTGCGCTGGCTGGTCCGCGAAATCATCGACCCTTTCCACTGAGATGGAAACGAGTGGTGATTTTTTCACCACAGCTCAACGGGCTGTGTCAGGATCAAACACAGGACGATCCGCCCCGGTCGTCCAGTGAGGAGCTGACATGACCCCCACGACGAAGTTCAAGGCCGCCCTGAGCGGTCTCGCCCTCATCGCGGCCGCGGTGCTTCCGATGAACGCGGCCACCGCCGTACCGCAGACTGTCTCGGCCGAAGCGGTCGCGGCGGCCAAACCGGTCCCGACGCTCGGCTACTCGACGCAGACCGTCAAGACGCTGAACATCGACTTCCAGTACCAGCAGACCGGCTACTGGTGCGGCCCGGCCGCGACCCGGATCGCGCTCTCGGCCCGGATCTCGCCGCCGAGCCAGCAGCAACTGGCCAACGAGTTGCCGACCACAACCAACGGCACCGACTGGATCGGCCAGGTCACCCGGGTGCTCAACAACCACCTCGGCACCGGCTGGTACGAGACCAAGGAGATGCCGAACGACCCGCCCACCCAGGCGCAGCGCGATCTGCTCTGGCGGGACGTCGTACTGGACATCGACAACAACTACCCGATCGTCGCCAACATCGTCGCCCCGGCCAGCAACCACCCGCCGGGCTACCCGAACTACACGATCTACCACTACTTCACGGTGATCGGGTACGACGACAGCGACCAGACCGTCCTGATCGCCGACCCAGCCGGCTTCGCCCCGACCGCGACGTACTGGCTCACCTTCAACCAACTGGCCACCCTCATCCCCCCGAAGGGCTACTCCGCCTGACGCACTTTGAGAAGCCACCGATCATTTCGCCGGCCCCAGAACGGTTGGTGGCTTCTCAAAGTTGGGAAGGCGGGTCGGCGATAATGGGGCGCGTGAGTCGAGTGCCGCGGTTGGAGATCGAGTACTGCACGCAGTGCCGGTGGTTGATGCGGGCGGCGTGGACTGCCCAGGAGCTGCTGACCACGTTCCCGAAGGAGCTGGGGGAGGTGGCGCTCGTGCCCGGGACCGGGGGAGTGTTCGACGTCAGCCTCGACGGGGAGCTGTTGTGGTCGCGGAAGGCGGAGGGTGGATTCGCCGAGGTCCCGCTGCTGAAGCAGATGGTCCGCGACCGGATCGCGCCGGACCGCAAGCTCGGCCACTCGGACCGCAAGGAGAGTGATCCGCAGCACGCCGGGGATGTGAATTTGTGAAGCGCCGTACCGGCGGGCGACAATAGGTCGGTTATGTCTACCTCCCTTCCCCTTGTGTTCGATGAGCCGCGCCGCGCCAAGAAGCCGCCGCGGCACCTGGCCGATCTCACCGGGGAGGAACGGCGTACGGCGGTCGAGGCGCTGGGCGAGCCCGCGTTCCGGGCGAAGCAGCTGTCCACCCACTACTTCTCCCGGCTGGTGTCCGACCCGGCCGAGATGACCGATCTGCCGGCCGCGACCCGCGACAAGCTCGTCGCGGACCTGATGCCGCCGCTGCTGACCCGGGTCCGCGACCTGGAGTGCGACAACGGCGAGACCCGCAAGACGCTGTGGAAGCTGCTCGACGGTTCGCTCGTCGAGTCGGTCCTGATGCGGTACCCGGGCCGCGTGACGATGTGCGTGTCCTCCCAGGCCGGCTGCGGGATGGCGTGCCCGTTCTGCGCGACCGGACAGGGCGGCCTGACGCGGAACATGACGACCGCGGAGATCGTCGAGCAGGTCGTCGACGGTGCGCGGGCGCTCGCACGCGGCGAGGTCGCCGGCGGGCCGGGACGCGTCTCGAACATCGTGTTCATGGGCATGGGCGAGCCGATGGCGAACTACAAGGCCGTGATGGGCGCCGTACGGCGGTTCACGGATCCGTCGCCGGAAGGTCTCGGCATCTCGGCGCGCGGTGTGACCGTGTCGACGGTCGGTCTCGTGCCGCGGATCAACCAGCTGGCGACCGAGGGCATCCCGGTCACGCTCGCGCTGTCGCTGCACGCGCCGGACGACGAGCTGCGCGACGAGCTCGTGCCGATCAACAACCGCTGGAAGGTCGACGAGGTGCTGGACGCGGCCTGGGGCTACGCGCGGCAGACCAAGCGGCGGGTCTCGATCGAGTACGCGATGATCCGCGACATCAACGACCACGCCTGGCGGGCCGACCTGCTCGCCGAGAAGCTGAACGCGCGCGGCGACTGGGGCTGGGTGCACGTCAACCTGATCCCGCTGAACCCGACGCCGGGCTCGAAGTGGACCGCCTCCGACCCGGCCGACGAGCGCGAGTTCGTCCGTCGTCTCGAGGCCGGCGGGATCCCGGTCACGGTGCGCGACACCCGCGGTCAGGAGATCGACGGCGCCTGCGGGCAGCTCGCCGCGAGCGAGTCCTGATGCTGAAGCCCGCGTTCAGCGTGCGCCGGCTCGGGCAGCGCTACGACCGCGCTGAGGTCGACGCGCTGGTCGACCGCATCATCGCCACGGTCGAACGCCGGTCGGTCGGTCCCGACGTCACCGTCGAGGACCTCCGCAACGCCGCCTTCGGTACGCCGTTGCTCGGCCCGGGCTACCCGGCCGAGGAGGTCGACAACTTCCTGGCCGACGCGGAACGCTGGCTACCCGGCGGTCCGACCGGTACGGCGGCTGCGGACGGAGATGCTGTCCGCGTTCCGGGAGGCCGGCCGGCTCCGCAGTTCAACACGGTCCGGCTGCGTGAGGGATACGCGACCGCGGAGGTGGACGAGTTCGTCGAACGGGTGATGGCGACCGTGAACGGCCTTCCCGTGAGTCGCCCGGTGACCGCCAAGGAGATCCGCAGCGTCCAGTTCAGCTCCGTTCGCCTCACAGAGGGCTACGACATCGAAGACGTGGACCTGTTCCTCGACACCGCCGAAGCCTGGCTCAGCGGGCAAATGGGATGATCGGGCGGTGAAGATCCTCTCGATCCAGTCAGCGGTTGCCTACGGGCATGTGGGTAACTCGGCAGCTGTGTTTCCGCTCCAGCGCATCGGTGTGGAGGTGCTGCCGGTGTACACGGTGAACTTCTCCAACCACACCGGCTACGGGGCGTGGCGTGGGCCGATGATCAGCCCGGACGACGTGCGCGAGGTTCTGCTGGGGATCGAGGACCGCGGAGTCCTTCCGCAGATCGACGTGGTGCTCTCGGGCTACCAGGGCGGCGAGGGGATCGCTGACGTGATTCTCGAGACGGTCGAGCGGGTGAAGGCGGCCAATCCTGCCGCGGTGTACTCGTGCGACCCGGTGATGGGGAACGCGAAGTCCGGGTGCTTCGTCGCTCCCGCGATCCCGGTGCTGCTGCGCGATCGGGTGGTTCCGGCCGCTGACATCATCACGCCCAACCAGTTCGAGCTGGGCTTCCTGACCGGCACCGAGCCGGACACGCTCGAGTCCACGCTGGCCTCGGTGGAGCTGGTCCGCGCGACCGGACCGCGCACGGTGCTCGTCACCAGCGTCGAGCGTCCCGATCGCGAGGACGGCACGATCGAGATGCTGGCCGTCGACGACAGCGGCGCGTGGCTCGTGCAGACGCCGTACATCCCGATGAAGGCGAACGGCTCGGGTGATGTGACGGCCGCGCTGTTCACGGCGCACTACCGCCGTACGGGTGATCTCGCGGAGGCGCTCGCGCGCACGACCTCGAGTGTCTTCGATCTGCTCACGCGCACCCACGAGTCGGGGGAGCGCGAGTTGCAGCTCGTCGAATCACAGGAGGCGTACGCCAACCCGTCGATGCAGTTCAAGCCGCAACAGGTCGCCTAAACGAGCCCAGCGCTCAGGATCTGCGCGAGTGCTGCGGGTTGGGAGAACATCGGCCAGTGGCCCGTGTTGAGCTCGACCAGTTCCCACGACGGGGACTTGAGCTGCTCGAGCACGTTGGTCGATGGCGTCGTACCGTCCATCAGGCATTTGACGTACGTCGTGGGTAGTTCGCCGATCGGCTTGATCAGCTCGGCCGGCTCCGTGATCGCGCGCCCCGGATGCGGCGTACCGCGCTCCAGGATCAGGGCGACGGCCTCCTCGGAGAGGTCCTGCCCGACGTAGTCCTCCGCGGTCAGCGGTGGCCAATATCCGCCGGACTGCTCCATCTGCTCGCGCACCCACGCCTGCCCCTCCTCGGACCAGCCGTCCACGAACGACTTCCCGTCGGTCGGGATGTTCGAGTCGACGTACACCACCCGCCGCAACCGGTCCCCGATCCGCCCCGCCGCCTGCCCGACCGGGACCCCGGCGTAGCTGTGCCCCACGAGTACGACGTCCTGCAGGTCCTGCGACTCGATCACCGCCACGATGTCGTCGACATGCTCCTGCTGACCCGCATCCACACCCCGCCGCTCAGCCACCCCACTCAACGTCACCGGGTGAACGCCATGCCCCGAACCCCGCAGCACCCCCGCAACCTCGTCCCAGGCCCACGCTCCCAGCCAAGCCCCCGGCACCAACACAAAGTTCACCATGCCCCGCACCGTAAACCACCCCACCGACAGAACTAGCCGACGAGCTCGGCGGCCTCTTCGATGGTGTCGACCAGGTGGATGGAGTGGGTCATGGGGCGGTTGGCGGCTAGGGACTGGAGGAGGGGCCAGACGGGGAGTTTTGTGGTCCAGTGGGCTACGTCTACGAGGATGAGGGGGATCTGGGTGGCGGCGTCGCCGTAGTAGTTGGGGGTTACTGCCTGGAAGACCTCCTGGACGGTGCCGGCGGCGCCGGGGAGGTAAATGATGCCGCCGCGGGCGCGGCCGAGGAGGACGTCTTCGCGTAGAGCGTTCGAGAAGTACTTCGCGATCGAGCCGGCGAACACGTTGGGCGGCTCGTGGCCGTAGAACCAGGTTGGGATCGACACCCCGCCGTTTCCGGGGAACCGCGCACGCACGCTCAGCCCGGCGGCCGCCCACGCGCCGATCGACGGGCGGAACGACGGTACGGCGGCCAGCTCGGCCAGCGCGGCGTCCACATCGGCCTCGTCGTACGACGCCAGGGACGCGCCGAGGTTGGCGGCCTCCATCGCGCCCGGACCGCCGCCGGTGACGACCAGGTGGTTGCGCCGGGCAAGCGTACGGCCGAGGAGTACGGCGGCGCGGTAGTTGCCGTCGCCCCGCAGTACGCCGTGACCGCCCATCACCCCGACCCACGGCTCGTCGTAGGGCAGTTCCGCCAACGCGTCCGCGATCGCGTGGTCGTGGAGCGCGGTGGCGAGCGTACGACTCGTGTCGCCCTTCTCGTCGTGCTGACGGGACCAGGCGTAGATCCGGGCGTCCGGCGTGGCCTCGTACCCGTGCTCGAGGCCGGCATAGAGCTCGTCGGCGTCGTACAGCCGCCCGCGGTACGCGTCGAACGGCAGCTCCGGTATCGCCGGGAACACCAACCCGCCGCCGTCCCGGACCCACCCTTCGGCCTTGTCCTCCAGCAGGCAGCCGAGGAACACCGAGCCGGTCGGCTGCAGCCCGAGGAGTTCCGCCGTACGGCCGGTCAGATCCACCGACTGCACCCGCCACCCGGCCATCGCGGTGGCGCCCGCGGCCAGCAGCCGGTCGAACTGCTCCAACGACTCGATGTCCACATGCGGGATACTCGGCAACGTCACGGAGAGCACACTAATAGACGGCTGCTATCGGCTGAGGTAATGCTTAGGGCATGACACATGCGGAGCTCTGGGAGCGTCACAAGGCCGTTATGCCGGCTTGGCTCGCGTTGTACTACGAGGAGCCGATCGAGATCGTGCAGGGGTCCGGGCGTCGGGTCACCGACGGTGAGGGGAACACGTACCTCGACTTCTTCGCCGGCATCCTGACCAACGCGATCGGGTACGACATCGCGGAGATCTCCGACGCGGTGCGGGAGCAGCTCGCGTCCGGGATCGCGCACACCTCGACGGTGTACCTGATCCGCAAGCAGATCGAGCTGGCCGAGCAGATCGCCGAGCTGTCCGGGATCCCGGACGCGAAGGTGTTCTTCGCGAACTCGGGCACCGAGGCGAACGAGACGGCCCTCCTACTCGCCACCCAGAACCGCCGCTCCAACCAGGTGCTGGCGATGCGCAACTCGTACCACGGCCGTGCGTTCGGCACCGTCGCGATCACCGGCAACCGCGGCTGGTCCGCGAGCAGCCTGTCGCCGGTCAACGTGCAGTACGTGCAAGGCGCGTACCGGTACCGCAGCCCGTTCCGCGACCTGCCCGACGCGGAGTACATCAAGGTCTGCGTCGACGACCTGCGCAACGTCATCGAGACCACCACGTCCGGCGACGTCGCCTGCCTGATCCTCGAGCCGATCCAGGGTGTCGGCGGATTCGCGTCACCCCCGGACGGGCTGTACGGCGCCTTCAAACAGGTCCTCGACGAGTACGGGATCCTGCTGATCGCGGACGAGGTGCAGACCGGATGGGGCCGGACCGGTGACCACTTCTGGGGGATCCAGGCCCACGACGTGGTGCCCGATGCGATGACCTTCGCGAAGGGCCTGGGCAACGGGTTCGCGATCGGCGGCGTGGTCGCGCGCGGCGACCTGATGGACAGCGTCAAGGCGAACTCGCTGTCGACGTTCGGCGGCAACCCGATCTCGACCAGCGCGGCGAAGGCCACGATCGACTACCTGCTCGACAAGGACCTGCAGGCGAACGCGGCCAAGCGCGGCGCGCAGCTCGTCGACGGCCTGCGCGGCATCTCCGACGAGTTCCCCGAACTCGGCGACGTCCGCGGCAAGGGCCTGATGCTCGCCGCCGAGCTCGTCAAACCGGAGGACAACAGCCCGGACGCGGCCGTCACGGCCAAGCTCCAGCAGGAAACGAAGAACCGCGGCCTGCTGGTCGGCAAGGGCGGCCTCTACGGCAACGTCCTCCGGATGGCGCCCCCGATGACCCTGACCGAGGAAGAAGCCGCCGAAGCCCTCGACATCATCCGCGACTCCTTCAACACCCTGCGCTGAACAAGAACAAGGGCCCCTCCGCGTGGAGGGGCCCTCGTTCTGTCAGACCGGGGCGCCTTGGCCTGGGTCTTGGCTCAGCGGCAGTGGTGGCGGGGCGCCGGTGATCTTGCGGCGGCGCCTCGAGCGGCCCTCCAGGTAGCGGGCCAGCAGCGACAGCAGCGAGCACAGTCCGATGTAGATGACCGCGGTCACGATGTACGTCGGGATGTACGGGAACCCGTACGAGAGCCGGCCGCCCATCTGCTTCGCGACGTACAGCAACTCGCCGTACGTGATGATGAAGCCCAGCGCGGTGTCCTTCAGCAGGACGACCAGCTGGCTCACGATCGCCGGCAGCATCGCGCTGATGGCCTGCGGCAGCAGCACCAGGCGGACGACCTGGTTCTTCCGCAGACCGAGCGCGTACGCCGCCTCGCGCTGACCCTTCGGTACGGCGGCGATGCCGGCCCGGAAGATCTCCGCGAGGACCGACCCGTTGTACAGGGTCAGACCGAAGACGACCGCCCAGAACGGGCTCAGTCCGAGGCCGAACTGGATGTTGCCGAAGTAGAAGTAGAACATCAGGATCAGCAGCGGCACCGCGCGGAACAGTTCCACGATCAGGGTGGCGGGAGTGCGCACCCACTTGTGGTCGCTGATCCGCGCCGCGGCGAACACCGCGCCGAACACCAGCGCGAGAACGGCCGCCAGCCCGGCGGCCTTCAGCGTGTTCAGCAGACCGTCCAGCATCTGCCGCTGGATCGACGAGTACTGGAACTGCCGCCAGAGCCGTCCCTCGAACTGGCCGTAGTCGTACATCCGGAGGATCAGCCACGCGATCGCGCCGAGCAGCACCACCAGGACCACGATGTTGGAGATCCGGTTCCGGAGCTTCGCGCGCGGCCCGGGCGTCTCGTACAGAACTGCGCTCATCAGGCTACCGCCGTCCGTCGTTCGGCCCACCGTTGCAGGAAGATCAGCGGCACGATCAGGACCAGGAATCCGATCGTGATCCAGACCAGCGTGAGCAGCTGGTTCTCACCGCGCTCGGACATCGCTGCCGGGATCGAGCCGGCCTCCACCACCGAGAACCCGGCCGCGATCGTGGTGTTCTTCAGCAACGCGATCAGCACGCTCATCAACGGCGGGATGATCGCCCGGAAGGCCTGCGGCAGCACCACGATTGTGAGCACCTGCACGAACGACATACCGACCGCGCGCGCCGCCTCGGACTGGCCCGGGGCGATGGTGTTGACGCCCGACCGGACCACCTCGCAGATGAACGCCGACGTGTAGATCGTCAGCGCGCCGACCGCGGTCCAGAACGGGTTGGGCAGGGCGAGGTCCATCTTGGCCGCGCCGAAGAACAGGAACGCGAAGACCAGCGTGAGCGGGGTGTTCCGCAGGATGTTGACGTAGCCGGTGCCGAAGCCGCGCAGCGCGGGCACCGGGGAGACGCGGAACGCTCCGAGCGCGGTGCCGAGTATCAGGCTGAGTACGCCGGACACCAGGAACAGCCTGATGGTCAGCCAGAAGCCGTCCCGGAACAACGGCCAGTTGTCGGTGAGGACCGAGAACATCGCGACCTTCCTCTTACCTGCCTGTGCCTACAGGAACAAAGTCCGGCCGCGGAGCCCAGTCGAGGACACCGCGGCCGGCTGCTGGATCAGTACTTCTCGAGCGGCGGCGGGGTCGAGTCCGAACCCGACTTGCCGAGCGTCTCGCCGTAGATCGCCTTCCAAGTGCCGTCGGAGGCCGACGTCTCCAGGATGGAGTTGACCTTCTCGCGCAGCGCCTTGTCGGCCAGCGGCAGGCCGATACCGTACTTCTCGGTGCTGAACGGCTTGCCGACCACGCGCAGCTCGTCGGGCGCCGTGGCGGCGTACCCCTTGAGGATCGCGTCGTCGGTGGTGACCGCGTCGACCTTCTTGTCCAGCAGCTGGGAGACGCACTCCGAGTAGGTCTTGAACTCGGAGATGTTGCTCGCCTCGGTCAGCTGCTCGTCCTTGACCCGCTGGATCGGGGTCGAGCCGGTCGCCGAGCAGACCTTCTTGCCCTTCAGGGCGGTCTTGCCGGCGTCCATCGAGGTGTCGTCCTTGCGGACCAGCAGGTCCTGACCGGCGACGAAGTACGGGCCGGCGAACGAGACCTGCTTCTTGCGCTTGTCGGTGATCGAGTAGGTGCCGACGTAGTAGTCGATCTCACCACCGGCGATCGCGGTCTCGCGGTTCGCGGACGGGATCTCCTTGTACTCGATCTTGTCCGGGTCGATACCGAGACCGGCCGACACCATCCGGGCGACCTCGATGTCGAAGCCGCAGCGCTTGCCGTCGGCATCCTTGTAGCCGAGGTTCGGCTGGTCGGCCTTGACGCCGACGGTCACCTTGCCGGCGGACTTGATCTTGGTGAACGCCGTGCTGCCGGCCACGTCCACGCCGGTCGCGGTGGTGAACTTGTGCAGCTCGCCACAGGAGTCGGTCGCGTTGCCGCCGCTGTTGCCGCCGCCGGCGCTCGGCTCGTCCTTGCCACAGGCGGCAGCGGTCAGCGCGAGCGCTGCGACGCCGCAGGTGGCGACGAGGGTGCGCATTCTCATGATCAGGTTCCCCTTCGTTTCGTTGCTGGGTACGGCTGCGGGCGGACGTCAGTGCTTGAGGATCTTGCCCAGGAAGTCCTGGGCCCGCCTCGAGGTCGGGTTGGTGAAGAAGGTCTCCGGGGTGGCCTCCTCGACGATCTCGCCGTCGGCCATGAACACCACCCGGTTCGCCGCGGTGCGGGCGAAGCCCATCTCGTGCGTGACCACGACCATCGTCATGCCCTGCTTGGCCAGGTCGACCATCACCTCGAGGACCTCCTGGATCATCTCCGGGTCGAGCGCCGACGTCGGCTCGTCGAAGAGGATGACCTTGGGGTCCATGGCCAGGGCCCGCGCGATCGCGACGCGCTGCTGCTGGCCACCGGACAGCTGAGCCGGGTACTTCGAGGCCTGGTTGGCCACCCCCACCCGTTCCAGCAGTTCCATCGCCCGCGTCTCGGCCTGCTTGGGATCGGTCTTGCGGACCTTCAAGGGGCCGAGGGTGACGTTCTGCAGGATCGTCTTGTGCGCGAACAGGTTGAACGACTGGAAGACCATGCCGACGTCGGCACGCAGCTTGGCGAGGGCCTTGCCCTCGCTGGGCAGCGGCTGGCCGTCCAGCAGGATGGTGCCGGAGTCGATCGGCTCCAGCCGGTTGATCGCGCGGCAGAGCGTCGACTTACCGGACCCGGAGGGTCCGATCACCACGACGACCTCGCCCTGATCGATGGACAGGTTGATGTCCTTCAGGACGTGCAGTTCGCCGAAATGCTTGTTGACGCCGGTCAGCGCTACCAGACCAGTTTTCGTCAGCGTGTCGGAATCGCTCATGGCCAGAACCTAGCGGAGCGGGGGGTGCGGTCGCAGGCCCGGGTGGTTCCACGGTGGTAACGATCTGCAATAAAGCGAGCGGTCTGTGATCGGGTGGTCACAGCCCGCTCGCATTTGTTCGTTTGTGAGCGGACCGTGCGGTCAGGTGACGATTCCGTACTCGCGGACGCCTCGAACCTCGTCGGCTCCTACGACGACCTGCTGGACCTGATGGAGCTCGCGGCGCAGGGGAAGACTGAGGGTTTCCTGAGAGGATCGCGGTTTCGCAGGGGTTTTCCCTTTGCCAGTTGCGGAGCGCGACCGATCACTTCCGTAGCAGGCGGTGCGGACATATGGTCTCAGCGGCTCCGTGCCTGGACCCGGGGCTACGGGAGCGCCGCCGGAGGTACGGCGACCCGCCGAAGAACCATTCGGAGTACGTCATGCGAATCTCGCTGGCCACACGCAGTCGCAAGATCATCGCCGGCGGCCTGGGGGCCGTCCTCGTCGCGGCCGGGATCGGCGGTTATGCCGGCCGCTACGAGCTGAAGGAAGAATGGCTCAAGCACCAATGGGCCGACCGTCATTACAACGCCGCGGTGATGGAGAAGGCCTTGATGATCGCCGGCGGCAACCCGTCGGAGATGCAGAGCGAGTCCAAGGAAGCCTTCACGATCGCCGACGAGTTCGAGCAGGCAAGGACCGCGCCGGGCGGCATCGTCGCCCCGGGCGCGTACTCGGCCGCGTTCGCCCAGCTCACGGCGCTCCCGCACACCGCGGGCACCTGGCACGACGTCACCAGGGTCCCGTACGACGCCGACGACGCCCGCTACCGCGACTGGTACTCCAACTCCAGCGGCGGCGCCGGCAACGTCACCGGCCGCATCACCGGCCTGGCGGCCGACAACGCCAACCACGTGTACGCCGCCGGCGCGAACGGAGGCGTGTGGCGCTCCACCTCGGGCGGTGGCAACTGGACACCGCTCAGCGACTCGCTACCGTCCCTCAGCGGTGGCGACCTGCAGCTCGCCGGTGACGGTTCGCTCTGGTACGCGACGGGCGAGGCCAACACCGGCGGTACGTCGTACGTCGGGTCCGGTGTCTACCGTCTCGCGAACCCGGTGACCGGCACCTATTCGCCGTCCGACCGGGTTGGCGGCAAGGAACTGGAGTCGACCACCGTCGGGCGGCTGAGGTGGGGTGGCGGGCAGGTGTTCGCGGCGACGAACCGCGGCGTCTGGTACCACGACGCATCGACCACCGCCGGCGCCTGGAAAGTCGCCTACTACCCGAACCCGGACTTCATGCCGCAGATCAAGGACGACGCCGGCAACGTGCTGGTGCCGGCCGGCAGTCAGACCGGCGGCGCGACGAACGCGGCGTACAAGAACATCGTCAACGACATCGCGATCGACCCGAAGAACCCCAAGCACATCATCGCTGCCATCGGCTGGCGCTCGGGCGACACCTACAACGGGTTCTACGAGACCAACGACTACACCGCCGGGCCGTCGAGCTGGAAGCGGCTGAGCGTGGTGCTGGGCGGCATCAAGAACAGCACCGACGTCGGCTACACGACGTTCGCGTTCAGCAAGACCGGCGACCGCCTGTACGCGCTCGTGCAGCAGCCGAGCAAGATCAACGGCAGCACGAGCCTGGCCGGCATCTTCGTCTCCAAGACCGGCAGCCCGTCCGGTCCGTGGAACAAGATCGCTGATCCGCAGATCCTGCACAACAGCGGCTCCGCACTGGACCGCAAGGGGTACGCCGTCGGTGTGCAGGCCTGGTACAACCAGTTCCTGACCGTTGATCCGGCCAACGCCGACCACGTGTGGGCGGGCCTGGAGGAAGTGTTCGAGACGACCGACGCGGGGTCGCACTGGGCCACCGTCGGGCCGTACTGGAACTTCGGCTTCCCTTGCTGGAACATCGACGACGCCAAGAACACCTGTCCGATGGCGCCGCACTCCGACCAGCACTCGGTCGCCGTGGGTACGTCGGGCGGCAAGCCGGTCGTCTTCGTCGGCAACGACGGCGGCATCTACAAGCGTCCGGTGAACGGGCAGGTCAACGCCAACCACAACGGCACCGACTGGTCGTCGCTGACCGCGGACGGCACCATGGACGCCCTGCAGTACTACTCGGTGTCGGTCGGCAAGGACACCAAGAACGGCGGCGTGGTGGTGTCCGGCGGCCTGCAGGACAACGGCGTCTCGAACCTGTTCGGAGTGCAGCCGAACGGCAGCAACACAGACACCAAGATGGGCTCGAACTTCGGCGGTGACGGCGGTGACGGCGCGACCGATCCGCAGAACGGCTGCAACCAGCTGCAGGAGTACGTCGCCCTGGCCGTCAAGATCACCAACAACTGCGCGCTGAACAAGGGCGCGTTGAGTGAGGCCGAGGCGAGCTCGTGGAGTCTCGACCCGGCTGACCCGGCGCCGCGCTTCATCGCCCCGATCGCGATCGACTCGGCGAACTCGAACGGATTCATCGCCGGTGGTGAGTTCGTCTACACCTCGACCAAGGGCTGGGGCATGCGGAGCGCGTCCGAGTGGACCAAGGCGTTCGATCTCGGCGCCGGACACTCGGCGACCGCGGTCGCGATGCGCGACGGCGTCGCGTGGGCCAGTTGGTGCGGACCGTGCAACAACGAAGGCTTCACCCGCGGCCTGGCCACCAACTCGGGCGGCGCCTGGCATCAGGTGACCTTGCCGGCCGGCTTCCCGAACCGCTACCTCGCCGGCGTCGGGATCGATCCGGCCAACGGGCAGCACGCGTACGTCGCCGTGAACGGCTTCTCGCGCCGCTTCACGGAAGGCCCGGGCGCGGGCGTCGGCCACGTCTACGAGACCAAGGACGGCGGCACGACCTGGTCGGACATCTCCGCGAACCTGCCGGACATCCCGACCAGCGCGGTCAAGCAGCTGGCCAACGGCGCATTGGTGGTCGGGTCCGACCTGGCCACGTTCTACCGCGCACCCGGCGCGACGAACTGGCAGGTCCTGGGCACCGGACTGCCGACCACCACGGTCATGGACATCGAGTCCGGACCTGACGGCAACATCTACGCGGCAACCCACGGCCGCGGCATCTGGAGCATCACTCCGCCCGCCTGATCACTTTGAGCACCCACCAACCAGTAATCGGCGACGATTCTGGTTGGTGGGCGCACAAAGCGCTGTTCAGCTGGTGCGGTGGCTTCCGCAGCATCCTCCCGCCGCGAGGGTTGCGGCTTGCGGGTCTTTCACCGCGGCCTCGACGTCGGCGAGCATCCGCTGACGTTGTGCGGGAGAGATGACTCGGCCCCGGGTGACCACGGTGTGGATCCGCCGCGTGTTGCGGATGTCGGTCAGGGGGTCCGCGTCCAGTACGACGAGGTCCGCGATCTTGCGCGGTTGCACCGCGCCCGTCTCCGATCCGAGGAACTTGGCCGGCTCCACGGTCGCGGCGTACAGGGCCTGACGCGGTGTGGCCCCGGCGTCGACGAGGTGCGCGAGCTCGTCGTGCAAGGCGAACCCCGGCACGGAGTACGGGGTACCTGTATCGGTCCCGGCCAGGATCGGTACGTCGTGCGCGAGCAGCTCCCGTACGAACCGCTGCCGCCACGCCCACATCTGGCGCTGGTGCGAGATCTCCTCCGCGGTGCGGTTGGCGGCGTACAGGTTCTGGATGACGTAGTCGTAGGTGCCGATCGAATCCTCGCTCAGGTACTTCGCGAGCGCCGGGTCGAGCTGGGTGTAGTCGATCTGGTCGAGGACGTTGTGCATGGTCAGCGTCGGCGTGACCCGGGTCCGGTTGCGGCGGAGCGTCCCGAAGACGTCGGCGGCCCGCGACGGGCTGTACGTGTTGGCGGCGATCCACTCGATCGGGTGCAGCTGGCGGAACCACGAGTTGTAGTCGCCGGTCGCCACCTTGATGTCGAGCAGCATCCGCCGTACCTCGGCCTCTCGGGTCGAGACCGCCAACCCCAGCGAGTGGATGTGCTCGATGCTGCGCTGGCCGGCGTTGCTGACCTCCTTCGAGGGGATCTCGTCCGGGCCGTGGCCGTGCACGGTCAGACCGACCTTGCGGGCCTCGTCGATGATCGCGCGCCAGGATTCGCGGCTGAGGCGCGAGTACACCTTGACGAAGTCGGCGCCCTCGGACTTCACCCGGCGTACGGCGGCCCGCGCGGAGTCGGCGTCGTCGACGACGATGACCTGGATCAGGTTCGGGTCCCACAGGGTCGGGTCGCCGTCGATGATGTTGCTCGCGACCACCATCCGCGGGCCGAGCAGGGTGCCTGCCTCGATCCGGTCACGCCACTCGTACAGCAGCGGATTGGTCCCGGCCATCTCGCGGACGGTGGTCAGGCCGTTGGCCAGATAGAGAGGTGGTGACACGCGCTCGTCACCGAGGCTGTGGACGTGCATGTCGGCGAGGCCAGGGATGACGTACTTCCCGGGGAGGTTGAGCTCGACGGCGCCGCGGGGGACCGGGATGCGGCCGACGCCGATGATCCGGTCGCCGCTGATCAGCACGGTCTGGTGCCGGTCCCGGCGACCGGTGGCGACGTCGATGACCATGACGTCGGTGAGCGCGGTGATCCTGGTCGGTTTCCCCGAGGCCACGGACAGGGACGTCGAGGTGAAGGTGCCGCCGGCGAGCACGGCGGCTCCGGCGACGGTACGGGCGAGGAACTGGCGGCGAGAACTGTTCATACCCTCCACTGTTGCCGGGCCGGAGGATCCGCACAGGGGCGGCAGGCCGCCGGTCCCAGGTAGGGAAATGTCTACCGCGGCACGTACTCTAGGTGGCTGTTATGCGTACTTACGAGGTCCGCACCTACGGGTGTCAGATGAATGTCCACGACTCCGAGCGCCTGCGCGGGCTGCTGGAGGATGCGGGCTATGTCCGCGCGCCCCAGGGCGACGAGGCCGATGTGGTCGTCTTCAACACGTGCGCGGTCCGGGAGAACGCCGACAACAAGCTGTACGGCAACCTCGGTCACCTGGCGCCGGTGAAGGCACGCAAACCCGGCATGCAGATCGCCGTCGGCGGCTGCCTGGCGCAGAAGGACAAGGCGTCGATCACGAAGAAGGCGCCGTGGGTCGACGTCGTCTTCGGGACCCACAACATCGGCGCGCTGCCGGTGCTGCTGGAGCGGGCCCGGATCGAGCAGGAGTCGCAGGTCGAGATCCTCGAGTCGCTCGACGTGTTCCCGTCGACGCTCCCGACCCGCCGCGAATCGCCGTACTCCGCCTGGGTGTCGGTGAGCGTCGGCTGCAACAACACCTGCACGTTCTGCATCGTGCCGGCGCTGCGCGGCCGCGAGAAGGACCGCCGGCCGGGCGAGATCCTCGCCGAGGTCGAGGCGCTGGTCGGCGAGGGCGTGCTCGAGGTGACGCTGCTCGGCCAGAACGTGAACTCGTACGGCGTGGAGTTCGGCGACCGGTACGCGTTCTCGAAGCTGCTCCGCGCGTGCGGGGAGATCGACGGGCTGGAGCGGGTCCGCTTCACCTCGCCGCATCCGCGGGACTTCACCGCCGACGTGATCGAGGCGATGGCCGAGACGCCGAACGTGATGCACTCGCTGCACATGCCGCTGCAGTCGGGTTCGGACACTGTTCTGAAGGCGATGCGGCGCTCGTACCGGCGGGACCGGTATTTGAAGATCATCGAGGACGTGCGGGCGGCGATGCCCGATGCGGCGATCACCACCGACATCATCGTCGGGTTCCCGGGGGAGACCGAGGAGGACTTCCAGGGCACGCTCGAGGTGGTCCGGCAGGCGCGGTTCGCGGGCGCGTTCACCTTCCAGTACTCGAAGCGTCCCGGGACGCCGGCCGAGTCGATGGAGAACCAGGTCCCGCGCGACGTCGTCCAGGACCGGTACGAGCGACTGGTCGCGCTGCAGGACGACATGGCGTGGGCTGAGAACAAGCTGATGGTCGGCCGGTCGGTCGAGGTGCTCGTGGCCGAGGGGGAGGGGCGGAAGGACGCCGCCACCCATCGGCTCAGCGGTCGCGCCGCGGACAACCGGCTCGTCCACTTCGCCGTACCGGAGGGTGTCGAGACGCCGCGGCCGGGTGACCTGGCAACGGTCGAGGTCACGTACGCCGCTCCGCATCACCTGGTCGCGGACGTCTTCGGCGCCGTACGCCGGACACGCGCCGGCGACGCGTGGCAACGCTCGCTGGACGAGCCCGCGGCTACGCCCGGCGTAATGCTCGGCATGCCCACCGTCGGCGCCAAGCCCCTCGAGCCGTCAACCGGCGGCTGCCAGGTCGGATGAACCTGCCGGAGGACGCGGAGCCGTTCGCGTTCGGGCGGGACGCGGATATCTACTCGATCGATGACGAGTGGGTGCTGCGGCGGTACCGCAACGGGCATCCGGTGCGCGACGAGGCCGAGTTCATGCGGCACGTGGCGCGGTACGGCTACCCGGTGCCCGCGGTGCGCGACGTCGAGGGTGCGGACATGGTCCTGCAGCGGCTCGACGGACCGACGCTCGGCGACGCCGCGATCGCCGGCGACCTCAGCGCGACCGAGATCGGCCTGATCCACGCCGACCTGCACCGCCGGCTGCAAGCGATCCCGGCCCCGAGCGGTACGCCGGATCTCGTTGTCGTCCACGGCGACCTGCACCCGCTGAACGTGATGGCCACCGCCGACGGACCGGTCGTCATCGACTGGCGGAACGCGGAGGAGGGCACCGCGGAGTTCGACGTCGCGATGACCGCGATCATCTTCGCCCAGGTCGCCCTCGACCCCACGTACGAGAACCTCACCGGCTTACTCCGCGACGCGCTCGCGACGTACCTGGCGAACTCGATCGACCCCACACCAGGGCTTCCCGAAGCACTGGAGCGGCGCGGCAACAACCGGACCCTGACGCCCGCCGAGCTAGCACTCCTCCCCGCCCAGGAAGCCCTGATCCGTTCCCATCTCTAAGCGTTCAGGAACTGTGAAGGCTTCAGAGCGCGGGTGACGATGCGGAGTTCGCCGATGTGGCCGGCGAAACCCTGGTCGACGTCGTTGGCGTAGTGACCGGCGCCGACCAGCCACGGCTTGCCGGCCGTCGCGAGCCCGTTCGACGGCGTCGCAGGGTTCCGGAGCAGCTCCGACGAGTCGACGTACACGACGCTGTGCCGCCCGTCGTTCACGATCGCCAAGTGGAACCACTCGCCGGCCCGCTGTTCGTGACCCCAGTTGGTGAACGTCTCGTCGCGATCCACCGGGTACACGGCCCACTGCACCTGCAGCCCGCCCGAGAACCCGAGCTTCGCCGGCCGGCTCGTCCGGGTCGCTCCCCGGCTTGCCCGCGTCGCGTCCCGTCCCGAGCCGGGTGAACAGCCCTTCCCACGAGTGGTCCTGCCCGTCGTCGGACAGCTTCACGAACGCCTCGATCGTGTAGCCGTTCGCGAACGTCATCGCGTTCAGCGGCGCACCGTCCGCCGTCTTCAGGTAGCCGCCGCGCGCCGGGTTCTTGCCGCCCGGGAACAGCCAGCTCGCATGCCCCGGCTGGTCCGGGTGGTACTCCGCCGACGCCGTCGGCAGGTCGTTGCTCAGCTGCACGCGCGTCAGATCGTTGCCCTGCCCCGACTGGTCGACGACCTTGTCCGCGACCGGCCCGTCGAAGCGCCAGTACGCCGCCGTACCCGGAATGACGAGCTGCTTCGCCGGACGCGCCGGGCGCACCGGCTCCGGGGCGAACCCGGCGAACCGCTGGCCGAAGTCGATCGGGATGCTGAACCTGTTGATGTCGTCGCTGAGCTCGATCTCCGCCTCGGCGAGCTCGTTGCGCCGGGCCGGGTCCTGCTCCATGATCCAGGGCGCGATCGTCTCGACGTCGATCGTGTTGCGGGCCAGGTCGAAGTGGTACAGCCGAACCATCCCGGAGCCGCCGTAGTACCGGTCCTGGTAGTTCGTGAGGTGCAGGTGCACGTCGTTGCCCGCGGCGTTCTTCCGGGTGACGCGGCCGGGCGGCCAGTAGTGGCCGTTGAGGGTCAGGAAGATCTGGTCGTTGCCGTCGACGAGCTGGTCCCAGACGCGGTTGCCGTGATCGCTGAAGTACGCGACCGGGTTGCCGTGGTCGGCGTTCACCAGTTCGTGCGTGGTGAGGATGACCGGCAGTTTCGGGTGCGCCTTGATCACCCCGCGGGCCCACGCGAAACTCGCGTCCGACGGGCGCCAGTCCATTGCCAGCAGCAACCACTGCCGGCCGGCCGCGCGGAACACGTGGTACGAGTTGTACCCGTTCGCCGTCGATCCGCCGTACGTCGGCATCCAGCGGAACCGTCGCGGGCTGAACGTGTCCAGGTACGGCGACGGGCCGCGGGTGTCGTCCTTCGAACCGTCGATGTCGTGGTTGCCGGCCAGCACCGAGTACGGGAACCGGGCGCGGTCGAGGATCTTGAACACCGGGTCGGCCAGCGCGAACTCGCTCGCCTGCGCGTTCTCCACCACGTCACCGAGATGCGCGATGAACACGATGTTCTCGTCGCTGCGCTGGTCGATCAGGTACTTGAACGTCGCGGTGAGCGGCGCGGCATCACCGCGGTCCTGGTCGAACTGGTACTGCGTGTCCGGGACGACCGCCAGCGTGAACCGCGGATGCTCGGTGTCGATCCTGGTGGTGCGGGTGCTCGCCGACGCGGTCGCGGCGCTCAGCACGCCGGGCGTTGCCACCACACCGGCCCCGAGTACCCCTGCCTGCAACAGTCGCCGTCGGCTCGTTCCGTCGTACCGCTTGTCCATCGCCCCACACTCCCATGTTCGCTGACACCGCAGCGAACCTCAGGGTGGGGGCGCGATGGTGAACTCAGGCGAAACCCTGGGCGATCACCGCAGGAAGCGCATCACCGTCGGCCACTGCTCCGAGCACCCGCGCCTCGTGCGGGACCAGCGGGTCGGGAAGCTTGTCCAGCGGGTACCAGTCGAGGCCGGCTGCCTTCTCCGGCTCCAGCAAGCGCGGCTCGCCGGTCCACTTCGACGCCATGAAGAAGAAGTCGACCCGCTCGTCGATCGGATCGCCGTTCCCACCCGTCCGATGCATCGCCGTCACCGGCACGAGATCCGCCGCGTCCACGTCGAGCCCGACCTCTTCCTTGAGCTCCCGCACCGCCGCCGCAACCGCCGACTCACCGTGCTCCACATGCCCGGCCGGAACCGCCCAACGCCCATCCATGTAACCGGTGTTGGCCCGCAGCAACAACAACACCTCGTCCCCACGCCGAACAATCACATAAGCCGCCGGCACCACCCGAAACCGATCCATACAAACACCCTAAACACCCCCACCGACACCAACAGACACCCCTCCACGCCAACCGTGGTGAAGGACAGAAAGGACACCGCTGCGCGGCGGCTGCCCTGCCGGCCGGCTTCGCCGGTTTGCCAGGCGCGATGTGTTTGGCGGGCAGCTGTGGTGAAGGGCAGAGCGGACCTGGGTCGCCGAGTCGTGGAATTCGGTTGTGAAACCCGGCTGTCAGCAGCCTCGATCCACGACTCGACGGGACTGCCCCGAGCCAAACGCCACGACTCGGCGAAATCGCGGTCGCTAGTTGGAAGTGCTTGGGGCGCCAGAACTGTCTGGGGGCGTAGCCCTCGCGGCGGAGCCAGTGTTCTGTGTAGACGATTCGGTTGGGGGTGACGACTACGAGCGGGCCGAGGGGAGGGTCGTCGAGGGAGTTGCCGCGTTCGACGTGGTCCGATTGCCAGCGGAACGCTTCCCAGTAGTTGGCGAACTCGTCGCTGTCGGGGGTCAGGACTTGTGCTTGACCGAAGAGTTGGGCGCCGCGACTGCTCGCCTGGCCGACGAGTGGCGCGAAGATCCCGACCGAGACCCGTGGGTCCGCGGCCAGGTTCCGCATCTTCGGTGATCGCGCCGAAGCCGTGAACATCAGCGCGAAATCCAGGTGGTAGTAGCGAACCGGCGTCGCCAACGGCCCGTCCGGACCCGCAGTCGCCAGTACACACATGTTCTGGCTCGACAGTAGGTTCAGGATCCGTTCGGACAGCCGGTCGTGCGGAAGTTTCGTCGTCGGAGCCGGACCGGACAACCACGGATTCGTCAGCGCCATGGCAGATCTTCGCACGCCGCGGGCCGGGCATGGCGAAGGGCCGCAAGCGGGGTGCTTGCGGCCCTTCGGGGTACGGTCAGGCTGGCTTGGGACCGTCGGGGATGTCGTCGTTCTGGCCGTCCAGGTTGTCCAACCCGTCCTTGGCCTTGTCGACGCCCGTGTCGATCTTGTCGCCGTACTTGCCGCCCGTCTTCTCGTCGACGAAGTCGCCGGCCTTGTCCAGGCCTTCACCGACCTTGTCGCCGTGGCCGTCGACCAGGTCGGACGCCTTGTCCTTCAGGTCCTCGGCCTTGCCCTTGAACTTGTCGAAGATGCCCATCTCGGGGCTCCCATTCCTGCGTAGTTGAGTGCTTACAGACAGCTAGCGGTGATCTTCGCACCTGCAACGCCTCAACTGTGGGATCTCCGCGAGCGCCGTACCCAAAACGATGCCGTCGGCACTTACTCTACGTCGCCGCCGCTGTCCGAGCTGCCGCCGCCGGATTCGACGTCCCCGCCCGACTCCACATCGCCACCCGACTCGACATCGCCGCCGGACTCCACGTCGCCGCCGGAGTCTCCGCCCGGATCCACGTCGCCGGCGTTGTCCCCCAGACCGAGCGCGTCCTTGGTCGCGTCCTTGGCCGCGTCAGCCTCTTCATCGAACGGATTCGTCACTTGGGTTCCTCCCGTAGAAATGTCTCGAACTCCAGAGTTCCTACCGCTCTTCCCGGGTCATCCACAAGGCTGGTACAGACCTCTTGGCCAAGTCTTGAGCGGTGAGCTGCCAGACTGGAGCGATGCCTGCTGCACTCGTCGTCGCGGTCGTCGGTCCCACCGCGGCCGGGAAGTCCGACCTTGCCGTCGCCCTCTCTCAACGTCTGGGCGGCGAAGTGGTGAACGCGGACGCCATGCAGGTGTACCGCGGCATGGATATCGGTACGGCGAAGGTCAGTACGTCGGAGCGCGCCGGCGTACCGCATCATCTGCTGGACATCCTCGACGTCACCGAGACCGCGACCGTCGCCGAGTTCCAGGAGCTCGCCCGGCACGCGATCGACGACTGCGTCGACCGGACCAAGGTGCCGGTGCTCGCGGGCGGCTCGGCACTCTACGTACGCGCGATCCTCGACGACTTCGTCTTCCCCGGCACCGACCCGGTCGTCCGTGCTCGGCTGGAGGCCGAGCTCGAGGCGAAGGGCTCCGGAGCGCTCCATCAGGAGCTGGCCGCGCGGGACCCGAAGGCGGCCGAACAGATCCTCCCGAGCAACGGCCGGCGGATCGTCCGCGCGCTCGAGGTCATCGAGATCACCGGCGGCCCGTACGTCGCCACGCTGCCGGAGCACCACTACGTCTATCCGGGCGCGATCCAGCTCGGACTCGACGTACCGCGGCCCGTCCTCGACGAGCGGATCGACCGCCGGGTGGACCGGATGTTCGACGCCGGATTCGTCGCCGAGGTGCGAGGACTGCTGAACAAGGGTTTGATTGAAGGGAGGACTGCCAACCGCGCACTCGGGTATTCGCAGGTGATCGCGTTGCTGAACGGTGAAATCGATGAGAAACAGGCCCGGGAGCGGACCGCCCAGGCGACGCGCAGGTTCGCGCGCCGGCAGGACTCGTGGTTCCGTAAGGACCAACGCATCACGTGGCTCCCGTACGACGCCCCCGATCTGGTGGAGAAGGCACTTCAAGTGATAGCCGAAGGCAACCGCGAAGGCGTCCCCGGCGTAGTCGAGGTGAACAAGGGCCCGGGCCGGAGTGCAGGGGCCGTAGATGCGAGGGGGTGACCGTGAGGCCGAGTTCCGTGAGTACCTGCTCGCGGACCGTACGCGACTGATGCGCACGGCGTTGCTGCTCACCGCGGGGGATGTGCACACCGCCGAAGATCTGGTCCAGACCGCCTGCACGCGGGTGTACCTGCACTGGCACCGGATCAAGCACGACGGCGCCGGACCGTATGCGCACCGCATCCTGGTCAACGCCTTCCTCGACGAACGCCGCCGGGCCGGCCGCCACCCGGAGGTGGTGACCGCGGACGCGGTCGAGCCGCGACTGACCGACGTACCGGACCAGGCGGACACGCTCGCCATCCGGGACGCGTTGCTGGATCTCGCGCCGCGGCAACGGGCGGTCCTGGTACTGCGGTACTTCCAGGATCTCGATGTCGCCAGCTGCGCACGGATCCTGGGGTGCACCGAAGGCACTGTGAAGAGCCAGACAGCCAAGGCGCTGAAGCGCCTGAAGGAACTGATGACGGAAGAGACGGGGAGTAGCTGAGACCGCCGATGGACGAGGTCAAGAGGTTGTTGGAGGGTTTCGCGGACCGTGCCGCCGAAGGGCTGCCGGACGCGGACATCGACGCGGACGTGACCCGCGGGCGGCTCGCGCTGCGCAGGATCAAGCGCCGGCGCCGGGTCACCGGGGTGTTGTGCGTCGCCGCCGCGTCGGCGCTCGTGCTCGCCATCGGCAACCTGAAGTGGTGGGGGAACGGCAACGAGGTGGCCGGCGGGCCTCCCGAGCAGGAGACGGCCGCCGCGTCCGCGCGTCCCTCGACGAAGCCGCGCGCCGTGCCGTCGAGCAGCCAGACGATGTCGATGTTCGGTGCGTCCGTCGTCGAACTGGTCGCCAACAAGGAGGCGTGGAGCACGTTCAACTGCACGCTGGCGCCGAAGGGATGGAGTCCCGAGACTCCGATGACGGCGACCCGCGTCGTACTGTCCCAGCCGGAGATGCGGACCGCGGACAGCGCCGCCAAGGTGGTGCTGCAAGCTGCGCCGCAGGCCCGCAGCCTGTCGAAGGTCCGCGTCACCGACGCGAGCGGTAAGACCTTCCACATCGGCACCCTCGACGGCCGCCTGACCGGCCAGGTGAAGCTGTCCGACCAGTGGTTGCTGGTCGAGCTCCCGACCGGCACGGTCGAGTGGCCGGACGACGTACTTCGCCGCTTCCTGGACTCCTGCACCGTGAAGTAGACGCGCTGCGACTGGCGCGCGACCTCCAGGTGAGATAGGCAGGGGCATGTCCCTGTCCCCGAGTCCGTGTGGGGGAATTCGTGAAGAAGCTGGTCGCAACTCTGTCCGCAGGCACCCTTGTTCTCACTGCCTTTACCGCCTCAACCACCGCAGAAGCGCAAGCTCCAACGCGGCAGCCGACCTCTGATCGGGTACGGCGGCGCGGTCGTCCTCGGTCGACCCCGACGCGACGAACATCGGCCTCGACGTACTGCGTCGTGGTGGTAACGCCGTCGACGCCGCAGTCGCCACGGCCGCCGCGCTCGGCGTCACCGAGCCGTACTCGGCCGGTATCGGCGGCGGCGGGTACTTCGTCTACTACAACGCCAAGTCCCGCAAGGTGTACACGCTCGACGGCCGCGAGACCGCACCCGCGACGATGCCGTCCGACGCGTTCGTGGATCCCACCGGTGCGGCGTACCCGTTCGCACAGCTCGTGACGTCGGGAGTGTCGATCGGCGTACCGGGAACGCTCGCGACCTGGGACAAGGCCCTGAAACAGTGGGGTTCGCTGTCCCTCGGCAAGGCGCTCAAGCCGGCTGCGGATCTGGCCGACCGTGGGTTCGTGGTGGACCCGACGTTCCGCCTGCAGACGTTGGAGAACAAGGACCGCTTCGCGCAGGTCGTGCCGACTGCGAAGCTGTTCCTGCCGAACGGCGACGCGCCGCAGGTCGGCTCGCTGTTCAAGAACCCCGAGCTCGCCGCTACCTACAAGCTGCTCGGTCAGCAGGGCTCGTCGGCGTTCTACAGCGGCGAACTGGCCGGCGAGATGTCGGCTGTCGCCAAGAATCCGCCGAAGACGCCGGGCGCGACATTGCCGTTCTTCCCGGGCTACCTGGAGACCAGCGATCTCGCGTCGTACAAGGTGATCGACCGCAAGCCGACCAAGGTCAGGTACGACGGCCTGGACGTCTACGGCATGCCGCCGTCGTCCTCGGGTGGCACCACCGTCGGCGAGGCGTTGAACATCCTGCAACCGCAGCACCTGCGGCAGCAGTCGACCACGCAGGCGCTGCACACGTACCTCGAGGCGTCGGCGCTGGCCTTCGCGGATCGCGGAAAGTACGTCGGTGACCCGGCGTACGTCGACGTACCGCAGAAGGAACTGTTGTCGCGTGGCTTCGGCGCCGAGCGGTCCTGCCTGATCGACCCGCAGCACGCGGCGGCCAAGCCGGTGCCGCCAGGCTCACCTGACGGTCAGTACTCGCGGTGTGCCAAGGGCAGCGCTGTCGAGCAGCACCCGGACACCGAAGGTCGTTCGACGACGCACATGGTCGCGGCCGACAAGTGGGGCAACGTCGTCTCGTACACGTTGACGATCGAGCAGACCGGCGGCAGCGGGATCACCGTGCCGGGGCGTGGCTTCCTGCTGAACAACGAGCTGACGGACTTCTCCGCCGTACCGAACCCGACGGACCCGAACCGGGTCGAGGCCGGGAAGCGGCCGCGGTCGTCGATGTCGCCGACGATTGTGCTGCGTGGCGGACAGCCGTACATCGCGCTTGGTTCGCCGGGCGGCTCGACGATCATCACGACCGTCCTGCAGACGTTGACGAACCGGCTCGACCGACGCATGACGCTGCCGGAGGCGATTGCGGCACCGCGGGCGTCGCAGCGCAACACCGCGTCGGTGACGGCCGAGCAGGCGTTCATCGATCGGTACGGCGCTTCGCTGGCGCCGTACGGTCACACGTTCACACCGGCCGGTGCGCCGGGGAGTTCGGCCGCTGAGATCGGTGCGGTCGCGGCGCTCGAATTCCTGCCAGGTGGCGCCATCCTCGCGGCGGCCGAGCCGAGCCGACGCGGTGGGGGAGCAGCCGGAACCGCCTGGCCCTTAAAGTGAAACGATGATCGCGGCGACCAGATCGGCTCGTTCGGTCAGGGTCGCCGCGATCACCTGCTCGTGGACGGCGTGGGCGCCCTTGCCGATCGGGCCTAGGCCGTCCAGCGTTGGGATCCCCAACCATCCGGTCAGATTGGTGTCGGCCGCGCCCGTCGCGGCCGCACCGCCGACCTCCTGACCGACGGACCGCCCGGCCGCAGTCACCTTCGCCAGCAGTTCGTCAGTCGCTGCCGACGGCTGCCAGGCCGGCCGATTCGACATCACGCGCACCGACAGCTGCGCGTCCCGCACCGGCTGCAGTTCTTTGACGGCCTGCAGTACGGCCTCTTCAGTTGCCGGATCGACGAAGCGGAACCCGATATCGGCCGCCGCCGACCCAGGTACGACATTCGTGCGCCCGCCACCCGTGATGGTGCCGACGTTGCACAGCACCTCGTCGTGGTCGGCGACGATCCGCCGTACGGCGATCAACTGGTCGACGAGTTCGTCGATCGCGGACACGCCGCTCGCCGGATCGAGAGCGGCATGCGCCTCGCGGCCGGTGACCTCGATACGGACCCTGGTGCTGCCCCAGCGCGACGTCTTCAGGTCACCGTTCGGGTGCGGGGGCTCGAACCCGAACGCGGCGTACACACCCTTCGCCTCGGCCGTCACCAGCGAACGCGCCGACGGGGAACCGACCTCCTCGTCGGCGACCACGACGATCCTGAGCGGTCGGTGATCGCGGCCGGCAAGCTGCTGCAGGGCGGTCTCGAAGACGACGAGGCCGCCCTTCATGTCGAAGACGCCGGGTCCGTGGATGACACCGTCCTGCTCGCGCCACGGCATCGCGTCCTGCAGTTGCCCGATCGGCCAGACGGTGTCGTGGTGCGCGAGGAAGAGCAGTGGAGCCTCGCCGGTGCGGCCCGGGAAGTCGGCCACCAGGTGGTCGCCGGTCGGGGTCGGCACGCGGCGGACGCTCGCGCCGAACTCGGCGTACCGCGTCTCCAGCCGGTCGGCGAACGCGTTCAGCGCGGCCGCGTCACCGGTCGGGGTCTCCGCGCCGACGTACTCCCTGAGTCGCTCGATCATCATAGATAGTCAACGTATCATCATCCGATCAACGATTGACCAGCAATGACTGCGCGGGGATAGGATCAAGATATGAATCGTATCTCTGAGGTGAGCTTCCGTGCGGTCTCGCTCACCACGGCGTCCCGGTTCGCCGAGGCCTCGGCGCTGTACCGCGAGGTCTTCGGCTACCTCGACCCGGCGTACGGGCTGAACCCGCGGCTGCTCGGCGCGCTGGCGAGCAATGGCGGCTCGGTGGTCGGCATCCTCGACGAGAGCGACCGGCTGGTCGCGTTCGCGTACGGCTTCTGCGGCACGGACCGGCGCGGCTTCTACCACTACTCGCAGTCGGCCGTGGTCGCCGCCGATCAGCAGGGGCACGGCCTCGGCCGGATGCTCAAGCACGCCCAGCGAGAAGTTGCCCTCAGCCACGGTATGTCGCGGATGCGCTGGACCTACGACCCGGCGCAGATCCGCAACGCGCACTTCAACCTCGACGTGCTCGGCGCCCGCGGCCGCTGGTTCGCGCCCGACATGTACGGGCCGGGCACCGACCGCGTGGTCATCGAGTGGGACCTGACCCGCGAGCGACCCCACCACCCCGGATGACTTGACCGAGCTGATCGTGCCGACCGACTCAGCCGAGCTGCGCAGATCGTTCGAGGAACTGCTCGGCAAGGGACTCGTCGCCGTCTCGTGTCGACAACTCCCGGACGGCAACGGCGCCTACTACTTCGCGGCGGCCGACCATGCCTGACGATCCCCACAACCGCGAGCTCGCGAGCCCTCACGAGCGGTACGACGCCCGGCTGCAACGCCGCTCGTCGACGCTGTTGCAGCGCCGGGTGGTCGAGCAGGAACGTGCCTCGATCGACGAGGCCCTGGACCAGATCCTCACCGACGAGGCGATCGCGCAGGCCGCGGCCCGGATCGTCGCCGCCCGCCGGCGCTTCATCATCGGCTCGGCGAAGTCGTACTCGTACGCGTCGTTGCTGGCGTTCGACCTCGGCGTCGGCCTCTCGCAGGTCACGCTGATCGACGGCACCGTAGTCCGCGGCGTCGACGTCCTGTCCGACGTCCGGTCGAACGACCTGATGGTCGCGTTCTCGTTCCGCCGGTACCGCCGTGACACCGTCGAGATCGCCCGCCGGTTCGTCGAGGCCGGTGGTGAGCTCGTCGCGGTCACGGACTTCGAGGACGCGCCGCTGGCGAAGCTCGCCGCCCAGAGCATCTACGTCGCGACCGGGAGCGCGTCGTACGTCGACTCGCCGACCGTCGTCGCCTCGGTGCTGCACGTGCTCGCGACGCTGACCACGGCGAGCTCGAAGGGCGCGCGTAGACGGCTGATGGAGCGGGATCGGTTGAACACGGAGCTGGGGTTGTATGTCAACTGAGCTGAAGATCGTCGCCGCCCGGCTGCATCGGGTGCGGATGCCGCTGGTGCACGAGTTCCAGACCAGCTCGCACCGCAAGACGCACCTCGACCACATCCTGGTCGAACTGGAGGACGAGTCGGGTGCGATCGGGTGGGGCGAGATCGCGTCGTCCTCGGACCCGTACTACGCGCCCGAAACGGTCGAGTCCTGCTGGCACATCGCCTCGCAGTACCTGCTGCCCGCCGTGCTGGACCGGCCGTGGAGCCATCCCGACCAGCTGGCCAAGGTGTGGACCAAGGTCCGCGGCAACAACTTCGCCAAGGCCGGCGTGGACATGGCCGCCTGGGTTCTGTGGGCCGAGACGCAATCGGTGTCGCTGGCAACCGTCCTGGGCGGTACGCGGACCGAGGTGGTCGCGGGCGTCTCGCTGGGCATCGAGCCGACGATCGACGACCTGCTGACCGAGGTCGAGCGCCAGGTCGCCGCCGGGTATCCACGGGTGAAGCTGAAGATCGCTCCGGGCTGGGACGTAGAGCCGGTCCGGGCCGTGCGTACGGCGTACCCCGAACTTGATCTGCATGTGGATGCGAACGGGATCTACACGGCCGACGACCTGACTGATGTGCGCAAGCTGGACGAGTTCGGGCTGACGATGATCGAGCAGCCGTTCGCGCCGCGGGATCTGCTCACGCACGCCGCGTTGCAACGCACGATCCGTACGCCGGTGTGTCTCGACGAGAGCATCGAGACCGTCGACGACCTGGAGACCGCGCTGGCGTCAGAAGCGCTGCAGGTCCTCAACATCAAGGTGTCGCGGATGGGCGGCCTCGGTGCGGCGCGCGCGGCGCACGATCGGGCGCAGCAGGCCGGGATCGGCGTCTGGTGCGGCGGCATGCACGAATTCGGCATCGGCCGCCTCGCGAACGTCGCGCTGTCCAGTCTCCCCGGGTTCACCCTCCCATCGGATGTGTCCGCCTCGGAGAAGTACTACGCCCGGGACATCGTCGTACCCGCCGTGGTCGCGGTCGAGGGCGTCGTACAGGTGCCCGAGGCAACCGGTCTCGGTCATGCCGTGGACCGCGAACTGATCGCCGCCAACACGGTCGCCGAACTGACCCTCGGGCCAGAGGTCGCCTAGCTGTCCTTCGGACCAGAACAGGAGTGATTCGATGCGCGTCGCAGTGACCGGCGGCCTGATCGCGGACGGCACCGGCGCCGAGCTGGTTCCGGGGACGGTGCTGGTCGAGGGCGAGCGCATCACCGCGGTGCTGCCACCCGGTGAGCCGGTCGCCGAAGCCGACGTCATCGATGCCACGGGCAACATTGTGGCACCGGGATTCGTTGATCTGCACTCACACGCGGATTTCAGTCTCGGCTCGAGCCCGGCCGCCGAGTCACAGCTCGCCCAGGGCGTCACCACACTGGTCGCGGGGAACTGCGGCTGGTCGCCGTTCCCGATCACCGACCTCGAGACGTTGCGAGCGGGTACGGCGTTCCTCGATCCGAAGCACGACTGGTCGTGGCACGATCTCGCCGGGTTCGCTGCAACGGTGCAACCGGCGGTGAACCTGGCTCTGCAGGTCGGCCACTGCACGCTGCGGATCGCCGCGATGGGCAGTGCGAAACGGCCGCCGTCGCCCGAGGAGCTCCGGACGATGCAGGACCTGCTGCGGGCGGCCGCCGATCAGGGGGCGGTCGGGTTCTCGACCGGGCTGATCTATGCACCGGGCGCGTACGCATCACCTGAAGAGGTGGCCGCGCTGGTGGCCACTGCTGCTGAATGCGGGCTGCTGTACTCGACCCACATCCGCAACGAGGGCGCGGGTCTGCTGGCCGCGTTGGACGAGGCGATCGCTGCGGCGCGGGCGGGCGGAGCGCGGTTGGAGATCTCGCACCTGAAGGCCGTTGGCAAGGCCAACTACGGTCTCGTCGCCGCCGCCCTCGAACACCTGGACAAGATCGACGACGTCGACCTCGGCTGGGACGCCTATCCGTACACGGCTACCAGTACGACGCTCACCACCAGGCTCCCGACCTGGGCCCTGGCCGGCGGCGCTCTCCTCGACCGGCTCGCCGACCCGGCCGAGCGCGCGCGGATCGCCGAAGCCCTCCGCTCCGACGTACTGCTCTCGCCGGACTCGGTAGTCATCGCATCTCTTCCACCGGGCCGCTACGAGGACAGCCGCGGCCTCAGCCTCACCGAGATCGCGCAGCGCGACGGGGTGGACGCCGCCGAGATCGTGCTCCGCATTCTCGAGTCCCATCAGGCCGCGGTCAGCGTGGTCAACCACGCGATGAACGAGGACGACGTGACGACCGTTCTCGAACATCCGCGAACGGCGGTCGCCAGCGACGGCTGGATCATGGACGCGACCGGCCCCGGACACCCGCATCCACGCAACTTCGGCACATTCCCCCGCGTCCTCGGCCACTACGCCCGCGACCGCGGCATCCTCACCCTCCCCGAAGCCATCCGCCGAATGACCTCACTCCCCGCGACCCGCCTAGGCCTCTCCGACCGAGGCACCGTCAAACCAGGCGCCATCGCCGACCTGGTTGTCCTGGACCCCCACAAAATCACCGACAACTCGACGTACGACGATCCGTGGCAACTGTCCACCGGCGTCAACCACGTCCTCGTAGCCGGCCAAGCGGCTCACACCGGCACCGGTCGCGTCATTTCTTGAAGCGCTTCGGGGCGGTTGGGAGTGGGGGAGGGGCGGTGGCTGAGCGCTCCGCGTTCGTCTCGATCCAGCCGTCGTGCTCGGACAGCAGCTCGTCCACGACGGCCTGATCGACGTCTCGCAGTACCACCATCCACGGGTGGTCCTCGTCGTCGTCCTCGCCGTGGAAGCGCCCACGCCGTACCTCGCCGTCCAGTAGGTCGGCGACAACCGCTGCGTCCTCCTGCTCCCAGAAGTAGGCGATCAGCTCCATGGCGGACACCGTACGCTTCTGCCATGAGTACGTTTCCCTGGTTGAAGGGGCATGGGACCGAGAACGACTTCGTGATCCTGCCCGATCCCGATGGTTCTGTGCACGGGGAGTTGGACGCGTCGGTGGTGCGGTTCCTCTGCGACCGGCACGCGGGGCTCGGCGCCGACGGGGTGCTGCGGGTGATCCAGGGCGACAAGCAGGCGTACGTCGAGGACGGCGGCGACTGGTTCATGGACTACCGGAACGCGGACGGTTCGATCGCGGAGATGTGCGGGAACGGCATCCGGGTCTTCGTGAAGTACCTGGCGGAGGCGGGCCTGATCGACGGCAAGCCGGTCCGCGTCGGCACCCGTGCGGGTGTCAAGGAGGTCGCGCAGAACGACGACGGCACGCTGACCGCCGACATGGGCGAGCCGAAGCTCCCCGACGCGGCTGGGATCGTGGTCGACGCCAACGGTCACCAGTGGCCCGCCGTCCACGTGGACATGGGCAATCCGCACGCGGTCACCTTCGTCGACAACCTGGACGAGCCGGGCAATCTGTGCGATCAGCCCACATGGTCGCCGTCGGACGCGTTCCCGCACGGGGTGAACGTCGAGTTCGTCGTACGGCGTGGTCCGCGCGACGTCCAGATGCGGGTGCACGAGCGCGGGTCGGGGGAGACGCAGGTCGTGCGGTACGGGTACCTGCGCCGTGACCGTGGCGGCCGCGCGGGCGGCCCGTGAGGAGCGCCCGGTGACGTACCGCGTCGGCGTACCGGGCGGTGAAGTGAGCGTCACGTGGCGTGCGGACAACCACCTGGAACTGACCGGACCGGCCGTTCTGCACGCTCGCGGCGAGTTCGACCGCGCGTGGCTGGGAATCTGATTCCTGCGTGGGGCGTTGACTGTGGTAAACGGGTCGCTTGTACTTGAGGCCCGTGCCACCATGGAAGGTATATGACGACCCAATCACATGCATTTGACGAGACCACCGACGTCGAAACCGACCTCATCGAGGGCGATGACTCCGGCGCTTCGTTGACGGGTCACGATGAGTACGACCAAGAACTGACTACCGAGGGCCTCGACCTCGAGGAGCGCCAGGCGCTCCGGCGCGTGGTCGGCATGTCGACCGAGCTGACCGACATCAGCGAGGTCGAATACCGCAAACTGCTGCTCGAGCGGGTGCTGCTGGTCGGCGTCTGGACCGAGGGCAGCGCCGAGGACGCGGAGAACTCGCTGGCCGAGCTGAAGCTGCTCGCCGAGACCGCCGGTTCCGAGGTACTGGACGGCGTGATCCAGCGGCGGAAGAAGCCCGACGCGGCGACCTTCATCGGTTCCGGCAAGGTGGCCGACCTGCGCAACCTGGTCGCGTCGCTCGGCGTGGACACCGTGATCGCCGACGGCGAGCTGGCGCCCGCGCAGCTGCGTAACCTGGAAGACCGGCTGAAGGTCAAGGTGGTCGACCGGACCGCGCTGATCCTGGACATCTTCGCGCAGCACGCGAAGAGCAAGGAAGGCAAGGCCCAGGTCGAGCTGGCCCAGCTGCAGTACATGAAGCAGCGCCTGCGTGGTTGGGGTGGAAACCTGTCCCGCCAGGCCGGTGGACGGGTCGGCGCGGCCGGCGGCGGTATCGGCGGCCGTGGTCCCGGTGAGACCAAGATCGAGACCGACCGGCGCCGGATCAACACCAAGATCGCCAAGCTGCGCCGGATGCTCAAGAACCTGAAGAGCACCCGGTCGACGATGCGCCAGGAGCGTCGCCGCAACCTGGTCCCGTCGGTCGCGATCGCCGGGTACACCAACGCCGGCAAGTCCTCGCTGCTGAACGCGATCACCGGCGCGGGCGTGCTGGTCGAGGACGCGCTGTTCGCGACCCTGGACCCGACAACTCGTCGTACGACGACCGCCGACGGTCGCGTGTACACGCTGACCGACACGGTCGGGTTCGTCCGGCACCTGCCGCACGACATCGTCGAGGCGTTCCGCTCGACGCTGGAGGAGGTCACGGACGCCGACCTGCTGCTGCACGTGGTCGACGGTTCGCACCCGGACCCGATCGCGCAGATCCAGGCAGTCCGCGAGGTACTGGCCGAGATCAACGCGACCGACGTACCGGAGATCGTGGTGATCAACAAGGCCGACGCCGCCGACCCGCTCGCGCTGGCGCCGATCCTGCACCGCGAGCCGAACGCGATCGTCGTGTCGGCCCGTACCGGCGAAGGCATGGACAAGCTCCGCGAGCTGCTCGAGGGCGCCCTGCCGCAGCCGCACGTGGCCCTGGAGGTCCTGCTGCCGTACGAGCGCGGCGACCTGGTCTCCCGGATCCACTCCGAAGGCTCGGTCGAACAGCTGGAACACACCGCCGACGGCACCCACATCACGGCGCGGGTCCACCCGGCCCTGGCCGGCGACCTCACGCCGTACGCCGTCGCCTGAGCAAACGAACCTGAGCAACTAACCGGCAACGCAACAGCCCCCGAAGTCCGAGGACTTCGGGGGCTGTTTCATGCGGTCACTTGCGCTTCGAGATCGCGATCTTCATCGTGGTGCCGGTCTTGGAGACGACCTTGATGTTGACCCCGTTGTTCGGGACCTTCACGCTGCTGGTCGGCAGATCGGCCGTCCAGTACTGCTTGCTGTCGTTGAAGGTCGGTACGGCGTTCTGGCCGCGGATGTAGCTCGCCTGCCCGTTGATGTGCAGGGTGAACGAGTCCGCCTTCTCGAGGCCGAACGGAGCGTCGTACCCGCTGACGCGCGGACGCCACAGCTGGCCGTCGATCCGGTTGATCGGGACCGGGTGGCTGTCGACCGGCAGGACCAGGCCCTCACCCGGGTGGGTGTTGGTGTTGTTGTTGCGCTGCGACGTGTCCCAGTACCAGACCAGCAGACCGTCCTGGTACGGGAAGTGCTCCACCTTGTCGCCCAGCGTGCTCGCCCAGCCGAAGTTGTACGGCCCGGTCTGCAGGTGCTTGTCGTACGACACGTAGTTGATGTTCGAGGCGAGGTAGTAGTTGTCGTACGGCGTCGTGATCGTCGCACCGACCGAGCTGAATCCGTTCAGGGTCCAGCCTTCCGGCGTCGCCTCGGCGCCGGAGTCGACCAGGGTGGTCGAGCCCGACATCACCTTGATGTCGTCGGCGAAGAACCCGTAGCCACCGGTGTTCGCGTCGGTCGTGTAGCGCAGCTGCAGGCCGATCGTCTTGCCCGCGTAGGCGGACAGGTCGAACGACGCCGGGACCCAGCCGCCGCTCTGGCCGTCGATGCCGTTGCCCTCGGCAGCCTTGGTGATCGTGCCGGCGATCGGCTTGTAGCCGGTGCCGTCGTCGACCTCGACGTACGCGTAGTCGCAGGCGTCGGGGCCACAGTCCTCGATGTCCCAGTTCGCCTGGAACGTCATGGTCGTGGTGCCGGCCGGTACGGCGACCTGCCGGTTCATGGTGTGGGTGAATTCGTCGCCCTCACCGCTCCACCAGGACTTGGTGCCGACCGGTGGCGTCTGCAGCGGCGTGGTGACCAGCTTCTTCGGCAAGGTGACGACCGCGGCCTGCGCCTTGGACGAGTTGTACTCGTGCGGTCCGAGCTCGAGCGTCCTGTTCTGGCCCGCGTTCACGATCTCGTAGTCGAGCCAGCCGAGCTGCAGCTTGTCCCAGGCACTGAAGTCGGCCGCCTGCTCGCCGATACCGCCGTCACTCGGCTTGCCGACCCGGCTCTGCGCCATGATCGTCCACCAGTTCACGCCGTTCTCGACCGCGGCACCCGAGGTGTCGTAGTGGTCAGGCAGGCCCAGGTCGTGCCCGTACTCGTGGGCGAAGACGCTGATGCCGCCGTTCTCCGGCTGGATGGTGTAGTCGCCGACGTAGAGCCCGGTGTCGCCGACCTGGGCGCCGCCGGCCGGGTTGCTGGACGGGCCGCCGGGGAAGCCGGCGTACCAGCGGTGCGACCAGATCGCGTCCTCGCCCTGCTGCGGGTCGCCGTCGGCCTGGTCGCCACCGGCGTGCACGATCTGGAAGTGGTCGATGTAGCCGTCCGGCTCGTTGAAGTTGCCGTCACCGTCGAAGTCGTAACGGTCCCACTGGTCGAACGTCTTCAGGTCCGCGGTGATCTGCGCCGTGGTCCGCCCGGCCGCCTTCTGGTCGACGACCCACTGGTTGACCGCGTCCTGGATCAGGTACCAGGTGTTGCTGCAGACGTTGCTGGCGCACGGGTAGCCGTTCGATCGGCCGTACCGGGCCTCGTTGTACTTGACCTTCACCCAGTCGGTGACTTCACCGGCCACCGAGTACCGGCCCGACGACTGCTTCTCGTAGTACTTCTTCACCGAGTTGCCGTTGCCGAAGTACAGGTCCGCGAAGTGCTGCTGGGTGTAGTCGGCCTGCCAGACGGTGGAGTTGTCCACCGAGCGGTCCGGCTCCGGGATCGCGTTGTGCAGCGGGCCCTCGAACGTGGCCGGGCCGGGGATGGTCGGTGCCTGGTCCTTGTCCGGGTAGCTCGGGTGCCGCTCGTTGCCGAACTCGGCCAGCACCACGAAGATCCGGTCGGTCTTCTCGCGGGAGAGCTCGACGTACTGGTCGACGCGGCCCTTGGCGCTCTTCGTCTTCGCGGCCTTGGCGCCGAGGACGCCCTTCGTGCCGGCCGCCTTGGTGCCGAGCTTGACGACCGTGCTGCCGTTGCGCTGCTCGGCCTTGGCCTGACCGTTGATGACCTTGGTGAGAGCCTCCTGCCGCAGCTCGCGGCGCTTGTCCTCGAGCGGGCTGGGCAGCTCGTCGGATGCCGGTGCGGGCTCACTCGCGCTCGGTGCCGACCCTTGCTTGGACGGTGTGGCGGCGTTCCCGGCCGTGGCCGCGGCGATGCCGAGCCCGGTCGTCGCCGCCAAAGCCAGGCTGAACAGCCCAGCGGGTAGCTTGCGCACGATTCCCCTCCGTGTCTGATAACGCAGTGTGTTCGTAGCTCCCCCGAGCGTGTTTTGCGCGAGAGTACGGGTAAATTAGCTTCAGCTGAAGTGGAACTGAGGAAATGCTGTGAACGAGCGGGGAAACCTGCACTCTGAGTAGAAGGGCTCACGCATTCCGGCCGCGCTGCTTGGCAGACTGTTCCGCGTGGAGCGCGAGACCGTGGACCTGCTGCAGCCGCTGTGGCGTGCGCTGGTCGTGTTCCGCCTGCTGACGTGGGCGTTCGCGTGCTTCGGCGTATGGACTCGCTGGGACGGCATCGTCCGCCCGTACGGCGCGGTGCTCCAGCTGGCCGTGATGGGGATCTGGACGCTGATCTCGTCGTACGGCTACAGCCGCCGCTGGGGCCGCCGCAACACGCGGCTCGCGTTCGCGGACCTGATCGTCACGGTCGGCTGCATGTTCGCGACCTTGTGGGCGCAGCCGCTGCTCGACATCCGCGCCGGCGCCTCCGTGCTGACCTCGGTGTGGGCGGCCGGGCCGGTCCTCGCGCTGGCGATCTCCCGCGGCCGCGACGGCGGCCTGCTCGGCGCCGCCACGATCAGCCTCGCGCTGCTGTCGCTGCGTGGGGTCGAGAGCGTGTCGAAGGTCCTCAGCAACGTGCAGCTGCTGCTGGTGGCCGGTCTCGTCGTCGGGTACGCCGCCTCGACCATGCGGCAGGCGGGCGTTCGGCTGCGCGAGGCGATCGCCGCGGAGAGCGCGACCGCCGAGCGGCTGCGGCTCAGTCGTTCGATCCACGACGGCGTACTGCAGGTGCTGGCTCAGGTGCAGCGGCGCGGTACGGCGATCGGCGGCGAAGCGACCGAACTGGCCCAGCTGGCCGCCGAACAGGAAGTTGCCCTCCGCACCTTGATGTCCACCCGCCCGACCGTCGCGTCGGGGAATCGCGTTGATCTGTGTGGACTGTTGTTGCTACTGGCCACGACCCGGATCGACGTCGTCGTACCGGCAGCGCAGGTCCTGCTGCCCGCGTCCACGGCCGAGGAACTGGTTGCCGCGGTCAAGGAAGCGTTGAGCAACGTGTCGAAGCACGCCGGCCCCGACGCCCGGTCCTGGGTGGTGGTCGAGGATCTCGGCGAGGAGATCCTGGTGTCGATCCGCGACGACGGAGTCGGTACGACGCCCGCGCGCCTCGAACAGGCCCGCGCCGACGGGCACCTGGGCGTCAGCCAGTCCATCCGCGGCCGGATCGCCGACCTCGGCGGCACTGTCACCGTCCGGACCGCCCCCGGCGAAGGAACCGAATGGGAGTTGAAGGTGGAGGTCTCATGACGCGCATCATGATCGTCGACGATCACCCGATGTGGCGCGAAGGCGTAGCACGCGATCTGGGGAGCCGCGGGTACGACGTCTGCGCGACCGCCTCGGACGTCGCGAGCGCGGTGAAGATCGCGCTGGCGACCCGCCCCGACGTGGTGGTGATGGACCTGCAACTCGGCGACGGCTCCGGCGTCGACGCGACCCGCGAGATCACCACGGCCCTCCCCGACACCCGCGTCCTGGTGCTGTCGGCCAGCGCCGAGCAGGACGACGTACTCGCGGCCGTCAAGAACGGCGCTTCCGGGTATCTGGTGAAGTCGGCGTCCTTGGACGAGTTCGACGAGGCGGTACGCCGTACTGCCGAGGGCGACGCGATCTTCAGCGCGGGCCTGGCCGGACTGCTGCTGGGGGAGTACCGCCGCCTGGGCGAGACCGGCCCCGAGGTCCCACACCTCACCGACCGCGAAACCGAGGTACTGCGCCTGGTAGCCCGCGGCCTCACCGCCAAACAGATCGCCACCCGCCTCGTCCTCTCCCACCGCACCGTCGAGAACCACGTCCAAAACACCCTCCGCAAACTCCAACTCCACAACCGAGCCGAACTGGTCCGCTACGCCATAGAAAACGGCCTCGACACAGACTGACCACCCCCGCGTGCTCCGCCCGGCGAATCGTGGCGTTTGGTTGGTGTTCGGATGCTCGACGCCCGAGCGGCGTGCGACACGGTCGCTTGTGGGGTTGTGCGGTGGGGCGGTTGAATGGCGTTCGTACACTGTGCGTTCCACGTCTGCGTGGGTGCTCTCTGTCATGACACCTGTACTGCGGGTGCCTATCTCCGGAGGATTCGGTGAACCGGTCGTCCCTTGTCCGTGCACTTCTCGCCTTTCTGATCCTGGCGGCGTCGACGTACGTCACGCTGACCGCGAAGCCACAGCTCGGTCTCGACCTGCGCGGCGGAACGCAGATCGTCCTCGAGGCGAAGGACTCGCCGACGGTCAAGGCGACCAAAGAGACGACCGACAAGGCCACCCAGGTGCTGCACCGGCGGATCGACGCGCTCGGCGTCAGCGAGCCGAACGTCACCCGCCAGGGCGAGAACCGGATCATCGTCGAGCTGCCCGGCGTCCAGGACCCGCGCGAGGCCGCCAAGGTGATCGGCAAGACCGCGCAGCTCACGTTCCACGAGGTGCTCGACCAGGTCGCGGCCAAACCGGCCAAGCCCGCGGCGGGGGAGACCTACCTGCCGCCCGAGGGCGGCCAGGGCCTCCTGCGGCTCGCCAAGCCCGCGATGACCGGCGAACTGGTCAGCGGCGCCGAGGGCCGGCTCGACCCGCAGCAGGTCGCGCAGGGCTGGTTCGTCGAGATGAACTTCAAGGGCGACGGCGGCAAGATCTGGGCGAACATCACCGGGAAGGCCGCCTGTAACCAGGTCGGCACCCCGCAGCGGCTGATCGCGATCGTGCTCGACAACGAGGTGATCAGCTCGCCGCAGGTCGACCCGAACGGCGGCAACCAGCTCTGCAAGGTCGGCATCGCCGGCGGCAGCACCACGATCTCCGGCTCCTTCACCGAGGAGGGTGCGAAGGACCTGGCCGCGCTGATCTCCGGCGGCGCGCTGCCGGTGCCGGTCGAGGTGATCGACCAGCGCACGGTCGGCCCGTCGCTCGGTCAGGACGCGATCCAGGCCAGCGCGCTCGCCGCGATCATCGGCCTGGCGCTGACCGCGCTCTTCATCATCGTGGTCTACCGTCTCGTCGGCCTGATGGCGGTCATCGGCCTCGTCGGGTACGCCGCGATGTCGTACGCCGCGCTCACCGCCCTCGGAGCCACCCTCACCCTGCCCGGCCTGGCCGGATTCGTGCTCGCGATCGGGATGGCGGTCGATGCGAACGTCCTTGTCTTCGAACGCGCCCGCGAGGACTTCATAGCCGGCCGCACCGACGGCCTGCGCCGATCGCTGCGCAGCGGTTTCCAGAACGCGCTGTCCGCGATCGCCGACTCCAACATCACCACGCTTCTGGCGGCCGGCCTGCTGTTCTTCCTGGCCGCCGGTCCCGTCCGCGGCTTCGGCGTCACGCTCTCGATCGGTGTGATCGCGTCGATGCTGTCGGCGCTCGTGGTGACCCGCGTCCTCGCCGAGTTCGTCGTATCGCGTGGGTTCGTCCTGCGGCGTCCGAGCCTGAGCGGGATCGCCGGCCACGGCCGGGTCCGGACCTGGTTGGAAGCCCGGCAGCCGTCGCTGATGAAGCACAGCCGCCGGTGGCTCGTCATCACCGCCGTCGCGATCATCGTCAGCGTCGCGGGCATCGCCGTCCGCGGGCTGAACCTGGGCATCGAATTCACCGGCGGCCGGTTGATCGAGGTCAGTACGGCGCAGCGCATCACGCCGGACCAGGCGCGCGCTGCCGTCGCCGAGGCCGGGTACCCGACCGCGGTCGTGCAGGCGTCCGGGACCGACGACATCACCGTACGGACCGGAACGATCAGCGACGACGAAGCGGTGAAGATCAAGGAGTCGCTGGCCCGGATCGGCGGCGACGCCGAGGTGATCCGCAACGAGAGCATCGGCCCGTCGCTCGGTGAGGAACTGCGGAACAAGGGCCTGATCGCCCTCGGCATCGCCCTGCTCGCCCAGTTGGCGTACCTCGCCGCGCGGTTCCGATGGACGTTCGGCGCCGGCGCCGTCCTGGCACTGGTGCAGAACGTCGCGGTGGTGGTCGGTGTCTTCGCCTGGACCGGGAAGCCGATCGACGGCATCTTCCTGGCCGCGATCCTGACCGTCATCGGTTACACGGTGAACGACTCGGTCGTCGTCTTCGACCGGATCCGCGAGACCCGGAACGCCCGGGCCACCGACAACCTCGGCCCGACCATCGACACCGCGATCGTGAACGTCCTGCCACGAACCGTCAACACCGGTATCTCGACCCTCTTCATCCTCGCCGCCCTGCTGTTCCTCGGCGGCGACTCACTCGCCGACTTCTCCCTCGCACTGCTCTTGGGCATCCTCGTCGGCACCTACTCCTCCAACCTCACCGCGGCCCCGCTCCTCCTCGAACTCGAACGCCGCTACCCGGCCCCGCCACCGCGCCCCAAGCGCACCCAGGTGGACCATGACGCCCAACCCGACCGCGGCGCCGTGGTGTAGAGCCTGGGTTGTCCACAGCCTGGCCTGCCGCGGCGGAAATCTGTCCGCTGCGCGGGCTAGGGTATGGCGGTGGGTGTTGATGTGCGGGATCTGCTGGAAGCTGCCGTAACCGGGATCGCCGGTCAAACACGGCCGGGGCAGGTGGAGATGGCGCAGGCCGTCGACACCGCGATGCACGACGGATCGCATCTGCTCGTCCAAGCAGGCACCGGCACCGGAAAGTCCCTCGGGTACCTCGTGCCCGCGCTCCTGCACGCGATCGAGGACCGTCGCGTGGTCGTCTCCACGGCGACCCTCGCGTTGCAGTCCCAGCTCGTCGACCGCGACGTACCGGCGTTGCTCGACGCCACCGAGAAGCTCCTGCCGCGCAGACCGAAGTACGCGATCCAGAAGGGCCGGAACAACTACGCCTGCCTGCACCGGATCCGGGAGGGCGCGCCGGACGACGACGGCATGCTCGTCGACGTGCCGCCGTCGGGGGAGATCGGCCGTCAGGTCGTCGAGCTCCGCGACTGGGCCGAGCAGCAGCTCGCCGACGGCGAGGCCGGCGACCGGGATCACGCCCCGTCGCACCAGTACCAGTCCTGGCAGCAGGTCGCGATCAGCGCGCGCGAGTGCCTCGGCGCGCAGAAGTGCCCGTACGGCGAGGAGTGCTTCGCCGAGAAGGCCAAGGAACTGGCCCGCAAGGCCGACATCGTCATCACCAACCACGCGCTGCTCTCGATCGACGCCTTCGAGAACCGCACCGTCCTGCCCGAGCACGACGTCGTCATCGTCGACGAGGCCCACGAGCTGCCCGCCCGGGTCACCGGTGCGGCCGGTGACGAGCTGTCCCCGCAGATGGTCGAGCGCGCCGCCAGACGCGGCCGCCGGTTCGTCGACGACGACAAGGCCGACGACCTGATCGACGCCTCCGACGCGCTCCGGGCCGCGCTGGAAGGCAGCCGTGAGGGCCGCATCGAAGCCTCCAACGCGCAGGTCCTGGAGGCCGCCGCGCTGGTCCGCGACGCGGCCCGCGGCATGTACTCCGACCTGAACAAGAAGTCCGACGACAAGGAGGACCCGGACGGCGCCAAGCGGCAGTCCAAGGGCGCGGTCAAGGAGATCTTCGACGTCGCCGAACGCGTCGCCGCGCTGAGTGACGCCGACGTGATCTGGATGATCGACCGCGACCGCTTCGGCCGCGAGCTCCGGATCGCCCCGCTCACCGTCGCCGGCCTGCTCCGCGAACTGGTCCTCCGCGACCGTACGGCGGTGCTCACGTCCGCGACGCTGACCCTTGGCGGAGACTTCGACGCGATCGCCCGCCAGGTCGGCCTGCGGCCCGCCGACAAGCTCGCCGACGACGACGAGATGCCGGAGCTGGACGACTCCGAGGAGAAGGGCCCGCTGCCGTGGCGCGGCCTCGACGTCGGCTCTCCGTTCGAGTACGAGAAGCAGGCGATTCTGTACGTCGCCAAGCACCTCCCGGCACCGCACCGCGACGGACTCGGCAAGAAGCAGTTCGAGGAGATCATCGACCTGATCACCGCGGCCGGCGGACGGACCCTCGGCCTGTTCTCGTCCCGCCGCGCAGCGGAGGCGGCGACCGCCGCGGTGCGCGAGGGCACCGACCTCAAGGTGCTCTGCCAGGGCGACGCGCAACTCGGCGAGCTGGCCCGCGAGTTCGTCGAGGACCCCGAGACGTCGCTGTTCGGCACGCTGTCGCTGTGGCAGGGAATCGACGTACCGGGGTCGACCTGCAACCTGGTGATCATCGACCGGATCCCGTTCCCGCGCCCGGACGAGCCGCTGATGGCGGCCCGCCAGCGTGCCGTCGACGAAGCGGGCGGCAACGGGTTCATGTCCGTGGCCGCGACGCACGCCGGACTGCTGCTCGCGCAGGGCACCGGCCGGCTGATCCGCCGCAGCTCGGACCGCGGCGTCGTCGCGATCCTCGACCCCCGCATCGTCACCCAGCGGTACGGCGCGTTCCTGCGCGCCTCCTTGCCGCCGATGTGGCCGACCGCCGATCGTGAGAAGGTGCTCGGCGCGCTGAAGCGGTTGCAGTCCACGTGAGCCAGTCATGAGTCAGTCATGAGTCCCGTGACCGGTCCGCCGGTGCTGCCGATGATGGCGGCCCTGGGGCAGATGCCGTCCGGAGCGGGCTGGTCGTACGAGATGAAGTGGGACGGCATCCGCGTCATCGCCGAGGTCGACGACGGCGTCTGCCGGCTGTGGTCGCGCAACAGCCACGACGTGTCCGGCGGCTACCCCGAACTGATCGGCCTGGCGGAGGCGCCGGGGTTGCGATTGCCCGCCGTACTGGATGGGGAGATCGTCACGCTGGACGAGAACGGGGCGCCGTCGTTCGGCCTGCTGCAAAGGCGGATGCACGTCCGCGACCCCCGCCAGCTCCGGCATCTGATCACCGAGGTGCCGGTGTCGGTGCGGCTGTTCGACCTGCTCCGCTTCGACGGCGAGTGGTTGCTAGAGGCAACGTACGACGAACGCCGCGGACTGCTCGAGTCGCTGGACATCGGCGACCCGTTCTGGGAAGTGCCGCCGGCGCTGCTGGACAGCGACCAGGCGCTCGAACAGTCTGCTGCGCAAGGGCTCGAAGGGGTGGTGGCGAAGCGGCGCAAGTCGCGGTACCTGCCGGGGCGGCGCAGTGCCGACTGGATCAAGATCAAGCCGGTGCTGACCCGGGACGTCGTGCTGTGCGGCTGGCATCCGGGGGAGGGGAACCGGGAAGGGAAGATCGGATCCTTCTACTGCGGTGCGTACGCCGACGACGAGCTGGTGCTGATCGGCAAGGTCGGCTCCGGACTCGACTTCGCGACGCTGGACCTGCTGAGCGCCGAGCTGACCGGCCTCGAGATCGATCGGCCGGCGTTCGACCCGTCGAGCATCCCGATGACGGACCGGCGGCGCGCACACTGGCTCGACCCGGCGCTGGTCGCCGAAGTCACCTACTCCGGATGGGGCGGCGACGGCCGGCTCCGGCATCCGGTATGGCGCGGTCTGCGTCTCGACATCAACCCGGAATCGGTCCTCGCAGAGCGTCCCTGAATGCATTCGGGACCTGCAACTGACGGCCGAATTGTTCGAAATGCGGAGAATGTTCTGCGGCGCTGAGACATTCGCTGTTCAACTGTCGCAGAAAATGACCGAATTTCAGTCGTTCGTTTCCCGGGACGGCGCCGGCACCGCCAGTGCGGACTCGATCTTGTCGACCAGCTTCTCGGGCGAGTGAGTCGGCGCGTAGCGCGCGATCACCCCGCCGTCCCGACCGAGCAGGAACTTGGTGAAGTTCCACTTGACCCGGCCGCCGAGCAGGCCGCCCTGCTCGCGTTTGAGCCAGTTGTACAACGGGATCGTCCGCGACCCGTTGACCTCGATCTTGGCGAACATCGGGAACGTGACGTGGTAGATCGTCGAGCAGAAGTTCGCGATCTCGTTCTCGTCACCAGGCTCCTGGTGGCCGAACTGGTCGCAGGGAAAACCGAGCACCGAGAAGCCCTGCCGGCGGTACGTCCGGTAGAGCTTCTGCAGACCCGTGTACTGCGGGGTCTGGGCACACTGCGAGGCCGTGTTCACCACCAGGAGCACCTGGTCGCGGAAATCGGCAAGAGACTGTTCATTGCCTTCGATCCGCGTGGCGCTGAAGTCATAGACAGTCGTCATGACTCAATGCTGACACGACACGCCCGACTTCGCTCGCCGTCCGATATGTCAGACTCGGCGCAGAACTGTTACGACCTTTCCGAGAATGACCGCGTCCTTGCCGTCGATCGGCTCGAAAGCGGGGTTGTGTGGTAGCAGCAGGATCTCGGTCTTGGTCTTCTTGAACGTCTTCACGGTCGCCTCGCCGTCGATCATCGCGGCCACGATGTCGCCGTTCTCCGCGGTCTGCTCCTGCCGCACGACCACCCAGTCGCCGTCGCAGATGGCCGCGTCGATCATCGACTCGCCCTTGACCTTCAGCATGAACAGCGTGCCCTCGCCGACCATTGCCTTGGGCAACGGGAAGACCTCTTCGATCTCCTGCTCGGCAAGGATCGGGTTACCGGCGGCGATCTGGCCGACCACCGGCACGTACACCGCGTCCGGGTGCGCGTCGCCGGCCCCGGTCTCGTCGTACGTCGTCTGCCGCACCGAGCCGACCGCCGACCGCCGGGCCGCCGCGTCGAGCTCGCCGGGGTAGCGGACCTCGATCGCCCGCGGCCGGTTCGGGTCGCGGCGGAGCAGGCCCTTCTGCTCGAGCACACGCAGCTGGTGCGACACCGAGGAGGAGCTGGTCAGGCCGACCCGCTCACCGATCTCGCGCATCGACGGCGGGTAGCCGCGGCTGTCCACCGAATCGCGGATCACGTCCAGCACGCGGCGCTGGCGCGGGGTCAGTCCGGTCGCGTCCGCCGGTCCGTCCGGCAGCTCCGCGACGTTGCGATCCGCCTTGCCCGCGCCGGTGCGCGCAGGCCCCTGCTGCCCCGCCCCACCGCCCCGGTCATCTTTGCTGGAACCGCTCGGCGTCCTGGCCATCGGTGGTAACTCCTCGGGTCGGGCCGGCGATCGTCCCACCGGCCGAAACTTGCTCGACTGAGATGACCGTAGACCGAATCCTGAGATTCTTCAAACATCTGTTCGAAGGCGTGTCGGTTCGCATGTTTGTTCGGGTGTCAGGTTATAAGGCGCACGCGGGGTGTTGCCGGGGCAGGGAATTTCCTGGGCGTGTCCTGGTTGGAGGTGGTTGCGCTCCGGGCGGCTGTCGGTTAATCATTCGTACAGGCGTTCGATCGAACAGGTGTTCGGTCCGGTCCGGCAGACTGGTCTTCAGAAACTGTCGGAGGCAGCCGATAGACAGGACTCGACACCGCAGGACGCGCACCGAACAGAGGTCTGGAGGACCCGATGAGCACAGCAGCCGTAGCTCCCACTCATCTCAGAGCCGTCCCGGCTACGGCTCCGACGGTGGCGCCGCGTCGGCGTCCTCAGGTCGCGGGTGCGACCACCGACCGGATGCCGGTCCGTGGGTGCTCGGGTGACGAGCTCGGGCGCCGGACGTCTCTGCAGCCCGAGCCGGCCACCCTCCGGCTGACCCAACGCGGCCGGATGCTCCTGACCGCCGTCTCGGTCCTCGTCTTCGGCGCCGCGATCCTCGTCCTCGGCCTCCGGGTCGCCGGCGTGCTCGAGCCCGGCCCGCACTTCACCCACACCGTCCCGGTGCAGGTGGCCCCGGGTCAGTCCCTCTGGTCCATTGCCCAGGACACCAACCCCGGCCAGGACCCGGCCGCGGTCGTGGAGAAGATCGCCAACCTCAACAACCTCGCCACACCCGCGGACATCACCCCCGGCCAGACCCTCCAGATCCCCGTCGTCGGCTGATCAGCCCCGCGCGGCGCGCCATTCGTCCTCGAGCAACGCGTACGCGTACTCGTTGCCCCACTCACCCTTGAACTGCGACGCATGCAGGTGATGCGCCTCGCGCCGCATCCCCAGCCGTTCGAGCAGTCGTGCCGAGGCAGTGTTCCGGTCGTCGAGGATCGCCACGATCCGATGCAACCCGAGATCCTCGAAGCCGACCCGCAGCATCTCCCGCGCAGCCTCCGCCGCGAGCCCCTTGCCCTGGTAGTCGGTGTGCAGCGCGAATCCGATCTCGCCCTGCCGATCGGCCTCGCTCGCCCACTTCAGCAGCACCTCGCCGATCACGGTCCCGGTCTCGCGCAGCTCGATCGCCAGCACCAGCCACTGACCGTCCGCGGTCAACTCACCCTGCGGAAGCTTCCGCTCCAGCGCGACCCGCGTCTGCTCGCGGTCCCGCACCGGCCACGGCGTGTACCGCACAACCTCCGGCCGTGAGTGGAACGCGAACAGATCGTCCAGGTCGTCCATCCGATGCGGCCGCAGCTCCAGCCGCTCGGTCAGCAGCGGGTACGCGGGTCGGAATCCAGTCACGGCACCATCCTCGGCTAAGCTGTCTAATGACGTTAGACAGTACCCACCACCACAACCGGGGACAACAGATTTCGTGACCAGGCGTGATCCTTCGTCGCATGCGGCGGCCGGCATCACCGTCGCCGCGATCGTCGACGGGGCCCTGGCGATCATCCATGCCAACGGTGTGGACGGCCTCACCATGCGCGCCGTCGCGGAGCGCCTGAACGTCCGCGCCCCGTCCCTGTACCACCACGTCCACAACAAGTCCGAGCTCCTCGACCTGGTCGCCCGGAACGCGTTCGACCAGTTCACGGCGGACAAGACGGCGTACGACGAACTCACGACCGTCGACGAGTGGATCGAGCTCACCAGGTCCGGCTCGCTGGAGCTCCGGGCGTTCTACGCCGACCATCCAGGGCTGGCTGGCCTGATGCAGTCGAAGGCGACGCCGGACCGCGACCAGGGCGCAGGTTCGCGAGCAGAACTCATCCGCGCCCAGATCGACGCCCTCGTACGTATCGGCGTACCAGAGCCTGAGGCACGTCACCTCTTCGAAGTCACCGCACGGTGGAGCCTGGCCGCCGTCGTCGCGGAGCACGGCGCCGACACGGACCTGTTCACAGACGGCCTCGATTTGTTCCTGTACGGCGTACGTGCCCGCCTTCTCGACCTACTCAGCTGACAGTCGCCAGCCACAGCTCGGCGTACCGCTTGCCGTCGACCGCCGTCGCGACCCGGATCGTCGCCGCCGGCCCCTGTGGATCGTTCGCGACGTCCGACGCGCCCCGAGTGTCGACGATCGTCCGTCCGCGCGACCAACTCCCGGACAGCTCGATGCGGACCGGGTACTCCTGGGTCGTCAGGCCCGACGGGTCGATCACCGCGCACACCGCGCCGCCGTCGCCGATGCTGCCGCCGTCCGATTGGTACCGCTCGCTGCGCTTCTCGATCAGCTTGCACGCCAGCTCCGCCGAGGACGATCCGCTCAACGCACGCGCCTGCTCGAGCGTGACCACGACGTCGTAGAAGACATCCAGCCCGTACATCGTCACCACGATGCCGAGATCCTTGGCCGCGGTCAGCACGATCGCGGCCGCCTCCGGATCGGTCCAGATGTTGAACTCCGCCGCGGCTGTCGCGTTCCCGATCCCGGCGGCGCCGCCCATGAACACGATCTCGCGCAGCCCGCGCGCCGCCTCCGGATACGTCCGCAGCAGCAGCGCGATGTTCGTCAACGGCGCCAGCGGGATCAACGTGATGAGCTCGCCGGTCGTCGCCGCGTCCCGCAGTACGTCGCGGAGCAGTTCGACGGCATGCCGCGGGTCCGTCGACCGCGTCGACCGCGGCCAGTCCAGATCCCCGAGCCCGTCCTCGCCGTGGACATGCCGCGCCGACCGCACCGGCTGGATCAGCGGTACGGCGGCGCCGCGGGCCACCGGGACGTCGGGCCGGCCCGCGGCGTCGAGGACCGTGAGCGTGTTGCGCACGACGTCGTCGATGCCGACGTTCCCGCCGGCGCAGGTCACGGCCTTCAGATCGAGCTCGGGATGCCGCGCCGCCAGCAGCAGCGCGCAGGCATCGTCCAGGCCTGTGTCGACATCGAGAATCACCGGCTTCATGCGCCCATCCTCAGGCATGCCGGTCAGGAGCGCACCAGCCGTGCGATCGCGGCGGACGCTTCCTTGATCTTCGCGTCGGCCTCCGGACCGCCGGCCGCGGCGGCGTCGACGACGCAGTGCGTGAGGTGGTCGTCGAGCAGGCCGAGCGCGACGGACTCGAGGGCCTTCGTCATGGCCGAGATCTGGGTGAGGATGTCGATGCAGTACTTCTCGTCCTCGACCATGCGCTGCAACCCGCGGGCCTGGCCCTCGATCCGCTTCAGCCGCGCGAGGTACGCCTTCTTGTCGCCGATGTAACCGTGCTGCGCATGCTCGTCGACCGGTTCGGTCACGCTCACCACATCCTCCCTGGGTCCCGCCGAACCCTATCCCGCACCGGTCCCGGGGAGCGGTCTGTGCGGGCCGTAGTTTGCGCCTCGAAAGGGTCGTCGCGGTGGCGCCACGCGGGAGTACACGGGGCCGCGCGAGTGTTGGAACCTATGACACGCGCGGGCAATCGGGGCGTGCTTGCAAACTGTCGGAGCAGCGATCTAGGATCCCTAGATGTAGTGGTTACACGGGTGTAATTTTCCACAGGTAGTGGTTAGTTGCACACAGGTTCTACACAAGTTGTCCCCAGGCTGATCCACAACCCACCCCCTGCGGTGGGCACGGGAGGAGTGATTCGTCGTGCACTGTCCGTATTGCCGGCATGCCGACTCCCGGGTCGTCGACAGCCGGGTGGCCGAGGACGGCGGAGCGATCCGCCGCCGCCGGCAGTGCCCGGTCTGCGAGAAGCGGTTCACCACCGTCGAGCAGATGCAGCTCACGGTCGTGAAGCGCTCCGGCGCGACCGAGCCGTTCAGCCGGGAGAAGGTCATCAACGGGGTCGGAAAGGCGTGCAAGGGCCGGCCGGTGAACGCCGACCAGCTCGCGCGCCTGGGTCAGAAGGTCGAGGACGCGCTCAAGGGCAGCGGCTCGCCGGAGGTGCCCGCGCACGAGGTCGGACTGGCGATCCTCGGGCCGCTGCGGGAGCTCGACGAGGTCGCGTACCTGCGCTTCGCGAGCGTGTACCGGCAGTTCGAGTCCGCCGACGACTTCGAGACGGAGATCGCGCTGCTGCGGGCCGAGAAGGAGCCGCAGGGCACCGAGCCGGACCCGCTGAAGCCGACCCAGCAGACATAAACCGGGGGAACGGTAGTTCCAAGTAGTTCCACGCAGTTCAGGCGTTACAGGCGTTATACCAACGGGGCGGTCCCGACAGACCGCGGTAGTAGACACAGGGCGAGGAGCAACCATGACAGAGACGGTGACCGGCCACTCGGGGTCGACCAAGCGGTCGGCGGCCGGGTTCCGAGGGCGCAAGAACGCGCCCACGGGACTCACCATCGAGCGCGTATTCAGCACCGAAGGCGTCCACCCGTACGACGAGGTGACGTGGGAGCGTCGCGACGTCGTACAGCAGAACTGGAAGACGGGTGAGACGGTCTTCGAGCAGCGCGGGGTGGAGTTCCCCGACTTCTGGAGCGTCAACGCGTCGACCATCGTCACCACGAAGTACTTCCGTGGCGCGATCAGCCACGACAACCGCGAGCGGAGCCTCAAGCAGCTCCTCGACCGGGTCGTGAAGACCTACCGCAAGGCCGGCGAGGACCACGGGTACTTCACCACGCCGCAGGACGCGGAGGTGTTCGAGCACGAGCTCACCTGGATGCTCCTGCACCAGTACTTCAGCTTCAACTCGCCGGTCTGGTTCAACGTCGGTACGTCCTCGCCGCAGCAGGTGTCGGCCTGCTTCATCCTCGCCGTGGACGACTCGATGGACTCGATCCTGAACTGGTACAAGGAAGAGGGCCTGATCTTCAAGGGCGGCTCCGGCGCCGGCCTGAACCTGTCCCGGATCCGCTCCTCGAAGGAACTGCTCCAGTCCTCCGGCGGTACGGCGTCCGGCCCGGTGAGCTTCATGCGCGGCGCGGACGCGTCGGCCGGCACCATCAAGTCCGGCGGCGCCACCCGGCGCGCGGCGAAGATGGTCGTGCTGGACGTCGACCACCCCGACATCGAGGAGTTCGTCGACACCAAGATGCGCGAGGAGGAGAAGATCCGGGTCCTGCGGGACGCGGGCTTCGACATGGACCTCGGCGGTCGCGACATCACCTCCGTGCAGTACCAGAACGCGAACAACTCGGTCCGGGTCTCGGACGAGTTCATGCGGGCGGTCGAGGAGAAGGGTGAGTTCGGGCTGCGCGCGCGGCTGGACAACTCGGTGATCGAGACCGTCGACGCCCGCGAGCTGTTCGACAAGATCTCGCACGCCGCGTGGGCCTGCGCCGACCCGGGCCTGCAGTACGACGACACCATCAACGACTGGCACACGACGCCGGAGACGGGCCGGATCACCGCGTCCAACCCGTGCTCGGAGTACATGCACCTGGACAACTCGTCCTGCAACCTGGCCTCGCTGAACCTGATGAAGTTCCTCCGCGACGACGACCTCTTCGACTCGGAGAAGTTCGTCAAGGCGGTCGAGCTGATCATCACCGCGATGGACATCTCGATCTGCTTCGCGGACTTCCCGACCGAGGCGATCGGCGTCACCACCCGCGCGTACCGGCAGCTGGGTATCGGGTACGCGAACCTCGGCGCGCTGCTGATGGCCACCGGTCACGCATACGACTCCGACGGCGGTCGCGCACTGGCGGGCGCTATCACGTCGCTGATGACCGGTACGTCGTACAAGCGCTCCGCCGAGCTGGCCGGCATCGTCGGCGCGTACGAGGGCTTCGAGCGGAACAAGGACGCGCACACCCGGGTGATGCGCAAGCACGCCGCGGCCAACGACGCGATCCGGACCATCCACGAGATCGACAAGGACGTCCAGAAGCACGCCACGGCGGCGTGGGAGGGCGTGCTGAAGGTCGGCACCAAGAACGGCTGGCGGAACGCGCAGGCCTCGGTGCTCGCGCCGACCGGCACCATCGGCTTCATGATGGACTGCGACACCACCGGTATCGAGCCGGACTTCTCGCTGGTCAAGTTCAAGAAGCTGGTCGGCGGCGGCTCGATGCAGATCGTCAACCAGACGGTCCCGCGGGCACTGCGCCAGTACAACTACACCGAAGAGACCATCGAGGCGATCATCGAGTACATCGCCGAGAACGGTCACGTGGTCGACGCCCCGGGCCTGAAGCCGGAGCACTACGAGATCTTCGACACCGCGATGGGTGAGCGGGCCATCAAGCCGATGGGCCACGTCCGGATGATGGCGGCGGCGCAGCCGTTCCTGTCCGGCGCGATCTCGAAGACGGTGAACCTGCCGGAGACCGCGACGGTCGAGGAGATCGCCGACGTCTACTTCCAGGGCTGGAAGCTCGGCCTGAAGGCGCTCGCGGTCTACCGCGACAACTGCAAGGTCGGTCAGCCGCTGGCGGACGCGAAGGCGAAGAAGGCCTCCGAGGCCGTCGAGGCCGAGGCCGCTGTTGCCGAGAAGATCGTCGAGAAGGTCATCGAGTACCGGCCGACCCGGAAGCGTCTGCCGAAGTCGCGGCCGTCGCGGACCACGTCGTTCACGGTCGGCGGCGCCGAGGGCTACATGACCGCCGGCTCGTACCCGGACGACGGTCTGGGCGAGGTCTTCCTGAAGATGGGCAAGCAGGGCTCGACGCTCGCCGGGGTGATGGACGCCTTCTCGATCGCGATCTCGATCGCGCTGCAGCACGGCGTACCGCTGGAGACCTACGTCCAGAAGTTCACCAACCTGAAGTTCGAGCCGGCCGGTCTGACCGACGACCCGGACGTGCGGATGGCGCAGTCGATCATGGACTACATCTTCCGCCGCCTGGCGCTGGACTACCTGCCGTTCGACGAGCGGGCCGCCCTGGGCATCTACTCGGCGGACGAGCGGTCCCGGCAGCTCGACACCGGCTCGTACGAGCTGGCCCCGGTCGAGGTCTCCGAGCCCGAGTCGCTGAAGACGGTCGAGCCGGTCGCCGAGATCACCTCGGAGGTCGTCGACAAGCCGGCCGACGCGGCAGCCGCCAAGCCGGTGAAGGGCGAGGCCCACACCACCGCCGAAATGCTGGAGCTCATCACCGGCACCTCGGTCGACGCCCCGCTCTGCTTCACCTGCGGCACGAAGATGCGCCCCAGCGGCTCCTGCTACGTCTGCGAAGGCTGCGGCAGCACCTCCGGCTGCAGCTGACCCGAACTGATAGCACTACGGCCCCCGGGAACTTCCCAGACTCCCCGGGGGCCGAGGTGCGTCAAGGGGTTGATGTACGTCGGCACTGATGAATGTGAGGCGCCTGATGAAGCTGCCGTCACTGGTGGACGTCGACCGACGAGCCGACGCTCTCAGAGTCCTGTCCTGCTACTACGGCCTGAACGGCCACGAAGCACACCGATACGTCGGTGCTCGCTTCGACACGTGGGACAGCACCAGCAGCGGCGCCAGCTCGAACAACCGCTTCACCGCCGACGACCTGGTGGCCGTCTCCTTCCTCTCGGTCAACGTCTCACCGCTGGCCGCAGAGGCGCTGTTGGACACCCGGGCCGACGAGTTCGCAGAACTCCTCGACGAACTAGGCCCCGACCGCGATCTGGTCGAGGAACGAACGCCGTGGCCTGACGACTGGGTCGGCTGGCGCCTGTGGCGAATGCTCGACGCGCTGCCCTCCGTCGGCCCGACCACCGCCAGCAAGCTCTACGCCCGCAAGCGCCCGCGCCTCCGCCCGATCTACGACTCCGTCATCGCAGAGGTCATCGGCTCCACCAGCCTGTGGGAACCCTTGCGGACCCACCTGCAGCAAGACCCCGGACTGCACCCGCACCTGCTGTCCCTCCGCGATGACCTCAGGCCTCCGTTCGACCTCTCAGCCATCCGAATCCTCGACGTCCTCCTCTGGATGCACGGCAAAGGCAACACCACCTGCACGATCGCCTGACGTCATGGTGGTGTGGCGGGTGGTGGCGTCCAGCGCAGAGCGTCTCGGGTCAGTGGCCGGAGCGGTCGGAGTCGGCGGCGGGCTTGGCGATGCCGTCCAGCGCGGTGAGAGCTGCCAGTTCCTCCGAGCTGAGGTCGAATTCGAACACCGCCAGGTTCTCCGCGAGGCGTCCGCGGTCGGTGGACTTCGGGATGGGTACGACGCCCTGCTGGGTCTCCCACCGTAGAACGACCTGACCTGGCGCCTTCCCGTGCGTCTTGGCGATCTCCTGCACCGTCGGGTGGCTCAGCAGGTCGGTGCCCTTGCCGAGCGGGCTCCACGCCTCCGTGACGATCCCATGTCGGGCATGGAACTCGCGCTCGGCGGCCTTCGCCCACACCGGGCTCAGCTGGACCTGGTTCACCTCGGGGGCGACGCCGGTTTCGTCGATCAGTCGTTGGAGGTGCGTCGGCTTGAAGTTCGACGTACCGATTGCGCGGACCAGGCCCGCCTCGCGGAGCGCGATGAGGCCTTGCCACGCGTCGACGTACCGGTCCTGCTCGGGAATCGGCCAGTGGATGAGCAGGAGGTCCAGGTACTCGACGCCGAGCTTCTCCGCGCTCGCTTCGAACGCCTGCCGCGCCCCGTCGACGCTGTGCCAGCGTTTGTTGAACTTCGACGTCACGAACACCTGGTCGCGCGGCGCGTTGCTGAGCGCGCGTCCGACGCCGACCTCGTTCCGGTAGTTCTCCGCGGTGTCGATCAGGCGGTACCCGAGCTCGAGCGCCGTACTCACCGTCCTTTCGGCGTCCGCGTCATTCAGCGGCGATGTCCCGAGCCCGACCCGCGGCATCGCGGTTCCGTGACTCAACGTGACTGTTGGTGCCTGACTCATCTGGTCTCCTCCTTCGGCGTACGCGCCCGGCCACGATAGGCCGATCACGGTCCGCACCCGCCGCCGCGGTCACCCAGAATCCGCCGTACGGCGTACGGCTGGGACCGGTTGTCTCAGGGCCGGGATATCCGTACGCGAACTGTCGGATCCGTGGGTCATCATGGTGCGACGGGCGACGAAAAGCGTTGGAGGGGTGGGCTTATGAAGAATCGGCTGGTCACTCTCGTGGATCTCGGTCTGGACAGCTCGTTCGACGCGTCGATGTCGTTCGTCCAGGGCATCACCGGCAACATCAACGCCGGCTGGGACCAGCCCTTCATCGACGTGAACTTCGTCCGCACCCGCGACCACGAGACCGCGTTCTCGGCCCTCACCACCCCGTCGACCGTCCTGCACGTGATGGCACACGGTGATCACAGCGAGGAACCGTCCTTCCTGTCGACCGACGGCAAGACCCAGGTCTCGCTGAAGTCCCTCGCCGACTGGTTCCTCGACCACAAGTGGGGGATCGCCAGCGGCGTCGTCATCGCCGACGGCTGCAAGACCGGTATCGGCAAATGGCAACGCGCCATCCGCGACTGCATCCAGGGCGACGTCACCTACATCGGCACCAGCACCGTCATCGGCTGGTACGAAGCCACCGTCTTCTGCTCCGCCTTCTACGGCGCCCTGGTCCGCAACCGAGGACTCGGCCGCACCCCCGCCGAACAAGGCTGGGACGCCGCCAACCGAGCCATCCGAGCCTACGAAACCCTCACCGACAAACCCTGCCCCTACAAACCAGTCCTCCTAACCCCCTCCCGCCAAGCCCTCCGCTCCCTCACCGGCTGACCGACACGCGCCCGGCGGCTACTTTGCGTTAGGCGTGTGACACTTTTTGGGACTCGTCGTCCGCCTGACGCCGGTGAAGGAATGCCGCCATGAAGCTGCACCGGAACTCTCTCCTCACGGCTGCCGGGATTGTGCTGGTTCTGTACGTCGTTTCGTTGATTGTCGGGCTGCCGGCTTGGGCGGCTGTGGTGTTGATCGTGGTGCTGCTGGTGTTGCTGGCGGTTGTGTGGAAGCAGCCCGAGGCGCCCCGTCCTGTTGTCACGAAGCAGGCGCCGGCGCCTTCCGTCGTACTCCCGGATCGGGAGCCGGTCTTCTCCGGACCGCCGTCGCGGACGGTCGCCGATGTGCGGTTGCCGTCGGCTTCGCCGGACTTCCAGTTCAGCTTCTCGGCGATCGTGCAGTGGTCGACGGTGCTGTCGGGCTCGCGTCATGCGGACCTCGGCGCGGTCGCGGTCGATGCCTTGCTGGACAGGGCGCGAGCGCTGACCGTGCGGCAGCAGGTGACCGAGGAATCCCTCAACCAGCACCGCCTGGCTGCGCTGCTCGGCGAGCCGGCGCTGGACGAGAAGGGGCAGGTCCGGAGTTGGGCGACCGAAGTGCGACTGCGGTTGCCGGACGCGGATCAGAAGCATCTTCAGCACCTGGCCGCGCTGCATCGGCGCGAGCAGACCACGCTGCTCGAACGGCGGATGGAGCAGGACAAACGCGCGTACCTGAAGGACGACGTCTTCGCCACGCCTGGATCGGCTGCGGTCTGGTGGATGGTCAACCATCCGGGTGAGGTCGAGACGGCGCTCGGCCTGCTCGACACTCTGGCTGAACTGTCGGCCGCGGCGAACGATCTCCCGGTACGGCGGACAACCGCCGAGGAGATCGAACGCCAGCGGCCGACCCGCGCCGAACTCGCCTTCAGCACGGCAATCGAGGACCTGACCGAGCCCGACCAGGCCGACCCTGCTCCGAGCCAGGACAGCTCGGGGGAGTCGGTGGAGCGTCCGGTTCCGCGGCATGCCGGCGGCGACGGTCGTCACGAGAGCGGTCCCGTCCGGTCCGAGCTGAACGGTTCCAAGCCCGAGTCGGACCCGACGTACCGGGAGCAGTTCTTCACCGAATAGTCCGATGAGGCGGGCTGTCTGCAGGGTGGGCCCGCCCCACCGGAGTCGAGTGCGCATGGCTAGTCGTCCAGCCAGCGGACCGTGGTCGCGCCGTTGTGCCCGTGGATGCTCAGCAGCGCGTCGATCCCGTCCTGCCACACGGTCGTGGTCGGGTAGTGGCCGCCCCAGCGCAGTGCGACCGTCCCGTCGGTCCACTCGACTCCCTCCGCGACAACGCCCGTACCGCTGACGCCGGAGACGTCGCGGTACCGGACCAGCTCGAACCGGCGCGGTCCGGATTTGCTCGCGATGCGCAGATGACGCTGTCGCGTGGTGCGCAGCAGCGTCGCGGTTCTCCCGCTGATCTCGTCCATGCGCCAAGTCAACGCGCGCCAGGGCGTCCTCACCAGGAACTCAACCGGTATCCACAGCGCACAAATTCTGCCCACCGGCGGTGACCGAAACGAATATTCTCATTGCAGGGAGTAATTGACACGCAAGGGAGAGCACGGATGACAGTCATCGAGGAATGGACCGGCCGGCACGCGCATGCCTTGCGTACGGCGCTGCGGCTGACGAACGAGGCGTTCGCCGAGCAGCTCGGCATCTCGCCGCGCACGCTGACGAAGTGGCGCGAGAGACCCGAGCTCGTGCCCAGTCCCTTCCTCCAGGAGGCCCTCGACACCTACCTCAAGAAGGCGCCGCCCGACGCCCACCTCCGGTTCGCGGCGAATCTGGGCCTGGACCAGGGCCGGGGACCGATCGACAAAACCGTGCTGACCCAGCTCAACACGGCGCTCGGTGACCTCACGCGCGCCCTTGCGCGCCTGCAGGCCGAGGATCCGGAGCGATCGCCCTCACCTTGACCGCGGGAAGGGCAGACTGGGCGGCTCGGTGCGAGCGCGGAAGGAGCCGCGGATGAGGCGTCGCCTGGTGAACTCGTCGAGTGTGCGATCGGTCGGATGGTCCGACGGCACCCTCGAGCTCGAGTACGTCAACGGCTACATCTACCAGTACTTCGACGTACCGCAGCCGACCTATGCGGCGCTGCTGGCCGCACCGAGCATCGGCGCGTACGTCAACAAACACATCAAGCCGTACTACGACGTTCGCGAGATCTGAGTTTCTGTCACGTTCGCAGCGGGCACTTGAGGTGGGTCGCACGGGGGTTCGTCCACGGCAGGAGTATGGACATGCCTACCCGCAGAGTTTCCACGTCCCGTTCCCGGGCCATCACGATTGTCGTGCTCGTCTGGCTGCTCATCGGCCTGGCGGCTGCGGCCCAGCGGAACTACTTCGAGAGTTCGCGCACGTCGTGCGCCAAGGTCGGCACCGTGCTCGTCACAGTCGTCGCGGGACCGCTCAACTACGTCGGTGCCAACCCGAAGATCGACTGTTCGGCACCTCAGCCGTCGCGATAACCGGCTACCTCGAGCCCGGAGCTTTCCAGGTCAGCCTGTATCGCCAGAACAGGCTGCGACTGAGTCGCGCTCCGGGAAGGATGCGGTGAGCTGCGAGGACGATCTCCTCGAACGATTCCGCAGCCATGGCCGTCGGAGCGGTCATGTGCGCGGGGGTTTTGGATGATCGTCGCGGGTGCTTGGCGATGCCGATGATCGGGTTCAGGATCATCGAGGCGATCGACCACGGAAGATCTCCTCGCGCCTCCCGGCTGACGCCGACCACGACGAGTCGGCCACCTGGGCGCAGTAGTTCGCGTGCCTTCTCGAGCGTGGCCTCCAGCGGCAGGTGGTGCAGGACCGCCACGAAGGTGATCAGGTCGAAGTTGCTTCCGTGGAACTCGTCGAACGGCTGCGTCAGGATGCGGACGTTGGCGAGGTCCGCGGTGGTGCGCTGAGCCTGCTCCGCGGTCGGAACGTCGCGCTCGATGCCGGTGACTGTGGGAAGGACGCCGGCCAGTCGGCGAACGAGGTGTCCTGTCCCGCAGCCCACGTCCAGAGCCTCCGTACCGCCGGCTGCGCGGACGCGACGTGCATGGTGGAGTACGAGCGCCGCGTAGACGTCGTTGTGAGACCAAGGATGTGCGTCGTTGAAGCGAGCCAGAGTGGTCAGTGCTGTCTGGGAGGCACGAGACATGGCGCGACACTACCGACGGCCTGGGTGCGGTTCGCACTGTCAGCCAGGTGGGAATAGGTCGTGGGGGGAGTGGGTTACACCTGATGCCGTCCGGAACATGACCCCGGGCCTCAACCTAAGCCGCTACGAGCGGCCACTCGCCGAGAGGCGTCTGCTGGACGGTGCGGCACGTGACAGGTGGGAGCCGACTGGCTCCCACCTGGTCTTCTTCCCGGGCCGTCTCGTACGTCGTTCCGCTGGGTGTCTCCCGTACTGCGTGGGGCTCCCGCCGTAAACGACTTGTGCGGGTGCGGCATCATGGAAGTATCGCTCGCGGAGACGCGTGCGAGTGGAGTGACCAGAGGGACCAGCGCTGCTTCCCTCGACGCCGGATGACGGTGCCGAGGGCAGGTGCCGGGAGGCTCGGACGAGGGTCCGGGACCCCGATTTGCATCTGCACCGCGAATGTCAGTAATGTTCTTCTTGTTGGAGCGAGGCGCAGGACGCGAAAGCGGCCGGCCCTTCAACAAACTCCCTGAAGGTCTCGGAAGCCGAAACACGCCTCGGCGGGTTTCGGACACTGAGTCGCGCAGGGAGACTGGATCGAAAAGGCCGATTTGACCGGCTGGAAGCGAAACAGTAAAGTTGGGCGAGTTGCCCCGGAGCTTCAAACGAAAGTCTGAAGCGCGGTGTGCGTCCGATTCTTGAGAACTCAACAGCGTGCCGAAAGTCAATGCCGAAATTGAAGTATCCCCGTTTGTAGGCATTTGATGATTTTTCTACCCTGGTCTCTTCGAGATTTTGGGTGGTTGGTTGTCTGTGTTCTATGACGGATTCCTTTGAAATTAATACGGATAACAATAGCCAGTAATGGTTTTGTTTCTGATTCAAAGGATCACTCGATGTGTCGACTATCCAGTCTTTTGACTGGTTGTCATATTTTTCAACGGAGAGTTTGATCCTGGCTCAGGACGAACGCTGGCGGCGTGCTTAACACATGCAAGTCGAGCGGTAAGGCCCCTTCGGGGGTACACGAGCGGCGAACGGGTGAGTAACACGTGAGCAACCTACCCTCAACTTTGGGATAAGCCTCGGAAACGGGGTCTAATACCGGATAATACTGACCGTCTCATGGTGGTTGGTTGAAAGTTCTGGCGGTTGGGGATGGGCTCGCGGCCTATCAGCTTGTTGGTGGGGTAATGGCCTACCAAGGCGTCGACGGGTAGCCGGCCTGAGAGGGCGACCGGCCACACTGGGACTGAGACACGGCCCAGACTCCTACGGGAGGCAGCAGTGGGGAATATTGCGCAATGGACGAAAGTCTGACGCAGCAACGCCGCGTGAGGGATGACGGCCTTCGGGTTGTAAACCTCTTTCAGCAGGGACGAAGCGAGAGTGACGGTACCTGCAGAAGAAGGACCGGCCAACTACGTGCCAGCAGCCGCGGTAATACGTAGGGTCCGAGCGTTGTCCGGAATTATTGGGCGTAAAGGGCTCGTAGGCGGTTCGTCACGTCGGGAGTGAAAACTCGGGGCTTAACCCCGAGCCTGCTTCCGATACGGGCAGACTAGAGGTAGGCAGGGGAGAGCGGAACTCCTGGTGTAGCGGTGGAATGCGCAGATATCAGGAAGAACACCGGTGGCGAAGGCGGCTCTCTGGGCCTTACCTGACGCTGAGGAGCGAAAGCGTGGGTAGCGAACAGGATTAGATACCCTGGTAGTCCACGCCGTAAACGTTGGGCGCTAGGTGTGGGGGACATTCCACGTCCTCCGTGCCGCAGCTAACGCATTAAGCGCCCCGCCTGGGGAGTACGGCCGCAAGGCTAAAACTCAAAGGAATTGACGGGGGCCCGCACAAGCGGCGGAGCATGCGGATTAATTCGATGCAACGCGAAGAACCTTACCTGGGTTTGACATATAGGGAAATCCTCCAGAGATGGGGGGTCCGTAAGGGTCCTATACAGGTGGTGCATGGCTGTCGTCAGCTCGTGTCGTGAGATGTTGGGTTAAGTCCCGCAACGAGCGCAACCCTCGTCCTATGTTGCCAGCACGCCCTTCGGGGTGGTGGGGACTCATAGGAGACTGCCGGGGTCAACTCGGAGGAAGGTGGGGATGACGTCAAGTCATCATGCCCCTTATGTCCAGGGCTTCACGCATGCTACAATGGCCGGTACAAAGGGCTGCGAAACTGTAAAGTGGAGCGAATCCCAAAAAGCCGGTCTCAGTTCGGATTGGGGTCTGCAACTCGACCCCATGAAGTCGGAGTCGCTAGTAATCGCAGATCAGCAACGCTGCGGTGAATACGTTCCCGGGCCTTGTACACACCGCCCGTCACGTCATGAAAGTCGGCAACACCCGAAGCCGGTGGCCTAACCCTTGTGGAGGGAGCCGTCGAAGGTGGGGCTGGCGATTAGGACGAAGTCGTAACAAGGTAGCCGTACCGGAAGGTGCGGCTGGATCACCTCCTTTCTAAGGAGCATTCGGCGATCGACCCGTAAGGGTGGTTGTCTATTCGTCGTTTCTTGAGACATTCGTCCAAGGCGACGGTGCTTCGGAATGTGGAACATTGACCATTAGGTGCAGCGAGACTCGAGCTGAAGTTAGTACTGCAACTTCTTCGGAGGTTGCGTGGAACGTGGAGTGGTGGAGTGAATCATCGAGGCGCGCTGTTGGGTCCTGAGGAATCGGGCCCGGCTCACAGGACGTGATGTTCTGGGGGTTGGGACTGTTTCTTCTGGGTCACGGATGCATGGATCTTTGCGGATCGTGTGTGTCTGGTGGCTGGGGCCGGCTCTCACCAAACTGTTGGTGGGGTGTCATCTGCCTGGGTGTGTTGTTTCCCTGGTGGGTTTGTTCCTTGTCCGGTAGTGTGGTGGATGTAGGGCTGGTGTTCCTGCCCGTATTTTGAGAACTGTATAGTGGACGCGAGCATCTCTTTGTAGCGTAATTTTGTCTTTTGTTGTTTGTTTTTTGTGACAAGCTACTAAGGGCAATCGGTGGATGTCTTGGCACCAAGAGCCGATGAAGGACGTTGGAGCCTGCGATAAGCCCCGGGGAGTTGGCAACCGAGCTGTGATCCGGGGGTGTCCGAATGGGGAAACCCAGCTGGCATTCTAAAGCCAGTTACCAGTGCCTGAACACATAGGGTTCTGGAGGGAACGCGGGGAAGTGAAACATCTCAGTACCCGCAGGAAGAGAAAACAAAAGTGATTCCGTGAGTAGTGGCGAGCGAAAGCGGATGAGGCTAAACCATGTGCGTGTGATAGCCGGCGTGCGTTGCGCATGTGGGGTTGTGGGAGCATTCTGGACCTAATGCCGTGGGTCCGAAGAGTTATAAATCACTGTTGAAGTCGAATCTTCTGGAATGTTGAGCCGTAGTGGGTTATAGCCCTGTAGGCGTAAGACAGTGACTCTTGAGTGTTTTCCCAAGTAGCACGGGACTCTTGAAATCCCGTGTGAATCTGGCGGGACCACCCGCTAAGCCTAAATACTTCTTGGTGACCGATAGCGGACTAGTACCGTGAGGGAAAGATGAAAAGTACCCCGGGAGGGGAGTGAAATAGTACCTGAAACCGATTGCCTACAATCCGTCGGAGCATCTCCTTGTGGGGTGTGACGGCGTGCCTTTTGAAGAATGAGCCTGCGAGTTAGTGGTGTGTGGCGAGGTTAACCCGTGTGGGGTAGCCGTAGCGAAAGCGAGTCTGAATAGGGCGCTTTAGTCGCATGCTCTAGACCCGAAGCGGAGTGATCTATCCATGGGCAGGTTGAAGCGCGGGTAAGACCGCGTGGAGGACCGAACCCACCAGGGTTGAAAACCTGGGGGATGACCTGTGGATAGGGGTGAAAGGCCAATCAAACTCCGTGATAGCTGGTTCTCCCCGAAATGCATATAGGTGCAGCGTCGCGTGTTTCTTACCGGAGGTAGAGCACTGGATGGTCTAGGGGGCTTACCGGCTTACCGAAATCAGCCAAACTCCGAATGCCGGTAAGTGAGAGCGCGGCAGTGAGACTGCGGGGGATAAGCTCCGTAGTCGAGAGGGAAACAGCCCAGATCACCAGCTAAGGCCCCTAAGCGATTGCTAAGTGGAAAAGGATGTGGAGTTGCCCAGACAACCAGGAGGTTGGCTTAGAAGCAGCCACCCTTGAAAGAGTGCGTAATAGCTCACTGGTCAAGTGATTCCGCGCCGACAATGTAGCGGGGCTCAAGCAATCCGCCGAAGCTGTGGCATTTACACTATTACTCGGCACAGACTTGATCTGTGTCCAGGTGTGTGGATGGGTAGGGGAGCGTCGTGCAGCGTGTGAAGCAGCCTAGTGATGGAGTTGTGGATGCTGCACGAGTGAGAATGCAGGCATGAGTAGCGAATGACGGGTGAGAAACCCGTCCGCCGGATGATCAAGGGTTCCAGGGTCAAGCTAATCTGCCCTGGGTAAGTCGGGACCTAAGGCGAGGCCGACAGGCGTAGTCGATGGACAACGGGTTGATATTCCCGTACCGGCATTAACACGACCCGACCGAACCCGCTGATGCTAAGAAACAGAAGTACTGAGACCTTCGGGTTGAGGTATGGATGTTTTGACCCGAGGTGGTATTAGGTGCATTGAGGAGTGACGCAGGAGGGTAGTCCAACCGCGGCGATGGTAGGCGCAAGCTGATCCGCGGGCAAGGTGGTAGGGCGAGACATAGGCAAATCCGTGTCTCATTTAGCCTGAGAGCCGAGGCGGACCCGTTCAGGGGAAGTGGATGATCCCATGCTGCCGAGAAAAACTTCGCAGTGAGTGTTAGAGCCGCCCGTACCCCAAACCGACACAGGTGATCAGGTAGAGAATACCAAGGCGATCGAGTGAACCATGGTTAAGGAACTCGGCAAAATGCCCCCGTAACTTCGGGAGAAGGGGGACCTGATCCGTTACACCACTTGCTGGTGGAAGCGGTGATGGTCGCAGAGACCAGGCCCAAGCGACTGTTTACTAAAAACACAGGTCCGTGCGAAGAAGTAATTCGATGTATACGGACTGACGCCTGCCCGGTGCTGGAACGTTAAGGGGACAGGTTAGCTGGTTTCGGCCGGCGAAGCTTTGAACTTAAGCGCCAGTAAACGGCGGTGGTAACTATAACCATCCTAAGGTAGCGAAATTCCTTGTCGGGTAAGTTCCGACCTGCACGAATGGCGTAACGACTTGGGCGCTGTCTCAACCATGGACTCGGCGAAATTGCATTACGAGTAAAGATGCTCGTTACGCGCAGCAGGACGGAAAGACCCCGGGACCTTTACTACAACTTGGTATTGGTGGTCGGTACAATTTGTGTAGGATAGGTGGGAGACTGTGAAACTCGGACGCCAGTTCGGGTGGAGTCATCGTTGAAATACCACTCTGATTGTTCTGGCTGTCTAACTTTGGTCCGTTATCCGGATCAGGGACAGTGCCTGGTGGGTAGTTTGACTGGGGCGGTCGCCTCCTAAAAGGTAACGGAGGCGCTCAAAGGTTCCCTCAGCCTGGTTGGCAATCAGGTGTCGAGTGTAAGTGCACAAGGGAGCTTGACTGTGAGACAGACATGTCGAGCAGGGACGAAAGTCGGAACTAGTGATCCGGCGGTGGCATGTGGGAGCACCGTCGCTCAACGGATAAAAGGTACCCCGGGGATAACAGGCTGATCTTCCCCAAGAGTCCATATCGACGGGATGGTTTGGCACCTCGATGTCGGCTCGTCGCATCCTGGGGCTGGAGTAGGTCCCAAGGGTTGGGCTGTTCGCCCATTAAAGCGGCACGCGAGCTGGGTTTAGAACGTCGTGAGACAGTTCGGTCCCTATCCGCTGCGCGCGCAGGAGACTTGAGAAGGGCTGCCCCTAGTACGAGAGGACCGGGGTGGACGAACCTCTGGTGTGCCAGTTGTTCCGCCAGGAGCACGGCTGGTTGGCTACGTTCGGGAGTGATAACCGCTGAAAGCATCTAAGCGGGAAGCACGCTTCAAGATGAGGTCTCCCACCGGGTTAACCGGGTAAGGCCCCCAGTAGACCACTGGGTTGATAGGCCAGAGGTGGAAGCGCCGCAAGGTGTGGAGCTGACTGGTACTAATAGGCCGAGGGCTTGTCACACACCCAACCCCCTCAAAGGCGGGTTGGAAACAGATTTCACAAGCCTGCGCTGCAAGTAACGATGTTCGCGTTCACTGTACGGTTCCCGGAATACGGTCAAACCCCCGGCAACCAAACCCCTGACGGGGTTTGTGACTTAGCTTCACTGGTTTGATTGATATTTCTATAGAGTTTCGGTGGCCATAGCGTCGGGGAAACACCCAGTCTCCATTCCGAACCTGGAAGTTAAGCCCGCCAGCGCCGATGGTACTGCGACCGGGAGGTCGTGGGAGAGTAGGACGCCGCCGGACATTCACACTGTTAAGGGCCACCCCACAAGGGGTGGCCCTTAGCATTTCTACGAATCATTTCGATCAGCCGGCTTTGCGCTCGGGCGTGTACGTCCACCAGGCCCGCGGCGGGTTGCCGTTCGCCTGGTCGACGGCGGACATGATCGTGTCCAGGAGACACGGATCGTGGCGTTGACGATCGCGTTCACAGATCGTCTCGTAGATCTCGACCGGATCCCGGCCGGCCAGCTGGTCGATCCGCGTGATCTCCGCGCGACCCAGGTAGTCGGCGACGGCCGGGCCGACGTTCATGAGGCTCGTGAGTTCGGTCTTGGACATGGTTCAACCATGCCTCGCGAGGCCTGGCAGGTCTTGAACAAATCGGACGACCCGTACGGCGCCCTGGCTCTATGCTCCGGGGATGGCTGGAATGGTGTTGATCGTCGGTTTGCCAGGTGCCGGTAAGACCTCGTGGGCTCGACGGCTCGAGGAGGACCGGAAGGCGCTGCGGTTGACGCCGGACGAGTGGATGGACGCCTTGTTCAATACGAATGAGGTCGACGGACGGCGCTGGGTGCTGGAGTCCGAGCTGCTCTGGGGTGTCGCAGCGCGGGCGTTGACGCTCGAAGTGGACGTGATCCTCGACTACGGCTGCTGGTCGGTAGAAGAGCGAGACCTGTTCCGGACCCGCGCGCAGGCGCTCGGTGCGAGTGCGGAGATCGTCGTACTCGATCTGCCGTTCGAGGTGCTGTGGGAGCGGCTCGAGCGACGCAATGCGAACCTGCCGCCGGCGACGTTCCGTGCCAGCCGGGAGGAGCTCACGGAGTGGAGCGCCAGGTTCGAGGTGCCGACTGCGGAGGAGCTGCAGCGTTGGGATCGGCAGCTCGTGGTGAAGGAGTAGCTATTCCTCGGGCGCGATGCCGACGAGCGCGGCCGCTGCGCAGATGTGGACCGGTGTGAGGTCGATGGGGGAGACCGGCGCCTGCAGAAGGGTGCCACGCTCGTACGGCGTGAGGGTGATGTCGATGCCGGGAGCGCCGGCCACCATGCCCCGCACGTACGTGAGCCAGCCCATCATCGGGATCCCGCGCCTGAAGACACCGGCTGCCGCGGCGAGCTCGGTGTCGGCGATGCTCGCCCACTGCGGTTCCCAGATCGTGACGACCGCGCGCAGTACCTGAGCGAAGCGTTCGGACTGCCGCAGCGCGTCCTCGTCGCTCCAGTGCAGCGTGAGCTGGTCCGAGACGGTCGTCATCGTGCCGCCCATGGACAGGTCGAACAGCCACGGCAGTTCACCGGTGCTCTGCAGATGCAGACGCGTCGTGCTCGTACCGTTTGCGAGCACCTTCGTCGTCGCCTCGACCATCTCCTGCAGCGGCGTGGAGCCGTCGGCCTCGAGGACGTGGAACCCCCAGCGCTCGTCCTGCGTCCAGATGTGGACGTCGGGGAACGCGACCGCCACCGCGGTCAGCGTCCGGCCGACCCGGAGCGCGCGATGCTCGACGGTCTCGTCACGATGCGGCCATTGGGCGCGGAGCAGCCAGGAAGCCATTCACGCCCTCCGATCATGATGAGGCGGCGGTAACGCTGCGCCAGGTCGTGACATGGTGCCGGATGCAGGCGACGGTACGCCGTCATACGACCGCTTGACCAGAGCTCCGCCTACTCGGTGTGAGCAGGTACGGCGCCACTCTGGAAAAGTCACCGGACCAGTCTGCTGCACCACCTGGTCGGCGGTCAGCACCGGGGTCCGATTTTGGTAACAACACATCGAAATCTGGACAAGTGTCAAGCTCAGCCCGCCGGAATCGCCGCAATCAGCGCACCCAGAGCACTCGCCTGGGTGCGCCAGTCACGCGTGCCGCCGCCTGCCCAGCGCTGACCGAGCCGGTTTAGGGAGTCGCGGTCGTTCTGCCAGATCGAGTCGGCCTGTCGCTGGGTATAGGTCCGGTACGACGCCTCGCCGGTGGAGTCAGCCAGGTCCATGAAGTACCGCATGAAGATGCCCTTGAACTGCTTCTGGTTGTCGTCGCAATTGCCGGCCGGATCACAGCTCTCCGTGAGAATCCCGCCTGGGCTGAGCGAGGCAATCGCCGCATCACCAAGCTGCCGAGCCTTCGCGAGAAGCGAGCTGTCGCCTGTGGCCCGCCACAGTTCGAGCGCGCCGCCGATCGCCAGGCCTTGGTTGTACGTCCACACGGTCTGGCCGTTGTTGGCGCACGCACCGTTCACGCCGTCGTTCACCAGGTTCGACGAGTTGATCATGCCGCTGCCAACGAACCAGTTCCATCCCGCGGTTGCCCGCTGCAGCCAGACGGTGTCGCCGGCCAGCCGATTGTGCAGCGCCGCGGTCATCCGGATGTAGAGCCCGTTCGTCACCGCGTTCTTGTACGTGCGCTCGCGGTCCCACCACACCCCACCGCCACACGTGCTCGTGTCCCAGTACCCGTGCACGTAGTTGGCGATGGTCACCGCCATGTCCAGGTACTTACGGTCGCCGGTCAGGTCGTACGCCTCGATCCACGCGATAGCCCACCATTCGGTGTCGTCGATCGCGCGACTGATGAAGTTCCCCTCCAGCGCGTCACCGCTCTTCTCACCCGCCGGGAACACCCCCTTGTTCTTCTCGAACACCTCGTTGACGATCCAGCGCAGATCGGTACGGCGGGTGCGCTGCTGGTAATCCATCAACGTCGTCACCGCCACCGCGGAGTTCCACCAACTCGAGAGCCACCAGGCGGTGTGCGGCTGGTACGAGTACATCAACGCATCGGCGGCTGCACCGGTGCGGTCGGAGGCCGGCCGCGCCCACGACGTACAGCTGCCGTTCTGGCTTTCGACGGCTCGTCCGCACGCGCGGACCGCGCCGCCGTACAGCTTCGAGACTGGATCGGCCACAGCGTAGAGGCGGGTCGCGCCTGCACTGGCGCCGGAGGCGACGCTGGTTCGGCCGAGTGACGAGCCGCCGGGCCAGGACGCGCCCTCGTTCCAGGAGCGATCGAGCCAGATCTCGTCGCCTCCCGTGCCGTTCTCCAGAGCGCCCCACGCCATCCCGCGATTGTCGATATGGAGCGAGATCCGCCGGTTCGAGAGCGTGGTCGACGGCACCGGCTGGTTGTCGCCGGACGGACCGGAGCTCCCGTCGCAGGCTGCTGCGCAGACCGCAGTGTGTACCCAGGCGGTGCAGTCGACGCCGGCCGCGTCACCGCAGGCGCGGATCAGGCCGCGGCGGTGGCCGGCTGGGTCGGCGAGGTTGTACATGAGGGTGCGCGTGCCGGTCCACCCGGACGGGATCGACGCCTTGCCGAGCAGGCCGTCCCAGGTCGCGCCGCCGTCCCAGCTGCGGTCCAGCCAGACCGCGTCGTTGGTGGACCCGTTGTCGATGCTGCCCCACGCCATCGCGTCCTTGTCGGACACGTGCAGTACGACGCGACGCCCGTTGATCACCTTCTCCGGTACGGGGAACGTCTCCTCCTGCGCCTTCGACGGATCGAGCGTGTCGCACGAGACCGAACAGACCTGAGCTGCCAAAGGCTGCGCGTTGGCGGGGATCGCCGGCGCCAAGGTCAGCACCAGGGCAAGAACCAAGAGAACCAGAAGCACCGCCTCGCTTCGCTCGGCGGGGAGTTGTTGGGTCTGCATGTCAGCCTCCGAGTCCGGGCTGATTGGCCCAGGTCGTGTCGGCGTCGTACGAACCGCCGCCGTCCCACGCGTTGGCCCCGCCGACGGTGGCGATGTAGACCAGCTCATTGCTGTGCCGGATGTAGTACGTCGGGTAGTTGATCGACTGCAGTGACACGTTGCCGGCCCCGCCGGCGCGTGGTGGCTGGGCGCAGAACGTGGCGTCCTTGCGGAAGGTGTCGGTGCCGTCGTTCGACGCCTTCTGCAGCCGGAAGTTGCTGTGCCGGAGGTACTGGCCCGGGAAGTTGAGCGACTCGAGGGAGTAGCAACTGCTCTCGGCCAGGCCGGCGCGGATCACGAAGCTCGCGTCCTGGCGGTCCGTGAGCGACGAGTTGGCGTCGATCACGTCGGTCCGGGCCAGCCCTTCACGATGCCGCAGTACTCGATCGGTGTAGCCGGGCGTGGTCACGCGGAACGTGCGGGTCTGGCCGACCGCGAGGTCCGCACCGCTGCGCCACCAGGCCGGGACGAGGTTCCAGGTCGCGTCGTCGCGGTACGAGCCGCCGGTGTCGGTGTCCAGCCAGACCTCGGAGTTGCGGTGGCGCAGGTAGTACCCGGGCCGCGCGGCGGACTCCAACGACGTACCGCCGCCGCTCAGACCGGGATGCGTGCAGAACGTGGCGTCGGCGTGAACGTTCGCGGTTCGCTTCCTTGTAGATCCGGAGGTCACGCTGGCGCAGGTACTGGCCGGGGAAGTTGCGCGACTCGAAGGAGTAGCAGTTGCTGTTCGACAGACCCGGCCGGACCCAGAACGTTGCGTCCTGCTTGAGCGTTTGGTTGCTGCTGGCATCGACGACCTCGGTGTTCGCGACTCCGTCGATGTGCCGCAGGTAGCGGTTCGTGTACGTCGGGGTTGTGACGCGGAACGAGACCAGCTTGCCGGTCGGTAGCGTCGTACCGTTGGCGGCGGCCAGCACCTGCTGGTTGACGGCCCGCACCCGCGCGAAGTCCATCTTCTGCACCTGGCGGTCGTAGGTGTAGAAGCCGTTGATCTCGTCCTCGACGTCGGTCGGTTCGGTGTAGACCGATCCGGACAGGCCGGAGCCGGTGATCAGGTCCGGCAGTTGGCTGGTGATCTGCACGTACCGTGTCGTCAGCGCATCGCTCGTCGGGAGCAACTCGTACGCGAAGCTGTTGCCGCTCGGCCACTCGTGACCGGGGACGTGCAGGCCGAGGCCGCCGTACTCGCCAGTTGACAGCGACGCGGGTCGTCGAGGGCGCCCGCGCGATGCCGGGACCGACGTACATGTGGTCGTCGATGACGTCGCCGTTGCCCGGGTCCGGGTCGGAGTCGCAGCAGTTCGAGCCGGAGTTGTGGTTGACCAGCCGGGTCGGGTCGAGGCTCTTCACCAGGTCGGCGATCCGGCCGGCCTCGAACTCGCCCCAGCCCTCGTTGAACGGGATCCACTGCGACGATCGACGTGATGCGCCTGTGGCTCGTCGACCATCCGGCGCAGCTCGGTCTCGTACCGCGCCTCGCCGGTCGCGGAAGCGTTGCGTCCGGCGGCCAGCGACGGCATGTCCTGCCAGACCATCAGGCCGAGTCGGTCCGCCCAGTAGAACCAGCGCGCCGACTCGACCTTGATGTGCTTGCGGACCATGTTGAAGCCGAGCGCCTTCTGCTGCTCCAGGTCGAACCGCAGCGCCGTCGTCGGTCGGCGCGGTGTAGAGGCCGTCCGGCCAGTAGCCCTGGTCGAGCGTGCCGAGCTGGTAGACGAACTTGCCGTTCAGCGTCGGCCGCAGGAAGCCGCCGAGCATCGCCTTGCCGACGCGAGCGCATCCCGAAGTAGCCGCCGACCGCGTCGCTGCCCATGCGTCACGCGCAGGTCGTAGAGGAACGGGTCGTCGGGCGACCACAGGCGCGCGTTCGGTACGGGACGCGGAACTGCGTCCCGCTGACGCCGCTCGCTGTCGCCGACGACCTGTGCCGCCGGAGAGCACCTGGGCGGTGCACCGGTTGGCCGCACGGCTGACGCCTGCACGGTCAGGTCGAGTCCGCCGGCCGCGACGTTCGGGATGGTGTCGAGCCGGGTGATCCGGGTCGGGTTGCGTCGGCTCGAGCCAGACGGTCTGCCAGATGCCGGACGACGGTGTGTACCAGATGCCGCCGCGGTTGACGCGCTGCTTGCCGAGCGGGATGTCCTCGGTGTCGACCGGTGCCCAGACGCCGACGATGATCTCGTTGCTCCCGGCCCGCAACGCCGCAGGTGATGTCGTACGAGAACGCGTCGTACCCGCCCTCGTGCGTGCCGAGCAGCGTGCCGTTCACCCAGACCTTCGACTGCCACATCACCGCGCCGAAGTTGAGCTGCACGTGGCGGCCGGACCAGCCGGCCGGGACGGTGAACGTGCGCTTGTAGTACATGCGGTTCTCGTGGCGCATGGATGCCGGAGAGCGCGGACTCGATCGGGTACGGGACCAGGACCTCCTCGGCCAGCGTCCCTGTCGGCGGGTTGTTCAGGTCGCTCGCCGGCGCGAACTGCCAGATGCCGTTGAGGCTCTGCCACTCGGTGCGCGTCAGCTGCGGACGCGGGTACTCCGGGAGCGGATCGGTCACCGACACCTGATTGGTCCACGGCGTGGCCAGCGGTGGCGGCTTCGGGGTGAACGCGCTCGCCGCGAGCGGTGTCAGGAGTACGGCGAAGAGGCCGAGGACTGTGGTCAGCAGCAGGAACCGTCGCGACAGCATGGGTTGATCTCCCTGGGGCGGTAGGAAGAGAGCGCTCTCACCTGGTGAGTATGCGGGCCCACGGAACGAGGTCAAGACCTCGCGTGATTGTTTCTGTCGGAAATTGTCGGACTACGTGAGCGTCGGCGAGGCCAGTTCCAGCGTCGGCGTCGATCCGCGGTACGACGTCATCCACTCGCGGAGCAGCTCGACCCGGGCCGCGTTGTCCTCGTTGCCCTTCACCACCGGCGCCTGGTTGTACGCCATGGTGTCCGAGCTGCGCCGAAGCTTGACGTACAGCCGGGACGAGGCGAGTGCGTACCGCTCCATGTCGTCCTGGAGCGCGCCGATCACGGTGATGTTCCGGTCGCGGCCGATCTGCTCGAACAACGCCACCGCCTCGCGACGGTGCTGCGAACCGAGGTTGCGCCCGAGCTCGTCGAGGATCAGCAACAGCGGACGGTCGGAGCCGCCGGCGAGCGCGGCCGCGCACACCAGCTTCACCGCCTTCTCGTCCATCTGAGCGGTGTTGCCCTTGACGTTGAACGCCGAGAACGGACCGCCCTCGGACCGGCGCCACTTCGGCGTGACCGTCCAGCGCCACGGCTTGTCGGGCTCGGCAGGCGGATCGGGCTCGGGGAACTCGAGTTTCGCGCCGTACCCGCCGTACTGCTGGTCGAGGCGGTCGAACTCCTGGGAGACCAGGCGGAGTCGTGCCTTGATGCCGTCGGCGAGCGATGCGCGGTGGGCGCGGGCTGTGCTCTCCGATTCGCCGAGGCCTTCGCGGGCGCGTTCGAGTGCGGCGTTCCGCTCGGCGCGCTGGCTGGCGATCTGCTGTTGCTGCAGGCTGTCGAACGTCTCGTGCTGGGCGAGGTGGCTGCTCAGCGTGCGTTGCAGCGCCGGCACCAGGCCGACGCGGTCGCCGAGGGTGCCGTTCGTCCAGCCGTCCGCGCCGTTCAGGATCTCCCACAGCTCGGTCGGGATCTCTTCTCGCGATCGGGCGTTCGGGAAGCAGCGGCGGATGACGTCGTCGAGCTGCGTGCAGGCCTGGTGGTTCCAGTCGGCCGTCGTACGGCGTTGTGCGTCGTCGGCCAGTCCGAGGATGAACTCCTCGGCTTCGGCAGGCGTCCCGCCCCAGACCGTGGTCCGGGTGGTGAGGTCGAGTTTGGTCTGCTCCTCGCGCAGCGCGAGGCGGCGACCGGTCAGCTCGTCGAGGATCCGGTCGTGGTCGCGACGGGTCGCTTCGAGGTTCTTCAGCCGTTCGTCGCGGACGAGTTGCTGGCCGGCTGCAGTTTCGGCGGATTCCTTGGCCGCCTGCAGTTGCGGTGCAAGCACGTCGCGGTCTGTCTCGTGGCGGTCGACGGTCTCGCGGAGCGCGAGGATCTGCTCCTGCACCGAGTCCGCGTCGGCGAGCGCGCGAGCGGCCGCCGTACGACGCTCTGCCTGGTCTACCCGTGATCGGGCCTGGTCCAACGCCGTTGATGCGAGGGTGCGGGCCTCGACCGCGGCTTCCACGCGGCGACGGGCTGCCTCGATCCGCGCGGTGCGGCCGGTGATCGGTTCGTCGAACTGCCCGACGGCCACCACACCGGCGACGTCGTCGATGTTGTCCTTGGTCGCGCGCTCGCCGATCGCGGCGAAGAACGCATCCAGCACGAACCGCTTGTCGGCCGACTTCGGGCCTTTGGGGGAGCCTTTGGCACCGGGCCGATTCGCCAGCACGAGCACGAATCCGGCGTACCCGGCGTCGGCCAGCGCGGTCGACGCGACGGTCGCGTCACCGGCGTCGATGACGACCGCCTCCCGGTACGGCGCCAGTCGCGGCTCCCACTCGGCCCGGTCGGACTCGGGCAGCTCGGTGATGTCGGTGAGCGCGCCGCAGTCGATCCCGGCGTTCTCCAGGACCTGCTGCTGTGGCGCGGAGACCGTCTGACCGCTCTCGGCTTCGCGCAGCTCGGCCGTCGCTTGGTCGACTGCGGAGCGTGCGGCGTGGTCGCGGCCGATGTGCTCCTCGAGCGCTGCGCGAGCCTCGTCCTGCTCCTCACCGGCCGCGGCCAGGTCGCGGCCGTCTGCCGAACGTCCCGCTTCCAGCAGTCGCCGGTGCTCCTGCCCGAGGCGCTCGAGTTGCTCCCGGACCGACCGTTGCGCCAGGTCGAGCTCCCGGTCGCGGGCGTCGAGCTTGTCCCGCTCCTGGCGGGTCAGCTGGACGTCCCGGAGCATGCCCTCCTCGTTGCCAAAGGCATCGATATCGGCCTCGATCGCTTCCTTGCGGGCTTCCTGCTCGGCGACGCGCTCGTCGAGAACTCCCAGCTCCTGAAGGATTTCGTCGTTCCGCGCGGAGCCGTCGATAAGGTGCCGCGCCGAGCGCGCCTGCCAGGACTCCTTGGCCGCGGCGAGAGCTTCGCGTGCCGCGGCGCGCTGCAGGATGCCGGCTTCGACGGCCGCCATCTCCTGCTCCCAGCGCTGCAGGTCGGCGGTCGCCTGCTTGGTCGCCTCGCGCTGCGTGTGCTCGGCGGAGCGGTGTGCCTGCTCCTGCTCGAGCTCGTGGTCGAGACCGGTGAGGGTCGCGATCGCGTTGAAGATTCGCGCCGGGCCGAGCTCGTTGAGCGGCTCCGCGAGCAGGTTCGCGGTTGGGCTCGAACGGACCGATGTCGACAAGAACGAGACGCACCGGACCTGTCCGCCGTACAGCACCTGGGAGAGCTTGTTGGCGTGGAAGTCGGTGCGGCCGTTCGAGTGCGGGAGGGTGGCCCACAACGCGTCGGCGCCGGCGGCCCGCTCGGCCTCGGTCGCGCCGTACGGGATGTGCAGACCCTGCTTCCAGCGCAGGTCGATGTACGACGCCTTGCGGTTGATGCGGATCCAGACGGTGATCGCGGCCGCCTCGACCTCGTCGAGGTCGGTGAGGTCGGGGTCGGAGAAGACGCCGACGATGTAGCCGCGGTCGACGTTCGACCAGTTGCCTTCCTGGCCGGCTGCCTCGGCGGTGAACAGCAGCTCGGCGGCGCCGGGCGCGCCGCTGGTCAGGCGCCACTGGTCGTCGGCGTGCAGGAGGCTCAGCGCGGCGATCCAGGACGATTTGCCGGCGCCGTTCGAGTCGGTCGGACCCTGGCCGGCGACCGTGATCAGGCCGCGGCCGATCATCGGGATCGGGTGCGTCGACAGGCGGGACAGGTCGACGACCTGCACACCGAGCAGCACCTTCGACCCCAGGATGTCGAACGGCCCGTCCTCGCTCATACGTCTTCTCCCGTTGTCGTGCTGACTTCTGCTGGGACGCCGTTGCGGGCGCGGATGGCCTCGGCGATCGGACTGGCCGGGGCGGCGGCGAGGATCAGCTGATCCTGCAGACGACGACGTGCGGCCGGGGTCAGTCGCTGCAGCTGCGGACCCGGGATGTACGACGGTCCGCCCGAGTGGTCGCCGGACAGCTGGATCAGGCCCGCAGCACGCAACCGCTGCAGGGCCAGGCGCCGCTCCTCGCCGCTGATCCTGGTCGTCCGCAGTTCGTCGACCGTGGTGGGTCGGGCTGACTTCCAGCTGTCGCCGGTCAGAATGCCTTCGCTGCGGGGGATCGCGACGGAGTGGATTAGGACCAGCACCAGCACCGCACGATCGATGGCGGACAACGGCTGCCAGCCTTGAGCCACCAGGCTGGCGGCGATGTCGTCGTCGTACCCCGCGGTCCAATGGGTGCCGTCGACGTGGACGAGGGTCCGGCCGATGAGCTTGAGCATGCGCTGCACCTGGCGGCGCAGGGTGACGTCGCGGAGACCGGCCAGCTGTACTTCGGCGACCGGGTGCGCGGCGTACTGCACCGCGCTGAACGCGGCGAGCACCTCGTCGCGGGAGCGGTCGCTCAGATCCTGCAGCAGAGGATCGAACAACGCGTGCTGCTCACTCATCCGCCACCTCCGCATCTGCATCCACGCGATCCGCATCGGGGTCCGCGTCATCCGGATCCGGATCCGCATCGTCCGCCTCATCTGCTGCGGGGAGGGCGGACGCTGGGGTCGGCTCCTCGGTGGGTGCGGTCAGGTTGGCCGGAGGCGGTTCGGGGAGGTGGCGGCAGAGGTCGCGCAGGGTGGACAGGTCGGCTGCGGTCCAGGTGATGACGCGCGGGCCGAGGCGGACCTCGCCGGCCTTGTCGTCCCACAGGAGCCAGTGCGTGGCGTGCAGGCGGCGCAGGCTGCCGATGATCAGGGTGAGGTCGCTCGACTGCTCGGGCCGGCCGCGCATCCCGGCGTACACGGACCTGATCTGCGCGAGCGTGCCGGTCGAACCGGGCCAGGCCGGCGCGCTGCGGTCGGTCCAGCAGCAGGCGACGCAGATCGCGAGGATGCGGGCCGTTTCGTTCGGCTGCTCGACGGCGACCGGGGGAGCGTCGAGCTCGTCGAGCACGCCATGACCTGCGCCCGACGGGAGCGTCGGCACCAGCCAAACCATTGACCCGTCCGGCGCCGCGGCGCGGGTGAGACCGGCGACGGCGGGCGTGTCCGGGTCGACCTCGAGCGGTCCTGCGGACTGCACCTTCGCCCACCACAACGCGTTGTACAGCCTTCGCTCAACCGCTTCGGTGCTCATCGGACCACCCGGCGGAACACGCCCTCGGTCGCCCACGGCGTACCTGCGGTGGGATCAATTCGCATACCGTCGGACCAGACCAGCTCGTACTCGAGCTCGTCGTGCAGGTGCGCCGCCGTCAGCTCGGCGAGCACGCGCCGCGCGGTGATCCAGTCGCCTGACTCGTCGATGACCTCGACGATGTCGACGGACGGGCGCCCGGCGAGCACCCGCTCCGCCTCGGCGCGCAGGTCCTCACGGTCCGTCGCGGCGGCGGACTCCGGAGCATCAGCGTCCGCGGTCGGCCGCGGCGGCGCCATCCGCGCGGTGCCGCTGCGACGTCCTGTTTCTACTGCCTCGACCATCGTCTGCGCGGAGAAGTCCGGTGCGGCGGCGTCGAACAGCAGACCATCCAGTACGGCGGCCAGCGTGTCGGGCTCGCTGCTTCGGGAGAAGGTCAGCCAAGTCTCGATGGGCAGGAGGCCGAGCGCCCGCGTCGTACCGGCGCGCTCGACCAGGCGGCCGGCGGCGAGCTGAACAGCGTCGGCGTACGCCGCCAGCGCCATCCGGAGCGAGGTGCAGTCGCGGTGCAGCTCGGGCCAGCGGTCCAGGACCAGCCGGTGCACCTTCTCGGCCTGCTCGATCAGGCGCTCGTTGCCCCACGCGAGCTGGGCGTTCTCCCGGAGCTGGGCGGTGGTGCTGGTCGAGACCAGGATGGCGAGCTCGTTGCCGAGCAGGCGGAAGACCTTCGTCAGGCGGCCGATCGAGGCCTTGCCGTCGTCGGCCGTCGCCTGCGGATCGCTGACGCTGTGAGCCTCGAGCGTGAGCAGCTGGTGCAGCTCGCCCTGGCCGCCCTGGACGGACATCCGCCGCAGGAACATCAGCATCACGTACGGCGCGAAGGCGGCGCGGTGGCGCAACTCGTTCGGACGGTCGACGAGTTTGGTGATCGCGCCGTACTGCCGGAGGACGTCGAAGCGGCGGACGATCACGTCGTGTGGATAGGCCCGGCAGGCGAGGGTGGCCTGCTCCACGGTCAGACCGTCGCTGCCGGCCTCGGCGAACGCGTCCAGGATCGCCTGGTCGGCGTCGAGCAGGTCCGGGTCGACGATCATCGCGCCGGCCTCGCGGGCGAGCACGGCGAACACCTGGCGGTAGACACGCAGCACGGCCGCGTCGGCCTCGGCGTCGAGCAATGTCGCGTCCATCCGCACTCCTCCCGTGTGATAGCGGGGCTATCAGAGAAAGGACTCTAACCACCCGCACCGACAGACCAAAACTCACCCGCCACGGGCCTGTGGAAAACCGGATGACGGCGGATGCGCGGCTGCCTACCATCCGAGGTGTGATGAGAATCCTTGGCTGACGCGGTCGACAGGCCGCGTCAGTACCACGGCACCTGATAGGTGTCGCCCCGCCGGTGCGGGCCCTGTTGCAGGGTCCCCGGCGCGCTTGCTGATTCTCTCCGTATGGAGCCTGCACATGACTGTGCACCCCTTTGTCCGCTCTATTGGCGCTCAACACCCCCGTGTCCGTGAACTGCTGACCCTGCGTAAGGACGGTTCACCCAGCCGGATCATGGTCGAAGGCATCTGGGAACACGACCGCCTGCTCACCACGACCGCCACCGTCGAGACCTTCTTCTGGTGTCCCGAGGCGGGTGTCACGGACGTCGCTCAGATCGCCGAACGCGCCACCGAGGCCTACCGGATCTCCGAGAAGCTACTCACGCGCCTGTCCCGCAAGACCCGCTCCGACGGCCTGATCTCGATCGCCCGGGTCCCGGAGTGGCGGCCGCAGACATTCCGCTTCACCAGCCGCTCGCTGGTCCTGGTGGCCGACGGTGTCGAGTACGCCGGCAACCTCGGCACCCTGATCCGTACGGCGGACGCCGCCAACGCCGACTGTCTGGTCCTGACCAGCCGTCGCGCGCGCCCGACGCACCCCGCCGTGTACTCCGCGAGCCGCGGCACCGTCCTCTCGACCCCGATCGTGGAGTTCGACGACATCCCGTCGGCGGCCGCGTGGCTGCGGAGCCACCGGTTCCGCGTCCACCTCGCGGATCCGGCCGCGACGGGCACCTACCGAGTCCCGCAGTACGACGGTCCGACCGCGTTCGTGGTCGGCTCGGAGGGCTCGGGGCTGTCGCGCGCGTGGCATGACGAGGGGTTCGACGCGGTGTCGATCCCGATGCTCGGTCAGGCCGATTCGCTGAACGTCGCGCTGTCGGCCGGGATCCTGCTGTTCGAGGCGCGGGCTCGGAAGGAAGGTTGGTGACCTGATGGAACGACCAGGCAGAATGGCACGGCAACCGAGCAGAAGGAGCCCCTGTCGTGCCGTTCGATCCAGGCGAGGTCGTCGCCCCGTCCGATCCGCGCATCGTCCTGGAAGGACAGTGGGGACAGCAGCCCGGCGTGGCGATCACCGTCAACTCCGGGTCGCGGATCTCGTTCTCGTACGCTGGCCAGCGGCTGCAACTGCTGTTCGACACTGACGGGCTGACCGTCGCGCCGCATCTGTGGATCACGGTCGACGACGGCGAGCCTTCGTTGCATGTGCTCGAAGAGCCGGTCATCGAGCTGTCGGCGCCCGATGGCCGGCACCAGGTGTCGGTCGTGGTGAAGGACGTCAACGAGCACGTCAACCGGTGGAACCCGCCGTTCGAATGCGCGGTCGTGTTCGCCGGTCTCGTGCTCGACGTGCGATCGGTGTTGCGGCTCAGCGGTCGGCCGAGCGGTCCGCGTCTGGAGTTCTACGGCGACTCGATCACGCAGGGCGTGCGGTCGCTGAGCGAGCACCCGGAGTCGGAGGGCGCGGACGGTACGACGTCGTACGCCTATCTGACTGCGCGCGCGTTCGGCGCCACGTCGTACCAGGTCGGCTTCGGGAGCCAGGGGATCAGCAAGCCGGGGAACGGCGAGGTGCCGGTCGGGGTCGACTCGTTCGGGTGGAACTTCGCCGGGTCGCCGGCCGAGCGGATCGAGCCGTCGGACGTGGTGGTGATCAACCTCGGGGTGAACGACCCAACGCTGGAGGTCGAGGAGTACGCCGATTACGTACGTCGCGTGCGTGCGGCGTACCCGACCGCGACGCTTGTGTCGCTGACCCCGTTCAACGGGAAGCACGCGGAGACGATCCAGGCGGCGGTGAAGTCCCTCGACGACCCCAACCTGGTCTGCGTCGACTCCACCGGCTGGATCACCGAGGACGACTGCACCGACCAGGTCCACCCCACCGTCGCAGGCCACACCAAGATCGCCACCCACCTAATCCAGGCCCTCGAAGCCCAAACCTCCCTCCGCCGCCCCTCCTAACGCACCGCGCATTACACCCTCGCTGCGCTTGGCCGGGTAGTTGTGGGTTCTCCGGTGGATATCCGCTCTCCTGTCCGATGTGCGGGTGGTGATCAGCCCGATCCGGGGTCATGCGACAGGTAATCGTGGGTCGGCACCTGCTATTGCCTGTCCCCGGTCACCAGCACCCGTCCCCACCCCCGCCGGTCGGCCGCCACCCGTCGAGCAGACGACGGGATAACCCAGGCTGTGCTGACGGCACCCCTCGCACGCCTGCCGTGTCCGGATCGCGCCGATTCGTGGCGTTTGGTTGACCACTGGAACGTCGAGTCGTGGATCGAGGCTGCGTTTGGCCGCCGTCGACACGCCGAAGTCCACGACTCGACGAAAGGTGGGCGACGGTGGTCGAGAGGTCGGCGGATCTGCTCTTCCTTCTATTTATGACAAAAACGGGCTCTGCGCAACAGACTGTTTTTTCGGCGTTCAGGGGCCGCAGACTGGGGGCGGCGAGAGGAGCGGGGTTGTGGTGACGGCGGGCGATGTCGAGGTGGCGACTGAATGCGTGGTGGGGGCGTTGCGGCCGGCGGTCGAGGGTGATTGGGGTGTGCGGGCCGGGACGATCGAGTGGAGTTGCCGGAGGACGGCCGAGCACATTGGGCAGGCGCAGCTGCATTGGGCGTCGCAGCTCGCGGTGGGTGCGCGGACGCAGTACGTGCGCTGGTCCGCGCAGGCGCAACAGCTCGCCCCGCCGGCCGGCGTACTCGATTTCGTCGAGGCCGCGGGGCGCATCCTCGCGTCGGTCGTACGCGCGAGCCCGGCCGCGACGCGGGCCTTCCATCCGTGGGGGATTGGCGATCCGGAGGGCTTCGCCGGTATGGCGTGTGTGGAGCTGCTTGTCCACGGCCAGGATCTCGCCGACGGCCTGAACTGCCCGCTCGACCCGCCCACCGACCTGTGCGATCGCGTCCTCACACGCCTGTTCCCGCACGAGCCACGCGCAGCCGACGACCCGTGGCTCGAACTGCGTCGACTGACCGGCCGTACGACGGTCGCAGGCGCACCCGCACCCGAGTCGTGGAAGTGGCGCCCCACCCCACTCGACGAACCCTGGGACGCGAACCCGGAGCCCGAGCCGATGCCATTCGTCCCGCTGACCGCGGCAGGATAGGCAAATGGCATTCGGGACCGTGGACGAGTACATCGCGTCCTTCCCCGCGGAAGTCCGCGAGGTCCTCAACGAAGTACGCCGTACCATCCACGCCGCCGTACCCAACGCCGGCGAGAAGATCAGCTACCAGATGCCGACCATCACCCTCGACGGCACCTCCCTCCTGCACTTCAGCGGGTGGAAGACCCACCTAGCGATCTACCCGATCCCACCCACCGACCCCGCCCTCACCAAAGCCCTAACCCCCTACCACTCCGGCAAAGGCACCTTGAAGTTCCCCCTCAACAAACCAATCCCATACGACCTCATCACCCGAGTGGCCAAGGCGTTCGTGCGTCAGCGGTAGGCCGGAGCGATCGCCTGGGCGAGCGCGAGGATCGAAGCCGTCCGTAGCGTGCTGCCCGGCGTCCCGGTCACCTCGACGTACGTTCCGTTCTTGGTGCGGAAGACCAGCACACCGTTGGGCTGCTGCCAACCTTCGGCGGCGACGTTCACTCGATGCGAGAGTCCTGCCGAGGCTCCGTCCTTGACTTCACCGAACATGAGCATGCTGCTGGGTCTCGCCACGGCCGAGCGAGCTGCCGAGCCCCACTGACAGGTCAGGCGACCGTCGACAAGAGCGTCTCGCTCGAGGACGATCCTCGAGCCCAGCACGCGCTCGGCCGCAGCGGCCCCGCGGTTGCACTCCGGGCGGGTGATCATGGCCTGCGTCGACGGCAGCTCGCCGGGTAGTTCGGCGATCGTCCGGGCGATCGACCGGAGCTCGTCGAGAGTTCCGGCGCCGTCGTTCACCATGCGCAACCTGATCAGCCGGCCGCCGCTGCGGACGACGAGCCAGGGAGCGGCTGCCGCAGGGTTGAGGGCCCAGGATCCGGTCCCGGCTCCACCGTCGATGACTTTGGCGGCGTACCACCCCGCCACGGTTGCTTCGTCGCTCCGCCGGAGCGCCGCGGATTGCGCGTCGGTCACCGGTGTTGCCGAGAGCGCGATTTGGATCTGGCGGGCCTTCTGCGCTGCGTCCGTGAGCAGGCAGACGTCCGACAGCGGTGCGTAGAGCCTCGGCTCTGGCGGGCCGATCGTCCAGGTGCCGGTCAGCCTCGGCTGGATGCGTTCACACAGATTGCCGGTCGGTATCGGTGTTTGCGTCGGGGTTGGCTCGGATCGTGAGGTGGGTTTGGGGTCGCAGCCGAGCAGAGCCAGGACGAGCACCGCTGACGTGATGGTTGTGGTGATTCGGCGGTGCATGGTGCTCCTCCCCAGGAAAGTGCTTCGGCGCGGGAGCATAGCCCGAACTGGTTCAGGCTTGGAGGAGGTCGTGGGGAGAGGGGGCTGGTGGGTGGGTGAGGGTCCAGTCGTTGAAGCTTTTGTCGAAGCGGTACCAGAGGTTGTCTCGGCCTAGGCGGAGTTGGATTTTGGGGGTGGTTACTCGGTTGGCTTCGGTGGTGGCTTGGGGGAGGGCTTCGAGGGCTTCGGCCAGGGCTTCGGGGTCTACGTCGTGGGGGTCGTCGACGGTGACGGCCAGGCCGCCGGGGCCGGCTTGGCGCCAGGCGGTGGCCCAGGTGGTGAGTTGGCGGGACGAGATGCCGGCTCGGTGCGCCAGGTCGGCGAGTTCCGGCGTACCGAGGGAGGCTGCTGCTCGGCGGGCGAGGTCCTGCTCGAACGTGAGTGCCTGGTTGATGTCGCCGGAGGCCAGTTCCCAGGCTCGGCGGGCGGCGTCGGTGGCCAGGGCGACGAGATCGCGTACGTCGACGCCGGACGATCGCGGTGGGTCCAGTACCTTCACCGCCGCCGGCACCCCGGGCGCCCCCAGCGGCCGAGGCGGCGCCGGCACAGGAACCACACCCGCACGCGCACCCGGGCCGTCATCATCACCGTTGGGCGGTGTGGTTGGTAGGTGGCGGGCGAAGGCCGCGATTGCGGGGATGCCTGCTGGTGCGGGCGTGCGGGGCGCGGCAGGTGTAGTGGTGGTTCCGGTGCGGCGGGAGCGGAGGGCGGTAAGGAGTTCGTCCTTGCGGCGGCCGCGCAGCAAAAGCAACGCGAACGGGTCGTCGTCCAGCGCATCCGCCACCAAGTAGCAAACAGCCGCGGAGTGCTTGCACGGTACGGCGAAGTCCGGGCAGCTGCAGTTCGTCAGCACCTCGCCCGCGCCCGGCAGCAGATCCAGCCCGGCCGCCTGTACGTCCTCCACAACCTCCGGAGGCAACTCCCCGTCGAGCAACGCCGCGACCCGCCCGATCTGCGCCGACACAACGTCGAGTACGGCGTCCCACTCGGCTGCGGAGAACGCACGGATCCGGACAGTCACCTGGTATGGCGTGACGCGGCTGCCCTGCACCATCGCCTCGACCTCGCCCGGGCTGACTGTCAGTTCCAGCACACTGCCGCGTCGCGCGTACGACCGTCCGCGCGACAGCCGACCAGGATCGAGCCGTGCCCGCTGCTCGAGCGCCTCCAACCAGGCCCGCCCCCACCACGTCGCCCCGAACGACCGCCGGCTCCCCGCGCCTTTGGCCGCCGGCAACCCGGCGTCCTCGCCCTTCCGCCGCCACCCTTGCCACGGCGTCCGATCCTCGTCAGCCATTGGATTTCCCAACAGCAGAAGGGTTATAGGCACTCGCCGACCCGGATCGCACCGGTCCTGTCGACAGCTCGACAAGCTCGGTCAACTCCGCGTCCGACAGCTCGCTCAGCCACGCCTCACCCGATCCGACGACCGCGTCAGCGAGGTCGCGTTTCGCGTTGATCACCGTGGCGATCCGGTCCTCGAGCGTGTTCTCGGTGACGAGCCGATGGACCTGCACCGGTCGATCCTGACCGATCCGGTACGCGCGGTCCGTCGCCTGATCCTCGACCGCCGGGTTCCACCACCGGTCGTAATGCACGACATGCGTCGCTTGGGTCAGCGTCAGCCCGACCCCGCCGGCCTTCAGCGACAGCAGGAACACCGGCGCCTCGCCCGCCTGGAACTGCTCCACCATCTGCTCGCGCTTCCGCACCCCGATGCCACCGTGCAGGAACAGCGTCTTGACCTGCCGCGCGGCCAGATGCGCCTCGATCAGCCGGCACATCTCGACGTACTGACTGAAGATCAGCACCGACTCGCCCTCGGCCAGGATCACGTCGAGCAGCTCGTCCAGCGCCGCGAGCTTGCCGGACCGCCGCTCGAGCGGACCGGGCTCGTGCAGGAACTGCGCCGGATGGTTGCACACCTGCTTCAACTGCGTGAGCAGACTCAGCACCAGCCCGCGCCGCGCGATGCCTTCGGCTTCCTCGATCTTCGCGAGCGTTTCCTTCGCGACGGCCTGATAGAGCGTGGCCTGCTCGGTGGTCAGCGGTACGACGACGTCGTGCTCGGACTTCTGCGGCAGCTCCGGCGCGATCCCCGGATCGCTCTTCCGTCGACGCAACAGGAACGGCCGCGTCACCCGACCGAGCCGAGCGGTCGCCTCCTCGTCGTGGAACCGCTCGACCGGTACGGCGACGTCGTGGCGGAACCTGTCGAGCGTGCCGAGCAATCCCGGCGCCGCCCAGTCGAGGATCGACCACAGCTCGGAGAGCCGGTTCTCCACCGGCGTACCGGTGAGCGCGATCCTGGTTGCTGACGGCAACGTCCGCAAGGATCGAGCGGTGCGGGACAACGGGTTCTTCGCATGCTGCGCCTCGTCCGCGACGGCGAGGCCCCACGCGATCTCACCGAGCACGCGGTGGTCCTGGCGCACCACGCCGTACGTCGTGAGCACGACCTCGTCGGGGGCGAGATCGCTGAGCGTCCGTCCGGCACCGTGGTAGCGGCGGGTCGGTACGTCGGGGGCGAACCGCTCGAACTCCCGCTCCCACGTGCCGAGCAACGTCGACGGGCAGACGACGACGGTCGGGCCGCGGCCCTTGAGTTGCAGGTGCAACGCGATGATCTGGATGGTCTTGCCGAGACCCATGTCGTCGGCCAGACAACCGCCGAGACCGAGGTTGGCGAGCTGCGCCATCCACGCGACGCCGCGGCGTTGGTAGTCGCGCAGGGTCGCCTTGAGACCGACGGGTTGGGTGAACGGCGCGGGCTCCTCGGCCGTACGCAGCCGGGCGAGCATCGCGGCCAGCGAACCGTCGGCGTCGAACGGGACCAGCTCGCCGTCGACCTCGATGGTCCCGGTGAGCGCCGCGCCGAGCGCTTCGGCGCCGGTGAGCTGACGGGTGGAGCCGTTGCGGAGCCGTCGGACGAGGTCGTGGTCGACCCGGATCCAGCGGCCGCGCATGCGGATCATCGGGCGCTTGGCCTCGGCGAGCGCGGCGACCTCGCCCTCGGTCAGGTCCTGACCGTCGAGCGTGGGACGCCAGCGGAACGCGACGAGCTCGGTCAGGCTGAAATCGGGGCCGGTGACGGCACCGGGAGTCGGCGTTGCGACGGTGGCGCGGACCGCCAGTTCGCCGGCGAACAGCTCGGTCGGCCAGAGCACCTCGATGCCGGCGCCTTCCAGCGCCGTACTGCCCTCGGCGAGCTCTTCCAACGCCTCGTCGTCGATCGGAACATCTTCCGGCGCAGCGTCGCGGAGCGCTGAACCGAGCGGCGGCCACACCCGGGCGCCGCGGCGGAGGGCGAGGAGGAGGTCGGTCTCGGCGCGTTCGCCGAGAGCTGTGAGTACGGCGGCCGGTGCGTTCCACATGTCCGCGACGTCGACGAGCAGGCTCGGGTCCACGCCACTCCGCAACTGCAGAACGGCCCGAAAGTCGTCCGTGGAGTCGGGTGGTTCGATGCGGAGGACGAGGCGGGTGCCTGCTTGTTCGGCCAGAGCGGTCTCATCGAGCCAGGCGGTCGGACCGGGGAGTGCTGTGGATTCGGCGGCCGCGAACGGCGCCGCGCCAGGGCGGGCAGAGACGGCTGCGGCGGGCGTGCGGACCAGGGTGTCCGCGAGCGCGTCCCAGAACGCGCGGACCAGCTGCTCCGGCTCGATCAGCCGGACAGGGCGGGTGCCGTCGAGCGGCAGTGCATGCCCGTACGCCGGCATTGCGGCGCTGAGGTTCCGCAGCCAAGCGTGGTCGAGCGGGTCGAGCGGCGCCACCCGCCAAGCGCCGTACCCCTCCGGGCTCCGATCCGGCACCAGCCGCCCACGCCCGATCAGCACCAACCCGGCAAGCCCAGCCGCCCGCCACGCCGCCCAGCTGCCCGAGCCGTCCAGCCGATCCGAGTCCTGCTCGGCAAGGCGCGTCAGTACTTCTTCTATGTCCAGAAGGCGAGCGGGGACCGTGGTGCGGCGGACTGTCGTGCCGCGGGGGAGAACCAGGTCGACCGTCCCGTTGGCGGTCTCGCCCGAGCCGGCCAGGTCGCCGTACAGCGCCAGCCGGCCCGCGCGCGGCGGGTCAGCAGGCACGAAGACGGCGTCGAACATGCCCCGCACAGTACGCCGCGCCACCGACAGTCCCGGACTTGACCTGAACCAGTGTTGAGGTTGCAGGCTCGGTAGCTCCAGTAGACAACCGGAGAGTGTGAATATGCGTGCAGCAGTAGTGACCGCGTTCGGCGGTCCGGACGTGATCGAGACCCGTGAGGTCCCGGCCCCCGAGCCTGCCGCGGGGCAGGTGCTCGTCGAGGTCGGTGTCGCGGACGTGATCTTCGTCGAGACCGCGATCCGCCGGGGTCATCACGGCGAGTTCTTCGACGTGCAGGCGCCGTACGTCACCGGCAGCAACCTCGGCGGACGGGTCCGGGCGGTGGGTCCCGACGTATCGGAGGACTGGATCGGCAAGACCGTCGTGGGTCGTGGTGTGGCCTTCGGTGCTCATGCGGAGCTGGCCCTGACCACGACCGATCTGGTCGAGGTACCGCCCGAACTGGACCTGCGGACCGCGGTCGCGGTGTACGGCGACGGCTTCACGGCCCTCATGCTCGAGGAACTCGCGCCGCCGATGGCGGGCCAGGACGTACTGATCACTGCATCCGCCGGTGGTATGGGCCTGCTGCTGATCCAGTTGGCGCACAAGGCCGGAGCTCACGTCATCGCGGCCGCCCGCGGCGACGAGAAGCTCGAACTCAGCCGGGCCCAGGGCGCCGACGTACTGATCGACTACGGCAAGCCGGGCTGGGAGAAGTTGGTGCTTGAGGCAACGAACGGCCAAGGCGCCGGCATCGTGTTCGAAGGCGCCGGCGGCGAGCTGGGCGCGGTCGCGTTCAGCGTGGTCAAGGACGGCGGCTGGATCTCGGCCCACGGAGCGCCGAGCGGCAGCTTCGCGCCGTACGACGCCGCCGAGGTCGAGCGGCGTGGCCTTACTGTGAAGGGCATCATGGATCTGCGCGCGGACTCGACGACCACAGCCGTCACCGGGGCCAACGTGATCGCACGCGCGGCCGCGGGGGATCTCAAGCCGGTGATCGACCAGGTCTTTGACCTCGACCACGTGGCCGACGCGCATCGGGCGCTCGAGAACCGCACGTTGCGCGGCAAGGCGCTGATCGAGGTCAGTCGCTGACGGTCTGTTCGGCAACCTCGTCGGAGTGGTTCGGGCGGGCGACCACGATCTGGTTCCGCCCGGACCGCTTGGCTCGCAGCAGTGCGTCGTCGGCGGCCAGGATCAGCTGGTCCATCGTGCTCGCAACAGCCGGGTAGACCGCCGCTCCGAACGATGCCGGTACGCCGTCGAGCGTCGCCGTACCCCCGTCCGTCGTACCGACCGAGACCGTGAGCTTCACGAGCCGCTCTCTGATCCGCTCCGCGATCTCCAGCACCTCGGACTCGAACGCACCCGGCAGCAGCACCGCCAGCTCGTCTCCACCGACCCGCGCGACAAGATCGCCGTTCCGCACCTCCGCACGGATCGCCTCACCCGCAGCACGCAGCGCCTCGTCACCAGCAGGGTGACCGTAGGTGTCGTTGATCTCCTTGAACCGGTCCAGGTCCAGCATCAGCAGACCGACCGTGCTGCGCAGTGTGTCCGCACGAGCGAGCTCTGCGGGCACTGCGCTCGCCCAGTACGACGAAGTGGCCAGACCGGTCGTGGAGTCGATGCCGGCGGCCCGCTGGTACTGCGGGAGCAGCAGGTCCCTGTGCAGCGCCAGCACCGTCACCATGAGCACAGGAACGACCCAGGGGTACGACGTCTGCACCGCAGCGATTGCCACGCCCAGACCCAGGCCGGCGCACACGACCATCTGGTCCGACAGCTCACCGAGCGCGTCACGGGCAGTGGCGTCCGGGGTGGAGAGCAGGATCGCTCCGATCACCAGCGCGTAGTTCACCAGCCACCAGGTCGCGGCCGCGGCCAGAACCGCCAGCAGCGTCCAGAAACCGGTGGGGACGCGCGGAGCGTCCAGCAGACCGCCGGCACGCAGTACGGCGGCTGCTGCGGCGCTGGCCAGGACGTACGTCGAGGTTGAGAACACCTTGCGGTGCGCGATGGTCCGGCCGTACACGCGGAACCAGGAGTAGGTGTAGGCCAGCACGACCAGCGGGACCACCAGCGACAGCGGGAGCAGCAGCAGCGCCGCGAAGATCCACAGGCACTTCAGGTTGGTGTGCGGCGAGGTGTTGGCCGCCAGTTCGCGTCGGCGCTCGATTCCGCGGGCAAACTCCAGGTGCATGGTCGAGGCGACGGCGAGGACGGCGAACGCCACCCATTCCGAATGCTGGACACCGGAATGCGGGCCGCTCAGCGTGCTCCAGACCGCGAGTGTGGTAATCGTCACCGCAATCAAATCAATCGCGAGCACATAAACCAATGCGGTCCTCGGCAACGACCAGAGCTTCCATTGCCGAGGTAGCACCCAGCTGCTCCGACCGATCAGAATCATCGTCAGCCTCACATGCGGTCGATCTGAGCGGTTGTGCGTTCATAGTAACGACCTGTTCACGGCAGGTCACCCGGATGCCCGGGCCATTCCACCTGTTGGTCAGCACCAAGAAGGGTCGAAAATCATGCAGATCTCAGCGTTTCCCGCCCGTACCGGCACCGACGGCCTCGGTGGCAACGACTGGTTCACCGGTGGCAATGACTGGTTCACCGGTGGCGGCAACGACTGGTGACCGGCGGTATTTCTTTACCTTTTTCTTACATCCCGTAGAAATGATTCACCGGATAAACCCGGGGGCCCGGCAATTTACCGCGCCGTGATTGTCCACGGACTCCGCCAATTACTATCCGTGGTGCGGCGCCTGCCGAGGGTGAGTACTTCCACGGCGACGCGGCGCATCAGTGCCAGTTCGGCACCGAATCGGGGACCCGGTGGCGCGGGATTTGGGTGAACGTTCTACTCTGGAGTTGCTTCGGTAGCGAGGTCTGGGCGGGGCGGCCCCGACCTTGCTACCGGAGCTCTTCTTTGTGCCCGCCGCGCGGCTCTGTGGCCGGACCGAAAACTGTCGGTGGCGCCCGGTAGCGTTCTCAGTGCCAGGGGCGGCTCCTGGACGTGCTTCCTTCTCCTTCACCAGGCCAAGTAGCGCGTCCGCTCTCCGCCCCTGGCGCCCTCGTTCAATGAAGCACAGCAGGTGTAGGACGTCAGTGGGGAGACGCCATGCCGGACCAACCAGCGGATCCGCAAGCTGCTGTCCTGCTGCGCCGCCGCCGGCTCGTCGACGCCACCGCCCTCACCCCACCGGTACGGCGCTCCGCGTGGCAGTGGCTGCGCCGCCCGCTCACGATCCAGGCGGGCCTGTCCGCGCTCCAGGCGGACCTGATCCAGCGTGGCCTCCTGCTCTCCGTCGGTCTGTACCGGCACTGCGCCTCGCTGTCGGCGCCAGCGCTGGCCGGTTTCGGCAGTGCGCTGCTCGACCTGCTCGACGCCGAGTCCGGGTTCGACGCCAAGCACACGCCGTTGTTCCGGGGCTTCCCGGAGAGCGTGCCGGGCAACACCGAGACCTTCTACGTGAACCGGGTCTTCGCCCGCCTGCTGCAGGAGCCGGAGCAACCCTGCGTGCTCTGCGGCGACACGACCTCCGTGCACGCCGTCTCCCCGTGCGCGCACCTGGTCTGCCGCACGTGCTGGGACGGCACCGACCTCAGCGCCTGTCCGCTGTGCCTGCGCCGCATCGACCCGAAGGATCCGTTCCTCAAGCCGTCGCCGGTCGAGGAGCCGCAGGCGCATGTCCGTTCGGATCGCCTGCGGCTGCTCTCGCTGGCCACGGCCGACTCGGTCCGCCAGACCGTCGGGGCCCTGCTGGCGCGGCGCGCGCCCTTGTCCGCCGCGGACCGCGCGGACCTGCAGGTGCTGCTCAACGGCGCGAGTTCGGCCTGGATCCCTGATGACATCCCGGTCCGGGAGACCCGTGCGCTGGTCATCGCGCACTTCCTCGCCGACGATCCGGAGCTGATCGATCGCGCCGATACCGCCACCGACGTACTGCGGCTGCTCTACGCCTTGATGGACGCCGACCCCGGGCTGCGGACGCCGCCCGCCCGGCGGAAGTCGTTGCCGCGGGCAATTCGACGGCTGGTGCTGGAGCGTCTCGATCGGCTGCCGGTCGAGACGCTGGTCGAGGACATGCTGCGTCACGAGCGTGCCTGGAAACGGATCGCGGAGAACCTGCATCCGTTCGAGTTCGCCACGCGTTTCCCGGTCGCCGCGCTGGCGTTCGCCGTCCTCCGTCGTACCGAGCTGGACCTCGGCACGGCCGCCGGACGGGCAGTGGCCGGTGAGGTTTCGCGGCATCCGCTGGTGCGGGTGGAGAGCGGGCGGCTCGTGATGAGCACGTTCAGCTCGCGCGTCGAGGGCGCTTTCACGCAAGGGCGGCCGGAGCAGGCGCTCGACCTGCTGCGACAGCGTCCAGGCGAGTTGGTACGCCGTCTTGTGCACCTGGCGCGTGCGCTTCCGCCGGAGCAGCACGCGGAGCTCGTCGACGCCGTGACGACCGCGGTGTCGGACGTCTCGCCGGCGGTCATCACGGCCGCTCTGGGACAGGTCCGGACGCCGCCAGGCGATCTGCGGCTGTTCTTCCCGCGCGGCGGGACCGCCCGGATCTGGACGTCGGTCGACGACCGGGAGCCGTTGCCCAGTGCGCTCGCCGTCGAGCTGTCCGGCGTACTGACCGGGGAAATGTTGCGCCGGGCAACGGGATTGCCGCGCTGGGGGCGGGTGTTCCTGGACGAGGAGCTGTCCCGGATGGCCGCGCCCGGCTCGGAGCGGAACGCGTCGTCGAGCCTGCTGCGGATGACGCGGGGGAGTGCGGTGCCGATCCCGCAGGACGAGCTGCTGCGGCTGTTCCTGCACTGGGTCGAGCCGCGGGGGCGACGGGTCGATCTCGACCTGTCGGTTGCGGTGTTCGACGAGGAGTGGGCCTTCGTCGGGCTGTGCGACTACACCCGGCTGCGGTTCGACCAGGACGCGCTGGTGCATTCCGGCGATCTGACGTCCGCGCCAGGCCCCGACGGATCGACGGAGTTCGTGGACATCGATCTGCGCGCGGTGCGCCGGGTGGGCGGTCGCTACTTGCTGCCCGTGGTGTTCAGCTACAACGACGTACCGTTCGACGAGTTGGAGCGCGGCTTCGTCGGCGTGCTGCGGCAACCGAACGGGCTGTTCGATCCGGCGGCGGTCGAGGACCGCTTCGACCTGGCCGGGCCGGCGAAGATCCTGATGCCGTTCGGCGTCGACCTGCGGACCAAGGAACTGCGCTGGTACGACGTGAACCTCGGCGCGGCCGGACACGGTCACAACATCGCGAGGTACGGCGGTCATCTCGGGCTGATGGCGGCGACGCTGGAAGAGGTGCACGGGTCGGGCGACCGCGTGAGCCTGTGGGAGATCTGCTGCTGGCACGCGGCGGCCCGCTCCGACGAGATCGCGGTCCGGTGCGCCGACGGGTCGGTCGTCGGTTACGTCCGCGACCCGGCCGAGGAGCTGGCGACGTTCGTACGGCGGGTCGTCGCGCGGTTGGAGCCGGACCGGAGCTGGGACGAGGACGCGGCGAAACGCGCCGATTTCGTCGCGGTTCTGACCGGTGACGTCATGCCGCGCGCGGGCGCCGAAGTGTACGCGCTGCATCCGCGCCTTCTCGACGGCGCGAGCCTGTCGCTGATCGACGCGCCGTACCTGCTGTCGGGCCTGGCCCCCGACACCCGCGCTCGCGCCAGCCTCGGGGCAACCTCACCAGCTCCCTGACCTGCGGTCGGGCGAGTCTGGCAGGAGCCTGAGAAGACTTTGACAATTCCGTGACGGACGCGCGGCCGGTGCTTTGGTCGGGTCCCCGGCAGGAGTACAACGGAATTGACGCGAAGGGAGCCACGAATGACGTACGACGTGGTGGTGCTCATCGAGCGGGAGATGAGCGAGGGCGACGCGCGCCGCGTTGCCGCCCTGCATGCAAGGCTCGAAGACACCGTGGACTACCACCTGCTGGTCTCCAGTCATCCGGAGAGCGGGTTCGGCGGTCCGATGGCGTTGCTGGGATCGACGTTCGCGGACGTGGCCGGCCTGACCGGCGCGGCGTCCGTGGTCGGCTCGGCGACGGTGGCGTCGGCGCGCATCAGACCGCCGGCAACGGTTGACCGAGCACAGAGTCGAACACAGCGTGGAACCCAGGGCGGACCACCGACGGCGACCCTCGCCGACCCGGCCGTCGATCTCGCCTCGGTGATCGAGCACAGCTCCCGGCAGCTCCGGGCGGCGAGCGGCTACCCGGTGCACGTCTCCATCACGCACGGCGAGGTGCTGCTGGCGCTGATGCAGATGGTGAAGACCACCAGGAGCCAAGAGGTCGTGGTGGTCGCGTGGCCGGAGACCGCAGCATCGTTCGTGTGCTCCGACTGGACCACCAAGGCACGCAAGCTCCTCAAGGTGCCCAGAGTCCGCATCCTCGAGCACGACACCTGATCTCAGCTCGGTGGCTGGTGCGGGAGTCGCACCAGCACCGTGGTCTCGCCCGGGCGTGACGCGATGCTGATCGTGCCACCGTGGTGCTCGGCGACGATCCGTTGGGCGATGTCGAGGCCGAGACCGGTGCCCTTGCCAACGTCCTTGGTCGTGTAGAACGGCTCGAACGCGCGGGCCGCGACCTCCGGTGGCATCCCGGGACCGGTGTCGGTGAACTCGACCACGATCCGGTCGCCGTCGGTTCGGGTCGTGATCCGCAACGTGCCGGCGCCTTCCATCGCGTCGACCGCGTTGTCGATCAGGTTCGTCCACACCTGGTTGAGCTCGCCGGCGTACGCATCGATCCGGGGTACGCCGGCGCCGTACGCGCGAACCACCTCGACGCCGTCGCGCAGTTTGTGCCCGAGCATCACGAGCGTGCTCTCGATGCCCTCGGTGACGTCGATCGTCTGGATCGAGCCGCGGTCCATCTGCGAGTACGAGCGGACCGCGGCCACCAGTTCGGTGATCCGCCGCGTCGACTCCTTCACCTCGCTGAGCAGCGTCGCGACCGACAACGTGCTGGCCACCCATTCGAGGCCGGGCTCCAGCGCATCGCCGAGTACGTCGGCCGCACGCTCGCACCAGTCCACGCTCGTGCCGGCCGCGGCGAGCGGGGGCGCGATGAACCACGACCGCTCGACTCCGCGGTCGTCGAGCCAGTCCGCGATGGTGTTCTCGTGATCGGCGAGGTCCACCGGATCCGGCGCCGCCGTACCCGATCCGAGCTCGAGCCGCAGCTCGTCGAGCGCACTGAACTGAGCGGCGGTCGCGTCGCCTTCCGCGAGCCCGCGCAGCGCCGACAGGAGCGTGACGCACGCGGTGTCGAGCGCGCTGACCGAGCGCGCGGCGGCCGCGGCGGGGTTGTTGATCTCGTGCGCGAGCCCGGCCGCCAACGTGCCGAGCGTGATCAGCGACTCGCGCTGCCGGGCCGTGGATTCGATCGCCCGCGCGGTCCCGTACACGCCCTTGATCAGGTGCCCGGCGAGCGGGAACCAGTCGTCGATCCGCTCCCGCAGTACGTCGGCCGGCACCCGCAGTACCCGTCCTTCGGCGAGGCCGCGGCCGCTGGCGAGATACAGGCCGTGCTCGTCCCACGCGCGGAACCCGCCGGCCCAGCGGCCCGGGACGTCCATCTTTCCCAGCACGGTGTCCTCGCGCCCGATCTTGCGGTGCAGCGAGATCGCGCCGTCGACGAGCACCCACCAGAAGTCGGCGGGCTCGCCCTCGTGGAACAGGTCGACGCCGCGCTCGATCGACACCTCGGTGCTGCCGTCGATCAGTTCGTCCAGTTGCGCATCGGTCAGCCCGGCGAAGAGCGGGATGTCATGTAGTTCTGCGGCGTACATCAGACGGTCGCAAGGTAGCGGTGGACGAGATAGATCGACATGGCGCCTTCGCCGACCGCGGACGCGACCCGTTTCATCGAGTCGAGCCGTACGTCGCCGGCCGCGAACACCCCCGGCACACTGGTCTCCAACGCGTACGGCGGCCGCGTCAGCGACCACCTGTTCTGCGCGATCAGATCCGGCCCCGTCACGACGAACCCCTTGGCGTCGCGTACGACGGAATCGCCGAGCCAATCCGTCCGCGGAATCGCGCCGACGAAGATGAACAGCCAACTCGCGAGCACCTCCTCGACCCGGCCGGAGGTGCGATCCGCGAACGTCAGGGCCTCGAGATGACCGTCGCCGCGGCAACCGACCACCTCGGTCCGGCACCGTACTTCGACGTTCGCAGCCTCGGTGATCTTGTCGATGAGGTACCGCGACATCGAGGTCTCGAGCGTGTCGCCGCGGACCACGAGGATGACGCGTTTGGCGTAGCGGGCCAGGTTGAGCGCTGCCTGTCCGGCCGAGTTCGCCGCGCCGACGACGTACACCTCGTCGTCCTGGACCTGCCTGGCTTCGCTCGCCGTCGCGCCGTAGTACACGCCGCGGCCGGTCAGGTCGCCGAGGCCTTCGACGTCGAGGCTGCGGTACGAGACGCCGGTCGCGACGATCAGCGCGCGGGCCTCGATCTCACCGGATTCTTCGAGCAGTACGGCGTGCACGGGGCCGCGCGACTCGAGGCCGACGACCGATCGCGCGAGCACCATCTCCGCGCCGAAGCGGGATGCCTGTGCGACGGCGCGCTGGGCGAGGTCGGAGCCGGTGAGGCCGCGCGGGAAGCCGAGGTAGTTCTCGATCGCGGCGCTGAGTCCTGCCTGTCCGCCGGGTGCTTCGCGTTCGACGATCACTGTGCTGAGGCCCTCGGATGCGGCGTAGACGCCGGCGGCGAGGCCGGCCGGTCCGCCGCCGACGATGCAGACGTCGTACAGCGGTTGCTCGGCGCGAGTCCGCAGACCGAGGGCCGAGGCGAGGTCGCGAGCCGTGGGGGAGCGGAGAGTGTCGCCTTCCGGGATCAGGACCAGCGGCAGGTCGTGGTCGGCGGCGTCAGCGAGGTCCTTGAGGCGCTGGCCTTCCGCGTCGCGCTCGACGTCGAACCAGCGGTACGGGACGTGGTTGCGGGCCAGGAACGTCTTGATGTCGTGCGCACGGTCCGACCAACGGTTGCCGACGACACGGACGTCGGAGGTGTGCTCGGGGTTCGCGTGCTGCCAGTCGCCGAGGAGGTCGTCGACGACCGGGAAGAGCTGGTCCTCGGGCGGGTCCCAGGGCTTCAGCAGGTAGTAGTCGAGACCGATCTCGTTGATCGCGCGGATCGCGACGTCCGTGTCGGCGTACGCGGTGAGCAGCAGGTACTTCGCGCTCTGGGCGTGCTCGCGGGCGCGTTCGAGCAGCTCGATGCCGGTCATGCCGGGCATCCGCTGGTCGGTTGCGATCAACGCGATCGGTTGGTTGCGCAGCGCAAGTTTGGTCAGGGCGGCGAGCGCTTGGTCGCCCGACGTCGCGCGGACGACCAGGTAGTTGTCGCCGTACCGGCGGCGCAGGTCGCGGGAGATGGCCGCCGAGACCATCGGGTCGTCGTCGACCGTAAGAATCGCAGGTTTGCTCACGCGGTGCCCCCCACAGCAGTGAACCGTTCCCGTCAGAATGCCACGGGATCGCTCAGTCATCTATGAGCGCACGCAATGTTTCCTGCTCGGAGTCGGGCACGTACCCGGCGTAGTAGTCGAACATGTTCTGGCGGGCGATCCGGGCCGCGGCGTGGCCGTTGCCGGCGCGGATGGCGTCGACCACTTCGGCGTGGTGGTGCAGGGACTCGAGCATCAGGGCGCGGCTGTTGGGGGCGTGCGCGACCTTGTCGGCGATCAGCCCGAGTACGACGCCGCGGACGACCTCGTTGCAGGTCTGGATCAGCGAGTTCCGGCTGATCCGCGCGATCAGCTCGTGGAACGCGAGATCGGCCTCGCTGAACGCGGCGAAGTCGACGTCGATCGCGTCCCGCATCGCGACCAGGGTCGCCTCCAGCTCGTCCAGCTCCTCCGGGGTCCGCAGCCGGGACGCGACCTGGATCGCGGCGCCGTCCATGATCATCCGGAAGCCGATCAGCTCGCTCAGGGTCAGCTCGTCGACCCGGGCCAGCCTCGCCACCTGCTTGCGCAGCGCGGACGAGGAGTACGGCAGGATCTCCGGGCCGTTCGGATCGCCGGGCCGGGAGCGGACCACGCCGTTGCTCTCCAGCACCCGCAGCGCCTCGCGAACCGTCGACCGGCTGACCGCGAACTGAGCGACCAGTTCACGCTCGCTCGGCAGCCGCTGGCCCGGTGCCAGGTCACCGCGGGCGAGCGCGTCCTCGACCTGCTCGACGATCCGCTGGTAGGCGCGCACGGGCTGTACCGGCTCGAACTGCGGACCCTTTGTCATCCGGCACACCCCCATTCGCTTGACAGGCACCTGAGCAGGGGACAAACCTAGTGGCCCATTGAGACCTAGTCCACTGGTCAGACCAGTCGGCGCATCGGAGGAGTAGACGTGAAGCCGTCGTTTTCCACTCGAGCGGTCGCATTTCTCGCGTCCGCCGCGCTGCTGGCCGTGACGGCCTGCTCGGCCGGATCCGGTGCGTCGTCCGGCAGCTCACCGGGAGGTGACCAGAACCTGTCGATCGGTCTGGTCGCGGAGCCGGCCAGCCTGGACTTCACCACCACCGACGGTGCCGCGATCCCGCAGGTGCTGCTCGGGAACGTGTACGAGACGCTGGTCAAGCAGGACGACTCGGGCAAGATCGTGCCGTCGCTGGCGAAGTCGTGGACGGTGTCCCCGGACCGCAAGACGTACACGTTCGACCTGGTCGACAACGCGAAGTTCACCAACGACAAGCAGTTCACCGCGAACGACGCGGTGTTCAGCATCAACCGGGTGAAGTCCGCGTGGACGACGTCGCTGAAGGCCGCGATGGACGTGGTGTCTCAGGCCAAGGCGCTGTCGCCGACCCAGTTGCAGGTCACGCTGACGAAGCCGAGCAACGACTGGCTGTTCCGGATGACCACCCGGATCGGCGCGATGTTCTCGGAGAGCGGTGTCAGCGCGCTCGCGACCGCTCCGGTCGGCTCCGGCCCGTTCAAGTTCTCGAAGTGGAACCGCGGCGACTCGATCGTCATGGTCCGCAACGACAGCTACTGGGGCAGCAAGCCGTACTTCCAGCAGATCACGCTGAAGTACTTCAAGGACGCGACCGCCCTGAACAACGCGCTGCTCACCGGCACGATCAACGTGGTCGGCACGGTGCAGGCGCCGGAGGCCCTCAGCCAGTTCACCAGCAACGACAAGTACCAGGTGATCGAGGGCACCACGAACGGCGAGGTACTGCTGTCCTTCAACAACTCGCTGCCGCTGTTCAAGGACCTCCGGACCCGGCAGGGGATCCGGATGGCGATCGACCACAAAGCGTTGCTGGACACCTGCTGGGCCGGTCGCGGCAAGCTGATCGGCAGCATGGTCCCGCCGACCGATCCGTGGTACGAGGACCTGACCGGCGTCGCGCCGTACGACCTCGCCAAGGCGAAGTCGTTGCTGCAGGCTTCCGGTGCGGCCGGCAAGACGTTCCGGCTCCGGCTCCCGACGTTGCCGTACGCAACGTCCTGCGGCCAGGTGGTGAAGAGCCAGCTGGAGCAGGCCGGCCTGAAGGTGGCGATCGACCAGCTCGAGTTCCCGGCGGCGTGGCTGACCACGGTGTTCAAGAACGCCGACTACGACATGTCGATCATCGCGCACGTCGAGCCGCGCGACCTGGGTGCCGTGTTCAACGCGAAGTACTACACCCGGTACGACGACCCGACGCTGCAGGGCTACCTGGCCGCGGCGGACTCCGGTGACGAGGCCGCCCAGGTCGACAACATGAAGAAGGCTGCGCGCCGGCTGTCCGAGCAGGCCGCGGGCGACTGGCTGTTCCTGCTGCCGAACCTGATGGTCGCGGACAAGAGCGTCAAGGGGCTGCCGACCAACGCGATCACCGAGAACTTCGATCTCTCCAAGCTCGGCCGATGATCCTCCGCCTGATCGAGCGCACCGGCGTGTTCTTGGTCAGTCTTGCGGTGAGCTCGGTGCTGGTCTTCGCGTTCATGGCAGTGCTGCCCGGCGATCCCGCCCGGGTCGCGCTCGGGGTGAACGCCTCCGACGAGGCAGTGGCCGAACTGCGTCGGCAGTTCGGCCTCGACCGCCCGCTGCCGACGCAGTACTTCGACTGGCTCGGCGGGCTGCTGCACGGTGACCTCGGTACGTCGTACGTGTCGAAGGTGGCGATTGGTCCACAGGTGTTCGACCGGCTGCAGGTCACTCTGTGGCTGGTCGTCGCGGGCATGGTCATCGCCTTGGCGGTCGCCGCTCCGGCCGGGACCGTGATGGCGGCGCGGCACCGCAAGATCTCCGGGTTGGCGCTCTCTGCGTTCTCTCAGGTGGGCGTCGCGGTCCCGGCGTTCCTGGCCGGGATCCTGCTGATCGTGGTGTTCGCGGTGCGGCTCGGCTGGTTGCCGGCCAACGGCTGGACGCCGCCCGCGCAGGATCCGGCGATGTTCCTCAAGCAACTGATCCTGCCGGCGCTGTCACTCGGACTGGTCCAAGGCGCCGTCCTCACCCGCTACGTCCGCAGCGCGGTGCTGGAGGTGCTGCGCGAGGACTATCTCCGAACCGCGCGGGCGAAGGGCTTGCGACCGTTCCATGCCCTGTGGCGGCACGGTCTACGCAATGCCGCCGTACCGGTGGTGACCGTGCTCGGCCTGCAACTGGCCACGCTGTTGATCGGTGCGGTGGTCGTCGAGCGGGTGTTCGTGATCCCGGGCCTCGGGAGCCTGCTGCTCGACGGTGTCTCGAACCGGGACCTGCTGCTCGTCCAGGACGTGGTGATGGTTCTCGTGATCGCCGTACTGCTGGTCAACTTCATCGTCGACCTGTTGTACGTCGCCCTCGACCCGCGACTCAGGACGGCCTCATGAAGCGACTGAACCCGAGCCTGATCGCCGGCGGGGTGATCGTCGCGGTGATCGTGCTGATGGCGCTGGTGTCGTTCGTCTGGACGCCGTACGACGCGACGCTCGTGACTCCCGCCTCGCGGTTGCTGGAGCCCTCGTGGTCGCACTGGTTCGGGACCGACAAGTTCGGGCGGGACGTGCTCAGCCAGATCATGGTCGGCTCGCGGACGACGCTGTTCGTCGGCGTCGTCGCGGTTGGTGTTGCCGCGGTCATCGGCGTACCGCTGGGAATCCTGGCGGCGATGGTACGGCGGTGGCCGAGCGAGGTGATCATGCGGGCCAACGACCTGTTGCTCGCGTTCCCGGCGTTGCTGCTGGCGATCATGTTCGGCGCGGTGTTCGGGGCCAGCACGCTGACCGCGATGGTTGCCATCGGCATCGCCTCGGTGCCGAGTTTCGCGCGGGTGATCCGGAGCGGGGCGTTGCAGGTGATGCGGACGGAGTACGTTCTCGCGGCGCGCGCGGCCGGCCGGCAACCGTTTCCGATCGCTCTGCGGCACGTGCTGCCGAACGTGACCAGCCTGATCACGGTTCAGGCCTCGGTGTCCTTCGCGATCGCGGTGCTGGCCGAGGCGGCGTTGTCGTTTCTCGGGTACGGAACGCCGCCGCCGACACCGTCGTGGGGCCGGATGCTGCAGGAGAGCCAGGAGTTCCTCTTCAGCGCGCCACGGCTGGCGATCTTCCCCGGGATCGCGATCGCGATCGCCGTCCTCGGGTTCAACCTGCTCGGCGACGGCCTCCGGGACCGCTTCGACCCGAAACTGGAGGATCGCCGATGAACGACGTTCTGACCGTGCGCGGGTTGTCTGTGACCGTTCGGGACACGGCGCTCGTGTCCGACGTCGATCTGACGGTCGGCGCGGGAGAGCGGGTCGGGCTGATCGGAGAATCGGGATCAGGCAAGTCACTGACCGCGCTGAGCATTCTCGGGTTGTTGCCCGAGGACGTCCGGGCCGGCGGATCGGTGCGACTCGACGGTGTCGACCACGAACTGGTCGGCGCGGACGAACGGCGGATGTCCCGCGTTCGCGGCCGCGACATCGCGATGGTCTTCCAGGAACCGATGACCGCGCTGAACCCGACCATGCGGATCGGCGACCAGATCGCCGAGGCGATGCTCATCCATAAGACCCTCGCGAAGCCCGCGGCCCGGACCGCGGCGGCTGAGCTGCTCGAACGCGTGCAGCTCCCGGCCGATACCCGTCGCGCCTATCCGCACCAGCTGTCAGGTGGCCAACGGCAACGAGTCGTCTTGGCGCTTGCCCTGGCCAACGATCCGGCACTCCTGATCTGCGATGAGCCGACTACCGCACTCGACGTCACGGTCCAGGCCCTCGTGCTCGACCTGATCGTGCGAGGTGTTGTGGATCGCTCCTCCGCGCTGCTCTTCATCACCCACGACCTCGCCGTCGTCGCCACGGTCTGCGAACGAGTCCTCGTCATGTACGGCGGACGCGTGGTGGAGGCAGGCCCGGTCAACGAGGTGTTCACGCGTCCCCGGCACCGCTACACCGAGGGATTGCTCGCGGCGTCCGATCTCGAGACCACGTCGCGCCGGTTGACCACGATCCCCGGCAACGTGCCGCCCGCTGGACGATTCCCGTCTGGCTGTGTTTTCCGGACCCGGTGTGCGCACGCAACCGCTCTCTGCGAAGAGACACCAGCGTGGACCGGGTCTGAAACCGAAGGGTTCGCATGCCATCACCCGGCGGGGGCGACTGATGACTGAGCACATCCCGACGGTGCACGATCCCGAGACGCCGACCGCCATCCGGGTGGTCGACCTCGTGCGCGACTACCCCCGGCCGCGGACCTCGCTGCTCCAGCCGGCTCCGGTCGTGCACGCACTTCGCGGCGTGAGCCTGGAAGTCAAGCAGGGCGAGCGTTTCGGCATCGTCGGCGAATCCGGCTGCGGCAAGTCGACGCTGCTGCGCCTGATCGCCGCGCTCGACCGGGCAACCTCCGGGCACGTGATCGTCGAGGACACCGACATCACCCGCCTCCCGGAACGCCGGTTGCGATCGCTGCGAGAGAACCTCCAGCTCGTGTTTCAGGATCCGATGAGCTCGCTCGACCCCCGGATGCGGGTCCGCGACATCATCGCCGAACCGCTCGTTGTTCAAGGACATCCCGCGTCGGGACAGCGCGTTCGCGAGTTGCTCGAGGCTGTCGGTCTCTCCGCGGATGCCGGCGACCGGTACCCGCATCAGTTCTCCGGCGGTCAGCGGCAGCGCATCTCCATCGCCCGCGCCCTCGCCCCGCGCCCGCGGATCCTGATCGCGGACGAGCCGGTGAGCGCTCTCGACGTTTCCGTCCGTGCTCAGGTACTCAACCTGATCTCGGACCTGGTCGACGAACTCAACCTCACGCTCGTGTTCGTCTCGCACGACCTGTCCGTGGTCAAGCACGTCTGCGACCGCGTCGCCGTGATGAACGCCGGCCAGATCGTCGAGACGGGCTACACCGGTGACGTGTACGCCGCCCCGCAGCATCCGTACACGCAGCGCCTGGTGTCGGCCATCCCGACACTTCAGAGAGCGCTCTCCGGTGCGACCACCGCCGACCTACTCGCGAAGGGGGAATCAGCGTGAAGATCCAGCTCGATGGCGGCGGGACGATCACGATGCCGTCCGGCCTGCCGATCGGCGAGACCTGGGTCGAGACACCGGCCACGGCACCGGTGATCTTCCCGTACGACGGATCGACCGTGGCCGACGCGCCGGTCGGGGACGTCGAGCTCGCCCGGGCGGCGCTCGAGAACGCGTTCGCCGTACGAGAAACGGTCGGCCGGCTGCCGTCGTACCTGCGCCGAAACGTCTTGCAGAGCGTGCATTCCGCGGTACTCGCGGAGCGGGACGCGTTCGTGGATCTGCTCGTGCTCGAGACCGGCAAACCGCTGGTCGACTGCCGGGTCGAGATCGATCGGACCCTGCTCACCCTGGAGACCTCGGCCGAGGAGGTCGCCCGGCTGCACGGCGAGACGGTGCCGCTCGACCTGCTGCCGAGCGGCGAAGGGCTGCAGGGTTTCTGGGTGCGCAAACCGATCGGCGTGGTCATCGGGATCACCGGGTTCAACTACCCGTTGCTGCTCGCGGCGCACAAGATCGCGCCGGCGTTCGCGGCCGGTTGCCCGATCATCGTGAAGCCCGCGCCGCAGACGCCGCTCGCCACGCTCTGGCTCGCGCACCTGATGCGATCCGCGCTCGCCGACGCGGGAGCACCACAGAGCGCTCTCCAGCTGATCACGGGCGGACCGGACGTGGGTGCCACGCTCACCACCGACGATCGGATCGGCGCCGTCTCCTTCACCGGATCCGCGGCCGTCGGGCATCGCATCGCGCGCGACGCGGCGCCGACGAAGGTGCTGCTCGAACTGGGGTCCAACTCCGCGCTGGTCGTTGCCGCGGACGCCAACCTGGACGCGGCCGCCGACGCGATCGTGCGCGGTGGGTACTACGCGTCCGGACAGGCCTGCATCTCCGTCCAGCGGGTCATCGCCGTCGAGTCGGTGCGGGACGCGTTGCTGGAGAAGCTCGGCGCGCGGATGCCGGGCGTGGTCGTCGGCGATCCGCGTGATCCGGAGACGCGGGTGTCCGCGCTCATCAACCCGGCGTCGACCGATCGCGTTCGGCAATGGGTCGGCGACGCGGTCCATGCCGGCGCATCGATCGCCTACGAGGCCCCTGGCGACGTACTCGGGCCGATCGTGCTGACCGACGTACCGGACGGGCTTCAGGCTTGGGACGAGGAGATCTTCGGGCCGGTGATCGCGGTGCGGTCCGTTCCGGACATCGAGAGCGCTCTCCGCGCGGTCAACGAGACCCGGTACGGGCTGCATGCCAGCGTCTTCACGTCCTCGCTCGAGACGGCGTTCGCGGCGATCGACCGGCTCGAGGTCGGGGGAGTGGTGATCAACGAGGTGCCTGGGTTCCGGTCCGACGTGATGCCGTACGGCGGCGTGAAGGACTCCGGTACCGGTCGTGAGGGCCCGCGCTTCGCGATCGAGGAACTCACGACAACCCGGATGGCCATCATCCGCCCGCGCCCATGACCAACGGATCCCACTTTGTGCTCCCGCCAACCATTTCGGGCCGCCGAAAACGGTTGGTGTGGGCACAAGGTCGAGACAGGAACATGAGGTGACACGGTGACTGACTACTCGACGTTGTTCCGGCTCGACGGCAAGCACGCGTTGGTGATCGGCGCCGGGAGCGGGATCGGCCGGGAGAGCGCTCTCGCCCTTGCCGCGCACGGCGCCCGCGTGACCTGCGCAGACCGAGACCTCACCGCCGCCCAGCGAGACCGCCGGCGCTGGAATGACGGCGTACGGGCTTGATGTGCTTGATGACTGACGGCGATCGAGCGCGCTGTGGTTGAGCTGGATCCTGTGGACGTGCTCGTGTTCACCGCGGCCACGAACGTGCGGAAGCGGATCCTCGACTACACCGGCGAGGAGTTCGACCGGGTCGTGTCGCTCAATCTGCGGGCGTCGTTCCAGCTGCTGCGCGCGTTCGGGCGGGGCATGGCGGAGCGGGGGAGCGGCAGCATCATCGGGTTCAGCTCGATCCGCGGCACGACGGTCGAGCCGGGGCAATCGGTGTACGCGGCAACAAAAGCCGGCCTCGTCCAACTGTTGCGCACCGCGGCCGCCGAACTCGGCCCGTCCGGCGTCCGCGCGAACGCGATCGCCCCGGGAGTCGTCGAGACACCGCTCACCGCGCAGATCAAGGCCGACAAGAGTTGGTACGACGCCTACGCGCAGAAGGGCGCGCTCGGTCGCTGGGCCCAACCGAGTGAGCTCGCCGGCGCGGTCGTCTACCTCGCCTCCGATGCGTCGAGCTTCGTGACCGGGAGCGTTCTCGCGGTCGACGGCGGCTGGACCGCGGTCGACGGCCGCTTCAACCCACCGAACTAAGGAGTGCGTGTATGACTCTCGCTGACCTGACGGCAACCGAACTCCTGGTGAAGTACCGCGACGGCTCGGTGTCCCCGGTCGAGGTCATCGAGGACGTGCTGACCCGCGTCGACCAGCTCGAACCCCAGCTCTGCGCGCTCTACGCACCAGACCCAGCGGGCGCGCGGGCCGCGGCGCACGAGTCGGAGCGTCGGTGGCGGGACGGTACGGCGGGCGCGCTGGACGGCGTACCGGTGTCCGTGAAGGAGAACATCGCGACGCGTGGAACGCCCGTACCGCAAGGGACCGCGGCGACCGAGCTCGTCCCGGCGACGGAGGACGCGCCGGCCGCAGCGCGGTTGCGGGAGGCCGGGGCGGTGATCTTCAGCAAGACGACGATGCCCGAGTACGGCATGTTGTCGTCCGGCGTCTCGACGTTTCACCGGTTGACCCGCAATCCGTGGGACCTGACGAAGACGGCCGGCGGTTCGAGCGCGGGCGCGGCGGCTGCGGCGGCCGCCGGGTACGGGCCGATCCATGTCGGCACGGATATCGGCGGGTCGATCCGGTTGCCGGCCGGGTGGTGCGGACTGGTCGGGCTGAAGCCGACGCACGGGCGGATCGCGGTCGGCAACCCGTACGCCGGACGCGCGATCGGACCCCTGACTCGTACGGCGCCGGACGCGGCGCTCGCGCTGCAGGTCATGTCCGGGTACGACCCGCGCGACCACACCTCGATCCCTTTGGCGTCCGACGTTTTCGAGGCCGACGTCGACGGTTTGCGCGTTGCGTTGCTGCTCGACGCGGGCGTCGGGTTGCCGGTCGATCCCGAGGTCACCGCAGCGGTCTCGGCCGCGGCCGCCGTACTCGAGAAGGCGGGCGCGATCGTCGAACCGATCACGCCGATCATCACCCGCGACATGCTCGACGGCCTCGACCGCTTCTGGCGGATCCGCTCCGCCACGGACATCGCCGCGCTGCCCGAGGAACGCCGCGCGAAGGTGCTTCCGCAGATCCGCGAATGGGTCTCGACGGCCTCCGATCTCACCGCTTCGGACGTCTTCGACGGGTACAGCCAGATGGGCGCGATGGCGGCCGCGGTCGGCCGGGTGTTCACGACGTACGACGTGATCCTGTCGCCGGTCGCGCCGATCACGGCGTTCCCGGCGGAGCTCGCCTACCCGACGGACGATCCCGGGAAGCCCTTCGAGCACATCGCGTTCACGGTCCCGTACAACATGTCCCAGCACCCCGCGACCACGGTCAACGCCGGCTGGTCGACGTCCGGGTTGCCGATCGGGGCGCAACTCGCAGTACCGCATCACCAGGACCTACGCGCGCTCGCTCTGGCCGACTACCTCGACAGCCGGCGTACGGAGCAGCGAGACTGGCCGATGAGGTGACGACTTGGCTCGATGAACGGCTCCGGAGGTACGGCGTACCGCGCTGACGAGCTGCAGCGCGGTCTTGTCTCGCACTGCTACCGGATGCTCGGATCCATCACCGACGCCGTCGAGATCGCTGCCGCCAGCAAGGGATACGAGGACGCCACTCGTGCCTGTCTGCAGCAGGTCGGCAGCCGTCCGCTTCCGTCAGACCTGGCCGCACCGAGCGATGATCCTGAGGGAGCGCTCTCCGAGCGTTCCGAGATTCTCTGGCTGGAACCCATCCCGGCAGACCTGATGGACGACCACCCGATCGATCTCGGGCTGATCGCCGCGCTGCAACGCCTCTCACCCGTCGAGCGCGCCGTGACCGTCCTCCACCTCGAGGGCCGGCCGAGCATCGCCGACCTGCTGAGCGACATCTCTCCCGTCCCGGTCAACGCGGGCCCGCTCGTCGCTGCCCGACGAGGTCCTCCTGGCCCGGTACCGCGAGGCGTTCGAGCAGTACGACGTACCCGCGATCGTCACGCTCTTCACCGACGACGCGATCTGGGAGATGCCGCCGTTCACGTCCTGGTTCCGCGGCGCCCGCGACATCGGCCGCCTGATCAGCACCCACTGCCCGGCCGAACTCCCCGGCGACCAGTACCTCGTCCCGCTGACGGCCAACGGCCACCCCGCCTTCGCCGTCTACATGCGAGACCCGAACGACGACCTCCACCGAGCCTTCCAGATCCAGGTCCTCACCCTCACCGCCACCGCGATAGTCCACGCGGTCGCCTTCTTCGACCTGACCCTCTTCCAAACCTTCCACCTGCCAGACCTCCTGACAGGCCTCCCACCCAACCCCTACGACGCCACCCCAAAACCCCACGTAGAACGCCTACCGCACCATCGCGGCTGACCCTGGTCAGATACACGGGGAACCCCTACCGTGGTGGTCCTGTCCGACCGTGGAGGATCATGGTGATGCTGGTCAAAGACTGTGATCGTTGGGTTGCTGCGATCCACGTTCCTGGGGCCTGGAAGCCGACCTGGAGAAGTTCCTCGCGGATCATCATATCTGTACCGGGATGTGACGAGGTCGTGGCCAGGCAGTTCGCGATCCCTGGCGTGGGCATCGTCGATGGTGTGTGTCGACGAGTGGGGTCGATCACCCTGATCGAGTGCAGGCTTGCGCGGAACCCGAGATCCGACGTGCGGTCGTCGGTCGATCTTCGCCTACGCGAGTGGGCTGGCGAACACCTCGGGGACCGACTTCTCGGCCCAGTTCGCCCGTCGCGCCGGCGGACCGCTGCTGAACGCACTGAGTGCCGCTCAAGGCGACGAGGTCGATGCCGAGGAGCTCGCACAGAGCGTCAGCGCAAACCTCGCAGCTGGCCGATTCCGCCTGGTCGTCGCGGTCGATGCGATCACCCCGGAGCTGCGTGCGATCATCGAGTACCTGAACGTCCACCTCGGCGCCACGGTGTCGATCATGGCGTTCGAGTTGGGCCGCGTTCTCGTTGGTGGAGCGGAGGTGCTCGTACCGGCGACGTACGGTGCAGAGGTCGCCGACCGGAAGAGCTCCACGTCCGGCGTACGCCGTCGTTGGTCCCAGGCGGACCTGGCCGAGGCAACGGAGTACGTTGTCGACGTGCCCGCGCGAAGCTTCATCGCGGAGCTCCTCTCGTAGCGCCGAGAAGTCCGGCGCATCTGTGCAAGGGGAATCGGGGCGGGTGCCTTCGGCCGGTTTATACTACGTGATCGACGGGACGCGAATCTCGGTCTGGTCGTTGTATGTCGGGAAAGAGGATCCGATCGTCGCCTTCAACCTCGGATCGATTGCCCGCGCGTAGGAGGACCTCGCCCTTGAGACCCTCGCAGTACTGCGGAAGTCACCGGCCCTCGCAAGCAAGCTGCCCCAGGATGACGACAGCGCACTGAAGAAGTACACCGAGTTCCCAGCTAACGCCATCACCCAGGACGAGAGCGCGCTCCAGAGTCTATCGGAGCGCGATCGAACTCGCTGTGGCGACCCCAAGAATCTAATACTCGCCGTGGATTTGGACCTTGGTGCCGAGGGGTCGGTGCAGATCTGGTCGAGGTCCGTGAGGCGCAGCATTTGCAGCAGCCGACCGTCGTGACAGGGGCGTTGGCATGTTGCTGAAGTAGCCTTGCTTGTAAGGGCGATGGCGTGCTGACATGCGACTTCAGCGCAGCCTAGGTCGGTTTTGAGTTCTCCTACTCAAGGGCTGACAGTCGCGCCGTGGCTGCTGCGTCAGTCGTGGAGCGAGTCGCTCGAGCCGACATTCGACCGCCTGTCTCGCACGCTCGTGCGACGCCGTGCGTTCCTGTGCAGAGTCCGTGGGCGTCCGGATCCGGTCAGGTTGGCCTGTTGACAGGCATAGTTACCGATAACAAGATGTTACCGGTAACAGGCCGCTGGAGGCGGTGTTGCGCAGGTTGTTTCCGTGCGGTTCGGGGAGCGCGGCCGGAATCCGTAGTCATGCCGTTCGGCGAGGAAGGGAAGACAATGCCCAGACCAGGCGTAGGAAATCGACTGACGCGCCGCCGATTGCTCGGGCTGGCCGCGGTTTCCGCCGGCGCTGCGTTCTCCGGGCCGGTGGTGACCGGCTGCGGTAAGGATTCGGCGAAAGGCGGCGGCTCGGCAGCGCTGACCTTCATGAACCAGTCCCGCGGCCAGGCGAAGGCGCTGGACACGTTGGTCGAGACCTATCAGAAGCAGACCGGCGTACGGGTGACGATCGACAGTCCCGGGCCGACGAACTTTCCGGCGAAGTTGCAGTCGAAGTCGCAGTCGGGTGACATGCCGGACATCTACTCGACGCTCACGCTGCCCGAGATGATCCCGTACTACAAAGCCGGCTGGGCGATGAATCTGGAGCCGAAGCTGAACGGTGAGTGGAAGGGCAACTTCTCGCCGATCGCGCTGGACCTGACCACTGTGAAGGCCGGAACGGTCAGCGGCCTGGACGCCGGTATCTACTCGGCGCACTGGGAGATCCAGACCATGGGGCTGCTGCTGAACACCAAGACGTTCGAGTCGGCCGGGATCGATCCGAAGGCTCCACCGGCCACGACGGACGCGTGGATCGAGCAGCTGAAGAAGGTCTCGGCCAAGACCGGCAACGGTGCGTTCCTGATGGCTGCGTCCCTGGCGGACCGGTTCCTGCTGAGTCATGCCTCTAACTGGCTGACCGACACCGAGATCGACGCGACGCTCGCGGGGAAGGCGAGCTGGAAGTCGGACGGCTGGCGTCAAGGTCTGCAACTGCTGGCCGAGCTGAGGGACGCCGGAGTCATCGTCAACAAGACCCTGCCGGGCGGCAACGACGACAACCCGACAGTGGAGAAGGGCTTCTTCAACGTCCAGGACACGCCGGCGATCTTCGACGCGTCGGTCGCGATAGGGGTCGCGCGAGCGACCGCGCCGGACTTCACGGAGTACACCTCGATGGGGATTCCGAAGGCGGCCGACGGCACGCAGAAACCGCGGGTGTACGGCGGTGTCGGCAAGGGGGCGTGCATCAACCCGAAGGGAAAGAACGTCGATGCCGCGGTGAAGTTCGTGCAGTGGCTGACCGAGCCCGAGCAGGCGAAGGTGTTCGTCGACATGGTCGGGCTGATCCCGGCGAACCCGAAGGTCACCGCCGCCGATCTGCCGCCGCAGGTCGCCGGGTTCGCGTCGCTCGCCAACGCGATCGAGGTTGTCCCGTCACCGTTCAGCCCCGACGCCCGGACAGCGTTGATCAGCGGCGTGCAGAGCCTGGTGCTGAAGGAGAAGACCGTCGACCAGGTGCTCGACGACATGGAGACGGCGCAGAAGAGGGCCAAGTGACGGTACGTCCGCTCGAACGGGTCGCACTGCGGGTGCATCCGATCTCCCGGCGCCGCAGCCCGCTGGCGCGGCGCCGGGAACTCATGGCCTACGTGTTCCTCCTGCCGGCGGCCGTGCTGCTGGCGGTCTTCACGCTCGTCCCGTTCGTCCAGGCGGTCGTGCTGAGCTTCCAGGAGTGGGACGGGGTCAGCGCGGTCACGTCCTTCGTTGGCCTGTCCAACTACCGGTTCAGTGATGCACGACACCGTCTTCTGGTCCTCGATGCGGAACGTGCTGATCTTCGGCGTGGCCGGTTTCGTCCTCGGCAACGCGTTGTCGTTGGGGATGGCAGTCGCGGTGAACCGCGTACGTCGCGGGAAGGCGTTCTTCCGGACAGCGTTCTACCTGCCAGGTGTCTTCTCCGTGGTGGTCATCGGGATGATGTTCTCCTGGCTGCTCGCTCCGAACGCAGGCATCCTGAACCGCATGCTCGGCGGCGCGGGGCTGTCCGGGCTGCAGCACAACTGGCTCGAGGATCCCGGTACTGCGCTGCCCGCGGTGGCGGCGGTCTTCCTCTGGTATCACTGGGGATTCGGCTTCATTCTGTACCTGGCCGGACTTCAGGACGTGCCCGAGGAGCTGTACGAGGCGGCCGACCTGGACGGCGCGGGCGGCTGGGCGAAGTTCCGGTACGTCACCTGGCCGGACCTGCTGCCGGTGACGGCGATCGTCTCGTTGCTGACGCTGCTCGGAGCGTTGCAGGTGTTCGGCACCGTGCAGGTGCTCACCAACGGCGGTCCGGGTGACCACACGATGGTGCCGACGCTGCGCATCTATCAGGAGGCGTTCACGAACCAGCGCTTCGGATCAGCGGCGGCGATGTCGGTGATCTTCGGTGGCGCTCTCGTCCTGCTCGCAATGCTGCATCTCTGGCTGTCGCGGAGGCGGAAATGAAAGGTCTTGCGGGTCGTGGTGGTCTGTACGGGCTACTGGTACTGGCCGCGGTCGGGGCACTGTTCCCCATGGTGTGGCTGCTGATCGGATCGTTGCAGACGAGCAGCGAGCTCTATCGTGGAAAGGATCTCCTGCCGAAGAAGCCCCAGTGGTCGAACTACGCAACCGCCTGGACGGATGGCGATCTCGGAACCTACCTTCCGAACAGCGTGATCTACACGGTGTCGGCGGTGGTCGGCATCCTGGTCGTTTCCAGTATGGCGGGCTACGCCTTGGCGCGGATCGAGTTCCGGGGCAAGGCAGCGGTGACGTTCGCGCTGCTGGCGGTGATGATCATTCCGGCGCCGGCATCGTTCATCGCGCAGTACAAACTGATGGTGATGCTGGGACTGACCAACAACCGGCTCGGCTATGTGCTGATCCTGGTGTCGGCCGGTGTTCCGATCTCCGCGCTGATCATGCGCGGGTTCTTCGCGAATCTGCCGAAGGACTTGGAGGAAGCCGCCGCGATCGACGGCAGTTCGGCGCTGAACACGTTCGCGCGGGTGATTCTCCCGCTGGCGCGGCCGGGGTTGATCGCTGTCGCCGTGATTCAAGGACTCGCGGTGTGGAACGAGTACCTGTTAGCGCTGGTCCTGTTCGACGACGACAGGCTGATGCCGGTGCAGCGTGGGCTGATGAACTTCGTGTCCGCGGAGACACCGGTGCAGAACATACTGCTGGCCGCCACGGCGATCTCCGTCCTGCCTGTGGTGGTGTTCTACGTCTTCGCCCAGCGCCAGGTTGTGCAAGGCATCAGCAGCGGCGCGGTCAAGTAGGCTGCGTGGTTCGGAGGGAGGTGGACAAGAATTGAGCGAGAAACCTGTGCCTGTGGTGCGGGCTACTCTCACCGATGTTGCCCGCGCCGCGGGGGTCTCCCGCCAGACCGCCTCACGGGTCGCCCGCGGGGGCGAGAACGTGAACAAGCGGACGGCGGCCAGGGTACGGCGCGTGATCAAGACGCTCGGCTACCGGCCGGATCCGATCGCGCGGGCCTTGTCCACCGGGCGAGGGCTCAGCGTGGGACTGCTGACCCACCAGTTGACCGACCGGCAGATGGGGCTCGGGGCGATGTCGATCATGATCGGCGTCGAGCAGGCCGCGACCGAGTTAGGGCTCGGAGTCAGCGTCGCGACGTTCGCGACCTTCGATCGGGCCACGGTCCAGGACGGGATCGACAGGCTCGCCCGGGCCGGGTGCGACGGCGTGATCTTCATGGCCCCGTGGGTGTCGGCCGCGAAGACGCTGCGATCCCTGGACACCACGCTGCCGTTGGTTTCGACCAGCGAGGTTCCCGACTACGGCGGTCCCGCCGTACACGCTGACGCGGTCAAGGCGTCCGCTGACATGGTGGATCATCTGCTGTCGCTCGGGCATGAAACCGTTCATCACGTCGCGGGTCCACTCGACTGGACCTCCAGCAGGCTTCGTCGACGTGGCTGGGAGGACGCGCTTCGGAACGCCGGCGCCGAGATCGCGAACCGTTGGCCGGCGACTGGACCGCTCACTCCGGGTACGAGGCCGGCCGGCGGCTGGCTGATGATCCCTCGGTACGGCGATCTTCACCGCCAACGACGAGATGGCCGTGGGGGTGGTTTACGCGCTCACCGAGGCCGGGCGCCGGGTTCCGGAAGATGTCAGTGTCGCCGGCTTCGACGACGCTCCTGGATCGGACTACTTTCGTCCGCCGCTGACGACGATCAGGGTCGACGACGCGGAATACGGTCGGCAGGCTGTCGCGCAACTGATGCTTCAGGTCAACGGCGAACCGGCCGCTCCGGCGACATCATGCCCCACGAGTTGATCATCCGCGCGAGTACCGGACGCAGTCCGCGACGCAAGGCCTCCGCGCGTCAGCTCAAGAACACATGAGTCAACGTCCGGACCAACTGCGGATCGACAGTGGCGGAGACCAGTTCACCGTGTCCGGCCCGTCGCGAGACTCTCCTGGCGACTTCCGTCGACGTTCACGGGTTACGCGGCGTACGAACTCGAGGCGACCGTTGACGAGGTCCCGCTTGCTCCCGTCTGCGGACCTCTGCGGAACACCTGTTCATCTCTGGCCCTGGGCGCCGCTCGGCAGTTGTCAGCGAGTGACGTGGCGAGTCCGGGTGCGCGGAGACCAGGGTTACTCGGAATGGTCCGAGCCGAACAGTTTCGAGGTCGGCCTCCTGAACGAGGACTGGACCGCTCGATGGATCTCTCCCGTCGAAGGTGCCGATGAGGGCTACGGGATGCGGCCCGCCTACTCTGCTTTCGGCCCGGTTCGAGTTGACCGGACAGGTGCGGTCCGCCCGGCTCTACGCCACCGCGTTGGGTGTGTACGAGGCGTTCGTCAACGGGCAGCGCGCCGGTTCGGCCGAGTTGACGCCCGGCTCGACGTCGTACGACCACACCTCTACGCGCAGGCGATCGGACGTCACGGCAGTCCCTCAGCGGGGCGGCAACGAGCTTGAGGTCTTGCTGTCGGACGGCTGGTACCGCGGCAGGACTGGCGGCTTCCGCCTGCCGTCCGGATGGGGTACGACGACGGCCGTGCGGCTGGAGCTCCACCTTCGGAATCACGACGGATCCCGGCAGATCGTTCGCAGCGACGACACGTGGATCGAGCTCACGATCGACGGATCGCTCCGCGCAGACCTGATGGACGGACAAGTGGTGGACCTCGGCGTCGCCGTCCGAGGTACGGCGTCCGGTCGTGGTCGACGCAGTGGTGGCCCCTGGCATCGATTGGTCGCCCGCCCCGCCCGTGCGCAGGAGTCGAGACCCGGTCACCGGTCACGATGCGGCAGCTCGACAACGGGAGCTGGGTGGCGGACTTCGGCAAGAACGCCTCGGGCTGGATCTCGGCTTGCCGACCTCGGCCCGGCGGGACGACGCACGATCGATCGACTACGGCGAGTTCGCCTGGCCGGACGGTGATCTGACCACCTCCATCTGGACTCCGTCGCTGCCAGAGGGCGGGCCGGTCCGGTTTCGGCAGCGCGACGAGATCGTCTCCGGCCGCGCGACGGCGAGGTATTCGAACCGCGTCACACCGTTCATGGTTTCCAGTTCGCACGGAGTGCGGCGCGACGACGGTGGCGCGATCGACCCCGCGAGCGTCACCATGCAGGTCGTGCACACGGATCTCGCGTCGGATCGGAACCTTCACGTGCAGCAACGCCGACCTCAACCGCCTGCATGACGATCGCCGGTCTGGAGCTTCCGCGGCAACGCCGTGGACGTGCCGACCGACTGCCCGACACGGGAGCGGATCGGCTGGACAGGCGACTATCAGGTCTTCGCCCCGACGGCGGCGCGGCTGTACGACGTGCTCGGGTTCAGCCGGAAGTGGCTGCGTTCCGTTCGCGACGACCAGCTCGACGATGGACGGATCGCGAACTTCTCGCCGGACGGCCGGCGCATCAAGCTGAATCTCGAGGATCGCGCTCGCCATGACCACCGGTTCGGCCGGCTGGGGCGACGCGATCGTCGCGGTGCCCGAGGGAGCTTTACGCGGCGTACGGCGACCGAGGAGGTGCTGGCCGAGAACTGGGACGCGATGGTTCGCTGGGTGGAGTGGTCGCTCTGCGAGGCCGCCCGCACGCATCGGCACCCCTCACGGATCGAGCGGTCAGCCGAACCGCAGCCGCACGAGCAGTTACATCTGGGACGGCACCTACCACTGGGGCGAATGGGCTGGAGCCCAAGCGCTCGAGGCACGACGGGACGCCGATCGACCGATCAGCCGAACCCGAGCGACTGGCTGAACGCCGACAAGGGCGAACTCGGAACCGCCTACCTCTACCGATCGACCGCCACGCTCGCGCGGATCGCCTGAGATCCTCGGCCGGCCCGACGGACGCGGTCCGTTACGCAGACATCGCGGATCAGGTCGCTCGATGCCTGGCGCGTGGAGTTCCTGCGACGAGCGCGGGCACCACGGCAGGCGATACGCCAGGCCGGCTACGTGCGGGCGTTGTCGTTCGGCCTGATCCCCGGGTGAGCTGCGGGCAGAGCCGCAGTACGCGGCTGGTCGAACTGATCCGGGCTGCGGGCAACCATTTGGGAACCGGATTCCTGTCCACCGCGCGAGCTGCTGCCCGGTGCTCGCCGACAACGGGTACGCCGATGTCGCGTACGACCTGCTCTTCCAGCGCACCTCCCCGTCCTGGCTGGCGATGCTCGACCGCGGGGCAACGACGATCTGGGAGGACTGGGACGGCATCGACGTCAACGGGAACCGCGCACGACTCCCTCAACCACTACAGCAAGGGTGCCGTCGTCCACTTTCTGCACACCCATGTCCTGGGTCTGCGACAGGCGGAAGGGTCGGTCGGTTGGGAGTCGTTCGTCGTCGCCCCGGCACATCATCCGGAGATCACCTGGGCGCGCGGCAGCTACGAAGGTCCGCAGGGCCGCATCGAGGTCGCGTGGCAGCTCGAGGGCGGAACCTTCCAGCTCACCGTCGACGTACCGCCCGGCTCCACCGCCGAAGTCATCTTTCCCGACGGCGAAAAGGAAACACTTCCGCCAGGCCACTTCACCACAACCCGCTGTCACCAGCGCCAGTCCCCACACCCCACCGTCTGACCGCCCCGCGTCGAGTAGACGGCAAATTGCGGATTGACCTTGACGTTGCGTCAATCCTTCACCCTGTTGGCAGGACCTCCTGGTGGATGGGGGAGGCCTGAGAGGAGGAGGCAGTTGATGGCTGTGTTGATCGAGAAGCTTGTCGGTGAGCTCGGGGACAAACGGCGGTGGCGGCGGTACAGGGGCCGGGTGAAGGCGCTTCCCGGGAACTACCGGACGGTGGCCGAGGGACTGGAGCGGTATCTGACGTACTTCGGGGCGATCACGAAGGGAGATCTTCCCGTGGACGTCGTGATGTCTATGCTCGAAGATCTGGCGGCGCTCGTCGAGCGCGCCGCGGCGGACGGTACTCCGGTCCGTTCGGTCGTCGGGGAGGCTCCGGTGGAGTTCGCCGAGAAGTTCTTCCGGAACTACTCGGACGGTCGCTGGATCAGTCGCGAGCGGGATGAGTCGATCAGTGCGATCGAGCGCGGGTTCTACAAGGAGGTCGAGCGCGGGATCGCCAAGGAGCGGGCGCGGCTGATCAAGGCTGTCGCGCGCGCCGAGGCAGACGACGGGGCGACCGGGTCATGATCGCGCGACAGGGTGCAGGCTTGGACCCATGCTCACCATCAGTCAGCTAGCGGGGTATGCGGGGGTCACGGCGCGGGCCGTGCGCCACTATCACCAGATCGGGCTGCTACCGGAGCCCGAGCGCGACCATTCGGGATACCGGACGTACGGCGCCGGCGCGGTCGTGCGACTGATCCGGATCCATACGCTGGCCGATGCCGGCGTACCGCTGGCCCGGGTGCAGGAGCTGCTCGACGCCGGCCCGGAGGAGTTCGCCGAGGGCGTCCAGGAGATCGACAGGACCCTGCGGGCCGAGATCCGGCGGTTGCAGAACAACCGCAAGCGGATCGGCCGGCTCGCTGCCGGGGAGCAGCTGGCATTGCCGGCCAGTGTGGTGGGTTATCTCGACCGGCTGCGCGGTCTTGGCATCGATGAGCGGTACATCGCGATGGAGCGGGACGCCTGGATCATGATCGCCGCCCAGGTGCCGCACCTGATCGATACCTTCATCGCCAAGAAGCACGAGGATCTCGACGATCCGGACATGGTGCAGCTCTACCGACTGCTGAGCACCGTGGTCGACTGGCCGCCTGACGATCCACGAGTTGTCGAACTCGCCGACGTCATCGAGCGCCTGATGACTCGCGCCTTCGAGGCCGGCGAGATGGGTGACGACGTCTTCGACGACCAGTTCGTCGATCTGCTCGATGCGACCGCAGCCAATTCCTCACCGGTCGCCGAGCGGCTGCGAGCGATCCTCGAGGAGCGAGGCTGGAGGGGCTGGACCCGCGTCGAACGCGTTCCCGCCCACCGCACCTGAGGACAGCCTCGACCTCTACATTGCGTCAATGACGCGCCGGGCGGCGGCCGCCAGTACGCTGACCAAGTCCGTCAGCCGACGTGGACCCAGGGGCGGTTCGAGCGTTTTGGCTCGGCGCGGCGGAGCACCTCGCGGGTGACCGGCGGTACGTCGCCCTCGCCGGAGATCAGGTAGCGGAACAGGAAGTAGAACGGGTTGCCCTCGGCCCAGGCGAAGTAGATGTGCGGCATCACGTGCCAGTCGTCGCGGATCTTCAGCAGCAGCGCGGCGATCGCGTTCGGGACGCTGGGGCTGTCGACGCGCAGGATCTTGTAGCCGAACCGTTCCTCGCCGCGCACGTCCAGCTCGGTCTCGAACTGTGAGGCGTCGGTGAGCGTGACCTCGAGGAACAGGATCGGCAGGCCTTCCGGCAGGTTGCGCACCTCGCGCTGCTCGGCCTCCTTCTCCTGGTACTCCGTCTCGTCCCGGGCGTCGGGCTCGTTCGCGATGATCCGCAGTTCGCCGTGCTTGGCGGCCGCGGCGATCAGCCGGCACGCCTCCTCGTCGAAGCGGACCTCGGTGGCGCGCAGCTCCAGCGACCGGGTGGCGCGCGAGATCAGCGAGGTGAGGATGATCGCGACGATGAAGAACGAGGCGATCTGGACGCCGTCGGGCCGCTCGATGATGTTCGCGACGGTCGTGTAGAGCAGTACGACGCTGATCACGCCGAACCCGACGGTCTTGGCCTTCTCCCCCTTCCGGCGCGCGGACAGTGTGACCGCGATCGACGCGGACATGATCAGCACCAGTACGCCGGTCGCGTACGCACCGCCCTGCGCGTCGACGTCGGCCTTGAACAGGATCGTGATCACGAACGCGATCACCCCGAACACGATCACGAGCGGCCGGGTTGCCCGGGCCCAGTCCGGGACCATGCCGTAGCGCGGCAGGTAGCGCGGCACGATGTTCAGCAGGCCGGCCATCGCCGATGCCCCGGCGAACCACAGGATGAGGATGGTGCTGACGTCGTACACCGTCCCGAAGATGTTGCCGAGGTGCTCGTGAGCAAGGTAGGCGAGCGCTCTCCCGGAGGCCTCGCCGCCGTCCTTGAACTCGTCCTCGCGGGATCAGCACGATCGTCGTGAAGCTGCTGGTGATCAGGAATCCGCTCATGATCAACGCGGCCGTAGTGAGCAGCTTCCGGGTGTTCCGGATCCGGGTCGCCGGGTGGGCCGGATCGTCATCGGCCGCCCCGTCGACCTGCGGCATCACCGCGACACCGGTCTCGAAGCCGGACAGGCCGAGGGCGAGCTTCGGGAACACGACGAGCGAGATGCCGATCATCACCCAGATGTTCGAGTGCTCGGTGGTCAGCATGCCGCGCCAGTTCGTGACCAGCTCAGGCGCGGTGATCACGTTCCAGAGCGCGTTGCCGATCACGATCAGGTTCAGGCCGAGGTACACCACGACCAGGACGACCGCGATCCCGATCGCCTCGCCGAAGCCGCGCAGGAACACGCCCGCCAGCAGTGCCAGCAGGACGAGGGTGATGATCACTTCCTTGCCTTCGAACCAGTGCGGCACGTACGGGTTCTCGATCACGTGCGCGGTGGCGTCGGCGGCGGACAGCGTCATCGTGATGATGAAGTCGGTGGCCATGAAGCCGAGCAGGACCAGGATCGTGAACTTGCCCTTCCAGCGGCCGAGGAGCCGGTCGAGCATCGCGATAGAGCCCTCTCCGTGCGGGCTCTCGGCCGCGACCCGGCGGTACACCGGCAGTGCGCCCAGCAGGGTCAGGAGGACCAGGATCAAGGTCGCGACCGGTGACAGCAGGCCGACCGCGGCCGCGGCGATCGCGGGCTGGTAACCGAGCGTGGAGAAGTAGTCGACACCGGTCAGGCACATCACCTTCCACCAGCGGTGGGTCGGGTGCGGCGCCGGCCGATGCGGGCCGGGGTGCCCAGCGGGCCGGTCGTGCAGCAACCAACCGACCACCCGCCCATGGATAGGCGGCGGGACGCCGACCATCTCGTTCTCACGGGTTTCTGTCACCGGCTGGAGCCTAGCCACGCGTCAGGGCGCGATCTGGGGTTTCTAACACGTCTCTAACGAGCGAGTGCTACAGATCGCCGGTCTTGCGCCCACTCCTCACGGGGGACCATCGGCGTTGGGCGTGCGCCAGCGGGTGCGTAGGTGGAAGGCGGCGGATTTGGGGCGGCGGTCGCGGGTGAAGACGCCCTTCTTGTTGCCGTCGACGCGGAAGACGCCGGGAACCGTGGCGAAGTCGGCGAAGGTCCAGACCTGTTCGCCCACCACCGCGTCGACCCGGTCGAAGACGCGGTGGTACACGTCGAGCAGTGCGGTCTGGTATTCCTCGGTCCACGGAGTGGGCAGGGTGTTGCGCAGGCCCGGGTAGGTGTCGGCGCCATACTCGGTCATGATGATGGGCTTGTCGTACAGGTTGGCCCAGTCGCGGAGTTCGGCTTCCAGTTCGGTCTCGGCTGTTGCGAGGTCGCCGGTGCCGAAGTACCAGCCGTAGTAGCGGTTGAGCAGGACGACGTCGAAGAGGTCGGTGATCACGCACTCCTTCGGCGGAGCGAGGAGTGCGTTGGCGTAGGCGACAGGCCGGGTCGGGTCGAGGCGGCGGGCTTCCGCGGCGAGTGGTGCGAAGTAGTCGCGTGCTTCTGGCTGAACGTGGTCGGGTTCGTTGGCCAGGCACCACATCACCACGCTGGGGTGGTTCTTGTCGCGGTCCACCAGTTCCTGGATCGCCTGGAGATGGGCGCGTTGCGCGGCGTCCCCGACGGACTCCGCGGAAAATGTCGGCACTCGTTTTCCGGAGCTGAACACACCGCCGCCGATGTTGCGGTTGAGCCCGACGGCCGGCGTTTCGCCGATGACGACCACGCCGTGCCGGTCGGCGTAATCGAGGACCTCTTCTGCGTGCGGGTAGTGGCAGGTACGGATGGAGTTCGCCCCGATCCAGTCCAGCAGTGCGAAGTCGTGCAGCATGAGTACGTCGTCGTGTCCCTTGCCGCGGACCGCCGCGTCCTCGTGTTTACCGAAACCCTTGAAGTAGAAGGGATTTCCGTTGATCAGGAACTGCTGTCCGCGGACTTCGACCGTGCGTACGCCGACCGGTTGGCGATAGCTGTCGATGACGTCCCCTGCGCTGCTCAGCACCGAGGCCTCGAGTTCGTAGAGATAGCCGTCGCCGGGCGCCCACGGATGTACGTCGGGCACCCTCAACGCGCCCGTCGCGCCGGCGGCTGCAGCCACTTCGGCACCTGATGCGTCGCGCAGTACGACGCGAACCACCCCGTCGCCGGTGATGTCCGCCTGATAGTCGATGACCCCCGTGGTGTCGTCGAACGACGTGGTCACGGTGAGATCGCTGAGGTGCGTCCGCGGTGTGGTGTAGAGCCAGACCGGCCGGTGGAGTCCCGCGTAGTTGAAGAAGTCGTGGAGGTAGCGCTGCACCCGGCGGCCGTCGGGACGTTCCTCGATGGTGCCCGGCGGGATCGTCGTCCAGCTCAACTCGTTGTTGATCAGGACCGTCAGGCGGTTCTCGGTTCCGGGCCGCACGTGTGCGGTGATGTCGGCCTCGAAAGGGGTGTACCCGCCTTGGTGGTGGGCGACCTCGGCGTCGTTGACCCAGACGGTCGCGCGGTGGGTTGCGGCGTCGAAACGCAGTACGGTCCGCTGCTCTGCCCAGCGCGTGGGCGCCCACACGCTGGTCTGGTACCAGGCGTCGCCGACGTGGTCGCGGATTGTCGTGTCCGGGTAGATGTCGTTGTAGCTGGCGGGCACCGGCATGTCCGCGGCGTTCGCGAGCGGCGCGCGCCACCAGGACTCGGCGCGGCCGGCTCCCTCGGCATCCAGCCTGAACTTCCACAAGCCGGCCAGAGAACGTCGTTCGCGGGTAGGTCCGTCCTGCGGACGAAGCATCTTCGGATTCTCCTTATTTCAGGCCGGTATTGGCGATGCCCTGGATGAACTGTTTCTGAAGGACGAGGAACAGCAGCACGATGGGTGTGACGACGGTGACGGCGCCGGCCAGCAGCAGGCCGTAGTTGGTGCCGTTGGCGCCTACCGAGAAGAGCGCGAGTGCGACCGGCAGGGTGTAGTGATCTTCAGTTTGCGCGATCACCAGCGGCCAGAGGAAGTTGTTCCACTGGGCCAGGAAGGTCAGGATCGCCAGGGTCGCCAGCGGCGGCCGACAGAGTGGCAGGACGACCCTGAGAAAGATCCGGGCATCACCGGCACCGTCCAGGCGGGCAGCTTCGACGAGTGAATCCGGTACGTCGTTGATGAACTGGCGCATGAGGAACACGCCGAGCGGTGTCACGACGAAGGGCAGGATCAACCCGAGGTAGGAGTTGCTCAGTCCGAGGTTGCTGACCAGGACGAACAGCGGCACGAAGGTGGTGACGCCAGGGATGATCAGCATTGCGAGGACGAGGCCGAACAGGAGCCGTTTTCCGGCGAACTCCAGCTTCGCGAACGCGTACCCGGCCATCGAGCTGAAGAGCAGGTTCCCCGCGACACAGGTCACGGCGACGAGCGTGCTGTTGAAGAAGTAGAGCGCGAAGTTCTGCTTCGACAACAGCTGTCCGAAGTTTCCGAACGTGGGGGAGCGGGGCAGCCAGACGCTCGGGTTCGCGACGATCTCGCCGGTCGGCTTGATCGACCCCAGGAACATCCACGCGAACGGGGCCAGCGTCGCGACGAGGCCCAGCGCGAGGGCGCCGTACAGCAGGATGCGGGCGGGCCGGAGGCGCGTGGCGGTTCTGAGGCCGGAGGCGGACGCAACGGTACTCACGGTCGTGGCAGTCATCTCAGGCCTTCGCTCGGAAGATGCGGAACTGTACGAAGCTGAGCAGCCCGATAGCGGCCACCAGCACGTACGACGCGGCCGACGCCATGCCGTAGTTGCCGAAGCCGAACTGCTCGTACGCGTAGTAGCTGATCGACGTCGTACTGCCCAGCGGCCCACCGCTCGTCATCACGAACGGCTCCTCGAAGAACTGCAGATAACCGATGCTCAGCAGCACGGCGACCACCAGAGTCGTCGGTCTGAGCAGCGGCAACGTGACACCGCGAAAGGATTGCCAGCGCGTGGCGCCGTCGACGCGCGCCGCCTCGAGCAGGTCCGCCGGGATGGACTGCAGGCCGGCCAGGAAGATCACCATCGGAATGCCGAAGTGGCGCCAGACCGCCATCAGGATCAGGGCGGGCATCGACCAGTTCGGGTCGTTCAGCCAGTCCGGTCCGTGGATCCCGACGACGGCCAGGATCGAGTTGATCATTCCGTCCGGCTCGTACAGGTACCTCCACACCACAGCGATCGCCACGACGCTGGTCACGACCGGCGCGAAGTATCCGACCCGGAAGAAGCCCTTCGCCCGCCGGATCCCGGAATTGAGAGCGACGGCGATCGCCAGGGCGATGACCATCGTCAGCGGGATTCCCACGGCGACGAAGTACAGCGTGTTGACGACGGCGCGGAGGAACGCCGGATCGGTGAAGAGCGCGGTGTAGTGCGCGAGGCCGACGAAGTTGACGCCGAACGGTGTCCTGATGTCCCGGGCGGTGATGTCCGTGACGCTCATCGACAGCGACGAGATGACCGGCCAGAGCCCGAAGGTGGCGAAGAGTGCGATGAACGGGCCGCAGAAGGTCCAAGCGATCGCCGTACGCCGTGCGCGTGCACCCATCGCTACTGTCCCGTTCCGATCGTGGCCGCCCGCTTCTGGATCTCCTGCAGGGCGGCTTCGGGTGACGAGACGCCCTTGGCGACCTTCTCGAACTCGGCATCGAGCACCGCGGTGACCTGGCGCCAGGTAGTGGTGTTGGGCCCGGACTGCGCCGTCTTCAACTGGGTCCGGAAGACCGCCAGCGTCGGGTTGGTCGCGAGGTTTCCCTCGTTCCACGCGGACTGGACGGCAGGCAGGTCACCGGACAGGGCGTACCAGGACTTCTGTGCCTCAGGAGTGGCCATCCACCGGATGAACTTCCAGGCGCCGTCGCGGTTCTTGGCGTCCTTGAACACCGACCACTGGCCGCCGCCGATGTAGCTGGCATTGGACTTCGGTCCCGCCGGCAGCGGCGCGATCCCGACCTTGCCGTCCAGGAAGGACTGGCCACCGGCGGACTTCAGCAGACCTTCCTCCCAAGGCCCCGAGATGAGGGCTGCGGTGGACCCGGCGACGAACTGCGGCTCGATCTCTCCGAGGCTCACCGGACCGTTCGGATTCGAGGTCTTCGAGGAGATGAACTGCCGGTAGAACTCCAGCCCCTTGCGGGCCTCGGGCGTGTCGAAGGTGAACTTCTTCCCGTCGGCACTCATGAGCTCGGCGCCCGCCTGCCACAGGAACGGCACGACGGTCTGCCAGGTCGACGGTGCACCGGTGGGCAGCGCGAGGCCCCACTTGGCGCCGTGCTTCTGGAGGGCCGTCAGGAACGGGCCGTACTCGTCCCAGGTCTTCGGCGCCGTGACCCCGGCCGCCTCCGCCAGATCCTTGCGGTAGAAGAGTGAGCGCGTCTCGACGTACCAAGGAACGCCGTACGCCGCTCCCTCGAACTTGGCGCTGTCTGCTGCGCCGGGATAGAACACGCCGGTGTCGACGAGGTCCGACGGGACCTTCTCGAGCCCGCCTGTGGACGCGAATGCGGCGAGGTCGACCGCGCCCACCATCGTGGCGTCAGGCGTATCGCCCGAGGCGATGGCCGTCTGGACCTTCTTGGCGTAGTCCTGCCAGGGAACCGCTGTCACCTCGACCTTCGCGTCGGGGTTCTTCTTGCTGAACTCCGCAGCCAGCTTGGGCAGGAGTTCGCCTTCGGTTCCCATCGCCCAAACGGTGATGGTCCCGCCGGCAGGTTGGGTGTCGACCGAGGGGCCCGCCGCGGCAGCCGCCGGCCCGGTGTCGGACCGGCCGCAGCCGGTCAGGAGCAGCGCGACGGCCAGGCCGCCGGCGAGTGCGTTCGCACCGCGTGAGGTGAACATCGAAGGTCCCGATCCTCTCGCCCGGGGTCGAAGCGTCGCCGCTTCGTCCGTACGTCGTCGTGTGGGTGACCAGGACCATACAGCGAAAACAGAACAACTGCCATACTTTCGTGTGGATGGATTCTGCGGCGCATAGGGTGGCGTCATGAGCGATGAGACAGTGAGCCGACCGGCCGCTCGGCGCGGGCCGTACGCCAAGAGCGCGCGGCGCCAGGCGGAGATCGTCGCGTCCGCGACGTCGGTCTTCTCGGCGCGGGGCTACCGGGGCGGGTCGCTGCGGGAGATCGCGAAGCAGCTCGACATCAGCCTGACCGCCGTCGTCCATCACTTCCCGAGCAAGAGCGCGCTGCTGGTGGCGGTTCTCGAGAGCGCTGATTCCGCCCACGCCGACTCGTTCCAGCTCGACAGCCAGAACGAGGGCGTGGCGTACGCCGTACTGCAGTACGTGCGCCGGAACGTCGACCGGCCCGAAATGCTGCGCCTGCTGGCGCTCATGGCCGCGGAGTCGTCAGCGCCGGATCATCCGGCGCACGAGTGGTTCCGTCAGCGGTACGAGCTGACGATCGGCATGCTCGCGATCGCCGTACGCCGGGACCAGAAGGAGGGGCGCATCTCCAACGATCGCGACCCGCACGGCATCGCGGAATCCCTGGTGGCCCTCTGGGACGGACTCCAACTCCAGTGGCTCATCGATCCGCGACGCAACCTTGTCGCGGCGATGACGGCCGCACTGAAAGACCTGCTCGGACCGAACGCCTTGCCGACGCCGAGCAGGTAGCGCAGCTCTAGTACTCGCCGTAGATCTGGACCTTGGTGCCGATCGGGGTGTCGGTGAAGATCTGGTGGATCTCGGGGCGTACTACGCGGACGCAGCGGTGGCTGTCCGGGTAGGGCTTGACGAGCGAGTTGACCCGGGAGCCGTGCAGGGCGATGCCGGGGCGGTCCTTCAGGAAGTAGAGGGAGTCGTACATGTACGCGTCGTCGTACAGGCTGCTCTCGTGCGCTCCGGCCCACTTGCGCCAGACGGCGCCTGTGCGGTTCGGGGTCTCGTAGCCGGGGCCGCCGGTCGAGATCCAGACGATCCGCTTGTAGGTCTTTCCGACGATTTGGTACAGGATCTGGCAGGTCTTGTTGACGTAGATGCCGGGGGAGCGGGTCGGCGCCGGGCGACTCGTTGCGTTGAGCACCGAGTACGCATCGTTCAGGCTGAGTCCCTTGCGGCTGATCGGCAGGCCGTTGGTCTCGCGCCACGCGCACAGTGCCTGCTTCGCGCGGGCGGTGATGTCGCCGTCGATGTCGCCGACCGGGTACCCGAGCTTGTCCAGTTGCCGTTCCACGCGCAGCGCGTAGTACTCCGGCTTCTGCTTCACCTTGGGCTTCGGCTTGACCGTCGGCTTCACGGTGGGCTTGGCCGTCGGAGTGGCGCTCGGCGTCGCACTCGTCGTACTGCTCGAAGGCTGTGTTGGAGAAGGTGTCGTCTCACTCGCGGCCACATCGGAACAGCCGGCGAGCACGAACGACAGAACGACCGCACCGGCAACGAGACCACGTCGACGAGACACAGATTCCCCTCTCCCTCAGCTTTTTCAGCGTCGCAGAACCACGCCGTGTAAGCGTGCAGCGACCCGCCGAGACTAATCTGCGAGAGGTTCCTCAACGGGTGTAGCGGCGGATCCTGTCACCGAACCGTTGCCGAGTTCCGGTGCCGGATCGTCCCGCAACCGGCTGTACAGGTACCCGTCCCGCATCCGCCCGGCCCGGAACTCGCACCCGCGGATCACCCCTTCGAGCCGGAAACCCGCCTTTTCCAAGGACTTCTGCTCGGCCTCGTTCTCCGGATGCGTCGATGCCTGGATCCGGTGCACGGACGTGTGCTCGAACAGGTACGCCGTCAGCAGCGCCTGCGCCCGCCACCCGATCCCACGCCCGCGGTACTCCGGCAGCAGCGCGATCCCGATCTCCCAGTACGTCGTACGCCCGTCGAACGACCCCGTCCGCCAACTCACGAGCCCTGCCGTCTCGGGTCCGGTGCGCACCATCAGCCGCCCGTCGTCCTTGCCGAGGAACCCGTCCTCGGCAAACCGCCGTACGGGAGACTGCGCATCCCGGAACCCGTTCCAGTCCAAGCCCGATCAGCCACGGCTCGACCGCGAACCGCTGGAACAACGGCAGATCGTCTTCCCGCACAGGCCCCAGCACGACATCCATGCCTGCCAGACTAGGCGGATGGAGTTCCACATCCTCGGCCCGCTCGAGATCGTTGCCATGGTCAACTGCTCCGGGGCGTACAAGGAGCTGGGACGACTGGGCGTTAGAGGCCGAGGTCGCGGAGGAACTCGGGCTTGTAGGCCTGCATCACGACGTACCGCGGGTCCGGGACCTCCATGTCCGCGTTCTTCGCGGCGTCGCCGGCGGGGTCGTGTGGGCCGACCGGCACATTCGGGTCGGTCCAGTCCTGCTCGGCCGGATTCCACCGCGTGACCGTGTACGTCGCGTCGAGGTGCTCGTCGGCCACCAGGTCCTTGGCGGTCCGCTCGGCTTCCTGCGCATCGTCGAGCGTGTGCGTGTACAGCAGCATCCGGTTCCCGTCCCGGGTCACCGTCACCTGACCCCCGAGCCGCTTCCGAGCGTCGTCATCCAGATCCAACGCCCGCAACCGATCCCAGAACGTCAACCCGTGCCCCTCATCACTGAGCACAACCTCAACCCGAAACTCCTCATCCGCCATGGGCGACACCATACCTACTGACATCCGACGGAGGCTCAACGCGTCGCAATGGTCCGCCGCAGCACTTCTTGTACTTGACGCCAGATCCGCACCAGCACGGCTGATTGCGCGGCGGTGGCCATGCGATCCGTCGGCCGTCAGGCAGCTCGTCGTGCCGGATCCTGGGATCGCGCAGGCAATCGAGCAGGCCGCCGTACGTCCAGGTGGCGATCGTGACGCGCTGAGCCTGGGCGCGCAGCACCCGCTCGACCCTGTGGCAGTAGCCGTCCGCGTCCTCGCCGATCAATTGTCTGCGCCATCGCACGGCGTCGTCGAACTCGCCGCGATCCCAGACCTGGATCCTGCCGGCAATCAACACCGGAGTGCGCAGCAGATCGCGCAGCTCAGCCTCCCTGTCCGCCTCCTCGTCCTCACCCTGAGCGCCCATGAGATCGAGGCCGTCGAGCGGCAGCTGCAATGCCCACTTCACGCGTCGACGACCGGTCACCAGATCCTGGATTCGGTGCGAGCCGGTGCTGACGTCCTCGGCAGTCAGTTGGTCGGCCGCGATTTCATACCAGAGCAGGGCTTCGTCCAACTCGTCGCGTCTCTCGAGCAACTCGGCTGCGCTGCACCAGGCGAAGCTGTAGATTCGATTGCTCGCCATCACGGCGTCGAGCTCGCTCCGTGCTTCGTCGTTCTTGCCCTCTTCGAACAAGAAGTAGGCATAGTCCACCCGGGCGTCGTCACCAGCTGTGCCTCCCTCATCAATCAACTGCTGCCAAATCGCCAACGCTCGCTCAGCCCGTCTCATCTTCACGTGCTCTTGAGCGGCAATGAGCAAGGTGAAGGTCCGGCCAAGGCCGATGTCTGCCCAGTGATCGCGGAGCTCGTCCGCCAACGGATCGTCCATGCCGGGGAAAGTATTCGGAACTGCGCCGCCGCGAACGCACTGTTTTCGACCTGTGGATATCTGGTGCTCGCTCCCCGCATGGACCTGCCGCACTCACCAAGCGAGTGGTTTCGGTCGTCGCATCGGGCTGCTGAGCGTGTCGGACGACCGCGACCCCCGGTCCTGCCCGAGTTGGTGAGTGGCGCAGGTCCGCTGCGGTCGGACGATGGGCGGTGTCAACATGCGGCGCCGCAGAATGATCGTGGTTCGATCGACTACAGTTCTTAGTCATGGAGCTGAGGCACTTGGAACACTTCGTGGCGGTGGCCGAGCAGAAGCACTTCACGCGGGCTGCCGAGGCGATGTCGATCTCGCAGTCGGGGCTGTCCGCCTCGATCCGCGCACTCGAACGTGAGCTCCGCGCGAGTCTGTTCGTTCGCAACACCCGCAGCGTGGAGCTCACCGAGGCGGGACGCGCGCTGCTGTGCGAGGGACGACGTACGCTCGCCGCCGCCGAGGCCGCGAAGGACGCCGTCGCCGCGGTCCAGGGCCTGCTGCGCGGTCACCTCACGGTCGGGCTCGAGCAGTGCCTCGGAGTGGTCGACGTACCGGCGCTCCTCGCGAAGTTCCGGTCCGGGTACCCGGGCGTCGAGATCGAGGTCCGCCAGGGCGGCTCCACACCGATGCTCGACGAACTCGCGTCCGGCCGGCTCGACGTCGCGTTCGTCGCGACCGCCGGCGACCCGGTCGACGGCCTCGACCTGCGCCCGCTGTCGCGCGAGTCGATGGTCCTCGTCTGCGCTCCCGACCACCGGCTCGCCAAGGCGTCCGGCGTGACCCTCGACGACCTCGCGGGGGAGTCCTTCGTCGACTTCGACCCGACCTGGGGCGCCCGCGCCATCTCCGACCGCGCCTTCAGCACGGCCGGCGTCGCGCACCCAGTGACGATCGAGGTCAACGACGTACACACCCTCCTCGCCCTCGTCGCCCACGACCTAGGCGTAGCGCTGGTCCCCGAACGCATCGCCGCCAAACGAGGCGACCACGTCACCGTCTCCCTGGCCCCCGCCACCGCCTCCGACTGGCAAGTCTCCGTCGCCGTCCCCACCGGCCCCGCCGCCTCCTTGGCGGCCGACGCCCTGATCGGCATGCTCCCCACCACCGCGGTCCACGCTTAAAGGAGAGTTCCCCCGACCGGGGTGAGCTTCGCGAGTACGGCGTCGATGCGTTCGAGCGTGTCCGGATGCAAGGTGATGTCCGCGGCCGCCAGGTTCTCGATGATGTGCGCCGGCGTACGGCTGCCGGGAATCGGTACGACCGCCGGATCCTGGTGCAGCAACCACGCGAGCGCGAGCTGACTCCGCGTGATCCCGAGGTCCGCGGCGAGCGCCTGCAGCGCCTCGTACGACGCGTTGTTCGCCTTCAGGCTCGCGGCATCGAAACGCGGCGCGTTGTTCCGGAAATCGTCCTTGTCGAGCGCCTTCACCGTGCCGGTCAGGAACCCCGCGCCGAGCGGGCTCCACGGTACGACGCCGACGCCGAGTTCGCGCGCCACGTCGAGCAGTTCGGGGTCGATCGGCCGCCACATCGACCACTCGGTCTGTACGGCGGCGATCGGATGTACGTCGTACGCCCGCCGAAGCTCCTGCGCCGTCACATTGCACACTCCGAGCTGCCGAACTTTGCCGTCAGCAACGAGTTCGGCCATCGCGCCGACGGTGTCCTCGATCGGCACCTGCGGGTCCGGGAAATGCAGGTAGTACAGGTCGATCACGTCGACGCCGAGGTTGCGCAGGCTGGATTCGGCGTACCCGCGGACGTACTTCGGCTCCGCGTTCACGAGCAATTGCTCGAACGCGAACCCGACGTCGAGCGGATGTGCCTGCGCGCCGTCACTGAGCCGCAGACCGAACTTCGTAGCGATCGTCACCTCGTCGCGCCGCCCGCGGATCGCCCGTCCGATCAGGTGTTCGTTGTGCCCGCCATCGCCGTACGCGTCGCTGGTATCGATGAACGTCCCGCCGGCGTCGATCGCCGCGGTCAGCGCCGCGAGGCCGCGGTCGTCGTCGATCGCGCCGTACATGCCGGGGGAGAGCACCATCGCGCCGAATCCGATCGCCGGTACGTCGAGTCCGCCGAGGTTGCGTGTCTTCGTCATGAGCCCAGCATCGACGCGTACCCCGCCGCCGCACCAAGACCTGTTGATATAACCGTTGGTTATGGATGCGCACCTGCGCGAGCTCCGGTACTTCGTCGCGGCCGCCGAGGAATCGACCGTGACGGCCGCGGCCGCCCGCCTGTTCGTCTCGCAGCCCGCGCTGTCCAAGCAGCTCCGCGCCCTCGAACGCCGCCTCGGCTTCGACCTCTTCGACCGCCGACCGCGCGGACTGACACTGACCTCACAGGGATCGGTTCTGCTCCCTGTGGCTCGTGAGGTGCTCGCCGCTTGGGATCGCGGGTACGCCGAAGCGCGGGCAGCCGCGAACCCCCAGCAGTTGGTCGTCGGCATGCAGACCGCCGTCGGTCGCGACCTCCAACGCCCCGCCGTCGAACGCTTCCGCGCCACGCTCCCCGACTGGACGGTCTCGCTGCGCCTGGTCGGCTGGGACGACCCCACCGCGGGCCTCGCCGACGGAACCAGCGACGTCGCCTTCGTCTGGCTCCCGATCTCCACCGATTTCGCGACCCGCGTGCTGATCACCGAACCCCGCTGGGTCGCTCTACCCGCCCAGCATCCTTTGGCCGATCTCGCTGAGATCCCGTTCGAATTGCTCCTGGACGAGCCCTTCGTGGCCCTGCCCGCCGCAGCCGGCCCGCTGCGCGACTTCTGGCTGGCCGTCGACGCCCGGCCCGGTCCGCCTGTCGTCGCGGCTGAGGCCACCGCCGCCGACGAGGTCCTCGAACTGGTCACCGCCGGCGTCGGCGTCGCCCTCCTCGCCGAAGGCAACACAGGCCTCTACCAACGCCCCGGCCTGGTCTGCCGCCCCGTCCCCGATCTACCGCCGGCCGAGCTGGCGGTCGCGTGGCGCCGTACCGACAACCGCGACGCCGTACGTGCGTTCCTCGACGCGGTCCAGCCCTGAAGGCCGCCGTACACATGGTCGTGTACGGCGGCCTTGGTCTCACCAGGCGTAGTCCTCCGGGGCGGTCTTGTAGCCCGGGAAGATCTCGTCGAGGCGGGTCAGCGACTTCTCGTCGAGCTTGATGTCGACCGCCCGTACGGCGGACTCCAGCTGCTCCATCGTCCGCGGGCCGACGATCGGACCGGTCACCCCGGGCTGGTGCAGCAGCCACGCGAGCCCGAGCTCACCCGGCTCGTGCCCGAGCTCGTCCGCGAACGCCTCGTACTGCTCGATCTGCGGCCGGAGCTTCTCGAGCGTCTCCTTGGAGCGGCCCTCGAGGCGCCGTACGCCCTCGTTCTCCTTCCGGATCACGCCACCCAGCAGCCCACCGTGCAGCGGCGACCACGGAATCACGCCCAGCCCGTACGCCTGCGCCGCCGGCAGCACCTCACGCTCGATGTCACGCTGAGCGAGGTTGTACAGCGACTGCTCGCTGACAAGCCCGACATAGTTGCGCCGCGCCGCCGCCTCCTGCGCCTGAGCGATGTGCCATCCGGCGAAGTTGCTCGACCCGGCGTACAGGATCTTCCCCTGCTGTACGGCGACCTCCATCGCCTGCCAGATCTCTTCCCACGGCGTGTTCCGGTCGATGTGGTGGAACTGGTACAGATCCACGTAGTCCGTCTGCAACCGCTTCAGCGACGCGTCGAGCGCACGCCGAATGTTGAGCGCCGACAGCTTCCCTTCGTTCGGCCAGCCATCGCCCATGTCGCCGTACACCTTGGTCGCCAGCACCGTCTTCTCACGGTTCTTCGCGTCCTTGGCGAACCACTCCCCGATGATCTCCTCGGTCCGCCCCGGGTAGATAGACCGCCCGTACCCGTTAGCCGTATCGAAGAAGTTGATCCCCTTGTCATGCGCCGCATCCATAATCGCGTGCGCATCCCCCACCTCAGTCAGAGGCCCAAAGTTCATAGTCCCCAACACGACCCGACTGACGTTCAGTCCCGTACGCCCAAGCTGAGTAAAGTCCATGTACTCCACCCTCCCGCGCCCCCGCCGATCTTTCCAACAGGAGAATCTGCTCAGTCCCATCACCGCACGTTCTGAGTCGGATGCAGTCGACCCACGCGGTGCTACGCGCCGCCCCACCCACCCCCGGCTAAGCGCCGGTTCCTGCCGGCTACCGCCTGCATGTGATCATCGAGCGGACTCGGGCAGCGGTCCCGGATGGACTCGCTACCATGCGACGGTACAGTCGCTCGCCATCAGTGATGAGCGATCGAAAGCCTCGCTTGCGGGTTCGGCGTTTGGTCCGGCGTCCGCATTTGAGGGAGAGGTACGGACGTCATGATTGAGACCCGCCAACCGGTCCTCTACGCCCTGGTGACGGGATCGCCCGCGGCCCGGGACGTCGGCAGGTTGGTCGATCTGGCGCAGTCTGACGGGTGGGAGGTGTGCGTAATTGCCTCACCCGACGGTCGACGGTTCATCGACTGTGACGCTCTGGCCGCGAAGACCGGGCATGTCGTCCGCAGCTCGTACAAGGACCCCGAGGCACCCGACGTACTGCCGCCGGCTGACGCAATGATCGTGGCTCCCATCACCTGCAACAGCATGTCCAAATGGGCGGCTGGGATCTCAGACACGTTGCCGCTTGGCCTACTGGTCGAGGCAGTCGGAAAGAGGCAGCCCGTCGTAGCGATGCCGTTCTCGAACTACGCGCACATCAGCTTCCCTGCTGTGCAGGACGCCATCCAGACGCTATCGAGCTGGGGAGTAACGATGCTGGTTGGTGATGACGTCTACAGGCAGCATGAGCCCGGTACAGGGGGCAACTACATCCACTTGTTCCCATGGCACCTCGCCTGGCAGGCAGCACTCAACCACCCGTGGCGCACCGCGAGATAGTGCAGCAATCCCGAGGACGCCCACTGGAGCACCTTCAAGATCGGTTGTCGAAAGTCGCGCTCTGGCGCCGCTCGCTGCTGCCCGACGAGTCCGGGGTACGCGTCTGGATGTGGCGTGTGCGTGTTCAGCTCGCCTTGAATTGGTCGTAGCGCCAGGCGAGGGCGTCTGGGTTGGGGTGTTCGAGTTTGCGCCGCGGGAGGGTGATCGTGCTTCCGTGCATTTGCTGCAGGCCGTGTTTGAGCATGGGGCCGTCACGCTCCTCGAGTAACTCTCTGTTGATCTCGACGACGCGGTCCGGACGGATGCCCATCAGGTTCTGGTCGTAGGCGGCGTGGTGGATCTTGCAAAGGCTGAGGCCGTTGCTGACGTGCGGGACACCGTCCTCATGCGAGTCGGGCAGGATGTGCGCGGCGTCGAGTAGCTCGCCATGGTGCAGGTGGCACACCGCGCAGCGAGTCTGGTACGCGCGGATCACGGACGCGCGAAACACCGGCTGGTGGAGTCGCCGGCGGGTGACCTGTTCGGCGTACCGCTTGACCTGCTCCTTCAGGTTCTGCGGGTTGGGGATGAAGCGCAGGGATTCGTCCAGGGCAATCAGGAACTGGCGGGCGGCGCGGTCGTCGGCGACGGCGTAGACAGGGAAGATGGGCACATACACGCCGTCTTTCAGCCAACGGAGCAGGATCATCGGCAGACTAGGCTCGATGGCTGCTCGGAGCTTTCGGTTGTCACCTTCGTCGGTATCTCTTTGGTACGCGTATACGTAGTAGCCCTGGTCGACCTGGTGATCGTTGTATGGACCATCCGGTTTGCTGACGATCGATAGCGTCGCGTGGAAGTCGCGGGGATTTCGGATTCCGCGACCTTGGTCAATCAACGGCAGACGCTCCCCGTCGATCTGGAAGCTCGCGAGTTGGGCGCGAGTGACGGTACCGCCTGACTGATCGCGGAGGTGGGCTAGGCGTTCCAGGATTCGCTCGCGCAGCACGAGCTCGTCGGACAGGCTGAGGTACGTCAACTGCGTTTGCCTCCAGGCGGTGGGTCAGGCCACGACCGACGCGGCTTGGAACATTTCGGTGGGCATTGGACGGTCTAGCTGCCAGGTGATGGCTATTGGGCGGTCGCCGGTGTGGGAGCTGTAGGTGGCTGGGCCGAGGAAGAGGTACGGCGAGGTGCCTAGCTCAGTAAGCTTGTGCTCGCGGGCGAAGATGAGGATCTTCGTATCTTGATCGCGGTGATTGAGGTATCGCTGCCCGACCTTCGACGTCACCGACGTAGTGCTCTGGGTTTCCCAGTGAAAGAGGCTGGGGCTGATCGCGTAGTCGCGATACATCGTGGTCGGCGAGTAGTCCGCTTCTGACTTGACCAGGGTTACGAGGAAGGCATCGGAGTTCCGTTCCTCCGAATACACGACACCGGACTGGAACGTGCTCGGGCGGCGTTGAAAGTTGGCGTAGTCGAGTGCCGCCAGGATCTCTTCGCGTTGATAGCGGGCGTGTACTCGCAGCGCCAGATCGCCGAGCCGGCCGCTGAGCGGTACGGCGCGATGGCGTGCGTGATCCATGGCGAAGTCGGTGACTTGAAGGAGTTCGTCGCGCGCAGCACGTTCCTGGCGGAGGGCGTGAAATCCGTCCTCGTACGTCGTGAAGCCACCGCCATTCGGCCACAACGAGAAGAAGAGCATCCGGGCGAACGTGCGTTGCATCGGAGCGAGTTCGTCGTACGACGGGCCGTCGTCCTGCAGGAGTCGTCGATAGGTCTGAGCGCGTTCCGGATCGTCGATGTGGGACAGCGCTCGCACTCGTCGCAGCAGCGCGGTCTCATGCGTTGACCCACTCCGAGTGGGCATCCCTGCATCGCGCCGAAGCGACGTCCAACTTCGACCGGATCGCAGTACGTCGCTGAGTTCGACCCCGGACTCTTGTACGAAGTTCTCGAGATTCCGGTCGCCCAGCGTCTTGAGCTCTTGGACCATGTCTTGCCAACGACCGGCGACCTGGCCCTTCAGATTGGAGAGAACCACTTCCTGGGCGACCTTGTCGAGGACGATCTGGGAGCCAAAAGGCAGCGCCGGGAAGCCTTGCTTTACTTGGTCTTCCAGTCCTTTTCGGGTCTTGCCAGTGAGGGCCCGGAACCTGAGGTCGAACCGGAATTCCTTGCGCTGATGCCCAACGAAGTCGAGTGCGGTGAGGACTGGTTTGCCGTCGGACTGGCGCAGGCCGCGCCCCAGTTGCTGCAGGAAGACGGTCGGACTCTCCGTGGGCCGGAGGAACAGGACTGTGTCAACTTCTGGGAGATCCAGGCCCTCATTGAAGAGGTCGGCCGCGAAGAGTGCGTTGACTCGGCGATCCTTCAGATCTCGCAGGGCTTGATCGCGCACGGCTGTTGAGGTCTCACCGGAGACTGCTTGCGCAGGAATGCCTGCCGCGTTGAACGTGCGCGCCATGTACTCGGCGTGTGCGATTGAGACGCAGAACCCGAGCGCTCGCATAGCTCGTACGTCGGAGAGCTTGTCCCGCACCTCGCGCAGGACGATGGCAGAGCGATTGTCGTTGCCGGTGTACAGCGCCTCGAGCTGCCGCTCGTCGTACCGACCGCGCTTCCATTGCAGCTCGTCGAGCTGGGTCCCATCGGCGATCCCGAAGTAATGGAACGGGCAGAGTAGATCGGCCGAGAGGCATCCCAGAGGCGAAGCTCGACGGCGGTTCTCCCGCCGAAGAAGCCCAGCAGGTCGAAACCGTCGGTGCGCTCCGGCGTTGCCGTCAGCCCAAGCAACTCGCGTGGCTGCAGGTGATTGAGGAGTTTCCGGTAGGTCGGAGCCGCGGCGTGATGGAACTCGTCGACGACAACGATCTCAAAGGCGTCCGCCGGCATCGAGGTGACGTCGTACGCCGTCAAGGCCTGAACAGACGCGAAGACGTGACGCCAGCGTTCTGGGCGTGCGCCCGAGTGAGTACTCCTCGCCGAAGCTCGCGTCGCACAGGACCTCGCGGTACGTGCGCAACGATTGCTGCAGGATCTCGCGACGATGAGCGACGAAGAGGAGGGACGGTGCTGGCTCGCCGCGCGGAGAGGCAGCGTCACGGAGCCGGCGATAGTCGAGCGCTGCGATCACGGTCTTCCCTGTGCCGGTCGGCTGCGACGACCAGGTTGCGGTGGCGGTCGTGTACCTCGCGTTCGACCTCGATTTCCTCGAGCATCTCCGCTTGATACGGCCGCGGACGTACCTCAAGGCCGGCGAGCGAGATGGTGACTCGATTGGACGACTGTACGGCCGCTCGGCTTCAGCTAGTGCGTCGTCGAGCCGATCGCGGTCGCGCGCGGGGTCGTACGACTCGAAGGTGGAGTCATTCCAGTACGTGTCGAAGGTTGCTCCGAACTTGTTGAGCAGGCTCGGAGTCGCGATCCGGGAGAGCCGGACGTTCCACTCGACCCCGTCGAGAAGCGCCGCCCGGGAGAGGTTCGACGATCCGACGTACGCCGTGTCGAACCGGTTGCGCGGCGAAAGAGCCACGCCTTGGCGTGCAGCCGCGTGCGGAGGACGTCGTACTGGATTTTGACCTCGGCGCCGAAGTCGTTGACGAGTCGGTCGAGCGCCGTGGCGGTCAGTGGCGCCGAGATACGTCGTAGTGATGACGCGGAACGGCGCATCCCGAAGCCGAAGGCGCTGCAGCTCTGGCTCGAGCAGTCGGAGGCCGTACCACTTGACGAACGCGCAGAGAGATCAACCTCATCGGAGGTGTCGATCTCGGCGCGTAGCTCGGGCCTAGCGATGGCTCGCCGTGCGCGTTCGTCAGCAGGGCAGCGTCCGAGAGCGGCGTACTTGGGCGGGTCGAGCCGTAGCTCGTGATGCCCGGACGTACGGCGGGATATAGAGCGCGGAGTTGACGAGGCGGTTCGCTGGGAAGGAGGTCGTCGTGTTCGGCGAGGAGCACCAATAGGTCGTTGACCAGAGCAACACGCTTGCCTGCGTCTCGCGTGCCGCCGAGCACTCGTCGTACTGCGTCCCCGACATGCCGCGCCAAGACCTCCGGCTGGTCGGCCTCGTCAACCTCGTGGACCACCGGCTCCTGACCATCAAACTGCCCAATGGCCTCAAGCAGGCTGCTAGTCACCAACGCGTCGTAGATCCCTGGCTTCATTCCCCGATCACCCCTCGCCGAGCAGCTTGCCAGATCACATCGACAGTCACCGCGTTAGACGTCAGTTGAGCGTGTCTCACGCTCAACGAGCTACCTCAAGGTCGTTAGGTGAGCAGATCCGACCGGAGCGCCTGCCTGTGGTGAAGGAGATCGCGCACGACGGGATCGAAGGTACGACGGAGACCGAGCTGGTGGTCGGGGACTTCGAGACCACCAATGAGTTGCTGGGGTGCATCGGGTTCGCGCCGAAGTCGTACCAGGAGAATCGGCGGACGAGTTTCGAGCTCGCCGGTGCCGGGTGGGATGCCGCGGCGTGCGGTGATTGAAGGTGGCTTGGTCGAGGATTGAGCGGTGACGGCGCTGCTGGTGCCGGGGCCTGGTT
>CAWGHT010000008.1:0-101810 GCA_963822475.1 uncultured Actinomycetota bacterium
GCAGCGCCGCCGAGCCCCGTAGCTGCGCGGCCCGGAGCAGGAGCCGAAACGTAATGCTGTGCGCACGCTGCGGCAGACCGGCAAAGCCCTTCCAGCGGCGCAGCGCTGGGCATCGACCGCGCGGAACCATTCGGCGGTGACGCCCGCGTCCGCCATGCGCGCCTGAAGCCAGGCGCGCCGGTCCTGCCTGCGGGGGAGGCTGACGAGGCGCGATGCGGAAAGACGGCGTTGAGGTCCACGCCGTCCGGGGAGCGTCAACCGCGGCTAGAACGACGCTGCGATGACTGCCGCGGAGCAATCTCGGGCCGACGCCTGCCAGTTGCTGTCCACGCGCCAGGCGCGGCCACGCAGCGAGGAAGCGTGCGTAGGCTTCGGGAAATCCGCCGCGAGCCGCGCCTCCGCTTTGGCGATCCACTTGTCCTCGCGCTTCGCACCGCCGGTGAGATGCGCATAGCCGGCCTTCGCCACCTGCTTCCGCGTCGGCGCGAGCGGCAGCAGCGTGCCGACTTCCACGCCGACGCGCCGGGCGAAAAACGCCGAGCTGATACTGCTCGACGATCATCGAGGTCGTGGTGCCGTTGAGCGGGCAGCCGCGAAACTTCTGCGCGAGGTCGAGCCCGGCCCAAGCGTAGGCGCGCACGAGCGCCACGTCGCTGCCGCCGAGCAGTCCCGCATTGTAGGCCGTGCCGCCGGGGGCGAAGCCCGCGAGGGCCTGCGCCGCCCGCATGTCGCGCGAGGTGTAGTAGTGCGGAAAGTCTGGCGACTGCGCGATGAGCCGATGGCGCGTGAGCCGCTTCGGCAGTGGTTTGAAGAGCAGCACGTCGCCGTCGAACTGCACGAAGGGCTGCTCCTGCAGCGCGCACGCGACGAGCTTGCCGAGCGCCCAGATGTGCGTGAGTCCGTCTGCGGGCCAATCCTCAAGCGCCGTGGAGACTGGCCGAACGGCCAGCCGAGCAGCGCGGCGATTTCCGCGCCGCGTTTGTCGGTGACGAACTCCGTTTCGGCGAAGGCGCGCGCCGCGAGATTGGCGGCGAGCGTCTGGATGAGCATCGGGCCTCGTTGCGCAACGAACATCGGCGTGCGCGTCCACAGACTCATCACGCCGCGCAGGTGGCAGCGTCGGTTTCGGAGATGTTGGAGTAGGTAGATCGCTCACAGCAGGAAGCCGCCGAGCGGTGGTGCTGCGACGAATCGCGAACCGGCTTGCGGGGTTGCTGGAGGCGGCCTGTCAATCGGCACGAAATGCGCGATGCGCTCGACCGGCACCGCGAGGTCGAAGGCGCTGCCATCGCGCCGCACGATGCGGCGAATGACCGCGCCGCGCGGCGCATAAGTCACCGGCAGCCGGCGGCAGTTCAGCCAGCGGATGCAGAGGTGATACGGGTGATGCCACGGCAGCGCGGCGAAGGCGTGCAGATGCACGGTGCGATCGGTCTTGTCCGCGAGCGCCGCGGCGAATCGCTCGGCCATGCGCAGCGGCACGGTCACGATCACGTCGATGTCCGCGTCGGGCGCATTCCTCGCCGCGCGCGATCGAGCCGGCGAGCCCGACGGTGCCGAGCCGATGCTTCGCCGCGAGTTCCGCGATCAACGTCGCCGAGATCAGACGCTGGAGCCTTCATCGACCGTTTTGTCGAAGGTGCAGTCCGGGTCCTGCGTCTCGTTGCTCTCGCTCTCGCCGAACATCTTGAGCGAGTCCGGCTGGAGATTGCTCACGCCGCCGTCCTGTTCACGTCCACGGTCACGGAGCCGGGCGGATAAAGGTCGATGTCGCCCTCGGTGTGCGTGCCGTCCGGGCGCGTGTCGTTGGTCCAGTGGATGTGCGGCGTGCCTTCGTTCACATCGACCGGCGTTAGCTGCGCCGACTTGCCGCTGCCGTCCTCGGGGTTCACGGCGTATTGGCCGTTCACGCTATAGCTCGCGGCGTAGTTGTAGCCGTCCTCGGTGTCGCCGCTCGGGCCGTCGTGCTGTGCAGGACTTGTCCTCGGTCATGGTGCCATGCCACGTCGCGCCGAAGATCAGGCAGAACGGCTCGAACTTGTGGCTGCCGGTGCCGGTGTAGTGCGTGAGCGGCGCGTTGCCGGGCGCGCCGTAGTCGGCGGTGTAAGTGATCGTGCCGCCCGGATTGACCGGGACGTTCTTGAACTCGAATCCGCCGTTGAAGCCGGGATACGCGGTGCCGAGCTGGATCGCCGGCGTGCCCGGCGCCGGAGACGCGCAGCGTGCCACGCCGGCAGGGCCGCCGCGATGGAGACGTTCACGTAGGCCGTGCAGGTCTGCGGCGGCTGGATGAAGCACGCCGGTCCGTCCGGGATCGATGTCGGCGAAGACCTCGACGGTGACCGTCGGCGCGTCCGGCTGCGGCGGTTGGGCGGGCCGGGCGGCTTCGGCGGCACGGGCGGTTGAGGACCGCCACCGCCTCCGCCACCGGGCGGCCAGCCACCACCACCGCCGCCGGTGTTTCCACCGCCGCCGCCACCAGTGCCGCCGCCTCCACCGCCGCCTCCGCCGCCAGGCGGATCGCCCGGCGGCGGATCGCCACCGCCATCGCCGCCACCGCCACCGCCGCCGGGCGGACGCGGTGGATCGGGAGGCTGCGGCGGATCGGGCGGGTCAGGAGGCTGCGGACCATCCGGCCACGTTTCATCGGTCCAGTCGTGCGCGAGAAATTCGGCCGAGCCGAAGTCCCACTGCTGCACGACGCGCCGGTCGTATTCCTGCTCCTCCCACACCGGCTGCGTGATGAGCCAGACGTAGCTCTCGAAGGTGAGCCATTTGCGCCACGCATCGCGTCGAACCGCTGTGCCGCTGCGCGCGAGCGTGCGCGCCTGAAACCAATCGAGGCCGGTCATAGCGTGTCGGGGATGAGGTCGCGCGCGACTTCGACGAGGAAGGTGCGCGTGGTGTTGCGCAGGAACGGCGGGCCGACCTGCGGCTTCGTAGTTGTTGAGCGCGATCCACTCGAACTCGCCGAGCGCGTTGAACAGCGTGCCCGCGTCCGCTTCGTAATTGGTGAGTGCGCAGGTCAGCTCCGGGCTGTCGAGCTTCACATGCAGCCGGAAGGCGGTCTGTTCGCCTTCGCCGAGTTTGCGCCAGTCATGGCCGTCCACGAGGATGTTTTCCGGCTCCAGTTCCTTGAGCGCGAACCGCAGCGCCGCGAGGTCGATGTCCGCCACGACGCCGCCTTTGAGGAACGTGATGTGAAAGACGAGATCGTCGCCGCGTTTGGTCCAGAACAGCGGGCCTTTGTCCTTCGTGTTCGCGTCGCCGAAGTTCTGCGAGTTGAGCGAGACGAGCTTGGTCAGCAGGTCGATATAGACTTCGAGCACGCCCGACGGCCGCACGTTGCCGCTCGGCTCGATGCCGAAGGTGAAGATGACGGGATCGCTGACGCCATCGGCATTGCCCGCGCGCAGCGCGACGACGAACACGCCCGGCATCGTCGCCGCGCCGGAGATTTTGCCGGTGGGCACATGCAGCGTCAGACCCGGCGGCAGCGGCGACGAATTCCAGAACGTCGGCGAATTGCTCGCCCACGGCTGGAAAGCGAACGTCTGCCACTGGAGGTAGCCGAGGACGCTCTGCGTGGTGTTGATGACGGGCGCGGCCATGTCAGGAGATTTGCGCTTTGGCCTGCGTCAACGCGGCGAAGACGAAGCCCTTCGCGCCACGCACGCAGTTCTCGGTGTCGAACTGGATGAGCCGCGCCCGCAGCACAAAGCCGGGCGACTGCGGCACCGAGTTCGCCGGGCTCGCGCTCCAGGCGGTGTAGAGCCGCCGCTCGGCGGTGATCACGTTGTCGAGCGAGCGTTTGATGATCGCGCCGAAGTGATGCTTGAGCTTGAGCCCGCTCACGATGATCCGCTGCGAGAGCAACGGCGCCGGCTGCCACATCACGTCGGCGAGGTTTTCGGAAACGGGCGCGGGCGTGTCCTGCCCCGGCGCGGTGCCCGCCTCGATGACGAGGAGGAACTGCGCGCGCGTGTTCGCGAGGAAGAGTTGCAGCTCCAGGTCGAACTCGACGGAGAAGCGGCCGTCCGGCTGCCACATCGCCTCGTTGATGTGCAGCAGGAACAGCTCGCGCTCGAAATCCAGCGGGTAGAACGAGTTCGTCTGCGCCGCGCGGGAGAGCCGATACCAGACGCGCCCGTCGCTGCCCGCGTAGCCGAGCGGATCGAGATAGCCGCCGCGCCGACCGAGCCCGCCGGGCACGAGCAGCGGCATGTTCGTCGTGTTCTGGAACACGTTGCCCGCGTTCGGCTCCGGACGCGGCAGCGGCACGGCGATGGGCACCACGGTCGCGTCGTGAATCGCCGGGAGCAGACCCGCCGGACGCGGGAGCTTGTCGGTCTTGCCTTCGCTGAGTGATTTCGGATCGAAGTCCGCCGGCAACGTCCCAGGGATGCGCGGCGGGCGTGGCCGGCGGTGGCGCCTGCCGCCGCCCGACCACGGACCGCATCTCCCGTACAACCGGCAGAAAGGCATGACACATGAAGGACATACAACACAGCCGCGGTCCCGGACGCCTGGCCGTCCTGCTGCTGACGCTGCTCGTCATGCTGGGGCTGACCGGCGGCACCGCGCTGGCCGCGCCCCACGGCACGAAGAAGGCGTCACCGTCGGCGGTCAGTGTTCCGGCTTCCGCCATGGACGCCGTCGCCGCGATGCAGCCGAGCTGGAACCTGGGCAACACCCTGGACGCCATTCCCAACGAGGATTCCTGGGGCAACGGGCAGACCACCAAGGCGACGTTCGACACCGTCGCCGCGGCGGGGTTCCGCAGCGTCCGTATCCCGGTGACCTGGAGCGGCCACCAGTCCGAAACCGCGCCGTACGCCATCGACGCCACCTACATGGCCCGGGTCAAGCAGGTCGTCGACTGGGCGCTGGCCGACGGCCTGTACGTGGTGCTCAACGTCCACCACGACAATTGGATGTGGGTCGAGAAGATCACGAGCGACCACGACAACGTGATGGCCCGGTTCAACTCCACCTGGTCCCAGATCTCCACGGTCTTCCGGGACGAGCCGCGCACCCTGGTCTTCGAGAGCCTCAACGAGCCGAGCTTCGCCAACGCCACGCAGGCGCAGAAGTTCCAGTACCTGAGGGAACTGCAGACCTCGTTCCACAGCGTGGTCCGCGCCTCGGGCGGCGGGAACGCGAGCCGTCTGCTGAGTCTGACCACGCCCGCCGGAACCCCCGACCCGGCCTTCATGGAGGACCTGTACACCACGATCACCGCGCTGAACGACAGTCAGCTCATCGCACAGGTGCACTTCTACAGCTGGTACCCGTTCAGCGTGAACGTCGCGGGCGGCACCCTGTACGACACTGCCGCGCAGAAGTTCCTGGAAGACACCTTCGCCAGCATCCGCGACACCTTCGTCGCCCGGGGCATCCCGGTCTACATTGGCGAGTACGGTCTGCTCGAATATCCGAACTTCTTCCACCCCTCCCGCGTCGAGCGGGGCGAGGCGCTGAAGTACTACGAGCACGTGGGCTACAGGGCGCGCACGTACGGCATCACCACCGCCCTGTGGGACCCGTTCGGCTACCTGAACCGCGACACCCTGCAGTGGCGTGACCCGGCCCTGTTCGCCGTGATCAAGTCGAGCTGGACCACCCGCTCGGGCTCCACCTCCTTCGACAAGGTCTTCGTGCCGAAGTCCAGCCCGGTCACCGCCAAGTCGCTCACCTTGAACCTCAACGGCACCAGCTTCCGAGGGCTGTGGCAGGGCGGCACCAAGCTGGCCGCGGGACGGGACTACACCGTCTCCGGCAGCCAGCTCACCTTCACCGCCAAGGCGCTGACCCGCCTGGTCGGCACCCGCGCCTACGGTGTCAACGCGACGCTCCAGGCCCGGTTCAGCTGTGGGCTGCCCTGGAACATCGACATCGTCACCAACGACGCTCCGACGGTGTCGGACGCCACCGGCACCACCGACTCGTTCACCGTTCCCACCCAGTACCGGGGTAACGACCTGGCGACCATGCACGCCACGTACGCCGACGGCACCAACGCCGGCCCGACCGACTGGACGCCGTACCAGGAGTTCAACAAGGCCTTCTCGCCGGACTACCCGAACGGCACGATCATCTTGACCACCGAGTTCCTCAACACGCTCCGCGACGGCGACACGGCGACGCTGGTCTTCCACTTCTACAGCGGCGCCACCGTCACCTACCACGTCACCAAGTCCGGAAGCTCGGTCACCGGCACGACCTCCTGACCGATCCGCCTCTGCCCTGGTTGCCCGCCTCCCCGGGCAGCCAGGCCAGACCCGTCAAAGCCAAGCTGATAAGCCGTACCGCAGGCCGATGAATGAGCCAACCCACCAACTACTCCGTAGATGATGGCTGCGGATCCGCCGCGCGCACCAACGACTGGCGACGCTGCCGCCACTCGCACCACGGCGCAGGCGCGCCAGGGCGACCAGCCCTCGCCGGATCTGGCGACGCTGGGTCAGCGCAGGGCCCGCGCTCGGCGGCTCGGCCGGCAATACTCAGGTTGAGGATACTATTGTTGGGTTGAGTATTCTTGGCCGGAGGATGAATGAACTCTTCTAACTACCGTCGCCACGTCGAGGGTTTCATTGATTCGAGCGCCGGGCGGCACACGCTCGGTCTCGTGTACGGTCGCCGCCGGATCGGGAAGTCGACGCTGCTGGAGGCGGTCACCCGGGAACGCGGCGGCTTCTATTGGGAGGCGACCCGTACCGAGTCGCCGATCCAGCTGTCCCGGTTGGGTGAGGCGCTCGGCGAGCATCTCGGCGTCGGTCGGCTCGCCCTTGATAGCTGGGACGAGGCGTTTCGCCAGTTGCTGCGCCTGGGCGAGGCGCGTCGGGTGCCGGTGGTCGTCGACGAGTTCGGTCATGTGCTGGCGGCTGACCCGTCGGCCGACTCGATCGTCGCCTCGGCCATCGGCCCGGCCGCTCGGCGCGCCAGCACGGGGCAGGCAAGGCTGGTGTTATGTGGATCGGCGATTGCCATGATGAGCTCGCTCACTGCGGGCGAGGCTCCGCTGCGGGGGCGAGCCGGAATGGAGCTTGTCATGCAGCCCGCGGACTTCCGCGAGGCCGCCGGCTGGCTGGGCGCCAATGCCGACCTCGAACTGGCGGCGCGGGTGTACGCCGTGATCGGCGGCGTGATCGGTTATGCCACCGACATGGTTGATCACGACCTGCCGACGGGTATGGATGACTTCGACCGGTGGATCGCCGCTCGACTGCTGTCGCCCGCGGCGACCCTCCACCATGAGGCGACCACGCTGCTCGCCGAGGATCCCACTTTGACTGCCGTGAATCCGGTCGTGCTGCACAGCATCCTGGGCGCGATCGCGAACGGATCGATCGCGGCCGGGAAGATCGCAAATCAGCTCCGGCGCTCAGTGTCGAACATCGAGCCGTCGATCCGTCGCCTCATTGCGGCGGGTTTCGTCGTCCGCCATGTCGATCCGGTGCGGTCGCAGCGCCCGAGTTATGCACTGGCCGACCCGTTCCTGCAGTTTCATTACGCCGTTCTGGAGCCGCACAGCTCGCTACTGCGTGATCGCGAGCCATCAGCCACCTGGAAGCGGCGTTTGGCAGCGACCTTCGATGCCCACGTCCGCGGGCCGGTCTTCGAGGAGCAAGTGCGCAGCTGGGCACGCCGCTATGCCGCCGCGGAAACCCTCGGCGCGGAGCCCGACCATCTCGGGCCGTCGGCCGTCGTCATCGACGGGACCGAGCGGCAGCTCGACTTGGTAGTCGCGACGGTTGGCGATCCCGATGAGCCGCCCGCGGACCGTGAAATCCATACGATCGGGGAGGCCAAGTCAGGCGAGGTGGTCGGGCACGGGCACCTGCGGATCCTGGAGCAAGCTCGCGCCGCCTATGGCGGTCGAGCCGTACGAGCCAAGCTGTTGCTGGCAGCGCCTTCGTTCACGGCAGAGCTGCGCAGCGAAGCAGACCGGCGGCCCGACATCGAGCTGATCGATCTGGAGCGGCTCTACCACGGCAACTGACACCGAACGCCAAGCCTCAGGCTCGGACATCGTCGATGCCGGCTGCGGGCTGTGGGTCGCGTCACTGGACTACGCGATGGAATCTCCTGATCCGGCTACTTCGCGCCCTTGTTGCCGTCCAGCTCGGTGCGACTCCTGGTCGAGTGGCGCCAGATGCTCCACCCGCTCGCGCAGAGCAGGAGGATGAGAACTGTCCACACGATCGCGGCGACCACTATGTTGAGCGTTGTTTGCTGTTCTTCATCGAAGGACAGTCCGCCAAGGGCCAGCAGTTCGCCGAAGAGGCCGGCGAACGCTGCGGCTCTGGCCAGGTAGCGGTAGGCCCCGACCGCTCGCTCGCCGGCAGGCGATAGGTCGATGACGATGGCGAGCAGCAAGACTGGAATGACCTGCGACGCCGCGCTGTAGAAGTCGTTCACTTCAATCCCCCAAGATCCGCTTTGGTTGGCATGCACCAGCCTCCCGAATGATGTATCGCGGATGAGGTCCACTGCGTTTCGTAGCTCGCGCGGTCGACTCTGAAGCAATCTCAACTGCCGCGCCGGTCAGGTTCCTCGACGAGTACCGCGGCCATCGAGGCGTTCCCCGGGTCGGGTGGCGGGCTTGCCCGACCCCGGGAGTGGCCTAGCTGATGGTCAGGTCGCGGATGTTTGTGCCGGCGTCGGTGAAGACCAGATAGACGTCGCGGACGCCGCGGGTCAACCGTGGGTCGAGTTGGGTGGTCGTCGTGGCCCAGGTGTAGCGGTCGCCGGTGGCCGGGATGGTGAGCGTGCCTGCGAGGGGGCCGGTCGGGCTGCCGAGGCGGATCTCCACCTTCGCGGTTCCTTCCGAAGCTCGCGATACGGAGGCTTCCAGTCGGGTGGCGCCACGGCCCAGCTGAACATCCTGGAAAGAGATCCAGTCGCCTGCTGACGTCTTGCCGACGGCGTCGCCGCGCACCTTGGCGGCATCGATGAGCTCGATACCCGAGTAGTCGTCGAAATCCGTGGCCGCCGTACGCCTGCTCAGATCGCGGGGCGGGATCACCTCACCACGAACCGCCACCGTCGTACGGGCCCTGATGTCGGCCGAAGAGCTGCCCACCTGCACGTCGTGGAGAGCCGACTCGACCACCCACTTGTTCCGGGTCACATCCCAGAACGCCAGGTCACTGGCCTTCACGTCGAAGGCGACGGTACGACGTTGGCCGGGCGCGAAAGCCAGCCGCTGGAACCCACGGAGCGTCTTGACCGGCTGGGCGACCCGCGAGGCGCGCTGAGCGGTGTAGAGCTGGACGACCTCCTCGCTCGCGGTCCGGCTGGTGTTGGTCACGTCGACGCTGACCTTGAGCCGTCCGTTCGCCGCGACGACGGGTGAGTTCACCCGCAATCCGGAGTACCGGAAGGTGCCGTAGGTCAGGCCATGGCCGAACGGGTAGAGCGGAGCCGCCCGGTGGTACTGATAGGTCCAGCCGGCCTTGATCACGTCGAAGTCGAGCGGATCCGGCAGTTCCTTGTCCGTGCGGTACCACGTCTGCGGGAGCCGGCCCGACGGCGAGTAGTCCCCGAACAGCACGTCCGCGAGGGCGCGGCCTGTCTCCTGGCCCGCGTGCGACGTCCAGAGGACCCCCTTTGCCTGTGACCAGTCGCCCGTCAACGGATAGCTGCTCTCCAGCACCACAATGGTCCTGGGATTGGCAGCAGTGACGGCCTTCACGATCGCCTGCTGGCCTGCGGCGAGGGCGGTGTCCTGACGATCGTCGTCCTCGCGTCCGTTGATGAACGGAGTACTGCCGACCACCACTACCGCAGTGTCCGCCTTCTTCGCGGCCTCCACCGCCGCGGCCGTCCCGCTGACGAGGATCTCCCGCGCGAACTGCGCCGCCGTGTCCTGGGTCGCCGCGCCGATTGCCAGCTTCCCATCGGCCTGCAGCACGATGTACTGGCTGGGCCCGTTCCACGGCTCCTTGACCTCGTTGCCGCGGTAGCGCAGTACGTAGTTGCCGTTGGCAAGCTTCTCCAGGCCGAACTGCTGCTGCACGAACCAGCCGTTCGGCTTGTCCTGGTCGTTCACCAACCCGTTCCCGCTCCGCGAGACGTACTTGCCGTTGGCAGCCGAGCGCAGGGCGAGGGTGCCGCCACCCCAGTCGAAGACATCCAGCGACTGAGCCGCTCCCGCCGTCGCCGCGTCCGCAGTCAGGGCACCACCGCCGGCACCGGCCGGCGCGGTCACATACTTGCCGGTGGCAACGGAACGGAGCGCGATCCGATCCACACCTTCGGTCGCGGTGACCGTGCTGCCGGCGCCGAGTCGTTCCGCGATACCGGCCCGCGGGGTGATCCGGTACGGCATGGTGCCCGAGTACCAGTCCTCGTAGACGGTGTCGGCCAACGGACCGATCACCGCGACCTCCTTGGTCCTGGACGAATCGAGCGGCAAAGCCTGGTGCCGGTTCTCGAGCAGTACGAGTTGCTTGCGGGCGGCTTCGCGCGCGAGTTCGCGGTGGGCCGGGCTGTCGATGCTGTCCGGCCCGATCTTCTCGTACGGGTTCCGCCCGGCCGGGTCGAACTCGCCCAGCCGGAACCGGACCGACAGCAAGTGCTCGACCGGCTTGTCGATGTCCGCCTCGGTGAGCAGGCCCTTGGCCAGCGCCTCCTGCACCGCGGCGACGGTCGGACCGCCATTCGTGTCGTTCTCGGTGAAACTGTCCAGGCCTGCCTTGATCGCGGCGGCCACGCCCTCGGCAGGAGTCGGGTAGTACTGCTGTGAACCACTGACGTTGCCCGCGCCGGAGGCATCGCCGACGACCATCAGATCGTCGGACGACCAGGAGCGCACTGTCTCTCCGAGCTCAGGTGACACGTGGGTCGGCCTGCCGTTCAGCAGGTTGTACGACGCCATGACGCCGGTAGCCGCTCTCGCGGTCAGAGCAGGCTGAAACGCCTTGTACTCGTACTCGCGCAGCACTCTGGGCCGGACGCTCGCCGACACGCGGCTACGGTCCGTCTCGACGTTGTAAGAGGCGAAGTGCTTCAGGGTCGGAGCGGTCTTCAGATAGCGCGGGTCGTCGCCCTGCAGGCCGCGTCCGTACGCCGTCGCGATCTCACTCGTCAGCAACGGGTCCTCGGCGTAGCCCTCCTCGTTACGACCCCACCTAGGATCACGCAACTGGTTCACCACCGGCGCCCACAGGTTCAGCCCGTTCTTCGCCGGGTCGAGCTTGTTGAAGGCTCTCGCCTCATCCCCGACCGCTGAACCGACCCGCTTGATCAGGCCCGGGTCCCAGGTGCTGCCGAGCCCGACGGCCTGGGGGAAGACAGTCGCCTTTCCCAGCCACGCAACCCCGTGCAGCGCCTCGGTACCGGTCTTGAAGGAAGCGATGCCCAGTCTCGGTATCGCGGGCTGGTACTGGTGCAGCAGCGAGATCTTCTCGTCCAGCGTCAGACGGCTGCTCAGGTCGTCCAACCGGACTTTCAGAGGCAGGTCGGGATTCCGGAACTCCGGAAGGGGCTCGGCCCGCGCGGACTGCCCCACCAGGAACACGGGGACGAGTACCAGCGCCATAAGGGCGCCTCCAACCCGATGGCGATAGGTCACGGTGATTCCCCTTCGGCCAGTTATCGAAGCGCTTCGACTATCGGCTGAAGAAGCCAAGCCGTCAAGAGCGAACGGTGGGCGAGGTGTCCTACGCTCGTGCGCAGAGGGACGACCGCAAGGGGGAGTTGCGATGGCGGGACCTCTCGTCGAGACCAAGCTGTTCTCCCCTGCGCCACGCGCCGGGCTGGTCGCCCGGCCACGGCTCGACGACCGCCTTTCCCGCGCCGGGCGCCTGGTCCTGATCTCAGCACCAGCCGGCTTCGGCAAAACCACCCTCCTCGCCGCCTGGCTGACCCGCCCCACCTCCGACCATGCGGTTGCGTGGGTTTCTCTTGATGAGGGGGACCAGGAGGCGTCCGCGTTCTGGACCTACGTGGTGACCGCGCTCGACCGTGCCGTTCCCGGCGTGGGTGCCGGCGCACTTCCGTTGCTCGCGGCCGGGCAGAGCTCGACCGAGGAGGTGCTCGTCGTGGTCCTCAACGAGCTGAGCGTGCTACCGGGTGAGGTCACGCTGGTCTTGGACGACTACCACCTCGCCGACGGTCCTGGCCTCCGGTCCGGGATGAGCTTCTTCGTCGATCGCCTGCCACCGCAGGTGCGGCTGGTGATCAGCACCCGAGCGGACCCTGGCCTGCCGCTGGCCCGCCTGCGCGCCCGCGGTGAGCTCATCGAGGTCCGCGCCGCCGACCTTCGCTTCACCCGCGCCGAGGCGGCCACCTACCTCAACGACGTGACCGGCCTGCATCTCACGGCCGAGGACATCGCGTCGCTCGAGGAGCGCACCGAAGGGTGGGTCGCGGCCTTGCAACTGGCCGCGTTGTCGCTCCAGGGCCGTGGCGATGCCGCCGGCTTCATCGCGGGCTTCGCCGGTGACGACCGGTTCGTCGTCGACTACCTCGTGGAAGAGGTGCTGGATCGGCAGCCCGGTCCGGTACGACGCTTCCTGCTGGAGACGTCCGTCCTCGACCGTCTCACCGGCCCTCTGTGCGACGCCGTGACCGGTGAGCACGACGGCAAGGCGATGCTGGAGCGGCTCGACCGGGCAAACCTCTTCCTCGTCCCGCTCGACGATCAACGGCGTTGGTACCGCTATCACCACCTCTTCGGAGACGTCCTCCGCACCCATCTGCTCGAGGAGCGCGGCGAGGTCGCGGACCTGCATCGACGAGCCGGCAACTGGTACGACGAAGCCGGCGAACCGGTGCCCGCGGTCCGGCACGCACTGGCCGCCGGCGACATCGACCGCGCCGCCGATCTCGTCGAGCTCGCCGTACCAGAGCTGCGACGGAATCGGCAGGAAGCAACCCTGCGCCGATGGATCGACGAACTTCCTGACACCGTGGTCGAACACCGGCCGGTGCTCGCCATGGGGTTCGTCGGCGCACTGATGGCCGGCAATGAGTTCGGCGACATCGAGCGTCGGCTACGCGACATCGAGCGGTTGCTGACCCGCCTTGGGGCCGGGTCGCCAGAGATCGTGGTTGTCGATCAGGATGAGCTCACCCGGCTACCGGGCTGCGTCGAGCAGTACTGGGCCGCGCTGGCGCTCATCGGCGGAGACCCGGCCGGCACCTTGGAGCATGCTCGTCTGGCGGTCGACCGTGCTCCCGAGCACGACGACCTGACCCGGGCTTCGGCCGCTGCCGTGTCGGGGATCGCCTCCTGGACGACAGGCGACCTCGACGCCGCACATCGCAGCTACACCGACGCCGCGAACGGGCTCCATCGGCTCGGTTACATCGCCGACGTACTGGGGTGCTCCATCACACTCGCCGATCTCGAGATCACGCAGGGCAAGCTGTCTCGGGCACAGCGCACGTACGAGAACGCGCTCGAGCTCGCCGTCCGCGATCCAGGCCTCCGGGGCACCCGGGACATGTACGTCGGCCTGAGTCAGGTCGCGTTGGAGCGCAACGATCTTGCCGCGGCCGCGGAGTACCTGCGGCGTAGCGACGATCTCGGCGAGCAGGCCGGCCTGCCGCAGAACCCGTACCGCTGGCGCGTCGCGATGGCGCTGCTCCGGGAGGCCGAGGGCGATGTCGACGCTGCGCTCGGGTTGCTCGCGGAGGCGGAACGCGTGTACCTGGGCGACTTCGCACCCAACGTGCGCCCGGTCCCAGCACTGCGCGCGCGAGTACTGGCGTCGCACGGGGATGTGGCCGCCGCGCTGAAATGGGCGAGCCAGTACGGCGTGACCGTGCACGACGAGGCGTCGTACCTGCGTGAGTACGAACACGTGACGCTGGCCCGGATCCTGCTCGCCCAGCACAACATCGAGGGTTCGCAGCAGGCGCTGCGCGATGCCGCCGGGCTGCTCGAACGGCTGCTCGCGGCGGCGGAGGACGGCGGCCGGAAAGGTCCCGTCATCGAACTCCTGGCGCTCCTCGCACTCGCGCGGCAGGCAGACGGTGACGGCGAGGCACCGGCGACGCTGGCACGCGCGCTGGCCCTGGCCGAGCCCGAAGGCTACATCCGGGTGTTCGTCAGGGAAGGGCCGCCGATGACCAGGCTGCTCACCAGCCTCGACCGGCACGGCCCCGGCCGGGCGTACCTCAGCCAACTCCTGGACGCAGCCTCCGGGCCGCATGACGTGCGCGTCGGCACGCATCGGGATGACCTCATCGAGCCGCTGACCGAACGCGAACTGGCCGTCATGCGGCTGCTCGCCAGCGACCTCGACGGCCCCTCCATCGCCCGGCAGCTCGTCGTGTCGCTCAACACCGTGCGGACCCACACCAGGAACATCTACGCCAAGTTCGGCGTCAACAACCGCCGCGCCGCGGTCCGCCGGGCGCACCAGCTCAACCTGTTGTCGCACAGCCCCGCCCGCTGAGGCCGGGCCGAAGATCATCACCGACTTCATCACATGATGTGAGGCCGATTCATCACATCGGCTCCTAGCTTGCAGATACCCGGAAGGCCCGCACCACAGGGCGGGCAGCCGGGATCGACAAGAGGAGCACCCCGTGAGCAGCACAGCCACCGGCCGGCCGCAGGACAGCAGCTGGTACGAGATCCGCCTCCAGGGGCGTCTCGACTCGCGGTGGTCGGCGTGGTTCGACGGGCTCACCCTCACCGCCGGAGCCGACGGCACCACCACCATCCGAGGCCCCGTCGTGGACCAGGCCGCCCTGCACGGGCTGCTGCAACGCCTCCGCGACCTCGGTCTCCCTCTCATCTCGGTCGCCCAGGTGGAGCCCGGCCCCGCGTCGCATCCCACCACCGAAGATCCGCGCACCTCGAACACTGGAGACAAGCCATGACCACCACAGCTCGACCGACGACAGCCAGCCGCGCCTCCGGCGACCCCACCCGCAATCACGCCCGCGCCGCCGGCATCTTCTACCTGCTCACCTTCGCGGCGTCCCTACCGGCCTTCTTCTTCATCGGGTCCGCGGTGAACCCCGACCTCACCATCGCTGCCGGGCACGACACCGAACTCCTGGGGGCCGGCCTCCTGGACTTCGTCACCGCCCTCACCGGTGTCGGCAGCGCCGTGGCCCTGTTCCCGATCCTCAAGCGCCAGAACCAGGCCCTCGCCCTCGGCATCGTCACCTCCCGGCTCGTCGAGGCGGCGATCATCATGACCGGCGTCGCCAGCCTCCTCGCCGTCGTCACCCTCAACCAGCACGGCGCCGGCACGGTCGACAGCACCCAGGCCCTGGTCGCCGTCCGCGAGTGGACGTTCCTGTTCGGTCCGGGCTTCATGGCCTCCATCAATGCGGTCCTGCTCGGCACGCTGATGTACCAGTCGCGTCTCGTTCCGCGGATCATCCCCACCGTCGGCCTGATCGGGGCTCCGCTACTCGTCGCCGCCAACGTCGCGACCCTGTTCGGCCACAACGAGCAGGATTCCGCCATCACGATGCTCGCGACGGTCCCGATCGCCTTTTGGGAGCTGTCGGTCGGAACCTGGATGCTCGTCAAGGGATTCAAGCCCTCGCCGGTCACCGCCGGCATCGTCAAGGTCGACTGACCGCTATCGTGAGGAGCAGGCCCTCCAAACGCCAGTTCTCGACTGCCGTGCGGAGGGCCTGTGAATCGCGTTGGCTGGGGCTTCATCTCGCTGTACGCGTTGGCTTCCATGGGGACCTCGCTGATCTTCCTCGCCCCGCTGCTTGTCTCCCTGGCCTTGAAGGTCAACTCGCTCGTGGGGATCGAGCAGGCACCGAACAGCCTGGCGCTCGTCGCCGGCATCGGCTCCATCGTGGCGATGGTCGGAAACCCGTTCTTCGGCAAGCTGAGCGACCGTACGTCGTCGCGACTGGGCATGCGCCGACCCTGGATGGTCGCCGGCCTGGGCGGCGGGTCTTTGGGCATCCTCATCGTCGCGCTGGCACCCAACGTCCTGGTCGTTCTGATCGGATGGTGCCTCGCCCAGCTGTCCCTCAACGCCCTGCTCGCCGCTCTGGTGGCGGTACTGCCGGACCAGATCCCCGTCACCCAACGCGGTTCGGTCGCTGGTGTTCTGGGCATCGGACTGCCGATCGCGTCGGTGAGCGCCACCTTCCTGGTCCAACTGTTCACCGGCAATCGACTGGCCATGTTCCTGGTGCCGTGCGCGATCGGCGGGTTCTTCGTCCTGCTGTTCGTGAGCACGCTGAAGGACCGTCGACTCGACCCGGCGGACAAGCCGGCCTGGTCATTGCGGCAACTGGCCGGCACGTTCTACGTCAACCCCCGCAGGAGCCCGGACTTCGCGTGGGCTTTCGCCAGCCGGTTCCTGCTTGTGCTGGCCTACGCCCTCCTGGTCACCTACCAGGCCTACTACCTGCTCGACCAGCTCGGCAGCAGCGAGGACGACGTACCGCACCAGGTCTTCCTCGGCACCCTCGTCCAGTCCGTCGTCCTGGTCGCCGCGTCCCTCATCGGTGGCCGGATCTCCGATCGGACCGGGCGACGGAAGATCCTCGTCGTCACCGCTTCGATCGTGTACGGCGTGGCGCTGTTCGTGATCGCCCTCGCCGACGACGTCAATGGCTTTCTCGTCGGCATGGCCATCAGCGGACTCGGCTTCGGCCTGTATATCGCGGTCGACCTCGCGCTCGTGGCCGACGTACTGCCGGACAGGGCGACGGCCGCGAAGGATCTCGGCGTGTTCAACATCGCCAGCGCGCTCCCGTTCTTCGTCGCGCCCGCGATCGCACCGGCCATCCTGGCGATCGGCGGCGGCAGCTACACCGTGCTCTACACCGTCGCAGGACTCAGCGCCATCGTCGGAGCCGCCGCCATCCTGCCGGTCAAGCGCGTTCGATGATCCTCAGAGCCGCTGGCCGAGCGCCCGCACCGTCTCGGCGGTGGCGATGGAGTCGCTGCGGGCGTTGCCGTGGCGGCCGTCGGAGCTGTAGAGGCCGGGGTCGGTGGACAGGGGGTGGTCGGTGAGGTTGATGTGGATGGTGCCGAGTTTGTCGGCGAGGGCGGCAGTGTGGGTCGAGAGGGTGCGCATGCGTTCGCGCAGGCCCGGGCGGAGCCCGTCGGCGACGGCCGGGCTGTAGGAGATGTCGAACATGCCCAGCGTCATCACGTCGGCGCCGGCGTCCTGCAACGCGGTGATCATCAGGGTCAGGGCGCGGTCGACCCGGTCGGGGTCGTAGGTGGCCGGGAAGGCGTCGTTGCCGCCGCCGACGACCAGGGCGAGATCGGGGCCGAAGGCCAGCGCCGGGTCGAGTTGGGTGGCCAGGATCTGGCGGCTGCGCAGGCCGCTGACGCCGAGGTTGAGGTAGGCGAGTTCCGGGCGCACGACGCGCAGTTCGGCGGCGATGCGGTCGGTCCACTGCAGGTCGCTGTAGCCGTCGACCGGTTCACAGAGACCCTGGACGACACTGTCGCCGAGGACGACGAAGCGCCGCCAGCGATGGCCGCCGAGCAGTGCCTCGCTCTCACCGGGAGCAAGGCAGTACGGGTCGGTCGATTCGTTCATATCGCCTCCGCGGGCTGAGGCAGTGGGGCGGTTGACACGTTCATGTTGCCTCTGCGGGGGCTGTGGCGTCGAGGATTTCGCCGCGACGAGGCCGATCACCTCAGGTCCGGAGGAATCGTCGCAGTACTGGGAGACCTCGGTGTAGCTGGCCGGTCCGGTGACTCAGCGCGTGAAGAACACGGTGCCGAACATCAGCAGCGCGGCAAGGAACGTCACGGTGATGACGAACTGCCAACGGGACAGCTCCAGCAGACTCATCTCAGGCGTCCAGTAATGGCGCGTCGGCAGCGGCCTTGGTGAAGCGTGGGAGTGCGGCGACGCCGATGGCGAGCAGGGCGATGATCGCCAGCTGCACGAATTCGACGGCGGCGAAGGCGTGGGCCGTGTTGTGCTCGCCCCGGGCGAGGTACAGCGTGCCGAGTGTGGCCACGCCGAGCGCGAGACCGCTCTGTTGAAGGGTGATCAGTACGCCGCTGCCGACACCGCCGAGATGGGTCGGGACATCGGCGAGAACGCTCCGAAACAATCCGGCGAACAGCATCGACTGACCGACGCCGGCCAATGCGAGCGGCAGGGCCATGTCCCAGAGACTGACGTGCGGCCACAGACCGACCACGACGGCCACGAGTGCGGCAAGGCCCGCGAACTGGATGATCGCGCCGGTCGACAACGCGGCCCGGCCGAACCGACCGATCAACCGCGGTGCGAACACGGAGCCGAGGAAGAACATGACCGCCATCGGCAGGATGGCCAGGCCGCCGTGCAGGGCGTCGGCGTGCAGACCGTCCTGCACAGTCAGGGCGAAGACGAACATGAACGCGCCGAATCCGATGCTGAACGCGAGCACCATCACCAGACCACGCGACATCGACGGCAGCCGCAGCAACGACGGCGGCAGCAGTGGGATGTCGCCGCGCCGTTCGGCGCGCCGCTCGACCACGAAGGTGATGGCACCGAGCACGACAGCCAAGGCGATCATCATCCAGGTCCACCAGGGCCAGCCCAGCGAGTGGCCTTCCGTGAGCGGGACCAGTACGGCGGTGAGCGTCGCGGCGAACAGCACCGTGCCAGGCAGATCGATGGCGACCGGGTGATCGGAGCGAGTGGCCGGCACGATCCGGGTCGCCACCACCAGGACGATGAGGCCGATGGGCACGTTGACCAAGAAGATCGGCCGCCATGAGGCGCCGGCGATGTCCGCGCTCACCAGCAGGCCGCCCACCAGTTGGCCGACGACGGCCGCGATGCCGGACGTAGCGCCGTACAGGGCAAGCGCCCGGGCCTTGCGCTCGTGCTCGAGCGTCTGGTGGAAGGTCGCGAGCACCTGCGGGACGAGTAGCGCCGCGGTCGCGCCCTGCACGATGCGTGCGGCGATGAGGACCCCGACACTCGGGGCGAAGCCGCAGACCGCCGAGGCCACCACGAAGCCGACGAGCGCGCCTAGGAAGAGGGGACGGCGACCGTAGCGGTCACCAAGCCGGCCGCCGAGCACCAGGAGCGCGGCGTACGCGACGCCGTACCCGGCGATCACCAACTCGAGCTCGGACGCCGAGGCGTGCAGAGAGGCGTCGATGCTCGGCAGCGCCACGTTGGTGATGAAGAAGTCCATGATCGGCAGGAATGCGCCGGCGAGCAGGAAGAACACCCCTGCCGGGTGCAGTCCGCCGGCCAGCGCTACCGCACGCGGCGAGGTGGCGCCCGGGGCTGGAAGAGTGACGGCCATTTCGACTCCAACTGATTATGAATTGATAACTATTAAGACCTGATCAGTATGCGCTCATAACTATGTGCCGACAACCATCTATGCTGGACGTGTGACGAAGACCCCAGCGCGGCCCCGCTCCCGCCGATCAGCCGCCGAGGATCGCTGGGCCGAACTCGCCGATCTGGCGCTGATCATCAGCCGGGAGATCCAGTACCGCGGCTACACCGACGATGAAGCTGTCTCCCTGACTCAGTCGGAGGGCATCGTGATGCGCTACCTGCTCCAGGGCGAGGCGGTCGCCGCCCCCAGCCAGATCGCCGCCGCCACCGGACTCCAGCGCACCAACCTGTCCACGACACTGCGCAGCCTCGAACAGAAAGGCCTCATCCAGCGACAGGCCAACCCGGACGACGGCCGCGGCGTCACCGTCAGTCCGACCGAACACGGACGCGGCAACTCCACCCTGGTACGACATGAGTGGGCGACCGCGGTCGGCGCCGCAGCCGACCACGACACCACCCATCTCGACGCGACTCTCACCCTGCTCACCGCGATCAAGAACGGCCTGGCAGGAACACGGCCACCAACCCCCTCCAGCCACCCGTCGGCGTAGCCCATCGTGCGCATCCACTGAACTCTAGGATGATAGAGTTGTCGTGCATCGATGCGGGAGGGTCGGACCGGGGTCGACCCTCGCGGGCAGAGCCTCGCCGGACCGCGGTTCGGCGAGGCTCTGAGATCCTAGAGTTAGGATGCGCAGCATGCCTCGACGTTCGAGTCGCCGTACCGAGATCTGTGACGCCGCGCTGACCCTCGCGGCCGACGGCGGCAATCACGCGCTTACCCATCAGAAGATCGACAAGGAGCTCGGCATCGCGCAGGGCTCCACGTCGTACTACTTCCGCACCCGCGAGCAACTCGTCGAGGCCGCGATCAGGCACCTCACCGACGTCACCCGCGACGCCTTCGCGACCGCCCAGGACGAGCGCCGCGTAGCCGAGGTGACGACGGCCACGGCGGCCGCATTCATGGCCAAGTACGTCGACACGCTACTGGGACCACGTCGCCGGGACGCGCTCGCCCGCTACGCACTGAGCCCGGACGCCATCGACAACGAAGAACTCCGGAACGCACTCGCCGTCTGCCTCTTCGGTCTCGAGCCGGCCACCGAACTGATGAAATCGCTCGGAGCACCTCGCCCGGCCCGCGCCGCGCGCGACCTGCTCAGCCTGCTCGAAGGCCTCCTCTTCGACCGCCTGTACGGCGCCCGCGCCGCCATCACACCGGGCACCCGAGCCAGCCTGAACGACCTCCGCCGCCCGATCGCACTGTGGCTCGAGGCTCTCTGCAACGAACAATGAAGGAGTTCGATGTCCGCCGACCAGAACCGCCCCGATCCCGTCAAAGCCGAGCTCGATCAACTGATGGGCCTGTTCTTCAGCGCCTTCACCAACACCGACGGACCGCCCCGCACGGACCGCATCCGCGAGGTCTTCATCCCCCAGGGAACGATCATCAGTCAGACCGGAGACCGGTCGGTCGTCTACGACCTCGACTCCTTCATCGCACCCCGCCAGCAGATCCTCACCGACGGGACGCTGACCGAGTTCGCCGAGTGGGAGGTCAGCGAGCAGACCGAGATCTACGGCTCGATCGCCCACCGGTTCAGCGAGTACCGCAAGTCAGGCATCCAGAATGGCGAGCCCTTCGAGGGTGGCGGCCATAAGACCATCCAGTTCGTCCGTACGCCGGCCGGCTGGCGCATCAGCTCGATCGCCTGGGAGGACGACGCCCCCGCGTGACACTGAACACGTCGTCGGGGAAGGCCGGCCCATGCCTTCCGAATCTCTACGATCTTAGAGTTTAACTCTAAGATCGTAGAGAAGGAGCAACGTGATGCGACAGATGCCGACGTACTCACTCGCCGAACCCATCTTCAACCGGGATCTCACCAGCAACGTGCGTACCAGTCCGCGCCGCGGCGCCGTCTACAGCGACAAGCACGACGCTTCCTACAGCTGGACGAACTACCGCTGGCAGCGAACGTTCATCTGAGCACTCGCCGATCGGGGGAACCGAGCCGGCCGGGCAACCGGCCGGCTCGGGGCCAGCCCTCGCTGCACATACCCACTGCCACCCGCTCGATGGACTACGTTGAGTGTGCCCCTGGGGCAGACCCGATTCTGGGTGAGCACCGCAGATCTGAGGAGGCCCAGATGGATCTACTCGAACCGCCTCGGGTTGTCGAGCGACCGCAGCGGGACTATCTCGGTATCCGCGTCGTCACACCGTTCCGCGGCATGCTGAGCACCCGGAACGAACTGATCAGCGAACTCAGCGCCTGGCTCGTCCGTCACGCGATCGACCCCGTCGGCCCGTTCTTTCTTCGGCTCCACGTGATCGACATGAACGGCCCGATGGACCTGGCGGTTGGCGTCATGACGGCTGGTCCACTCACCGGCGATGATCGCGTACAGGCGGCCGTCCTCCCGGCCGGACGCTACGCGACGCTGACCTACCGCAACCACTCCCTCCGCGCGAACCGTGCCCTGATCGAGTGGGCCGCGACACAAGACATCACCTTCGACCGCCGTGATGTTGCCGAAGGCGACCTCTTCGTCTGCAGGTACGAGGCGTTCCGCACCGATCCCCGCACCGAACCACGGAAGACGAAATGGGAAGTCGAACTCAACATCCGCATCGCCGCCCCAACCGAAACCAAACGCTAGAGCCCGCGACATTCCGCGCCATCGCCGGCAACAGCGCGCACGAATTCAGCCGCCGTACCGCTCAACGCTGCCCCGGACCCAGTCCCATCGGGCGTCTGTCGCGTTGTCTCACCGGAGTTCGATGCGCCTGCGCTCGAGCACGTCCAGGACTGCGCCCCGCTCCGCATGGTTCCGTTCGTACCCGATCAGTTGGTCCACCTGCTGGATGTCCAAAGCCTGAATGCGTGACGGCAGGCATTGGGCCGGGAGGAGATCGAACTCCGGCACCGGCAAGGACGCCCGATCGCTCGTATTCCTGACTCTGCTTTGCACCGTTGACCACATCCTCTCGTCGGTTCGCTGGACTGAGGCGATCCAGTGCCCGACCGGCCCCCTCCGAAACAAAGCGGTCATGGTCGGAGCTCGGCGTCCACCAGGGTCAAGGCGTTGCTGAGGCCCTGTGCGAGGAGGTCGTCGGAGAGCTTTCGGTCCGTCAGGGCGCGGGAGAGCTGTAGCGTCCCGGCCATCAGGCCGAGGAGGCTGAGTGCCTTCACGCGCGACGAGATCGGATCCTCGGGCGTCATGCGGGCGGCGAGGCCGTCGATGACGAGCAGCACGCCGTCGGTGTACGCCTGCCTGGTGGTGTCGCCGCTGCGCGCGATCTCGTCGAGCAGGGCGGCGTTGGGGCAGCCGTCGACGGGATTGTCCCGGTGGTCGGGCGACAGATACCAGCGCACGATCTGTTCGAGGCCGGCCAGGCCGGGCGCGGCCTGCTCGACGATGTTCGTGTGCAGTGTGTGCAACTGGTCGGTGATCGCGGTGTCGACGAGGTCGTCCTTGGAGGCGAAGTGGGCGTAGAAGGCGCCGTTGGTCAGGCCCGCGTCCTTCATCAACGTCGCGACTCCGGAGCCGTCGATGCCGTCGCGCTTGAACCGCCGACCGGCCGTCGTGACGATCCGCTGCCGTGTTTCCTGCTTGTGTTCCTTCGTGTACCGCACCATGTGTTCCTCCTCCGTCTCGGTCGGGGCTGTGGATTCGGCAGCGGTCAGCTCGGCATCCGGTTGAATTTGCGGATGACGCGGTCGAAGATCCGGGGCGGCGCGGCGCGGTACACCGCGTTGATGGTGCGGGCGGTCATGCCGGCGGTACGCCGTAGTTTCGGGTTCCGGTCGGTGGCCGCCGCAACGATCACCTTGGCGACGACGGCGGGGTCGTCGCCGCTGGTGAGGTTCTTCTCCAACAGTTCGTCGTAGTTGCGCCGTCCCGCCGCGTAGAGCGGCATGGGGGTGTCGGCCTCCACGCTGTGGCCTGCGAACGGGGTGTTGATCGGGCCGGGCTCGACGAGCAGGACCCGGACGCCGTACTCGCGGACCTCGTGGTCCAGCGACTGGGAGTAGCCCTCGACCGCGTGCTTGGTCGCGACGTAGACGGTCATGAACGGACTGGGGACGAACCCGCTGAGGGAGGAGAGGTTAATGATGCGTCCGCTGCCTTGGGCGCGCATGTGCGGCAGGACCGCCTTGGTCGTCCGCATGACGCCGTAGACGTTGATGTCGAAGATGTCCTGCGTCTGGGCCATCGAGAACTCCTCGGCCGCGCCGGTCGAGCCGACGCCGGCGTTGTTGACCAGGACATCGATGTGGCCGAACTGGTCGATCACCTGCTTGACCAAAGAGGCGACCGATTCGTCGCTGGTCACGTCCAGGTCGAGGTAGGTCACTCCAGCAGGCGCGGTGAGGTGCGCGGTGTTGCGGCCGGTTCCGATCACCTCGAAGCCCGCGGCGGCCAGCGCGTTCGCCGTCGCCTTGCCGATGCCTGAGGTGGCGCCTGTTACGAGCGCGACCTGCCGAGTTGCTGTCATCACGGGCTCCGTCGGGGTTTGTATTACGTTCGTATGTCTTACGTTCATACGAACATAGCCGTCGGCGGACGCGGCGACAAGCACTTCTGAAAATTAAATTACGGTCGTACTCTCAATGAGCCGAGTCGGACGCCTTCGTCTGTGGTCAGGTTGATGGGGTGCGGTGCTCGGCGAGGAGGGAGAGGCGGTGAAGGGTCTCGGCGTTGCGGGCGCCCAGAAGCAGATCTTGCACCGATGTGGGCACCATCGACACCGGACCACCGGTCGCCTGCTCGGACATGACGAGGCGGCATCCCGTCCCCTCACTCGTTGCCGAGAACTCGACCTCGCCGTGTCCTGCCGGCCAAACCCTGACCCGCAGCCGCAGCCGGCTCAACGGCTCGTACTCCAGCACCGATGTGGTGTCGTTGATCAGCATCGGCCAGGCGCCAACCGAGTGGTGGATCTTCCCGCCGGGTTCCGGCCAGGGCGCATCGACGTCACGCACGCGGGACGCGCCCACGACCCAGGCGCCGTACGACCAGCCATCGGTAAGTACGGCGAACACGTCGGAGACGTCTGCGTTGATCAGGCGTTCGTTCTCACTCACCTGCCACCGGTACCCGGACGCCACCCGAGACACTCGCTGCGCGTGCAACGGATCCCCGCTCGGGGAGCGGGGATCCTGGAGTTGGTCAGAAGCGGTACGTCAGTCCTTGAACGCGTCCTTGACCTTCTCGCCGGCCTGCTTGAGGTCGGCCTTGGTCTTCTCCGCCTGGCCTTCGGCCTGCAGATCACGATCGTCGGTCGCGTCCCCGGCCTTCTCCTTGAGCTTGCCCTTCGCCGACTCCGCGGCGTTCTTCATCTTGTCTCCGGTGTCCATGATGTCTCCCATCGTCAGTTCCGTCGCCGGACAGACCGGCTTCGGATGAACGGGACCGCCCCCCAGACGGCGATACTTCCAACGGCGCTCGTCGTAGTCGTAATACGTATCCACGCCACCGACTGTGATCACAACCCCTCCAGCAGATGCGATCCGTCAGCATCCGCCCGCTGCTGGACGGCACCAACCCGGTACCCGCGCCCCACTCCGTCAATCCCGTGAGTCAGGGGTCAACCAGGACCTGCCGCTCGTCCAGGTCGTCCGGTGGTGGGGCGTGTCAGGTGGGCCAGAGGTCGGTGGTTGGGGTCAGGGTCGCCAGTTCGGGCCAGATGGCCTGGGGTATGTCGGCTGCGGCGAACTCGAGTGTTTCGTCGATGCGGGCCGGATTGGAGACTCCGACGACGGTGGAGGCGATTCTGGGGTCTCGGAGTGAGAACTGCAGGGCGGCGGCCTGTAGCGGTACGTCGTGGTGGGAGCAGACCTCCTGCATGCCCCGGATCGCTTGCAGGACCGCGTCCGATGCCTTCCGGTAGGCGTACTTGGGCTGAGCTTCCGGGCCTTTGGCAAGGATTCCGCCGCCGTACGGCGCTGCGTTGACGAACGCGATGCCGCGCTGGCCGGCGTCCTCGATCAGCGAGTCCGCGCTGCGGTCGAGCAGGGTGTAGTGGTTGTGGTTCAACGCGACCTCGAAGACGCCTGTCCGGAGGAATTGCCCCAGCATGTCGAGGTCGCCCATCGCGACACCGATATGCCCGAGGACGCCCTGATCGCGCAGCTCGGCGAGTGCTGCGACCGGGCCGTCGTCGGCCATGGCCTGCTCGAACGTCAGGTGGGCCTCAGGATCATGCAGGTACATGAGTTCGACGCGATCGACACCGAGCCTCGACAGGCTTTCCTCGACGGAGCGACGTACGCGCTCGCCGTTGAATACACCGGTCGCAGCATCCGCATCGACCTTGGTCGCCAGCACGAAGTCCGCGGGCACACCGCCGCGCCGGCGAAGGACCTCGCCGATCAGCGTTTCTGCCCTTCCCGCCCCGTAGTTGTTCGAGGTGTCCAGGAAGTTGATCGGTCCGTCCAGAGTCTTGTCGATCGTGGCGGTCGCGGCCTCAACGGCGACCTCGTAGCCGTACAGCCCAGGCATGTTGGACAGCGGGCTCGTGCCGACGCAGACCGGCGTCACCTGCAAGCCGGTGTCCCCGAGCGGCCGCACTGTCATCTCCATCAGGAAGCTCCCTTACCGAAGACCGACGAGAGCGAGGTCCGCTGCATAGGCGGCCTCGAGGTCGGCGTCCCATGGCTCGGATTCGGCGGCGAGGGAGTCGAGGACTGTCTCGGGTCGGGTCGCACCGGAGACCACCGACAGTACGGGCGATGACGCCAGGAGTGCCCGCAGTTGCAGGCGTTGCAGCGAGACGCCACGCCCGTCGGCAGCAGCCGTCAGGTGTGGGGCCGCGGTCGAGGATCGCAGTGGTGAATAGGCGAAGAACGGCACGCCCTGTGCCTCGCACCACGCAAGGACGTCGGCCGACTCGCGTCCCATGGCGGTGTGGCGATTCTGTACGGCGTCGATGCGTGCGACTACCGCGGCCCGCTCGAGCTCGGCGACGGTGACGTTGGACAGACCGATCCGAGCCAGCTTCCCCTCGTCGCGAAGGGATGCAAGCGTGCCGACACCTTCCTCGACTGGTTGCTCGGCGAGATCCACCCTGTGCAGGTAATACAGGTCGAGTCGTTCACCTCCGAAGACCTCGAGGCTGGTCTCGACGTCGGACCGGATCCGCAGTTCGCTGATGTCCGCGTCAAAGGACGCAGCGCCGGTCCGCGAATGCCCGCCCTTGGTCCCGACGATCGCGTTCGTCCCCCGAGCGGCTTCCGCGGCCAGTTCCTCGCCGTACAGCGGTGCATCGACCCGCGCGTAGGCCCGCGCCGTGTCGAGGATCGCCGTACCGGCAGCGATACCGGCCCGGATCGTCGCGAGATCGGCCGCGCGGTCACGGGGCTCGAACGAAAAGCCTGCCACCCCTAGAACGACACGGCCGATGAGTTCCGTCACGATTTTGACTCCTTCAGATCGTTGGCTGTCAACGTCAGTACGACGGGTTCGAGTCCACTGGACGTTATCGTGACGATGATCGTGCCTGCCCCGGTCGGTCGGACAACGGCCAGCGCTCGACCGTCGAACGTTGTGTGCTCCCCGGTGTCGTACCGCTCCGCGTTGTCGGGCCGCGTACTCGGGCAGGTGCAGCCATTCGCGAGCTGAAAGTCTGAAGCGCCTGGGCGTGCGTGCTGGCAGGATGTTGGTGTGGATGGGTGGCTGGAGGGTGGGTTCGACGGCGGGGCCTCGTTGGTTGGTGGGGTTGTGCGGCGTACCGCGGGAGGCTGGACGGCTTCGGTGCATGCGCTGCTGGATCATCTGGAGACTGTTGGGTTCTCGGGGGCGCCGCAAGCGTTGGGTGTCGACGCCGATGGGCGGGAGATGGTCAGCTTCTTGCCGGGGCAGACCGTCGGGAACGCGAGGCCCTGGCCGGCGTGGACGCATAGCTCGTCGGCTTTGACGGACGTTGCGCGGTGGCTGCGGCGCTATCACGCGGCCGTTGCCGACTTCGTTCCGCCAGAGAACGCGTGCTGGCGCGAAGGAGAAGAGTGGCGGCCAGGCATGATCGTCGCGCACAACGACGCAGCGCCGTACAACGCGGTGTGGAATGCCGACGGTCTGGTCGGCTTTGTCGACTGGGACATGGCCGGGCCGGTACGCCTCGAGCTGGACGTTGCCTGGGTCGCCTTTTCCTGGACGCCGCTGCACGCCCCACACGTCGTGGCCGCCGAAGGCTTCACCGACCTCGACTCGCGCCTACCCCGACTCGACCACTTCCTCCGCGAATACCGCTGGCAAGGCACGACGAGCGACATCCTCGACCTCATCGCCGAGCGCCTGACCCTGCAGCTGACCCTGATGACACAAGCCGCCGCCAGCGACCCCACGTACCAGCGGATGCTGACCGCCGGCCGCGACCATGACCTGACAGTGGCCCTCAACCAACTGGCCGCCCTCCGCTGATCTGAAGCCGACACCGCCCTGGTTATACTGCAAGCGGTTGCTGCAACCGCAGCACAGTCGTCCTTCGAGGGCTCAAGGAGCGGCATGGCTGTCACTCTCGCTGACGTCGCGGCTGCGGCGGGGCTGTCGGGTTCCACCGTTTCCCGGGCGCTCTCCGCCCCCGAAAAGGTCAACGCGACGACCCGCGAGCGGGTCGAGCGGATCGCGCGGGAGATGGGGTACGTCCCCAACCACAGCGCGCGGTCGCTGACGGCGGGCCGCACCGACCTGATCGGGCTGATGGTGCCGGACATCGCCAATCCGTTCTTCCCGCCGATCATCAAAGCGGTGCAGGCGCGCGGCATGCAGCACGGCAGGACAGTGCTGATCGCCGACGTCGACGAGCGCCCCGCCGACGAGCTGCCACGGGCCCGGACGATGCGCCGGCAGGTCGACGGCCTCATCATCGCCTCGCCCCGCACCCCCGACGACATGATGGACGAGCTGCTCGCGCTCGGTCCGGTGGTCTTCGTGAACCGGGCCGTCCCGGGCGCGGCGAGTGTCGTCATCGACGAAGCGGGCGGGATGGAGCAGGCGGTCGAGCACCTCGCCGCCCTCGGGCATCGCGCCATCGCCTACCTCAACGGCCCCAAGCGTTCCTGGTCGAACACCCAGCGCCGTGGCGCAGTCCAGGCGGCGAGCGCCCGGCTCGGCCTCGATCTCGTGGAGTTCGGGCCGTTCGAGGCGCAGGTCCAGTCCGGCGTCCATGCCGCAGACCTGGTGATCGCGCGCGGAATCACCGGCGTGATCGCGTACGACGACCTCATCGCCCTCGGCGTGATGGCGCGGCTGACCGAGCGGGGGGTCCGAACCGGAGCAGACATCAGTGTGATCGGGGTGGACGACAGCCCGATGTCGGCGATGGCGTACCCGACGTTGACCTCCGTCCACGTTCCTGGCGACGCTGCCGGCTCCGAGGCGGTCGATGCGCTGCTCGCGATCATCGAGGACCGGCAGGTCGAGGACGACGAGCACGTCGTCCTCGACTCCCGGCTGATCGTGCGTAGTTCCACCGGCCCTGCGCGCACCGCCTGACACTGCCCCAGCACGGCCGGCGTTCAGCCGCGCTCGGCCCTTGCCGTCGAGCCGGTGCGATCCAGCAGCGACGCCGAGGCAGGCTCGAGCAGCAGGACGGCGTTGGGCGATCGGCGCAAGATCGTCGCCGGGCAGTGCGGACCGATCTCCTCGACCAGCGTTGCCCGCACCGCGCCCGCCTTGCGGCTCTCCGGCACGCACACCTGGACCTGGTCCGCCGACAGCAGCGCCGGAATCGTCAGCGAGATCGCCTGCTCGGGTACGTCGTCCAGCGACGGGAAATGACCTTCGTCGACCTGCTGACGCCTCGACTCCGGCGTCAGCGTGACCACCCGGGCCCACCGCGGGTCGTCGAAGTCGGCGTCGAAGGGCTCGTTGAAGGCCAGGTGACCGTTCTCTCCGATGCCCATGCAGACAAGGTCGAGCGGCGCTGAACGGAGCTCGCGCTCGTAGCGGTCCGCCTCGGCCTGCGGATCGCCGGCGCCACTGAGATAGTGCACCCGCGCCGGCGAGAACCGCTGCTCGATACGGTTCCGGATCCACAGCTGGAAGCTGGCGGGATGCTGGTCGTCGATCCCGACGTACTCGTCCATGTGAAAGACCTCGACCTGGCCCCAGGGGATCTCCTCGTCGGCCAAGGCGTCGGTGAACGCGTACTGCGAGTTGCCGGTCGCGATCACGACGCGCGCCCGCCCGCGTGCCTCCACCGCGGTCCTGAGGACCTGGGCGGCCCGGCCGGCGGCGGCCGCCCCCATCGCGCCTTCGCCGGCATGGATCTCGACCGCCAGGTCCTCGGCCGTGAAGCGGGTGTCGATCGTCATGGTGCCTCTCCGATTTCTCCGCGTAGTCGCAGCAAGCTATTGCAAGCGCATGCAGCATATGCATTATTGTTGCAGCAATCACTATCACAGGTCGGCGAGATCGATCACCCAGTCGAGGAGCAGTTGATGGCTCGCATTGTGTTCATCGGGGCAGGCAGCGTCGTCTTCACCCGTCAGCTCGTCGCGGATCTGCTGAGCTTTCCGGATCTTCCGGAACTGGACCTCGTCCTCCACGACATCAACCCGGCGCGCCTGGACGTGGCCCGCGGTACGGCGGAACAGCTCGCTGCCCGCACCGGTCGCCCGCTCCGGATCACTGCCGCGGCGGACCGCCGTACCGCCCTGGACGGTGCCGACTTCGTGGTGAACATGATCCAGGTGGGCGGTGTCGACGCGAGCCGCGTCGATCTCGAGCTCCCGAACGAGTTCGGGCTGCGCCAGACGATCGGCGACACCACCGGAATCGGTGGCGTGTTCCGCGCCCTGCGGACGTTCCCCGTCCTGTCGGGGATCGCCAGGGACATGCGCGCCGTCTGTCCGGAGGCGTTGTTCCTCAACTACACCAACCCGATGGCGATGAACATCTGGTGGCTGGCGACCGTGTCGCCGGACCTGCGCACCGCGGGCCTGTGCCACAGCGTGTTCTGGACCGTCCACGATCTCTGCGCGCTGATCGGCGTACCGCTCGAAGGCACTCGGTTCCGGGCGGCAGGCGTCAACCATCAGTCGTGGCTCTACGAGTGGAGCCGGGACGGCGCCGATCTCTACCCGCGGCTGCGGGAGAAGATCGCGGCGGATCCGGAGCTCGAGCGCCGGGTGCGGGTGGAGATCTTCCGCCGGATCGGCTACTACCCGACCGAGACGAGCGAGCACAGCGCCGAGTACCTGTCCTGGTTCCTGCGCTCCGACGAGCAGATCGAGCGCTTCCGGCTGCGGCCGATGCAGCATCTCGACACCGACCGGCGCAACCTGGCCGAGTTCCATGCGGCCCAGCAGGCGCTCGCCGAGGGCCGGGACCTGGAGCTCGAGGACGGCGGCGCCGCGGAGTACGCACCGCAGATCATCCACTCCGTTGCCACCGGCACCGAACGCGAGATCCACGTGAACGTCCCCAACCGCGGACTCATCTCGAACCTGCCCCAGGGCGCGGTCGTCGAGGTCCCGGCCACGGTGGACAGGTCGGGGATCACTCCGATCGCTGTCGGTGCGATCCCGGTTCAGGGCGCAGTACACAACCGGACGTATCTGTCCGTGGCGGAGCTCGCCGTGGAAGCCGCCCTGACCGGGTCGCGGGAGCTGGTTCTGCAGGCGATGCTCGTCGACCCGAACGCCAGCTCGACGCTCACACCTGACCGGCTCGCCGCGCTCGTCGACGAGCTGTTCAAGGTTCATCAGGACCTGTTGCCGTCGACGTTGGGCGGCGGCGTGGAGCTCGATCTGTCCGACGTACCGACCCGCAGCTGAGTCATCGACCCGACCTCGAAGGAGCTTGTTATGAAGCGTCGCACCACTCTTTCCGTCGTCACGGCACTCGTGTCGCTTGGTCTGGCCGGGCTGACCGCCTGCGGATCAAGCGGCCAGGGTGCGAGCAGCCTGGACAAGGACGCGAAGGTCTCGCTCACCGTGTGGACAGGGCAGACCGAGAACTCGGAGAAGATCCTCGAAGGACTGGCCGCCGAGTTCGAGAAGGCCCATCCGAACGTCTCGATCGACGTGTCCTCCGGAGCCTCCAGCACCGACGACCTGCTGCAGAAACTCTCCGCCGGGTTCGTCGGCAACAGCTACCCGGACATCTCCTACGCCTACGGAAGCTGGGCGAGTGAGCTGGAGGCATCCGGCCGCACCCTCGACATCACCGACCGCGTTGCCGAGCCCGACGTCAAGTGGAGCGAGTTCCCCGAAGGCGCCCGTCTCACCGCCCGGCCGACCGGCAAGAAGACGATCGGCTTCCCGGCGATCGTCGACAACCTCACGTTGCTCTACAACAAGTCGATCTTCGACGCGGCCGGCGTGCCCTACCCCACCGACCAGTGGAGCTGGGACGATCTCCGGGCCGCCGCGAAGAAGCTCACCAACCCCGCGACGAGCACCTACGGCTACGCGTACTCGGTGTCCGGTGCCGAGAACACCGTCTGGAAGATGTGGCCGCAGCTCTGGCAGAACGGCGGTGAGATCCTCAGCCCGGACCAGAAGACCGCCGCGTTCGACTCCGATGCCGGCGTCAAGGCGCTGACCTTCCTGCGGGACATGGCCGTCACCGACAAGTCCGTGTATCTCGATCAGACCGACACCAAGTACGAGCAGCTGTTCCGGAACAACCGGATCGCCATGATGGCCTCCGGACCGTGGGTGCTCTACGACCTCAAGACAGCGAAGACGAAGTACGGCGTGACGCTGCTCCCGGGGACGAACGGCGATCACCAGACCGCATCCGGCCCCGACCTCTGGGCGCTGTTCGACCACCACGACAAGAACCGCGAGTACTGGGCTGTAGAGTTCGCCAACTGGCTGACCTCGGCGGCGCAGGACGAGCGCTGGAACGTTGCTGTCGGCAACTTGCCGCTGCGCTCCTCCGAGGTTGGCTCGGCAGCCTTCAAGACCCAGGTCAAGACGTACCCCGGCCTGGACATCATGGCGGCGAACGGCGCCAATGCGAAGAAGGTCCGGCCGACCGTGTCCGGCTACGTGGGGCTGTCGCAGGCCATCGGTGCGGCCATCTCCGAGGTGCTGCAGGGACGGGCCGAGCCGAAGCCGGCGCTGCAGAAGGCCGCCGCCAAGGCGAACACCGCGCTCGAGGCCGCGCGATGACCACCACGGAGCTGCCGCCCGCCGCCACCGCGCCGTCAAGGGCCGATCAACCGGATCGCTCCGGACGTCGGCGTGACCGGCGGCGGGCTGCTCTCACGGGTTGGCTCTTCGTCGGCCCGGCAACACTGATCGTGCTCGGGCTCTCGATCTTCCCGGCCGGCTGGGCGTTCGTGCTCTCGCTGGAGAAGTGGAACGGCTTCAGCGCACCCGAGTTCGTGGGCGGCAAGAACTACAGCCGGCTCGTCACGGACGCGGAGTTCGGGGACGCCGTACTGCACACGATCGTCTACACGGCGATGTTCGTCCCGATGTCGGTCCTCGCCGGGCTGTTCCTGGCGGTGGCGCTCAACCGGAGGATCCGCTTCATCGGGATCTACCGCACCGCGATCTTCGTACCCTTCGTCGCGTCGGCGGCCGCCACCGGCATCCTGTCGACGTACCTGTTCAATCCGCAGTACGGCCTGGTCAACAACGTGCTCCAGAGACTGGGGCTGCCCGCTCAGGGCTGGCTCGAGGATCCGGCCCAGGCGATGGTCGTGATCGCGATCATGTCGCTGTGGGGTCAGGCCGCGTTCACCACGGTCATCTACCTGGCCGCACTGCAGGACGTACCGAGCGAGCTCATCGAGGCTGCGCGGGTCGACGGCGCCGGCAGTTGGCAGACGTTCTGGCGGGTGATCTGGCCGCAGCTCCGGCCGGTGACCGTCTTCGTCACGATCTGGCAGACGATCGGCGCTATCCAGCTGTTCGACCTCGTCTACACGACGACTCGTGGCGGTCCGTTGAACGCCACCAGGACGATCGTCTACTTCCTGTGGGACAAGGCCTTCAGGTCTCTCGACTTCGGCTACGGCTCGGCGGCGGCGTACGTGCTGTTCGCGATCACGCTGCTGACCACGATCGGGGTCGTCGTCTACTCCCGGCGGAAGAACATGGAGGCGTTCTAGGTGACCGTCGAAACAACCTCAAAGGCCCCGAAGTCACGTCCGTCGGGCTGGCACCTGTTGCTGGCGCCGGTGGCTCTGCTCTTCCTGCTGCCGTTCCTGCAGATGTTCCTCGCGTCGGTGTCGCCGGCGGCCGAGCTGCTCAAGTTCCCGCCGCCGATCATCCCGTCTCGGATCGACTTCAGCGGGTTCGTGACCTTGTTCACCGAGTCGGATGCCCTGTTGTGGCTGGGCAACACGGTGCTGGTGGCAACCTCGGCGATCGTGTCTCATCTGGTCCTGTGCTCGCTGGCCGGGTACGGATTCGCGCGGCTGGCGTTTCGGGGACGGACGGTCGGCATCTTCATGATCCTCGCAACGATCATGATCCCCACCCAGCTGCTGATGATCCCGACGTACCTCCTCTTCTCGCGGCTGCGGCTGATCGACAGCCTCGGCGCTGCCATCGTGCCCTGGCTCTCGTCGGCGTTCGGGATCTTCCTGATGCGGCAGTTCTTCCTGTCGCTGCCGAAGGAGCTCGAGGAGTCCGGTCTGATCGACGGTGCGAATCGCTGGCAGGTCTTCTCCCGGATCGTGCTCCCGCTGGCGAAGCCCGCGCTCGCGACCCTGGCGATCTTCACGCTGCTCGGCTCGTGGAACGACCTGGTCTGGCCGCTGATCGCGATCAACAACGACCACGCCTTCACCCTGCAGCTCGGCTTGGCGAACTTCCAGGGCACCCGCCGGACCGAGTGGTCCTTGCTGATGGCCGGCAACGTCGTCGCCACGTTGCCCCTCATCCTCTTCTTCCTGATCGCCCAGAAACAGTTCGTCGCCACGATGACCCTCTCCGGCCTCAAGGGCTGAAGCCGCAGGGAGAGTGGTGTAGGTCACAGTCCTGCAACGAGGGATTGACCTTCTGACTACGTAGACACATTCTGACTGCGTAGTCAGAAGAGCTGGTCGGCATAAGGTGAGGGCCCATGAGCGAGGCGAGACCGGGATCCGGGGACGGGCGTTCGCGCCGTCCCGGGAGCACGGATGTCGCCCGGCTGGCGGGGGTCTCGCAGAAGACCGTGTCGCGAGTGCTGAACGACGAGCCGTACGTCAAGGAGGAGGTCCGGCTCCGGGTCCAGGCCGCGATGCGCGAGCTCGGCTACCGGCGGAACGATGCGGCCCGCGCGCTCAACTCCGGTAAGACCCGGCGGATCGGCGTGGTCTGTCTCGGTACGGCGTTCTTCGGCCCGTCCACCCAACTGGTGGCGATCGAGCGTGCCCTGCGCAGCACGGGCTACTCGTTGACCATCGTCAACACCTTGGAAGGCGACACCGGGGGCGTCGCCGGCGCCGTCGACCACCTGCTCGAGCAGGGCGTGGACGGCATCATCCTGTCCGAACCGATCGACGAGGGTGACGACCAGCCGATAGAGCTGGACATCCCGGTGCTCTGCTTCGGGCGGTTCCCCGGGCTCAGCGCCCGGCCGATGATCACCACCGGCGGCGACGGAGTCGGTGCCGGGCGATCCGCGACCGAGCACCTGCTCGGCCTCGGGCACCGAACGGTCTGGCATGTCGCCGGCCCGCAACGCTGGTGGGCGGCTCGGGACCGGCTCGAGGGCTGGCGGCAGGCGCTGGCCGATGCCGGTGCGCCCGAACCACCTGTCCTGGAAGGCGATTGGCTACCGGCCTCCGGCTACGCGGCCGGCCGGGAGCTGGCCGGGAACGACGAGGTCACGGCGATCTTCGTCGCCAACGACGACATGGCCATCGGTGTACTGCGTGCGTTGACCGAGGCCGGCCGTACGGTGCCTGACGACGTCAGCATCGTCGGCTTCGACGACATCCCCTCGGCGGGTTTCCTGACACCGCCGCTCACCACCATCCCGCAGGACTTCGACGTGCACGTCGCGCGCGGGATCGAGAACCTCGTCACGGAGATCGAGTCGCCCACCGGCGACCGCTCCCCCGCACCGGAGCAACCACCGCTCCGGCTGGTCATCCGTCACTCCACCGCCACCAAGCGCTGAGCAAACACACCCAGCACGTCGGTCGATGCCGCATGCCCAGGCACCGCCATGCCAACTTCCAAGGAGTTGTTCCCCGTGTTCAGACATTCGAAAGCCGGCATCGCGCTAGCAGTCACCGCCGCACTCACCCTTGCCGCCTGCGGCGGGGGCGGCGGCTCGTCCAGCAACGCCACCCAGGCGCAGGCCGTCAGCCAGGCCGACATCGACAAGGCCATGTCCACCCCGACCGAGCTCACCTTCTGGACCTGGGTGCCGGACATCAAGAAGGAGGTGGCGCTGTTCGAGCAGAAGTACCCCGCGATCAAGGTCACCGTCGTCAACGCAGGCCAGGGCGGACCGCAGTACACCAAGCTCCGGACCGCACTGAAGGCCGGTACCGGTGCCCCCGACGCGGCGCAGATCGAGTTCCAGTACGTGCCGACCTTCTCGATCACGAAGAGCCTGGTGGATCTTCGTCCGTACGGCGCGGACGCGCTGAAGTCGCAGTTCGTCGACTGGACCTGGAACCAGGTGTCCGGCTCCGGTGGCGAGGTCTGGGCGATCCCGCAGGACACCGGGCCGATGGGGATGCTGTACCGCAAGGACATCTTCGACAAGTACGGCATCGCCGTCCCGAAGACGTGGGACGAGTTCGCCACCGCAGCCCGCAAACTGCACGCCGCCGATCCGAAGATCAGCATGACGAACCTGGCCGCGAACCAGAGCGGCGTCTGGATGGGCCTGCTCTGGCAGGCCGGGCTCAAACCGTTCGAGGTCACCGGCGCCGACTCGGTGAAGGTCGACCTGAACAACGACCAGTCGAAGAAGCTCGCGACGTACTGGGACGGTCTGATCAAGGACGGCTCGGTGTCGACCGATCCCGACTTCACCGACCAGTGGTACCAGGCCCTCAACCGCGGCCAGTACGCCACCTGGCTCACCGCTGCCTGGGGACCGGTCTTCCTGTCCGGTTCGGCCAAGTCCACCAGTGGTAAGTGGCGGGCCGCCCCGCTGCCGCAGTGGGACGCGAGCAAGCAGACCTCCGGCAACTGGGGTGGTTCGACCACCGCGGTTGTGTCCGGCACGAAGAACCCGATCGCGGCCGCCAAGCTGGCCGAGTTCCTCAACACCGATCCGGCATCGACCAAGATGTTCGCCACCCAGCAGTTCTTGTTCCCCGCGACCAAGGCCCTCCTCGCAGATCCTTCGTTCGTCCAGCAGAAGCCCGCGTTCTACGGAGGACAGCAGGTCAACCAGGTGTTCTCCGCTATCAGCGACACGGTCGACGCGAAGTTCCAGTGGCCGCCGTTCCTCGACCAGGCCTCGAAAGACTGGGACGAGACGGTCGGTAAGTCGTTCGCGGACAAGTCCGACACCGGCGCCGCCCTCGACCAGTGGCAGTCGCGGACCACGACGTACGCCAAGAACCAGGGCTTCAAGGTCAATCCATGAGACAGCTCGCCTCCAGCCGTACGCGGCGGGGTGTCGACCCCGCCGCAAGCGGCTACCTGTTCGTCGCGCCGTTCATGCTGGTGTTCGCCGCCTTGCTGGTGCTGCCGCTGGCGTATGCGGCGTACCTGAGCCTGTTCCAGGACCGGCTGATCGGCGGCACCGTCTTCGCCGGCCTGGACAACTACGTCACCGCGCTCCACGACGAGCGGCTGTTGCAGGGCGTGCTGCGGGTCGCCGAAGTTCTTCGCCTTCCAGGTGCCGATCATGCTGGCGATTTCGTTGCTCGCGGCACTGGCTATCGACAGCGGCCTGCTGCGCTTCGCGAAGGCGTTCCGGCTCGGGATCTTCCTGCCGTACGCCGTACCGAGCGTGGTCGCCACCCTGATGTGGGGCTACCTGTACGGGCCGGACTTCGGCCCGGTCGCGCAACTGGCGGACAAGTTCGGTCTCGCGGCGCCGAAGTTCCTCTCCGACGGCTGGATGCTCGGCTCGATGGCGAACATCGTCACCTGGGAGTTCACCGGCTACAACATGATCATCCTGTACGCCGCCCTGCGCGCGGTCCCGCACGAGCTCTACGAGGCGGCGGCCGTCGACGGCGCGGGCGCGTGGCGGACCGCGTGGAGCATCAAGATCCCCGCGATCCGGCCGGCACTGCTGCTGTGCTTGATCTTCTCCGTCATCGGCAGCTTCCAGCTGTTCGCAGAACCGAACCTGCTGCAACGGTTGGCCCCGAGCGTGATCGACAGCGCCTACACACCCAACCTGTACGCCTACACGCTCGCCTTCACCGGCCAGCAGGTGAACTATGCCGCCGCGGTCTCGTTCCTGCTCGGCGCGGTCATCGTGGTCGCCTCGTACACAGTGCTGTTCGTGACGAACCGAAGGAGCAGGCGATGAGTGAACGTCGCAGCAAACTCCTGATGATCGGCATGATCGCGCTGTTCGTGTACTTCCTGCTGCCGTTGTTCTGGCTGTTCGTGGCGTCCACGAAGACTACCGGGGATCTGTTCTCCAGCTTCGGCCTCTGGTTCAGCAAGGACTTCTCACTGCTGTCGAACATCCGCCAGACCGTCATGTACGACGGTGGCGTCTACGCCCGGTGGATGCTCAACACAGTCTTCTACTCGGTCGTGAGTGCCGGCGGCGCGGCGTTCCTGTGCGCTCTCGGCGGTTACGGCTTCGCGAAGTACCGGTTCCGCGGCAACGGGGCGATGTTCGCGCTGGTGCTCGGCTCGATCATGGTGCCGACCACCGCGCTGGCGATCCCGACGTACCTGCTGTTCAGCAAGGTCGGGCTGGTGAACAGCCCATGGGCGATCATCCTGCCGTCGCTGGTCAGCCCGTTCGGCCTGTACCTGATGCGCATCTACGCTCAGGACGCGATCCCGGACGGCATCATCGAGGCCGCCCGGATCGACGGCGCGAGCGAGTTCCGGATCTTCTTCCAGGTCGCGCTGCGGATGCTCTCCCCCGGACTCGTCACCGTCTTGCTGTTCACGCTGGTGGCCACCTGGAACAACTACTTCCTGCCGCTGATCATGCTCAACAATCCCAAGCTCTACCCGGTGACGGTCGGCCTGGCGGCCTGGTCGTCGCAGTCCGCCGGCGGTGGCGGCTCGACCGGCGCGCTGCTGTCGTCGGTCGTCACCGGATCGCTGCTGTCGGTGATCCCGCTGATCGCCGCGTTCCTGCTGCTGCAGCGGTACTGGCAGTCCGGGCTGTCCGCCGGCGGGGTCAAGGAATAGATCACCTACCTTCATTGGAGAAAACTGTGCAAGACCGTGTGCTGTTCGGAGCTGCGTACTACCACGAGTACCAGCCGCACGACCGGCTCGAGCAGGATCTCGACCTGATGGCCGCAGCCCACTTCTCGGTGATCCGGGTCGGCGAGTCGGTCTGGTCGACCTGGGAGCCCGAGAACGGGCAGTTCGACCTCGACTGGCTGCAACCCGTCCTCGACGGAGCACATCGTCGTGGGATCGCCGTACTGCTCGGCACCCCGACGTACGCCGTACCGCCGTGGCTGGTCCGGCTGTACCCGGAGATCACCGGTGAACGGAAGACCGGGCAGCGGATCGGCTGGGGCGCGCGGCAGGAGGTCGACTTCACCCACCCGGCGTTCCGCTTCCACGCCGAGCGGGTGATCCGCAAGATCATCGGCCGGTACGCCGATCACCCGCCGTGATCGGGTTCCAGGTCGACAACGAGCCGGGGAACGAGCTCCTCCACAACCACGGCGTGTTCCAGCGGTTCGTCGACAGCCTGCGGCACAAGTACGGCGACGTACAGACGCTCAACGACGAATGGGGACTCGTCTACTGGTCGCACCGCCTGACGGACTGGGCCGACCTGTGGACACCCGACGGCAACGTCCAGCCGCAGTACGACGTCGCCTGGCGCCAGTTCCAGGCCGACCAGACCACCGAGTTCATCGGCTGGCAGGCCGACATCGTCCGCGAATACGCCCGCCCCGACCAGTTCGTCACCACCTGCATCTCCTACGATCGGCCGGCTGTCGCCGACGACGAGCTGGTACGACGACTCGACGTCACAGCAGGCAATCCCTACTACGCGGTGCAGGACGGACTCCTCCACCCACAGACCGGTCCGGCACAGCAGGGCTGGACCACCACCGGCACCTGGGCGCTGTATCTGTCCGCCGACCGGATGTACTCGTCACAGCAACGCCCCTTCCTCGTCACCGAGACCAACGCACACTCCATCGGCTTCCCCTGGGACAACAGGCCCGCGTACGACGGTCAATGGCGCCAGGCCGCGTGGGCGCTGATCTCGCGCGGGGCCACGATGATCGAGTACTGGCATTGGCACACCCTGCACTTCGGCGCGGAGACCTACTGGGGCGGCGTACTCCCCCACAGCGGCCTGCCCGGCCGCACCTACCAGGAGATCGCCCAGCTGGGCGCCGAGCTCGAGGCGGCCGGCTCGCTGATCGCCGACCTGACACCGGACAGCGACGTGACGATCCTCTACTCGTTGCCGAGCAAGTGGCTGATGCAGAAGTACCCACCGCTTTCACACGACGACGGCGGTCCGGACCAACGCTCGTACCACGGTCTCTTCGATCCCTTCTACCGTGGAGCTTTCGACGCCGGCCTCCAGGTCCGCATCCTGCACACGAGTCAGTTCGACGGCTCGGTCGAGGACCACCCGGTTCTCGTCGTACCCGGGTTGTACCTGGCCGACGACGCACTGCTGGACCAGCTCGTCGCGTACGCCGAAGCCGGCGGTCATCTGGTCGTCGGGCCGCGCACCGGATACGCCGACCACGAAGCCCGCGCTCGCACCGACGTCCAACCGGCTCGACTGGCCGCAGCGGCGGGGGTGACGTACGACGAATTCAGCAACCTCGACCACGACGTACGAGTGCACGGAGCCCTCCTGCGACTCGGCGACGACGCCGCCGCCACCCGCTGGGCCGACGCCCTGCAACTCGACGGCGCCGACGTACTCGCCAGCTACGACCACCCCCACTTCGGCCGCTGGCCGGCCATCACCTCCCGAGCCCACGGCAACGGCCGCATCACCTACGTCGGAACGGTCCCCAACGGCCCACTCGCCGTCGCGCTGTTCCGCTGGATCGTCCCCACACCGCACACCGATCTCCCGGCCAGTGTCACGTCCACCTCCGCAACCACCACCAGCGGCGAACGCCTCCGCTTCATCCACAACTGGTCCTGGAAAACCGTCGACATCAGCCTGCCGCACCCCCTCCACGACGTACTCGCAGACACCACAACCGACACCAAACTGACCCTCGGCCCATGGGACGTACGAGTCCTGGTCGAACCAACTGAATAGCCGTGCCTGGTGGACCGGTCGTCGATTGAACGAGTTTGGGTGCGGGTGTTAGGTGGAGAGGACATCACTTCGGTGGCTCATCGGAAGGACCCTCATGGAACTCGGTCTGCAGATTCCTGACTTCACCTGGCCGAACGGCGCGGCCGCGCTCGGGCCCGAGCTCGCGGCAGTCGCCCGTACGGCCGACCAGGCCGGCTTCGGCTACCTGGCGGTGATGGATCACTTCTTCCAGATCCACGGTGTGGGGCCGGCGGAGAACGACATGCTCGAGGCGTACACGACGCTCGGATTCCTCGCCGCTCACACCGAACGCGCCAAACTGCTCACCGTCATCACCGGCGTGCACTACCGGCATCCGGCCCTGCTCGCGAAGGCGATGACCACGCTCGACGTCCTGTCCGGAGGCCGCAGCATGATCGGGCTCGGCGCCGGCTGGAACGAGGAGGAGTCACGCGGTCTCGGCTTCCCGTTCCCGCCGGTCGCCGAGCGGTTCGAGCGGCTGGAGGAGACGCTGCAGTACCTGCTGCAGATGTGGTCCGACAACGACGGCCCGTTCAAGGGACAGCACTACCAGGCCGAACGGCTGATGAACGTCCCGCAAGCGCTCAGCAAGCCGCACCCGCCGATCATGGTCGGCGGTGGCGGCGAGAAGAAGACGCTGCGCCTGGTGGCCAAGTACGCACAGGCGTGCAACGTGTTCAACACCCCCGACCTCGAACACAAACTCGACGTCCTCAAACAGCACTGCGAGAACGAGGGCCGCGACTACGACGACATCACCAAGACCGTCTACCACCTGATCGACACCGGCGAGAACGGCGAGAAGACGAGCGAACTGATCGACGAACTCGGCCGCCTCAACGGCCTCGGCTTCACCGCCGCCATCGGCATGGTCCCCCAGGTCCCACGCCTCGACGTACTGGAGCGCATCGGATCCGACGTCATCCCGGTCGCAGCAGCCTTCTGACGCGGCAGCACCGCGCCGTCGCGGTCCTAGCCGAGGCTGGAGCGGCCTTACGGCTGCTGCACTGGGAAGTACACGGTGTATGGCTCGTCGCGGATCTCGGCCAGGGGCACGAAGCGCAGGCCACCGCTAGGGCCGTAGGTTCGGTACGTTCCGGCTCGCCACCAGCTGTGGTGTCGCTCGCGGTCGGGTGTCAGGAACGACGTCGGCGCCGCGGGATCGCCGTACAGCACGCTCTCCTGTTCGGTCAGACCGGCCAGGACGACGGGACCGTCGAGCAGTGCGACCATGTCCGGGCGGTCGGGCAGAGGCACCGTGCTCAGGCCCGACGGAACAGTCAGCCGGATGCGTTGCCCGCTCCATACCTGGGACAGGACGATCCAACCCTCCCGGACCTCGACCGGCCGTGACTTCCCGTCGATCTCGAGCGTCGGCGAGCCGGCAGCCCAGAGCGGAACCCGAAGCCGGATCTCGAAGGCCGACGGTCGCTCGCACCGTACGTCGACGACGTAGACGCGGGCGTCCGGTCGTCGCTGGGGCAACGGCCGTGACAACAGCTCCTGGATTCCGGCGGAACCGTGGAAGGTCTGCCGTTGTCCCAGCGACACACCTTGCTCGGTGTCCGTTGTGATCGCGAGCTCCACGGGACCGCCGAACAGCTCGGTCCAGGAGGTGACCGTCTCCAGGTACTGGCAGATCGAGATCCCGGCGTCGTCGACGTACACCGCGGCCTCGTCGACCGCGCTCTGTGCCTGCAGCAGCGTGCCGTGACAGCACCAGAAATCCTCGGTCGGCCGCCCCCACTGTTTGTGGCTTCCGGTTGCCAAGGGCAAGAAATACGCCGGCATGCCGGTGTCCGGATGTTGCTGCGCCCAGAGACCGTTGACCAGATTGCGCTCCCAGTAGTCCCCGTAGCGGTGATCACCCGTCCACCGGAACAGGACCGCGGCGAGGCGCATCAGGTTGTACACGAGGCAGTGCTCCTGGACCGCATGCAGATGTGCGGACTGTTCGCCGGCCGGCTGCCACACCTCACCGCAGCTGCTGCCGTCGGTGCAGTACGTTCCGCGTGCGTCCACGGCCGAGTCCCAGAAGGCTTCGACGATGTCGCGCCAGCGCCGTACTCCGGTGACCTCCCACGCCCGTGCCGCGCCCAGGATCTCCGCGATCTGGGTATTGGCGTGCTTGTTCGTCAGCACGTCGGCACCGGCGAGGAGAGGCTCGAAGAACCGGGGCCGGTCGTACCGTTCGATCAGGTCCGCGGCGCGCTGATCACCGGTGAACGCGAAGAGGTCCGCCCAGACCTCGAGCATGCCGCCGGTCTCGCGGTCGAGGATGTCGTCGAGCTGTTGCCGGGACAGGCCGTCGGTCCAGGTGTGGAACCACCCGGCGAACGCCGACGCGACCTCGAGCGCCTGGTGGTTGCCGGCGATCCGAAACTGGTCGAGCAACCCCATCAAGGTCTTGTGGACGACGTACTGCGGAGCCCACACCTCACGGCCCGCGGCCAGACGTTCGAAGTACGCCGGTGGGATCGACCCTGCCCATTGCCCTCCGTTGGCACGCTGGCAGGTGGCAAGCTCGCCGACGACGGCGGCGGCTCGTGCCGCCACCTCACCGTCGTACTCGCCGATCCGCGCCGCGGCCGACAGCCAGTGCCCGAGGATGTGACCCCGCAGATCGGAGGTCGGCGACTCCCATCCCCAATGCCAGGTGCCGGGGCCGTCAGGCGACGCGACGCCCGTCGTCGTGCCCCACGAGCCGGAGTAGCTCCACAGACCGGCCTCGGCCCGGTACGGCCGCAGCAGGTTGTCTGCGCTGAGGCTGCGCAGGTAGCGAGCGTTCAGCGACCACCGGTCCCTGGCCGGTCCCTCCGAGAGCGTCGTTCGTCCGCCTGACGCACGAACCGTGCGGAGCACGTCACCCGGCGCGGACGTCGAGGGCAAGGCAGTTGGCGACCTCGAGCGGAGCGGTGTCAGGCAGCTTGGCCACCAGAATTCCCTCCGCCTGTTCGAAGGGAATCGGGCCGTGCCCGAGCAGCCGGACGCCGGTCACCGTCTCATGGTCTGCGAGGCTGCGGATCACGGCGCGTCCGTCGTCGGGCCAGGCCAGCTGGAACGCGTACACGGTGTTGTCCCGGCGGGTGAACCGGAAGTCCGAACTCGTCCATGTCACCCGGTCCTCGGTGAACCCCTTGATGACCACGGTCGAGGGTCCCTCGCCGAACACCCGGAACGGTCTCGTGCCGTAGATGCCTTCACCGCACACCCGCATCCAGGCGCCCAGGTCGTCGAGCAGTTGCGAGCACTCGAGGTCGAGCGTGCCGTCCGGCAGCTGCGGCACGTTCAGCAAGAGGTTCCCGTTCTTGGACACGATGTCGACCAGCATCTCGACCACGTGCCCGGCGGTCTTGTACACATCCCGGACGTTGTAGAACCAGTCACCGACCGACGTGTCCGTCTGCCACGGCGTGGGGTGGATGCCGGGCGTCTGACTCCGCTCGATGTCCATCACGCCGACGACGCTCACCTCGGGTCGCCGGTCCTTCTGCTGATACACCGCGCGATTCGTTCCGTGGATCCGTGCGCTGGTGTTGTACAGGTGGGACACCGCCTGGAGACCGGGTGTGTAGTCGACCTCGCCGAACGGCAACGGGCCGTCGGAGTACAACAGGTCCGGCTGATAGCGGTCGATCATCTCGGTCACCGCGTCGAGCCAGTGCCGGTGCCACGCCGGATCCTCGGCGTACCAGGGATCCTGTACCTCGACATCGACTTCCGGCAGGTACCGGCTGTTGTCGAGGTACAGGTCCCGGTACGCCGGATCGGACCCGTCGTACGGGACACCGGCGAACGTGCCCGCGTTTGTCGGCGCCCTTGTTGACCGCCAGCCATCCGAGCGTGGCCCCGAGGTGCTCGGTGATCCCGAACGGCAGCTCGTGCCGGTCCGCGGCGGTCTTCCACAGACCCACGATGTCCTTGCCCGGCCCGAACTTCACCGAGTTCCACCGGATTGACGGCCGACTCGTAGTTGAAGAAGTTGTCGTGGTGCACGGCCTGTGCCACGAAGTACCGGGCGCCCGCCGCCGCGAAACGATCCATCAGCTCGTCCGGATCGAACCGCTCAGCCTTCCACAGCTGGACGACGTCCTTGTAGCCGAACTGCGACGGGTGCCCGTAGGTCCGCACGTGATAGCGGTACTGATCGGTGCCCTCTCTGTACATGTTGCGGGCGTACCAGTCGCCGTACCGAGGCACCGACTGTGCTCCCCAGTGCGCCCAGATCCCGAGCTTCGCGTCGCGGAACCAGTCGGGGCAGTCGAACGTGGCAAGAGAGTCGAAGGTGGCATCGAACGGCACTGGTCGCTCCTTGATCAGAGGGTTGTGGGCCGGACTACTTGTTGGGGACCTTGTCGTACGCCGTTTGCTGGATCTCCAGGTACCGCTTCAGGCCGAGGCCGTCGAGACCCTTGACGTAGCTGTCCCAGTCCGAGTCGAGGTTCTTGGACCCGGTGATGAACTGCAGGGCGTTCTGCTGCAGGTAGTTGTCGATGTTGGTCTGCAGCGTCGCGACCTCGGTGGCCTGGGCCGGATCGATCCACACCTTCCAGAACGGGTAGATCTGGGCCTTGTCCTCGTGGCCGGCATACAGCTTGGTCGCCTCGAACAGCTTGCGCTCGTAGCCTGCCTGGGTGTGGGTGTCGGTGCCGATGGCCTCGGAGTTCCGGAAGTAGGCGGTGTTGTTGTACTGCGCGAGCGCCTGCCAGGCTGTGTTCCGGGGTGGCGTGCCGGGCTTCTGCGGGATCTGCTTGAACACCGGCTTCAGCGACTTGTCGAGCGCGACGTCGCCGGGGCCCGGCTTGGTCCAGCCCTTGCCTTCCAGCCCGAACTGGCCGTTGATCTGGCCCGCGTCGGTGAAGATGTAGTCCAGCAGCTTGATCGCCGCGATCTGCTGCTCGGGCGTCGCCTTGTTCGTCAGCACGAAGGTGCCGCCCGGCACGCTCGGGAAGTTGTAGCCCGTGTAGTTCGCGCCCTGAGGCCCGGTCAGTGGCGGTACGGCGTCGTACTGCTGGTCCCGACCGTCTGCCGATCCGATGTTGACGAACTGACCCGAGTGCAGCACGGTCGAGGAACCGAGGATGACCGAGCCGCTGTGGTTGCCCTGCTGCAAAAGCGCGTCCCCGTTCTGGGTGAACGCGCCCTTGTCGATCAGTCCTTCCTTGTAAAGCGAGTTGATGTACCGCAGCCCTTCGCGCCAGCCGTCCTTGTTCGCCTGGAGGTCGACCTTGCCGTCCTTCAGCACCAGCGTCGAGGCGTTGTTGTTGGAGTCGCCGGCTTGCGGGTCGTAGATGAAGGCGTTCATGAAGTACGGGATGAGGGAGTTGCCGGCAGACGTGCTGAGCGGGATCTCGTCGGCCTTGCCGTTCCCGTTGGGGTCCTGGGTCTTGAACGCCTCCAGCACCTTGCGCATGTCCTCGGTCGTCTTCGGCTGCTGCAGCCCGAGCTTCTTCAGCCACGCCGAGTTCATCCAGAGCTTGTCCTGGTACGAGCAGTGGAAGCAGTCCACCCATTGCGGCATACCGTAGATCTTGCCGTCCGGCGCCGTCGCCATCGCCTTCCACTCCGGGGTGGCGTCCAGGGCCTTCTTGATGTTCGGCGCGTACTGGTCGATCAACTGGTTCAGCGGCAGGACGACACCCTGGTTGCCGAGCTTGAGCAGCTCGACCGTGCTGAACTGGTCGACCCACGGGATCAGCAGGTACAGCGCGGGATAGTCACCGCTGGCGAGCGAGATCTGCCGCTTCTCCTTGGCCGGCCCGCCGTCGAACGTCGTGGTCTGCCACTTGATGGTCAGGTTGAACTTGTCCTTCACCAGCTTGGTGAAGTCGTTCGTGGCCAGGTTCCAGTCGGCCGCCTGCGGGGCGAAGACGCTGAGCGTGGTCGCGGGATTCCCGGTGATCGTCGGCAACGGCTTGTTCGCCGGGTCGTCGTCCGATCCGCTGCCGGAGCAGGCCACGAGGGCGAGTGCCAGGAGGCTGGTGCCGACGACCGCGGCACGCCTCCGCGTACTGAGTTTTCCAGACATTACGTCCCTCACAGGGTTGAGGTGATACGGAGGTGGTACCGGGATCAGCCCTTGACGGCGCCGATCAGGATTCCCTTGGTGAAGTAGCGGGCGACGAACGGGTAGATGAGCAGCACCGGCACGCTCGCGACCACGATCAGCGAGTACTTGAGCAGATCGGCGAGTTCCTGGCGCTGGATCACGACGGAGGCGTCGACCGCCCCACCGCCGGTGGTGTTCAGGATCAGGATGTTGCGCAGCACGAGTTGCAGCGGGAACAGATCCGGGTTCTTCAGGTAGATCAGGGCGTCGAAGTACGAGTTCCACTGCATGATCGCGTACATCAGTGCGACCACCGCGATCATTGGCTTGGCCAATGGGATCACCACCGACCACAGGAACCGCAGGTCGCCGCAACCGTCCAGCTGCGCGGCCTCGACCAGTTCGTCCGGTATCGCCGTACGGAAATAGGTCCTGGCGATGATCACCTGCCACACACCGATCGCCTGCGGGATGATCAGCGCCCACCGGGTGTCCAGCAGGCCGGCCGACTGGACCACCAGGTACGTCGGGATCAGCCCGCCGGTGAACAGCATCGTGAACAGGATCAGCGTCATCACGACGTTGCGCCCGACGAGGGTCCGACGCGAGAGCGGGTAGGCGATCGCGACCGTCATCGTGACGCTGACGATCGTGCCGACCACCGTGTAGAACAACGAGTTCACGTACCCCTGGACGATCTGCGGATTCTCGAACACCGCGTGGTACCCGCGCAGTGAGAACTCCACCGGCCAGAACAGCACTCGTCCCGACGACACCGCCGCGGGGCTGCTGAACGAGCTGGCCACGATGTAGAGCAGAGGCAGCAGCACGACCAGGAAGAAGACGGACAACAGCAGGTACACACAGATCAGGAACATCCGGTCGCTGCGCGGCTCGCGGATCCGGCGGGCCCGCGCCGCGCGACGCTCGGACCGCTTGCCCGGCACCGTTCGTACTTCTGTCTGGACGCTCATGACCACAATCCGTTCCCGGTGATCCGCTTGGCCACCGCGTTGACCATCAGCAGCAACACCAGGTTGATCACCGAGTTGAACAACCCGATCGCTGTCGCGCCGCTGAAGTCCGCGTTCAGCAGACCCGTCTTGTACACGTACGTCGCGATGATCTCGGACTCGCTCAGGTTCAGCGGGTTCTGCAGCAGGAACGCCTTCTCGAACCCGATCGCCATGATGTTGCCGACCGCAAGAACAAGGATGATCACCGCGGTCGGCATGATGCCGGGCAGATCCACGTGCCGGATCCGCTGCAACCGGGTGGCGCCGTCGATGCGCGCCGACTCGTGCAGGGCCGGGTCGATCCCGGACAGCGCGGCCAGGTAGATCACCGCGGAGTACCCGGTGGTCTGCCACACGTCCGACCACACGTAGATGTGGCGGAAGTAGTCAGGGTTCCCGAGGAAGTCGATCGACGGTACGCCGAAGAACCCGAGCCCTTCGTTGACGATGCCGAGCCGCGGCGACAGCACCAGGATCGTCATCGACACGACCACGACTGTGGAGATGAAGTACGGCGCGTACGTCACCAGCTGAACGCTCCGCTTGAACAAGCCGTTGCGGATCTCGTTCAGCGCCAGGGCGAGGATGATCGCGATCGGGAAACTGGCCGCGACGGTGTAGACCGACAGCAGGAAGGTGTTCTTCACCAGGTTCCAGAACACCGGATTGTGGAAGAACAGTTCGAAGTTCTGCCAGCCGACCCACTGACTTCCCCAGATGCCCTTGGTGACGTTGAAACTCTTGAACGCCAGGACCGCGTTCGACATCGGGATGTACTTGAAGACGGCGAACCAGATCAGCGGCACGACCATCAGCAGGTACAGCGTCCAGTGCCGGCGCAGGCTGCGCCGGAACCCCACGATTCCTGGGCGCTCCCGATGTCGTTTCCTTTGCCGGCGCGGGGTCTCACCGGCCGGCGGTCGGACGCTGGTCAGAGTTGCCATCAGTCCTCCGTCGAGAAGACAGGCTATTGATCCTATGAATTGCCGGGATCGTAGCGCTGTGGATCGCAATGGTCCATACTGAACGCCATCCTGATGGAAGAAAGATCCCATCTATCCGTGACAGTGAGGGCCGCCATGCCGCGCATCACCTCGGTTGAGGTTGTCGATGTCCGCTTCCCGACATCACTGACCCAGGACGGGTCCGACGCGATGAACAAGGACGGCGACCACTCGGCGGCGTACGTCGTCCTGCACACCGACGATCCGGCGCTGTCCGGGTACGGCTTCACCTTCACGATCGGGCGCGGGAACGACCTGTGTGCCGCCGCGGCGGCCCAGCGCGCCGCACCGCTGGCGGGACGAGACGTCGACGAGCTCTGCGAGGACCTCGGCGGGATCTATCGGGAACTGCAGTCGGACAGCCAGTTGCGCTGGCTGGGCCCGGACAAGGGCGTCGTCCACCTCGCTCTGGCCGCGGTGATGAACGCGGTCTGGGATCTCGCCGCCCGCCGGTCCGGCGTACCGCTGTGGCGGCTGCTGTCCGAGATGTCACCCGAACAGCTGGTCGCCGCCGCGGATCTTCGGTACCTGTCCGACGTTCTGACACCGGACCAGGCCGTCGCTCTGCTGGCCCGGCAGGAAACGGGCCGGAAGCAACGAATCGAGGAACTCGAGACGCACCGGCTACCCGTGCTACACGACGTCCGCCGGCTGGCTCGGGTACTCCGATGCCAAGCTGCGCAGGCTCTGCGAAGAAGCCGTTGCCTCTGGCTACAAACACGTGAAGCTCAAGGTCGGCGCCAATCTGGCCGACGACATCCGGCGCTGCGGGATCGCCCGCGAGGTCCTCGGACCCGACGGCCACCTGATGATCGACGCCAACCAGGTGTGGGACGTTCCCGAGGCGATCGAATGGGTCAAGGCGCTGGCTCAGTTCGACCCGCTGTGGATCGAGGAACCGACCAGCCCGGACGACATCCTCGGCCACGCGGCGATCCGCAAGGCCGTCGCACCCATCGGCGTCGCCACCGGCGAGCACGGCATGAACCGGGTGCTGTTCAAGCAGATGTTCCAGGCCGGCGCCATCGACTACTGCCAGCTCGACGCCGCCCGCCTCGGCAGCGTGAACGAAGTACTCGCGGTCTACCTGCTCGCCGCCTGCTTCGACGTACCGGTGTGCCCGCACGCGGGCGGTGTCGGTCTGTGCGAACTCGTTCAGCACCTCGCGATCTTCGACTACGTCGCCGTCTCGGGCAGCCTCGACGGCCGGGTGACGGAGTACGTCGACCACCTGCACGAGCACTTCGTCGAGCCCTGCGTGGTACGGGACGGCTCGTACGTGCTTCCGGTCGCGCCCGGTTACAGTGCCGAGATGTACACCGAGTCGATTCAGACCTACCGGTTCCCCGACGGCGCCTACTGGGCGTCACGCGCGGACGCGGAACTGGTTCCATGACCTCGGGCAAGCTCGCCGAGCCGCCTCGTACTCCCGGCGTCTCACAGACCGACGTCGTGGTCCAGGGAATCCGGCAGATGATCATCGACAGCCGGCTGCGGCCGGGCGACCGGCTTCCCATCGAGAAGGACCTCGCGGCAGCCCTCGGCGTGTCGAGGAACCCTTTGCGCGAAGGGGTCCGCGCGCTGTCGATGATGGGAGTTCTCGAGACACGCCAGGGCGACGGTACCTATGTCACCAAGCTGGACCCTTCGATGCTGCTGGCGCCGATGGGCTTCGTGGTCGACCTGCACGACACCACCGGAACCACCCACCTGCACTCGGTACGCCGGGTTCTCGAGACGGAGGCCGCCGCGTGGGCTGCGCAGCGGGTAGGCGTCGCCGAGCTCGAGGCCGCCGCCGAACTGCTCCGGCACAACGAGGCCGAACTGTCGCGCGACGAGCCCAACCACGAGACCGTCATCGAGAACGACATCGCGTTCCATCGCATCATCGCGGAGGCGGCCGGCAACCCGGTGCTGACCGCGCTGATCGACGCCCTCGGCGGACGCACGATGCGCGACCGGTTGCGCCGGTCCATCACGCTGCCCGGCGCCGACGAGACCGCCCACCGCGAACACCTCTCGATCCTCGCCGCACTGACCGCCCATGATCCCGACCGGGCACGCACCCGGATGTCCGCCCATCTGTTCACGGTCGAGGACTACCTCCTCGAACGAAGTGTCGTGAACCCGAGCACGGAATGAGAGCGCGTGAGCCTGCTGCACTGGAGTACCCCTGACCTCGCCCTGACCTTCGCCCTCGACGACGGGCCGGTGCGGCTGGTCGCCGTACGGGAATCCACCCAGACTGACGGGCCGCTGCCGGATCCGAGTCAGCCGCTGGTCGAGATCTCGGCCATCGGGTACGGGCACAGCAAGAACCGGCACGCGAACACCGTGCTCGGTCAGCGACTGCGCTACGTCCGCCACGAGGACAGCGAGAACACGCTGCGGATCCAGCAGGAGGACCCCGAGTCCGGCCTGCTCGTCACCAGCGTGTTCGAAGCGCGGGCCGGAGTCCGCACCTGGTCGGAAGCCTCGATGACCCGGCCCGGGACGCTCGAACTGACCTTCCTGTCTTCTCTGGTCGTCGGTCTCGAGTCCGTCGACGCCGAGCTGTACTCCGCCGCCAACAGCTGGATGGCCGAGAGCAGGTGGTCGGTGCAGCAGTTGCGCGCCGGGGAACTCGCGGACATCGTCAGCGAGGGGCATCAGCACGTCGCCAACACGCGGCACGCGGTGACCAGCACCAACTCCTGGTCCTGCGGCGAACGGCTGCCCATCGGCGTGCTCGTCGATCGAGGTACGCCGTACGCGCTCGGCTGGCAGATCGAGCACAACGGACCATGGCACTACGAGCTGGGCGAGAGCTGGCGCGGCGGCTACCTGCTGCTGAGCGGCCCGACCGACCTGGAACACCAGTGGACCGTGGAGCTCACCGAGGACAAGCCGTTCACGTCCGTGCCGGTATCACTGGTCGCCGGAACCGACCGCGACAGCGTGTTCGCCGGGCTCACCCGTCAACGCCGCGCGATCCGTCAGCGGCGGCCGATCGACGACCGGTTGCCAGTGATCTTCAACGACTACATGAACACGTTGCTCGGCGATCCGACCACGGAGAAGCTCCTGCCGCTGATCGATGCGGCCGCCGAGGCCGGCGCGGACTACTTCTGCATCGACGCCGGCTGGTACGCCGAGGGCAACTGGTGGGACACCGTCGGCGCCTGGCAGCCCTCGACCACCCGCTTCCCGAACGGGCTCGCCGAGGTGATCCAACGCATCCACGACCGCGGCATGGTGCCGGGGCTGTGGCTCGAGCCCGAAGTCATCGGCATGCGTTCGCCGATCGCCGACGAACTGCCCGACGACGCGTTTCTCACCCGCCGCGGCCTGCGGGTCGCCGAAGGCGGCCGCTACCTGCTCGACCTCCGCAGCGCTGCCGCCCGCATGCACCTCGACGACACCGTCGATCGGCTGGTCGAGGAGTTCGGTGTCGGCTTCTTCAAGTTCGACAACAACACCATCACCGGCCCTGGCACCGACAAGGGCGGTACGTCGCTGGGCCAAGGGCTGCTGGAACACAACCGCGCGCTCCTCGACTGGCTCGACGGTCTCCAGACCCGCCACCCGGAGCTGCTGATCGAGAACTGCGGTTCCGGCGCGATGCGGATGGACTACGCGATGCTGTCGCGGCTCCACCTGCAGTCGACCTCCGACCAGGAAGACCCGTTGCTCTACGCACCGATCACCGCTGCCGCGCCGGCCGCCGTACTGCCTGAACAGGCCGGCCACTGGGCCTACCCGATCACCGGGACTACCCGCGAACAGTTCGTCTTCGCTCTCGTCAACGGCATCCCCGGTCGCCTGTACCTCTCCGGTCATCTCAACCGCATGACACCGGCCGAGCTCGACCTGATCCGCTCGGCACTCGCCGCCCACCGGGTCATCCTCGAAGATCTCGAATCGCTCGTCCCTACCTGGCCCCTCGGCCTGCCCGGATGGACGGACGACTGGATCGCCCTCAGCCTCAACGGCCCGGAAACCACCTACCTGACCCTGTGGCACCGCGCGCCCGGCCCCGCCACCATCAGCCTCCCCGTCCCTCGAGCGACGATCGTCCCGCACTTCCCCGCCGACGACACCGACTGGACCTACACCTGGACCGACGACGACGTCCTCACCGTCACCGCGCACACCCCCGAACCCTCCGCCCGCGTCCTGCGCCTGAGTTCTAGCTGAGTTCGGAGCGGGCCAGGCGGAGGAAGGCTTTGAGGCCGGCGATTACTTCCTGGTTGTCGGTGAGGCGAGTCAGGGAGTGTTCGAACTGGCGGGCGTGCGCGTCGACCTTGGCGTGCAAGGCTCTGTCCCGGGCAGTGGCGTTGGCTTCGGCGGTGGCCAGCCCTTGCTCTAGGCGAGTGAGACGGCGGCCTTGGTCGTCTGATTCGTCGTGCAGGGTCTCGAGGTCGGTCTTCAGCGTGTCCAGGCGGCGGAGGGTTTCGATCAGGTCGTCGCGGGGGTGCTTGACGTCCTGCAGCATGGTGGTCATCCGGTCGCGCAGGTAGCTGAAGTAGGCGCCGGCGGGGCGGAAGAACGTGCTCACCAGGTAGAGGCCGGCCAGGTAGTAGCCGATCGCGCCGTCGGACAGATAGGTGATCAGGGCAACGAGTGCCGCAGACACCAGATGGGACCCGACCGCGAACCAGCGCATCCGGGACGCAATACGACGTGCCTCCGGCTCCCGCTCGGCCGGTACGTCGATGCCGCGCTCACGGCTCGTCCGGATCTCGTGAATCAGCGCATGCGCCTGGAAGTACAGGTTCCACGGCACGGTCAGCAGCAGAATCAGCCAGAGCAGGCACAGTACGCCGAGGAACAACGACAGGATCTCCTGGAGCGGTACGTCGGCGATCGCGACCAGCACGATGGCGACGATCGTGACGACCACAGCCCCGCAGAACACCCAGATCTTCGACATACCCAGCAGACTGCCCGCCTTCAGCGTCCGCGGAATCGGTACAACTACTCAGGAAGAAAGCGGTGGGCTGCGAGGTTGAGGCTCGTATGACCACACTTGTCGACCGCGCCATCGCGGCACTGCGTGCAAACCACGACGCCCTCGCCGCACTGGTGCCGACCTTGTCCGATCAACAGCTGGGGGGCCGCAGCGGGGCGGCGGAGTGGACCGTCGCGCAGGCGCTCTCGCACCTCGGAAGCGGTGCCGAGATCTCCCGCAAGCCGATCGCGATCGCCGCCGGCGAGCAGGTCGACGCTGAGGAGAACCAGTCGATCTGGGCCCGCTGGAACGCCGCGTCCCCGTCCGACCAGGCGGCCGGGTTCGTCAAACACAACGCGGCGTACCTCGACACGGTCGCCGGGCTCAGCGCCGAGCAGCGCGATCTCCCGATCGACATGGGCATCCTGCCCGAGCCGGTGCCGCTGGTGGTCGCGCTCGGCCTGCGGCTCAACGAGGTCGCCAACCACGCCTGGGACGTCCGCGTCGGAGTCGACCCGTCGGCGACCGTGGAGCCGGACTCGGCCGAGCTGCTCCTCGAGCTCTTCGCCGGGCCGCTGGCTTTCCTTCTGGGTTTCTCCAGCAAGCCCGACCAGCTCGAGCAGGAGGTCCGCCTCGCGATCCCAGGCGGCGGCATCGAGATCACCGACGCGGTCACCGTGACCGACGCCTTCGATGACCCGACGGCCACCTTCGAGGGTCCGGCAGAGGCCGTGGCGCGGCTGCTGACCGGACGTCTCGGCACCGAGCACGCCGCAGGCGTGAGCGTGACCGGCAACGTCACCCTGGACGAACTCCGAAACGTCTTCCCCGGCTACTAACGTGGTGGGGTCTCAGGTCAGCAGGAGAGTCTTGCCGCGGGTTGTGCGGGACTCGATCGCGGAGTGGGCGGCAGCAGCTTCGGCCAGCGGGAAGGTCTGACCGATGGTGGGTTCGACCCTGCCGGCCGCAAGATCCCTGAGTGCCCGGCGCGGCAGTTCCCGCCAAGCCACCGGATCGGGCTGGAAGATGCCGACCACGGTGACGTCACGGTCCCCCGACGGACCGGCGAACTCGCCACTTGCCGCACCGTAGGCAAGAAAGCGGCCGCCGGAGCGGGTGATCGCGTACGCCGCCCGCCCGATGTCTCCACCGGCGCCGTCGAAAACCACGTCCACCGCGTCCAGCCCGTCGGTCCAGCCGGCAACCGAGTAGTCCACGACCTGGTCCGCGCCCAGGTCGTGGGCGTACTGAAGCTTGGCGTCGCCGCGCGCGGCCGCGACCACCGTGGCGCCCGTTGCCGAAAGCAACGGGATCAACCAGCTGCCGAGGCTGCCCGTGGCGGCCGTGACCAGGACCCGCTCCCCGGCCGAGACCTTCCCCAAATCGAGTTGCGCCAATGCCGTGGCGCCGTCATGCAAGGCGGCCAGCGCAGCCGTCGTCTCCAACTCGTCCGGTACGGCGAACACCTCGGCCACCGGTACGGCGACCTGCTCGGCATACCCACCACCGTTGTAGGCCCCAACTCCCGCAGTCCCCGCGATCACCCGCCGCCCGACGAGCCCTGCATCCGCGCCGTCTCCCACTGCCCGGACCACGCCGGCAACGCCCGCCCCTGGGACGAACGGCGGTCGCACGGAGAAATACTCCTGTCCCCATCCGGCCCGGAGCTGGGTGTCCAAGAACAACACCTCGGCCGCCACCACGTCGACCACAGCCTCCCCCGCAGCAGCCTCCACCTGCGCAAGCTCAACCGTCTCCAGCACCTCTGGTGCCCCGAACCGCACCACCTGCACCGCCCGCACTCCGCACCACCTCAACTAGACAACGTCCTCCGACGCTAAAACCTGAACCTGGGTTTAGGTCAAACGCGACGTGCCGGGCGACCCGTTCGCGGGTCGATCAGACCGCGCTGTACGGCGTACGGACAGCAGGCGGCATGACAGGTAGAGGGCGAACGAGATGCTGGTGATGTAGGGGCTGATCGGGACCGAACTGCCCGCGGCGAGCAGGATTCCTCCGACCGACGCGACGACGGCGAAGGCGGTGCTGAGCAGTGGAACCCAGACCGGTGACGAGGAGACTCGTAGCGCCGCAGCCGCGGGTGTGACCAGGAGCGAGAGCACCAGGAGCGCGCCGACGATCTGCACCGAGACCGCGACCGCGAGGCCGAGCAGGATCATGAAGACGGTCGACATGAGGCCGATCGGGACACCGCGGGCAGCGGCGACGTCCGCGTCCGTACTTGCGAACAGCAACGGTCGCCAGATCACCACCAGCCCAACGACCACGACGGCGGAGATGACGATCAGCGACTTGATCTGCGGATCGTCGATCGCCACGATCTGCCCGGTGAGCAGGCCGAACTTGTTCGCCGCCCGCCCGTGGTAGAGGCCGAGACACAAGATCCCGAGTCCGAGGCCGAACGGCATCAGTACGGCGGTCACCGAGTTGCGGTCCCGGGCGCGCGCACCGAGTACGCCGATCAGCAGCGCGGCCGTCAGCGATCCGAGCAGGGCTCCCGTCACGACACTGGCGCCGAACAGCAGGCCGGCCGCTGCGCCGGCGAAGGACAGCTCACTGACGCCGTGCACGGCGAACGCCATGTCGCGCATCATCACGAACACGCCGATCAGACCGCCGACGACGCCGAGCACGACGCAGGCGATGATCGAATTCTTCAACAGAGGCAGGAGTTGTCCGTAATCGGAGAAGTTGAAGATCTCCGACCAGACCGTGCCGAGACTGTCCAGGCCGATCACCGGAGCACAGCCGCTTCCGGGTGGTGGTACGGGTCATGGTCCGGCACACCCGCGACCAGGATCCGTCCGTTGTGCCGGATCACTTCGACCGGGGCGTCGAACAGTTCGCTCAGTACGTCGGTGGTCATCACCTCGTCCGGCGTACCGATCCGGAACCGGTGGTTCGCGATGTACAGCACCCGATCGACCTTGTCGAGGATCGGGTTGATGTCGTGGGTGACGAACAGGACGCCGAGGTCGAGCCGGCGGCGGGCGTCGTCGACCAGATCGCTGACCAGCCGTTGGTGCGGCAGGTCGAGCGACAGCAGCGGTTCGTCGCACAACAGCAGCCGCGGATCGGCCGCGAGCGCCTGCGCGATCCGCAACCGTTGTTGCTCGCCACCCGACAGCGACGACAGCGGCGTGGACGCGTAGGCCTCAGCTCCGACCGACGAGAGCAACTGATCGACCCGCTGACGCCGTGCCCGGGACGGAAGTGGAACACCCCACCGGTGCCCGTCCACCCCCAGCGCCACGAGGTCCCGGCCGCGGAGCGGTACGCCGTCCTCGGCCAGCCGCTGTTGTGGCACGTATCCGATCCGCCGATCGCCCCGACGTACCGGCGAACCGAGGAACGTCGCGGACCCGGACCACAACCGGACCTGGCCGAGAACGACCTTCAACAGGCTCGACTTGCCCGACCCGTTGGCGCCCAGTACGGCGATCAGCTCGCCGCTGTGCACCTCGAGATCGAGACCTTCCCAGAGCGCGCGAGCCCCGAATCCGAGCCCAGCGCGCTCCAGGCGCAGTACGACGCTCACTGCCCGAGCGCGGCGCCGACCGCCGTGAGGTTCGCCGACATCCAGCCGACGTAATCCTTGCCGCTCGGGAGGGTCTCGGTGACCGGCACCACCGGGATGTTGTTCTGCTTGGCGGCGTTCAGCACCTTCTCGGTCTCCGGACCGGTCGTCTGCGCGTTGTACGCGAGCAGCTTGACCTCGTGCTTGCTGTACAGCTGCAAGGTCTCGTCCAGTACCTTCGCCGGTACGTCGCTGTCCTCCTCGATGGCCTCGCTGAACTCGTCCGGAGTCTTGTTCTGCAGGCCGACCGCGTCGAGCAGGTAGAGCGGCACCGGCTCGGTGATGGCGACCGGCTGACCGTCGTACTTCGCCTTGAGCGTCGCCTCCTGCTGCGTCAGCGCGTCGATCTTCTGCTTGAGAGCGGTGGCGTTCTGCTGGAACGTCGACGCGTCGCCGGGCGCGGCCTTGGCGTAGGCCTGCTGGATCTGGTCGATGACCTTTGCGACTGTCGGGAAGTCGTACCAGACATGCTCGTTGAGCTCCTCGCCGCCGGCCGCCTTCTTGCCGGAGATGGTCACCGCGTTCAGCACCGTCGCCGAGGTGTTCTTCGCACTCTTCAGCATCCGGTCCATGAAGTCGTCGTACCCGCCGCCGTTCTCGAGCACCACCGCGGCATCGGCCAGCGCCAACTGGTTGCGGGTGTTCGCTTCGTACTCGTGCGGATCGGCATCCGGACTGGTGATGATCGAGGTGACCTCGACCTTGTCGCCACCGATGGCTGGCGGCCAGGTTGCCCCAGACGTCGGTCGACGCGACCACCTTGATCTTCGCGCCACCGGACGCACCGGGCGACGACGTGGTCCCGGCGGCCGCGTCACCGCCCGACGAGCAGCCGCTCAACCCCAGAGCGACGACAGTGACGACAGCAGGCACAGCGAACAGTCTGCGACTCATGGCAGAACCAACCTTCGAGCGGAGTGAAATGACAACCGTTATCATTATCGCATCCGCCCCCGACCCGCCAGTCAGCCCCCTAGGGACCCGGGGATTCAGCTCAGCAAACTGGCGCCTGTGAGGTGGCGGCGGGAGGTTACTCCGGTCTTGGTGTAGACCTTCGCGAGGTGGTACTCGACTGTGCGGCGGCTGAGGAACAGCCTGGCTGCGATCTCGGCGTTGCTGTCGCCGTCGGCGGCGTACTGCGCGATCTGGAGTTCCTGGGGCGTGAGGTGCTCCCTCTCGGAGGGGTCGCGTCGGGTGACAGTTTCGCCGGACGCACGCAGTTCGTTGCCTGCTCGATCGGCCCACGGAGTCGCGCCGAGCCGTTCGAACGTCGCCATGGCGCGGCTCAGATAGGTGCGCGCCTGCGTGCGCTGCCGGGAGCGCCGCAGAGTTTCTCCGAGCAGGAGCTGGATCCGGGCCCGCTCGAGCGGACGGGAGTCCTGGTCGTCGACGCGCAGCGCCTCCTCGAAGTACTGGACCGCCTCGTTGCCGGAGGCAAGCAGACCGCGGCATCGTGCCAGGGCGGCGACGGGAGCAGGCAGACCGCTGGCGTCGGCCCACGCCTGCAGCCTCTCCATGGCCGGCGCACAGACCTCGGGCCGGCCCGAGCGTGCGGCCGCCTCCACGAGATCAGGGGTGGCCCAGCGCAGGATGCCGGGGTGGCCGTCGGTGCTCGAGCCCACCGACTCGAGAGCTGCCAGCGCCTCGTCCAGCCGTCCGGCTCCCAGCTCGAGCAGTCCCAGGGCCGCTTGCCCACCGGCACCGATCATCTTCAGCTGGCGACTGCCCGCCAACTCCATGGCAAGCCGCACCTGGTTGCGGCACTCTGCCTGCTGTCCCCGATAGGCATACAGCGTCGCCATGCTCACGTGGGCGATGCCCGCGTCGAGGCTGAGCTCATCGGCTAGTCGCAGCCCTTCGAGTCCGTGGACCTCGGCGTCCGGCAAGCGGCCGAGCAGCAGTTCGATGTAGGCCAGGCGATCCAGCATCGGCGCGAGCTGGCCGGCGCTCGAACTGTCCCTGGCCTGGGACACCGCCCTCGCGTACAGCGTCCGGGCCTGGCCGATTCTGCCCAGATACATGGCCGCACGTCCCGAGCGCAGTACGTCGTCGTACTCCGCACTGACCTCAGACTCGTCGATGACTCCGGCCAGGATTCGCGAGCCGTCCGACCAGTTGCCCTCGAAGAGCTTGCTCAGTCCGGCCAAGAGGTCGACCACCGAGCCGTCCACCGGTGCCCCGGTTTCCCGGAGGCTGGTGGCCAGGGTGCTGACCTCGTGGGTCAGCCGGGGATCGCCCAGGAATGTCGCGGCCTCGCCCGCCAGCACCAGTGAGTCCAGCGCCGCCGGCGGGTCGTGGGCCGCCAGTTCCTTGGCTGCCTGGAGGAGGAGTTGGTACGCCGCCTCGGGCGAACCGTGCCGCATCTCGATCGCGCCCAGCAACGCCCGCGACGACGCACGCGCCGGTGCGTCCAGGAGCAACGGGGCCTCCGAAGCCAGCAACTGTCTGGCCCGTTCCGGCTGGCCGGCCTGAACAGCTATCTGCGCGGCGGACAGAAAGCGTCGTGCGCGATCGGCATCGGACCGGCTGAACTCCGCCGCCCATTGCCACCGATCGACAGCTGACACGGCGCCGCCGCGGGCCATGGCCCGGTCAGCCGATGCCTCGAGCAAGACGGCCAGCTCGTCATCGGGTCCAGTGGCCGCCCGGGCGAGGTGCCACACCCGTCGGTCGGCATTCGCATCGTCATCGAGGAGCGCGGCCATCGCGAGATGCCCACGCTGTCGCTGCTGGAAGGTCGACTGTTGCTGGATCGCTGAACGCACCAGCGGATGCTTGAAGACAACGATCCCTTGTCCGGCCGCGATCAGACCGCTCGCTTCGGCCTCCTGCAGACTCCCGGCGTCGATCCCGAGAGCCAGGCTCGCACCGAGGACCAGGTCGAGCTCCGCGGTATCGGCAGTGGCCGCGAGGAGCAACAACTGCTGTGCGCCAGGGCTGAGGCCTGCCGCGCGTGCGGCGTACAAGCGTTCGACCTCGCCGCCCATCGGGAGCGGGTCGGGTAGCGGGTCGTGCCCGGTCAGCTGGTCATGGCTCAGCAATGGCGCGAGTTCGATGATCGCCAACGGGTTGCCTGCGTGGTGCTCGACCAGCCGGTCCTTGACCTCGGCAGAGATCATCGGCGCCCGGTCGACGAGCAGCGCGGACGAGGCCAGGTCATCGAGCCCGCGGAGCCGGTGCTCCGGCAGACCGGGCGCCTCGAACGTCGCCTCGTCCGGGTCGCGGACCGCGAAGACCAGGAGTACGCCCTCGGCGTCGAGACGTCTCGCCACGAACCTGAGCACCTCGGCAGTCGGCGGGTCGAGCCACTGTGCGTCGTCCACGATGCAGGTGACCGCGGTGCCCTCTGCCAGTTCGCCCAGGAGCGACAGGGCGGCAACTCCGACCAGGAAAGGATCGACAGCCTGGCGCCGGGACAGTCCGAGAGCGCCGCCGAGTGCCTCCTGATGGAGTCGGTCCAGCGCCGGCATCACGTGGATCGCCGGTCTCAACACCTGATGGAGGCCCGCGAACGGTAGCTGTGACTCCGAGGCGACACCGGCACAGCGGAGCACCTCACCGCCGCGCTGGGCTGCCTCGTGCTGGAGCCAGTCCATCAGCGCCGTCTTGCCCACTCCGGCCTCGCCGCGCACCACGACAACCGCACTGGTCCCGCCCTCGGCCGCGTCGAGCAACCGCGTCAGTACGGCACAGTCGTCGCTGCGCCCGTAGAGCATGTTCAGCACAGTAGTTGGCCGGTGCTGCATCGGCCATGGAGTGCGTCGACTAGTGCCTTCACGGATGCCGTCGCGTCGACCGATGCCGACAGTGGGGAGCAATCCCTGAGGAGGCAGCATGACCATCCCGACCTTGCCGCAGAAGCACCCCGCACAAGCAGTCCGGAGTCACTCCGGTCCGGTGCGTCACCTGATTCGGCGGGCACCGCTGGTCAGCTTCCTGATCCTCTCCTGTCTCTTGTCCTGGTGGCCCGGTGTTCTCCAGGCTGCCGGCGTTCCTTTGCCTGGCCCGCCGAACGCCGGCTTCGGTCCCTTCCTGGCGGCCATATTCGTTCTCGGCGTGACTCAGGGCCGTGCCGGAGTACGGCAACTGCTCAGGTCGATGGTCCAGTGGCGGGTCCCGGCACGTGCCTACGTGGCAGGCATCGGCCTGCCGCTGCTCGTCTCCGGCTCGGCGATCCTGATCACGGTGATGTTCGGAGCGGCCCGCCCCAGCGGGTCCGACCTCGCCCTGGCAGCGCAGATCCCGATCGTGCTCCTGCTCGTTCTCCTGATCCCCGGGACAGGTGGGGCGTGGGAGGAACCAGGATGGCGCGGGTTCGCCCTCGGCCGATTCGAGCATCGGTACGGCGTACTGGCCGGCCCGTTGCTCCTGGGCGGCTTCTGGGTGTTCTGGCACGCACCGCTCTTCGTGACGGGCGACATCCTGTGGCCCGACGTACTGGTCGTCGTCGCGGCCAGCGTCGTCGGCGGCGCTGTGTTCCACACGGGCAAGGACAGCGTCCTGATCGCAATGCTCTTCCATGCAACGAACAACGCGGTCGGCGGATCGTTCGCCAGTCCGCTGTTCGACACCCACGACCAGACCACACTCGGCATCGTCACAGCCGCCGGATGGTGGCTGATCGCCGGCGCAGTCCTGGTCCGCTCGTGGCGCGGTCAGCGCCGTGCCCGTTGAAGGGGGCAGCCATGTGCCCAGCACCGTCTGAGAAAGCGGCCGCGCGCTCGCGAGTGGGTTCGGTCCGCACACTTGTACGCCGCCACCCTTTGGCTGCCTTCTTCGCTCTGGCGCTCGGGCTGCCGTGGATCTGTGCGCCGATCGCCGACGGGATCTTCTACTCCGGACTCCCCACACTGCTCGGAGTGGCGCTCGCGCTTCCGTTCGAGATCATGGTCGCCGGCCCGCTGGTGGCGGCGCTGGTCGTCAGCGCAGTCATTGGCGGCAGGACCGCCATCGCCGATCTGTTGCGAGCCTTCCTTCGATGGCGGGTCGGATGGCGCTGGTACGCCGTGGCACTGCTGCTCCCACCCGCCCTGGCCATCCTGCCTGCCTACCTGAACATGGCGTGGGGCGCTCCGCCGCCCAGCACCGCGCTGTTCGGATCAGCAGGCGCCCTGCTCGGCCTGTTCGTCGTCCGCCTGGTCAACCCCTGGGACGGACCGTTGAGCGAGGAAATCGGATGGCGCGGGTTCGCCCTGCCTCGGCTGCAGCGTCGGCACTCGGTGCTGACTGCCAACCTCATCCTCGCCGGCTTCGTCATGACCTGGCACCTCCGTCTGGTCGTCAACGGAGACTTGCCTTTGGTGGCACTGATCGGCACCCTCGCGGCAACGATCCTGTTCGGATGGCTCTACAACAACACCAGCGGCAGCCTGCTGCTGGTGTACCTCTTCCACGCCACCGACGGAGTACTCGAGCCCGACTACACCGGCATCGACGCCACCCACTACCTCTGGCTGAAGATCGCGCTCTGGACAATGGCCGCCATCGGTGTGGCGGTCTACTCGGGGGGCAACACGTCGCGGATCATCTCGAGGTAGCCGTGGCCGTTGTGGGTGTCGGGGAGGAGGGCCGAGCCTTCGGTCCACTCGTTCCAGGCGTTGACGGTGATGATCGGATGCGGTTGGCCGTGGCGTTCGAGGAACGACTTGGCCAGGAGTAGACCGTCCTTGAACTCCTCGGGAGTCGGATCGATCGTCGTCGTCCACGGATAGCGGCCGCGCTCGAACGCGCGGTTCTGGTTGGTGCGTGGGGATGCGTCCCACCCGACGGTCACGTTCGGGTAGAACGGTACGTCGAGTTCCGCGGCGTACCGCTCGTACTCGGCGAAGGCGGCATCGCGCAGCGGCCCGATCTCGGCGCGCGGGAACTCGAACTCGCCGAGGTCGGCGTGATGCACCCAGACGTACGACGTGGCGGACCGGAAGCCGAGCCTCCGCACCAGGTCGGCCGGCGAGTCGAGCGTGATCGCCGCGGGCAGTACGCCGACGCCCCAGATCACCGCATCCAGATGGAGCCCCGCGAAGCCCGCCTGCCTGGTCTGCTCGTCGAACCACCGCAACGCGTCCGCTGTCTCCTCGACGCCGCCGAGGCCGGCGATGAGACTGCCGAGCTCGTAGATCGACAGCCACGGCCTGCCGTCGACGGCGAGGTAGTTCTGGCGCGCGAAGTACTTGTCGATGACGTGCCTGACCAGCTTCTCGAAGGCGGCCCGATCGATCGCGCCGTTCTTGAGCCGCTGGGGTGAGTCGTTCAACGGGTCGTCGTGCGGGAAGATGTCGACGAGTTCGTGGTTCGCCCACATCAACGCGAACTTGACGTCGTTGCTGTTGCGCGCGGCGAGCAGCCCGTCGTCGAGGGCGGCCTGCAGATACGGGCCGTCGTCGTACCAGTAGTAGTCGATGAGAAAGCCGTCGACGCCGTACTGCTTGGCGAGACGGATCTGCTGCTCCGCTGCGGCCGGCGTGGCCTCGTCGAAGCGGCCGTCGATGGGGATGCGCGGTTGCCGGTGCCCTTCGAACCGTGGCCGCGCCGCTTCGAGAAGCTTCCACTCGTCCCAGTTTGCGCCGAACCACTGGGCGTTCCGGGGATCGCGGTGCCAATCCGGGAAGTAGTACGCGAGTACCTGCGGTCGATCCATCAAGCAATCATTTCACTTTTGCCTACGGGCGAGTTGGTGGGTGTCCAGCACAACTTTCCGGTCCCGCGAGGTATCGAGTAAGCAGAAGCATTACTGAGTAGTGCGAGACGAATGGCCACGTTCGCCGATCCAGTTTACTTCCGGCGCCTGCCCGTCCGGGTGACGCCCAGATGCTGTTCGGAGAATGAGGATCATCATGTCCGCACGACTGAGTACTGCCAGCTGGGCAGTCGCCACCGCGGTCCTCCTGACGGGGACCGTTCCTGGCATCGCATCCGCGAAGACAACGGCCCCTGTGGCCGCCTCGGCAGCGTGTTTCGTTGTCCCGGGATCCGTGACGGCGGGAGGCGACCAAACGGCCGCGGTAGTGACGGCCACGTCGCCGCCGACGGTGTACCACCACCCTACGAACACCGACATCTACCCTGACGGCCAGGTCCGGCTGAGCGGGACCATCGAGAACGATCCGGACATCACCGGGACCGGCGGGCGGTTCTCCGGTCAGGTGGTCATCGGCTCGACGCTGTACAACAGTGGCTATCTGCTCAAGGAGGACGGTTCGGTCGACCGGCCGACGATCACCCTCAGCCGGGTCGGTGGCGGCTGGGGTGACGCGACCTTCTTCGACACGACCACGTACTTCAAGTATCCGGATCCCCCGGTCTTCACCTCGAAGTACTCGCTGCGCAGCAACGGCACCCTCACCCGCTGGGACGACCGCTCCGGGACGGTCTGGGGGAACAAGCAGACCGCGACCGGGTTCGCCGCGGTCAAGACGATGGCGCTGATCAGCCAGACCGTCACGTACGACACCTTCCTGGCGAACACCCGGGGCGGCGCGCTCTACACGATCCGGATCCCCCGGACGTCGCCGATGAAGCCGATCGTGAAGCTGGTCCGCGCCTCGACCTGGCAGGGCTTCGAGGCCCTGGTGATCCAGAAGTGCGGCATCTACGGAACCGTACTGCTCGGCATCGACAAGGACACCCACTCCGGCTACCTGTACGCCGTTGGCCACGCCAACGGCACCGCCACCGTCATCAAGGGACTCGGCAAGGTGCCGACGACGTTCGCCGACCCCGTCTACTTCCGCCACGTCCTCCGCCCGGGCGACAATCCGATGCTGTTCGGGGAGTGATGGTCATCATGTCCGTTCGACTGAGTACTGCCCGCTGGGCAGTCGCCGCCGCGCTCCTCCTCACGGGGACCGCTCCTGGCATCGCAACCGCGAAAACTACGGCCCCTGTCTCCGCCTCGAGAGCATGTTCCGTTGTCCCGGGCTCCGTGACGGCCGGCGGTGACCACACGCACACGGTCGTGACGGCCACGTCGCCGCCGACGGTGTCCTCCCACCCTACGAACACCGACATCTACCCTGACGGGCAAGTCCGGCTGAGCGGGACGATCTCGCTCGATCCGGACACCCCCATCGGCGGGCTCTCCTCCGGTTACGTGGTCATGGGCTCGACGCTGTACGGCAGCAGCTACTACCTCAAGGAGAACGGCGAGGTCGACCGGCCGACGATCGGCCTCGGCCGGGTGGGCGGCGGCTGGGGAGACGCGACCTTCTTCGACACGACGACGTACGCGAAGGACGGGGATCCCCAGGTCTTCTCCTCGCAGTACTCGCTGCGCAGCAACGGCACCCTCACCCGCTGGGACGACCGCTCCGGGAGGGTCTGGAGCAACAAGCAGACCGCGACCGGGTTCGGCGCGGTCAAGACGATGGCGCTGCTCAGCCAGACCCCGACGTACGACAGCTTCCTGGCGAACACCCGGGGCGGCGCGCTCTACACGATCCGCATCCCCAGGACTTCGCCGATGAAGCCGATCGTCAAGAAGGTCCGCACCTCGACCTGGCAAGGCTTCGAGGCGCTGGTGATCGACAAGTGCGGCATCTACGGAACGCTGCTGCTCGGCATTGACAAAGACACTGGTGCGGGATATCTGTACGCCGTTGGTCACGCCAACGGCACCGCCACCGTGATCAAGGGACTCGGCAAGGTCCCGGCGACGTTTGCCGACCCGGTCTACTTCCGCTACGTCAACCGCCCGGGCGACAATCCGATGCTGTTCGGGGAGTGATGGTCAGCATGTCGAGACGATTCGGTACTGCGGGGCGCGTGGCTGCGGCTGCCGCGCTGGTGACAGGGGTGCTGGCCGTGGCTCCCGGCCAGGCACTGGCTGCTGACACCACCGCCACCGCGGCGTGCAAGATCGAGGTCGGGTCGGTGACCGCCGCTCGCGGTCACACGGACCGGGTGATCACCGCCGGCTCGCCGGCAACGGTGCAGGAGAAGCCGAGCTATCCGGACATCTATCCCGAGGGCCTGCCTCGGATGAGCAGTGCGATCACCAACGGACTCGTCCTCCCCAGTCCCGGCCGCATGTACTCCGGCCACGTGGTGATCGGCTCGGGACTCTACAGCGGCTACTACATCGTCAAGGATAACGGCGAGATCGACCCGGAGCAGCACCACAACTTCCGGGTCGGTGGCGGCTGGAGTGACGCCACCTTCCTCGAGTCGAGCTACCCGAACGATACGGATCCCTGGGCGTTGGTCAACCACTACTCGCTGCGCAGCAACGGCACACTCACCCGGTGGGACTCCAAGGGCGGGTTCGGTTGGACCAACCCACAGTCCGCGGGCGGGTTCGCGGCGGTCAAGACGATGGCACTGCTCAGCCAGACGGCGACGTACGACACCTTCCTGGCGACCACGCGGGGCGGCGCGCTCTACACGATCCGGCTCCCCCTGACCTCGCCGATGAAGCCGATCGTCAAGAAGGTCCGCAGTTCGACCTGGCAAGGCTTCGAGGCGCTGGTGCTCACGAAGTGCGGCGTGTACGGATCGCTGCTGCTCGGCATCGACAAGGACACTCAATCCGGCTATCTGTACGCCGTTGGACACGCCAACGGCACCTCGACCGTCATCCAAGGACTCGGCAAGGTCCCGTCGGCCTTCACCGACCCCATCTACTTCCGCCACATCCTCGAGCCCGGCATAGAACCGCTGCTGTTCGGAGAGTAACCCCGATCGGATCGGCCGCCCTCGGCACGCATGATGTCGCGTGCTGAGGGCACTGTCGAAGAGGCAGGCAATCCGACCTTCTGAGGTGGCGAAATGGGACTCGATCCGATGGCCGGCCTTGGTGCGGCGATGGCCAAGGTGGTGGCCACGATGCATGCGCCGGTCGACATGCCCGCGACGTTGCAGGCGATCACCAGGGCGACCGTCGACACGCTGGCGAACGTGGACTACGTGAGCATTTCGCTGACCCAGGACAACGGCCAGATCGTCACGCTGGCCCCGACGGCGCCGTTGGCGGCCGAGGCCGACACGATGCAGTACCAGCTCGGTGAAGGCCCCTGTCTCGAGGCCGCTCTCGACGAACCGGTTGTTCTGTCCGAGGACCTGGCCCGTGACGCCCGGTGGCCCTTGTACGGACCAATGGCGGCGCGGGCCGGCATGGGATCACAGGTCGCGTTCCAGTTCGTGGCCCAGCACGGGCACGTCCGGGGCGCGCTCAACCTGTACTCCGAACGGGCCGGGGCCCTGGATGCTCCGACGATGCAGATCGGCGCGCTCTTCGCCACCCAGGTCGCGATCACGATGGGGTGGGTGCGGCATCAGGAGGACGTGCAGGCCGCGCTGTACACCCGGGAGGAGATCGGCGTGGCGATCGGGATCCTGATGGAGCGCTACAGCCTCACGCGGGAAGGTGCGTTCAACTTCCTCGTCCGAACCTCCCAGACCGGCAACGTGAAACTGCGCGAGGTAGCGGCCGCCATCATCGACGAAACCAGCCGAGGCGCCAACGCGACGCTGCGCAGCTGAGTTACGGCTCCTGGTCGGCGTGGTAGCGGACCAGGTCGGGGAGGAAGTTCTCCAGGTTGCCGATCTCCTCGATGTGGTGGCGGATCCACGGGGCGAGTTGGTGCTCCGGAAAGGCCTTCGTCCGGGCGACCTTGTTGAGCAGGAGCCGGCCGGGCACGGTGTCGTCGCCGAGGATCAGGCGGGTGACGTAGCGGGTGTCGCCGCCGATCGCGTCGTACTCGTTCTCGAGGCGGACGAGACTCGATCCGAGAACTCGTTTGGCGATCGTGGCCGAGCGGTCGTCGATCTCCTCGACGCCGATGTGGATGTCGACGAGCGTGTCGAGGTTCCGCCCGAGGGCCTCGGTGATGTGCAGCCGGGCACCCGGACTGACGCCGCCGTCGACACCCGGCGACTCGATCTCGTACGAGATGTGATCGAGCGGATGCCAGACGAGGTAGCGCGGCTGCCGGGTCCCGGCGTACATCATGGTGCCGGGCACGTGCCGGTACCACCAGGCCAGCATCTCCGGCGTGACGCCGGCGAGCGGGGCGTGCTCGATGGTCACGCGCACCTGGCCGTCTGTGGTCGTCTTCGAGACGCGGGCCGACTCCTGCGGCCGGAGTGGCCACAGGACGGGGCGCGGTGCGGGAAGCTCAGGCATAGTGGCCCCGGTGCCCGATGCGCCGCACTTCATTCGGCTCGCTCGCGAGCTCGGCGAGCCTCAGGTGCGGGGCAGCTTCCGGGTGTCGATGAGTTGCTGGGCGACGTCGCGCAGTTTGGTGTTGGTGTCCTGGGAGTAGCGCTTGAGGATCGCGAACGCGCGGTCGTCGTCGAGGCCGTAGCGTTCCATCAGGATCCCCATCGCCTGGCCGACCAGCTTCCGCGCGTCGACCGCCTGGGCCAGCGTCTGCTCGTGCCGGGCAGTGGCGACCGCGACCGACGCGTGCCTCGCGAGGATGTGGGCGATCGCCTCGTCGTCCGGACCGAACGCGTCCGGCTCCGGCGCGTACAAGCCGAGTACGCCGAACGACCGCGAACTGACGGCGCCGACGGCCAACGGCACGTCCAGCACACTGCGCACCCCGAGGCGAGTCACTTCCGCAGCCCACGTGGGCCAACGGGCATCCTCCGCGGTGTCGCGGACCAGCACCACCGTCTGGTGGTGCAGCGAATCGATCAGCGGGCCGGCGCCGTCGTCGATCTGCAGGTTGTAGATCTCGGCGACGACCGGATCCGTCACGGCCGGGATCTCCGGCCGCCGGCCCCGGCTGTACAGCGCCACCCCGGCATAGCTGCAGTCCAAAGCCTGCAGCGCGAACTGGACCACCGCATCGATGGTTTCCTCGACGCCACCGGCACTGTGCAGCTCGACCGCCAGCCGCGCGAAAACGTCGGCCGTCTCGTCAACGGCCTCGGCCATCCGCAGCCGGCGCTCAGGCGCCCTCTCGGGAACGCCGAACTGGAGGGCGTCGTCCTCGATCTCGCTCATGCTGTGGCAACACCACCGACGGCCATGGGTCCTCCTGGTCAGCCCGAAGTAACATCCGGCTGCTGACTGCCCAACAGTCGCCAAGGCAGAGCTTGCCATCATCCCGAACTCCGCACCAGCCCCGAATCGCCGGCGACTACTGCGAGACAAGCACGACGATGGCTGTCGCCGACGGAACGGCGATTGCGACCGGCGGTGAGGGGGCACTGGTTCGGCATGGCTCGTACAACAGAAACGCGAGCGACGCGCACCGATCGGGCGCCGCAGTTGAGGTACGTACGGACGTTCGGTTGTGATGCGGACCGCTTGTGGAGGCTCATCACCCAGCCGGAGCTGCTCAGCAGCTGGCTCGGGCAGACCGTTCTGAGCGACACGCAGTACGGCGGGTTCATGTTCGTGACACCTACGCAGGCCGAACAGACCGGGATCGTGACGGTCTGCGAGCCCCCGCACTACTTCCGGGCGGCGTTCGACGACCCGTCGCACCCGGCCAGCATCGTGTTGGTGGACGTGGTCCCGGGGCAGGACGAAACGCACCTGATCCTGACCCACGGCGGCATCCACCACAGCCTGCTGGGTAGGTACGACACGCTCTGGATCGACGCCCTCGACCGCCTCCAGCAGGTGGTGTGAGGTCGCAGGTGGGTCAGGGGCGGCGTTGTGCTTCCTCGATGATCGCGGTCGCGGCCCCGGTCAGGGTGGAGCCGCTCTGTACGGCGCGCTGGACGAGGAGCTGGTACGCCATGGCCACGTCGACGCCCGCACTCTCGGCCAGGACACCCTTGGCCTGCTCGACGACGGTCCGTCCGTCCAGCACGACGCGGACGCGCTCGTCGAGTTCGGTGCCGGTGACGACCACCGGCTGCACGATGACGACCGTTGCGATGTCGGCGAAGGCCTGTGTCAGCTGCAGGCTGTCGTCGTCGGCCGACTCCACTGTGGTGTGGAAGGCGTTCATGGCGCCGATGAGCCGGCCGTGCCACCGCAGCGGGACGGCGTGGACAGCTTGGAACCCGGCAGCCACGATCGCTTCACCGACCTTGCCCCAGCGGGCGATCACCTCGTCGGGTGAGCGCACCGACATCGGCATGCCCTCGCGGGCCGCGTCGACACACGGCCCGGTGTCGTGCTGGAGCTGGTACAGCTCGAGTTCGACGGCCTGATGTGAGGTCGCGCTCAGGATCTCCAGCCGGCCCCGGCGGTCCTTCACGAGCAGCCCGATCGCGCCCGCGTTGGTCAGTCCGGCGCAGTCGCTCAGGAGCCGGACCAGGATGTCGGCGACGTCCTCCTGCTGAACGATCGCCGCTGCAGCGTCAATGAAGGCCTGGGAAGCAGTGGTGGCAGTCATTAGCTCTCGCTTTCGGCGTCAGATTCGGCGTCAGATTCGTCGTCGGAGAATCGCAGCTGCCGGCTGGTGATCTGTTCCGCGACCTCGGCCAGCGTGGTGCTGTGAGAGAAGGCATGCGCCCGCATCAACGCCATCGCGTCGGTGGGACTGACGCGCAACTGCATCAGCACCATCCCCGTGGCCTGATGGATCTGCGCCCGCGTCGACCACGGCCCGGGATCGAGATCCGACTCGACCGGTGGCGGCGCATCCTTCATGAGCGCGGCGCCGATCGCATCGGCCAGGAACTGCGCGCGATCACCGTCCGGCAGGTCGGCGGCGTTCTGGTGCACCGTGAGTACGCCGATGGTGCGCTGACCGGGGCGCATCGGTACGGCGTACACGGTCCGGACGCCGGGCACCTCGCGGGCGGCCTCGGTGAACAACGGCCACCGGCCACGGTCGACACTCAGATCGGTCACCATGGCACTCTCCGCCTGGTACGCCGTAGGACCCGGGCCTTCGCCCAGTACGTCCTGAAGGTCTTCGAGACGCGCCGCCACGTCGTCGGTGGTGCACAGCGTCACTCGACTCGGTTCGGTATAGGACAAGGTGATCGCCGCTCCGTCTCCCCCCACGATCGCCAGGTACGCGTGACACAGGCGAGTCTCCAACGACAGCTCCGGACCGTACTCAGCGATCTTCCTGGCCAACCGCGCCAGTAACGTGGTCCGATCCACCTGATCCATATATCTCATCCCCGAACGCCGCAGGCAACTCCCCCGGGTACCCGGCCGAGACCAGGTTAGGTCACAGTCTGCCGCCAAGCCTCGGAAGCTGCTCGTCGGGGTCCTCTTCCGGCTGCGGCTCGGGATCCGGATCCGTCACCTCGGCGTCTCAGGTGGCGAGCTGGACTATCCGTGAAGGTGGTTTCGGTGATGGCATCGGGGTACGGCGTCGGCAACCGCGTTCCAGGACCGGCTGCACCGCTCACAACTCGAGGAGATGTCTGAATGACTGGCTTGCGTGTGCTCTTTCTCGGCGGGACGGGAATCATCAGTTCGGCTAGTTCGTGGCGAGCAGTTGAGGCGGGGCTCGATCTCACGGTCGTCAACCGAGGGAAGACCTCGACTCGCCCGCTGCCTCCGGAGGCGCGGGTGCTCACCGCCGATATCAACGACGCATCGGCGTTCGCCGAAGTCGCCGGCGAGGACTTCGATGTCGTGGTCGACTGGTTGGCGTTCACCCCTGATCAGGTGCGCGCTCGCACCGACGCGCTGCGCGGACGGGTCGGCCAGTACGTCTTCATCAGCTCCGCATCGGCGTACCAGACTCCACCGTCCCGGCTCCCGATCACCGAGTCGACGCCCCTGCGCAACCCGTTCTGGCAGTACTCACGCAACAAGATCGCCTGCGAAGACCTCCTCACCGCGCTGTACCGCGAGGAGGGTTACCCGGTCACGGTCGTGCGGCCCTCGCACACCTACGACCGCACCCTCGTCCCGTTCGACGGCGGCTGGACGATCGTCGAGCGCATGCGCCGCGGTCAGCCCGTCGTGGTCCACGGCGACGGCACCTCCCTGTGGACCCTGACACACCACCGCGACTTCGCTCGCGGCCTGGTTCCCCTGCTCGGCCACCCCCGCACCCTCGGCGAGGCCTTCCAGATCACCTCCGACGACGTCCTCACCTGGGACCAGATCGCTCATACGCTCGCCAGTGCGGCCGGCACGTCAGCACAGATCGTCCACGTCCCGTCGGACGCCATCGCCGCGGTCCAACCAGCGTGGGGTGCCGGTCTCCTCGGCGACAAGACCCACTCAGCCGTCTTCGACAACACCAAGCTCCGCCGCGTCGTCCCGGACTTCGTCGCCACCATCCCGTTCGAAGCCGGCGCCCGCGAAATCATCAGCTGGTACGACGAAGACGCGGCCCGCCGCCGCGTCGACCCCACCATCGACGAAGCCATGAACACCCTGATCGCCCGCTACACAAGCTGACCGACCACCAGGGAGGACCGTCATGGCACGGCAGATCATCACGACCGCGAACGCGCCCGCTTCGCCGCTCTTCAGCCAGGGAGTCAAGGCCGGACCGCACGTGTTCGTCTCCGGCACCGCCGGTATCGACCCGAGTACCGGCAGTCTCGTCGAAAGCACTATCCAAGCTCAGACACGACAGGCACTGACGAACTGCGAGGCCATCCTTCAGGCCGGTGGCGCCACCCTGGACGACGTCGTCGAGGTCGGCGTACTGCTCGCAAACCCCACCGACTTCGCCGGCCTCAACGAGGAATACGCGCGGTGGTTCTCCTCCGAGCCGCCGACGCGCTACGTCGCCAGACTCGGCCCAGACCTACCCGGGCTCCTTGTCTCGATCCGGATGACAGCCTTCATCGGATAACGCCGTCAGTTGTTCTGCGAAGGTTTGGGTGATGCGGGCGGGGTGGGTGATAGCGCTACCGACAACGACGGCGTACGCGCCGGTCTTGAGGCAGGCCAGAGCGTCGTCGGGGGTGCGAATGCGTCCTTCGGCGATGACCGGGATGGTCACCTGTGCGACGAGTTCGGTGAGTAGGTCGAGGTCGGGGCCGCGGGTGACCGGACGCTCGCCGGTGTAGCCGGCCAGCGTGGTTCCGACGCAGTCGGCGCCCGCGGCGACGCTGTAGAGGGCATCGGCGAGACTGCCGCAGTCGGCCATCACGAGGGCGCCTGCTGCGTGGACGGCGGCCACGGTCGCGGCCAGGGGCTGTCCGTCGGGCCGGTCGCGGCGGGTGCCGTCCACGGCGACGATGTCCGCGCCGGCGGTGACACAGTCCAGCGCATCCGCGACGGTGGGCGTGATGAAGACGCCGTCGGCTCCGCGTTTGACCAATCCGATCAGGCAGACGTCGACGAGCGGGCGAATGGCCTCCAGGTCCTCGATGCCCTGAGCCCGTATACCTTGCGCGCCACCTGCGACGACGGATTGCGCAACGGCGGCCATGACGGCCGGGGACCGCATCGGCTCACCGGGGTAGGCCTGACAGGACACGACGAGCCGGCCCTCGATCGAGGCGAGTCGCGAGTCGATCATGCGCTCATCCTCCTCATCACAGCATGGCTGAAGAGCATGTTACGGAGGAGAGATCGCGGTGAGCATGCCGGCGAGCTTCCACGGGCGGCGGCCCCAAGCGGCGAGGTCTCCGTCGAGGATCGGTTTGGCGACGCCGTGCCGGCCGATGAACAGCAGCATGAGCGCCACCGGATCGGTCGAGATGTAGGCGTCGACGTCGCCGGCGCTCGCCGCGTCGATCCGCAACCGGCCACGATCGAAGTCCATCACCAGCTGCCGGCCACCGCGGAGCCGCACTTCGAAGCGCCCTCGGAAACCTCCCGGCTTCACGAAGGCCGTCGGCAAGGCATCGATCAGCGGCAGTACGCCGCCTTCGATCGCGAGCAGAGCGTGGTGACGGTCGATCGACCACGGACGCCCGACGGCCCGCGCGATGTCGTGGCCGTGCATCAAGCACTCCACGAGCAGATGCCCCGCCACCACCGAGGGCGGCAGGCTGACCCCCTCCAACCAATCGACCGAGGTTGCGCGCGACGCGACACTGTCGAACTCATCGGCCAGCGCACCGATGCGATCCGCGAGCGCCGCCGGATCCCGCTCCCCATCCTCAGCCAACAACTTCGCGTTGAGCTCAGCCATCCCCGCAGTCGTGACAACAGCCGCCGGCACCGGCCGTCCGGCCACCGCGTCGAGGTCGAAACGAAACGCATGCGACAGATGCGCCGCAACCTCACCCACCGTCCACGCCCCGACCGAGCCGACGCCGGCATCACCGATCCCCCGCACCAGCGCAACCAACCGAGGAACAACCTCCCCCAGCGCCGCACAAGTCTCACCCAGCCGTACGTCGTAACCCACCTACGCTCCTCTCGCCCGGTCTACTGCATATTTTCAGGCAAGCTTGATATTGTAAAGTCGCCCTCGTGAGTCGAAACTACGGCCAGTACTGCGGTCTCGCGCGGGCACTCGATGTCGTCGGAGACCGATGGAACCTGCTCGTCGTCCGCCAGCTCCTGATAGCTCCCGCCCGCTACCGCGAACTCCTCGACGGCCTCCCCGGCGTAGCCACGAACCTGCTCGCCGCACGTCTGCGCGACCTCGAGACCGCCGGCGTGATCGAACGTCGACTGGCCGCCGAAGGCAACGCCGTCGTGTATGCACTGACTCCCTGGGGCGCGGAGCTACGCCAGCCGATCGAGGGCCTCATCCGCTGGTCCACACCCCTGATGACCAGCGGTCCAGGCAGCGACCACTTCAGCCCCGATTGGCTAGCCGTCGCCCTCCGGGCCCTGCTGGCCGGCAAGCGCGCCGCAGGTCGGTCATCGACAGTCGGAATCGCCTTCGACGACCAACTCCTCCAAGTGCGGACGACCCGCTCAGGCGTCGAGATAGGCCCACACGACGGCCGCACCCTCGACGCCGTCCTACACGCCGACCCCGCCATCATCCTCGGCGTGGCAGCAGGCGCCCTCCCCCTCGAACTCGTCGACATCGAAGGCGACAAAACCGCCGTACGTGCGATCCTCAAGCCACTGCACGCCGGCTGACGCACCCACCCCATCGGAAGGACGCCATGAACGCCATGCAGAAGTTCTCTCTCGAGGGGAAGGTTGCTCTGGTTACCGGTGGTAGCCGGGGGCTGGGGCGGGCGATGGCCGAAGCGCTCGGCGACGCAGGTGCGGCGGTGGCGGTCACGGCGACCACGCTCGCAGCGGCCGAGGCCGCGGCGAACGAACTGCGCGAGCTCGGTATCCGTGCGTACGGCGTACAGCTCGAGGTGTCCGATGTCGAGGACGTCGAGCGTGCGGTCGAGCAGGTCAGTACCGAGTTCGGCGAGATCGACGTGTTGCTCAACAACGCGGGCATCGGCGTCGCCGGCCGGGCCTTCGAGACGTCCGACGAGGCCTGGCACAACGTGTTCTCCGTCAACGTCGACGGCGTCTGGTACTGCAGTCGCGCGGTCGGACGCCGGATGGCTGAGCGGGGCGGAGGCACCATCGTCAACGTCGGTTCGATGTCGGCCGAGATCGTGAACCAGCCCCGCTGGCAGGCGTCGTACCTGTCGTCCAAGGCTGCGGTCCATCAGTTGACCAAGGCTCTGGCGGCCGAGTGGGCGCCGTACGGGATCCGCGTGAACGCGATGGCACCCGGGTACTTCCTCACGGAGATGTCGCCTGTCGACCAGCCGGAGTTCAAGCAGTGGTGTGTCGATCCCGCCGCCATGAAGCGGTTCGGGCTGCCGCCGGAGCTGGGGCCGGTGGCAATCTTCCTGGCGAGCGAGGCGTCCAGCTTCATGACCGGGTCTGTCGTCAAGGTCGACGGCGGCTTCACACTGTTCTGATGGTCACCATAGGCATTGTCGGCGCCGGGTTGCGCGGCAGGCTGTTCGCCGAGGCTCTCGAGGGACAGCCGGACGTCACCGTTGTCGGGCTCGCAGAACCCTCGGTCAAGGTGGCCGAGGAGGCGAGGGCCGCCACGGGTCTGCCCGTCACCGCGTCGCATGCCGAGTTGCTCGAGACCTTCGATCCGGACGCCGTGATCGTGGCGACCCCGGACTTCGCGCACCGCCAGATCGCCGTCGACGTGGCCGAAGCCGGTAAGCACCTGCTGATCGAGAAGCCGGTCGCCACCACCCTGGACGATGCCCTGGCCATTGCCGAGGCGGTCCACCGCTCGGGCGTTCGTTGCCTCGTCGGCTTCGAGAACCGCTGGAACCCGCACGTGGTGCAAGCCAAAGCGGCGATGGCAAGCCTTGGCGAGCCGATCACGGCATCAGCGACTCTGAGCAATTCGTACTTCGTGCCGACCACCATGCTGTCGTGGGCGGCACAGTCGTCGCCGGCGTGGTTCCTCATGCCGCACACCCTCGACCTCGTCCTCTGGCTCACCGGCCGGAAGGCCGTGGCCGTCAGCGCGGTGGGATCTCGTGGCGTCCTCGCTCAGCGCGGCATCGATACGTGGGACGTGGTGCACGCGCTGGTCACCTTCGACGACGGATCCACGGCGACGCTCTCATCGGTATGGACGCTCCCGGACGCCGGTGACGGCATCGTCGACTTCCGGTTCCAGGTGATCGGCACCGAGGGGTCGGTGACCGCGGATCTGGCGCATCAGGGCCTCACCGTGGTGAGCGACAAGTACCGGTCGGCGTGGCCCGTCTCCGGCCGGATCGGGCGATCACAGGTCGGCCCTGCGGTGTGGATGGTGCAGGACTTCGCGGCCGGGCTCGTGGACGGCGGCGACCTCGGTCCAGACATCGACCACGGCGTACTCGTCACCCAAATCATCTGCGCAATCGAAACCTCAATCACCACCGGCCAAACCGTGCAGTTGACCACCCCGACTGACTAGGACGCCCTGGATAGACTTGGTTTATATGATCTTTTGGGTGGGTGGGCCGGCTGGGGCTGGCAAGACGACGGTTGGTCGGTTGCTGGCGCGGAAGTACGGGTTTGTTTGGTACAGCGTGGATGCGCATGCGTCCGATCATGAGGAGCGGGCGGCTGCTGCGGGGCTTCATGTGTTGGGGAGCGGGCCGGGGGATTTCGATCGTCGGCCCATGATCCTCGAGGACGTCCGGGCGTTGCCCGCATCGGTGGTTGTCGAGGGCGCCTTTGTTACTCCCGCGATGGCTGGGGTTGCCGAGAACGCCGTGTGGCTGATGCCTTCGAAGGGCGAACAGCTCGCGCGGCTGGAAGGCAGGAATCCGGGCGGGGATCACAAAGGTTTGGTTTGGGGCTGGGAGTTGGTCCGAAGTCAGCTCGAGGGGACCGACGCTCACGTCATCGTGGTCGATGGTCAGACCGTCGAGCAGACACTCAAGGCAGTCGAGCAGAGGTTCGCCGCCCTGCTGCCCTGACACGCTGGATTGCTGCGGCCTACTCTCTCCTCGGACAATCCCAGCCCGTAGTGCGGTGCGGTGTCGAAATGCCGGACGCCGGCGGTACGTCGATCACGTCTGCTCCCCCGCGTTCTGAACTGTGGACAGCACGCTAGACATCATATGTTTCACCTGTCAATGTGATCCCGGGCCGCGAATCTGCTCATAATCGCGGCTAAAGATACGATCTGGAGGTAGTGCGATGAAGTTCGCCCGCTTGGGTCCCCTCGGTGCGGAAGCGCCGGTCGTCGTCACCGAGGACGGCGTCCGCAGCCTCGCCGGGCTCACCGCGGACCTCGACGCCGGGTTCTGGGAGTCCGACGGACCGGCCCGCGTCGCGGCCGCACTGGCCGCCGGCGAACTGCCGCTCGTCGAGAACGCGGACGACCTGCGGATCGGTGCACCGATCGCGCGGCCAGGTGCGATCGTCTGCATCGGCATGAACTACGCCGCGCACGCCGCCGAGTCGGGCGCCGAGCCGCCGACGTCGCCGGTCATCTTCTTCAAGGCGCCGAACACGCTGGCCGGCCCGAACGACCCCGTGACCATTCCCAAGGGCAGCACGAAAACGGACTGGGAGGTGGAGCTCGGAGTGGTGATCGGCAAGCGCGCGTCGTACCTCGACTCCCCTGCGGACAGCCTGGATCACGTCGCCGGTTTCGTGGTGGCCAACGATCTGTCCGAGCGTGCCTTCCAGATCGAGCAGTCCGGCGGCCAGTGGAGCAAGGGGAAGATCGCGGCCGGCTTCAGCCCGGTCGGTCCCTGGCTGATCACGCCCGATGAAGTCGAGCACCAGAAGCTCACTCTGCGCAGCTTCGTCAACGGCGAGCCGCGGCAGGACTCGAGCACCGCCGACCAGATCTTCGACGTCGCCACGGTCATCCACCACCTGAGCCAGTACATGGTGCTCGACCCGGGCGATCTGATCATGACGGGAACGCCGGAGGGCGTCGCGTTGTCCGGCCGGTTCCCGTACCTGCGGCCCGGCGACGTCGTCGAGGTCGAGATCGACGGTCTGGGCCGGCAGCGACAGGAGTACGTCGCGTTCGAGGCCGGGCGATGAGCGCCGGGGAGTTCGACGGTCTCGTCGCGATCGTCACCGGCGGCGGATCGGGTATCGGTGCGGCCGTCGCCCGCGAACTCACCGCGCGGGGTGCGCGCGTCGCGGCGTTCGACCTCGAACCTGCCGGTGTCCCGGAGGGCGTGCTCGGCATCAAGGCCGACGTGACGGACGACGCGAGCGTCCGTACGGCGGTTCAGCAGGTCGTCGACGCGTTCGGCCGGATCGACGTGGTGGTCAACAACGCGGGCATCGGCGCACAGGGCACGATCGAGGACAACCCGGACGACCAGTGGCACCGGGTCTTCGACGTCAACGTGATGGGCGCGGTCCGGGTCAGCCGGGCCGCTCTCGAGTACCTCCGTCAGTCGCCGGCCGCCGCGATCGTCAACGTCGCCTCGGTCGCCGCGACCACCGGCATCCCCCAGCGAGCGCTCTACTCCACCACGAAGGGCGCGGTGCAGTCGCTGACCCTGGCGATGGCCGCGGATCACCTCCGCGAAGGTATCCGGGTCAACTGCGTGAACCCCGGTACGGCGGCAACTCCCTGGGTGCAGCGCCTGCTCGACGCCGCGCCCGATCCCGTCGCCGAGCGCGCTGCCCTCGACGCGCGTCAGCCGCACGGACGGTTGGTCGCCGCCGAGGAGGTCGCGCTCGCCGTCGTCTACCTGGCCGGGCCTTCGTCCGGCTCGACGGCGGGTACGGCGCTCGCGGTCGACGGTGGCATGGCTACGCTGCGCCTACGCCCCAAGGACTAAGAAGGAGCGGGATGGCTCTGACCGACGTCGCGATCGAGAAGATCAAGACGATGATTCTCGACGGCCGCCTCAAGCCCGGCGACAAGCTGCCCCGCGAGGCGGATCTCGCCGACCAGCTCGGCATTTCGCGGAGCCCGCTGCGCGAGGCGGTCAGCGTGCTGTCGATGCTGCGGATCCTCGACGTACGACGCGGTGACGGTACCTATGTCACGAGCCTGACGCCCGACCTGCTCCTGGAGACGATGAGCTTCATCATCGACTTCCACCAGGACTCCGGCATCCTCGACCTGTTCGAGGTACGCCGTGCTCTCGAACCGATGGCCGCCGAGAAGGCCGCGCTCCTGATGAGCGCCGACGACGTGGCCGAACTCCTCGCGCTGACCGAGGCTGTCGACGTCGACAGCCCGGTCGGCGACCTGGTGGCGAACGACCTGGAGTTCCACCACCGGATCGCCACCGCAGCAGGCAATCCGGTGTTGTGCTCGCTGGTCGACAGCGTCGCGGGACGCACCCATCAAGCCCGGATCTGGCGAGCGGTCACTCAGGAAGACTCCTTCGAGCAGACGAAGCGCGAGCACCGCGCGATCGCCCTCGCGATCGGTGACCGGCAGCCCAGCGTCGCCGCCGCACTGTCGTTGTCGCATGTCGCCGGCATCGAGAACTGGATCCGCCGCAACCTGGCCCCGGACACTACGCCCGGGTGACGGCGGCCTTCATTCCTGCGTCTCCCATCGTCCGTTCCTGCTCGCGGGCTTGCCGACCAGACGGCGGCCGGCCCGGTCCGGGCGTACGTGCGGTCCGGCGTCGTCGTCCCAGCTGCCCGCTTCACCGAGGCGCGCGATGGCGTCCTCGTCGAGCGTGTACCCGAGGCCGGGTGACTCGCCGAGCACGAGGTGACCGTCGGCGACCTCCTGGTCCGCGCTGATCCCGACCGGCGTCGCGAGGTCCTGGATCTCGATCGACAGATGGTTCGGCACGACGGCCGCCGCGTGACCGAGCGGATTAGCGTCGTACCCCACCGGGCTGATCGGGAGGTCGAACGCGTGCGCCAGCGCGGACACCCGGAGGAAGTGCGTGATCCCCCAGACGCTGCCGGTCTGGACGATATCCACGGCGTTGGCCGTCACCAGCGGACGGAACTGTTCGAGTCCCGTGAGGTTCTCGCCGGTCGCGACCGCTGCCCTCACCGAACGCGTGACCATCCCGAGCCCGTCGACGTCCCAGCGTCGTACCGGCTCCTCGATCCAGGCCAGGTCGACATGCTCCTCGATCCGCCGGATGTGCCTTACCGCTTCCTTGCGCGACCACGTCTCGTTCGCGTCGAGCATCAGCGCTGGAGCCTGCCCGGTTTCGTCCCGGTAGAGCTCGCTCAGCACATCGAGGCGGCGCAGGTCCGCGGCCACATCGAGCCCGCCCTTGAGCTTCACCGCCTGCAGCCCTCGCTCCGCGAACTGCTTGTGCAGCCGGATCAGTTCGTCGTCGGCCAGTGGCCCGTCGAGGCCGGATGCGTACGCCGGTACGACGTGATCGCGGGCGCCGAGGAGCCGCCACAACGGCTGCTCGACCGCCTTCGCCTTGAGGTCCCACAGCGCCATGTCGAGCGCCCCGATGGCACCGAAAACGGCACCGGCATGCCCGCGCTTGAACACCCACGCGAGCATCCGGTCGTACAGCGCCACCACCGCACGCGGGTCTTGACCTTCCAGAGCGGGGAAGAGCGTGTCGATGCCCTCGTGCGAGCCGAGCCCGATCCCTTCGAGACCGACGTCGGTGGTCAGTACGACGACCGGCACCGACGTCTTGCCCGACCCGACTGCCCCGTTGGCGTCACCGATCGGCCTGCCCCAGTCGTGCACCGTGGTGAGGGTGCGATATCCCGTGATGCGCATCTGGCTATCCCTTGGTCGAGCTCGTTGAGCCTTGGAACTCGATTTGATGTTAGTGGTCGAGGTCCGCCGCGGGATCGGGGCGGTGGTGAAGGACGACTCGAATTGGAACCTCCTGGACTCCGCCTGGCAGCGCCGCCGTCCCCTCCCGCGCACCTAACTCTCACCGCTGACGCGGCCTAGCGGCCGACGGCCTTGGCGAGTTGGGCCTTTGTCATGGTGGAGCGGCCCTTGATGTTCTTCTGTTTGGCCTCGTTGTAGAGCTGTTCCTTGGTGCGGCCCTTCGAGCCGCTGTGGGAGCGCAGGCCTCCGCGGCGGCCGGACGAGATGTCGTGGGTGGACGAGCGGCTCGACTCCTTCGCCTCGCCGGAGCGGGCGCGTTCCTTGTTCACGGTCCGCGCCGCGATCTCCTCAGCGACGTCCTCACTCCGGCCCCGGTCCTTCAGGCCTTCCTTGATGTGCTCGTACTGCCGTTCACGCTTCCGGTTCGATCCAGCAGGCATGTCGGTCACTCCTTCCGTCACGCCTCCCGGTACCCGGACCTCCCGGCCACAACCAGGCTGTGGACAGTTCGGTGCCAGGGGTTGGATCGGAGCGTGGGGTTCAGGAGGGCGGCGGCCACGCAGTACTTGCTGACCTGGATCGGGCGGATTCGGAGGTCGCGCAGTACGGCGTCGGCGGCTCCGGCGCGGCCGTTGGTCTTGCTTTCGACGAGGACGGCGTCGGGCAGCACGTCGATCGAGGTGGTCGCGTCGGAGAAGCGCAGGTCGATGTCGCAGGTCAGCCGCTCGTGCGCCGTCGGGTCGGTGAGTGTGCTCCTGCGGTACGTCGTGACGAGCGCGGGCTGCAGTCCGTCCACGGGCCCCACGCCGTACGCCGTCCTGAGCTGCTCGGCCAGGAAATCGCGGGCGGGGTCGGTCAACCGTCCGCGATCCGAGGCGGCGTACGGCAAGCGTGACTTGATCGTCTCGGAGCGATTGCCCTTCAGCTTCACCTCGAAGCTGCACTCGCCGCTGTCGAGATAGGTCCGTGTGCGCACCTTGTACCGGTAGCGCCGGCGCTGGAGGTGCTGCCGGTACAGCCCGTGCGACGGCGTGTCGAAGTACACGGACTCGTACTGAAAGGTCCGCTGCCCGTCGATCTCCAGTACGGCGAACCGGTCGCGCAGCCGGTTCACCAGTTCGACGAACGCCCCGACCGGCACGAGGTACTTGCGATCCACCCGAACCTGCAGCGCCGCCTCGGCCAGCACCTCCTCCAACGAGATCGGCGGCAACTCGGCCAGAGCGCCCGTCAACGCGGCCCGGGTCCTCACGACGCGTACCGCTGGAACGGACGTACGTCGGCCGGCGCGTCCACCCGCGTGCGATAGCGCACGTCCACGACGGTCGTATCGGTGACCAGATCCAGATCGAGTACGACGAAGTACCGGACGTCGGCGCGCAGCAACCGCTCGAGCGCCGGACCGACGTCACGGACATCCGGATACGCCTGATCGAGAACGACCTTCTGCCGCCGCGACCGCAGCGTGAGCCGCGGATGGTCGACGACGTACATCAGGGCGACCAGCAGGAAGCTCAACGCGGGCGCGAGCCAGAACGGGCCGGGATGCAGGCCGTTGACCAGGCCGAGCGCCAGCGAGATGAAGTAGTACGCGACCTCTTCCTGGGTGATCGAGACCGAGCGGAGCCGGATGATCGAGAGGATGCCGAACAGGCCGAGCCCGAGTCCCATCCCGGCGCCGCTGCCGGCCAGCATCGCGGTGACCGCGAGGACGCCGACGTTCAGCGCGACGTACGCCAGCAGCAGGTCACGCCGGTGGTAGCGACGGAAGTAGGTGCCGTAGGCAAGCAGACCGATGGCGAGCAGATCGGCGGGTATCGCGAGTCCCAGACCGGACATGGTTTTCCTCCAGGTGGCTGATGTTGCTTCCACCTTTCCGCCCGTGCGTGAGAGCTCGCTGAGGCGATCGTGAGAGAGCTCTCACGGAAGCAGGCGGTACCCCATCCCGCGCACGGTCTGGATCCGGTCGGCACCGAGTTTGCGCCGCAGGTACCGGATGTAGACGTCGACCACGTTCGAGCCCGGGTCGAAGTCGAAGCCCCAGACCTGCGAGAGCAGCTGTTCGCGGGACAGCACCTGGTCGGGATGGCGGCAGAACACCTCGGCGAGCAGGAACTCCCGCGCCGTGAGGTCGATCGACGCGCCGTCGACGAACGCGCGCCGGGTCCGCAGGTCCAGGCTGAGCTCGCCGACCTGCAGGATGTTCGCGTCCGGCGTACCCTCGCTGCGCAGCCGGAGCCGGATCCGCGCCAGCAGCTCCTCGAACGCGAACGGCTTGGCGAGGTAGTCGTCCGCGCCGCCCTCCAGCCCGGCGACCTTGTCCCGGACGCTGTCGCGCGCGGTCAGGATCACGACCGGCATCACGACCCTTGCCTCCCGCAACCGTCGGAGCACGGTGAACCCGTCCACGCGCGGCAGCCCGATGTCCAGGACCAGCAGGTCGTAGTTGCCGGTAGCACCTTCCTGGTACGCCGTCTCGCCGTCGCCGACCACGGTCGTGACGAACCCGTTGCTGCGCAGGCCGCGCTCGACGAACGAGGCGATCCGCTCCTCGTCCTCGGCGATCAGAATCCGGTTCACTCCGCCTCCACTCCGGCCGGCAACGTCAGCTCGAACCGCGCCCCCGGCCCGGCCGCGAGCCGTACGTCGCCACCATGCGCCCGGGCGATCGATCGTACGATGGCCAACCCCAGCCCGGCTCCTTCCGTACGGCGCTGCGCCGTACCGCGGGCGAACCGCTCGAAGATGCGCTCCCGATCCTCCGGCGGAACCCCCGGCCCGGAGTCGGCCACCCACAGCAGCACGCTCCCGTCGGCGTCGAGGTACGACCCGACCTCGATCCGGTCGTCCGTCTTCGTGTGCCGCACCGCGTTGGACACCAACTGCATCAGGGCCTGGGTGAGCCGCTGCCCGTCGGCGACGACCGTCGCGTCCGCGGTCGCCGCGACCCGCCAGGCCCGCTCGGCCAGCGGCCGCGCCTTGGCCACGACCTCGACGACGAGTTCGGTCAGGTTGACCTCGCCGAGTTCGAGGAAGCCGGGCCGGTCGCTCTTCGCCAGGACCAGCAGGTCGTCGACCATCCGGTTCATCCGGGCCAACTCGTCCAGCACGAGCGCCTTCGTCTCGGCGCGGTCCCGCGGGTCGTCGCCCATCAGTTCCAGATGCCCGCGAATCACCGTGATCGGCGTCCGCAGCTCGTGGCCGGCGTTGTCGACGAACTCGCGCTGCGCGACGAACGCACCCTCCAGCCGGTCCAGCATCGTGTTGAACGTCCGCGCCAGGTGCGCCACATCGTCGTTGCCCACGACATCGATCCGGCGCCGCAGGTCGGTCTCACTGATCCGCTCGGCCGTCGTCCGGAGCTGCCGGATCGGAGCGAGCACCCGGCCGGTGACCAGCCAACTGGCGCCGGCGGCCAGCACGAGCGTGATCGCGGCGATGATCACCAGCGCGCGGGCCGCCTCCATCGACGGCTGCGCGATCAGGTCCCGGAACTCGAGTACGACGAGCTGCGCCCGGACCGGCTGCGCCCCGATCCGCACCGGAAGTACGCCGTACCGGACGCGGCCCGCGCTGCTGTCGATCCAGCCGTACGCCGGTTCCTTGGCGCCGGCGAGGCGCTGGACGAAGGCCGCGTCGGTGTCGAGGCGGGCGGGCGGACTGCCCTGGCTGCGGTGGTACGGGTTGCCGTTGACGATGGTGAAGAGGGCTTCGGAATCGTCGGGCAGATTGCTCTGCAGCCAGCGGTCCAGCAGGTCCTCCGGGCGCTGGAAGGACGCGGCGGCGGGCGAGGCCGCGAAGGCGCGGAACTTGTTCGCCTCATGGGTGAGTTCGTCGTCCGCGGAGTCGTCGGCGCGGGCCGCGAGCACCTGCCAGGTGAGGAAGACCAGGGCGCCCAGGGCGAGCGTGAGAACGCCGAACATCCAGCCGATGATCCGCACCCGGGCGCTGACCACCGGGCGGCGGTCAGCCATCGTCGTCCGGGTCGTCCACACCGTCATCGTCGTCGTCCACCCCGGCCGTCCGGGCCGGCGCGGGCGAAACCGGCGAGGCTCCCTTGCTCGTGGTCGGCGGACGATCGACGGGAACCGGGGTCGGCGTGACGGTGGACGCCGGTACGACGACTGTGTCGCCGAGCTCCGGCGCGGACCGGCCGGCCAGGTACCGGGGCAGCACGAACCCGGCCACCACCAGCACGCCGGCGACGACCCCGTAGATCACGCGTGGAGATCGCATCCTCAAAGCCTGCGATCCCTCCCGAAGAACCGCATGAGCCGAACATTACAGATTTCTCATGAACCAGGTGCCTCGACCGGCCGCGTCCTCACATCACCTCGAGGGTTATCCGATCGCGTGCAGGGTTCTCTGCTCGCATACGAGTAGAGAACCCTGCGTTCGCGGGGATAACCGGCTCTCCTGTCCGATGTGTGGGCCGTGACCAGCCCGATCCGGCGTCGCGCAACGGGCAATGGCGGGTCGGCACTCGGTATTGTCTGTCCCCAGTCACCACCGCCTGTCCCCAGTCACCACCGCCGCCCCACCGCCGCCCCGCCGATCGGCGACCGTCCGTCGAGCAGACGACGGGTTATCCCTTCGCGTTAGGGGTTCTCTACTGGTACGCGAGGGGAGAACCCTGCACGCGAGCGGATAACCGGCTCTCCGGACGCATACGGTGGTGAGTTGGGCCGATCGATCCAGCGGCTCCTCGAGCGAAGGGGCCCAGGTGCCGGTGTCCGTCGAGTCGTGGGTTTCGGCGGCCCCCCCCGGAAGGGTGAGCTGCCGCGCCGGCCTGCGTGAGCTGTCGTGGCGGGAAAGAAGCCGTCGCGATGTGCAACTTTGTTTCCCCGCTCTTCGGAGTTGACCCCGGATCGGGCAGGAGAGCGACATCCCAGGTCTCCACCCACCACCTTCCGGGGGAGCAAGGCTCCCCAGTCCCGGTTTGTGATCGTCCCCAAATCGGTTTGGGGACGATCACCTGTCGTTTCCGGGGTGCAGGGCTCCCCAGTCCCGGACGAAAGGGTCCCCAAACCGGTTTGGGGACCGCCAACGGCCAGGGGTGTCGGGGAGCGGGCAGATGGACAGGTAGAGCACCGGCGAGACGCCGTACGCGCGGACAGGTTCGCGCTCAGGTGCACTACCCCACCGCCTGACACCTCCTGTCGAAAATGCACACCATCCCGGGGGTCAGCTGGTCTTGCCGGAGGCTTCAGATTGCTGGGTAGGCCTCGAGTTCGTAGAGGGAGTAGCCGTACTGCGTGGCGCGGTGGACACCCTGCACGCGGACGTAGCGCGCGGTGGCGTCGAGCCAGAGTGTGTCGGTTCCTCCGTCGCCGTCGGTGACCTCGGTCGCGGTCGTCCAGGTGGTCCCGTCAGCCGAGACCTGCACCTGGTACGCCGAGCCGTACGCCGCCTCCCACCGCAGCACGAGCTTGCCGAGGCGCGTCGACGTACCGAGGTCGACCTGGAGCCACGAGGCGTCGTCGTAGCCGGATGCCCAGCGCGTGGTCGGTGTCTCCGTCGACTGCGAGATCGGCGGTGAACGACGTACCGGGTTCGATGCTTGAGGCAACGGCCGGGTGATCGAGCGCCACGTTGGCGGTGCCGGTGCGGGGGCGTACGGCGACCCGCAGTACGGCCTCGAAGGTCGTCGTGCCGGAGGTGAAGGTCACCGGGATGTCCACGTCGGCCAGGGCGGCGTCGGCGGGAGGAGTCAGTTTCACGGTGACGGACTGGGTGAATCCGCGTTTGACGGTGACCGGCGTACTGGCCGGATCCGCGGTCCATCCGGCCGGCGGGGCGACACTGAGGTTGCCGGTCACGTCGGCGCCACGTTCGGCGGAGATGTCGACCACGAAGCTCGACGCCGTGCCGCGGACCACGTCGGTGCGGTCCGCGTCGACGTGCAGACCGGCGAGCGGCGTGTCACTCCACAGCGGCACAACCTCGGCCACGGCCGGGGTCCCGCTCTTCCACACCAGCCGCACGGCCTCGGCGCGAAGATCACCCACAGGCCACCTCGGCGTACGCCGATGAGACGGAGCCGACGCGCTGCCAGGCTCCCCCGACCTGAACCTCCACGTCCGCCGACCCCACGTTCGCCGACTGCTGGAGAACCGTGAGACCCGCCAGCTCCCGCGGCGCCGACAGACCGACGGTCAACGCATCGCCCGCACCAGGCGCCGCAACCGGAACGTAGGCAGTCTCCAAGTTCCCGTCCACCGCACGCTGGTACGACGATCCGGGCGCGGGCGCCGGCGTACCGCTGGCTGTCAGCGTCGTCTTCCGCCCGCCGATCGTCTCCACCGAGAACTCTCGGACCACCACCCAGAAGTCGGTCGCGGACAACGACCGGTACCGCACATAACGCGCGGTCGTCCCAGCCGGCGCCGTGGTCCGAACCTCCGCCGTGGTCGCGCGGGTCAGCTCGGTCCACCGCGTGCCGTCGAGCGAGTACTCCAACGCGCCCGACTGGATGTAGTCGTTCGGGCTGGACGTCTTGCCCATCAGCAGTTCGATCGCGCCGATGGTCGCGGGTTCGCCGAGATCGACCCGGACCTCGGAGCCCTGATCGGGAGTGCCGTTGCTCCAGAAGAACGTGTTCGGGTCGCCGTCGACCATCCGCGCCGGCACGTTGTCCTGGTAGGTGCCCAGGTTCGTCGTCGCGGTGCGACCCGGCTGTACGCCGAGCCAGCGGTCGTAAACGCGGCCGGTCTCAGCGATCAGTTCGTCGACGACCCGTTCGCCGATCCGCGGATAGGTACCGCTGTGCGGCAGCCGGCCGTCCCGGATCGCCTTCGCCTCGGTGACGAGTGCGCTCATCTGCTGCCGAGCTGTCCAGGCCGCCGCTCCGTCGCCGGCGTCCAGCGCCGCGAGCAGATCGAGCGCGCGCCCCATCGCCTGTCCCCACAACTCAGTTGCCTTGAGCCATGATTCCGCCTCGTCGGCGAACGCTGGATCGACAACGCCCGACCGGATCGTCCCCGGTGCGGCGGTGATCGCGTTCACTCGCGGACGCAGTACGGCGATCGCCTGGGCGCGCTGCCCGGACCGCCACAGCTGCCAGAACTGCTCGACCGCGGCACCGAACACCGGCGCACTCTCCGGATGCAGCGTGCCGTCGTACGTGTTCAGATCCGCGAACACCTGCAAGGCCGCGGCCGTCGCGGGGTTGCCGCCCGCCCGCTCGGCCAGCGCGCGACGCCAAGACGCCTGCTCGTCGTACTTCGCCGGGTTCCAGCCGAGCTCGGCGAACGAGTACAGCGCGACCTTGCTGACCGCCGCCTGGTTCATCGGGTTCGAGATGACGCCGGCGACGTGGTCGGCGATGGCGGGCTCACGGCCGCTGTACGGCGCGAGCAGCAGCCGGCCGGCGGCGTAGTCGTTGACCGGGTAGTTGTCCCAGATCAGGATGTCGTGGCCGAACACGGCCTTCGCCTGGGCCGCCTGCGCCGCCGTGATCGTCCGCGGCACCACCCCGATCCCGGTCCAGTGCACGACCACGTCGGAGTCGAGCTGCTCCCGCAAAGCCTTCTTGTACGGCGTTTCGCTGACGTTGTAGTACTCCGTCGGCACCATCTGCAGCGGCGCGACCTCCGTCTTGGTCTCGACCCATTCGCGTTGCACCCGGTTGAGCAGATCGCTCTGCGCCCGGCCCGCGGCGCCTCCGCCCGTGCCGTACTTCGCCTTGTCCGCATCGCAATGCCACGAGTTGTAGTCGATGTCGTCGAGCGGCACGTTGAACGAGCGGGCGCCCACGTCGTACAGCGCCTGGAACTTCGCGATCAGAGCCTGGAAGTCGGCGTCCGAGGTGTAGCAGATCGACAGGCCCGGCGAGAGCGCGAAGGTGAAGTCCACCTTGTTCTGGCGTGCGCGGGTGACGAGCTCGGCGAGTTGGGCGAGCTTGTCGGCCGGGTACGGGTCGCGCCACTGCTCCCGGTGGTACGGGTCGTCCTTCGGCGCGTACTCGTACGTGTTCATGCGATGGTCGCCGAGGTAGCTGAGCTCGTCCAGGCGGTCCGCGTGCGACCAGGGCGTTCCGTAGAAGCCTTCGATCGCGCCGCGGTAGCGCATCGTCGGCCAGTCCCGGATCGCGACGCCGGGCATCCAGTCGCGGCCGGGGCGGGCCTGGATCAGCTGCGCGAGCGACTGCGCGGCGTAGTACGTGCCGTCGGAGTCGACGCCGTCGAGGACCACGTGACCGCGATCGTGGCGGTCGCGACCGGCGGCGAGCACGTATCCCTCGACGGGCAGGCCAGTGCTGTCCGGAACGCGCAGGGCCTGGAGCGTCGCCGCGTCACGGCCCAGCCAGATGGTCATCGGCGTACCGGGGTCGGTGCCGTTCGTGGTCCGGATGGTCGTCACGCCGGCGCGGTTCAAGGCCTGGCGTACGACGCGCTCGGCGTCCGCATCGGTGCGCGCGGTGCGAACCAAGCCGACAACCGGGGTGAGGGGGAAGCCGTCGGGACGTTGCACGAGTTGCTGTGGCTCGGGCGAGACCGCGGCAACAGCGGTGCTGGTCGCACCGGCGTACTGCGGCAGAAGGGCGAGCGGAGCAACCAGGGCGAACACGCAAACAGCAGACCGGAGCAGGCGCATCGAGTCTCCTCGGGCATGGGCGGATGCAGCCAGTTAGCCAGTGCGCATAACTGCACGTCAAGTGCTCAACCCAGGCAGTTTCAGACAAATCAGAATTCATTACTCGGAGGCCAGGCGGTGGGTCAGCTTAGGGTGGGGCGATCATGGGGTCCTCGGTGGTGGACGGTGGCGATCACTCGCGGCTGCGGCAGCTCAACGAGCGTGCGGTGCTGGCCTCGGTGCGGGCTGCCGGGGAACTGCGGGTCGCGCAGATCGTCGAGCAGAGCGGGCTCGGGCGGACGGCGGTCGAAGAGGTGCTGTCGAGCCTCGTGACGCGGCGCTGGCTGGTCGAGGAGAGTCCGGCGATCCGCGGACGCGGGTCGGCCGGCGCGCAGCTACCGGTTCCGCGCCAACGCGGGGTACGTCGCTGGGCTGGACATCGGCGCGTTCTCGGTGCGTGGGGTGCTCACCGATCTCGACGGGCGGATGCTCGCGAACGCGCGGCGCTCCGTGACACCGGAGACACCGCGGAAGCAGCGACTGGCGGCGGCCGACGGGTGATTGCGGATTGCGCGCGGGAGGCCGGCGTGCCGGTGGCGCGAGTGTGGGCCGTCGGGGCGGGTACGACGGGGCTCGTTGACGCGGCGGGCACCGTCGTACGGGCCAATGCGATCCCGGACTGGGGCGGCACCGATCTGGCCGGGCACTTCAAGGCGCAACTCGTTGTCGTCGACAACGACAGTCAGCTCGCGGCTCTGGCCGAGCAACGTCGCGGAGGCGCGGATCACTCGGCAGACATGGTGTTCCTGCACGCTGGGCGGCGTACGGGGTTGGCGTTGGTGCTCGACGGGAAGCTGCGGCGGGGAGCGTTCGGCGCGGCGGCCGACATGTCCGCGCTGCGGGGTGTCGCTTGGGAGGCGGCGCTCGAGTATTTGCACGCCGTCGTACCGGCGGAGATTCCCACGGTGGACAAGGCCGAACGCGCCTTCGCGGCCGCGCGGGACGGTGACCGGGCGGCACGGGCCGCCGTACGGAAGTACGCGCGCGCCATGGCAGTGGCCGCCGCGACGGCGATCGCGATCGTCGACCCGCGGCTGCTCGTCCTCGGCGGGGCGTTCTCCCAGGCTGCCGACGTACTCCTCGAACCACTGGCGGACGAGCTCGAGCGCCTCTGCCCGCGCGTCCCGGAACTGCACGCATCTGCCCTCGGTTCGCTGTGCGTCGCCCTCGGCGCGGCCAGCCTCGCGCAGGACGCGATCGACGTACGCCTACTGAGCCCCAGCCGCGGGTCACTCCCCCAGTTGTCGGCCCGGAGCCTCTGACCTCCAGGTTGGCCGATTGTTCACCGGGCCGTTGACGCATGTCCCGTCCGGCAGCTAATAATGTCGGAAAGAGGCAATAATGCGCACTAACGCGCACCCCCTCCGCCAGGAAGCAGGTTGCCGTGAACAGTCGGATCCGCCGCCGGACGTTCCTCACCACCACCGGCGCGATCGCCACCGCGACCGCGGTCGGCGACGTCGCGTACGCCACCCCGCACGCGCTCGACAATGCCGCATACGGGGCCTCGGAGTACGTCGACGTACAGCTGCTGAACATCACCGACTTCCACGGATACCTGCAGCCGACGACGCCGAGCCAGGGCAGCGTGATCACCGGCGCGGGCGGCGTCCAGGTGACCGTCGGCGGCGCCGGGTACCTGGCCACGCACCTGAAGCGGCTGCGCGAGGGGCAGCGGAACTCGATCTTCTTCTCGTCCGGCGACAACTTCAACGGCTGGCCGTTCGAGGTCGACGCGCACGCCAACGAGCCGACCATCGAGGCGCTGAACGCGCTGGGCCTGCAGTTCAGCACCGTCGGCAACCACGAGCTCGACCACTCGGTGGAGTTCCTCGTCGACCACATGGAGAAGGGCAAGCCCTACCCGGTCAGCGGACGGGACGACAACTTCGTCGACTCGACCGGGCACCGCTTCCAGGGCGCGAACTTCCGCTTCTACACGGCGAACATCGTGCACGAGGACACCGGCCGGCCGATCGTTCCGCCGTACAACATCGAATGGGTCGACGCCGGCCGCGGGCGGAAGCTGCCGATCGCGTTCATCCACCTGACGCTGGTCGGTTCGGAAACCGGATCGACGTCGTACCAGCCCGGACTGAAGTCGCTGTCGGACCTGGAGCAGGCGAACAAGCTGGCCGCGCAGCTCAAGAAGCGCGGCGTCAACGCGATCGTCATCAACATCCACGACGGCGGCGTCGCCGGGAACGACTACAACGCGGGGACGAACCCGTCGGGGCCGGTGTTCCAGCTGGCCGCGAACGCGTCGCCGGACATCGCGGCGATCGTGACCGGGCACTGGCACTGCCGGTTCAACATGATGGTTCCGGACCCGAACGGCGTACCGCGGCCGGTCGTCGAAGCCGGCAACCACGGGTCGCTGATCAACGAGATCAACCTCAAGCTGGACCCGAAGACCGGCGAGGTCATCCGTGAGCTCACCAGGTCGACCAACCACGCCAACACCCGCGACGTACCGCTCGACGAAGAGCTCCAGTACATCGCGGACTACTGGACCGCGCAGGGCAAGAAGCGTTACGCCACGCCGCTCGCGCGCGTCACCGCCGATTTCACCCGTACGCCGAACGCGTCCGGCGAGAGCACGATGGGCAACCTGGCCGCGGACTTCGCCTACTGGGACGCGAACCAGCACCGCGACGGGCGCGCCGACCTGGCCCTGATCTCGGTCAAGCCGGTGACCGGGTCGAACGCCGTGACCGGCGACCTGTTGTTTGCCAAGGGCACCAATGCGTCGGACGTGGACGGCACGGTGCTGTTCGGCGAGGCGTGGGGCGCGTTCGGGTACGGCAACCCGATCCTGACGGTCACGCTGCCGGGCACCCAACTGCACGCCGCCTTCGAGGCGCAGTGGGTCCCGCAGGCCAACGGCACCGAGAAGTTCGCTCCGTTCGCGGTGTCGCAGAACGTCAGCTACACCTACGACACGACCAAGCCGATCGGTCAGCGCGTCGATCCCGCGACCGTGCAGATCAACGGGAAGCCGCTCGACCTGAACCGGGACTACCGCGTCGCCGCGCTCGCCTACACCTTGATCGGCGGTGACGGTACGACGGTCTTCGCCGGGTTCACCGATCCGGTCCGCAACGACCGCGACCACGAGGGGTTCATCGCCTACCTGCGCGCGCACCCGGTGCTCACGCCCGCTCCCCTCGGCCGCGCTCGTCCCGTGAGTTAGGCTGCCGTTCGAGATGATCTGAATCCCGGATGATATGAGAGCGGAAGTATGGCGAAGCGCACCGCCGCGATCAGGACCGCGTTGCGGGACCTGCGGGTCCAGCTCGCCCTGCTGAATCATCAGGTCGGCTCGCAGCTGTCCCTCAAGGACGCCGAGCTGGACTGCCTGGACGTGCTCGCCAGGGACGGGGCGCTCACACCGAGCGCCCTGGCCCGGCGGGCCGGCATCCATCCGGCCACGATGACCGGGATCCTCGACCGGCTCGAGCGCGGCGGCTGGGTCGTCCGTGACCGCGACCAGGAGGACCGCCGGCGGGTGACCGTCAGCGTCGTCAAGGAGCGGGCGGCGGCGGTCTACCAGGCGTACCGCGGGATGAACGGGGCGGTCGACAAGATCTGCGCCGACTACACCGAGGACGAACTCGACCTGATCGCCGGCTTCCTGAATCGCTGCGCCGAGGCCGGCCACACCTCCACCGAGAAGCTCGCCGCCCACTGATCCTGGAAGCGCTCTCGGGGGCAGGAGCTGAGGCGGTTTTCAGTTTCGGCTCGGGTGGTTGACGGCAGCGCGGGTGATCCGACACGATCGGAGCGGTAATAACTGGAAGCGCTCCCGGAGTGTCCGCCCCCAAGCTCGAGACAGGAGCAGCACATGCGATGGATCCTCAGAGGCCTGGTCGCGGCCGGCCTGACGCTCGGCGTCGCCCTCCCCGCACACCAAGGCGCCGGCGCCGCCACCACCGGCAACCCGGTCCAACTGACCAGCGGTTTCTACGTCGACCCGAACTCGAACCCGGCTGCCTGGGTGAAGAACAATCCCAACGACAGCCGCCGTACGGCGATCCAGAACTCGATCGCGACGAAGCCGATGGCGCGCTGGTTCGGCAACTGGAGCAACCCGATCGGCACCTCGGTCGGAAGCTTCGTCGGAGCCGCCGACGCCGCGGACAAGCTGCCCGTGCTGGTGGCGTACAACATCCCCGGTCGCGACGCCTGCGGCGGTCACTCCGGCGGCGGCGCGGGCACTCCCGCCGCGTACCGGACCTGGATCCACGACTTCGCCGTTGCCATCGGCAACCGTCCCGCCGTGGTCGTGATCGAACCCGACTCGCTCGGTGACTTCAACTGCATGAACGCGGACCAGATCGCCGAGCGCAACGGCATGCTGACGTACGCCGTACAGCAGTTCAAGGACCTGGCGCCGAACGCGTGGGCGTACCTCGACGGCGGCAACGCCGGCTGGGTCGCCGCCGACGTGATGGCGCAGCGGCTCAACGGCGCGGGCCTGGCGAACGCGCACGGCTTCGCGCTCAACGTCTCGAACTACTACACCACCGCGCAGACCGTGAGCTACGGCAACGCCGTGAACAGCCACCTGTCCGCGGCGAAGCCGTTCGTCGTCGACACCAGCCGGAACGGGAACGGTACGGGTAACGACTGGTGCAACCCGCCGGGCCGCAAGCTCGGTGTCACGGCGCAGACCGGCGGCGGTGCGGAGATGCTGCTGTGGATCAAGGTGCCGGGCGACTCCGACGGCGACTGCGGGATCGGCGCCGGCATTCCAGCCGGCACCTTCAGCCCAGACCTCGCCATCCACCTGATCAACGGCAACTGAATCCTGAAGCCAGGATCAGGCCTCCAGCGCCGGAGGCAGGCGCCTGGCCAGCACGGCGGCGACTTCGTGCCGGTAGACCGGCCTGGCCACGTCACAGGTGTGCGTGAGCTGACCGGTACGAAGCATCCGCTGGACCTCGTCGACATCCACCCCGAGCGCGGTCGCGGCGGTCGACATGGTCCACCATCCCTCGCGCAGGCGGGCGAGGACGTCCACGTCGTCGCGCCGCAGCGGCAGTTCCTTGCCGTGCGCCGTCAGCAGTCCGGCCGAGATCAGCCGCCGTACGCCGGTCTGCCCGAGGCCGAGTACGGCACCGGCCTCCGCGACCGACATCCACTGATCGAGGCCCGACCGTACGACGTCCGACAGCAGCAGACGTCGGTGCGAACGAGATCGCGCCGGCAGATGTCCCGCCCGGATCAGCCCGGCGACGCGCTGCGGCGGAACTTCGAGCAGCAGCGCAGCCTGCGCCGTGGTCACCAGTGGATCGTCGACCATCAACGGCTCTCCGAGCAGCTCGGTCAGCCGGCTTCGAAACTCCCTGACTACTACATCACCCATTGCGTCCTCCCCAGGTCCGCGCTGTCATTTGCGAGCAGACGACACGGGTCCAGGGCCACAGGCTCTGTTGCATTGTGGCACGCTCCGCGATGAATTGATCTATGTCAGTTCATGCAATTACCGGCTGCGGAGGGAGACTCGCAGGATGACGAAGCCTGTGCAGCGGCCGAGGGCGACGAATCCCGGTGCCAGATCGTGGATCGCACCGCGATTGCAGCAGTCCGCGCTGGAGTTCCATCGGAGCATGCCGGGGTACGCCGCGACGCCGCTGATCGAGGTGCCGGCGCTCGCGGAACTGCTCGGGGTCGGGAGCGTGTGGGTGAAGGACGAGTCGAACAGGTTCGGGCTGCCGGCGTTCAAGGTGCTCGGCGCATCCTGGGCGGTCAATCAAACGCTTGGGCCGGCGCGGACGTTCGACGAACTGGCCGCGCTGGTCGCCGGTCGCCAACTCACGCTGGTGACCGCGACGGACGGCAACCACGGCCGGGCCCTGGCCTACCTCGCGCGGGCGCTCGGGCTCCGGTCGCGCGTCTACGTCCCGGCCGGTCTGCCGGAGGCTCCAGTGCAGGCGATCCGTGACGAAGGCGCGTCGGTCATCGACACCGGACTCCCGTACGACGACGCAGTACAGGCAGCCGCGGCGAGTGTGCGCGATGGCGACGTACTGATCCAGGACACCGCCTGGCCCGGGTACGAGGAGGTGCCGCGGTGGATCGTCGCCGGGTATTCGACTCTGTTCGCGGAGATCGACGTACAGCATCCTTTGGAGCTCGGACTCGTCGTGGTCCCGACAGGTGTGGGCTCGCTGCTGCAGTCCGCGGTCGAGCACTACCGGGCGCCAGGCCGCCGTACGTCGGTGCTCGCCGTCGAACCGGTCACCGCCGCCTGCGTCACGAAGTCCCTCGCCGCCGGCCGGCCGATCACGGTCGACACGTCGGCCCCCACGATCATGGCGGGCCTCAACTGCGGCACGGTGTCCTCCACCGCCTGGCCCACGATCCACAGCGGCCTGGACGCCGCCATCGCCGTCACGGATGACGAGACGCGCAACGCCCAGGCCCTGCTTCACACCTACAACATCCCCGCCGGTCCCTGCGGCGCCGCAGCGTTGGCGGCCCTGCAAGCAACCGAGTTCCGGCCGTCATCGGGCGCCGTCTTACTCATCAACACCGAGGCCGCCACTGCTTAGCCGACCGACGGGCCGAGGCCCAGGGACTGGGGCGTGCTGGAGTCCGGGGACGGCTGGTGCAGTCCCTCGTCCAATGCGCCGTACTCGGTCATCAGGGCCGCGCTGCCGCCCCAGGGGGTTTGCTCCTCGGCGATCAGGGTGTTGGTGGTGAGCAGCAGGCCGGCGACCGAAGCGCCGTTCTGCAGGGCTGAGCGGGCGACCCGGAGCGGGTCGATGATGCCCATCTCGAGCATGTTGCCGTAGCGGCCTTCGAGCGCGTCGAACCCGTCGTCGACACTCATCTGACCGGTTCGCTCGAGCACCTCCGCACCGTTGTAGCCGGCGTTCGTCGCGATCAGGTACGCCGGCTCACGCAACGCCCGCCGTACGATCTCGACACCGGTCGCGTAGTCGCCCTTCACCTCCAAGGCGTCGAGCGCCGGTGCGGCATGGAGCAGCGCCATCCCACCGCCCGCGACGATGCCCTCGGCCATCGCGGCGCGGGTGGCCGACAACGCGTCCTCGACCCGGTGCTGGAGCTCCTTCAGCTCTGCCGGGGTCGGTGCGCCGACCCTGATCACCGCGACCTTGCCGGACAGCGAACCGATCCGTTCGGTGAGCACGTCCTCGTCGACGCCGAAGGTCGCGCGCTCCAGCTCGGCACGCAACTGCGCGATCCGGAACGCGACCTCCTGCTCGCGCCCGGGAGACGCGACGATCGCCGTACGGTCCGCATTCACCCGGACCTGATCCGCGCGGCCCAGCTGGGCGACGGTCATCGTCTCGAGGCTGAAGCCCGAGTGCCGGCTGTAGACCGCGCCGCCGGTGATCGCGGCGATGTCCTCCAGTTTGTGCAGCCGTCGGTCGCCGAAGCCCGGTGCCCTGATCGCGACGCACTGGAACAGACCGTTCACATGGTTGTGCACCAGCATGCTGAGCGCGGTCCCCTCGAGGTTCTCCGCGATGATCACCAGCGGCCGCGGCTCGCGCATGATCTTGTCCAGCAGCGGCATGATCTCCTGCACCTTGGTGATCTTCTCGCTGCACAACAGGATGTACGGGTCGTCGAGGTTGGCCTGCAGGCTGCCCGGGTCCGTCACCATGTACGGCGACAGGTAGCCGTTGTCGAACTCGAATCCCTCGACGAAGTCGACCCCCATGCCGTGGACGGCGGACTCCTCGACCGTGACGATCCCGCCGTCGCCGATCGTGAACAGCGCCTTCGCGATCGCGGCGCCGACCAGGTCGTCGTCATTGGCCGAGATCGCCGCGACCCGGGCGAAGTCCTGCTCGGTGGCGACCGGATGCGCGACCTCACGCAACCGCTCCACCAGCTTGCCGACGGCCAGGTCGATCCCCCGCTTCACCAGCACGGGATTCCCACCGGTGCCGATCGCGGCCATGCCCTCGCGGATGATCGCCTGCGCGATCACGGTCGCGGTGGTGGTGCCGTCGCCGACGATGTCGTTGGTCTTGATGGCGGCTTCCTTGACCAGCTGCGCACCCATGTTCTCGAACTGGTTCTTGAGGAAGATCTCGCGGGCGATCGTCACGCCGTCGTTGGTGACGACCGGCGACCCGGTGATCTTCTCCAGGATCACGTTGCGTCCCTTGGGCCCGAGCGTCGACTTCACGGCGTCCGCGAGTTGGTCGACGCCCGACAGCAACAGGTCGCGCGCCTCTTCTCCGAACCTCAGTTCCTTGGCCATCAGTTCCCCTCCAGAAGCGGTCGTTTACGGAACGAGGATCGCGCGGCCGCGAACGCGGCCGGCGTCGAGATCGGCGACCGCGTCGGCGGCCGCGTCGAGGGGGTACGTCCGGGTGTGCAGCGTGACCTTCCCGGCCTGGGCGAGCGCCATCAGTTCGGCCAGCTCGTTGAACGTGCCGACGATGTTGCCGACGATGTTGCGTTCGGTGGAGATGATGTCCAGGGTCGGGATCTGCACCTGGCCGCCGTACCCGATCACGAAGTACGAACCGCCGCGACCGGTCATCGCGAAGCCGTCCTGCTCCGCACCCTGCTCCGCGACGAAGTCCAGTACGACGTGCGCGCCGGCACCGTCGGTGAGCTCCAGAACCGTCTCCACCTGTTTGCCGTCAGCAACGACCGTCTGGTCGGCGCCGAGTTGTTCGGCCAGCTTCAGCGCGTCCGGGTTGCGGTCGACGACGATGATCCGGGCCGCGGTCAACGCCGCCAGGCACTGCACGCCGATGTGCCCGAGACCGCCCGCGCCGATGACCACAGCCGTGGTACCCGGCGGCAGCAGCGGAAGCGCCTTGCGGACCGCGTGGTACGCCGTGATGCCGGCATCGGCCAGCGCCGCGACGTCCTGCGGCCGGGTGCTCGGGTCCAGCTTCACGCAGGCGCGGGCGGAGGTCAGGAGGTACTCCGCCATCCCCCCGTCGCTGTCGAGCCCCGGGAACGTGCTGTTCTCGCAGTGCATGTCGTCCCCGGCGCGGCAGGCGCGACAGAGCCCGCAGGTCGGGGTCGGGTGCAGGATGACGGTGTCGCCGACCTGCACGTTGGTGACGGCCGAGCCGATCTGGTGGACCCAGCCGGCGTTCTCGTGGCCGATCGTGTAGGGCAACGACGGGTGCATCGCCGCGTCCCACTGGCCTTCGATGATGTGCAGGTCGGTACGGCACACTCCGGCGCCGCCGATCTTGACGACGACGTCCAGTGGGCCCTTGACGACCGGTTCCGGTACGTCGTCGACCACTGGTTGCTGGTGGTACCCGTGCAGTCGAACGGCCTTCATCCCTGTTCCTCCTCGCCCGCACCGGACTCGGCGTACCGGTGCCTCAGCATTCCCGTGCAGATCCCGGTGTTGGCCTCGATGCCGGTCCGGGTCAACCGGGCCAGCCCGAGGTGCCGTGCCGCCGCGGCACCGGCGATCGCCGCCCCCGTGCCGACATCGACGAGCAGCGGCGCGTCCGGTCCCGCCGGCAGCCCGAGCTCGGTCCGGCGCCGGAGCAGCCGGTCGAGCGCGGGCGACGGCGGTACGTCGGCGATCGTCAGCCGGGCGACGCCGGCCGGATCGATGCCTGACGCAACGAGCGGCCGGCAGACCTGATCGGTCCCGGCCAGCACCGCCTTGGCGACGAAGGTACGGCGCAACTCGTCCAGCTCGGCCGTCGCCTCACCGTCGAACGACGCGACGAACCCGGCCCGCAGCGCCACGCCGGCGTTGATCTGCGCGGCCGCGAAGTGGTCCTCCAAGCGCGACGTCGACCGAGCGTACGGCGGGCAGCGCGGAGACCACGTCGTACGCGTCGGCGACCATCAGGAAGGCGAAGTTCGGCGCACAGAAGTACGTCGGCAGCCGCAGCCGGACGACCACGTCACCGGCCGCCGACACGACGCAGGTGGACACGAAACCCAGCGTCGTGATCGGCTCGTCCAGCTCCGGGTCCCGGACCGCACCCAGTGCGTCCAGAACCCGGTCCCGCTCAGCGATGACCGCTGTCATCAGGACGCGACCAGCTTGGAGTCGTCCTGTGCGGCCGGTGTCTCGTCCTTCAGTTGCAGCTCGTCCGGCACCTTGAGGTCGTACAACTTGGCGGCGTTCAGCCCGAGGATCTTCTTCTTCCCCTCCACCCCGAGCCGCGGGTAGTCCGCGAACTCCGGCTGGTCGGGGAACTCCCAGTCCACGAAACCCTCGATCTGCCACTTCGGCTCCCAGATGCCGTAGTCGCTGCCGAACGTCATCTTGTCCTCGCCGACCCAGAACAGCAGCTCGCCCATCACCTTGGCGAAGAACTGCGGCCGCGCGTGCATCAGACCGCCGATGACGACCGACAGACCGGCGTACACGTTGGGCTCCTGCGTCGCCATGAAGCAGAAGTCCTCGATCCGCGGCAGCCCGACGTGCTCGACGATGAAGTTGAGCTCCGGGAAGTCGGTCGCGGCGTGGTCCACGTCGGCGACGTCGAACGCGTCCTTGTCCAGCGGCCAGATCGTGGGGCCCTTGTGGACGTGGATGTTCTTGATCCCGAGCTCCTGGGCCTTCGCCAGGTAGCGGTACGCCGCCGGGTCGGTGAGCTTGTAGCCGCGCGATCCGTTGTTCCATTCCGCGGTGTACAGCTTCACACCACGCGAGCCGTACCGGTCGACGTTCGCCGCCAGCTCCACCAGACCGGCGTCACCGTCGCGCGGGTCGAACCGGGTGTTCAGGACGAACATCCCGGGGTGCTTCTCGCCGAGGTTGGCGTTCTGCTCGGTCGTGTTGAAACCCTCGGTGTACCACTCCTTGAGGTACGTCGGCTGGAACACCGCGACGTCCACGTAGCCGTCCTCGAAGACGTCCTTCATCAGGTCGTCCTCGGTGTAGCTCATGAACTTCTCGATGGTCCAGTGGGTCTCCTTCGGGGCGAGGCTCTGGTACGCGTGGAAGCACTCGATCCAGCCCTTCGCGTACTGCTCCGCGCCCTTCACCCAGTTGTCCGGGCCGGCCTTCCACATGTGCATGTGGCTGTCGACCACGAAGTACTTCTCACCGTTCTTCTCGTACACGAAAAGGCCCCCTTGTCAGCTGGATGCGGTCAGGTCGAAGCCGATGTACTCGGCGGCGTCCTCGGGGTTGGCGAACATGATGGTCCGGTCGTCCAGGTGCACCATCCGCCCGTAGTGGGTGGACATGTTCTCCTCGAACTCGGCCTGGTCGAAGAACCCCGGCTCCTCGCCGAGCGCCTCGGAGATGTCGTCGTACACGAAGTCCATCCGGCCGATCGCGTCGACCCGGATCATCGACGGCAGGTGCGTCACCGTGACGTTGTCCAGCCCGGTCATCACCTCGGCCACGATCGCGCCGACCTGGTTGTTCATCAGGGTGACACCGCACTTGTTGGACGCGGTGCTGTCCGACTTGAACGGGCTCTCGACGACTGCCCTGAGCGTGGTCACTGTGCCAACTCCTTCGGTGCCTCGAGGCCCAGCTGGCCGAGGATGCCGCTGAACCGGTTCTTGACGCGGTCGAGACCGTCCTCGAACCGTGGTGGTTTGGCGTCCGGCTGCGACCACAGCGGCTGCAGCTTCCGGGCCGCGGCCAGCGACTTCTCCGTCCAGGTCCCCAACCAGTCCGTCAGGATCGCCTTGTTGTGGTCCGCGAACTCCTTGTCGTTCGTGAGCAGCTCGAACATCGCCGTGGTGTAGCGCAGGTCGCGTTCGGCGAAGTCGTACTCCGCCGCGCCGACGACCGTCGGGGTGACGAAGTCGCCGTTGCGCGGGGAGGCCTGCTGGACCAACTGGCTGCGGAACAGCTCGCCGACGAGCGGTTCGAAGACGACGTTCGCGGCGAAGATCGCCTCGCACCAGTCGTCGATCGCCGTCAGTTGCTCGGCGAGGTCACGGACGCCCTGCCAGGCCGGGTCGTTGTTCCAGGACTGCAGGTGTGCGCTGCCGTCGAACCCCTCGATCTCCTCGGAGAGCGTGAGGTTGTAGAGCGCG
>CAWGHT010000009.1:0-784112 GCA_963822475.1 uncultured Actinomycetota bacterium
TGATGTACCGCGGCGAGATCGTCGAGGCCGGCCCGGCGGACGAGATCGTCGCCAGCCCGCAGCACGAGTACACGCAGCGGTTGCTCCGGGCGGCGCCGAGCCTGACGACGGTCAGCATGGTGACCGACCTCGCCCCGGCCGACGTCGCGAACCCGACCGACCTGGTCCGGATCGAGGACCTGCGCAAGGAGTTCACCCTGCGCGCCTCGAGATCCGGCGCCGCCTCGCAGTTCACCGCCGTCGACGGTGTGAGTCTCACCATCCCGCGCGGACAGACCGTTTCCATCGTCGGTGAGTCCGGGTCAGGCAAGTCGACAACCGCGAACCTGCTGCTCGGGCTCGAAGACATCACGTCCGGCATATCCACTTCGACGGCACCGACCTCACCTCTCTGAGCCGGCGAGACCTGTTCGCCTTCCGCCGCCGGGTGCAACCCGTGTTCCAGAACCCGTACGCCGCACTCGACCCCAGGTACACCGTCGAGCGATCGATCGCCGAGCCGCTGCGAGTCCATCGGGTCGGGACGACGGCGACTCGCGCGAAGGCTGTGGCCCGGCTGCTCGACCAGGTTTCGCTACCGTCCGACATGGCCGGCCGACTGCCGCACGAACTCTCCGGCGGCCAGCGTCAGCGAGTGGCGATCGCCCGGGCTCTCGCGCTGTCTCCCGAACTCGTCGTACTGGACGAAGCCGTCTCCGCGCTCGACGTCCTCGTCCAGGCCCAGATCCTCGAGCTGCTCGCGGACCTGCAGCGGGAGCTCGGCCTCAGCTATCTGTTCATCAGCCATGACCTGGCCGTCGTACGGATGATCTCCCACACCGTCCACGTCATGCAGACCGGCCGCATCGTCGAGAGCGGACGACCAGACGATCTGTTCGCCAACCCTCAGAACCCCTACACCCGGGAACTACTGGCAGCCGTCCCCGGCACCCGCGCCGGCCGTGGACAGTAGCCGGCGGCGATCGTTGCGCGCGGCAAGCGTCGTGGCGGCCGTTGGATCGTTAAAGGGTGAGCAATAGCCGCGATTCCTGTAACGCGGCCGGGCGCTTGCTCGATGTGAGAAGTACGCAGTCTGGTGTGCCGGGTGGTCTGGTCGGCGACGTCTGGACCCACATCCCGTCAGGAGGCGAAGCGCATGGCACAGCCCGACGAGAGCCTCACCGCCGCCGATCAGCCCGTGACCATCCCGTGGCAAGGACGACGACTCGACCCGCTCGCAAACCAAACCCTCGTACCGATCCTCTCCGGCCCGGAAGCACTGATCGTCGCCGAACTGCTCGAACAGATCGCCAACGACCCGGCCAGCGACCTGAACGCGATCGCACAACTACTCATCATGCGAATCCACGACCGGCTCGAGATCCTCGAAGATCCCGCGGGCACCGCGAAGCCCCGGCAGCCGGGCAAACTCATCTCGCTGTTCACCACACCGCCGGCTCCGCACCAGCAAACCTGACTCCTGTAACGTTTCGGGTCGGTGGGGGGATAGTACGGGTGAGTCCGTCGTGCTCTCGCCCGACGGACCATGGTGTGCCGGGAAGCCTGGTCGGCGACTTGTTTCGTCGTTGACTGAAAGAGGCTGAGCATGCTGACCGGACGGCATCGCGGACGTGGGACAGACGGTCCTTGGCTCGAGCGCGTCGTACTGTCGACGCCTGTCGGCGAATGGTCGACGCTCCGCCTCGTCCTGAGCCTCCTGTGGATCGTCGGCATGGCAGGCCTTTCGGCGTCGTTCGCGTACGACGACCTGATGCTCGACCAGCGTGGTGAGCTCGTGACCGCGCTCGTACTCCGCACCAACTACGACCAGCGCGGCCGGACTTTCAACGCGGAACTTCGAGCACCCTTCGCCGGCGTACGAGTTCTGGTCGAGGACATCCACCAACGGCCGGCGGCCGGCGAGCTCATCGACCTCGAGGTCGATCCGCGCCATCCCACCCGGGTCCGCGATCCACAATCCTGGCGCTGGAACCCGATCGACGTCGCCTTCATCGCCCTCACCCCCACCGGCGCACTCATCGCCTGGGCCCGCCTCAACCACCTCCGCCGACGCCGAGGCACTTGATGTGTGCGCTCTCATCCGCCTTCGCCACCATCCAGTGCCCTCTGCAACTTCTTGATAACCGGTCTCCAGGGCATTGTCTGGGAAATCGATTTCTGCGACACTCCCTCGCGTGAGCAGCGTTGTAGGACCTCAGCGTCAAGGGAGCATCAACATGCGTCAACGGAGACTCAGGATCGTCGCAGCAGCAGCCGTGGCCGCGTTGATCGCCCTCGCGGGCTGCAGCTCGAACTCCGGTACGTCGGGCAGCTCCGGGGGCAACGGAGGACCCGCCGAGATCACCTTCTGGCAGTCGCAGTTCGAGCCGTACCAGCAGAAGTGGTTCAAGACGTACGTCGACAAGTTCAACGCGTCGCAGACCGACGTCAAGGTCAAGTACCAGGTCGTCCCCGGTGACACGTGGCAGCAGAAGCTCAAGGCCGCGCAGGCCGCCGGCACCCAACCCGATGTCGCGACGACGAACTACGGCGGTATCCCCGCCGGCGTCGCGAACGGCCAGTTCGCCGAGCTCGACGGGTTGCTGCCGGACAAGGCGTGGAGCGACATCAAGTCGAACGTCGGCGGGTTCGTCCAGGTCGGCGGCAAGCACTACGCGTACCCGATGCTCGTCGAGCCGTCGACCGTGCTCTACTACCGCACCGACCTCGTCAAGGCCGCCGGTCTCGACCCGAACGCGCCGCCCAAGACCTGGGCCGAGCTGCTCACCTGGGCGGAGAAGCTGACGCAGGGCAAGGTCAAGGGCATGTCGATCGCGTCTGTCGCACCCGACCTCGGCTGGTCCAGCTGGGGCCTGCAGTACAACGCGTGCGGCCACCTGCCGATCAACGACGACTGGTCCGCCGCCAACGCGAAGGACCCGTGCTACACGAAGCTGTTCGAGTTCTACCAGACCCTCTTCCAGAAGGGCTGGATTCCGCAGCAGCCCAAGGTCGGCTATCCCGACGCGACGCCGTACGGCCAAGGGCAGGTCGCGATGATGGCGAACGGCTCCTGGGCGGTCGGCCAGCTCAAGCAGACCTTCCCGGCGATGATCAAGAACACCGCGGTCGCTCCGTTCCCGTCCGTCGACGGCGATCCGAGCAAGCCGACGGCGACGCTCGGCGGCTGGACGCTCACGGTCGACGCCAAGTCGAAGCACAAGGAGGCCGCGGCGAAGTTCATCGAGTACCTGCTCGCGGGTGATCCGGCGATCATGGCCGACTTCTTCCGGCAGAGCGGCTTCTCGAAGTACACCGTCCGTACGTCGGTCGACCAGGCGCTCGCCAGTGACCCGGCGGCCACGGCCGACCCGTTCATGAAGATCATCAGCGACAAGGTCGTCGCGACCGGCAAGGCCGAGCCGGCGTACCCGTTCGACATCTCGCTCGCGTTCGCGACGGCGATCGAGTCCGTCATGAAGGGCAAGTCCGACATCCCCGCGGCGACGCAGAAGGCGAGCGACGCGATCGACCGCGTCATCAAGCAGCAGCGCCTCAAGGGCACGGCACCGAAGGGCTGACAGGTATGTCCATGATCGACACGCCGGCCCAGCCGACGGCTCGGGCCGGCGAATCACCCGACCCGGGCCGTACGTCGCGCCGCCGGCGCCGGCGTCCCACGAAGATCACCGAACAGGTACCGCGGCACCTGCGCGCGCATCTCACGGCGTACCTGATGATCACGCCGATGGTCGTGCTGCTCGGCATCTTCGTCATCTGGCCGCTCGTCTACGCGTTCTACCTGAGCTTCTTCGAGATGAGCTTCTACAAGGACGCCGAGTTCGTCGGGTTCGACTTCTACAAGTACGTCCTCACCGACCCTGAGTTCTACGAGTCGCTGATGGTCGGCCTCAAACTCGCCCTGATGGTCGTGCCAACGATCCTTGTTCTCGCCCTGCTGCTCGCGAGCTTCCTCGCGACGCTGTCGAAGCGGATGGCGGCCTTCATGAAGACGACCGTCTACGTGCCGGCCGTCGTCTCGAGCGTCGTGGCGGCGATCATCTTCGTCTTCATCTACCAGGACGAGGGTTTCGCGAACTGGTTCATCGGGCTGTTCGGCCAAGGTCCGCTCGCGTGGCTCAACACGGCGTCGACGGCGCTGCCGGCCGTGGCGGTCCCGGCGATCTGGCTCGGCTTCGGCGTTTCGACGCTGATCATGCTCGCCGGGATTCTCGACATCCCCGAGAGCTACTTCGAGTCGGCCAAGCTCGACGGCGCGAACTTCTGGCAGCGCACCCGCTACATCACGATCCCGTCGCTGCGCAACGTCATCCTGTTCCTGCTCGTCTCCGGCCTGACGTTGACGATCCAGGAATTCCAGCTGCCGCTCGTCATGACGAACGGCGGCCCCGTCAACGCCACGAACACGCCGAACCTGTACATCTTCAACAGCTTCCGCGACGCCACGCCGTACGCAACGAGCTACTCCCTGACGGCGGCGCTGCTGCTGTTCCTCGTCATCGGGACCATCTCGCTCATCATCTTCCGGGTCGTCAGCTCCGAGAAGTCGTCGGACGCCTGAGCGGCGTCACCGAAAGGATCTCCGATGAACCGCTCGTGGTACGCCCCGCGCCGGCTCCTGACCTACCTGCTCGTCGCCGGTATCGCCGTCACCGCGCTCTTCCCGCTCGCGTGGATGGCGATCTCCGGCTTCAAGGGCCAGACGGAGGTACTGCGCACCCCGTTCCAGTTCTTCCCCGACGTATGGCGGCTCGACAACTACCGCCTGATCCTCGCGGACCCGGCGTTCGTCCGCGCCATGGGCATCACCTTCGTCGGCGCCGTCGTCTTCACCGTCGCGAGCCTGGTGGTGAACTCGATGGCGGCGTACGCGTTCGCCCGCCTCGATTTCGCCGGGAAGCGGCTGTGGTGGCTTGTCTGCATCACGCCGATGTTCGTCCCGGCGATGGCAATCCTGCTGACGTCGTTCGTCGTCGTGAGCAAGCTCGGCATGCTCGACACCCTGGCAGTACTCATCATCCCCGGCGTCGCGTCGAGCGCCCAGATGTTCTTCCTGCGGCAGTTCTACCTGAACATGCCGGCCGCGGTGGAGGAGGCCGCGCTCATCGACGGCGCGACCCGCTGGCAGATCTTCCTGCAGATCTTCGTGCCGCAGTCGCTCGGGCCGTTCGTCGTCGTCGGCATCGCGTCGTTCCTCGGGTACTGGAACTCCTACGTGTGGCCGGTGCTCGTCATTTCGAACCCCGACCTGACCCAGATCATGCAGTACCTCGCGACGTTCCGGTCGGCGCGCGGTAACGAGTGGGGCCTGCTGATGGCCGGATCGACGCTGGCGGCGCTACCTACGATCCTGCTCGTGCTCATCTTCCAGCGCTACATCGTCAACGGCGTCCGCCTCGCCGGCATCAAGTGAGCAGCCGCGTCCAAAACGGCATCGCGGGATTCGCGTGAGGCATGACGCATAGATGGTTCGGCCGCGGGTACCGCTGGGCTACGCGGACATGCGCCGCGGAGCTGGTGGCCCCGTCCACGGCGGACTCCTGTCAGGGGTCACCAGCAACTACTTGAGGGTCTGGAGAAGGGGGTAGGGAGATGTCTGGTGACGTTGTAGATCTGATCATGCAGGACCATCGCGAGGTCGAGCGATTGTTCGACGAGCTGAGGGACAACCCGGAAAAGCGCCCGAACCTGCTGCCGGTGCTGACCACCCTGCTGACCGCCCACAGCCGCGCCGAAGAGGCCGAGGTGTACCCGGTCGCGGCGTCCGAGGCCGGTGAGAAGGACGAGGTGTCGCACAGCCAGCAAGAACACATCGAGGCCGACCAACTGCTGGCCAAGCTCGCGGCGACCGATCCGGCGTCGTCCGACTTCGACAAGGTCCTTCAGAACCTCGTCGACGCGGTCTCTCACCACGTCGAAGAAGAAGAGACCAAGGTCCTGCCGGGGATGCGGTCGAATCTGTCCGACGAACGACGGATGGAACTCGCCGACGCCTTCGCCACCAGCCGTCAGCAGCATCTGGGTGAGCAACCCGGCGACATCACGCGTGACCAACTGGCCCAGCAGGCGTCCAATGCCGATATCTCCGGCACGTCCGGCCTCTCCAAGGCCAAGCTCCAGCAAAAGCTCCAGGACGAAGCTGAGAGCTGACGAGCGGTCGTCCTCGTCGTCCAGGACGCACCCTGTTAAGTACCCCGCCCCGCTCGCACCAATCGGTCCCGCCGCCGCACCGTCGTTCACGTCGTTCGCTTGACGTGTATCAACGGTGGGGCGTGTCGGGCTCTCGAAGGGAAGGTGGTGCGAGCGGAGGCGAGGGTGTGAATGTCTGAAGACATGGGCGTTGTGGACGTCGAGCTGCTGGCGATCGGGGCCGGGCCGTCGAATCTGGGGCTTGCGGTGGCGCTCGAGGAGTTGGCGCCTGATCTCGCGGCGAACACCCTGCTGATCGATCGGAACGCGACGATCGAGTGGCAGCCGGGCATGCTGATGCCCTGGGCGACGAGTCAGGTGTCGTTCCTCAAGGATCTGGTCACCCAGCGGGACCCGTGCAGCCGGTTCTCGTTCCTGAACCACCTGTACGAGACCGGCCGGCTCGACGAGTTCGTCAACATGAGCACGTTCACGCCGTACCGCGTCGAGTTCGCGGAGTACCTGCGCTGGGTCGCGGACTCCCTCACCCGGGTGCGGATCCGAATGGGATGCGAATGTGTCGCGATACGGCCGCGACGCGACGACGCCGGCTCCGTGACGGGCTGGGTCACCAGCCTCGCCGACGGTACGACGATCCTCAGCAGATACCTGGTGTACGGCGGCAGCCGCGAACCGAACATCCCGCCAGAGCTCGCCGACGTGTCCCCGGACCGGATCATCCACAGCACGCAGTACCGCCAACGGGTGGCCGAGCTGGACGGCGAACTGCCGTACCGAGTCGCCCTCGTGGGCAGCTCGCAGAGTGCCGCCGAGATGTTCCGCGCACTGCGCGACGACCTGCACGACAGCGACATCACCTGGCTGATGCGGTCCATCGGGCTGAGCTCGGACCAGTCCAGCAAGTTCACCAACGAGATGTACTACCCGTCGTTCGTCGACGAGTTCTACGACGCCCGCCCCGCGGCGCGGGAGCAGATCCTCCGGGAGCTGTACCGGACCAACTACTCCGTCGTCACTCCCCCGATGCTCGAGCACCTGTACGCCGACCTGTACCTCGACCGCTTCGAGGACCGCACCAATCGGCGACTCGTCACGATGGTGGACATCACGTCCGCCCACGAGGCCGGGGACGAAGTGGTGCTGGAGCTCACCGACCGGCGGACCGGAGCCGTCACCGAGCTGCGCCGCGACCTGGTGTTCCTCGGCACCGGTTTCGACACCCGGATGCCGCGGCTGATCCGCGAGCTCGCGAGCGATCTCGAGCTCGATCGCGTCGAAGTGTCCCGCCAGTACCGGCTGGAGCTGAACGACGACAGCACCGCGGCGTGCTATCTCCAGGGCGTCAACGAGGAGACGCACGGCATCTCCGACTCGCTGCTCAGCGTGCTGGCGCAGCGGGCCGAGGAGATCTGCCGGGACATCGTCGCGCACCGGGGCCGAATCCCCGCGACGGCTGTATCAGCCGAGGAACCGGCCGGGCTCTAAGGGGTGGGAAAGCCAAGCCCGCGAGGAGAACCGGATGACAACACTGGAACTGGATCGCCCCCCGGCCGACGATGTGGCACAGGCCCGGGAACGGACGCTCGCCGGGCTGCGTTCGGCGATGCCGCCCGATCTCATGGCCGAAGCGCTGCGCTGCAGCGGGCGGCTTCTGGACGAGCTGCCGCACCGGCGGGAGCTGGAGCGCAACCTCGTCCTGGTGGCGTTCGGCGGCGGCAAGGACAGCGCGTACATGCTGGCCTTCGTCCGGGCGATGCAGCTGATCCTGGACAGGGTCCACGGCCGCACGTTCCGGATGCGGGTGGCGACCAACCGGCACGCAGGCATGCCGCGCGCGGTGCTGGAGAACATCGACCGCGAGTACCTGGCGCTGGGGCTGACCGACGATCCGGACTGCGAGCTGCTGCTCGTCGACGGCGACGAGATCAGCGAGTTCGACGTCGACTCCCCGCAGCGCGAACACGTCGTACGGCGTAATCGGCTCGACATCCTGATGACCGGCCACCGGACGTTCGCCGACGGGCGGCCGACGTTCTGCAACTCCTGCAATCTCAGCGTCTTCAACGCCTTCGGGCTGGCGGCGGCGTACGGCGACGGCGCCGATGTGCTGATCACCGGTGACTCACCGCAGGAGCAGCGCCAATACAGCTTCTGGGTCGGCCGGCTCGCCCGGAGTTTGCGCACCGCCCCTACCGAAAGGCGCGCGAGCGGGAACGGGTTCGGCCGGATCCTCGGCCGGCTCGACGACATCTCGCAGTCGTACTTCGCCGACATCCACGGCCCGGAGGCGACCGCCGCGATCACCGAGCGCCGGGTCAGTGTGGACGTTCCGGAGCGCCTGCGGTTCTTCACCGTCTACGGTGAGACCGCCTACGCGGCCGGGGACCACTTCGACCTGCTGACCGGCTTCCTCGGCTTCGAGTTCGACGACCTCGCGTTCAGCTTCACCGAGTCCGACTGCGCGAACCCCGCGCTGATGGCGCACCTGCGCGGAATCAAGGCCGAGCGCCTCTTCCAGCGTTCGTACGACGAGGGCCTGGCCGAGTACGTCGAATTCGCACTGGGTCTGATGCGCAAGAAGGACATCCCGGACGCACTGGTCGAGGTCATGCGCACGCGGTACGCCGGCCCGGACGCGCCGATCCGCATGCGGCGGGCCGCCGAGGAGTACGCGCTGACGACCTTCGGGCTCACCGAGGAACACCTGGTCTGCATGACCTACTCCCCCTTCGCCGGACAGGGCGCCGGGCTCCAGCAGTTCCTGGATCGCGAGTATCCGGCCCTGTCCGTGCGGATCGGCGACATCCACAGCCTGCTGGCCGGTACGGCGGAAGATCCCTCGCTGGACGCCGAACTGGAGCGGATCAGCGGACTCACGCCGAGCCAGTTGCGCGTGCTGTACAGCCGGTCCGTGCAGAGCGCCGGCGGCGGTACGCCGGTCATCGACCTGATCCTGGCGGGCGATCCGCACAAGGCGGTCATCGAGACCCGGCACTCCAAGGACGGTCCGAACACCTTCGAACAGATTTCGGGACGGTAGCCATGGTCGTACACATCTCCCGGCTGGATCGCGGCAACCTGCTGCACGAGTACGGCGTGGACACCCAGCGCCTGCAGCCGTGGCCGGTCCTGAACGCGCCGTTCGAGACCAGCTACGCGGTCTGCCGGGCGGGGACGGTCTCCAAGCTGCACACGCATCACGAGCAGGAGATCTTCGTCGCCGTCTCCGGGGAGTGCGTGGTCGAGTGCGGCGGTGAACGGCAGTCGTTCGGGGCCGGCGACGTCGCGTACTTCACGCCCGGTCAGCTGCACCGGGTGCACAACCTCACCGACGAGGACTTCGTCTTCTGCAGCATCTGGTGGGACCCGGAGATGGCCCACCGCTTCCTGGCCGAGTACGCCGGATCGGACACCGAGACGTTCGCCGCCGAGGCCGCCGCGAACGCCGACGAGAACGCCCGGACGGCCGAGGCCATCGAGACCGCCGAGCGAGTAGGAGCCAGCCAATGACCCAACTGCTGCCGTCCGACGACAACCGTCCCGTCCTCGTCCTCGGCCCGAACCCGACCCCGAACGGCGGCATGCACCTCGGCCACATCGCCGGGCCGTACCTGGCCGGCGACGTCTACGCGCGGTACCAGCGGGCCCGCGGCCGGAACGTCATCTTCACCTCCGAGACCGACGACAGCCAGACCTACGTCGTGGCGTCGGCGGGCAGGGCGGGCATCACGCCCGAGGAGTTGTGCAAGCGCTCGACCGCGAAGATCCAGGAAGCGCTGAGCGCGATCGGCATCTCGATCGACGGGTTCGGCCCATTCGACCAGACCTACCGCGCCACCGTGCTGCAGTACTTCAGCGCCTTGCACGCCGCCGGCGTGTTCCGGCTGAAGACCGTCCGGTTGCCGTTCCTGGAACGGACCGGCGAGTTCATGGTCGAGGGCCTGATCGAGGGCGACTGCCCGGTCTGCCTGACGAGCAGCCGCGGCGGCCTGTGCGAAACCTGCTGCCACCCGAACAACTTCGACCAGCTGATCAACCCGCATTCGACGATCAACCCCGACGACGAGCTCACCTACCGCGAGGCCACCATCATGGTGCTCCCGCTGGAGGAGTACCGGGCGCAACTGACGGCGTACCACAACAAACTGGCGGCGCATCGGCGGCCGCACGTCCGGCAGATGATCGCCGAGCTGCTGTCCCGGCCGCTGCAGGACGTGCCGATCACGTTCCCGCTGACCTGGGGTATCGATGCCCAGTTCCCGGAGGTCCCGGGGCAGGTGCTGAACGCCTGGCTCGAACTGATCCCGGCCGGCATGTTCACGACGTCGTACGCCGCCGCGAAGCTCGGCCGGGACACCGTGCCCGGCGAGCTGTGGCGCAAGGCTCCGGGCAGCACTGCGAACCTGCGGATCGTGCACTTCCTCGGCTTCGACAACGCCTACTACTTCTGCCTTCCGCACATCGCGATGCTGATGGCGCACGGCGACAAGTACGTGTGGCCGGAGTCGATCATCAACAACGAGTTCTACGAGCTGGAGAGCTCGAAGTTCTCGACCAGCAAGGGCCACGTGCTGACCCCCGAGGAGTTGCTCGAGGAGGTGCCGCGCGACATCGCCCGGCTGTATCTGGCGCTCACGGCACCGGAGTACCAGCGGTCCACCTTCAGCCGCGCGGGTCTCGACACGATGGCCGAGGAGCGGCTGGTCGGCCCGTGGAACCAGCTGGCCGGCATCCTCGCCAAAGCGGTGGCGAATGCCGGCGGCGACAGCCGGCTGCCGGTCTCGGACGCCGGCCGGCAGCGCGTGGCACTGATGCTCGAGCGGTTCGACCTCGGGTACGAGATGCCGACGTTCAACCTGAACCGTTCGGCGGACACCGTGCTGGTCCAGATCGACCGGTTGCGACGGCAGGCGACGACTCTCGACGGCCAGGGCCTCGACGAGGAGCCCGAAGCCTGGGGCGACCTGTTCTGCGAGGTCAAGGCGTTGCTCGCGCTGGCCTCACCGCTCCTCATCGATCTGGCCGCCGCGGCTCGCGAGGCAGGCGTCTTCGACGACTCACCGGCGAGCGGAACCCTGGTCGCCGGAGCTTTCGACGCCGCCGAGGTCACCCCGTTCGCGCCTCCCTTGCTGGCGGCCGACGTGGCCGCCGGGTGATCCCAGATGCGCATCACCGTGGTCGGTGGTGGCGTCGTCGGCCTGCTCACCGTCGTCGAATGCGTCCGCGCGCCCGGCGTGACCCGAGTGGACCTCATCGACGCCGGTCCGATTCCGTCACCTACGGCCACCTCTAACGACCGGCTCCGGGTGGTCCGCGCCCTGCATCGCGGCGAGCCGGCGCTGACGTCGGCGGCAGCCCGGACGCACGCCGGCTGGTTGGAGGTCGAGAGCCTGATCGGCTCGCGGTTCTATCACCCGGCCGGGGCGCTCACTGCGATGCCGGAGCAGAACGTGGCCGCCGAGCTCGCCGTCCTCACCACGGCCGGTGCGAGAGCCTGGGGACTGTCGGAGACCGAGCTGGCCGGACGGTATCCATGGATCCGGTTCCCCGCCGGGTCCGGAGCCGTACTGGAGGCCACCGCCGGCGTCGTACTGGCCGACCATGCGCTGGTCGCGGTGGCGCGTTGGCTGAGCAGCCGGCCGCAAGTTCGGCTGTACCCGCACATGCGGGTCGTCGAGGTGAACCAGCATGACCAAGGCGGAGTGATCCGGTTCGCCGACGGCAAGACGCGTACCGCCGACCGCGTGGTCGTGGCCGCCGGGCCATGGTCCCGCGAGCTGGTGCCGGCCGCCGTCGCCTCCGATCTGACCCTGTACCGGCAGAGCGTGCTGTCGTACCGGCCGCAGTCGGCCGGAATGCCCGCGGTCCTCGGGCTCGGTCCGGCAGGCGACGCCTGGTTGATGTCGGCGCCGGCACATTCGGACGCTCCGTTGCGGCTGAGCGCGGCCAGCGCCTGCCGGCCGACGGCAGCGATGAGCGACCGGGACACCCCCGCTCGATGGCGCGAACACCTCATCGACGTTTTCACCGAGGTGCTCCCGGGCTTCGATCCAGCAGCGGTGCTCGACTGCTTCGACGGCTTCTATCTGTCCGAACCGACCCGCGGCGGCCCGCTGCTGGCGTCGTACGGCGGGGGCGCGGTCTGGGCGTACGCCGCGTGCGGCGGGATGTCCTTCAAGTTCGCACCGCAGATCGCCCGCGCGATCGCCGATCGCGCTGTCGGCTCGACGCCGCGCCCGACCGGACTGGACGCGGTCGACCGGCCGCGCTTCCTCGCCGAGGCAGGTAAGGAGTAGACGACTATGAAGCTACTTGCCCTCGAAGCCGTCCAGAACGCCCGCTACTACCAGTCCCGCTACCGCCAGATCGAGGAGTTCGGCGGCACCCTGTTCGTTCTCAACGGCCTCGGCGAACCGGGTTACTGGCCGGACGAGCGGTACCGGATCGCCGGCTCCCGGCACATCGACGACATCATCGCGACCGCCCGCGCGTGGCACACGCACGAGCGGTTCGACGGCGTACTCACCTTCTCGGAGTCCGGCGTACTCACGGTCGCCGCGGTGGCGGAGGCCCTCGGCCTGCCCGGAGTCGGCCTCGACGCCGCGCGGATCAGCCGGAACAAGCTGCTGATGCGCGAGGCCCAGTTGCGCGGTGGCGCTCCGGTCCCCCACTTCCGGCTCGTACCGGACGTCACTGCCGCGCTCGCGACCGCGGAGGAGTACGGCTATCCGATCATCCTCAAGCCGACTTTAGGTGCCGCGAGCAACTTCGTGTTCAGGGTCGACAGCCCCGACGAGCTGCGGGCCCGGTTCCCGCAGGCGCTCGAGGGAATGGCCGGGATGTCCTGGTTCCAGATGGAGGCCGAAGGTATCGACCTCGGCCCGAACGGATTGCTGGTCGAGTCCTTCCTGGACGGCCGGGAGCTGCAGATCGAGGCACTCGCCTGGGACGACGAGGTGTATCTCGGCTCGATCGTCGACCGGATCACGGTCGAGGGCAGCACCTTCGACGACGACGCCCACCGCGCGCCGACAACCCTCGACACCGTCGAGCTGGCCGCCGTCCACGAGGTCGTGGCCACCGCCGCCCGCGCGCAAGGCCTGCGGCGCAGCGTGATGCACGCCGAGGTCCGCTTCCACCAAGGCCGGCCGCACCTGCTGGAGATCGCTGTCCGCCCCGGCGGCGGCGGGCTGGACTACTTCGCCCGGCTGAGTGCGGGCTATTGCCCGATCCGCGCCACGATGGCCGTCGCCGCCGGGATCAAGCCCGACGTGCACCACTACCGGCCGACCGGGGTGCATCTGGCCGGCACCTGCCTGATCGGCGGTCCCGGCCGGGTCGAGCAGATCACCGTGCCGCCCGCGGTAGCCGGGTCCGACCGGGTGTTCTTCCTGAAGATCACGGCGAAGCCCGGCGACGTGATCCGCCGCCCGCCGGACGGCAACAACATCCTCGGCTTCCTCTGTACCAGCGGGTCGACGTTCGACGAGGCGATCCGGACGGCGTACGAGTTCGCCGGGCAGATCGACGTACGCCTGACGGCACCTACCCGAGCCTGATCCAACCCGACGAGAGGTAGACCCGGATGTCCACCGTGTTGTCCGAACAGCAGTCCGACCAGCCGTCCGAGGACGACCGACGGAAAGTCGAGGGTGGCACCGTCACCTGGGCCTGCAACCCCGGCTTTCCGCCGGCCGCCATCTTCCCGTTCACGCCGCGGGAACGGATCGGCATCCGCAACCTGTACGAGTTCCAGGTGCTGATGTTCCGCCCGCTCTACTGGCTCGGGCGCGAGGGCAGGCCGGAGGTGAACCCCGAGCTGAGCCTGGCCTACCCGCCGGAGTGGAGCGAGGACGGGCTGAGTGTCACCGTCACGCTGAAGCCCTGGCAGTGGTCCAACGGTGAGCCGATCTGCGCCGACAACGTGATGTTCTGGGTGAACATGATGGCGGTCAAGGGCGACCGGCTCGGCTACTACGTGCCCGGGTACTTCCCGGACAACCTGGCGTCGTACGAGAAGGTTGCCGAGGACAAGGTTCGGTTCACGTTCGACCAGGTGTACTCCAGGACCTGGGTGGAGATGAACCAGCTGTCGCTGATCACCCCGATGCCGAAGGCCTGGGACCGTACGGCGAACGGCCCGGCGCGGGCGTCGTACGACGTGGCCGACATCCCCGCCGTCTACGACTATCTGGTGGCGGAGAACGGCGAATGGACGATGGAGGCGAATCACTTCCGGGGCGGCTGGGCCGACAGCCCGGTGTGGAGCGTCGTCAACGGCCCGTGGCGGCTGAAGAGCTACACCGTCGACGGCGTCGTCACCTTCGTCCCGAACGACAAGTACTCCGGCCCGAACAAGCCGCACCTGGACGAGTTCCGGCAGGTGCAGAACGACACCGACGAGCTGATGTACGAGCGCCTCAAGTCCGGACCGGACGCGCCGGACGGGATCCAGATCGGGTACCTGCCGTTCGGGATGGGACTCACCGACGACGGCGAGGACCCGCTCGCGGACTCGTACCGGCTCGTGCCGCAGGACGTGTTCGTCGTGCGCTACATGCCGTTCAACTTCGACAACGACTCCACCGCGGCGCGGATCTACAAGCACACCTACGTCCGGCAGGCACTGCAGATGTGCCTGGACCAGGACCGCGCGATCCGCGAGATCTACCACGGCAACGCGTACCGGATGGACGGGCCGGTTCCGCCGTCGCCGGCCAACCCGCACGTGTCGCCGAAGCAGCGCAAGGACCCGATGCCGTTCGACGTCGACGCCGCCCGCGACCTGCTCGAAGCGCACGGCTGGGACACCAGCACCCTGCCGGCGGGCTGCGTTCAGCCGGGTGAGGTGGCCGGCTGCGCCGGTGAAGGCGTCGACATCGGTGACCGGCTCTCGTTCACGGTCCGGTACGTCGAGGGCAAGGTCGCGCTGACCCGGCTGCTGGAGATGTTCCGCGAGGATGCGGCCAAGGCCGGGATCGAGCTGAAGCTGGAGCCGGTGTACGGGTCGGTGATGGTGGCCGAGGATCACAGCCCCGGTGTCGCGAGCAAGCGGCTGTGGGAGATCAACACCTGGAACGGCGGCTGGTCCTTCTACGGTCACCTGACCGGCGAGATGCTGTTCCGCACCGGCGGCGGCAGCAACTTCGGGGACTACAGCGACCCGAAGGCCGACGAGCTGATCGACCGGACGGTGCACAGCGACGACCCGGAGGCGATGTACGAGTACCAGGACTACATCGCCGAGCAGGTGCCGACCATCTGGTCGCCGGGCTTCCCGAACCGGATGTTCGAGGTCGCGAAGAACCTGCGCGGTGTCGAGCCGGTCAACCCGTACGGCCTGATCAACCCCGAGGACTGGTACTACGTCGAGAAGTGACCGACAAGCAACATCGCCCCGGCCGATTCGGCCGGGGCGGTTTGCTGTTCAGTCAGGATTTCGGCGGGATGGTCGAGGCCGGCAGGTGGTGCATGCCTCGGAGCAGGGTGCTGGGCTCCCACTCCAGGAAGCTCGGGTCGGCGGTCATGCGCAGGTCCGGGAAGCGTTCGATCAGCCGGGTCAGCGCGATGTCCGTCTGCATCTTGGCCAGCGGCTGCCCGATGCAGAAGTGCGGGCCGTGGCCGAACCCGAGAACACCGTTCGGACGGCGGTCGAGGTCGAGCGTGTTCGCGTTCGGGAACTGTTCGTCGTCGCGGTGCGCGGACAGGATCGACAGCGCCAGGATGTTGTTCTTCGGTACGACGACGTCGCCGATCTCGATGTCCTCCGCCGTGAACCGGAACGTGGCCACTCCGACGCCGCCGTCGTACCGCATCAGCTCGTCGATCGCCTGCGGCATGATCGACAGGTCGGACCGCAGCCGCGCCATCGCATCGGGGTTGGTGAGCAGGCTGAGGATGCCGTTCGACAGCGTGTGCTGGGAGGTGATGTGGCCGGCCACCGTGTACAGGAAGATCATCGCGACGAGTTCGTCGTCGGTCAGCCGGTCGCCGTTCGGGTTGCCCTCGATCATCGCGCTGACCATGTCGTCGGCCGGGTTCTTGCGCTTCATCGCGATGATCTGGTGCCCGTACGCGAGCACGTTCTTCGAGGCGGTCTCGACCACCTCCGGCGGGTGCCCGGCGCCGACCAGCTCGACCGCCCACTGCTGGAACCGCTCGCGGTCCTCGAACGGGATGCCGAGCACGTCGCAGATGAGATTGATCGGCAGCGGCTGGGCGTACTCGGTGACCAGGTCGACGTCGTCGCGGCCCTCGAGCTTGGTCAGGTAGTCGTCGACCAACTGCTCGATCCGCGGCCGGAACTCATCCATCCGGCGCAGGGTGAACGCCTTGCTCACCAGCGAACGCAGCCGCGTGTGCCGGGGCGGGTCGCTGTTCAGCATGTGCTGCGACAGCTCGTCGTCGAAGCCGACGTCGGGCTTCTCGTCCTCGACGTAGGTTCCGGTGTGGCGGGCGAACATCTCGTTCATCCGCGTGCCGTCCTTGCTCACCCGGGGGTCCTGCAGGAGTGCGCGGACGTCGGCGTACCGGGTGACCAGCCAGACGTCGGCGCCGTGCGGGAAGACCACGTGATGCACCCGGCCGGCTTTCCGGTACGGCTCGAGGATCTCGTACGGCCTCTGCATGAAGTCGTCCGGAATCCGCGGGAGGGCCTCCGTCATTTCGGTTGTCATAGATCCGATCCTCCTGGCTGCAGGCATGTCGACAGGGGCGCACGTACGCTTCCGCTACGCGTCGCCGTCACTCATCAGAGGCGGCGCCGGCCCGGCTCTGATACGCCTTGTTTTGTTGCCTTTGAGGGCTGTCCGTACGGCGCTCCAACCGATAACGTGCTGGGTCGAACGCACCAGAGGGGTGGAGTGGCTGATGAGCGAAGAAGTCGACCGCGAACCGGGTTCGGCCAAGCAGCCGGGCGAAGGCCTGGGTGCCATCGCGACCTGGCGCCAGACGTCGATCACGTCGAAGGCGCTGCTGTTCGGAGTTTTCGTCAACCGGCTGGGCGCCTTCCTGCAGATCTTCCTGGTGCTGTTCATGACGCACCGCGGGTTCTCGGTCGGCCAGGCAGGTTTCGCGCTCGGCATCTACGGCGCCGGCCATGTGCTGGGGGCGTTCGTCGGCGGCTGGCTGACCGACCGGCTGAGCGCCCGGGCGGCGACGTTGATCAGCATGCTCGGCTCGGCCGCGCTGATCGTCTCCATCCTCTACATCAACGTGTACTGGGTGATCCTGCTGGCGATCATCACGGTCAGCACCGTCAGCCAGCTGAACCGGCCGGCCGCGCAGGCCATGCTGGCCGAGCTGACCAAGCCGGGTCAGCTCGTGATGACGATGGCGATGTACCGGCTGGCCATCAACCTGGGCACCGCGGTGACTCCGATCGTCGGCGTCGCGCTGGTGTCGATCTCGTACAACCTGTTGTTCTGGGCCGAGGCGTTCGCCGCCGTGCTCTACAGCGCGATCGCCTGGAAGTTCCTGCCCGGGAAGGCCGCACCGGACGAGGCCGCGAGCGCCGCCAAGGCCGCGGAGCCGAAGCAGGGCTACCGTGCGGTGCTGGCGGACTGGCGGTACGACTTCTACCTGGCCGCCGTGTTCCTGGTGACGATCGTCTACTGCCAGTACATCGCGGTGCTGCCGCTCGCGATCGTGAACGACGGCCTCAGCCTGTGGTGGTACAGCGCGATCGTCTCCGCGAACGCCATCGTGGTCGCCGTCTGCGAAGTGCCCGCCACCAAGTACGTGCAGACCTGGCCGCTGCGCCTCACCGCGATCGCGGGCTTCGGCCTGGTCGCGGTCGGCTACGGCGTCTACGCGATCGCGCTGGTCCCGGTGCTGCTGATCATCGGCACGCTGATCTGGACGACGTCGGAGATCATCGGCGCACCGACCACCTTCGCCTACCCGGGCATGGTCGCGCCACCGCACCTGCGGGGCCGGTACTCCGGCGCCATGCTGAGCGTCTTCGGTCTCGGCAACGCGGTCGGTCCGGCGGTCGGCGTCTGGCTGTGGGAGCAGGTCGGCCAGACCTTCTGGCTGTGGGCGGCGGCAGTGGCCGTCCTGTCCGCCGTCTGCGCCCGGATCGGCATGCGCCGCCCCGACGAGCAGCCGGCCGACACGGCCGCCACCTCCGAGGCCGAGGCGGCCCCCGGCGCCAACCCCGAAGCAGCCACCTGAGGATCCGCGTAAAGAAGGGGGCCGGTGCAAGATGCACCGGCCCCCTTCTTTTCAGTTCTTGCGGACCGGAAGCGCGGATCCCGGCTCGACGTCCGAGTCCTCCGGCAGGGCATGCAGGCAGCAGCCGACCGACGCGCCGGCGTCCAGCCGGACCACCTCGACGTCGGACTCGACAGACATGGCCCGCGCGTACACACCGCCGAACCCGTTCACGACCGTGTAGACACCCCAGTTCACGAGCCACGGCGCCGGGTCGCCGTCCGGCATCGGGAACAGCTCCGGCACCGGCCGGATCCGGCGTTGGACGACCCACGGGCCGTCGAGTGCCTCCCGGACCCGCTCCTCCCACAGCTCTCCGTCGGTGTCGGCACGCCAGCCCAGCAGCACACCTTCCCCGCTGTGCCGCGAGGTCGGCTTGAGGACCAGTTCTGCCTGATGACCGAGTACGTAGTCGAGCAGCTCGACCTGTGTGCCGTCCTCCAGCGTCACCGGCCCGGAGCGCACCATCCGGGTCCAGGGCAGGATTCGGTCGAGGCTGGTCAGCGTCTGCTGGTCGAAGTACTGGCGGTTGGCCTCGTCGGACAGCACCGCGAGAGCTCCCTTGCTGGCGAACATCTCGGCGTCCAGCGGAGTGAAGATCTTCACCTCGCCGCGAGCGGCGGCGTCCAGGATCGGGTCCATCATCGCCGACGCGTCCGAGTGCTCGAGCAGATCCTCCAGCATGAAGAGGCGCTGGATGATGTCGACCTTCACGTCGCCGAGCCAGACGCCGCCGTCGCGGACCTCGAGCTGCCCGATGTGGCCGACGTGGGCGTCGATTCCCATGTCCTGCAGGCGCGTCGCGAAGTGCCGCATGTACGGCTCGAGGGTCTCGTAGCTGCTCGGCCAGTCGACGGTGGCCAGCACCGGCCGGGAGCCGTGCGCGAACCCGCTCTCGACGAACATGTTGTTGACCTGTTCGCGCATCGTGTCCACGTAGGCCAGCCGGTGCGTCTGCGCGAACTCCGCCAGGATCGGCTGATCGAGCAAGGCCCGGGCCATGTCGGACTGGTCGATGCCGCCGAGCGCGCTGCCCATGTTGAACTCCAGCAGCTTGAACCCGCTCTCGTCCAGGTACAGGTCGGCGCGGCTCTGCTTCGTCACCGTCGCGCCGCGGCTGCGCAGCACGGCCGAGACCTGTACGTCGGTCATTCCGACCGATCGGGCGAACGCCGCCAGGTCACCGCCGTACAACTTGTCGGGCAGGCTGGTCAGGGCAGCGTGCATGGTCAGGATGTCGTTCGCGAGCTGATCACACTCGTCGGCGCCGAGGAACAGCGGCCGCGCCAGGTACCGGCCGCCGTACACCGACTGCAATCCGATCGACTCGGGGTGGGTGCTGACGAGTTCGGCGGCGGAGATCCCGCGGCGCTTGATCTCGTCCAGGTACTGGGCAGTGAGTTCAGCTCGGCTCAGGCCGGTCAGCATATTCGGGACCTCCATGGGCAAGACGGAACAGAGCGCTCCTGCTCGGACAGAGCCCGGCACCGGCGCCCGGAAATACACCGGCCGGCGCGAGTATCTGATCGCGGCTCTCGCGCGCTCTTGTCGGCATGGAACTCATCGACGAGGTCGGTACGCCGACCACCACCGACGTACCGTCCGACGCCGCGATCCGGCGGAGCACCCGTCGCCGGTACCTGATGTGCCCGCCCACCCACTTCGACGTCACCTACTCGATCAACCCGTGGATGAACCCCGCCAAGCCGACCGACCAGCCGATCGCGGCGGCGCAGTGGCAGCGGATCCACGACCAGCTGGTCGACCTCGGGCACTCCGTGGACGTGATCCCACCGGTGCCCGGGCTGCCGGACATGGTGTTCGCCGCGAACGGCGCCACCGTCTGGGGCGACCGTGCGCTCGTGGCCCGCTTCCGTCACGCCGAGCGGGACGCGGAGTCGGCGTCGTACCTGGAATGGTTCGCGAGCCGCGGTCTGCACGTCCAGCAGGCAACGACAGCGAACGAGGGCGAAGGCGACTACCTGACCGCCGGACACTGGTTGCTGGCCGGCAGCGGGTTCCGCACCGACCGTCGCGCCCACCTCGAGAGTGAGCTGTACTTCGACCGCCCGGTGATCGGCCTGACCCTCGTCGACGACCGGTACTACCACCTCGACACCGCTTTGGCCGTGCTGGACGACGAGACCGTCATGTACTACCCGGGCGCCTTCACCCCAGGCAGTCAGGCGATTCTGCGCGAACTCTTCCCGTCCGCGATCATCGCAACCGCCGAAGACGCCGGCGTGTTCGCCCTGAACGCGGTCTCCGACGGCCTGCATGTCCTGATGCCGGCGGGTTCCACCAACCTTGTCGCGAAGCTGCGGGAGGCGGGCTTCGTCCCGATCGGCATGGATGTCTCCGAACTCCTGCGGGCCGGTGGTGGCGTGAAGTGCTGCACGTTGGAGCTCCACGGATGATCAACTACAACGGCAGGAGGTTCTCCCCCGCCGGACATCATTCGGAGGACCGCGACGTCACGGTCGCGTCGTACCGGCAACGTGGCGACCTGCTCTGGGCAGACTTCAGCGGCGGTCGCGTACGACGCGGTTCGCTCACCGGCGTGTGCCGGCCGGACGACTCGTTGGAGTTCAGCTACACGATGGTGCTCGCCGACGGCGCACTGGTCGCAGGACACTGCGAGAGCACCCCCGAGTTGCTGCCCGACGGCCGGATCCGGTTGCACGAACGCTGGGAGCGGTACGGACCGCAGGCCGCCACTGGGGTGTCAGAGCTCGAGGAGATCGACCCCGGCTGATCGGCCGGATGTATCAGAGCACCGGCGATCCGGGCTCTGCTTGTCATGAATCACGCCGCGGGCAAGGAGGTCAGCGCCGACGGCTTGTCCGTGGTGCTGACCAGCGTGTCGTCGGACTCGCACACCTGGAATCTGGTCGTCCTGCAACTGGTTCTCGAGGAGCTCGGCCATCAGGTGCACAACCTCGGTGCCTGCGTCCCGGACGAGCTGATGGTCTCCGAGTGTCTGCGGCTGCGGCCGGACCTGATCGTGGTCAGCAGTGTCAACGGTCACGGCTTCCACGACGGCCTGCGGCTGATCCGTCGGGTCCGAAGCCACGCGGAACTGGTCGGCACTCCGATGGTCATCGGCGGGAAGCTCGGGATCGCCGGACCGGGCTGCGACCGCAGCAGGGCCCAACTGACAGCGGCAGGGTACGGCGCGGTGTTCGAGGACGGCACCGGACTCACCGCCTTCCAGTCGTACGTCGGCCGGCTCTCCATCGGCCAGGCTTCGTGAGCGTCCCGGGTACCGGCTCGTTCGGTGACTTCGTTGCCCGGGCGCACCAAGCGGGCAAGCTCGTGGTGCAACCGCGGATGGGTGTCAGCAACCCGACCGCGATGCGCGCCGGGCTCGTGGCCACCCGGCAGGCGACAGCGACGACGGTCGGCACGATCACGCTCGACAGCTACACCCGGATGGGTGACAACGCGAACGCGCGCGCCGCGCTCGCGGCCGGAATCGAGCTCAACGGGTACCCCATCGTCGCGTACGACCCGGCCGTCACCCGCTCGGTGCTCGACGGTGTCGCCGGGCCCGACTTCCCCGTGCAGATCCGGCACGGTTCGCCGTGCCCCGAACCGATCGTGGCCGCGCTGATCCAGGCCGGGCTGCACGCGACCGAGGGCGGGCCGGTCTCGTACTGCCTGCCCTACAGCCGGATGCCGCTGGAGGACTCGATCCCGAACTGGGCCCGCAGCTGTGACCTGCTGGCGGAGGTCAGATCGACCGGAGCCGAACCGCATGTCGAAAGCTTCGGCGGCTGCATGATGGGCCAACTCTGCCCGCCCGGCCTGCTGGTCGCGTTGAGCGTCCTCGAGTGCCTGTTCTTCCGGCAGCACGGAATCCGCAGCGTCTCGCTGAGCTACGCCCAGCAGACCAACTCAGATCAGGACACGGAAGCGCTGCTGGCGTTGCGCCGGCTGGCCACGCAGTGGTTGCCGGACGTCGACTGGCACATCGTCGTCTACACCTACATGGGTGTGTATCCGCGGACGCCCGCCGGCGCGACCGGGCTCCTGGAGCAAGCGGCCCGGCTGGCGGTCCAGGCCGGCGCGGCCCGGCTGATCGTGAAGACAGTTGCCGAGGGCTACCGAATTCCCACGTTCGCCGAGAACGTCGCCGCCCTGGAGACCGCGGCGCTGGCCGCCGAAGGGTGCCTGACGATCGCCGGCGATGCCGCCGACACCGGCATCCACGCCGAGGCGAGCGCCTTGATCGAGGCGGTGCTCGACCTCGGTCCGGATCTCGGCGCGGCGCTGGCCGCCGCCTTCCGGCGCGGCTACCTCGACGTGCCGTACTGCCTGCATCCGGACAACGCCGGCCGGGCCCGCAGCTACCTCGACAGCACCGGGCGGCTGCAGTGGTCGTCGATCGGATCGTTGCCGATCCGCGGTGTGGTCGGCCCGACCGACTCCGCGAAGCTGACGGCGGCCGGGCTGCTGGCCTCGCTGTCGTACGTGGAACGGACCTTCGACAACGCGAGCCTCGAGCAGGAGTTTCACGCCGTATCGGACCACTCATCAGGGAGCACAGATGACCGAGACCCGGATCCCGGAAACCGAAGCCCGGCTGCCCGCCAGTCCGCGTGAGCACCTCACCTCACCCGTCACCCGGTCGGTCCTCAAGATCCAGCACCGGATGCTCACCGCGGCCCGCGAGCTTCTCGGCGCCCGCGGGTTCATCGAGTTGCTGCCGCCGGTGATCGGCCCGGTCACCGACCCGGGCGCGCGCGGGGCCAAGCAGGTCGACGTGGACTACTACGGGCACCGCTACAAACTGATGACGAGCGCGATCCTCTACAAGCAGGCCGCGCTGACCTCGTTCGACAAGATCTTCTTCATCGCGCCGAACATCCGGCTGGAACCGCTCGAGACCGCGTCGACGAGCAGGCACCTGGCCGAGTTCCACCAGATCGACATCGAGATCGCGGACGCGTCCCGGGACGACGCCATGGCGATCGCGGAGGATCTCGTCCGTCACGTCGTACAGCAGGTGGTCGCGGAACTCCCCCACGAGTTCGAGGCCCTCGGCCGGGACACCTCCGGGTTCGCCGAGTTGATCGGTACGCCGTTCGGGCGCCGGACGCACGCCGACGCGGTCGCCGACCTGCGGGCGACGGGTCACGACCAGAACCCGGATGCCGAGCTCGACTGGGTGGGCGAGGCGAAGTTGTCGGCGAAGGCGAGCAGGCCGTTCTTCGTCACCGACTACCCGAAGGGATCGCGCGGGTTCTACGACCGCGAGTCCAAGGACCAGCCCGGCATGCTGCGGAACTTCGACCTGATCGCCGCCGAGGGGTACGGCGAACTGTGCAGCGGCAGCGAACGCGAGCAGGACTACGCCACGATCATCTCGCGGATGCGGGAGACGGCGGAGAACCCGGCGAAGTACGCGTGGTACCTGCAGATGCTGAAGGACGGCGTACCGCCGAGCGCCGGTTTCGGCCTCGGACTGGAGCGGTTCACCCGGTACGTCGCCGGGCTGGACTCGGTCTGGCAGGCGAGCGCCTTTCCGAAGGTCCCCGGCATCGCTTCACCCTGACCGCCGTACCAGCGAAGATGTCGCGCGTGACAGAAACCGGCAGGCTGAGTCTCGGGCAAGGTACGGCGTTGTACATCGGAGCCGTGCTGGCGACCGGTGTCATCGCGTTGCCGGCGCTCGCCGCCGAGGTCGCGGGCCCCGCGTCGTTACTGGCCTGGCTGGGCCTGGCAGTGGTGTCGGCTCCGCTGGCAGCCACGTTCGCCGCGCTCGGTGCGCGCTATCCGGATTCGGGTGGCATCGCGACGTACGCGCGACTGGCGTTCGGTGAGCGGGCCGCGGCGATCGTCGGTTGGTGCTTCTACCTTTCGGTCCCCGTCGGCGGTCCCGCCGCCGCCCTGTGGGCTGGTGGTTACGTCGAAGCGGCGCTGGGCGGCGAGCAGACCGCCGTGTTCGCAACCATGCTGGCGCTTCTGGCGGTCGTGCCGGCTGCGAACGCCTTCGGTATCGAGGTGACCGGACGGGTCCAGATGTTCCTCGCCGGTCTGCTGACGCTCTTCCTGGGCCTCGCGGTCGCGCTCTCGCTACCGCACGCCGATCTGTCCAACCTGCAGCCTTTCGCGCCGCACGGCTGGCAGGCAATCGGCCCTGCTGCCGCACTCCTCGTGTGGAGCTTCGTCGGCTGGGAAACGGTCACCTACCTCACCGCCGAGTTCCGCCACCCGGCCCGCGACGTACCGCGGGCTACTGCCTTCGCGGTGATCGTGGTCGGCGTGATCTACCTGAGTGTCGCCTTCGCCACCATCACGGTGCTCGGCCCGCAGGCCGCCCACACTGACGCGCCGCTCGGCGATCTGCTCGCGATCGGCCTTGGCGGCAACGCCCGTGTGCTGGCCGCGGCGGCTGCCCTCCTCCTGACCTTCGGTGCGATGAACGCGTACTACGCGGGTGCGTCCAAGCTCGGCGCCGCCCTGGCCCGCGACGGCGCTCTCCCTGCCTGGCTAGCCCGTGGCAGCTCGGCGGGCGTCGTGCCACGACGCAGTCTCGCCGTACTCAGTGCGCTGTCGATGGTGACTGCCGTGGTCGTGGTGGTGGCAGGACTCGAGCCGCAATCGCTGGTCCTGCTCACCACTGGACTGTTCGTGACCGTGTACGCCGTCGGTGTCGCCGCGGCAGTGAAGTTGCTGCCGCGAGGCAGCCGGGCGCGTCTCGCCGCACTCGTCGCGCAGGGAGCCGTCGTCGTACTGCTCCTGATGGCCGGGGTCTACCTGCTCTGGCCGGCCCTCGTCAGCGTGGCCGCGCTGCTCTACCTGAGGCTCTCCCGCCCACGCGTTCAGCGGCGTCCGTAGAGCGCCCGCAGACCGAGTACGTCGCCACGGCCCAAGGTGCGCATGTGTGCGGTGCAGCGTCGTACGCCGGGGTACATCGTCAGGTTGATGTCCTCGGCCGCGCTCAGGTTGACGAGCCCGTAGACGTGGCCCATCTCGTGGGTCAGCACCGATTCCACGTCGTACCGCCATCGGTCCTGATCCGGTGGCTGTGCCGGGTCGCATGCGGCATCGCGGGACGGGTCGTAGGTCCACTTGTAGTCGCCGTTGTTCATCCGGATGTCGGCCGAGACGGCCTGCGTCACGCCGTGGCGCGTCTCGGCCCAGGTGCAGGTCCAGGCCAGCGTCGCGTCGAGGAAGCCGCCAGGCAGGTCCCCCGCGTCGATCACGTTGTGGCCGTCGGATGCACCGCAGGTCGTCTGACCGTCGGCGTAGACGAAGTTGCCGCGTACGGCGGTGTGCCCGACGAGACCGCCCGACGCGGCGGTCGCGCCTCGCATACCGCAGGTGTTGTGGCCCCGGGTCATGTTGACCGCGGACCTGCGGGCAGCCGCGTCGAAGTCGGCCTGACTGCCGTTGGTGAGCGCCGTACCCCTGGTCGTCCGGAACAGCCATGGCCGGTACCACTTGTACGGGCGGAGGACGTAGCTGTCTCGCTCACACGCACCCGGACCAGGCAGATCCGGGAAGCGGTCCCGCACAACCTGCACGCCCGTGGTCACCACCCCTCGGGCATCAGTGGTCAGGCTGTAGGTCCGGGCCTCGTCCGGATACAGCATGTCCAGAGTGACGCTGCCACCCGGCGGTTGTACCTGGAGCGGTATGCCGTCCCCGGCGTCGACGAAGCGGCCGACGGCGCCGCACTCGATCGCGGACCGGGATGCGAGGTCGTTCGCCCTCAACACACCTCGTGGCAAGCCGCAGGGATCGGTCGCGACGGCGGTGGCCGGCTGCGGGATCGAACCGACGCCGAGCGTCAGGCTGATCAAGATCGTGATGGCACGCGTGGACTTCATTGGTATCCCCCTCGAGCTGGCGCTCCTACTCGTCAGAGGGGCCGGACGACGCCCAGTGATACGGACGGTATTTTCGCCGCACCGATGACGCCTCTTCCGGTCAGAAGCCGACCGAAGGAGCGCATCCTGTACGCCGAGGGGTTCCCCGAAGAGGCGATCCGCCGCCGCGCCCGGGCCGGAGCCGCCGACGCATTCCCGTCCACCGACGACTACGGGCAAGTACTGTTCGGCGCCGACTGTTCTGTTCCGGCAGACGATCACCTCGACCGCCTGCGACTGGTGCCGCCGGTCTTCGTGCCGCACCGGCTGGCACAGCTCGTCGAACTGGCCCGGGAGCCGGTGTACCGGGACGTCCGGCTGGAGACGACGATCGGCGGGTTCCGGTCCGCGGTGCCGACGTACGTCTCGGCGTTCGGATCGACGGAGGCGGCGAGCGTCGCACTCGGTCTCGCCGCCGGGCGTCAGGCCGGACGTCTCGGGATCCCGATGGTGATCGGCGAGAACGTCATGCCGGTCAACAGTTACGGGCGGCTGGAAGCCGACGCGGAACGCTCACTGCTCGGCCGGATCCGCGCGTACCAGAGCGAGGCGCTGGACGGGTACGGCGGCATCGTCGTCCAGCAGAGCACCGAGGACGCCGACGCCGAGGTGTGGAACCTCGTGTACAGCGATCCGAACGTGCTGCCGCTGCTGGAGTCCGGGCGACTCGCGTTCGAACTCAAGGTCGGGCAGGGCGCCAAACCCGGGCTGGGCGGGATGACATTGGTCGATGCGAAAGCCGCGGAACGGCTGGCCGATGCGTACCTCCTCGACCCGGTCTTCGGCGGCGGCAAAGTCCTGCGCAGCAGCAGCCCCGGCACGTTCACCGAGGAGATCCTGCGGCAGCAGATCCGCCTGATGCGCAACAACTATCCACGGGCCAGAGTGTGGGTGAAGCTGCCACCCGCGCGGGACGTTTCGACGGCAGCGCAGGTTGCTTGGGCGGCCGGCGCGGACGCGGTGTCCGTCGACGGCGCCGAGGCAGGTACCGGCTGGGCACCGCGGGCCTTCCTCAACCATGTCGGGCTTCCGTTGGGCGAGTGCCTGCAGCGGATCGGGCAGGACCGCGCGCCTTCCGACCCGTCCTGCCTGCTGGTCTCAGGCCGGATGTGGGAGGGCGCGCGGGTCGCCAAGTGCCTGGCCCTCGGCGCGAACGCGGCGGGCCTGGGCCGGGCCGCGCTCATCGCGGTGGACACCGATCCCGACCACGGCCTCGTCAACCTCGTCGAGTGCCTCGCACTGGAGCTGCAGTTCCTCGTCAGCGCCCTCGGCAAGTACCACGTGCAGGCACTCGGTCCGGAAGATCTCTGGAGCCCTACGCCAGCGTCGTCCTGGACGACAGGGCTCGGCTCCGGTCCATCTTGAAGATGTCTGCCACCACCCGGCGCGGATCGGCTCCGACCTGCCGGCGGCGCACCAGGTCCACCAGCTCCGCGGTGGGCTCGACACCGATTTCGCTGGCCAGACTCCGCTGGAAGAACTCGAGCCGGCGGATCGCCTCGACGACGTTGTCCTCGGCGAGATGCACCTCGATCAGCACCCGGGTCGCGCTCTCCCGCAAGGGTTCCAGTCGCACGGCGGCCATGGCTGCCTCGATCGCCTCGGCGTACCGGCCGGAACAGGTTAGTTGCTGGGCCGTCAGCTCGAGAGCGTGCAACTGGAGCTGGCGAAGGCGTTCCCGCCCCAGCAGGACCCAGTCGTCGTACCAGCCGGGGAGCAACTCGCCCATCGCGGCAAGGGTCGGCAAGAGCCCTTGGTCGGCGCCGCACTCGCCGTCGTTGATGACTCGGCGAATGGCGTCGATGAGGGTGTTCACGTCGACGTCGACGGACTCGTCGACACGCAGCGTCTCGTCACCGGTGATGAGGGGCCGTGGACTCAGTTGGCGGAGCCGCCACAACGCCGTACGCAGGCAGGCTTGCGCTTTGGAGTCCGACACCTCCGGCCACAGGGTGCCGGCCACCTCCGCACGGCTGGAACGCCCGCGCAGCGCGACGAACGCCACCACGCGGCGCGCACTGAGCGGGATCGACAAGGTTTGTTGACCGTCGACGACCCAGAAGCCGTCGAGCATGCGGAGCCGCACCGAACGGTGAGCTCCGGCAGGCGGGATCTCCGGATCAGGATCGTCCGCTGCTACGGGCCGAGCGCGCATCTGTCGATCTCCCCACACTGGTACGAGTCCTCACGACCCGCCCAGTCCGGGAACCTTCGACTACCACGAGAAGTATCGGGCGGGCGGGCCCTGTCATGCAGGTATCGCGACTTCTCGTTAGGTTGCTCCCGAGCTACCTTCCGAGAAGGTAGATCCGTCACCTGTTTGAGTACAAGCGGCTGGCGCGACGGATATCCCGCTCCTGCAATCGCGGTAGGTGTATCACCCACACCGGATCAGCCCCTCTCGTTCGTCAGTGACGGCTCCCGGGAGGATGCGTGAACGACAACACCGACGGTGTCGTGCTGCAGCTGGGCAGTGGCTTCCAGCCGTACCGGGAGTACCTGATCGAAGGTGCGGCCGCCCGCAGCCGGCTCTGGCTGATCGACGACGAGCCTGCCACCTGGCAGACGCCGTACCTTGCCGGAAGCTCTGTGGTCGTCCCCCTCGAGGGCGCCGGACTGGTGCTAGACCACAACGGTCTGCTCGCCGCCGCCGAGGCTGTCGCCCGTACGCACGGGGTCCGCGGAGTCTTCACGTACGACGAACCGTCGGTGATCGCGACCGCTCTGGTGGCGGAGCGACTCGGGCTGCCCGGTCTGACCGCACGGGGTGCGCAAGGTTGTCGCGACAAGGCGCGGACCAGGCAGGCACTCACCGATGCCGGTCTGCCGCAGCCGAGGTTCGCGGTGGCCACGACGGCTGCCGAGGCCGCCACCGCGGCGGCGGACATCGGCTATCCGGTTGTGGTCAAACCGCGCGGTATGGCGGCAAGCATCGGCGTTGCTGTGGTGAGCGATCCGGCCGGCATCGCCGACGCGTTCGATCGCGCCGACAGCTCCAGCCGGAACGGTCCGGCCGAGTACCACGGTGGAGCGTTGATCGAGGAGTTGGTCGACGGTCCGGAGATCAGCGTCGACGGTGCGGTGGTGGCAGGCGAGTACCTGCCGTTCTGCATCGCCCACAAGCAGCTCGGCGAACCGCCGTACTTCGAGGAGGTCGGCCATCTCGTCGACGGTGCGGATCCGTTGCTGGACGACCCCGAGTTGCGCGAGCTGCTCCGGTCGGCGCACGAGGCGATCGGCGCGCCGTACGGCATCACGCACACCGAGATCCGGTTCAGCTCGCGCGGACCGGTGGTGATCGAGATCAACGGCCGGCTCGGCGGTGACCTGATCCCGTACGTGGGCAAGCTGGCCACCGGCATCGACCCCGGCGCGGTTCTGGTCGACGTGGCGCGGGGCATCCGTCCCCGGCTGGAGCCCGACCATCGGACCTGCGTCGGAATCCGGTTCTGCTACCCACCCGAGGACTGCCGCGTCGTAGAGATCACGGTCCCCGAGCCGGGGTCCGTCGCCCGGCCTGGTGGAGGCACATCCGATGGTCGGAGCCGGAGCGACCGTCCGGCTGCCACCGCGGGCGCATATCGGCCGGCACGCGTACGTCGTCTGCAGCGCGGACGATCTCGCCACCTGTGCGGACCGGCTGACCGCCGCCGCAGGTCTGGTCGAACTGAAGTACGACGCGCTGAACGAGCCCGAGTATTCCGGACGGCCCTGGTGAGCCACGACCCTTTGGAGTTGCTATGACCAACCACGACGTCGAACTGCTTGCCATCGGCGCCGGACCGGCCAACCTCGCCCTGGCGGTCGCGCTGGAAGAACTCGGCGCCGACGGCCTGGCGGAGAGCTCGCTCCTGATCGAACGCGGGCCGACCGTCGAGTGGCAACGCGGCCTGCTGCTGCCCTGGACGAAGAGCCAGGTCGCCTTCGCCAAAGACCTGGTGACACTGCGGAACCCGCGCAGCAAGTTCACATTCCTCAACTACCTGCGCAGCGTCGGCCGGCTCGACGACTTCATCAACATGGGCAGCTTCACGCCGTACCGCGTCGAGGTCTCCGGCTATCTCCAGTGGGTGTCGGAATCGCTGCGGAAGGTGCAGCTGCGGCTCGGCTGCGACTGTACGTCGGTCGAACCTGTCCGCGATTCCACCGGCCGCTTGACCGGGTGGCTGACCCGGCTTGCCGACGGCACCGAGATCTCCAGCCGCTACCTGGTCATCGGCGCCGGACGCGACCCGTACGTTCCACCGGAACTCAGCCACCTGCCCGCCGACCGGCTGATCCACAGCACCCGGTACCGCAGCCGGATCGCGACGCTCGACAAGGACCAGCAGTACCGGATCGCCATAGTCGGTGCGGCGCAGAGCGCGGCCGAGATGTTCCGGGCGACGCAGCACGACCTGCCGAACAGCGATGTGAGCTGGGTGATGCGATCCATCGGGCTGCGCGCGTACGACACGAACAAGTTCACCAACGAGCTCTACTACCCGTCGTACATCGACAAGTTCTACGAGGCGTTGCCGGACGGCAAGAAGCAGATCCTGCAGGAGATGCACCTGACGAACTACTCCGGTGTCGAGAGCGACCTCCTGCAGGAGCTCTACACCAGCCTGTATCTCGATCGGCTGAACGGCGTCGAACGGCGGCGGCTGGTGCAGATGACCGACATCACCGGTGCCCGCACCGATGGGGACGAGGTCGTCCTCGAGCTCACCGACCGCAAGACCGGCGCTGTCGACGAGCTCCGCCGGGATCTGGTGTTCCTCGGTACCGGGTTCGTCCGCGAGATGCCCAGGCTGATCCGCGGGCTCGGCGCGTCGATCGGGCTCGACCGGATCGAGGTCAACCGGCAGTACCGTCTGGACCTCGGCGAGCCGTCGGACGCCGCCTGCTACCTGCAGGGCGTGAACGAGGCGACACACGGCATCGCCGACTCACTGCTCAGCGTCCTCGGCAACCGGGCCGAGGACATCGCCCAAGACATCCTCGCCCACCGTGCTAGCAAACGAATGAACGGCGTACGCCGGCCGGCAGCCGAGCACCCGTCCGCGGCAGAGCTCCCGTCCGCAGCGGACCGGCGTACCGCTCTCTCTGTGCCCGCCGACGGCGCAGTGTCCGCCTGACGGGGCATGCCCATGCCCAGGCAGGACGGATCGTTGCTTCCAAAACCTGGCCGGGCATCAGTGGTCGCAGCCGCGCTGGTTGCCGGCGCGGTCGCCTTGGCCGTCCTCGCCTACGCCGCCGGCTGGCTCCGGCCGGAGCACACAGACGTGGCGGCGTCCGTACCCGCGGCAGCCGGCCCGACCTCAGCACAGCTGATGTGGCGGCTGCTACTAGCGATCGCGGCCGTCTGCGCGCTGGCGACCTTGTGCGGCCGGCTGGCCCGGCTGATCGGACAGCCCGCTGTGGTCGGCGAGATCATCGCCGGGCTGGTGCTCGGGCCCTCGGTGCTCGGATCGTTGACGCCCTGGCTGTTCAACGCCGTCCTGCCGGCCGAGGTACGACCGAACCTCAACCTGCTGGCACAGGCCGGGCTGACCGTCTTCATGTTCGCCGTCGGATCCGACTTCGGCCGGATCGGCCGCGAGCGCGGGGCGATCGCCTCCGCCAGCCTCGCGATCATGGCGGTTCCGTTCGCCCTCGGACTCCTCGCGGCGATACCGCTCTACTCGACGCTCGCCGGTCCCACCGTGCACCGGCTGCCGTTCGCTGTCTTCATCGGTACGGCGCTCAGCATCACCGCATTCCCCGTCCTGGCGCGGATCGTTCAGGAATGCGGCCTGGAGGGCACGCGGCTCGGATCGTTGGCCATGCTGTGCGCCGCCGCCGCGGACGTGCTTGCCTGGTGCGCGCTCGCGATCACGATGGCAATGATCCGATCGACCGGTCCTGGTGATGCTCTGCTCGCACTGGGCCTGACCGTTGTCCTCGGCGCCGTTTCCTTGCTGGTCCTCCGACCGCTGCTGCAGCGTCTGTCCTTCCGGTACGCCGCTTCCGTGCCCACGCCGATCCTGGTGTTGCTGGTCCTCGCCCTGATCCTCGGTCTCGCCGCGGCGACCGACAAGATCGGCGTACACGCGATCTTCGGAGGCTTCCTGGCCGGCCTCGTGCTGCCGAAGGACAGCCTGCCGGTGGCGGCCGTTGCCCAGCAGATCGGCCGGCTCAACCGCACACTCCTGGTGCCGGTCTTCTTCGCATCCATCGGCCTGCAGACCGACGTCAGCGCAGCGGTCTCGCAGCCGCAGGTGCTTGCCGCCGGCGCTCTCCTGCTGGCCGTAGCGGTCATCGGCAAGCTGGCCGGAGCCGTGCCGGTCGCCCTGGCCGGCGGTCTGCCCGCGCGATCCGCAGCCGGGCTCGGAGTACTGATGAACGCGCGCGGGATCACCGAGATCGTCGTACTGTCCGCCGGGCTCGGTGTCGGCATCATCAACCACAGCGCCTTCACGGTGATGGTGATGATGGCGCTGGTCACCACGATGATGGCCGCGCCGTTGCTGCGTCTGCTCGGCCCGTCGCTGCTGCACCGGACCGCCACCGACCGGCCGCCGGCCAAGGCGTATGCGAACGGTGACGCCACAAGCACGATTTCGTGACGAATCGACTACGGCTTCGTGACGGCCTCGGTGATCGAATAGGGGCGTAGGCAGCACTGTCGACCACGGGGAACGTGGGTGAGGCACAGGGCCGTCGGTCAGATCCTCCTGTGCTCCCTCACGTCTTGTCGCCAGCTGCGCGAATCAGCGAAAGGACGTGGAGCGTGACGACGATCTCGCTACGCAGCACCGCACGGCCGCTCGAGGGCAACCGCGACCACACCGAGTCCGGTTCCTCGATCGCGGATGTTCTCAGCCGCGCACTCGGCTCCGACTGGTCGGCCTGGAAGGAGCTGGACGCGCGTTACGGCTCACTCCTTCTGCACACCGCTCGCGGTGTCGGCCTCAGCCACAGTGACGCCGCGGACGCCGCGCAGCTCACCTGGCTGCGGCTGTGGCAGCACGGCCGTCAGATCCGCGACCCGGAGTGCCTTCCCGCCTGGCTGGCCGCGACGGCCCGCCGGGAAGGTCTGCGGGTGGCGATCAGCCGGAAGCGGTACCTGCTGTACGCCGACCCGACAACCGAGCACTCCGACGGCCAGCGCGCCGCCGTCGTCGACGTCTACCCGGCCGACGGTGAGTACGAGCCTTCTACGGAGCGAGCCCTGTCCCGGCTGCCCGCCCGCTACCAGAAGCTGATCAGACTGCTGATGTCGGACAGCTGCCCGTCCTACCTGGAAATCGCCGAGAAACTGAACCTCCCGGTAGGCAGCATCGGCCCCATGCGAATGCGAGCCCTCCGAATGCTCCGCCACTCCCCCGAACTCACCATCCATTGAAACCCAAGCCCGGCCAGGCGATCTCACTTCAGATCCCTGGCCGGGCTGTCAGGGAGCTCCGTAGTCCGGCACCTGGATCTCCTTGCCACCCTCCAGAGCCGACTGATGGGCACAGATCCCGGGTGCCGTCCAGGTCGCCGCCGTCCGGGCGTCGACCCGCGGCGGCCGGTTGTCGACGATGCTCGACACGAACTCGTGGACAAGGTGCGGGTGCGATCCGCCGTGACCGCCGTCGGTGAACGATCTGAGTGCCTCGGGCAACAATTCCGGCGCTCCGCCGGGCCGTACGTCGACCTCGGTCACGGGCCGTCCACGCCGACCTTCCGGGAGCGACTCGAGCTTGAACTCCTTCATCGGCCCGCCCTCGAGCTGCGGCCACTCCAGCGCACCCTCATCGCCGTACACCGAGAAGCCCTCGAGATAGCTGCGGCCCAGCTGGAAGAACGACATCGTGACGTTGGCGACCAAGTCGTCACCGGCCAGCTTGAACAACCCGGCCTCGGTCCCGAACCCGTTCCCCGCAACGCCGATGTGATCAGGCGTGAGCCGGCTGGAGCCCAGGCATCGCACCGACTCGACCCGCGTGCCCGCGAGCGCCAGAGCGGGTGAGAGAGCGTGGGTGACATAGTGCATCGGCGGGTAGCCGCGCCAGTACTCCGGATACCCGTCGAGGTTCTGCAGGTGATCACCTTTGAAGTAGGTAAGCCGGCCCAGCTTGCCGCTCTCGAACAGGCTGCGCGCGTGGAAGAACTCGCGCGAGTAGACCGCGGTCTCCATCATCATGTAGTTGCGCCGGGCCTCGTCCTGCGCCGCGATCAACGCGTCCAGATCGTCCAAGGTCGTTGCCATCGGCACCGCCGACGCACAGTGCCGCCCGGACTCCAGTACTTGCTGGACCTGCCCGGCGTGGAACCGCACCGGCGTGAGCAGGTGTACGGCGTCCCATCCCGGAGCGGACAGCGCGTCCTCGAGCGACGCGAAGCGCTCCGTGATCCCGAGCCGGTCCGCGACAGACGCCGTACGCGCAGGATCGGCATCGACGACCGCGACCCGGCCGACGTCGGGGTGGGCCTGGTAGATCGGGGCGAAGTCGGCACCGAAGCCGAGCCCGACGACAATCACGTCAACGCTCATACCTGTCAGCCTTGCAGTCCGGTCGTCCAGAAGTCCATCAGGCGGGATCCGGGCGGACGCCGGTCAGCTCGGCCGTGCGCTCCCACAGGCGCGCGCGCAGCTTCTGATCCTGCGCTCGTGGGTCGATCCGCGCCGGACCGACTCCTCCGAAGAACTCGCCGAACTTCTGCGGCCCGTAGTAATCACCACCCCGCACGTCGGGTGCGGTCGCCGCGTAAAGCACCGGCAAGGTGCCCTCGGGTACGGACTGCGACAGTGCTTTCGTCAGCGCGTTGAGCGGTCCGGCGACAGCACCGAGCCCTTGGTTGCGGGCACCCGCGGCGCCGAGGTCCGTGCCGGTGAACCCGGGGTGCGCGGCCACGCTGACCACCGGGGAACCCTCGGCCGACAGGCGTTCCTGCAGTTCCAGCGCGAACATCAGCCCGGCCAGCTTGGACTGCGCGTAGGCCTGACCCATCCGGAACCGCCGGTGCTCGAAGTTCGGGTCCTCGACATCGAACCCCTTGCCGCGGTGGGCGATGCTCGACACGGTGACAACGCGGGCCGACTCGCTGGTGCGCAAGGCCGGCATCAACAGCCAGGTCAGCGCGGCGTGCCCCAGATAGTTGATGGCGAAAATCGACTCGTGTCCCTCGGCGGTACGCCGCAATCGGCCGGCCGGGATGCCCGCGTTGTCGATCAGCAGGTCGACGCAATCGCCCGTACGATCCCGGATGTTCGCCGCGGCTTTTCGCACCGAGCCCAGGTCGGCGAGGTCCAGCAGCACGAGCTCGCCACCGACCGTCGCCGCAGCGCGCTCACCGCGCTCCCGGGACCGGCAGGCGAGGATCACCCGGGCGCCCTTGGCCGCGAGTACCGTCGCCGCGCGCAATCCCAGACCCGAGTTCGCGCCAGTGATCACGACGATGCGGCCGCCCTGGTCGTGGATGTCGTCGTCGGACCAAGCTCCCATGGGCCAGCATGCTAGCCGCGCTGCTTCCGCCCGTGTTCGCCCGCGCACTCCACCCGTCACGACGATCAGCTACTCGACGATCAGGACGTCCTCGACGGTGCGCCGCGGCGTTGGCGGGACGGTTGGGCCGTAGCCGAACCGGATCACCGCCTGCGGACGCTGCCACGGACTCAGCGGATCATTGATCTGCACCCGCAGCTCTTCATGCTCGATCGCCTGATTCAGCAAAGACGTCGACAAACCACGAGCAGTGGCCTCCAGCAGCACATGCTCCAGCGCCTGCCCCGCCCGCAGCCACTCGATCGGCCCGTCGTACCGAGTCGCTAGCACCGCTAGCTGCGGCTCCTGCTCGAACTCCGCGACCGGACGCACCGCATCCGCGACCGTCGCCGCCAGATCGCGTACGACGGGATTCCCGCCAGCGACCCGCGAACCCAGAGCACTCGACGGCACCCCGTCACTCCCCCGATCCCCACCAACCCAACGCCGCCGCTCCGCGGTCCGCGCCACATCCTCGTCGTCCGCCGCCACCGCATCATTCGTTGCCATCCGCAACCACCAACGCCGCGACGGCTTCTCGACCCACTGCAACACCGCACCCTCGACCCGAGCACACAGATCGAGCTCCACCCGGACCTGCGCAGCCAACCGCTCATCGGTGAACGGCTCCCGATTCGTCCGACGCTTCACCAAGTACGGCGCCAATCCGGCCAACGGCTCACCCGGCGAATCGCCTAACTCCACAACCGCCACCAGGTCCGGCAACCGCTGATCCACCAGATACCGCACCTCCGAACCCATCCCCCGCGCCGCGGCCGCCACCCTCAGATTCAAGATCGCCGCCCCGAGCGACAGGAACAACATCCGCCGCGACGGATCCTCAGCCGGCAACTCCCGCTCCCGGACCCGGTACACCTGGACCGTCCGCCCCACGAACCGGAACCGCCACGGCTGCGTGTTGTGGACCGACGGAGCCAGCACCGCAGCTCGCAGCAACGCCTCCTGGTCCGCCGAATGAAGTCTCATTCCCTCATTGGAGGCCTGGCGCTCTGGCAACTGTAGAGGCGAAAGACCTGTCCGCGGCGTGACTCCTGTGATCTCGGCGGTGGATGCGGCATCGTGCTGGGATGGGTGAGACGAAGCGATTGCCGAAGAAGCGGTACGAGCGGGAGCTGTTGCGGCTGCAGGCCGAGCTGGTGAAGCTGCAGGAATGGGTCCGGGTCGAGAACGCCCGGGTCGTGGTGATCTTCGAGGGCCGCGACGCCGCCGGCAAGGGCAGCACGATCAAACGTGTCACGGAGTACCTCAATCCTCGCGTCGCCCGGATCGCCGCGCTGCCCGCGCCGACCGAGCGCCAGCGGACGCAGTGGTACTTCCAGCGGTACGTCGAACACCTGCCGGCAGCCGGTGAGATCGTCCTGTTCGACCGCAGCTGGTACAACCGCGCCGGCGTCGAACGCGTGATGGGGTTCTGCACCAACCAGGAGTACGCACGGTTCCTGCACCAGTGCCCGATCTTCGAGCGGCTGCTCGTCGAGGACGGCGTACTGCTGCGCAAGTACTGGTTCTCGGTCAGCGACAGCGAACAGGAGAACCGCTTCCGCAGCCGCCTCGAGGACCCGATGCGCCGCTGGAAGCTGTCCCCGATGGACCTGGAGTCCGTCACCCGCTGGGAGGACTACTCCCGCGCGAAGGACGAGATGTTCGTCCACACCGACATCCCCGAGGCGCCCTGGCACGTCGTCGAGAGCGAAGACAAACGCTCCGCCCGGATCAACATGATCGCCCACCTGCTGTCCAGCATCCCGTACCACGAAGTCCAGCGACGGCCCCTGGAACTCCCACCCCGCCCACCTTCCAAAGGCTACGAACGCCCACCCCGAGACATGCAGACCCAGGTCCCCAACCACGCCGCCCAACTCCACACCTGAGAGCGCCAATTACCAGACGCGACTCTGTGGCGCCAGAGGCATCGGCCTCAGGATTGCCGGAAGCACGCCTCGGCTGCTGGCCGTCAGAAGATGTAGAAGCCGGTGACAGCGGTCGGGAGGATGCCGAGGATCAGCCACGGCGAGAAGGGGGTGCGCTGGTGGATGAGGCGCATGCCGACGACCGTCAGCAGGCCGATCACGCCCGACATGAGCCACAGACCGATCCCGCGCCCGCGCTCGGTGTCGGCGAAGCCGATGCTGTACACAGCGAGCGACACCGTCGGAACGCTGCCGACGTGGAACAGGATCACCGAGGCGACCCACTTCTGGACGGTCTCGATTTTCATCGGGCGGGGCTGGCGCCGCTTCACAGATGCGCTCACCGGACTGCTCGCCGTACCTGCCCGGCAGGAACGGAGTCCGCACGCAGTCCGTCCAGCAACTCCACCTGGTCCGACAACACCGAGGTCAAGATGCCCCTGGCTACAGCGAGCAGCTCGGCCACCTGCGGGCTCGTCAATGCGTAGTACACCTGCGAACCCTCGCGGCGGGTCGTCACGAGACCGGCCCGGCGGAGGACCGCGAGCTGCTGGGACAGGTTCGAGGCCTCGAGGCGGACCTCCGTGAGGAGCTCGCTGACCGCCATCTCGCGTTCGCTCAACAACTCGAGGACGCGGATGCGCGCCGGATGCCCCAGTGTCTTGAAGAACTCCGCCTTCAACTGGTGCAGCGGTGTCGTCATCCTCCGCCCTCCGCTCGATTCATGTTTGCAACATTCATGCGATCACGAATTGAAGACTTCTGCAACTCGCGCATAAGGTAGGTCCACCATGGACACGTTCACCGCGGAACTCCACCAGCGGATCGCCTCCGCCCGGGAACAACTCCGCGTTGCCCAGGACGCCGGAGATCTCGACGCCGAGCGCGTCTACTCCGGCGAACTCGACAGCCTCCTCCGCCAAGCGCTCGAGAACGGCATCACCGTTCCGTCGGAGGGCACCGGCCAGCACAACTGAACGACCGACACCGTCTGGGGGGACATTGGAGACCGCCGCTCTCTACGAAGTGACCTACACACCGCCTGACCGAACCGGACCCACCCGGACCGTCACGGACGCCGCCGGCGTGACCGAACTCGTCCGGCAAGCAGCAGCCGCCGGATCCCGGGTGCACGTCCGCCCGCTCCCCGACGACGACCAACCGCGAGCAACCTAGGCGGCGCTGACCCTGATGCTCGTTTGCAGGCTGACGTTCCGGCCGTCGAGCACCAGGGTCAGCTTGTCCTGCCCGCGCCGTACCAGCCGATCCCGTAGCCGATCAGCCCGCCGATGATTGCCCCCGGCAAGAACAGCACCCCCGGGACGCGGAGTGGTGCCTCCTTGCACGGTATACGGGCGGCGGGTGGATTCGGTTCACCGTTCGATTCAGATGCCCTAGGCAACTACTGGAAATCGCCGTGAACCGGTTGGCAGCAGCGGCCGTATAGGTCCCGAACACGGCGTCTACTCAGGGCAGCTGTGACGACTCGGGAGGGACCACATCATGACCAGTGCAACACGACGTTTCCGGCGAGGGATCAGCGCGGCAGCCGTTGCGACAGTCACCGCGGGCATCGCCCTCAGCCTGGCCGGTACGGCGTCCGCGGCGCCGGCACGCACTGTCGTCGTCGACGCCGGTCAACTGATCGTCACCGGCACGAACCGCGCCGACAACATCGCCCTCAGCGTGCCGGCCGCGGACACGTCGGTGCTCGAGGTCGACTTCGGTGACGGTACGGCGAAGCGCACCGTGAAGCGCGCCGACTTCGGTCAGATCCAGGTCCGCAGCCGCGGCGGGAACGACGTCGTACGGATCGACTACGGCTCCGAGGTGCAGCCGTTCACGATCGTCGACACCGGCGCCGGCAACGACAGCGCGTTCGGCGGCAGCGGCAACGAGCTGTTCCGTACCGGCACCGGCAACGACTCCGTCGACGGGAACCGCGGCAGCGACACGGCGCTGCTCGGCAACGGCAACGACACGTTCACCTGGGACCCGGGCGACGGCAGCGACGTGATCGAGGGCGGGCGCAGCCAGGACACCATGGTGTTCAACGGTTCGGCCGCCGCGGAGAGGTTCGACGCCTCGGCCAACGGTCGGCGGCTGCGGTTCACCCGGGACGTGGGCAACATCGTGATGGACGCCGACAACGTCGAGCGGATCAGGCTCAACGCCCTCGGCGGCGCGGACACGATCACCGTCGGCGATCTGCGCCGTACCGACGTACGCAAGGTCGACGCCGACCTCGGCGCGCAACTGAACGCCAGCGGCGGCGACTCGGCGGTCGACGCGGTGACCGTCACCGGCACCCCCGGCAAGGACAACATCCGGGTCTCCGGCTCCAACGGGAACGTGCGCGTCTCGGGCCTGAGCGCGGACGTCCGACTGTCCGACGCCGAATCGACCGACCAGCTGACCGTCAACACCTTGACCGGCCGCGACCGGGTCACCACCGGCCGCCTCGCAACGAACGTCATCGGTCTCAGCATCCTCTGACCACACGCCCGGCACCATCGACTCCCCGGCGTCCGCCACCGCGGACGCCGGGGTTCTGCCTTTCCGAGGGCTCGCTTGACAAATTAACTGAGTGGACTCATTATTGAGGAAGCTCAGGTTAAAGAGTCTGAGCAGGTCATCGAGGAGGAAGTCGCCGTGCGCGCGTTCGTCGTCAAGCAGTACAAGGGGCCGGTTCAGCAGGCGGAGGTCCCCGAACCTGTCGTCGGAGAGCACGACGTACTCGTGCAGGTCCGGGCTGCCGGGCTCAACGTGCTCGACGAGAAGATCCGGGCGGGCGAGTTCAAGCAGATCCTCCCGTACAAGCTGCCGCAGATCCTCGGCAACGACGTCGCCGGAACGGTGCTCGACATCGGCGCGAAGGTGCGGGGATTCAGGCCCGGCGACGAGGTCTACGCCCGGCCCGGTAAGGACCGCATCGGAACGTTCGCGGAGCGCATCGCGGTCGCTGAGTCCGACCTGGCGCTCAAGCCCGTATCGGTCAGTTTCGAGGAAGCAGCCTCGCTGCCGCTGGTGGCCCTGACCGCATGGCAGGCACTCGTCGAGCGGGGCAACCTGCAGCCGGGGCAACGGGTCCTGATCCACGCCGGCGCCGGGGGCGTCGGCTCGATCGCGATCCAGCTCGCCAAGTACCTCGGCGCAACGGTCGCCACCACGGTCAGCTCCGGCAACGCCGACTTCGTGCGCGAGCTCGGGGCGGACTTCGTCATCGACTACCGCAGCCAGGACTTCGAACAGCTCGTCGAAGGGTACGACCTGGTGCTGGACAGCCTCGGCGGGAAGAACCTCGAGAAGTCGTTCCGCGTGCTGCGCCCGGGCGGCAAGGTGATCGGGATCGTCGGGCCGCCCGACGCGGCGTTCGGCCGCGAGCTCGGCGCGAACCCGGTGCTGCGGCTGGTGATGACCGCTCTCAGCAGCGGCGTACGTCGCCGTGCCCGGCGGCTCGGCGTGACGTACGAGTTCCTCTTCATGCGCGCCAGCGGCGACCAGCTTCGCCAGATCGCCGCCCTCGTCGACAGCGGCGTACTGCGCCCCGTTGTCGGACGGGTCTTCGACTTCGACCAGACCGTGCAGGCAGTGCAGTCGCTCGACAAGGGCGGCATCCGCGGCAAAGCCGTCATCAGCCGTCCCTGACAAACCCCACGAACCAGGAGAACCACCATGAGTACCGTCATCACCGCCTACAAGGACGCCCCCGCCCGCACCGTCGACGCCGGCGGCGTCACCTTCGCCTACCGCGAGCTCGGGCCGAAGGGCGGGATCCCCGTCGTCTTCTTCGTCCACCTCGCCGCGACCCTCGACAACTGGGACCCCCGGATCATCGACCCGATCGCCGCGAAGCACCACGTCATCGCGTTCGACAACCGCGGCGTCGGCGCCTCCACCGGCCGCGTCCCCGACAGCGTCGAGGCGATGGCCGACGACGCCTACACCTTCATCACGGCGCTCGGCTTCGACAAGATCGACATCTTCTCCTTCTCCCTCGGCGGCATGATCGCCCAAGCCCTCGTGGCGAAGCACCCCGAGCTCGTCCGCAAGCTCGTACTCACCGGCACCGGCCCCGCAGGCGGGAAGGACATCGACAAGGTCGCCGGTACGACGTACTACGACATCCTCCGGGCGACCCTGACCCGGTCGGACCCGAAGGAGTTCCTGTTCTTCAACCGCAACGCCACCGGCAAGCCCGCCGCCCGCGCGTTCGTCAACCGGCTCAAGGAGCGCACCACCGACCGCGACGCAGACATCAAGATCACGGCGTTGCAGACCCAGCTCAAGGCGATCAAGAAGTGGGGCCGCTCCACTCCCGCCGACCTGTCGAAGATCACCCAGCCCACCCTGATCGCCAACGGCGACAACGACCGGATGGTGCCCTCGGTTCTGTCCGAGGACCTGCACCGGCGCATCAAGGGCTCGGAACTGGTCATCTACCCCGACTCCGGTCACGGCGGCATCTTCCAGTACCACCAGAAGTTCGCCCCGGTCGCCGTCGACTTCCTCTCACGATGACTACCGCGAAACTGGGCGTGCAGAAGCACCTCACCTCCTCGATTCCACTCTGGGTCCGCACCGACCAGTCCCGCCAGACCGGCATGGACTACTGGAAAGGCCCGCACTCGAAGATCATCTCCGCCACTCCAGGCTTGGAGGAGTACCGGCAGATCCACCTTGCGGAGGACAACCCGGGCCGGTGGCCGGTGACCGACGGGGTGGAGACCTCGATCCCCGTCGACCGGAAGATCGACGGCGTCGCGGAAGTCACGTTCCACTCGGCGCTGTCTCCCCTCTTGGGTCGCAAGCAGACGCAGCTGGCGTACAAGGACGAGATCAACGTGTTCCGCCGTACTCTCCTCTACACCGGCCCGCCGAACTCGTCCCGCTGGTACGACGTCGCAGGTCCGGGAGAGGCAGTCGGCGCCCGTGCGATGGTCTACCTCCGCCGCAGGGACGGGGTCGGCGCCGGCGAGTTCCGGAAGTTCGTCAAGGAGCAGCTCGTTCCCGCACTCGCCGGCACCGGCGTGCTCAAGGAGCTTCGTACGCAGACGTTCCTGCCCTGGATCGAAAAGCTCTGGGACACCCCGAACGTCGCCCACGACAACCCCCACGACCAGCAGTTCCACGCGTCGGTCATCCTCGGGTTCGCCGACACCGCGGCACGCGATGCCTTCTTCAGCAGCAACATGCTCGAGGAACTGTCCAACCAGCTGGCACCGCTCGCCTCCGCGGTCCATGCGTACGACGTCGACGCCGCCCTCACCTACGTCAAGAACGCCGCCATCCTGCAGCACTACGAGCAATAGCCGCCGTGGAAGAATGAACGCCGGCACATTCGAGCCCACCCAGCCCGAGCCCACCGAGCAGACAAGGACGGCAGCCATGCCACTCGCCTCCCAACGAGTCGGACGGCGCGAGCGGAACAAGCAGGAGAAGCTCGACCGCATCACCGCCGCGGCCCAGGAACTCTTCGCCGAGCGCGGAGTGGACGAGGTCACCACCCAGGAGATCGCGGACAAGGCCGACATCGGTGCGGGCACCCTGTTCCTGTACGCGAAGTCCAAGGGCGAACTCCTCCTGCTGGTGCAGAACTCGACGTACGCCGACGCGCTCGCCGAAGGTACGTCGGCTGCCGAGAGCATCCCCGACGTACTCGAGGCGGTGATGGCGATCGTCCGCCCGGTCGTCGAATGCAACCGCAAGCAGATCGACAACGGACGGACCTACCTGCGCGAGATCGTCTTCGGCGACCCCGAGGAGCCCCACCACCGCACCGCACTCGGCCTGACCGTCCAGACCGAGAAGGCGATCGCCGACGTACTACAGAGAGACGAGCGCAGCAGCGCCACCGACGCCGCAACGCTCGCACACATTGTCTCCGCAATCATGTTCGTCAGCATGGCCACCACGATCAACATCGCGAACCCCGTCGACGACCTTGTACAGGAGATCAGGAACCAGGTCCAGGTTCTCCTGCCGAGGTGATGTCAGGCGGACTTGACCTCGCGGTGGAGCAGCCGCAGCAGGCCGAGGGCGAGTGGTAGGAGTACCCAGATCGTCCCGGAGACCGCGAGGTGGGCCCAGTCGGTCGACTGGAACGTTTGCTGCTCGAAGGCGGGTGCCATGGCGGAGTTGACGTCGAGCCAGGGCGCGACTTTCTCGAGGCTGCCGACCATCGAGAAGAGCACGGTCCACGCGATCGGGATCACGTAGTAGAGCACGATCGCGGCGGCGGTGTTCATCAGCAGCATGCCGAACGCGAAGCCCTGAATGATGCCGATCAGCTGTACGGCGAAGAAGTCGCGGACGTTGGCGGCTCCAACGTTCCAGCTGCCCACGCCGTCCAGGAACGCCATCCCGGCCAGGTTGCTCAAGGCTGCGACGCCGAGGGCCACGACCACCGCCAGCAGGCCGACCAGGGTGACGGCGACCAGCTTGGCGACGGCGATGCGGATCCGGCTGGGTTCGAGGGTGAAGGTGACCAGGCCCGTTCGCTGACTCCACTCGGCGGTGACCGCGAGGATGCCGAGCACCGGGAGCAGGATGCTCTGCGGGGTCGCGGTCGCGCCGACGAGGTTCATGAAGGTCAGCTGGTCCGGATCGGCGACGAACAGGAACACGATGATGACGGCGACCGTGATGAGGCCGATCGCGGTGAGCAGCCAGAAGCCGGCCCGGGTGTCGACGAGCTTGCGCAGTTCGACCCGCAACAGGCGGCTGAAGGGTACGGACGTCACGCTCGGATCCGGGGCGAGTTCGATGTGGGTCGCGGTACTCATGCGGTGACCTTCTCTCGTGCGTCAGCGGCGGTGAGCTGCAGGAACATTTCCTCGAGTCCGGCGCCGTCCGCGCCGCGCAACTCGGTGACGACCACGCCGTGCCGAGCGGTCGCCGTGGCGATCTGCTCGCGGGTGGCATCGACGACGTACGCGCCGTCGGGCTCGAGCTGGTACACGAAACCCGCGGCGTCGAGGCTGCGCCCCAGCGCATCCGGGTCCAGGCCACGGACGAGGGTGCCCGCGGCGTTCAGCAGGTCGGCCTTGCTGCCGTCGGCGACGATCACGCCGCGACCGATGACGACCAGGTGGTCGGCGATGACCTCGATCTCGTGCAGAAGATGTGAGGACAGCAGGACGGTTCCGCCACGATCGGCGAAGCCCTTGAGCAGCCCGCGCATCCAATGGATGCCGGCCGGGTCGAGTCCGTTGGCGGGCTCGTCCAGGATCAGCACCTGCGGGTCGCCGAGCAGGGCGTGCGCGATGCCGAGGCGTTGCCGCATGCCGAGGGAGTAGTTGCCGACCCGGCGGTTGCCCTCGTCGCCGGTCAGTCCGACGATCTCGAGCATCTCGTCGACCCGTTGCGGGCGGAGGCCCATGACCATGGCGCCGAGGCGAAGGATCTCGCGGCCGGTCCGCCCGGTGTGCTGTGCGGACGCGTCGAGGAGGACCCCGACGTGCCGGCCCGGGTTGGAAAGTTCGCCGTACGGGACGCCGAGGATGGTGCTGCGACCCGCCGACGGCGGCGTCAGCCCGGTCATCATGCGCATCGTGGTCGACTTGCCGGCCCCGTTGGGACCGAGGAAGCCGGTGACGGATCCAGGCTGCGCCCGGAAGGACACGCGGTCTACGGATTGGTGCGCTCCGTACCGCTTGCTGAGTTCTTCGACTGTGATCATGAGGTCGAGCCTGGCCCCGCCGGCTACCCCGGCACATCAGCCGCAGCGCCAGGTCCGCGAACCACGGCATAGAGCTGTGTAGCCCGCGGTAGGGGGCAGGCCGAACCGTGGTCTCTGCCGGGAAGCACAGACCTCCCGTACCGTGAGCAAGGTGGACGCCATCCAAGCTGCTCCACCACCTCCGCTGAGCCGCTGGCAGTCGACGTGGCGCTACCTCTTCGCCATCGTCACCGGCGGTGGCTTCTGGATCGCGAGCTACTACAACACGTACGCCGGACAGATCGGTGCGCTCTGGGCCATCGATCTGCTGCTCGGTGTAGTCAGCGTGGTTCTGATGCGCCGGCGACGCCGTAGCCCGCTGATCGTTGCGCTGATCGTCAACGCCTTCGGATCCTTCTCCACGGCCGCGTCGGGCGCAGTCGTCGTCACCACCATGTCTGTGGCCACGCGCCGGCGCTGGCGCGAGATCGTGCCGGTCGCGGTGGTGGGCTTCGTCGCCTCTGTCGTCTTCTTCGCGACCCACCCCGGCGCCGAGGACTCGTTGCTCTTCTCGCTCTTGTTCACGATCGTCTTCGTGAGTGCCGTGATCGCTCCCGGCATGTACGTCGGCGCGCGCCGCGACCTCCTGGCGACGCTGAGGGAACGAGCGGATCGCGCCGAACGCGAGCAGGGCCTGCGCGTCGAGCAGGCGCAGGTCACCGAGCGGGCCCGGATCGCTCGCGAAATGCACGACGCCCTCGCGCATCGGCTGTCGTTGGTCGCGTTACACGCGGGTGCGCTGGAGTACTGCCGGAATCTGAGCGATGCCGAGGTCGCCGAGGCAGCCGCAATCACCCGCAAGAGCGCCCATCTCGCGCTGCAGGATCTCCACGAGATCCTCGGCGTACTGCGAACCCTCGAAACCGACGTACCACCGGAGCGACCGCAACCGACGCTGGCCGATCTCCCGGCGCTGGTTCAGGAGGCCATCGGATCAGGCACGCGAGTGCGGCTGCACAACCAGGTCGACAACCTGACGGAACCGCCCGACGCGATCGGTCGCGGGGCCTACCGGATGATCCAGGAGAGCCTGACGAACGCCCGCAAACACGCACCGGACACCGCCGTCGACGTCACCCTCAGCGGCCGGCCGGGTGGGCAACTGGTTCTCGAGGTACGGAACCCGCTGCGGCTCGGCGGCACCGTGAATCCGACGCCGGGCTCGGGACTCGGCTTGCTCGGACTGACCGAACGCGCCGAGCTGATCGGTGGTCGCCTCGAGCACCTGAGGCTGGACGGCGACTTCGTGGTCCGCGCCTGGTTGCCGTGGCCGGCATGAACACCGCCGTCCGGGTGGTGATCATCGACGACGACGCGCTCGTACGCGCGGCACTCGCCATGATCCTGCGCGACGACGCAACGATCGAACTGGCCGGCGAAGCGGACGACGGCCAGACCGGACTCGACCTCATCGCGCAGGTCGCGCCCGACGTCGTACTGATGGACATCCGCATGCCGCGACTCGACGGGCTCGAGGCTCTCGCCCAGCTCATGGGTCGACCCACACCGCCCAAGGTGATCGTGCTGACGACGTTCGACGCCGACGACTACGTACTGCGGGCGCTCCGCGGCGGAGCCAGCGGCTTCCTCCTCAAACACACCCCGCCGGCCGAGATCGTCGAGGCGGTACACAAAGTGGCCGCCGGCAACCACATGCTCTCCCCCACCGTGACCGCCCAGCTGATCGCACGTCTCGGAGCTGATGAGCCAGAACCCCAAAGCGTCCTCGATGCGCGATCGCTGACCGACACTCTCACCTCCCGCGAACGCGAAGTAGCCGTCGCGGTCGGCCAAGGCAAAGTCAACGCCCAGATCGCCGAAGAGCTCTACCTGAGCATGGCCACCGTCAAAGCCCACGTCTCCCGCATCATGGTCAAACTCCAAGCCACCAACCGAGTCCAAATAGCCAACACAATCCACGACGCAGGCCTCACCTGACCGGACGGATCAGGGTTGTGGGAAGCAGGCGGCGACGGCTAGGGCGTCTACGAAGTCGTTCATTTCGTGGCCGGAGTGGCCCTTTACCCACTGGAAGGCGACGTCGCCGCGCTTGGTGACCAACTCGACCAAGGGCTCCCACAGGTCTTGGTTGGCGACCGGTTTCCTGGCTGAGGTGAGCCAGCCTCGTTCGAGCCAGCCGATGTGCCAGCCGTCGCGGAAGCAGTTGACGACGTACGTCGAATCCGACACGACCAGCAGCGGACCGTCGTTCGCGCGCACGGCCTCGAGCGCGGCGCGGATCTCCATCCGCTGATTCGTGGAATTAGCCTCGTGCCCGGAGGCGTAGACGGTCTTCGACAACGCCCACGCCCAGCCTCCGGGTCCAGGATTGCGCGAGCAGGCACCATCCGTGAACACGGTGCGCGCCCCAACAGGAACGGTCATATCAGCCGGACGCGGACGGCGAGCGCGAGTAGAAGACATCAGAGCGAGACCCTACCCCGCCGACACACCCCAGCCGTGCAGACCCGACTGCTTGAAGTTTCTTCAGCTGGTGCTCGAGGGTTATCCACAGATTGCGAAGACCGGCTCTTCCAGTGCCCGAAAGTCCATATGTTCTTGGGTCAAAGGAGGTGCTCGATGAGTGCTCGTAAGGACAGAGCTAGCAGACGACACGACGGCGTCGACAAGGATCGGCCACACCCGGTGCTGACGCCGCTGACCACGCCGCAGGCGGACCGGTTGGTTCGGCTGGCCGAGGCTGCGGTCGCGGAACGCGGGTTTTCGATGCGGTACGACGGCACCGGCGCACTGATAGCGGCCGGGAACGACGACGATCCGGTGGGCGCCGTACCGTCCGCCGGACTCGCGAATCTCGCGCGCACCGTCAGCGGGTTGCCGCGCCAGCAATGGCGATCGGCAGTGGCTGCGCATTTCGACCAGATGCTCCCTCCGGGCGAACGGCCGATGGTCCCCGAAGACCTGGAGAACGAGCTCTACCTTCGGCTGGTCTGCGCAGCCACGATCGAGCGCGGCTGGACCGACCGGGTGCCAGAGTTCGTGCCAGGTGTGGTCACCGCACCGGCGACCTACACAGGGCGAGCCGTCGCGATGCACTTCGACATCGACAGCCTCGGCGTGCCGTGGGAGGAAATCACCCGGATGGGTCTGGCGAACCTGCGTCGCCTCAAGGACGACGTCGAGTTGGTGCGAGATCCGGGTGGCGACGGCGCCGAGGTTGCCATGCTCACCGGCGGCATGTTCACAGCCTCCCGGGCGCTCGTCCTCGACACCGTGCTGCGCGAATCCCTGCGCGTCGAGAACCCTCCGTTCGGCTGCCTCGTGGCTATGCCGGCCCGAGACATGCTGCTCATTCATGTGATGCGAGATCAGACGGTGATCAGCGCCTTCGGAATGCTCCTCAACCTCGCCAACTGCTTCTTCGCAGACTCGCCGGGACCTGTGAGTCCGCACGTCTACTACGTGACCGGCAACGAGTGGCAACAGGTGACCGACTACAGCACTGGAAAGGCGCAACTGCAGGCCCGCGGCCGCTTCTCAGATGCGCTACGCCGCCTCGACGGCGAACCAGGCGGTCTACGGCAGGCCAGGTGACGCGGTGGCGTGGAGGGCGGCGGTGGCGGTTACTACGTCGCACCAGGCTTCGCCGACGCTTTTGAAGAGGCGGGGTGTGTTGGGGGTGATGTCGAGGCGGCCGGTGGCGAGTTCGTGGAGGTCGGCTGTGATTGCGTTGCTTTCGGGTACGCCGTCTGCGATCGCGAGGATGATGTCGCCGGCCTGGCCCAGCGCGGAGGCACGTGATTCGACCACGACGGTGGCGCGGCGGACGAGGTTCGTATCGACCTCTCGGACCGCTGGTTCGTGCGAGCCGACGGCGACCACGGTCGCTTCCGGTCGGAGCAGGTCGGAGTCGAACAGCGGCTCGGTCGCCGTCGTGCAACAGGCGACCAGGTCGACGTCCGCGACGTCGTCGGGAGTTCCGGGCCGAGCTGCGAGGCCCTGTGCTTCAAGCGAGCCGACGAGCGCCGACGATCGCCTCGGCCCGGCGGCCCACGACGACGACCTGGTCCAGCGGGCGGACCGCGTTGATCGCCAGCGCATGGCTCAACGCCTGCGGTCCTGTCCCGAACACCAGCAACGAGTTCGAGTCCGTGGTGGCCAGCCGGCGTACGGCGAGCGCCGAGAGACTCGCCGTACGTCGCAACGTGAGCGACTCGGCGTCGATGACGGCGACCGGCCGCAGCGTCGGCCCGTCGAAGGCGATGTGGACGCCCTGGATCCGGGGCAGGCCGCGGGCGGCGTTGCCGGGGCTGACCGACACGACCTTCACGCCGACCTGCGGCCCGACCTCGCCAGGCATCAGGATGAGCTGGCCGCCGGACACCTCCACGAACGTCCGCGGCGGCGTGTTCCCGGTCCCGGTGATCAGCGCGTCCTCGAGCGCGTCGATCGCCTGCGTCCAGCCGAGCGTGCGCTCGAGAGCCGCCCTGTCGATGAACCTGATGCTGTCCGGCATGGATCTCCTAAACGACGCGTCCGCCCTGGATGACGACCCGTTGTGCGGCTGGATCCCACAGGCGTTCGGGCTGCTCCAACGGGTTGCCCGAGACTACGAGAAGGTCCGCGATCGCCCCGGGCCGGACCACGCCGAGGTCCTCCAGCCCCAGCAGGCGGGCGTTCACCGAGGTCGCGCAGCGCAGGGTGTCGAGGATGCCGAGAACGTCGCTCTGCAGCCGCAACCCGTTGAGCTGCTCCTCCTCGAGCTCGCCCATCAGATCGGTGCCGAACCCAACCGGAACCCCCGCGGCAACCGCGAGCTCGATCGCCTCCCGGCCCGCGTCGAGCACCTCACGATTCTTGGCTCGCTGCACCGCAGCCATCCCGAGTTCCAGGCCGCGCCGGTCCATCGCGTCGTACGCCGCCAACGTCGGAATCAGGAACGCGCCGTACTCAGCCATCGCCGCGGCCGAGGCGGTGTCGAGCAGGTTGCCGTGCTCGATCGACCGTACGCCGTTGCGCACCGAGTGCACGATCGCTTCCGGCGAGTACGAATGCGCCGCGACGTAACTCCCCCGCCGAGCTGCCTCCGCGGTGACAGCGCGGATCTCGTCCTCGGAGTACTGCGGGATCCGGATCGGGTCCGTCAGCGAGACGACGCCGCCCGAGGTCATGATCTTGATCGCGTGCGCGCCCTGCCGGAAACGCTCGCGGACGGCGCGACGCAGTGGGTCCACCCCGTCGACGACCTCGGTCGTGTGACTGTGGCAAGGACACGTGTCCCAGTGCGCCGGCCGCGCGTCACCGTGCCCACCGGTCTGGCTCAGCGCCGGCCCGGTGAACAGGTAGCGCGGCGCCTCCAGCCGGCCTTCGGCGATCGCCTTCGCCAGCCCGGCCTCACCGCCCGCGACATCGCGGATCGTCGTAAATCCGCGCCGCAACGCGTTGCGCAGCCGACCGGCCGCGACGATCGCTATGTAGCTCAGCGGGCTCGCCTCGATGTCGACCATGTCCAGGCTGATGCCGTACGGATGACAGTGCGCGTCGATCAGCCCAGGCAGAACCGTGCCACCCTCCGCGTCGACGACAACGGCGTCGTCCCCAAGGTCTGCGGTGTCCCCGACCGCAACGATCCGCCCGTCGCGGACCGCAACGGGCCCGTCGACGAGCTCGGCATTCTCGCCGTCGAAGACCGTCACATTGGTCACGATGAGCGTGCCTTGGACAGAGCTGCCGTCATTGACCAGCACGTTGTCCTCCTTGAGATGGTTGTCCGGTGGGCAGGAGCAGTGGCGCCATTGTGAGGGCGAGGTGCAGGGTCAGACGGTCCTCGCCGCGGTGCAGGTCGAAGCCGGTGATGGTCTCGATGCGGCGGAGCCGGTAGTACGCCGTTTGGCGGTGAATGGCGAGCTCCGTCGCCAGCTCCTGGATGTTGCCGGCCCGGTCCAGGAACACCTGTGCCGTCCGGACCAGCTCACCTCCCTCGTCGAGCAACCGCTGGGCCCGCGGATCGAGTACGGCGTCCACGAGGGCCGATCGCGGACCGCAGGAGATCAGTCGGTGTACGCCGAGTTGCGACCAATGAGCGACCGCGCCGAGGCGCGGGACGGCGGCCAGGATCTTGGTGGCGCGCATGGCCTGTTCGTGGCTCGTCCGCGCGTGGGCGACACCGCGCTGCGGCTCGCCGACTCCGATGAGGAGGCGCGCTGCGGCCTGATCGCCGAGGCGTTGGGCGTGCAGCTGCCGAAGCCGGTCGATCGCCTGGTCGATCAGAGACATCCGCTCGTTCGCGAGGTCGACGAGCAACGTCGTGAAGCCCTCCCCCGAGGTGGCGAGCACGTGGCGCGGCAGGGACCAGAGATTGAGCGGCACGACCTCACGCGACGGCTGTTCCGCATGGACGACCACGACGTACGCCGTCCTCTGCACCAGCCCGCGGCTGTCGAGTTCTTCGACCGCCCGCGCCGAGACCGCGTCGTCAGGTGCCAGCAGATTGGTGAGCAGCAGCGACGCGTCGCGACTCCCGCGGGCACGTTGGGCGAGCAGAGCGCCCGCGTCCCGCGCGATCGCGGCAGTCGCCTCGAGTTGCGACGGCGTACCCAATCCGCCTTCGGGGTCGAGCAGCCAGAAGTATCCGTAGGTCACGCCGTTCCATCGCACGGGCAGGCACAGCCGCGGCAGGATGCCGAGGCTCGGCTCGGACGGCGTGCGGACTGGCCCGTCCGCGGTCGCGATGCCGAACTGCTCGAACCAGGTTCGGACGTCGGCCGTCGAACGCCGCCGCAGGATCGACCCCGCCCGGACCGCGTCGATCTCGTCCGGCTGCGTGTTGAACGCGATCAGGTTGAAGTCGCGGTCCTCGAGCACAGCCGGCGTACCGAACGCGTCCGAGATCGCGCCGACCAGGTCGTCGAGGTCCATCCGACCAGCTTAGACATATGTATGACGATTTGCGCCAGAGGATCTGTCAGCTGGATAACGCTCGCGAGGCGCAATGCTCCTTACAGTGCACTCACATCCTGACCCGGAGGAGTCCGCCGTGCTTGGTACCGCTCTGCTCGCCGCATCCCGCAGTCGTCGCGTCCGGGCCGCCGTCACCAAGTCCCCGGTGACGCGCAAGGTCGTCAAGCGCTTCATCGCCGGTGACGACGTGTACGCCGCCGTCGACACCACCCGCCGCCTGACCTCCGGTGGCTTCGCCGTGACCCTCGACCACCTCGGCGAGGACACCCTCGACCGGGCCCAGGCCGAGGCCACCCGGGACGCGTACCTCACCCTGATCAAGCAGCTGGCCGATCAGGGACTCGCGACCAGGTCCGAGGCGTCGCTCAAGCTGTCCGCGATGGGTCAGGCGCTGCCCGGCGACGGCGAGGATCTGGCCACCGAGAACGCGTACGCGATCTGCGCCGCGGCCTCCGACGCCGGCATGACCGTCACCCTCGACATGGAGGACCACACCACGGTCGACTCCACGCTCAGCATCCTGGCCGAGCTCCGCAAGGACCACGCGTCGGTCGGCGTCGCGCTGCAGGCGATGCTGTACCGCACCGAGGCCGACTGCCGCGACCTCGCCACCATCGGGTCGCGGGTCCGCCTGGTCAAGGGCGCGTACGCCGAGCCCAAGTCGGTCGCCCACCCCGCGAAGAGCGACGTCGACCGCGCGTACGCCCGCTGCCTCGGCATCCTGATGGCCGGACTCGGCTACCCGATGATCGCCAGCCACGACCCGCGGATGATCTCCATCGCCCAGGCGCTCGCCACGCAGCACGGCAAGGGGCAGGACGAGTTCGAGTTCCAGATGCTGTACGGCATCCGGCCGAGCGCGCAGGAGCAGCTCCGCTCGCAGGGCTCCCGGGTGCGTATCTACGTCCCGTACGGCGACGACTGGTACGGGTACTTCATGCGCCGCCTGGCCGAACGCCCCGCCAACGTCGGCTTCCTGCTCCGCTCGCTCGTCACCAAGTAGCGCGGATGTCGTATTTCGTGGTGCGCTGATCGTCATACACCTGAGGGCGGACAGCGGAGTCCGCCGAGGAGGTGACGGCACGGTGCTGGAAGACGACACGAAACGGGCAGCGCATCGCGCGCTGGTGGATCGGATCCTGACCGGGGACGGCAGAGCGTCCGCGGAGCAGCGCACGCGCGCGTTCAACGACGAGGGTCTCACCCCGCCGTTGAGCACGCTGATCGGCAAGATCACTCGTACGCCGGTACGCATCAGCGAGGCCGACCTGGTCGTAGCGGGCTGCACCGAGGACGAGGTGTTCGAGTTGGTGATCTGCGCCGCCGTCGGTCACTCGACCCGCCTGTACGAAGCCGGGCTGGCGGCGCTGGCCGAAGCGATCTCCGAGGAGGCGCCGGGTCATGCATCTTGACATCCTCAACCACGGCTACCGGCCCGGAACGAAGCTGATGTTCGCGCTCATCCGGCTGTTCTCCGGACAGCCGCTCCCGGACGCCGCCAAGCTGACCTTCTACCGGTCCGACTTCTACGGCAACCCGGCCAAGGAGTTCACTCACGAGGCTCTGCGCGGGCCGTCCGACTGGTCCGTCGGCGACCGCGAGCTGATGGCGGCGTACGTCTCCAAGGTGAACCAGTCCGCATTCTGCGTGGGCGCCCACACCGCGACTGCAAGCCTCGCCTACCAAGACGGTCCGCGGGTGGCGGCGATCCTGGACGACCTCGAATCGGCGTCGATCGACGAGCCGCTCCGAGCAACGCTGCGCCTGCTCGGGAAGCTCATGCGCGACGGAACCGTCGACGGCGACGACGTACGCGAGGTCCTGGCCGCGGGCGTCACACCGCAACAGGTCAAGGACGCGCTCGCGGTCTGCACCGCCTTCAACACCACCAGCCGTCTGGCCGACGCCTTCGGCTTCGAACTCCTCACCCCGAACGGCTACGAGGCCGGAGCGAAGTACCTCCTCAAACGCGGCTACCGCTAGCTCAGTGCCTCGGTGATGCGTTGGCGGGCTTTGTAGTAGTGGTTCGGGTCGAGTACTGGGCGGTTGAAGCGGAGGGTTCGGTCGGGGTCGATGAGGTCGAGGGCTGCGGCGTTGCCATGGGCGGCGCGTACTGCCTGGAGGGCGCGGTGGTCCCACATCGCTTGCGCGAAGACGCGGTGGCGGAGCGACGGCCAGGGCGTGCCGTCCGGGCCGGGGTAGACGACGAAGGGGTCGCCGGACGGGAACGCGCCGCCGGCCGAGGTGTCCGCGAACGGATCCACCCGCCGGGTCGAGTGCCACGTGTACCAGAAGTTGAAGCCCCAGTGCAGGAACCCGTCCACACCCGACGCGAACAACTGGTGCCCGATCGCACGGTTCCGCGCCGAAGGCATCCCGATGAACCGGTTGGCGACATCGCGATCCTGGCTGACGCAGTAGTACACCCACATCCGCTCCGGCCGCTCGGCCAGGAACGGCTCCACATGATCGGTCGCGACGACGGGCACCTCCACAGCACCCGACGTGTAGAACGAGTGCTCACTCAGGGCGTCGACGACCGTCCAGCCCTTCAGCAGATCGGCGACGACGGCCTTCGCGGCGAGATAGCTCGCAAGCCCGTCCTCGCCCGACGGCTCGTCGGAGATGTGGAAGACGACGTGGTCGCGGTCCCATTCCTCGTCGAGCACGGCCTGCAGCGAGGGCAGCAGCGCTTCCATCAAGCCCCGATACCGTACGTCGGTCGCGGGCACGTCCCACCCGAAGACGCGCTCCTCGCCCACCACGATGCCGGGCGTGGCCTTCGCGCCCCACTGGGTGAACAGATGCGCGACCTCGATCCCGGTGATCCCGGTACGCCGACAGAGATCGAGCCAGCGCCGCAGCCGATCGAACCCGAACTCGTACCCGTCGTCGGTCGCCGTGATGTCGATCAGCTGCACCACGGTGCGATACGTACCGACCGCGGTGTCGAGCGGCGGCGTCCAAACCGGCGCGAGCAACGACGTCGCACCCATCTCGGCAGCGGACGCCATGAAGCGCTCCACGATGGTCCAGTGCTCTTCGCTGAACACCTCGACGCCGTAGTAGTCGGCAAGCGAGTCGAGATGCATCCAGTGACCGGACACGATGTCGAGCGGCGGCAACTCAATCCCAGTGATCTCGACGGACACCGACGTACGGTGCAGCTCGGAGCCGTCGGGCGCGCTCATCACGATCGTGAGGTCGTGTACGCCGGCGCACGCCGGATCGGTCGTGGTGACGTCGAACCAGAGCGCGCTCCAACTTCCGAACCGCACCGGGGCCTCGCCGTTCGGCACCGGGCGCAGCACGTCCGGGTACAGACCGGGCTCCTCGAACTCGTAGCCGTCGTCATGGCCCGGGAGGGCGACGAAAGTGCACGGCACGAGGTCGACGCTGGACACTGCGACCAGGTCAGCCGCCGTACCCTCGACCCGCACTTGCAGTGGGCGCGGGTCGCGGAACTTCGGCTCGAGCGGAGGGCGGTACGCGAGCTGGAACGACGCGGGCTCACCGAGGAAGGCTTGGAACCGGGTTTCGGTGGACACGGGACGCGGGTCGCGCACCGGGTGCACCTTCGCGAGCGCATCGCAGAGCACGAACTCCCACTTGGCGGTCACTACGGACCACTCCTTCCGGTTTCTGCGTAATAGTGGAATCTATGATGCAGATTCGCGCATCAACGCACAACCGTCATCTCGCGCTCACTGCGCGGCAGGGGTCAACGGGCGGGCCGAGTAGTCGTGGAGGACGAGGGCCGTGGTCACGGGGCCGAAGCGGGCGAGGCTGTCGATGATGGTCTCGAGGCGTCGCGCGTCGGAGCAGTGAACGTCGCAGAGCAGGCAGTCTTCGCCGGTGACCCTCCTGATCGCGGTGATGTCGGGGGTCCGGGCGGCCAGCGCGAGTGCCTGTTCGAGTTGGGCGTGCGAGGTGCGCAGCCTGATGTGGGCGGTGATGCCGAGCCCGAGCTTGGCGGGGTCGACGGTCGCTCGATACCCGGTGATGACGCCGGTCTTCTCGAGCCGCTGGACACGCGCGCTCGCGGCCGGCTGGGACAGTCCGACCCGGCGGCCGAGCTCGGCGCCGGTCAGGCGGCCCTCGGCCTGGAGGAGGTCGAGGATCCGCCGGTCGATCTCGTCGAGTGATTCCATGGTTGTCGCCGCCAATGTCTTTGTGATCACTTGCCACGCTGTCGTGGGCCTGTTGATTCGATCAGACTCAGAGCCTCAAGCGTCCCATGGTCGTGGGTTGCGCAAGTGAAAGCGAGGTCTGCAGTGACAGCGTTCGTCATCCTCCCGGGCATCGACGGCTCCGACGGTGTGCACTGGCAAAGCCGGTGGGAACAGGCCTGGGGCGACCGCGCCGTACGGATGGTTCCTGCCTCGTGGAGCGAGCCCGAACTGGACGACTGGGTCGGCGCGGTCCAGCGTGCGTACGACGATGCTCGCAGCCGCGACGATGACGTGGTGCTGGTGGCTCACAGCCTCGGCTGCTGGGCCGCCGCCGCGTGGCTAGCTGCGGGAGGCTCCGCCACAGCCGCGCTCCTCGTTGCCCCACCGGATACGCAACTTGCGTCGTTCCCCGAACGCGCAGCCACGTTCCAGACCGTCGCGACGCAACCACTCCCCTGTCCCTCACTGCTGGTGGCGAGCACGGATGACCCGTACTGCAGCGCGGAACGGGCAAGCACCTTCGCCGCCGCCTGGAAGGCCGACTGCCACTTGGTGGACGGCGTCGGGCACATCAACTCCACCAGCAACCTCGACGACTGGCCGACCGGCCGAAACCTGCTCGACGAACTACTCGCCAACGTACCGTCGTAACCTGTCCAAATGCGCCCACCCCCGGTTGACGCCTGAGCTGCGGCACTGCCGTGCACGGCATCCGAACAGGCCGCGACCTCGCCAGTTCTGGTACGACGGTTGTCGTCAAGAACGGCGTCGAACCCACAGAGATCCATGCCACCACCTCAACAACCGTCCCGGTGCCCCCAGTCGACGAGGTACGCGACACGACTGGTGCGGGCGATGCGTTCGCGGCCGCCTTTCTGTCCGCCGTACTCGACGATGCCGACGCCGGCGAGGCGGTGGAGGCGGGCCATACCCTTGCCAGGCGGGTTCTCGGCGAACCCGGTGCCACGCTGTCCATGACCGCTGACGAGAACGGATCCGCGTGTGATTGAGCCCATCCTGTCCGACGACGTGGCCCAGGCCCTGGCCGAGCACCGCGCCGTCGTCGCGCTCGAGTCGACGATCTTCTCCAACCTCGGACTGCCCGCCCCGGCGAACGCCGACGCGCTCGAGCTCTGCAAACAGGCAGTACGAGACCACGGCGCGGTACCGGCCGTCGCCGCGATCCTCGACGGTCAGGCCCACCTCGGTCTCTCACCGGACGAGGAGAAACGAGTGCTGCAAGGCACCCGCAAGGTCGCCGATCGCGATCTCGCCGTCGCGCTGGCACAGGGATGGGACGTCGGCGTCACCACAGTCTCGGCCACCGTCGCGCTCGCACATGCGGCAGGCATCTCCGTGTTCGCCACCGGCGGTATCGGCGGAGTCCACCGCGGATCAGAGCTCACCGGAGACGTCTCGGCCGACCTCGACGCGATCGCCAACCACCCGGTCATCACCGTCTGCGCCGGCGCCAAGGCCTTCCTCGACCTACCGCGAACACTCGAATATCTCGAGACCGCCGGCGTACCGGTCCTCGGCTGGCAGCACGATTGGTTCCCGGCCTTCTACACGCGGTCGAGCGGCTTGCCGGTCCCGCACCGCGTCGACGACGAACGAGTCGTCTGCGACGTACTCCGTTTCCGGGCGAGGCAGGCGACCGGCGTACTGCTCACGGTTCCGATTCCCGTCGACGACGAGATCCCCGCGGCGCGCATCGACGCCGTACTCACGGCTGCCTTGGAGGCGAGCACAAAGGCAGGGGTCGTGGGTCCGGCGGTCACGCCGTACGTGCTCGCGAGGATCGAGAAGGAGACGGACGGTGAGAGCATCCCGGCCAACCTCGCACTGGCCCGCAACAACGCTGCCGTCGCGGCCCGGATCGCCGTCGCGCTTGCTCAGTAGGTCTCGTAGTAGATCAGCTCACCCTGGACCTGACGTCCGGGAATATGCCGAGTGACTCAGGCCGTTTTCCGTTTATGCCTCAATCTGACCTGCGCGGACGACCCACGAACGCCCGCTTCGACCTGAGCGAGCTGACGCATCGCCTTCTCATCGGTACGGCGTCGCTGAACGCGCCGGGACCGCTGTGGTTCCTGGTGCTCAGCGGTACGGCGAACCTCGGGACAGCCGACGGCATGACCCAGCTCGCGCCTGGCGACGCGGCGTGGCTCGACTCACGGACCGGCTTCGCAGTGACCACAGATGCTCGCGCGAGGCTGGCGGTCGCGGACCTCCGGGTGGCGGTCGCGACGTACCCCCTCCCGAGTCCGATGGTGATTCGCGGATTCTCCGCACGGCACGCGGGCGTCGCCGAACTGATCCGGGGTTGCCCGCTCGACGGCGCCTGCCGGGCCTCGGTGTTCGCGGATGGTTACGGCAACCTCGTCGGCGCTGCGATGACGGACTCCTGGCTGGCGGACCAGGGTTCCGACTCCCAGACGGCCGACCCGCTGGTGGCTCGCGTGCTCGAAGCCGTGATCGAAGACCCGGCGAACAACTGGAGCGTCGAATCGCTCGCGGGCCTCGTGCACCTGTCCCGGTCCGCGCTCAGCGCACGGTTCCAGAAGGCGCTAGGTCGAAGCCCGGTCCGGATGCTGCGGGAGGTCCGCATGGGTGTGGCCCGGAAACTGCTGTCCGATCTCAGCCTCCCGGTCGAGGCCGTCGGGTCCCGCTGCGGGTACGGGTCGATCGCGGCCTTCAGCCGGGCGTTCGCCGCCGAGCACGGGCTGTCGCCGCAGTCGTGGAGGGCCAGCACCCTTCAGGAGCCGGGATTGCGCAGCACTGCGAACCCGATCCCGCTGACGACTGCGCACACCGCTCCGAGCACGAGCGTCGCGGCGACGCCATGACCGTCCACGAACGCGCCGCCGACGGCTGACCCGACGGTGATCGCCGCTTGGAAGGCTGTCACCTGCAGGCCCATGGCCGACTCGGTGTGTTCGCGTTCGGCACTGGCGACCCACAGTTGCGTCACGACCGGCATCATGCTGAACGCGAGCCCCCAGACGATGACGCCGGCGGCGAGCATCGGGACGCCGACGGCATAGCCCGTCACAGCCAGGCCTGCGGACAGCAACACCGGCGCCGCGGCGGAAGCGACCCGCAACCTTGACGACAGGGCGCCGGCCGCGACGTTGCCCACCAATCCGCCCAGGCCCCAGACCAGCAACAGCCAGGCGGAACCGTCCGGCGCCACGCGCATGATGGCCAGCCGGATGTACGGGTAGGCGACGAAGTTGCCGAGTGCGGCGAACACGATCATGACCAGGCCCGCGATCAGCAACGGATTGCGCAGCGCGCTCCGCATCATGGCGAGTCCGGCCGACGGGTGCGCCGGGACCGGCGGGAACACGACGACCAGGAACACCAGGCTCACCACGGTCAACGCGGCCGCCGCCCCGAAGACGACGCGCCACCCCGCGGTATCCGCGCCGATGGACGCCAGCGGCACGGCAACGATCGTCGCGACGCTCACTCCGACCGACAGACTGGTCGACACCAACCGCTCGCGGCCCGGAAGGGCTTGGACGCCGGCGCCGAACGCGAACGACCAGTAGCCCGCGATCGCGACGCCGAGAATCAGGCGGCTCAGCAGCACCACCGCGAACCCGGGCGACAGCGCCACCGCCAGATCGGACACCGCAGCCACCGCGAGCAACGCGATCAGCACGAGCCGCCGATCCGCGCGCGGCAGCACCACGGCGATCAACGGCGCCGTCACGGCTCCGGCGATCGCAGTGGCTGCAACCGCCAACCCGGCGGTCCCTTCGGAGACGCCGAGGTCGGCGGCCATGCGCGGCAGCACGCTGGCCGGCAGGAACTCGCTCGCCACCAGCAGGCAGATCCCCAGATCGAGAGCGAGCAAGGAAACAAGCCCGGACCGCGCCCTGGAATGCCCAGGGCGTGTGTCGGACGATTCACACGTAGAAGTCACACCCCAAGCCTCACGCCCACCGCTCCCCCGCGGTTGATCACCCGTCGCGAACGCTTGATCAGAACACCCGCTGGGTACCCAGATGACGACGTACGACGAAAGGCTGGTTGATGAGCTCCGATCCGCAGAGGTATGAGCGTGATGACGAGAGCTCCGGTGAGCGCCTCGACCGGCACTGGAACGAGCTGTTGCAGGAGCTGCGGCTCGTGCAGACCGGGACGCAGATCCTGTTCGCCTTCTTGCTGGGAATCGCGTTCCAGAACCAGTTCCACGCCGCGGACGACTTCACGCATGTGGTGTACGCCTGCACGCTGATCGCGTCGGCACTGGCGGTCGCGCTGTTCCTGGCACCGGTCGCGTTGCACCGGGTGCTGTGGCGCCAACAGTTGCGTGACCGCATGGTCACCACCACGGACGGTCTGGCGCGCGGCGGTATGGCGCTCCTCATCCTGTCGATGTGCGGCGGCGTACTGATTGCCATCGACGTCGTCCTGCCCCGTCCCGCCGCCGTCGCCACGGTCGTCGGCGTACTGATCTGGTTCGTGACGCTATGGCTCGCGCTCCCGGCGTACATCAGGCACAAGGGCGCGAACGGCCGAACCTGATCGTCCCCGCGCTGCGGACAGCGCGGGGACGACGGTGATCAGACGACGGTGATCAGGTGAAGAGGCTGACGCCACCGGGCCCGACCAGCAGACCGATGACGATCAGCGCGGCACCCCAGATCATCTGGCCACGGAACAGCGACACGATCCCGGACACGACGAGGATCACGGCGATGATCCACAGAATGAGTCCCATGGTCCTTCCCCTTTCCACAGCCGGGCACGTGCCCGGCAGGTTGAATCCCCGTGCAGACCGTCCGGTGCCCGCGCGAATCCCTCACAAACCCGACGTCTGGCCGCCGATTCGGTAGAAGCCGCGGGCGGTGGCTGAGTAGATCTGTTCGCGGTCGGCGTCCGAGAGTTCGGAGAGGGCTTCGGACAGACCGGTGAAGACTCGGTCGTATCCACCCGCCGCCGTGGAGATCGGCCAGTCGCCGCCGTACATGAGCCGCTCTGGGCCGAAGACCTCCAGGGCCCGGTCGAGGAAGGGTTGCAGCGAGTCCTTCGTCCAGGTTTCGGGATAGAGGCCGGAGACCTTCGCGTACACGCGCGGGTTCTCGGCGGCGGCCTCGATGAGGCTCCACCACGGCTCGCGTTCGGCCTCGCCGATCGGCGGTTTGGCGAGGTGGTCGATGACGATCCGCAGTTCGGGGTGCCGTTCCGAAAGGGTCGGGACGTGTTCGAGATGCCGAGGCAGTACGGCGACGTAGTCGAACGTCACGTCCGCCTGCTCGAGTACGCCGAGCCCCTCGTCGACGTCGGGCCGCAGGATCCAGTCCGGGTCCGGGAGGTCGTGGATCAGATTGCGAATCCCGACCACGCGAGGATCCTTACGCAACTGCGCAAGACGCTCCGCAGCGACTCTGGGCTGGTCGAGCGGCACGTACGCCACGATCGCCGCCACCTCAGGGTGCCGATCGGCCACCTCGAGCATCAGGTCGGTGTCGCCGTCGTGATCGTCGGACTGCACCAGCACGGTCGCATCGACGCCGTTGCGCACCAGGTGCGGCTTGAGCTCCTCGAAGGTGAAGGTGCGGTTCCACTGCGGTACGTGCGGGCCGAGCCACCGGTACGGCGAGCGGTCGAGATCCCACACGTGCTGGTGCGCGTCGATGATCATGCCGGACCTCGCTTGTCGACCAGGTAGAGATGGGTGAGGACGAGAACGGTCTCCGCGCGCTGATTCGTCACGCTCACGTGCTCGTGCACATAACCGTGGGTCTGCGGCGTCCGCTTGTGGTCGGACTTCTCGGTGATGGCCGCCGTGACCGTGATCGTGTCGCCGATGAACACCGGCTTGATGAAGCGGATCTTGTCGTAGCCGTACGACATCGACCGCGGATTGATGTCACCCGCGGTCATCCCGACGGCGACCGAGAGGATCAGCGTGCCGTGCGCGATCCGCTGCCCGGCCGGCTGCGTCGCCATCCACTCGGCGTCCAGGTGATGCGGGAAGAAGTCCCCGGTCTGACCGGCGTGCAGCACGATGTCGGCCTCGGTGATCGTCCGCCCGACGGTCGTGCGGCTCTCACCGATCTCGTAGTCCTCGAACCACCGCTCCGCGACCTTCATCGCTCTCCCAACAGTCGCTCGGCCAGCGCGTTTGCGCGCCGTACCAGCTCGGCGTCAGTCAGCTCACCGCGGAGGGCCGAGGTGACCCACGGGGAGACAACGTCCTGGAACTCCATGTAGCCCGCCGTCCGCGGCCGCACCCACGCGCCTTCGAGCGTCTGCCGGGTCCCGCGGAAGAAGTCCCACGAGTCCTCGTTCAAACGGTCGTCGTCCCACGAGGAGGCGTACCCGGGCTGGCCGCCGGCGTCGTAGTACACCCCTGTTTGGACCTCCGGCGAGGCCAGCCAGACGGCGTACGCGCGGGCCGCGTCGAGTTCAGTGGTGTACGCCGAGACCGCGATGCCGGCTCCGCCGAGCTGCGACCCGGCGACACCACGCGGCCCGGCGGGAATGTCGACGTACTTGAGCCGATGAGAGCGGAAGCCGCGGCGCGAGTAGTTCGTGTAGCCGTAGGCCAGTGGGGCGTAGGCCCATTGCCCGTCCCCCGCCAGGGCCTCGGCGACCTCGATCGGGTTGGCTGCGAGGCACCACTCGGGGACTCGCTCCGCGAGTCGATGCATCAGGTCGAGTACGGCGCCCGCGTCGTCGTCGGCGAGGAAGCGGCCCGGCTCGGCCGCGACCGGCGTACCGCGGTTGGCGGCGAGAGTGCACAGACTTGAGTACGCGTCGATCGGCTTCGCCGGCCAGAGCACCCTGCCTTCTCCGGCCAACTCGAGTACGCCGTCCCAGTCCGTCGGCGGCGTGGACAGCAGGTCAGGACGATGTACGGCGACCTGCGCAGCGGAGTCGGTGGCGAGTCCGTACTGGTGACCGTCGTGGGCGTAGGAAGCGTGGCTGTTGCCCACGGCCTCGTTTGCTAGCGCTGCTAGCTCTTCGTCGTGACCGGCTCCGTCTAGCTGTGCTAGCACTCCGGCGGCCAGTGGGACATGTGGATGGTCGATGACGAGCAGGTCATAGCGGGACGCAAGGCCCTCGATCGGCTCGTCGGCGAAGGCCTGGAGCGAGCGGTACTCCCACTGCACGTCGACACCGGTACGACGGGCGTACTCCTTCGCCGCCGCGACCTGGCAGTCGTACCCGCGCGGATGTTCCCAGGTCATGCCACGCAACGTCGTCATGCGGTCTCCTCCACCGAGTGCGGTTCGACGGGATCGTGTTCGCCCAGCCGGGGCGCCGGCCGCGCGTTCGTCAGCCGCTGCCCGTCGATCCGGATCGGGCTCCGCGTGGTAGTCAGCTCGAGCCCGTCGCGGTGGAGCTCCTGCGTCATCGCGATCGCCCGGAAGCCGTCGTGCGCAACGAGTTCGTCGAGCGTGAGAACGGGCGCGCACCACACGTCCTCGGCGTCGAGAACGGCCAGCCATTCTTCGCGAGTCTTGGTGCTCAGCCGTTCCGACAGCAGCTCCTCGATCTCCTCCTGCCGATCCCACCACGACTGCGGATCAGTCATCGCCGCGACCTCGGGAAGGTCGAGCAACCGGCCGATCGTCGGGACCGGGTTCATCGCGATCGCGAGGTACCCGTCACTCGTCGGATAGATGCCGTACGGCGCCGGCAGGAACGCGTGCGCCGAGCGGCTGCCTTTCCGTCGTACGGCGATCGACGGGTCGTTCAACCGCGTCGTCAGCAGCTCGAACTCGAGGTCGAGCAGCGCCTCCAGCAGACTGGTCTGCGCGTGTCCGCCTCGACCGGTGCGGAACCGGCGTACCAGCAGCGCCGTGATGCCCTGGGCGAGATGGCAGCTGGCGAGATGATCGGCGACGGCGAGTCCGACGGGCATCGGCGGGTCGTCGCGGGAACCGTTCAGCCAGGGCAGTCCGGCGATCGACTGGGCGAGCAGGTCCTGTCCCGGTCGATCCTTGAACGGACCCGTGTCGCCGTACCCACTGACACTGCCGTAGACGATGCCCGGGTTGATCCGGCGCACCGTCTCGTAGTCGAGGCCGAGCCGTTCCATCACGCCGGGACGGAAGTTCGAGACCACCACATCAGCCGCCGCGACCAGCGCCTGGACTCTGCTCAGGTCGGCCGGGTCCTTCAGGTCGGCGACGATGCTCTCCTTGTTCCGGTTCATCGCGTGGAACGACATGCTGTCGCCCTCGATCATCCGGCCGGCGAAGGCGAGTTGCCGGCCCGCGTCACCGCTGCCGGGGCGCTCGATCTTGAGCACCCGCGCGCCCAGATCGGCCAGCCGCAGAGCCGCCACGGGGCCGGCCAGGAACTGGCTGAAGTCGAGGACGGTGACCCCGGACAGGGGAAGTTCCGTCACCACTCGGTTCCCATCATCGTTCCTCTCAGATCGTTCAAGCGTCGTACTGCGGCGGTTCGCCGCCATGCGCGGCGGAGGTGTAGGCCGCCTCGACCACCGCCATCGTGCGGAAGACGTCCTCCACCGACGTGGGCAACGAAGGGATCGAGCCCTCCAGGTAGCGCTGGACCACGCCCATCGAGCCGATGAACGCGTCGGGGAACCACGAGCCCTCGAACGGCACCGGCCGCCAGCCCTCGTCCAACCGGTCGTCGGTGACGAGCTCGAGCCGGTCCTCACCACCGCGCGGGTAGTCGAGCAACAGTCCGAGCTGCACGCGTACGGCGCCCTTCGTGCCCTCCCATTTGATGTAGCTCTCCTCGTACCGTTCGCCGAAGTGGTGATCGTGATTCGTCGACACCACGACCCGCACCGGGCGGTCGCCGTACGTCAGAGCGATGTCGGAGCGGCTGTTCGCGTGGGTCTTCTCCGGGTGCCGCACGGTGACCGCGGAAACGCCCGTCGGATCGCCGAGGAACGAGCGGACCAGGTCGAGGTAGTGGACGCTGTGCATGTTGATCTCGAGCCGGTCGAGCTCGAGGACGTACGGGAACATCTCCCACGGCGTGCGGACCGAGACACGGATCTCGAAGTCGTAGAGCTCGCCAATGATGCCATCGGCAATCAGCTTGCGTGCGACGGCGACGTACGGCGCGAATCGCAGCTGGGTGTTGACCGCGGCGACCAGGCCCTTGCGGCGACAGACCTCGCGGGTGCGGATGCCCTCGGCGAGCTGGTTGCCCAGAGGTTTCTGGAGCAGTACGGCGGCGCCGTCGGGCAGCTGTTCGAGGACGTCGACGTGCGCCTCGGGCGGGAGAGCGATGTCGTACACCGCGTTGTGCGGCGCGGCTGCGACGGCGGCAGCGACATCGCCGTACGCCTTCGGTATGCCGTACTGGTCTTGGAGAGCCTGTGCGCGGTCGAGCTGGAGGTCGGTGATGCTCGCGACGGGGAAGCCGGCCTTGCTGTACGCGGGCAGGTGGGCGTCGCGGACGATGCCGCCGGCGCCGACGATCACGATAGGGCGCGGGTCGGCCGGCAGAGCGAGGGTGTAGCCGGGGTGCGGCGCAAACTCCGGAAGACCGGTCATCAGCCTTTCACCGCCCCGACCGTCTCGCCGCGGATGAGGAACCGCTGCGCGCCGATGAAGACCGCCAGCAACGGCAGCATGGAGATGAACGTCGCCAGCGCCAGCTGCGGCATGTACAGCTTGACGTCCAGGCCGGCCGCGACGGTCGGGTTGAACAGCGGGCTCGCGCCGATCAGCTGCTGCAGGCCGATCGACACGGTCTGGTTCTTCTGGTTCGACGACAGCAACGCCAGCGGCAGGAAGAAGTTCGTCCAGTTCGCGACGAAGGCGAAGAACGCGACGAGTACGACGACCTGTTTGGAGATCCGCAGCCCGATCCACCAGAACACCGACACCTCCCCGAGCCCGTCCAGGCGGGCTGCCTCGACGAGTTCCTTCGGCATCGTGGTGAGGTAGTGGATGTAGGACAGGTACACGCCGAACGGGAAGAACCCCATGATCAGCGCGACCGGCCACAGCTGGCCGACCGCACCGACCGCGTTCACCTCGAGGAACAGCGGGATCACCAGCACGGTGTTCGGCATCACCATCGTGACCAGGGTGACCAGGAGCACCGCGCGGCGGGCGCGGAACCGCAGCCGTGCCATCGCGTAACCGGCGGGGAGCGCCGCGATGACGGCGAGGATCGCTCCCCCTGCCGCGACGACGAGCGAGTTCGTCAGCCAGCGGGTGAACAGGCCACCCTCCGGACCGAACCCGTTGACCTGCGACCAGCTGTAGCGGACGTTGCTCCAGGCAATGTCTCCGAGGCCCAGGAATCCGCCGCTGCCGTTCTCCACGCCGTCGTTGGAGCGGAACGCCATCGCGACGAAACCGGCGATCGGCACCAGGAAGATCGCGGCGACGAACAGCATCGACACGACCCTGGCCAGCCGGCCGGGGCTCCAGCTCTCAATGCGTGTCATCTAGTTGTCCTCCTTGCCGAACAGCCCGCTGCGGAACACGATCAGCAATCCGATGCCGAGCGTGATCACGAGCAGGATCAGCGACATCGCCGCCGCGGCCGGGAAGTTGTAGTTGCTGAAGGCAAACGCGTACCCGAGCTGCGTCGGCGTCCACTGGTCGGGCAGCGCGTTGCTCGCCACCTGGTCGAGGAGCTGCGGCTCGAGGAACAACTGGAACCCGTACGCGAGATTCATCAAGGCGGCGTACCCGATCCACGGCCGGATGATCGGGAGCTTGACGTGCCAGGCGAGCTGCCACGCGTTCGCGCCGTCCAGGGCGGCCGCCTCGAGGGTGTCGTCGGAGATGCCGTTCAGCCCGCCGTTGACGACGACGATCCAGGAGCCGACGCCCTGGAAGAACATCATCGCGGTGAGGATGAACGGCAGCTGCCCGGGTGCCGCGACCGCTTGTTTGATCGTGTCGACGCCGATCGCGTGCCAGAACCCCTCGATCGGCGACTGCCCAGGGTTGAGCAGGTACACCCACAGGACGAAGTTGGCGATGCCGGCCAGCGCGCCGGGGATGTAGTAGACGAACCGCATCGCCGAACCGAACCGGCCGGGGCTGGCGTGGATCAGCAGCGCGAGGCCGACGATGCCGACCATCATGATCGGCAGCCAGATCACCAGCGTCGCGAGCACGTTCTGGAACGTCTCGACGAACCGGTAGTCGGTGAACACCGTCTTGAAGCTCGCGACCCCGCCGAACCCGGTGCTCGGGTCCAGCGGTGTCGGCGGCTTCTCCAGCGCGGTCTTGATCGCGTAGCCCACCGGCACGATGCCGCCGATGAGCAGCAGTACGACGTACGGCGACAACAGGATCCAGGCGCCGCGCGCCTCACTCGACCGGGACGCCTTCCCGCGGGACCGCCGCGTCTTCGGCACCGGCACACTCGCACTGCGCTTGTCGACCGTCGCGGTCGTCATGCGGAACTCCTGCTCTGCTCGACTGCTACTTGACGGTGTAGCCCATGGCCTTGGCCTGCTTGAGGAGTTCGTCGTTGAACCCGGTCCACGCCTGGTCGACGCTCTTGCCCGACGCCAGCCCGGCGGCCATCGTCTCGGTCCACACGCTGCCCGTGTTGTAGAGCAGGTACGAGTGATCCGGCTGGACGTACGCGGTGGCGCCCTTCATCGCGGCGAACGTCCCCGCGTTGTCGGCGAAGTACTGCCCCTTGGCCTGCTTCGCGATCCACGCGTCCTGGACCGGCCCGTACGCCGGAAGACCGGTCGACAGCTCGACCTGCCACTTCGGGTCGGTGGCAACGAACTTCGCGAAGGTGAGCGTGTTCTCGAGTTGCTTACCGGTGATGTGCCGGGAGAAGCCCCACAGTCCGCCGCCCTCGTTGCCGGTGGCCGGCTTGTCCTCGCCCTTCCAGGCCAACGGGGCCAGGCCCGTCATCTGACCGGCGGGGATCTTCCAGGACTGACGGAACAGGTAGTCGCCCCACCAGGCGGCGCCGGGGCTCATGACCAGATCCTTACCGACCTTGGCGGCGTCCGCGTCGAAGATCCCGACGGTCGAAACCGCCTTTGCCTGCACGAGTTTCGCGAGCAGTTCCTTGGCTCGCACGCACTTCTGGTCGGTCAGGTCGAGGTGGACCTCGGTCTCGGACTTGCGGGCGTTCGTCGGGCAGCCGGCGGCCCACAGGTACCGGTCGGGCGCGTAGGCGTCGCCGGTGAAGCCACTGAGCTTGCCCGGGTGCTCCTTCGCGATGCGCACCGCGAGATCGCCGTACTCCTCCCAGGTCTTGGGGACCTGGTAGCCGTTCTGGGTGAAGAACGCCTTGTTGTACCAGAAGATGTCGGGCGCGGCGTCGTTGCGCAGGCAGCGGATCTTGCCGTCGATCTTGCACGGCGCGATCACGGCGTCCTCGTACCCCTTGATCACCTCGGGCACCAGGTCCGTGAGATCGGCGGTGTAGTTGACCTGCGCACCCGCGGCCCAGGCGATGTCGTCGTTGGACGGGAAGAAGATCGCGTCCGGCCAGCCCTTGCCGGCCTGGTTGAACTGCGCGAACTGCTGCTGCAACGACTTGCCGCCGACGGTTCCGTCGATCTGGTTCAGCGTCACCTTGATCTCGGGATGCGCCTTCTGAAAGGCCTTGGCAGCAGGCACCCGGGGCGGATCCACCCAGACGGTGATCGCCCCGCCGGAGTCCGTCTGCTTGACGTCCGCACCGGCCCCACCTCCCGAGGAACCGCACGCAGCCAGCAAACCCGCCGCGCAGACGATCACCACGGCACGCACGATCCCGGGACGTACTCCGGCTGACTTCATGAACGAACTCCCAACATCTGCTCAAACGTTAGAGCAGAGACGCTAAACCGCAGACCCCAATCTGGTCAATCGTTTGCGCACGGACTTTTGCACACCCCATGCGGCAGGTCTCGAAGGTCCTAGCTGGGTGGTGCGGTGGACTCGCGGATCACGAGCTCCGGTGGTGGGTCGGTGACGACCTCGTCGGAGGTTTCGCCGGTCTCGATGCGGCGAATCACGCTACGTACGGCGGTCCGGCCGACGGTGTAGAACTGCATCTTCACCGCGGTGAGCGGCGGCCAGGTGTTCTCGGCGGTCCATGAGTCGTGCACGGTGACGACGGAGAGATCGTCCGGGACGCGGATCCCCGCCTTGCGCGCCTCCCCCAGCAGGCCGACGGCGGCGTTGACGTTCGCCACCACAATGCCGGTCGGTCTCGGGTCGAGCACCATCAACCGCTGCAGCGCCGTACGGCCGTTGTCGACGGTGTAGCCGATCCTGGTCTCGTACTCCTTCGGCACCCGCACACGGGCCGCGGCAAGTGCCAGCTTGTACCCGGTACGTCGGCGTTTCGCGGTGAACGACCGCGGGAGCCCGTTGGCGAACGCGATCCGCTCGTGCCCGAGCTCGAGCAGGTGCTGCGTCGCGATCAGCGCGCCGCGATGATCGTCGAGGGTGACCGAGCCGACGTGACCCGGGGTGGAGGAGTTCACGAGCACGATCGGCGCCTGCGTGGTGAGCAGGTCGCGCAGTCCCGCGGGTTGCACCGCGTCGCCGACCTGGAGCGCCATACCGTCGACGCGGCCTTCGCCGATCAGGCGTGCGATGACCTCGCCACCGGGTCGTACGTCGTCCGAGCGGCCGAGCAGGACCGTGTACCCGCGCTCGGTGGCCTCGTCCTCGGCGCCGTGCATGAGTTCGGTGAAAAGCGCGTTGGTGATGTCGGGGACCACCAGGCCGACCACCTGCGTACGCGCGGACTTCAGCGCTCGGCCGGCGAAGTTCGGGCGGTAGTTCAGCTCCCGCGCCGCGACGACGATCCGCTCGCGGGTCGCCGCACTCACCCGTGAATCCGGCGCGTCGCTGAGCACCCGGGACACAGCAGAAATCGAGACGCCGGCACGGGCGGCAACGTCTCCCAGGGTGGCCATACCGCCCACCCTACTGAGACCCCCATCCGCCGTCACGTAGGCGGCCTTGAGCCCCCAGGCGTGGTGCGGCTCGGTGGTTGCGGAGCACTTCGCCGTCGATGCGGATCGGGCTGCGCGTAGTCGTCAGCCTGAGCGACTCGCCACCCGGCTCAGCCGGCGGCCGCTCCACGGTCTGAGTCATCTCGATCGCCGCGAACTCCGGCGATGCGATCAGCTCGTCCAGCGTCCGCAACGGCGCACACTCGATCCCGGCCTGACCAAGAACCTCAACCCAGTACGCCGTACCACCCGCCAAGAGCCGCTCCGCAACCCAACTCTCACCATCCGACACGGGCGTTGGGGGGTTGGTTCGGGTCGCCGTAGTGGTTGTGGGCGTAGCTGTGGCGAGGGCTTGGATTAGATGGTCGAGAGAGGTCGGGGCGATGGCTAAGTGACCGTCAGCCGTTGGGTAGAGCGTGGGGGCCTCGGCCGGGGCTGGGTGAGGTGTCGACGGTGTGGGTGGGTTGTTCAGGTGGGTGGTGAGGAGGGTGGACTGGAGGTCGAACATGCCTTCGAGGAGGCTTGTTTCGATCAGGCCGCCGCGGCCGGTGCGTAGCTTGCGGACGAGCAGGGCCGTCACGCCCTCGGCGAGGTGACAGCTCAGGAGGTGGTCGGCCAGCGATAGGCCGACTGTGACAGGGCGATCGCCGCCGTTCACCCAGGTGAGGCCCGAGACGGACTGCGCGAGCAGGTCCTGGCCCGGGCGGCTGGCCCATGGCCCGTCGGCGCCGTACCCGGATGCGGCCGCGTACACGAGTCCCGGATTCAGTGCCCGCGCCGACTCGTAGTCGAGTCCGATGCGCTCCATCACGCCGGGCCGGAAGTTGTGGATCAGTACGTCGGCGCGCGCGACGAGGCTCTTGACCTGCTCGAGTTCGCCGGGATCCTTGAGGTCGGCAACGACCGCCTCCTTGTTCCGGTTCATGGCGTGGAACGAGACCGTGTCCTCGTCCGCCCACCGGCCCGCGAACGCGAGCGTGCGGCCGATCTCGCCGGTCACCGGCCGCTCGACCTTGATCACGCGCGCACCGAGATCGGCCAGCCGCAGCGCCGCGACAGGACCCGCCAGGAACTGGCTGAAGTCCAGCACCACCACTCCCGCCAACGGAAGCTCCGCCGCCTGCATCCCATCCCCCGCTCACCCGCCACCAACTGCTCAATCGTTTGCGCAAACGATAAGCCACCCACTCCCCCAGAGCAACCGATCCGCCCCGTCGCGGGGAGCAACTGTCCGTCCCGCATGCCGAGCCGGAGCGGAGTGTTCAGGTTCGCAGTGGGAGGAGGGCGGTCGCTTGGGACTTGAGGAGGTGGAAGCCGTGGGCGTGGGCGATTGCAGCTGCTTGGCTGGCGGCCTTGGTAGCTGCTGCTGGGTTACCGGCGTGGGTTTGGGCGGTTGAGAGGGTCAGCAGGGCGTAGGTCTCGAGGAACGGGTACGTCGAGCGGGCGATCGTCAGGCAGTCCTCGATCCAGTCGATCGCCGCGGTGGCATCGCCCAACGCCAGGTGCGCCTCAGCAACCGCCGACGCGGTCTGCGCCTGAGCTTTGCGATCGCGTACGACGATGGCGAGCTGATGCGCTCGCAGCGCCGTACGCAAAGCCGCCGTACCCTCGCCGCGCTGGCTGTACAACCGCGCGAGCTCATCCAACGTCGACAGCTCGCCGCGGGCGTGCGAGCGGCGACGGTACGCCGCCAGGACGTCGTCGAGCAGCCCAGCCGCGCGGTCGACCTCGCCCAACTGCCGCAACGCGCTCGCCAGATTGCCCCGGTTCGCGAGCGCCGACGTCTCGCGACCGGTCTCGTTGATCTTCAGCGCGGCCGCGAACAGGTCCGCCGCTTCGGCGAGTTCGCCCTGGTGGAGCCGGATCATCCCGAGTCCGTTGACCACGATGGCGCGGATGTGGCCGCGTTGATCGTCGGCGGTCAGCTCCGTCGCGCGGTGCATCCAGAGCTCGGCGTCGACGAGCATGCCGCGTTCGAGTTGCAGCCACCCGATCTGATGGGCCAGATAGGCCGCGGCCTCGTTCCACCCGACTCCGACCGCAAGGGCCGACGCCGCCAGGCAGTCGGACAGCGCGTCCGCGTCACGTCCGACCGCCCCGAACGCCTGCGCCCGGTTGATCAGCATGGCAACGGTCACCCGGTCGTCGCCGGCCGCGGTCGCGGCCTCCAGCCCGGCACGGGCCGCAGGAAGCCACCCGTCGGCGTCCCGCCGCAGCAGAAAGTACCCGCGGAGCTGGTCCACGATCCGCCACGCCAGCCCCGCCTCACCGGACTCCCCTGCACCCTGCACAACAGCCAGCAAGGCGGGCAGCTCGTGATCCAGCCAGGCGAGCGCCTCGTCCTCGGAACCGAAGTACCAGTCCGCTTCACCATGAACATCGAGGCGCAGGAGTTGCGGATAAGCCCAGTCGATCGCGGCAGTCACGGCTTCGGCGTACCAGGTGTGCAGCCGGGTGCGGGCCGTTTCGTGTTCGGAGTCCTCGGCGAGGAGGCGTCGCGAGTACAGGCCGAGCAGGTCGTGGAACCGGTAGCGGTCCTTCGAGTGCTGGAGGAGCATGTTCGCCTCGAGCAGCGACTCCAGTACGCGGTCGGCCTCGGCTGTCGACGTACGGAGGAGGATCGCGGTGCTGTCGGCGCTGAAGTCGTCACCGGGATGCAGGCTGCACATCCGGAAGGCGCGCTGGGCGTCCGCGCTCAGATCGGCGTAGCTGAGCTGGAAGCTGTTGAGCACGCTGGACTCGCCAAGGCTGAGTTCGGTGAGCCGGCGGTTGCCGTCGTCGAGGCGATCGGCCAGATCGGCGACGGTCCACTCCTGCCGGGTAGCGAGCCGCGCGCCCGCGATCCGCAACGCAAGCGGGAGCCGGGCGCACGCCTCGACGAGCGCCCGCACGCCGTGAGGGTCGGCATCGAGCTGAGGTGTTCGCGCGGTGGAGGCGATCAGCCGTACGGCGTCCTCGTGGGGCAGCGGCTCCAGACTCACAACGCCTGCGGTCACCAAGTCCGGCATCCGCCGCCGGCTGGTGACGATCACGTCGCTTCGGCCCGCTCCTGGCAGCAGCGGCCGTACCTGCGCCGCGTCCTGCGCGTTGTCGAGCAGAACCAGCATCCGGCGGTCGGCGAGCTCGCTACGCAGCAACGCGGCCGCCTCAGTTTCGTCCGTGCCGATACGCCGACCGGGTACGCCGAGGGCACGCAGAAAGCGACCGAGTACTTGGACCGGCGCCGGCGTGGTCGTGTCGCTGCCGCGCAGGTCGGCGTACAACTGCCCGTCCGGGTACTGCTCGCGGAGCTGATGCGCCGCGCTCAGAGCCAATGCGGTCTTGCCGACCCCGGCGATGCCGCTGATCAGCACGGCTCGCGAGGACACCCCGGCTGACCCGGCGAGCGCCGTACGGATCGTCTCCAGCTCCTCGGTCCGACCGACGAAGTCCGGTGGCGCGGACGGTGCCTGCTGGACGACCACGCGCGTCTCGGGCTCAGCTGGAGAGCCGGTCTGCTGCCGCAGTACGTCGAGGTGGACTGCGCGGAGCCGCTCCCCCGGGTCGATGCCGAGGTGCTCCACGAGAGCGGTCCGAATCCGGTCGTACGCCGCCAGCGCCTCGACCTGCCGTCCCGCAGCGGCCAGTGTCTGGATCAGCTCAACGTGCAGCGGCTCGTCGAACTCGTGCCGTGCCGCCAGCCCGCGGAGCGGTTCGAGTGCCCGCTCCGGTTCGCCGAGATCGCGTGCGAGCGCGGCGAAGGCTCGGACGGCGGCCGTGTACTCGTTGACGACGGCCGTATAGAGAGGACTCTGTGCAATCGCGTCCACGTCGGTGTCGCCACGCCACAGGTCCACGGCGCTCGACAGCTTGGCCAGCGCGATCTCCGGCTCGGCGTGGGTTGCCTCGGTTGTGAGCTCGCGGAACTGCACGAGGTCGAGGTCATCGAGCGCCAACCGATAGCCGGTGCGACCGCCGACGATGACGGCCGGCCCGCCGGACTCGAGCAGTCGTCGGAGTCTGGCGACCCGGGTCTGGAGCAGGTTCACGGCGTTGCTGGGTGCGCCGCGTGGCCAGAGGAGATCGACCAGTTCGTCCTGTGAGACCGTCGTACCGGCGGTGAGGGCGAGTCGCGCCAGCAGGGTTCTTTGCGGAGCCGAGTTGACCGGCACCGCGACGTCTCCGGTGCGGACTTCGAGTGGGCCGAGTACGCCGACGTACACCGGTCCGGCTGTGCTGGGGACAGCGACCGAGCGGTGTGTCTTGGCGGCGGCTTGGAGGTTCTCGGTTTCCGGTCCGGTCAGCTGCAGCGCCTGCGCGAGGGCCTCGATGGAGCTGTCTTTCGGGCTCCGGGTCCTGCCCTGTTCCAGGTCGCGGATCGCCGCGATGCTGACGCCGGCCCGCTCGGCGAGGTCCCGCTGGGTGATGCCCGCGTCCTGGCGCAGTCGCCGCAACAGCGCGCCGAACCCGATCGTCGGCTCCTCCTGTCGCCTGCGGGGCACGAGCACGATCCTATGTAAACGGGCAGGTCACTCGGATTACGTGCCCTCAGCAACGGCAGGTCATCGTGCAGGACGGTCAGCGCAGTTCGAAGCCTCGGGTGTGGAGGGCTTCACGGAGGTGTTCGCGGCCTTTCAAACCCGCGACCGTGCCGAAGCGGGTGGCGACGCGGTCGACCCAGCCGGCCGGGAGTCCGGCGTCGGCGTAGAACGCGTTCAGCACCTCTTCGTAGGTTTCGACGTACGCCGCCTGCGGCTCGAGCTCGTACTGCTCGTGATGCAGGACCGCCTGCTGCGGTAGACGCGGCTTGACCGCGGTCTCCTCGAACGCGGCGGGGCGGCCGACGGTCAGGCCGAAAACCGGGAAGACGTTGGGCGGCAGGCCGAGCTCGTCCGCGACGTCGAGGGGTCGGTTGCGGACCGCGCCGACGAAGACCGTGCCCAGGCCGAGCGACTCCGCTGCCAACGCGGCGTTCTGCGCGGCCAGGGCGACGTCGACGAATGCGAGGACCGCCGCCTCGACGAAGTCCGCGGCCTCGGCGGTCGCCGACCCGAGCTCGGTGGTGATCTGCCGTGCCCGCGCGAGATCGGCCAGCCAGACGAGGAAGAGCGGAGCCTGTTCGATGAAGCCCTGCTCGCCGGCCAGCTTCGCCAATCGGGTACGGCGGTCCTCGTCCCGGACCGCGACCACACTCCACAGCTGGAGGTTGCCGGAGGTCGGTGCCGACTGCGCCGCCGCGATCAACGCGGTCAACGTTGCGTCGGGCACTGGATCCGACCGATACGCCCGTACGGACCGGTGCCCGAGCTGCTGAGCGAGTACGTCGTTCCACTCGGCCGGCGGCGCGAACCCCGCACCCGATCCGTACCGCAGCCGGTAGGCATCACCCGCAGTCATGACATCTCCCACTCTCTCCTCGTCGCGGACCGCGCCCCGGCACCCGCGGTCCCGCCTGGTGAACGGGGCCGATGGCAACGAATCCCCGGGACGCGATCCACCCCAAACCCTACCGATCCACTAGACAAACCCCACCCCATCTCACCGAACGAGACAGTCCCGAACGTAAGGTCCGCCGCATGGACCGCCAGTTGATCGCGCCAACCACACAGCTTCAAGAGCGGTGGCTGGAGGCGCACGCGGAATGGGGCGAAGGACTCCACGAGGACGGGTTCGGGCTGGCCGCCTCCGACGAGGTCGAGTCGCCCGTAGGATTCGCGGCCTGGATCGCCCGGCTCACGGCCGAGTCGGACCACGGCACCCTCCGCTGGATCCTCGAGGACGGCCAGATCCAGGGTGGCATCGCGCTGCGCCACGAGCTGAACGAGATCTCCGGGCACATCGGCTACGGCATCCGTCCGTCCGCGCGCGGCCGTGGGCTCGCGACCTGGGCCTTGGGCGAGATGCTCCAGCTCGCACGCGGTCGCGGCATGGAGCGAGTGATGCTCGTCTGTGTCGCCGGCAACATCGCGTCCGCCAGAACGATCGAGCACAACGGCGGGGCGCTCACCGAAATACGGCGTACCGGCAACCACACGGTGCACGACTACTGGATCGACCTCGCCGACAGCTAGTGTCCTACGCCTGAAGCCCGTTACATAAGTTGATGGTGGGCGGTTTGCCCAGCATCGGCGCCGCCAAGGCCCCGCCATCGAATCGACCCGCGGATCCCATCTTTGGGAACCCACCGACCACGATCGGGCCGCGAGAATGGTCGGTGGCTTCTCAAAGATGGCTCAACGGAGCCGGCGTCCCGCGACGGCAGCGGTAGGGCACCGTACGTCGCTGGATCGCGACACTCGGTGTACTGCGTGGGGAAAGGCCTGGCTTTTGGGTGGGGTTCGGGGCGTAGGGTCTGCACAGGAAGTTTCGTGCTGAGGGGGGACGGACTGTGAGCGAGCGCGCTACCGAGTATCCCGACCACATCGACGCCGCGGTGCTGAAGATCGCCGGTGTCGTGGTGCTGGGTGCGATCATGTCGATTCTCGACATCACCGTGGTGAACGTCGCGCTGCCGACCTTCCAGGACGAATTCGGCACGCCGGAGAGTCCGATCGCGTACTCGCACGTCGCCTGGACGGTCACGGCGTACACGCTCGCGCTGGCGACCGTGATTCCGCTGACCGGCTGGGCCGCCGACCGGTTCGGCACCAAGCGGCTGTACATGACCGCGATCTTCCTGTTCACGGCCGGGTCCGCGCTGTGTGCGACCGCGACGAGCATCGACATGCTGATCGGCTTCCGGGTCCTGCAGGGGCTCGGCGGCGGCATGCTGATGCCTCTCGGTATGACGATCATGACCCGCGCCGCGGGGCCGCACCGGATGGGCCGGCTGATGGCCATCCTCGGCGTACCGATGCTGCTCGGCCCGATCCTCGGCCCGATCCTGGGCGGCTGGCTGATCCAGATCGCGAGCTGGCACTGGATCTTCCTGATCAACGTGCCGCTCGGCGTGATCGCGCTCGTCTACGCCTGGCGCGCGCTGGCCCCGGACACGGCGGAGCGCACCGAGTCGCTCGACCTCCTCGGCGTCGTGCTGATGTCTCCGGGCCTCGCGCTGTTCCTGTTCGGCGTCTCGTCGCTGCCTGCCGAGGGCGGTGACTTCGGAGCGCCGCGGGTCTGGGTCTCGATCCTGATCGGCGTCGCGCTGATGGGCGCGTTCGTCTGGCACTCGTTCCGGCCGCAGCACCCGCTGCTGGACCTCCGGCTTTTCCGGGACCGGAACCTCACGGTCTCGATCATCACGATGTTCCTGTTCGCGGCCGCGTTCTTCGGCGGGCTGCTGCTGGTGCCGACGTACTTCCAGCAGATCCGCGGCGAGTCCACGCTGCACGCCGGCCTCCTGGTCGCGCCGCAGGGCCTGGGCGCGATGGTGACGATGCCGATCGCGGGACGACTGGTCGACAAGATACCGGTGGGCCGGATCGTGCCGTTCGGGCTCGCGGGGATCGTGATCGGCATGTTCGGTCTGACCCAGATCACCGCGACCACGCCGTACATCGTGATCATCGCGATGCTGGTCGTGATGGGCTTCGGGATGGGCGGCACGATGATGCCGCTGTTCACGACGGCGCTGCGGACGCTTTCCGGGTCCCAGGTCGCGCGCGGCTCGACTTTGCTCAACATCAGCCAGCAGATCGCGTCGTCGGTCGGCGTCGCGACGATGTCGGTCATCCTCACCAACCAGCTCAACGACTCGCCGGTCATCCCCGGCACCCAGAACATCCCCGGGCTGGGCGACGGGATCCGCGAGACGCAGGCGGCGATCCTGTCCAACACCCGTCCGGAGAACGTTGCCGCGCTCCATCTCGACCCAGCCGCGATCGCGCGTGGGCTGGTCGACGCCGCGTCGTCGTTCGCGCACACGTACTGGGTGGCCTGGGCACTGGTTCTCCTGACCTTGGTGCCGGCCTTGATGCTCCCCCGCAAACGCGAGGTGACTCATCTCGCCGACAAGGACGCCGTGATCGACTGACCGGCAAGGAGATCGCGCGGATTGTCGGAGCACTTCGGTAGTGTCCTGACGTGGACATTGGGGAGCGGATCCAGGAACTTGCCGATCGCATCGTCGGACTGCGTGACGCCTACTACCGCGGTTCGCCGTCGGTCGCCGACGCGGAGTACGACGCGATCGAGGACGAGCTGCGGACGCTCGTCGAGGCCAACCCGGAGCTCGCCCCCGACCCGAACCCGTTGGAGCAGGTCGGCGCGCCGGCGGTGCTGCACGCGCCGATCCGGCACTCGCGGCCGATGCTGTCGCTGGAGAAGGCGACCCGTCCGGAGCAGGTCGAGGCCTTCTTCGGCCGCTTCCCCGGCCAGTCGGTGGTCGTCATGCCGAAGCTGGACGGCCTGTCGTTGGCCCTCGTTTACGAGAACGGTCGCCTCGCCCGGGCGATCACCCGTGGTGACGGGACGACCGGCGACGACGTGACGCCGCTCGTGCGGGCCCTCGCGGACGGCGTCCCCGACCGGCTCGACGTACCGGACCGGGTCGAGGTCCGCGGCGAGGCCGTCATGTTGCGCTCCACGTTCGCCGCCTACAACGCCGCGCACCCGGACAAGCCGTTGATCAACCCGCGCAACGCCGCGGCCGGGACGCTGCGCGCGAAGGATGCGGCCACTGTGTCCGAGCGACGTCTGCAGTTCCTGGCTTTCGATCTGCTCAGCGACCAGGCCGAGGCTGACCTCGAGCGGGCGCTGCAGACGATGGGGTTCACGGCCGCCGACATGCGGCACTGCGACGACGCCGCCGCGGCGCAAGCGGTGATCTCCACGATCGAGCAGCAACGCAACACCCTGGACTACGACCTCGACGGCGCCGTACTGCGGCTCGCGGATCGCGACGCCTTCGCCGCGGCCGGCACGCGGTCGAGCTCGCCCCGCGGTGCGCTGGCGTTCAAGTTCGCGGCCGAAGAGAAGACCACGGTGCTCGCCGACGTGGTCTGGGACGTCGGCAAGACCGGCAAGATCGCCCCGGTCGCCTGGCTCGAGCCCGTGTTCGTCGGCGGTACGACGGTCACTCGCGCGACGCTCGCGAACCAAGAGGTGATCAAGGCCCGCGGCATCAAGATCGGCGACACGGTCCTGGTACGCCGCGCCGGTGACGTGATCCCGTTCGTGGCCGGCGTACTCGACGCGTCGAAGCGGACCGGCGAAGAGCGCGACATCGTGCCGCCGAGCACCTGCCCGTCGTGCGAGCAGCCGCTGACCGAGCAGGGCAACAGCCGCGAACTGTTCTGCACCAACGTCTCGTGCCCGGCCCAGACCGTACGGCGGCTGATCCACTGGGCATCCCGCGCCGCGGCCGACATCGATGCGATCGGCGGGGTCTGGATCGAGCGCCTGGCCGAGGCGGGGATCCTGGAGAACCCGTCGGACTTCTACAAGCTGACGGCCGAGGGACTGCTGGAGTTCGACCGGATCGGCGAGGTCTCGGCCGCCCGGATGATCGAGTCGATCGACACGAGCCGGCAGGTCGGTCTCCGCCGTGCGCTGATCGGCCTCGCGATCCCGATGGCGTCCGAAGGCACCGCGGCCAGGTTGTGCCGGGCCGGGTTCGCCTCCTTGGAAGCGGTCGCCGACGCGGGCGAGGACGGCCTGGTCGCGGTCGAGGACATCGGCCCGAAGGTCGCCGCCTCACTCGTCGAGCACCTCACCCGCCTCCGTCCCGAACTCGAGCGGCTCCGGGCAGCCGGCGTCTCGCTCGACGTACGCGAGGAGGACCTGCCGCCGGTCGTGGCGGCCGGCGCACCACTCGCCGGGAAGACGGTCGTCGTCACCGGATCCATCAGCGATCCGCGCTCCGGTGAGAAGGTGGCGCGGCCCGCCTTCCAGCGACTCTGCGAGAAGGCCGGCGCAACCATCGCCTCGTCGGTCTCGGCCAGCACCGACCTACTCATCACCGGGGCCGACGTCGGCGCCTCCAAACTCACCAAGGCCGAGAAGCTCGGCGTCACGGTCGTCGACCAGTCCGAGATCTGGCAGCAACTCCGATCCGCCGACTTGCTCGGCTGAACCCGTTTTGTCGAGGTCCGCACGTCGGTTCCGATGTCTCGTTCGACAACACGGACAGACCCGAGAGGCAGACCGAGATGATCGAGCGCGACCTGCAACTGGCCGACGGCCGCACGCTGCACAGTTACGACACCGGCGGCGACGGCTTCCCGGTGCTGTGGAACCACGGGACGCCGAACATCGGCGCGCCGCCGGAGCCGCTGTTCGCCGCGGCCGACCGGCTGGGGCTGCGCTGGGTGTCGTTCGATCGGCCGGGGTACGGCGGCTCGACGGTGCAGCGTGGGCGGACAGTCGCCTCGGTCGCCGACGATGCGGCCGCCGTGGCGGACTCGCTCGGGATCGGGCAGTTCGCGGTCGCGGGGTACTCCGGTGGCGGGTCGTTCGCGCTGGGCACCGCCGCTGCGCTGGGCGACCGTGTCCGCGCGGTCGTCACGCTGGCGGCGATCGCGCCGTACGGCGTCGACGGACTGGCCTGGTTCGACGGGATGGTCCCGTCGTCGATCGCGGCGCTGGGCAGCGCGGCGGCCGGGGCCGACGTACGCGAGGCCCTGCACAACGCGGGGTTCGACTACGACGCGGGCTTCACCGCCGACGACCTGGCGATGTTCGACGGTCCGTGGGGCTGGCTGGGGAAGGTCGCGGGTCCGGGGCTCGATGCCGGTCCGTACGGGCAGATCGACGACGACGCGTCGTACACGCGTTCTTGGGGATGCGACCCCGCCTCGATCACGGCTCCGGTCCTACTGCTGCACGGCACCACGGACGGCATCATCCCGGTGAGCCACGGCCACTGGCTGGCGGCGCACTGCCCGACAGCGACCCTGCAGGTGTGCGAGGGCGCGAGTCACTTCACGATCGTCGAGCACGCCGAGCCGGGCCTCGACTGGCTCGCAGAGGTCATCGGATGAAGCCCTTCACGATCGACGTACCGGACTCCGACCTCGCGGACCTGCAGCACCGGCTGGCCGGCACCCGATGGGCTCCGGAACCGGTCGGGGACCTGACCGAGTACGGCGTACCGCGCGAGTGGATCGAGGAGCTCGTCGACCACTGGCGCGACGGCTACGACTGGCGGTCGTGGGAGGCGCGGCTGAACCGGTACCCGCAGTACACGACCACGATCGACGGGACGAACGTCCACTTCCTGCACATCCGCTCGCCGCGCCCGGGCGCACTGCCGTTGATCCTCACGCACGGATGGCCCGGGTCCGTCGTCGAGTTCCTGGACGTCATCGATCCGCTGACCGACCCGGCCGAAGGCCTCGCCTTCGATCTGGTGATCCCGTCGCTCCCGGGATTTGCCTGGTCCGGGCCGACACCGGACCTCGGCTGGGGACCGCAGCGCATCGCCCGGGCGTGGGCCGTCCTGATGGAGCGACTGGGGTACGACCGTTACGGTGCGGTGGGCAACGACTGGGGTTCGCACGTTGCTCCCGAGCTCGGCCGCGTCGCCCCGGACGCGGTCGTCGGTGTCCACGTGACTCAGCTGTTCTCGTTCCCGGACGGCGAGTGGCTCTCGTATCCCCCGAACGCCGAGCCGGATCGCGACGCACTGACGACCGAAGACAACGAGGCCCTCGACGATCTGCGCGACTTTCAGCGCAACTCCAGCTCCTACGCACACGTCCACGCCCAGAAGCCACACACCCTCGGGTTCGGTCTGACGGACTCCCCCGTCGGTCTGCTCGCCTGGAACGGCCAGGTAATGCGGGGCCTCGACCGCGACACGCTCCTGACCCACGTCACGGCGTACTGGCTGACTCGAACGGCGACCTCGGCCGTCCGCATCTACGCCGAGCATCAACGGCAGATCCCGCCCGGCAAACCGACCACGGCACCGCTCGCCCTGGCCCAGTTCCCGGACGACCTGCGCTCGATCCACGCGTACGCCGAGCGCGACCACGCGAACATCGTCTCCTGGACCCGGCACGACCGGGGCGGCCACTACGCCGCCCACCAGGCCACAGATCTCCTGGTCCGGGACATTCGCGGGTTCTACGAGAACCAGCTGTCCAGTTCCTGACGTCACACTGGCGCTCGGCGTACCGGACCGGACAGGGTTGACGTATGACGGACAAGCACCGTGAAGCGACCGGCTTTCAGGAGCAAGCGCCGTACGACGAATCGATCGACCTGCGCACCGATTTCGTCATGGTCTACGGCCTCAACGACACCACAGCGCAGCGCATCGCCCGGTGGCGGGAGGCCGGGTACCGCGTGCACCTCATGACGGGCATCTCCTGGGGTACCTATCAGGACTATCTCGACGGGCGATGGGACGGCTCCGGGCACTGGGACGACGCGCAGACCGCGGGTGACGGGTCGCCGATCCTGCACGGTGAGAGCACCGACATCCCGTACATGGTCCCGACCTTCACCTTCACCGAGTACCTCGTGCAGAAGCTCCGCCCGATCATCGCGCTCGGTGTCGAGGGCATCCATCTCGAGGAGCCGGAGTTCTGGGCGCGCGCCGGCTACTCGGAGTCGTTCAAGCGCGAGTGGCAGGCCTACTTCGGCGAGCCGTGGCAAGCTCCGCACAGCACGCCCGAAGCGCACTTCCGCTCCGGGCAGCTCAAGCAGCACCTGCTCTCCCGTAGCCTCGACCGCGTCACCTCGGTGCTGCGCGACGAGGCCCTCCAGCAGGGTCGGCAGGTGCGTTTCTACGTGCCGACGCACAGCCTCCTGAACTACACGCAGTGGCAGATCATCAGCCCCGAATCACGCCTGCGGACACTGCCCTCGATCGACGGCGCGATCGCGCAGGTGTGGACCGGAACGTCCCGGACACCGAACGTGTACGCCGGGAAGGTCGCCGAGCGCACGTTCGAGACGGCGTACCTCGAGTACGGCATCGCGCAGGACCTCACCCGCGGCACGGACCGGCGGATGTGGTTCCTGCACGACCCGATCGAGGACCACCCGGACCGAACCTGGGAGGACTACCTGGCCAACTGGCAGCGCACTCTCATCGCGTCACTGCTGCACCCGGGCGTCTCGCGGTACGAGGTGGCGCCGTGGCCGAACCGGATCTTCAACCGCCCGTACCTGCGCGAAGGATCCACCGAACGAGAGCTCATTCCGCCGGACACCGCCACCAGCTACCTGATCGCGATGAACAGCCTCCGCGACCTCGACCAGCCTGATGTGCGGTGGGCCCAGGAAGGCCCGCGGATAGGGATCGCGCTCTCTGACACCGCCATGTTCCAGCGCTGGGCGCCCGGTGGAGACTCTGCACATTCGAACGGGGGCCATTACGACGGACTGCAGGACGCGCTGGCGCTGGAGGGCCGCGAGCAGCTGCACTTCTCCGACTTCTACGGCCTCGCGCTGCCGCCGCTGTACGACGGGCAGCGGGTCTGCCCGGTCCAGCTCGAGAACGTGATCGACACCCCCGATGCGCTGGACGATATCGACGTACTCGTCCTGAGCTACGAGTTCCAGAAACCTCTTGCCCCGGGCATCCATTACGCGCTGGCCGGGTGGGTCAGTCGCGGCGGGAGCTTGCTGTACGTCGGCGACGGCGCGGACCCGTACCACGAGATCCGCTCCTGGTGGACGGGTCGGTACGACACCTGCGCGGACCATCTGGCCGAAGCGCTCGGGGCCGATCGCAAGCACGACGGCGTCCAGGCGATCGGTCAAGGCAGGGTCCGGTTCCTTCCGTCCCGCCCGGCCGATTTCACCGAATCACCTGAGCGTGCTGCCGAGCTGGTTGCGGCGATCCGGGAGCTGGCCGGTCGCTCCTGGGAATCGACCAACTGGTTGTCGGTGCAGCGCGGTCCGTACCTCATCGGCGCGGTGCTGGAGGAGAGCGGCGGCTCACAGGTTGTCGAGGGCACCTATCTCGACCTGCTCGACCCGCAGCTGAGCATCGTCCGGCATCGCTCGTTGGGCCCGGGTGAGCTGACGTGGCTCCGCGACCTCACCTACGACGAGGAGCAGCTGCTGGCGTCCGCCGGCCGGGTCGTGGACTGGCAGCAGGATGAGACCGGGATCCGCTTCTCCTGCGAGGCACCGCGCGGCGTGCAGGTCACGACAGCTCTGCGGGTGCCGAGTGCGCCGGTGTCGGTCGACGGTGCCGAGCTGCGGTACGACGCGGAGGTCGGTGTCGCGTGGTTGCGTCATCCTGGCGTTCCTGCCGGGACTCCCATCGAGGTCAGGTTCTGATTGCGCCGGGGACCCCAGCGAAGTGCTGGGGTCCCGGCACGTGGGCTCACATCGTGTGGCGTAGAACGACTGTCACGTGGGTGGTACCGCGGGGTAGGTGGATAGTGCCGGCCGCTTGGTTGATGGTTGCGCCCTTTGCCGCGACGTACGCGATGTTGTTGCGTAGCGCCGGGAGTTCGAGGCTGTAGCCGGTGGGGGTTGAGGTGTTGCCGGTGAGTTGGAGGGTGACGGCCTTGCCGGCCGTGGTCAGCTGGTAGCCGAGGCGGCCGCCGTTGGTGACCGGGTAGTCATTGAGCCCGATCTTCTGCCGGTTGCGCATCCACTCGTTCGGTACGCCGCGGCCGATGATGACCGTGCCGTCGGACTTCTCCGCGATCAGCGAGTCGAACAGGACCTTCGTCGCGGTCGACTGACCCCACATGTGCTGGTTCGATCCGCCACCGCCGCGCGCGTGGTCGACGTTCCACGGCGAGTCGGCGCTCGGGTAGTCGACGCCTTCCCACCAGCCGAACGGCCCGCTCATCGTCTTGTCGATCATGTACTGGTACGACTTGATCCCCAGATCGCGATACTCCTCACCACGCAACGCGGCACTCCCGTAGCCGGCGTTGTACGCGCTCGAGAAGTACCCGTGCGGGTACCCGCCGAAGTTGTAGATCGTGTCCGAGACGTCCTTACGCCGCTCGAACCCGTGCGTGTACGTGTCGTCGATCTTGTCGAACATCGTTCCGCTCTGCGCCGCGCCGAACAGGTACCCGTCCCACGCCCAGCGCCCGAACAGGAACATCGAGGCCCAGTTGGCGTCCCGCGGGTCCTTGCGCGGACCGGTCTCGTTCGGTTCGACCATCGAGATCGGGATGTAGTCCAGGCCGTACTGCTTCATCGTCTGGTCGATGCGGGCAGTCGCCACCTTGAGCAGGTCGTCGTATTCCGCCTTCGCCCACGAAGCCTCCGCGGTCTCACCGAGTGCCGTGGCGAGATAGCGGTACGTCGTGAGTCCCGTCAGCGCGGACCAGTTGTCGATCGTCCAGTACCCGTGGGAGTCGATCGCATCGGTCTGCTTGATGATCCCGGTGCCGCCGTCGATCCTGTCGGTCTCGATCGTGTGTGTGTTCTTCTTGATCGTCTCGAACCGGCTGCGGATGAAGTCCTTGTCGCCGGTGCGCTGCAGGTACAGGGCGTACGGCCAGCTGTACTTCCACTTCGCGTCGTCGTACTGCAGCTGCGCCGGCAGCGTCGACAGGTAGTCGCGCGCGTAGGTGAAGTCGCCGATCGTCAGCAGCGTCGACACGATGCCGATCGTGTCGTGGTCGAACATCTCGTCGTACCCGTTCTCGCCGACGTGCAGTTCCTTCGCGCCGTTGATGTCGTCACGGATGATCAGGGTGTAGATGTAGCCGGCCTTGTAGGCGTTGATCAGCCGCTTGTCCGGCAGGTCGGTGATGTTCGCGATCGCCGACAGACGGTTGTTCCAGTACTGGCGCATGTGGCCGTAGTGCTTGTCGAACCCGCCGAGTTGTTGGAGCTGGACCGCGGTCGGCCAGTCGTACGTGCCACCGAACCGATCGGCAGCCACTGCATAGTCGCGGACGACGGTCTGCCCGGCGCCGACCGTGTCTGCTGCTTGATTCAGCGGCGTCAACAGGTTCGAGACGCGCGGCAGCCGGGCCGGCGCCGCCGTGGTGTTGGTAACCGTCATCCGCGAGTACGCGACCTCGAACCGGTTGCCGCCGACAACGACCAGGTCGGCGAAGTTCTCGACCTTGATCCCGAGGCCGTCTTTCGAGTACTCGCTGACGAACGCCGGCAGATACCCCTCAGCGTTGGACCACTTGATCTTCCCCGGGATGTTCGGGACGCCGAACGTGATCATCGCGTCGCCCCGGCTGCGCAGCCGATAACTGCCGTCGATGAAGGCGATCGGCGCGTTCAGATCACCTTCCCAACCGAACGACGAGGTGAGCCCCGGGTTCGTCACGGAGGTGTACTGCGCGTTCGCCGCAGACGACAGCGCCTCGTCGAAGGCCGCCTTGAGGAACGTGTACGCCAGTCGCACCTCGTCCTCCTGCGCGCCGCCGTCCGCGAGAGTCGCCGTCGCGGCTGTGATCTCGTTGTCCAGTTGACGTTGCGCCGACGCGCTCGCGGCGTACACATCTGCCGACGCCGCCTCGTCGAGGACGTTCTGGATCAGCTGTCGGTAGTCGCTTGCCAACGCTACTCCTCCCAACGTGACGTTGCCTGAGGCATGCGTCTTGCGGGTCAGCTGTGCGCTGATCCGGGCCGAGTCGCCGGGCGCGAGGTCCAGCTCGAAGAGCCTGGTGACCGACGGATCGGTGCTGACCAGATCCGTGTTCACGAAGGCCGGCGCTCCGTTGACGGAGATCGAGATCTTCGCCGAGGCACGCCATACCCCGGAGACGAAGCGCAGCGTACGACGTTCCGCTGCCGCCGGGACCGTGAGGTCGTACCCGTACGGATCGGTGAGATCGACGTCGGTGTTCGCGCCGTCCGCGAAGAAGATCCCGCCGTGACGCGTGCCCGGCTGGGACGCGGTCGGCGTACCGTTCGTCCACGAATAGCTCACCGGGTTGTCGTTCTGCGAACCGATCGCGGCGCCCGTCTGCCGATTGGCGACCGCGAGCCGCGGCGTCGAATCCGGTACGCCGGCGCGTCGGTTGACCGTCGATCCGTCCAGGTGCAGCCAGTCGTCGACACCCTCGGCCGTCAGGTTCATCGAGACCGGTGCCGCAGTCGCCGAGAAGCCGGACGACAGCGTCGAGAGTGCCGCAGCCGACAGGGACAGGTTGCCCGCCGCCTGGAGTTTGCTCGCGAATCTGCCCGTCACGACGACGCCCTCGCCCGCGCGGATCGTCACGGTGTAGCGCTTGGCGGCCGCGGTACCACTCGCGTTGATCTGCGTGGTGTACGCCGTACCGCTGCCGTCGGCCGCCGCGACGGTGACGGCTCCGGTGGCCTGCCAGATCCCACCCACGAACACCAGGCGTCGTGGCGAGTCTGCGGCCGGGACGGTGATCCGGTAGCCGGCGTCGTGGGCCGTCGTGTCGCCCACGGTCGTCGTGTCGTAGTTGAACACGCCTCCGGTGGTGACCCCTGTGGCCGCAGACGGTCCGTCCGACCAGCCGAACGAGATCGGGCTGTCGTCCAGCGTCGTCCGGCCGCCGTCGGGATTCAGGTCGTCGACCGCGATCGCCTGCGGTACGCCGGCCTTGCGGTCGATCCCCGTACCGGTGAGGTGAACCCAGTCCAGGTCGCCGTACGACGTCAGATCCATCGCGCCGCCGACTCCGCGGCCGTTCGGGAGGTTCTCGACGTTCACGACGAACGGGTTGGCGGGCGGGGTGGCCGCGGGTGCGGCCGGGGCGGAGATCACTGCGGTCACCACGAGCGCTGCGGCACCTAGCACCGCTAGCAGTCTGGTTCCGTGCCTCATCTTGGGTCCCTTCAGGAGGTACGCGTGCGTGGTCCGGGAAGGCTGGATCCGCGGACCACCAGTTCCGGTTCGAGCAGGACGTGTTGCGGCTGGCGGGGATCGCCGGCCATCAGGTTGTCGATGGCCTGGATCAGCTGCCGTCCGACCTCGTCGATCGGCTGGCGGAGGGTGGTCAGACCCGGACTCACCAGGGCGGCTGTCGGCGAGTCGTCGTACCCGGTGATCGCGACGTCGACCCCGGGACGCAGGCCTCTTTCGTGCAGCGCGCGCATCACGCCGAGCGCGAGCGTGTCGGAGGCACAGACCAGCGCGGTCGCGGGGCGCGAGGCGTCGAGCATGCGGTGTGCGGCCTGGCAGCCGGCTTCGAGAGAGTCGACGACCGCGGCCTGCAGGTCGGTCTCGAGTTTCCGCTCGCGACAGGCGTCGAGCCATCCTTCGCGACGGTCCTGCCCGAGCTCGGACTCCGCGAGCCAGCCGATGTGACCGATCCTCGTGTGCCCTTGCGCCGCCACGTGGTCGGTCGCGGCGCGCGTACCGGCGCGGCCGTCGACGTCGACCCACGCGAGGCTGTCGTCGCCGTCCCAGGAACGGCCGAACGAAGCGAAGGGCACACCCCAGGAACGCAGCGCGGCGACCCGGTCGTCGTTGTGATGCGTCTCGGCCAGGACGAACGCGTCGATCGAGGTCTTCTTCAGCAGGTCCCGGTACGCCTTGATCTCGCCGGCCGGGCCGTCCTCGGCGTGACACAGGATGAGGTGGTAGCCGGCCTCGACGGCGGCCGCGTTGAGCACGTACAAGAAGTCGTCCATCAGGAGCGACGCCTTGTCCGGGCGGGACGGGCGCATCTTGAACGCGATCAGCGACGAGCTCCGGTTGCGCAGCGCGCGAGCGCTCAGGTTCGGCTCGTAGCCCAGCTCCTCGACCGCGGCGAGGATCCGCTCCCGGGTCTCCGGGGCCAGCCGATCGGGGTTGTTGAGCGCGTTCGACACCGATTGCGCCGACACCCCAGCCCGCTGCGCGACCTGAGCGAGCGTCACATGCCCATGTGGAACCGGTCCCCGACTGGTGTGCTGCGGAACCATCCCGCCTCCTGCGTGATATTAACGTTAAAAACACCGCCTGCAAGCTACTGAGTCAGGACCTACGCCGTCAATAGCTGAGCCAGGGGCAGAACTTTTAACGCTAATGCGACCCGCCGTCGCCGTAGGCTCCGCAGGCATGAGGCGGCGCCGTCGTACTCGCCGACACCCCATCCAAACCCTCCGACGGCCTCGACGGCTCAGGCCTCCCCTGCCCCAGCGGCTGATGTCGCGCTACTCCCCTGCTGGCCTACTGTCGAGGCATGAGTGAGCTTGTGGTGGAAGCGCCGGTTGTTGCTGTGACTGTCTATCCGGATCGGGCGCGGGTGACTCGGCGGGGACGAGTCACGGTGCCGGGTGGGGATCAGGTCGTGTACGTCGAGCCGCTGCCGTTGTTGCTGGAAGAGGACTCGGTGCGGGTGTCGGGGCGGGGGCCGGCGACGGTGCTCGGGGTGGACGTGGCGACGCGCCATCATCCGCAGGCTCCGGACGAGACGGTCGCCGAACTCGAGCGGGTCCAGCGTGCGGCGCAGGACGAGGTCGCGGCGCTCACCGACGCGGACGACGTACAGGTGCAGCTCGAGACCTTCCTCGCACAGTTGGCGAAGCGGGCCGGTGGAAGCTTCGCGCGCACGTTGGCGTCGGGTGATCCGGGGGCGGAGCTCGGCGAGTTCACGGAGTCGCTGGCGGGCCGGTTGTCCGCCGTACGGGCGACGCGTCGGGAGTTGACTGTGCAGCGACGCGAGGTGGAGGAGCGTCTCGCAGCCGTGGACCGTCGGCTTGCTGCGCTCCAGCAGAAGCGGGAGCCGGACCGGCGTACTGCGGCTGTCGCGTTGGCGCTGGAATCCGAGGCGGAGGTCGAGATCGAACTCTCGTACGTCGTGCCCGCGGCCGGGTGGACCAGCTCGTACGACGTACGTCTCAAGGGTGATCGGCTGACGTTGAGCTGGTATGGCCTGATCACGCAGCGAACCGGCGAGGACTGGCCCGAGTGCGACCTCACGTTGTCGACGGCCCGGCCGACCGTGACGGCGAAGGTGCCGGAGCTCGACGCCTGGTACCTCGACCGCGCGCGCCCGCCGATGCCGCACGCACCGGCAGCCGCCCCAATGTCCCGTGGCGCAGCCCGGCCGGCCGCGTTCACCGAGAGCCTCCAATCGGCGGATTTCGTCGATCTGGGCGCAACCGTCGAGCAGGGCGTGACTGCGGCGACGTACACCCCGCCGCGGCCCGTCGCCGTACCCGCCGACGGCGCGACGCACCGCGCGACGATCGCCGCGATCGAGCTCGACGCCGACCTGGACTACATCACGGCGCCGGTGCGGTCCACCGACGTACATCTGCGCGCGACCGTGGTGAACTCGTCCGTCCACACGCTGCCGGCCGGGAAGGCCGCCGTCTTCCACGAGGCGGACTTCGTCGGCTCGGCCGCGTTGCCGTTGTGGGCGCCCGGGGAGGACGTCGAACTCGCTCTCGGCCTGGACGACCGCATCCGGGTCGAGCGGAAGCTGGTACGGCGGGACGCGACGAAGGCGACGCTCGGGTCGACGCGCCGCCGGCAGGTCGAGTACGAGACGAAGATCGAGAACCACACGCCGCGCGCCGCCCGGATCACGGTGCTCGACCAGTTCCCGGTCGCCCGCGACCACGAGATCACCGTCAAGCGCCTCACCGCCGACCCCGAACCCACGGAAACCACCGACCTGGGCGTCATCACCTGGAAACTCGACCTCGCCCCCGACACCGAAACCACCGTCAAACTCGCGTTCCGCGTGGACACCGCCAAGTCCGTCGACCTCACCGGCTGGCGCGAATGATCAGGTGATTTCGAGGTTGGCCATCATGCCCATGTCTTCGTGTTCGGCGTTGTGGCAGTGGAAGAGGTAGCGGCCGCGGTAGCCGTCGAAGCGAGTGATGATTTCGGCGGACTCCCCCGGCCGCAGCGACACGGTGTCCTTCAGACCCGCATCGTGCGGCAAAGGTGCACGCCCGCCACGTGACAGCACCCGGAACCCGACGAGGTGCAGGTGGACTGGATGGTGGACGTCGGCAACCAACCGCCAGATCTCCACATCGCCGAGTCGCGTGGTCACATCGGTGCGGTCCGGCGCGAACGGCTGCCCACCGATCAGCCAGCCATGCCCATCCCCCATCCGCCCGGCGCGGAACGAGAAGTCCCGCACTCGTACGGCTTCCGACCGCTCCCACTGCGGCAGATCGTGGGACAAGACGTCAGGGATCCGACTATTGTCGGCCGCCTTCCGTACGACGTTGAACGCCATCACGTCCCGCGTACGCCCGGATCCCACCCGGTTGACGATCCGGACCCGGCTCCCGAGAGGCACCTTGCCGAAGTCGAGAATCACGTCGTACCGCTCGGCCGGGGCGATCGGCAGATTGCGATGGACAACCGGTGCACGGAGCAGCCCTTGGTCGGCGCCGATCTGCACGAGGTCGAGGCGGCGGCCGTCGTCGAGGACCGCTTCGAGGTCGTAGTGCCGCGCGTTCGACGCGTTCAGAATCCGTAGCCGATAACGCGCGCCGTCGACCTCGTGCATCGGCCAAGGTGCGCCATTCACCAGGACCACATCACCCAGAACCCCAGCAATATAAGGCTCTTGGACACCGTGCTGCATCTGCAGCGTCGGGTCGATCGATGGATAGGCCAACGACCCGTCAGCAGCGAACGCCCGGTCCGCGATCATCAACGGCAGCTCGCGCTCCCCGGACGGCAGCCCGAGCGACGCCTCGACATCGTCCCGAACGAGGTGCATCCCGGCGAGCCCGCGCCAGATCGCCGGCGCGGTGAAGTCCATCCGGTGATCGTGGTACCAGAGCATCGTCGCCCGCTGATCCAAGGGGAACGTGTACGACCGTGTCACCTCGCTGGTCACCGCCCGCGGATCATGCATCCCGTGCCCCATATGGCCCCACCCGGCAGGTAGCACGAGATCGGTCGGATACCCGTCCGAGTCCGCCGGCGTCCGCCCGCCGTGCAGGTGTACGACGGTAGGCACCGGCAACTCGTTGCGGTGGGCAACCGTGACGGCATGCCCTCGCCGCGACTCGATCGTCGGCCCCGGGAACGTCCCGCCGTACGTCCACAACCGCGTCGGCACACCCGGCAGAACCTCCGCCGTGACCTCCCGCTGCACGATCTCGATCTGAGCACCGGACAACACCAGCGGAATCGGCAACGGCACCTGAAACGCAGGCGGCAACGGTACGGCGCTACGCAACACGGCACCCGTCGACGCCGGCCGCCGCGACAGTGCAGCGGCACTCGACAACCCACCCAATGCCACCACTCCGAGCGCTCCCCCGATGCCCAGCACCTGACGCCGGCTCATCCGATCACGCATGCTCAACCTCCCGCCGTACGACGGGCTGCCGCCAGACCCCGATGAACAACACGACCACCGCTGCGACCGTCATCACCCCCAACGGGAGGTGCAACCACAGCGCTCCGTCCTGCCCCGCGAAGTACTGCACCGTCTCGGCCACCACCACGCCGAGCGATGCCGCGAACGGCCAGACCTGCCGCAGCCGCACCCACACCACCACCGCCGCGATCACCTGCAGGTACCCAAGAGAAGTGACGATGTCCGCGCCGACCGCATGCATGCGCAGCCCGTCGAAGTCGCCACTCAGATAGACCCCGGCAAACACCGGCTGACCGAAAACCGCCACCAGGTGCGCACTGACGACGCCCCGCAACACCCAACCACTGACCATGCGGCGACACTATGATTCAAGAGTTATGAACGTCCAAGACCAATATCGCTATCTCGTTATGACGGAAAGGTCATGATGGACCTGACCATGCTCCGCCAGTTCGTCGTCGTCGCCCGCCTCGAGCACCTCAGCCGCGCCGCCGACGAACTCCACGTCGCGCAACCGTCGCTGAGCCGCACGATCGCCCGCCTGGAGAGCGAGCTCGGTACGCCGCTGTTCGACCGCGCCGCCCGCCTTCGCCTGAACCCAGCCGGCGTCCTGTTCCGCGGGTACGTCGAACGCGCACTCGGCGAGCTCGACGCGGGTCGACGCGCCGTCACCGAGGCATCCGTGCAGGGTTCGGGCAGCGTGCGACTCGCGGCCGAGACGTTCCTCGCCCTGACCGAATCGGTCGCCGGCTTCAAACGCGACCACCCGGCCATCGAGATCGAGCTGCAGCAGATGTCGGCCGACGAAATGCCGCGACGCCTACGCGCCCAGGACATCGACCTCTGCGTCGCATCCCAGCCCGTGCCGAGCGCCGGCCTGGAATCGGCCGTCCTGCTCGACGAAGCCGTCCGCGTCGTGACGCACGTCGACCACCCGCTGGCGAGCCGTACGTCGGTGACGATCGAGGACCTCGTCGACGAGCCGTTCGTCATCGCCAGCAAGGGCCACTGGCAACGCCGGCTGCTCGACCGGCTGTTCGCCGACACCGGCGTGACACCGCGAATCGTCTGCGAGAGCGACGAGGCCGCGGCCATCCAGGAACTGATCCGCGCGGGCCTCGGCATCGGCTTCAACCCCGACTTCGCTCGCCGGTCGATCCCCAGCTACCCCGTCGCCGCCATCCCGGTCGACCACCCCGAGTGCCGCCGTACGCTCTCGCTGCTCTGGAGCACCGACGCGAACCTGACCACCGCCGCGCAACTGATGCGCACGGCAATCACCACCTGGAACTGGTCAGAGTGAGCCGGACAGCCAGGACCACGCGACCTCGAACTTCTTCTCCAGCCGGACTCGCACCGCCTCCGCGACCAGGAGTTCGAGGCGGGTGCCGACGACCGGAACGGACGCAATCACGTGCAGATCGAACGCCTGCGTGGTCCCGCGTCCATCCGGAACGATCCACGTCGTACCGGTGAGCTTCACCGGCACACCGGTCAGCGCTCCACCGACCTCGGCCAGCCGCGCACCGTCGACGTCGGGACGATGCCAGACCTTGGACTGCTCGAGTTCCAGCGTGTTCCCGACGAACCTGCGGGCCACCACCGGCACGTCGGAAACCTTCGTCTGCCAGTGGAGCTGAACCGCCAGGTCGTCGCCCTCATCGCCCACCACGACGTCGTACGACTGCGCCTGCAACCGCTGGAACACCTGCTCCTGGAACGTGACGTCGGTGATCATCGCGAAGACTTCCTCCGGGGAGGCGTCGTACGACGTGGCGAGAGACAGATCCATGCGCCCATCTTGCACCGCCGCCAAGCGCATCCTGTGCATGGCTCCCATACCGTTGCTTGTAGCAACTACCTGGCGGACAGTTCGACTTGTTACTGAGTTTTCGGGCACTCTGCGGATAGGTGGTGACACGGTGGGCGACCTTGTGTAACCTTTTCGTGATGTTCACCGCGTAGCTGACTGAGAACGGGGCTTAGGAAGCGCATGGCCATCAACAACTTCGCACCGGGCGGTGCGTAACCGACACATGTCCATACACACCGCCGCATCTGTCGCACTGTCCGGCGATCTCGACGACGAGGACGAACTGATCAGGCTCGCGCAAGCGGGTGACGGAGCGGCCTTCGGCCGGCTCTACGATCGGTACCTGCCGTCGATCTACCGGTACACCTACAGCAAGACCTCGTCCCGCAGCGCGGCCGAGGATCTGACCAGCGAGACGTTCCTGCGAGCGTTCCGCGCGATCGCCCGCCGGCCGCGGGCGCACCTGAACTTCGCGGCCTGGCTGGTCACCATCGCCCGGAACGTGGTGATCGACCATCACCGCTCCGGGTGGAGCCGGCTCGCGATCGTCACCGACGAGGTCGACCCGCAGGTCGACGATTCCATGGGACCCGAGCAGGCCGCTCTGGCATCGGTGAGCGAGGCCGCACTGCGCGGCGCACTCTCGCTGCTGCCGGACGACCAGCGCGAGTGCTTACTCCTGCGGTTCTTCGCCGGCCTGTCGATCAGCGAGACCGCAGCCGCCATGGACCGCACCGACGGAGCCGTCAAACAACTCCAGTTCCGCGCGACGAACCGGCTGCGCCGGATCATCGAGTGACCGGTTCGTGAAGGCACGCGAAACACGCGACGGAGTCCTTGCGCCGCATCCTACGTTCCGGTAGGAAAGGGCGGGTGCCATCCGGCTCACGACCGCCCCGTCGTACGGCTTGGTTCTGCACTGGGCGGTCGACACCTCATATCTCACGGGGAGATATCCAATGAGCAATCCTTACGACGAGCAGAGCAACGACAGCCAGTACGGCGAGCAGAGCGGTCGGGAGGATTCCGGCAACAGCTTCGGCTCCGGCGACGACTCGAACAGCGGCGGCAACGACTTCGGGCAGGATTCCAGCGGAGGAGAATCCGGCAACGAATCGGGCGGCGACTACGGTCAGCGCGAAGAGTCGGGCAGCAGCTACGGGTCCGGGGACGACTCCAACGACGGTGGCAGCGAGTACGGCCAGCGTGAAGAGTCCGGCAACGAGCGTTCGTCGGAGGGCGGCTACGGCTCCTCGAACGACGGCGACAGCAACGACAACAGCAACTTCGAAAACTGATCGGGGATCACGCACATGGGCGTATTCGACAACATCAAGGACGCCGCCGAGGGTCTGAAGGACAAGGCCGCGGGCCTGGTCGACGGCCACGGTGACAAGGTCGGCGACGGCCTGGACAAGGCCGGCGACTTCGTCGACGAGAAGACCGGCGGCCAGTACGGCGACAAGATCGACCAGGGCACGGACCTGGCCAAGGACCAGCTCGACGGACTGGACGGCCAGAACGACGACATCCCTGACAACCAGGGCTGATCGAACGCCTTCACACTGAGGCGGTCGTGGGGATTCCCCACGGCCGCCTCAGGCATGTTCAAGCGAGTCGCGGAAACAGGTGCCGTGCGTTCGCCGTCGTCAGCGACCGCCAGGTGGCTCCCTCGACCGGCGGCCTAGTGGCGTCGACGGCCGCGATGTGTGCTTCGGCGACCGGGGCCGGAGTCCAGCAGTAATCGCTGCCGAACAGCAGCCGTTCCGGGAGGGCGAGCTCGACGAGGGCGGGAAGGTGCCGCGGCAAGGCTGGGCCGGCAATGTCGTAGTACAGGCGACCCAGTTGCTCCACGGCGTCGGGCATGTCCGGCTGTGATGAGCCCAGGAACATCGTCATGAACTCGTTGATGCGGTCGGCCAGGACCGGCAACGCACCACCGCAATGCGGAACGATCACTGTCAGGTTCGGATACCGCTCGAGCACTCCCGCCATGAGCAGATCCGTCACGGTCCGCGCGGTGTCAAAGATGTACTCGACCATCGGACGTGGCCGCCCGAGCGCCGACTGTTCCCAGCCCACCGGTGAGGTGGGATGCAGGAAGGCGACGGCCCGGCGTCGGTCCAGCTCCGCGAAGACCGGCTCGAAGCTGCCGTCCCCCAAGTACTTGCCGCGAGCATTGGTCATCAGTACGACGCCGTCCGCGCTGAGATCATCGATGCTGTAGGCGATCTCTTCCAGGGCGCCCTCGACGTCGGGCAGCGGGACAGACGCGAAGAACCCGAACCGGTCCGGATGATCAGCGACCAGACCAGCGGCGTCCTCGTTGACCTCCCGTGCCAGCCTGCGGGCGCTGTCGTCATCTCCGAAGTGCACGCCCGGGGAGGACATCGACAGCAGGGCGGCCTGGATGGCGTTGCGGTCCATCAACTCCAGGTGCGCCTCAGCCGACCAGACCGGCCACCGGCCCATTCCGTCGGGATGGGCATGGCCGGCGGCGGTCGCCTGGCGGACATACGACTCCGTGACGAAATGCGCGTGGACGTCGATGAACTGGGACTCAGACGCGGTCATAGCGACTTGGTATACCGCTCGGCCAGTGAGGAGTGGCCCCCTTGCCTGAGGAGATCGAGTTCAGCCTGCTGTAGCCGGTCCAGCGCCTCGGGTCCGGACAGCCCTGGCACACACACCGCTTCGCCTCGGGCCACCGCGACCGCGGTCGCGGTGGCGACGTCCTCGGCCGACATCGCGTCTGGGCGGTTGCGGTTGGCACCGCCGGACCAGTCGGTCGCAACCTGCCCCGGGCAGACCACCGTGGCCTGGACCCCGGTGCCGACCAGTTCGCTCGCCAGCGTGCGGGTGAACGCGAGCGTCGCCGACTTCGCTGCGACATAGAGGATACGAGCCGGCATCGTGGCTGCGGTCACGCTCGAACTGAATGCCAGCAACGAGGCGATCGTCACGATGGCGCCCTCGCCCTTGGCCAACAACGACGGCAGTACGGCGTGCGCGAGGTCGCCGCCCTCGCCGCCGCCTTCGCCGTGTGCTGCGGACTGTGGTGGGTGTACTTCGCCTTCTCCGCGACAGCCATCCACCACGCGATCGAGTCGTCCACCGTGCGCATCGAGATCATCCGGCCCGTACTGTCCTACGGACACCTGATGCTCATCGCCGGGATCATCGGCGTCGCCGCAGCCATCGGTACCGCCGTACGGGATCCAGCAGAACCCTTGCACCTCGACGCCGCGACCCTGCTCTTCTCCGGGACCTGTATCTACCTCACTGCGTTCGCCTTCACCCGGTGGCACATGTTCCACACCCTGGCCACGCCCAGACTGGTCGCTGCCGCGGCCTGCCTCGTCCTCATCGCACTGGCGCCCAGCATCCCGGCCGTCGCCTCCGTCACGCTGCTGGCAGTGCTGCTGATCCTCCTGAACGTGGTGGAGCATCGCGTCGTTCCACACACCCTGCACCGGACCACATGAGCAAGCTCGCCAACTGAGGAGTACGTATGCAGTACAGCCGACTCGGGAACTCAGGGCTCAAGGTCAGCCGCATCGCACTGGGCTGCATGAGCTACGGCGACCCCACCCACGGTCTGCACAACTGGACCCTGGACGAGGACGCCGCACAGCCGTTCTTCCGCCAGGCGATCGAACTCGGCGTGACGTTCTGGGACACCGCCAACTCCTACCAGCTCGGCAGCTCCGAGGAGTACGTCGGCCGCGCGATCAAACGCTATGCCCGGCGCGAGGACATCGTGCTCGCAACCAAGGTCTTCGGCCGCATGCACGACGGACCCGGCGGGCAAGGACTGTCCCGCAAGGCGATCCTCGAACAAGTCGAAGCCTCCCTCACCCGGCTCGATACCGACTACATCGACCTCTACCAGATTCACCGCTTCGACCCCGACACCCCGGTCGAGGAAACCATGGAGGCGCTCCACGATCTGGTGAAGGCCGGCAAGGTCCGCTACCTGGGGGCTTCGTCGATGTGGGCCTGGCAGTTCGCCAAACTCCAGCACGCGGCCGCCCTCCACGGTACGACGCCATTCGTGTCCATGCAGGATCAGTACAACCTGCTCAAACGCGAAGAAGAACGCGAAATGCTGCCCCTGTGCACCGACCTGGGAGTGAGCAGCATTCCCTACTCACCCCAGGCCAAGGGACGCCTTACCCGTCCCTGGGGCACCCAGACAGTGCGCTCATCGAGCGACGAGGTCGCCCGAACCTTCGACACTCCCGCCGACGAGCCCATCGTCAACGCCGTACAACAGATCGCCGAAACCCGCGGCGTCCCCATGGCCCAGGTCGCGATCGCCTGGCTCCTCACCAAACCGGTTGTCGCCGCCCCGATCGTCGGAGCCACCAAAACCCACCACCTCGACCAAGCGGTCACCGCACTGGACCTCCACCTCACCGACCAGGAGATCCAAACGCTCGAGACGCCCTATGTCCCGCAGAAGCCTTACTGGTACTGACGCTTGAAAACGGTCTAGTCCTCAGGCTCGTCGACGGTGGCCAAGGCGATCAGGTTCTCGGCGACCTGGGCGCAGCGTTCCTCGGCGCGGCCGCGGGCCGAGCCGGTGTAGCGCAGGCGGGCGGTGGCGGTCAGTGGTTCGGAACGGACCTCGATCAGCGAACCGCCGGGGCGCGGTTGCACCTTGACGGCCACCTTGACCCAGCCGCCCAGTCCGCTGCGCAGTCGTACGACGAGTTCGCTGTCGGGTCGCCAACGCTCGACGACCGCGACGAGCAACTGCCGGTTGTGGGCGTGCCGGGCGCGCGGTTCACGACCGTCGTCGCGCAGGATGACGCTTCCGACCTGCGGCCAGTTGAGTCCGGCGCGAAGCTCCGGCGGTACGGCGACCATCCAGTCCGCGAAGGTTTCCGCGTCCCGGAGTACGGACATGACGGCATCGACGTCAACGGCACCGAACCGCCACGCCATGACCATCGAATCCGCTTCCCTGTCGGCGACACGTCCTCACGCCCGTGTCTACCAGCAAGTACGGCCGACCGAGCCCATCAGGCCCTGTCGCGGACGTCACATAGCCCTCACATTTTCGGGCCCGGCAACTTTTCGGTGGCGGGCGGATTCCAATCCGGTACGACGGAGGCTGGGGTGCCTCCGCGTGAATGGGGAGGACGATCCAGATGTTTCGTAAGACCGTAGGTCTGGCCTCGGCCGGTGCGCTCGCGTTGGGCCTCGGGGCGGCCCTGGTGCCGTCGGCCCACGCTGCACAGTCGACAGCGGGCAGCACGACGGCAACCACCGCGGCGTGCGCGCTGCGGCTCGGGTCGGTGACGTCGACCGGCGCGTTCACCAGCCGGATGATCAACGCCACCGCGCCGATCACCATCGGCGGGGTCCGCGGGACGGCCGGGGTGTTCCCGGCGAACCAGGTCCAGCACATCAGCACGTTCACCGGCACGCCGCTCGGCAGCGGCGAGTCGCGGTCCGGTCTCACCGTCATGGGCGGCGCGCTGTACTCCAGCTCGTTCGTCGTCGACGGCCAGAGCCAGCTCGACCCGCACTACCCGCACAACAACCTCCGGATCGGCAGCGGCTGGTCCAACTACCGCTGGATCGAGCAGTCGGTCCTGCGTCCGGCGAACGCCGGGGATCCGGCCCGCACACTGCTGTACGGCCAGCGCACGGACGGCGTCACGCAGCGCTGGATCTCCGACGGCAGCGGCTGGCGTGTCACCTCCGGTGTCGGCGGTCTGAGCACGGTCAAGGGCATCGCGCTCATCGGCCGTACGGCGACCTCGGAGACGTTCCTCGCCAACACCAGGTCCGGCGCACTCGTCACCGTCACCTGGCCGACGAAGTACCTCGCCGCACCGACCAGCAAGACGGTCCGCGGCACGACCTGGCAGGGCTTCGAGCAGCTGATCGCGACCAAGTGCGGCGCGAGCGGCACCCTGCTGCTCGGCATCGACAAGGAAACCAAGTCCGGCTACCTGTACGCCGTTGGTCACGCCAACGGCACGAGCACCGTCATCAAGAGTCTGGGCAAGGTCCCGCTGACCTTCTCCGACCCGCAGTACTTCCGCATCGCCCCGAAGTACGACGTCCTCAACGGCGGCTGATCAACTTTTCGGGACGCCGTCCTCCAGCACGGGGGACGGCGTCCCTTGCACGTTGTCGGCTGTTCAGCCGGCGGCCACCGATTTCCCCTACCGTAGGGCTGTCCGTTCCCGCCCGCGGAAGGTTGTCGCATGCGCTTGGTCGCTGTTGGTGTTGCGGTTGCTCTGCTCGTTCCCGCCGTACCGGCGCAGGCATCGTTCGATCCGGCGGGGTACGTCGACCCGCTGATCGGATCGGCGCGGGACGGGACGACCTGGCCGGGGGCGGTGCGGCCGTTCGGGATGATCTCGTGGAGCCCGACCAGCACCCGCGGCGACCAGACCAGCACGGGCGCCGCGAACGGGTACCAGTACGACGTCACGCGCGTCCGCGGTTTCAGCCTGACCCACCTCAGCGGCGCCGGCTGCAACCCGGGCGCCGCGGGTGACGTCCCGATCATGCCGTACGCCGGAACGGTCGACTCCTCGCCGACCGCCGACACGACCGACGCGAAGTACGCGACGAACTTCCGGCACGAGAACGAGCGAGCGCTCCCCGGCCGTTACACGGTGACGCTCGACTCCGGCGTGAAGACCGACCTCGCCGTGACCACCCGCGCGGGGGTCGGTGAGTTCACCTTCCCGGCCGATCAGGCCGCGAACCTGCTGTTCCGTACGTCGAACTCGCTGAACGGCAGCGAGGACGCCGAGGTCACCATCGACCCGGTCCACCGCAAGGTCACCGGATCGGTACTGACCGGCGCGTTCTGCGGGCGCCGTGCGAACGGCGGCGTGAACAACCGCAAGACGTACTACCGGCTGTACTTCACCGCGTCCTTCGACCAGCCGATCGTTGCCAACGGCACCTGGAAGGACGGCGCGCTGGCGGCGGGCAGCACCCACACGACCGGCGGTGAGGGGTACGCCACGGGAGCGGACCGTGCCGGGCGCGGCTCCGGCGGGTACGTCACGTTCGCGCCGGGCTCCGAGGTACGGATGCGGCTCGGGATCTCCTACGTCAGCCTGGCCGGCGCCGAGCAGAACCTGCGCTCCGAACTCAGGCCGAACGCCACCACCGACAAGGTCGCCGCCGACGGGTACGCCGACTGGCGACGCGAACTGAACGCGATCCGCATCACCGGCGGGACCGATACGCAACGGACCACGTTCTACACGGCGCTCTACCATGTGCTCCTGCAGCCGAACATCTTCAACGACGTCGACGGCCGCTACCTCGGATCCGACCTGAAGATCCACCGGCTCGCCCGCGGACAAAGAGCGCAGTACGGAACGTTCTCCGGCTGGGACCAGTACCGCGCACACATCCAGTTGCTCGCGCTGCTCAAGCCCGACGTCGCCGGTGATTACGCGCAGTCGATGTACCAGTTCGCCCAGCAGAACAAGGGGATCTGGGACCGCTGGCTGCACAACAATGGCGCCACGCACGTGATGACCGGCGACCCGGCCGCGCCGACGCTGGCGACGTTCGTCGCGATGGGAGCCACGAACTTCGACGTACGCGGCGCCTTCGACTCCCTGGCGCACCAGGCCCGGGTACAGAACGCGGACGCGGAGAACGACGGTGGCTGCCCAGGGCAATGCACCGGACAGCGGCCGGCGCTGAACACGTACCTCGCCAAGCACTACGCGCCGCAGGACGCCTGCCACTGCTGGGGCGGTGCCGCGGAAACGCTGGAGAACGCTCTCGCGGATTTCTCGCTCGCTCAGTGGGGCACCCGGCTCGGCGCGGACGTGACGGATCTGCAGGACCGCGGTAGCTGGTGGAAGAACACCTTCGACCCGGCGGTCGGCTATCAGCGGGCGCGGAAGGCGGACGGCAGCTGGCAGGACGGGTTCAGCCCGTCGACGGATGTCGGGTTCGCGCAAGGTACGACGTCGACGTACACCTGGATGGTGCCGCAGGACGTGTCCGGACTCGCCACCTTGATGGGCGGACCGACGACTGCGGTGCAGCGGCTCGACGCGTTCTTCCATGACGCCAACGGGAACTGGGCGGTGAAGGGCGGCAGCCCGGTGCGGTACGACCCGACGAACGAGCCGGGTCTGCACACGCCGTGGCTCTACAACGGTCTCGGTACGCCGTGGAAGACGCAGGCGACCACTCGGGAGATCGTCGACACGGTCTACGGCACCGGCCCGTCGGGGCTGCCGGGAAACGATGATCTCGGGACGCTGTCGGCTTGGTACGTGTTTGCGGCGATCGGGATCTTTCCGCAGACGCAGGGGCGGGCCGAGTTGCTGGTTGGTAGCCCGTTGTTTCCGAAGGTCGAGCTACGTCGGAGCAACGGCGTACGGCTGACTGTTGAAGCGCCGGAAACGTCGGACACGAACCAGTACGTCCAGGGGCTGGCGCTGAACGGCCGGGCGCGGAGCGAGTCGTGGTTGCCCGAGTCGTTCGTGACGCGGGGCGGGCGGGTCGGCGTTGAGATGGGCGCCTCGCCCTCGGTGTGGGGAACGCCGCCCGTGGACCACTGAGACGGCCGCCGGACGGCGGCGGTTATGCTGTTCGGAGTTTGACCGGCGGTGGGGCTCGCCGGATCCAACTGTCGCTTCCGGCGGCCAACAGTCCCTACCTGAGGAACCTCGCGGCGCCACGCCACGAGGCCAGTTCCAGGTAGGAGGAATCTCTGTGGAGCACTACCCCAACGAGCCGATCGGCGCTGCGAAGCCCGCGATTCCCTTGCCCAAGGGCGCGGTCGACTCGGACGTCGACCTGCGGATCGACGGGCGGGCGCAGCGTGCGCACGATCCGGTGATCCTCGGCGCCATCGCCGCCGGCGGTGCGATCGGTGCCGCCGCGAGGTACCTGGTCGGGCTCGGCTGGCCCACCCCGCCGGGCGGGTTCCCGATGAGCACGCTCGTCATCAACGTGGTGGGCTGCGGCCTGATCGGGATCCTGATGGTGCTGGTGACCGACGTTTTCACCCGGCAACGACTTCTCCGCCCGTTTCTCGGCACCGGCGTACTCGGTGGGTTCACGACGTTCTCGACGTACGCCGTCGACATCCAGCAGCTCGTCACCGGGCGGCACGCCGGGGTCGCGTTGCTGTACCTCGCCACAACCATCGTCGGCGCGTTGCTCGCGGTCTGGGCGACGGTGAGCGCGACGCGCGCGCTGATCACCTGGAGAACGCGATGACCCGGCTGTTGCTCGTGATCGCCGGCGGCCTGATCGGAGCGCCGCTGCGGTACATCGCCGACCGCGCAGTTCAGGCTCGGCACGACTCGCTGTTCCCGTGGGGCACGTTCAGCGTGAACGTCCTGGGATCACTGATCCTGGGTTTCCTGGTCGGCGCGTCCTCCGCTCTCCCGCACGACGTCCAACTCTTCGTCGGCACCGGATTCTGCGGCGCGCTCACGACGTACTCGACCTTCTCGTACGAGACCATCCGCCTCTACGAGGACCGGGCGCGATTCCTCGCGGTCGCCAACGTCACCGCGAGCATCGTGGCCGGCCTCGGCAGTGTGTTCCTCGGAGCGGCCGTCAGCCAAGCGATCTGGAGCTGACTTCGATCAGCGATCGCGGATCGCGATCCCCGGGTAGTCCAGCACCAGACCCGAAGCGTCGAACGTCAGCTCACACTCGAAGTCGAACGTCGCGGACTCGTAGTGGAAGACGTACCGCCGCTCGTCGGAGTTCGTGAGCGTATAGCGCTGCTCGAGTCGCACGACGGACAGATCCTCGGCCTGCACAAAGGCAGCCGGTACGTCGACCGCAGTACCGGGAACGAACGGGAGCCGGTGCACCGGGAGCGTGTTCGTCACGGCAGAGGACTCGAAATCCACGTCCCGGCAACCGTCGAGATCCGGCCGAGCTACACCGTTCACGGTCCAGCGATCGTCCGGGAAACGTGTCAACGCAACCTCAAGATCACCGGAGACAGTCGAGTTCACCGCGTGCACCGACTCGGTCGCCCAGTCGGCGTCAACGGTGATGTCGTACCCCACGTACCAGGTAGCCCCGTCCTCGCGAGCCGACGTACGCCCGCGCAACCGACCGGCACCGGCGAAGAGCACTTCAAATCCCACTCGAGCCCCGCTATGCGTCCACGACGCGGCGACAGGCAGCCCACGCAGTTCCATCTCCCGACCCTACCCAGGCCACCGGGTCGAGGATTGTGCGCCTATCGTTGGCAGGTAGGCGTTTCCGTGGAGGGGTGCATGCTGGACCGGTCCGAGTCCGCGCTGGGTATTGTTCTCCGGTCACGGTTCTACCGTTCGACGTTCCTGTCGTTGCTGATCGCCGGGGTCGGTCTCTCGGCAGCGACCCCGCAGTTGACGCTGTTCCTGGTGCGGGAGCTCCACACACCACTCCCGGTCGCCGGTCTGTACTACGTGACGAACCTGGCCGCGCCACTCGCCGGGTTCCTGGTCGGGCGATGGTCGGACCGGACCCAGGACCGGCTCCTGTGGTTCCGGATCTGCTCGGTCGTCGGCGCGGCCGGCTGGCTGGCGATGGCGGCGGCGACCGAGGTCTGGATGCCGTTCGTGATCAGCGCGCTGGCGCTGAGCGTGGCCGGCGGCTCGATGGCGCAGCTGTTCGCGGCCTGCCGCGACGAGCTCAGCCGGAATCCGACCCGGGCCGAGAACCGCGTCGTCGCGACCGTCCGGATGGCGTTCACCGCGGGCTGGATCCTCGGTCCGGTGTTCGGCAGCTGGTTCGGCGGCGTCTTCGGTCTCCGTGCGTTGCTGGTGGCAACAGCTGTCTGCGTGTTCGCCGCGATGATTCCGCTCGGCCTGCAACGCGTCGAGCGGTACGACGATCCCCGCGCCGGGACGCACGACGAGCGCCGGCGGATCGACCACATGATGCCGTTGCTGATCTTCACCGCGGTCTGCGTGCTCGCGATGACCGGCGACACGATCAAGTTCGGCTATCTTCCGATCTACATGGCCGAGCAACTCCACGTGTCCGACGCGATGCGTGGTGCCGTGATCGGCATCCAGCCGCTCCTCGAACTGCTGCTGCTCCCGGTGGTCGCGCGGCTCGCCGACCGGTTCGGCGCGATCCGGGCGATGACGGTAGGCGCCGTACTGGGGCTGGCCGGCAACCTCGCCTACGCGCTCAGTACCTCGGTCGTCGGCCTGTTCGTCGGACAGGCCCTGACCGCCGGTTTGTGGGCGTGCGTCGGCGCCCTCGGTGTCTCGATCGCCCAGCGGCTCTACCCCGAAGGAGTCGGGACCGCGTCCGGGATCTTCCTGAGCGCGATCCCGGTCGGCTCGGCGATCGGCGGAACGATCGGCGGCATCGGCGTGGCCGCGATCGGCCTGCCGCACGTCTTCTTCATCCCGGCGGGCCTGACCGCCCTCGCGACCGTCGCCTTCGTCATCCTCAGCACCCGCGACAGCACCTGACCACCGGCCGCGCGGAGCGAGTCACACCAGGTAGCGGTCCCCCGGGTGCACGATCCGGAGCCAGCGGCAGCCGTACGGCGCGAGGTCGAGCGACAGCGCGCCATCGTCGGAGACGTCCGCCGTACCCGTCTCCAACAGGTCGAGCGCACGCACCCCGACGGCACTTCCGGCGACCGCCAGGCGGACCTGGACAGGCTCCGGCGCGAAGTTGTGAACGGCGACCACTGTGCCGTCCTCGTAGTCCGAGCGGTGCGCGAACACCGACCGCACTCCGGTCTCGAGGATCGTGCACGACCCCCAGGACAACTCCGGGCACTCGCGGTACCGCAGGACGAGCAGCTTCATCCAGTTGAACAGTGACTCGGGATCACGCCGCTGCGCCGCCACGTTCACGTTCTCCGGACCCAGCTCGCCCTCGACCATCGGGGCGGGCAGCTGGGACGGATCGGCCGTCGAGAAGCCACCGCCCGGATCAGCCGTCCACTGCATCGGCGTCCGGACGGCGTTCCGGCCCTCGGCGGCGAGGTTCTCCCCCATGCCGATCTCCTCGCCGTAGAACAGCACCGGCGTACCCGGCAGCGAGAACAGCAAGCTGTAGACCATCCGGATCCGGGCCGGGTCGTTGCCCAGCATCGGCGGCAGTCGCCGACGCAGTCCACGGCCGTAGATCTGCATACTCTTCTCCGGGCCGAACGCGTCGAACACTTCCTGCCGCTCGTCCTCGGACAGCTTGTCCAACGTCAGCTCGTCGTGGTTGCGGACGAACGTTCCCCACTGCGCCTCTTCGGGCGGGACCGGCCGGTCCCCCAACGCCTTGACCAGCTCGGCCGGGTCGTTGCGGGCCAGCGACAGGTACAGCCGTTGCATTCCGATGAAGTCGAAGCACATCGTCAACTCGTCGCCGTCCTCGTCACCGAAGAAGCGCCGAACGTCGGGATACGGCAGATTGACCTCGCCGAGCAGGATCGACTGTCCGTGTCTCCGCTGCAGTGACGCCCGCAGGTCCCGCAGGTAGTCGTGCGGATCCGGCAGGGCGGCCGCGTCCTGGGCGCCGGCCGTGTCGATCAAGAAGGGCACGGCGTCCACCCGGAACCCGGACAGCCCCAGTTCCGACCAGAACCCGACCACGCGCTCGATCTCCTCGCGAACCTCAGCATTCGCGATGTCGAGATCCGGCTGGTACCTGTGGAAGCGGTGCAGGTAGTACTGACCCGCCTCCTCGTCGTACTGCCACAGGCTCGTCTCCTCTCCAGGGAAGACGATGCCCTTGTCCGCATCCGGCGGCGGTTCGTCGCGCCAGACGTACCAACCCCGGTACGGCGACTCGCGCGAGGCCCGCGCGCTCTGGAACCAGGGGTGCTTGTCCGAGGTGTGGTTGACCACCAGATCGGCCATCACCCGGATGCCGCGGTCGCGGGCCAGCGTGATCAGTTCGACCAGGTCGCCGTGCGTGCCGAGTCGTTCGTCGACGCCGTAGAAGTCGGTGATGTCGTACCCGTCGTCGCGGTCCGGGGTCGGGTAGAACGGCATCAGCCACAGGCACGTCACCCCCAGCTCGGCCAGATGGTCGATTCGTTGGCACACCCCACGGAGATCCCCCAGCCCGTCGCCGTCGGTGTCGAAGAACGTCTCGACATCGAGGCAGTAGATCACCGCGTTCTTCCACCAGACATCGGCTGTTTCGGTGAGGCGCATGCCCAGCCGGTACCCGGGGTCAGCGGGCTTCAGACACGGACGGACAGGGCGGCGATGAGGACGGAGACGGCTACGCCGCCGAGGATGATCAAGGCGACGATCAGCAACGGGCTCTCGGAGGACGACCGTCGATGCTCGGTGCGGTCGAAGTCGTCGAGGTGGCCGACATCGGGACCCCACCCGAACGGGCCCGACAGCGGTGACTTGTCGTGGGCGGTTCCTTGCAACGGGTGATCGCCGTACGTCGGCATCGATCCGTCCGGCAACGCGGGCGGCGGATACCGGAATTCCGCCTGGTCCTCATCAGGCACGTTCGTTTCCTCCCGACACCGGCCTGTTCCTCACGGTCTCCCCACCGCGGCCGGCGTCAGGTCCTACTCTGCACCACGTGCATCGAGCCTGGCGCGTATCGATTTCCGGCGTTGACGGACCGTCAACCAGTAGTCACGTGAGGTATAGGCGGAAGTGGTCCCGCCCTGGCATCCTCGGATGGTTCCTTTCCGTCCTGAAGTAAGACCTGCAGTAAGGAGCGATCGATGCAGGACTCCGCCCCGCCTCCTCGACCACGATCCTTCCGCCGGACACTCGGCGTCGTCGTCGGCACCGCCGCCCTGATGGTCACCTCGGCCGCGATGGCGTACGCCGCCCCGCCGCCGAGCCTGCCGCAGAACGCCGACGGGTACGAGCAGTCGTTCTCACCGGCGTACGACTACGACACCGACGGTTGCTACGCCACCCCCGCGATCGGAGCAGACGGCACTCTGAATCAGGGCCTCAACCCGACCGGCGACGTGAACGGCAACTGCCGCGACCAGTCCGACCTGGACAACTCCCAGACCTACTCCCGCGAGAAGTGCAACAACGGCTGGTGCGCGATCGTGTACGCCAGCTACTTCGAGAAGGACCAGGCGTTGCCCGGCAGCAGCCTCGGCGGCCACCGGCACGACTGGGAGCACGTCATCTCCTGGGTGAACCAGTCGACGAACCAGGTCGACTACGTGACGACGACGCAGCACTCCAGCCAGGTCACCTACACCCGTTCGCAGGTCCGGTTCGACGGCTCGCACCCGAAGGTCGTCTACCACAAGGACGGCGCGAGCACGCACTTCTTCCGGCTCGCGAACAGCAACGACGAGCCGCCGGAGAACCACTACCACAACTGGCGGTACCCGCCGCTGGTCGGCTGGAACGGCTATCCCAGTACGTCGTTGCGCGACACCCTGATGACCGCGGACTTCGGGTCCGCGACGATCAAGATCACCGACAAGGACGACCGGTTCCGCAACCTGCTGAACGCGTCCAAGCCGTCCGGCATCCCCTTCGATCCCTGGGCCTGACCGGACCGGCGTGCGCGCTCACTCGTGGGCGCGCACGCCGTCCGTCAACGACTCCGCGATCAGATCGATCATCGCGGCATGCCGATTGGTCGCGGTCTCGGTCTGCCCAAGCGCGACCGTGTCGAGGAACACCCGGCTGACGACCAATTCCGCGGCCGCCTGCACCCGGGCCGCATCCGCCACGACGTCCTCGGCGCCGGCCAGCACGCAGGCCACAGTCTCGGTCGCCTCGGCGAACAGCTCGGCTGCCCGCGACGCGATCTCGGGCCGGCCTTGCGCCTCCCGGAACACGATGATCCGGGCCGCACGGTCGTGCTCCAGTTCCTCGGCCATCGTCACCACGATCGCCTGCAACCGCCGCCGTACCGTCCGGCCGCGTGCCGTGGGCCGCAGGACCTCACTGGGCGCCGGGCGCTCCTGCACCACCGCGAGCAGCAGATCCAGCTTGGTCGCGAAGTGGTAGAACACCAGCCCCGACGGTACGCCGGCCTCGGTCGCGATCCGGGCCGTCGACGTGGCGTCGTACCCGTGCTCGGCGAACAGCCGCTCGGCGGTCTCGATGATGAGCTGCCGTTTGGACGGTCGCGTGGCATGGCGCGTGTGCGCGGGAGCGGTCATGAGCCTGCCGGTTGGGCGGCAGGCCAGACTTCACCTTTCCGTTCGGCTGCGAGCACGGCGGCTCGCTTGAGGGACTTGAAGACATAGTCCGGCACCCGCATACCCTGCCGGTGCGCCCACATCAGCTCGAGCTCGGCCCGTCCGACCTGCCGTGCGTACTCGCGCAGTTCCGCCTCGCCGCCGTCACTGATGTTCAGCGCCTCCATCACGTCCCCGAACTCGGTCACCTGACGTTTGTTGTACGCACCGGTTACTTCGAACGTACGCTTCCGCAGCCCGCGCGTCAGCGTCTTCTGCCACCCCGACAACTGGTCCCACAGCTGCTGCGCGGCCATCTGGTAGTACGCGAAGTGCCCCGGCTCCTGGCGGCGGATCGGCGCGACCACGGTGGCCGCGACGGCCCGCTCGCCGAGCTCGACCAGCCCGGCGTGAAGCTTGTTGTAGGCAAGGACCGCGGAACGCTCGGTGGCCAGCCCGGTCAGGTAGTAGAGCATCCGGCTGATGTCCTGGACACCGGGCACCCGGCCGAGCGCGCCGAGGAACTTGAGGCTGAACGAGACGTCCGCCAGGTTCGGTTCGTGCGGCTCCACGCCGAGCAGATTCTGCAGCTTGTCGAGGATCTGCCCGTGGCGGGTCTCCTGCGGCATCCACACGTCCGCGTAGAAGTGCCGGTCGACCTCGGGCGGATCGGGCAGCAGGATGTTCAGTTCGAGCACGTTGCGCTCGACCTCGAGCTCGACCCGGGTCATGTAGGCCAGCACCGGACCGAACCGCTCGGCCAGCAGGCTGGGCTTCTTCATCGAGTAGTCGACGCTGCCGAGCGGGATCGGCGGGTGCTCCTCGCCCAGCCGATCGACATGGTCGGCAAGCCGGGAGTCTTCCCGCCGACGGCCTCGCCGGCGGGAAACTGTCACATCGCTCAACCACATAGGCGGCACCTCATTCATCCGACAGGGATGCACGCTCGATCCCCCAGAGGCAAGCCTAACAAAGTAACTGACTGATCAGTCAGTTCGCGCTTGTGACCCCCGCAACACAACGCTACTTCGCGATCGTGTAGCGGATCGTGTCGTTGCGGAGTACGTCGCCGTTCACCTTGACGATGCGTACGACGTGTTGCGCGTTCTTCAGCCCGGTCGCGGTGAACACCGTCCGGTTCGTCAACCGGGTGTCGTTGTGCAGGTTCACCCGGCGTACCAGCTTGCCGTCCACGTACACGTCCGCGTCACCCTGATCCGGTGCGAGCGCCGTACTCCAGTCGACGCCGATCCCGGTGAAGGTGAGGCTGACCGACGCACCGTCGGCCTTGGCGGCGTGGATGTCGTCGCGGTAGTCGCCGCGGAACCGGACATCGAGCGCCGTGTTGCCGACCGGCAGATTCGCCAGGTACGCCTTGCTGATCGTCACAGCGTTTCCGTTGACCGTGTAGTCGGTGCCCTTCACCAGGTCCTGGCCGGCCTTCGCGATCCCGTCCAGCTCGCCCGGGTCGCGTCCGAGCTGCACGCTGACATCGGCCGGTGCGTTCTTGTCGAACGCCACGGTGTCCGGGTTCAGCAGGCTCTCCTGCCGGATGTTCAGCTTGTCGAGCAGCATGAACTGACCGGACTTCTTCACGGCGCGGATCGTGTGACTACCGTTCGGCAGATCCGAGACGCTGTAGACGACCTGCTGGGGTTTGTTGTGCCCCTGCGCCGGATCGAGGTACGTGCTCACGGTCTGCTTGAACTCGCCGTCGATGTAGATGTCGACGTCACCTTGACCCGGGTCGGTCTCGGTCACGTAGTCGACGCCGGTGCCGACGAAGCTGTACGAGAACGAGTCGCCGTTCCCCTCCGTCCATTGCACGTCGTCCTGGTAGTCGCCGAGGCCGCGACCGGAGCTGTAGTTCCAGTTGCCGGAGTAGACGATCTCCGGGCTGTTGTTGTTGACCTCGACGGTCCTCGTCGGCAGATCGGCCGCCGCCAACGACTTCGCGGACGAGTCCGTCACGCCGACGGTCAGCGCCTGCGAAACAGCGGGTACTTCGTAGTTGGTGTTGCGCTGCCACGCGCCGTCGTACGCGACCCGCAGGTCGTCGTCGTTCACGCTGATCGCGGCGCCCTTCTGCGGCGTGACCTTCAGCAGCCGGACGCCGTGGATCGGGACGTCCTTCGCGGTGAAGCTCGATGCGAAGGTGCCGAGGTCCTTGCGGGCCCACAGGTCACGCACCTTGCCCGCGCCGCTCAGGCCGAGGTCGGCGAAGTTCACGGTCATGTCGGCGTCGGTCTGGCCGAGGTTGAACAGGGCAACGGTGTACGAGCTGTCCGGGTTCAGCGCGAACCAGGTCTGCCGGTTGGTCTTCATGGACAGCGGATGCGCCGGACGGCCGGCCTGGTTGACCGCGATCACCTCGCGGTTGGTCAGCAGTTCGAGGCCGTACGAGTCCAGCCGGGTCATGTCGTTGCCGACATACATCGGCGCCGCGGACACGGCCCAGAGCGTTGCCGCCGTACGCCGCTCGTCCTTGGTCATGCCGTCCATCTGGCCGTTGCCGACGTCGAGCGAGTCGAGGTCGTTCCAGCCGCCCGGTCCCGCGTGCCGCCACCATTCGGCGAGCTTCGGGAACAGCCGGTTGATGTTCGGCCACGGCGGTCAGCGCCGTACCCGTGCAGTAGCACTCGACGTCCCAGTCGATCCGCCAGCCGTTCGCGTACTGCTTCCAGTAGTCGGCGTAGTTGATGTCGAGCGCCCAGGACAGCTCGAACCAGATGTTGTTCCGCTTCAGGGCCTGCGACCAGGCCTTGACGTCGTCGCGGGCGTCCAGCGACAGGTCGCTGATCCCCGAGCCCGGGGTGACGCTGTCGAACTTGAGGAAGTCGAGGCCCCACGAGCCGAACAGGTCCGCGATCGAGTCGATGTACTTCTGCGCGCACGGGCTTCGAGAAGTCGATGCGGTAGCCGATACCCCAGTAGTCGGCCTTCTGCAGCGGCAGCACCGGCAGGTCGCCGGTCGTGCAGCCCGGGGCGCCGTAGATCGGCAGTTTCGCGTCGATGACGGCCTTGCTGATGCCCGGGATGGTGTAGAGCCCGAACTTCTGGCCGTTGGCGTGGATGTGGTCGATGACCGCCTGCAGGCCGTTCGGGTAGAGCTTCTTGCTCGGCGTCGGCCGGCCGTACTCGTCGATGCCGTCGTTCCAGCCGGCGTCGATGTTGATGTACTCGTACCCGTACGGCTGCAGCTTCGCGTGCATCGCGTCGGACTGGGCGATCAGCTGATCCGCCGTGATCCAGCTGCCGCCGTTCGGGTTGTAGACCTGCATGCTGTAGCTGCTCCAGCCCATGTAAGGCCGTGCCGCCTTGTCCCCCGCCGGCCCCGAGAGCTCGGTCGCGGCGGTCACGCTCGTGGTAGCTGGTGCCGGTGCTGCTGTCGACGTACTCAAACCTGCCGGCAGCAGCCCGGCGACTACGAGCCCCGCAAGCGCGGCCCGCAACACCCTGCTCCGAACGGATCTGGTCATGGCGGTGACCTCTTCCCAGAGAAACTCAGGAGAAAACCGAATCGGATAGGATATTGGGTCTATTACTTAACCTTGTCAAGATTCTGTGCGAAAGTGGCACAACTAGGCAGCGGATTCGCTCGTGGCTTGCCACTCGGCGGGGCCGTCGGACCCGGCCTCGTACTCCTCCAGCGGCACCTCGTCGGTGTGCCAGGCGTCCAGCACCGGCTCGACGATCTCCCAGCAGCGCTCGGCGACGTCACCGCGCACCGAGAGCAGCGGGTCGCCGCGCAGGATGCCGTTCAGCACCTCGCCGTACGGGAGCACCGACGACTTCGGCAGCGTCGCGTCCAGGAAGACCTGACCCATCGTGTACGGGCCGTCGACGCCGAGCGCCGGGACGGACAGCGACAGCTCCCCCGGGTTCAGACCGATCCGCAGCGTCTCGCCGTCGCGCCCGCCGTCCAGACCGGACGGCAGGTGTCGCAGCGGCTTGAACTTGATCACGATCTCCTTGCGCGCGGCACCGAGCGCCTTGCCCGATCGCAGCGTGAACGGCACACCGGCCCAGCGGTTCGTCCCCACCTCGACAGTCACCTCGGCCAGCGTCTCGGTCTCCCGAGCCGGATCCACGCCCGCTTCACCGGCGTACGACGGAACCACGCGACCGTCCGCGATGCCCGCGGTGTATCGGGCCCGCCGGCTCGCCTCGACCCCGGAGCCGCGGTACAGGTGCGTACTGCGCAGCGCACGGGCCATCTCGCTGCGTACCTCGACCGCGTCCATCGTGGCCGGGGCGTCCATCGCGAGCAGAGCGAGGACGAGCAGCAGGTGGCTCTGGATCATGTCCACCAGGGCGCCCGCGTTGTCGTAGTACTGAGCGCGCCCCTCCAGGCCGAGCGTCTCGTCGTACACGATCTCGACGCTGTCGATGTGCTCGGCGTTCCAGACCGGCTCGAACAGCCGGTTGGCGAACCGCAGGCCGATCAGGTTCAGGACCGCGGTGCGGCCGAGGAAGTGGTCGACGCGGTGCACGTTCTCCTCGGGGACGAGCGTGCCGACGAGCTTGTTCAGCGCGGCCGCGGACGCGGCGTCGGTGCCGAACGGCTTCTCGAACGCCAGCTCGGTGCCCTCCGGGAGCTTGACCCGCTGGAACGTCTCCACGATCGAGTTCGTCACCGCCGGCGGTAGCGAGAAGTACAGCACCGGCGCCGGCCCCGCCAGCTCGAGGAGCGTGCGCAGGTGCGCCGGGTCCGTCGGGTTACCGGCGACGTACTGCGTGGTGGCCAGAGTCTCCGCCGCAACCGGACCGATCTCGCCCTGCGACTCGAACGCGGTGCGGACACGGTCCGTCCATTCATCCGCTGCGAGCGGGGACCGGCCGGTGCCGATGATCCGCACGGCGGTGGCGCGCGTGCCGGCGAGCAGACTGCCCAGGCCGGGCAGCAACAGCCGGGAGCTCAAGTCGCCGCTGGCGCCGAAGATGACGACGGTACGTTGAATCAACACATGGACACCCAACGCTGAGGACGGGAAGCGCATTCCCGCTAGCTTACGGTGGTCGGCTCCGCGGACGGGTACGGCGTGTCCGGCAGGCCGAGGTTGCGCCAGACGAAACGCGGGACCCAGCCCAGGAATCCGCGCAGGTACGCCGAGCAGAACGCGATCGCGGGCTGGCTGTGCTCCCCCGGCGTGAACCAGACCCAGTCCTCCACGATCCGGAACGGCGCGCCCGGCGTCGCCATCAGGTACTCCATCTGGCGCGGATGAATCACGTCGTACGCGAACTTGGTGTCCGCGGCGGTGACCGCGAACCGATCGTTGAACGCCGAGCTCTCGAAGCTAATGCCGTTGCGGAAGCCCTTGGGACCGACGCTGAGCTGCGGCATCCGGGCCGGCAATTGGAAGCCGAGGATCGGCTCGGAGTGGTTCTCGACCACGGTTCGGGTCTGCGAATTGCCGTTGCTGTCGGTGTAGCTCTCGGTGCGCGAGGTCTTCCAGTGGTGCTTGAACGCGACGAACGGCGGCCCGTCACCGTCCCGCCCGCGGATCACCTCGTCGGTGCGGTGGCCGTAACCGCCGCTGTGGACCGGCGTGTACTGCAGCAGGTTGTCGTCGACGCCGATCCAGTGCCAGTCCGGGTGGTGGTAGAACCGCAGCCGCGGCTCCGGCTCCGGCTGGATCCAGTGGTCGAGCGGCGTCGCGTCGATCGCCGCCGCGATCGCGCCGAGCTGCTCGAGCCAGGGACCGAGCTCATCGAGCTCCTTGCGCGGCGGATGCAGTACGACGATCTGGTCGCCGTCGACGCCGAGGTTCACGCCGGGTCGCCGTCCCGCCAGCGCGTTCAGCTGCACGCACAGCTCCGGCGTCATCACCTCGTGCGCGAACGCCGGATCCAGCGCACCGACCTGCCACCCCGGTCCGAGCTGCGCCGGAGCGGCCACGCCGTGCGCGAGGACGCCGTACCGGGGTGCGGTGTTGCCGCCCGTGATCCACAGCTCCGGCAGCCGCCGCGACAGCGTCACCATGCCGACCCAGCCCGACCAGTACGCCGACTTGTACTCGATCACCTGGAACGGGCGGCCGGTCGCGGTCCGCCCGGCGATCTGGTCGTCGGGCTCGCGCACGAACCCGAGCCCGAACGGCGGATTGCTCAGCCGGGCCACCGCGTCGAACGTCGGGCTGTTGACGAAGCTCCAGCCACGCTGCCGGATCGACCCGATGTACCGCTGCCGGCGGACGAGCGCGACGATCCCCCACACGATCGCGGCCACGACGAGCAGCAGCGCGAGCACCATCAACACGGTCAATTCGCCCACTTGCGCCTCCCCGCTCCGACTGCTTGCACACCGGACGATAACGCCGCGAGAGGATCACGCCAGGGCACTCGGCAGCGGTTCGGCGTGGACGATCTGGAGGCGGCTGACCGCTCGCGTGAGGACGACGTACAGGCGGTGCAGGCCGCGGGGCTCGGCGGCGACGATGTGGGCGGGCTCGGCGACCACGACCGCGTCGAACTCCAGGCCCTTGGCCAGCGTCGCCGGCACGCACACCAGGCGCACGGTGTCGATCTCGTCCTCGGTCTCGCCGATCAGGGCCACTTCGAGTCCGGCCGCCGCGATCGAGTCCCGCAGTGCCACGACCTGATCGTCCGCCGCGATCAGCGCCACCGAGCCTTCGCCTTCGAGCGCCGCCTGGCATTCGGCGACGACCTTGTCGGCGAACGTGGAGGCGTCGGCCGGCACGATGCTCAGCGCGTCGGCGACCGTCCGTACGCCGGTCGGCGTGCCGAGCGTCGGCGCGATCTCGGGCAGCAGCTTCGCCGCGAAGCTGATGATCTGCTCCGGCACCCGGAACCCGCGGTCGAGCTCGACCGTGACGCCGTCGCCCTTGTCGAGGTGACCGAGCACGCGGTCCCAGGACCCGGCGGCCCACGGCGTCGTCGCCTGCGCGAGATCACCGAGCACCGTGGCCGATCCCGAGCGGCAGCGCCGACCGAGCGCCCGCAGCTGCATCGCCGACAGGTCCTGCGCCTCGTCCAGGACGAGATGCCCGAGCGAGCCGGTACGCCGCTCGATCAGGTCCTCGAGCTCGTCGAGCAGGACGGTGTCCGCGAACGACCACTTCGCCGACTTCCACCCGCGCGGCGCCTTCGGCCACAGCAACGCCGTACGCTCCTCGTCGCTCAGGTCGGGGGCCGCGGCGGCCAGGAAGTCGGCGTCCGAGAGGAGCCGGTGCAGGACCTGCTCGGGGAAGACGCGCGGCCAGACCGAGTCGAGGACGTCCTTCACGGGCTTCGAGCGCGCGACCGCGTTCTGCACACGGTCGTCCGGCGACTCGGCGCGCTCCTCCATCCGCACCAGGACGACGTGCGCGATCCGCTGCGCGAGCGCGTTCCGGCCGGGCGCGTACCGGGTCGACTCGCGCAGGTCCGACACGATGTCGACGACCTCGTACTCGTGCACCCGGTAGCGCCGGGATCCCTTGCTGTACAGGACTCCCTCGGTCGGCGTACCGACGTACGACCACAACGCGCGACGCAGTACGTCGGCCATCCGCGCGTCGCCCTTCAGCCGCTCGGCCTCCGTCGCGTCGGTGGCCGCGGTGGGGCGGGTGAGCAGCTCGTCGATGGTGATCTGCCGGACGTCGACCTCGCCCAGCGCGGGCAGGACCTTGCGGATGTACGACAGGAACGACCGGTTCGGTCCGACGATCACGACACCGCCGCGACCGAGACGTTCGCGCTCGGTGTAGAGCAGGTACGCGACGCGGTGCAGACCGACCGCGGTCTTGCCCGTGCCGGGAGCACCCTGCACACAGACGCTCGGGTGCAGCGGCGCGCGGACCAGATCGTCCTGCTCGGGCTGGATCGTGGCGACGATGTCGCGCATCGGTCCGGTGCGCGGCCGTTCGATCTCGGACCGCAGGAACTTGTCCGCCACGTCCGATTCGGCGGCACCGGTCAGCGGCTCGTCCTCGAACCCGGTCAGATCCGCATGGTCCGAGAACCCGTACCGACGACGCATCAGCACCCGTCGACGGTCGCTCGGAGTCGCGCGGTAGAACGGCACCGACACCGGTGCGCGCCAGTCGATCACCAGCGGTACGCCGGACCCGTCGTGGACATGCCGGCGGCCGATGTAAATCTCGTCCAGGTCCGGGATCGTGCCGTGCTCGTAGTCGAGCCGGCCGAAGAACAGCGGTACGTCGGGCAGGTCGAGGAGCGCGTGCGTCCGCATCTCCTTGGCCCGCTGGTTGGCCTCGTTGGTGAAGCGTTCGTCGTTGTCCTCGCCGCCGATGATCTGGACGTCTCGGTCGACGACTTCGGCGTACATCTTGCTGAGTGCGGTGCGGGCGGTGGCGAGGAAGGCGCGTTCGGACGCTAATTCAGGTTCGATCATGGGAGAAGAGCCTCGAATCGTGAGCTGGGTCCCGCCCCGGAGCAGATCCATCCGGTTCGATTCGATCCCGAAAAGACAGACCGGCGACGTTACCACCAGGCCCGGTGGGCAGCCACCGATTTATTGCAGCCAGTCGGGCGTGTGCTCGGCGTCCCGGGGAAAGGCGGCCAGATCGGCCGCGTAGATCGTTTCGTCGACAGGGATCGACCACGCCGGTTCGTGGTCGTAGTCGAAGTCGGTCGCGAAGTGCCCGGTCGACGTGACCGTGACCTTCGCCGTCAGCCAGGTGCCCTTGCCCGGCTGGTACATCTCCCGCCGCAGCTCCTCGAACTGATCCTCGAGGCCTTCGGGCAGCGTCTCGAGCTGGGTCTCCCCCGACGGCAGCACCACGTCGGCGTCCAGTTCGGCGTACGCCGTAGTTGCCCGGTAGACCGCGCTGACCTCACGCCACCCGGCGGGCAGGTCCGCGACCAGGGCGCGGGCGATCGTGTCGATCACACCGATCTCGGTCATGCACGCTCCCGGGACGCCGGCTTGGTCTCTCTGAAGATACGCCGGGGTGAGTGCTCGCCGTTGTGCCGGTCCACGACGGTGCGGGACGACGGCCGATCCGTCGTACCGTTCGCGTGCCGGACGTCGATGGCGGCGTGCACCTGGATGCCGGAGGCGCGCATCGCCTGCCAGGTCTGCTCCATCGCGCGCCAGTTGTTGCTTCCGGCGTGCGCCCGGTTCTGCTCCTGCGACTGCGCGGTGAGGTTGATCGACTCGCCCGGACCGTCGAACACCGTCGCGAACAGGTGACCGCCGTCGTCGTTCCGTTGCCGATCGGGCTCGCCGGCCTCCCGTTGCGCACTTGTGTTGCGGCGGTCGTCGTTCTCCTCGGTCGGCAGCCAGCCCAGCCAGCCCTCGGCGTGGGCCACCCGCCCGGCCTTGTCGGTCGCGTACAGGTACCGGTCGTCGACGACGTACACGGCCGACGGCTCGGGGTTCATCAGGTCGGCGTTCCAGTGCCCGACCTGACCGGATTGTTCCTTGTGCACCGGCAGACCGGCGTACTTCTCCGGCACCACCGGTACGTCGTCCGGGCCGTAACCGACCGCGCGGACATCGGCCGGATCGGCGGGTTGCTCGATCCGGGCCGACGCCCGCGGTCGTTCTGGCATGCCGTAGTTCTACACGCTTCTTCTGAACTTGTGGTTACCTGCGCGTGTCAGCCGTCGTTCTCGGCGGCCGGGATCACCGCACCCGGAACGTTCTGCGGGGCGACGATCTGGGTCTCACCGGGGTACGGCAGGGACCAGTTGTGCGCCTCGTACCAGTTGTAGTGGTTCATCTGGGCCGGGTTCGCGAAGTCGGCCCTGGCGTTCGGGCCGGTGGTCCGCTGCTGGTCCTTCCACGCCGACCACTGCGCCGCCATCGCCTCCATGCCGGCCGGTACGGTCACCGTCGGCGCGGCCGCGACGGCCGGGTTCTGCGCCGCCGGCACGTCCAGACCGCAGGGCGGCGGGGTCTTCAGACCGTCGGTCAGCGCGACCCGGTTCGGAAGCACGGTGAACGGCGTGTAGTTCGGCTTGCTGGTGAACGCGCCGTACATCGGGGTGGCCGCGGTGTCCTTCTGGTTCATCGGCGTCATCCCGAGGATCTGCTCGATCGTCCGGATCAGCGTGATCTGCGTGTAGTAGTGGCTGTCCACCGCACCGTGCTGCGCGTACGGGCTGATGATCTGGATCGGCGCCCGGTGACCGTCGATGTGGTCCAGACCCGCCTGCGAGTCGTCCTCGACGACGAAGATCGCCGAGTCCTTCCAGTACTTGCTGTGCGTGATCTGGTCGACGATCCGGCCGGTGGCCAGGTCGTTGTCGGCAACCTGCGCCGGACCGTTGGCCGGACCACCGGTGTGGTCGTTGGACAGCCAGAACATGTTCAGGTTCGCCGGGCCGTTCTTCAGGAAGTCCTTACGCCAGATCTCGGTCTTGTAGATGTCCGGGACGCTGGTGTCGAACTGCGGGAAGCCCTGCACCGACACGTTGTTCAGGGACGGGATCGCCGACCCGATCGTGATCGGGTACTTCGTGTCCGCCCCGGTCGCGATGATGTTCTTCGTGTCGCAGTAGTAGTTCTGCCAGGTCCCGTCGGCCGGCTTCTGCTCGATCGACAGGAACTCGCCGAAGTTCTTCACCGACTTGCCGGCCGCCTGCACGCCGGTCCAGAGGAAGCCGCTCTTCTGGTGGCCGAGGGCATCGTTCTCGGTGTCGTAACTGCGCAGGTACTCACCGGCCGAGGACTCGGTGTACTCCGGGTTGTCGGCCTGCATCAGCCAGTTGTGGCCCTCGGCGGAGTTCGTGCCGATGTCGTAGGTGTTGTCGTACAGCCCGAACTGCTTGGCCAGCGCGTGCTGGTTCGGCGTGACGTTCTCGCCGTACTGCGCCAGCGCCGGGTCGCCGTTGCCCTCCGGGATGTCGCCGTACAACTGGTCGTAGGTCCGGTTCTCCTTGACGATCAGGAACACGTGCTTGATCGTCGACGGGTCGCCGAGCTTCGCCGGGACCGGCACCGGCTGACGCCGACCCTGGTCCGTGGCGACCTGGGCCGAGCCCTTCGTCCAGCCGTTCTGGTCGAAGACCGTCTGCGTGTACTTCTTGATCGCGTGGTCGTCCGGCAACTGGAACCTGGTCAGGCTCGACGTGGTGTCGTGCGTGCTGTGCCCCGCGGCCGCGGTCTCGCGGCGCGCGTCGATGCCCCGGGTGTTGGACACGACGATGTCCTTGCCCACCTGGGCGAGCTCGGCCGGGAAGTAGTCGGTCGGCAGCAGACCGACGTAGCTGACCGGCTCGAGTGGGTTGCGGTACTTGTAGACCGCGACCGCGTTCGCGCGGCCGAGCGACACCAGCAGGTGACCGTCGTCGGTCAGCGTCACACCATCCGGCTCGTAGCCGACCGAGGCCTCGGGCCACGGCTGCGTGGCGATCGTCTGCACGACCTTGCCACGGTTCGTGTCGATGACGGACACGTTGTTCGTGGCCGTGTTGGTGACGAACACAGCGCCGTTCTTGGCGTACAGCGCGGTCGGGTGCAGGCCGACATCGATGCTGGCGACAGCGGCGCTCGGGTTCTTCAGGTCGATCACGCTGACCGTACCGGTCGTGGTGATCGCGTTCTGGTTCGCCACGACATCGGTGCCGTACGAGTTGATCGTGGTGTCACCGGCCTTCGCGGTTCGGCCACCCTCGTTGCTCACGTACAGCTTGTCGCCGACCATGACCAGGTCGCGCGGGGCGTTGCCGGTCGCCCAGCTCTGCGTGATCGCGCCGCTCGCGGTGTCGATCGCGACGACCCGGTTCTGGCCGTTCACCGCGGAGTACACGGTGGAACCGTCGGCGGAGAACACGGCCTCGGCGGCGAGCGAGTGCTTGGCGCCGTCGGCCGGGATCGCAACGAACGTCGGGTTCGCGAGCGAGCCGTCGGAATTCACGGTGAACTTCCGATAGCCGTCGGTCTGCCCCAGCCAGACCTGCGAACCGTCCGGCGAGTACGTCGGACCCTCCTGGCCGACGTCGTTACCAGGGATCTTCAGATCCGCCGCAGCGTTGTTGCCGATGTACTGCTGGACCTTCCAGCTCTTCAGGTCGATGATCGCCAGCGCCATCCCGCCATCGGCCACGGAGGCGGCCAGATGACTGCCGTCCGGGCTGAGCGTGGACGACATGATCTTGCCCTTCTGGAGGACGAGACGGTCGCCGATCGGCTTGATGTACTGGTCGGACGAGATGACCTGACCCTTGTCGGTGACCTGCCCGACCTGGTCGTGACCGAAGCCGGTCGTCGAGGCGACCGCGGTACCGGCCAGAGTCACTGCGACTGCGGTAGCGCCCGCCGTGACCAGTGGCACTCTGCGCCGCAGGGGACTTGGCGAGCCCCTGCGACGGCGTGTTACCTGCATGGGAGATGTCCCTTCGGGTTGGGCTTCAGTTGGCAGGTAGCAGTTCGATGTTGCCGTCGAACTGCCACAGGGGGTTCGGTTCGTCCCCGGACGAGGTGCGGACCAGGAAGAAGCCGTTCACTTCTTTCGGTCCGTCCCCGTCGGCGACGTACCGACCGAGTGGATTGATGTCGAGTTGGTAGATCGCCGAGCCGGCCGCTGCCACTCCGGGGATGTGCCAGCTGACGACACAGCGCCAGTCGTTGCCAGGCCCGCGCGCGGCGACCTGGTCGCCGCCCTTCGTGCACTCGGCCGCGCTCTGCAGTTGTGCTTCGGTCACGTCGGCCCGGTTCAGCTGCTTGGTCTGCAGCCGGTACAGGTGCGCGAACTCGACCGCGACCGCCCGCTGCACCTTGTCCTGGTCGATCCCCGACCCGAAGCCGGTCACCGGAGACAGGGCCGCGGTGGTGACACCGAGCAGTACGACGAGGGGCAGAAGGCCGGCCGTCAACGCGAGCCGACCGGACCCGTCGTGCGTCGGGTTGGTGAAGTCACGGCGTACGAAGATGAAGTACGCGAGGCCGGTCGCGACGAGTGCCCAGATCAGGCTGACGATCACGCCGATCAGCAGCGGTCCGAGCTGTGCCGGACTGGTGAAGAGGCCGTTCCAGCTGATGAACGCGTAGCCGGGAAGCGCCAGGCGGAAGGCGACCGGGACCGGAAGCTGCTGCACGATCTGCATCGCGAGAGCGACGACCGCCGGGAGCAGCAGGCCCATCGGCGATCGGCCGAGCGCCACCGAGCCGAGCAAGCCGATCGCGGCAAGTGCGAGGGTCGGTGCGAGGGCGCACAGCCAGGCGAGGAAGACCGTGCCGGCCGCGCTGCCCGGTGAGAGCAGATGCCCGTCGAGGCCGATCAGTTGCCGGTTGCCGACGACCAGCAGGCCGCTGGCAGTGCTCGAGACGACCAGGCCGATCACCAGGACCAGGATCACGGTCAGGCTGGACAGCGCCTTCGAGATGAAGATCCGTCGCGGCGACCGAACCGCCACCAGCAGATGCCGCCAGGTGCCGAGGCGGTCCTCGGACGCGAACACGTCACCGGCGATCAACGACGTCAGCAACGGCAGCGCCCAGGAACCGGAGAAGCCCAGCAGGACAAGCGGACCGGCCCATCCGGTGGCGTGCATCCAGCGACCGAAGAGCGTGTCGACCGGGAGCGACGCCTGCTGGCTGATGACGGCGACGAAGAGAGCGGGCGCTAGCCAGCACGCGACGATCAGCACACGGACCCGCCACTGCGTGAGCAGCTTGACGAGCTCGAAGCGGTACCCGCGGATGATCGGCACCCGGTGGGCGACGTCACGGGTCTTGGGGGCAGCGACGGTGGCCGTCATCAGTTGGTCTCCTGCTGCTCGGTGAGGGCAAGGAAGGCTGCTTCGAGCGGCGACACCACCGGCGCGAGTTCGCGGACAGCGATGTCGTCCCGGACCAGCCGCTTCACGAACTCGTCCAGCGCCGGCACGGCTGCCGAGATCACCAGCAGCTCGACCCCTTCCTGTACGGCGTCTTGATCGCGGAGCCGGATGCCCTTCGTCTCGCGGGCCAAGCGACGGGCGGCCGCCGGGTTGGAGGTGAGGACGCGGTAGTCGAGCTCGCTGTCCTCCGAGGCCAGTTTGCTGATCGGGCCCGAGAACGCGACGCGTCCGGTCGACAGGATCGTCACCTCGGAGCAGAGCGCCTCGACGTCGTCCATCCGGTGGCTCGACAGCATCACCGCCGTACCGTCCGCGGCCAGCCGGGTGAGGACGCCGTACACGTGCTTCTTGCCGGCCGGGTCGAGGCCGTTGGACGGCTCGTCGAGGATCAGCAGCCGCGGCTTGGTGAGCAGTGCGGCGGCGAGGCCGAGGCGCTGGCGCATGCCGAGGGAGAACCCGCGGACCCGGTCGTCGGCCACGTCGGTGAGGCCGACCTGGTCGATCGCGTCGTCGAGGTTCATCGTGCGGTCGCCGCGGAGCTGGGCCAGGGCGGCCAGGTTCTGCTTGGCGGTCATCGACGGGTACAGGCCGGGGCCGTCGACGAAGCCCGCGACACCTTCGGGGACGGCGAGGGCGCGGCCGACCGGCGTACCGAGGATCTCCAGGTCGCCGCGGTCGGGAACGGCGAGGCCGAGCAGCAAACCGAGGAGCGTGGTCTTGCCGGCTCCGTTCGGTCCCACCAGGCCGTGGATCTGGCCGGGTGCGACGTCGAGGTCGACGCTGTCGAGTGCGACGACCTCACCGAAGTACTTGGTGATGCCACGGGCACGGACAGAGGGCGGTGCGTCCATGGTTAATACATTAGAAAGGAATGTACCGCCGAGTGAAGACCCAAAGTTAACTATTGGCGAACTGCGGTGAACTCCTGACAGGTAAGCCCTCAGCGGCCTCTCAGCTGCGTCACAGGTCAGCGGTAGGCGCGGGCCTGGAGTTCGAAGAGTTCGGCGTAGCGGCCGCCGGCCGCGAGCAGGTCTTCGTGGGTGCCGACCTCTTCGACGCGGCCGCGGTGCAGGACGACGATCAGGTCCGCCATCCGTACGGTCGAGAACCGGTGCGACACCAGGACGGTGATCCCGCCGGTCTCGGTCGCGGCGATCTTCGCGGCGGACGCGTACTGCTCGTAGAGCCGGTGCTCGGCCTCCGGGTCGAGGGCCGCCGTCGGCTCGTCGAGCAACAACAGCAGCGGGCGCTCGCGCATGAACGCGCGGGCCAGTGCGAGCCGCTGCCACTGCCCGCCGGACAGCTCGACACCGTCGGTGAACTTCTTGCCCAGTTGGGAATCCAGCCCGTGCGGCAACCCGGCGATGACCGACTCGGCGTCGCCACGAACGACCGCTGTCCGTACGGCGTCCTCGTCCGCCGCCCGCTCGATGTCGCCGATCCCGACGACCTCCCGCGCGGTGAACTCGAACTTCACGAAGTCCTGGAACCCCGCCGACAACTGCGACCGCCACGCGTCCGGCTGGACCGTCGCGAGGTCCACGCCGTCGACGAGGATCTGGCCGGTCGTCGGGTCGTACATCCGGGCGAGCAGCTTGACCAGCGTCGTCTTGCCGGCGCCGTTCTCGCCCACCAACGCGACCGCCGACCCGGCCGGCACGCTGAGGTTCAGGTCGCTCAGGACCGCGGAATCCGAACCAGGATAGGAGAATCCGACGTTCCGCAACTCGATGCCGGTCGTGATCCGCTCAGGCACGGACGTGACGCTGGACCGCCACGAGTTCTGTTTCGCATACTCGCGCAGCCAGTCGTACCGCCCGAAGCTGCGCACGACCTCGCCGACCCAGTACACGTTCTGGGCGATACCGCCGGTCATCTGATCCACCTGCGGCGCGAGCAGCAGCACGAGTACGACGTCACCCGCGGACGCCTGCCCGTTGCGCGCCCGTGCGACGACCCAGATGATCGCCGCGGCGTACGCGAGGCCGAAGGCGAGCCGCACCGAGCCGTCGACCTTTCCGCCCCAGCGCGCGGCCGCGACCCGGCGGTCGAACCGCTGCGTCTGCAGCGTGAAGATCCTGTCCAGCAAGACCTTTCCGAGCCCGAACACGCGCAGCTCCAGGCCGGTCCGCGGATCCTTCGCCACCTCGATCAACCGGTCGACGAGCCGCTCCTGCGGCATCGACTCCTCCCACGCCTTGCTCTGCCGCGTGCTGCTCAGGTACGCCGACCAGATCCGCGCACCGCCCAGCAACGGAAGCACCAGCAACAGCGGATGCACCGATCCGAGCAGCGTCAGCACGGTCGCGGTGTTCGTCACCGTGGCGAACGCCCACAACAGCACCTCCGCGCCGACCCCCATCCGCCACGCCTTCTCGCGCACCAACTCGAGCCGGTCCGCGACATCGGGCCGCTCGTGATGCGACAACCCAGGGATCCCGGTCGTCACATCGAGCAGGTCGGCGTGCACCCGGCCCGCCATCCGCTCCTGCGCGGTGTCCTGCAGCGGCCACCCGAGGCCGTCCGCGACGAACGACACCGCGAGCCCGCCGACGATGATGGCGATGCCCAGCGCGATCGTGCGCGACGTGTCCGACGCGATCCCGTCGACCAGCCGGCTCACGCCGTACGTCTGGGTCGGTGCGGTGATCGCGCGGGCCGCGACCAGCACGGTCGAGATCGCCATCAGCCCGGGCGCTGCCCGGAAGGACGTGGACAGCCAGAGCCAGAGGATCCGCAGGCTACGCATCGACTGCCTCCGGTCCCGTCACATACCGCTCGGCCTGGAGCCGGAACATCCCGGCGTACTCGCCGTTCTGTGCCAGCAGTTCCTCGTGCGTGCCGTCCTCGACGATCCGGCCGTCGGACAGCACACAGATCCGGTCCGCGTTGCGCACCACCGAGAACCGGTGCGAGATGATCAGCGACGCCACCCCGGAGGTCAGCTCCAGGTAGCGCTCGACCAGCTCGGCCTCGGCCCGTACGTCGAGCGCCGCAGCCGGCTCGTCCAGCACCAGAACGCCCGCGCCAGCGTGCACCGCGAACAACGCCCGAGCCAGTGCGACCCGCTGCCACTCGCCACCTGACAGATCAATGCCGCCGTCGAACGTCTTGTCCAGCACGGTGTCCCAGCCCTTCGGCAGGCGCCGTACGACCTCGTCGATGCCCGACTCGCGCGCGACCCTGGCCAGCGTGAGCTCGTCACCCGCGCGCTCGACCGCCCCGAACACGACGTTGTCCGTCACCGACAGCGGGAACCGCAGGAAGTCCTGCACGATCGCCGCCACCCGCCGCTGCCACACGGCCAGGTCCAGGTCCGCGAGATCGACACCGTCGACGAGGATCCGCCCGCTCGTCGGCTTGTACGCGCCACCGAGCAGCTTCACCAGCGTCGACTTGCCGGCACCGTTGACGCCGACGAGCGCGAGCGCTTCCCGCGCGCGGATCGTGAGGTCGAGGTCGCGCAGTACGGCGACCTCCGACCCCGGGTAGTGGAAGCTCACCTTCTCGAACCGGATCTCGCGGGCCGGCATCGTCTCGATCCGATGCTTCGTGGTCACGACGGGCTCCGGATGCCGGTCGTCGATCGTCGCGCCGAGATCCCGCATCGCGCGGTACGCGGATAGTCCGCGGCGAACCTGCGCCACGCCGTACCCGTTGTTCGCCTGACCGATCGCGAGGATCGCGGGCAGCGTGGTCGCGACCTGGGTGAGCGGCAGCGTGCCGTTGTAGGCGGCGCGACCGACGGCGAGGATCGCGATGGCGTTGGCGATCAGGTGGACGCCGCCGATCAGCAACGACCACCACGCATTGCGCCGACGGCGTGCCCAGACCGGGCGGTAACCGGCCGTCCACTCGCGGACATACCGCTCGACGAGCCAGTTGTGCAGACCGAAGACCCGCAGCTCCTTCGGTGCGTCGCGCATGCCCAGGTCGAAGAGGTAGTTCGCCCGGCGCTGCTCCTCGGTGTTGCCCCACCAGACGTCGACCTCGCGCTCGATCAGGCGACCGCCGTACCACTCCAGCAGGATCGTGACCGCGACCAGCATCGCCGCGACCCACCACGCGAACATCGCGCCGACGATCACCGCGGAGCCGACCAGCGTCACCCGGCTCGCGATCAACCAAGGCAACTGGCCGAGTCCCTGCGCGAGGTGGAAGCCGCCTTTACCTTTCGCGCGCTCCTGGACATCCAGTACTTCGGAGTCCTCGAGGTGCTCGATCCGGCGCGGTTTGAGCAGCGGCTCGGTGATGCCGGTGCCGATCGCGCGGACCAGGCCCGCGTCCATCACCAGCGACGCGACCTGCTGGACCGCCGGCGTCAGGCTGTCGATGACGAAGACCGCCAGCAGACCGCCCAGCAGCCAGCTGAACTCGCCGATCGGCATCGCGTCCGGGCCGCCGTCGATCACACCCGGAACCGCCCCGACGACCTGGCCGGTCAGCAACGTGACCGCCATCCCCAGCACTGAACCGAGGACAGCCAGACCCATCGTCAGAAGGGTGCCTCCAGGTGCAACCCGCACTCCGTACCGCAGCAGCGTCAGCACCCGACCGACCGTAACCGCCACCACCGACAGAACGCACCCGAGTTTCCGGCCGTGACCGCAAACCGGGCCGGAAAATCAGAGGATTCCGCGATCCGGTAGATCCTGGCTGGCGACGGCGGAAGATCTCGTTATCCGACGATCGGCTCCGCGTGGGCTTCGGCGTACCCGGCGGCTGCGAGGCGGTCGAGGGTGCGTTGCAGGACTGCGGTGTCCTCGAGCGTGCGGACGTCGGTGATCTTGCCCCATTTGATCCGCAGGAACTGGTGTACGACGTTCTCGTACGTCGACCCGTCCACGACGTTCACGTGCACGGTGACGGCCGTCGCGACCCGCGTGTCCCACGGCCAGCCGGCGACGAGCACGTCCTGGACCTCGAACTGCGTTCCCGGCAGCAGTCGGAAGCACCGCTCCCACCACTGCCGTAACGCCTCGTGCGTACGCCGCTCGCCGCCGAGCGCATGGTCTCCGTAGAAGCGGTACGTGAACGACGGCGCCATCCCGGCCACCATCGCCTCCCAGTTTCCCGCGCTGATCTGTGTGAACGCGTTCCGCACCTGCCGCGCCACGATCCAGTGGTAGATGCCCATGTCCCCCACCGTAGACATAGTGAGTTCAATGACGCAACTGACTACACTCGAGGGCATGCGGAACACCAGCTTCGCCTCGATGCACTGTTCGCTCGCCCAGTCCCTGGAGCTGATCGGCGACTGGTGGACGCCCTTGGTGCTGCGCGACCTTTACCTGGGCCTGAACCGCTTCGACCAGTTCGTCACGGACCTCGGCATCTCCCGCAACCTGCTCACCGACCGCCTCACGACACTCGTCGACGGCGGCCTCGTACGACGTACGCCGTACCAGCAGAACCCGGTGCGCTACAGCTACGAACTGACCGGCGCGGGACGGGAACTCGTGCCGATCCTGATGGCGCTCACAGCCTGGGGCGACCGCTGGGCGACTCCCCCGGCAGGTCAGCCGATCCGGTTCACCCACACGAACTGCGGCAAGGTCACGACTCCGACGGTCTCCTGCTCGGAGTGCGGTGAGGCGTTGGAGATGGGTGACGTCGAGCCGTCTCCGGGGCCGGGCGGGAGGACTGCGCCCGGTACGGCGTTGATCGCGAGCGTCCTAGGACTCGAGCCGAAGGCGTAGCAACTCGGCGAGCGGCATCGACTCGCCGTCGCGCGCGCCCTGGCCGACGACGAGCGGCGGGTCGGACGGGACCACCCGGACGCCGGCGACGCGGGACTTGAGGCTGGCGGGTACGCCGAGGATGTAGAAGTTCCCGTCGACGTCCACGGCGAGCGAGCGGTTGCGGCGCAGGTACCACCCGATGAGATCGGTGCGGTAGCTGGCGTTCGAGCCGATCACCTGAGCACGCAACGGCTCGGGCTCCACGCCGCGCTCCTTCAGCGTCTCGATGAAGCCGGCCAGCAACACCCGCGCCTGAGCGCTCTCGGATGCCTTCTTACGCTCCAGCGCGGCCGCGTGCTCGACCGCCGCCTGCCGTCGCTCCTCCCGCCAACTCGTCACCCACTCACCCTACGGTCAGTCGACACAGAGGCAGAACGGGTGTCCAGCGGGGTCCAGGAAGACGCGGAACGACGTACCGGGCTGGTGGTCGGGTTTGGTCGCGCCGAGCGCCAGTACTTCGGGCTCCGCCGCGTCGAGGTCCTCCACCATGACGTCGAGGTGCAGCTGCTGCGGAACGTCCTGACTCGGCCAGGACGGCGCCTTGAAGTCCTTGACCTGCTGGAACGAGATGCAGTTGCTCCCGTCCTCCGGGCGGATGTCGGCCCAGTCGTCGCGGGCCTCCACCTTCCAGCCGAGCAACTCACCGTAGAACTGGCTGAGGACGGCCGCGTCAGGGCAGTCCAGCACGAAACTCGGGTACTTAGCGATAGCCATAGCTCGCACCTTAGTAGCCATTGCGGACGGTTTACGTCCGGTTAGCCCGCTGAGTTTCCAACGAGTGTTTGCCAGGCGCGATCGAGTCCCGCGGCAAGGCAGCCCGCCACCACCGTCTCGGTCCCAAGAACACTCGCCTTCACCTCTGGCATCACCGGAGCGAGCTGACGCAGCTGTTTAGTCACCGCCTCGAGGAAGCCCGGCGCCTGCCCGATGCCGCCACCCAGAACGATCAGATCGGGATCCACGACGGTGATCACCGTGCACACCGCCTTGGCGACGAGCAACGCCTCCTCGGCGACGACCGCGACCGCGAGCGGATCACCCCGGACCGCTGCGGCGAACACCTTCTCCGCCGTCGACGCGCCACGGACACCGGCCCGCCGCGCCGCCCGTACGACGGCCGCCGCCGACGCGGACGCGTCGAACCCGCCCCGCTTCCGCGCGTCCCGCGGATCACTGCCGCTGCCCTCGGTGAACGGCAAGTACCCGATCTCCCCCGCCACACCATGCGACCCGTGCCGCAGCTTGCCGTCGAGCACCAAGCCCATACCGATACCGGTACCGACCGAGACGAACGCGAAGCTGTCGACGTTCCGGCCATGCCCGTGCGCCCGCTCCGCGATGGCCGCCGCGTCGACATCGTTCTCGATCATCAAGGTCGGCCCGAAACGCTCCCGCAGCGCAGCCAGTGTCGCCGGCGAATCCCAGCCGGACAGCCGGCCGGTCAGTGTCAGCGCGTCGAGCCGGGGATCGTAGACACCGGGACTGCCGAGCACGGTCTGGGTGAGTTGCGTGCCCTCGATACCGGCCTCGGCCGCGAGTGTCGCCGTCAGATCCACGAGCTCCTGGATGCGGGCCATCGCGTCCCCCGCCTTGGTCCGCACACTCAACCGCGAGCGCACCGTCCCCGCGAGATCCGCGATCCCACCACGCAGGTACTCGCGCCCGACGTCGAGCCCCAGCACGAACCCCGCCTCGGGCCGCACCTCGTACAGACTGGCCGCCGGCCCGGGTACGCCGGTGCGCTGCCCCGTCACGTGCACCAGACCGGTCCGCTCCAGTGAGCTCAGCGCCGCCGACACGGTCGGCTTCGACAGACCGGTGAGCCCGGCAAGCTCGGTGCGGGAGATCGGCCCTGACCGTCGGATGTGGTCGAGCAGCACCCGCTCGTTGATCTCGCGGATCAGCTGCGGGCGCGCAGCTGCGGCGCCTCCGGCAACAACAGTCACGCCGAACCCCCTCGCTAGCTAACAACTCGGACAACTCGGCCAACAAGTTCTGCCGATCCCTTGTGGTCGCGCTGATAGTTAAGTTAGTTTCCTATCGATTCTATTGGTCGGCGCGAGGAGGTGCCACCCCGTGGTTTCGACACCGGTCGTCCTCGGGCTGGACTTCGGCGGCACGAAGATTGCCGTCGCGGTCGGAGACCTCTCCGGCCGCCGCCTGGGTGCGACGACCATCGAGAGCCGGGACGGCGCCGGAGCCGCGGAGGCGATGACCCGCTGCCTGACAGCGGCGCGTGAACTCCTCGCGGAGGTCGCGCCGGAGCACGAACTGGCCGGCGTCGGCGCGGCGACGCTCGGCATCCCGTACGACGACCGCGTGGAACTGGCTCCTACCTTTCCCGGCTGGGGCGAGCTCCCCTTCGGGCGCTTGATCCGGGACGCGTTTCCCGGCGTACCGGTGCGGCTGGCAACCGACGTCAAGGCGGCTGCCGCAGCCGAGCTGCGCTGGGGTGCGCTGACCGGTTGCGACCCGGGGCTCTACGTCAATCTCGGCACCGGTCTCGCGGTCGCGATCGTTGCCGGCGGCACCGTGATCACCGGCGCGCACGGAGCGTCCGGCGAGATCGGCTACAACCTGCGCTCCCCCGCCGACGCCTATGTCGCCGGTGACCAGCGCACGATCCTGGAACACGTCGTCAGCGGCCAGGCGCTCGAGACCACCGGGACCGCCCGGCTCGGGCGACCGGTCACGGCCGCCGACGTCTTCACGATGGCGCGGACCCACCCGGACGCCGCCGTCCTCACCGACGAGTTCGTCCGGGAACTGGCCACGCACCTGGCCAACCTGGCCATCGCCGTCGATCCGTCCCGGATCGTCGTCGGCGGCGGGCTGGTCCGGTCCTGGGACCAGCTCGAACCCGGCCTGCGTCGCGCCCTCGACGCGGCCGTCCCATTTCCGCCGGAGCTCTCGGTGGCACGGTTTCCCACGGACGCACCGCTGATCGGGGCGCTCGCCCTCGGTGTCGAGGCCGCAGGACTCGACCTCGGCGCCGAAGCATTCGCATGAGCAGGATTTCCAGTAGCGAAAGGCAGAAGACGATGAGGGGCATCACACGCATCGCCGTCGCCGCCCTGGCGGTCGGCGCACTGACCGCCGGATGCGGCGGTGGGGACAAGCCGATCGGGGACGCGGCATCGTCCAACCCGTCGTCGTCGACGAGCAGCGGCGGCAGCACCGGGCAGTACAAGAAGGGCGGCACCGTCACGATCGCCAACGTCGGCGGGCAGACCTGGCCGTGCCAGTTCAACCCGTTCAACCCGGCGGTGAACCAGGTCGCGCTCGGCTTCGTCTACGAACCGCTGACGTTCGTGAACGTGCTGAAGGCCGGCGCCACCACGCCGATGCTGGCCACCGCTTTCACCTGGTCACCGGCCAAGGACTCGATCGTCTTCACCATCCGCGACGGCGTGAAGTGGAGCGACGGGCAGCCGTTCACCGCCGACGACGTCGTCTACACCTTCACCCGGATGAAGGAGCAGCCCGCGCTCGACCTGTACTCGCTGTGGACCGGCGCCGGGCTGACCAGCGTGACGGCCGCCGGCAACAAGGTCACGCTGAAGTTCAAGGCCGCCGCCGAGCCGTACTTCTTCAACTTCGCCAACCAGGTCGGCATCGTGCCCAAGCACATCTGGTCCGCCGGCGAGGCCGCGGCCAAGCCGGCCACCTGGGCCAACCCGAAGCCGGTCGGGACGGGACCGTTCACGGTCGAGTCCTGCAGCGGCAACAACATCTCGTACGTCGCCAACGGCAGCTACTGGCAGCCGGGCAAGCCGTACGTCGAGAAGGTCCAGTACCCGGCGTACCTGGACAACAACCCGGCCAACCTCGACCTCGCCAGCGGCAAGGCGCAATGGGGCGGTCAGTACATCCCGAACATCGAGAACTTCTACAAGGCGAAGTCGCCGCAGAACAACTACTGGTTCCCGCCGACGGCGAACGTCGCGATCATTCCGAACCTCGACCCGTCCCGTCCGGCGACCAGCAAGCTGGAGGTCCGGCAGGCGATCGCTTCCGCACTCGACCGGGAGCAGATCTCCAAGATCGGTGAGAGCGGGTACCAGCCGGCCGCGAACCAGACCGGCGTCGTCTCGCCGACGTTCGACAAGTACTTCGACAAGGACGCGCTGACGGCGTCGGGCTACGACAAGCAGAACATCGACAAGGCCAAGCAACTGCTGCAGACCGCCGGCTTCTCCGAGTCGAACCCGCTGAAGCTGAACATCATCACGGTCACCGGCTACACCGACTGGGACGCGTCCCTGGCGGTCGTGAAGCAGCAACTGGCGAAGGCCGGGATCGAGCTGACGATCCAGGACCTCCAGCAGCAGTCGTACAACCAGAAGCTGTACACCGGTGACTACGACCTCGCGTACTCCAGCCTGTCCGGCGGTCCGTCGCCGTACTACGAGCTGCGGCAGCTGCTCTACTCGAAGAACTCCGCGCCGATCGGCAAGCAGGCGAACAGCAACTACTCGCGGTACATCAAGCCCGAGGTGGACAAGCTGTTCGACCAGTACGCGAGCGCGGACCCGGACACGCAGGTCAAGCTGATCAAGCAGATCTCGTCGTACATGATCAAGGACGTGCCGGTCATCCCGACCACCGAGTCGGTCGACTGGTACCAGTACAACACCAAGGACCTGGAGGGCTGGCCGACGCAGGACAACCCGTACGCGCAGCCGGCGCCGTACAACATCCCGGACGTCGGTCAGGTGCTGACCAACCTGTACTCGAAGTCCGCCCAGAAGTAAGGAACTGTTGAGCGTGAGCACGAGGAGTTGGTGGGAGTGCGATACCTGATACGACGTCTCGGGTTCTTCGTGCTCACGCTGTGGGCGGCGATGACGCTGAACTTCTTCATCCCGCGGATGATGCCGGGCAGTCCGGAGGACGCGCTCCGGCAGCGGTTCAGCAAGGGCGGTTCGGTGGTGTCACCGGAGCAGCTGCGGACGGTACTGGCCGAGTTCGGGTTCGACCCGGGCAAGAACCTGCTGCTGCAGTACGTCGAGTACCTGAGGTCGATGGTCACCGGGCACTGGGGTGTCTCGATCGGCAGCAGTCTCGGCGTACCGGTGACGTCGCTGATCGGCGACGCGTTGCCGTGGACGCTCGGGCTGGTCGGCATCTCGACCGTGCTCGCGTTCATCCTCGGCACCCTGATCGGTACGGTGGCCGGCTGGCGGCGCGGCGGCCTGATCGACGGGATCGTGCCGCCGGTCTTCATCGTCACCTCGGCGCTCCCGTACTTCTGGGTGGCGCTGCTGCTGATCTCGTTGTTTGCGATCGGCAACAATCCGATCCTGCCGAACGACTTCAACTACGACCAGGGCCTGACGCCAGGGTTCACCGGCGAGTTCATCTGGAGCGTGATCAAGCACGGCATCCTGCCGGCCGCCACGATCCTGATCACCGCGGTCGGCGGCTGGATCCTCACGATGCGGAACAACATGGTGACCACACTCGCCGAGGACTACGTCCGGATGGCCACGGGCGAAGGGCATTCCGAGCCGCAAGATCATGTTCGGGTACGCCGGCCGGAACGCGTTCCTGCCGAACCTGTCCGGGTTCGCGATGTCGCTCGGTTTCGTGATCTCCGGAACGATCCTGGTCGAGTACGTCTTCAACTACCCGGGACTCGGCTACATGTTCTACAACGCCACGGTGAGCACCGACTATCCGTTGCTGCAGGCCCTGTTCCTGCTGGTGACGCTGGCGGTACTGATCTGTGTCCTGCTCTGCGACTTCGCGGTGTTCCTGCTCGACCCGCGCGCCCGGACGAAGGGGTAACCGATGAGTGCAATTGTTGCCGGCACAGCTGCCCCGGCCCCGAGTGCGACGCGTCGTCCACGCGGTGGTTTGCTGCGGGCGATCCTGCGTAACCGCAAGGCCATGGTCGGTGCGGCTTTGCTGTTCCTGTTCATCCTGCTCGCCGCGTTCCCGCAGCTGTTCACGCCCGGGCTGCACGGCGATCCACGCGCGATCGGCGACACGCCACTGGCGAAGCCCTCCGGCGAGCACTGGCTCGGCACCACGGGTCTCGGGCAGGACGTGTACGCCGAACTGATCCACAGCACCCGGGAGTCGCTGGTGATCGCGGTCGTCGCCGGCCTCGGCGCCACGATCCTGTCGGTGATCATCGGCGTCTCGGCGGCGTACCTCGGCGGGTTCGCGGACGACGGGTTGTCGATGCTGACGGACATCTTCCTGGTGCTCCCGACGTTCCCGCTGATCATCGTGCTGGCGACGTACGCCGGTAAGGGCAACCTGACCGTGATCATCATCGTGCTGATCCTGACCGGTTGGTCGTACGGGGCCAGACAGATGCGGGCGCAGGCGTTGTCACTGCGCAACCGGGACTTCCTGGAGTCGGCGCGGGTGCGTGGCGAGCGATCGTCGTACATCATCGTCGTCGAGGTGCTGCCGACGATGATCTCGCTGATCGTCGCGAACTTCCTCGGCGCGGCGCTGTACTCCGTGCTCACCGCCGCCGGCCTGCAGTTCCTCGGGCTCGGCGATCCCAACTCACTCAGCTGGGGCACGATGCTCTACTGGGCGCAGAACCAGGGCGCCCTGGTGAACGGCCTGCCAGCGTGGGCGCTGTCACCGGGTCTCGCGGTCGCGCTGCTCGGTGTGTCGTTCGCCCTGCTCAACTACGCGTTCGACGAGATCAGCAACCCCGCGCTGCGGCCTGTTCGGAGGCGACGTGCCAAGTCTTGATATGGGGCCACTTCTTGAGGTCCGGGACCTGACGGTCGAGTACGACACCGGGGACCGCCCGGTCGTCGCGGTCGACCACGTGGATCTCGATGTCCACGCCGGTGAGTTCGTCGGCGTCGTCGGCGAGTCCGGGTGCGGCAAGTCGACGCTGCTGTTCGCGATCGCGCAGCTGCTCAGTTCGCCGGCCGCGATCACCGGCGGCAGCGTGACGTTCCAGGGCCAGGACCTGGTGGGGATGAGCGAGAAGAAGCTGTCCGCGTTGCGGTGGCGCGACTTCTCGGTCGTGATGCAGAGCGCGATGAACGCGCTCAACCCGGTGAAGAGCATCGGCGCGCAGTTCCGCGACACGATCATGGCGCACGACGAACCGGTCGCCGACGAGCGGCCGGCCGAGGTACTGCGGCTGGTCGGGATCGACCCGATCCACCTGAACAGCTACCCGCACCAGCTCAGCGGCGGCATGCGGCAGCGCGCGATGATCGCGATGGCGCTGCTGTTCACGCCGGACCTGATCATCATGGACGAGCCGACCTCCGCGCTCGACGTGGTCGCCCAGCGGTCGCTGATGGTGCAGATCAAGGAACTGCAGAAGCAGCTCGGGTTCGCGGTCATCTTCGTCACCCACGACATGTCGCTGGTCAGCCACTTCTCGGACAAGCTGGTCGTGATGTACGCCGGGCAGGTCGTCGAGTTCGGTGACACGCGCGCGGTGTTCGATCATCCCGAGCATCCGTACAGCGCCGGGCTGCTGGACGCCTTCCCGTCGATCCGCGGCCCCAAGGTGCCGCTGACGGGCATCCCCGGCAGTCCGCCGAACCTGGCCGATCCGCCGCCGGGCTGCCGGTTCCAACCGCGCTGCCCGAAGGCGTTCGAGGACTGCCCGAAGATCGAGCCCGAGCTCTACCAGGTGGGCGCCGTCCAGGCGCGCTGCCTGCTGCATGTCAAGGAACCTGTCCGGGAGCGCACATCATGACATCGGTGGACATGGATGTTACCGGCGTGGAACCCGCCGACGCACCGTTGCTCGAGGCAAAGGAACTGACCCGGCACTTCCGGGTCGGGCGCGGGTTCTCGCGGCAGATGCTGCACGCGGTCGACGAGGTGAACTTCACGATCGGGCAGCAGGAGATCGTCGCGCTGGCCGGCGAGAGCGGGAGCGGCAAGAGTACGATCGCGCGGCTGCTGGCAGGGGTCTACAAGCCGACGAGCGGCGAGATCTTCTACCAGGGGCGGCCGACGTCGACGTACCGCTCCCGGAAGGACCAGCTGTCGTACCGGGGCGACGTACCGATGGTGTTCCAGGATCCGTTCAGCTCGCTGAACCCGGCGTTCCGGGTGTCGCACGGCGTACTGCGTTCACTGAAGCTGCACCGGCCGTCGCTTTCGCGGGCAGAGCGGTTCGAGGAGGCGGAGCGGGTCATCGAGGCGGTCGGGTTGTCGCCGGCGGGTGACATCATGAACCGGTACCCGTACGAGCTGAGTGGTGGCCAACGGCAACGGATCGGGTTCGCGCAGGCGCTCGCCCACAAGCCGAAACTGATCCTCGCCGACGAACCGGTGTCGATGCTGGACGTGTCGATCCGGATCGGCCTGCTGAACCTGATGGCGGAACTGCGCGAGTCACAGGGCGTCTCGCTCCTCTACATCACCCACGACATCGCGAGCGCACGGTACGTCGCCGACCGGTTGATGATCATGTACGCCGGGCACATCGTCGAAACCGGCCCGACCGAGTCGGTCCTCCAGAACCCGAAGCACCCGTACACGGACCTGCTCCTCGGCGCCGTCCCCGACCCCCGCGCCCCCCTGGCCACCGGCCTCGAAGGCGACACCGGCGAACCGCCAAAGGTCATCGACCCCACCCCCGGCTGCCGCTTCCGCTGGCGCTGCCCACTAGCCGAGGACCGCTGCCACACAGAAACCCCCCTCCTCCGAGTCCTCGGCAAAAACCACGAGGCCGCCTGCCATGTAGCGAGCCCCGACCCGACCTGACGCACCCCCTCACCCCCACCTCCGCTTCGAAACCGGCTACTGGTGTGGACACCGCCTGGCACCTCCTAGCCGCCGCGTCAGCCCCTAGCCGGATGTTTAGTTGCCTACCGCAAGATCCACAAGCTGTTTCGGCTGTGGATAACAGAATCCCTTGAAAACAAGAGCTTCTGTCTTTGAAAACTGTCGGTGGGGCTGTCTAGGCTTTGATACATGGACAGGCCACCGGAGCTGATGAGCGACGCCGAACTCGCGCACGCTCTCGACCAGGCCGACGCCGACCTCGCCCGCATCGAAACCCACCGCCTGCAACTCATCGCCGCAATGGACAAGTCCGGGTACGCCGAACGCATCGGCGCGCGCGACACCGTCCAGTACGTCGAATACCGCTACCGCCTCGACCACTCCCGCGCCTACCGCGACGTCCGCCTAGCCCGCGCCCTGCCCAAGTATGCGGCCGTCACCGCCGCTCTCCCCGACCTCGAACCGGCGGACGACGGAGAGATTCCTAAGGTGTTCCTGCGCCCGGCCCAGGCCGAAGCAATCGTGACCGCCCTGGAAAAGGTCCCAACAACCGTCCCTGTCGACGACCTCGACTTCGCCGAACAAGAACTGGTCCGGCTAGCCCGCCACCTGGCACCGACCGACCTGCGCAAGGCCGCCGAACAATCCCGCGACATCCTCGACACCGACGGCCCCGAACCCGAAGAACACAAGGCCTACACCCGCGAAACCCTCACCCTCAAAACCGCCGACCGCGGCGTCAAGTTCAACGGCTACCTCGCCAACGAAAACGCCGAACTCCTCCGCACCCTGATCGTTGCCGGCGCCCGCCCCCACAAGACCGTTGAAGGCGCCCCAGACCCCCGCTCCCGCGAAAAGCGCCAGGCAGACGCCCTAACCACCACGCTGACCCTCGCCGCCACCGCCCTGGACGCAGGCACCCCGTCACCCACGATGCCCCGCCCCACCACCGCCTCACCGGCCGCCCCCACACCAACCAGCTCCACGGCAGCTGACTCCACGGCAGCTGGTTCCGCGGCAGCTGGTTCCGCGGCGGCTGGTTCTGCGGGTTGTGGTGACGCCGGTTCCGCGGCCGAGACAGCGGCCGACGTGGCAAGCGGCTCGGGCCGTGGGACGGACGGTCCTGCGGTAGCCGACCAACAGCCTGCTGAACAGCCTGCTGCGGCTGCTGGTTCGGTGGCTGGTTCGGGTGGCGGCGTGCGTGGTGATGCGGTGCCGGGGTTTGGGGCGAAGGCGAACATCACGGTGACCATCGACCTGCAAGACCTGAAAGCAGCCACCGCGGACGCGATCGGACAGACCGTCTACAGCAACGGACTGTCCGCAGCCACCATCAGGCGCCTCGCCTGCGACGCCAAGGTCATCCCGATCGTGCTCGGCTCCAACTCCGAACCCCTCGACGTCGGCCGCTGCGAACGCCTCGTCACCCGCGCCATGCGCCGCGCCCTGAACACCCGCGACCGCGGCTGCGTCATCTGCGGAGCCCCGCCGATCATGTGCGACGCCCACCACCTCATCTCCTGGATCGACGGCGGCGACACCAAAACCTCCAACCTGGTGCTCCTCTGCCGCCGCCACCACACCGACCTCCACCAAGGCCACTGGACCATCACCATCACCAACGGCGAGGTCCACGTAACCAGACCCACCTGGGCCGTCCCACCCCGCCAGTCCCACAAACCACCGAACGCCCCACCCCGAGAGCACGAACCGCCGGGTGAGCACCCCACGCCCTCGGATCCACCGGACAGCGGACCCACGCCCACCGGCACCCCGAACCCCCAAATCTCAACCCCAGCAGCCGATCCGTGGGGCGAGACCTCCACGCCCGCAGCCACCGCACCGAGCGTCAGCCCGCGGGGTGCGACCGCCACGCCCGCAACCTCAACCCGAGCGGACGACCCGTGGGGTGAGACCACCGCGCCCGCAGCCACCGCACCGCACGTCAGCCCGTCGGGTGGGCCCGACGTGCCCGCAGTCGGCGTACCGGGTGTCAGACCGAGCCGATGGCACGCCGACGAACAGACGCGCGCCGAAGCAGCCCGATTCGCGGTGTGGGGCGAGCACGCCCCGAGCGACTCCGGTGCCGGCCCGCCATCCTTCGCAACAATCTGACCCACTGGGTCAACGCGATCTGCGGACCGGCCCGCAGATCGCGTTGCGACGGACTGTGCGAGCCGGGACGGGGAGCGCCGCCACCACGCCCTGACGCAGCGGATCAGTCCGCCGACGGCTCGTGAGCAGTCGGTGTAGCTGCTCAACCCCAACCGACGCCAAGTCGGCGCGGGACGGCGCGGGACGGCGCGGGTCGGCCGGCCCGTGGAGGTCCTGTGGCGGACTGTGCGTGTCGGGACGGGGAGCGCCGCCGCCACACGCCCTGACGCGGCTGGATCCGTCCCGCGCCGACGGCCGGTGAGCAGTCGTCGCTGCTCAGCCCAACCGGCGCCGGGTCGTGGCGAGTCGGCGCGGTCGGCGCGAGTCGGGGGGCGGTCGGTGTGGGTCGGCGCGGTCGGCGCGGGTCGGCTCGGTCGGGGCGGTCGGGGCGGGTCGGCTCGGTCGGGGCGGTCGGTGTGGGTCGGCGCGGTCGGCGCGGGTGGCGCGAGTCGGGCGGTCGGCGCGGGTCGGCTCGGTCGGGGCGGGTCGGCTCGGTCGGGGCGGTCGGTGTGGGTCGGCGCGGGTGGCGCGAGTCGGGCGGTCGGCGTGGGCGGCGTGGGCGGCTTTGTGCGTCAGGTTCGTGTGTTGGGGCGGTTGTTGTGTGGATCTGGTGCGCGAAGGACGACCCGCCGGAGGAGCTACGTGAGGGTTGTCTTCAGGGTTTGGCTGGGGGTGAGCGTTGTTGGGTGGGGCAGGGTGACTGTGGCGCGGTTGCCGGTGGTATCTAGGCGGGCCGGGATGCGGATATGGCCGAGGTGGACCTCGACGTTCCGTGGCAGGAGTGCTGGTTTCGAAGGAGAGGGTGGTTAGGGTCAGGCGGCCGTAGCGGATCTCTATCGATGCGGAGAGGGAGCCTTGCGTGCGGCGTTGGCGGTAGAGGCCCCAGCCCTCGGCCGCTGGTGAAGGCGCAGCGGAAGTCTTCGGGGTGGAGGCGGGGGGCGAAGCCGAGGTGGCCTCGCGGACCATGGTGTTCGTAGCCGCAGGCGGCGAGGTAGACGCCGTAGCCCATCATTGCGCGGGCGTAGTGGTCGCTGGCCTCGATCTCGTTGTAGGGGTTGCGTTTCTCGGCCGAGTAGCGCTCGTACATCGCCCGCGTGACATCCAGCCCTTCCGAGGTCATGCCCTCGGAGAACAGATGCGCGGCGAACTGGTACTCCTGCCCGGTCCACACCTCGTTGAAGTACATCAGCCCGCGTGTCTCGGACGACCCGCCGTGCGGCCAGGTCGCCATCAGTACGCCGCTCTCCCCCTCGGTCGTGTACACCCGCCCGACGCCGATCCCCGGCGGCCGGTACGTCCCCGGATCCGCCCGGAAGTTCGACTCGTACAACCGTCCCAACGCCGTCCGAGCCTGGTCGGCCGGGAACACCCGCGGCAGGCCGAGCTGGGCCGCATAGGTCTGCCCGTACATCTGGTCGATGAACAACCCGCGGTTGCTGTTCTCGGCCGTCGGATGCGCCGGATCGACCTTCTGCACGTAGTACCCGTACTCCTCGTTCCACAACTTCGCGGACAGGTACGCCGACCCACGATCGGCGATCGCCGCGTACCTAGCAGCGCTAGCACCGTCGCCGACCTCGCCCGCCATCGCGGCGGCCGCCCGGAGTGCGGCGACGTACAGGCCGGTGATCCACGGCACCTCGCCGAACCATTCGGTGTCGAGCGTGTTCCACTGGCTGCCGCGGAAGACCCCGTCCTCATCGGGCCCGTCCCGGTGCGTGACCAGGAACTCGACGGCCGTCCGTACCCGGAGCCAGACCCGGCGCAGGAATGTCGAGTCCTTGCTCATCTGGTGTTCGCGGTAGATCCGCAGGATCGTCCCGGTCTGCCCATCGGCGAAGGAGGTCGACGCGTCGCCGGCCTCGCCGCGGTTGCCGATCTCGCCACTCGGCCGGAACGCGATGCCGAGGTCGACCCGTTCCCGGGTGTCGCGCTCGAGGTCGGGGAACAGGCGGCCGATCGCCTGCGCGTAGTTCCAGACGTGCTCGCAGGTGCCGGCGCAGCAGTACGTTCCCTCCCAGGCGTAGAACCGTCCGTCGTCCCAGCGATAGCAGGTACTCGTGGCGATCGTGGACGCCGTCGCGAGGGTCCGTTCGAGGAACCAGTGCGGCAGTGACGAGTCGTCATACCAGGTCTTCACCCAGAGCTTCGTGTCGCGCTCGAGCCGGTCCGCCTCACGAACGACGTACTCGACGACCTGGCGGGCCGACGCGAAGCGGGTCGCGTAGTGGCGGCGGAGCGTGGAGGCACCGACGAGCTCGGCGAAGAGCTCGCGCTCGGGGTTCGGGAAGAACCAGCCGTACGCGAACCGGATCGTCCGGGACTCCCCCGGCCGCAACGTCACCGTCACGGCCACCGTGCCGGCCTGCGGTCCGTCCGAATCGCCTGGACCGGCTGCCGAGTCGAAGAGCGCATCGACCGAGGACCAGTCCGCGATCGACGGCCGTGCGACTCCGCCGGGTGTCAACGCGGCCAGCGCGAATGTGCCGCCGTCGGGACGTTCCGCCACGGGCTGCCGGCGGATCGGCCGGTCGCTGAACAGGATCCGGTCCACGTTCACGTGGCCCCAGCCGCCGGTGTTGTTGTCGACGATCTGGATGCGCGCCGTGCGACCAGCGAAGGTACCCACATCCATCGACACCGCAGTCAGCGGCTCGATGTCGGTCCCGGTCGCCGATGCAACGACCTTTCCGTCAACCACGACGTTCAAGCAGGTCTCGCCCTTGTGGTGCCCGCCGCCGACCCAGGCCGTGACGAACCGGCGCTCGATGACGAAGTCGCGGCTGGTCAGCGAGCCCGTGGACTGATCCGGGTCGCTGGTGCCGCGGAAGTTGTACGACGTGACGAACCGCCCGCTCACGTTCAGCTCGGTCCGCACCCCGAACGGCCGCCGGAACCCGTCGGGCGTCTCGGCCGCGGTCACCGGGCCTGCGCCGAAGGCGTCGCCCGTCACGGTCCATCCGTCGTACGTCGGCTTGTCCCAGGTCTCGAACAGGATGTCCGGCCGATCCGTGAACACGATCGCGTCGCAGCTCAGGTGCCCCCACGCGCCGGTGGTCGCGTCGACGATCTCGATCCGCGCCGTTCGCCCTCGGTACGCCGCCAGGTCCAGCATCTGCGCGACCAACGGCTCGCTCTCGTCACCCGTCGCCGACGCGACGACCTGCCCGTCGACGACCACGTTCACGCACGTCTCGCCGGGATGGCGGCCGCCGCTCACACCGACCGCGACGTACCGGCGCTCGACGGTGAACTCGCGGCTCGTCAGCTTCCCGGTTGACCCGTCGTTCGTGCCGCCCCGGAAGTCGTACGACGTGACGAACCGCGTGCCCGACACGTTCAGATCGCCGAACCGCTTCATCAGATTCGGTACGTCGAGGGGCCGCACAGGGCCTGCACCGAACGCGTCCCCGGTCACGGTCCACCCGTCGTACGTGTCCTTCTCCCAGTCCTCGAAGAGGATGTCGCCCTGCTCCGCGGTGGTGTCGTCGATCGCCCCGAACTGGATCCCGCCGGTGAAGGCCCGCGCCTGCAGCGTCGTGGGTTGCCGGAGACGGCTGTCGATGCAGACCGGGTTCTCGGCGTACCCGAGCAGCGTCGCGCGGACCGACGCCGACGACGTGTTCCGCAGCGTGAACGCCATGATCGTCGTGGGCAGTGTCGAGTCCAGCGTGGCCAGCGGGACGAACGGCGAGAAGGCCTCCAACTTCACCGACACCGGGCTGTCCGGGTCGGCGTACGCGACCCTGCCGATCGGGTACGAACCGGTGAACCGCACGTCCTTGAACCCAGCCGCGTCAACCGAACGCGTAACGGTCCGGCCGCGGGTGGTCGTGCGGAGCGCGAACCCTTGGCCGAACTGCGACGCGCCCGGCTGGTCGGCGGACAGCGGGAAGGCGTAGTTGTGTCCGGAGAAGTCCGCGCCGCCGAGCGGGAACGAGGTCGGGTTGAAGATGTCCCACGCCCACAGCCGCCCGTCGCCGGCCAGGTACACCTGTCCCGTCGTACCGCCGCCGACCGGCATCCCGATCCTGGGCAGCGCGGCACCGGTGTACGTCGTCGGTGTACCGCGATCGAACAGCACCGCTGGATCGCGCTTCGGTGGTGCCGCTAGCGCTGCTAGCGCCTGGCCGGGGACGGCCATGGCGCCGACCGCGGCGGCACTGAGGGAGATGAAGGTACGGCGGCTCAGATGCGCCCTGGGACAGTCACCGGCACAGGATCGGTTCGCACAACCGGGCGGCACTTGATCCGTGGTCATTCGGTTCTCCTTAGCGGGACGGTGCGGGAGAAATCGATTTCCGACACCGTAGCCAGCACCCGTCCGGAGGTCAACGGGTCCCGCCTGGCGGATATTGTTCGACGTACATCGAACAACGTCGTAGGGTGGGTGGCATGCCCCTCGAGCACCGCCGGTCGGTCGTCGCGCTCGCGCTGATCGCCTCGTTCATGGTCTTCGTCGACAGCACGATCGTGAACGTCACCCTCGCCCAACTCGCGACCCACCTGCACGCGTCCCGCGCGGAGCTCGAGTGGTCGCTGAACGCCTACACCTTGTCGTTCGCCGCGCTGATGCTCGGCGCCGGAGCGATCGCCGACACCCTCGGTGCGAAGCGGGCGTTCCTCACCGGACTGCTCGTCTTCACCCTCTCGTCGGCGGTCTGCGCGACGGCCGGCTCGATGCTGATGCTGAACCTCGCCCGGCTCGTCCAGGGCGCGGGCTCCGCCCTCCTCCTGCCCAGCGCGCTCGTCCTCGCGACCGCGTCCGCGACCGACGAACACGCACGTCATCGCCTGGTCAGCTGGTGGGCCGCGGCCGGCGGTGCCGGGATGGCGGCCGGTCCCCTGCTCGGCGGCGGTCTCGTCGCGCTCGCGAACTGGCGAGCCGTCTTCGCGGTCAATGTGGTGATCGGCATCCCCGCCGCGATCTGGGCACTGCGCTCGATGCCGGCCGTCGTACGACGTACCCGACGACTCGATCTGGCCGGGATGGGAGCTGCGACCGCGTTCATCGGTGGGCTGGTGTTCGCGTTGATCGAGGCACCGACGCGCGGTTGGCAGAATCCGGCTGTACTCGGCGCGGCCGGTCTGACGGTCGCCGGCCTCGTCGCCTTCATCGTGATCGAGCGTTCGGTCCGGACACCGCTGCTCCCACTCAAGCTGTACGCCGAACGCGGCTTCGCGACCGCCGCGCTTCAGGGCACGCTGCTCAATTTCGCCTTCTACGGCGTGCTGTTCTCGATGAGCCTGCTGCTCCAGCAAGGGCGCCACCTCAGCGCACTCGTCACCGGCTTGCTCTTCCTGCCGTTGACCGGCCTGATCTCGATCGCCAACCTCGGCTCCGCGCCACTCGCCCGCCGACTCGGCCGACCGGCCGTACTCGCGATCGGCCAGGCGGTCCTGACGCTAGCGCTGCTGGCACTCGCCTGGGCCAGTACGTCGTCCGCGGTCTGGCCGATGGTCCTCGCACTCATCCCGATCGGGTTCAGCTCCGGTCTGCTCGTCCCGACCATGACCGCGCAGTCCATCGCCGCGGTCGAACCCGACCTGCACGGCGCCGCATCGGCCGCGTTCAACACGTCCCGGCAGATCGGCGCAGCGATCGGCGTCGCGACGTTCGGCCCGCTCCTCGGCACCGCGCACAACCTCGCCAGCGGATTCGTCACCTGCGCGATCGTCGCCGCCGCGGCGAGCATCGCAGGCCTCGGCGTCACCGCCTTCGGCCGCCGTACCCCGGTCCTCGTACCCTCGGCGGCATCCGATTCGTGATCTGCCTGCGCCCAGGGCCGGGGTGAACAAGGTTTCACTCCTGCGGGTAGCTTTCCTGGGGCAGGGGTGGCACGGCTTGAAGAAATCGCTGGTCCGCGTTGCAATCGAACCGGGGCCGGACGCAACGAATCGGGTGGTTCGGAGCGTTCTTGGGGTGGAGAGGGGGGCGAGTGGCCGCACAGCCGAAAAGACGGCTTGGGACTACGGTCGCGCTGACGCTTGCCTGCGTCCTGGTCTGCGGCGTCGCGTTCGCCGGTGCCGTCTTCGTGCTGATGCCAGGCGCCCGGGACCGCAGTACGGCGCCCGCCGCCACCGGATCGTCGACGCCGTCGATGCCCAGCCCGCGCCCCACCCCGAAACCCAGCGTCCCCGACTCGACCTCGAGCGAGGAGCCGCTGCCGGGCGTCGACACCCCAGCCACTCCCCCGCCGTCGACCCCGGTCGCGAACACCGGCACATACGAATGCCCCGGCTTCAGTGGCATCGAGTCGAACGTCCCGCTGCCGATGCTGATGAGCGACACGTTCTCCTGGGGCGACGACCCGCCGTACAAGGTCGGCAACGGGAGCGGCGACATCAACTGGCGTTCCGACCCGTACAAGAAGCCGAGCTGGTACATGTGGCTGCACTCGCTGCGCTGGCTGGGCAACGGCATCACCGCCGGGCAGCGCGGTGATCGCAAGGCGCTGACGCACGTGATGGCGATCATCCACGACTGGGTGCAGGACAACCCGTACTCCTGGAAAGGCGATGTCGGCGCGTGGGAGGCCACGATGCACCGCACCAACGTGCTGATGTGCGCCCGCCAGGCCGTCCTCACCGGACTGAAGGTCAGCTCGCTGCCGACGCAGTACGCCTGGCTCGACAAAGCGCTCGTCGACCATGCGCAGTTCATGATCGTGAACTGGAGCGGGTCGTCGAACCACGGGACGGACGAGAGCATCGCGCTGTTCGGCGTCGGGTGCACGCTGAAGCGGCCGGAGCTGAAGACGCTGGCCGTGGACCGGCTGTCGGAGGCGATCACGAAGGCGATCGACACGCAGGGCTCCACGAACGAGCAGTCGGTCGGGTACGCGATGTTCAACTACCTGCTCTGGGGTCGCGCGACGACCGCCCTGCAGCGGTGCGGGTCGAACCCAGGACCGGTGATCGCGCAGCGGCGGGCTGCTCTGTCGGAGTGGCTGGCGCTCGCGACGAAGTCCACGGGTGAGCTGCAGCAGGTCGGTGACGCCGTACGGCAGAAGCCGACCGGTGCGGCCGGGACCGCGCTCGACTACGTCGCCTCGCTCGGGAAGAAGGGGACGAGACCGTCCAAGCGGGTCGCGGTCTTCGACGCCGGCTACGTCTTCGGCCGGACCGGGTGGGGCGAAACGCGGCCGTTCGCGCAGGAGTCGACGTACAGCATCCGGTACGGCGTCGCGCGGACACTGCACGGTCATGACGACCACATGTCGATCACCTACTCGTCGCACGGCCGGGACGTGCTGATCGATCCGGGGCACTCCGGGTACCAGCTCGACAAGTGGCAGGCGTGGTCGAAGAGCCAGGCCGCGCACAACGTGATGACCATCCCGTCGGCCGACACCGTGAGTGTGTCGACGCAGCTGGTCCGCGCGTCGATCACGCCGACGTGGGAGTCGTACTCGCTCGCTGATTCACCGGCGCCGGGCGTGACCCGGAAGCGCGACGTACTCGTGCTCAAGGATCCCGACCTGATCATCACGCTCGACCGCGGCCAGGCGACCGACACCCAGCGGTACGAGACGCTCTGGCACCTCGCGCCGGACCAGAAGGTGACGGTCCAGTCCCCCACCGCTGCAGTCGCCGCGAAGCCCGGTGACAAGTCCAAGACGTACCTGCTGCAGATCCCGTACCAGCAACAGCCGGCCGCCGACGGCATCACCGTCGTCCAGGGCCAGCAGGACCCGGTCCAGGGCTGGTACTACCCCGACATCTTCCACCGCCAGTCGGCGCCCGGTCGTCAAGTTCAACCGCAACGGGACGACCGCGACCATCCTGTCCGCGATCGTCCCGGCAGGCTCGACCGAAACCGTCACCTACAAGACCCGCACCGTCAGCGGCATGTTCTTCGTCGACCTGACCGTCGGCACCCGCAAGACGACCGTCCGGGTCCAGCAGGACGGCCGCCTCACCCGCATCAGCTGACCCGCACCGCCGCCTGTGCCTTCTTGGCCTCGCTGGCGAACGCCTCGCGCGGACTCTGGACCGAGGCCAGGGACACGATGTCGCGGCCGTAGAAGAGCGACACCAGCCAGATCGACAGCACCCGCAGCTTCCGGTCCCACGTCGGGACGGCGAGCACGTGGTACCCGCGGTGCATCAGCCAGGCCGGCAGGCCCTTGATGACGATCCGCTTGTACTGGAAGATCCCGGTTCCGAGGCCGAGGGTCGCGATGACACCCAGGCTGCTGTGCACGTAGTTCTTCGGCTCCCGCCCGCGCAGCGACCGCAGCAGGTTCTTCGCCAGCAGCTTTCCCTGCCGTACGGCGTTCTGCGCGTTCGGCACCGTGTACGCATCCTTCGTCGGTGCCGCCAGGTCGGGCACCGCCGCGTCGTCGCCGGCCGCCCACGCGTCCGGGATCACCTCGGACTCGGTACCGATCCGCAGATCCGCCCGCACCTGGACCAGCCCGCGCTCGTTGTGCGGCAGGTCGGTGTGGTTGCGCAGCAGCCGGGTCGCGGCGTTGCCCGCGGTCCACACGATGAGCTCCGAGTCGAACTCCGTCCCGTCCGACAGCACCACGTGCCCGTCGTCCGCCGACTGCATGAAGGTGTTGAGGTGCACGACCGCACCGCGCTTCTCGAGCATCTTCACCACCCACTCGCCGGGCTTGTCGCTGACCTCCGGCAGGATCCGCCCGGTCGCCTCGACCAGATGGAACGCGAGATCACTCTCGGACAGCTCGGGGTACTTCTTCAGCAACGCCCGCGCCAGCGACAGCAGCTCGGCGAACCCCTCGACACCGGAGAACCCGCCGCCTACGAACGTGACTGTCAGCAGCTTGCGCCGCTCCGGCCCCGGCGCCAGCCCGGCCGCCTCGTCGAACGCGGTGAACAGCCGGTCCCGGATCGCCACGGCTTCCTCGACGTGCTTCATCCCGATCGCCCGATCGGCCACCCCCGGTACGTCGAACGTCCGCGTCACCGCACCGGCGGTCACGGCGATCACGTCGTACGTCAGCTGGTAGTCCGGCCCGTCCGCGGGGTGGATCGTCACCGTCTTGTCCGCGTGCGAGATGCCGGTGACCATGCCGGCCACGACCTTCGTGTGCTTCAGGTTCCGGCGCAGCGACACCGCCGCGTGCCGCGCCTCCACGGAACCGGCGACCACCTCGGGCAGGAACGGCTGGTACGTCATGTACGGCCGCGGGTCGACGACGATCACCTCGGCCTCACCCCGCCGCAGCTTCTTCTCCAGCCTCCACGCCGTGTAGAACCCGGCATACCCGCCGCCCACCACCAAGATCCTGCGCACTGCACTCTCCGTCCGTCGACTTCTCACAGGTAAGACACCTCGGCCCGGCCGGATGTGACATCGGCAGGGGCGAGAGACCTAACAGACAGTCAGCGTGTGACCGGGAAGACAGTCACACAAGGACACTCTGCGGTGTCCTTGTCAGTGAGTCCACCCAACACTCGCGAAGGAGAACATATGAGCATCGCCGAACAGCAGATCGCCACCTCGGTCCTGGTGATCGGGACCGGTGGTGCCGGGCTTCGGGCGGCGATCGAACTGGCCGAGCAGGGAGTCGAGGTTCTTGCTCTCGGCAAACGCCCGCGCTCCGACGCGCACACCTCGCTGGCGGCCGGCGGCATCAACGCGGCGCTCGCCACCATGGACGACCAGGACACCTGGCAGCAGCACGCGGCCGACACGCTCCAGGAGAGCTACCTGCTCGCGAACCCGGTCACCGTGCAGATCGTCGCCCAGGGTGCCGCGCGCGGGATCGAGGACCTCGAACGCTGGGGTATGCCGTTCGCACGCGAGGCCGACGGCCGGATCTCGCAGCGGTTCTTCGGCGCGCACACCTACCGCCGGACCGCGTTCGCCGGCGACTACACCGGGCTGGAGATCCAGCGCACGTTGATCAACCGGGCGGTCCAGCTCGGCGTACCGATCCTGGATACGGTCTACGTGACCCGGATCCTGGTGAAGGACAACGCGGTGTTCGGCGCCTACGGATTCGACCTGACGACGGGCCGGCGGTACGTGATCCATGCCGACGCGGTGGTCCTGGCGGCGGGCGGTCACACCCGGATCTGGCGCCGTACGTCGTCCCGCCGCGACGAGAACACCGGTGACGCGTTCCGGCTCGCGGTCCTCGCGGGCGGGAAGCTGCGCGATCCCGAGCTCGTCCAGTTCCACCCGTCCGGGCTGATCGAGCCCGAGAACGCGGCGGGCACGCTCGTGTCCGAGGCGGCCCGCGGCGAGGGCGGCCAGCTACGCAACGCCCTCGGCGAGCGATTCATGGCTCGGTACGACGCCGAGCGGATGGAGCTGTCCACGCGGGACCGGGTCGCGCTCGCGGAGTACACGGAGATCAAGGAAGGCCGCGGAACGCAGAACGGCGGCGTCTGGCTGGACGTGTCGCATCTCCCCCGCGAGACGATCATGCAGCGGCTGCCGCGGGTGTACCAGACGCTGCTCGAACTCCAGATGCTCGACATCACCAAGCAGCCGATCGAGATCGCGCCGACCGCGCACTACTCGATGGGCGGCGTGTGGGTCCGGCCCGAGGACCACAGCACCGGCGTCGACGGGCTGTGGGCGATCGGCGAGGCCGCGAGCGGACTGCACGGCGCGAACCGGCTCGGCGGCAACTCGCTGATCGAGCTGCTGGTCTTCGGCCGGATCGTCGCCGAGGAAGCCGCGAAGTACTCGATCGGCCGGCAGGCTCAGGTGCGTTCGGCCGACGCTGTCGCCGAGGCGCGCGCGGAGATCGACCACCTGCTGACGAACGACGGGCCGGAGAACGTCCGCGCTCTGCAGCGTGCGTTGCGCGACACGATGACGGCGCGGGCCGGAGTCGTCCGCGACGAGGACGGTCTGCGGGCCGGGATCGCGGAGCTGTCCGAGGTCGACGACCGGATCACGCAGGTCGGCGTACACCCGGACATCGCCGGCTTCCAGGACCTGGCACACGCGTTCGACCTGAAGGCGTCGGCACTGGCCGCACGGGCGACCCTCGACGCGGCCCTGGTACGGCGGGAGACGCGTGGCTGCCACAACCGCTCGGACTACCCGGACCTCGACGAATCGCTGCAGGTCAACCTCGTCTGGTCAGGTCCGAACACCATCGAGCAGGAGCCGATCCCGGCGATCCCCGACGACCTGCGCAAGTTGATGCGGCAGGTCGCGACCGACGGCAAATTGGTCGAGTGAGCTCACCGTTTGCGTGCTGACAGGAAGCTCATCAGGAGGGACAGGGGCGGCCAGCTAGTGCGGTCTCTGCGGGTCAGAGCCTGCGCGCGCATGCGGGGTTCGGGGGCGTGGAGGCGGCGGAGGGAGATGCCGGCGGTTTTCGGGTAGGTGGCGGGCATCAGGCCGACGCCGAGGCCGGCGAGGATCATTTCCTGGACGAGTTGGAGGCTGTCGGCGCGTTGGGTGATGCGGGGTTCGAAGCCGGACAGGGCGGCGAGGGTGCGGACGACCTGTTCGTCGGCGAGGTGGCGGGAGTTCACGATCCACTCGGCGGCGGCGAAGGCCGCGACGACGTCGGCCGCCGTACCGCGGACCTGGCGGGAGCGGGACGGGACGGCCAAACTCCAGCTGGATTCCCACAGCGGGGTCGCTTCGAGGGACGGGTCGAGGGCCGCGGGTGCGAGGTTGTAGTCGTAGGTGAGCGCTAGGTCGACCTGGTCGCGTTCGAGCATCGCCAACGCGTCGGGTGGTTCCTGTTCCTGGATCTCCAGGTGGACCGCGGGGCATTCCTGCCGAACACGGGAGACGGGGATCGCCTTCGCGGTCCTGTCGATGACGATGGTCCAGCTGGGGCTGGCCGCATCGGTCGGGCTGTTCGACCGGGTCGGCCCCGCAGGTGCTGCCTGGCTGCGGCTGGTGTGCGCGGGCCTGATCGTGCTGGTGCTGTTCCGCCCGCGGCCGAGCTCGTTCGATCGCAACGCGTTCCTGGCCGCGGTCGGTCTGGGCGTCGCGACCGCGGGCGTGACGTTGCTGTTCATGGCGGCCGCGGCGCGCCTCCCACTCGGTACGGCGAGCGCGCTCGAGTTCCTCGGTCCCCTGTCGGTCGCCGTACTGCGGAGCCGCGGCCGACTGATCTGGCCGGCGTTGGCGTTCGCCGGCGTACTCCTCCTGACTCAGCCGTGGCACGGGTCGGTCGACGGTCCCGGCGTACTGTTCGCGCTCGGTGCCGCCGTGTGCTGGGCGGCGTACATCGTCCTCACCCAGCACGTGGGCAGCAACGTCACAGGTCTTCAGGGGATGGGCGTTTCGCTCCCGGTCGCCGCGGTCGTGGCCACAGCTGTCGCCGGCCCTGCCACGATCCCGGTGATGACCTGGGAGTTGGTGGTCATCGGGTTCGGCCTGGCGCTTCTGCTGCCGGTGATCCCGTTCAGCCTCGAGTACCTGGCACTGCGCCGCCTGGATGCCGGCGTCTTCGGCACGTTGATGAGCCTCGAACCGGCGCTGGCGCTGCTGATCGGCTGGCTACTGCTCGGCCAGTCCCCCACGCTGCTCCAGGCGTTCGGCATCGCGGGCGTGATCGCCGCCGGCATCGGCGCAGAGAAGGCCGCGAGCCGTCGCGGCCGGTTGGTCCCTCCCACGAGTGATCCACTTCCCTCAGTCGGCTAGCGCCACCGCCGGGCAGTACCATCGGACCAAATATACAGGCTAGTTAGCAGTATCGGCGCGAGCGCAAGGACGATTCATCGGATGAGTCAAGATCGAGCGACCGGCGGCCGGACGGGCGACTCGTCGCTGCTGCGCCGGCTGAACCTGGCCGCGGCTCGCGGCGCCTTCCTCGCCGCCGAGTCACTGACGCTGCGCGAACTCCGCGCGGTCGTCGGCGTCTCCCGGCCGACCGCCGAGGACCTGCTCGCCGAACTGCTCGCCGAGGGCCGCGTCGAGGAAACCGCCGCACCGCGCACCCCCTCGTCGACCCGCGGCGCCGGGCGGCCGGCCCGGCACTTCCGGTTCCGCGCCGAGTCCGGGTACGTCGCCGGCCTGGACATCGGCGCGCACAAGGCCCTGGCGGTGGTGACCGACCTGCGCGGCACCACGCTCGCTACCCATCGCGTCGAACTCGACCCGGCGCTCGAGGCCCCTGACCGCGTCCGCGCCGCGATCGACGCCGTGCGGGCGAGCTGGGCGCAGGCGCGCATCGACCCGGCGGACATCACCGGCGTCGCCGTCGGGGTGACCGGTGCGCTCCGGGCCGCCGAGGGGGTGCACGACGTCCGCGAGGGGCCCGTCGGCTCGGGACTGGCGCCGTACTCGCTGCCCGGGTTCACCGAGATCGACGTGGCGGGTGAACTGTCCGCAGGGCTGGGCAAACCGGTCGCGATCGCGAACGACGTGAAGCTGGCAGCGCTGGCCGAGCACTGGAAGGGCGCGGCGCGCGACCACCGCGACATCGTCTACATGTTCGCCGGTCATCGTGCGGGCGCCGGCGTGCTGATCGACGGGCAGGTGCACCAGGGCCGGCACGGGGCGGCCGGCGAGATCGGGGTGTTCCCGGCGCTCGGCTGGGCGCCGGCGATGGAGCGGCTGCACGCCCGCGGTGCGGCGCTCGCCGCCGCGGACGGGGTCGAGCGCGGGCGGGAGGGCGAGCTGGTGATCGCGTCGGCGGCCCGGCAGGATCCCGAGAGTCTCGAGGTGCTGATCGAGTTCGCCGAGGTGCTGGCCCGCGGCGCGGCGGTGCTCGCACTGGCCGTCGACCCCGAGCTGATCGTGCTCGGCGGCGGCATGTCGCGCGGCGGAGCGATCATCGCCGAGCCGTTCCGGCGGGAGCTGGCCAAACTCAGCCTGGTCCCGATCGACGTGGTCAGCTCGACGATGGGCGCCGACTCGGTCGCCCTCGGCGCGGCCCGGATGGCGCTGGACGCCGTCTCGCGGAGCTCTTGGCGGTCCCGGGGTCTTGACCGCGGTGGCCCGGCGATGAAAGATCGGATCTCTGAATAGGCAATCTGGTTGCCGTAATTCCCGCCCAGCTGGAAGTGAGAGATCACCGATGGCCCTCCGGTCCCGTGCCGCCCTCCTGCTCCTCGCCCTGTTCTCGACCCTCCTCTCGGTGATCCCCGCCAAAGCCGAGGTGGAGAATCCGCGACAGCAGTGGCTGCGCGACTCCACCGCCGGCCTGTTCCTGCACTGGGGCATGTTCACCGCACCCCGCCACACCGACTGCGCCGCCTGGGAGCGGGACGTGACCGCCGGCGGGTGGAGCGCGGACTACTGGGTCGACGAGGCGCTCAAACTGCATGCGTCGTACATCGTGCTCGCGACCTTCCACAGCCGGCTCGGGTACGCCCGGCCGTGGCCGTCGAAGATTCCCGGAAGTTGCGCCACACAGCGAGACTTCCTCGGCGAACTGGTTGCCGCGGGCAAGGCCAAGGGCGTGCACGTGCTGCTCTACATGACCGACGATCCGCAATGGCACAACGAGGTACCCGGCGTCGAGACGCTCGATTCGGCGGCGTACTCGGCGTACAAGGGTCAGCAGGTCGACCTGACCACGCGGCAAGGGTTCGGGATGTACAGCTACGACTTGTTCCACGAGGTCATGGACAACTACCCCGACCTGTCCGGGTTCTGGATCGACAACGACAACGAATACTGGGAGCAACACGGACTGTACGAACAGATCCGGCAGCAACGGCCCTCGTGGTTGCTCAGCAACAACAACGAGGACACACCGATCATGGACACGGTCAGCAACGAGCAGAAGACCGGCATGACCCCGGCGTACGACTACCCGCAGGCGACGTTCACGCCGATGCCGCGGCTGACCGAGGCGGACTACAAGCTGCCGACGACCGGCCAGTGGTGGTACGACGGCAGCGACAGCAAGGTCGACTACGGACTGAGCGTCGGCCGGTACGTCGCGAACGCCGGATCGTCGATCAAGTCGTTGATGGCGGAGACCGCGATGGTGAACGGGAAGTTCCCGCCGCAGCAGGTTGCCTTCAACAACTTCATGGCCGAGTGGCTGCCGCCGATCTGGTCATCGCTGGCCAGGACCAACGGCGGCGGCTACATGTACGGCGGGATGCAGCCCGGATTCTGGAACGACGGGGCGCACGGTGTGATCACACTTGCCGGAGACACGCAGTACGTCCATGTGCTGACGAAGCCGGTGTCTCAGGACCTGGTGAGGTTGCGGGACAACGGGTATCGCGTCACCGGTGTCACGGACGTGCGGACGGGGAAGTCCTTCCGGTTCAACCAGTCGGGCGGGTATCTGAGCATTCTCGGCGTCACGGCGTGGGACACGTACGACACCGTGTTCAAGGTGACGACCGACGGGCAACTCGGGCTGTACCCGCAGTCAACGCTCAAGGCGACGGCGTCCTCCGCTGCCGCGGACCATCCGGCGGCCAACCTGGTCGACGGCATGTATCCGAACTACTGGGATGCCGACGGGAAGTTCCCGGCGACGGTGACGCTGGATCTGGGTCGGCCGCGGCCGGCGACGTACCTCGCGGTGCATCAGACCGAGTGGTCCCCGACGCATGCGCGCGAGTCCTTCGGCCGGCCGGAGGACTCTGCCCGGATCAAGGACTACACGGTGTCGGTCAGTGTCGACGGGCGGCACTGGAAGCAGGTCCGCGCCGATGCGATGCCGAGCCGGCGCGGGGTCCAACTCATCGACATCGGCAATCAGGTCGCGCGGTACGTGAAGCTGGAAGTTCTGAACACCTGGGCCGGCGCGCAGTCTCCCACCTACTTCGGGAAGCTGAAGATCGACGAGATCCGCATCGGGTATGCCTACCCGCAGGCGCTGCACAACCCGCTTCCGCTGGAAGCGGAGTCGGTGCGCGGGACACACGTGCGGCCGTGCTCAGCGTGCTCGGGATCCGCTGCGGTGGTCGGCGGGGTGACCTACCGGAACGTCCAAGCGCCGGCCGACGGGATCTACGAACTGGAGCTGTACGGAACGCCGTCCGGGGACCGCACCTTCCGGGTCCGAGTCAACGGCGCCGTGCCGGTGCAGGTATCGCTCGATCCGGGCAACCCGGAGGTGCCCACGAGCATCGCAGTTCCGGTGCGACTCCGGGCCGGTGCCAACGTCGTCCGGATCACGGGTGAGCCGGCCCTCGACCGCATCACAGTCGGCCCGCTGCCATCGGCGTCGTACGTTCCGAAGACCACGATGACAGTCCGACCAGCCGGCATCGTCTGGGTCGGTCCAGGTCAGCAGTCCGTCAGCGTCACCGCGAACCTCCGCCTGGACGAGGACGCGGTCGACAACGTCAGGCTGGCCCCCACCGTTCCGGCCGGCTGGACCGTCACCGGCGATCCTGTGACGGCTTCCCGCCTTCGACTGGGCCAGACGATCTCCGGCACCTGGACCCTCACCGGCTCGACCGCCACGCAGGTCCCGATCGACGTCACCTTCGACACCGTTGGTCTCCCCCACAAGATCTCGAAGACCGTCCCGATCCAGATCCGCCCGGCGGACCGGATCTTCATGCGCGAAGCCGAGAGCTCCCTGAACCAGATCGGCTCGGCCGGCGTGACCAGCTGCTCCGGCTGCTCAGGCGGCCAGAAGGTCCGCAACCTGGGTGGCTCCGACGACGCCCACGTCGTCTTCCCGGACGTCACCGTCCCCACAGCCGGCGACTACACCCTCTACCTCGACTTCACCGTCAACGGCACCAAGTCCTACTTCGTCTCCACCAACGATGGTGCGCCGGACGAAGTCACAGTCACCGGCATCGGCAACACCACCGTCCAAACCGCCCAGATCCCCATCCACCTCACAGCAGGCCCCAACACGATCCGCATCTACAACACCCAGGACGCCGCCCCCGACCTCGACCGAATCTCCATCGGCTGAGCATCATCTTTGGGCACCCACCAACCGTTTGCGTCGCGGATTTCTGGTTGGTGGGTGCTCAAAGTGGCTTCAGATGCCGCGGGCTTTGGCTACGAGTTGGCCGCGGGTGGTGTCGGGGAAGCGGTCGAGGAGCATGCGGACCTCGGCGGCGGTGACATTGGCGCCGAACATCTCGGTGTGCGGTTCCAGCCGTACGCCGTCCGACAGTGGGCCGGCGACGACCGGGTCGAAGCCGAGGGCGTCGACGATGACCCCGACCCGGGCGGCGTCCACGGGCTCGCCCGCGATCGCGATCGCTTTGCGGTCCGGAGAGCCTGCCGGGCGGGCACCTTCGTCGAGGTCGTGGTAGCCCATGTGGTTGAAGGCCTTGACGACATGGGACTCCGGCAGGAAACCCTGGACGATCTCCGACGACGACGTCCGCGGATCGGTGAGGTCGTCGCGGATGCCGTCGACCTCCCACCAGTAGTTCATCGCGTCGATCACGAGCTTGCCGCGCAGGGCCTCGACCGGGACGGTCCGGTGCTTGCCCAGCGGGAGCGCGAGGATCACCACATCGGCCTCGGCGACAGCTTCGGCCGCGGTCGTGGCGACGGCGCCGGGCGTGACGACCTCGACGATCAGCGCGATCTTCGAGACGTCACCAGAACCGGCGATCAGCACGCGGTACCCGGCCGCGACCGCCAGCCGCGCCAGCACCGTCCCGACCTTCCCGGCCCCCAGGATCGCAATCGTCATCACTTGGACTCCGCGAGAATCTCGCGGACCAGCGGGATCACCTTCGTGCCGTACAGCTCGACCGCCTTCAGCCGGGCGCTCGCCGGCAGCGGACCACCCGAGTAGATCAGGTCGAACCGCTCCGACCCCGAGCGTCCTGCACCGCGCTCGGCGATCCGGCGGGCGACCGTCTCCGGCGACCCGACGTACATGGACCCGTGCAGCACCTCGGACTCGAACTCCTCGCGCTTCAGCGGCGGCCAGCCGCGCAACGCCCCGATCCGGTCCCGCATCACCTTGTACGGCGCGAAGTAGATCTCCTTCGCCTGCTCGTCGGTCTCCGCGACGAACCCCGGCGAGTGCATCCCGACCGGATGCGCCACGGTCCCGAACTGCTGCGCCGCCCGCTTGTACAGGTCGACGTACGACGCGAACCGCTCCGGCGACCCGCCGATGATCGCGAGCATCAGCGGCAACCCGTAGTACGCCGTACGCACCACGGACTGCGGCGACCCGCCGACGCCGACCCACGTCTGCAGCCGGCCGGACTCGGTCTTCGGGTAGACCTCGATGTTGTCCAGCGCCGCCCGCACGGTGCCTTCCCAGGTCACCGGCTTCTCGTCGAGCAACTGCACGAACAGCTGCAGCTTCTCCTCGAACAGTACGTCGTAGTCGGCCAGGTCGTACCCGAACAGCGGGAAGGACTCGGTGAACGATCCGCGCCCGAGGATCACCTCGGCGCGCCCGTTCGACAGCGCGTCCACCGTCGAGAACCGCTGGAACACCCGCACCGGGTCGTCCGAGCTCAGCACCGTGACGCCCGACCCGAGCTTGATGCTCGAGGTCTGGGTCGCGATCCCGGCCAGCACCGTCTCCGGGGACGAGATCGAGAACTCCGGCCGGTGGTGCTCGCCGAGCGCGATCGCGTCCACGCCGATCTGGTCGGCCAGGACCGCCTCGTCCACCACCTGCCGGATCGCCGCCGCGGCCGTCACCGGCGCGCCGCTGTCGTCCACCGGGATGTCCCCGAACGTGTCCAGCCCAAAGGCCACCTCGGCCATCTCCGCACTCTCCTGTCCGCTCACTACAACAAGTCTAGGTTGACACGTCAACGCCAGACCTAGCAGGGTTCATTCCCGCGAGCGCCAGTGCCGGAGCTTGTCCGGGTTCAGGACGATCCAGACGGTGGACACCTTCGCGCCGGTCACCTTCAGACTCAGTACTGCGACGACGCCTCCGACGACCCGCAGTACGACGCCCGGCTCACCGTTGACCGCCTCCACACTCAGCACGGTCTCCGGGCCCACCAGCTCCGTCACGCACCGCGCGACCTGATCGGCACCGCGGACCGGACTCAACGCGGCGGCCACCTGACCACCGCCGTCGCTGACCGCCACCACCTCAGACGCGAGCATGCTCCGTAGCGCGCCGACGCTGCCCGCCCGGCAGGCGGTCGCGAACCGGTGCACGACAGCATGATCACCACGCTTGAACACTTCGCCTCCTGCTCAGGCGACCGTGGTGAGCTTCGCCGGGTTCATCTGCCACAGCACCTCGTCGATTCCTTCGTCCGACGCGGTGACGGTGCAGACCGCGAACACGTCGCCGCCGTCGCGCCGCAACATCGCGACCGCGCGGCCGTTCGCCGTACCGAACTCGACCTCGACACCGATCCAGAAGTGCTGGTGGAACGCCCGGTAGTACTTCGCCACCCGCTGGTACCCGACCACCGGGAACTTCGACACCTGCCGCGCACCGTTGCCGTCGGAGTAGCTGATCGCGTCCTTCGCCAGCAACTGCTCCAGCACCCCGACATCACCCGACCGGGCCGCCGCGATGAATGCCGTCAGCAACGTCTTCTGCTGCGTGCCGGACACCTCGGTACGGCGTTCCGCGCGGATCCGTTTCCGCGCCCGACTGACCAGCTGCCGGACGGCCGGCTCCGTCGACTGCAGCATCGCGGCCAACTCGTCGTACGGGTAGTCGAAGGCCTCCCGCAGGATGTACGCCGCCCGCTCGGTGGGCGACAGCCGTTCGAGCACGAGGAGGACCGCGAAGCTCAGCGCCTCCCCGCGCTCGGCACCGAGGTACGGATCGGCGCTGGTGTCGACCGGCTCGGGCAGCCACGGCCCGATGTAGGTCTCCCGGCGGGCACGCGCGGACTGGCTCGCGTTGATCGCGAGCCTGGTCACCGCCGTCGACAGGTACGCGACCGGGCTCTGGACCGCGCTGCGGTCCGCGGCCTGCCAGCGCAGCCACACCTCCTGGACGAGGTCCTCGGCCTCGGTGTGGCTGCCCAGCATCCGGTACGCGATCCCCATCAGCCGCGGCCGCACCGCGTCGAAGACCGCTACCGCGTCATCGAGCTCGTCAGTCATCAACTGGAGGGTACGACCCCGAATCCGTTTCCAGTGCCTCGATCGCGCTGCGCAGGCTGTTCAGGTCTGCTGTTTCCGCCTGCGCCTCGTACGGGTCGAGCACCCAGTCGGCCTGATCGTCAGGTGGCGTACCCGCCTTGTCCAGCTCGATGTCGGCCTCGACCTCGACGGCCAGCTCGTGCAGGAAGTCGTCCTTGGCCATGGTCATCGACCGGCCTGCGCGGCGTACCACTCGTCGTAGTGCAGCTCGCCCAGAGTGGCTTCGCCGATCGGGACCAGGCTGCGCTCGGTGAGTTCGGAGCCGAAGTACCGTGCGTGCTCGTCGGCGACCACCTCGCGGGTGTCACCGCGTGCGGCGAGTGCCTTGCGGAAGAACTCGTCCATCCGGAACTCGTCCGGCCCGGCGATGTCGATCCGCGCGTTCAGCGGCGCACCGACCGCGACCCGGGCGAGGTTCTTCGCGACGTCCTCGGCAGCGATCGGCGCCCACGCCACCGGCGCGATGTGCACCTTGCCGTCGTCCCAGGTGCCCTCGTCGGCGATCGCCGCGACGAACTCCATGAACTGGGTCGCGTGCACCAGCGAGTACGGGAGTCCGGAGGCCTTGATCAACTCCTCCTGGGCGATCTTCGCCGCGAAGTACGCGTTGTCCGGCATCCGCTCGGTGCCGACGATCGAGATACCGACGTGGTGCCGGACGCCGGCCTCGTCCTCGGCCTGCAGCAGGTTCCCGGTCGAGGTCTTGAAGAACTCCATCACCGGCCCGGCCTCGAACGACGGCGAGTTGGCCACGTCGACGACGACGTCGGCACCCTTCAGCACGTCCGCCAGGCCTTCGCCGGTGATCGTGTTGACGCCGGTGCTCGGCGCGGCCGGCACCACCTCGTGCCCGTGCCCGGTGAGTAGCGTCGCCAGCTTCGTGCCGATCAGTCCGGTGCCGCCGATCACGACGATCTTCATCGCAGAACCCCTTTGCTTGTCTTGAGCTGTCACCAGGTAAGACAGGGCACCCAGCCGGCTTGTGACGAGTCAGGCGGTGAGGGCGGCGAGATTTTTCAGGGTTGTCTGGATGACGTCTGCAATCGGTACGTCGTCCGGCGCGGCGATCCAGCGCTCGAAGGAGACCCGAAACACCGCGACCCCGGTCTCGGCCGCGAGCGCTGCGACGTCCGGGGCAACGCCGCGTTCGAGCAGGCCGTTCAGTGAGCGAGGTCGTCAGCGTGGCCATCTTGATCAGCTCACGCTCGCGCAGTTCCGGCGTCGACGTGATCACGGCGGCGCGCCGGCGGGAGTAGTCCCGGCGGATGTCGTCGAAGAATGCGGGCGTGGCGAGGACCGCCGCGGTCACCGCCTCCATCGGGCTCGCGTCCGCCGGTGCCGCGGCGAGCGCCTCGACCATGTGCCGCTCGAGTTGCTCGGATCCGGCGAACAGCACCTCGCGCTTGTCCGCGAAGTGCCGGAAGAAGGTCCGCGCGGTGACCCCGGCCCGGTCGGCGATCTCGGCGACGGTCGTGCCGTCGTACCCGCGCTCGGCGTACAGCGCCATCGCCGCCTCCCGCAGCCGTCCGGCCGCGTCCGGCTCCCACCGTCCCATGCGGTCGATCCTAGCCGATGTCATCGAGTGACATCAGAGGTGTAGCATCGGTGATGTCAGTCAATGACATCACTGGAAGGAACTCTCATGCGCGTCTTCATCACCGGAGCATCCGGGCACGTCGGCTCGGCCGTCGTCCCGGAACTCCTGCACAACGGCCACCAGGTCGCTCGGTCTGGCCCGCTCCGACGAGTCGGCGAAGCGGCTGACGGAGTGGGGCGCCGAGGTCGTCCGCGGCGACCTGCACGATCTCGACCGGCTCCGCGCGGCAACGGCCGCCGCGGACGGCGTCGTACACCTCGCCTTCCGGCACGACGCCATGCAGGCAGGCGACCTGGCCGGTGCGGCCGAGTCCGATCTCGCCGCGCTGCAGACGATCGGCGACGCACTCGCCGGCACCGACAAGCCACTCGTCAGTACGTCGGGCACCGGCATGCTCGCCGGCGTGGTCCAAGGCCGGGTGGCGACCGAGGACGACTACGACCCGAACGGCGGCTACCGCATCGATGCCGAGAACTACGTCGTCGACCTGGCCGCCAAGGGCGTCCGTTCCTCCGTCCTCCGGCTCCCGCCGATCACCCACAGCCGGCTCGACCACCAGGGTTTCGCGCCGTCGCTGATCGCCTTCGCGCGGCGGAACGGCTTCGCGGCGTACATCGGCGACGGGACGAACCGATGGTCGTCGGTGCACACACTCGACGCGGCCCGGCTCTATCGCCTGGCGCTCGAGTCTGCCCCGGCGGGCACCCGTCTGCACGCGGTCCAGGACGAGGGCATCGAGTTCCGCACGATCGCCGAGGCCATCGGTCGCAGGCTCGACCTTCCGACGCGCTCCGTCACGGCCGACGAGGCGCCGCAGTACCTGGGCTTCCTCGCGCGGTTCGCCGCGATGGACATCCCGGCGTCCGTCGGCCCGGACGAGTGAGCTGCTCAACTGGCAGCCCACCCACCCGGACCTCCTGGCCGACCTGGCCGAGGGGTTCTACTTCTAGACCTTCAGGACGGGCGCGATGACCTTGGACTTCGAGCCTTCGTACGCCGCGAGCAGGATGCCGAGGACCGCGATGCCTTCCTCCTCGGTGTGCAGCGGGCGCTGCTTGCCGAGCAGCGAGTCGGCGAAGTGGCCGATCTCGGCGACGAACGTGTCGACCGGCTCGAACTCGAAGGTCTCGGTCTCACCGGACCGGAGACTGTAGGACAGCGTCGTACCGTCGCTGGTCAGTGAGCCGAGCTCGCCGACGACCGAGAACCGCTCGGTGCCGACGGCCGGCTGGTACGCCCAGCTGGTCACCAGCTGGCCGACGACGCCGTTGTCGAACCTGATCAGGACCTGCGCGGAGTCCTCGCCCTCCATGAACTTCAACCGGTGCGTGGAGAGCATCGCGGTCGCCTCGACCGGCAGCCCGCCGGCGAGGTGCAGCATCAGATAAGTGGGGTGGTACCCGGTGTCGATGAGCTCGCCACCACCACTTGTCTTGCTGCTCGCCCGCCAGCCCATCGAGCTCGGGTCGAAGTCGTTGTAGAAGCTGTCCGTCGTCCGCACCTCGTACACCGTGCCGATCGTCCCGGCCTGCAACAGCTCCCGGGCCTTCGCGACCGCCGGCATGAACAACTGGTTGTGCGCGCACATCAGCGTCACGCCGCTCTCGGTCACCGCCTTGCGCACATCCGCTGCCTCCTCGGCGGACAGGCACAGCGGCTTCTCGCACAGGATGTGCTTACCCGCCTCGGCGGCCGCGACGATCGCGTCCCGGTGCAGGTGGTGCGGCAGACAGATGTCGACCGCGTCGAGCTCCTCGTTGGCGAGCATTTCGCGATAGTCCGTGTAGGCCGTGGCGCCCAGCTCCTCGCCACGCTTCTTCGCGGTCTCCTCCACGGCGTCCGCCACCGCGGTGACGGCGATCCGGTCCGCGTGCTGCGTATAACCCTTGATGTGCGCCGAAGCGATTCCCCCGGCGCCGATCAGACCGACCTTGATCATCGGGACGTCCTCTCAGCTGTAGGAGATCACTCGGTTGGACTCGGCCGCCGCGTTCGCCGCGACCACCAGGCGGGTCAGCTCGACCGCGCGCTCGATGTTCTCGTCCGCCCGCGTGCCGTTGGTGATGTGATCGACCCACTGCGCGAACGGATCCGGCGAGTGCTCGGGCACCGGCACCTGCTCGCCGTTCACGGTCAGCACGTTGCCGGCGTCGGTGTACGTGAGCGTGCCCTCGGTCCCGAACAGCTCGATCGTGAACGGGTTGCCGCTCGCGAACCCGGCCTCGATCACGCCGATCTTCTGGTCGGCGTACCCGGCCACCACGACAGCGTTGTCTTCCAGCCCGCGATCCGCCACCGAGCGGTACGTCGCACTCACGGTCTCCGGCGTCGCGCCGAGGAAGAGCTGGATCAGGTACACCGGGTGGCAGCCGAGGTCGGTGAGCGCCCCGCCGATCGCGGCCTTCGGCTCGAAGAACCGCTGCGGGAGCCAGCCTTCCTTGCCGTCGCGCGGGATCGCGCCGTCGTGCGAGAGCCGGACCCGGCCGTACGTCAACTGCCCGAGTGAGCCCTTGTCCAGCACCTCCTGGATCGCCGTCGTGTACCCGTGGGCGAGCCGCGGCAGCGAGACCGTCAGCTTCACGCCGGCCGCGTCGGTGGCGGCCACGATCTCCTCGGCCTCGGCGACCGTCGGAGCGAGCACTTTCTCTGTGTAGATGTGCTTTCCGGCCTGCGCGGCCTTGACCATGATGTCGCGGTGGACGTCGGTCGGGGTCGTGATCACGACACCGTCCAGGTCGTCCCGCGCGAGCAGTGCGTCGAGGTCGCCGGTGAACTCCACACCGAACTTGTCGGCACCGGCCTGGCCGCGCTCGGCATCGTCGTCCCAGACGGCCACCAGGTCCGTCCCGGGATGTTCCTGGGCCTGTCTGGAGTAGTCGCCGGCATGGACGTGCCAGAAGCTGAGCGTCGCGATCTTCAGCGGGTTGGACACGCTGGTCCTCCTCAGTGGAAACCTTCGGAAACGTTTCTGATCGACCGTCGGCAGATCACGGTACAACGTTGTCAGGAGTGCGCAACAGACTTCCGGCGCGCCCGTTCACACGGTGAGACCCGCGCGCAATCGGGATGCTTATAGTTATCCAGGAGTCCAGGAAATCAGTGAGGGGACGCGATGAGTGAACAGCCGGCCGGCGGGGATCTGTCCCGGTTGCGCCAGCTCAACGCGGCCGCCGTACTGCGGGAGTTGCGCGGCGATCAGCCGCTGACGCTCACCGAGCTGTCGAAGCGGACACGGCTGTCGCGCGCTTCGACCGAGGATGTGGCGCGGGACCTGCTCGGGCGCGGATGGCTGGCTGAGGTCGCGCCGGCGTCCGGGTCTGTTGGGCGGCCGGCTCGGCGGTACCGGTTCAACGCCGGGGCGGGGCGGTTGCTCGGGATCGACATCGGCGGGCACAAGGCGCTCGCGCTGGTCACCGACCTGGACGGCGAGGTGCTGAATCAGAGCCGGATCGAGGTCGATCCGGAGCTCGGGCGGCGTGAGCGGCTGGCGGCGCTGGATCGGTGCGTGCGCCAGGCGCTGGCGGGTGCGGGCGTCGACGCGGGGCAGATCTGGTCGACGGGGGTGGCGACGACCGGGCTCGTCGACGGCACCGGGAAGGTGATGCTGTCCGACTCGCTGCCGGAGTGGACCGGGGTCGACCTGGGCGCTCATGTACGGCGGCTCGTGCGGGGTCCCGTCCGGGTCGAGAACGACTGCAAGCTGGCGGCGCTGGCGGAAACGTGGCGCGGGGTTGCGCGCTACGCGAAGGACGTGGTGTTCCTGCTCGCCGGCCTGCGCACCGGCGCCGGCCTGATCATCGACGGCAAACTCCACCGCGGCTTCGCCAACTGGTCCGGCGAAATAGGCGCCCTCCCCGCCGCCGGCTGGCAACAAGCCCCCACCCACCTCCAGCACTGGCTCGAGAAAAACCCCCAACCAACCACCCACCACGGGACCGGCGGGTCGGGTGGTGTTGTTGGTGGTGTTGGGGTGGGTGGGCTTGATCGGGTGTTTGTGGCGGCTCGGGGTGGGGATCGGGATGCGCTGGGGGCGGTGCGGGGGTATGTGGCGGATCTTGCGGTGGGGGCGTCGGCGTTGGTGTTGACGTTGGATCCGCAATTGGTGGTGATCGGGGGTGGGTTCTCGCGGTCGGCGGACGTGATGGTGGAGCCGTTGCGGCGGGAGCTGGACCGGTGGTGCCTGCGGACTCCGGAGATCCGCGTGTCCGCGTTCGCCGACGAAGGAGTCGCGCTCGGAGCCGTCCGCCTGGCGCTCGACGAGGTCGAGTCGACGATCACGACCGGCCTCAGACCTTGACATAATTTTCCTGGACTCCATGATTATCCCCATCGCCCCGCCCAGCGAGAGGAAGCATCGTGATGCGTCCGTACCGACTGTTGACCACATTTGCCACTGCCTGCGCCCTCCTGGCCACCGTGCTGGTCTCCCCCGCCAGCGCGACGATCAGCGGCGCCACCGCGACCAACACCGCCACGACCGTCACCTACCGCTTCTCCTACACCGGCACCCCGCAGTTCCTCCGCGTGTACGTCGACACCGACCGCAACCCCTCCACCGGATTCGCCCAAGGCGGCACCGGCGCCGACTACCTGCTCGAGAACGGCAGCCTCTACCAGCACACCGGCACCGGCTGGAGCTGGACGCTCGTCCGCACGGTCACCTTCACCAACTCCGGCGGCGTCGCCCAGTGGACGGTCGACCGAGCCGACCTGGGCGAGACCGCCACCCCGAACGACGCCGACCTGATCTTCCAAGCAGAGGCCCCGCTCGAAACGTCCACGAAGTACACGCAGACCTACACCGGCGGCACCAGCGGTGGAGCCGTGACCTACACCCCGTCGACCGAGAACTTCGCGAACCCCGAGCGCGGTTTCTACCACCACACCGGCGACTGCGACAAAGCCGACTTCTCCCAATCCACTCTGCAGGGCTACCGCACCAGCCAGGGCATCTCGCTGGTGATGTGCGTCTTCTACCTGGCCGAGTACAAGAACGGCCCGATCGCCCAGGCCGCTCTCGACCAGTTGCAGCAGCAACTCGCCACGGTCCGCGCGGCCGGCCTGAAGATGGTGCTCCGCCTCGCGTACACCACGTCCACCACAGGCGACGACGCCACGAAGGACCGCGTACTGGCGCATCTCGACCAGTTGGCGCCGTACCTCGCTGCGGGCAAGGACGTGATCGCCGTCGTCCAGACCGGTCTGATCGGCGCCTGGGGCGAGTGGTACTACACCCAGAACTTCGGCAACGCCGGCGTCGTCTCCGCCACGGACTGGGCGAACCGCAAGGCCGTCACCGACAAGCTGCTGAGCGTCGTGCCGTCGACGCGGATGATTCAGCTCCGTACGCCGAAGTTCAAGCGGACCATGTACTCGACCACCCCGGTCCAGCCCGGTGACGCCTACAACGGATCGAGCCTGTCCCGGATCGGTCACCACAACGACTGCTTCCTCGCCAGCGCGGACGACTTCGGCACGTACGAGAACCCGTCCGTCGAGTACCCGTACCTGCAGGCCGAGACGACGTACGTCGCGATGGGCGGCGAGACCTGCGGTGTGAACGCACCGCGCTCCGAGTGCCCGACCGCGACCGCTGAACTCGCGCAGTTCCACTGGTCGTTCATCAACACCGACTACGAGCCCAACGTCCTCAACTCGTGGAACAGCGGCGGCTGCCTGACCACCGTCAGCAAGAACCTCGGCTACCGCTTCCGCCTGGAGTCCGGCACCTACCCGGCCACCGCCTCCCCCGGCGGCAGCCTGCCGATCTCCTTCACGGTCCACAACGACGGCTACGCGACGCCGTTCAACCCGCGCAACCTCGAGCTGGTCCTGCGGAACACCTCGACCGGCGCCACCTCCAAGCTCCCGATCTCCTCCGACGCACGCCGCTGGACCGCGGGTACGTCGACCACGGTGTCGCAGACCCTCACCGTGCCCAGCAGTCTTCCGGCCGGTTCGTACGCCCTGCTGCTCAACCTGCCGGATCCGCTCCTGTCCACTCGCCCCGAGTACTCGATCCGCCTCGCGAACCAAAGCACATGGGACGCGGCGACCGGGATGAACTCGCTCCTGCACACACTCACTGTCAGCTAGGAGATTCTCATGAGACGGCTTGTCACAGCCCTCGCGGCGATCGGTCTGCTGCTGCCGACCCAGGCAGCCATGGCGCACGAAGCCCCGACCGCCACCCGCACCTACACGACCAGCGACGAGGTGTTCGCCAACCCCGAGCGCGGTTTCTACCACCACACCGAGACGCACTACAAAGCCGACAACACCGGCTACGTCCCGCTCGACGTCACGACCCTGCGGAACTTCCGCACCCAGGAAAACATCACGCAGATCCTCCGCGTGTTCTACCTGGAGAAGTTCGCGAGCCGGGACGTGATCGACAAGCAGTACCTCGACCTGGTCCGCGCCGACTTCCGCACGGCCCGCGCGGCCGGCATCAAGGTGATCGTCCGGTTCGCGTACGCGCTGCCCGGCGACGGCTGGCCGCCGCCCACGCCGTACGGCGACGCGCCGGTCGCCCGCGTGCTCAAGCACATCCAGCAACTCACGCCGGTACTGCGCCAGAACGCCGACGTGATCGAACTCGTCCAGTCCGGCTTCGTCGGCCTCTGGGGCGAGGGCTACTACACCGACTACTTCAGCAACCCGCAAGACCCGAGCCAGGTCTCGGACCAGAACTGGGCCGACCGTAAGGCGGTCGTGATGGCCCTGCTGAGGGCGCTCCCCAAGGACCGCATGATCCAGGTCCGTACGCCGTACATGAAGCAGCGGATGTTCGACGTACCGACGGGAACTGAGGGAGCGCTCACCGCGGATCAGGCGTACGACGGTTCGCCGGTGGCGCGGGTGGGGCATCACAACGACTGCTTCCTGGCCAGCCCGGACGACTTCGGGACGTACCTCAGCGACCCGATCGAGCTGGACAAGGACTTCGTTGCCCAGGACACCAATTACGTCCCCGAGGGCGGCGAGACCTGCGCGGTCAACTCACCGCGGTCGGACTGGGAGTCTGCCTCCGCCGAGATGGCCCGGCTGCACTTCTCGTTCCTCAACACCGACTACAACAAGGACGTGCTGAACACCTGGGGTGCCAACCTCGAGGTCGCGAAGCAGAAGCTCGGCTACCGGTTCGCGCTCACCCAGAGCACGGTCACGTCCAAGGCGAGGCCGCGCGGTCAGGTCAACGTCGGCGTGAAGATCCGGAACGACGGCTGGGCAGCGCCGTACAACCCGCACCAGGTGCAGCTGATCTTCCAGAACGACAAGCACACGTTCAAGGTCAACGTTCCGGCCGATCCCCGTCGCTGGGGATCCGGTACGACGACCAACCTCGACTGGAAGGTCGCCGCACCACCTGTCCCCGGCAAGTACCGCCTGCTGATCAACCTGCCGGACCCACTCCTGTCCACCCGTCCCGAGTACTCGATCCGCCTTGCCAACAACGACACCTGGCAGCCGAGCACCGGCTACAACGACCTAGGCCAGACCGTCACTATCGGATAGATGCCGATCCCGGAGCGGGGAACTCTGCCGGCTGGTACAGGTCGGTAGGGTTCCCCGCCTAGGCGGTGTCGCGGGGAGCGGGTTGGGGTTCGGGTGCTGGGGTGGCGCGGGTGCGGTGGGTGATGCCGGCGGCGGCGTAGGCGTCGGCTTCGTCGAGGGTTTCGTGTTCGAGGAGCTGGCCGGCGATCGAGTCGAGCTTCGGCCGGTTCTCGCGCAGCAGCCGGCGGGCCTCCGCGTAGCACTGCTCGATCAGGCGGCGTACCTCCGCGTCGACAGTGTTGAGCAGCTCGTCCGACACTCCCGCCGTACGGGCGTCGCCCTCGGCCGGAAGGATCGACACCGGTCCGATCGCCTCCGACATACCCCACCGCCCGACCATCGACCGGGCGATCCGCGTCGCCGTCTCCAGATCGCTCTCGGCACCCGTCGTGACAACCCCGAGGACCTCCTGCTCGGCCGCCATCCCACCGAGCGCCCCGATGATCCGGCCACGCAGGTAGTCCACGTCGTACCCGTACCGATCGGACTCCGGCGTCGACAACGTCACCCCCAGCGCCCGTCCACGCGGAATGATCGACACCTTCCGGACCGGGTCCGCGCCCTTCTGGATCATGCCGAGCAGCGCATGCCCGCCTTCGTGGTACGCCGTCCGCCGGCGCTCCTCCTCCGGCATCACCACATTCCGCGCGGTCCCGAGCTGGACCTTCTCCAGCGCATCGGTCAGGTCCCGATGGGTGATCTGCGACTCGCCCTGCCGAGCCGCCGCGAGCGCCGCCTCGTTCAGCAGATTAGCCAGATCGGCACCCGTCATGCCGGGCGTGGACCGGGACAGCGCAGCCAGGTCGGCGTCCGGTGCGAGCGGCTTCCCGCGCGCGTGCACCTTGAGAATCGCCTCGCGTCCCGGCTGGTCCGGAGCGTGCACCGTGATCGTCCGGTCGAACCGTCCCGGCCGGAGCAGAGCCGGATCGAGTACGTCGGCACGGTTCGTCGCGGCGAGCACCACGACGCCCTCGGTACCGGAGAAGCCGTCCATCTCGGTGAGGATCTGGTTCAGCGTCTGCTCGCCCTCGTCGTGCCCGCCGACCGACCGGGCACCGCCGCGGGCGCGTCCGATGGTGTCGATCTCGTCGATGAAGATGATCGCCGGCGCCACCTTCCGCGCCTCGCCGAACAGCTCCCGCACCCGGCTCGCGCCGACGCCCACGATCATCTCGATGAACTCCGAGGCGCTCGCGGAGAAGAACGGCACCCCGGCCTCACCCGCGGTCGCCCGCGCGAGCAGCGTCTTCCCGGTACCGGGCGCGCCGGCCAGCAGCACGCCCTTCGGCGCCCGCGCTCCGAGCCGCCGGTACTTCTCCGGGTCCTTCAGGTAGTCGACGACCTCCTCGATCTCGGACTCGACCTCGTCGATCCCCGCGACGTCCGCGAACGTCACCCGCACGCTGCTCGGGTCGACCGGCTTCTTCTGCTGGCCGCCACCTCCGCCGAGCAGTCCGCCCAGACCGCCGCCCAGTCCACCGCCCGCCCGGCTCCGCCGGAACAGCCAGAAGTAGAACGCGGCGATCAGGATGAACGGGCCGAGGGAGATCAGCAGGTTCCACAGCACGCCGCGCTGCGCGACCACCGGGGTCGCCCGGACCGTGGCGCCGCCCTTCTGCAGGTCGCCGTACAGGTTGTCGTTGGCGAACGTCGGCCGCTCGGTGGTGAACTTCGTGTACGTCGAATCGGTCTTACCCGGCACTGGGGCCGCGTTCTTCAACCGGCCCTCGATCGTGTCGCCGCGGGAGAAGATCTCGGCGACGTTCTGCTTCTGCACCTGCGCGGTGAAGTCGGTGTAGGCGATGGTCTGCTCGCCGCCGGACATCTGGTCCTGCATCGTGGTGAGCAGGAAGAGCACCAGGTACCCGCCGACGATCCACGCGCCCCACTTCCACCACCGCGGCCGGCGAGGCTTGTCGTCGTCACCGTGCCCGGCCGGCAGGCCCTCGGTCCGCCACGGCTTCTGCGGCCGTCGCGATCCGTCGTTCTTCCGGTCGCCCTGGTCGGCACCCTGGCCCCGGTCGGCGCTGGACTCGTCCTTCGCCGGCGGCTCCTTCTCGCTCATGAAGCCAACATAGGACCTGAATCCCCACGGACCCAGCAACAACTCCCTGCTGGCGAAGCCGTCGTACCCTGGCGCATGGCTGTCCTGATGCCACGCCTCCGGCGCGGCGGGTCATGGGGCTGGAACTCCCGGCCTTCCCTCGTCGCTCCGGTCGCTACGCTCCCTCCGCTCCTCAGTCCAGGCCGGGAGGCCCCATGACCTGGCCCCTGATCCTCGACTGCGATCCCGGCCACGACGACGCGCTGGCGATCCTGCTCGCGGTCGCCGATCCGGCCGTCGAGCTACTCGCCGTGACGACCGTGGCGGGAAATCAGACCGTCGACAAATGCACCGTGAACGCGCGCCGCGTCCTCTCCCTCGCGGGCGCCTCCGACATCCCGGTTGCCCGGGGCGCCGACCGGCCGTTGGTACGCCGGTTGCGCATCGCCGACGACGTCCACGGCCGCACCGGGCTCGACGGTCCGCAGTTCACGGACGAGCCGTCGGTCCCGGAGTCGCCGTACTCGGCGCACGAGCTGCTGGTCGACGTACTGCGCTCGCAACCGGCGACGATCGTCGCGACCGGGGCGTTGACGAACGTCGCGCGGCTGCTCGTCGACGAACCCGGTCTGGCCGCGAACATCACCGAGATCGTCTGGATGGGCGGGTCCACCGAGCGCGGCAACATCGCCCCGCTCGCCGAGGCCAACGCGTACGTCGATCCGGAGGCGGCGGACGTGGTGGTCCGCTCGGGCGTTCCGTTCACGATGTGCGGGTTGAACGTGACGCATCAGGCGCTCGTGACGGACGACGTACTCGCGAGGCTCGAGCGGATCGGGACGCCGCTGGCCCGGATCTGCGGCGAGTGGATGACGTTCTTCGCGTCGACGTACCGGGAGCTGTTCGGGTTCGAGGCGCCGCCGCTGCACGATCCGGTTGCGGTGGCGCGGGTGATCGACCCTGCGATCGTCCGGTGCGTCGAGGCGAATCTGGTGATCGAAACGGCCGGCGAGTGGACCGCCGGCGCCACGGTCGTGGACCTGGACGGTTACACCGGCCGCCCCGCGAACGCGCGGATCGCCGTCGAGCTCGACCGGGACGCCTTCTGGGACAAGGTCATCGCCGCGATCGCCGGGCTTTCCGTCTGCTGACAGCGGAAGAGCCTTCTCTCCAGTCGCCCGCTGCCTCAGGGTGGAGGTGTCGAAGGAGGACACACATGTACGTCGAACAGCAGTCGGACGCGACCGTCCCGGGTCAACCAGGGATTCCAGGGCGGCCTTGGCCGGAGATTCCTGGGGTGCCGCGGCCGGGGGCGCCGGAGCGGTCGGTGCCGCAGCCGATTCTGCCGTCCTGGTACGAGCCGACGTCGATCACGCTCGAGCGGGAGCTGGCCGATCGGCTGCTGGCGGAGCGGGTGATCCTGATCGGCGGCCGGCTCGACGACGCGCTGGCGAACCACGTCGCGTCGCAGCTGCTCCTACTGAATGCCCAGAGCAAAGATCCGGTCACACTCCACCTGTCGTCGACGGATTCCGACCTGGAGGCAGCGCTCTCCGTCGCCGCCGCGATCGACCTGATCATCGCGCCCGTCCACGTCCTCGCCCGCGGCACGGTCCGCGGCCCCGCGATCGCCGTACTCGCCGCCGCCGAACAACGCGAGGCCCACCGCCACACGACGTTCGTCCTGTCCGCACCCCGCTTCACCGCCGAGGGCAGGGTCAACGAACTGGCCACCCTCTCCGAACAACACGACCACCAGTCCGCCCGCCTCCGGGACCTCATCGCCCAAGCAACCAACCGCCCCGCCGACGAGATCGCCACAGACCTCGAAACCGGCCGAGTCCTCACCGCAGAAGACGCGCAGACCTACGGCCTGATCACGCACATCAGGGGAAGGTAAGGACCAGACGGCCGGGGATGGTGCCGGTCGTCTGGCGCTTCCAGGCGCTCTCCACGTCGGCGAGGGCCACGGTTTCGTAGGCGACCGTGATCTCGCCGGTGGCTGCGTGCTGGAGTACGGCGGTGAGCGCGTCGCGGCGTTGGTCTTTGGTGAGCGCGTTGTTCGTGTAACCGAGGATGCTCGCCGTCTTGCTCCGCAGCACGGCTGACGAGAAGACCGCCTCATCATTCGACGAGCCACCGAGGTTCACCAGCCGTCCGCCCGGAGCGAGCGCCCGCGAGGCGGCCGTCGCCGCGACACCGAACACCGAGTCGATCACCACGTCGTACGTCGGCTCACCCAGCCGGGCCGTCAACTCGTCGACATCGGTGCTCAGAGCAACCACCTCGTCAGCACCCGCCGCCAACGCCCGCTCCCGCGACGCATCCGACCGTACGACGGCCACAACCTGCGAGGCCCCGAGCACCCGGGCCGCCCCGATCGCCACCTGCCCGACCGCGCCGCCACCGCCCAATACCAGCACCCGCTCGCCAACCTGCATCCGTGCGCGCCAGGTCAACATCATCCACCCGGCAACCCCGGACAGCCCGATCGCCGCCACCGCCGCATCCCGCACCGGTGCGTCCAGCACGATCAGATCGTCATCCGGTACGGCGGACCGCTCCGCGAAACTCCCGTCCCCCGCGGCCATCCCGGCCGAGGTCGCGAAGAACACTCGCGTGCCGGGGGCAACGGTCGCGGATTCCTCCACCACACCGACGCCTTGCACACCCGGTACGTAGGGAAGCGCCGGCGGGCCGAAGTACGACGTACCAGAGGCACACAGCAGGTCGAGTGGCACGATCGGGGCCGCGGTGACGCGGACGATCGAGAACCCTTCGCCGGCCACCGGATCCGGATGTTCGGCGTGGGACGGCGGCTCGCCGTGGGTGTGCAGGACAGCGGCTCGCACGCGGTCTCCTCAGGTAGCGATGTCCGGATACGGTAGCGCGTGGTGCTGCAGCGCCCGCCCGTACGCCTTCTGGTACTCGAGCGGCCCGTGGTCCCGCTCGAACATCGCGATGAACAACGTCAGCGTCAGGAACGGATGCGCCCCGAGCGCGAACAGCTTGACGTGATCATGCTCCCGCAGCGCCGTCCGCTCCTCGTCGGTGAACGCGAGCCACGTCGACTTCTCCGCGACCACACAGTTCAGCACCTGGTTGGCGAGCTCGCGCTCCCACCACTCGACCGTCCCCGCAGCATCCTCGCGGTAACGCTCCACCAGCGACGGATCCCGGTCGACGGTGTAGAGGAACTTGTTCAAAAGGTACTTACTCATGCCGGCACTCCGTTCGGGTACCAGGTGAAGTACGCCTCCATCGTGTGGAACAGGTCGAGCGAGTCCACATGATCCGCCTTCGCCCCGGCCCCCGCGACGCCCATCATCAACATGAAGTCCATGAAGCCGTGCGTCGCGTTGCCCGGAAGATGCAGGCTGTCCAGCGTCACCTCCGCCAGACACCCTTCCAGGTCGCCGCTCGCGATCCAGTCCACCGCCTTGCGATCGAACTCCGGGTCCGGTCCGTGCGCTCCGAACTGCCGCGGTCCGCCGAGCTCGAGCGACAGATGCCCGGTGCCGATGATCGCGACCCGCTTGTCGATCGGCCACGACTCGACCAGTTGCCGGATCGTCCGGCCGAGTTCGACGAACCGACCCGGTCGCGGCAACGGCGGCGCGAAGATGTTGGTGTAGATCGGCACGATCGGCAGGTCGGCCTCCGGCCGGAGCGTGATGATCGGGCAGGTGATGCTGTGGTCGATCCGCAGTTCGTTGCTGAAGGCAAGGTCGAACCCGGCGTCCAGCCCGTTCCGCAGGATGTGCCCGGCGAGCTGCTCGTCCCCGGCCAGCCGCATCCGCGGCAGCCCGAACTCGCGTTCCTCGTTGTACCAGTTCGCGTCGAAGTACGGCGCCTTGCCGACCAGGAACTGCGGCATGTTGTCCAGCCACAGCTGGTGGAAATGATCGCTGCCGACCATCACCAGAATGTCCGGCCGTGCCTTCGTCAGGGTCTCCCGGAAGGCCTCGATCTTCGCCACCCACGCGTCGGCGAACGGCGGGCGATCGGCGCCTGTCGCGGTACTGGCCCGGTAGTAGAACGGATGATGCGTGGAGGCGATCACCGCGGCGACTGTGGCCATCTGGTGCTCCTTCAGGTTTCCGGATCGACGTACACGGCGTTGCGGTCGACAGTCAGGTAGGCGTCCATGCCGATCGGCCGGCGGCGTTCCTCGGCGAGCTGACCGAGCAGCCCGGCAGCCCTGGCCAGCAAGGCGAATCCCCGCAGCAGCTCGACCGGCAGCCCGAGGTCCGCGAGCGCGGCGCCACAGACTCCAGCGCCGTTCAAAGGCAGCTTGCGCCCGAGGACTTGCTCGTGGACCCGGCCGATCGCCTGGAAGAGCTTGAGATGCGGGCCTTCCAGACCTTCTTCGCGGGCGATCCCGACGAGAACCGGCGTCCGCGGATCCTGCACCTTGTGCACCGGATGCCCGAGCCCCGGGATGTACTTCCCCTGGACCCCGCGCACCACCTCGAGCGCGAACTCGTCCCACCCGGCCTCATCAGTCGGCGGCTCATGTCCTTCAAGAGCCGCGTGCAGGAACATCCCGCAGTCCTCGGTCACACCGAGAAAGCGCGATCCGCCGCCCAGCAGACCGGCCGCGAGCGCACCTTGGAGCGAGTCCGGCGCGGACAGATACGTCAGCCGGGCAGCGATCGCCGTCGGCGTGAAGCCGTGATCGGCCAGCGCGACCAGGACCGCCTCGAACACCCGGGTCTCCGACGGCGTCGGGCGACGCAACGCGACCAGCCAGAACGCCAGCTCACCGAAGCCCACCTTGCCCATCAGGTCGGCCGTCAGATCCTGTCCCAGCAGACGGATCTCGTCGGCTGTCGACGTACCGAGAGATGTCGGGAAAGTCGTCATTCCATCAGCCACTTCCGTAGTTCGGCGCCGTGTTCGTCCAGGTCGGGCGGCGGCAGGCGGTACGACGCTGCACTGTCCGAGAACGTGATCGGGTTGCGGACGGTCGGGATCTCGCCGACCGTCACCACCGGGTCCAGCCCGATGTCCTCGGCGAACGCCACCCCGCCGTCGACGGTGTTGATCGGCCCGCAGGGCACCCCGGCCGCGATGATGTCCCGGAACCACTCCAGCTTCGTCCGCGTCATCAGCCGCGCCACCAGCAACGGCCGCAATTCCTCGCGATGAGCGGTGCGCTTCTCGTTCCGGTCGAACCGCGGATCGTCGGCCAGCTCCGGTACGCCGAGGACCTCCACCAGTTTGCGGAACTGCCCGTTGTTCCCGGCCGTGATGATCAGGTCCCCGTCCGCGCACGGCAGCGGCTCGTACGGAAACAGGCTCGGATGGCTGTTCCCCATCCGCAGCGGTACGACGCCGCCCGCGACGTACGCGCTCGACTGGTTCACCAGGCCGGACAGCGCCGACGACAGCAGGTTCACCTCGACGTGCTGGCCGCGCCCGGTCTCGTGCCGCAGGTTGAGGGCCGACAGCACCCCGATCGTCGCGTGCAGTCCGGCCATCACGTCGAACACCGAGATGCCGGCCCGGAACGGCTCGCCGTCCGGAGCGCCGGTCAGACTCATCAGCCCGGAGATCGCCTGCACGATCAGGTCGTACCCGGGCAGTTCGGCGCCGCCCGGTCCCGACCCGAAGCCGCTGATCGAGGCGTAGATCAGCGCCGGGTTGCCCTCGGCAACGGTCTCGTAGTCGAGTCCGAAACGCGCCAGCCCACCCGGCCGGAAGTTCTCCACCAGCACGTCCGCGCGGCGCGCCAGTTCCTGCGCCGCCGCCAGGTCCGACGGGTCCTTCAGGTCGAGCGCGATCGACCGCTTGTTCCGGTTCACCGCGAGGTAGTACGTCGAGATGCCGTCGCGGACCGGCGGCTGCCAGGACCGGGTGTCGTCACCGCCGGGCGACTCGACCTTGACCACGTCGGCCCCGAGGTCGGCGAGCAGCATGGTCGCGTACGGACCGGCCAGGATCCGCGAGAAGTCGGCCACCAGCAGCCCGGACAGCGGACCCTTCACACGACCTCCCGGATATGCGGACATCTGTCCGCATCAGTCTCGATCTCTCTCGCACGACCTGTCAACAGCCTCTTGACACCACCGTGCGGCACTCAGATAGTGAGCGTGACCGCCCCGTTGACCGTCATACGGACGTATGTCCGGGCAACTCCTTGGAGGCATCGATGACCACAGTGCTGTTGCGGGGCGGGACCGTACTGACGATGGACGACCAGCACACGGTCGTCGCGGACGGCGACGTCCTGATCGATGGCGACCGGATCGCGGCCGTCGGGCAACCTGGCCAACGGCTCGACGTCCCCGAAGGAGCGCAGGTCGTCGACGCGTCCGGCGGCATCGTGATGCCGGGCATGATCGACACGCACCGGCACATGTGGCAGACCGCGATGCGCGCGTACGGCGCCGACTGGACGCTCACGCAGTACTTCGTCTGGTACTACCTCGAGCACGGCAAGATCTTCCGGCCGGAGGACATCCATGCGGGCAACCTGACGTCGGCGTGGGAGTCGCTCGAGGCCGGCGTCACGACCACGGTCGACTGGTCGCACGGTCTGCAGAGCGTCGATCACGCCGAGGCCGCGGCGGACGCGTTGCGCGCCGTACCCGGGCGGTTTGTTCTTGCCTACGGCAACATCCAGGCCGGTCCGTGGGAGTGGACCGCGGATCCGTCGGTCCGCGCGTTCCTGGAACGGCTGCGGGACGACGGGCAGCTCGGTCTGCAGCTGGCGTTCGACGTGACCGGTGACCCGGCCTTCCCGGAGCGGGCCGCGTTCGAGGTCGCGCGCGAGCTCGGGGTCGGCGTCACCACCCACGCCGGCGTCTGGGGTGCGACCAACGACAACGGCATCAAGCTGATGCACGACAACGGCTTCATGACGCCGCAGAACATCTACGTCCACGCGGCCACCCTCACCACGGACTCGTACCAGCGGATCGCCGCGACCGGCGGCTCGATCTCGGTCTCCACCGAGTCCGAGCAGAGCGCCGGCCAGGGCTACCCGCCGACCTGGCAGGTACGCCGCCACAACATTCCGGTGTCGCTGTCGATGGACACCAGCGTGTGGTGGAGCGGCGACCTGTTCAGCGCGATGCGGACCACGCTCGGCGCGGACCGGGCCCGCGAACACCTGGAGGCGCACATGAACGGCGCCACCGTGACCCACAGCCATCTGCGGGCCGAACACGTCGTCGACTGGGCGACCCGCGGCGGCGCCCGCGCGCTCGGCCGCGACGACCTCGGCAGCCTCGAACCCGGCAAGAAGGCCGACGTGATCCTGATCAAGAACGACGCGTCACCGGTGTCGTTCCCGCTGATCAACCCGTACGGCCAGGTGGCGTTCCAGGCCCAGCGCGGTGACGTGCACACGGTGATCGTCGACGGCCGCGTGGTCAAGCAGGACCACCGGTTGGTGGATTGCGACCTTCCCGCCGTACGACGGGAGGTCGAGGCGACCGTCGACCACTTGCGGTCGGCGCTCGGCGAGGAGGCGTGGCTGAGCGGGATGAACCCGGAACTGCCGGAGGGTGAGGTGCTCGACAATCCGTACCAGTACACGGCGTACAAGTCCGACTCCACCCGCGAGGCGCGTGGCACCATCTTCGGTGAGCCGTAGTCGACCAACAGGAGGACGGTAAATGGCAGGCCGTGGCGCAGGTCCGGACTTCGTCGAGTCACTGGCTCGTGGGCTGGACGTGCTCGCCTGCTTCGACGTGGACCATCGCACGATGTCGCTCACGGAGGTCGCGGCCGCGGCCGACCTGGCCCGGCCGACCGCGCGCCGGCTGCTGCTGACGCTGGAGGAACTCGGCTTCGTCCGCACCACCGGCGGCTCGTTCCAGCTCACGCCCAAGGTGCTGACGCTCGGCATGGCGTACGTCGGTTCGCTCGGTCTGTGGGACATCGCGAAGCCGCACCTCGAGACCCTCGTCGCACGCACCGGCGAGTCCTCGTCGATGGCGCAGCTCGACGGCTCGGACATCGTGTACGTCGCCCGCGTGTCGGTGCCGAAGCTGATCGCGTTGCGGGTCGACATCGGCACCAGGTTCCCGGCCGCGCAGACGTCGCAGGGCAAGGTCCTGCTCTCGGCGCTCTCCCCCGACGCACTCGCCGACGTACTCGCGCAGCCGAGCCGCGCCGGACTCCCGCCGTACATCGGCCGGACCGCGGAACAACTGCGGGACGAGCTGACCGAGATCCGGGCGCGCGGCTGGGCGCTGGCCGACGAGGAACTCGCACCGGGCGTCCGCTCGGTCGCCGCACCGGTACGCGACGGCGCTGGCACTGTGCGGGCCGCGATGAACGTGACTGTGCACGCCGCCGAGACGTCGGTCGACACGTTGCTGCACGACCATCTGCCGTTGCTGCTGCGCACGGCGGGTGACGTCAGCGCGGAATGGGCGCTCTGGCAGTCTCGCCCACACGTCGAGGTCGAGCAGCGGGACGAAACGACTGCTTGAATGGTGATATGACTGTTCTCGACTCGCCCATCCCCCGGTTCCATCTCGCGATGCCGGTCGACGACCTGGACGCGGCGCGGCACTTCTACGGCGAGGTGCTCGGCCTCGAACAGGGCCGCAGTTCCGACACCTGGATCGACTGGAATCTGCGCGGCCACCAGTTCGTCACCCACGTCGCGCCCGAGCGCGCGCAGCGGATCCACAACCCGGTCGACGGCCACGACGTACCGGTGCCGCACTTCGGGCTGATCCTCACCGTCGACGAGTTCCAGACCTTCGCCGAGCGGTTGAAGGCGGCCGGCACCGAGTTCGTCATCGAGCCGTACGTGCGGTTCCAGGGCCAGACCGGTGAGCAGTGGACGATGTTCTTCCTCGACCCGGCCGGAAACGCCCTGGAGTTCAAGGCGTTCGCGGACGACTCCCAGGTGTTCGCCGCCTGAGGCGCGAGCCCTAGGGCGTGACCCAGCCGGTCAGGATCGTCGTACCGGACTGCGTCGTGCAGACCAGACGGTAGGGAATGTTCGGCGGCGGGCCGAGGACGAAGAAGCCGAGTTCGTCGATCTCCGCTTCGGCCAGCTTGCCGCCGTCGCCGCGGGCCGTGACCAGGCCGACCTCGGGCGGGTCGAGCTGGCCCAGGACGGCGTTCGGTGTCAGCTCGAGCTCGACGGTCCAGCCGTCGGAGGCGAAGGTGAGAGAACGCAAGATCGCGCTCTCCGAACGGATCGCCAGCGCGTCCAGCGGATCCTGCGCGGAGTCGTAGGTGAGTGCCGCCAGTTCGGCGTCGATGGTCCGCCATGCGAACGCCGCCTTGCCGGCTTCGACGAAGGCGGACGGTACCTCGTCCGCGGACGCCAACGCGTCCCGTAGGGCTGCGATCAGCAACTCGTCGTCGTGCCAGTCCGGATCCATCACGGTTCTCTCACCCCCTCGTCCTGTCATCGGGTCCGTCCGCCGCCAGCCGTGCCAGCGCGGGAGTCTGTCGTAGTCGGGTCAGGCAGCGGGCCCGGTTCGGGCCGATGCTGCCGATCGGCACATGGAGCCGCTGACTGATCTCGTCGTACGGCGCCGGTGGGTCCTGCATCAGCAACCCGAGCAGCACCTGACAGCGCCGCGAGAGTTCCGCGAACGCGGTGCGCAGGATCGTCTTGCGTTCGTGCCGCAGTACTTCTTCCTCGGCGATCGCCTGCTCGGGGACGTCGGGCGCCTGGTCGAAGTCGATCGGGTCGACCCGGCTGGTCGCACGGATCAGCCGGAAGCACTCGCGCTGGGTCGTGGTCGCGATCCAGCCCGGCAACGCGGCCGGCTCACGCAGACCCGGCAGGTGCTCGACCAGCCGCAGCCACACGCTCTGTCCGACGTCGTCGATATCCGGCTGCGCCAGGCGGCATCGCCGGCACACCGAATAGACGAGCGGCGCGTACCGCTCCACCAACTCGTCCCATGCATTCTTCTCGCCGTCCCTGGCCCTGGTGACCAGGTCGACGACTGTCGGGTCATCCCGCATGCCGTCCCCCTTCCTCACCGGACCGCTCAGCTATACCCCTCTTACTGGTACAGAGCGATCCGGACGTCCGCTGATACATCAAGCCCCGAGTGCGACGAACGAACGGCCGGCGGCATCGGCCACCGGATCGTCCCGCGTCTCACGACGCGCCGCGGCGAACGCGGCGGCCAGTGACTGACCTGCCTGCAGGTTCTCGTGCACCGCGAGCATCAAGGGAGCGGTTGCCGGGTCGTTCACCGGTACGACGCTCGCGAGGATGCCTGCCGCGCCCAACGGGATCAGGCTGCTGCTCAGCCCGAGCAGTTCGTCCGCGCCGACCGGCTTCGCCAGCCCGGAATCGCAACTGGACAACACGATCCGGTACGGCGCTCTGCGCAGCCGCTCGAAGTCGTACACGGTCAGCGGCCCGTCGTCGAGCCGCAACGACGAGAACAACGGACTGTCCGAGCGGAACGTGCCATGCGCCGCGATGTGCGCGATCCAGGCACCGTCGAGTTCCCGCAGTACTTTCTCCGCGGTCGCGTCGCCGTCCGCCAGCACGGTGGCGTCCGGGTACTGCTTCGCCAGCTGCATGACCTCGGCGCGGCCCGCCGACAGACCCGGTCCGAGCACCAGCACGACGCGGCGATCCGTTGGTGGCCGCACCTGTCGCGCGCGCAACCAGGTCGCGGCTGACGGTACGACGTTCACGGGCCGATCAGCCAACGCCGGCACCAGCCCCCAAGGCAACGCGTGCAACCTGCCCGGCGGCACCATCACCACAGGCCGATCCCCCAGCAGCTCCTGCGCAGCCCCAAGAATCGCGTCCCCCAACCGCGCCCCCAACACCTCGAGTGACGGTCCGCCCTGAGGTCGACCGTGCGGTCGACCGTGAGCCAGCCGACGCAGGCGGAATCGCGAACGCTCAACCTCTAGCGCCGCCACAGCCAGCGGACCGACCTCAAGCTTCGTGATCCGCCCGTCCCGCACCACCACCGCATGCAACACCCCACCAACCTCAACCAACTCAACAAGCACAGTCTCCCCAAGCACCCCCACCAACTCATCAACGTCGAACCGAAGTGCGATCCGGTTCGCACCGCCTTGGGCGCGTAGTGCTCGGTCTCGGACTGTTTTTTCCAGGCGGCGGCGTTCCTTTTCCAGTGTTGGATCGGGCGACGCGTCCAGCCGTCGTACGACGTCCCGCAGCGCCGCGAGTTCTCCGACGAGTTGCTCGTCGTCCGACGGCCGCACCGGCGGCACCCCGAGCGCCGTCGCCCGCCACCGCTCGCCCCAGCTCAGCAACCGCCGCGGATCATCGCGCCGCAGACGCATCCCGCAACGCCAACTCGGCCAACTCAGCTCCGTGACCGGTCGCCAACGCCCGCAGCTCGGTAGCGCCCATCGCCAGCCGATGCTCGTCCAACGCATCCAGCCCGCGACCGCACGCCGACAACATCCCGCGCACCTCACCACGCGCCTCGGCCCGCAGCGCCTTCCCCAACCACGCCGCACTCCGCGCGATCGGCGGCGCGTCCCTACTGTGCCGACCAGCCAACTCCAGCTGACGATCCGCCGCCCGAGCCCGCCCGATATCCAACGCCAACCGCCCCGCCAGCAAATGCGCACCCGACGCCTCGGACGCACCCAACGCATCCAGCCGACCAGCCACCGCGCTCACGCGTCGAAGTAGCCGCTCTCCGCGTTCTCCCGACTGGTACCGCGCCTCCAGCAGCACCATCGACGAACGCACCGACCACCACTCCCGCCGCTGCGCCGAGAACAACCGCCGCGCCCGATCCGCCCGCTCCTGCGCCGCCGCCGGATCCCCCGCCGCCAACGCAGCAGTCGCGGCCGCGAACCACAGCTCCCCGCGTTTGGTCGCCGTACCGACGCTCAGCCGCGATGGCCTGATCCATCTCCGCCAGAGCCTCAGCACTGAGCCCAGCAGCCAGCAGTACGCCGCACCGATCGATCGCCAGGTCGGGCCACACCACACCGACCGCCGCGAACCGCCGACCCGCTTCGTCCAGATAGCGCAGCGCCGCCGGCAGATCGCCTCGCGAGTACGCGACCAAACCGCGATTCTGCCGAGCCTCGGCGTACTCGAACTCCTGACCCGTCGCGGCGTACAACTTCTCCGCGACCGCGAAATCCGCATCCGCGCGCACCGTAGAGCCCACAGCGAGTTGGATGAATCCGCGATAGTTCCGCGACCGCGCCTCCCAGACCTGATCGCCCGAACGCCGCAACCGCGTGATCGCCGACCGCAGATCGTCGAGCGCCTCGCGATGCCGCCCGAGCACCAGCAGTACGTCGGCGCGCCGCAACAGCACCCGCCCGGTCAGCGCACCGCGGCTGAGGTCGACCGCACGATCGAGCCGCGCCAGCCCCTCCCGGCTCCGGCCGGCCCGACCGAGCGTTGCGCCCAACGTGGCAAGGACATCCGCCTGCCGCTCCGACCGTCCGGACTGCTCGGCCAACCGCAACGCGGTGCGCAATTCGCGGACCGCCGTCGTCACGTCGCCGAGCTGCCGCAGAGCGATGCCCCAGGCCTGGTGCGCGATCGACGCCTCGACCGCCGCCGGCGCACCGGCCAGCAGCGTCCGCGCCGACGCGATCGCGTCGTGCGGGCGTGACAACGCGAGAGGCAGCAGATTTTCTGCCGCCTCGGCATTCCCCCCTGCCGTCGGCATTCTGGAATAGTATCGGGCGTTTCGACTGTCCAGGGGGGATGTAAGGAAATGGAAAATCAAACGACCGAACCAAAGTACATTGCTCAGATCGAGCTGATTCTCAGAGGATTCGAGGGTCAGGTCGAGGTGGTCCCGGAGGACTGGAAGAAGCGGCCGGAGGGGGCCGACTACCTGTACCGCACCGGAGCGGTCCTGGTCCGCGACAAGGACGTCCCGCGAGTCGATCGAGCTCTTCCAGGGCGGGCGCCCGGACGACGGTGGGATCGGCGGCGTCACCCGGCTGCTGCTGCCTGACCGCGTGCCGCCCGAAGCACCGGAAGATCGTTCGCTCACCCAACGATTCCTCAAGTACGCCGACCTGCGGCTCGGACGCGGTGTCGTCACCCCGGAGCACCTGTTCTACGTGACGCCGAGCGTCAGCCCGTGCCCGGCGACCGAGCCCGAGGAAGTAACACCCGGAACTCCGCCGGACCCGATGCTGCCCACACCGTTCCTGTCCACGGGCGCCGCGGACGGTCGCGGGGTGAAGGTCGTCGTACTCGATGTGGGCTGGTCCGACGCGCCGGCGGCGTACTGGCTGACCGGGGTGACCGGCGATCCGGAGAACGCGTTCGACGGGTCCGGGCACATCAAGCCGTACGCCGGTCACGGAACCTTCATCGCCGGGGTGATGCGGGCGATCGCGCGCAACGTGGAGATCGTGGTGAAGAGCTACTTCACCACGGCCGGTGCGATGTGGGAGTTCGATCTCGCACAGGCACTCGACGAGATCCTCGATCTGGCACCCGACATCATCAGCTTGTCGGCGGGCACCAGGACGCGGTTCGACCTGGCGCCGCTCGCTCTGGACGTGTTCGTCCAGACCCGGCTGAACCGCGTCAACGGCCTCACGCTGGTCGCCGCGGCGGGCAACGAGTCGTCCCGGGACTACTTCTGGCCGGCCGCGTTCCCGGAGGCGGTCGGTGTCGGCGCGCTGGCGGACAACGGTCGGGACCGGGCGTCGTTCAGCAACTTCGGTGGCTGGGTCGACGTCTACGCACCGGGCGAGCATCTGGTGAACGCGTTCCTGACCGGCGACTACATCTGCACCGAACCGCCGAACACCGGGCAGTCGCGCACGTTCGCGGGCATGGCCCGGTGGAGCGGTACGTCGTTCGCGACGCCGCTCGTGGCCGGTCTGATCGCCGGCCGGATGTCTGTCACCGGGGAGAGCGCCAAGCAGGCGGCGGACGCATTGCTGGCGTTCGCGCTCACGCAACCCGAACCCGGCACCGGGCCGGTCCTGCGAGCCGGCGACGCGCTGGCGTCACTCGCCTAGATCTGAGCGCGCGCCGACGCGGTGCGGTTTTCCGGCCTGACCGCCCGGACGCTCGCACCGCGTCAGCTCCCCCTCTGCGTGCCCCCGTGCCGCCCTCCCCCCTGCAGCGGCCCGAAGGCTTCCCCCCACTTCTGCGGAGTCACCCTCGGTGCGGGTTGATACACCCGGTAGTCCGGAAAGTTTTCAACGGCTGGGCGGCTGCGCTTGCTCGCAAAGGAACGGCGGCCGATGACCGCCGGAGTGGTAGCTGTACTGCTGCCCGCCGGCCTCGAGGACCGTCCGGTTCCCTGGCACCAGCGCCTGGGTGTAGCGCATCCCCGGCTCCGGACAGCCGAGGCTGCCGTCCGGCCAAGTGACCTCCTCGGAGCTGACGACGGTCACCTGCGCTGCGTCCACCCCCAGCCGCTTGGTGAGGTCAGCCTTGGCTTGGTCGACCACACTGCCACCCGGGCTCGCCGGCTCGGAACTACTGCTGCTGCTATTGCTCGGCGTCATCGACGGTTGTCCTCCAGTCACGGATTCATTGCCACACGCAACCAAAAGTACGGCTGCCGCCAGCACGATCGTCACACTACGCATCATGATCACCTCCCACAGTAGACGTCACCCGCCGCCGGTTCGTTGCAGACCTTTTGTTCAAGTTCCGTTTGCCGTCCGTCAGCCGTCGGCGTGAAGGATCGCGGCAACGTCCCGTCCACGTAGTCAGCAGGAGTCAAGCCATGTCTGTCGATCGTCGTTCCGTCCTCCGAGGTGCCGCCGTCGGCGCCGCCGGGGTCGGCTTCACCACCGTCGGCGCCGTGCCGACGCTCGCCGAGGCCGCGCCGGCCTCGCACGGCGACCGTTCGCCGTTCCCGCAGCACAAGCCGTTCCCGCCGCTGCTGGACGACCCGAAGGGCATCCTCGCGCTGCCGGCCGGTTTCAAGTACAAGGTCGTCACGCAGGCCGGCCAGACCAAGCTGAAGAGCGGCCAGGCGACACCGAACGCCCACGACGGAACCGCCGTGTTCAGCACCGGGAACCACTACCGGCTGATCCAGAACCACGAGATCGGCAGCGCCACCGAGCTCGGCGTACCGCAGATCGAGGGCACCGTGTACGACACCGGTGTCGGCGCGGCCGGCGGCTGCACCGTCATCGACGTCGACAAGGACGGCACCAACCGCGGCGAGTGGGTCGGCATCTCCGGCACCCTGACGAACTGCGCCGGCGGCCCGACGCCGTGGGGCACCTGGATGACCTGCGAGGAGACCGAGAACAAGGCCAACGGCACCACCCGGCTGAAGGACCACGGGTACGTCTTCGAGGTCTGGGGCGACGGGAAGACCGCGCACCCGGTGCCGCTGAAGGCGCTCGGCCGGTACGCCCACGAGGCGCTGGCGATCGACGAGGACCGGACCCACGTCTACCTGTCCGAGGACGCCTCCGGCCCGAACGGCACCTTCTACCGCTGGTCGGCGCCGCGCGGCTACAAGCTCGGCCCGCGCAGCTGGCAGGACCTGCAGAACAAGGACTTCGGCACCCTCGAGGCGCTCGCCATCCTCGGTGACGACGGCAAGCCGATCCCCGACGTCGCGTACCTGACGTCCGCCCAGCTGCTCCGCCCGTTCCGCGTCGCCTGGGTTCCGGTGCCGGACCGCGACGGTGCCACGACGTCGGTGCGCAAGCAGTTCACCGACGGCCAGATCACCCGCGGCAAGAAGTTCGAGGGCGTCTACGGCACCAAGCAGGGCGTGTACGTCGTGAACTCGTACGCCGAATCCGGCACCGCCGACCTGCCCGCCGACGCGGTCCCGCACGACGGCATGGTCTGGTTCTACAACTACGACGCCAAGACCATCCAGCTGGTCACGTACTTCCCGGAGAACGCCGCCGCCAACTCCGTCGAGTCGAAGTTCCAGGACCTCAACTTCGACGGCCCGGACAACGTCACCGTGACGCCGTGGGGCTCGCTGATCCTCGCCGAGGACGGCCAGGCCGCGAGCCACGTGCTGAGCGCGACGCCGGGCGGACCGACGTACGCCATCGCCCGGAACATGCTGAACGACTCCGAGTTCACCGGCCCGACGTTCTCCGCGGACGGCAAGGTGCTCTTCGTCAACATCCAGACGCCGGGTATCACGCTGGCCATCACCGGCCCGTGGCGCGACTACCTCGGCTGAGCGAATCGAGCAGGGTGAGCGAACGGTCGTCCGGACCCATGCGCACCTCGTTCATCAAGTAGGAGTAGGCGGTCTCGCGACCCGGCCAGGCGCCGTGTCGCGAGCCGCCCGCCCCGGCGTGGCCGAAGGCGTCCGGCTGGTCGCCCATCCGGCCGTCGCCGGTCTGCAGTTCGTAGCCGGCGCCGTACGCCATCGGGGTTCCCCAGTTCGGCTCGGCGCCACGCCGGACCTCGCGCCGGCCCAGCTCGACGGTCGCCGGCGTCAGGACGCGGACGCCGTCCACCTCGCCGAGCATCGACGCGTAGAAGCGCGCCATCCCGCGAGCCGTCGCGTAGCCGCCGACCGCAGCCAGCCCGGCGGTGCGGTACTCGGCGCTGTTCCAGATCTTCTCCGAGCCCGGGATCCACAGCGGATTCGGCCGGTTCAGCTCGCTCCACGGCCCGTCGACGAGGACGCCGTCCGGCGCGACCATCGTCGCCGCCCGCCAGTGCAGTTCTTCCGGCAGACCGATCCATACCTCGAGCCCCAGCGGTGCAGCGAACTCGTCGGCGAAGAAGCGGCTCATCGTCCGGCCGTCCACTCGCCGTACCAGCTCGTCCAGGAGCCAGCCCCAGGTCACCGCGTGGTACATGAAGCCGGCGCGCGGATCGGACGCCGGCGCCTGCGCGGCCAGGTGCGCCGCCATCGCGTCGTGGTCGAGCAGGTCGGCGTACCCGGCCTCGACCCACGCCAGCCTGGCCTGGTGGGACAGCACCTGCGCGATCGTCGTACGTTCCTTGCCCTCGGCACCGAACTCGGGCCAGTAGCGGCTGACCGGATCGTCCAGCTGGAGTTGGCCGCGCTGCGCCAGCAGCAGGATGCAGGCGCTGGTGAGGCCCTTGGTCCCGGAGAACATCAGATGCACGGTGTCGCGATCCCACGCCCGGCCGGTCTCCGGGTCCGCCGTACCGCCCCACAGGTCGACCACCAGTTCGCCCCGGTGGTACGCCGCGAACGCCGCGCCCAGCTCGCCGCGCTCGGTGAAGTTCCGCTCGAACGCCTCGGCGACGTCCTCGTATCCCGCTGCTGTCCACATGAGAGTTGATAGTACCGATCGTTCTTAACTAGGTCCAGCTCGGTATGGTGGAGCGTGGAGGTGGTGGCCCGATGCCGGTCAAGGCTGGGGAACGGCTGGATCCCGAGGCGACGAAGGCCCGGATCCTGAAGGCGGCGGCGGACGTGTTCGGCCGGCGCGGGATCCATGCGGCCGGGATCAACGAGGTCGTCGAGGCGGCCGGCGCGTCCAAACTCACCATCTACAAGAACTTCGGCTCCAAGGAGGGCCTGGTCGAGGCGGTGCTCACCGACCGCACACACCGGGTCCGCGCGTGGCACAACCAGGCCGTCGAGCAGGCCGGCGGCAACGCGAGAGAGCGCATTCTCGTGGTCTTCGACCTGGTCGCGAGCTGGTACGCCGAGGCCGGGTTCCGCGGCTGCGCGATGATGAACGCGGCCACCGAGGACCGCGGACACGACGGCGCGCCGCGACTGCTCGCGCAGGACCATCTCGCCTTCTACCGCTCGCTTTTCGAGCGACTGCTGAGCGAAGCCGGTGCGCGTGACCCGAAGGCGTCGGCGCGGCAGCTGGTCGTCGTACTGGAGGGTGCGACGCTGATCAGCGCGGTGGACCAGGATCCCGGACTGGGCGCCGAGGCGCGGATCATCGTGGAGACACTGCTCGACGCGGCATTCTGAGCAGCGGCATTGTCAGCAGTATGGCGACACACGCGAGTCCCGCGCCGGCGGCCACCAGGAACGCCGCGCGGAACCCGGCCTGCTCGGCGACGAATCCGCCGAGCGGACCCGCGGCCATCACGCCGAGATCCCAGAACGACGTCATCACGCCCATCGACACCCCGGGCCGCAAGCCCCGCACCCGATCCAGCGTCATCGAGACGCACGCCGGATAGACCAGCGCCAGCCCGACCCCGGCCAACGCGATGAACGACACGGCACCGACCGGCCCGCTCGCCTGGGCGATCCCGACCAGCGCGACGATCTCCACAGCGACGGTCGAGGCCGCCACCACGCGCCCGCCGTACCGATCGACCAACGGGCTCCCGGCGAACCGCACCACCAGGAAGGCCGCCGCGAACACCGCCAGCGCCACGTCGTCGACACCGATCCCGCCGGCCCGCAACCGCAGCACGAGCAACGCCGCCACCGTGCCGTAGCAGTAGGCCGCCAATCCAATAATTGCCCCGGGCAACGGAACCCCGCGCGGCACCAGATCCCGGATCCCCGCCAACGGCTCGCGTCGACCCGAATCACGCGTCGTCAGCACCAGCGCCGCCGACGCACCACACAACACAACAACCACCCACCAAACCCGATCTCCAACAAGAGTTCCGAGCAGCGGACCGGCCGCCAGACCGCCCCACATCGACAAGCCGAACCAGCCCGCCAACCGACCGCGCTGCGCCGCCCGCGTACCCGCCAGGACCCAAGGCAATGCGGCCGAAAACAGCGCCGCCTCCCCCGCACCCATCACCAGACGAGCGAGCAGCAGCACCCCCAGGTTCGGCGCCAGCAGTTGCCCGAGGCCTCCAAGAGCCGCCAGCACTCCCCCGGCGACGACCACCGGCCGCGACCACCCCGCGTCAGCCAGCCACCCCGCGAACGGCCGGCCGCACGCGGTCGCGAGGAACGCGATCCCGACCGCAGTCCCACTCGCCAACGCCCCACCGCCAAACCTCTCCGGCACGTACGACGGCAAGGCTTGCAAGGCCGCCCCAAACGCCAGATACCCACACAACACCGCCACCCACAACCGCCGCACCGGAACCATCACCGGCACATAGTACCGCTCGTTACCATCTCCCCGCCAAGCGGAGCCCGCACTGCAGGGTCACTTTGTGCACCAGATCCGTACGTCGCGCTCGCCGCAGTACTGATCCCATGCACAAAGTCGGCACCGGACGACGCCCGCCACCCACGCGCGCGGCAGCCCTCCTCGAACCCGACCTTGAGCACTCACCAACCATTTTCAGCACCGTAATTTGGTTGACCGGCGCCCAAGGTCGCCGCTCCGTGGTTGGCCGGAGCCCAAAGTCGCGCCACCCCGCCGGCGCCGCGGGCGTTACCTGGGTTTGTCGAGGAGGACGACTTCGCAGTTGTAGTGCTGGGAGGCGGTCATGCTCGCCGCGGAACCACAGGAGAGGGACTCGCGCCGGGTCGCCGGGCGCCACGATCGGGCGGAGGTTGTCGGCGGTCGAGTTCTCGGTGACCGGTGTCCACGCCCACGTCGTCCCGGCGTCCGCCGTACGGGCATGGAAGATCTCGTGATGCTTCAGGGCAGCACCGTCGCGTGGGTCGATGGGGGTGGAGACGTAGAGCGAGTCGAGGTCGTACGGGTCGATCGCGACCAGGCCGGTGTAGTCGTTCTCGTGCGTCAGGAGACCGTGCCCGGCCTTGGCCAGTTGATGCACCTGCCAGGTCCCGCCCGGAGCGAGCCGCGCATAGAAGAAGCGATGATCCGGCACCGGGTGCTCCCGCGCGAAAGCGCTCTCTGGCGTTTCCGGGGTGTCGTGACGGGCCAGCATGATCGCCGCGAGAGTTCCGTCGTCGGCGCGGCGGATGTCGACCGTCCAGCAGTGCGTCATCGGCTCGCCGTCCCACACCGAGTCCGCGGCGAGGACCGTGGTCAGCTCCACCTGCGACGGCGCGTCGGCGTCCAGCGCGATCTCGTCCACCACGGTCCCGTCGGCCCGGTGCAGCGCGCCGGCTTCCAGGTACCCGTGGTAGATCGAGTTGTTGTAGTCGCGCGGATGGTGATCCGTCGTGATCAGATCCACGCGGGTCGGCGTCGACACGTAGCGCGTGTAGCCGTTGACGTAGCCGATCTTCGGGCGGGTGAAGAGCTTCCCGGCGTACGCCCAGGTATCGCCGTCGTCGTCGGACACCAGTGCGCACGGGTCGTCGTTGACCGCTCTCGCGAAGCAGTACAACCGGCCGTCGAGCTCGTGCAGGTTCGAGTACGTGACACCGCGGCCGCCGGTGAACTCGCTCCAGTCGAACGACTGCTCCGGACCCCACTTCCGCGGATCGCCCGGCTCACTCACCCGCCACCGCGTCAGGTCGTCGGTCTTATGCTTCGTGTACACGGCCAGCCAGCGCCCGTCCCTGCGCCGCCACAACGCCGGCACATCATGGTCGTCGGCCTCGAACCGCTCATGCAGTACGACGACCTCGGTCGAACCGGTGCGCAGATCCACGACGGTCAGCTCGACATTGCCTGCCCGCGCATCTCCCCCGGGCCCCTCCGGAGCCGCGATCGACCCGACGACGAGCACCCCGCCCTCCGGATCCACCACCGCCCGCTCATCCTGGAACCAGCACCAAGCACCGTTGTCGTTGATCACCCGAGCCGCATCCATGGTCACTCAGTCTCGCAGACCTGACGTCTCATCGGTAAGCGCTTGCCAGCATGTGGTCACCTCTGCGTGCGACGATCGGAAGATGCCGATCGACCAGCACCTTCTGCTCGCGTTTCTGCTGACCACGACGATCGCGATGATCACGCCCGGACCGGACATGCTGTTCGTCCTCGGCTGCGGGATGCGCAGTGGGCCGCGGGCCGGGCTGCTGGCGACGGCCGGGGTCGCGACGAGTGAGGCGGTGCACGTCGCGGTGGCCGCGGCCGGGTTGGCCGCGTTGTTCGCGGCGGTGCCTGTCGCGTTCACCGCGGTGCGGATCGTCGGCGCGGCGTACCTCGTCTATCTCGGCGTGCAGATGATCCGGCACCGCAACGACGCCGTCGACGACGGGCCGGCCGGCGACGCCGCGATGTCCGGACGGAAGGCGTACCTGACCGGGCTGACCACGAACCTGCTGAACCCCAAGATGGTCACGTTCACGATCGCGTTCCTGCCGCAGTTCGTGGTGCCGTCGCGGGGCCAGGTGTGGCTGCAGTTCGTGGTGCTCGGGGCGATCCTGATCGTGCTGGAGTTCCTGGTCGACGGGACGGTCGGCCTGCTGGCCGGGCGGATCGGGAACTGGCTGCGCACCCGCCGCACCGCCCGGCGCCGGATCGACACCGCCACCGGCGGCATCTTCATCGGACTCGGCGTGCGTCTGGCGCTCCTGCGCTGAACGACGCCGAACTAGACCAGGTTGAAGCCGCCGGTCCAGGACGCCTTCTCGCCGACCGCGAGGGTGAGCTGGAGGAAGCCGGCGGCTTCGAGCTCGCGGGCGCGCTTCAGGGCGCCGGCGTCGACCGCCTTCAGCCCGCCGGCGGAGACGATTCCGGCCAGCTGCGCCTTGGCGTCCGCGTCGTCACCCGCGATCAGAACCGTCGTCGGCGCCTCGCCGACCGTCCCGCTCGCGACCGTGGCGGCGAAGTTGGTGTTGAAGGCCTTCAGCACCGTGGAGTCCGGGAGCTGAGCGGCGAGTTCGGCGGCCGCGGAACCGTCCGCGGGAACCACCAGCGAGTCGAAGGTCTCGAAGTTCAGCGGGTTGCTGATGTCGACGACGACCTTGCCGGCCAGCTGGTCGGCGCGGTCGGCGAGCACCTGGTCGTAGGCCGGGTACGGCGTCGCGAGGATCACGACCTCGCCGGTGACCGGCTTGTCCTTGTCGGTGGAGTTGAACAGCTCGACGGTGTTGCCGCCCTTGGCGACGACGGCCGCGATCGCCTGTCCCATGTTCCCGCTGCCGATGATGCTGACGTGCGTCATGCTCTCGCTCCTTTTGGTTGTGCCTTCAACCATCACGATAGCGGGAAATAGTTGTAGCTACAACCATGTGTGGCAGAATGTTTTCGTGAGCACACGGTGGCTGGACGACGCGGAGATGACGGCCTGGGTGCGGCTGGCCGCCGTACTCGAGCTGCTGCCCGGTGTCCTCGACTCGCAGTTGCGACGGGACGCCGAGCTGACGCACTACGAGTACTACGTGATGGCGATGCTGTCCGAGGCGCCGAAGCGGACGCTGCGGATGACCGCGCTGGCGCAGCGGACCAACGCCACGCTCCCCCGGCTGTCACATGTGGTGAAGCGCCTCGAGGACCGCGGCATCGTCGAGCGGTTTCCCTGCCCGGAGGACGCCCGCGCCACCAACGCGCGACTGACTGCGGCCGGCTGGAAGAAGATCCGCGCGACCGCGCCCGGTCATGTCGAGACGGTCCGGCAGCACGTGATCGACGTACTCACGCCCGAACAGATCAGCCAGCTCGCCGAGATCACCGGCGCGATCCTCGAATCGGTCGACCCCGAGGGCAACCTCAGGCCTGTGTACCGCCGCTGAGCCCCAGCAGTACCTTCGTCGATCCGAATGTATCGCCGCGGCTCGTCGATGCCTCCGTCCTGTAGGGGGAGGAACTGTCATGAGCAACACACTCGGGCCACAGCGGAAGCGGACCAGGACCGTACGGCGGTCCACGCGGCGCGTGATCGTCGCTGTCAACATCACCGAAGCCGTCGTCGCGCTGCCGTGTCTCGTCGCGGCGTACGGCCTCGCGGAGCGGCTCGTCGCGGCGCAGGAGACCGCCGGACCGCACCACGTCGCGAGCCAGTCGGTCGCGCACCTCGCGATCACGCTGAACATGAGCCTGCTGATCGTCGGCGCTGCCGCCGGAGCGGTCGGCAGCGTGATCCAGCAGAGTATGGCGTTCGCCCGCAACGCCGCGCCGGATCATCCGGTCGCGTGGTACGTCATGCGGCCGCTGTGGTCCGCCCTGCTCGGCTCCGTCTCGGTCATCGCCGTCAACACCGGCCTGCTCAGCATCGGCGACGACAGCACGTCCAGCGCCGCCGTCGCCGTACTCGTGCTGACAGGCTGCCTGGCCGGCCTGTTCACCGACCAGGTCCTGCGCCGTCTCCGCACCATGCTCGACCGACGTTCACGAACCAGCTAACGCATTTACTCAGGGGGAGAAGAATGGCCACGACGTACAAGATCCATCCGGCGATCGGCATCGCCCGGGTCGGCAACAGTCCGGACGAGTTCTTCGTCGGACCGGAGCACCTCGGCGAACGGCCGGAGCCGCCGGGCGGGTTCAAGGACGCACAATGCCGCGTCAAACGGCAGGCGGCGCGCTTCCGGATCTTCGCGCACCACGACGACGGCAGCGTCGAGGAGCTCGACGACGCCTCCGCCGAGATCTCGTGGACCGTGCACCTGGTGAACGCCAAGGCCGCGCACCCGGACCGCGGCAACAACGAGCCGATCGGTCAGCTCACGATCGACCCGGGCGCGCGGACCCTGACCGGGCCCGATCAGCGGGAGCTCTTCGACACCGGCACGATCGACTTCTCCGGCGAGCCGTCGGTGACCGTGCCGCTCGGCGAGATCCGCAGCGACGACGACAACCATCTGCTGGTCCTCGGCGGGCACGGGGCCGCCGCGTCACCGGCCGGCAACGTGATCGGCAACTTCTGGGGCAACGCCGGCTGGTACGACGACGTATCGGACGGACCGGTGACCGCGACGATCACCCTGCGCTCGGACAACTCGACGCCACCGGTCGAGGGCGCCTGGGCGATCGTCGCGCCGCCGAAGTTCGCGCCGCACCAGGACAGTGTGACCACGCTCTACGACCGGGTCCTGCAGTACATGATCGACCTCGGACTCGTGCCGGCGCCGACCACGACGTCGTACACGAACGACGTGTATCCGATCCTGCAGCGCGCCCGCGACATGCGATGGGTGGAAGGGATCTTCGGCGCTCACAGCTGGCCGGATCCGGTCACGTCGCAGCCGCTCGTCGACGCGATCTTCGCGCGGCTGCGGCCGCCCGGCAACATGCCGCGGCTCAACGGCAGCGACTCCGCGCTGACACCGACCCAGCACGCGCACATGCAACGCTGGCAGGCCGGCAACTACACCGCGGACTGGACCGGCGTACCGCAACCGCAGACCGACCTGACCCCGGACGGCATGGATCGCGCGGCCCTCGAGGCCTGCGTCGGCGGCGCATTCTTCCCCGGTATCGAGGCCGGCGGGCTGGCCGCGCTGGACCGGCCGATCATCGAGACGGCGTACGCCGCGGCGTTCCGGATCACGTCCACCGCCGGCACGATCAGCCAGGCGATGGCGTTGCCGTGGCACGCCGACTTCAAGGCGTGCGGTGACAACTGGTGGCCGGTTCCACGGCCGAACGACGTCATCGCGCAGGACACCGGCAGCCAGGTCCGCTGGGATCGTGACGTCGCGAGCATGGACGACATGGTGACGCTGTGGCACACGCTCGGGTTCGTCGTCGAGCAAGGGGCCGAGCACGTCGAGGTCGAGCACTGCGACGAGTCGTCGATCACGCTGCTCACGCCGGAGTTGCGTTTCATCGACGTACCGCAGGGGCCGATGGGCATGGTGCGCGAGGCCGCGCTGGCGATCAGCTTCGAGGTGCTGTCGCCTGGATCGGCCGTGACGCTCGACTACGCGCCTGGTGGTGCGCCGGCGCATCCCCAGTTGGTTGCCGCCACTACCTCGGTCACCGTCGGCCCGACCGCGCCCAACGGTGTGGCGACCGCTCGGCTGTGGGTCGTGTACCGGACCGGTGCGGCGCCGTCGTCCATTCCGCCGCAAGTACTCACGGTCCGCGAGGCCGCGTCCGGTCAGACCTGGGACGTGACAGTCACCGGCAACACCGTTGCGCGTAAGACGGCAGCCACTGCACTGGTACTCGATCGCTCGGGCAGCATGAGCGAGGACCGCGGCGACGGTCAGAGCAAGCACGTGGCGCTGCAGCAGGCCGCGAACATCTTCGTCGACCTGATGCTCGAAGGCGACGGCGTCGGCATCGTCCGCTACAACGAGGACGCGCAGCCGTTGCAGTCCGTTCTCGAACTCGGCGCGGGCGGGCTGTCCGATGTGAACCGCAACACGACCCACAGCACGATCAACGACACCGGCCTCGATCCGCAGGGCGCGACCTCCATCGGCGACGGCATCTTCGAGGGTCGCGCGCTGCTCGACGCGGCACCGCCGTACGACGTGAAATCGCTGGTCGTCCTCACCGACGGCATCGAGAACAGTCCACGCGCGATCTCGGACGTCGCCGCGCAGATCAACGAGCGCACGTACGCCGTCGGGCTCGGGCAGCCGCAGAACATCAGCGTGCCCGCGCTGCAGACGATCTCCGGTAACAACGGCGGGTACCTGCTGGTGACGGGCGCGATCACCACCGACAACAGGTTCCTGTTGCAGAAGTACTTCCTGCAGGTCCTGGCGGGGATCAGCAACGCCGAGGTCGTACTCGACCCGGACGGCGAGCTGACTGTCGGCGCGGTGCATCGCATCCCGTTCCAGCTCTCGGACGGCGACTCGGGTGTGGACGTCGTACTGCTGACGCCGCGTCCGGAGGCCGTCGACTTCCGGCTCCAGACGCCCAACGGTCTGCTGATCGAACCGTGGCGGGCGCAGGCGGAGCCTGCGATGCGGTACGTGACCGGCGACGGCGTCGCGTACTACCGGATCACGCTGCCCGTCCAGCTCCGGCCGGGCCGCTTCGACCAGGCCGGGACCTGGCACGCGTTACTGACGATCGGGCGACCGCATACCGGGAGGACCCCTGATGACTCCGATGGCGTCGACCTGTCGATCCTCCGCGGCCGTGCCAACCAGCCGGTGCGATCGGCTCCACCCGCGCGGCGCCCGTTCGAGTTCGAGCGGGCCTTCGCGGTCGCGAACGAGCCGGCCGAGGGCGAGGAGCCGGGGCGGCGTGGCCTTCCGTACAGCCTGGTGGTGCACTCCTACTCGAACGTGTCGCTGCGCGCCTCGGCCGACCAGCGATCCTTCGAGCCGAGCGCCCAGGTGACGATCAACGCGTTGCTCACGCAGTCCGGCGTACCGGTCGACGGCGATCCGTCCGTCTGGGCTGACGTCACGCGCCCGGACGGATCGCTGGCAACGCTGGTCCTGGATCAGGTCGCGGCCGGTGAGTTCGCGGCGAGCTTCGGTACGACGCTGCCTGGTGTCTACCGGATCCGTGTGCGTGCTCGCGGCCGTACTCGCGTAGGTCGTCCGTTCACCCGGGAACGGACGCTCACCGCGGCCGTGTGGCGTGGCGGCGACAACCCACCGGCTCCTCCTAGCGGTGATTCGTTCTGCGAGTGGTTGTCCTGCCTGTTCAAGGACGGGGTCATCGACGAGAAGCTGATCGAGCGGCTGCGGCGGCTCGGGTTCGACCTCGACGCACTCCGCAAGTGCCTGCGCGGTTGCGGCTGCTGACCATGTTCGACACGGCCGACACGGCCGACACGGTCACGGCGTACGACGTCGTTGTCGCCGGCGGAGGTCCCGCCGGCGCAGCGACCGCCTTGCGGCTGGCTGGCTCTGGGTACTCCGTCGCGGTGCTGGAACGGAGTCGCTTCGACCGGCCGCGCGTCGGCGAAACGCTGGCCCCGAGCATCCAGTCGTTGCTGCGGGATCTCGGGGTCTGGGAACAGTTCGTTGCCTTGGGCCCCTTGCCGTCGTGGGGCACCCGGAGCATCTGGAGCAGCACGGAACCGACGGCGCATTCGCATCTCGAGAGTGGTTACGACAGCGGCTGGCATGTTGATCGCCGGTTGTTCGACCGGATGCTCTTCGACGCGGCGGCCTCAGCTGGGGCATCAGTGTCCCTCGGCACGTCCCTCATCGACTCCCGGTACGACGGTAGATGGCACCTCACCTGCTCCGACGGTCGCCGGATCACCGGGAAGGTGCTGATCGATGCGACCGGCCGCTCGGCCACCATCGGGCGGTCGCTCGGCGCCCGTCGGATCGCGTTCGACCGCCTGGTCGGGATCACGGCTCAATGGAGTGACGTGGATGTCACTGCCGAGCAGTACCTGCTGATCGAGTCGGTCCCCGACGGCTGGTGGTACACCGCACCGCTCCCCGGCAACGTGATGGTCGGCATGCTCATGACCGACGCCGACATCTCCCGCGACCACAACCTCGCTGCGTCGGCACCATGGCGCGCCCACCTGCAATCCACCACCGCAACGGCACTCCGCATCGACGGCGCACGCGTGCCGACTACTCCGCGGGTGTACTCGGCTGCCAGCCATCGGCTGGTGCGGCCCGGCGACTCCCGCCCCTGGCTCGCAGTCGGCGACGCCGCCCTCGCCGTCGACCCCATCTCAGGCAGCGGCGTACCCCGAGCCCTCCGCACCGCCGAAGCCGCCGCAACAACAGCTGCCCACCTGCTCCTCCACCCCGCCGACCCCACCCCCCTCACCACCTACGAGTCCACCCGAAACACCGAGTGCACGACGTACCTCTCCACCCGAGCCGACTACTACGACGTAGCCCTCCCCCACCCAACCCCCTTCTGGACCCGCCGAAAACTCCCTCAACCGTGCAGCGTGGGGCGGTAGATGAGTTCTTGGGTGTTGCCGTCGAGGGTGCGGGCCTCGAGCAGCTCGAGGTCGAAGTCGGCCGCGCCGCCGAAGACCGGATCCGCCCCGGTCTGTCCGTTGATCACCGGGAACACGGTCACCTGCACGCGATCGACCAGGCCGGCTGCCATCAGCGCACGGTTCAGCGACAAGCTTCCGTGCGACCGCAACGGTACGTCGGACTCTTCCTTCAGCCGGGTGACGATCTCGACGGCGTCCCCGCTCGCCACCGTCGCATCCGGCCAGTCGAGTGGCTCCCGCAACGTGCTCGACACCACCGTCGCAGGCAGCTCCCGCATCCGGGTGACCCACGCATCCCGAACCTCGTCCCCATCGGCACTCGCCGCCAGCATCTCCGCATGCGCCCGGTACGTGGTGGCCCCGAACACCATCCGCATCTCGCCGGCGTACAAACCCAGCCGCCGCTCGAGGAACTCCGGCCCCTGCTTCCCCCAATACCCACCCCAGTCACCGGTGTGCGCCCCGAACCCGTCAAGGCTGGAAAAGACGTCGAACGTATAGGTAGCAGTCATCACGCTCTCCTCAGGTACGGCGGCCACTCTCGTCGGCAGCCGCTCACCCTTGCTACGAAGTCCCCGCGCCCGATCCGACACCGATGCGCAGGTAGAGATCCCGGAGTAGGCAGATCTCCGCACCGTGGTGGGTCAGCTCGACGTTCTCGTACAGCATCTTCTTCGCCATGGGTGCGTGGGCGAACGCTGGCGGCTCCCCCTGCGGCTCCGCGAGTCCCGCAGTACCCATCCGGCGTACGCCGTCGATCCAGATCCCGTACTCCGCATCAAGCTGCTGCAACGCCTCCTCAGCAGTCCCCGCGTAACAGAACGTCTGCTCGCTGACCGCCGTACGCCCGAACTGCTTCCCGTTCGTCGACGCGAGACCGCCGATCAAGTGCGCCATCCGCCAAGCGATCGTCGTCACCGGCTCCAGCTCGTACGGCGGCTCGGCGTAGTCCATCGTGAACTCGCCCGCCCCGAAGGAAATCGGCGCCGAACTCTGCCCTCGCCGACTCACCGTCCAGCAATCAGCCACTGGCCCCCAGAAGTACTCGTCGTCGGTCAGGCCTTCCAGCCGGGGCCTGAGCCGCTCCTGCCAATGCGCGTCGATCTGATCAATGACCTCGGCACCCCAGTCGACATCCATCCCCAGACCGTAGCCGCCAGGAGTGCTGTCGATCGGTCAGCGGAAGTCGCGGGATTTGGTGCGGGCGGCCAGCGGGAGGCGTTGGAGGTGGTCGGCGGAGAGGTTGGTGACTTCGCCGGCGCGTTCTACCCGGCCGCGGATGATCATGGCGGCGGCGTTGCGGGCCACGGCGGCGTGGCGGTGCCAGCAGCCGACGGTGATGACGATGTTCGCCATGCCGGTCTCGTCCTCGAGGTTCATGAACGTGACGCCGGAGGCGGTGGCGGGACGTTGGCGGTGGGTGACCACGCCGGCCACCCGGACGCGGGCGCCGTTCGGGGCCTGGCGAAGTTCGGCCGCCGACAGGATGCCGTCGGCGCGGAGCCGGTCGCGGACCCGTTGCATCGGATGGCTCTCGGTGGTGATCGAGGTGGACCACAGGTCCGCCATGTCGGCCTCGATGTCGCTCATCCCAGGCAGTGTCGGCGGCGGACCGGCCGCGGTGATCCCGGCCAGCTGACCCGGACGTTCCTCGGCGGCCCGGCCGGCCTCCCACAACGCCTGCCGCCGGTCGAGCCCGAAGCAGTCGAACGCCCCCGCGGTCGCCAGCGCCTCCACCTGTGCCGCGGTGATCCCGGTACGCCGGACCAGGTCGGCCATCTCGGTGAACGGCCCGCCCCGCTCCCGCTCCTCGACGATCAGCTTCGCGCCCTTCTCCCCGACCGTGCGTACTTCGGCCAGCCCGAGCCGGACCGCGAACACGCCGTCCCGGCGATGCACCGTGGTGTCGAACGGCGCCTTCGGATCGAACGGACCCACCAACGGCTGCGGGTCCGCCAGACACTCGTCCAACCCGGTCGGCCCGGTCCGCTCCTGCCCGTCGACCAGCAACTCGAGCCCCGCGTCGATCCCCGAGAGATGCAGGTGCGGACGCCGTACCTCGACACCGTGCCGGCGGGCGTCGGCGACCAGGGACTGCGGTGAGTAGAACCCCATCGGCTGCGCCCGGAGCAGCGCGGCCAGGAACGCGGCCGGGTAGTGCAGCCGCAGCCAGGTGCTGGAGTAGACGAGCAGCGCGAAGCTGATCGAGTGCGACTCGGCGAACCCGAAGTTCGCGAACGCCTCGATCTTGGCGTAGATCTCGTCGGCCAGCTCCCCGGTGATCCCGTTGCCCGCCATCCCGGCGTACAGCTTGTCCTTCAGGGACGAGATCTTCTCGATGCCGCGTTTGGAGCCCATCGCGCGGCGCAGCAGGTCGGCCTCGTCGCCGTCGATCTCGCCGACCGCCATCGCCATCTGCATCAGCTGCTCCTGGAACAGCGGCACGCCCATGGTCCGCTCCAGCACCGGCTGCAGCTTCGGGTGCAGGTAGGTGATCGGCTCCTCCCCGGTCCGGCGGCGGATGTACGGATGGACGGCGCCGCCCTGGATCGGGCCGGGCCGGATCAGCGCGATCTCGGTGACCAGGTCGTAGAACCGCCGCGGTTTCAGCCGCGGCAGGGTCGCCATCTGCGCGCGGGACTCCACCTGGAACACGCCCACCGAGTCCGCGCGGCAGAGCTGGTCGTAGACCCCGGCCTCCTCCCGCGGGATCGTGTGCAGCTCCCACGATTCCCCGAGCTGCTCGCGGACCATGTCCAGGCAGTACTGCAGCGCGGCCAGCATGCCGAGCCCGAGCAGGTCGAACTTCACCAGCCCCATCCACGCGCAGTCGTCCTTGTCCCACTGCAGGACCGTGCGGTTCTCCATCCGGGCGTGCTCGATCGGCACCACCTCGCCGACCGGACGCTCGGTCAGCACCATCCCGCCGGAGTGGATCCCCAGGTGCCGCGGGAACTTCAGCAGCTCGCTGGCCATCCCCACCACCTGCGGCGGGATGTCGTGCTCGGTCGAGGTGATCTCGGGGCTCCAGCCGTCCACCTGTTTCGACCACGCGTCCTGCTGACCGACGGAGTACCCCAGCGCCTTGGCCATGTCCCGTACGGCGGACTTCGGACGGTAGGAGATCACGTTCGCCACCTGGGCGGCGTTGTGCCGGCCGTACTTGGTGTAGACGTGCTGGATCACCTCCTCGCGGCGTCCGGAGTCGAAGTCGACGTCGATGTCCGGTTCCTCGGCGCGGGTGGTGGCCAGGAACCGCTCGAACGGCAGGTTGTAGAGGATGCTGTCCACCGCGGTGATCCCGAGCGCGTAGCAGACCGCGGAGTTCGCCGCCGATCCCCTGCCCTGGCAGAGGATCCCGTTGTCGTGGGCGAACCGGACGATGTCCTCCACGATCAGGAAGTACCCCGGGAACTCCTTCTCCTCGATGACGTCGAGCTCCCTCTCCAGCCGCTCGTACGCGTCCGGGCGCTGCGCGCGCGTCCCGTACCGCCGGGCGGCGCCGGCGAAGGTCAGCTCCCGCAGCCACGACATCGGGTCGTGTCCGTCGGGTACGTCGCGCAGCGGCAGCTTCGGCTTCGCCCGGGCGAGGTCGAACGCGAGCTGGTCCGCCAGCGTCACCGAACGCGCCACCGCCCCGTCGTACCGCTGGAAGCGGGCGGTCATCTCCGCGCCGGAGCGCACGAACGCCATCCCGCTCGACGGCAGCCAGCCGTCCATCGCGTCCAGGTCGCGCCGGGCCCGTACGGCGGCCAGCGCGGCCGCCAGCTTGTGCTGGGCCGGGGTCGCGTAATGAACGTTGTTCGTGGCAACTACCGGAAGACCGCGGTCGGCGGCCAGGCCGGCCAGGACCCGGTTCCGCGTGGTGTCGGCGGGGACGTGGTGGTCGATCAGCTCGACGACCACCCGGTCCTTGCCGAACAGCGCGGTCAGCCGGTCCAGCTCGCGACCGGCCGCGGCCGGACCGTCGGCCCGGCCGCCGAGCTCCAGCGCCTGCCGGACCAGTCCCTTACGGCACCCGGTCAGGATCACCCAGGCGTCACGGCCCTTGTCGGCCAACCGCTCCAACGAGTAGACCGGCTTCCCCTTCTCCCCACCCTTCAACTGCGCCTCGGTGATCTCACCGGCCAGCTTGTGGTACCCCTCCTGCCCCTCGGCCAGCACCAGCAGATGACTGCCTTCCGGGTCGGCCACCCCGTTCTGCGGGCCGGTCAGCCCCAGGGACAGCTCCGCCCCGAACACGGTCGGCAGCGAGTACGCCGCGGCGGCCTCGGCGAACCGCGCCGCGCCGTAGAACCCGTCGTGATCGGTCAGCGCCAACGCGTGCAGCCCTTGCCGGACGGCGGCCTCGACCAGGTCCTCCGGCTGCGAGGCGCCGTCCAGGAAGGAGAAGTTCGAGTGGACGTGCAGCTCGGCGTACGGCACCGAATGCTCGGGCCGGACGGCCAGAGCCTTCGAAGGCACATACGGCCCACGATGCTGCGACCACGCCGGGCTGTCACCGCCGTCGCCCGTCACCGGCCGACCGCCGTGACTACCCGGGCGCGAGCGATCCGAGAGCTTGCGCTCCAGCTCGGACCACTTGATCGGCGGGTTGTTGTACCCCATGAACCCATACTAGAATATATGTTCCCTTAAGCTCAGATCTTGAGATTGGCTCGTAACCTGGCACTTTGCGTCGTGGACAGTGTTCACGACGCAAAGGCAGAGGCTGAGCGACAAAGGGCCGGGACAGATCAATGATCTGCCCCGGCCTCTTGGCGGGTCGCTTTAGCGCTGGATCCTGGTCAACTGTGGATGGTGAACGACTTTCCCAGGACCAGTTCGTTGAAGGCGACCCGGTTGCCTGGGTTGAGGACGAACGAACTGCACCTTGAGACCAGGTCCGCGATCCAGCAAGCGCTGACGGCGTACAGACCTGAGTTGTAGCCGTTCCGGTTGGCCCAACTGCCGCTGATGGTTCCAGGGGCGCCGAAGAAGCCTTGCTGGGTATTCGGCGCCGGCGCGGTGTAACACGCCATATCGCCCGTGCAGGAGTTCTGCGTGCTGATGGCTGGGCTGAAGATCGGCCCCTTCGAAGCCGAGAGAACCTTGCCCGTGTGCACGTCGATCGTGAAGGTCTCGGACCCGCCGCTGGCCCCGAGTCGGGATGCCGTGGTGTTAACCGGCAATGGGCGGTCGTCGGTGGTGGTCGCGATGGCGGTTGCGGTGGTGGTGCTGGCTGCAAGGACGGTTGCGAACGTGGCCAGGACGATGTGTCGTAAACGCAAGATGCCTCCCCTTGGGCGGCTCCGCCGTTCCTCGACAACGAAGTGCCTAGACACTATGCGCTGTCACCGCGACACTCTAGGTCACAGCGCTGCAGGAAGCTGCAATTTCCAGTCTATGCCAGTGCGCGGAGGTCAGTTCCTGGCAATCGACAGCACGCGGCCGGTGTAAACGTCTTGGGTGTAGGTCTTGGCGCCCGGCAAGGCCTCGAACTGCTTGACGGTCACCTCGGACAGGGGTTCGGTCGATGAGATCGACAGCATCTCGCCGGTATGAACATCAACAAGGACCACGTGTTCCTGTCCTGCGGGCAATGTGGGGCTCGACGGGATCGGGGCCGCGGTCGCGGTGGCCAGTTGGGTCATCGCGCACATCGTGGCCCCAAGAGTTCGAGCCGCGAGCCAGCGCATTGAACGCGAACGCTTCATCAGATCCCCAGAGGTCGGTGCGGCCCACCTCGGCCACCTGATCCAAACCTATGCGAGCGTGGGCTCTCTCCGCGAAGGACACTCTGATCCGCTCACGGTCGGTTCTCAGCCGCTGGTGTTGTCGTTCTGGATGTAGCAGCGCGGACGTCGCCGTAGGCGCGTGCGAGCGCAGTGCGGAGCTTGGTGATCTCTTCGGTTTGCTGGTTGATCCGTTGGTGGGCGAGTTCGAGGCGGCGTTTGAGTGACGTATCCGAGGCGCGGGTGGCGCCGGTGCTGAGGTTGTTCTTGTCGCTGGCCCGCCGCCGGAGTTGGTCGAGGAGGTCGGGCTGGGTGTAGAGCCACGAGCAGGAGACACAGGCGGCCCGTGCGAGGCCAGCAACGGTCAGTGGGTGCCGGCTTGCGATGAGTTGTTGAGAGCTTGTTCGGCGCGATCCCGGCCCGGTCGCTGCGTTGCTGAGCGGCGAGGAGCAGGTGCTTGGTGTTGTCAGCTCGCGTCGGTGGTCTCCGGTCGGCAGGGTGCACGGAGCGCCTGGCACGCCGCCAGCAGGCCCTACCCTTCACGGCCGCGGCGGCCGTCGACGCCTTTGCCGTAAATGATTGGCTGGTGCGACGGACCGCTTGGTACCGTTCCGGGGTCCGTGACAACACGCCTGGAGGTGGTGCCCCGATGAACGCAGTAGCGCAGTGGGTGCTCCCCTTCCCGTGGTCACGGGCGGGCGATTGACGTAGGTGTCGTCGGGAGCGCCTCGAGAAGCACTCCCGAAAGGAAACACCTATGGACACTTTGCCTTTCACGATCTCTCGCGTCGCCGACAACCAGTGGCACGCGATCGAGAACGACCTGGTCGTCGGCCGCGGTCACGCGACGCGGCGGCTCGACGGCCGGACCTTCCTCAGCATCGACACCTGGCGCGACACCGTCTTCCAGCGGCTCGCCGCCGCCATGGCGACCGACCAACCTCAGTACACAGTGATCGACGAGACCGACCACAACCTCCTGACCAATTGGGTACTCGCGGGGTTCACGACATCCCGCCGCGAAGCGGAGCTCGTCGTACCCACCGGCCCTTCCCGGGCGACCGCACCAGCGCGGGTGACCATCACGACCGCCGACGAGGATCCGCTGCGTGAACTGGACCAGGCGATTCGCGACGAGGTCGAGTCCACCGTCGGCTGGCACACGATGCCCGCGGAGGTGCTGCCCTGGCAAGGCGGCACAAGGCCGCTCGACCCGTCGAAGTACACGGTCGCAGTACGAGACGATCGGTACGTCGGGATGGTCCGGGTAGCCACGATGACCCGGCGCCCGCGGATCGGACTTGTCGCAGTACTGGCGGCAGAGCAGCGGCACGGCATCGCCCGGGCGTTGCTCGATCACGTACTCGACGGTCTGCACAGTTGGGGATTCGAAGCCGCCACGGCAGAGGTCGACGAGACCAATACGGCCGCGCTGGAGCTGTTCGAGGGACTCGGCGCGCGCCGCACCGGCAGAAGTCTGGAACTGGTCCGCCGGCCGGGGCAGGCGGTCTGACGATGTCCAGAGCAGCAGGCGGTATCGAGGTCGAGGGCACTGTCGTCGAAAGCCTCCGCAACGCGAACTTCCGGGTCGAACTCACCAACGGGCACAAGGTCCTCGCCCACGTCAGCGGAAAGATCCGGAAGAACTACATCAAGATCCTCCCCGAGGACCGCGTCCTCGTGGAGCTCAGCCCTTATGACCTGACCAGAGGCCGGATCGTCTTCCGCTACCGAAACTGACAGCACTGTCGCCTATCGCACACACCATCCGCTGGAATCAAGACTAGAACATATGTTCGACGAAGCGGTAATCTGAAAACATGCTTGGTCGGTTCACGGTTCGGCCGTCCGACGACGGATCCAACAGGTTCGGCGTCTGGGACGGTGCGGTCAACGGGTGGCGTGCAACAGGGATCGACGACGAGGGGCAGGCGCGCGAGCTCGCGGCCGATCTCGACGTGCAGTACGACGCCCACGGTCCTCGTGCCGCGGACGCCGTACGGCACGTCGACCCTGCTCAGCCGGTGCAGCGGGCGACCTGGTCGACCGGCCAGCTGGACGTCTGGATCCGCGACAAGGGCGTCTGGCTGGGACGGTTCCGCGACGAGGACGGGCACATCACCTGGGTCCCGGGAACAGACCTCAGACCCCTTTAGCGCGGCTTCGGCTTCGGCGTGGGTTTCGGCTTCTTCTCGGGTTCGGCCGGCTTCGGGTTCGGGTCGCCGATCAGCTTCTTCGGCGGCGCGACGAAGCGCTCGACCGGGAGGCCGCGGAGGGCGCCCTGCATCGCGGTCTGCCACAGCGGGCCGGCGGTGCCGGAGCCGGTCGGGTCGGCGATGTCCCTGCCGTTCAGCGTGTGCCGGTACATCAGGTTGGTGTACGGCAGGTTCGCGTCCGCGACCACCGCGGCCGCGGCCAGGTTCGGCGTGTAACCGGCGTACCAGACGGCCAGGTTCTGCTGGATCGTTCCGGTCTTGCCGGCCATGTCGCGGGTGCCGAAGCGCAGCCGGCCGCCGGTCCCGCCCGGCATCATCACCGCGCTCAGCACCCGGTTCACGCCGTCCGCGACTGCCCGCGGGAGGACCTGCTTGCAGTTGAATCCGGGACCGGGGACCGGACGCCCTGCCTTGTCCCGCACCGACGTGACGACCAGCGTCTCGCAGTACTTCCCGCGCGCCGCGAACGTCGCGTAGGCGTTCGAGAGCATCAGCGGCGTCACGTACCCGACGCCGAGCGTCATCGAGATCACCTGGTCGAGCGGCTGCAGCGTCTGCGCGTTGTACATCCCGAGCTTGGCCGCGATCGTCGCGATCGAGCACAGCCCGGTCCGCTGCGACAGCTGCAGGAAGTAGGTGTTCGTCGAGTACCGCGCGGCCTCGACCATCGTCAGGTTGCCGCCGCGCGTCGAGTTCTGCGGCTGGTACGTCGGGTCGCGCGTCCAGCCCTTGCAGGTCCGGAACTTCTTGGTGCGCAGGTCGATCTGCTCCGGCGAGTTGATCCGGGTGTCCATCGGGATGCCCCTGGACAGCGCCGCCGCGATCGTGAACGCCTTCATCGTCGAGCCGTTCTGGAACCCGCCGTACCCGCCGGCGTACGACTTCTCGACGTTGTAGTTGTAGTTCGTGTGGTAGCTCCCGTTGCCGTACGGGCGGCTCTGCACCATCGCCTTCACCAGGCCGGTGCCGGGCTCGACGATGCTGATCGCGGCGATCGCGGAGTCGCTGCGCTTGGTGTGCTCGTCGATCGACGCCTGCGCCGCGGCCTGGATCTTCGGGTCGATCGAGGTCCGGATCAGCAGGCCGCCGGTCTTCAGGTAGTGGTCGCGGTCCTTGACGGTCGCGCCGAGCGCCGGGTTGGCGAGCAGCTTGGAGACCACGTAGTCGCAGTAGAACGGGTACCGCGAGTTGGCGCACCCGTTCGGCACCGGCTCGACCTTCGTCAGGTCGACCGGCGTCCGGAGCGCCTGGTTCGCCTGCCCGACCGTGATCACGCCGAGTTCGAGCATCCGCTTGATCACCACGTCCCGGCGGGCCTTGGAGCGGGCCAGGTTGTTGGTGGGGTCGTAGCCCGACGGGTTCTTCACCAGTCCGGCCAGCAGCGCGGCCTGCGGGAGCGTGAGCTTGTCGGCCGTGGTCCGGAAGTAGTGCTGGGCCGCGGTCTGGATGCCGTACGTGCCGTCGCCGAAGTTCGCCAGGTTCAGGTACCGCCCGAGGATCTCGTCCTTGGTCAGCTCGCTCTCGACCGCGATCGCGAACCGCAGCTCGGCGAGCTTGCGTTCGTACGAGACCTCGGTGGCCTGCTGCCGCTCGGCCGCGGTCCGCGCCTTCTCGACCAGGCTCATCTTCACGTACTGCTGGGTGATGCTCGAGCCGCCCTGCTGTACCTCGCCCTCGGTCTGGTTGCGCACCATCGCGCGCAGCGTGCCCTTCAGGTCGAGCGCGCCGTGGTCGTAGAACCGGGAGTCCTCGATCGCCACGATCGCCTTGCGCATGATCGGGCTGACCGCGGTCAGCGGGACCGGCACCCGGTTCTGCTCGTACAGCGTCGCGAGCAGTGTGCCGTCCGCGGCCAGGATGCGGCTGCGAACGGCCACCGGATCGATCTCGAGTTCCCGCGGCAAGCTCTGAACGGAGTCCGCGACCTCAGCTGCGCCACGCCCGGCGAAGCCGGCGAACGGGACCGCGAGCCCCGCCGCCAGCGCGCCGGAAAGCGCGCTCACGCCGATGAACGTGATCAACGACCGAGCCCAACTGCGACCGCCCCTGTCGGTACGCACCTCTCAAGGGTAAGGCGAGGGATCACACTCCCGGTACCCCGGAATTGATTGCCTCGATCAACTTCGGCCGCAACTCGCCTGCACTGATCACCGCGTCGACGGACCCGACCTCGCGGGCCCGCTCGATGCTGTGCACCCGGTCGAACTCGGTCGCGACCTCGCCCAGTTTCTCTGCCCGTACGACGGTTCGCACGTCCGCGAGCTCCGTGGCCAGGGCCGCTCGTTCCGCGCCGGCGGCCTCGCCGACCCGCTCGGCCAGCGACGCGACCCGCGGATCCGCGGCGGTCCGCGCGTCCACCTCGGCCGCGAACACCACCGCGGCGGCCGGCGCGCCGCCGAGCACCGAGGCGAACGATCCCTCCACCGCGAGCACCGTCATCGACGGGTTCAGCGACTTCGAGAACACCACGAACGCGCCGCCGTGGTACCGCGAGACGACGCAGAACACGATCGGCCCGCGGAAGTTCACGATCGCGCGCCCGATCTCGGCGCCGTACTCGAGCTGCAGGTTCCGCATCGAGTCCGGTGAGCCGTCGAACCCGGACAGGTTCGCCAGCACCACCAGCGGCCGGTTCCCGCTGGCCGAGTTGATCGCCCGCGCGACCTTCTTCGACGACCGCGGGAACAGCGTGCCGGCGGTGTACGTGTCCGGTCCGTCGGTGGGCGGGAAGCCGCGCCGCGGCACCGACCTGGACTCGATCCCGACCAGGCAGACCGGGAAGCCGCCGAGCCGCGCGTCCTGCACGACCGCGGTGTCGGCGTCGGCCATACCGGCCCAGCGCTCCAGCACCGGGTGGTCCTGGTCGGTGACGGCCCGCATCAGCGTGCGGATGTCGAACGCCTTCTTCCGGTCCGGGTTCGTCGCCGACGAGAAGATCTCGCCGATCGTCTTGAAGTCGCTCCCGGCGCACGTCGTGCGGGTACGGCGTGACGTCGCGATCGACCGGGTCGTTCGTCAGCGCCCGCCGCGGGACCGCTCTCCCCCGGCGCGACGTACGTGTGGTCGTAGTACGTCATCAGCACGTCCCGGGCGTCCTTCAGGTTCGGAGCCCAGTACTGCGCCTGCCCGTTCGGGCCCATCACCCGGTCGTAGCCGCCGATGCCGAAGTTGTCCTCGGCCGAGACGCTGCCGGAGAAGTCCAGCGTCTGCTTGCCGGTCAGCACCATCGCGCTGTCCGGCGTCATCACCAGGATGCCCTTGGTGTGCATCAGCATCGTCGCCTCGGCGTTCCAGTACGGCTGCGCGCCGACGTTGATACCCGCGACCACGATGTTGATCTCGCCGCCGGCCTGGGTGAACTCGACGATCCGCTTCAGCGCCTTCGCGACCCAGTCCATGTTCTCGGTGCCGGAGTCCATCGAGATCCGGGCGCCGGCGGACAGCGAGTACCACTCGACCGGGACCCGCATCTGCTCGGCCAGGTCGAGGGCCGCGATGATCCGCGCGCACTCCGCCTCGGCCACCGCGCCGAGCGCCTTGGTCGGGTCGCCGCTCATCGCGACCCGGGTGACGCCGTCGGGGTACCGCGTGGTCGGCGTGGTGACGATGCCGACGATGATGCCGGCCTTGTTCAGGCCCTTCGCCCGGTCCACCGGGACCAGACGGCCGGCGTCGTCCAGGTCGTGCTCGACGAACGAGCCGCCCTGGCCGGCGACCATGCCGCTGACCTCGTACGGGTAGATCGTGTTCCGCCGCCGGGACCGCTGCACCTTCTGCGCGTAGTCGTCGAGCGGCAGCAACCGTCCGGTCGGCGGCTGCTCGATCGACGTCACGACCCCGGCGCCGTGCTGGTAGTAGAACCGGGCCGCGACCGGGTTGATCGAGCCGTCCGGCGCGACCACGTCGCCCTGCACCAGGACCTCCTCGATCCCGGCGCCCGCGGTCATCGGGGCGATGTTGCGCTGCAGCGCGGTCACCTCGTCGACCTGGACGTCGACCACCGGCCAGATCTGCACCCAGACGTGGTTCATGTCCAGCTTGGCGCCGGCCGCGCCGCGGGCGGTCCTGGCCCGGCGGATCGCCTCCAGGCAGTTCGAGATCGCGCGCTCGGCGTGCGGCAGCGACGTGACCTGGCCGTCCTCGTCCCGGACCACGACGAACTGGCGGACCTGTGCCAGCGCGACGAGCCGCCGGTCGGCCTCGTTGTCGCGGGCGACGCAGTAGTAGAGGAGCACGTCCTCCGGCGCGTCGACGCGGGTGATGCGGAAGTCTCGCAGCCGCCAGAGGTTCAGGCGGCGGCCGACCATCGGGTGCACGCCGCGGACGTTGTCGTCCTCGGCCATCGACCCGCCGGCCGGGCGGTACGTGAAGTACGAGACCGGTCGGCCCTCACCCGGGGCGACCGCGACCGAGATCCGGCGTACCCGCTGGGCGACCGGCAGGTCGGCGACCATCCGGCGGTACAGGTCCGAGGCGTCCTGCTGCGACTCGGGCAGGTCCGGGCCGTACAGGTAGAGCTCGACGACGGCCTCGTGGCCCGCCGTACGGGCGTCGATCCGATCGGTCAGCGCACGCGACAGGCCGCTGTCCGGGTCGGCCAGCTCCGCGACCGTGCCCGACCGTCGTGACGAGGTGGCTCGGGCGGTCGTCGATCGAGTAGTCGGCGGTCGCGAACGGCCGCCCGTCGACGGCGAACTCGCGCAGGTCGTGCAGCTCGTACTCGCGGTAGTGCCGCCGGACGAGCACCTCGAGCATCGGCTCGCGCTCACCCCAGCCGCCCTCCAGCCGCTGGGCGAGGAACCGGACGATCGGCTCCGGGATCGCGGCCAGCGCGTCGATGCGCCGCTGCCGCTCCGGCGAGTCCGGGAGCGTCGCCAGGTCGGCGACCTCGTCGCCCACGCCCGCGATGATCGAGGCCCGCTCGGCGTCGACCTGCGGCTGGTCGAACCACCGGAACCGCACGCTCCGGGCCAGGTCACCGACGACCGGGAACCGCAGCTGCGTGGCCAGCACCAACCGGTCCAGCAGCTCGTGCACGCACTCGTCCAGCGGCGCCTCCGGCAGCGGCTCGGCGATCCACCGCTGCAGCACGGACGTCACCAGCACGACGTCGGGACTCGAGCGCTGCTGCGCCAGGAAGATCCGGAAGACCGCCTCCTCCAGCTCAGGGCTCCGCTCCAGCCCGGTCACACCGTAGTGGCTCAGCACGCGCGTCAACCGGGCCTGGAACTCGGCCGGCAGGCCGCCGCGGTCCGGGTCGAGGCTCTGCAGGTACGTGTAGAAGTACTCGCGCGGGCTGTGCACCCGGTTCTCGAGGGTGGTGTCCGTCCCGGCCGGCCGGTTGCGGCTCAGCTCGGCGAAGTCCGCGAACACCGTCAGCAGCTCGATCTCCGGTCCGACCGGCGGCCCGGAGCGCTGATGGGCGAGCTCGGACCGCGCACCGAGGTAGTCGGCCAGCATGCCGCCCTCGTCCTGCGGGTCGATGTCGAACCCGAGCAGCATGCTCCGCAGGTCGTCCAGCCCGCGCTCCAGCCGCTCGGCCGCGGACTTCTCCCCGCTCCCGTTCGGCAGATCGAGCTGTACGCCGTTCTGGACCGGAGCGGCCTCCTCCTCCGCCGCAGCGTCGTCCGCCACCGGCTCCAGCCGGAGCAGCGGCGCGCCCGTCTCCACCTGACTGCCGGTCGAGACCAGCAGCTCCTTCACGGTCGCCTTGAACGGCGCGTACAGCACCGTCTCCATCTTCATGCTCTCGAGCACCAGCACCGGAGCGCCGGCCTCGATCTCGGCCCCGGTCTGCACCGGCGTCGCCACCACGAGCGCCGGCGCGGGCGAACGCAGTACGCCGCCCTCGTCGCGACTCACGCGGTGGGTGACGCCGTCGACCTCGACCAGGTGCACCGGGCCGTGGGTCGCGGTCACCAGGCGGAACCGCTGCCCGCCGACGACCAGCCGGCTCCTGTACTCGTCCAGCCGCTCCAGCTCGGCGTCCACCACCTTGAGGTGGTCGTTGCCGTTGCCGACGCCGACCCGGAACCGCTCCGGACCGATCCGCGCCACCGTCACCCGGTAGCTCGCGCCGCGCAGCTTCAGGTCGATCGCGCGACCGACCTCGTGCTGGACCTGCGGGCGGCCGCCGTGCGCGGTCTCGTACAACCGGGTGCGCTCGACCTGCTCGGCGTCCTCGTACCCCTCGATCGCGGCCGCGACCAGGGCGATGCCGGAGTGCCGGTGCGAGACCAGACGGCCCTCGCCGCGGACCCGATCGATCCAGCCGGTGTCGGCGCTGCCGTCGATCACCTCGGGCTGGTCGAGCAGCTCGAGGATGAAGCTCTTGTTGGTCGCGCCGCCCTCGATCAGGACGGTCGTGGCCTGCATCGCGCGCCGCAGCCGTGCGAGCGCCTCCTCGCGGGTCCGCCCGTACCCGATGATCTTCGCGATCATCGAGTCGAAGTCCGCCGGGATGCTGTCCCCCGCGCTCACGCCGGTGTCGACCCGGATCCCCGGGCCCGCGGGCAGATCGAGTACGACGATCCGCCCGGGCGACGGCGCGAAGTCGCGGTCCGGGTCCTCGGCGTTCAGCCGGGCCTCGACCGCGTGACCGCTCTCGGTCGGCCGTGCGCCCTCCAGCCGGCCGCCGGACGCGACGTGCAGCTGGGCCTTCACCAGGTCGAACCCGGTGGTCAGCTCGGTGATCGGGTGCTCGACCTGCAGCCGGGTGTTCACCTCGAGGAACGCGAACGACTTCTCCCCCGGGTGGTACAGGAACTCGACCGTCGCGGCGCCCCGGTACCCGACCGCGATCGCCAGCCGCTCGGCCGACGCCTTCAGGTCGTCGACCTGGGACGCGGACAGCAGCGGCGACGCGGACTCCTCGATCACCTTCTGGTTGCGGCGCTGCACCGAGCAGTCCCGGACGCCGAGCGCCCACGCCGTACCTTCGCCGTCCGCGATCACCTGGACCTCGACGTGCCGGGCGCCGGTGACGAGGCGCTCCAGGAACACGATGCCGCTGCCGAACGCGCGGGCCGCCTCGTCACTGGTCCGCGCGTACGCGTCGGAGAGCTCGTCGGCGGAGCGGACCACCCGGATACCGCGGCCACCGCCGCCGGCCGTTGCCTTGAGCATCAACGGGTACCCGATCCGCTCGGCCGCCGCGAGCGCCGCGTCCAGCGACTCGACCGCCCCGCGGCTCCACGGCGCGACCGGTACGCCGACCTCCTCGGCGATCAGCTTCGAGCCGATCTTGTCGCCGAGCTTGCGCATCGCCTCGGCCGACGGGCCGATGAAGGTCACGCCGATCCGGTCGCACAGCTCCGCGAACGCCGGGTCCTCGGCGACGAACCCCCAGCCGACCCAGGCGGCGTCCGCCCCGGTCTCGCGGAGCGCGCGCTCCAGGACCTCCAGGTCCAGGTACGGCCGGGCCGACGCCGGGCCGAGCGGGTACGTGATGTCCGCCGCCCGCACGAAGGTCGCCGTCCGCTCGCCGTCGGTGAACAAGGCCACGGTCTCGATCGGGTCACCGCCTTCGGCGTTGACTTCGCGGACCGCGTTGATGAGCCGCATCGCGGCTTCACCCCGGTTCACTATTGCGATACGCTTGAACATCGACCGCCTCCGTGTCTCACCCTGCCTTGTGCGGCTGGGATCGCCAACTGCTGGCACAGGTTTTCAGCCCAGGGCCGTTACCGTCGAGTCGGCCCCCCAATCAGGCGTGTTTCCACCCTGACCCCGGTGTGTGGAAACCTCCAGGGCAGGGCTTCCTGGGAGGGGATGAAGGACGTGACGGACGCGTTGATCGACCGGCTGCGGGGCGAGGTCACCGGACCGGTGCTGACACCGGGTGACAAGGGGTACGACGAGGAACTGTCCGGGTTCAACCTGGCGGTGACGCACACGCCGGACGTCGTGGTCGGGCTGATGTCCGAGGCCGACGCCGTCGCGGTGGTCCGCGCCGCGGCCGAGACCGGTACGCCGGTCCGCGTGCTGGCGACCGGCCACGGCATCCCGAACCCGATGCAGGGCGGGATCGTGGTGACCACCAAGCGGATGACCGGCGTGACCGTGGACGCCGAGGACCAGGTCGCGCACATCGCCGCGGGCACCCAGTGGGCCGAGGTGATCGCGGCGGCCGCGCCGTACGGGCTGGCGCCGATCACCGGCGCGTCCGACGCGGTCGGCTGCATCGGGTACACGCTCGGCGGCGGCCTCGGCCCGCTCGCCCGGACGTACGGCTTCTCGTCCGACTGGGCGCGTCAGTTCCGCGTCGTGACCGGCGGCCGGCGAAGTGGTGACCGCGAGCGAGACCGAGCACCCGGACCTGTTCTGGGCGTTGCGCGGCGGCAAGGGCGGCTTCGGCATCGTCACCGCGATGGACTTCGGGCTCGTCGAGCTGCGCACCCTGTACGGCGGTTCGGTGTTCTTCGACGCCGAGCACATCGCGTCCGCGCTGACCACCTGGGCCGAGTGGACGAACGCGTTGCCGGAGAGCGCGAACTCGTCGGTCGTGATCCTGCGGCTGCCGCCGCTCGAGTTCATCCCCGAACCGCTGCGCGGCAAGACGGTGCTGAGCGTCCGCTACGCGTACGTCGGTGACGCGGCCGACGGCAAGAAGCTCTTCCGGCCGATCCGCGACGCCGCTCCGGCGCTGATCGACGCGGTCGGCGAGATGCCGGCGAGCGACATCGCGCTGATCCACAACGACCCGAAGGACCCGACGCCGTCCTGGGACCGCGGGCTGATGCTGGACGAGCTGGACGCCGAGTTCATCGCCGCGTTCCTGGAGGTGGCCGGCCCGGAGCAGCAGATCCCGCTGATCGCGGTCGAGCTCCGGCACCTCGGCGGCGCGACGGAGCGTGACGTCCCCGAGGGCAGCGCGGTCGGCGGCCGCAGCGGGGCGTGCACGCTGACGCTGATCGGCGTACCGGATCCGAGCCTGTTCGAAAAGGTGCTTCCGGCAACGGTCGACGCGATCCTCGGGCGGCTCGAGCCGTGGGTGGGCGAGGAGACCACGGTGAACTTCTCCGGCGGTTTCGCGCTGCCGGGGTCCTACGAGCGGTCGTGGCCCGCGGACACCTTCGCGCGGCTGGCCGACGTACGGTCGACCTACGACCCGGACACGCTGTTCCCGTTCGGGCCCCGCCAGGAGAACTCCGGTTCGTAACCGAGCAGGCGGCGCGCCTTCTCGATCGACAGCAACGTCTCGTTCGGGCCGAACGGGCGCTTCACGGGTACGCCGGGGAACACCTCGGCGAGAAGCTCCTCGTTCGGCCGGGACATCACCGTGTCGGCGTTCGCGACGATGAAGACGTCCGTCCCGGTCACGCCGTACTCGAGCGCCTTGCGGACGGCCTGTGCGCCGTCGCGGGCGTCGATGTAGCCCCAGAGGTTCCACTTACGGGCGTTGGCGTCCGCGTCGAACGCCGGGAACCCTGCGTAGTCCTCCGGGTACATCACGTTGGAGAAGCGGAGCCCGATCAGCTTCAGGTCCGGATGCCACCGGCACAGCTGCCGCGCCAGCTCCTCCTCGAGCGTCTTGACCAGCGAATACGTGCTGTTCGGCCGCGGCGGGTAGTCCTCGTCGACCGGCACGTACGGCGGGAACTCGTCGAACGGCAGACCCAGCACGGTCTCGCTCGACGCCCACACGATGTTCCGGACGCCGGCCCGCAGCGCGGCCGAGAACACGTTGTACGTGACGGTCATGTTGTTGTGGAACGTCGCCGCGTTCGGCCGCAGGCCCGGCGCCGGGATCGCGGCGAGGTGCACCACCGCGTCGACGCCGTCGTGCCGGTCGTCGATCCCGGCGATCGCCTCGTAGGTCTGGCCGAAATCGGTCAGATCCAGCCGTGTCGACGTCACGTCGGCACGCGCCGGTGCAGCCTGGTCGAGGGCCACCACGTCCCAGCCCTGGTCCGCCAGATGATCGACAACGGCCTTGCCGAGCTTCCCGCTGCTCCCGGTCACCGCAACCCGCCTCGTTTCACTCACTCCGAGATCATCGCACTAGGTCCTGTCTGGTGATCCCACGCCGTAGCGAGGAGGTGCTCGGTGCGGTGCATCGGCGTGCGGGGGCGAAGGTCTCGATGCGGAGCATCGTGGCCTTTGCACCCGTGCGGCGAGGTGCCGTGCCGAGTGCCCCGCAGTAGGCGTGGGATCACCAGACAGGGCCTAGGGTGTGACATGCCACGTCGGAAGGACACATCGTGAAACTTGCTGGCCGGATGGATCGGCTGGGGACCGAGTCTGCGTTCGAGGTTCTCGCGAAAGCGAAGGCCCTGGAGGCCCAGGGGCGCGACATCGTGCACCTCGAGATCGGCGAACCGGACTTCGACACGCCACCGCACGTGATCGCCGCCGCGCAGCAGGCGCTGGACAAGGGGTTCACGCACTACGTGCCGGCGCCCGGCATTCCCGAACTGCGGACCGCGGTCGCGGACTTCCTCGACCGCACCGGCCGGCTGAGCACGACGCCCGACCGGGTGCTGATCACGCCCGGCGCGAAGCCGATCATGTTCTTCACGATCCTGGCCCTCTGCGAGGAAGGCGACGAGGTCCTCTACCCGGACCCCGGGTTCCCGATGTACGCCTCGATCGCGTCCTTCGCCGGCGCGACGCCGGTGCCGGTGCCGCTGCGCGAGGAGAACGGCTTCGCGATCGACCCCGAGGAACTGCGGTCGCTGGTGACGGACCGGACCAAGCTGCTGATCCTCAACTCCCCGCACAACCCGTGCGGCAGCGTGTCGACGCCCGAACAGCTGCAGGCGATCGCCGAGATCGCGATCGAGCACGACCTCGTCGTCCTGAGCGACGAGGTCTACTGGGCGCTGCGGTACGACGGTGAGCACCACAGCGTCCTCGACGTCGACGGAATGGCTTCCCGGACCATCCTCCTCGACGGCTGGTCGAAGACGTTCGCGATGACGGGCTGGCGACTCGGCTTCGGCGTGTTCCCCGAACCGCTGGTGGAGCCGGTGACACGGCTGATGATCAACTCGGTGTCGTGTACGTCGGCCTTCAGCCAGCACGCCGCGATCGCCGCCCTCGAAGGACCGTGGGACGACGTCGACCGGATGCTGGACGCCTTCCGCGAACGGCGCGAGGTGATCGTCTCGGGGTTGAACGCCGTACCAGGTGTGTCGTGTGTAGAACCAGGCGGAGCGTTCTACGCGTTCCCGAACATCAGCGAACTCGGCATATCGGCAGCAACCCTGTCCGACCGGCTACTGGACGAGGCCGGCGTCGCCTGCCTGCCCGGCACGTCGTTCGGCATCTATGGCGAGAACTACCTCCGCTTCTCGTACGCGAACTCGGTCGAAAACATCCGCAAGGCCCTCGGCGCCTTCACCGAACTCGTGGAACGGGCGTGAGCAACCAGTACGGGCACACTCATCGACTCGATCTCGACGACGCCTCGGTTCGGGAGTGGGACGCGACGGTCGTCGGTTTGGATCCGGAGCGCGGGATCGTGCTCGACCGGTCCGCGTTCTACCCGGGTGGCGGCGGGCAGCCGCCGGACCAGGGCGTGCTGCTGTGGGGTGGCGTACGGACGCGGATCGTTGGGACGACCAAGGGTGACGACCTGTACCTGGTGCCGCACGAGGACGACCCGGTGCCTCCGGTCGGTACGGCGGTGCGCGGGGCGCTCGACGACGAGCGGCGTACTCAGCTGATGCGGACGCACTCCGGGCTGCATGTGCTGACCGGTGTCGTGTTCCGCGACTTCGGCGCGCTCGTCACGGGCGGGAACATGGAACCGCTGTCGGCACGGATGGACTTCGATCTGGCCGACGTACCGCCGGACTTCAAGGACCGGGTCGCCGAGGCGGTCAACGCGGAGATCCGCATCGACCGGCGGATCAGTGTCAGCAACCTCCCGCGCGAGGAGGCGTTCGCGATCCCGGACATCATCCGGACGGCGACCAACCTGCTCCCGCCCGATATCGAGATCGTTCGGATCGTCGACATCGCCGGCCTCGACACCCAGGCCGACGGCGGGACGCACGTCGCTTCGACCGCCCTGATCGGCCGCATGGAGGTCGTCAAGATGGAGAGCAAGGGCAGAGGCTTCCGCCGCCTCCGCGTCCGGATTACCTGACGCGCGGCTTCTTCTTCAGCTCGGCCTCTTGCCGGCGGACCTCTGCCTGCGTCGCGCGTTCGTGCTCCAGCCAGTCCGGGTTCTCGTCCCGGATGGCCTCGATATCGTCCGTGGTCAGCGCCTCGGTGACCCCGGCCCGGGCCAGGCCACCGATCGAGACGCCGAGCCTGGCAGCGACCACGGAGCGCGGATGCGGCCCGTTCCGACGGAGCTCCTGCAGCCACTCGGGCGGGTCCGCCTGCAGCGCGTTCAGCTCGTCCCGCGACACGACACCCTCCTGGAACTCCGCAGGCGTGGCCGGGAGGTACACGTCCAGCTTCTTCGCCGCCGTGGCAGGCTTCATGGTTTGGGGTGTCTTGCGCGCCGTCATGGCAGCAGCGTAACGCCCGGTAACCTCAGAACCGTGACCGGATTCCGGCTGGGCTACGTCCCCGGCGTGACACCCGCCAAATGGGTTCGGATCTGGACGGAGCGACTCCCCCGCGTCCCGCTCGAACTCGTCCAGGTCTCCGCCGCCGAAGCCCCCGATCTGGTACGCCGGGGCGACGCCGACGCGGTCCTCCTGCGGCTCCCGATCGACCGCACCGGATTGCACGCGATCCCGCTGTACGTCGAGCAGACGGTGGTCGTGGTGCCCAAGGACCACCTGGTCACCGCGGCCGAGGAGGTCACCGTCGACGATCTCGCCGACGAGCTGATGCTGCACTCGCAGGACGACGTACTGGACTGGGCCCGCCCACCCGGCCGGCTGATCGACGAGCGCCCGGCCCGGACCGGCGACGCGATCGAGCTGGTCGCGATGGGCACCGGGCTGCTGGTGGTACCGCAGTCGCTGGCCCGGCTGCACCACCGCAAGGACCTGACCTACCGCCCGCTGACCGGCGTACCCGAGTCGCAGGTCGCGCTCAGCTGGCCGGAGAACGAGACCAGCGAACTGGTCGAGCACTTCATCGGCATCGTCCGCGGCCGGACCGCGAACAGCACCCGCGGGCCCGCGACACCCAAGCGGCAGAAGAAGCCGGCACCGCAGGCGTCCAAGCAACCGGCCCGACCGAAGAGACGCCGCCGCTAGGCACTGGAAATAAGTTGAGGCTTCAACTAACATCGCTGGTATGGCGATCTTCCGGTTGAACCACGCGGTCCTGTACGTGCGCGACGTCGCGGCGAGCGTCGCGTTCTACCGAGACGTCCTCGGCTTCGGCTACACCGAGACTGGCGACGCCATCCCCGGTGCGGCGTTCCTCCGCGCGCCCGGGTCGAGCAACGACCACGACCTCGGCCTGTTCCAGATCGGGTCGCAGGCCGCATCGTCGGGCGCCGGGCGGACGACGGTCGGGCTCTACCACCTCGCGTGGGAGGTGGACACGCTCGGCGACCTTGAGGACCTGGCCGGCACGCTGAGCGAGCACGACGCCCTCGTCGGCGCGTCCGACCACGGGACCACGAAGTCCCTCTACGGCAAGGACCCCGACGGCCTCGAGTTCGAGATCGTCTGGATCATCCCCGCCGACCTCCTCACCGACGAGGACCGCACGAAGACCGGCATCTCCCGGCTGAACCTCCCCGCCGAGATCACGAAGTACGGCCGCGACGCCCGCAGCGGCATAGGCATCTCCCGCATCCTGGGCTAGCGGCCCTGACGGTGTCCTCCCGCTGATCTTTCGTTGCTCTAGGTTTGGGCAGCGTGCCGATGATTGAGGTCACTGAGCTGATCAAAGAGTTCCGGAAGCCGCAGCCGACGACTGGTCGACTGGCTGGTGTCCGCCAACTGTGGGCCCCCACACGCGTCGTGCGTGCGGTCGACCAGGTCAGTTTCACAGTCGATCGGGGAGAGATGGTCGGCTACTTGGGCGCCAACGGCGCCGGCAAGTCCACCACCATCAAGATGCTCACCGGGATCGTGGTACCCACCTCGGGCACGGTGCGCGTCGACGGTCTCGTGCCCTGGGCGAATCGCCGCAAGCATGCCCACAACATCGGCGTCGTCTTCGGGCAGAAGACCCAACTCTGGTTCGACCTGCCGCTTCGCGTCTCGCTGGAAACCATTCGAGACCTCTATCGAGTCGGCCAGGCGGAGTACGCCGCGCGAATCGACGAGTTCGACGAGGTCCTGCAGATCAAGGACTTCCTGGACACGCCGATCCGATCCCTGTCGCTAGGGCAACGGATGCGTGGTGATCTGGCGGGAGCCATGCTCCATCGTCCTCAGGTGCTGTACTTGGACGAGCCGACGGTGGGCCTGGATGTGGTCGCAAAACAAGCCCTCCGTGACTTCATCGCGGAGCAGAACCGCGTTCACGCCACCACGGTGATGATCACCACGCACGACATGGACGACATCGAGCAGCTGTGCCGACGCATAGTGATGATCGATCGCGGGCGTGTTGTCTACGACGGTGACCTGAAGACCCTGAAGCGACGGTACCTGCCTTTCCGCGAGGTGGTGATCACTCCGACAGAGGGTGCGGACCCGACGGGCATCCAGGCTGAGCACACCGATCGGCTGGAGAACTCCGACGGCACGATCTCACTTCGCTTCGATCCGGAACGAACGAGTGCCGCGTCCGTGATCGCTCAGGCCACCTCGGTCGCTGAGATCGCTGATCTTCACGTCAACGAGCCCAAGCTGGAGGATGTCGTCCGGCTGATCTATGCCGAGGCCGAGAGGTGACCGGCGCGTCCCGGGCACCGCGATCCCAACGGCCTGCGTGGGTCACGCCGTGGTCGATGATTCGACTCGGTTCCAAGAACGCTCTGTTCTTTCGCGCGAATGTCGCACTGTCCATGGCCTCGGTCGCCCTGCAAACAGTCCTGCTCGTGACCGTGTGGCGTGCTGTCTACGCCGACCGCGGCGTGGTCGCAGGTATCAGCGAGTCCGATGCGGTCAGCTATGCGGTCATCGCGATGCTGCTGTGGCACGTCGCACTGCCCTGGCAACTCTCGTCGATCCCCGAACGGGTCCGCGAGGGAACCATCGCGACGGACCTCATCCGCCCCATTGCAATAGTGGGGCAGAGCCTCCTGCAGTCCGTCGGAGGAGTTGTCGGCGCGATGCCCGGAGTCGTGGTCGGCTTGGCCATCGGCCTTGCGGTGGGAGGGCTGACGCCGCCGGCGACCACGGATGGGCTCGTCGGCTTCCTCCTCACTGCCACGCTCGGCTGGTTGCTCGCCACGTTGCTGAATCTCGCTGTCTCGATGGTGGCGTTCTGGACTACTGATACGCGTGGGCCGTTCTACGTCTACCGAGCCATCGCCAGTTTTGCCTCCGGCGCTCTCGTCCCGCTGTGGTTCATCCCCGGGTGGCTGCGCCCGTTCCTCGATGCGCTGCCGTTCGGATTGCAGGTCTTCGCACCACTGCAGCTCTGGCAGGGACAGCAGCCGCTCGGCGGGCTCGGGGGCGTCCTCGCGGTCCAGCTCGGTTGGTTGGCGGCTGCCACAGGCATCGTTGCCATGGTGACTTGGCGTGCGTTGCGCAAGGTGGTGATCAACGGTGGCTGAACTGATCCGGGACTTCCGCATCCTGCTGCGAGTGGCGTGGCTGACCGAGCTCGAGCACAAGGCCAACCTCTTCATCTCCGTCATCGGCGCGCTGGCATTCAACGCCGGACAGCTTCTGTTCGTCGGGGTGCTGCTGCACGCCTTCGGATCCATCGGTGGCTGGACTCCAGCCGAGGTGATGGTGCTGTTCGGCATCCGGATGGCGAGTCACAGCGCGTACGCCCTCTTCTTCCGCAGGACGATCGATGTAGACGTCGTCGTGCACACGGGAGAATTCGACCGCTATCTGTTGCGTCCGACAAGTCCGTTCCTGCAACTGCTGACGCGCCGCTTCAACCTGCAGCAATTCGGCGATGTGATCGTCGCTGGTGCGATCCTGGCGCTGGCCTTGCCCCAAGCCTCTATAGCGTGGCATCCGCTTCTCGTGCTGTGGCTTGCCATCTCCATCGCTGCTGGTGGGATGCTGGAGGGCGGGCTCCAACTGGCACGGGGTGCGCTGGCGTTCCGATTGCGAAACACGCAGTCGCTGACGGGTCTGATCGACGCCGTCTTCGGAACCTATGGCAACTTTCCACTCCAGCTCTTCGGCCCGGTCGGATCCGTCCTGTTCACGTTCCCGCTGCCCCTGGCCTTCGTCGCGTGGATTCCAGCCGCCATGGTCACCGGGCGGGTGGACTCGCTGTGGTTTCCAGCGTGGATGGGATGGCTGAGCCCAGCGGTAGGAGTAGGTTGCATGGCAGCGGCGGTCGCCTTCTTCACCCGACAGTCTCGGCACTACTCCAGCCCTGGCTCCTGACTCAGTCGCGGACGAGGTGGGTGGCGATTCGGAGCGCGTTGGCCAGGACAGTGAGGACTGGGTTGACGCCTCCGTTGGTGACGTGGATGGATGCGTCGGTGATCCAGACGTTGTCGTGGCCCCAGATCCGGCCTTGTGGATCGGTGACCGATCGGGCCGGGTCGTCGCCCATCCGGCAGGTCCCGGCCTGATGCTGCCCGGTGCTGGAGCTCCCCACGTTGCCGACCTCTCCGACCGACGTACGAACCGCGCCCGCTTCCTCCAGCCAACTCTTGGCCTTCGCACTCATGAACCGCTGCGCGCGGACGTCCTCGGGATGGATCGACCCACTCGTCACCACGACCGGATTGCCGAACCGGTCCACGACGGACGGATCGACGCGCACGCGTGAGTCCGCCGACGTGACCTCCTGGATCGGGCCAACCACCCGGAGTATCCGCCGTACCTCACGCCGCATCGCCTGCACGCTCTCGGCACCGGCCGGCGGGATCAGCCCGGCGCCGGTCAGATAGTCGTACACGGCCGCAGGCGTCGGCACGAACTCATTGGCGAGCATGCCGCCGCCGACGATCCCGTCGTTCCCGTGCCGGAAGTCGCACGTCGCGATCGACACACCGGGTCCGACGAGATCGACCACTTCGTCCTCGAACAGCCCGACCGCACCGGCGTACACATGCGCCTGCAGATGCCGGCCGACCTGATCCTGGTTGTTGCCGATCCCGTTCGGCTCGCCGTCGTGCGCACTGTTAAGGAGCAGCCGAGGCGTCTCCGAAGCACCCGCCGCGACCACCACCTCATCGCACGAAACGGTCCGTCGCCAGATCCCGCCGTACCCGTCGCTCGCGACCAGCCCGACGCCGACCACCCGCCCGATCGCGTCGGTGACGAGTCGCTCGGCCGTCGTCTCGGTGAGAAGCGTGCAGTTCCCGGTCGCGAGCGCTGCGGGCAGCGCAGTGTTGTGCGTCCCGGCCTTCGCCTCCACCGGGCACGCGAAACCGACACACTGACCGCACCGCACACACCCGGAGCGCCCTTGGTAATCGACCGAGTTGATCAGCAGCGGTACGTCGAGAGTCCCCCAGCCGAGCCGCTCGGCGGCGCCCGCCAACAGCTCAGCCGGCCCCGTCCGGGGCAGCGGCGGCATCGGGAGCGGGATCGACCGCGGCCCGTGCCACGGGTCCACACCACCGCCACTCACTCCGAACCGTTGCTCCGCCAACGAGTAGTAGGGCTCCAGCTCGTCGTACGAGATCGGCCAGTCGGCGAGCGCGCTTCCCTCGGGTACGCCGTACGTCGTGGCCATCCGGAAGTCCTGCGGCACGAACCGCCACGCCTGCGCGCCGTACACCCGCGTGCCGCCGCCGACCGTGAACGCGTTGTTCCCCCACCCACCGTCCGGCGGCAGCACCTCACTCCGCACACCGTCCACCACCGACACCCGCGGCCGCCCCGCCGGGTCCGGATCCGTCATCGCCGGCAGACCCGCGACGGACCGCGGATTCCGCAGATGGTCGTGCGCCAACGACTCCGTCGACGGGTAAGCTGCCCAGCTCAACAACCAGCACCGACCGTCCCGACTCCGCCAACACCTGAGCCGCCGCACCCCCACCGGCGCCCGAGCCGACCACCACAACGTCGTACCGCTCCGCCAACTCGTCCCGAGGCGTCACCCGCAACTCGGTCTGCACCGGCGCAAACTCCCCGCTCCGCCACCCGACCGTCTCCCAGGTCGAGGGATCCGCGTAGAACCCCTGCGCGATCAGCCGCACCAACCACGCCCGATCCACACCCGCGTCGTCCACCAGCGCCCGCGAAACCCGCCCGACCCAGTCCGGCCGATCCTCCGTCAGCACCCGCTCAACAAAGCCCGCCGCCGTCCATCCCTCCCCCGGCAACACGAACTCCGCCAACCGCTCCAACCGATTCCGCTGCTCCTCAGACATCCGCACGGCACTAGCCAACCAGACGCGAACGGAACAGACGGTGCCTGCCCGAATGTCAGCTCGCGGCGAAAAGGTCCTTGTACAGCGATGCCTTGATCCGCTCGACGGCAGGTTCGGTGATCTCCTCACCGAAGAGTGGCTTCATGCATTGCTCGACCACTACGCGATGCCGTTCGGGACCTGGGCAGATCAGAATCGCAAGGATTTGCGCATGGCGGATCAACAGCTGGAGTTTCGCCTGGTACATGGCCTGAACGGGTGCCCACGCCGTACGTAGCACGGCCGCTACGACTCGTTCGACGAGTAGATCTTCGAGTGGCAGCCGGGTGACTTTCCTGCGCGGACCCCGCTTCGGGCGTACGAGATTGTTGTCCGCCGAACGAGACTCAAGGATCGCTTCGGCGAGCCTGTCGGGTACCTGATCGAGCTGCGCCTGCACCTCCCGAGCAACCTGTGCGATCGCGGCGAAGAGGTCGCACCAGAAATGATCAGCCAGTCCGAGCCGCAGCAGGTTCTCGTGCCCACCGGGTCCCGGCGGTCCGACGATCTTGTCGATCTCCACACGAACCGCGTCGGACACCAGACCGACCAGACCTCCCTTGAGTTGTACAACCACACTGCCCGCTATCTCCCCCGCGCCGTCTGCGGCTCGGTAGTCGTCGGCGAGCCAATCGACCAGGTCGACGAATCCCGTATTGACAGCAACCCGCGCGATCTCGAGGGACGGCGCCTTTCGGTCCTGGCCGAAGCCTGTCCACGTCGCCTCCAGCGAGAGCCGGCGACGGCGGCGCTCTTCACCGGTCTCTTCCATGGCCGCTTCCAGAGCCCATTCGATGCGGTGCATCATGCCTCCGCACATCTGGCACCTGCAGAGGTTGTGCTCCGCCCGCTCACAAGCGGCGTAGTGGCTCCCCATTTGTTGACCCCCAGGACGTCACGATCGCGAGTCGTGCATTGATGACTACCCGCTGTAGCCACTACCTATGCATCCGCAGAGGACTCCCGCAGGTTCAGGTCCGCGACTCGTTCAGGCTGCCCAGGGCGGCGAACACCGGCTTCGGTGCCCAGTGTCCGTCGTCGTCGACCGCGACCAGTCCGTACGACGAGAGGTCGAGGTCATGCTCTGCATCGTCCGGCCGGTGCGGCAACGCGAAACCCGCGAAGCTGAACCAGAACGCCGCGGCCAGTTCGATCCGGTCGAACTCCTCAACGAGCTCGAACAGGTACTCCACTTGTTCCTCCTCGTTCCGCTCGAACGCGCCGTTGATCGCCGGCGGGTCGACGCTGCGGTTCACGATCATCCAGCCGGTTCCACCGCGGTCCGCGGCACCGACGTACGCGCAGCAACCGAACTCGGTCGCGACGACCGGCTTACCCCACTTCTTCCGTCCGGTCAGTTCGTCGGCGAAGGTCGCCGCGTTGGCCGCGTCCCGGTACGCGTCGACGCTGACGATGTCGAACAGGTCCCAGTTCACGTCCTCCCACAGGCCGGCGGCGTACGTGATCCGGCCGCCGAAAACGCTCCGCGCCGCAGCAGCCAGTTGCTGCTGTACGTCGCCCCACCGGGCCAGCCCCGCCTGCAACTGCGTGAGCTTGGCGGGATCGGTCCAGGTCGCGGGATCGGCCATCAACGCCAGCCGCTCCCCCGAGGTCTCACCGGGGACGAATCCCTTGCAGAAAACGGAAAGCTCGCATCCCAGCACCAGGACGACCTCGCCTCGCCCCGACTGCCGCAAGCTCTCCGCACGACGAGCACAGTCGGTCAGGAAGGCGACGAACTCGTCCGGCTCCAGATCCATCGGCATCGGCGAGAACCACAGGTCGAGTCCGGCCGCCAGGGCCGCCTCGCCCGCCAGCACGAGACGGTCCGGATCGTTCCCCGATACGCGGACCGCCGGTGCGTGCAACTCGTCCGCGATCACGGTCAGGTCGTGGCGCACCTCTTCCGGATCGAAGCGCTCCCGTGTGCTGCGGCCGTCGTACCGGAGGCCGGTGTCGTAGTTCACCCCGATGGCAAGCATGGCCAGCAGGATAGCAACCAAAGTCATACTCAGTACATCTTTTTATCCAGTATGGTTAGCGCCATGGAGCAGCAGGGACGCCGGGAGCGGAAGAAGGCCGAGGTCCGGGCCCGGATCTCGGATGTCGCGACCGGAATGTTTCTCGAGCGCGGGTTCGACGCGGTGTCGGTGTCGGAGGTCGCCGAGGCGGCAGACGTGGCCCGGCCGACGGTGTTCGCGCATTTCGCGCGCAAAGAGGATCTGCTGTTCGACCGCTACCCCGAGACCGAGGCCCTGATGGTTGCCGCGATCAACGACCGTCCGGACGGTACCTCCGCAGTCCAGGCGCTGTCCGACGTGCTCGTGAGGCTCGCCGAGGAGGGTCATCCGCTGTCCACGATCCGCGCGCGGTTCCGCCGCTTCTGGGAGGTCGTCGCCGAGTCGCGGGCGCTCCAGTCCCGCGCCCGCGAGCTTCTCGAGGAGATCGAGCAGGCGATCGCGGCCGCGATGGCGCGCACCGACGTACCGGAACCGCAACTGACCGCCGCGCTCGCCGTCGCCGCCTACCGCACTGTCCATCTGACAGCGGTACGCCGGATCCTCGACGGCGAGGACGAAACGGTCGTGGCAGCGGATCACCGCGCGCAGACGATCCACGCCCTCGCCGTCGTCGACGGTCACCTCGCGGGCCTGCGGAACCAGACCACTGCGGCGGCGACTGCCAGGTAGGCGAGCGGGATCGCCGGCGACGCTCCGAAGAGGAACAGGTTGGTGGCGCTGGCGCCGACCATCAGCGCGGCGAGACCGAGCGCGGCCAGCCGGCACAGGCGTGGGATCAGCAGACCGATCGCCCCGGCGAGTTCGAGCGTCCCGACCACGTACCGCAGCCACTGCCCGGCGCCGATCTCGGCGAACATGTCGACCATCAGCGGGGCGCCTGTCAGCTTCGGCACGGCCGCCATCGCGAACAGCACGGCCAGTACCGCCTGCACCACCCACAGCGCCACGGTCCGCGGACGGACGGTCCTGCGGGTCGTCACCGTCGTACTCATGAGCTTCTCCTTCGTCGTCGTGTTTCCGGTACGACGAAGATCCCGCCGGACGACCGCAGCGGGCATCCGTGGCCGCTACGGATCCACTACGGAACGAGGTAGGTGGCGATCGTCCGGGCGCAGTCGACGGATTCCGCGTGCGAGCTGTCCACCTCGACGTCGTACGTGACGCCCTCGTGGACGACGTACGCCTGCTGCTCGGCCATGCCGCGGGCGCGGTTGCCGCGCGCGAGTTCGCGCCCCGCGGCGATCTCCGGGGCGCAGTGGACGCCGACGAAGACGGCTTCGACGTCGCCGATCGCGTCCAGCCAGCGCTGCTGTGAGCCCGCGCCGCCGAGGAACACGTCGTCGACGATCACCCGGCCGCCGGCCCGGCACATCGCCACGATCCCTGCGGTCCAGGCGGCGTCCAGCTCCCGGAACGCGGGCCCGACCGACACCTCGCCGTCCGGCCCGATCTCGAGGCCGCCGTCCATCACGGCGGGCAGCGCGTCCACGAAGTCGTCCACGCTGAACCCGAGCCAGGGCTCCGGCAGCACCGCCTGCAGACACCGCACGATCCCGGTCTTCCCGGAACTGGACCCGCCGTTGATGATGATCAGTCGAGCCGTCACGCCCGCAAGGCTAGAGCCTCGCCTGCCGCGTCCTCGACAGGTTTCCGCCGGGCCAGCCCCAGGAACGGCACCGCGAGCGTCTGGATCAACGCCGACACCAGGTACGCCGGTCCGTAACCCCAGAGGTCCGCGGAGCGGCCGAGCGTCGGCTGGATCACGACCCCGCCGGCCGAGCCGAGCAGACTGTCGAACGACAGCACGGTCGCCCGCTGCGCCGACGGGATGTGACCGTTCAGGTACGCCTGCCGCACCGGCGACATCGCCGCGAACAACGTGCCCCACACCATCAGCAGCACCAGCGCCACCCCGAACGACGTCACGACTCCCATCACCGCGATCACTATCCCGGACGCGGCGATCGCTCCGATGAGGATCCCGATCCGGTCGTGGATCAGACGCGAGACGTACGACGCCGACGCGCCGCCGGCGATCTGTGCACCGGCGACGATCCCGGCCGACAGTCCGGCGATCGCGTACGAGCCGGTGTTCCCGTACAGCTGGAGCAGATACGGCTGCGCCGCGTAGAAGCCGTAGACGCTCACGCCGGCCGTGAACGGCCCGGCCAGCATCACCCAGCGGACCCGCCGGTTGAGCAGCCCGTGCCGGAGCGACGCCCGGACGATCCCGGCCATCTCGCCCCGCACCGACGTCCGCGGCGCCGGCGTGAAGCCGATGTCCCGCATCGACCGCCACGCCACCACGAACGTGGCCATCAGCAACAATGCGCGAACGACGTACGGCATCCCCAGGTTCGTCAGCTGCGCCAGCACTCCACCGCCGATCGTGCCGCCCATCATCGCGATCCCACTCGCGACCTGTCCCTTCGCGAACGCCTCGTCCAGCGACCCGTCGTACCCGGTCGCGTGCAGCCCGTCGACCAGCCAGGCCTCGGTCGCGCCGCTGAAGAACGTGAACCCGAGACCGAGCAGCATCGACACCACCGCCCAGAGCACGAACGGCGCGTGCGTCCGCCACAGCACCAGGTAGAGCAGCGTGGTCCCGATCAGGGTGACCGTGCCCAGGAGGTACGACGTACGCCGCCCGACCGTGTCCGCGACAACGCCGGTCGGCACCTCGAACAGCACCATGCCGGCGGTGAAGAACGCGTTCGCGGCGAACGTCTTGCCGATGCTCAGCCCGGCGTCGAGCAGGAACAACGTGTTGATGCCCCAGATCATCGACGACGCGCCCGTCGACACCACGACCAGCGTGAGGTAGGTCCGCAGTACTCGCTCGGCTGTCATACCAGGTACGTCGGAGCCGTGGCGGACGGCTCGACATGCGCAGCGCTCGCTCCCTGGGCGGGTATCGTCCGGGGACGTGACGGATCAGCAGGCGGAAACGGCGGAGGCTGCGCAGGCACCCGCGCCGAACGCCCACAACACGGCCAAGCTCGCAGTGATCGTCGGCGCACTCGGTGTCGTGTTCGGCGATATCGGGACCAGCCCGATCTACACCCTCCAGACGGTGTTCAACCCCGAGGACCCGCACCCGGTGCCGGTCAGCGACAACAACGTGTACGGCGTCGTGTCGCTGATCTTCTGGTCGGTGATGATCATCGTCACCGTCACGTACATCCTGCTCGCGATGCGCGCCGACAACGACGGCGAGGGCGGCGTGATGGCGCTCATCACGCTGCTGCGCCGCTGGCGTTCCACCCATCCGGGCCGCCGGGCCGCGGCCGTCCTCGCGGCGGTCGGCCTGTTCGGGGCGTCACTGTTCTTCGGTGACGGCATCATCACCCCGGCGATCTCGGTGCTGTCCGCGGTCGAGGGCCTGAAGACCGTCCAGCCGTCGCTCGCCGAGTACGTCGTACCGATCACCGCGGTGATCATCACCGTGCTGTTCCTGGTCCAGCGCCGCGGGACCGAATCGGTCGGCCGGGTCTTCGGGCCGGTGATGATCGCCTGGTTCACGGTGATCGGCGCGGCCGGGATCGGCGGCATCGTCGAGCACACGGCGATCCTCAAGGCGCTCTCCCCGACGTACGCGATCGGGTTCCTGGCCGGGCACTTCCACATCGCGTTCTTCGCGCTCGCGGCGATCGTGCTCTCGGTCACCGGCGCGGAGGCGCTGTACGCCGACATGGGCCACTTCGGCCGCCGCGCGATCAGTCGCGGCTGGCTGTTCCTGGTCTTCCCGGCCTGCACGCTCAGCTACCTGGGTCAGGGAGCGCTGATCCTGAAGGACCACGCCAACATCAGCGGCCCGTTCTTCCTGCTCGTCCCGGACTGGGCCCGGCTGCCGCTGGTGCTGCTCGCGACCGCGGCCACCGTGATCGCGTCGCAGGCGGTGATCACCGGCGCCTACTCGGTCGCGTCGCACGCCGCGCAGCTCGGGTACCTGCCGCGGCTCCGGGTGACGCACACCTCGGCGACGACGGTGGGCCAGATCTACGTCCCGTTCGTCAACTGGCTGCTGTTCGTCTCGGTACTGACGCTGATCTTCGCGTTCCGCAGTTCGGGCGCCCTGGCGTACGCGTACGGCATGACGGTGACCGGCACGATCAGCATCACGACCTTGCTGTTCTTCTACGTCGCGCACTACCGCTGGAACGTCCCGAGGTGGCTGATCCTGCGTCGGCGCGGTTCCGCTGCTCACGGTCGACCTGCTGTTCATCGGCGCGAACCTGACCAAGCTGGTGCACGGCGCGTGGCTGCCGCTGCTGATCGCGGTGATCGCGTTCACGGTGATGACGACCTGGCAGCGCGGCCGTGAGGTCGTGACGGCCGAGCGGGAACGCGCCGAGGGTTCACTGCAGGAGTTCATCGACCAGCTGCGCTCCGGCACGATGCCGATCCGCACTGTTCCGGGGACGGCGATCTTCCTGAACCGCGGCGGCGTCAGCGCTCCGCTCGCGCTGCGGGCGAACGTCGAGCACAACCAGGTCCGGCACGAGCACGTGGTGATCGTCGCGATCGGCACGGAGCCGGTGCCGCGGGTCGCCGAGGACCAGCGGGTCACGGTCAACGAGCTCGGGTACGGCGACGACGGGATCACGCACGTCACGATCAAGTTCGGGTACATGGAGTCACCCGACGTACCGGCGGCCCTCGCGCAACTGGAGCCGGACGAGTCCGAAGGCCCGCTCGATCTCGACAAGGCGTCGTACTTCCTGTCCAAGATCGAGCTCCGCCGGGGCAAGGCCGCCACGATGGCGGGCTGGCGTAAGCAGTTGTTCCTCGCCACCTCGCACATCACCGCCGACGCTGCCGAACACTTCGGTCTCCCCCGCGACCGCACGGTCATCATCGGCTCGCACATCGAGCTGTAGACCCATGGAGCAGACGTACGACGAGAGCGCGCCGGTGCCCGCACTGGCCGGCCTCGTCCGTACGGTCTGGATCCAGCGCACCGGATCGCAGCCCTACCCGCAACGTGATCTGCCGACAGGCGGGGTCGAACTGCACTGCCCGGTCGGCGGCGTACCGCGGCTGATCGGGCCGCTGACCCGGGCGCATCTGCAGGTGATTCCGCCACGGACGACGATCGTCGGCGTGCGGTTCATGCCAGGCGCGGGGACGCCGATGCTCGGCGTACCGGCGGACGAACTGGTCGATTGCGCCGTGGACCTGTGGGGCCCTGCGGCGGACGCTCTCGGGTCCGCGGTGGCCGATGCGCCTGATCCGCAGACGGCGCTGCTCGCGATGCAGCGGTGTCTGGTCGGACGGCCGCTTCGGCCGGATCCGGTGGTGGCGGAGATGGTGCGGCGGTTGATGCCGTGGGAGCCGACCGGGATCGCTCCTCTGGCGGACGAGTTGGCGCTGTCGGAGAGTCAGCTCCGGCGGCGGTGCCTGACGGCGACCGGGGTCGGGCCCAAGGCGTTACAGCGGACGCTTCGGTTCCAGGGGTATCTCGCGTTGGCGCAGGCCGGGTTCGGGAGCGGGCTGTCTGACCTCGCGGCCGAGACCGGGTACGCCGACCACGCGCATCTGACCCGGGAATGCGTGCGGTTGACCGGCGTGACACCGCGCGAACTGCTCGGAGACAAGGCCGATCGCTGCGACTGCGGGCACGACCACTCGGCGTCGTACCGGCCGTTCCTCGCCGAGTGGTACGCCCGTTTCGTTCAAGCGCAGACCGGCCGCCGCGTCCTAACGTCAGCCCATGGACCTGATCGGGCCTGACCACTCGCTGTACGACGTACTGCGGAAGCCCGCGCTGCCGCAGTACGCCGACATCCGCCCCGCGGCCATCGCCCGCTGCTCCTCAACGTCCGACGTGATCGAGGCGCTCGCCTACGCCCGCTCGACCAACCTCCCCCTAACCCCCCGAGGCGGCGGCCACTGCTTCGCCGCCCGCTCCTCCACCACAGGCCTCATGCTCGACTTGTCCGCCCTCTCCACGATCACGGTCGAGCCCGCCGGGGCACTGGCGACGATTGGAGCGGGGGCTCGGCTGGCTTCCGTTTATCGGGGGTTGCACGAGTATGGGCTGACGATTCCGGCGGGGTGTGGGCCGACGGTGGGGATCGCGGGGCTGACGTTGGGTGGCGGGCTCGGGTTGCTCGGGCGCCGGTACGGGCTGACCTGCGACCGCCTGGTCGCCGCAACCGTCGTACTCGCGGACGGCACCGTCCTCACCTGCGACGCAGAGCGAGAGCCCGACCTGTTCTGGGCACTGCGCGGCGCAGGAGGCGGCCAGTTCGGCGTAGTCACATCCCTCGTCTTCAACGCCGTACCGTCACCCACCGCGACCCGCTTCAAACTCACCTGGCCACGCACTCACGCAGCAGAGGTGATCGCCGCCTGGCAGTCCTGGGCCCCCGACGCACCGGACGACCTCACCGCCAGCCTGACCGTCAACACCAACCAGGCACAGATCTTCGGCGCCACCCTCACCACCTTCGACCCCGGCCCCCTCGCGACCCTCGCCCCCGAGATCGACCTCCTCGCCGACCTCTCCTGGCCAGCACTCAAAGCCAGCCTCTCGGAAGGCGACCCGGACAACCGCATCATCCACAGCAAGTCCGAGTTCTTCCGCAACCCGTTACCACCGGAAACAATCACCCAACTGCTCAACTCCGGCTGCGAACTCAACTTCACCCCCATGGGCGGCGCCTACAACCGCATCCCAGTCGACGCCACAGCCTTCGCACACCGCAGCGAACGCTTTCTCCTGGAACACGCCGGCCCTGACCGCGACGCCGTACGCCGCTCCTGGTCCATAGCCCACCCCCACGCCTCCGGAGCCGTCTACCCGAACTTCCCCGACCCCGACCTGACCGACGCGCACACCGCCTACCACGGCCCGAACTACCCCCGCCTCCGCGACCTCAAAGCCAAGTACGACCCCTCCACCGTGTTTCATTTCCCCCAATCCCTTGGAGGTTCCAGATGATCCGGCTTTACATGAGCATGTCGCTCGACGGTTTCGTGGTCGGCCCCGACGACAGTCCAGAGAACCCGATGGGAGTCGGCGGGTTCCGCCTGTTCAACTGGCTCGACGATCGCAACTCCGACGGACCGAGCGGGCAGGTGGTCCGCGAGTCCCTCGCGACGGGCGCGCTGATCGCGGGCCGCCGTACCTACGAGCACGCCGGCCGCTGGAACGGCGACCACCACGACGGCGTACCGATGTTCATCCTCACCCACCACGTCGCCGAGGACGACGTACCGGCGGGGAGCGCTGTCTACGTTTCCGACGTCGCCGACTGCGCTGCCCAGGCGTTGGCCGCCGCCGGCGACCGGGACGTGATGGTCCACGGCGCCGGCGCAGCCCAGTCCCTCCTGCGCGCCGGCCTACTCGACGAGCTCGAACTACACGTCGTCAACGTCCTCCTAGGCCAGGGCCGCCGCCTTTTCGACAACCTCCCCGCCGACTACATCGAACTCGAACAAGTCCGCCAACTCCCCGCCCGAGACGTAACCCACCTCCGCTACCGCATCGTGAAATGACCCCCGAGAAAGCCCAGCTGCTAGAGCAGCTCACCGAGGTGCAGCAATCGTTGCTGTGGAAGGTCGGGGGCCTGACCGACGACCAACTCCGTCGTCCGATGACACCGACCGGAACGAACCTGATCGGCATCGTGAAGCACCTGACCGGCATCACCGGCGGCTACCTGTGCTCGGCGTTCGGGCGGGACCGGGAGGTGCCGTCTTACGAACACGACGAGGAACTGTGGTTCGGGCTGGATCTGTGGGCGACACCGGACGAGTCGACCGACGAGCTCGTGGCCTCCTATCGACGAGCGTGTGCGGACGGTGCACGGGCGATCGAGGAGCTGGATCTAGACACCGTGGGCACGCATCACACCGGCTCGGCCGTCACGCTGCGGGAGATGGTGCTGACCGTGCTGCTCGACACGACGCGGCACGCCGGCCACGCCGACGTCGTCCGCGAACTGACCGACGGGCGAGTCGGCAGCCGCCCGAACGATCCGATGTCACCGGACGGCCCGGAGTACCTCCGGATGTACCGAGCCCGCATCACCGGCGAGATCGACCGCGACACCTGGATGGCCTACGCCAAGAGCCGCGCCGACCAGTGAGGCACTTGGGGAGGATTGTTTGCCGTTCTGGGCGGGAAATCCTCCCCAACCCGTCCAGACTCCGCCTCAGAGCCAGGGTGGGAGGGGGGCTGCGGGTGTGCCTTTCGGGCCGGTGACGCCGGAGTACGAGCGGCCGGCCAAGTAGGCGGCGACCTCGGAGACCGGGCCATGAACCTCGGGTGCGTCGCCGCGTTCGGTGCGGATGTCCTCACACAGGGCTTCGAGGAAGTCGGTGGGGAGGTCGGCGAAGGTGAGGCCGTTGCCGAGGTCGACCGCGTGGATCATCACCTCGCGGGAGCGCATCCAGGGGATCCTGGTCGCTCGCATCGGCTCACCCCGCGACGTGCGGACCTCTGCCTGCCACTGCTCGTCCGTGAGCGTCGCCATCGACGCGTTCAGCCCGGCCGTCGCTGCCTCAAACCACGCCCGCAGCTCATCGGCCGACCTCGACGTACCGGCTTCGATGTCGTCGTTCCGCGCCTCGCGGGACGGGTACATCGGGTGCTCCTCGCCGGTCCGCGCCCACTCCACCAGGTTTCCCAGGGCCTCGGCGTTCAGCGACAGGTGGGCCGCGACGTGCCGCCGCGACCAGCCCGGCAGCAACGACGGTGCCTCCAGGTCGCCGAGTGCTCCGCGGCACAGCGCCGTACCCTCGTCGATCCACTCCAGGACACGCTCCATGAGTTTCTCCTATGTCAAGCCGCGGCTGCGAGGGTGGTTCTCGCGGTGGGCTGGTCGGTGGTGAGGTGGTTGAAGACGATGCGGGTGAGGCGGCGTTTGAGGCAGCGCAGTGCTTCGGGGGTGGACATGCCTTCGGTCTTCTTCTTGACGTAGTAGGTCTTGCCCAGGCCGTCGAGGCGGATCTGGGTGACGGCGATGCGGTGGATCGCGGCGTTGAGCTGCCGGTTGCCGGATCTGGTGAGCCGGACGCGGCCTTTGGTGTTGCCCGACCAGACCGGGATCGGTGCGATCCCGGCGTGCCGGGCGAAGGCAGCCTCGGACTTGAACCGGGACACGCCGGCGGCTTCTCCGACGATCTTCGCGGCGGTCAGTGCACCGACGCCGGGCATGGCCAGCAAAGTGGGCGCGACAGCGGCTGCGAGGGTTCCGATGCGCTTGGCATAGGCGTTGATCTTGGCGGTGTAGTCGATGACCTCGGTGAGTTCTTCGCGGGCCAGCTCGGCCACGATCCCCGGTGTGCCGGCCAGCCGGTCCGCGAGGATCTGCTGGTGCTTGGCCAGGTCCAGCGACCGGGCCTTGGGCGCCCAGGCCGGGTCGAGCTCGTGGACTCGCCACAGCAACTGGTTGATCGTCGCGGTGCGTCGTTTGACCAGGTCATCACGCCTGTCGACCAGCAGCTTCAGCTCCCGCGAGGTCTCGTCGTGGGTCGCGACCGGCAGACCAGGCTCACGCAGCGCGGCCCGGGCGACCGCGGCCGCGTCGATCGGGTCCGACTTCCCGCGGGTCCGGGCGATGCGGCGCTGCTCGGCCATCATCTTCGGCGGCACCCGCACCACCGACTGCCCAGCCGTGAGCAGGTCACGCTCCAGCCTGGTCGACAGATGACGGCAATCCTCGATCGCCCACACCACCTCCACCTGCTCGGCACCGAACCGCTCCCGCGCCCACCGGACCGCGGCCTGATGACCCGCCGTGATCGCGTCGAACGTCTTCGCGCCGAGCTCGCGGCCGACCTCGTCGACCGCGACGAACGTATGCGTCCGCTTGTGCACATCGGCCCCGACAACAACCCGTGACATCATGGTGATTGCCTCCTTCACTGGTCAGTGATCGGACGGTTGGGCCGGCCGGCGGACACATCTCAGTGGGGGCGTCGCCACGCTCCTATCAAGTCACGCCGGCCAGCTCCTTCACACCCACTGCCGGCAAAACGCATGCCCGTCAGCCCGAAGGCGACACCGAACGTAAGAGCCAGACAGCGGGTGCTCAGGATCCAACCACCGCGTGAGCGGCAGCATCACCCTGACACTGAGGCGAACGTAGCCGACCACGGCGCGGGTTCTTGCAGCGGTGGGGTCTTGTGGTGAGACTGACCCCCATGAAGGAGGGGGCCCGCGTGTGGTGACGACGATCGGAGTAGTGGGACCGTCGGATCTGGTCACCTCCACCAGCCGGATCATCAAAGGGCTACGTGGCGTCGAGGTGGTCCCGCTCCGGTACCGCCGGGAGACCGACACCCCCAAGGTGATGGCCGACGCGCCGGGCAGCGTCGACGCGTGGCTGTTCACCGGTGTCGTGCCGTACCAGATCGCCGCCGCGCAGGACCTCCTGGACCGCCCGGCCGTACACGTCGAGTACACCGGCGCGACCCTGATGCGCGCCCTGGTCCAACTGCTCCGCGAGGGGCACGACGTGACCTCGCTCAGCATCGACGTACTCGACGAGGGCGACGTCCGGGAGACGTTCGACGAGGTCGGGCTCGCGATGCGCGGGGTCCGCGTGCTGCCGTACCGGCCCGGTCTGAGCCTCGACGAGATCGTCGACTTCCACCACGAGGCCGGCGCGACCGTCGCGATCACCTGTCTGCGGTCGGCGTACGAGAAGCTCCGGACGGAGCAGACCACGCTCCGGCTGGCACCGTCCGTGCACTCGGTCCGTTCGGCGGTGAACAGTCTGCTGCTCGTTCATGACGCTTTGCGCAGTGACGATGCGCAGATCGCGCTCGGCCTGGTGGAGATTTCTCCGGACGCAGAGAGCGCTCTCCAGCGCGAGGCCGGCTCTCTGGGCGGCAGCGTCATCCGGTACGACGACAAGCGCTGGCTCGTGATCGCGACCCGCGGACCGCTCGAACAAGCAACCGCGGCGTTCACCGAGCTCAGCATGCTGACCCGGCTGAAGGAGCAGTTCGGACCGGTCCGGATCGGGTTCGGCATCGGCGGGTCCGGGACCGAGACCGAGGCGCTGGCCCGCCGGGCACTCGGCCGGGCGAAGACGGCGGGACGTACGGCGGCTGTCGTGTCGCTGCGCAACGACATCGATCTCGTGCTGGTCGGCGGCGCGCCGCCACGGGCTCAGCAGCGCTCGAAACTGCAACTGCTCGCGCAGCGCGCCGGCCTCTCGAAGGCGACGCTCGAACGGCTGCAGGAGCTCGTCCGCGCCACCCCGGAGGACGGGCTGACCACGCGTTCCGTGGCCGACTACCTCGGCATCCAGCCGCGGACCGCGCGCCGCGTCCTGAACCGCCTCGAGCGCGCCGGACTGGCGGATGCCACCGGCACCCAGCTCGGCACCGGCAGCGGTCGCCCGCTCGTCGTTTATCGCGTTCATCTCTGATTAGTTCTCAACGGTTGACGTGCTGACGCACGTCCGGCTAATTTCAGCCATGACCGTAATTCGGTGCGTACTGTCCCGGGAGGCCTTGTGGACAAGCGATTCGCACGGGGAATGATCGTTGCTTTGGTCATCTGCGCAGGTTTGGTGAGCGTTTCCGCCCCAGCCCGCGCCACGATTCCGGTCGGGGCCGAAACTCCGACCGTCACCAGCCTCGGTCCGGCGTCCGCCGTGACCTCGACCAGCGTCGCCGAGCAGGTCGGCGACCGGATCTGGACCATCACCTCCGGCGTCTCCCCCGTCCAGGTCGGCGCGTTCGACCCGGTCGGCAAGACCGTCGACCGCAAGTTCTCGCTGCCGACCGGCGCCGGGGCGTGGGCGATGACCCACATCGGCACCGACCTGTACATCGGCCTCTACACGCCCGGCGACGTCTACAAGGTCGACACCACCACCGGCACCGCGACCAAGGTCACGCAGTTCGGCTCGTTCGTCTGGTCGATCGCCGCGACCCCGGACGGCAAGATCGTCGCCGGTACCTATCCGGACGGCGCGGTGCACGAATACGACCCCGCCACCGGCGCGACCAAGTCGTACGGCGCCGCCATCGCCGGCGAGCAGTACGTCCGCAGCATCGCCGCGGACGCCACCACGATCTACGCCGGCGTCGGCACGAAGGCGCACCTGATCGCCATCGACCGCGCGACCGGCGCCCGGCGCGACGTACTGCCCGCCAAGTACGCGGACCGCACGTTCGTCGCCACGCTCGCCCTCGACGGGACGAAGCTCGCCGCGGGCCTCTCCCCCACCGGCACGATGCTCGTCTTCGACACCGCGGACCTGAGCAACCCGGTCGAGGTCCAGACGCCCGGCGGCGACCAGTACGTCACCGCGATCACGCTCAGCGGCGACGACATCTACCTCGGCACCCGTCCGTCCGGCACGCTCTACCGGTACCGCGACAACGCGCTGACGCGCCTCGGTTCGCCGTACGACGGTGCCTACTTCAACCGGATCTTCGTCGAGGGCTCGACGATACGGGCCGAACTGACCAGCCAGGTCGTCGACTTCGACGAGGCGAGCGGGACCTTCACCGGCACCGATCTCGGCCAGGCCGGTCTACCACCCGCGCCCGAACAGGTGATGGCGCTCGCCGCCACGCCGTCGTCCGTCCTGGTCAGCGGCAAGGCCGGCGTCCAGGTCCACGATCTCGCCACCGGCACGAGTACCCGCACGTTCCTGCCCGGCGAGGCGAAGACGATGACGCCGGTCGGAAAGGACGTGTACCTCGGTGTCTACACGCTGGCCCACCTCTGGCAGATGAAGCCCGACGGCACCGACCTGCACGAACTCGGCCAGATCGGCAACGAGCAGACCCGTCCGACCGACGCCGCGTACGACGACCGTTCGCAGACGTGGCTGATCTCCACCGAGCCCGACTACGGCAAGTACGACGGAACGCTCGTCGAACAGCACCTGGCCACCGGCGACCGCGAGGTGCATCGCGGCGTCGTACCGCACCAGTCGGTCCGCTCCGTGACGACCGCCGACGGCATCGCGTTTCTCGGCGGCGCGACCCGGAACAGCCTCGGCACCGACCCGATCTTGCCCGAGGCAACCGTCGTCGCGTTCGACCTGCGCCGCAACCAGGTTCTGTGGGAGACCGCCGAGCTCCCCGGAGCGCAGACCTACAGCGATCTCGTGCTCTACCGCGGCCGGCTGTACGCGACCACCGACGACGGCCGCCTCGCCGTCCTCGATCCGAGCACCGGCAAACTCGTCACCAGCGCGACCCTCGGCACCGGTCAGAGCCGGCTGACGATCGCCCGCTCCGGCCTCTACGGCACCGATAACAACCGCGTCTTCAAGATCACGCCGAATCCCACCGGCGCTCCGACCGTGAGCACCGTGGTCGACGGCCTCGGCGCGCAGATCTACAGCTACCCGCTGATCACCACGTCGTACGACGGGAGAGCCCTCTACACGATCAAGGGCCGCGATCTCGTCCGCATCGGAGGGCTCCGATGATCATCTCCCGCCGTACCGCTCTCGCCGGCGCACTGGCGAGCGGCGCACTGACCGCACTCCCTACCGCTCACCCTGACACTGCCCATGCGGAGGACGGACCTATCGACGGTTCCACGCTGCCCACGTACGGTCCCGCGGTCGTCACGGCCGCTGTCGTCGCGATGGCCGTGCACGACGGCCACGCGTACGTGATCAGCCGCGGCATCGTGCCGCCCCGGCTGACCGAGGTCGACCTGTCCACCCGCCGAGTGACCAGGACGGTCGAGTTGCCGACCGGTGAGGGCGGCTGGGGAATCACAGTTGCCGCAGGCAAGGTCTACTGCGGCCTCTATCCGACTGCCGACGTCTACTGCTTCGACCCCGCCGACGGATCCGTGACCCACGTGGGAGCGCTGGCCGGTCCCGGCGGCTTCGTCTGGGACATGACTACGGCCCCCGACGGCCAGGTGTTCGCGGTCAGCTACCCGAACGGCGCCGTCTGGCAGATCGATCCCGCAACGAACGCAGCGACTCAGCTCGGCGCCCCGGTCCCCGGAGCGCAGTACGGCCGGTACGTCGGGGCCGCGGGCAACTACGTGTACGCCGGGATCTACACGCCGTCGCAGGTCGTCGGGTACGACCGGAGTACCGGGACCTTCCGCGACATCACGCCCGAGTCGTCCCGCGGGCAGAACTTCGGCCCGTTCGCGGGCACCGGCGATCGGATCTACGTGGGCAGCAGCCAGGCGTTGCTGAGCATGGCGCTCGACGGCAGCGACGTACGGAGCGTGCCGTTGCCCGAGGGACAGTCGAGCGTCGACGCGATCACGGTCGCCGCGGACGGTACGGCGTACCTGACCACCCGGACGTCGGGGACGGTCTGGTCGTGCGGACCTCAGGACACCAGCCTCACCGAGGTTGCCACGCCCGCGCCCGCGGACGAGCACCGCCGGCTCGTGATGCTCGACGCGAGCACGCTGCTCGGCTCGACCGGGTCCGGCGTGCTGTGGTGGCTCGACGTCGGAACAGGTGAGTTCGAGCTGCTCGATCTCGTCGACGCCGGGTTCACGCCCGCGCCGGACAAGCCGCAGTCGATCGTGATCGGCGACCCGCACGTGTACGTCGGCGGGCACTGGGTCGTCGCCGAGCACGCGATCGACACCGGCGTCACGCGCCGGTTCCGGGTCGCCGGTGAGGCCAAGACGCTGAACTGGGTACGGGGCGAGCTGTACTCCGCGCTGTACCCGAGCACCGAGGTGGTCCGGATCAACCCACGCACCAAGGAGGTGCACAGCTTCGGCGCGATCGGTCACGAGCAGATCCGGCCGTGGCAGGCGGCGTACGACCCGAAGTCGAAGCTGCTGGCGATCGCGTCCGCACCAGGCACCGGGAAACTGACCGGCGCCCTCACCCTGCTCGACGTACGCACCGGCGAACTCGACGTGCACTACGGCGTGCTCCCCGACCAGAGCGTGCTGTCGGTCTCGATCGTCGACGGCATCGCGTACCTCGGCGGTGATGTGGTCGGCGGCGGTGGCATCCCGCCGACACGCACCTCGGCGGCGATCGCGGCGTTCGACCTGGGCCGCCGCGAACTGCTCTGGACCGCCGAGCCGCTCGCCGGCGAGCGCTCCATCCAGAGCGTCGCCGTTCACAACGGCATCCTGTACGGCGTCCTGAAGCGCACCAGCGGCGGCTGGTTCACGTACGACCTGCGCACGCGCGCCGTCGTCCGCGGCGCGAACAAGCTGTCCGGGTACGGCCAGATCCACACTGACCGGACCGGCGTCTACTGTGAAACGAACTTCGGCGGGAACCTGTACCAGCTGGGGCCGGGCCTCAGCACCGCGAAGCTGCTCGTGAACAAGCTGGGCGACGGGTGGTACACCGTGCCGCAGCTGACCCCGGTCCCCGGTGTGCAGCAGAGGGCCGAGCACTCGGTCTGGGGCCTCGCCGACCGCGATCTCGTCCAACTACCGTTGCCCTAAGCAAAGGATTCGTCTGATGGAGAACAGTCAGCTCGCGCGCGACGGCGGTACGCCGGTACGCACCGACCCGCTGCCGTCGGTGATGAACGCCAGCGGCCGGCGCTTCGGCGACGACGAGATCAAGGCGGTCGAGCGGGTGCTGCGCAGCGGCATGCTCTCGGCAACCTGGGGAACGGAGGTTCCCGCACTCGAGCTGGAGTTCGCGTCCACTGCTCGGCGCCGGGCACGCGGTCGCCTGCAGTTCGGGAACGGCGGCGCTGCATCTGGCGGTCGCCGCCGTGAACCCGGATCCCGGCGACGAGATCATCACCACGCCCATCAGCGACATGGGCACCGTGTTCCCGATCATGATGCAGAACGCCGTTCCGGTGTTCGCGGACGTCGACCCGATCACGGGAAACCTGACGCCCGAGACCGTGGCCGCCGCGATCACGCCGCGCACGAAGGCCGTGATCGTCGTGCACCTGTTCGGAAAACCGGCCGCCGTCCGGGAGTTGCGCGAGCTCTGTGACCAGCACGGGATCCTGCTGATCGAGGACTGCGCGCAGGCGTATCTCGCGCCGGTCGGCGACACGTTCGCCGGCCGGATCGGGCACATCGGCTGCTTCAGCCTGCAGCAGACCAAGCACATCAGCGCCGGCGACGGCGGTCTCGCGGTCACCGACGACGCGCAGCACGCCCGCCGGATGCGGTTGTTCGCCGACAAGGGCTGGCCGCGTGACACCGACGAGCGGACCTACCTGTTCCTCGCGCTCAACTACCGCATGACCGAACTCGTCGCCTCGGTCACGCGAGCACAGCTGAACCGGCTGCGCGGCGTCGTCCAGGATCGTCGTACGGCGGCGCTCCGGGCGACGGCCGGGATCGCGGACCTGGCCGGGGTGACGGCCCCGCCCGACGGGCAGGACCACGTGTACTGGCAGTACCCGCTGATCATCTCCGAGGCGGCCGGCGACATGCGCGAATGGGCCGCGGCGCTGACCGCCGAGGGCGTGCCGGCGAACGGCGGGTACCTGACCAGCCCGCTGTACGCCGCGCCTGCCGTCCGCGAGCGGATCACGTACGGTCAGTCCGGGTTCCCGCTGCAGGACGTCTCGTACCCGGCCGGCCTGTGCCCGAACGCCGAGGAACTCATCGACCGCAAACTGCTCGTCCTCGGCTGGAACGAGAACTACACCGAATCCGACGTCGACGACATCGTCACCGCGATCCGCAAGGTCCACCAAGCCCTGTCCCGGAAGGCATCATGACCGATACTCCCCTGCTGCTCGACTGCGACATCCTGGTCGGGCACGACGTGACGACGGGGCGCTGGGGGCGGCCCGAGAACGTCGCGAAGGTCTTCGCGGAGAGCGGTATCTCGGGCGGCGTCGTGTCCGGGCTGCGGGCGGTGCACTTCGACGTACCGTCCGGGAACGACGAGGCGCGGCAGGTTGCTGATGGCAACGGCTGGACGACGTGCCCGGTGCTCGACCTGCGTGATCCGCTCGGCGCGGAGAAGGAACTGGAGCGTCAGCTGGCGAGCGCCACGCCGCCGCGGGCGATCCGGCTGGCGCCGACCGCGCAGAGCGTCGAGCCGACGTACCCGGCCTTCGGTCATGTGGCGCAACTGCTCGTCGACGCCGGCCTGACGATCTTCGTCGAGGGCGATGTCCGCAAGGTCGGGCCGGCGCTGCGCGGGCTCGGCGCGCGCGTGGTGTTCCTCGACACGCACTTCTACTACCTCGGCGACTTCGTGCTGCTGGCCCGGTCCGAGCCCGGGTTCCACACGTCGACCCGGATGCTCACCGGACCGGATTCGCTGGAGATCGTGGCCGCGGAGGTCGGCGCCGAGCGGCTCGTGCTCGGGTGCCGGACGCCGTTCCACGAGACCCGCTCGGTGATCCGCCGGCTGCTCTCCTCCAAGCTCAGCCCGGACGAGATCGCGCAGGCCGGAAGCCGCAGTCTCACGACCTTGCTGGAGCCCGCATGCTGATCGACGTACACGCCCACTGGGGACCGTGGTTCTTCTCGATGGACGTCGCGAGCATCGACGCCAACATCGACGGACTCGACCGGTTCGGCATCGACCTCCAACTGGTCTCCGCGATCGAGGCCATCGTGTACGACGCTCCGCTCGGCAACCGCTCTCTCGCCAAGCAACTCCCGGCCGATCCGCGGCTGCGCGGGATGATCGTCGTCGACCCGCGCCGCCTCGACGAGGCCCGCACCGATCTCGACGAACTGCTCGCCGGCGACGGGCGGACGCGGTGGGTCGGCGCCAAGATCCACACCGAGTACAGCCGGACGCCGATGACCTCGCCCGCGATGCAGGCGGCGATCGAGCTCACCACGGAGTACGGGCTGCCCACCCTCGTCCACACCTGGGGCGACACCGTCGTCGATCTCGCCGACGTCGCCGCCCGGGTCCCGGGGGCGCGGGTGCTCGCCGGTCACATGGGCGCGAACGGCTGGCCCCGGGTCCCCGAGGCGGCGGACCGCTGCGACCGGGTCTGGTTCGAGCCGTGCTGGTCCGCGCCCGAGGCGAACCGGATCCGCTGGATCCTGGACCGGATCGACCCCGGCCGGATGATGTTCGGCACCGACGCCACGCTCATCGACCCGTCGGTCGCCCTGGGCGCTCTCGAGGCCGCCGACCTCACCCCCGACGAACACGAGGCCGTCACCCACCGCAACGCCACCGCCCTGTTCGGGCTCTGACCACCGCGGGTTTCCGGTAAGAATTCGTCAGCTGGTGACGGATTCTTTCCGGAGATCGGGGGCGCCGGCGACGAACACCACGATGTCGGTCTCGGGGCCGCGGACCTCGGGCTCCTGCCAGCCGAGATGCCGGTAGAACGCGAGCGCGTCGTGGTTCTGGTTCCACGCGAGGAGCCAGGCGCGGTGGTTGTCGCGCGTGGCGCTCTCGAGGAGACGCCGGGCCAGGCCGGTACCGCGAGCGTGCTGGCGTACGCCGAGCTCGTCGACCTCGTACGCGCCGATCAGCAGCTCCTCGACCTGCTCGCTGCCGATCCGGTCGAGGACGCTCCCGTACGACCGGTCGGTCCGGAACGGCGCCGGCGTCGTCCACCCGGTCAGGAACCCGGCGATCCGCCCGTCCTCCGACCGCTCGATCCACGCCTGGAACCCGTCCCGCTCCGCGTCGGCCTCGAGCCGTTTCCGGAACGCGATCCGGGTCTCGTCGGCGTCGCGGCGCTCGAACGGCGGCGCCGTGAACACCTCGACGTACGCCGTGGTCAGTTCGTCCGCGATCTCCAGAATGTCCCGCCCATGCGTCTGCACCGCTCCAACCTACCGATGGAGCGGTGCGTCCTGCTGCTGTTACTGCTGGTGCCTCAGGCTCAGCTGGTCGCCGCCGACTGGAGATCCGCGGGTGCGCTCTCCAGCTCACCCGCCGGAGCGGCGGCGGACCTGGTGCCGACGCTTGCGGCGCCGGGCGAGCCCGGTGTCGCCGCGATCGTCTCCAGTTCGGCGCGGAACTGCGGAAGCATCCAGCGCAGCGGCTGGTCCAGAACCCGTGCGATGGCCGCCTCGTCGACCTTCAGCAGACCGCCGATCCGGGCGAGCGCGTCCGGCTCGTCGGTGGCGGCGTACAGCAGATGGACGACCTCGTGCCGGTGCGCGAAGACGGCGAGCGCCGCGGCCGCGAGGCCTGCGTCGATCTCAGGCGGACTCGTGATTTCCCCGTTGACTGTCACGTCATCCTCAACCCGTTCGGACGCCGATCGGTTACGTGTCAGTCTTTACAGTTGACCAAAATCTCAGCTGTGTCTTCTAACTGGGCAGCCACGAGACCTTGCCGAGCAGGTACGTCGCCCCGATCAGCGCGGCCGTGTCGATCACGGTGTGCGCGACGACGAGCGGCATGATCCGGCCCCACCGCCGGTACAGGTAGGTGAAGATCACGCCCATGATCACGTTGCCCGCGAACCCGCCGAGCCCCTGGTAGAGGTGGTACGAACCGCGCAGCAACGAGCTGGTCGCGGTGGCCCGGCGTACCGACCAGCCGAGTTGGTCGAGCCGGTGGTTCAGGTAGCCGAGCACGATGACTTCCTCGAGTACGGCGTTCTGCGCGGAGACCGCGATCAGGATCGGGATCCGCCACCAGTCGTCGGGCAGCTGCGACGGGTCGACGGTCAGGTTCGCGCCGGTCGCGTGTGCACCGATGTAGAACAGCAGCCCCGCTCCCCCGACGGCGGCGGCGATCGCCGTACCGCGGCCGAGGTCGCGCATCCTGTCTCGCAGGTCGAACCCGATCGTCCGGAACGACTCCTTGCCCCGCGCGAGCAGATGACCGACCAGCGCGACCGGAACCAACGCGGTCACGATCGCGAAGATCTGCCACGCCAGATCCAGCCACGGTCGTCCCGGCGCACGCGAACCGACGATCACAGCGGTCTGCCCACTGATCGGCTTCGCCGACGTCAACACCCCCGTGAACGAGATGATCGCCGCCACCCCAGACGCCCCGAGTGACAGCGCCAACACCAGCCAGATCTCCCGAGAAAGCACCGACCGACTGACCACCGCCGGAGAAGACGATGCGGGCGGAGTGTCGGCGGGGGTCGTCATGGTTCAACTATCCCGCGCGGGACCACCCAGCAGCTCGAGCAGGTGGCTGAAGAGGTCCGCGGTGTCGGCCCGCAGCTCGTACTGCGACTGCACCTGGAGACCGTCGGAGAGCGCAATCAGCAGGGTCGCGATCGTTTCCGGGTCCGCCGATGCGTTCAGCGTCCCAGCGGCCTGACGGGCCCGAACCGCGTCGGCAAGAGCCTCGCGAATCCCGGCGTACCGCTCCACGAAATACTCATGAGAACCGTGCTCCGGATCGCCCGCCTCGGCAGAGAACGTGGAGTACAGCTGCACAAGGCCCGGCACCGACCCGTTGTGACGGACGATCGCCGTCAGATTGTCGATCGAATCGCCGCTTTCGAACCGCGCCGTGTCCGCCTCGTCACGAGCCCGCAGCACCGCCTCGAACAGCTGCTCCTTCGAGCCGAAGTAGTGCAGCAACCCGGCCTCGCTGAGCCCGGCCGCCGCGGCCAGCTCGCGCGTCGACGTCTTCCGGTACCCGTGCCGCGCGATCACCTCCAGCGCGGCCCGCAGGATCTCGGCGCGCTTGGCGACGCCCTTCGCGTACGGACCCCGTGAATTGGCCATATTCAAAACCTAGCATCACTTGGTTTTCAGACGTACAGTCGTCGCCATGAACCTCGACGACCTTCTCGGCCGGCTCTCCCTCGAGGAGAAGGTCCGGATCCTGACCGGCCAGGATTTCTGGTCCACCCACCCGCTGCCCTCGATCGGGCTGCGTTCGATGGTGCTGTCCGACGGCCCGAGCGGCGTCCGGGGCGCAGTCTGGGACGAGCGCGACCCGTCGCTGAACCTCCCGTCAGCAACCGCTCTCTCGTCGTCCTGGGACGTCGGCATCGCCCATCGGTACGGCGTGGTGTCGGCGCTCGAGGCGCGCCGCAAGAACGTCGACGTGGTGCTCGGCCCGACGATCAACCTGCACCGTTCCCCGCTCGGCGGCCGGCACTTCGAGGCGTTCAGCGAGGACCCGGTCCTGACCGCGGACCTGGCCGCGGCGTACGTCGCCGGCGTGCAGGAGCTCGGCGTCGGCGCTACCCCGAAGCACTACGTGGCGAACGACTTCGAGACCGACCGCTTCACCGCGGACGTCGTGGTCGACGAACGCACGCTGCGCGAGGTGTACCTGCTGGCCTTCGAGAAGGCGGTCACCGAGTCGAAGGCGTGGCTGGTGATGAGCGCCTACAACTCGATCAACGGCGCGACCGCGTCGGAGAACGATCTGCTCGAGACCCCGCTGAACACCGACTGGGGCTTCGACGGCGTGGTCGTCAGCGACTGGACCGCCGTACGCAGCCTGGAGAGCGCCAAGCACTCGCAGGACCTCGCCATGCCCGGCCCGGTCGGTGCCTGGGGTGACGCGCTCGTGGAGGCCGTCCGGTCCGGTGAGATCAAGGAGGACGCGATCGACCGCAAGGTCCTTCGCCTTCTCGCGCTCGCGGCCCGCGTCGGTGCCCTCGAGGGCTTCGAGAAGCCGGCCGACCCGCCGCAGGTCGACGGCATCGCCTTCGCCCGTACGGCGGCTGCGGAAGGCACGGTGCTGCTCCGCAACGAGGGTGCCCTTCCCTGGCATGACCTGCAGAAGGTAGCGGTCATCGGTCACAACGCCCGCGACGCCCGCACCCAGGGCGGCGGCAGCGCGACCGTGATTCCGGAGAAGGTCGTCTCGCCGCTCGACGGATTGCGCAAGGCGCTCCCGAACGCGGAGATCACGTACTCGATCGGCGCGGTCGTCCAAGAAGGTGTCGCCGAGCTCCCGCCGGCCACGATGACCAACCCGCAGTCCGGTGAGCCGGGCGCCCGCGCGCGGTTCCTCGGCGCCGACGGGTCCGAACTGTTCGCCGAGGACCGGTTCTCCAGCGCGCTCGTCTACCTCGGCGGCAACGCCCCGATCGGCGAGTCGGCGGTCTTCGAGTTCCACACCACCTGGACGCCGAGCGAGTCCGGCGCGATCCGGCTCGGCTTCGCGTCGGTCGGCCGCGGCCGGATCTTTGCCGACGGCAAGCTCCTCCGCGAGGACACCGCGGTCCCGGTCGGCAACGACCTGGGCGCCGCGTTGCTCTCCCCGCCGTCCATCTCCACGCCGCTCGAGGTCACGGCCGGAACGCCGATCGACGTACGCATCGAGCTCGACCTGCCCAAGCACGAGGGCGGTCTGAGCAACGCGCTCAGCCTCACGGTCGGTGTCGAGCCGAGCAACGACGACCCGCAGGCACTGATCGACGAGGCCGTCGCCGCAGCCCGGGACGCCGACGTGGCGCTGGTCGTCGTCGGCACCAACTCCAAGGTCGAGTCCGAGGGCTACGACCGCTCCTCGCTCGTGCTCCCGGGCCGGCAGGACGACCTGGTCCGCGCGGTCGCGGCCGCGAACCCGCGAACGGTCGTGGTCGTGAACGCGGGCTCCCCGGTCCTCCTCCCCTGGCGGGACGACGTCGCCGCGGTGCTGGCGACGTACTTCGGCGGTCAGGAATACGGGGACGCGCTCTCCGACGTTCTCCTCGGCCGTACCGAGCCGGGCGGTCGTCTCCCGACCACGTGGCCGCGCGAGCAGGAGGACGTCCCGGTCATCAACGTGACTCCGGAGGACGGCGTCGTGCGGTACGACGAGGGCATCCACATCGGGTACCGCGCCTGGCTCAAGGCGGGCACCGAGCCGGCGTACGAGTTCGGTCACGGTCTCGGGTACACCACCTGGGAGCTCTCCGAGCTGCGGGCGAACGATCCGTCGTCCGTCGCGTTGACCGTGCGGAACACCGGCGACCGAGCCGGCAAGCACGTCGTCCAGGTGTACGTCGAACGCTCGGAGAGCGCTGTCGACCGCCCCGTCCGCTGGCTGGCCGGGTTCGGCGTCGTACGCCTCGACGCAGGTCAGGCGCGCGAGATCACGGTCAGCCTGCACGAGCACGCCTTCGAGCACTGGGACAACGAATGGGCGACGGAGCCCGGTGCCTTCACGATCCGAGCCGGCTCGTCGGTTTCGGACCTACCGCTCTCCACGGAGCTCGAGGTCCGTTAGCTGCCCGGCTGCACGAGCTCATCGGGGCTCGGGGCGGTTCGACGCCGGTCGCCGTACAACCCGGCGGCCGGTGTCGGATTGCCAGTAGAGGACTGATCGGCCGGAACGGCGGCGTTCGAGCAAGCCGGCGTCGGTCAGGACGCGCAGGTGGTCGGAGATGCTGGCGAGCGACAGGCCGGTGGTGGCCACGAGCAACGTTGTGCTCACGGGCTCGGCCGCCTCGACCAGGATCCGGGCGCGGTTGCGGCCGAGCAGTTGCACCAGCGGTTCGTCCGGCGTTTCGGTTGTCGCGAAGATGCCGGTCACGGGGTAGGTCAGCGCGAACCGATCCGGGAGCCGCCAGCTGACGTTGACGCGTTGGGTGTGCGCCGCGATGAACATCAGGTCGCGGCCGCGTACGTCGGTCGCCGGGTAGTCCCAGCGGTTCACCTGGATCCGTCCGTCGCCGAGCCACCGCACATCAGGTCCGAGCCCTCGCAGTACGCCGGACCACCCCTGCTCGCTGAGACGTGACGTCCGCGAGACGACATCGGCTTGCAGCACCCGCAACCGCCGCGGCCACTCGGGCTCCACCGTCGTCCGCCACACCCACCGCAGCAACCCCGCCGCCTCCTCGGCGAGCCCGGACGAGGAGAGCATGACCTCCGGCAACGGCGTCCGTACGACGCTGAGGTCGGCGCGGATGTGGTCGTCGGAGAGCGAGGTCAGGTACTCGAGTTCGGCATCCAGCGTGAGGTCGGGCTCGAGCGGCGGCACGGTCAGAAAATCCGCGACCCAGCTACGTCCGAATGCGCTCTCCAGCAGCGCCGACCAGATCGGGTTCGCCGCCACCGCAGCCTGGAACGCGGCGCTGTGCTCGTCCTTCCACGGCCGGAACCACGGCTCGACCGGCGCACGCAGCAGCTTCAGCGCGGACACGGTCTCGGTGAGCTGCGACGTACCGAACCGCGCGTTCACGAGCGTGTCGGCATCGACCAGGAACTCGGACAACGTTTCGCCTCCACCCGAAACTGTAGGCGACGCGAGAACGGCGGTCGATGCTGCGGACCATGAGCACGTACCGGGCGATCTTCGCCAACCGGGAGTTCCGGAACCTGTGGATCAGCAGCGCGCTGGGCAACGCGTCCTCGACGATGACCAGCCTGACGCTCGCGATCCTGGTCGACGCCGCGACCGGATCCGCGTTACTCGCGGCGACCATCATGTTCGGGCCGTCGCTCGCGCAGGTTCTCGGCGTTTCCACGCTGATGTCCGCGGCGGACACGGCGCGTCCCCGCCGGGTGCTCACGCTGCTCGCGGTTCTCTCGGCCGTTGCGGTCGGCGTCCAAGCCACGTTCGGGCTCTCCGCCGGTCTCCGGCTCGTCCTGTCGCTCGCGGTCGCGTACGGGCTCTCGATCGGGGCCGGCGTCCGCTGGGGGCTGCTCGGCGAGATCGTGCACTCCGACCAGTTCGTCCTCGGCCGGTCCGCGATGAACCTGTCGGTCGGCGCGATGCAGATCGCCGGCTTCGGCATCGCGGGTGTCCTCCTGCAGGCGGTCGCCCCGTCGACTGTGCTGTGGATCGCGACCGCCTGCGCCGCCCTCGCCGTACCGGTCATCCGCTTCGGCCTGCACGACCGCGCACCGCGCCGGGTCGCGCGGACCGGCCTCGCCGAGACGTGGCGCGGCAACCGCTCTCTCCTTTCTCTGACCCGCATCCGCCCGCTGCTGTTCGCGCTCACGCTCCCGAACGGCCTGATCGTCGGCTGCGAGGCCCTGTTCGTCCCGTACGCCGGTTCCCGCGCCGGCTGGTTGCTCGCCGCCGGCGCTGCCGGCATGATGACCGGCGATCTCGTGGTCGGCCGCTTCCTGACGCCCGCAGGTCGCCGGATCGCGGGACAGGTTCTCCGGTTCGTGCTCGCCGTACCGTTTCTCGGTTTCCTGTTCGATCTGCCGATCGCGATCCTCTGCGTCTTGGTCGCTCTCGGAAGCAGCGGGTACTCGGCTTCGCTCGCGCAGCAGGAGGTGCTGGTCGAGCTGACGCCGGACGAGATGCGGGGCCAGGTACTCGGGTTGGAGTCCGCGTTGCGGATGACGACGTTCGGCGTGGTCGCGATCCTGGCGGGAGCACTCTCCGACCTGACCTCGCCCGCCCCGGCGATCGCCACGTTCGCCGCGGCTTCGCTGCTGGTCTCGATTGTCCTGACCCGCCCGCTGGCCCGCGTGATGCGGCCCGCGCTCTGGATAGGCTCGGCGCATGGACGTGGTTCGGTTGCGGAAGGTGTCCAAGCGGTACGGACGCCGGGAGATCCTGGCTGACGTCGACCTGCAACTGAACGCCGGTGAACTGCTGGCTCTGGTCGGCGCGAACGGGTCCGGTAAGTCGACCGTGTTGCGACTGATGGTCGGCCTGTCGCGACCGTCCGCGGGAACGGTGCAGCGGAACGCCCGCGTTGTCAGCTACGTGCCTGATGTGTTTACGTCGCACGATCGTCTGTCGGCTTCGGCGTACTTGCGGCATATGGGGCGGATCCGTGGGCTCAGTACGAGAACGGCGAGAGACCGCTCTCTCGAGTTGCTCGACCGGCTCGCGCTCTCGGGTGGCGCGGACACCCCGATGCGCAAACTGTCGAAAGGCAACGCGCAGAAGGTCGCGCTCGCGCAGGCGCTGCTCGATCCGCCACAGCTGCTCGTTCTCGATGAGCCCTGGGCAGGACTCGACGCGACCGCTCACTCGACCCTGCGCGAGCTCCTCACCGAGACCGCAGAACAGGGCGCCGCAGTCGCCTTCACCGAACACTCAGCCGAAGTAGTCCGCTCAACCGCAACCCGAGTCTGCGAACTCGACCACGGCAAACTCACCACGCCGCGCCAACAGACCGCCCTCACCGAACTCCACCTCATCCCCGCCGCAGACATCGACTGGGAACGCCAGCCTGACGTGCTTGAGGTACGGCGTACCGGGGACGGGGTGACCGTGCTGTTGCCGACTGGGCGGCACGATGCTGCTCTGCTGACTGCACTGAATCATGGGTGGTCGGTTGTGACCGTGCGGCAGGTGAAACCCGAGTGAGCGCTCTCTACCGTTACCTACTGACCAGCGTCCTGCTCTCCCAGCGGTACCTTCCGCCGACGCTGATCTTCCTCGCCGCGATGGCCGTGGGTACGACGTCCGACAACGGCCCGCTGCAGTCGTCGTACTCGTTCTGCGTGCTGGCGATGCTCGTCTGCACGACCTGGCTCACCGTCAGCATCGTCAACCACGAGGACCCGACCCAGCGGAAGATCACGCTGGTGATGATCGGCAGCTCGCTGCGCGTCCTGACGATGACGGTCGCCGTGGTGATCACCTGGTGCGTACCGCTCCTGGTGATCGGTCTCGTCTACCCGATCGTCACCGGCAAGCACGACGTCACCGCGGGCGACCTCGCCGTGGGTGCGGCGGCGCAACTCGGCGCAGCGCTGATCGGGATCGCGATCGGCCTGCTCTGCTCGCGGCTCGTGATCCCGCGGATCGGGGTCGCGATGCTCACCGCGGCCGCTGCGATCCTCGCCGTACTGCTCCTCCGCTGGATCTCCCCGATCCGCCCGATCATGACCGTGCTGTCCGACGAGAAGTCGGCCGGCGCGAACGCCGTACCGCTCACCCTGCTGGCCGCGCTCTCCGCGATCCTCCTGTCGGTCGCCGTTCTCGCGACAAAGCTCCTCGCCGACCGCAAGGAATGATCAGGAAGCGGCGACCGACGACAATCCGTGGGGAGCCGCCGAGCCGCGGACGATCAACGTAGTGGCCAGTTCGACGTGGTGGGAGGCGACGGGCTCGCCCGCCGCCAACTGCAGCGCGGTGCGTACGGCGACCGCGCCCATCTCGCGCAGCGGCTGCCGGACCGTGGTGAGCGGCGGCGACGCCAGCCGGGCGACCTCGGTGTCGTCGAAGCCGACCAGGCTGAGATCCTCCGGAATCCGCAGGCCGCGCGCCCGCGCCGCCTCCAGGATCCCGAGCGCGACCTCGTCGCTGCCCGCGAAGATCGCGGTCGGCCGCTCCGGCAGGTCGAGCAGCTTGGTACCGCCGGCCAGCCCGTCTTCGTACAGGAAGTCGCGCATCCACACGTACTCGGCCGGTACGTCGGCGCCGATCGACTCCATCGCGCTGCGGTAGCCGCTCAGCCGGGCCTGGTTGCAGCCTGACGTCGGCGGACCCCCGACGTATCCGATCCGGCGGTGGCCGAGGGACAAGAGGTGCTGCGTCGCGGCCATCCCGCCGGCGAAGTTCGTCGAGCCCACGCTGATCACGTCTGGCTCCGGGGTGTTCGCGGGGTCGATGATCACGAGCGGCAACCTGGCCCGGGCCAGCGCGGCCAGGTCGGCGGCAGACAGTTCGCTGGTGACACCGATGGCGGCCTGCCGGCCGCTGGCGATCAGCTGCCGGATCCAACCCACCGCCCGGCCCGGGGTCACGCCGCCACTCGCGGTCGGCGGATGCTTCGGATGTGAGGTCAGCACGACGTCGACGCCGGCCGCCTGACCGGCCGCGACCACGCCCTGGATCACCTCGACCGAGTAGGCGTTGACGACGCCCTGGTAGAACAGCTCGATCGTGTCCCGGTGCACCGTGTCCGGGCGTCGCCCGACGTACCCGTGCTTCGCGAGGACGTCTTGGACGCGGGCGCGGGTCGACGGCGAGACGTCGCTGCGCCCGTTCAGCACCTTGGAGACCGTCGCGACCGAGACACCGGCCGATCCGGCGACGGTGGCCAGGGTGACGCGACCCTTCAACGGCGCCATCTCATCACCCTCCTCCAGGCTCCTCGCCAGCCGAAAACGTCTCACCGATGGTGACCGGAGTCGTCAGGACCCGGTCGTGTCCGACCACCCTCACATCCCCGGTGAGCCGCAGCATGGCACGACACGGCAGGTCCAGTGACGACGTGCCCACCATCACTTCGACGTCCCCGGGCTCGACGATCCGGCGCAGATCGGGCCCGGTGTACGCCGTCCGATCGGCGTGCACGTGGAACATGACGTCGACCGCCTGACCGGGCTCGAGCGACACCCGCGCGAACCCCGTCAGCAGCTTCAACGGCCGCGCGACCCGGGCGACGACGTCACGCAGGTACAGCTGCACGACCTCGTCACCGCCCCGGTCACCCGTGTTCGTCACCCGTACCGTGGCGGTGAACTCGCCGTCGGTGCCGATCTCCGGCACGCTCAACCGGAGATCGGCGATCGTGAAGTCCGTGTACGACGCCCCGTACCCGAACGGATACAGCGGCTGCGTCTCGAGCCCGCTGATGCCCGCACTCTCGACACTCCCGAGCGCCGGCTGCAGGTACGTACCGGGCTGCCCACCGACATGCCGCGGGATCTGCACCGGCAGCTTCCCGCTCGGCACGATCCGCCCACTCAGTACGCCGGCAATCGCCGCCGCACCCTCCTGTCCGGGGATGAACGCCTGCACCAGCCCAGCAGCCCGATCCGCGAACAACCCCAGCGCATAAGGCCGCCCCGACACTACGACCACGACCACAGGTCGCCCCGTGTCGAGCAACGCCTCCAGCAGCTCCCCCTGCACTCCAGGCAGCCGCAGATCCTCCGCGTCACAGCCTTCGCCCGAGGTTCCGTGCCCGAACAGCCCGGACAGGTCACCCACGAAGGCGACACACACGTCCGCGTCCTGGGCCGCAGCGACAGCCGCCGCGAACCCGGAGCGATCGTCTCCGATGACCTCACAACCCTTGGCGTACGAGACCTCGGCCAACTCGTTGCGCAAGGCATCGAGCGGGGAGACGATCGAGATCCCCGGCCCACGCTCGGGATACCGCGGCAACACGTGATTCGGGAACGCGTAGCAACCCATCAAAGTCCGCGGATCATCAGCACAGGGACCAACCACGGCGACCTTTGCAGCACCAGACAGCGGTAGCACCGAGCCGGCGTCCAGCAACACGACCGACTTCTCCGCCAACTCCGAGGCAACAGCCCGGTTCTCCGCCGAATCCAGATCGACGCCGGACTGCACCGAACCCTCAGGAGTCCAGCCCTCGTCCAGCAGACCGAGCTCGGCCTTCTGCAGCAGCACCCGCCGCGCCGCACGGTCGATCAGCTCCTCGGACACCTCCCCCGCCTTCACCTTGTCCAGCAGGCTCAAGTACCCGATCGTGTCCGGCAGTTCGACATCGGTCCCGGCCGTCAACGCGAGGACCCCCGCGTCCGCGTTGTCCGTCGCCACCCGATGCATCGACGCCAGGAACGGCACCGCCCAGTAGTCGGAGACGAGCGTTCCCTCGAAGCCCCAGTCGTCCCGCAGTACGTCGGTGAACAGCCACGGATCCGCGCTCGCGGGCAGCCCGTCGAGGTCGGCGTACGAACTCATCACCGACCCGGCGCCGGCCGTCGCGATCGCGGTCTCGAACGTCGGCAGGATGATGTCCAGCAACTCGCGACGCCCCATCGACACCGGCCCGTGGTTCCGGCCGGCGCGCGACGCGGAGTACCCGGCGAAGTGTTTCAGCGTCGCGATGACGCCCGCGCTCTGCAGACCGCGCACGTACGCCGACCCCAGAATCGCTACCAGATAAGGGTCCTCGCCCATCGTCTCCTCGACGCGGCCCCAGCGATAGTCACGGACGACGTCGAGCACCGGCGACAGCCCTTGATGCACACCGACCGCCGCCATGTCGCGCCCGATCGCCGCCGCCATCCGCTCGACCAGCGACGGGTCGAACGTCGCACCCCACGCGATCGAGGCCGGGTAGACAGTCGCGCCGTACGTCGTGAATCCGGTGAGGCACTCCTCGTGGACCAGCGCCGGCACACCGAGCCGCGAGTCCTTCAGCACCACCTCGTGCTGCCGGACAACCTCGGCGACACCCTGCTCGACCGTCTGCGGGTAGCTGCCCCAGACCCGTGTGAGATGGCCGAGTCCGTCGCGACTCGCGTCCTCCAGGGACAGCGAACCGCCGACCGAGAACACGTCCTCCATCGGCGCGACGTTGATCGTCTCGTCCTCGGGGAGCTCGTGGTCGGCCATGTCGTTGCCGGCCCACCGACTGCCGAGCTGCGCGATCTTCTCCTCGAGCGTCATCGCCGCCAGCAGCAGTCCGGCCCGCTCGGCGGCGGGCAGCGACGGGTCGCGCCAAGGCCGTTCAGTCGAGATGGACAAGAAAATCTCCCTTGATGAACGTTCCATTCGGTGAGGAATTATCGAAAACTTTTCGATCCTCTCCGGTCGACCCGGCCGATCCGCCGTAGATCGATGAATCCCCTGTGCCAACAGGCGATTACGTGACCTCACTGTGACCCCAAAGTCTGCTTAGTTCAAGTCTTGACAGCACTATCTCCGAAACCTATGTTTCGAAAACAAGTCATATCGGCAGGTGCTTCCGCAACCTGCGGGGCAGCATGGAGTACGGAGATCACAGTGGACCCCATGAGCACATCTCGGCGTAACTTCCTCGGCCTGGTGGGCGGTGGCGCACTGGCGGCCGGCCTCGCGGCCTGCGGCAGCTCCGGCCCGAAGAGCACGCCCGGTTCCACCGCCGGTGCCGGCGGCGCGGGCAGCGGGGCGTCGTACTGGTTCCTCACCGGGCAGCCGCAGCAGGCCATCCGCGAGGCGCAGGTCAAGAGGTTCAACGACGCGAACCCGGACACCAAACTCAAGACCACCGAGTTCCAGAACGACGCGTTCAAGGCGAAGATCAAGACCGCCATCGGCGCCGGCCAGGGCCCGACACTGATCTGGGGCTGGGGCGGCGGCGGCCTCAAGGCGTACGTCGAGGCCGGCCAGGTCGAGGACCTGACCGACTGGTTCAACAAAGAGCAGGCTGACCTGAAGAACTCGATCTTCCCGTCCGCGTTCACGGCGGCGACCGTCAACGGCAAGCTCTACGCGGTGCCGGGCGAGACCGTGACACCGATCGTGCTGTTCTACGACAAGCGCGCGTTCGAGAAGATCGGCGCCGAGCCCCCGCAGTCCTGGGGCGACATCATGGACCTGGTGCCGAAGTTCAACGACAAGGGCATCGCGCCGTTCTCGCTCGGCGGCCAGTCGCGCTGGACCAACATGATGTGGCTCGAGTTCCTGTTCGACCGGATCGGCGGCGCCGAGGTCTTCCAGAACATCTTCGACGGCAAGAAGGACGGCTGGTCCGACCCGTCCGCGCTCAAGGCCCTCGAGGAGATGCAGAAGCTGATCAAGGCGAACGGCTTCGTCAAGGGCTTCTCCTCGATCACCGCCGACTCCAACGCCGACCAGGCGCTGCTGTTCACCGGCAAGGCCGCGATGATGCTGCACGGCGCGTGGACGTACGGGAACATGAAGTCGTCCGGTGGCGACTTCGTCACCGGCGGCCACATGGGCTACATGAACTTCCCGCCGGTCGACGGCGGCAAGGGCGACCCGAGCGACACGGTCGGCAACCCGGGTCAGTACATGTCGATCTCGTCCAAGGCGACCGACGCCGAGAAGGCGACCGCGAAGAAGTTCATCGCGAGCAACACTCTCGACGACGCCACGGTGGAGGCCTGGGTGAAGTCCGGCAACATCCCGGTCGTCAAGAGCGCGAAGGACAAGCTCGCGTCGATCACCGACAAGAACGACTCCGCGTGGCTGAACTTCGTCTACGACACCGCGGCGAACGCGAAGAACTTCGCGCAGTCCTGGGACCAGGCCCTCAGCCCGACCCAGGCCGAGACGCTGCTCGACAACATCGCCAAGCTCTTCCAGCTGTCGATCTCCCCGCAGCAGTTCGCGACGAACATGAACGCGGTGATCGGCCAGTGAGTGTGACCGCCCCGCCCATTGCACCGGAGACCGATCGAAAGGTCTCGTCCGGCGCCGGCTCGTCCCGGGTCGGGCGGAGCGGTCCGGTCGCCTGGATGGTGCTGCCTGCGCTCGTCCTGTTCGTCGTGTTCGGGGTCGTCCCACTGGTCGGCGTACTCGTGCTGAGCTTCACCCAGTGGGACGGCCTCGGCGCGATCCACAACGCGGGCCTGTCGAACTGGAAGACGGTGCTGTCCGACTCCCAGCTGCCGCACAGCATCCTGGTGACCTTCGAGATCATGATCCTGTCGTGGCTGGTGCAGACGCCGATGAGCCTGCTGCTCGGCACGTTCCTCGCCGGGCGGCAGCGGTACCGCGCGTTCCTCGCGGTCCTCTACTTCATCCCGCTGCTGCTCAGCTCGGCCGCGATCGCGATCACCTACAAGGCCCTGCTCGACCCGAACTTCGGGCTCGGCCCGGGCCTGCACCTCCCCTTCCTCACCCAGGACTGGCTCGGCCGCAGCAACCTCGCGCTCGGCGTGGTCATCTTCATCGTGTCCTGGCAGTTCGTCCCGTTCCACTCGCTGATCTACCAAGGCGGCGTCCGGCAGATCCCGACCACGATGTACGAGGCGGCCTCGATCGACGGCGCCGGCCGGGTCCGGCAGTTCTTCAGCATCACCGTGCCGCAGCTGAAGTACACGATCATCACGTCGTCCACCCTGATGGTGGTCGGCTCGCTGACGTTCTTCGACCTGATCTTCGTCCTGACCGCGGGCGGTCCCGGCGACGCCACGCGCGTCCTCGCCCTCGACATGTACAAGCGGGGCTTCATGTCCAACCAGATGGGTCCGGCCAGCGTGATCGCCGCCCTCATCGTGCTGCTCGGCCTGGCACTCGCACTGCTGCTGCGCCGACTGGGTGGCAGTACGACCGCGAGCCAGCAGGAAGGTGCGTGACATGGCTGTGGCTACCAGCAGCACGAGTACGGCGACGCGGCCCGCGCACAGCCGCCCTCCGAGCCGTGCCTACAAACTGCTCCGGCTGAACTGGTTCGGCGGACTGGCCGGCTGGATCTGGCTGGGGATCGTACTGATCCCGCTCTACTGGATCGTCGTCACCAGCTTCAAGGACCAGAGCGCGTACTTCACCCAGAACCCGTTCGCGCTCCCCTCCGCACCGACCGCGAACAACTACAAGCTGGTCATCGAGTCCGACTTCCCGCGGTACTTCCTGAACAGCGTGATCGTCACCGTGGGCACGATCCTCCCGGCCGTCGCGATCTCGTTCATGGCGGCGTACGCGATCATCCGCGGCGCCGGCAGCAAGTTCCTTGCCGGAGTCAACGGTCTGTTCCTGATGGGGCTGGCGATCCCGCTGCAGGCCACGATCATCCCGGTGTACCTGCTGATCATCAAGATGCATCTGTACGACAGTCTGCTGGCGCTCATCCTGCCGTCGATCGCGTTCTCGATCCCGCTGTCCGTGCTGGTGCTGACGAACTTCATCCGCGACGTACCGAAGGAACTGTTCGAGTCGATGCGCGTCGACGGCGCGACCGAGTGGGGCATGCTCCGCGGTCTCGCCCTGCCCCTCACCAGGCCGGCACTCGTGACGGTCAGCATCTACAACGGGCTAGGCGTGTGGAACGGGTTCCTGCTGCCGCTGATCCTCACCCAGAGCCCCGACAAACGAACCCTGCCGCTGGCACTGTGGACCTTCCAGGGCCAGTACAGCGTGAACGTCCCCGCAGTCCTGGCCTCGGTAGTCCTCACCACCCTGCCGATCGTCATCCTGTACGCCGTGAGCCGCCGTCAACTCCTCAGCGGCCTCACCGCCGGCTTCAGCCGCTAAGACACACCCGCCGGGGTCTGGGAACAGGCAATTGCTCGTTCCCAGACCCCGGCGGCCCTGCTCTGAATCTCTTGCGGCACATTCCCCGAAAAGGTACCGTGGGGTGTTTGTGCCGTAAAACAAAAAAGAAGCCCTCTTCGGGCTTCTAGGTTCAGATTATCAAACTCTCCGGGTTTGTGCAAGGGATCGGGGGCAGGGTGCTGGAGCAGGAGATCGCTGCAGAGCAAGGCGAAGTGACGAACATGTACGAACGGCTCGATGTGCTGCGCGAAAAGGCACGTGGCGAACTGGGCCGGGTGCAGGGCGAGGAAACCGCCGGGACGGATCAGGCCTGGTCGGAGCGGGAGTCGTTCACGGATCTGTTCTCCGGGCGGTTCTCGCAATTGTCGTCGGTGGAACGCGGATTGTGTTTCGGGCGGATCGACGAGACCGCCGGCGAACGGTTCCACATCGGCCGGATCGGGTTGTTCGACGACGACTACAACCCGCTGCTGATCGACTGGCGGACGCCGGTCGCGCAGGTGTTCTACCGGGCCACCTCGGCCGAACCGCTCGGGGTCAAACGCCGCCGGCACATCCGGCTGCACGGCCGGACCGTGGTCGGGGTCGACGACGACCTCCTGGACGCCGACGCGATCGACGACGGCGAACGCAGCACGCTGATCGGCGAGGCCGCACTGCTCTCGTCGCTCAGCGCGAGCCGCACCGGCCGGATGAACGAGATCGTCGCGACGATCCAGTCCGAGCAGGACGAGATCATCCGGTCCGGTCTGCCCGGGGTGCTCGTCGTCCAGGGCGGACCGGGTACCGGCAAGACCGTGGTCGCGCTGCACAGAGCGGCGTACCTGCTCTACACGCATCGCGAGCAGCTCGGCCGGAGCGGCGTACTGGTAGTAGGACCCAACAGCACGTTCCTGCGCTACATCGACCAGGTACTCCCCTCGCTCGGCGAGACAGATGTCGTGCTCGCGACGATCAGCGAGATGTTCCCGGGCGTCGCGGCGACCGCACCCGAGCCGACCGAGGCGGCGCGGATCAAGGGCAACCTGGCGATGGCCGACGTGATCGCGCAGGCGATCGCCGGCTTCCGGGTCGTCCCGGCCAAGCCGATCCGGCTGAAGGTCAACCAGGACGAGCTCGTACTTCGGCCGGACGCGATCCGCAAAGCACAACAGGCCGCGCTCGCCGCGCAGCCCCTGCACAACCGGGCCCGGCCGTTGTTCGTCCGACGCCTCCTCAAGATCCTCACCAACCAGGTGGTCGACCGCATCGGCCGGCAGTACGTCGGGGACGCGGACATCGAGGACATCCAGCAGGAACTGTTCGACGACGACCACGTCCTCGAGCTCCTCGACCAGTTGTGGCCCGAGCTCACACCGCAGCTCCTCGTCTCGGTGCTGTTCTCCTCAGACGACCGCCTTGCCGCCGCGGCACCGCACCTCAGTCAGTCCGAGCGTTCCGCCGTACTTCGTCCACTCGCCACGGACTGGACCGCGTCGGACGTGGCACTGCTCGACGAAGCGGCCGAGCTGCTCGGCGAGACCGCGGACGTCGTTGTCGGACGCAAGCGCCAGGCGGCCGAGGACGCTGCTGCCGAGGAGGCGGGCCGGGAGTACGCGCACGGCATCGTCGACATCGAGCTGACCGCCGAGCGGATCACCATCGAGCCGTGGGAGATCGAGCAGTTCAAGGATCTGATCGCCCAACGCACGCGGGTGTTCAACCGGCCGGCGAGTAGCGCCGAGGGGACCGCCTACGACCGCAACTGGGTGTTCGGCCACGTCATCGTCGACGAGGCCCAGGAGCTGTCCGCGATGGACTGGCGGATGCTGATGCGCCGCTGCCCACGACGGTCGATGACCATCGTCGGCGACATCGCGCAGACGGGCTCCGCCGCCGGCGTACGGTCCTGGGCCGAACTCCTCGACCGGTACGCCGCCCGCCGCTGGCGCACCGCCGAACTAACCGTCAACTACCGCACCCCGTCCGAGATCATGACGGTCGCCGCCGACGTCCTCGCCGCCATCGACCCGACCTTGCAGCCACCCACCTCGGTCCGCGAGACCGGCACCGCCCCCTTCATCGACCCGGTCCCGCCCGCAGCCCTAGCCGACGCCGTGCGCACCGCGATCAAGTTCGAGCAGCGGGAGATCGGCGACGGCCGCCTGGCGGTCATCGTCCCCGCATCCCGGTACGACGAGTTCGCCGCCGTACTCCCAGAAGTTGCCCACAGCCACGACCCGTCCGTCCTCGACGGCACCGTCGCCCTCCTCGACGTCCCCCAATCCAAAGGCCTCGAATTCGACGCAGTCCTCATCGCCGACCCCTCCACCATCGTCAAAGAATCCCACCGAGGCCTCTCCGACCTCTACGTAGCCATCACCCGAGCCACCAAACACCTAACAATCCTCGGCAACCTCCCCGAGGTCCTGAGGCGCAGGTGAGGCTTCTGAATCGGTGGACCGAAGGAGCGCGCCGCTACCTCCAACACGCACGGGTGCTGTGGCTGGCGGCGCCCGGCTGGTCCACGCTCGCACTCGCGCTGACCGTGCTCGAGGCGGTGGTCCGGACCGGTCTGATGATCGCGATCGGGCTCTTCGTCGGCTCGCTCAGCGAATCGGCGACGCACGCGACCTGGCGATGGTTTCTGCTGATCGCCGCGCTGCTTGTCGTCGGGCCGTTGCTCCAAGCGTGTCTGTCGGCGGCAACTGCCCGTAGCTCGGTCGCGTACCTGCGCTACGTGTCCGATCTGGTCGCCGAGGTCGGCCTGCACCCGCACGGGATCGAACATCTGGAGGCGCCCGACTTCGCGAGCCGCCTCCAGACGGTTGTGGCTGCGACGCGGGACTGGTCGTTCGTCACCGGTGTCGACGCCACGTGGTCGATCATCGGGCCGCGCCTGGCGGGAACCGGTGCGCTCGCCGTCCTGGTGCCGTGGCGATGGTGGGTTCCGCTCATGGTCGCCGCCTCGTTCTTCGCGCTCTCCAAGGTGTTCACCGGATGGATCAGCCTCGCCTTCGACAAGTTGCTCACGAGTCCCGGAGACAGTCGGCGCCGCGCCACCTATCTCCGTGGACTCCTCACCGCAAACCGAGTCTGCGAAGGAGATTCGCTTGTTCGGCCTCGCGGACTGGCTCACCGACGTGTACCGGGCGAGCTGGTTCGACGCCATGACGCCGTTGTGGCGGGAGCGACGCCGAGGCCTCAGTCCGGTTCTCCTCGCCTGCCTGGTCATGGCTCTCATGGTCGGTGGCGCCTTCGCCCTGATCGGGTACGACGTCACACGCGGAGCCATTTCGCTGGCGGCCACTGTGACCATGGTCCAGGCGATTCTCCGGCTGCAGAACTTCGGCCTTCTCGGGGACGTGAGTACGGCGCTCGCACGCAACACGTCAACGCTCCGGGCGTTGGTTGGTCTCCGCCGCGAGCTCGGACTGCCGGCGGTCGCACCGGCTCGCCCTGCGGCTGAGTGTCGCCGCAACGGCGACCGGCAGGTGATGCTGAGGTCCACTTGGACGCGGTCACCTTCACCTACCAAGGCAGCACCGAGCCCGCAGTCCAGCAGGTCACTCTGCACATCCCGGCCGGCCAGTCGATCGCCGTCGTCGGCGCCAACGGCGCGGGCAAGTCGACCATCATCAAGCTGCTCTGCGGGCTGTACACACCGACTGAAGGGACGGTACGGGTCGACGACGCCGACCCAGCCGTCGATGAGGCTGCCCGTCGCCGGGTCGCGGTGATCTTCCAGGACTTTGCCCGCTATCACCTCTCGTTGCGCGACAACGTCGTACTCGGTGCTGGAAGTGCGGATCAGCCGCTGGTCTCGAGCAAGCGCTGACCGACGCCGGTGGCGCCGTACTGCTTGGACGGCTCGACCGAGGCTGGGACACGGTCCTGTCGGCAGAGTACGACGGCGGCACCGACCTGTCCGGTGGTCAATGGCAGCGCGTCGCCCTGGCCCGTGCGCTGGCTGCAGTGGCAGGCGGAGCAGGCGTGCTCGTGCTGGACGAACCGACGGCGGCGCTCGACGTCCGCAGCGAGGCTGCACTGTTCGAGCGGTTCCTCGAAGTCACACGAGGCGTGACCACCATCCTGGTCGAGCCATCGGCTGTCGAGCGTTCGGCACGCCGATCGCATCGTCGTACTGGCAGCATTCCGGCATCGTCGAGGACGGCAGTCACGAGGAACTGCTCGCCCTCGGTGGGCGCTATGCCGAACTCTTCACGCTCCAGGCTCGTCGTTTCGTTTCAGGAATCGCCCCGATGAGCCCGGCCTTGCGGGGAATGGCGCTGGTTCTCACCACGACGGTCAGAACGAGTCCGGCCCAGTCCCTGCTGTGTCTGCTCGAGACCCTCGGCAAGGTGCTCGCGGCGTTGGCACCGCTGTACGTCGGGATCTTCGCCGACGGCGCCGTCCATCGGAATCTGGACCGGATGCTGCTGGCCGCGATCGCACTGGTCGGATCGACCGCGGCGAACACGGCTCTGCAAGCTGTCGGCGTCAACGCCCGCGTCCGGCAGATGGAGCTGCTCGGTCATGTCTTCGATGCACAGGTCGCCGAGCTCACGGCACGCATTCCGACCCTCGATCATCTGGAGTCCGCGCGCTACCTCGACAAGCTGCAGATCCTGCGTGACAACGAGAATGTGCTCGGCGGAGCACTCAACACGATGATCAACACGCTGAACACCCTGGCGTTCGCCATCAGCGTCCTGCTCGTCGCGGTCACCGCAGACTGGCGGCTGTCGATCCTGATCGCGGTGGGAGCGACGCGCCTGCTCACCGCACGCTGGTCGCTGCGCTGGGACAAGAACGCCGAAGAGGACAGCGCCTCCTCTGGTCGCTTGACCCGCCACCTTCTCGAGTTGACCACCTCTCCGACCGCGGGTGCGGAGACCCGGGTCTTCGGCCATCAGCACGAGCTCCGGCGGCAGATCCGCCGTACAGTCACCGCTTGGCGACGACCGATCATGCACGCGACCAGCCGTAAGGCAGTACTCGCGGCCGGTCACACCGTCCTGTTCTTCGTCACCGCGATCGCTGTCCTGGCCTGGATAACCCAGGACGCGCTCGCCGGAACGGTCTCGATCCAGTCCGTTGTTGTCGCAGTCGCTGTCCTTCAAAGCCTGCAGAACGTGAGCTCCTCGTTCGCTGGGGTCGTTGGAGGGATCAGCAAGGTGGCGCGCAACTGTGCCCGGTTCATCTGGCTCCGCGACCATGCGGCCGGCATCTCGACGGGCCGCGAGGCACCGCCGTCACGGCTGTCCGACGGGATTCGGATCGAGCACCTCAGCTACCGGTACGGCGACTTGCAACGAGACTCGCTGACCGATGTCGATCTGCACCTCCCGACCGGCGCTGTCGTCGCAATCGTCGGTGAGAACGGCGCCGGGAAATCCACGCTGGTGAAGCTGCTGAGCGGACTCTATCGACCGACGGAGGGGCGGATCCTCGTCGACGGCCAGGACCTGTCCGCACTGGATCCGGTCGCTTGGCGATCCAGGCTGGCCGGGGCGTTCCAGGACCATGTCCGATTCGAATTCACCGCGCAGCAATCCGTCGGCGCCGGTGACGTCGCCGTACTCGACGACCGGCAGCGCGTCCACCAAGCACTGCGCGACGGCACAGCCGAGGACATCGTCGCGGCATTGCCGAGTGAGCTGGACACCCAACTCGGAACGACCTGGACCGGCGGCGTCGACCTGTCCGGTGGCCAATGGCAACGAGTCGCCATTGCCCGCGGCATGATGCGCCGCGCCCCGCTCTTGCTCATCCTCGACGAGCCGACGTCGGCCCTCGACCCTGTCGCCGAACACGCGTTGTTCGAGCGCTACGCGGCAGCGAGCCGCCGGACCGGGCGCCGCGGTGGAGTCACCGTGTTGGTGACCCATCGGTTCTCAACCGTCGCCGCTGCCGATCTGATCGTCGTACTCGATCAAGGCCGGGTCGTCGAATACGGCTCGCACACCGAGCTGCTCGCCGGCCAGGGACAGTACGCCGACCTGTACGAACTCCAGAGCCGCGGCTACCGCTGAGGCCCCCGCTGCGAGGGTGTGGTTGGGGGCTGGGATGATCGTCGGGTAGTGAAGTTGTGGTTACTGACGGTGAGATCGTTGGGCTAATGTGTAAATTCCGTAACGAGGAGACTCCCGGAAAGCACTCTCCTCACGTAATCTGCCCAACCATGCACAGAGGCGAGCGGCGGGCCAAGCGGCCCAATGTCGTGTGGTCAGTGTTCGTGTTCCTCGTGGTCAGCGCGCTCGCCGGCGCGCTGACCGCCGGGCTGGCCCTTCCCTTCGCCGGTCTGGCCGGGGTGACCACGGCCAAGGCACACGAGACGGTGCAGTACCTGCCCCAGGACCTGCAGACGGCACCGCTTGCGCAGAAGTCGATCATCCAGGCCGCGGACGGCAAGGTCATCGCGACGCTGTACCAGCAGAACCGGACCCCGGTCCCGCTCAAGGCGATCAGCCCGGTGATGCTGAAGGCGATCGTCGCGATCGAGGACGACCGGTTCTACGAGCACGGTGCGCTGGACTTCAAGGGCACCCTGCGCGCGCTCCTGCGCAACCAGTCGTCCGGCGGGGTCTCCCAGGGCGGCTCGAGCATCACGCAGCAGTACGTGAAGCTGAGCCTGATCAACAAGGCCCGTACGCCGGAAGAGGTCAAGGACGCCACCGCCGAGACCTACGAGCGGAAGATCGCCGAACTGCGCTACGCGATCGCGGTCGAGAAGGAGATCCCGAAGACGGAGATCCTGAACCGCTACCTGAACCTGGCCTTCTTCGGTGACCGTTCGTACGGCGTCGAGGCCGCGGCGATGCACTACTTCGGCGTCCACGCCGCCAAGCTGAACCTGCCACAGGCCGCGATGCTGGCCGGCCTGGTGAAGAACCCGAGCGGGTACGACCCGATCGACAGCCCGGTGCGCGCCAAGGCCCGTCGCGACGTCGTCCTGCGCCGGATGAACGAACTGAACATCATCACCGCCAAGGAGTCCCGGGACGCGATCAAGACCCCGGTGATCGACCCCAAGAAGGTCCGCGTCATCCCGAGCGGCTGCGCGAACTCGGCGTACCCCTTCTTCTGCGAGTACGTCGTCTCCAAGCTCAAGGCGAACAACGCGTTCGGCAAGACGCCGGAGGAGCGCGAGAACTACATCGAGACCTCCGGCCTGGTGATCAAGACCTCGCTCGACCGGAAGATGCAGGCCGCCGCCCAGTCTTCGATCGCGCAGCATTCGAAGGCCGGCGACCAGGCCGTGGGCGCGATCACGATGGTCGAGCCGGGCACCGGCCTGGTGAAGGCGATGGCGCAGAGCCGCGCGTACGGCGGGAAGAAGGGGCAGACGGCGTACAACTACAACGTCGAGAAGTCCTACGCCGGCGGTTTCGGCGGGTTCCAGAACGGATCGACGATGAAGGCGTTCACGATCGCCGCCGCGATCGCGAAGGGCGTGCCGACGACGTACCGGATCCGGTCCCCGCAGACGATCAGCCTGGGCGGTCAGAACTTCAGTACCTGCAACGGCCCGATCTCGGTCGACTCGTACACCCCGAAGAACTCCACGAAGACCGTCCTCGACCCGTCGATGGTCGACGCGGCCCGTGCCTCGACCAACACCTACTTCCTGCAACTGTCCCAGCAGATCGGACTCTGCCCGATCACCACGATCGCGTCCCAGCTCGGCATGTACGACGCGCAGACGCTGAAACCGCTGCAGCAGGTGGTCTCGTTCACGCTCGGCTCGGCGGGTTTGATCACGCCGCTGATGCTGTCCAACGCGTACGCGACCTTCGCCGCCCGCGGCATGTACTGCAGCCCGCAGATCGTCACGTCGATCGCCTCACTGAAGACCGGCAAGGCGATCCCGACCCCCGGCCCGAACTGCCACCGGGTGCTGTCGCCGGGGGTCGCCGACGGTGTCAACTACGTGCTGCAGCAGGTGATGGCGAAGGGCGGTACCGGCGGCAAGCTGAAGTTCGGCAAGAGCGACCTGGCCGGCAAGACCGGTACGATCGACGACAACCAGGCCGTCTGGTTCGCCGGCTACTCGTCGAAGCTCGCGGCGGCCTCCGTGGTCGCCGACGCCGATCCGCCGGCACGCAACCTGATCAGCCAGGTCTTCAACGGCAAGAAGCTCAAGGATGCCTCGGGTTCCGGTACAGCCGGCCCGATCTGGGAGTCCGCGATGCAGGCGGCGTTGCTCGGGTTGCCGACCAGCAAGTTCGTGAAGGCGGACGACAAGATCATTCGCGGCAACGTGAAGGACCTGCCGTACCTGAAGGGCATGACGCCGGCAGACGCGGCCGCGAAGCTGCTGTCGATGGGCTTCAAGGTCCAGATGAGCCACGGCCCGCAGGTCGACTCGGACGCACCGGCCGGGACGGTCGCCTGGACGAACCCGCGGCAGGAGGACGGCGCACCCGAAGGCGCGATGGTCCTGCTGTACATCTCCAACGGCAGCAAGGCCAAGCCACCGACGCCGCCCGTCACCCCACCGACGCCACCCGTGACGCCGCCGACCGTGAAGCCACCGCCAGGGTTCCCGACCTGTCCGCCGTGGGACCCGCGCTACCCCAAGTGCAAGCGCGGCTGACCCTCCCCGAAAGGCCAGTCGGGTGATCACTAGGCTGGGGGTCAACACCTAGTACTTGGGAAAGGACTCCCCCGTGAGTGTCGATGAGTTGGCTGGTCAGGTTGAGCGTGCTCGGTTGGATTATGAGGCGCTGGTGGCCAAGGGGCTCAAGTTGGATCTGACGCGGGGGAAGCCGTCGCCCAAGCAGTTGGATGCGGCGAACGGGGTGCTCGGGCTGAGTGGCGATCCGGTGTCTGCGGACGGGACGGATCTGCGGAACTACGGCGGGCTCAACGGGCTGCCGGAGGTGCGGGCGATCTTCGCCGACGATCTGCAGGTGCCGGTCGAGCAGTTGCTCGCGGCGGGGAACTCGAGCCTCGAGCTGATGCACGACGCGGTCGTGTACGCGCTGCTCGGGAAGGTGCCGGGCGCCGAGCAGCGGTGGGCCGATGTGGAGGGGCTGACGTTCCTCTGCCCGGTCCCGGGGTACGACCGGCACTTCGGGATCTGCGAGCGGTACGGGATCAAGATGGTCCCGGTGCCGATGACGCCCGAGGGTCCGGACATGGATGTCGTCGAGCGGCTGGTCGCCGAGGACGCTGCGGTCAAGGGCATCTGGTGCGTGCCGAAGTACAGCAACCCGGACGGCACGGTGTACTCCGACGAGACCGTACGGCGGCTCGCCGCGATGGAGACCGCGGCGCCGGACTTCCGGATCTTCTGGGACAACGCGTACGCCGTGCACCACCTGACCGACTCCCCCGCGCAGCTCGCCGACGTGCTCGCGCTGTGCGCCGAGAACGGGCACCCGGACCGGGCGTTCGTGTTCGGGTCGAGCTCGAAGATCACCTTCGCCGGCGCCGGTGTCGCGTTCTTCGGGTCCTCGCCGGCGAACATCGAGTGGTGGCTGAGCCACACGGTCAAGCGGAGCATCGGGCCGGACAAGATCAACCAGCTGCGGCACGTGCAGTTCCTCCGCGACGCCGACGGCCTGCACGAGCACATGCGGACGCTGGCCGCGCTGATCCGGCCGAAGTTCGACGCCGTCGACAAGATCCTCACCGCCGAGCTCGGCGGCACCGGCCTCGCGTCCTGGACGGCGCCGGCCGGCGGCTACTTCGTCAGCCTGCAGGTCCCCGAGGGCTGCGCCCGCGAGGTGGTCGCCAAGGCGAAGGCGGCCGGGATCGCGATCACTCCGGCCGGCGCCACGCACCCGTACGGCGACGACCCGACCGACCAGGTCATCCGGATCGCCCCGACGTACCCGGAGCTGCCCGAGGTCGAGGCGGCGATCACCGGTCTCGCCACCTGCGTCCGGCTGGTGGCGAGCGAGAAGTTGCTGGCCAATCAGGCCTGAGGCAGTTCGAAGATCAGGCAGTTCGACGTCGCGTGGGCGAGGAGTTTGCCGCGTTCGTCGTACAGGTGGGCCTCCGCGACCGCCGTACGACGACCGCGGCTGATGATCCCGCCCTCGCAGCGCAGCAGTCCCGAGTCGATCGTGACCGGCTTGATGAAGCGGGTCATCAGGTCGAGTGACGTATAGCCGACGCCGGCCGGCAGCGTCGAGTGGACGGTGCAGCCGGCGGCGGTGTCGAGCAGCGTCGCGATGACGCCGCCGTGCACCGTGCCGAGCGGGTTGTAATGGAACTCGGCCACCGGCATCAGCACCGTGACCTTGCCTTCCTCGACCTCGATCTCGGTCCCGCCGACCAGGTGCAGGATCGGCGGCGCCGGGAGGTCCCCGTCGCGCATCGCCCGCAGCATCTCGAGCCCCGACGAGCGGCCGACCCGGGCCGCGGTCTCGGCCGGATCCGCCCACGTGAACGTCCGGCTCCGGGTCGCCTGCTCAATCTCCGTCATGGACCGAGCCTCACACCGGCGACCTGGGTCTGTCAACGAGACTTAGCACTCAGTGGAAGGTGTTCTGCGGCCGGGAGACTCACAAACGTATGAACTACAAGGGATTCGGAGGGTCGAGGTTTCTCGTCCCGGCAGGGTGGTTAGGGTGCTGCTGGGAGGATGGAAGTGAGGCAGTTCAATACGCCACCGGACTGGCCCGACCCGCCGACACCGGACTGGCGGCCACCGCGACGGTGGCAGCCGCCGAGGTCATGGCCGGCCGCACCGGATGGATGGACGTTCTGGGTCGACAAGCGCGGACGACCGGTGCGCGGACCGATCGGGAGGTACGGCGGACCGCGTCCGCTGGCGGCCGCTACGATCGTCGCGATCCCCGTGACGCTGATGGTGCTCGTGTTGCTGAGCCCGTTCGGTCGCGGCGGGGAGTCCACGAGTACGGCGCCGGCGTACCGGCCGAGCGCGCCCGTCACGACACCGGTGCCACCGGCGCCGACCCGTCGTACCGAGCAACCCGAACGGGCCGTTGTCCGGACGCCAACTCCGACACCCATACCAACGCCGACAGGGTCCGAGACGCCGACGCCGACCACCACGGCACCGACCACACCGGCTCCGACACCCACCGCCGTACCGAAGCCGACAGCAGCGCCCACACCGACGACCACCACGGTCGTGTACGGGAGTTGTGCGGAGGTTCGCGCGGCGGGCAAGGCGCCGCTGCACCGCGGGGATCCGGGCTACTCGGCGGCGCTCGATCGCAACGGTGACGGCGTGGCCTGCGACCGCGGCAACTCCTGACGGAACCCGTCGTTCCCGTTCAGGGGCGCACCACGAGGGGACGGAACGCGGCCTGGACCTGCGCGTCGCTCGGGGTCACGCTCTCCACGTCCGTACTGCTGGAGCTCAGGCGGTACGGGCAGGCCTCCCCCGACATCGTCACGGTGGTGGACAGCACCAGGCGCCCGGTGCGCAGCTCGTACACCTTGGCCGGGACCGTGACCTTGCGGAACGTCACGTAGCTGACCTCGCCGCTGTACGGATTCGTCTCCGGTACGTACGGGCAGGTCTGCACCGCCGCGCCCATGCCCGCCGCCTCGGTGCACACGACGATGGTCGCCCGGTACGGGTCGTCGATGGACCACGCGGCCGGCAACTGGTCGGCGTACTGGGAGCCGTCGCCGAGGAAGATCGCCGGGTTGAAGCCGCGATGGTAGGGCTTCGCGCCGCTGTACTTCGCGGGCTTCGAGCAGTACGCCCCGCCCACCATCAGGCTCCGGACGTTGTCCAGCTCGATCGCCAGCGTGGCCTTCACGAGTCCGGCACGCGCCCGCGCCGCCTGCTTGGCCTTGGGGTACGTCGTGACCAGCTGCTGGTACATCGCGCGTGCGTTCACCCAGGTCGAGCGGGACGCGTAGCCGTCAGCACAGGCCAGGAGGGCGTTCGGCTCGATCCGGGGTACGACGGCATTGGCGCGATCGAGCAGGTTCTTGGACAGCTTGCGGGTCCGCAACCAGGCGGTCATCGTGACCTGCCCGCACGGCTCCATCGCCTGCAGGTCCTTGACGAACCGATCCATGACGACGCCTGCGGTCGCCTGCTGCCGCGGGTCGGAGGCGATCGGGCCGAGCACGTCGTAGCCCTGCCTGAGCGACGCTACGTCGGTCAGTCCCGCGGCCGCCGAGAGGTGCCCCCTCGCCGTGTCGATCCTGCCGCAGGTCTCTACGTCGCCGTCACCGCGGTCCATGTCCTGCCCGGCGACGAGACGGTCGCCGAACCAGACCTTCTCCTGCGCCGTGACCACTCCGGCGCAGTCACCGGCCCGCCGCGCCTCCGTCACCTGGTCGACGACCTCGGCGGCATCGCGCTTGAGCACGACACCCGAAGCCACGACAGCGAGCGTCACCATCGCGGCGACGATCCGCTTCGGAATACTGGCCTTCCGCTCCGGCGGACGGCTCGCCAGGAACAGGCCGTGCAGCACCTGCAGCAGTCCCCATCCCAGCAGGCCGAACTGGTACGCCGTGTCCTTGCGCTGGTACATGAGGACAAGGAGTACCGCCGTACCGGCGAGGCCGAGGACGCCGAAGAACCAGCGGCGGATCAGGAAGTACCCGAGCCCGAGCAACGACGCGTTGCCCAGGGCAACAGCCAGTGGATCGTGCGGCCGGAGCCGCTTCGGTTTCGGTCCCGGGTACGGCGTGCCCTGCGGAGGCGGAGGCGGCATCTGCTGGTAGGTCATCTGGATCGCTCTCAGTCACGAAGTGTCTCCATCCACTGTGACGTCGTCCACCTCCACCCGCGGCGCGCTGACCGGTTCCTGTCACCCGAGCCGGATCGATTTCTTGTTCATGAATTCCTCGATGCCGGCCGGGCCGAGTTCGCGGCCGAGACCGGAGCGTTTGATGCCGCCGAACGGGAGGTCGGCCTGGGAGCCGCCGGCCCGGTTCAGGTACACCATGCCGGCGTCGATGCGGTCGGCCACGCGGCGGTTGCGGTCGGGATCGGTGCCCCACACGCGACGCGCCGAGGCCGAACGGGGTGTCGTTGGCGAGCCGGACCGCGTCGTCCTCATCCGCTGCTTCGAAGACGATCACGACCGGCCCGAAGATCTCTTCGTAGTACGCGTCCATCTCCGGCGTGACGTCGGTGAGGACGGTCGCCTCGAGGTACGCGCCGGGCGTGATCCGGTGACCGCCGGCGCGCAGGGTCGCGCCTTGCTCGACCGCCTTCGCGACCTGCGCGGCGACCTCGTCCGCGGCGGCGGCCGAGGCGAGCGGCGGGAGCTTCGTCGCGGGATCGGACGGGTCGCCGGGAACGTAGTACTCCGTGACGCGCTTGGTCAGCCGGTCGACGTACTCGTCGTACAGACCGGCCAGCACGATCATCCGCTTCGGGGCGTTGCAGGACTGGCCGCAGTTCCGCATCCGCGCGGTCGCGGTGGCGTTGACGGTCTCGTCCAGGTCGTCGGTGTCGAGGATGATCAGCGGGTCGGAGCCGCCGAGTTCGAGCACGGTCTTCTTGAGGTTCTTCCCGGCCTCGGCCGCGACCGAGATGCCGGCCTGCTCGCTGCCGGTCAGCGAGACCCCGGCGATCCGCGGGTCGGCGAGGATCGCGGGGATCTGCCGGCTCGACGCGTACGTGTTCACGTAGACGTCGTCCGGTACGCCGGCCGCGTGCAGGATCTCCTCGATCGCGCGCGCCGACCGCGGGCAGATCGAGGCGTGCTTGAGCAGGATCGTGTTCCCGAGGACCAGGTTCGGCGCGACGAACCGGGCGACCTGGTAGCACGGGAAGTTCCACGGCATGATCCCGAGCAACGCCCCGATCGGCCCTTTGGTGATGACCGCCTGCCCGTCCTTGAGATCGATCGGTTCATCGGCGAGCAACGCCGGCCCGTGCTCCGCGTAGTACCGGAAGATGTCGACCACGATGCCGACCTCGCCGCGGCCCTCGTTGACCCGCTTCCCCATCTCGAGCGTCATGATCGCGGCCAGCTCGTCGGCCCGCTCCGCGAACAGGTCGGCCGCCCGCGCGACGATCGCCGCCCGCTCCCCCACGCTCCGCCGTCGCCAGTCCGGGTACGCCGCATGCACCCGCCCGATCGCCGCGCGCACCTCCTCCTCCGTCGAGTTCGCCACTTCCTCCACCAACACCCCACGCGCCGGATCGGTGACTGAGTACATCGGCTACCTCCATCCAGAACCGTCAAGGCCACCATACTGTATACAGCATCCCCCACGCCTGTCGCCGCGCAACTTTGGGAATCCACCAACCGTTTCGAGCGCCCCGGAATGGTTGGTGGGGGCTCAAAGACGTCCTGGGCAGCGCGCCGTGTGCGGTTGTGACATTTGCGTCATGGGGGCATGCTCATGGCTGGTCCCGTTGTCCCGCCCTCTTTGATCGGATGCCCGCCCGTGTCTGAGCAACGGAAGTTTCGTCGTGTTGTGCGGCTGGTCGCAGTGCTGGCCGTTGTTTCGGTGCCGTCGATGGCGCTTGCCGCACCGGGGGCTCCCCCGGACCCCGTGAACGCCTGGCAGTACCCGCACTGGCCGCAGAAGCAGCCCTGGCAGGAGTCGGGGCCGGACACGCGGGTCGCGAAGACCCTGTCGAGCGGGTTGCCGGGCCCGATCGACCCGCAGAACTGGGAGAACCCGGACCACATGACGTGGGACGACTACGTCAAACCGCCCGGCACCAACTGGGCCGATCCCGGCGGTGAAGGGATCCCAGCGGACCTTCAAGGGCGCGCTGGTGCTGCTCGACTACCCGAACCAGGACTTCGTCGTCACCAAGCCCAAGGGGTCGACCGTCTTCGGCAACCCGAGTGCCGCGGCGAACGGCGTACCGCGGGATCAGACCGCGCAGTTCTACAAGAACTTCCTCAACACCCCCGAGCCGCTGAACCACGGTCACACGCTGCACGAGTACTGGATGGAGGACTCCGGCGGCCGGTACGGCGTCGACCTCACCGCGTTCGGCCCGTACCGGATGCCGGGCAAGTCGCACGAGTACGCGATGGAGTTCCAGAGCGACGAGGACTGCCCGGCCGGTGACGACTGCTCGCGGAACATCCGCACCGACGGCCAGGCGGCCTGGGTCGCCGACCAAGGTCCCGAGCGTACCGGCCGGGTACGACTTCGTGTTCTTCCTCAGCGCCGGCCAGGACGAGTCGTCGACCTGGCAGGAGTTCGGGATGATGAAGTTCCCGACCAAGGAGGACGTCACCGAGGAGTTCGGTGGACCGGATCCCGCGCAGCGCAACTGGTCGCGAGACCCGGTACGTCGACTGGACGTCGTGGGCGGCCGGCTCGTCGATCTGGCCGAACGCCGGCGGCGGCTCGTCCACCCAGGCGGAGAGCTCCGGGATGGCGGTGTTCGCGCACGAGTTCAGCCACATCCTCGGCATCGGCGACAACTACAACAACCCGTACGGCGTCCCGCCGAGACGCGCGTACACCGGCATCTGGGAGATGCTCAGCCGCGGCAGCTTCAACGGCCCGGGCGGCCCGCACAGCCGCTGGATGATCCCCGCGACCGGTGGCGCGTCGATGGGCGCGCAACACATGCTGCGCAACAAGATCAAGCTCGAGATGGTCGACGAGCAGAACGTGCTCAGACTGTCCCGCGAGGCGCTCGCGTACGTCCGGCGTCGTGATCGCGAACGTCAAGGCCCGCAGCGTGAACCCGGGCGCTACGCGATCTGTCCGGGGTGAACATCGAGCTCGGCGGTGCGGGTGATCTCGACGCACCGTGCGACGCGACGAAGGATCCGATGTGCGACGGCCGCGGGTACCAGAACTACACGGTCGAGGTCGTGGACCGGATGGGCACCGACTCGTTCACGCCCGATGCCGGCGTACTGCTCGCGAAGACCAAGAACCAGGACCGCGCGCCGTTCGAGTGGGTGGTGGACGCGAACCCGCAGGACATCAACCTGACCGACTACGTGCTGCCCGACGGCACGAAGGTCCCGATCACGATCGGCGACTACCGGCAGTTGTCCGACGCGCTGTTCCACGCCGGCACGAACTCCGGCAGCGAGTACGAGTACACCGACACCGCGAACCGCCTGCACTTCTACATCACCAACGTGCACCGCAACGCGAAGGGCGAGCTCTCGTACACGGTCGCGATCCGCTCGCTCGACGGCGCCGGCGCCCAGAAGCGCGGCGTACGGCTCCTGCCGACCGTCGCGAAGCCGGACCGCAGCGGCGTCCAGACCTGCAACTTCCGCCTGACCAACACGGGCAAGGCGGGTACGACGTCCACGCAGCCCGAGGACGTCACGCAGTACGTCAAGGGCGACGTCTACCGCTTGTCCGCCAAGTCCAACGGCTGGCCGATCGCCCTGCCCAACGCGCTCGCCACCGCGAACGCGGGCCAGCAGGTCACGGTCCCCGTCTACACGAAGGCCGGCACCGGCCCACTCGCCAAGATCACCCTCACCGCCACCTCCGAAAGCGACCCCACCAAGTCATCCACCGCCACCTGCATCGCCGTCAAGCACTGACAGCAGCGCGCCGGGCGTCCAGCTGAGTTGGACGCCCGGCGCGGCGTGCAGGTAGTCCACGACCTGCTGGATGTTCCAGCCGTGGGCTTCGATCAGACCAGTCACGATCCAATGCAGGTACGACGCTGTGGGCGCGACCGGTTCGAGGTCGGCGATCGTGCCGTGCGTGACGGTGAACATCGGCAGGCCGTCCAGCTCCCCCAGCCGTATGACGGTCTCGTACCGGCCCGGTCCGAGGGAGTGGATCTCGGCGACCTCCGGGAGAAGGGCCGCGAGCTCCAGCGCGTAGGCACCGCCCGGCTCGCGCCACATCTCCTGCGCCGCCACGTCGGCCAACTGGTCCAGGGTGAGGAGATAAGCGCGGGCGGCGAGCTGCGTGGGTGCGGCCGCGTTGTAGAACGCCGAGCCACCGCCCCACACCTTCGACGCCCCGGCGAACACCAATCCGCCCGACACCGTGACAGCCACGGTCCGCTGGGGCGGCGTCTGATCCCGGCAGCCCGGATAGACGCGGGCGCCCCCGCGCGGCCGGCCGCCGTACAGGTAGCAGCTGAAGCGCTCGAGCGCGAGGTTGGACCCGTAGGCGACGTACCAGACCTGGTTCACGAAGCTCTCATCTTCCGTCGGTTAAACGTTCAGACTAGGGTGCCTGCGACGCCGTACTGGTGACACAGACTCCATCCGCCCCGTTAGGAGACTCGCATGCCAGATATCAATCGCCGTAGGTTCCTGCAGCTGGCCGGAGCGTCGGCTGCGTTCGCCGCGATGGCGAACAGCATCGAGCAGGCCGCCGCGATCCCCGCGCACCGCCGGTTCGGCAGTATCCAGGACGTCGAGCACATCGTCGTGCTGATGCAGGAGAACCGGTCGTTCGACCACTACTTCGGCAGCCTGAACGGCGTCCGCGGGTTCGGTGACCCGCGCCCCGTGACGCTGCCCAGCGGCAAGCCGGTGTGGTACCAGAAGAGTGCCCTCGGCAAGGAGATCCTGCCGTTCCGGCCGGAGGCCGACAACCTCGGGATGCAGTTCATCCAGGACCTCGCGCACAGCTGGTCCGACGCGCATCTGGCCGTGAACAACGGCAAGTACGACCAGTGGATCCCGGCGAAGACGTCGACCACGATGGCGTACCTGACCCGCGAGGACATCCCGTTCCACTACGCGCTCGCGGACAAGTTCACGGTGTGCGACGCGTACCACTGCTCGTTCATGGGCTCCACCGACCCGAACCGGTACTACATGTGGACCGGCTACACGGGGAACGACGGCACCGGCGGCGGCCCGGTCCTCGGCAACGACGAGGCCGGCTACGGCTGGACGACGTACCCGGAACGGCTCGAGCAGGCCGGTGTGTCGTGGAAGATCTACCAGGACATCGGTGACGGCCTCGACGGCGACCACGGCTGGGGCTGGATCGACGACGCGTACCGCGGCAACTACGGCGACAACTCGCTGCTGTACTTCAACAAGTACCGCACCGCACAGCCCGGGAACCCCTTGTACGACAAGGCCCGCACCGGCACGAACGCGAAGGCCGGCGAGAGCCTCTTCGCGCAGCTCGCCGCCGACGTGACGAACAATCGCCTGCCGAAGATCTCCTGGATCGCGGCGCCGGAGGCGTTCACCGAGCACCCGAACTGGCCGGCCAACTACGGCGCCTGGTACATCTCCCAGGTCCTCGACGCGCTCACCGCGAACCCCGAGGTGTGGAGCAAGACCGCGCTGTTCATCACGTACGACGAGAACGACGGCTTCTTCGACCACGTCGTACCGCCGTACCCGCCGATCGATGCCAACCAGGGCCTGTCGACGGTCGACCCGGGCCCCGACCTGTACACCGGGTCGAAGGCCGCGCACGGCGCGTACGGCCTCGGTCAGCGCGTGCCGATGCTCGTGGTGTCGCCGTGGAGCACCGGCGGCTACACCTGCTCCGAGGTGCTCGACCACACGTCGATCATCCGCTTCATGGAGTCGCCGTTTCGGCGTCCACGAGCCGAACATCTCGCCGTGGCGGCGGGCGATCTGCGGCGACCTCACCTCGGCCTTCGACTTCGGTACGGCGGCGACGCAGCCGGCCACTCTCCCGGACACCAGCGCGTACGAGCCGCCGGACAACAAGCGGCACCCGGACTACGTGCCGACGCCGCCCGCGGTCGGCAAGGTCCCGGCGCAGGAACGCGGCCGCCGCCGTACCCGGCCGTTGCCCTACGCACCGGTCGTCGACGGAGCCGTTGCCGACAGCAAGTACAGGCTGACGTTCAGCTCCGGGGCGCGCGCGGGCGCGCAGTTCCTGATCACGTCCGCGAACCGCACCGACGGCCCGTGGACGTACACCACCGAAGCCGGCAAGACCGTCGCCGACAGCTGGAACCCGATCTACTCCGCCGGCGTCACCGACCTCACCGTCCACGGCCCGAACGGCTTCCTCCGCACCTTCAAGGGCAAGCCCGCCACCGGCCTGGAACTCACCGCCCGCGAGAACGCCACCACCGGCAACGTCGTACTCACCCTCACGTCCGACACCGCCCGCCGCATCACGATCACCAACACGTACGCCGGCACCACCCAGAACCTCGACCTACTCAAGGGCACCACGACCCGCACCATCACCACCACCAACGGCTGGTACGACGTCTCAATCACCACCGCCACCGACACGACCTACCTCCGCCGCCTCGCCGGCCACGTAGAAACCGGCACCCCCAGCCTCAGCGACCCCGCCATCAAGACCGTCTGACGGCCGGAGCCGGAGCCCCGATCTACAGGATCGGGGCTTCCGGCTTGGTGTCGGCGGCGGGGTTTGCGTCGTCGACGCGTTCCAGTTCGTCGACGGCGATGCGGGTGGTCCAGCGTTGGTCGGGGTCGGGTTGGGGGATGGAGTCGAGGAGGAGCTTGGTGTACGGGTGGGAGGGCTCGTGCATCACCGTGGAGACCGGGCCGCGTTCGACGATCTGGCCCTTGGTGATGACCATGACCTCGCCGCCGAGGTAGTAGACCGTGGACAGGTCGTGGGTGATGAACAGCGTCGTCATCCCGTGCTCGGTCTGGAAGTCGAGCAGGATGTCCAGGAAGTGCCTGCGCACCTGGGCGTCCAGCATCGACACCGGCTCGTCCGCGATGATGAACGACGGCCGCAGCATGTGGACCCTGGCCAGCATGATGCGCTGCCGCTGACCGCCGGAGAGCTGGTGCGGGTACCGCCCGAGCACGTTCTCCGGCTCCAGCCGGACCGCGCGCAACGACTCCTCGATCAGCTCGAGGCCCTTGGCCCGGGTGCCCGCGAGCTTGAACTTCTTCACCGCCTTCCAGAGCACGCGATCGACCCGGTAGAACGGGTTGAAGATCGCGTACGGGTCCTGGAACACCGGTTGGACGTCGCGCCGGTACTCGTCGTACTCGGCCCGGCTCAGCTTGAAGATGTCCTTCCCGCCGTACAGCACGGATCCGGCCGTGGGCTTCTGCAGGCCGAGGACGTTGCGGGCGATCGTGCTCTTCCCGCTGCCGCTCTGGCCGACCAGGCTGATGATCTGCGGCGGCGACGCGGCCAGGCTGAAGCTCACGTCGTCCACCGCGGTGATGTAGCCGTCGGCGACCCCACGGGCGTGGAATCGTTGCTGTACGCCACGAAGTTCGAGCTCCGACTTCATGATGCCCTCCGTCCGAGCTTCGGGATCGAATCGATCAGCTGCCGGGTGTAGGCGTCCTGCGGGTCCTTGAACACCTGCCGTACGTCGCCGACCTCGACCAACTGTCCCTCGTACATCACCGCGACCCGGTCGGCGAGCTGTGCGTGCACGCCCATGTCGTGCGAGATCACCATCAGGGTCACTCCGAAGTCGGTGCGCAGATCCGCGAGCGACTGCAGGATCACCCGCTGGATCGTCACGTCCAGCGCGGTGGTCGGCTCGTCGGCGATCACCAGGTCGGGTTCGAGCGCGACCGCGATCGCCATCAGCACCCGCTGCTTCATGCCGCCGGACAGCTCGTGCGGGTACATCGTGGCGACCCGCGGCTCGAGACCGACCTGGGCGAGCAGCCGCGGGATCATCTCGTGCAAGGAGTTCTTGCGCTCCGGCGCGTGCTCGAGGATCACGTCCTTGAACTGGTCGTACACGCGCATGACCGGGTTGAGCGAGCTCATCGAGCCCTGCGGGAGATACGAAAGAGCGCTCCACCGCAGGACCCGCAACTCCTCGCCGTGAACCTTCAGGAGGTCCACCGGCGAACGGCCGGCCGGGTTGAACAGGACCGAGCCGCCGGTCACCTTGCCCGGCGCCTTCAGGAGCCGGAGCAGTGCGACCGCGAGCGTGCTCTTCCCGCTGCCCGACTCCCCCGCGATCCCGAGGATCTCACCGCGGCGGACGTCGAGATCGATCCCGCGGACCGCCTTCACGTCGCCGCGGTTGGTGGAGTAGACGACCTCAAGGCCCTTGATCTCCAGAACGCTGGCAGGAACGCTATTCACCGGCCACTCCTCTCAGCCGCGGGTTGTAGACCTCTTCCAACCCGATGTTCACCATGTTCAGCGCCGCGAACAGCAGCGTCAGCAACACGATCGGGACCACGAACATCGGCCACGCCCCGAGCGTCAGCGCGCCGGTGGTGATCGCGTTGTAGATGATCTGGCCGAGGTCGACGACACCGCCCGGCCCGAGCCCGATCACCTCCAGGCCGACGAGGCCGAAGATCGCGCCGAGCGCCGAGGACGCGAACCCGACGCCGATGAACGGCAGCAGGTTCGGCAGCAGTTCGGTGACGATGATCTCGATGTCGCGGGCCTTGCTCACCCGCGCCAGGTCGACGTACGGCCGGGTCCGCAGGCTGAGCACCTGGGAACGGATGGTCTTGGCCGCGAACGGCCAGGCGAAGATCGAGATCATCACCCCGACCTGGAACAGCGTCACGTTCTTCGCGTACGCCGAGAGCGCGATCAGCAACGGGAACGTCGGGATCACCAGCAGGATCCCGGTGAACGTCGACAGGATGCCGTCGATCCAGCCGCCCTTGTAACCGGCCACGAACGCCACGATCACCCCCACGACGGTGGAGATGATGCCCGCGATCGCCCCGATCTGGAGCGAGACGGACAGCGCCTTCATCACCATCGCGAACACGTCCCGGCCGAACTGGTCGGTGCCCAGCAGATGCCCGGCTCCGGGCACCAGCCATTTCTCGTACGCCGCCACCTCGATCGGATCCTTGCCATTCCCGATCGCGTTCACGATCAACGGGCTGAACAACGCCAGCAGGACCATCACCCCGAGGATGATCAACCCGGCCGCCAGCCGCCGGCTGTTCCGGATCGTCCGCAGTACCGCGTTCAGAAATCTCATCGTCATCACTACTTCCAGTACTTGACCCGCGGGTCCAGCAGCGGGAGCAGGAGGTCGAGGAGGAGTACGGCGGTGAGCACCGAGAAGATCGCGATGTCGGTGACCCCGAGGATCGTGTTGAAGTCGAGCTGCTGGATCGCGGTGACCAGCGTGGTCCCGAGACCCGGGTAGTTGAACAGCTGCTCGACCAGCACGTTGCCGTTGAAGATGAAGCCGAGCGAGATGCCGAACGCGGTGATCTGCGGCAGGTAGCAGTTCCGCAGCGCGTACCGGGTCAGGATCCGCCAGCCCTTCAGGCCCTTGGCCTCGGCGTACACCAGGTAGTCCTCGCCGAGCACCGGAACCATCAGCATCCGGGTGGACAGGATCCAGCTGAGCGTCCCGATCACCACGATCGACAACCCCGGCAGCAACCCGTACTTGAGCACGCTGCCGATGAACTCCAGCGAGATCCCGGGACTGATGTTGGAGTCGTACGCCGATCTCGCAGGCAGCACGCCCATCGAGTACGCGAAGATGTACACCAGGATCAGCGCGACGAAGAAGTACGGAACGTGGGAGAGCGCGATCGACAGGTTGGTCGCGATCGCGGATCCGAGTTTCCCGCGCCGCCAGCCCGCGATCGCGCCGAGGAGCACGCCGAGGATCCAGGACAGCACCGCGGAGATCCCGAGCAGACCGATGGTCCAGGGCAACGCTCGCAGGATCACGTCCTGGGCCGGCGTCGGGTAGTTGATGAGGCTCGGGCCGAGATCGCCGTGCAGAACGAGTTTCTCCATGTACTTCACGTACTGGGAGAACATGTTCCCGGTGAGACCGAACTCCTGCTGGTAGCGGGCGATGAGCTCGGTGCTCGCCTGCTGGTTGTACATGTAGTTCTGCTGCAGGGTCTGGATCAGCGTCTGGACCGGGTCGCCCGGGATCAGGCGGAAGAAGAAGAACGCGATGGTGAGCGCTCCCCAGAGCTCGACGAAGTAGATCCCGACCCTTCGGATCGCGTACGCCGCCAGCGGATGCCGCGACAGCCAGGCCCGCACCCCCCGAGAAGGTGCGGAGTCCTGGCTCTTGTCGACTGCTACCACCGGCGGGGCATCCGCCGTCACGCCGGTCCCTTCTGGCCGGTGGCCGAGATCTTGCCGAGCACCAGGATGAAGTGCGGCCACCAGTTCAGCGGCACCTCGTACAGGTTGTCGTCGGTCGGCCAGTCCTTCCAGAACGCGGTGTTGAAGAACTGCGGGTACCCGGTCTGGATCACCGGCAGCAGCGGCAGCTTCTGGAAGTAGATCTCCAGCGCCTGCTTGAGCAGCGGCTTCGCCTCCTCGCTGTCCGGGTTCATCCCGGCCAGCTTGCGGGAGATCTCGTCGAACGCCGGGTCCTTGAAGCGCATCTTGTTCTTGCTGGCGGCGTTCTTGCCGATCGGTTGCGCCTTGCTGCTCTCCCAGTCGGTGTACAGCTGCTCGGGGTCGATCGCGAACCCGGCCCAGCTGGAGTCGATGTCGTACTCGCCGCGCTGGAACTTCTCGTCGTGCACGCTGCCGGACAGGCTGCGCAGGGTGCACGGTACGCCGACCTTGGCGAGGTCGGTCTTCAGCACGTTCGCGATCGCGTACTCGGCCTTGTCGACCTGCGCGGGCGTGATGATCTCGAGGTTGATCTCCTTGCCCTTGTAGGTGCGCTTGCCGGCCGCGTTCTTCGGCGCGATCTCGTCGAGCAGCTGGGTCGCCTTCTCGAGGCTGTACTCGAACTTGTACTTGTTCGCGAGCTCGTCGTCCTTCCACTTGTCGTTGGTCGGGTAGTCGGCCCACGGGTAGATCGCGGGCGGCACCTTGACGTCCCAGACCGACGTACCGATCTTCTCCCGGTCGAGGCAGTAGTTGATCGCCCAGTGCATCTTCTCCTCGGCCATCACGCCCCGGGCCGGGTCGCAGTTCAGCCACATCACCCGTGGGTTCGGGTCGTGGAACTGCGTCGTCACCAGGTTCGGGTAGCCGGTGTTGGCCAGCTGCGTGGCGTGCTGCGCGTCGATCGAGCCGACGTCGAACTCGGCGCGCTCGAACGCCAGCGACGCCTGGTCGAGCTGCTTCGAGGTGCTCTGGAAGATCACGTACTGCGGCTTGACGTCGAGCTTGTCCTTGTTCCAGTAGTTCGGGTCCTTCTCCCAGACGAACATCTTCTGGTTCCGGATCGCCTGCTTCAGCTTGTACGGGCCGGAGCGGACCGGCGGGTTGTCCTTGTACTTCGTCAAGGTCCTGCGACTTCCAGATGTGCTCGGGCATGATGTTGTTCGGCGCGCCCGCGATCGCCGCGATGAAGTTGTAGTGGAACCGCGGCGTCGGCTTCAGGAACTTGACCACCGCGGTCTGCGCGTCCGGCACCTCGACAGTCTTGACGAACTCCTTCAGGTCGCCGCCGCCGCCGAACAGGTCGGGCCGGTCCTTGAGCGCCATCACGGTGAACTTGAAGTCGTTCGCACCCAACGGCTTGCCGTCGTTCCAGTGCGCCTTCGGGTCGAATTTCAGCGTCAGCTCGGTGTGGTCGTCGTTGTACTTGTACTCGGTCGCCAGCCACGGCGTCAGCTTGCCGGTCGCGAAACTGAGGAAGAACAATGGCTCGGTGGCCAGATCCAGGCCGGCACCGCTCGGCGAGCCGTTCGGGATCATCCCATTGAAGCTGTCGAAGACCGTGTACTCGACCTGGCCGATGATCACCGTCTGGTCCCGCGGGACCGGGATGTTCGCCTTGCCGATCTGGATCGACTTGGTGGCCACCGGCTTGTTGCTGTTGGCCGGCTTGTCGGAGTAGGAGCCACCGCTGGAACAGGCAGCCAGGAACGCGGTCAGTGCGGCGGCACCGCCACCGATCATGCTTCGCCGGGTCAACTGGTACCGGACGACGTCTTCGACATCTTCGTACTGCTCTTGCGGGCGCGGCGCTGGGCAGCGTTGTGGGACTCCGTGTTCATGACGAAGGTCACCTCCGTTTACATTGCGTGGACTGGCGGATCACCGACCGAGAGGTGCCACGGACTATAAGTAGGGTTGACAACGTTGACAAGAGTTCGTTGCCACGTTGAAGTGAAGACGTCATATCCGCTGCTCAGTGGATATACCAACCTATGACAACGTTGCTCGCTCTGTGTGACTCCCGTAGGCGGAAACGCTTCCAACGGCGGTCACACGGCGTAGACGTTCCGGTCTAGGACGGCCGGAACCGGTCAGTCGTAGACGGCGTCGACCAGAAGTTCCACAGAACGGTCCGGTTCGTTGAGAACCGCGCGGATCACATGCCGCTGGTCCCACCGCCCGGCGGCCCACGCGAGGCGCCTTCGCCAGGCCGTCGAACGTCGCCGCGTGCGGGGCGCCGTCGGCGTCCACCCACCAGGAGACCTCGACGCCGTCGACGGTGAGCTCCTCGTGCTCCCACCACGTCGCCGGGACCTCGGGCACGAGCTCGCGGACGATCGCCGGCACGTCGGCCGCCGTACCCTCGCCGTCGATTTTGCCCTCAGCAACTTCTTGGGCGAGCGGTACGTCGAACAGGTCGCTGAGCCCGTCCGCCGCGGCGCCGGATCCGATCACGAACCCGCCGAGGTCCTCGCGCTGCACCCACATCGGCCCGTCGACCACGACCGCGCCCTCCGCGTCGGTCACCCGGGTCCCGCCACCGTCGGTGTCGAGCACGCGGACCTGGGCCGGCGCGGCGCCAGGGAAGAGCGCCATCGTCCCGAGCCGGTTCCACAGCCGCAGGATCGACGCTTCGTCGACGTCGCGCTCGGGGTCGGCCAGCCGGTCGAGGACGAGACCGATGCCGTCCGCGTCGAGGTCGCCGACGTCACGGACCAGGCCGACCGCCGTACGGACCTCGGGATCGAGCTCGGCCGTCCAGGCGGGGGCCTCGTCGAGGAAGGTCGCGAGCACCGGTTCGGCGTCGGGGTCCGCGCGTCCGGCGAGCGGTTCGCCGTCGTCGAGCAGGACGTGTTCACGGATCCACCAGGCGGCGTACGACGGCACTCCGAGCGGCCGGTCGTCCGGGCCGACGACGCGGACCTGGGTGACGAGCGCACGGCGTAGTTCGGGGTCAGATCCCAATAGTTGCAGGGCTTTCGGCCAGCTGTCGTCGGTGATCCAGTCGAGGTCGCGGATCGCTGCGAGCTCGCCGACCGTGGCGCCGTACCGGGACCCGTCGGGCGCGACGTCGTACGCCCAGTCCTCGATGCCGTCGAGGTCCTGGAGGGCTTCGGGGAGGCGGTCGAGGGCGACGTCGGACGCTGCGACAACGCCGAGTGAGGCGAGTACGCCGACGGCTTCCAGTGCAGGTATGCCGTAGCGGTCGAGGAGGTCGGCGGCGATGGGTGCGACCTCGTCGGCGTCGAGCACTGCTTGCGCGTCGGAACCGTCGACGACCAGGGCGTTCGCGGGAACGAGTTCGCCGTCCGTGTCGCGGAGTACGAGGTCGGAGAGCCACCACAGGCCGTCCGCCTGGGTGGGGTCGGCGGCGATCAGGCTGAGGATGGCGTGCGCGATCGCGTCCGGGTCGTCGGCGTCCGCGGAATGCTCGACGGCGACGCGGACGGCGCCGTCCTCGAGGAGCGAGCGGGGGGTGGCGGGGATCGCGCCGAGGCGTTCGAGGACCGGGTCGACGGCATCCGGGTGGACGACGCGGACGCCGTACTCACCGAACGCGGCGAGCGTGTCGACCGGGATCTCGGGTCCGGGCAGGAGGAGACCGCGGGCGCCGCGGACGAGCCGGCCGTCTGCGAGCGGAATCGGGAGCGTGCCGAGCGATTCGCGGATCAAGGGGTCGGTGACCATGGTCGAGAGCGCGGCGTAGAGCGTGCGCCACCAGCCGGGCGGTTCCTCTCCCCCGAGTTGATCCACGACCTCGGCCAAGTCGATGCGTCGTACCTGAAGGGCGTCCAGCGCGAAATGGTCCTCGCGGCGGGCGTGAATCAGTCCTGGTACGAGTGGCGCCAGGACCTCGTTGAACGTCTCGTCGGCGCCGTCCACGACGACTGCCTCGCTCGGTCGCAGGATGGTGCCGTCGACTGCGGGGAGGATCGGGATGTTCGGCAGTACGCGGAGGATTTCGTCGCGGAGCATTCGGTCGAGTGCGCCGGCTGCTAGGCCGGTGGGGATCAGCGGTAGTACGTCGTCTCTGTTGTCGGCTCGCTGGCGTAGGAGTTCGGCGTACGACGTCGCTGCTTCTCGGACCAGTCGGTCTGTCAAGGGTCCCTTCGCCACGTGACGACGAGTGGAGTCGAGCGGGAAAGTTGCCAGGAGCAACGCTGGGAGGGAGAAGGATTCGTCGGTGGGGGTGGGTGCGTGGACTACCCGCGGTAGTTCGGTGAGGGGGCTGCGGGGCAGGGCCCAGACGACTGACCAGGTCGGGCGGGTGCGTTCTTCGGTAGGGCGGTCGGCGAGGAGGTGCTCGCGTTCGTCGGTGGTGAAGGTGCCGGCGGCGCGGTGGATGTGCCAGCGGGCGGCGGCGTTCTCGAGGGTGCGGTGGGTGTCGTCGGTTTCGATCTCGATGCGTTCGAGGCCGGGGAGTGCGAGGAGGAGCGCGTCGTCGGCTTCGGTGAGCAGACGGCGGACGAGATCCGCGGCGGCCTCGTCGCGGAGCGGGAGGATGACCGCGGTGTCGTACCCGGCAGGCGGTTCGCCTTCGGTCGCAAACGGCAACCGCAGCACAGGCACCTGCCCATCACGACGCCGCAGCTCGGTATCCAGCGCCGCGCTACCAAGGTCAGCGATCGCCGCAGCAGTATCAGCCTTCGAGAACCGCACACCCCCACTCCGCGACAACACAACCGGCTCATCCGACACCGCAAGAACAGCCGAGAACCCCACGCCGAACCGCCCCACCGAGGCACCTGCGGTTGGTTGGTTGTGGTGGGGGTTCTCGCGTTTGGCTGAGGCTCGGAGGGTGGCGAGGGACTCGACGCCTTCTGCGTCCAGTGGGGTGCCGGTGTTGGCTACTACGAGGGTGTTGGCGCGGAACTCGTACAGGACGCGGCCCGGGATGCCGGCGCGGGTGGCTGCGTCGGCGGCGTTCTGGGCGAGCTCGATCACCAGCCGGTCGACGTACCCGCCGAGAGCGAGCTCCTCCTCGGCGTTCGCATCCTCCCGAAACCGCACAGGCGCCGCCGCCCACCCGGCCAGCACCCGCTCGCGGATCCCCCTGGCGCCGAACACATCCTCAGTCACCGGGGCACCGTACCCCCGAGTCGGTACAGGTCATCTATCGTGGTGCGGTGATCGCTTCCGGCAGTCGGTACGTCGCACTCGGCAGCTCGTTCGCGGCCGGACCGGGGATCCGCCCGATCGTGCACCCGCCCGCGGGGCGCTCGGGCAACAACTACGCACAGCTGGTCGCAACCGAGCTCGGCCTCGACCTGGTCGACGTCTCGTATTCCGGCGCGACCACCGCGCACGTGCTCGACACCCCGCAGGACGAGGCCCCGCCGCAACTCGACGCGCTCACGCCCGAGACCGCTCTCGTGACGATCACGGTCGGCGGCAACGATCTCGAGTACGTCGGCACGTTCCTCCGCGGGAGTTTCCTCAACACGGTCGCGAAACCCGCGTCGATCCTCGGCCGCCGGGTGGCGAACCGGATCCGCGCGCGGGTCAGCTACCTCAAGGACGACGCGTCGTACCAGGCCGTCACGGATTCGCTGACCACGGTGGTCGAGGGAGCCAGAGAGCGCTCTCCGGAGGCTCGCATCCTCCTGGTCGACTACCTGAGCCTCGTCGGACCGGCGACCCGGCCGCGCCTCGACGTACCGCTGAACGAGGAACAGTTGCCGAGCATCGCGCTGATGGCCGACGGCCTCGCGGCTGCGTTCGCGAAGGCGGCCGCCGCGTCCGGGGCCGAGTTGGTGGCGGCGTCGGCGGCAAGCCGGGAGCACGCGATCGGATCGGCCGAGCCGTGGACCACCGGGTTCACGCTGCGGCCGTCCTACCTGGGCGGCCACGTCTCGTACCACCCCAACGCGGCCGGCATGCGTGCCGTCGCCGACCTGGTCCTCGAGACGCTCCGCACATGAAGGTGCGCGAGGCAACCATCGCGGACGTCGACGCCGCTGTCGCCACCCTGACCCGCGCGTTGGCCGACTACCCGATGAGCCGCGCGTGCTTCGACCCGGACGGTTATCTCGAGCGCCTCACGGAGTACCACCGCTTGTTCGTCAGCGGCATCGGGCTGCCGCACGGTCGCGTGTGGATCACCGATGACGCGACCGCGGTCGCCGTCTGGCTCCCGCCCGATCTGCCGGCTGATGCGTTCGCGCCGTACACGGCCGCGTTTCAGGAGCTCGCCGGATCCCAGGGACCGTTGACGGCGGAGTACGGCCAGGCGATCGCGCTGTTCCATCCTCGCGATCCCGTCTGGCTCCTCGCACTCGCCGCCGTCGACCCGGACCACCAGCGCCAAGGCCTCGGCCGCGCAGTCATCACCCCCGGCCTCGCGACCGCGGACGCCGCGCACTCCCCCGCCTTCGTGGAAACCCAGGACCCGGCAAACATCAGCTTCTACGAGTCACTGGGCTTCACCGTCACCGCCGAACTCGAACTCCCCCACAACGGCCCAATGCACTACGCCTTGTACCGCGCCCCGCGTTAAGCCGGGGTGTGGACGTACGGCGTTGTGGTGGTGACTGCGAGGAAGCCGAGGCGTTGGAGGATCGGGGAGCTGTCGTCGGAGGCGTCGACGTGGAGGTACTTGTAGCCGAGCTCTACCGCCCGCGCCGCGCGGATCGCGACCAGCGCCTTGTAGATGCCCTTGCCGCGCCACTCGGCGAGCGTCGAACCGCCCCACAGGCCGGTGAACTCGGTGCCCTTCTTGTACACGGCCCACGCGGCGGAGACCACCTGGCCGTCGGCCTCGGCGACGTAGACGTCGGTGCCGGCCGCGTGCCGGCGTACCAGGTCGTCGGTCAGCCAGGACCAGTCCTCACCCCAGACCGTCGACTCCATCGTCGCGATCCGCTCGAAGTCAGCGCGCTCGCTCACCAGCCGGATCGTGATGCCGTCGACCGCATCGCGGCCCTGCAGGCGCTCCGCGATGTCGGCGCTCTCGGCGACGAGTACGGTCTCCTGCTCCTCGGGCTCGAACCCGGCGGCCTTCAGCCGATCCGGGAGGTCGGCGGGCAGGTCGTGACCGCGCAGCTTCCACTCGACGGCCTGTCCCTTGGCGGCGAAGAAGTCGCGCTGCCGGGCGATCAGGGCGTCGATCTCCGCGCCGTCGAGACCGTCCAGAGAGCGGTAACTCACGAAGCCGCGGCTCGGGTACTCGACCCGGATCACCGGCCCGTCGGTGCTCGACGGCACGTCCGCGGTCTCGCTGGTCCCCCGCAGCTGGTCGTCGTACGCCGCGAGCAGGTCGTTCTTCAAGGCATCAGTCACGGGGTGACTCTGACACGACTTGCCCAGATCCGCCGCACATTTCGTCCTGCTGAGAGCTTCCGTGCCTTCCGCTCGGTACGCCGGCCACGTCCGGCAGGCTGGCTGAGGCCGTGCTCGTTCTCACGCTCGGCGTTCGCGAAGTGGCTCAGCGACACCATCAGGTTCAGCGGTTCCATCAGTCCGTCCTCCGGTCTCTCGGTGCTTACACGGAGACGTCGGATCCGATCGGCCGAACTCGACATGCGGCGACTAGGAATCCTTCTCGGTGACGAGGACGAGGCGCCGGAGCAGGCTGTCGAGGCGGGTCCGGTCGGCCGCGGGCAGGTGGTGGATCAGTTCCTCCTCGACCCGCAGGATGTCGTCGATCCCGCGCTCCCAGAGAGCGCTCCCCGAGCGTGTCAGCGTCGCGACGACCTTGCGGCGGTCGTCGCGGTCGTGCGTGCGTTCGACGTACCCGCGGCTCTCGAGGGCGTCCAGCCGATTGGTCAGCGCGGCCGGCGACATCCCGAGCTGCCGGGCCAGCTCGCCGGGCGTCGCGCGATACGGCGTACCGCCGCGGCGCAGCATGTGGAGCGTCTTGAACTCCCACAGTTGCAGCCCGTACGCCGCCAGCACGGCTTCCCGTCGACGTTCGAGGTACCGCGTCAGCACCTGCAGGCGGACGGTGATGCCTTCGACGTCCCGGTCGAGGTCGTCGAGCTCCCCGGCCCAGAGGTCGACGTGTGCGTCTACGAAGTCTTTCACCCGACTAACTTTTCAGCCGCTGAAGGTTAGTTGTCAAATATTTCGACGTCGAAATACTGTGTCGGCATGAGCCAACTCGCAGCCATCGAGGTCGCCACCGCCGCCACCCACCTGATGCGCGCCGGCCAGTGGACCGCCGCGACCGATCTCCTGACCGCCTCCAGCCCCGACGATGCCGCCGAGCGTGAGGTGCTCGCGCTGGCTTTGGCCGAGGTCACAGTCGACCAGGACTTCGGGCGGCAGACCGACCACGCTTCCGCGGCGCTAGACGTGCCCAACGACTCGTGGGATCTCGCGATGCTGAAGTTCCGCAAGGACTACGCGAGCGCGCTGTTCCAGTCCGGCGGCAAGAACCTGAGAGAGCGCGTTCTCACGCTCATCGAGGAAGCGCCCGACGAAGCTCGACGGGGTACGGCGAACTTCTGGGCAGGGGCGATGGCCGACAACGTGTACGAGCAGCCCGCGGAGGCCATCGAGTACTACGAGACAGCGTTGGAGCTGGGCGAGAAGTGCGACGACGAGTGGCTCACCGCGATGGCACTGAGGCATCTCGGCTACCACCGCCACGCGGCCGGCGATCTGGCACTCGCGCGGACGCAGTGGGAGCGGTCGACCGAGCTCCTGCAGAAGGCCGGGTACCTGCGCCCCGCACTCGCCCAGCAGGCCATGCTCGCGGTCCTGCTCCGCGACGAGGGTGACGCATCGGGCTCACGGGCGCTCGCGACCGAGGTCAACCGGTGGGCCCGTCAGCTCGGCATCCCGTTCATCATCCAGGAGACCGCGGAACTCATGGCCTGAGCGGTACGCCGAACTCCGCGGGAACGCCGGCGCTGAACGCGACATGATCCGGCGGGCGATCGGGCGGCACGAGGCCCACGGATCGCAGCAGTCCATCGGCGTCCAGCGCCGTAAGAGTCGCGGAGTGGAGGATCCAAGGCGGGTGCTCGTTCGGCAGATACCAGGTGCGACCGGCGCGGTGGACGTGCAGGCCCCACCGCGCGGTGAGGAAGTCCTCCAACGGCCCGGCCGGTAGGCGTTCGCCCATCTCGACACCGACGAGAGCTTGCACGCCGGACTGCCGGACGGTCGACGTGTAGGTGTGGTGGTTGCCGTGCCGTTCGTGGCACATCCGCGCCCAGCGGTACGGGAGCCCGAAGACCGTGCGGGCGGTTGCCACCACAGCGATCCGGTTCGCGTCGAGGCTCAGGAAGACCACACCGCGCCGGCCCGTCTCGTCCACGGAGTACAGCCGGATGTTCGTCTCCAGGAACGATCCGAGGTAAGGAACGGCCGGGCCGTGCGGGAGTCCGGTATCGACCATCCGGAACGGCACGAGGCCGACGTACGTGCGTCCCTCGAAGGTGTCCGGCCAGGTCCCCGGCGGGAAGAAGTGCGCGACGTCGGCCGGCGCGAAAGCCCAATGCACAAAGGTCAGATCGAGCCACCGCTGCCGCAGGATCCGCGGCCGCGGCAACCCCGGCGCCTCCGGCCAACTCATGCCATCGAGCGTAGCCGCAGCGGCCACTTCGCCGCGCTGGAGGCCCTCGAACTCGTCGTCGAGGACCTCCACAACTCCTTCGGCAACCTCTAGGACGAGAAGGCTGCGTCGAAGGATGCGGTCGGCGGGTCGAACGCAAGCGAGCGGACGAATTGCAGGGCCTCGGCGGCACCGACCAGGCGGTCCATGCCGGCGTCTTCCCACTCCACCGAGATCGGGCCGTCGTACCCGATCGAGTTGAGCATCCGGAAACACGCCTCCCACGGGACGTCCCCGTGCCCGGTCGAGACGAAGTCCCAGCCGCGGCGCGGGTCGCCCCAGGCGAGGTGCGAACCCATCCGGCCGTTGCGCCCGTTGCCGACCTGGCGCTTCGCGTCCTTGCAGTCGACGTGGTAGATCCGGTCCTTGAAGTCCCACAGGAACCCGACCGGGTCCAGGTCCTGCCAGACGAAGTGCGACGGGTCCCAGTTCAGCCCGAACGCCTCCCGGTGCCCGATCGCCTCCAGCGTCGCGGTCGTCGACCAGTAGTCGTACGCGATCTCCGACGGGTGCACTTCATGCGCGAACCGAACACCTTCGGCGTCGAACACGTCGAGGATCGGGTTCCACCGATCCGCGAAGTCCCGGTACCCGGCCTCGATCATCGCCGGCGGCACCGGCGGGAACATCGCGATCGTCTTCCAGATCGACGACCCGGTGAACCCGACCACCACGTCGACGCCGAGCGCCCGCGCCGCCCGCGCGGTCGTCTTCATCTCCTCGGCCGCCCGCTGCCGGACGGCTTCCGGATCGCCGTCGCCCCAGATGTGCGCGGGCAGGATCGCCTGGTGCCGCTGGTCGATCGGGTCGTCGCAGACCGCCTGCCCGAGCAGGTGGTTGGAGATCGTCCACACCTTCAGGTTGTGCTTGTCCAGGATGTCGAGCCGGTCCCGGACGTACGCCGGGTCCTCGGCGGCACGTCGTACGTCGAGATGGTCGCCCCAGCAGGCGATCTCCAGCCCCTCGTATCCCCACGAGGACGCCAGCCTGGCCACCTCCTCGAACGGCAGGTCGGCCCACTGGCCGGTGAACAAGGTGATCGGTCGTGCCATGTCGTCTACTCCCTACCGGACACCGAGCAGGTGCTCCATCGCCAACTGGTCCAGCCTTTCGAACCCGAGACCGCGCTCGGCCAGCGCGTCCGGGTCGTACGTCGCGTTGCGGAGGTCGTCCAGTGACTCACCCTCGGCCAGGGTGGTTTCGGACAGCTCGGCGACACGTGCGGCGGCGAGTGCCTCCGCGACCTCGGGGTCGGCGCGGAACGCCTGCACCTTGTCGCGCAGGATCAGGTAGTTCCGCATGCAGCCCCGCGCGGTCTCCCAGACGCCTTCCTCGTCCTCGGTCCGCGGCGGCTTGTAGTCGAAGTGGATGTACCCCTCGTACGACGGGTAGCTCCCGGCGCCCTGCAGTACGTCGACAGTCCAGAACGCCTCGCGCAGGTTCCCGGCGCCGAACCGCAGGTCCTGGTCGAACCGCGGACCGTGCTGCCCGTTGAGGTCGATGTGGTACAGCTTCCCGTGCCACAAGGCCTGCGCGATCCCGTGCGCGTAGTTCAGCGACGCCATCTGCTCGTGCCCGACCTCGGGGTTGATCCCGACCAGGTCGGGGTCGGCGAGATCGTTGATGAAGGCAATCGCGTGCCCGATCGACGGCAGCAGGATGTCGCCGCGCGGCTCGTTCGGCTTCGGCTCGATCGCGAACCGGATGTCGTACCCCTGCTCGCGCACATACGCGCACAGGAGGTCCATCGACTCCTTGTACCGATCGAGTGCGGCCCGCACGTCCTTCGATCCGCCGGACTCCGCGCCTTCACGACCGCCCCAGAGCACGTACGTCGTCGCGCCCAGCTCGGCCGCGAGGTCGACGTTGCGGAGCACCTTCGACAGCGCGTACCGCCGTACCTGGCGATCGTTGGCGGTCAGACCGCCGTCCTTGAACACCGGGTGCGCGAACAGGTTCGTGGTCATCATCTCGACGGCCATGCCGGTCTCGGCCAGTGCCTTGCTGAACCGCTCCAGCACCTGTCCGCGGGTGGAGTCGTCGGGTACGACGTCGTCGTCGTGGAACGTGACCGCCGCGGCGCCCAGCTCGGCGAGCTTCTCGACCGCGTGCACCGGGTCCATCTTCGGGCGAACCGCCGTACCGAAGACGTCGACGCCTTCCCAGCCGACGGTCCACAGACCGAAGGAGAATTTGTCGTCCTTGGTCGGGGTGTAGTCATTCATTCAGGAATCTCCTGCCATTGTCGGGATGCCGAGCTGGCCTCGACCGCGGCCAGCACCCGCTGGACTCGCAGCCCGTCGGCGAACGACGGTTCCGGATCGGCGCCTTCGGCGATCGCGGTGACCAGGTCGACGGCCTGATGGGTGAACCCGTGCTCGTAGCCGAGCAGGTGGCCGGGTGGCCACCACGCCGCGACGTACGGGTGGTCGGGTTCGGTGGCGAGGATGCGGCGGAAACCTGCCGTCCTCGAGTCTTCTTCTGCGTCGTAGTAGTGCAGGAGGTTCATGTCCTCGAAGTCGAACGCCAGACTGCCGAGGCTTCCGTTGATCTCGATCCGGATCGCGTTCTTCCGGCCGGTGGCGAAGCGGGTCGCTTCGAAGACGCCCAGCGCGCCGGAGCGGAACGTGGCCAGGAAGACGGCCGCGTCGTCGACCGTCACCGGTCCGCGTTCGGTACCCGCGGAGCCGGACAATCCCGAGTGCTCCGCAGCGACCGGTCGCTCCTTCACAAAAGTCTCGAGCCGCGCGCTCACCTCACCGATCGTGTCGCCGGTGATGTACTGCGTGAGGTCGACGATGTGCGCGCCGATGTCGCCGAGCGCGCCCGAACCGGCCTTCTCCTTGTCCAACCGCCACGACAGCGGCGCCTCCGGATCGGCGATCCAGTCCTGGAGGTACTGCGCCCGGACGTGCCGGATCGTGCCCAGCTTGCCCTCGGCAACGAGCCGGCGGGCCAGCCCGATGGCCGGCACCCGCCGGTAGGTGAACCCGACCATCGACCTGATCCCTTGCGCCTTGGCCTTCTCGGCGGCCGCGGTCATCGCCTCGGCCTCCTCGACGGTGTTGGCCAGCGGCTTCTCGCACAGGACGTGCTTGCCGGCCTCCAGCGCTGCGATCGCGATCTCGGCGTGACTGTCCCCCGGCGTGCACACGTCGACCAGCTGGACGTCGTCGCGACCGAGCAGCTTGCGCCAATCGGTCTCGGTCTCCTTCCAGCCGAGCTTCGTCGCGGCCGCTTGAACAGCCTCGGCGTTGCGGCCGCAGAGCACGTTCAGCTGCGGATCCAGCGGCAGGTCGAAGAAGCGCGGCGCGCTCCGCCAGGCCTGCGAATGGGCCGCCCCCATGAACGCATAGCCGATCAGGCCGATGCCCAGGTTCTCCATGACTCTCCTAGCTCTCTCGAATCAGCTCTCGAATGCGGTGGGCAGGTACTGGTCCACGTTGTCCTTGGTCACCACCGGCGCGTACAGCTGCACCTCGCGCGGCACCTCGACCTCCACCAGGTCGCCGAGGGCCTTCTTCTGCACCAGCAGCCGCGCCAGCCGGATGCCGTCGGCGCCCTGCGTGGACGGGTAGATGACGGTGGCCTTGAGCAACGAGGTGCCGGACTTGATGTCCCGCATCACGTTCGCCGAACCGGCCCCGCCGACCACGAAGAACTCCTTGCGGCCGGAGTTCTTGATCGCGGCCATCACGCCGACACCCTGGTCGTCGTCGTGGTTCCAGATCGCGTCGATCTTCGGCGCGGCCTGCAGCAGGTTCGCCGCGGCCTTCTCACCGGACTCCACCGTGAACTCGGCGGCCACCCGGTTGCTGACCTTCAGGCCGCAGTCGGCGAGCGCCTCCTTGAAGCCCTTGCTGCGGTCCTGAGTCAACGGCAGCGAGTCGATCCCGGCGATCTCCGCGACCACCGCGTCCTTCTTGTCCTTCAGTTGCTGGCAGACGTACGTGCCGGCCGACACGCCCATCCCGTGGTTGTCGCCGAGCACCGTCGTACGGGCAGCGAACGAACTGTCGAACTCGCGGTCCACGTTCACGACCGTGATACCGGCCTCCATGGCCTTCGTCGCGACCGGGGTGAGCGCGGCCCCGTCGAACGGCAGCAGGACGATCGCGTCGACCTTCTGGTTGATGAACGTCTCGACCTGACTGATCTGCAGGTTCACGTCGTTGGTGCCTTCGGCGACGATCAGCTCGACGTCGGAGTACTTCTTCGCCTCGGCCTGGGTGGCCTTGGTGATCGCACCCATCCAGCCGTGGTCGGCGGCCGGTGCGGAGAACCCGATCTTGACCTTCTTACCGGGTTCGTCGTTCTTGACCGCGGCCTGTTCGGCCGGTGCGGCCTTGTCCTCGGACTTGGGTGTGTTGCTCGTGCAGGCGGCGAGTGCGAGCACACTCACCCCTGCGATCACGACTGTTCGGACGGAACTTCGGGACATCGTTGTCCTCCTCTATGAACTGGTGGAACGACGAGCTAGCCGTTGCTGGAGGAGGACGGCGACCACGATGATCGCGCCCTTCGCCACCGACTGGGCGGAGATGCTCAGGTTGTTGAGGGTGAAGACGTTGTTCAACGTCGTGAAGATCAGTACGCCGAACACGGTGCCGACGATCGTGCCGCGGCCACCGGACAGCAGCGTGCCGCCGATCACCACCGCCGCGATCGCATCGAGTTCGTACAACTGACCGTGGGTCGAGCTCCCCGTGGTCGTCCGCGCCATCAGCATCACCGCGGCGATCCCGCAGCACAGCCCGGCCAGGACGTACAGCGCCACGGTGTGACGCTGGACCTTGATACCCGCCAGGCGGGCGGCTTCGGCGTTCCCGCCGACGGCGAAGGTCCGGCGGCCGAAGGTGGTCCGGTTCAGCACCACCCAGCCGGCCGCGGCGACCAGCAGGAAGATCCAGATCAGGACCGGTACGCCGATCAGCGAGCCGCCGAAGAAGTCGGCGAACGAGGTGACCGTGATGATCTGGGTCCTGCGGTCGGAGATGATCTCGGCCAGACCGCGGGCCGACGCCAGCATCGCCAGTGTCGCGACGAACGGCACGATCTTGCCGTAGGCAACCAGCAGGCCGTTGACCAGACCGCACGCGGCTCCGACCACGAGCGCCGTACTGACCATGAAGATCCAGCCGTAGTCGACGGCCAGCTGCTGGGTCGCCAGCGTGGTCGCCCAGACCGAAGACAGCGCGACCATCGCGCCGACACTCAGGTCGATCCCGCCGCCGGTGATGACGAACGTCATCCCGACGCTGACCACTCCGACGACCGCGGCCAGCCGCAGGATGGTCAGCACGTTCGCACCGGTCGCGAACGTGTCACCCGCGGTCGCGATGCCGACGAGGCACAGCAGCACCAGGGCGACGACGAGCCCGAGGTTGCGGCCGAAGCCCGACCTCAGCAGGTCGGTCCTCGAACGCGGTCTCGCCGGCAGAGTGACCGTGTCTTGCTTCGACGGTGTCGTGCTGCCCTCTTCCGTTGTGTTGGCCTCACTCATCACCTCGCCCTCCCTTTCATCAGGCCGAGCCTTCCATCACCAGGTCCAGGACCTGGTGCTCGTCGATCTCTTGCGCGGGCCCCGTGTGGACGGCTCGCCCCTCCCGCAGTACGACGACCCGGTCGGACAGACCGAGCACTTCCGGAACTTCGCTGGAGACCAGCACGATCGCGACCCCGTTGGACGCCAGCTCCCGAATCAGCGCGTAGATCTCCGAACGCGCCCCGACGTCGACACCTCTCGTCGGCTCGTCGAGCAGCAGCACCCGGCACTCCCGGAGCAGCCAGCGCGCGAGCACCACCTTCTGCTGATTGCCACCCGACAGGTTGCGCACCGGCTGGTCTACGCCCGGAGGACGCACATCCAGCGCCACGGCCAACTTCCTGGCCGCCTCCCGCTCGGCCCGGCTGTTCAGGAATCCGCTGCTCGCGAACCGCCCCAGCGTCGACACCGTGATGTTCTTGAACACCGCCTCGTCGAGCAGCAGCGCTTGACTCTTCCGTTCCTCCGGTGCGAGTCCGACGCCGGCCTTCACCGCGTCCTGCACCCGGCCGGGTCGCAGTGCGGCGCCGTTGACCCGGACGAATCCGGTCGCGCCGCGTCGCGCGCCGTACACGGTCTCCAGTACTTCGGAACGCCCGGAGCCGACCAGCCCGGCGAGGCCGAGGATCTCGCCGGCGCGAACTTCGAACCCGATCCCGGCGAACTCACCGGGCCGGCTCAGATCGACGACCTCGAGGACGACGGGCGCGGCGTCCGGGACCTCGTTGCGGGGCGGGAACACGTACTCGATCGAGCGCCCGGTCATCAACTGGATGAGTTCCTTGGTCGGCGTCTCGCGGGCGTCGAGACCGGTCGCCACGGTCGCGCCGTCCTTGAGCACCGTGACCCGGTCGCCGATCTCGCGGATCTCCTCGAGCCGGTGCGAGATGTAGACGACCGCGACACCGCTGTCGGTCAGGCCGCGGATGACTCGGAACAGGTTCGACACCTCCTCCGGATCGAGCACCGCGGACGGCTCGTCCATCACGATCAGGCGGGCCTCGCGGGACAGCGCGCGAGCCATGCTGACCACCTGCTGACCGGCGGCCGGCAGCGAACCGACCGACCGGTGCGTGGGGATCTCGGCGTGTCCGAGGCCCTGCAGGATCGCGCGTGCCTTCGTGTTCGCCTCATGGGTCCGGCTGAAGCCGTAGCGGGCCGGTTCGTGGCCGAGAAAGATGTTCTCGGCAACGGTCAGGTCCGGGACCAGGTCGAGCTCCTGGTAGATCGCCGCGATACCGCGCTGGATCGCCGCGGTCGGGCTGTTCAGCTGCACGGGCTCGTCGTTGATCCGGATCATGCCCGCGTCCGGCTGGTGGGCGCCGGTCAGCACCCGGATCAGCGTGGATTTCCCCGCGCCGTTCTGCCCGAGCAGGCAGTGCACCTCACCCGCCCGTACGTCGAGATCCACACCGTCGAGCGCCCGTACGCCGGGGAACTCCTTGACGATGCCCATCATGTTCAGCAGGTCCGTCATGTCGTCGCCCCGATCCGCGTCGGGTCGACGAAGACCTGGTCGAGCGAGATCTGCGCGCCGCCGCGGACGGCCGCCGCGAAACCGAGCTCCGACCGGATCACGCGGCAGCCGCCGCCGTCCGGTGCGATCACCCGGTCCTGGATCGCCTTCTCCAGCGGTTCTTTCAGCCACGGCCCGAGGACGGCGAAGTAGCCGCCCAGCACGAGCACGTCCGGGTTCAGGATGTTCACCAGGATCGCTCCCCCAATCCCCAGCCAAGTTCCGACGTCCTTCAACGCGGCCAGCGTCCGCGCGTCCCCCGCTTCGGCCCGCCGGGTGATCCCGGCCAGCCGTTGCTCCACGTCCAGCGACGGGTCCCGCACCGGGTCGTCCCTGTCCGTTGCCTTGTGCAACAGTGCGGTCAGCCCGACGACCGTCTCCCAGCACCCGGTCCGCCCGCAGCCGCAGGTCCGCCCGGGCGGGGCGACCGGCATGTGCCCGACCTCACCGCTGTACCCGTGCCCGCCGCGCATCAGATGCCCGCCGGCCACCACGCCGCCACCGACACCAACCGCACCGGTCAGCAGCACGAGATCATGCATTGATTCGCCTTCGGCACGCCGCAGTTCGGCGTACGCCGCCAGCGCAGCCAGGTTCGCCTCGTTGTCCACGTGCAGCGGGTACGTCGGCTCACCCAGCCGCCTGCGCATCTCCTGCGCGACCGACAGCTCGCCCCATCCCAGGTTGGGCGCCAGCTTCAACTCGCCTGTCTCCACTTGCACGAGTCCGGGCACGGCAAGCGTGACCCCGGCCAACTGCCCATTCCTTGCCTCCACCGCCGCCACGGCCTCCTGCACAAGGTCGGCCAGGCGATCGAGCGTCGTACCGGGCTCGAGATGCGCGACGTCAACAGGAACCCGCTTCTCGAGGACCACGTCGCCGGCCAGGTCGAGGGCCGCGACCGCGAGGTAGTCGACGTTGACCTCCGCGCCGACACCGCAGACACCGGTGCCGTCGAGTTCGACGAGCTGCCCCGGGCGGCCGAGCGCGCGGCTGGAGTCGGCGAGACCTTCGCGGAGCAGGCCGCGTTCGACGAGTTCGGCGACCAGGCTGCTGACGGTCGCCTTGTTCAGGCCGGTCTCCTCCGCGATCCGGGCCCGGGACCGGGGACCGAGGTCGCGGACGTGCCGCAATACGACCGAGAGGTTGTTGCGTCGCAGCGACACGTGATCGGCGGCAACGCCCCGGCTCCCCGGGCGACGGCCGTCGGTCAGCGTCATCTGGGCACCCCTCTCCAGATTTTGTCTGTTGAGCCAACAAACTAAGTTCACACCGGAGAGCCGTCAAGAGTTCCGCAACGGTCGAGTTCTTGCAGATTTTTGTAAACGTTTGAACGCCCGGCGGCGAAGGGCCGACGCGGGAGGGGCAGGCGCCGTTGGCCTCGGTGCGGCCGACGGCGCCGGCGGTCTAGAAGAGTTCCATGCTGTCGGCGGTCGCCGTGATCACCGGGTTGTCGAAGTAGAGACGGCAGGCGATCGCGTGGCCGGCGCAGGTGAGTAGGGACGGGCCGGCGGCGTCGACGACGCGGTACCCGACCGGGTGGACGCAGCGTTCCACTTCACCCACGTTCTCGCGGCCGCAGCCGAGAACGTGGCAGGTGACGGTGTCGCCGACGTTCATCAGCGTCAGACCGTGCTCAGGACAGACACCCCAGCCGACGCCACAGGCCTGTCCCTCGTTCGCAGCCAGCCGGACGAGCTTGCCGGCGGTGACCTCGAGCTTGGTCGCCAAGTCGCGGAAGGTGGTCGCGGCCTGGTCGAGGTCGCGCCGGAAGCGCCGGAGCTCGACGGATTCGGGCATGTTCTGCGTCGCGGCGTGCAGGTCCTCGGCGAGCGTCATCGCGGCGACCGCGATCTCGTCGACCCGGACGGGCGTGTTGAACTGGCGCAGCGTCGTACCGCTCGGATCCCGCGGCCGGTCGCGTACCTCGGACAGCCAGTCCGAACGCGGTACGACGTCCTGCGGCTGGTCCAGGCGGATCTCGCCGACCTGCTGCTCCGCCTGCCACTCCGATGATGGTGGTTCAAGGTGAGTGGTTGGTTGCGGAGCGTGACCATTGGCTCCGTTGGCCGGTCCGGTCCCGTTCATCGGGATTCGGCTTTCCTGCGCTGTCCGCCCGTTCATACAGCCTCACTCGTCCAGTGCATGACACCCGCCATCGCGCGTCCCCTGTAGTGCCTCTGGTGGCCGATCGTGCCATGCCTGCGGTACCCGCGACCAGAGGAACAACAGCGGCGTCACCCACCGCTCCCCCGCACTTGCGGACCGCAACGATCGCCCCCAGGCATTTAGAACAATTCCCCACAGCGGGGGCACGAAATCACACCACGCGGGTTACCCAACGTGGTTTTGACATTTCCCCACGGACCGTCGTCAGGCCGTTGCTGTCAGATGCTCCCGGAGGAACTCCACGGTCCGCGTCCGGGCGTGGAACGCCGAGTTCGGCGGGTCCTCGCGCAGGTCCCGGGTGAGCACCGAATGCGCGCTCCGCCCGTACCCGTCCGGGTTGCCCGGCGCCGAGTCCAGTTCGATCACCTCGAACGCGTCACCGAGCTGTGCGCGGAGCGTGACGAACCGCTCCGCCGGCGCCATCCGGTCGTTGCTGAACCGCATCCCGAGGACGCAGAGCCCGTCGGTCCGGGTGCGCTCCTTGACCGCTTCGAGCTCCCGCTCCGACAGACCGGGATCGCGGCGCAGCTTCGCGCTCACCGCGAACGGTGTCGACGGCTGACTCAGCACCGGCGCCTTCACCACGTCCTCGACCGCGGTGGCGAGCGCGAACCCTCCGGTGAAGCACATCCCGATCACACCGACTCCGCGGCCCGGCGTCCGCGCGGCGAGGTCGATCGCGACGGCCCGCAGGTACTTGGTGATCGGGCGCTCGGCGTTCGCCGCGAAGCACCGGAACTCTTTGGAGACGCACAGTCGCGCGATCACGCCCATCGCGTATCCGTTGGTCTCCGGGCGCCCCGGCGTACCGAACGGCGACGGGATCACGACCGTGAACCCCTCGCTCACCAAGTGCTCGCCGAACGCGGCAACCTCGAGCGTGAGTCCGGGGATCTCCGGAATCAGCACGACACCAGGCCCTTCGCCCTTCTCGAAGCAGTCATAGGTCAGGCCGCCGCCACTGAACGGCGCCCTCCGCCAGGAACCCAGGTCTGCATTCATAGCGAGAACTCTGCATCACGGGGCGTAGTGCTGCACGGCACCGCCCTTGGAAAGGTCCACGAGCGTGTGGGCCAGGGACCGGGCATCGGCCAGGACTTCTGTCAGGTCCATGGTCGTGAGTTGGCGGTCGCGCACCACGACCTGGCCGGCGACGAGCACGGTGACTACGTCTGAGGCTCTGATCGAGTACACGAGCGCCGCGCGTGGATCGTGGAGCGGTTGGTTGTGGGGTGCGCTCAGGTCGACGAGGGCGATGTCGGCTTGGCGGCCGGGCTCGAGTACGCCGATCTGGCCTTTGAGTCCAGCGGCCGCGGCGCTGCCTCGGGTGGCTAGGCGGAGCGTGTCGTCGAGGGTCATCCATTCGGCGTCGTGTTCGCGCTGCTTCTGGGTGAGGGCGACCATGCGGATCGCTTCCCAGACGTCGAGCGTGTTGTGTACGGCGGCTCCGTCGGTGCCGACGCCCACGTCGACGCCGGCTGATCGCAGTCCTTTGATCGGGGTGACCTCGCCCATCGCGAGCTTGAGGTACACCTTCGGGCAAGACGCGACCGCCGTACGGTCGGCGTACCGCTCGAGAATCGGCAGATCCTCCTCTCGGATGCCGCAGCCGTGCGCGATCAGGGCACCGGCCTCAAGGACACCGGTCCGCTCGAGAACCTGGATCGGCGTGACACCGTGCTTGTCGAGCGACGCCTGCGTCTGTGCGTCGGTCTCGGCGGCATGGAGGTGGATCCGTCGCCCCTCGGCCCGTTCCGCCGTACGCCGCAGGTCCTCGTCGGTCACCGTGTACGTCGCGTGGGGTCCGAGGCTCGCGGTGATGCGTGGATGTCGTCTGCCCAGCTCGCGGGTCGTCTCGAACGCGGCGTCGATCGCTTCCGGCCCTGCGGACGAGAAGAACGTCGGCGCGAGGTCCGCCCGGATCCCGGACTCGATCGCGGCGGCGGCGATCTGGTCGGCGTGGAAGTAGTGATCGACGAACGTGGTCACGCCCGCCAGCAACATCTCCGCACACGCCAGCCGCGCACCGACCCGCACCCGCTCCGGCGTCAGGTTCACCTCCATCGGCCAGATCCGCCGATTGAACCAGTCCTCGATCGCCAGATCCTCCGCCGCACCCCGCATCATCACCATCGGACTGTGCGTATGCGAGTTGACGAGCCCCGGCACCGCGAGCAGCCCACGGCCGTCGACCACCTCGGTCGACGGTTCACCCGCCTCCGGAGCGTCGGAGGTTGGCGTGATCGCGACGATGCGGTCGTTCTGCACGTGGATGTCCTGCGCCTCGTCGACGCGGCACTCCCCCTGTTCGGGAACGATCAGGACGGACACATTGCGAATCAACATTCATCCTCCTGGTGCGCTGTCGACGTACAGCAGTCTTGTCGATCCCCAGGTCCATCCGGCATTGGGTGGGGTGCGGTTGGTAGGGGAACGTTTGTTCGAGTTTCGGGTAAGGTGGGGGGATGGGTGGTGAGCTTCAGGGGTCGTTGCTGGATGCCTTTGCGGATCCTTTGTTGGGGTCTTTGGGTGGGCTGGTGCGGGCTGAGTTGGGGCGGGGAGCCTGGGTTGATGTGCTGCCGGGGTGGTTGACGGGGGCGGATCAGGTGTACGAGCGGCTGGCGCGGGAGGTGCCTTGGCAGGCGGAGCGGCGGCAGATGTACGACCGGGTGGTCGATGTGCCTCGGTTGTTGTGTTTTTACGGGGAGAACGCCGAGTTGCCGGTGCCGATTCTGGATGAGGCCCGGGATGCGTTGAGTGCGCACTACGCGGACGAGTTGGGTGAGCCGTTCCGGACGGCGGGGTTGTGTTTCTACCGGGACGGGAAGGACAGCGTTGCCTGGCACGGGGATCGGATCGGGCGTGGGAACCACGAGGACACGATGGTCGCGATCTTGTCGGTCGGTGAGCCTCGGGTGCTGGCGCTGCGGCCTCGGCCCGGTACGTCGAGTGGGCCGGTCGGGTCGACGGTTCGGTATCCGTTGGGGCATGGGGATCTGATCGTGATGGGTGGCTCGTGTCAGCGGACCTGGGAGCATGCGATTCCGAAGGCGACGGGGCGGGTCGGGCCGCGGATCAGCATTCAGTTCCGGCCTCGTGGGGTGCGGTAACGGCGTTCAGGCGGCGGCCGATTCGGTGAGGGCTGGTTGGTAGATGCCGTCCTTGGTGGCTACGTAGAAGCCGAGCAGGCGGATGCCGGCCGCTTCGCAGATCGTGGCGGCGGCTTGGGCCCATTGGGCGTCCAGGTCGGTCAGGCGGGCGGGGCCGGGGCGGCCCAGCGCGAGGACGAGCGCTGCGCCGGGTGCGGTGTGTACGGCGGGGATGATCGGGTGCAGGGCGGTCTCGCAAAATTGAGCGGGGCTGGGTTCCAAGAAGAAGGTCGAGGGAACCTCGATGGCTACGGTGGCCAGGTAGCGGTTGCGGGGGTCGCAGATGAGGACGGTGAAGGTCCCTCGGCGGCGGTCGCCGAGGCTGACCATCAGGTCGACGGCGTCGGCGGCGACGCCGGGATCGGTGAGTGGCTGGTCGGCCCAGGTCGCGGACAGGTTCTCGAAGCTCATGCTTGTAAAGGTGCCGCGTTTCCGGTGGCCGATCCGGGTTGTCCACAGGGCAAAGTGGCCCATGATTCCGCAGCCCAAATGGATCTCACACCTGGGCCGCTAGAACCCTAGGCTCAAGGACATGAGCAGCAGACTTGGGCAGATCCTTCCCCCGGCCGGAGCGCCGCGGAACCTGGCGATGGCGCAGTTGGCGAACTCGGTCGGCGACGGTGCGTTCGTCGTCACCTCGGCGTTGTTCTTCACCCGCGTCGTCGGGCTCTCGACCGCGGAGGTCGGCCTCGGGCTGACGATCGCCTGGCTCGTGGGATTCCTGGCGGGCGTGCCGCTCGGGAACCTCGCAGACCGGCGAGGAGCGCGCGGCACCGCCGTCCTGCTGGCGCTGACGACCGCGACGGCCGTCGCGTCGTTCCTGGTCGTTCGGAGCTTCGCCGGCTTCCTCATCGCCGCCATCGTCTACGCCTGCAGCCAGACCGGGCTCACCGCGGCGCGGCAGGCGTTGCTGGCCGGATTGGTCGCCCCGGCGGAGCGGACCAGGATCCGCGCGTTCCTGCAGTCCACGGTGAACGCAGGGCTCGCGCTCGGCGCGCTCCTCGGCGGTGTGGCGCTCCGGTTCGACAGCGAAGCGGCGTACCTGATCGTGTTCGGGATCGACGCGCTCAGCTTCCTGATCGCGGCCGGGCTGCTGCGGCGGGTGCCGTCGATCGCGACGACCCGCCGGATCATGGGCGAGCCGAGGCTGGCGGTGCTGCACGATCGTCCGTACGCCGTTCTCGCGCTGATGAATGCGGTGATGCTGCTCTTCATGCCGCTGATCAGCCTGGTCGGTCCGCTCTGGATCGTCACCCGGACCAACGCGCCCAGCTGGGTCGTCGCCTCGCTGATGATCGTCAACACGCTCGGCGTCACGTTCTTCCAGGTCCGGATCGCTAAGAGCGTCAAGGATCTCCGCAGTGCCGCCCGTTCGGTCCGGTACGCCGGTGTTGCCATGCTGGCCGCCTGCGCGGTGTTCGCCGTCACGGCCGCCGATCTCGGCCCGGCATCCACGGCCGGCGTACTGGTCGTCGCCGCCGCGCTGCTCACCCTCGGCGAGATGAAGCTCGCGTCCGGCGCCTGGGAGATCAGCTTCGGACTCGCCCCTGCCGACAAGCAGGGCCAGTACCAGGGCTTCTTCGGCACCGGCCCCGCGATCGCCCGGATGCTCGGCCCGGCGCTGCTCACCACAGTCATCCTCGGATGGGGTCCGATCGGCTGGCTGGTGGTCGGTGCACTGTTCCTGGGGACCAGTTGCGCAACTGGTCCCGCCGTACGATGGGCTGCGCGGACGAGGGCCGTCAACGAGGACGCCACGCCGTCGCTGGTAGAGGAGAGCGCCGCCTGATGGAGATTCCCGGACTGGTCGAAATCACTACGCAGGACGAGCTGCGGGAGATCGTCCCGCAACCGCTGGCAGCAGCCGCCGGCAAGACCCGCAAGGAGCTGCACGACCTGGATCGCGAGTGGCTCGCGGCATCGCCGTTCTGCCTCGTCGCCACCTCCGCCGAGGACGGTACGTGCGACGTCTCCCCCAAGGGCGACCCGGCCGGGTTCACGAAGATTCTCGACGCCACCACCATCGCGATCCCCGAACGCGCCGGCAACCGGCGGGTCGACGGGTTCACCAACATTCTCTCCAACCCGCACGTCGGGCTGATCTACTTCCTGCCCGGCCGCGGCGACACCCTGCGGATCAACGGCCACGCCCGGATCGTCCGCGAGGCGCCGTTCTTCGACGACATGATCGTGAAGGGCAACCGCCCGCAGCTCGCCCTGCTGATCGAGATCGAGGAGATCTTCCACCACTGCTCGAAGGCGTTCCTGCGCTCGAAGCTGTGGAAGCCGGAGACCTGGGAGCCCGACGCGGTGCCGGCCCGGGCGCGGATCTCGCAGGCGCTGGAGCGTCCCGACGAGGAGCTCGCGACGCTCGAGGAGTACTACGGACAGGCCTACGAGGAGAAGATCTACAAGGTCAAGTACTGACCTACCACAGCGGGAGCAGGCCGAAGTACTCCGTGCCGACGATGACATCGCCCCGGCCGCCCTCTACGGTTTCGTAGTGTGACCGAACCTGTCCACGTCCCGACCTTCGGGGCCCGCGTGCGCCGCGTCCTGCTGCCGGTGGCGCTGGCCGTGTTCTCGGTGGTGGGGACGTTCGGCGCATCGCGGGGTCAGACCGACCGCCACGAGCCCGATTGGCTCATGGTCGTCCTGCTGCTGATCGGCTCGCTCTCGCTGTACTGGCTGCGCACCAAGCCGATCCCGGTGCTGTGGGCAACCGTCATCTCGACGCTGATCTACATGCTCCGCGAGTACCCGTGGGGCCCGGTCATCTTCGCGTTCGTGATCGCCGTGTTCACAACCATCCGGCTGGGTCATCGGCTGGCGGGCTGGGTCGGGCTGATCACGCTGTACGTCGGGCATGTCGGCGGCCGGATGATCCTCGGCATCAACGAGCAGGGCGTGTACCAGGTCCTGCTCGTCGGCACGTGCTTCTGCGTACTCGGGTTCCTCGCCGAGCTGTTCCGCGCCCATCGCGACCGCGTCATGGCGGCGGCGCGGACCCGGGAAGAGGAAGAACTGCGCCGGGCCGGCGAGGAACGCCTGCGGATCGCGCAGGAACTCCACGACGTCGTCGCGCACCACATCTCGCTCATCAACGTGCAGGCGTCCACCGCGCTGCACCTGGTCGACCGGCAGCCCGAGCAGGCTGCTCCGGCGCTCTCCGCGATCAAGGACGCGAGCAAGGAAGCCCTGGTCGAGCTGCGCTCGATCGTCGGCGTACTGCGTCAGTCCGACGAGTCCGCGCCCCGTACACCGGTCGCCGGCCTCGATCACCTGGACCACCTGATCAGCCGTACCGAGAGAGCCGGGCTCGAGGTTCACAAGATCGTTCACGGCGAGCCGCGACCGCTGCCGAGCGGGCTCGACCGGGCCGCGTTCCGCATCATCCAGGAGTCGCTGACGAACGTCGTACGGCATGCGCGCGCGACGTCGGCGACGGTTCGGATCCAGTACGGCGAGCAGACGCTGGTGCTCCAGGTCGACGACAACGGCGACTGCGTGACCGCACCGCCGCAGGAAGGCAACGGCATCTCCGGGATGCGCGAGCGCGCGACGGCCCTCGGCGGCACGCTGACCGCGAACCACACACCGGCAGGCGGTCTGCGGATCACGGCGACCCTGCCGCTGTAGGTTGCTCGGGTCAGGGCAGGCGGACGTGGGACGGGTTCAGCTCGGCCACGCTGGAGACGCCGAGTAGGGCCATCGTGCGACGGACCTCCTTGGTGAGGATGTCCGCGGCGCGGGCGACACCGCGCTGACCGCCGGCCATCAGGCCGTACAGGTACGCGCGGCCGACCAGGCAGGCGTCGGCGCCGAGCGCGATCGCCGCGACGATGTCGGCGCCGGACATGATGCCGGTGTCGAGGTAGATCTCCGCGTCGGTCCCGATCGCTTTGCGGACGTCCGGGAGGATGCGCAGCGGCGTCGGGGCGCGGTCCAGCTGACGACCGCCGTGGTTGGACAGCACGACAGCGTCGGCGCCTGCGTCGACCACCCGGCGCGCGTCCTCGACGGTCTGGATGCCCTTGACGATCAGCGGGCCGTCCCAGATCGAGCGCAGCCAGTTGAGGTCGTCGATCGTCATCGTCGGGTCGAACAGCTTGTCGAGCAGCTCCGCGACCGTGCCGTCCCACGTGGACAGCGAGGCGAACGTCAGCGGACGTGTGGTGAGCAGGTTCGCCCACCAGGCCGGGTGCAGGGAGGCGTCCAGGACGGTCTTCACGGTCAGCGACGGCGGGATCGTGAAGCCGTTGCGTACGTCGCGGAGACGAGCGCCGGCGACCGGTACGTCGACGGTCAGCATCAGCGCCTCGTACCCGGCGGCGGCCGACCGCTTCACCAGGTCCTCACCGGCGGTGCGGTCCTTCCAGACGTACAGCTGGAACCACTTGCGCGCGTTCGGCGCCGCGGCTGCCACGTCCTCGATCGACGTGGTGCCCATCGTCGACAACGCGTACGGGATGCCGACCTGCTCCGCGACCTTCACGACCGCGCTCTCGCCCTCGTGGTTCATCATCCGGGTGAAGCCGGTCGGCGCGAACGCGAACGGCAGCTCGGAGCGGCCGCCGAGGATCGACGTACCGAGATCGATGTCCGACACGTCCCGCAGGATCGACGGCTGCAGCTCCATCTCGGCGAACAGCCGGCGGGCGCGGCGCAGGCTGATCTCCGCCTCGGCGGCGCCGTCGGTGTAGTCGAACACCGAACGCGGCGTCCGGCGCTTCGCGATCGCCCGCAGGTCCGCGATCGTCAGCGCCTTGTCCAGCCGCCGCTCGGTCGCGTTCACCGTGACCGGCTTCGGCCGCAGCAGCGGCTTCAACTCGGACCATTTGGGCATCTGGCGATCGGTCATCACAACTCCCGGCTCAATCTGTGGTCGGACCACACCCTACCTGTGGTCCGACCACACGGGTAGGGTCGTCTCATGAAGAACTACGAGCTGGTCCTGCACCGGGTCGAGGCCGACCTGGCGGCGGGGCGGCTGCGGATCGGCGGGCGATTGCCGGGTGAGCGGGCGCTGGCCGAGCAGCTCGGGATCAGTCGGCCGTCGGTACGGGAGGCGGTCCGGGTCCTCGAGGCGATGGGCGTCGTACGGACCGCGACCGGATCCGGTCCCGAGGCAGGTTCGGTGATCGTGGCGGAGCCGGTGTCGCCGCTGACCGCCGTACTGCGGTTGCACCTGGCAACCAATCATCTGCCGATGGGTGACGTTGTGCAGACCCGCCTGCTGCTGGAGTCCTGGTCGGCGCGGGAGGCGGCGGCGCGGGAACTCGGGGAGGGCGAGCTGAAGGTCGCGGAGGAACTGCTGGACCGGATGGACGATGGCGGATTGTCGCCGGAGGAGTTCCATCTGCTCGACGCGGAGTTCCACGTCGCATTGTCGGGGCTGGCCGGGAACGTGCTGATCGCGGCGGTGATGACGTCGTTGCGGTCGGCGATCCACGGGTACGTGCTGGCCGCCGTACCCAATCTGCCGGACTGGGAGGCGACGGCCCTCGGGCTGCGGTCCGAGCACCGGGCGATCCTCGCTGCGGTGCGCGGTGGTGAGCCGGAGCACGCGGCCGACCTCGTGACCGCGCACATCCGGGGGTTCTATCAGGCCGCTCAGTTAGCACCGTTCGGCGGCGGTGAGGGTGGTGCGGCGGAGGCCGAGGATGACGATCGCGCCGACGACGAGGTGGAGTGACGCGAGGCCGAGTTTGGCGCCGGGGCCGATCCCGTTCGTTAGTGGGCTCCCGAGGGACGTGACGCAGACGATGGTGGCTATGACGCTCCAGATGTTGCGGGCGCGCGGCGTACGGCGCTCCAGGATCGAGAGTAGGGCCCAGCCGGCGAAGGCGACGAAGATCGTCGAGACGACGACGGCGATGGCTCCGATGTGCTGAGTGCCGCCCTGGCGGGCCTCCAGGGTGAGGCCGGCGAACGGCGCGAGGATCGCCCAGTCCGCTAGCGCTGCTAGCGCGGCGACACCGACAACCGCCAGCCGGCTCCGGCCTGGGACACGGCGGGGCGCCGAGGCCGGTTCGGTGGGAAGCGGCGGAGCTGCGGGTAGCGAGTGGCTGGTGGTGGTCGTCGGGGTGTGTTGGGTGGTCTCGTTCTGCATTGGTGGCTCCTGGGGTGATGGGGTTGTGGGGATCACCTTGCTGCGGAGGAGGAGTTGGCGGCATCGGCCGGGAGTCGGCGGGGCTTCGACTTTGGTCGGTGGTGGGAATCGGCCGCGGGCGCTTAGTCTCGGCGGCATGGAGGAGATGTGCGTGCCGCGGAAGCCCCCGAAATGGGCGGACTTCGTCGCGACCGGCGCGATCGGGTTGCTGGTCGTGATGACGATCGTCGGGCGGCTACCGGACCCGGAGCACCGGAGGTTCCTGCTGCTCGACATCGCGGTCGGGCTCGTGTCCATCGCGCTGATCCCGGTCGTGATCCGCCGGCCCGTTCCGGGTGCGATCGCGCTGGCGGTGCTCGCCGCCCTCTCCCCCGCCGCGACCCCGCCGTCCACCGTCGGCACGCTGACCGTCGCGTTGCGCCGGCCGTTGCGTACGTCGATCCTGGTCGCCCTCGCCGGCACGGTCGCCCATCTGATTCAGGGCCTGTGGCAACCGATCCACGGCCTTCCGTTCCTGTGGTTCGCCGTACTGGATGTCGTCGTGCACGCCGCGCTGGTCGGTTGGGGCCAGGGCACTCAGGCGCGGCAGCAGCTGCTGTTGTCGCTGCGAGAGCGTGCCCGTCGTGCGGAGGCCGAGCAGGGGCGCCGGGTCGCTGAGGCGCGCTCCAACGAGCGCACCAAGATGGCGCGCGAGATGCACGACGTACTCGCCCATCGTCTGTCGCTGCTCGCGACGTACGCCGGTGCGCTCGAGTATCGCCCGGACTCGTCGCCGGAGAAGCTCGCCAAGGCGGCCGGCGTGATCCGCACCGGCGTACACCAGGCGCTCGACGAGCTCCGCGAGGTGATCAACGTCCTGCGCGACGAGGATGTGTACGAGGGGCGGCCGCAGCCGACGTTCGGGGACCTGCGCGCGCTGGTCGACGAGTCGCGGGAGGCTGGTACGACGATCGCGTACGACGACCAGGTGGCGGATCCGGCGTCGTTGCCACCGGCAACCGGCAGGACGGCGTACCGGGTCGTGCAGGAAGGGCTGACGAACGCTCGCAAACACGCCGCGGGGCATCCGGTGACCGTGCTGGTGGCCGGACGAGGCAGGCGACAGGCTGCGGATCGAGCTGACGAACCCGGCGTCGAACGGTACGCCGCTGGCGCCGGGGAGCGGGACCGGGCTGGTCGGACTGACCGAGCGCGTGCAGCTTGCGGGCGGAACGCTGGACCACGGTCGGGTGCCCGGTGGCGGGTTCCGGCTGGAGGCCTCGCTACCGTGGCCCTCATGAACATCCGGGTCTTGGTCGTGGACGACGACGCGTTGGTCAGGGCCAGCCTGGAGATGATGCTCGACGGCGCGAACGGGATCTCCGTGGTCGGGCAGGCCGCCGACGGGGACGAAGTACAGGCCGCGGTCGACGCGCACTTCCCGGACATCGTGCTGATGGACCTGCGGATGCCGCGGGTGGACGGGATCGTCGCGACGCGGCGGGTGCGGGCGCGGACGAATCCGCCCGAGGTCGTGGTGCTCACCACCTTCGACACCGACGAGAACGTCCTGCACGCGCTCCGCGCCGGGGCGAGCGGGTTCCTGCTCAAGGACACGCCGCCGGCGCAGATCGTCGACGCCGTACGGCGGGTCGCGGCCGGTGACCCGATCCTCTCGCCGGCGATCACGCGCCGGTTGATGGACCGCGCCGCCACCCAGGCCGACGCGCACACGATCGCGCAACAGAAGCTGCAGCGGTTGTCACCGCGGGAGTACGACGTGATGCTCGCGGTCGCGCAGGGCAAGGCGAACGCGGAGATCGGCACAGAGCTGTTCATGAGCCTGGCGACGGTCAAGGCGCACATCTCCCACATCCTCACCAAGCTCGAACTCGGTAACCGAACCCAGATCGCTTACTCGCCCACGACGCGGGCTCGCATAGCTCCTCTGGCAATCGCGCTAGGAGATGCTGCGGTGCATACGGCGTGCGGGCGAAGGTCTCGATGCGGCATCGCGCACCGGCGGCGAGGTGCCGTGCTCAGGCCTAAGAGGCGCATGATTCGGGTGTTGCTGGCGGACGATCAGGCGTTGGTGCGGGCCGGGTTCCGGTCGTTGCTGAACGCCGAGGACGACATCACGGTGGTCGGCGAGGTGCCGGACGGCGCCGAGGCGGTCGCGGTGGCGCGGCGGGAGAAGCCGGACGTCGTGCTGATGGACATCCGGATGCCCGGGACGGACGGGCTGGAGGCGACGCGGCAGATCGGCGCGGATCCTGAGCTGGCCGACGTCCACGTGGTGATCCTGACGACGTTCGACCTGGACGAGTACGTGTTCGAGGCGCTGCGGGTCGGGGCCAGCGGGTTCCTGGTGAAGGACACCGAGCCGGTCGAACTGCTGCAGGCCGTGCGGGTGGTGGCGCGTGGGGACGCGTTGCTGTCGCCTGGGGTGACGCGGCGGCTGGTGGCAGAGTTCGCGTCGCGGTCGCGGCAGCCGCATGCGAGCAAGGAACTCGACGTACTCACGGAACGCGAGAAGGAGATCGTCGCGCTGGTCGGCGAAGGCCTGTCGAACGACGAGATCGCCGAGCGGCTCGTGCTGAGCCCCGCCACGGCGAAAACCCACGTCAGCCGCGCAATGATCAAACTCGGCGTCCGCGACCGCGCCCAACTCGTCGTACTCGCCTACCAAACCGGCCTCGTCCGCCCAGGCTGGCTGGGTTGACCTTCGAGTCGGTCGAACCCAGAGGGTGCTCGCATGATGCACCTCGAGGAGATCACGGCGGCGGTCGAGCTCGGTCGCGCCGGCGATCGTGAAGCCGCCCGTACTCAACTGACCGCACTGTGGGAAGCATGCGACGACCGCCAGACGCGTTGTGCGATCGCCCACTACCTGGCCGACGTACAGGACGAGACCGAGGACGAGCTGTCCTGGGACCTGCGGGCGCTGGAGGACGTGGAAGACGACAGCTGGCTCCCGTCACTCCACCTGAATCTCGCCGACGACTACCGCCGGCTGTCGCAGACGCAGCTTGCCGAGGAGCACTTGAGCATCGCGCGAGCGCACCTCTCGGGTCTGCCTGAGGGCGCCTACGGTGACGTGATTCGGAGTGGGGTGGAGCACGTCGCGGAGGCGCTGGCGGCAGGGAGTGTGCGTCGGCTGGAGACCAATCCCAGCTCCTGAGTACTCCGGCGGGGGTAGGTGGGGTCACTCCCCGGAGGCGACGCGGTGAGGGGCTTGTGGGCGGCACTCTCGTCGTATGGATGCGTTAGTTGAGGTCAGCGGACTGACCAAGAAGTATGGCGGCACCTTGGCGGTTGATGGTGTCGATCTGACGGTGTTGCCGGGTGAGGTGTACGGGTTCCTGGGGCCCAACGGGGCGGGGAAGACAACCACGCTCCGGATCCTGACCGGGCTGATCGCGCCGACGAGCGGGAGCGTGCGGGTGCTGGGCGGGCGGCCGGGAGATGCCGGCGTACTCAAAGGAACCGGGTCGATGATCGAGTCGCCGGCGTTCTACCCGTACCTGTCGGGGCTCGACAACCTGCGGCTGCTGGCCGAGTACGCCGGGGTGCCGCGGCAGCGGATCGACGAGGTACTGGAGCTCGTCGACCTCGCCGATCGGGCGAAGGACCGGTTCTCGACGTACTCCCTGGGGATGAAGCAACGCCTCGGTGTCGCGGCCGCGCTCCTCAAGGACCCGGAGCTGGTGATCCTCGACGAGCCGACCAACGGCCTCGACCCGGCCGGGATGCGCGACATGCGCCGCCTGATCCGCGAGCTCGGCACCGAAGGCCGGACCGTGCTGCTGTCCAGCCATCTGCTCGGCGAGGTGCAGCAGATCTGCGACCGGGTCGGCATCATCAACGCCGGCCGGATGGTTGCCGAGCACAACGTCGACGAGCTGCGCGGTGAGCAGGAACTCGTCGTCCGCGCCACCCCTCGCGACGACGCGCAGCGGCTCCTGAGCCGCTTCGGGAGCGTTCACCAGTACGACGACACGCTGCGGGTGCAGGTGGATCCCGCGAAGGCCGCCGAGGTGAACCGGACTCTCGTCGAGGCCGGGATCGAAGTGTCCGAGCTGCACACCGCCGAACGCGCGCTCGAGGACATCTTCTTCGAGCTGACCACAGCAAAGGAGCAGGTCGATGTTGGGTAGCTACCGAGCGGAGATCCTCAAGCTCCGCAAGCGATCCGCGGTCTGGGTGCTGTTCGGCGCCGGCCTCGTACTGAGCCTGATCTTCGGCTACCTGCTGCCGTACCTGGGCTACGCGACCGGCGACGACAACCCGCAGACCGACGGCGTACCGCGCGCCGAGATCCTCCGCGGCATGCTCCCGGAGCGGGTCGTCGACAACACGATCGGCGGGTACCCGATCTTCGCCGGCGCCCTCGCGCTCGTCCTGGGCGCGATCGTCATCGGCGGCGAGTACACCTGGGGAACACTGAAGACCATACTGACCCAGCGCCCGCGACGCGGCACGATCCTCGGCGCCCAGTTCCTGGCGCTCGGCACGATGATCGCGCTCTGGGTACTCGGGATCTTCGCCGCCTGCGCACTCTGCAGCGTCGGCATCGCCGCGGCCGAAAACGGCTCGATGAGCTGGCCGGGCGTCGGCGATCTCCTGCAAGGACTCGCGGGCGGCTGGCTGGTCCTGATGATGTGGTGCCTGGCCGGCGCCGTGCTGGCCGTTGCCTTCCGCAACGTCGCGTTGCCGATCGGTCTGGGCGTCGTCTGGATCCTCGGCATCGAGACGCTCCTGGCCGGCGTCGTGAGCAGCCTGCTCCCGAGCCTGAAGTGGCTCGCCAACATCCTGCCCGGCACCAACGCCGGCTCCCTCGTCTTCAGCGTGACCGGAATGGCGGCCACCGACGCCCCACCAGGCGTACGCGACGCAGTCGGCGGCGGCCGCGCCCTACTGACCCTGATCGCCTACTGCGCAGTCTTCGCCGTACTCGCAGCCTGGACCACCCGCCGCCGCGACGTCACCTGAGGCCGGCGTGGACCAGGGCCAGTTCGCAGAACATGGCGTTGGCCCAGGAGAACCATTCGCGGGTGAACTTGCGGGGGTCGTCGACGTCGAAGCCCTCGTGCATCTGGCCGGTGCCGCCGGTGGTGTCGCGGAGGAGCTCCAGCAGGTGCTGGCGTTCCTCCGCCGAGGTGCTCGAAATCCCCTGTACAGCAAGGGCGATGTGCCAGATGTAGCGCGGCGGGGTGTGCGGGCTGCCGATGCCGGCGGCCGCGGTTCCGCTGTAGTAGTACGGGTTCTCGGGGCTGAGCAGGAGGGCCCGCGTCGCGAGGTACGTCGGGTCGTCGGCGGCGGCGTACCCGGTGAGCGGGATCGACAGCAGGCTCGGCATGTTGGCGTCGTCCATCAGCAGGGACTCCCCCAGACCGTCGACCTCGTACGCGAAGACCCGGCCGTGCACCGCGTGGTCCACCGTGCCGAACGAAGCGATGCCCTCGTCGATCTCGGCCTTCAACGCCTTCGCGCGATCGGCCAGCGGCTCGTCCCGCAGTACCTCGGTCGCGATCTCCTGCAGGTACCCGAGCACCACCGACGCGAACATGTTCCCGGGCACGTTGAAGCCCAGCTCCGTCGCGTCGTCACTCGGCCGGAACGCGCTCCACGACATCCCGGTCGGCCGGGTCAGCCGCCCACGCCCCTCGCGGACGAGCGTGTCCGACGGGCGGTCGTCGAGTCGCTGGAAGCGGTACGGCGAACGCGCCTCATGGTCCTGCTCCACGGTCCACAGCTCGACGATCGCCTCCGCGGCGGACCGGAACCGGTTGTCGATCACGTCCGCGCGACCGGTGATCCGCCACAGCCGGTACGCCAGCTCGAGCGGGAAGCACAGCGAGTCGATCTCGTACTTGCGCTCCCACACCCACGCCGACATCTCGGTCTCGTCGGAGGTGTGCCCGGCGCCGTTCGCCTCCTTGTTGAAGGCGTTCGCGTACGGGTCCAGGACGACGTACTCGAGCTGCCGGTGCAGTACGCCGATCAGCAGGTCCTGCAGGCCCGGGTCGTCCTTGCACAGCAGCAGGTACGGGCGGAGTTGCGCGGCCGAGTCACGCAGCCACATCGCCGGGATGTCGCCGGTGAGCACGAACGTCGTACCGTCCGGCAGGCGCTCCGCGACGGCCGGGAGGTTGCCGGCCATCGACCGCTGGAACATCTCCGCGATCACGTCGTCACCGGTGGCCTCCCGGACGGCCGCGGCGGCGCGGGCGAGGACCTCGGGGTCGATCATCAAAACATCTACCTTTCAGCGGCAAGTGCGGGGGCGAGGGAGGGGTTGGGCGAGAACGTCCGGTCGAGGATCAGGCTCGCGGCGCCGATCGCGCCGACGTCCGCGCCGAGCGCCGTACCCGTGACGTCGAACGGATGTACCGCCGCCACCAGGAAGCGACCTTCCAGCGCGGCGCGCACGCGGTCGTGCAGAACCGGGGCGAGCTGCTCCCAGTGCGGGCCGCCGAAGACGACGCGCTCCAGGTCGAGCAGGTTCGCGATGTCCTCGACGACCTTGGCGATCCGCTCCGCGAGCGTGGTGACGATCTCCTGCGCGGCACCGGAACCGTCCACGGCCAGCGCGCACAGCCGGGCGAAGGCGGCGTCCACCGCGTGCCGGTCGTCCAGGTCGATGCCTTCGGCAAGTACGCCGGCCTGGACCGCCTGCTCCACCAGGTACTTGGGCTGGCTGGCCTCACCGACGCACCCACGCCGCCCGCAGTAGCAGAGCGGCCCGTCGGGGTCGACGATCACGTGGCCGATCTCGCCGACGTTGCTCGACGAACCGCGGACCACCTCGTCACCGATCACCAGCCCGGCACCGACGCCGGTGCCGAGGTAGAAGAAGACGAAACTGCCGCCCTGACCGGCCCACTTCTCCGCCGACGCGGCCGCGGTCACGTCCTTGTCCAGGACGATCGGCAGGCCGGTTCGTTCGCTCAACGCGTCGCGGAGCGGGACGAGATGCCAGGTCGAGAGGTTCGGCGGGTCGACAACCACACCGCGCTCGACGTCGATCGGTCCGGGCGCGGCGATCCCGACACCGGTGACCCGGTCGCGCGGTGCGCCGGACACGGCGATGACTTCCTCGATCGTCTTCGCAATACCGTCGATGAGTACGCCGGGGTCGTCGGCGTACTGGTCGACCGGGCCGCCGCGCGACCACCTCACCGGTGAGATCGAGCAGTACGACGGTGACGACGGAGGGATCGAGGTGGACGCCGACGGCGTACTGGCCGGTGGGTTCGAGCTCGAGCAGCGTCCGTGGTTTGCCGAGGCCGGCGCCGCGCAGTCGACCGGCTTCGCGGACCAGGCCGGCGTCGAGGAGGCGGCGCACGATGTTGGAGATCGCCTGACCGGACAGGCCGGTCGCCTCGGCCAGTTCGACGCGGCTCAGCTGCTCGCTGCGGCGGATCGCGTCCAGCACCACGGCATCGTTGAATCCCCCGACGCGATCGAGGTTCGTCCCCCGTCTAACCAATTGGATCCGCACCCCACGGTTGCGACCAGTCGTAACGAATGGTGTCGTCGCCCGCCCGCCACACGTTCGGCGTGGTGTTGACGAGCCAGTCGGCCGGCTCGATCCCTGAATCACTCACCGTACCGCCGTCGAGCGCCAACCGTATACCGTCGCGCAGCGCACGGTCCGTGCGCTCCGTCCGGGCCGCCGGATCGATCGACAGGAACAACGCCGTACCGGAGCGCGCGACCAGGTCGAGGAATCGTTCGTTCAACTCCCACGGCGTCTGCGGCGTACAGGGGACGCAGTCCGCGTCGACCGTGAAGAACCGGTTGTGCTGCGGCAGCCGGAACGCGAGCGTGTTGACGCCCATCTTCCGGGTCCGCTCCCAGTCCCGGCCGGACGTGTCGTCACCGGTCCGCTGGACGTCGACGAGACCTGCCGCGAGATGGCCGACGGTGTTGCAGCCGATCAGTACGACGTCCTCCGCGGCCGCGCGGATCTCGCGGTAGAACGCGAGGATGATCTCGGCCGTGGTCCGCGACGGGTCATGGAACTGCCAGCCGTCGCGCGTCAGCCGGGAGCCCATCGCGGGGCCGAACGCGCCGAACACGTCGTACGTGCTGAAGTCGTGCTTGACCAGCTCGAAACCCCAGTCCTTGAACCGCTGCAGGTCAGCGCGGACACCGTCCAGGACCTCGGGGTACGTCGGATCGAGCGCGCGACCAGGCTTGTCATGAGGTCCCGTCGACGCCCACGGACCAGGCTCGCGGACCAGGAGCGGGCGGAACCACAGGCCCGGTCGCGCACCGATCTCCTTGATCGCGGCCGCCGTACCGGCCATGTCGTCGAAGACGCCCGGCGTACCGCGGTCCCAGGGGCCGCCGGAGGCGATGCCGCCCGGGTACCAGCCGTCGTCGACGACGCTGAACGGCTTCACCGGGTGCCCGTCGGCGAGCTCGACGATCGTCGACGCGTCCTGCAGGACGGCCTTCTCGTCGAAGTTCTCGCCGTACGCGTAGTACCAGTTGTTAGCCCCGACCACCGGCGCGGGCTCAGGTCGCGCCGGTAGTCGGGTGCTCATGGAGGCGACTGCTGCGTTCAGCGTCTGCCAGGGGGTGCCAGCGTCCTCGAATCGTCGCACGACTGCTGCAGTCAGCGTACGACCGTCCAAAATCGCCGGGCCGCCGCCGTTGCGCAGGTCGAGCCAGAGGGTGAACCCGTCACCGTCGACGGTCCATGCGCAGAACGCGTTCGGCTGCACGTCGACGCCCATGCCGAACGTGCCCGCTCCCGAGTGGGCCGAGGAAGTACCACGGCAGCAAGCGCTCGGGTTGCTGATGACGCCACTGCAGGTCGCCGTACGAACGTTCCCACGCGTCGCCGAGGATCAGCGCGTCGCTCGGCAGCTTCTCCGACCAGCGGAGCGCAACCCGGGAGATCCGCTGAGCCGTGACCTCGATGGTCCCGTCGTTCCAGCTGATCTCGGCTCCGGCGCGCGCCGGGGCGACCAACTCTCCCGAGGGATCCACCTGGACGAAAACAGCGCTCGGTTCTCTCACGTGGCTCCCTCGGGGTTAATTTCCCCAGAGACTTTAGTTAGTGCTTCTCGGGCCGGTCAAGGCGGAGACCGCGGCCACGAGACGGTCGACGTCCGACTGGTCCGTGTACGGCGCGAGACCGGCGCGGATCGCACCGGCCGGGCCGAGACCGAGGTGGCGGGCGGGCTCGTAGGCGTAGAACGAACCGGCCGGGGCGTTCACGCCCGCCTTCGCGAGGTGCTCGGAGACCGCGGCCGGGGTGTGACCGTCGAGGGTGAAGAGCAGGGTCGGCGTCCGGTTCGCGGCGTGGCCGTAGAGGGTGACGCCAGGGATCGCCTTCAGGCGGGCCTCGAGGTCGTCGCGGAGCGCGTCCTCATGTGCCTCGACGCTTTCGAGGGAGCTGATCAGGCGCTCACGGCGGGTGTCGCCGGTGCCCGCGAGACCGGCGATGAAGTCGACGGCGGCGGTCGTGCCGGCGAGCAGCTCGTACGGCAGCGTCCCGAACTCGAAGCGCTCCGGTACGGCGTCCGTCGACGGCAGCAGCTTGTCGGGCTTCAGCGTCTCGAGCAGCTCCGGGCGCCGCGGTCAGTACGCCGAGATGCGGGCCGAAGAACTTGTACGGCGAGCACACGTAGAAGTCGGCGTACCGCGCGTCGATCGGCGCGTGTGCGGTCAGGTGGACGCCGTCGACGTAGATCAGCGCTCCGGCGTCGTGCACCTGGTCGGCGATCTTCTGCGTGTCCGGGCGAGTGCCCAGGAGGTTGGACGCGGCGGTGACCGCGACCAGGCGGGTGCGGTCGGTGAGCAGCGGGGCGATGTCGTCCAGCTCGGAGGTCTCCGGATCGAAGCCGAGCCACTTGACCGTGGCGCCGGCGGCCTCGGCGGCCTGGACCCACGGGCGGACGTTCGCGTCGTGGTCGAGGCGGCTGACGATCACCTCGTCGCCCGCGGACCAGGTCTTGGCGAGGGTGCGGGAGAAGTCGTAGGTGAGCTGCGTCATGCTGCGGCCGAACACGATCCCCTGCGCGGTGGTGCCGAGCAGGTCGGCCATCGCCTCACGGGCGCCGACGACGATCTCGTCGGCCCGGCGCTCGGCGGCGGTCAGTTGGCCGCGGTTGGCGAGCGCCGAGGTCATGGTCCGCGCCACCGCGTCGGCGACGGCCTGCGGGGTCTGCGAACCACCGGGACCGTCGAAGTGCGCCGCTCCCTCGTCGAGCGCGGGGAACTGCTTCCGGACGGCGACGACCTCAAAGGCACTCATGCGCGTCATCCTCTCTCGCTCCTGACAGTCGCCGCCACTGCCTGCCCGAATGCGGATATAAATGCGCAAACTGTCCGGGCAGTAGTGCAGGATGTCAGGAGTGAGCACGGTAACGACTCCTGACAGCACCTCCAGCCCCGCCCCGGTCCGGGCCTGGCTCCCCGTCATGCTGGCCCTCGCCGCGATCTGGGGCTGCAGCTTTCTGTTCATCTCGGTCGGCGTCCGCGAGTTGCCGCCGCTCTACCTCGCGCTCGGACGGGTGGTCGCGGGGTCCGTCGTACTGCTCGCGATCCTCGCCCTGAAGCGCGAGCCGCTGCCGCGGGACCCGCGGCTGTGGGCGCACTCGTTCGTGGTCGGGGCGATCGGTTCGGCGATCCCGTGGACGCTGTTCGGGTACGGCGAGGAGCGCATCCCGTCGCTGCTCGCCGGCATCTGGAACGGGATCACCCCGCTCGTCGTGCTGCCGATCGCCGTGCTGATCTTCCGGACCGAAAGGTTCTCGGCGCAGCGCGGGTTCGGGCTGCTGATCGGGTTCCTCGGGATGCTCGTCGTCCTCGGTGCCTGGCAGGTGCAGGCCGGCGCGGACCTCCTCGGCCAGGGACTGTGCATGCTCGCCGCGGTCTCGTACGGGCTCGCAATCCCTTACCAGAAACGGTTTCTGGCCGGGACGACGCTGTCCGGGACCGCGCTGTCGACCAGCTTGTTGCTGTGCGCAACGGTCCAGCTGGCCGTCGTCGCTCCCCTGGTCACCGGGCACGCTCCCCCGGCGCCGTGGTCGCTGTCGGCCAAGACGGTGCTGAGCGTTCTCGCCCTCGGTGCGCTCGGCAGCGGACTCGCGTTCGTGCTCAACATGCGCAACATCCGGCTGATCGGCGCGAGCCGCTCATCGATGGTCACGTACCTGATGCCGATCTTCTCGATCATCGTCGGCGTACTCGTCCTGCACGAACACCTCACCTGGTACCAGCCCGTCGGCGGACTCGTCGTCCTGCTGGGAGTCGCCGTCTCCCAGGGCCTCCTCGGGAACTTCCGCCGCAAGATCCCTGTGGAGGCACCCGCCACCTAGGTCCTGTCGGGTAATCCAGCGCCGTAGCGAGGAGGTGCTCGGTGCGGTGCATCGGCGTGCGGGGGCGAAGGTCTCGATGCGGAGCATCGTGGCCTTTGCACCCGTGCGGCGAGGTGCCGTGCCGAGTGCCCCGCAGTAGGCGCTGGATTACCCGACAGGGCCTACGCGTGGCGGAGGTTCGGTACGGCGGCGACGACCACGGCGACGAGGGCGAGCAGGGTGCCGGCGACGACCGGGGTGGTGATCGGCTTGTCGGCGACCGGTAGGAAGACGTCGATGAACAGGCTCGCGATCAGTTGGCCTGCGATCGTGCCGAGGCCGAGCACGAAGACGCCGACCACTCGGACCACGGCGGCCGCGGCGCTGATGAAGATGACGCCGCACGCACCGCCGAGGTACAGCCACGGCTCGCTCGGCAGGTGCCGTGGCGCACCGCGGAGCGCAAGATCGACGGTGAAGACGATCAGCAGAGCGACGAATCCGACCAGGAAGTTCACCACGCCGGCCGCGACCGCGCCGTACGCGTCGGGCGATGCAGCCCGGGCCACCCGCCCGTTGATCGCCTGCTGCACCGCGGTGCCGACGCCGCCGAGCGCAGGCAGGAGCGCGAGCATCAGGCCGTCGGGGTGACTCAGTTGCTGCGACACGGCAAGGCCGACCGCGACCAGCGCGATCAATGCACCGACGATACGTACGGCGGTAAGCGGCTGCGGGCCGGCCGGGCCGAAGCCGAGGCGGTCGACGACCAGGCTGCTAATCGCCTGCCCGGCCACACCCGCCACCAGGAACACCGCGACACCGATCACGGAGACGGTGATCGACTGCGTCGCGACGAGAAACGCGCCCGCGAGTCCGCCGAGACACTGCCACCACCGCAGACCGCCGTACCCGCGCATCGGCCGCCGGATCGTGCGCCAGACCTTGACCAGCCCGCGCCGCACGGGAGGCACCACCGCCGTCGCGACCAGCAGAATCAGCAGCCCAGTGCCGAACGAGATCAGCGCCGCCGGGACCCCGTCGCCGAGGATGCCGCCGAGCTCGCCGTTCAAGCGTGATTGGACCGCTACCAGCATCCCGATCCCGAAGGCCGAGGCGAGACCCACGACGTGATGCCGCCGGGTCGACGGTTCGGGACGGGTGGCGATCGTTGTCACCTCACCATCATGACCGTTCGACCAATAGCGCCTGACAGCAGGTCCGGATTATGACCGCCTGATCAGCGCCAGGTACATCGCGTCGGTGCCGTGTAGGTGGGGCCAGAGCTGGACATCGGGTCCGTCGCCCAGATCCGGTACGCCGGGAAACAGCGGGCGTGCGTCCTCGAGGGTCGCGTCGTCGCGGCGTCCGAGGACCGTGTCGACCACCGCGCGGGTCTCGTCGGGATGTGGCGAGCAGGTCACGTACGCGACCACTCCGCCCGGCCGGACCGACGTGATCGCCGAGTCGAGCAACGCCTCCTGGAGCGGGCGGAGCTCCTCGACGTCTTGCGGCGTACGGCGCCAGCGGGCTTCCGGACGGCGGCGCAGCGCACCGAGACCACTGCACGGTACGTCGGCCAGCACGCGGTCGAACGAGCCCTCCGGCCAGGTCGGCTTCGTCCCGTCGCCGACGAGCACCTTGTGCTTGCCGGGGAGCGCTCGCAGGTTCTGGCGGACCAGCTCCGCGCGGTGCTTGAGCGGCTCCACAGCAGTCAGCTGACCGTCCGGCACGAGGGCTGCGAGCAGCGCCGACTTGCCGCCTGGTCCGGCACACAGGTCGAGCCAGTTCGCGTCGTCGCCGTCGACCTTCGCCGACGCCAGCGCGATCGCGACCAACTGCGATCCTTCGTCCTGTACGCCGGCCCGCCCGGTCGCGACCGCCGCGATCCGACCCGGATCGCCACCGCCGTCGAGCACCGCGCCGTACGGCGACCAGCGCGCCGGGATCGCACCGGCATCAACCAGCTCGTCCACGTCAGACAACCCGGGCCGCGCCACCAGAGTGACCCGAGGAGGCTCGTTGTCCGCAACCAGCAGATCCTCCAGCTCGCGGCCGGACGCCACTTCGCCGGCCGACGGGCTGAGCGCACGGTCGAACGCTTCGATCACCCAGCGCGGGTGCGCCTCGGCGATCGCCAGGTAGCCCAGGAGATCCTTGTCGGGCTTGGGCGCGGTCGTCGAGATCCACTGGTCCAGTGAGCGCTGACTGATCTTGCGGAGTACGGCGTTCACCAGGCCGGTGCGCTTCTGACCCAGCTCCGAGCGGGTCAGCGTGACCATCTCGTCCACCGCGGCGTACGAGTCCACCCGCATGTTGAGCAGCTGATGGGCGCCGAGGCGGAGTACGTCGAGGAGTTCGGGGTCGAGGTCCGCGAGTGGACGCGTGACGCACCGCGCCAGGAACGCGTCGTACGTGCCCTGCCAGCGCAGCGTGCCGTGCACCAGCTCGGTGCAGAACGCGGCATCGCGCCCGCCGAGTCGCGCGTCACGGAGGGCCTTGTTGAGCGCGAGGTTCGCGTAGCCGCCCTCAGCGGTGACCTGCCGGATGACCTGGTACGCGACCCGCCGTACCGGATCCGAGCGCCGCTGCGGCGCCCGATTGCGTGCGTTCCGGTCACTCACCCCAGGACATCCGCATCGGTGAGCCGGATGCCGCGGGCCCAGTCGGCCGCGGCCATCGGCTTCTTGCCCTGTGGCTGGACCGTCACGAGCTCGATCGCCTTGCTCCCGGTGCCGACCTTCACGCTCGACTTGGTTGCCTGCAGCTCACCAGGCTTCAACTCATCGTCAGTCAGCCGTACGGCGAGCACCTTCAGCCGCTCGCCCCGGAACGTCGTCCACGCCCCCGGCGCCGGGTTGCACCCACGCACGAGCCGATCGACGCGCTGTGCGGGCGCACTCAGGTCCAGCTCGGCGTCCTCGACCGTGAGCTTCGGCGCCAGCGTCACACCGTCGGCCGGCTGCTCGCGAGCCTCCAGTACGCCGGCCTCGATCCCGTCGAGTGTGTCGACGAGCAGCTTCGACCCGGACACCGCGAGCCGGTGCAGCAGGTCGCCGGACGTGTCCTCGGCGCCGATCGGTTCGGTGAGTACGCCGTACACCGGGCCGGCGTCGAGCGCCTTCACGATCCGGAACGTGCTCGCCCCGGCCACGTCGTCGCCCGCGATGATCGAGTGCTGCACCGGCGCGGCCCCGCGCCACGCGGGCAGCACCGAGAAGTGCAGGTTGATCCAGCCGTGCTGCGGGATGTCGAGCGCCGCCTGCGGCAGCAGCCCGCCGTACGCGACGACCGGGCAGCAGTCCGGCGCGATCTCCCGCAGCCGGGCGAGGAACTCGGGGTCGCTCGGCTTGACCGGCTTCAGGATCTCGATCCCGCCGAGCTCCTCGGCGTACTGCGCGACCGGCGACGCCACGAGCTTGCGTCCGCGCCCGGCGGGTGCGTCCGGTCGGGTCACGACCCCGACCAGTTCGTGGCGACTGGCAACGATCGCCTCGAGCGCGGTGACTGCGGGTTCCGGCGTACCGGCGAAGACGACTCTCATAGACCGAAACCATTCGTCGGGTGCGGCGAGACCTTGAGTTGCGGCGGGCCGTTCAGGCCGGACCAGTCGGACTCGCGGATCGCCTTCATCGCCTGCTTGCGGGTCTCGCGGTCGAGCCGGTCGACGAACAGGACGCCGTCCAGGTGGTCGGTCTCGTGCTGGATGCAGCGGGCGAGCAGGTCCGAGCCCTCGATCACCACCGGGTCGCCGTACATGTTGAAGCCCTTGGCGATCACCGACTGGGCGCGGCGACAGTCGAACGTCAGGCCGGGGATCGACAGGCAGCCCTCAGGGCCGAACTGCTCCTCGAGCGACAGCGTCAGCTCCGGGTTGATCAGGTGCCCGAGCTCGCCCTCGACGTGGTACGTGAACACCCGCAGACCGACGCCGATCTGCGGTGCGGCCAGGCCCGATCCGGGGGCGTCCTGCATGGTGTCGGTGAGGTCCGCGACCAGGCGGCGCAACTCGGCGTCGAAGTCGACGACCGGGTCGGCCTTGGTGATCAGTACGGGGTCGCCGAACAGGCGGATGGGTTGGACCGACACAGACTCTCCACAGCACTCCACGGACCTGGACCGGGCAAGTCTACGGGGCCTATCTGGTGGATTCCCGACGGGAGGGGCCTCCCGTTTGTTGCCACAAGCACGTACTGTGGTCCCAGGCGTACCCTCAGTCACTGCCGTCACACGCCGCTCGGGAGACCCAATGCTCACAGCAGCACGGGGGACAACTCTGATCCTCCTGGGTGCACTGCTCGCCCAGGCACCCCTCACCGCCCAGGCCTACCAACCGCGCGACCCCTCTGGTCCTGCCGCGCCGCTAGCCACCGCACCGCCATCCACCGCGACGCCGCCGACCTTGCCTCCTGCGACGCCCACCTCCACGTCGTCGCCTACCTCTGCGCCGACGTCTGGAGTGCCCAGCGAGGCTCCCGCGCGGTCGTGGAGTGAAGTGGTGCAGCAGGTCACGGAGAGCTCGCCGGGTGATGTGCAGCTCAGGTCGGCGGACACCTCGGCGCAGGCTGCCTCGATGCTCCGGTGCTTCAAGCTTGACACCGAGAACTACTGCCTCGGCCTCGGCTTCGTCAGCCAGGTGCCGACCGGCGCCCAGCGGCACGCCTTGATGGCCGAGCCGAACCTCCGCGCCGCGGACGAGGTCGGCGCCGAGCAGGACATTTCGACCGGTGATCTGACGCCGGCCGGGTTCGTCGCCGAGCGCGCCGCGCTGCCGAAGAGTCAGCGCGTCACCGCGGAACTCGACGAGATGCAAGCCGCCTGGAACGGCCGCGAGAAGGCCCGCGAGCTCCGCGAACTCGCCGAAACCGAAACCCCACCACCCAACCCAGAACCCACACCCCAATCCACACCGAGCTCCACCACAGAGCCGACTCCGACGCCGACTCCGACTTCGACTCCGGGGCCGACGTCCGTGCCGACTGTCGAGCCGACTCCGACGAGGACTGCTCCGACGTTGGGTACGTCGACGCCTGTGCCGTCTACTCCGGTGGCGCCGGTGGTCGCGCCTGCGTCGGCGTACATCATGAAGGGGTTCCAGACCTCGCAGGAGAAGGGGTACTGGTGTGGTCCGGCGACGTTCCAGTCGATCGACTGGGCCGACGACAACCAGAAGGACACCCAGGCGTCCTGGGCCAAGGATCTCGGCTCGACCACGTCCGGTACGGCGATCTCCGCGATGGTGAAGCAGACGAACGCGAAGACCGCCTGGCCGAAGACCGCCGGCACGTACATCGTGCAGAACGTCTCGAGCTGGAACGCGCAGACCTTCTTCACCGTGCACCAGAAGCACCTCGGCGTGTACAAGGCCCCGGTGATCGAGCACGTGCAGCTGCTCAAGCGGTACTTCCCGTACCTCGCCTTCAACCACAGCGGGCACTACCAGGTCGGCCGCGGCTACGACAAGGCGAAGGGCACGATCGCGATCTTCGAGGTGTTCAACGAGCGCCGCTTCAACAGCCGCGGCAACGTCACCGACGGCCCGAAGAACATCCCCGCCAGCGCCCTCTTCAACGCAACTCTGGCCAACTCCTTCAAGAACATCGGGCTGTAAATGCGTCGTCGCACGGTTGCCGTTGGCACCCTTCTGCTCCTGACCGTGGCGGGCTGCTCCTCCAACCGACCGGAGAGCAGTCCGTCACCGAGTCGCACACCAACCCCGAGCAGCACCCCGACACCACCCTCCACAACGCCGACGCGACCGTCAGACACCGGCACAGCGCTGCCCGCGTGGGCGAACGTTCTGCGCCAACCGGTCGACGGGCAGCACCTCGTCACCCAGCAACGCAAGTACGTCGTCACACGCGGCAGCGACGAAGCCGGTACGACGACCATCGCGGACCGCACCAGCAAGAAGGTCGTCGTACGGCACGTACCAGCGAGCGGCTTCGTCGCCCAGTCCCCCGTCGTGATCGACGACCGCTGGGCGTTGATCGAGGACATCCGCTCCGACGGCCCCGACCCGCAGATCAAGGTGCTCCGCTACGACCTCACGACAGGCAAGGCCACCGCTCCGACCGCGCTGCCGCGCGTCTCCGAGCCGGAGATCGGCGCGTACGACGGAACGTTCGCTTATAGCTCCACCGACGCGAAGAACCGTTCGTGCCTGATCGTCGCCGACCTCGCGACGCTCAAGTCCCGCACGGTCACCTGCGTCGCGGCCCCCGGCTACCTGGCCGATCCCGTGGTGTCCGCGGACACGGTGACGTTCAGCGAGATCATCGCCCCGGAGACCGCCCGCCGCTGCAAGCGAATCCTCACCGCTCCCCTGTCCGGAGGCGCCACACAACCGGTGCCCGCAGCAACCAACTGCATCCAGTGGAGCGGCGCCACGCTGCGAGGTGCGACGGTCTGGTCAGAGGTCGGCGCCTCGGACCCGGATCAGTACCAGAGCAAGGCGTACGTCCGGGAGTCCGGCGACTCCCCCGCCCGCCCGCTCGGCACCGTCGTCACCGACACGATTCTTGCCTGCGGCAACTGGATCCTGTGGGAGACGAGGACAGTCGCTTCGAGCGGCGAGGAGTCCTACCAGATCAACCGCTGGCGCTCCGGTCTCTCCACCCCACAACGGCTGTACGCCGCCAAACCCGGAGTGGCTCTGACTCCGATGACGTGTCAGGACAACACGGTCTACGTCGAAGCGGCGTACCTCGCGACCACCCCGACGTACACGGAAACCATCGCAGCCGCGCTCTAGCTCACCGAGCAGCAGCCAGCACTGCCGCGAGGCCGTCTTGCAGATCCTTGACGAAATACTCGGGGACCTCCAGCGCTGGGAAATGTCCCCCGATTTCGGGCGTCCTCCAGCGGACGATCTGCCGGTACCGCTCCTGTGCCCAGGGGCGCGGGCATTTCTCGACGTCGCGGGGATACATGGTGAGTGCTGACGGGACGTCGACCCGAAGTTCGGGGTCCAGCGAGTTGTGGCTTTCGTAGTAGATGCGGGCCGCCGATGCGCCGGTCCGCGTCAGCCAGTACAGCGTGACGTCGTCGAGAACGCGGTCTCTGGAGATCCTCTCGAACGGGCTGTCTTCGGTATCTGACCACTCGGCGAACTTGTCGAGGATCCAGGCAAGCAGCCCGACCGGTGAGTCGACGAGCGAGTAGCCGATGGTCTGCGGCCGGGTCGCCTGCTGCTTCGCGTACGCCGCGCGCTGCCGCCAGAAATCGTGCGTGTCCTCGACCCATTCGCGCTCGATCGCCGTCAGCCCGTCCGTTGTCATCCCGGGCGGCGCCTCCGCGAACGTTGTGTGGATACCGAGAACGTGCTCCGGGAACCTGCCGCCGAGAACCGTGGTGATATTGCCTCCCCAGTCACCGCCGTGCGCCAGGAACTTGCTGTATCCGAGCCTTCCCATCAGTTCCACCCAGGCGGCCGCGATCTTTTCGGTTCCCCACCCGGTGGTGGCCGGCTTGTCGCTGTAACCAAAGCCTGGCAGCGACGGAACCACGACGTGGAACGCCGGCGCATCGGCAGCTTTCGGATCTGCCAGCTCGTCCACGACGTCGATGAAACGAGCAATGCTGTCCGGCCAGCCGTGCGTCAAGATCAGCGGAGTGGCATCCGCACGCGCGGAGCGGCGGTGCAGGAAGTGGATTCCCAGACCATCAATGGTCGTGCGGAACTGGCCGATCCGGTCGAGGCGCTCTTCGAACGACCGCCAGTTGTACCCGGTGCGCCAGTAGTTCACGACCTCGACGAGGTCGTCGAGTGGGACGCCCTGTTCCCAGCGGCGCGGACCGGGCGCGGCGCCGTGGACCGTCTCGGCCTCCGGTAGTCGCGCCGCGGCCAATCGCGCGCGCAGCTCGTCGAGGTCGGCGTCAGTCGCGTGGGCTTCGAATGCTTGGACGTCGCTGGTGAGAAGGGGCATGAGACCTCCTTGGCCATCGTCGTGGAACCGGCTAAGACGGTTCCACCCTGTCATGCCTCAGACCCGCGCGCAACCGGCTAAGGTGGTTCCATGCGTGATGGGTTCCCCGACTTTCGCCTCGGCAGCGTGCTGGCGACCAGCTTCACCGGGACTCTGTCGGAGCGTCACGGCGTCCCTGTGGAGCGCATTCCGACGCCGCAGCGACTCGTCGACTGGCTGGCGGTGAGCGGCCTCGCCGTGGAGTCCTGCACCACTGCCCAGCTCGACCTCGCTCGGGAACTGAGGGAGTCGATTCACGCCGCCGCCACAGCTGCCGCGATCCAGGACGCTCTCCCTGCGTCTGCTGTCCGAGTCATCAATGACCGCAGCGTTCAGGGTCGGGCCGCGGCTGTCCTGACGCCCGACGGTCAGCGGCGATGGCAACTCGGCTCGGCTTCCTCCGTGGAGGACGCTCTGAGCGTGATCGCCGCCGACGCGATCAGCATCATCGCGGGCGAACGAGACGGAAGGTTGGCCTTGTGCGCGTCACCGACCTGCCAAGCGGCCTTCTTCGACACCAGCCAGAGCCGCACCCGCAAATGGTGTGACATGAACACGTGCGGGAACCGTCAGAAGAAGGCACGCTTCCTTGCCAACCAGCGCAACAACGCGCTCTAGCGGCGGGCGTGCCGGATCTTGAGGCGGCCGAAGCCCATCACGCCGGTGATCCGGACCCGCGGACCGTCGCCGGTGGAGTTCCGCGGCGGCTTGTAGCGGGTGTCTTTCCACTCGGTGTGCACCGCGTCGAAATCGACGACCGCGTCGCGCGGCAGCGTGATCTTGACGCCGCCGTGCATCACCTTCAGATCGATGTCGACGTCCCCGTGCTCGAACTGCGCCTGCGACAGATCCAGCCGCACGCGTCCGTGCATCGACTCGACCTTGAGATGCCGCGGCACCCGCCAGACACCCCGCCGTACGATCCGGCCGGCGGACGCGCCGATCGTCGCCGAGCGGCCCGGCTGCTCGGCCGGGAGCGCGGCGACCGCGACCTCGAGATCCTGGCGGGTCCTGGCGGCCAGCACCTGGTGCAGTTGCTGCTCCAGCTCGTCGTGGGAGAGGTACCCGCCGGTGTACGCCGCCTGCACGCGCTCCACTGCCGCGTTGCGGTCCACGTCCCCGATCGCGGGCGAGCGATCCTCTGGTACCGAAGTCACCGGATCACTGTAGTGGCAGGCCGCGCTCACGCAGCTGGGTCCGCAGGTTCGCGGCACCGGTGAAGACCTCGGCGTCGAGTCCGACCGCGCGCGCACCGTCGACGTTGTACGCCATGTCGTCGGTGTAGAACGTGCGCGCCGGGTCCAGGCCGAAGCGCTCGATCAGGATGCGGTAGATCTTCTCGTCCGGCTTCGCCGTCTGCTCGACCCCGGACACGACCTCCCCGTCGAAACGGGTGAGGATCGGGAACGCCTCCTTGGCGACCTCCCATTTCTCACCGGAGAAGTTCGTCAACGCGTACGTCGGTACGCCGAGCGCCTGGAGTTCGACGAGCAAAGCGGCGGTGTCCTCGAACACGCCCCCGACCATCTTCAGCCAACCGGTGTCGTACGCCTCGATCCACTCGGCGTGCTCCGGGTGCAGGCTGGTCAGCTCGGCGACCGCCTCCGCCCACGAACGCCCCTCGTCCTGCTTGTGGTTCCAGGCCGGCGTGGCCACGTTGGTCAGAAAGTGCGTCCGCTGCTCCTCGTCCGGGATCAGGTCGGCGTACAGGTACGTCGGACTCCAGTCCAGGAGCACCCCACCGATGTCGAACACCACTACGTCGATCGTCCGCTCACTCATACCGGCAACCCTACGAGACCCGGCGAGAACGGTGCCGCGGCTTTCACGGTCCGCAGAACCGGGACGGTCTCGATCGCGGTGATGTGCTCGATCGCGCCGACACGTTCGGTCAGGTAGGTGTGCAGGGCGTTCGGGCTTGCACAGATCGCTTGCGCGACGAGGTTGGTCCGGCCGGTCGTCGCGGCGACGAACCCCAGCTCGTCGTGCTCGGCGAGCGCGCGACCGACGGCGTCGAGGTGTGCGGGTGGCACGGACAGCCACAACATGGCGCTCGTGGTGAAGCCGAGCGCGGCCGGATCGATGTCGACGTCGAAGTAGATCGCACCGCTCTGCTGCAGCTCCTCCATCCGCCGCGCAACGGTCGCGGCCGACCACCCCGTCCGTACGGCGAGATCCGCATGCGTAGCCCGCCCATCCGCACCAAGCGCACTCAGCAACTTCCCGTCACCAGCATTCAACCCCCGCACCACCCCACGATCTGGCAACCCTGGGAGACTTCGGAGCGCGCTCTCTTGGGTTGTGGTGAGGGTTTTTGCGCGGCCGCGCCAGGCGGTTGGGCCGCCGACGTACAGGTGCAGCAGGTAGTGCGCCGACACCGAGGTGATGCCCGCGGTTCGCGGGATGTCGTGCAGGAGTAGCGCGTTTCCGTCGGACTGGGTGGTGTGCACGATCGACACGATCTCGGTACCGCCGGACGCCAGCTTGATCCAGCTCGTGTCGGAACGCCGCGAGAGCGCTCCCGCAAGATCTTGCGCCGCATGCGGGACCGCGGTGAGGCGAAGCAGCCACTGCGACCGCCCAGCGACCTCCGGATCCGGCAGACCGATCACCCGCAGCCCGGCCTCGGCCCGCAGCCGATTGAACCGCCGCGCGACCGTCTGCGTGGAGACGCCGAGCACCTCCCCGATCCGGCTGTACGGCGCCCTGCCGTCGAGCTGCAACGCATGCACCAGGGCCCGGTCGATCGCATCCACCATGGTGACGATCATCGCCCCAACAGCGACTCAAATGGAAGATTCCCGCAGATTCCGCTCAGCTGAGTGGAAGATCATCCGCCCGAACGCGGATGGTGACGCCATGACGAACAAACGATGGATCGGCCTGATCGCCCTCCTGGTCGCCGAGGCGATGAACCTGCTCGACGCAACGATCGTCCAAGTCGCGGCGCCGGTGATCCACCTGGATCTAGGCGGCCGAACAGCGGACATCCAGTGGTTCAGCGCGGCGTACACGCTGCCCTTCGCGGCGCTCCTGATCACCGGCGGCCGGCTCGGCGACCGCTTCGGCCGGCGACGCATGTTCCGCCTCGGCGTGACGGTCTTCGTCCTGACCTCAGCCGCCTGCGCACTCGCCACAGCTCCCGGCGAGCTGATCGGATTCCGCGCGGCCCAAGGTGCCGCGGCCGCCCTGGTGATCCCGCAAACGATCGGCCTGATCAGGTCGAGCTTCACGGGGAGCGCGCTCTCGAAGGCGCTCGGCACGATCGGCCCGGTGATGGGCCTGGCCGGTATCTCGGGTCCGCTGCTCGGCGGGTTCATCACCGAGGCCAGCTCCTGGCGAGCCGTCTTCCTGGTCAACGTCCCGCTCGGCATCGGCGTACTCGCCCTGTCGCACCTGCTCCCCGAGTCCGCGTCTCCGCAACCGCCACGGATCGACATCCTCGGAACGCTGTTGCTCACCGGCGGTACGGCGCTCGTCGTCTATCCGATCCTGCAGTCACGCGACTGGTACCTGCTGGCGGCCGGAGTCGTACTGCTCGGGTTGTGCCTGCTGCGCAAGGACGGGCGGCTGATCGAGGTGAGCCTGTTCGCGCATCGCGGGTTCGCACCGGCGCTCGTCACGTCGACGTTGTTCTTCGCGGTGATGAGTGGCCTGACGCTGGTCGTCGTACTGCATCAGCAGCTGACCCTGCACCACAGCGTGATGCGCTCGAGCCTCGCGTTGCTGCCATGGTCCGCGGCAACCGGCATCGCGTCGCTCGTCGCCGGCCAGTGGCTGGTCACGCGACTCGGATCCCGCTTGATGTACGTCGGACTCGGCGTACTGCTCCTCGGTCTCGCGACCGCGCCGTACGCGCTCCCGCCCGCACTCGCGGTGGGCGGAGTCGGCGTCGGATTGTTCACGACCGCGTTCTTCACCGAGGCGTTGCACCGAGTCGGACCGCACGAGACCGGATCCGCAGCGGGGCTGCTGAACGCGGTGCAGCAGTTCGGCGGAACGCTCGGGGTCGCCGCGTTCGGCTCGATCTTCCTGCGGCACCCGGCGACGCTCGACCGCGCGGTGTGGGTGGCGGCCGCGGTCGTCGTGGTGACGATCGCGACCGCTCACCTCATGCGTTCGCCGCGTTCGACTCGGCGCGGGCGTGCAGCGCGGGACCCAGTGCGTACTGGCCGATGAAGATCGCGACACCGAGTACGGCGCAGCCGAGCCAGGTCACCGTCGGACCGAGGTGCTCGAGGGCGTTGGTGCCGGCCAGCGGGCCGATCACCGTGCCGACGCCGAACGCCATACCGGACAGGCCCATGTACCGACCGCGCAGGTCGATCGGCGCGAGGTCGGCGAACACCGCGCCGATGACCGCGGCGAAACCGATCTCCCCGAGCGTCCACACCACGACCGAAATCCCGTATCCCCACCAGGTGTGCACGAGCGCTCCCAGACCGAACCCGAGCCCGACCACCAGCATCGAGGAGGCGAGCAGTTTCGGCCGATCGAGCTTCGCCATCCACCGGCCGAGGAACGGCTGGGCGAGCACGATCACCACACCGTTCAGCCCGATCACGAGCCCGTACGTCCGCGACGACAGACCGTCCCCCGCCATCGCGAGCGGCAGGGTCGAGTAGCCCTGCATGTAGATGGTCGCGTAGCCGATCTGGATCAGGACCATCATCAGGAACACCGTGTCGCGCGCGACCACGGGCAGCAGCGACCGGCCGACCGAGTTGTCTTCGGGCGCCGGGCGGCTCTCCGGCACCATCATCCAGATGACCAGACCGGCAACCACCGACGTGGCGGCGTTCACCCAGAACAGCAGGCCGTAGCCGAAGGACGCCAGTACGCCGGCACTGACCGTCGAAACCGAGAAGCCGAGGTTGATCGCCCAGAACAGGAGGCCGTACGCGCGGACCCGCTCGGTCGGTTGCAGCAGGTCCGCGACCGTCGCTTGCACCGCCGGGCGGAACAGGTCGCCCAGCAGGCCGACCAGGAAAGCGGCCACCCAGATCAGCGCCATCGACCGGGCGGATCCGAGGAGGATCAGCGCGGCGCCGGTGCCGAAGAAGCAGATCAGCATCGTGACCCGGCGTCCGGCCCGGTCGGACAGCCAGCCGCCGACGAGTTGCGCGCAGACGGATCCGGCGCCGACAGCGGCTGCGACGGCTCCCGCCGTACCCGCGGAAAGGTGCCGATCGTGGGTCAGGTAGAGAACGAGGAACGGTTGTACGAAGCTGCCGAGCCGGTTGACCAGCTGGCACACCCACAACGCCCAGAAGGCCCGCGGCAGTGCGGTGGGCGTGGGGTTGCCGACGGCGATTGCGCTCATGGGTCAACTGTCCGGCCTCGCGGCGGCATTGTCGACGATTAGGCTCAGGGCTAATCTGGACCGGTGATCACGATCAGGCTGAGCGCCGGGGACATCGGACGGATCCGGTTCGCGCTGTCGCCGGTGTGGGAGGCCGTGACGAGTGTGCGGGCGCTGAGCAACAACACCGCGCGCAGCGTGCACGGGCCGTGGCTGCAGAAGGTCCGGCCGACGATCGAGGGCGACGACCTGACGTTGCTCAGGGCCCTCATTCCGTCGTACGGCTACATCCCGGACTTCATCACGCCCGCGCCGCCGCGGCGGTCGACGAGCCTGGAGTCGGGCCTCGCCGCGATCGCCGCCACGCCGCACGAACTCGTGGCCGACGAGCTCGCGAAACTGCACAGGGACACCCCGGACCCGATGCTCCCCGAGCTGATCGCGCACCCGGCGAAGGCGCTGGACCTGATCACCAGGGCGCTGGAGACGTACTGGCGGCGGGCGATCGAGCCCGACTGGCGGCGGATGCGGTCGCTGTTGCAGGAGGATCTCGCGTTCCGGCTGGACGAGCTGGCGAGCGGCGGGATCGAGCGGCTGTTCCGCAACCTGCATCCGTCGGTCAAGTACGCCGGCGACCGCATCGAGATCGACCGGCCGTTCTGCTGCGACGGCGAACCGATGACGGGGCAGGGCCTGCTGCTGGTGCCGTGCGTGTTCACCTGGCCGGCCGGGCTGGCCGTCACCGGCGCGCCGCACGTGCCGACCATCACGTACCCGCCGCGCGGCCTCGGCCGCCTGTGGGAGGACCGTCAGGACACCACGGACTCCCCGCTCGCCGACCTGGTCGGCCGCACGAGGGCCGCGATCGTCAGCCACCTCGATCTGCCCATGTCCACAACGCATCTCGCCCACCAGCTAGGCGTCACGGCCCCGACCCTCAGCGTCCACCTCAGCATCCTGCGCAACTCCGGCGTAGTGACGTCCCGCCGCGACGGCCGCACCGTCCTCTACTACCGCACGCCGCTGGGCCACCAACTCCTCACGGCCTCAACCGCACTGGCCTCTACCGCCTAGCCGAAGCTCGGTGGGTCCACCTGGATTCGCACTGTGCCGGGGTTCTTCTTGGTGGTGCGGGCCGATTGGGCTTCTTTGAGAGAGCGGACGAGGGTGGTGCCGTGGGCGCGGGGAGTGCGGACGACGGCTCGGACCGTGTCCTCGTCGAGGTCGACCGGGCCGAGGACCTCGAGGCCGGCGGACGGCGGCATCAGGTCACGGAGCCGGGTGACGAGGTCGTTGACGGATTCGGCCGGGCCGGTGAGTTCGGCGAGTTTGGCGGCCGGGGCGAGGCGGGCGGTACGGCGTTCCTCGATCTCGCGGGCGGCGTACCCCTCGGGGCTCCACCGCACGATCGCCTGCAGCGGCAGGGCCGACGGGTCGCCGACCAGGATCACCATCCCGCCGGAGCTTGCCGGACGGACCAGGGCGGCCGCGTTGAACCAACGGCGTACCGCTTCTTCGGAGGCCCGGAGGTCGGGGCGAGCGAGCATCAGCCAGGTGTCGAGGAGCAGGGCCGCGCTGTATCCGCCCTCCGCGACCGGCTCGGCGCCCGGCGTGCTGACGACCAACGCCGGCGCGTCCGGTACGACGTCGAGCATGTTGTCCCCGCCCGACGTACGGACCACGACGCCGGGGAACGCGCGCCCGAGTTCCTCCGCCGTACGACGTGCGCCGATGATCGCCGCGCGCATCCGGGTGTCCCCGCACTCCGGGCATCGATGATCCGCCGCCGGCCGGCCGCACACACTGCAGCTCGCCGGTCCGGATCCCCCGGTACGGCGCAACGTCCCGCCACACGTGGAGCACCGCGAAGGCGCCCGGCACGTCTGGCACACCAAACTCGGCAAGTACCCCGCCCGCGGCACCTGCACCAGCACCGGCCCGGTCCGCAGCCCCTCGCGCGCGATCTCGAACGCCCGGGACGGCAACCGCGCCGCGCGCGCCGACGGATCGCGCGCCAGGTCGATGTCCGACTCCCCCGCGATGTGCACCGACGGCGACGCCGCCCGCGTCACCTTCCGGTCCGCGATCAGCTCGTGCGCGAACCCGGACTCCACCAAGGCCGCCGCCTCCGTGGACCGCGCGTATCCGCCGAGCAACGCCGCGCACTTCTGCCGGAACGCCCGTAGCAGCAGGACTTCCCGGGCATTCGGGTACGGCGCCCGCGGCTCGGCGTACGACTCGTCGCCGTCGTCCCACATCGCCACCAGCCCGAGATCCGCGACCGGAGCGAACGCCGCCGCCCGCGTCCCGATCACCACCCGCGCACGGCCGTGCAACGCGGACAGAAACGCGCGATAGCGAGCCGTCGGCCCCAGATCCGCGGACAACGTGACGAACCCGGACTCCCCCAGCACCTCAGCACACGCAGCGGCCAGCCGCTCCAGGTCCCGCGCATCCGGCGCCAGCAACAGCGCGCCCCGACCAGACGCCGCACACACCGCCGCGGCCTGCGCGAACGCGAGCGGCCAATCAGCCCCCGGTACGGCGGTCCAGACCGCCCGCGGCGACTCGGCGCGCTCGATCGCATCGAGAAAACCCGTCGGGTACGGCGACCACTCCGAGCGGGACGTCGACACCGGCGGACTCGGCGGCTGATCGCAGCGCAGCGCCTCGCCCTCGACCTTCGCGTGCCGCGGCGGCACCGCGAGCCGCGTGACGTCCGCGAGCACCCCGGCGTACCGATCGGCGACCGCCCGGCAGAGGTCGGCGATCTCCGGCGTCAGCACCTGCTCGGGCGAAACGACCTTGCGGAGGCGGACCAGCTTGCCGTCGTGGTCCGACTCGTCGAGCCGCTCCAGCACGAACCCGTCGAGGTCCTTGCCGGCGAACCGCACCTTCACCCGCGCACCGGGCTGCGCGGCCGCGGCCAGGTCGTCCGGCACCAGGTAGTCGAACGGACGGTCCAGGTGCGGGAGCGAGACATCGACCGCGATCCGGGCCACCGGCAACGTCGTGGTGATCTCGGCCGGTTCCTTGGTGCGCGACTTGCGAACGGTGTCGCGCAGCAGCGTCAGCTGCTCCGGCGAGTCTCCGTTCGATGTCACCGGGAAACTCTAGTCGGCAACGACGACACTCCGTCGGAGGCCGACTGCCGGCCTGTGGACAAGCCACGGCCCGGCTGCTGTGAAAGCCAGCCGGGCCGTGCAGCAGTACTTACTTGCTGACCGCGGCCTTGAGGGCCTCGACGCGGTCCGTGCGCTCCCAGGTGAAGCCCTCGCCGGTGCGGCCGAAGTGGCCGTTCCGCGCGGTCTGGGCGTAGATCGGCCGGAGCAGCTCGAGGTCGCGGATGATCGCGGCCGGCCGGAGGTCGAAGACCTCGCGGACCGCGGCGGCGATCTTGTCCACCGCGACCTTCTCGGTGCCGAACGTGTCGACGTAGAAACCGACCGGGGCCGCCTTGCCGATCGCGTACGCGACCTGGCACTCGACCCGGTCAGCGAGCCCGGCCGCGACGATGTTCTTCGCCACCCAGCGCATCGCGTACGCCGCCGAACGGTCGACCTTGGACGGGTCCTTGCCGGAGAACGCGCCACCGCCGTGCCGCGCCATACCGCCGTAGGTGTCGATGATGATCTTCCGCCCGGTCAGCCCGGCATCGCCCATCGGGCCGCCGATCTCGAACCGGCCGGTCGGGTTCACCAGCAGCTTGTAGTCGGTCGCGTCGATGTCGAACTGCTCGAGCACCGGGTCGACCACGTGCTTCTTGATGTCCGGCGTCAGCATCGACTCCAGGTTGATGTCCGCCGCGTGCTGGCTGGACACCACCACGGTGTCGATCCGGACCGCCTTGTCGTCGTCGTACTCGACCGTGACCTGGGTCTTGCCGTCCGGCCGCAGGTACGCCAGCGTGCCGCTCTTGCGGACCTCGGCGAGCCGCTCGGACAGCCGGTGCGCGATCGTGATCGGCAGCGGCATCAGCTCCGGCGTCTCGTTGGACGCGTAGCCGAACATCAGTCCCTGGTCGCCTGCCCCCTGCAGGTCCAGTGCGTCCACGGACGCGTCCGACCGCGTCTCGTACGCCGTGTCGACACCCTGCGCGATGTCCGGGGACTGGCTCCCGATGGCGACCTGCACCCCACAGGACGCGCCGTCGAAACCCTTCAGGGACGAGTCGTAGCCGATCTCCAGGATGCGCGCACGCACGATCCCCGGAATATCGACGTACGCCGTCGTCGTGACCTCACCCGCGACAACGACCAGACCCGTGGTGATCAGGGTCTCGACCGCGACCCGGCTCTTCGGGTCCTCGGCCAGCAACGCGTCGAGGATGGAGTCGCTGATCTGGTCAGCGATCTTGTCCGGGTGACCTTCGGTCACGGACTCGGACGTGAAAAGGCGCCTCGCCACAGGTTCTCCCTCGAATTCCTCTTGTGCCGCCCGGTTGCGCGTTGGCACAGCCGCACGATCCCCCCATGCACCGGCGGTTGGCGATGCATCTTTGGGAAGTATGCCAGCAGTTTCCACCCGCGTCCCGGTGACGCTCCGAATTCATCCAGGATACGAGATTCGTGATCATATTCTGGACAGTCGGACCTCGTTCAGGCGTGCGGGCCGACCGTCACGTCGCCGAGTGTGAGCGACGGCGCACAATCAAGGATCGCAGCCAACCGGTCCACCTCGGCGTCGAGCAACGTGCGGCGGCGCCGGTTCAGCGAGGCCAGTGCCTCGACGGTCACCTGGAGGTTCTTGCCAGCCTTCTTCTGGTGCCAAACGCCCGCCACGATGCCGTCGACGAGAAGCAACGGGAAGTTGCCGGCCTGACCGCGGGCGGTCGCCCGGTCGAACGCCTTGCCCGGAAAGAGCAGTTCGCGCGGGAAGCTGCCCACCCCGTACGCGTCGAAGTACGGCAGCAGCCGGACGCCCTCCGCGCGCTCGTCAGGGAACTCGTCGTCGCCGGGAGCGACCCACGCGGTCTGACCGTTGAGCTCGACCTGCGGCAGGTCGTCGAAGTACGGCTTGACCATGGTCGGCGTGGCCTTGAGCCAGCGGGCGAACTGCTGCGGCGTCGCGGGACCGTAGGAGTAGAGGTATCGATGCAGGAGTTCGGTGAGCGCTTTCTCCGCGGGCATCGGGTCGAACGGGCGGAGCCGATGCGGATTCGAGTACGTCGTCAGTCGGCCGCGCATCGGCCCGTGGCAGAGGACGCCGGCGTGCGCGGCCACATGGACCGCCTGCCGCCAGCGGGCCCAGGCGCCCTGGAACGCCGGGATGGTCGGCGTCCGGGCCCACTCCCCAGTACGCCGTACGACCTCCTCCGTGAGCTCGTCGACGGTCAGGTCGTCGTTGGCGAGAGCCTCTCCGATCGCGGCGACGACCTCGTCGAGTTCATCCGGCGTCATCCGGATCGGTTCCGGCTGCTGGCCGCCCGCCGGTAGCGCGGACAGCGCACCCGTCCACATCGGCAGGTCGTCGAGCGGCAACAGGTGCACGGTCCCGCGCGGACCGAACGTCTTCACCAAGCCTTCGTCGCGCTGCACCGACTCCCGGTTCGCCCCGTCGACGCGCAGCGCCACGGAGACCTCCCCCGCCGCCGCGATCTGCGCATGCGCCCCACACATCGCCCGTACGGCGTCCACCGCCGTCTCCGCAGCCTCGGTCAGAAAGTGCCGCCGCATCCGCCGCGCAACCACAGACGTCCAGGTGATCTCCATGTCCTCAGCCTAGGAGCGAAAGCGGACAGCTTTTGACCTCTACGGTCGCAAAATTCTGGAGCTCTTTGCAGCAAGCTGAGGCAAGCTGACGTCATGACCACGACCATCCGGACGGCGATCACCGACGCCGACTACGAAGCCTGGCGCGCGGTGCGGATCGCGGTGCTGCCGTACGAGCGTTGCCCGAGTGTCGCCGAGCTCCGCGACCTCGACCGTCCTGGCCGGCTGATGCTGCTGGCGGAGATCGACGGCGAGGTGGTCGGCAGCGGCCTCGCGGATCGCTCGGGCGACGGCGAGCGGGCGGCACTGATGCCGCGGGTTCACCCGGACTTCCGCCGCCGCGGCGTGGGGACCGACCTACTCCGGGTGCTCGCCGACCACGGCGTTGCCCAGGGCTACGACACTGCAGGGGCCAGCGTCGACGACGACGGGTCCCGGCTCTTCGCCGAGCGGTTCGGCTTCGTGGAGAGGAATCGGGAGGTCGAACAGCTGCGGAAGATCGGCGACGAACCGCGGCCGGCGCCGCCGACGGAGTACACGATCGTCTCGGTCGCCGAACGCCCGGAGCTGTGGGCGGCGGCCTACCACCAGGTCGCGGTGCCGACCCTTCCGGACATGGACCATCCGGTCGCGATCAAGGTCTCCGAGGACGACTGGGCGAAGGAGTGGATCAACGACCCGGCCGCGATGTTCGTGGCCGTCGCCGGTGACGAGGTGATCGGCGTCGCGGGCCTGATGCTCGACTCCGATCGCCCGGAGCGCGCGGAGGTCGCCTACACCGCCGTACGCCGGGAGTGGCGCGGCAAATCGGTCGCCGCCACCCTCAAACGCACGAGCATGGCATGGGCCGCCGACCACGGAATCACCGACATCTACACCTGGACCCAACGCGGCAACGACGCCATGCGCCGCCTCAACGAACACCTCGGCTTCACCTACGGCATCACCAGCATCTCGATGCGCGCGCCGCTACCGCTGGTAGCGGAAGACCTGCCGTGAACCACCTTCCGGACCGTCCTCCGCGGCCTCGGCCGGCACGAACCCGAGCCGCTCGTAGAACGCCCGCGCCCCACTGCTCACCGCCCCCGGATGATCCGCGCCGAACGTGACGACGTCGACGACGTCTCCCTCGGCAAGCCCCCGGCCCGCAGTGAGCCGGTCTATCGCCGCGTCCATCAACTGCCGTCCGGCGCCTCGGCCTCGAACGCGCTCGGAGACGACCAGCCAGTGCACCGCGAACCGCGGTGCGTCCCCACCGAACAGCACCCCTCCGACCAACTGATCCGCATCCGAAGCCACCAGCGCCCGGTCGTCGGCGATGTGCTTATGGAGCGCCCGATGGAAGCCCGGCACGGCGACCATCGGGCCGAACCACTGCTCGACCTCACCGGCCAGCTCGAGAATGCCGGGTACGTCGGCCTCAGTTGCCGGCCGTACCGTCAGCACGGGTCAGTTCCAGTGGGTGGCGACTAGGTTCCAGATGACGCCGGCTAGGGCGTCTTTGCTGCCGGAGGGGACGGGGAGGGCGGTGCCGGTGCGGTCGAGGATGACGGCCTCGTTCATGTCGCTGCCGAAGACCTTGCCGCCGGAGACGTCGTTGACGACCAGGAGGTCGCAGCCCTTGCGTTCCAGCTTGGCGCGGCCGAGCTCGAGGACAGTGTGGTCGGCGTCCCCGGTCTCAGCGGCGAACCCGACGATCACCTGATCGGTGCGGGACCGGTCGTGCGAGATCGTCTGCAGGATGTCCGGGTTCTGTACCAGGCTGACCGCCGGCACCGAGCCGTCGGCGGTCTTCTTGATCTTGTGCTCGGCGACATCGGCCGGCCGGAAGTCGGCCGGGGCCGCGGCCATCACGATCGCGTCCGCGTCGGAGGCGCGCCCGGTGATCTCGTCGTACAGGTCGCGGGTGCTGGTGACCGGGACGACCTGGACGCCGGCCGGGTCGGGTAGCTCGGAGTTGGCCGCGACCAGGGTGACCTTGGCGCCGCGGGCGGCCGCGATCCGGGCGAGGGCGTAGCCCTGCTTGCCGGACGACGAGTTGCCCAGGTACCGCACCGGGTCGAGGTGCTCACGCGTTCCGCCGGCGCTGATCAGCACGTGCTTGCCGGTCAGATCGGCCACCGACTGGCCGGCCGCGCGGGCGGCCTCGTCGGCGAGCATCAACTGGCTGATCGCGAAGATCTCCGACGGCTCCGGCAGCCGGCCACGACCGGTATCGGTCCCGGTCAAGCGCCCGACCGCAGGCTCGAGGACCGTGATCCCACGGGAGCGCAGCGTCGCGACGTTCGCCTGGGTCGCGGGGTGTTCCCACATCTCGGTGTGCATCGCGGCCGCGAACAGGATCGGGCAGCGCGCGGTGAGCAGGGTGTTCGTGAGCAGATCGTCGGCCAGCCCATGGGCGGCCTTGGCGATCAGGTTCGCGGTCGCGGGCGCCACCACGACCAGCTCCGCCGCCTTGCCGATCCGGACATGCGGCACTTCTTGCACGTTGTCGAACGGATCGGCGGTCACCGGCTGCCCGGACAGCGCCGCCCAGGTCGCCGCGCCGACGAACTCCAGCGCGGCCGCCGTCGGCACCACCCGCACGCTGTGCCCGGACTCGGTCAGCCGGCGGAGCAGATCACAGACCTTGTACGCCGCGATGCCGCCGCCGACGCCCAGCACCACGTTGGGCTGGTGCTTGGGAACGACGTCAGCCCCCGGAGCGCTCGTGGCTTCGGGGGTCTGGTCACCGGTTGCGGACATCTGCGCGAGCTCCGTTCCCGGTCGTCTGTTCTAGAGGACTACTCGGACTTCTCCGCGGCAGCGGCTTCCGCCTCGGCCTCGGGGTCGATGTCGGTGCAGGTCAGCACGCCCTCGTTGATCTCGCGCATGGCGATCGACAGCGGCTTCTCCTGGACGTGCGTCTCGACCAGCGGTCCGACGTACTCCAGCAGGCCCTCGCCGAGCTGCGAGTAGTAGGCGTTGATCTGCCGCGCGCGCTTGGCCGAGTACAGCACCAGCTTGTACTTGGAGTCGGTGCGGGTGAGCAGGTCGTCGATCGGCGGGGACGTGATGCCGATGGCGACAGGCTGGTTGCCAGACAAGGTCAGGCCTTTCCAGAGATGTGGGGTGATCGAATCAACTTTACCAACTGATCGGCGGCTTCCCGAACCGAGGCGTTGACGATCGTCACGTCGAACTCCTTCTCGGCCGCCAGTTCGACGGTCGCGGTCTCCAGCCGCTGCTCCCGCTCCTCCGGCGTCTCGGTGCCGCGGTACAGCAGACGGCGTACCAGTTCGTCCCAGCTCGGCGGGGCCAGGAAGACGAACTGTGCCTCCGGCATCGACGCCCGGACCTGGCGCGCGCCCTGCAGATCGATCTCCAGCAGGGCCGGCCGGCCCGCGGCGAGCTTGTCGAGCACCGGCTGCCGCGGCGTCCCGTAACGGGCCGCCTTGTGCACCACCGCCCACTCCAGCAACTCGCCGTCGGCGATCATCCGGTCGAACTCGGCGTCGGAGACGAACAGGTAGTGCACGCCGTGCACCTCGTTCGGCCGCGGCTTGCGGGTGGTCGCGGAGACCGAGATCCAGATCTCGGGGAACCGCTCGCGGATGTCGGCCGCGACGGTTCCTTTGCCGACCGCCGTCGGGCCGGCCAGCACCGTCAGGCGGGCCGGGGTGTCACCAGGGTCCGTGGTCATCGTCACACCAGTGTCCAACGAACCGGTCGATGTCTGGCTCACTCGGCGAATTCGCGCTCGAGCGCGGCGATCTGGTTCGAGCCGAGGCCGCGCACCCGCCGCGTCTCCGAGATCCCCGCGCGCGCCATGATCTGCTGGGCGCGGACCTTGCCGACGCCCGGGATGCACTGCAGCAGCTGGCTGACGCGCATCTTGCCGATCACGTCGTTCTTCTGCCCCTCGTGGAGCACCTCCGTCGGAGACGCCCCCGAATGCCGGATCCGGTTCTTGATCTCGGCTCGCTCACGCCGCGCCGCCGCGGCCTTGTCCAGAGCCGCCGCACGCTGCTCCGGGGTCAAAGAAGGAAGTGGCACCGTTTCACCTGTCCCGTTGTATGGCTTCGCAAGGGAACCTAACACGGGTTCAGCCCGAGTTCTGGTGGTGGTGGAACAGAGTCGCGGGACAAGCGGGCGATTGGAACGATCAGTTGATCAGTTCAGTGCCGGGAGGTCGACCTTGCAGCTGTCCTTGGCCTGGCTGCTGATGTTCTTGTACGCCGTCATCACGGTGCCGGTCTGCTTGCTCAACTTGGCCAGCTCGACCGCGTCCGTACCGGCCTTCTGGGCCTTCTCCGCGAAGGCGACGACGACACCCCAGTCGTCCTTCACGTCCTTCGGCGCGGACTCCTGGAGCTTCTTCGCGTCGTCCAGGATCTTCACGTAGTCGACCGGCTTCTGCGGGTCGACGTCGACTGCCTTGGCGGCGTACTTGGCGAGGTCGACGCAGTACGCCTGCTCGTCGGTGCAGGCAGTCAGCACACCGGCGGTTGCGGCCATGGTCGCGAGAACGGCGAGAGAGCGCTTCACGACGTTCACGCTACAGGTAGGCGGGACTACCGGGCGAAACCGCCGTCGGGCACGCGCTGGTGGGACGGAACGGGCAGAGCCGTCCCACCAGGCTGCGCCAACGGCAGGTCAGCTACCGGAACCCGGCAGGTCGATCTTGCAGGTGTCCTTCGCCTGCTTGGTGATCGCGTCCATCGCCGGCTGGATCTTGGAACCGTCGGACTTGGCCAGCTCCATCAGCTTGTTCGTGTCACCCTTGGCGTCCTGCGCCTTCTCGGCGTAGTCGATGACAGTCTTCCAGTCGTCCTGCAGGTCCTTCGGCGCCGACTTCGAGACCTTCTTCGCCTGGTCCAGCATCTTGCCGACCGCGTTGGAGTCCTTGATGTCCAGGTTCTTCGCCGAGTCGACGTAGCCCTTCAGGTCTCCGCAGTAGTCGCCGCCCGAGCAGGCCGTCAGGGCTCCAACACTCATGGTCACAACGGCCGCGAGGGCTGCCAGCTTCCGCATCGTGTTCCTTCACTGTGTCGCGCGGGAAGACCGTGGCTCCCCGTCCGCCGACACCTTTCCGAACGCCGGGGTCACCGCGAGCTCCGGCACGCCGTGAAGAACATCGCACCGGCCGACTGGAACCGGGTTGTGATCTACCGCGTCGTCGTTCGAGTCCACTTCAGGTACGCCGGATCTCCTGCCACCGAACGTGATGGCGACAGCGTTCGCCGACACGATCACCAGGATCGCCGCCCAGTCGGCGATCGCGAGCTGCTGATCGAGAACGACCAGCCCGACAAGCGCCGCCAGTACAGGGTTGACGCTCATGAAAACGCCGAAGAACTGCGCCGGAACGCGGCGGAGCGTGAGCAGGTCGACGAGGAACGGCACGGCCGACGACAGCACCCCGGCCACCAGCGCGTACGACGCGGCCGCGAGCGTCGGCGGGTGATGCAGCAGTACGACCACGCCGATCGGCACGTACGCGAGACCCGACAACGCGGCCGCCGCGGCCGAACCCGTTGCACCCGGCAACTCTCGGCCGACCTTCCGGTTGAGCAGGATGTAGAACGCCCAGCACAGCGCGGCGAGCAGACCCAGCCCGATCCCGAGGTAGTCCGTCGTTGCCTGCGGGCGGGCCAGCAGGACGACAGCGGGCGCGGCGACGAGTGCACAGGCCAGGTCGAGCACGCGCCGTGACCCCAGGAGCGCAACAGCCAGCGGGCCCAGGAACTCGAGCGTGACGGCCAGGCCAAGGCCCACTCGGTCGATGGCGGTGTACAGGGAGAGGTTCATCACGGCGAAGACCGCCGCCAGTCCGACGACCAGACGCCATTGCGGAGCCGTGATCGACCGCAGCCTCGGTCTCCCGATCGCGAGCAGCACGATCGCGGCGACCCACTGCCGGATCGCCACCACGCCCGCCGGGCCGATCACCGGGAACGCGAGCGCCGCCACCGACGCACCGACCTGCGTCGACAGCCCGCTCCCGAGCATCATCACCACACCGACCAACCGATCTCGCCTCACGATCACGAGAGTCCGCCCGGCGCGGGCCTGCGCAAAATGCATCAACCGGGCGATCTATACGCTGGAGTCATGGATATCCGGCAGCTGCGGTGCCTGGTCGAGATCGTCGACTCCGGCACGTTCACCGACGCCGCGATCGAGCTCGGGATCTCGCAGGCCGCGGTGTCCCGCAACCTGCTCGCCCTGGAACGCGAGCTCGGTGTGCGCCTGCTGCACCGGACCAGTCGTTCACTCACCCCGACGACGTCCGGCGTCCGCGTGCTCGCCCGGGCGCGGCACATCCTCGCGGAGCTCGACGAACTCGTGAGTGAGGCGACGAGCGGCCACACCCGTTTGCGGGTCGGCCACGCGTGGTCGGCGTTCGGGAGCCGCACCCGCGAGTTCCAGCGCCGGTGGGCGGCTGAGCATCCCGGCATCGAACTCCAGCTGATCCGTACCAACACCGCGACCGGCGGGCTCGCCGAGGGACTGTGCGATCTCGCCGTGGTCCGCAGCCAGTTGGAGCTGCGGCGATTCGGCCACGTCTTGCTGACGCAGGAACGCCGGTACTGCGCTCTGCCCGCCGATGACCCGCTGGCTCGTAAACGGGCGCTGACGCTCGACCAGCTCCGGGACCGGACGCTGGTGATCGATCGTCGTACCGGGAGCACCACGGTCGATCTCTGGCCGGAGAGCGCTCGCCCGGCTCTCGAGCACACCCAGGACGTCGACGACTGGCTGGCCGCGATCGCGTCCGGGCGCTGCGTCGGCGTGACACCGCAGGCGACCTCGACGCAGTACCGGCGGGACGGCGTGGTCTACCGCCCGCTACGGGATGCGCCTCCGGTCGACGTACACCTGATCTGGCATCGCGAGGACCCGCATCCGGCGACGCAAGCGGCCGTCGACCTGCTGATCGCCCTCTACCGGGAGTCAAGCAGCCCGACCAGCTGACGACGGTCCGGCACCCGCCACAGCACATTGCGGACCTGCTCGATCCCGCCGACCGGCCAGCCCTCCAGCAGTCGCCGTACCTCTGGATCCCGGATGCCGTCGGAGAGCGCGCCGATGAAGTCACCCCAGACGACCTTGAACGGCCGATCGCACATCCGTACGACGCCGAGCTCGACCGGCGGTGTGATCGCGAGCTGGTTGTGCAACTCCCCCACCGCCCGGTACGCGCCGGAGAGCGCCTCCTCGCGTTCCTGCCAGCTCTCCGCCCGCAACACCTCGCGGAACAGGGGCCCGATCGACGGACCGCAGGACAGCCGACCGAAGGCGGTCCCGAACCACTTCGAGTACGGCGCGTACTGCCGCTCCATCAGGAAGCACAACCGCATCAGGTCCTCGACCATGCGCGCACCGATCAACGCCGACCCGAGGTCGTCCCCGACGTACCCGGCCCGGCCGACCAGGTTCATCTCGGGATGCACGCGCCACCAGGCGACGATCATCAGATAACGCCAGACGTCGTCCGGGTAGTACGCGAGCCGATCACGGATGTCCTCCAGACCGAGCTCGTCGTGGAACACACCGCCCGCGGTGAACTGCCGCAGAACGTACTCGGGAAACGTCAGCCAATCGCGGACCGTCAATGCGACGTCGGCATCGAACCCCATGTGGTCGAGAAAGTACCCGCGCAGGGTGTGGACCTCGACCAGCGCCGGCCGCCCTTCGAACGTCTCCGGCACCTCGAGTCGTAGCTCGACGCCGTCAGGGACGAACACCAGCGCGCGAGCCTCGCAGTTGTGGTCCGTCGACATCTCGTCGTCGAACCCGAGCACCTCCGAGCCCCGCCCGAGCAACGCCGCGCTGTGCGGCACGTCCACCATCGGCCGGACGACGTCGAAGTAGAACCGCCGGCACAATTCCAATCCGGAACCCATGCCGACGAAGATCGCACGCCGGCCCACGCAATTCAATAAAAACAGCAAATGGCGCAGAAATTCATCTGCGCCATTTGCTATTGCCTATCCTACCGCATTTTTCAGTAACCGAGGACCGTTCGGTAGGCGTCGTTCGTGCGCGCAGCCGCGTCCTGAAGGGCGGTGGCGTCGGGACCGGCTCCGAGGATCTCCCGCGAGCTGGACGGTACGACGTTGCGCACCGCGGACCCGAAGACCTCGATGAGACCCTCGGCCGTGCCGCCCTGGGCACCGAGACCCGGTGCGAGCAGCGGACCGTTGATGTCCAGGTTCTCGTCGGTCGAACTGATGGTCGCCCCAACGACCGCGCCGAAGGAACCGAGCCCGTCGGCGTCGGCGTTCAACGCGCGCAGACCGTCGAGGACCGCGCCGGCAACGGTCGAACCGTCGGCGGTGCGCGCCGACTGGAACTGCGGGCCCTCCGGGTTCGAGGTGAGCGCAAGAACGAACAGCCCCGCGCCCGCCTCCCGGGCCTCGTCGATCGCGGGCTGCAGCGAGCCGAACCCGAGGTACGGGCTGACCGTCAGCGCATCGCACGCCAGCGGGCCCTTCTCGGCCAGGTACGCCGACGCGTAGCCGGCCATCGTCGTACCGATGTCACCGCGCTTCGCGTCGATGATCACCAGCGCCCCGGCGTCCCGCAGCCGGATCGTCGCCTGCTCCAGAACGGCGACCCCGGCCGACCCGAAGCGCTCGAAGAACGCGGACTGCGGCTTGAACACCGCGACCCGGTCGGCGAGCGCGTCGACGACGCCGTACGTGAACGAGGCCAGGCCCTCCGCGGTGTCGGGCAGACCCCAGGCGTCGAGCAGGTGCGCGTGCGGGTCGATCCCGACGCACAGCGGTCCCCGCGTGTCCATCGCTGCCCGCAACCGGGTGCCGAACGGTTTGCTACGCATATCGCTCCCGAGAATCTCGTGGCTCAAGGCAATCTCCTGTTGATCTGCCGGATCAGCCCCGGCCCGCGATAAATCAATCCTGTGTAGACCTGGACGAGGCTCGCGCCGGCGTCGAAGAGGCGGGCCGCGTCCGACGGGTCCACGATCCCCCCGACACCGATCACGGGGAGCGATCCCCCGGTTTCCCCGTGGATGTGCGCGACGACCTTCGCCGCGGTCTCGGCGAGCGGCCGCCCGGACAGGCCGCCGGTCTCATCCGCGAGCGGATGTCCAGAGACGCCCGCCCGGTCGATCGTGGTGTTGGTGGCGATGATTCCGGCGACGCCGGTGCCGGTGCACACCTGGAGGAGCTCGTCGATCGCCGACGTGGTCAGGTCCGGCGCGATCTTCACCAGGATCGGCTTCGGGGCCAGCCCGGCGACGGTCAGCGAGGTGGCCTCGCTGTGCAGCGCGGTCAGCAGTTCGCGGAGGTGGCCGGCGTCCTGCAGAGAGCGCAGTCCCGGCGTGTTCGGCGAGGAAACGTTGACCGCGAAGTAGTCGCCGTACCGGTAGAGACGGCGCAGCGAGGTCACGTAGTCCTCGACCGCGTCCTCCAGCGGCGTCACCTTCGACTTCCCGATCGAGATGCCGAGCGGGTAGCCGAGGTCGCCGTACGCCGCAAGTCGCGCGGCCAACGCCTCGCTGCCGAGGTTGTTGAAGCCCATCCGGTTGATGACCGCCTCGTGCTCGACGAGGCGGAACAGGCGGGGCTTCTCGTTGCCCGGTTGCGGATGCGCCGTCACGGTGCCGACCTCGACGAAGCCGAACCCGATCGCGGGCCACGCGCGCAGGGCGATCCCGTTCTTGTCCATGCCGGCCGCCAGCCCGACCGGAGACGGGAACCGGATCCCGAAAACCGTCCGGGCCGAGGCAGACGAGACGCGACCCGGGACGCCGAACAGGCGGGCTCCGACCGCCGGGGCGCCAGGTATGCGCCCCAGGAGGCGCATACCGTTGAGCGTCTGCTCGTGCGCGGTCTCCGCGTCACCGCGACCCAGCCGGTACAGGACCGGCCGGATCACTTGCCTATACACCGCGGATCCTCGGCACCCAGTCCTGCAGCGACCGGACGCCGATGTCGCCGGCGCGCTGCGCCTCGATCCCCTGGACCGCGGCCGCGAGCCCCTGCACGGTGGTGATGCACGGGATGTTCCGCGCTACCGCCGCGCTGCGGATCTCGTACCCGTCGATTCGCGGCGAACCGCCCTGGGTGATCCCGATCGGCGTGTTGACGATCAGGTTCAGCTCACCGTCCTGGACCATCTGGACGATCGTCGGCTCACCGTTCGGGCCCGGGCCCTGGCTGCTCTTGCGGACCGTGACCGCCTCGACGCCGTTGCGCCGCAGGACGTCCGCCGTACCTTCGGTCGCGTAGATCTGGTACCCGAGGTCGGCCAGCCGCTTGACCGGGAAGATCATGTGCCGCTTGTCCCGGTTCGCGACCGAGACGAACACCTTCCCGTCCGCGGGCAGCGGCTGCGACGCCCCGGCCTGCGACTTCGCGAACGCCTTGCCGAAGGTCTCATCGATGCCCATCACCTCGCCGGTGGACTTCATCTCCGGCCCCAGCACCGTGTCGACCGACCTGCCGTCGACGGTCCGGAACCGGTTGAACGGCATCACGGCCTCCTTGACCGCGATCGGCGTCGTCGTCGGCAGCGTGCCCCCGTCTCCGGTGGCCGGCAGCATGCCCTCGGTCCGCAGCTCAGAGATAGTTGCCCCGAGCATCACCCGGGCCGCGGCCTTGGCCAGCGGCGTCGCGGTCGCCTTCGACACGAACGGCACCGTCCGGGACGCCCGCGGGTTCGCCTCCAGCACGTACAGGACGTCGCCGGCGAGCGCGTACTGGACGTTCAGCAGACCCCGTACGCCGACACCGCGGGCGATCGCCTCGGTGGACTTCCGGATGTTCTCGATGTCCGCGTTCCCGAGCGTGATCGGCGGCAGCGCGCAGGACGAGTCACCGGAGTGCACGCCGGCCTCCTCGATGTGCTCCATCACGCCGCCGAGGAACAGCTCCTCGCCGTCGAACAGCCCGTCGACGTCGATCTCGACCGCGTCGTCGAGGAACCGGTCGATCAGCACCGGGTGCTCCCACGAGCCCGAGCCGGCGCTCAGCCGGTCCAGCGCCGCGGTCAGCTCGGCCGAGCTGTAGACGATCTCCATCCCGCGACCGCCCAGCACGTACGACGGCCGGACGAGGACCGGGAACCCGATCTCCTCCGCGACGTCGTGGGCCGCCTCGGCCGACATCGCCGTACCGTGCTTCGGCGCCGGCAGCTTCGCGTCCGCGAGCACCTTGCCGAACGCGCCCCGCTCCTCCGCGAGGTGGATCGCCTCGGGCGACGTTCCGACGATCGGTACGCCGGCGTCCGCGAGCCGCTGCGCCAGTCCGAGCGGCGTCTGGCCGCCGAGCTGGACGATCACGCCCGCGACCGGTCCGGCCTGCAACTCGGCGTACACGATCTCGAGCACGTCCTCGCAGGTGAGCGGCTCGAAGTACAGCCGGTCGGAGGTGTCGTAGTCGGTCGAGACCGTCTCCGGGTTGCAGTTCACCATCACCGTGCAGTACCCGGCCTCGCGCAGCGCCATCGACGCGTGCACGCAGGAGTAGTCGAACTCGATGCCCTGCCCGATCCGGTTCGGCCCGGAGCCGAGGATCAGCACGGCCGGCTCCGTGCGCGGTGCGACTTCGGTCTCCTCGTCGTACGACGAGTAGTGGTACGGCGTCTCGGCCTTGAACTCGGCCGCACAGGTGTCGACCGTCTTGTAGACCGGCCGGATCCCGAGCGCTTGCCGGACACCGCGTACGACGTCCTCGGTCAACCCGCGGATCTCGGCCAGCTGCAGGTCGGAGAACCCGTGCCGCTTGGCCAGCTTGATGACGTCCGGCGTCAGCCGCGGCGCGGCCGCAACCTGGAGAGCGGTCTCGTGGATCAGGTACATCTGGTCCACGAACCACGGGTCGATCTTCGTCGCGTCGAAGATCTGCTCCGGCGTGGCACCGGCCCGGATCGCGTCCATGACGATCCGCAGCCGGCCGTCCTGCGGCGTCTTGATTGCCTCCAGCAACGACTCGAGCTCGCTCGGCGGGCTGGCCGGCCCAGGAGAACCGGGCCTCCGGCTTCTCCAGCGACCGCAGCGCCTTCTGCAGCGCCTCGGTGTAGTTGCGGCCGATCGCCATCGCCTCGCCGACGCTCTTCATGTGCGTGGTCAGCGTGGCGTCCGCGGCCGGGAACTTCTCGAACGCGAACCGCGGCACCTTCACCACCACGTAGTCCAGCGTCGGCTCGAAGCTGGCCGGGGTCTGCTTGGTGATGTCGTTCGGGATCTCGTCGAGCGTGTAGCCGATCGCGACCTTCGCGGCGATCTTGGCGATCGGGAAGCCGGTCGCCTTCGACGCCAGCGCCGACGAACGCGACACCCGCGGGTTCATCTCGATGACGATCAGGCGACCGTCCTCCGGGTTCACCGCGAACTGGATGTTGCAGCCGCCGGTGTCGACGCCGACCTCGCGGATGATGCCGATCGCGAGGTCCCGCATCACCTGGTACTCGCGGTCGGTCAGCGTCATCGCCGGCGCGACCGTGATCGAGTCGCCGGTGTGCACGCCCATCGGGTCGACGTTCTCGATCGAGCAGATGATCACGACGTTGTCGGCCTTGTCGCGCATCACCTCCAGCTCGTACTCCTTCCAGCCGAGGATCGATTCCTCGATCAGCACCTCGGTGGTCGGGCTGGCGTGCAGTCCGGCGCCGGCGATCCGGCGCAGGTCGGCCTCGTCGTACGCCATCCCGGAGCCGACGCCACCCATGGTGAACGACGGCCGCACCACGAGCGGGTAGCCGAGCTGGTCGGCCGCACCCATCACGTCGTCGAGCGTGTGGCAGATGACCGACCGCGCGGTCTCCGCGCCGAGCTTCTCGACGATGTGCTTGAACGACTCCCGGTTCTCGCCGCGCTGGATCGCGTCCACGGACGCGCCGATCAGCTCGACGCCGTACTTCTCCAGTACGCCGTTGTCGTGCAGGGCGATCGCCGCGTTCAGCGCGGTCTGGCCACCGAGGGTGGCGAGCAGCGCGTTCGGGCGCTCCTTCTCGATGACCTTCTCGACGTACTCCGGGGTGATCGGCTCGACGTACGTGGCGTCGGCGAACTCCGGGTCGGTCATGATCGTGGCCGGGTTGGAGTTCACCAGGACGACCCGGAAGCCCTCCTCGCGCAGCACCCGGCAGGCCTGGGTGCCGGAGTAGTCGAACTCGCAGGCCTGGCCGATCACGATCGGGCCGGACCCGATCACGAGGACCGAATCGATGTCTGTACGGCGTGGCATCAGTTCCGCCCTTCCATCAGTTCTACAAAGCGGTCGAACAGGTAGGCCGAGTCGTGAGGCCCTGCTGCCGCTTCGGGGTGGTACTGGACCGAGAAGGCCAGCACGCGGCCGTCCTTCCCGGTGAGCTTCAGCCCTTCGACGACGTTGTCGTTGAGCGAGACGTGCGAGACCTCAGCGGTTCCGTACGGCGTCTCCACCACCGAGTCGATCGGCGCGTCGACCGCACTGTGCTCATTTTCGCGGCCTGGCCAGGCAACCGCGAACCCATGGTTCTGCGCGGTGATCTCGACCTTCCCGGTCGCCCGGTCGAGCACCGGCTGGTTGATCCCGCGGTGCCCGTACTTGAGCTTGAACGTGCCCAGTCCGAGCGCCCGCCCGAACACCTGGTTGCCGAAGCAGATCCCGAAGTACGGCTTCCCGCGCTGCAGCAGTTCCTTCAGCAGCGTGGTCGGGTGCTCGGTGGTCTCCGGGTCACCCGGGCCGTTGCTCATGAAGATGCCGTCCGGGTTCACCGCGAGGATCTCGTCCAACGAGGTGTTCGCAGGCATCACGTGGACCTCGATACCGCGCTCGGACATCCGCTTCGGCGTCATCGTCTTGATCCCGAGGTCGAGCGCGACCACCGTGAAGCGCTTCTCCCCCTCGGCCGGGACGACGTACGGCTCGAACGTCGTCACCTCCGAGGCGAGGTCCGCGCCGACCATCGCCGGCTGCTCGAGGACCTTCTGCAGCAGCTCGGCGGGGTCCAGGATCTCGGTGGAGATCCCGGCGCGCATCGCGCCGCGCTCCCGCAGGTGCCGGGTCAGCGCGCGGGTGTCGATCCCGGAGATCCCGACGATCTCCTGACCCTTCAGCTGGTCGTCGAGCGATCGCTTGGCGCGCCAGTTCGACGGCACGCGGGCCGGGTCGCGGACGACGTACCCGGCGACCCAGATCTTCTGCGACTCGTCGTCCTCGTCGTTGATCCCGGTGTTGCCGATGTGCGGCGCGGTCTGGGTGACGATCTGCCGGTGGTACGACGGGTCGGTCAGTGTCTCCTGGTAACCGGTCATCCCGGTGGTGAACACCGCCTCGCCGAACGTGGATCCGGTCGCCCCGTACGACGTACCGGCGAACGACCGTCCGTCCTCCAGGACGAGCAGCGCTGGCTGGCTCATAGTGCTCCGATCAAGGTCGAGATTGATGCGGTCAGGGCGGCGGTGTCGGCCTTACGACGCGGACGGAACCCGGTGTCGAGCTCACGGCCGTCGTGGGTCCAGGTGACCACGACCAGGCCGGACTTCTCCGCGGTCACCTTGCCGGCGATGCCACGGTCGGTCCGGACCCCGGTCAGGTGGTCCGCGGGGATGAAGACATCCGCCGCGCCCTGCCGGTGGAAGATCAGGCCGGCCTCACTGACGGCCAGGTCCGCGGTGGCGCGGACGCCCAGTTCGTGCACGGCGATCCGGTCCATCCAGTCGCCGGCACTCGTCGTCGCGACGTACACACCTTCCACGCCGCGCGTCGTTTCTTCCGGCGCCGTGGGCAGCGGCGCCAGGTCGGCCTGCCGGGTCTGGCGGTTCCGCCAGCCCCGGTACATGCCGAAGTAGCCCGCTGCCAGTACCAGCAGCGTGCCGAGAATGCCGAGGAACGCCCTCACCGGGTGAGCTCACCGTCCAGGACGGTCGGCGTACCGCGCAGGAACGTCGCCACTACCTTGCCGGGCAGCGTCATCCCGTCGAACGGCGTGTTCCGCGACAGCGACACCGACTCGTCCGGTACGACGGTCCGCTCGACCCTGGGGTCGTACAGGACGATGTTCGCGGGCGCACCGGCCTCGAGCGGGCGGCCGTGGTCGGCGGCCTGACCGATCGCGGCCGGCCGGTAGCTCATCCGGTCCGCGACGTCGGCCCAGGTCAGCAGGTTGGTGTCGATCATCGCCTGCTGGACCACGGAGAGCGCGGTCTCCAGGCCGGTCATCCCGAACGCGGCCGCGCTCCACTCGCAGTCCTTGTCCTCGACCGGGTGCGGCGCGTGGTCGGTGGCGACGATGTCGATCGTGCCGTCGGCCAGGCCCTCGCGGACCGCCTCGACATCCTCCTTGGTGCGCAGCGGCGGGTTCACCTTGTAGACCGGGTTGTAGGAGGCGGCGAGCTCCTCGGTCAGCAGCAGGTGGTGCGGGGTGACCTCGGCGGTCACCTCGAGTCCGCGGCGCTTCGCCGCGCGGACGATCTCCACCGAGCCCTTGGTGGACAGGTGGCAGACGTGCAGCTTCGACCCGACGTGCGCGTTCAGCAGGATGTCGCGGGCGATGATCGCCTCCTCGGCGACACTCGGCCAGCCGGTCAGGCCGAGAACGCCGGAGAGCGCTCCCTCGTTCATCTGCGCGCCCTGGGTGAGCCGCGGCTCCTGCGCGTGCTGGGCGATCACACCGTCGAACGCCTTCACGTACTCGAGCGCGCGGCGCATCAGCGCGGCGTCCCAGACGCAGTCGCCGTCGTCGGAGAACACCCGGACCCGGGCGGCGGAGTCAGCCATCGCGCCGAGCTCGGCGAGCTGCGTGCCCTTCCGTCCGACCGTGACGGCGCCGATCGGGTACACGTCGGCGTACCCGGCGTCGCGGCCGAGGCGCCAGACCTGCTCGACGACACCGGCGGTGTCGGCGACCGGGTCGGTGTTGGCCATCGCGAAGACCGCGGTGAACCCGCCCTTCGCGGCGGCGCGGGTGCCGGTGAAGACCGTCTCGGCGTCCTCCCGGCCGGGCTCGCGCAGGTGCGTGTGCAGGTCGACCAGACCCGGCAGCGCGACCAGTCCTTGCGCATCGATCGTCTGCGCGTCGGCAGGCGCGTCGAGGCCGGTGCCGGTGGCAACGATCTCGCCGTTGTCGATCAGCAGGTCCGCTACCTCACCGCCAACGATCCTTGCGCCGGTGATCAGGTATGCGGTCATGCGGTGTGCTCCTCGGTCTCGTTACTTCCAGATAGCAGCAGATACAGGACGGCCATCCGGATCGCCACGCCGTTCGTGACCTGCTCGACGATCACCGAGCGGGTGGAGTCGGCGACCTCGGCGCTGATCTCCATCCCGCGGTTCATCGGCCCGGGGTGCAGCACGATCGCCTCGTCCGGCAGTTGCGCCATCCGGTTCTTGTCGAGGCCGTAGCGGCGCGTGTACTCACGGGCGCTCGGGAAGAACGCGTCGTTCATCCGCTCCCGCTGCACCCGCAGCATCATCACCGCGTCGCTCTTCGGCAGCACCGAGTCGAAGTCGTACGACGTGGCGCACGGCCACCTGCTCATGTCGACGGGGACCAGCGTCGGCGGGGCGACCACGGTGACCTCGGCACCGAGTGTGGAGAGCAGCAGGACGTTCGACCGCGCGACCCGCGAGTGCAGGACATCGCCGACGAGCGTGATCCGGCGGCCGTCCAGCGAGCCGAGATGGCGGCGCATCGTGAACGCGTCCAGCAACGCCTGCGTCGGGTGCTCGTGAGTGCCGTCGCCGGCGTTCACCACCGACCCGGTCATCCAGCCCGACTTCGCCAGCAGGTGCGGCGCCCCCGACGACCCGTGCCGGCAGACGACGCCGTCGGCGCCCATCGCCTGCAGGGTCAGCGCGGTGTCCTTCAGGCTCTCGCCCTTGCTCAGGCTCGAGCCCTTCGCGGAGAAGTTGATGACGTCCGCGGACAGCCGCTTGGCCGCCGCCTCGAACGAGATCCGCGTCCGGGTGGAGTCCTCGAAGAACAGGTTCACCACGGTCCGCCCGCGCAGTGCGGGCAGCTTCTTGATCGGGCGGTCGGCCAGCGACCGCATCTCCTCGGCGGTGTCGAGGATCAGGTTGGCCTCGTCGCGGCTCAGGTCCGCGGCACTCAGCAGGTGCTTCATCAGCCCTTCGCCCCCTTGTCAGCGATCAGTACGGCGTCTTGACCGTCGTACTCGGTCAGGTGGACGGTGACGCGCTCCACCAGGGACGTCGGCAGGTTCTTGCCCACGTAGTCGGCGCGGATCGGCAGCTCGCGGTGGCCGCGGTCGACCAGGACGGCGAGCTGGACGGCGCGCGGGCGGCCGATGTCGCCGAGCGCGTCGAGGGCCGCGCGGATCGTCCGGCCGGAGAACAGCACGTCGTCGACCAGCACGACGACCTTGCCGTCGATACCGTCCGCCGGGATGTCGGTGTGTTCCAGGCCACGGGGTGGTTTGAGACCGATGTCGTCGCGGTACATGGTCACGTCGAGTGACCCTGTCGGTACGCTCTGCCCCTCGACGGCCTGGATCCGGGCCGAGACGCGTTGTGCCAGCGGGACCCCGCGGCTGGGGATGCCGAGCAGGACGACCGGGTCGGCGCCGCGGTTCCGCTCGAGGATCTCGTGGGCGATCCGGGTCAGTGCCCGGGAAATGTCGGAAGCGTCGAGTACCTCGCGGCTGCTGCGTTTCGGCGGCTGCGCGGTCTCGGGGTGCTCTGCGCTCTGGGCAGGGCTCATCGCTACCGTTCCTCCTTTCCCGCCTCTCTGGACGGGTCTTTAAAGGACGTTCGGACCGCTTGACATGGTATCGGATGTGACACGCCGTCTTGACGCTGGCCTCCGACCCAGAATATTGTTACTCTGTGTAATCGAGGGGGGTTTCACCTTTCGGCCCGTTCCCTGCGGGCCGGACATGACGAAACTAGTCGGAGGGAAGAACCAGCGTGCCGAGCGAATACGCGAAGACACTGGGTGGCAAGCTACGTGCCATCCGCCAGCAGCAAGGTTTGTCGCTGCATGGCGTGGAAGAGAAGTCCAAGGGTCGCTGGAAGGCGGTTGTCGTCGGCTCGTACGAGCGCGGCGATCGAGCCGTCACGGTCCAGAAGCTCGCGGAGCTCGCCGATTTCTACGGCGTGCCGATCCGTGAGCTGCTCCCTGGGTCCGCCAGCGCGGCTGCCGCGGCTGCCGCTCCTCCCCGGTTGATCCTCGACCTGGAGGCCCTGCAACACCTCGACGCGAGCGAGGCCGGTCCGCTGACGCGGTACGCGGCCACGATCCAGGCTCAGCGTGGGGACTACAACGGCAAGGTGCTGTCGATCCGTCAGGACGACATGCGGACGCTCGCGGTGATCTACGACGAGTCGCCGACGACGCTGACCGAGCGCTTCATCTCCTGGGGAGTACTGAACCCAGAGGCGAAGGGTGACGTCGAGGAATCGTCCGAGGCCGCCGGCGCCTGACGCCTGAGAAGGCAGCAGTCTGGCGAAGGCACTAGACGGTCGGGGCTTGTAGCAGCTGGCCCGCGGCCGCCCGCCTTCCTCAGCAGACGGAACAGAGCACTACCAACGCAGTACAGGCGGCAGATAACACCTCATCGGCCGCACAACACGGGGACGCAACGGCGGCCCGGAGACCGTACCGAGACGGTCACCGGGCCTGACAGAGGGCTCGCCCCCCTCACTTCCCAGCAGCGATTCAGACGCCCAGTGTGGGCTTCAGCTGCAGAATTCTGGCCAGCAGTCCGTTGACGAACGTCGGGGACTCGTCGGTCGACAGGTCCCGCGCCAGCGCGACCGCCTCGCTCACCGCGACCACGTCCGGGACCTGGTCGTCGAACAGGAGCTCGTAGGCGCCGATCCGCAGGATGTTCCGGTCGACGGCCGGCATCCGGTCCAGCGTCCAGCCGACCGAGTGGGTCTCGAGCAGGTCGTCGATCTGCTCGCTGTGTTTCGCGACCCCTTCGACCAGCGCCACGGTGAACTCGTTCACCGGCGGGTCGTTGTCGGCCACCCGGTCGGCCAGGGTGCCGCCGACCGGCAGTCCCCTGACCTCCGACTCGAACAGCACGTCGAGTGCGCGCTTGCGGGCCTTGCTCCGGGCAGACATCTTCTGTTGTCGACTTTCCTTAGAGGTTGCGCTGCTCAGGAGGTGACGCGGCCGAGGTAGTCCCCGGTGCGGGTGTCGACCTTGACCTTCTCGCCGGTGGTCAGGAAGAGCGGGACCTGGATGTCGTAGCCGGTCTCGAGCTTGGCCGGCTTGGTGCCGCCGCTGGAGCGGTCGCCCTGCAGACCCGGCTCGGTGTACTCGACGGTGAGCTCGACCGAGGCCGGGAGCTCGACGTACAGCGGGAGCTCGTCGTGCACCGCGACGATGGCGTCCTGGTTCTCGAGCAGGAAGTGCACCGCGTCGCCGACCACCTCGGGCGCCAGCTGCAGCTGGTCGTAGGTGCTCTTGTCCATGAACACGTACGCCGTGCCGTCGTTGTACAGGTAGGTCATGTCGCGCTTGTCGACCGTGGCCACGTCGACCTTGACATCGGCGTTGAAGGTCTTGTCCACCACCTTGCCGGACAGCACGTTCTTCAGCTTGGTCCGGACGATGGCGCCGCCCTTGCCCGGCTTGTGATGCTGGAACCACACGACGGACCACAGCTGTCCGTCCAGGTCGAGCACCATGCCGTTCTTGAGGTCGTTCGTCGATGCCACGCGGGTATGCCCTTCGAAATCGATCAGCGGTAACAGCAGATTGTAGCGGTCACTCCCGCTTTCCTCCGATTCCGCCGATTTGTCAGACAGGACCTGGACCCGATCGGCCGTAGGCTGGTGGTCCAGCACGTCCACGAAGGCGCCAGGAGGCCGGCATGACGGGGTTCGTGATCTTCGTCGTCGTGATGATCGTGGTGAGCCTGATCAACAAGGCCCGGCAGGGAGCCAAAGGCAGCAACGGCCAGCCGAACGCCCGGATGCAGGCGCTGGTCGAGCGGATCCAGGCCCAGCAGGGCGGCAACCAGCCGGTCCAGTTCCAGGGCCAGTTCACCCAGGCCGCCGGGCCGGGTGGACCGCCTCCGGCACCGATACCGGGGCAGATGGCGACCGGGATTACGCAGGGCAGTCAGCAGGCCGCGGCGGTTCTCCAGCAGCTTATGGAGAACGGTCGCCAGCCACGGCATGCGGGCGAGCGGAACTCCCCCGGCCAGGCGGCACAGCAGCCCGGCGCCGGTACGCCGTACCCGCCGGCCGGGATGTACCAGCCGCCGGCGCAGTTCCAGCCTTCGCAGTACCAGGTGCAGTACAACCCGGGGCCGTACCAGCCGCCGGGACACCGCCCGCAGCAGAACAACCTGCCGGCGCCGAACCAGGACCTGGACGCCAGAGTGCGGGCCTTGATGAACGCGAAGAACGAGGTCGGCGCGATCCGGTTGCTGAGCGACGAGCGCGAGATGGGGATCCTCGAGGCGCAGAAGTACGCCCGCACCTTGGTCGCACCGCCGGCCGCTCAGCAAGGTTCCGACGTACTGGACGAATCTGATCAGGACGAGGAGCGGTACGTCGGTTCGGCGGCGTTCGCGGAGTCGATCTTCAACGTCAACGACCGGGACGAGAACGTGTGGGCCAGCGGCTGGGTCGACAAGCCCGAGCCGGAGGATCGCTCCGACATCGAGGAGCTGTGGCAGACCGTCAGCAACCCGCCGCGGGCTACTCCGCCCACGTCACAGTGATGTAGCTGTGCCGCCGGGCGATGTGGAAGCCGGGCGGCAGCACAGCGCCTGAGCCATGCACCTGAAACGCCGGACGCCTGCGCTGCCAGCTCTGCATCTGGTCGACCATGTGGTCAATCAGCTCACCCGCCTCCGGACCATGACCGCTGCAGCCGAGCTCCACGTGCACCTCGTCGCTCCCGGTGCGTGACACGAGGTACGCCAGGCTGTCCGCCGTTGCAACGGCTGGCCAATCCCCACCTGACAGAACGCAGTACCCGGGCAGCTTGCTCGCCAGCCACAGGTAGAGGTCGAGTAGAGGCTCCTCGCGATGCACCTCTACTCCGGACCACTTCTGCTCCACCGGCAACGCCAGCACGTCGTACTGCGGATGCGGCTCGCCCTCCTGGTCCTCGTCGAACGTCAGGCCGCCGCCCTGCAGCTGAACCAGCCGCTCGTAGTCCGCGCCCGCCCCCTGCATGCTGACGAACCCGCACACCGTCGTCGACCGGCTCTCGAGGTGGTCGCCGACCAGGTCGAACGCGATCGCCCGCGTCTGCCCGCGCATCCGCAGCGGTACGACGAGGCGCCCGCCCGGCCGTAACTGCTGCAGCCACGCACCGGCGATGTCCCACGCGGTCACCGTCACCACGATCCGGTCGTACGGCGCTCGCTCCGGAACCCCGAACGCGCCATCGGCCTGCACCACGGCCACATCGCCGTACCCGGCCTCGTCGAGGGACTCGCGCGCCCGGTCCGTCACCTCCGGATCGATGTCGACCGAGGTCACCGCGCCACGCGGCCCGACCAGCTCCCGCAGCAGCGCAGCGTTGTACCCGCCGGAACCGATCTCGAGGACCCGGTCCCCCGGCCGGATCGCAGCCTGCTGCAGCATCAGCGCGACGATGCTCGGCTGTGACACCGAACTGGTCACCATCCCAGCCTCGTTCTGCTTCATCGGTACGACGTCGTCCGCGTACGCGATGTCGAGCGGAGCGTGCGGGACGAACACGTGCCGCGGGACGGCCGCGAACGCAGCCGCCACCCGCTCGTCGCTGATCGTGCCGGCAGCTACCAACTGCTGGACGAGAGCGGTCCGCAGCGACTCCGCCGATGCTGAGTCACTGCTGACACCCGTCATGACTAGCCCCGCTTGTCCCCGAGCGACTCCAGCAACGTCCGCAGCAGACCTGCCAGTTGCTCGCGTTCAGCCGCCGACAGGCCGGCGAGTAGCTGCGACTCGGTGTCGATGTGTGTCGGCAGCACCTTGTCGATCAGCTCGAGGCCCTCGGGCGTCAGGGTCACCAGCACGCCACGGCGGTCGGTCTCACTCGGCGCACGCGTTACCAGTCCGCGAGCCTCCAGCCGATCCAGCCGCTGGCTGATCGCTCCCGACGTGACCATCGACGAGTGCATCAGGCCGGCCGGCGTCAGGCTGTGCTCGGCGTTGCTGCGCCGCAGAGTCGCCAGTACGTCGAAGGATGCGCGGTCCAGGTCGTGCTTGCCGAAGTTCCGCCGTAGCTCGGCGTCGAACATCGCGCCGAGGCGGCTCATCCGCCCGATGATCCCCATCGGCGACGGATCCAGGTCGGGCCGCCGCGCCCGCCACTGCTCGAGCACCAGGTCGACATGATCTGCCATGCCCCCACCCTAGCGGCAGATTGCTTAGCGATGAGGGACTTGAAAGTTTCTTAGCGCTGAGATACTTTATCTTAGTGCTAAGCAATCGACGCTCGACCATCCTCCTGACCACGGCGATCGCGCCGATGCTCTGGGGCACCACCTACGTGGTGACCACCGAGTTCCTGCCGCCTCATCGCCCCTTGCTCGCCGCGCTCCTGCGGGCGTTGCCGGCCGGCCTCCTGCTCGTCGCGATCACCCGTGTCCTGCCGCGCGGCAGCTGGTGGTGGCGCTCGCTGGTCCTCGGCACGCTCAACATCGGCGCCTTCAACGCGCTGCTGTTCGTTGGCGCGTATCGGCTGCCAGGTGGCGTGGCTGCGACGGTCGGTGCGATCCAGCCGCTCCTGGTCGCTTTGCTGTCAGCTGGCCTGCTGCGCCAGCGCCTGTCGCTACGCACCGTTTTGACTGCACTGGCAGGCGTGTTCGGCGTCGGTCTGCTGGTACTGCGGGCTACCGCGCGGCTCGACATGTGGGGCGTACTCGCGGCTGCCGGCGCTGCGGTCGTCATGGCATTCGGCGTCGTACTCAGCAAGCGCTGGACGTCACCTGCTCCCCTGCTGGCCACTACTGGTTGGCAGCTCGTCGCTGGTGGATTGGTGCTCCTACCAGTGGCTTTCCTGGTCGAGGGCGCTTTCCCCGCCTTCACACTGCGGAACGTCGCTGGCTATGCATACCTGGCGCTGTTCGGGTCGGCAGTCGCCTACGCCCTCTGGTTCCGTGGACTCCGGGAACTCGTTCCGACCGAGGTCACGTTCCTGGGCCTGCTGAGCCCGGTAGTAGCCACCACCGTGGGCTGGCTGGTCCTCGCCCAGCACCTCACCGCGCTACAGGCAGTTGGTGGCCTCGTCGTGCTGGTAGCTCTCGTGGCTGCACAGCTACGACCTGCGTCAGATCAGGCCTTCGCGCAGCGCATAAGCGACCGCGTGGGAGCGGTTCCTGAGCTGCAGGCGGCTGGTGACGTCGTGGAGGACGTTCTTCACCGTGCGCTCCGAGTAGGACAGCTCCCGGGCGATCTCCTGCGTGTCCATGCCGTCCGCGACCAGTCGCAGTACCTGGGTCTCCCGGTCGGACAGACCGGCGTGGGACAGTCCCCGCGGTGCCAGTACGTGCCGCTGCATCCGCGACACCTGACCGAGCAGCCGGCCCAGCAGGTCCGGAGGCAGGCTGCCGTCACCCGCAGCGGCGGCCTGCACGAGGTGCACGATCCGCTCCCCGGTCGCTTCGGTACGCCGTAGTACGCCGGAGACTCCCAGCTCGACCGCTGTCATCAGCGCCTCGTCGTCGATCGTGCTGCCGATCAGCACGGTCCGGCGGCAGCCCCGCTGCGTCGCGGCCCGCAGTACCTGAACAGCACCGGCGTCCAGCGAGTCGACGGCGACCAACGCGACCACTGGCGGGGCGGTGCGCTGGTCGGCCGACTGCAAGGGCAGGTGCGCGGTCAGGTCGGCGTCATCGATCAGGCTGATCTCCGGGCGCTGCCGCAGCGTGTGCACCAGCCCGAACTGCGACAGCGGGTCGAGCGCCTTGACCCAGACCGGAATGCGGTGCTGACCGACAGGTTGCCCCACCTGTTGTGTCGTCATTCTTGTCACTCCCCCAGAGCGTTGGTGATAGCTGCCCACAACCATCTGATGCCCGAAAGGGCAGATTGGTTATGAATCGAGGGAGGTGAGCGCGCGGAGCGCGAGCCGGTACGAGTCGAGCCCGAAGCCGGCGATGGTCCCGGTGGCGACACCGGCGACCACGCTGGTGTGCCGGAACTCTTCGCGGGTGGCCGGATTGGTCAGGTGGATCTCGATCAACGGAGCGGTCCGCTGCGCGATCGCGTCCCGCAGGGCGTACGAGTAGTGCGTGAACGCGGCCGGGTTGAGTACGACGGGCGTCCGGCCGTCCGCGGCCTCGTGCAGCCAGCCGACCAGCTCGGCCTCGTCGTCGGTCTGCCGTACGTCGACCTCGAACCCGAGCTCGGCGCCGGTCTTCTCGCACACCCCGACCAGCTCCGCGAACGTCGTCGTACCGTACTTCTCCGGCTCCCGCGACCCCAGCCGCCCGAGGTTCGGCCCGTTCAGTACCAGCACCCGCCTGCTCACATCCGTCACAACACTCACCCTAGCGTCCGGCAGACTCCTACCTGGCCGACCGAACTCCTGGGGTGACTGCCGGACTCTTCCCAGGTATGAGTCCACGAATGCCAGGAGTGGTGATGCCCAAGGAACCGGGGCAGGTGGTGACGCGGGACCGCGTGCTCTGGGACCGGTTGCGGCGCGCCGACGAGCAGGCCTTGTCCGAGCTGTTCCACCAGCACAGCGACGCCGTGTACAACTTCGCGTTCCGGCGGACCGCGTCCTGGTCGCTCGCCGAGGACGTCGTACAGGCGACCTTTGCCGCGCTTTGGCGGCGAGCGCGGTCCGGTCAGGTCGAGGCGCTGACCCTGGAGTCAGCGCGGCCGCTGCTGCTCGTGATGGCCGGCCATGAATGCGGCAATGTACTCCGGTCGTCGCGACGGCAGACCGCGCTGCGGCAGCGCATCGAGCTGGTCGACGCGCCCGGAGGTGCTGAGCCGGACCACTCGGCCGCGACGGCCGACCGGATCGACGACGAACGCGCGATGAGCGACATCCGCCGGGTTCTCGAGCGGCTGCCGCTGAAACAGCGCGAGGTGGTCGAACTGGTGGTGTGGTCGGACTGCTCGATGGCCGAGGCGGCACGTGCGCTCGGCATCCCGGAAGGAACCGTCAAGTCCCGGCTGGCTCGAGCGCGCAGCAGCCTCGCCAGCCTTCTCGATCTCAGCACGGAAGGCCAGTCATGAAGACCCTGCCACCGGCCGAACGGCCACTCCCCGGCAAAGCAGAGATCCTCGAGCGCATCCTGTCCGACACGGCGGTGCCGGACAGCGGCCGCCGTCAGGGCTGGCTGGTGCCGGTCGGCGCCGCCGCGGCCGTCGCCCTGGTCGCCGGCGGACTCCTCGTCGTCGCCACCCGCCACGACGCGTCTCGGCCCTCACCGGCCGACGCGACTCCAGCACCCGTTCGGCCGAGCACCCCGAGTACCCCAGCTGTGCCGAAGCAGCGTCCGGCGGCCGAGATCGACGTGAACGCCGGTTCGTTGACGGCGGCGCAGAAGACCGCGGCCGCTCAGGCGTGCATGGCCCCGCAAGAAGGTCCGCATCGGCCCACGGCGATCACCCACGGGATCAAGGTCCGCACCTGGGGAAGCGGGCCGGCCGATGACACCATCGCGTACACCAGCCCCAACGGACTGCGGTACGCCTGCGTCGGCACCGGCTCGATGATGACCACGAGCATCGTGGGAGGCGATCCGGGCGTCGCCGCCGAGCACAAGACGACCCTCCCGGTCACCGACGCGACCCACCCTGCCGCACCCGCGGAGGGCACCGGGGCGACCTGGGCCTTCATCGACTTCGACCGGTTGCCGGACCAGCTCGCCAGAGAAGGCTGGTACGGCGTGGACGGCCGGGTCGCAAGCATGCGCCAGCGCTGGATCGTCCGCGGCAAAACCGGTCCGTGGTTCGTCGCGAAACCCGTCGATGGGCTGGTCTTCCTCCGCTCCTGGGACCGATCGGCGGCGCTGAAGCTGGGCGAGGAGGTCCGGGTCGAAACCCAGGTCGTCGGGCACAACGGCGAGCTTCTCGACGCACCCGCGGGCATGAAGGGTGGACGTCTCACCGCGAGTCCAGGCACCACCCGGGTCGACCGCGGAAAGGTCGTCCGCCTGGCCGGCGCGACCCAGGGCGAGCTCGAGTTCCTCCGCTAGCTGATCTCGCCGTACGCCGCGATGAGGAGGCTCGGGTCGGGCGCTTCGAGGATGGTCGGGTTGGCCAGGGCGTCCAGGATGACGAAGCGGAGGCGGTCGGCTCGCGTCTTCTTGTCCAGTTTCATGGCGTCTTGGAGGTGCGGCCACGCGTCGGGGCGGTAGGTGACGGGGAGGCCCAGGGACTCCAGGACGGTGCGGTGGCGGTCGGCGGTGGCGTCGTCGAGGCGGCCGGCGGCGCGGGACAGTTCGGCGACGAAGACCATGCCGATGCTGATCGCGGCACCGTGGCGCCACTTGTACCGCTCGACGCGCTCGATCGCGTGGCCGAGCGTGTGCCCGTAGTTCAGCGCCTCGCGCCCGATCGGCCCGCCGGCGGTCGTGGTCCGCTCGCGCAGGTCAGCGCCGACCGTGTCCGCCTTCACCTGGATCGAGCGGGCGATCAGCTCCTCGGTGGCGCCGTACGACGGACTCGTGGCGCCGGCCGGGTCCTTCTCGACGAGGTCGAGGATCACCGGGTCGGCGATGAAGCCGCACTTCACGACCTCGGCGAGGCCGCTGACGTAGTCGTTGAGCGGCAGCGTCTCGAGCGAGGCGAGGTCGCACAGTACGCCGGCCGGCTCCCAGAACGCGCCGACCAGGTTCTTGCCCTCGGCCGTGTTGATCCCGGTCTTGCCGCCGACGGCCGCGTCGACCATGCCGAGCAGGGTGGTCGGGATGTGGACGACCTTCACGCCGCGCAGCCAGGTCGCCGCGACGAAGCCCGCGAGGTCGGTCGTCGTACCGCCGCCGACGCTGACGATCGCGTCCGAGCGGGTGAAGCCGGCCTGCCCGAGGACCGACCAGCAGTACGCCAGCACCTCGGCGGTCTTGGCCTCCTCGGCGTCCGGGATCTCGATCGCGTGCGCGGTGAACCCGGAGCCGGTCAGGTCGTCGCGGATCGCGTCACCGGTCGAGCGCAGCGCCCGCGGGTGGACGACGGCGACCCGCTGCACGCCGTCGCCCAGCAGGGCAGGCAGTTCCCCGAGCAGGTTGTTGCCGATAACAACGTCGTACGGCGCGGCCGCCTCGACGCGAATCCTTGCACTCACGAGAGCTGCTCCAGGATCTCGTCGGCGATCTGCTCCGGGGTCTTGCCGTCGGTCAGCACGGTCTGCTTGGCGACCTCGCCGTACAGCGGGCGACGGGCCTCCATCAGGTTGCGGAGCTGGGTCCGGACGTTGCCGAGCAGCAGCGGGCGCGCGACGCTCGAGGCCGACGCGCTTGGTCGCCTCCCCCAGGCTGACGTCGAGGAAGACCACGGTGTGGCCGGCCAGGTCCGCGCGGGTGGCGGCGTCGAGGATCGCGCCGCCGCCGAGCGACAGCACCTCGCCGTCGCCCTGTCAGCGCCGCCGCGATCGCCGAGCGCTCGAGCTTGCGGAAGTGCGGCTCACCCTGGTCGACGAAGATGTCCGAGATCGGCTTGCCCGCGCCGGCCTCGATGTCGGTGTCGGTGTCGCGGTGCGGTACGCCGAGCCGTTTCGCGAGCAGCGCCGCGATCGTGGACTTGCCCGATCCGGGCGGGCCGACCAGGACGACGACCGGGCTCACTCCCACTCCCGCGGGGCGATCGTCTTCGGCAGGTTCGCCAGGTACGTCTGGTGGTTGCGCGCGGTCTCCCCGACCGAGTCGCCGCCGAACTTCTCCAGCGAGACCTCGGCCAGCACCAGCGCGACCATCGCCTCGGCGACGATGCCGGCCGCCGGTACGGCGCAGACGTCCGAGCGCTGGTGGTGCGCGGCAGCGGCCTCGCCGGTGGCGGTGTCGATCGTGCGGAGAGCGCGCGGGACGGTCGCGATCGGCTTCATCGCGGCGCGGACCCGGAGCGTCTCGCCGGTGCTCATACCGCCCTCGGTGCCACCCGAACGGCCGCTGGTCCGGCGGACCGAGCCCTCCTCGGCGACGATCTCGTCGTGCGCCTTGGAGCCCGGCGTCCGCGCCAGCTCGAACCCGTCGCCGAGCTCGACGCCCTTGATCGCCTGGATGCCCATCAGCGCACCGGCCAGCTTGGAGTCGAGGCGGCGGTCCCAGTGCACGTAGCTGCCGAGGCCCGGCGGGAGCCCGTCGACGACGACCTCGACGACGCCGCCGAGCGTGTCGCCGGCCTTCTGCGCGGCGTCGATCTCGGCGACCATCTGCTTGCTCGCGTCCTGGTCGAGGCAGCGCACCGGGTCCGCGTCCAGCGCCTCGACATCGCCGTACGCCGGAATCACGCCGTACGGCGCCTTGACGGTACCGAGCTCGACGACGTGGCTGACGATCGTCACGCCGTACGCCTGGCGGAGGAAGCGGGCCGCGACCTCACCGAGCGCGACGCGGGCCGCGGTCTCGCGGGCGCTGGCGCGCTCGAGCACCGGGCGGGCCTCGTCGAACCCGTACTTCTGCATGCCGGCCAGGTCGGCGTGGCCGGGCCGCGGGCGGGTCAGCGGCGCGTTCCGCGCGAGGCCGGCCAGCGTTTCCGCGTCGACCGGATCCGCACTCATCACCTGCTCCCACTTCGGCCACTCGGTGTTGCCGACCTCGATCGCGACCGGGCTGCCGAGGGTCAGCCCGTGCCGGAAGCCGCCGACGAACGTCACCTCGTCCCGCTCGAACTTCATCCGGGCGCCGCGGCCGTAGCCCAGCCGACGACGAGCCAGGGCGTCGGCCACGTCATCCGTGGTGACCTCAACGCCTGCGGGAAGACCTTCGAGTACGGCGACGAGCGCTTGTCCGTGCGACTCGCCGGCGGTGAGCCAGCGCAGCATGCCGCCGATTCTTTCACGCCCGGCCCACCATCCAGACAGCGGTCTCAGTCGCAGGTCTGGTTGTCCTGGGTGGGGCCGGTGCGGACGGCGAGGACCGCGTTGAAGGTCTTGGCGATCGGGGAGTCCTCGCAGCTGGTGCTGGCCATGGCTGCCTGACCGCCGGCGATCGCGGCGCCCGTGAGGGCCGACGTGGCGAGGGCCGCCACGGCCAGACGCCCGGCGGTACGACGGAATGCGGTGGTCATCGATGCGCTCCTTCGAGGATCGTTTGCTCTCTACCAACGACCGTAGAAGCTGCGAGCACCGCGCGAACTGGCTCCAGATCCCGTCTTGGGGGTAGCGCTGGCACCACCCCGGATAGGGTCCTGGCATGACTCGGGTGGCTGAAGAGACGTGGCGAGCACGGGTGCGTGGGTGTCTGCTGGGCGGCGCGATCGGGGACGCGCTGGGTGGGCCGGTGGAGTTCGAGGACGCGCGGGTCGATCCTTGCGAAGTACCCGGACGGTGTGCGGACGTTCGTCGCTGGAGCGGGTGGCCGCGCGGGGACGGTCACCGATGACACCCAGATGACCCTGTTCACGGTCGAGGGGTTGATCCGGGCGAGCGTTCGGACCGATCGCGGGCTCGGGTTCACCGTGGCCGTCGTCCAGCATGCGTACGACCGGTGGCTGGACACGCAGAACCTGCCGGGGCCGAGCGGCGAGCGGGACGGCTGGCTGCAGGGCGAGCAGTGGCTGTACGCACGCCGGGCGCCGGGCAACACCTGCCTGTCCGCGCTGACCGAGGCCCGGAAGGGTAGCGACCGGATCGCGCAGTACGGCGGCGCAGGCGGTGAACGACTCCAAGGGGTGCGGCGGGGTGATGCGGGTCGCGCCGTTCGGGCTGCTGCCGGACGTACTTCCCGGCCGAGTGGGTGTTCGACTCGGCCGCGACCGCAGCCGGGTACACGCACGGTCATCCGACCGGCAAGCTCGCCTCCGGGGCGCTTGGCCGCGATCATCCGCGAACTGTGCGGCGGCGCGAGCCTCGACGACGCGCTCGACCAACGCCACGAACCTTCTGACCAAGCACGAGGGCCACGAGGAGACCAGTACGGCGCTCGCCTTCGCCGGCACCTGGCCGCGACGGCACCCGGCCGGACCGGTCACGGTCGAGCGCTGGGCGGCGGGTGGGTCGCGGAGGAAGCGCTGGCGATCGCGGTCTACGCGGCGCTCGTCGTACCCCGAGCCGGAGCAGTTCCTCGACGCGCTCGCGCTCGTCGGTCACCCACTCCGGCGACAGCGACTCGACCGGCGCGATCTGCGGGAACATTCTCGGCGCCCTCCACGGTGAGACGGCTCTCCCCGCAGAGCTCGTCTTCACCGTCGAGGGACGTCCGGTCATCCTCCAGCTCGCCGACGACTTCGCGCTGGAGTTCAGCCAGGGCAAGCGGCTGCACGGCGACTACGGGCCGCACACCGCCTGGACCACCCGCTACCCCGGCTGGTGATTTACAGACGGCTCGATCGAGAGCTTGTGGTGGAACACGTTGCGCGGGTCCCACGTCGACTTGATCTGCTGCAGCCGCGGGTAGTTGCCGAGGTAGTACAGGTCGTGCCACGGCACACCCGACTTGTTGTACGCCGGATCCGCCAGGTCCACGTCCGGGTAGTTGATGTACGACCCGGCGTTGATCGCGTTCGGCACCGGGACACCGCCCGTCTCGCGGTAGATGTCGGCGTACACCTTCCGCGCCCACGCGAGGTTCTTGGCGTCGTCGGCCGCGTTCGTCCCATGACGCGCTGAGCACCATCTTGGCGACCACGTCGCGCTGCGCGGCGGCGGTCGCGTCGGACGGCACAGTGTTGACCTTGCCGCCGTACGGGATCAGCAGGACCGACGACGTCGGGCCGGTGTACGTCGGGTCCGTGAGCCCGCGGTACATCGTCAGGATCTGCTCGTCGGTGTACCCCTTCTTCAGGTACCCGGCCTTGTACTTCCCGCGGCCCGGTGACGCCGTCTCGCCGATCGACCGCTGCATCGTGGTGTGCAGGAACGGCCCCTCGCCGACGTCGACGACCTGCGGTTTCGGGTCCACGCCGGCGACCATCGCGGCGTTGAACGCCTTCATCAGCTCGGCCGCGTTCGGTGCGGCCGCGTCGATCTGGGTGGAGAGCAGGAACTGTCCGGCCGACGAGTGCGTCAGGATGAACGGCGCGTAGAGCGTCGCGTACGGCGAGTCCGCGGTGTTGTGCTGCTCGAAGAAGTCGAACCAGTTCCGCACCGTCCGCAGGAAGCCGGCCTGCGTCGTCGTCTTCCAGTCGTAGACGAGCAGGCTCGACCGCAGCGCGGCCGGTGCCTTGGGCAACGATTCACGCGGGGTCCGGCCGGACGAGCCGTCGGTCCGCATCAGGTACCGGGTGACGACACCGAAGTTCCCGCCGCCACCGCCCGTGTGCGCCCACCACAGGTCGCGGTGCTCGTTGTCGCGCGTCGCCACCACCGACCGCGCCCGTCCCGGGCGTCGACGACGACGATCTCCACGCCGTACAGGTGATCGACGACCGAGCCGTACTTGCGGGACAGCGGCCCGTACCCGCCCCCGCTGAAGTGACCGCCGACGCCGACGCCGAGGCATCCGCCGCCGGGCACCGTGAGGCCCCACCCGAAGAACAGCTCCTTGTAGACGGTCTCGAGGATCGCCCCGGCGCCGATCGAGAAGGCCCGGTACTGCGGGTCCCACGTCACCGCGTCGTACGTCGACATGTCGAGCAGCACCTCGATGTCGCTGCTGTCCACGAAGTCCTCGAAGCAGTGCCCGCCGCCGCGCACCGCGATCCGCTTCCCGCTGCGGACCGCGTCCTGCACGGCCGCGACGGCGTCCTCGGTCGACTGGATCACCCGCGCGTACTCGGGTTTGGCGACGAAACGGCGGTTCTGGCCGCGCTAGCACGAGATCCTGGTAGCGCGCGTCACCCGGGCCGATCTTGGCGCTGGTGACTGGCGACGGCGCGCAGACGCCGTACCAGGTATGGCGAGTGCGGCACCTGCGACGGCGGTTCCGGCCAGGAGACCACGACGACTGACTGGCATTGACTTCCCTCCCGAGAGTTCGAATGCTTCGACCCTAGGAAGGCGGGCAGTGTCCGCACATCAACCATCTGGAGGAGTGGAGGACTCCCCTATCCGGCGTACAACCGCTCCAACGGGGCGCCGAGCAGTACGCCGGCCAGGGCGCCGACGAGCATGAACGGCCCGAACGGAACCATCTGTTTGCGGGTCATGATCCGGGCCGCGATCAGCACGATCCCGACGATCGCGCCGAGGAAGAACCCGCCGTACAGCCCGGACACGAACTCGCCCCAGCCGAGCCAGCCGAGCGCGATCCCGAGCAGCCCCGACAACCGCACGTCACCGAACCCGACCCCGCGCGGGAACGCGAACCACAGCACGTAGAACACCGCGAACCCGATCGCCCCGGCGATCGCTGCCCGCCGCAACGAGCCCCACTCCCCCGTCGCCAGCGCCGCGGCCACCAGCCCGACCGCGACCACGAAGTACGTCGGCCAGATGATCACCGACGGCAGGAACCGCGTCCGAGCGTCGATGTACCCGAGCACCGAGCCGGCCACCACGAGCACCAGCCACGCGGGCAGCACGGCGTCCAGGCCGAGCACCCAGCCGAGGATGCCTCCAGCCAGCGCGGCGAGACCGCCGCACCAGTACGCCGCTCGACGGCCGGCCAGCGACGCGTACGAGACCTTGGTCTCGCCTTCCTCGAGCTCCGGCTCGGGGATGCTTCGCATCAGCCAAGGACCGAGCACCGACGCCACTGCACCGCAGGCGACCACGCCGATTCCCGCAGCGAGTAACGCGTTGTCAGCCGGCACGATCCACGACCCTAGACGACTACTTGCGGACGCCTGCGGCCGCCCGCCGGGCCAGCACCCGCGCGAGCACGAGCGCACCGCCGACCAGGAGCAACACGAGGCCGACGAGCACCGCGACCGTGCTCCAGAACCCTTCGTTCTTGGTGACGTAGGTGATCCGCTGGTACTCGTCGTCGCTCGCCGCCTGGGCGAACGTGAAGTCGTCGGTGATCTTGCCCGGCTCGCGGTACGTCGCCGTGTACGCGGTCAGGAAGTCGGTCGGCTTGGGCAGCGTGCCGGTGTCGACCCGGCCCGCGAAGAGCAGCTCCGGAGTCACGGCGGCGTCCGGGACCTTCGTGGCATCGACCCGGTGCTCCGCCGCGACGTACACCGTGACGGTCTGGGTCGTGGTCGCGCCCTTGCTGAGCCGCATCGGGTAGACGATCCGGTCCGATGCGAACGTCAGCCGCAGCGGCGGTGTCGCGCCGGACAGGCTCTCGCCGTCCTTCCTCGGCGCGAGCTTCACCGCGACGATCTCCCACTTCTCGGTCAGGTACGGCGTGAGGTTCGCGGCCAGCGTCGACGGTACGACGTACCCGTTCGTGCGCAGCCAGTCCGTGACCGCCGTACCGCTGGAGCCCGCCGAGCCGCGTGACCGCGAACGGGCCGAGCGTCATCTGCTCCTTGACGCTCACCCCGGCTCCCGGTGCCGGGGCGCCGGCCGAGTCACCCCGACCGCGGCCCAGGCCGAGATCACGGAACGGCCAGTAGGTCTTCTTCACCACGCGCTTCGGCTTCGTCAGCTGCTCGAGCCGGTAGAACAAGTCGTTGTCGTCGCCGAGGTCGACCTTCGCGGCCGACGGGACCGGCATGATCCAGGCCGCCTTCTTCGACGCGCCGCGGACCGACATCGAGAGCGTGATCTGCTCGGTGCCCCCGGCGTACTGGACCAGCGCGTTCTCGCCGTACACGCGGGCCTTCGACTGTCCGTCCGGCAGGTAGCCGCCGCACGCACACGCCCACGCGGGCGTCACCCCGGCCGCGACGAATCCGGCAGCCAGCACACCTGCGATCACACGCCAAAGCTTCACGGGCCGAACACTAGCTAGCTGAGGGTGTACGGCGTGTGGAAGAAGTTGGTCGGGTCGTACTTCTTCTTCGCGGCCTGCAGCTTGGAGGCGCTCCCGCCGTAGTACGAGGTGACCGCCCGCCCGGTCTCGACGTAGTTCACGTAGCCGCCGGCCGAGGCCGAGCGGACCGCGCGGTGACCGTTCGAGATGAACGTCTGCGCGGTCTCGCGCCCTGCGCCGACGAGTACCACTGGACGACGGCCAGCGCGCCGCGCCACGGCCACGACGAGCCACCGGCGGGCTCCTTCGCGGCCTGTCCGCCGAGCGGGTCGAGGATCGCCGACGCCGGTGTCCCGGCGCGCGCGGCCGCCTTCACCGCACCGAGCAGGCCAGTGATCGTCGCCGCGTCCATCGGCCCCTTGAGTACGTCGGAACCGGCGAGGAACCCTTGGCGCGGGCTCGTCGTACCGCCGCCGAGGTACTTGACCGCCTCCATGTGCGACTTCACCGAGAGCGTCCGGTCCGACGCCTTCGCGCCGACGAACGACTCCAGTTGCGCGGCCGCCGCGGTCGCGTCGCCGGTGGTGGAGACGCCGAGCACCCGGATCGACAACGTTCCATTGCTCTTGGCATCGATGTGCAGGTTGCCCCAGACCGTCGTCGGCGCACTCTGCGCGAACTTCTGCCAGCCGCGGACGACGGCCGCCGCCTGCGACTCGGGCCAGGTCAGCCGGAAGAAGCCGAGCTTGGTCGCCGGGATCGTCGCGAACTGGAACGACGTGACCACGCCGAGGTTGCCACCGCCGCTTCCGCGCAGCGCGGCGAACAGATCGGACTCCGCACTTGCACTGACGTTGTGCGCCTTGCCGTCCGCGGTGATCACGCTCATCGCCACGACGCGGTCGCAGGTCAGGCCGTAGGTCCTCGTGTGGATCCCCATCCCGCCGCCGAGCGTCAAGCCGGCGACGCCGACGGTCGGGCAGGTGCCGGTCGGCAGCGACCGGCCGTAGCGGTCGAGGAACGCGTGCACGTCGTACAGGCGGGCCCCGGCGCCGACGGTGAGTACGCCGTTCGCGTAGCTCATGCTCTTGAGCGCGCCGACGTCGAGTTGCAGGCCGTTGGCGATCGTCGACGCACCGACGTACGAGTGGCCGCCGCTCTTCGGGACGAGGACGAGTTTGTTCGTACGGGCGAAGTTGATCGCCTTCTGTACGTCCCCGGGGTTGGCGGCCTTCACCACGGCGGTCGGGCGGACGCCGTCCCAGCGCGGGTTGAAGAGCTGGTGCGCGGCGGCGTACCCGGAGGTGGAGGGCAGGTAGACGCGGCCCTTGAGTGAACTGGCGAAGGTGTTCCAGTTCGGGGCGGTGGAGGTCAGCGTGGGTGCCGACGTACTCGGGGTGCTGCTCGGCGTCGTGGGGACGGTCGTGCTGGGAGGTGGTGTCGTCGAGCTTGGTGATGTCGCACTCGGGGTCGGGCTCGGTGTGCTGCCCTTCGAGTCACTGCAGCCGGCCAGGGTGACAGCAGCGCCGGCGATCAGAACGGTACGACGGTCAAGCAGGCTCACGATCCCCCAGCTCCTCACGCGCAGCAGCCCTCATGGCCGCCAGAGGAGCCGGCGACCTACCCGTCATCATCTCCACTTGGAGGGTCGCCTGATGCACGAGCAGGTCAAGTCCGTTCAACAGCTCTGTACCGATCCGGTGCGCCGCGATCGCGAGCCGGGTCGGCCAAGGGTGGTAGGCCACGTCGAACACCACCGGCGCGACGGCGGCGAAGTGCTCGGCCCACGGGTCGACCGCGCCGCCGGGCAGCGTCGACACACACAGGTCGAAGCCGCCGATCTGCTCGACCTGCGAGAAGTCCGCGACCGACGTCCGGAGTCCCAGCTCCGCGGCCAGATCGAGCAACCGCGCGGCCTTCGACACGTCCCGCACGACAATCGTGATCTCGCTGACCCGCAGCCCGCGTAGCGCGGCGAGCGTCGACGCGGCGGTCGCGCCACCGCCGAGGACGACGGCGGAGTCGGCGGCGGTGATGCCCCGCTCGGCGAACGCGTTCACCAGCCCGGGTACGTCGGTGTTGTGCGCCGACCGGGATCCGTCCGGCTCGAACAGCATCGTGTTCGCCGCGCCGATCAGCTCCGCGACCGGATCGACCGTGTCGACCAGGTCGAGCGCGACCCGCTTCAGCGGCATCGTCAGCGACAGCCCGCGGACGTCGTCACCGAGCGACGCCACGAATCCGCGGAGCTCGTCCTCCTCGACCTCGAAAGCGTCGTACCCCCAGTCCAGCCCGAGCGCGGCGTACGCGGCCCGGTGCATCGCCGGCGACAACGAGTGCGCAATCGGCGAACCGAGAACGGCACAACGAGTCATGGGGGTCTCAGCACCTGCCCTTGTGGGCCTGGCACCAAGCCTGCAGCTTCTTCACGTTTTCCTGGTGCTCCTCGGCCGAGCTCGCGAACGCGGTCTCGCCGGTGTCCAGGTTGACCAGCGTGAAGAACCGCCAGGAGCCCTGGGCCGGGTTGATCGCCGCCCGCAGCTCGTCGCGCGTCGGCGAGTTGATCGGCGTCGGCGGCAGGCCCTCGTGCTTGTAGGTGTTGTACGGCGACGGGTTCGCGCGCTGCTCGGGCGTGGTGAAGACACCGCCGTCCCGGCCGACCACGTAGTGGATCGTCGAGTCCATCTGCAGCGGCATCCCGGCCGCCAGCCGGTTGTAGATCACCCGCGCGACCTTGGCGTAGTCCTCCGGCCGGTTCGTCTCCGCGCCGATGATGCTGGCCACGATGACCGCCTGGTACGGGTCCAGCTTCTTGTTCGTCGCGGACTTCACCAGGTTCAGCGACGCCGCGGTCTTGGCGTAGTTCGCGGTCATCAGCTTGAGCATCGTGTACGCGTTCGCGTTCTTCGGCACGTCGTACGTCCCCGGGAACAGGAAGCCCTCGGCGTTGTTGTGCGCGTACGACGGGAGCCCGAGCAGGGCGGGCTTGCCGAGTGCCGTGGCGGCGGCGCCCGCCGGCAGCTTCATCTTCGAGCCCTGCAGGATCACCGCGACCTCGGCCTTGGTCTTGCCGGCCGGGACGCTGACCCGGGCCACCCGGACCGACTCGGCGGTGTTCAGCATCAGGTCGAGAGCGGCCTTGGCCGACATGTGCTTGCGCAGCGTGTAGGTGGCCGCCTGGATCTGCAGCGACCGCGGATCGTCGCGGGCCACCCGCTCGAAGGCGCGGGCGCTCTTCACGACTTCCTTCTTCTCCAGGGTGTCCGCGATCGACGCGGTCGCCTGGCCCTTGGTGATCTCGACGACCACGGTGCCGGTGCCCGCGCCCTCGTAGTCAGGCGCGGAGAAGAGTCCCTCGAGCGCGTCCTTGCCCTTGCCGAAGCCGACCACGGCGCCGGCCACCAGGGCGCCGACGACGAGCAGCGAGATCAGGCCGGCGAAACAGCCGAAGGCGCGGCGGCCGCGAGCGCGACGGCGGTTGGCCCGGCGCTCCACCCGGGTCTCCGGGCGCAGCCCGAGGCCGGCGCCCAGGTCGTCGTCGCGCTGGTCCTCGCCCTCGTTGAGCTGTTCTTCCACCGATGGTCCGTTCACAGGGGCCTCCCGGGTGGGTTGCCGGTCTCGCGCTCGAGGTCGAGCGCATGTTGCAGAATCACGACGGCCGCGGCCTGGTCGACCACTGCCCGCCGCTTGGAGCCTTTCTTTCCCCGTTCCCGCAGCATCCGTTCGGCGGTGACCGTGGTGAACCGCTCGTCCACCAGCCGCACCGTCGTCCCCGAGTTCACTACCAGTACCTTGTCCCGCACCTGCTCCGCCGTCTCCCGGATCTTCACCGCGGCCGGTCCCTCGCCCCCGGACAGGGAGCGCGGCAGCCCGATCACGACTTCGAACGCCTCCAGTTCGGCGGCGAGTGCCGCGATCCTATCCAGATCGCCGGGCCCACGCCGGACGGTTTCCACAGGCGTAGCCAGGATTCCGTGCGGATCGCTGCTCGCGACGCCGATCCGGGCGTCGCCGATATCGAGCGCGATCCGCACGCCCGTCCTCATCGCCGGCTCATCTAGCCGGTGACCTGGTGGCCGATCGTGTGCTCGACGGCGCTCAACGCGTCGTCGGCACCGGCCGCGTCCGTGCCGCCACCCTGCGCGACATCGTCCTTGCCGCCACCGCGGCCGCCGAGCTTCTCGGCCGCGATCCGGACCAGGTCGCCGGCCTTCAGCCGCCACTCACGCGCCAGATCGTTGAGCGCGATCACCACACCCGGCTTGCCGTCGTTGACGCTCAGCACGGCGACCACGGCCGGCTTGTCGCTCGCCATCCGGCCGCGGACGTCCAGCGCCAGCTTCCGCAGGTCGCCGCCGTTCACACCGTCGGGTGCGCGGTGGCCGACGTACTGGACGCCGAAGACGTCCTTCGGGTCCTTCGCCAGTTCGGCCGCGGCCTCCAGGACCTGCGCGGCGCGCATCCGCTCGAGTTCCTTCTCGGCCACCCGCAGCCGCTCGGCCAGGTCGGCGACCTTGGCGGGCAGCTCCTCCGGGCGGGCCTTCAGGTTCTCGCTGAGCAGCCGGACCAGCGCCCGCTCACGGCCGAGGTAGTGCAGCGCCTCCATGCCGACGAACGCCTCGATCCGCCGGACACCGGCGCCGACCGAGGACTCACCGGTGACGGTCAGCGCACCGACCTGCGACGAGTGCTTCACGTGCGTGCCACCACAGAGCTCACGCGACCACGGGCCACCGATCTCGACCACGCGGACCTGCTCGTCGTACGTCTCACCGAACAGTGCGAGCGCGCCCCAGTCCCGGGCCTCCGGCAACGTCATGTACTGCGCCGACACCGGAAGGTCCTGCCGTACGGCGAGGTTCGCGACCTCCTCGATCTCGGACCGGGTCGCCGGGTCCAGCGCCGACGACCACGCGAAGTCGAGCCGCAGGTAACCGGGCTTGTTGTACGAACCGCTCTGCAACGCGTTCGGGCCGAGCACCTGGCGCAGCGCGGCGTGCACGACGTGCGTGCCGGAGTGCGCCTGGCAGGCCGAGACCCGCCACTCGTGGTCGACCGCGGCGTGCACGTCCTCGCCGGGACGCAGTACGCCCTCGACAACCTCGACCTTGTGCACGATCAGGCCCTTGACCGGGCGCTGTACGTCGAGCACCTTCAGCTTCAGGCCGTCGCCGACGATCAGGCCCTCGTCCGCGATCTGGCCGCCGGACTCGGCGTAGAACGGGGTCTTCTCGAGCACGACCTCGACGGTCTCGCCCTGCTCGGCGAACGGCGCGACCGCGCCCTCGCGGAGCAGACCGCGGACCTGGGAGTCGCTGGAGAGCTCCTGGTACCCGGTGAACTCGGTGACGCCCTTCTCCCGCAGCTCCCGGTACCCCGAGGTGTCCGCGTGACCGGCCTTCTTGGCGCGCGCGTCGGCCTTGGCCCGCTCGCGCTGCTCCTTCATCAGCGAGCGGAAGCCCTCGGTGTCGACGTTCAGGCCCTGCTCGGCCGCCATCTCGACGGTCAGGTCGATCGGGAAGCCGTACGTGTCGTGCAGCTGGAACGCCTTCGCGCCCTCGAGCTGGTGCGCGCCGCTCGCCTTGGTGTCGCGCACCGCCACGTCGAAGATCGTCGTACCGGCCGTGAGAGTACGGCGGAACGCCTCCTCCTCGGCGTACGCGACCTGGCTGATCCGGCCGAAGTCGGTGACCAGCTCCGGGTACGACTTCTTCATCTGCTCGAGGCTCACCGGGAGCAGCTCGACCAGGCTCGGGTCCTCGTAGCCGAGCAGGCGCATCGAGCGGATCGCCCGGCGCAGCAGGCGGCGCAGCACGTACCCGCCCTGCTCGTTGCCCGGCGTGACGCCGTCGCCGATCAGCATCAGCGCGCTGCGCACGTGGTCCGCGACGACCCGGAACCGGACGTCGTCCTCGTGCTCCGCGCCGTACTTGCGGCCGGTCAGCTCGGTCGCCTTCTCGATCACCGGGTAGATCTCGTCGATCTCGTACATGTTGTCGACGCCCTGCAGCAGGTACGCGACCCGCTCCAGGCCGAGGCCGGTGTCGATGTTCTTGTTCGGCAGCTCGCCGAGGATCGGGTAGCCGTCCTTGCCGCCGCCCTCACCGCGGATGTTCTGCATGAAGACCAGGTTCCAGAACTCCAGGTAGCGGTCGCCCGCCTCCCAGTCCCGGTCCGCGCCGAACTCCGGGCCGCGGTCGATCAGGATCTCCGAGCACGGGCCGCACGGACCCGGGATGCCCATCGACCAGAAGTTGTCCTTCATGCCGAGCCGGACGATCCGGTCGTCGGGCAGGCCCGCGACCCGCTTCCAGATGTCGATCGCCTCGTCGTCCTCGTAGTACACCGAGGCGTAGAGGACGGACTCGTCGAAGCCGTAGCCGCCCTCGTTCTGCGGCTTGGTGACCAGCTCCCAGGCGAACTTGACGGCCTCTTCCTTGAAGTAGTCGCCGAACGAGAAGTTGCCGTTCATCTGGAAGAACGTGCCGTGCCGGGTGGTCTTGCCGACCTCCTCGATGTCGAGGGTCCGCACACACTTCTGCACGCTGGTCGCCCGCGCGTACGGCGGGGTCTGCTGGCCGACGAAGTACGGCACGAACTGGGCCATACCGGCGACGTTGAACAGCAGGTTCGGGTCCGGCGACGGCAGCGGCGCACTCGGCACCACGGTGTGGCCCCGGTCCTCGAAGTACTGCAGGAACCGCCGCCTGATCTCACTGGTTTCCATGGGTGTTACCGGTAGTCCTCACGCTGTGTCGAATCAGTCTGGGATGCGTTCTCGATGCCCAGCGCGTCGCGCAGCTCGGTCTCTCGCTCGGCCATGCCCTCACGGACCTGGTCACCGAAGTGCCGGACCGCGGCGGCCAGCTTGGCCGCGGACTCCTGCATACCCTCCGGAGCGAGGATCTGGGCCCGCTTCTTCAGCCGGGTCACGGCGTACACGCCGACGGCGATCCCGATGATCAGCCAGAAGATCCGCTTCACCGCTTCCGCGCCTTCCGCTCGGCCTTCATCTCTTCCTTGACGCGCCGCGACACGTCCTTGCGCTGCTGCTCACCGAGCGCCCGCCGGACGCCGTAGGTGAACGCGGCCGCCTTCACCAGCGGGCCGCCGGCCGTGGCCGAGAACAGCGACATCAGCGCGGCCGCGTTCGTGGTCACGGTGGTCGCGTTGTCGGTGATCGTGTCCACCTTCGCCAGCTGGGCGTTCGTGGTCGCCACCGTGGTGGTCACCTCGCCGAGCAGCGGGACACTGGAGTCGGAGACGCCCTTCACCATGATCCGGGTCTCGTCGAACACCTTGCCGAGCTTCAGGATCGGATAGGCCAGCAGGCCCACCAGGATGAGCAGCGCGCAGGCGGCTATCAGCCCCGCGACTTCACCGACGCTCATGGAAACGATCCACCTTCCGTAGCGACCTCATGCGACCTGTCGCGAACTCTGTGCGACTTTGTGGACCGCCCGACCTTATCGCGCGCCCCTGTAGCACTCCGCTCCAGGACACCATCCCTCACATCACAGTCCCCCACCAAACCGCGACACGGGGTCAGGAGTTGCCGTGCTCACAGGCGATTCCGTCCCCGTTGCTGTCCAGCTCCGGGGTGTAGCCGGGGTCGCCGCGGTGCAGCGGCGCCTTCCCTGCGGCCCGGACCTCGGCGCAGTTGTTGTAGACGACAGCCGGCGTGGTGCTGGGCGTGGCCGACGGTACGGCGGTGCTTGTGGGCGTCGGCGTACTGGGTGACGGGGTGGTCGGGGCCGGCGTGGTCGGCGTGGTGGTCGGCGTGGTCGGGGTGGTGGTGGTCGGTGCGGTCGTTGTCGTCGTCGGGGTCGTTGTCGTCGGCGGCGTCGGTGCGGTCGTCGACGGGGTGTTTGTTGAGGGGGTTCCGGGTGGGGTGCTCGTCGTCGGGATCCGAGGTGGTCGGGTTGTTCGTGCCGGGGACGGTCAGCGGCGTGTTGGACGTGGACCCTGCGCTGGTCTGCGGCGCGAGTGGGTTCAGCGGCTTTCCGACCGGGAGTGACGAGCGCGTGGTCGACCGCGACGTACCGTCCGACCGTTCGATCGTCGGACTGGAGCTGGTGGCCTGCGGGGCCTGGGCGGTCTCCGACTGCTGGGACCTGAACGGGAACAGGAACACCGCTCCGGCCAGCACCGAGACTGCTGCCGCGCCTGCGCCGAGCTTGAGCACCGGTGGACGTTTACGTACATGCCGAGGATGGGGCTGCCTCACAACCAATTACCTTTCGCCCCCAGGCCGACAGGCAGTTTAGCGACTCGAACGCTTCAATCGAAGCTCACGGTGAGTACCTGTACGGTTCCGTCCGGCGCCCAGTTCAGCTCCATCGCCCCGGTCCCACCACCTGACCAGCGAAAACGCGCACGTTCGCCGCCGTCGTCGTCGAGCAGCGTCATGGTCTCGCCCGGCGGATTCTCCCGGTACGCCGCCGCAATCGCCGCCCGCCCTTCAAACGGCCCAACCGGCACACCGACAAACCGCATCGTCGCATCCACCGCGAACCGCCCGGCAAACCCGTCCCAGTCCCCAGTCCCCACCGCCAAATTAAACGCCTCAACATGCTCCGCAGCCCGACTCATCTGCGGGTCACTTGCGGTCTCGGAGGATTTTGCGGATGGCGGCGACGCGGTCGGCGTACGCCGCTTCGCCGCCGCGGCGGGTGGGCTTGTAGTAGTCGGTGCCGTCGATCACGTCCGGGGCGTACTGCTGCGGGAGGACGCCGCGCGGATCGTTGTGGGAGTACTGGTACGACGACCCGTGGCCGATCTTCTTCGCGCCTGCGTAATGCGCGTCCCGCAGATGCGGCGGGACCGGGCCGACCTTGCCCGCCTTCACGTCCGCGATCGCCGCGTCGACCGCCATGATCACCGCGTTGGACTTCGGCGCCAGCGCGAGCGCGACGACCGCCTGGGCGAGGTTGATCCGCGCCTCCGGCATCCCGATCAACTGCACCGCCTCGGCGGCCGCGATCGCGACACCGAGCGCGGTCGGGTCCCCCATACCGATGTCCTCACTGGCCGAGATCACCAGCCGGCGCGCGATGAACCGCGGGTCCTCCCCCGCCTCGACCATCCGCGCCAGGTAGTGCATCGCCGCATCCACGTCCGACCCACGGATCGACTTGATCATCGCCGACGTGACGTCGTAGTGCTGATCCCCAGCCCGGTCGTACCGCACCGCAGCCCGATCAACCGCCATCTCCAACGTCACCAAATCAATAACCGCCCGCCCCCCACCACCCGGCTCGGCGGAGTCGATCGGGTCGGCGGAGTCGGCCGGGTCGGTCGCCTTGGTTGGGGCGGTCGGCTGGGGGTCGGTGGCTTGTTTGTACTTGAGGGCCTGCTCGTACTTGGCGCGGGCTCCGCCGGCGGCGGCTTCCAGGTACGTGAGAGCGCGGCGGGCGTCTCCGCCGGCCATCCGGAGCAGGTGATCGCGCGCATCCGCGGCCAGTTCGAACTCGCCGTTCAACCCGCGCTCGTCTGCCAGCGCGCGATCCAGCAGGAGCGCGATGTCGTCGTCGGTCAGCGACTCCAACGTGAGCAGCAGACTGCGGGACAGCAAAGGCGAGATAACCGAGAAGAACGGGTTCTCCGTGGTAGCCGCGACCAGCGTCACCCAGCGGTTCTCAACGCCAGGCAGGAGCGCATCCTGCTGAGCCTTCGTGAAGCGGTGCACCTCGTCGATGAACAGCACAGTCTCAACCGCACCACGTCGCGCGAGACAGGTCCCGGCGCGCGCCGTCGATCACCTGCCGCACATCCTTCACCCCGGCGGTGACCGCCGAAAGCTCCACGAACTTCCGGTTCGTCTGATGCGAGACGACCGCCGCGATCGTCGTCTTGCCAGTCCCCGGAGGGCCCCAGAGCAGCAGCGACATCGGCTGGTCGCCCTCCACGAGCCGACGCAACGGCGAGCCGGGCGCCAGCAGATGCTGCTGGCCTACCAGCTCGTCCAGACTGCGCGGCCGCATCCGCACCGCCAACGGAGCCGCGGTGTGGTCCGCATCCGCCAGACTCCCACCACCACGGGCAGGCGCCGGCGCCCCCGGAAGATCGAACAACCCATCACTCACCCCAGCAGCCTATCCACCCCCACCGACAGCCCCGACTTTGAGAACCCACCAACCATTTCAGCGCTCGCAAAACGGTTGGTGGGTTCTCAAAGACGGTGGGAGTTCGTCAGCGGCCGTGGTCGGGGCGGCGGGTGGTGGCGTTGCGGATGGCGCGGGTGTCGCGGCGGGTGGCGGGGGTGGGGGTGTCGAGGGAGTCGGCGATGCCTTTGCGGACCGAGCGGAGTTGGGCCTGGGCGGGGTCCAGCCGGGTCGCGACCGCGTGATCGTGCTCTCGGTAGGCGTCGCGAGTCTCCTTGAAGAACACCGCGGTCGCGGGAGTCTTCATCAGCAGGTCGGCCCACAACGGCGCACCGGTGAGCTCCACACCCGTGCAGAACGCGAAGTACATCGAGGTGATCTTCGCCTGCTGGGCCCTCAACGGGCCCCGGCTGATCGGTGCCTCCTGACGGCGGCCGAGATGGAGCCGGTCGTCCATCAGTTGCTGACCTTGCCGGACCAGGTCGTCGGCCGCAGTCCGCAGCGGTTCGCTCACCCGGATCTGCGCGCCCTCCGCGATCACGTCCCGCAGAACGCTCGCCCGCGCCAGCCGGGTCAGCGACTGCGCGAGCCATTCGTCGTCCCGGTCGGGCAGGTCCACGCGCCCGCCGTACGCGCTCTCGAAGTTCTTCTTGAGGTCCGCGATGGTCGTGGTCGGCATCGTCCGGCCGTCCATCGCGGCCCGGTTCACGGCTTGAGCGGAGGCCTCCTCGAGGCTCAGCCCCCAGTGGTTCTCCGGGTCGAGCGCCAGATCGGACGCCGCCACCAGGATCTGCTCGGCGTCCGTTCCCTCCGGATCCAGGCGTAGGTCGTCCAGCTCGAGCTTGCGCCACCAATGCGCCAGCCGGTCCGCCGTACGCCGTTCCTTGTCAGGCGCACCCACTGGAAACGACTGCTCGTACCGGTCGATGGCGAGCAGCGCCTCGGCAGCGAACAGATCCACGACCTGCTGCGCCGCGACGAGTTCGTCCCGGCTCGGCTCCTGCCGTTCGGACCGCGGGCTCATTGTCTGCCGTCCAGCTCGGCCTGGACGCGGTCGACGGCCTCCGCCCGGCGCCGGAGCCGGTCGAACGCTCGGACTTCTCCGGGTCGGCCGGCTCGTAGTCGGCGTCGTCCGCGGCCTCGGCCGGGATGTACCACCAACGGTCGGCGTACCAGGTCGGACCGACCTCCATCCCGGCGAGCATCGACGTCGCCTCGCCGGAGGCCAGCAGCTCACGCATGCGCGCTTGTGACAGCTTGTCGTCCGTCATCTCACCGACTGTAGGCCGCCGAGGGGCGAACACGAGGTGCCATGTGCCGCTGCGCCGGAGCAGCACGATCGTCGGGACCTGCAGTACGACGATCGTGACGACGGTGATGACCGGGTCGGTGGCGGGTACGACGGAGATCGGCAACGTGTACGCCAGGGCGATCCGCACGATCCCGTCGATGATCGTCGCGATCCCCCAGAACACTGTGATCCACTTCCACGCGTCCCGGAACCGCGCGTTCGTCGCCCACAACTGCTCCATCACGCGCGCCCGCCGCGGCATCATCGCGAGCGTGACCGTGTAGGTCAGCGGCTGCGGGTGCCGCAGCGACCACAACGTGATGCCGGCGAACGGCAGGCTGATCCACGCGTTCCGGACGAGCAACAACCGCGCGTCACCACCCAGCACGGCGACCACCGCACTCGCCACCATGCTCACCACGACAGCCATCCCGACCAGATCGGTACGGCGGGTGCGCACGAGCGACACCGCCGAACTGACCAGGCCCGGGACCACACCGACGAGCAGCGCGGTCAGGTCACTCGCACCGAACGCCCGCAGCCCATAGAAGAGCCCGAGCGGGAGGCCGATGTCGACGACGAGAAGCCAGGGACCTTTGTGCGTGCTGGACATGACGAGAGCGTCGCCCACCGAACCACCAACCGGCATCGAGCCGACGGCTGTCCGTACCTAGACCAAAGTCTCAGTCCTTCTTCTTCTCAACCTCGTCGTCATCGGCTTCGTCGTCCGCGTCGCGGAGTTCTTCGGGGAGGTCGTCCTCGTCGAAGTCCTCGGCGAGGATCTCCTCGGGCTCGGAGAACGACTCGGGCTTGATCGCATTGCGGAGGCGGCCGAGGATCCGGTCCGCCTCGGTGCCGAACGGGTTGTCGTTGACCAGGTACGTCCAGGTCGCGGTCGGCCGCGGGATCCCGCTGGTCTCCTCGTTCAGCCCGTCGGAGGTGATCTCCGCGTCCGCGAACGTCTCGGCCGCGTCCTTCCAGGAGTCCTCGATCAACGTGTCGAACGACGCGATCGCCGACTTGTTGAACTCGTCGATCGGCTTCAGGTGCACGATGCCCCCGGCCAGCGACCGCAGGTGAATGCCTTCCCGCAGGTCCGCCAGGTACGCCAGGTGGTCGGTCCAGCGCCGGTCGAGATGCCGCAGTGCGATCCGCCGCGCCGCGGCCTTCACCACGTCCTCGCCGACCTCGTCGACCAGTTCGTCGTACCGCTCCTTGGCGCGCTCGGAGAGCTCGTCCGCGGCCAGGTCCTCGGTCAGCACCTTCTCGCGGGTCTCGAGCAGGATCGCGCGCTGCTGTCCCGTGAGCCGGTTGTACTGCCACGTCGTACGGTGCAGCTCCGCGTTCGCGCCGTCCGCGACCCGCTGGGCGTGCTCGAGCATGCCGACCGACTTGCGGTCCGTGAGCCGGCCGGTGTCGTCCGGGTGCGGGCGGAGGCCGGACGAAACGGAGTACCGCGTGACGAGCTCGTCGGCGAGGCTCGCGAAGAACAGCGATCCGCCCGGGTCGCCCTGTCGTCCCGCACGACCGCGCAACTGGTCGTCCAGTCGCCGTGACGCGTGCAGACCGGTGCCGACGACGTACAGGCCGCCGAGTTCGAGGGCCTTGTCCTTGTCGTGCGTCTCGTCCTTGCCGCCCAGCCGGATGTCGGTACCGCGGCCGGCCATCTGCGTCGACACGGTCACCGTCCCCGGCACACCGGCCTCCGCGATGATCGCCGCCTCCTCGGCGTCGTTCTTCGCGTTCAGTACGACGTGCTCGATCTCGGCCGCCTCGAGCTTGTCGCTGAGCTGCTCGGACTCCTCGACGCTGTGCGTCCCGATCAGGATCGGCCGCCCGGTCTCGTGCACCTCGCCGATGTGCTTGACCAGCGCGTCGTTCTTCTGGTCGACGGTCAGGTACAGCCGGTCCTGGTCGTCCTTGCGGACGTTCGGCTTGTTCGGCGGTACGACGGCGACGTCGACCTCGTAGAACTCCTGGAGCGACTCGCCCACGACGACCGCCGTACCGGTCATGCCGCACAGCGACTTGTACTTCTTGATCAGCGCCTGCACGGTGATGCTGTCGAGCACCTCACCGGAGTCGCTGACCGGCACGGCCTCCTTCGCCTCGACCGCGGCCTGCAGACCGTCCGGCCAGCGCTGCAGCTTGGCGATCCGGCCGCGGTTGTTGTTGATCAGGCTGACCTTGCCGTCCCGGACCAGGTAGTCGACGTCCCTGCGCAGCAACACCTCGGCGTGCAGCGCGACGTTGATCTGCGTCAAGCGGTCGAGGTTCTCGTCGTCGTACAGGTTGAACCCCGGACGCTCGAGCTCGACCGCGACCCCGTCGTCCGCCGCCTCGTCCTCCGCGTCAGCGTCTGAATCGGCGTCTGAATCGGCGTCGGCATCGGTCCCGACGCTGTCGTCGGCGTCCGTCTCGGAGTCGACCTCGCCGAGGGCTGCCTCGACCTTGTCGGTGCCGCGGTCTGTCAGCGCGACCGTCCGGCCGTCGCCGTCGATCTCGTAGTCGACGCCTGCGCGCAGCGTCCGGACGAGCTGTACGACGTCGTCGTCGAGCGCCTCGTTCCGGGTCGCGCCGGCCAGCACCATCGGGACCCGGGCCTCGTCGATCAGCACCGAGTCAGCCTCGTCCACGAGCGCCACGTCGGGCTCGACGGTGACCCGGTCCGCGACGTCGGTGACCAGGCGGTCCCGCAGTACGTCGAACCCGATCTCGCTGACCGGGACGTAGCAAACCTCGGCCTGGTACGCCTCGCGGCGCTCCTCCGGCGTCGACGCCTGGCCGACGTGCGACACAGTCACGCCGAGCAGCTCGTACACCGGGCCCATCCACTCGGCGTCGCGCTTGGCCAGGTAGTCGTTGACCGCCAGCACGTGCACCTTGCGGCCGCCCACGGCGTACCCGGCGGCGGCGATCGCGCCCGCCAGCGTCTTGCCCTCACCGGTCGCCATCTCGACGACCCGGCCCTGCAGCATCGCCAGCGCGCCGACGACCTGGCCGTCGAACGCGCGCTCGCCGATCGCGCGCTTCCCCGCGTCCCGGGCGAGCGCGAGGAACTCGATCTGCTCGTCCTCGTGCAGCCCGCCGGTGGTGCGGAGTTCCGCGACCGCCTCGGTGAGCTCTTCGTCGGTCAGGGAGAGGACCGATTCCTCCGCCTCGCCGACCAGCTGGGTGAGCCGTTCGTACGGGCCGAGATCGATCGAGCCGGGGCGCTGCAGCAGCCGGCGGAAGCGAGAAGCGATTTTCAGGGCCATGATGCAGGCAACGTACAGCCTTCGTGTGTCGTTCCGCAGGTCAGGTCAGGGTGTCCATTCGTACGGGGTTGTCACAGTTACGCCGTACAGGCCGAGTTTCTGCAGGATGGGGCGGGAGTCCTCGGACGCGTCGACGCGGAGGAACTCGTAGCCGCGCTCCTTCGCGAGGCGGGCGCGGTGGGCGAGCAGTGCGCTGTAGATGCCCTGCCGGCGCCACTCCGGCAGCGTGCCGCCGCCCCACAGGCTGGCGAACCCGGTGCCCGGATGGAACCGGATCCAGGCAGCCGACACGGCAGGGCCTTCCGGGCCTTTCAGCGCGTCCTCGACCAGGAACACCGACAGTCGGTCCGGGAACATCCGCGCCTCCCCCGCGAGCCGCTCGACGATCCGCTCCACACCGTTGTGCCACAGGGTGTCGGTGAGTACGCCGATCCGGTGGTAGTCGTCCGGCCCGTCGGCCTCCCGCAGCCGCACCTTCGACGGCAGCGCGGACGGCCGCTGCAGGATCCGGTCGACCTCGCCGAGGATCAGCGTCTCCGGCTCCTCTTTCGTGAACCCGGCCCGGACCAGCCGCTCACCAAGGTCGGCCGGTTCGTCGTACGCGTACGTCTTCCACTCGAACGGCAGGCCGCGCTCCCGGAAGAACGCCACCTCCTTGGCGATCACCGCGTCCGGGTCGTCGCCCAGCCCGCGCGGTGTCTCGACGAACCCGGCTCCCTCGGATCCCTCGACGTACGAGCGGTGTACGGGGCCGTCGTGCTCCTGCTTCCAGCCGGGGATCGCGTCGGCGTCCGGCAACCGGATCCGGCGGTGGAACACGTCGAGCAGCTCGTCAGGGGTCATCTGCACATCGTGCCCGATCGACTACCTGAAATCACCGGCCCAAAAAGTAAACCAGTTGGCCACTGGTGTCGTCCAAGTAAGTGTCCATACAAGGGGGAAACGCATCATGAAGCTCCAGCACAAAATACCCAAGACGATCGTCGCCGCACTAGCGGTGCTAGCTGTCCCCGCGGCCGCGTTCGCCGCGCCGGCACTGGCCGGATCGTCCACCGCCCCCCGCACGACCTCGACCGTCTCGACCGCGTCCTGCCCGCGCGGCTGGGGATCATTGCCCGAGGCAAACAGCCGGATGGTTCTGTCACCGGTCACCGACGTCCGCACCGGACGGCACGCCTGCTACGACAGGCTCGTCGTCGATCTGGGCGGCCGCGCCGCCGGGTACGACGTCCGGTACGTCGGCACCGTCCACCAGGACGGCTCCGGGTTCGTGGTGCCGCTGCGCGGTGGCGCGAAACTGCAGATCGTCGTCCGCGCGCCGTCGTACGACCTCGACGCCGGCAAGGCGACGTACTCCCCGAAGAACTCCAAGGAACTGACCAACGTGGCCGGGTACAGCACGTTCCGGCAGCTCGCGTTCGCCGGGAGCTTCGAGGGTCAGACGACGATCGGTCTGGGTGTCCGCGCCCGGCTCCCGTTCCGCGTCTTCACGCTCGCGGGACCGGGCTCGAACTCCCGTCTGGTGATCGACGTCGCTCACCACTGGTAAGCCCCCACACAGCGGCCGCCCGTTCCCCGCGGGCGGCCGCGCCCTGTGTTTGCTACAGCACTCTGTTGAGCAGGTCGTAGAAGCTGTTCGCCAGCACGACCTCGTACGGGTCGCCCAGCAGAGCTCCGAGTTCGGCCATGTCGGACGGCGCCCACGACCAGGCGCCGATCCCACCGGAGATGAACAGCGGGCTCGCCCCGTCCCAGTTCGCGATCCGCTGGTCGAGCGCGGCCTTGAACTCGGCGGCCTTACCGGGTGCGCCCCACTGACCAGTGATCGGCAGACCGCCTTGGCGGACGGTGAGCGGGTCGCCGTCCCAGGTCTGCATGATCCCCTTGACCGGCGTGTACTCGTTGTACCCGCTGGCGATCTCCTCCGACAGCAGGACCCACTTGTCGTCCTGCCGGTTGCTGTACGCGTACACCACGTCCAGCCCGGTACGGCGCATGAAGCCACCCGTCATCTTCAGGTACTCCGTCAGCTCGGCGGGCACCCACGAACCTGGGTACGTGTAGCCGCCGCCGGACGGGCCGCAGACCAGGAGGTCGTTGGCGGTCGCCGTGCGCTGGAAATAGCTGTAGAGGCCGGGGCCGGTTTCAGCGAGCAACGGGCTGATGGTCCAGTTGGTCGGCACCTGCCCGCGTTTCGGGTCGTCCCAGATCTCACGCAGCCGGCGCTGGCAGTACTGGATGTTGTCGCCTTCGCCGAAGGTCAGGGTCAGATAGACCTTGTTCTTCGGCTTGTCGATCCGGCGTATCGGCCGTGGCTTGTCGGAGATCGGCGCGGTGAAGCCGGCGTGCACCGTGCCGTTCATGTAGAAGTCGGCCGCAACCACAGGCGAACCGCCCTTGCTCGCGAGGTCGACGCCGTCCCACTCACCGGAGACGTCGTTCGCGAACCAGCCCATATACGGCGCCAGCGTCGGGTACTTCGCGTAGTGCTCGATGAGCAGATCGCCGGTCGCACCACCCGGTGGTAGCCAGCTCACCAGGGCCTTGGTGGCCACCACGTAGTCGCGGAAGTACGCGAACGGTTCGATGCGGGTCGGCGACGTGTCGGTCGCCGAGACCAGGTACTGGTTCCACATCTCCACGGTCACGACGAGGGACGTCGTACCCGCTGGTGGTTCGATGCGGTAGATCCAGTAGTTTCCGCCGTCGGCGAAGCGGTTGGCCTCGCCGCCGATCGAGGAGTGCGAGCCGTCGAACAGGTACGGCGCTTCTTCCGGGCTGCCCGGCTCGAAGGTGGCGATCACGGTGTCGTTGGCCTTGATGGACACGTGGCGCACCGACGCGCCCCAGCCGTCGTCGGTGAACGAGTCCGCGAACCGGACGAACACGGCCTCCTTGCCGAGCTTCGCGGAGACGTCCAGGTTGTAGGTGCCGCGGTTCGACGAGTCGCGGATCTGTTGTGTTTCGCGGGCGATCTCGAGCCATTGCACGCCCTCGACGTCGACCACGCGGGTCGGCGGGAGGCCGGCGAGCAGCTTGTGGGTGACCTTGGGGAACAGGTTGTCCAGCTGCCAGCGGTACGTCTTCACGACGTCGTCGTCGAACATCCCGCGCAGGTCCTTCACGATCTTCAGACCGTGCGCCTTCGCTTGATCCGCGTCGGCGACGACAGCGTTCTCGAGTCCGGCGAGCGTCGTCGCCACGTTCAGCGAGTCCGGTACGGCGGGGTCGTGCACGATCGCACCGCGGATCCGGCTGCGGTACTTGGCGACCAGGTCCAGCGGGTTCTTGTACAGCTTGGTCGGCAGGTGCATGTCGGCCAGCCATTTGGCGTCCGGCACGCTCACCGTGCCGGTGTCGTACAGGAAGTACAACTCGGGCTCAGTACGGTTGACGATGCCTTGCAACGTTGTCAGCAGGGTTTGATCTCCCCCGCTGAGCTTGCTCACATCGCCGTAATCCAGGTGTCTCGGGCGGTTGAACACCGGCAGCAGCCGAGCGGGGCTGCCGGACGTCGATGAAACCGCAGCCTGCGCTGTCGATGCCAGGCCCGGGCTATCCCGAGCCCACCCGCCGTCACCGCACCGCTGCCCGCCAGGAACGCACGTCTCGAAACCATCGCGACCACTCCCTGAGGTTGACATCGATGTCAAATCAGCCCGGAATCTAGCAACGCCAAGAGAGCGTGTACATACCTCACGCCCGACTTCTGGAATCGTTTCCGTGCAGCTGGGAGCGGTTGCGCGGATATTCGGTTGCGGCGTTGGCCCGGTTGCGGCCACGGTCTATGGATGGTGGCTGTGCTTCTCGCTGGTGGACCTGGCGCGGGTAAGTCCACGGTCTCGTCCGCGCTTCGCGACCGGGGGCTGTGCTCCGTCGACCTCGATTACGGGTTCGCGCGCCACGAAGACTCGAAGGGCAACCCGGTGCCGTTTCCACCGGAGCCGGATCTCGCCTGGCTCAGCACGCATCACTGGCGCTGGGTCGACGACCGGTTGACCGAGCTACTGTCGCGCTACCGCTCCCGCAACGTCCTACTCTGCGGTACGGCGTTCAACATGTTCGACCACCTGGACAGGTTCGCGTCGGTGATCCTGCTGCGCCTTGACGCTCGAACCCTGGACGCCCGACTACAAGACCCGACCCGCGACAACATCTTTGGCAAGGTCGGCGCTACCGCGACCTGGTCCCACTGGTGGCGGACCGAGGTGGAGACCGAGCTGACCAAGCGACACGCGCGCACCGTAGACGCCCGCCAACCTCTGCACGAGGTGGTCGATGAGGTCCTTCAGCAGTGCGCTGCCACCGGTTACCCGATCGCGAGCGAGACCTGACCCGTCCACCACCACGACGGTCAGGGCGTGGGTGGTTTGGTGCGGCGGAAGCGGGAGCGGAAGTTGCCGTCGTACTCGAGTTTTGTGTAGCCGGCCGAGTGGACGCCGACGGCGAAGAAGCCGACCAGGAGGAAGGCGAGGCCGGCGATCGTCGAGATGTGCCAGAACGCCGCGGTGAGGCCGACGAACGCGGACCCTTCCGCGACTGCCTTCGCCACGCTGACGAGGCGGGACCTGGACACCTGGCGCCGGAACGCCTCTTGCCGGTTCAGCACCAGGAGCGCCGCGAGCAACGGGATCGAGACCGCGAACGCGACAACGCAGATCGTCGCGGTCAGATCCAGCGGGGAGGTGGTCAGGAACGGCTGGACGACGACCAGTCCGGCGGCGGCCAGTCCGCCGTAGATCAGGTTCGACTGCCGGATCCACTCCTCCTGAACCGCGGGGTCGGACTTCGCGTCCTCCGCCTCCGAGTGGATGCGTTCGGCCTCCGCTTCGGCCGCCAGGCGACGCGCCTGCTCGGTCTCCTCGTCCATCTGCCCGTCCTCCAAGAGCTCGGCCGGCGTACGAAATCGGGTGGAGCGGACGTACGGCGGCGAGACATAGTAAGCGGGTGCGGTACTACTACGCCGAGCACCAGGCGGCCTACCGGCGGCTCGGGCACGAAGGTATGACGCAGTGGAACGACCTCTTCGGCGAGAGGTGGACGTTCGACGACTTCCCCAACCGGGCGTTCCTCGAGAGCGTTCTCGATCGGCTGCCGGCATCGGGTGAGGTGCTGGAGTACGGATGCGGCACCGGGCCGGCCGCATGCTTCCTCGCGGCGCGTGGGTTCCGTGTCGACGCGATCGACCTGATCCCGGAAGCGATCACCCTCGCCCGCCGGTTCGCGCAGGAGCGAGGCGTGACCGTCAACTTCAGCGTGCAGGACGTGTGCGCGATGCCGGCCGGAAGCAAGCAGTACGACGTGATCCTCGACAGCTACTGCCTCCAGTCGATCGTCACGGACCCGGACCGTGCCGCCGTTCTCGCCGCCGTACGCGACCGCCTGAAACCCGACGGCCACTACGTCCTCTCAACAGCCATGTACGACCCGGACCGCGTCTACGACGGCGACTTCCGGTACGACGCCACCACCGGCATCTGCTACGAGAGAACCACCCAACCAGCCGACGACGCCGTACAACTCGACAACACCTGGTACCTCCCCCACCGCCGCCACCTACAACCCGAAGCCCTCCGCGCCGAACTGGAGAGCGCCGGACTCCACGTCATCTCCCAGGACGGCGGCAACGTCATCTCAGTCGGAGCGTTCCCACCAGGAGCGCACCAAACGACCACGCGGTGAGTACGGGAAGACCTGCGGTCATCGGAGCAAGCTCTTCGACCACGTGAGGGTTTGCCACCAGTGGAGCGAGGATCGGCGGAAGGTAGAGCAGACCGAGCACGCTGCCAATCGCGACCGCCGAGTCGTGGACGACGGCGGCCACTCCGACGCTGAGGACCGCGATGAGGACCAGGTACGCGACGGCTCGGCCCGCGGCGCGTAACTCGACACCCTCCGCAAGCCCCACCACAGAAATCGCAGTCGCGGCCACAGCAACCACCACGGCGACGACAAGCGCCTTTGCTGCCATCACGGTCGCCCGGCTGGGCACAGCAGCAAGCGTTGTGTGGATGAGTCCGGTGCTGTACTCGCCACTGACCACGAGCACGCCCAGTACTGCTACGGGCGCCTGACCCGCGTACACCCCGCTGAGCAGAACCTTGGTGCCACAGGTAGTGGCAGCCACACACACAGCAGCGCTCAGGGCAACAGTCACGATCACAGTGACCAGCAGCAGCCACGCCGCGCCAGGCGTCGTACGCAACTTGGTCCACTCGGCCCTCACACATCCCTCCGGCGGATTAGTACGGCGGCAACCGCCAGAGCAACTGCGGTGTACCCACACAGCACCGCCAGACCAGCCCACGGCTCCAGCGGGTAATAGCCATTCGCCGGCGTGTAGACGCTGTCGACCTGCGGATAGCGAGTCAACGTCTGCTGTACGGCGAACGCAGCGGCCGGAGTCACCCGTGTCATCCACTGCGCCAGCGACGGCGGCAGGAACGGCGTAAGCGCCAGGAGATACGGCAGCACGGTCACAACGACCACGGTGGTGACGGCTGTCGCACTGCGCCGCAGAATGACGCCAACGGCCAACGCCAGAACAGCCGTGATGGCCAGTACTGCCGCCGTACCAACCTCAGCCCGCAGCAGTACCAGCGGACCGGCTGGAAACACATAGACACCCAGGCCGCGAACCACCCGCAACCACAGCGGTACTGCGAGCACACTGGCGACGAGAGCGGCTGCGAACGTCGCACCGGCGAGCACCGCGGCCTTCGCCAGCAGCACACGGACCCGGCCGGTGCCGGCGCTCAAGCTGAGCCGTATCACTCCGTACCGGTACTCCGTCGTCACCATCAGGGTGCCCACGACAACGATCACGATCAGCGCCGGGAAGGTGCCGAAGAGCAGGTCGCCGGCGGCAGCTCCCACCGGTACGTCGCTGCGGGTCGCCGGCCCGAGATCGCCGCGACCCGTCATGGTGAAGCCTGCACCAGAAGAGACCACGCCCCCGGACCACTCAGCGACCGGCCAAGCGCCAGCCAGCTCCGGGTTGCTGAACACCGCGGTCGCAGTGTCGTCGGCGATGCCGATACCCCTGATCCGAGACGGGCAGGCAACGAACAGCCCTGCCTGCACGGGGCCGCTCAGCTGCACCTTGTCGACCACGGTCCACCGAGCGCCGTCCGCCGACGCCTCACCGGTCACCGTGTCTCCGGAACGCGTCAGCCGCAGCCAACGCACCGCCGGACCAGCTGTGTCGTACAGGTAGTCGTGCTGCATCCGTACGCCGTGCCCGCCGGTGACCATGATCGCCGCGTACCGCGACCCGGCCCTCATCATCAGCCCGGCCTTCGCCCACGGCCCATCCTGCTCAGAGGACAGTTTGCTGACGGCAACGGTGATCTGACCGTCCCCGGCCAACGGCCTGTGCACGAAGGAGTAGGAGTTGTTGACCGGCCGGCCATCCGGCCCTGTCGCAGGAGTCGTCTTGTCACCCGGCCCGCCGCCTAGACCGGTCACTGGGAACAGCAGGATCAACAGCGCCGCCACCCCAACGCCCCGCACCCAGCCAGGCACGGACCGGAACTTGGTCCACTCGGCTCGCAACAGATTCACGCCGGTGCTCCCCGGTACTCAACCGCTTCGCCGGTCAAATCCAGGTACGCCTCTTCCAGCGTCGCCCGGTGCGGTGTGACCTCGGAGAAGGGCAGGCCGTGGGCCGTCAGCACACCCACGATCTGCTCGGCTGCAAGACGCCGTACGACGAGTCCGTCGGCCTCCACCACCTGGCCGCCGGCAGCTGTGAGTGCTGCGGCGACCGGCTCAGGGGTGCTGGTACGCAGCCGCACCCGATCACCCGAGACCGCCGCGATCAGCTCGGCGACACTGCTGTCGGCAATCACCCGGCCGCGACCTACGACAACCACGTGCTGGGCCATGTCCTGTAGCTCGCTCATGAGGTGGCTGGACACCAGTACAGCCCGCCCCTGCTCGGCCAGCGAGCGCAGGAAGCCACGCAGCCACATGATGCCTTCGGGGTCCATGCCGTTGAACGGCTCGTCCAGCATGATCGTCGGCGGATCACCCAGCAACGCAGCCGCGATACCGAGCCGCTGCCGCATGCCCAGCGAGTAGCCACCGGCGGTACGGCGACTCGCGGACGCCAGCCCCACCTGCTCGATCACCTCGTCGACGCGACGCATGCCAAGCCCCTGTGTCTGTGCCAGCCACAGGAGGTGGTTGCGGCCGCTCCGCGCCGGGTGCAGAGCCGATGCGTCCAGCAACGAGCCGAGCGAACGCAGTGGGTGCCTCAGCGACCTGTACGGCTGTCCACAGACCAGTGCGTGTCCCGCATCAGCAGTCTGCAGCCCCAAGATGATCCGCATGGTCGTGGACTTCCCGGCGCCGTTCGGCCCGACGAACCCGGTCACCCGCCCGGGCCGTGCTGTGAACGTCATCGCGTCCAGCGCCGTCGTCCCGCCGTACCGCTTCCGCAACCCCGCGACCTCGATCGATGTCATGGCATGGTTTGTACGCAGACCGCGGTGACGCCCCGGTGCGCTCGCCTGTCACCTGGTTGTCACCGGCCGCCTGGCATCGTGGACGCCGTACCTCGAGAGGAGCTGGGCGATGAGAGTTCTGGTGGTTGAGGATCACCAGACGCTGAACCGGCTGATCGCCACCGGCCTGCGCCGCGAGGCGATGGCTGTCGACTCGGCCGTCGACGGCCGGGACGCGCTGGAGCGGATGGCCGTCACGCGGTACGACGTGGTCGTCCTGGATCGCGATCTGCCCGAGGTGCACGGCGACGAGGTCTGCCGGCGGATCGTGACCGGCGGAGCCGCCGAGCGAGTGCTGATGCTGACCGCGGCCGGGACGGTGCGCGATCGGGTCGAGGGGCTCGGCCTGGGCGCCGACGACTACCTGTCGAAGCCGTTCGACCTCGCGGAACTGGTGGCCCGCGTACGGGCGCTGGGAAGGCGATCGGCGCCGGCGCTGCCGCCCGTCCTGGACAACGGCGATCTGAGCCTGGACCCGAACCGCCGGGTCGCGTTCCGGTCGGGACGGCGGCTGGAGCTCAGCCCGAAGGAGTTCGCGGTCCTCGAACACCTGCTCGCCGCCGGCGGCCGCGTCGTACCGGCCGAAGAACTGCTCGAACGCGTCTGGGACGAGGCGGCCGACCCGTTCACGACCACGGTGAAGACCACGATCGGGCGACTGCGCAGCAAACTCGGCGACCCGCCGGCCATCCACACCGTCCGCGAGGGCGGCTACCGGATCGACGCCCCGTGACGGCCCTCCCCCGGCTCCGCACCCGGCTCGCGCTGCTCCACACCGCGCTCGCGTTCGCAGGCAGCGTGGTCGTGCTGGGAGTCGTGGCGTTGGGGATGTTCAACGGCAGCCACACGGCCAGCGGGTCGACGAACAACCTCACCGCCGTACTGCGCTTTGCCGCCGTCGCGCTCGTGCTACTGGCAGCAGCCTCGATCGCCCTCGGCTGGTTCATCGCCGGCCGGGCGCTCCGCCCGCTCGACACCATCGCACGGGCCGCTCGTGGCATGTCCGCTCAGGACCTGGAAACCCCACTCCGCGTACCGCCCGGATACAGCGAGTTCACTGAACTCGCCGGCACGTTGGACGACCTGCTGCGGCGGCTGCACGAGTCGTTCACCGCACAACGGCAGTTCGTCGCCAATGCGTCGCACGAGCTGCGTACGCCGCTCACCGTGCAGCGGACGCTCCTCCAACTCACTCTGGCCGATCCTGCTGCGTCCGCCGACACCCTCCGGTCGGCGTGCGAAGAACTGCTGGATCTCGGCCGGCAACAAGAGCAACTGATCGACGCGCTCCTCACACTGGCGACCGCGTACGACGGAACCGACCAGCAGGAACGCTTCGACCTCGCCGACCTGACATCGCGGATCGTCCTGGAACACCAGGCAGAAGCCGAGGCCCGCGACATCCAACTCCGCACCGCGTTGACGCCGGCCACGATCACGGGCGACGTACCGCTGACGGCCAGCCTGGTCACGAACCTGCTCGCCAACGCCATCCGCCACAACGTCCCCGGCGGCACTGTCGACGTTGCCACCGCAGACGGCCGTCTCACCGTCACCAACACCGGCCGCAAGATCCCACCCGACGAGATCAGCCGGCTGACCGAGCCGTTCCAGCGGGCACAGTCTCAAGGACACGGCCTCGGCCTGGCCATCATCACCGCGGTCGCCCGAGTCCACGAGGCCCAGCTGACCATCGAGCCCAACCCGGCCGGCGGCCTCCACGTCACCTACCAAGCGCGCTGAAGGATCTCCGTGGCTTCGGCGAACGACATACCGGCCTCACGAGCAGTCTGGGCGAGCTTCACGGCCGCGGCGTGCGTTGCGGCGTCGTTGATCTGGCTGCGGGAGGCCAGGACGAAGGTGCCGTTGCGGCCGCGGGTTTCGACCAGGTGGTCGGCTTCGAGTTCCTTGTAGGCGCGGGCGACGGTGTTCACGGCCAGCCCGAGGTCCAGCGACAGCTGGCGCACGGTCGGCAGCCTGGTGCCCCGCGCCAGCTCTCCCGCGCGGATCAACGCCTCGATCTGCGAGCGGACCTGCTCGTACGGCGGTGTCAGACCGACCGGGTCGACTGTGATGTCCATCCGGTCAGCATCTCAGGTGAAGTCCTCCGGGGTGTACGGGCGCTGCTCGACCAGGACCAGCCAGTTGCCTGAGTTGTCGCGCAGTACCGCTTCCACGCCGTACGGGCGGTCCGACGGTTCCTGGATGTACTCGACGCCCTTGGCGGTCAGTTCGGCGAAGGTCTTGCGGCAGTCGTCGGTGGCGATGCCGAAGCCGTGCATGGTGCCCTTCGCCATCATCCGCTTGATCGCCGCGGTTGCTTCCTCGTCCAGCGGCGGCCCCGGCAGCGCAAGCTGCAGCTCCAGCTCCGGGTGGTCGGCGTGGTGCACACGAAACACCCCGGGATCCGCGCGCCGGTCTGCGTCCGCTGGTACTGCGTCGGCGTCATCCCCACCAGCTCGGTGAACCGCTGCGAGAACGACCCGAGGCTGCTGTACCCGACCATCCCGCAGACCTCGGTGACGGTCAGGTTCGTCGCCCGCAACAGATCCGTCGCGCGCTCGATCCGCCGGCGCGTGACGTACTGCATCGGAGTCTCGCCGTACGCCGCCGCGAAACACCGCAGGAAGTGGTACTTCGACACACCCGCCGCGGCCGCCAGCGCGGCCAGGTCGAGCGGCTCGGCATAGTTGCGATCAGCAACGTCCCGCGCCCGCCGCAGATGCGGCAACAACTCCACCGGCACGACGCTCACCTCACCGAGCCTAGGCACTCTCAGCCGCTGCCGAAAGAGTGGCACGCCCCGCGGGCGCGGGACCTCCGTGAAGAGGAGGTGGTCCGCGCCCTCGGGACGGCACTGTTGCGATTCGCTTGAGTTAGTTGGCGAGGGCCTCGAACTCGGTGCGGGTCAGCTTGGTCGTGTCGCCCTTCAGAGCGGACGGGCGGGTGCAGATCACGCCGGACGGAACCGAGCCTGTCAGGTAGTTCACCGCGGCCTTGAACGAGTCGCAGCGGCGCTGGTCCTCGTCGCCGGCCGGGTAGCCGATCGCGGCGTTGACGCGGCCCATGTCGAGGTCGTCGGCGTACGGATTGATGTCGCGGGCAACGGTCCAGTACCAGCGGGCGATCGGCGCGCTCCACTCCAGCGACATCGCAAGGTCGGGGTTGCCGAGCAGGTCGATGCCGAAGTACTGGCCGGCCGGGCCGTAGTTGAAGTCGCCGGTGAGCTGGATGTACCCACGTCCGCCGTACGGGCGGGTGTCGCCGATCTCGCGGATGTTGTACTCCAGCCGCGACTCGTGCACGAGCGTCGCGAGGAACGCCGCCTTCCGGTACGGCGTGTTGATCTGAGCGTCCCGCATCGCCTGGTTCAGCGACGGCAGACCGGTCTCGACGAGCGACGGGTTGGCGATCCGGCTGCCGAACATCGCCTGTACGTCGGCCAGCGTGATGTCACCGTCCTGCGGCGGCTCGGAACCGCACTCGGGTACGCCGGGCAGCTTGTCTTCGGGAACCGCGACGTACACGACCGTCACGTACCCGCCGAGCGCGGGCACATGCGCCCACCACGAACTGGTGCCGTCCGAGTTGCTGACCAGATCGCCGCTCTTCTGGCAGTCCACGTCGATCGAGGTGGGACCGCTCAAGGTGCCGACGACAGCGGAGGACAGGTAGGCGTCGGCGCGGACGTTGACGCCGCTGCCGTACGTCTGGAAGACGGCCGCGTACGCCGGTGAGGCGGCGACCAGAGCACCTGCCGCGAGACCAAAGCAGGCAAGAACAGCTATAAGAAAACGACGCATTGAACAACTCCTGGGGCGGTAGGAGGGGGCGGCCGTCGTGAAAAGCTAACCAAGCCTATTCACAACGCCGCCAGTTTCCTCCAAAACCCCAGGAGAGCTCAACCCCTACTTGTCTTTGGACTCCGGCTTGGCGTCCACGCCGGCTTCCTTGCGCTGCTCGGGCGTGATCGGCGCCGGTGCCGCGGTCAGCGGATCGAACCCGCCGCCGGACTTCGGGAACGCGATCACGTCGCGGATCGACTCGGTGCCGGCCAGCAGCGCCGTGATCCGGTCCCAGCCGAACGCGATCCCGCCGTGCGGCGGCGCGCCGAACTTGAACGCGTCGAGCAGGAACCCGAACTTCTCCGAGGCCTCCTCGTCGGTCAGCCCCATCACTTTGAAGACCCGCTTCTGCACGTCCTCGCGGTGAATACGGATCGAGCCACCGCCGATCTCGTTGCCGTTGCAGACGATGTCGTACGCGTACGCCAGCGCCGACCCCGGATCGGTGTCGAACGTCTCCAGCGAGTCCGGCTTCGGCGACGTGAAGGCGTGATGTACGGCGGTCCACGCGCCGGACCCGACCGCGACATCACCCGCGGCCGTCGCGTCGTCGGCCGGCTCGAACAGCGGCGCGTCGACGACCCACACGAACGACCACGTCGACTCGTCGATCAGACCGCCGCGACGGCCGATCTCGAGCCGGGCCGCGCCGAGCAGTGCCCGCGACGTCTTCACCGGACCCGCAGCGAAGAAGATGCAGTCACCCGGCTTCGCGCCGACGTGGTCGGCGATACCCGCGCGCTCCTCCTCGGACAGGTTCTTCGCGACCGGCCCGGCGAGCTCGCCGTCCTGACCGACCAGCACGTAGGCCAATCCGCGAGCGCCTCGCTGCTTGGCCCACTCCTGCCACGCGTCGAGCTGCTTACGCGGCTGGTCCGCACCACCCGGCATCACGACGGCACCGACGTACGGCGCCTGGAACACGCGGAACGGTGTGTTCTTGAAGTACTCCGTGCACTCGACGAGCTCGAGGCCCATCCGCAGATCCGGCTTGTCGGAGCCGAACCGCGCCATCGCCTCGCCGTACGTCATCCGCGGGATCGGCGTCTGCACGTCGTACCCGACGAGCTTCCAGAGCGCCGTGAGGATCTCCTCGGACAGCGCGATGATGTCGTCCTGGTCGACGAAGCTCATCTCGATGTCCAGCTGGGTGAACTCCGGCTGCCGGTCGGCGCGGAAGTCCTCGTCGCGATAGCAGCGGGCGATCTGGTAGTACCGCTCCATACCGGCCACCATCAGCAGCTGCTTGAACAGCTGCGGCGACTGCGGCAGCGCGTACCAGCTGCCCGGCTGCAGGCGGGCCGGGACCAGGAAGTCGCGGGCGCCTTCCGGCGTCGACTTGGTCAGCGTCGGCGTCTCGAGCTCGACGAAGTCGTGCTTCGACAGCACCTCGCGGGCGGCCTTGTTCACCTCGCTGCGCAGGCGCAGCGCCGAACCCGGGCCCTGGCGGCGCAGGTCGAGGTACCGGTACTTGAGCCGGATCTCCTCGTTCACCGGCGTCGCGTGGTGCTCCTCGACCGGGAACGGCAGCGGGGCCGCCTCGTTCAGGACCTCGACCTCGGTCGCGATCACCTCGATCTCGCCGGTCGGCAGGTTCGGGTTCGCGTTGCCCTCCGGGCGCGGCGAGACGTCGCCGACGATCTTCAGGCAGTACTCCGAACGCAGGCCGTGCGCGGCCGCCTCGTCGCGGATCACGACCTGGACGGTGCCGGTCGAGTCGCGCAGGTCGATGAACGCCACGCCGCCGTGATCGCGTCGCCGCGCCACCCAGCCCGCCAGAATCACCGTCTGCCCGGCGTGCTCGGCACGCAACGAGCCTGCGGAATGGGTACGGATCACGAGTTCTCCTCTTGCGTGTTGATGCTTGGTCGTAGATCTTGGGCCGGCGGGGTCCAGGTGGCCGCGTCCGCGGGCAACTGCTCGCCGCTGCGAATGTCCTTCACCTCGGGCCCGTTCTCGGTGCTGAACCAGACGAACGGAATACCGCGGCGATCGGCGAACTTGATCTGCTTCCCGAACTTGGCAGCAGCCGGCGCCACCTCCACCGCAATGCCCCGGCCGCGCAACTGGATCGCCGTCCGCATCGCCTCGGCCCGATCGTCCTCCGAGTTCAGCGCGATCAGCACAGCAGTCGGCGTACGGCGGCTCGCGGTCAGCAAACCCTTGCTGATCAAGCGGTGCACCAGCCGCGACACACCGATCGAGATCCCGACACCGGGGTACGTCGTCTTGCCGTCGGACGCCAGCGAGTCGTACCGCCCACCAGAGCAGATCGACCCGTAGCCCTCGTCGCCGATCAGCTGGGTCTCGTAAACCGTGCCCGTGTAGTAGTCGAGACCGCGCGCGATCTTGAGGTCCGCGACCAGCAGACCGGGCGCGTGCTCGTTCGCCGCCGTCATGATCTGCGAGAGCCGCTCGAGACCCTCGTCGAGGACCTCGTGCTGCACGCCGAGCGCCCGTACCTGATCCGCGAACGACGCGTCCGTCGACGAGATCTCCGCCAGCCGCAGCACCTGCTTCGCGGTCTCCGCGGACAGGCCGGCCGCGGTCAGCAGGTCGGTCACCTTGTCCGGGCCGATCTTGTCCAGCTTGTCGACGATGCGGAGCGTTCCGGTGATGTCCTCGATGCCGAGGCCGCGGTAGAAGCCCTCCGGGATCTGCCGGGTGTTCACCTGGATCCGGAACGGCGGAATCGGCAGCTTGCGGAACGCGTCCGCGATCACCAGCGGCAGCTCGACCTCGTAGTGGAACGGCAGTTCGCCACTGTCGATGATGTCGATGTCCGCCTGGGTGAACTCGCGGTACCGGCCCTCCTGCGGACGCTCACCGCGCCACACCTTCTGGATCTGGTAGCGCCGGAACGGGAACACCAGCTTGCCGCTGTGCTCCAGCACGTAGCGGGCGAACGGCACGGTCAGGTCGAAGTGCAGGCCGAGGGCCGCGTCCTCGTCCGCGCCGGCCGCGAGCCGCCGTACGCCGTAGATCTCCTTGTCGGCGTCCTCGCCCTGGTTGGACAGCCGCTCGACCGGCTCGACCGCACGGGTCTCGATCGACGCGAATCCGTGCAGCTCGAACGTCTCCCGGATGGTGTCGAGGAACTGCAGTTCGACGATCCGGTCCGACGGTAGGAATTCGGGGAACCCGCTGAGTGGGCGAGTTGCAGATTTGGCCTTGCTCATAAGTTCGGTATCTCCAGGTCCTGCAAGTAGGGGTTGGTCGCCTTCTCCCGGCCGATCGTGGTCTGGCCACCATGACCCGGCAGGACGACGATCTCGTCGCGCATCGGCAGGATCTTGGTGGCCAACGTATGCAGCATCGCCGGATGGTCGCCGCCAGGCAGATCCGTCCGGCCGATCGACCCGGCGAACAACACGTCACCGGAGAACAAGACCGCGGGCACTTGCTGTGTGCCTTGTTGGGGCCCGTCGTACGGCGTGGTGAAGGTGACCGACCCGCGGGTGTGGCCCGGGGTGTGGTCGACCGTGAAGTTCAGGCCCGCGAGCTCCAGGGACTGCCCGTCCTTCAGTTCGGCGACGTCGTCGGGTTCGGCGAAGGTGTGATCGCCGCCGAGCAGCATCCGCGCCGTCTCCGGGCTGATCCCGGCCATCGGGTCGGCGAGCAGGTGCCGGTCGTCGGGGTGGATCCAGGCGGTCGCGTCGTACGTTCCGCAGACCGGGAGGACCGAGAACATATGGTCGATGTGACCGTGCGTGAGCAGCACGGCGACCGGCTTCAGCTTGTTCTCCCGGACGACCTGCACGACGCCGTCGGTCGCGTCCTGACCTGGGTCGACGACGATGCATTCCGCGCCCTGGCCGGTGGCGACGACGTAGCAGTTCGTACCCCACGGTCCCGCGGGGAACCCGGCGATGAGCACGTCAGACCTTCCTGGAACGGGGTTCGGGACTTACCAAGGTTACCCGGGTCGTTCGCTGTACTTCCCACCGGATTGTGATGCAACCCCGTTGCGCCTGAGCTGGGAGTTTGTGATTGTTCAGGGATACGCCTTCGCACGCCGGAGGCTTGAGCGTCGAGAAGGCAGCTCGACGCGCCCAGGCGGGCCCTGTCCGCGCGGTTGGACCGGGGACTGACCAGAATGGGCACGAGCGCAGTGCATACCGCCGGAAGGGGCGAGTTGTGGCCGGAGAGAACTGGGGCCGGGTAGCCGAGGACGGAACGGTCTTCGTCAGGACGAAGGACGGTGAACGGGCAGTCGGCCAGTGGCCGGACGCCAACCCCGAGGAAGCCCTCGCCTTCTACACCCGCCGGTACGACGCGCTGGCATTCGAAGTGGAACTGCTCGAGCAGCGGGTCCAGGCCGGCACGGTCTCCCCGGACGACGCCCGCGCCGCCGTCAAGAAAGTCACCGGCGCGATCGAGGACGCCCAGGCCGTCGGCGACCTGGACGGCCTGCTGACCCGCCTCGAGGCCCTCACTCCCCTGGTCGCGCAGCAGCGTGAACGGCGCAAGGCCGAACGGGCCGCCAAGGTCGAGGAAGCGCGCTCCGCCAAGACCAAGATCGCCACCGAGGCCGAGACCATCGCGGCCGGCACCGACTGGCGGCACGGCGTGACCCGCCTGCGCGAACTGCTCGACGAGTGGAAGGCACTCCCCCGGCTCGACAAGTCCAGCGACGACGAGCTGTGGCACCGGTTCTCTTCGGCGCGTACGACGTACACGCGGCATCGCAAGCAGCACTTCGCGGAGCTGTCCTCCAAGCGTGAAGAGGCCGCAGTGGTGAAGGAGCGGCTCGCCGCCGAGGCGGAGACGCTCGCATCGTCGAACGAATGGGGCCCGACGTCCGGGCGCTTCCGGGACCTGATGCGGCAGTGGAAGGCCGCCGGGCCGGCGCCGCGCGAGGTGGACGACAAGCTGTGGGCGCGGTTCCGCGCCGCGCAGGACCTGTTCTTCGGCGCTCGGGACGCCGTACAGGCTGAGGAGAACGCCGAGCAGGTGCAGAACCTGCAGGCCAAGGAAGCGCTGCTGGCCGAGATCGAGACCATCCTGCCGGTCGAGGACGCCCGCACCGCCCGCGAGCAGCTCCGCGACTACCTGGACCGCTGGGACCAGATCGGCAAGGTCCCGCGGGACTCGATGCGCGCCATCGACGGCCGGCTACGCGCCGTCGAACAGGCCGTGAAGTCGGCCGAGGACGAGGTCTGGAACCGCAGCAACCCCGAGGCCCGCGCCCGCGCAGAGGCCACGGTCAAGCAGCTGCAATCCCTGATCTCGGACCTGGAGAAGCAGGCCAGCAAGTTCGAGGCCCAGGGCAACACCCGCAAGGCCACCGAGGCCCGCGAAGCCATAGCCGCCCGCCGAGAATGGCTAACCCAAGCCCAAAACGCCCTCACCGACTTCAGCTAACCAACCCTGTGGACAACTTTCCGCAGGAATCGCCGAATTCAGCGATGCTTTGCGGATGTTTCCTGTGACCTGCCGCTGTACTTCTGCGGCATCCCGTTTCGCGCGCATCAGGTCGGGCGCAAGCTCCAGTGGCTACTCGCACGGGGTGAGATCAAGCAGGTGATCGGCGGCGTGTACGTCGACGTGCGGGTGCCGGAGACCATCGCGCTCAGGGCCGACGCGCTGCATCTCGTCGTACCGCCTGGGGCGACGGTGTGCGGTCGCGCGGCCGCCTGGTTGCACGGCATCGACTCCACCGCGCTCGCCCCGGAGCCCTTTCGCCCCGAATGGACGTTCGCCGAGCGTCCGTCCGTGGAGATCCAGGGGCTGAGGGTCACCACGCCGGCTGCTACGGCGATCGAGCTGGCCACACACCTTCCACGACCCTTCGCGTTGTCGGCCGTGGACGGGCTGCTCCACGCCGGCATGCCGATGACCGACCTCATGACCGCAGCAGCCGCCTACTTCGCGGCAGACAGCACCTCACAAGCCGCCCAACTCCTGCGGATCGCCGACGGACGTGCTGAGTCGCCAGGCGAGTCCTGGCTCAGGCTGCGCCTCTTCGACGCCCGCTTCCCCCGCCCCGAACTCCAGGTCCCCGTCGAAGGCAACGGCCGGACGTATCGGTTGGACCTGGGATATCCGGATCTGCCGGTCGACGGCCGGCGGCTCGGCTTGGAATACGACAGCGACCAGTGGCACTCGTCAACCAAACAACAACTAAAAGACGAAACCCGCCGCACCGAACTGGAGGCCCTAGGCTGGCACATCATCTCCATACGCCGAACAGACCTCTGGGGCTCCTACCCAGCCCTGGAGCTGGCGGTAGGCGGCTTCCTATGCCAGGAACCGCGCTTGCCGCGGCGGTGGTGACCGGCATGAACTGGCGACGGGCGACTGCCGATGACGCGGTGCTGCTGGCTGAGCTGGCTAGTCGGACGTCTGGCACCGAGTTCAGCGCGGAACAGGTGTTGGTGTTCCTCGACTCCTGGTACGTCGAGATTGCTGACCACGGGCTTGCCACCGAAGCCGCAGTAGCTGTTCTTCCGCCTGCGAAGGGCCGGAGCAGAGGGTACGGCGCCTGGTGGACCCGCCATGACTCCGACCGGTTCAGCACCATCGGCCGTCGCCTCGTACAACTGGCCCAATCAACGCCCGGCCTGCGCGTACTGCAGATCTCCGTGCCCGCAGAGAAGACCATCGACGCGGATCAGCTCCGCGCTCTCCGGTTCGAGCGCGCCTACCCACTGTGGACCATGGTCCACGACAACAAGACCTGGCCGAACCGGCAGCTAGACCTACCGGCACCTCTGCGTTTCGCCGGTTGGTCCGACGTCACGCCAGACGAGTTTCAGACAACCTATGAACACACCTACATCGATCAGCGCCCTGTCGAGCCACACACCCCCGAAACGTGGGATGTCCTGGCCGGCAGCGACAGCTTCGCGACCGATCTCGCCACCTTGGCAGTAACCCCCGACGGCCAAGTCGCGGGATTCGTTCTCGGCTTCCACCACAGCGCCGGCGGAATCGAGCTAGGGCCGATCGGCACCCTCCCGTCGTGGCGTCGGCGCGGCGTTTGCTCTGCGCTGTTGGCAGCGGTGTTGATGCGCTGTCGAGAGTCCCGATCACACCCGATAAACCTCACGGTCGACGGCGAGAGTCCCACCCGAGCCGAGCATCTCTATCTACGACACGGTTTCCAGGTGACCGAGCGCCTCGTCACGTACCAAGTCCAGTTGTAGAGATCAGGCGACCGTCCAGGCGGTTTGGGTTGCCCAGTGTTCGGCGGCGGTCATGAGGAGGTTGGTGGCGGGGGCTTTGATTTGGCCGTAGTCGAATAGGTCGGGGACTGATTGGGCCAGGCGTTGTTTGAAGGCGCCCCAGGAATCGCGGGCTTCTCGGTCGGCGCGGAGGTAGTCGCGGAAGAGAAGGGCGTAGCGGGTGTTCGGGCCGGTGGTGACGCGGACGTGGACGTTGGTGGCGCGTTCTCCGGCGGGTGGGGCGAAGACGAGCTTCTCGCAGGCCTGTCCGTACGACGTTTCGGTGTGGTTCCACGGTTCGGGGCGGCAGCGGAACCCGGCGGACTCCAGGAGGTCGACCAGGTCCGGGGAGAGGGCGGTTACGCGGATCTGCGCGTCGATGCAGTTCTTCGCGGCGAGACCGGGGACGGATGTGGAGCCATGCTCCCAACCACCCGGCTCGCCGCACCAATGGATTAGTACGGCGAACCGGATGGGGTGGACCCCGCACGCCCCGGCGGGGACATGGCGCCCGAGTGGCGACCAGTCCGGTACGGCGGGATCATCTCCGGCGCCGACGACCGACGACCGGAGGGGTCAGTCGTTGTAGCGGGCCATGAGGGAGTGGCGGCGGGCGAGCACCAGGAGCGCGAGCACCAGCACGCCACCGGAAGCGGTGATCAGCAGGAGGTGGGTGTTGGCGGGCGCGATCTCAGCGGCGGCGGTGGCCGAACTGCTGGGGTCGTAACCGCCGGCCATGCCGACGTCGTTGTAGTGGGTGCCGGGGAGTTTGTCGGAGTAGCGGGTGGAGACGAGTTCCTGGTAGGCGGTGACGGTGATCGGTCGGGCCCCGATCGACTTGATAGCCGACTGGTTCAGCGGGCGGACCTGTGTGCCGGAGAGGGCGTACCACGCGCCGACCTGCGGCTCGGTGAACACGAGCGCACCCGCGGCAGCTGACACCATCCGCGCCTCGGTGTTGCCCGAGGCCACGTTCACGGCATGCCAAGCGCCCTTCGCGTCGGGCGTGGTGAAGACGGTCAACGTCTGACCGCCTTGCGCCGCGGTGGTTGCGGCGTACCAGAAGGTCGCGACCGGCGCCGACGCGTCACGCACGAAAGCAGGGTTGAGCGCGTAGATCGGCTGCGTGTCCCGCGCGACGCTCGGCGCGGCCTTCGCCGTACCTCTGGCCTTGCCCAGCAGGCTCAGCGCCTCGGACGAACGCGCCGCATTGGTTGCCTTGGACAACTCGGTCGGTGCGACCGGCTGCGGACCCGCCGCACCGGCCGGACCGGCGGCAGCGAAGGTGAAACCGAGACCAGCAGCGAGTACGGCGGCGCAGCGGAGCAGGACGTTCTTCGGGCGGCGCATGTCAGGCTCCGATCCGGTACAGGGAATGCGTCCAGGTGAACTGCGAGTTGGACCGGTACCAGTTGTAGGACGAGTAGTTGTAGCGCGGGTCGTCCGGCCACGGGTTGTAGTACTCGATGGTCGAGTCGGACGCGTCGTACCCGATGATGTCCATCATGTGACCGCCGCCCGAGGTCCAGCCGATCCGCGTCATCACCGGGCGGCCGGCGGCGATCTCGGTGGTGAGCGTGCTGAAGGTGAGCGTGGACGAGACGTAGCTGCCGGCGCTGATCCCGATCGCCCGGAACGCCTTCTGGTCGTTGCCGAGCGTGGCCTGGTTGTTCGGGCAGGTGGCGTTCATGGAGTAGCCGAAGGCAAGGTTGCAGAACTGGTTCTGCGAGTACGTGCGGCCGTAGAACGCGGCGATGCTGTTGCCGCTCGCGGCCCAGCACCAGTTCGACTTCTGCTGGGCCTGGCCGGTGACGTTCAGGTAGTAGCTGCTGGGTGCGGCCGAGGCCGGCGGGGCGAGCGGCGCCAGCGTCGCCAGACCGAGGATCGTGGCCAGGAGCAACGACCAGCTGCGACGAGGCCTAGGGCGGAGCCTGCGCATGAGTCCTCCTTCAAGAGGTACTGCGGGGTGGGCGGAGTCCATCGTCGGGACGGGACCACCGCGCGGCAAGCACTCGGATCCGGGGTGTGAACGGCAACGGCGCGTGAACGATGCGTGACGAGGCACTGTCAGCGGGTGCTGTGAATGTTTACACTGCTGCCCTGAAGGAGCGTGGGCCCATGATCAAGCCGGTCGAAGTCCGTGCGGTGACTCCGGAAGCGTCGTTCGCGGAGGCGCTGCGGCAGGCGATCGCCCGCCGCGGGCTGGCCCTCAACCGGATCCGGACCCATCTGGCCGACCGCGGGCTGCACGTCGGGGTCGCGACGCTCAGCACCTGGCAGAGCGGCCGCCGGATCCCCTGCGAGGATTCGCTGGCGACCGTGACGGCGCTCGAGGAACTTCTGCAGGTGCCGCCCGGCTGGCTGACCGGACGGATCCCTCCGGCGCGGACCGAGCCGGACACAGCGCCGCAGCCGTACGCCGTCGTCGACTACGCCGAGGCACTCACCCGGCTGCTCGACCGGCTCCGCCGCGACGCCCACGGCCGGCTGCGCAACGTGACCGTTCTCGAAGAGGTCCGGATGGGCGCCGGATCGGAGCGCGCACTGCCGGCGGGTGATCCAGAGCGTGGTCGCCGTACAGCCGGTGGATCGGCTCATCATCGCGCACCAGGGCGAGCCGGGCTGCGACGCCGAGCAGCTCGCCTTGCGGGCGTTGAGCGGTTGCCGGACCGGCCGGATCGCCCGCTCCCCCGAGGCCGGCGCGATGCTCGGCGAACTGCTGCTCGACCGGGTCCTCGCCGTCGGCGAGACGGCCGTCGTGCGCTACGAGATCGAGGACCGCACCGGGCTGCCGGCGACGGAGTACCAGCGGTTCAGCGAGTGGGGCGGGATGCATTACGTGCTGGAGGTGCAGTTCGACCGGGCCGCGCTGCCGGTCCGCGTCCACGAGATCCGCCGCCGCCACACCTCCGGCCCCAACCTGCTCCACCGCGACCTGATGCTCACCCCCGACGGCCGCGTCCACGTCATCGAAGCATCCGCAGACCCCGGCACAGTCGGAATCACCTGGGAATGGGACTAGCCCGCTCCCCACTCCCAGCCGTCCGCAATTTCGTGGGCTGACCCACGAATTTGGTGGGTAGACCCATGAGGTGCTGGGTTCTTGACCGTGGTTCAGGGTGCAGAACCCCCGACTTGGTGGGTCTACCCACCAAATTCACAGTTGGCGGCGGGCGCTGGGCACGCGGGTGCGATGGGACTAGGTGCGGAAGCCGGCGTGGATGTGGTCGTGGTGGGTTTGGTCGGAGAAGTACGCCGTACCGGAGAGTTGGTAGGGGCCGCCAACGTTGTAGGAGCCCAGGGACTCGGTGGCGCGCATGTACGACGTGATGAGCGCGCGGGACGTTGACGGCGACACGACCGGGTTGCCGTCGATCTGCCAGGTGTCGAACGCGCGGCCGCGGGGGTGATCGCTCGGGCGGTCGGTGCCGAACACGTTGGTCGGATGACCGGAGCGGATCACGCTGACCCCGATCCGGTACGTCTTCGCGAGCTCGAGCATCGTGGTGAGCACGCTGTCGCGCACCTGCCCCGAGCGGATGTCCGCAGCGGATGCGGGCGGCAACAGGATCTGCTCGTTGGCCAGCACCTGCCGCGCGGCGGCCGACAGGCTCGCAACCGGCGCTCCGGGTTGAGCCGGGTGCGTCGCGGTCACCCGCCACGTCCCCTGCGACGACTTGCTCAGCCGTACGTCGACCGTCGTACCGCCGCTGATCAACCGGTTCTGCCTGATCGAGTACACGCGGCACGGCACGAGAACGCTTGCGGAGTCGCTCAAAATCCCGCCGTACTGCGCGTCGATCACCTCGATCACAGCCTGCGTATCCGTGGGCTGCAGGAGCTTCCTCACCGCCGCCACCGCGAGCCGCTTCACCTGCGGCTGGATCTCCCCCGGCCCCGCCACCCAGCTCTGCACGGAGGGCAGAGCAACAGTCGGAGCAGGCGAGGTCGGCGGCGAACTGGGCGTCAACGAAGGAGTTGCTGAAGGCGGCGGTGACGTAGAGGGTGTTGCAGTCGGCTGGTTCTGAGCCGACGAATCACTGCACCCGGCCAGCAGCCCAACACCCGCGACCAGAAACGCGCGACGCCCGACACGACTCATACCCGCAGTGTCCCGCGCCTCACAAGCAGAGCCGGCAGTTCGTGTAGTCGCCGAGGTACAACCCGTGCTCGGGGCAACGGGCGAACGCAGCCCCCACCGGCTCCGGATCCCACAACCGCGGGAGCTCAACCGGCTCGGTCGGCGGGCTGAAGCCTCGGACCACCCGCTCGTACTCGCCCAGATAGACCTCGACGTACGGCGGCTCGTAACTCAGCAACTCCCACCGGAACCGCGTCGCCGCCAACTGAACCACACGCAGCAGATAGTCGCGCTCCGCCTCCCACCCGGCGGCCGGCCACGGCAGCTCGTCCAGGTCGAACCCGTCGTTCCCCAGCCCGATCCGGGAGTTGCACAGGAGCAACGCAAACCCACGCTCGAACGCTGTCTCCGCCAGCTCACACGCAGGCAGCGCAAGCACGTCCAGGAAGACCGCGGTCGCTCCGTTGGACAGCTTCAGGCCCGGTCCGTCGCCCGAACCGCGGAACCAGTCGCCCACCGGCGTCTATTGCGTGACGCGGTAGACGTCGAAGACGCCCTCGACTGAGCGGACTGCCTTCAGGACGTGGCCGAGGTGGGTGGGATCGCCCATTTCGAAGGTGAAGCGGGACTTCGCGATGCGGTCGCGGGTCGTGGTCAGGGCTGCGGACAGGATGTTGACGTGGTAGTCCGACAGCACCCGGGTGATGTCCGACAGCAAGCGAGCCCGGTCCAGCGCCTCGACCTGGATCGCGACCAGGAAGACGGACTGCGCCGTCGGCGCCCACTCGACCTCGACGATGCGCTCGGGCTGGGTCTTCAGGTTCTCCACGTTCGCGCAGTCGGCCCGGTGCACCGAGACGCCCGCGCCGCGGGTGATCCAGCCGATGATCTCGTCACCCGGCACCGGCGTACAGCACCGGGCCAGCTTCGACAGCACGTCGGTCGCGCCCTTGACGATGACACCGGCGTCGCCGCGCGCGGTGCGCTTCCGCCGCTCCTTCGTGGCCGGCAGCCGCATGCCCTCGGCGAGGTCCTCGGCCGCACCCTCCTCGCCACCGTACGTCTCGATGAGTCGCCGTACGACGGCCTGCGCGCTCACGTGCTGCTCGCCGACCGCGGCGTACAGACCGGTGACGTCCGGATACCGCAGGGAGTTCGCGACCGCTGTCAGGGTCTCGTGCGACAGCAGGCGCTGCAGCGGCAGGCCCTCCTTGCGGAGCTGCTTCGCGATCGCGTCCTTGCCGTGCTCGATCGCCTCGTCGCGGCGCTCCTTGGAGAACCAGTGCTTGATCTTGTTCCGCGCACGCGGGCTCTTGACGAACGTGAGCCAGTCCCGCGACGGACCCGCGCCCTGCGCCTTCGAGGTGAAGACCTCGACGACGTCACCGTTCTCGAGCGTGCTCTCCAGCGGCACCAGGCGACCGTTGACGCGGGCGCCGATACAGCGGTGGCCGACCTCGGTGTGCACGGCGTACGCGAAGTCGACCGGTGACGACCCGGTCGGCAGCGACATCACGTCGCCGCGCGGGGTGAAGACGTAGACCTCGGCGTTGTTGATCTCGAACCGCAGCGAGTCGAGGAACTCCGACGGGTCGGAGGTCTCCCGCTGCCAGTCGACGAGCTGCCGCACCCACGGCATGTCGTTCGGCCCGCCGATCTCGGTGCTCGGCGTGGCCGGCGCGACCGACGACGGGTCCTCCTTGTACTTCCAGTGCGCGGCGATGCCGTACTCCGCGCGGCGGTGCATGGAGAACGACCGGATCTGCAGCTCCACCGGCTTGCCCTGCGGCCCGATCACCGTGGTGTGCAGCGACTGGTACATGTTGAACTTCGGCATCGCGATGTAGTCCTTGAACCGGCCGGGGACCGGGTTCCACCGCGCGTGCATGATGCCCAGGGCGGCGTAACAGTCGCGGACCGACTCGACCAGGACCCGGATGCCGACCAGGTCGTAGATGTCGCCGAACTCGCGGCCGCGGACGATCATCTTCTGGTAGATCGAGTAGTAGTGCTTCGGCCGGCCGGTGACCGTCGCCTTCACCTTGGCCAGGCGCAGGTCCTCGTGCACCTGGTCGATCACGGTCGCCAGGTACTCGTCGCGGGACGGGGCGCGCTCGGCGACCAGCCGGACGATCTCGTCGTACACCTTCGGGTGCAGGGTCGAGAACGCCAGGTCCTCGAGCTCCCACTTGATCGTGTTCATACCGAGCCGGTGCGCCAGCGGGGCGTAGATCTCCAGCGTCTCGCGGGCGATCCGCTCCTGCTTCTCCTGACGCAGCGAACCGAGCGTGCGCATGTTGTGCAGCCGGTCGGACAGCTTGATGACCAGCACCCGGATGTCCTTGGACATCGCGACGACCATCTTGCGGATCGTCTCGGCCTGCGCGGACTCGCCGTACCGCACCTTGTCGAGCTTGGTGACGCCGTCGACCAGCATGGCGATCTCTTCGCCGAAGTCGCGGGTCAGATCCTCCACCGTGTACGGCGTGTCCTCGACGGTGTCGTGGAGCAGCGCGGCGCAGAGCGTGGTCGCGGTCATACCGAGCTCGGCGAGGATGGTGGCGACCGCGAGCGGGTGCGTGATGTACGCGTCGCCGCTCTTGCGCATCTGGCCGGTGTGGTACTTCTCCGCGGTCCGGTAGGCGCGCTCGATCATGGCGAGATCGGCCTTCGGGTGGGTCGCGCGGACCACCCGGAACAGCGGCTCGAGCATCGGCGCCCGGTTCGGGTGCCGGGTGCCGCCGAGGCGGGCGAGCCGGGCGCGGACCCGGGCCGGAGCGATCCGCGGCGGTTGGGACGCAGGCGGCGGCGACACGGGAGCCGGGCGCACCGGTGACGGCGCGCGTGGCGGCTCCTGCGGTACGGCATCCGGCACCGCAGATGTCATCGCCGGGTCTTCGCCCACGTTGTGTCCCTCCGCCGACAGGCCACCAGTCTAGAGGCCAGCGTCCAACGAGGCAGAACCGCCTGTGGACAACACGCCGGGTAAGCCGGCGACGACGGAGAGTTTGCCCGAATTCAGACCGTATGACGAGGGCGGTGACGGCTTCGTTCTCGAGCCGTTTGCGGCCCGGGAGGAACGAGAGCTCCAGCAGCACCGCCGTACCGAGGACCTCGGCGCCGCAGCGGCGGATCAGCCGCAGACAGGCCTCGACCGTGCCGCCGGTGGCCAGGACGTCGTCGATGACGAGGACGCGGTCACCGGGAGCGAACGCGTCCTGGTGCACCTCGATCGTCGCCTCGCCGTACTCCAGCGCGTACGACTCCTCGTACGTCGCCGCCGGCAGCTTCCCCTTCTTCCGCACCGGCACGAACCCGGCGCCGAGCGCGAGCGCGACCGGGGCCGCCAGGATGAACCCCCGCGCCTCGATCCCGACCACCTTGTCGACGATCGGCCTGCCGTCGTCGTCCGTCCCGGCGGCCGCCAGCGCCTCCACCACCTGGCCGAAGCCGGTGTGATCGGCCAGCAGCGGGGTGATGTCCTTGAACACCACCCCCGCCTGCGGGTAGTCCGGGATGTCGCGGATACCGTCCGCGAGGACCTGCTCGAGCGACCGCATCACTTACCGCGCTTCGAGCGCGGCTTGCGCGTCGGCTGCGGACGTCCTGAGGCCGCCGCCTTCATCGGCCGCGACGACGGCGTCGGTGCCGCCCCGGTCGCCCGGTCGGCCTTCCGCGGGGTGTCCTGTACGTCGGAACGCGCCGCGGCACCCGCCGGCGCACCGGCCGTCGCCACGCCCACCGGAGCGGCCGCAGCGGCAGCGAGCTGCGCCTTCTTCGCGCTCACCCGCTTGTTCAGCGCCTGCATACCCGGCTCGCGCTCCTTGAAGACCGCGAGCAGCGACGGAGCGATGAAGATCGACGAGTACGCACCGACGGCGATACCGACGAACAGCGCCAGCGACAGGTCCTTCAGCGGGCCGGTGCCGAGTACCACCGTGCCGACGACCAGGATCGCACCCACCGGCAGCAGTGCGGTGACCGTGGTGTTGATCGACCGGACCACGGTCTGGTTGACGGCGAGGTTGGTCGCGTCCGAGTACGTGTAGCGGTTCGACCCGGTGATGCCGCGGGTGTTCTCCCGGACCTTGTCGAACACCACGACGGTGTCGTACAGCGAGTAACCGAGGATCGTCAGTACGCCGATCACCGTCGCCGGCGTGACGTCGAAGCCGATCAGGGCGTACAGACCGACCGTGATCGTGACGTCGTGGATCAGCGCGATGATCGCGGCCATCGACGCCTTGGCTTCCCGGAAGTACAGCCAGATCACCGCGAACACCGCGATCAGGAACACGACCAGCGCCAGGAGCGCCTTGTCGGCGATCTGTTTGCCCCAGGACGCGCCGATCTGCTGCGAGGTCACCTGCTCGGCCGGGATCCCGGCCTCCTTGGCGATCGCCGCGCGCACCGTCCCGATGTCGCCCTGGGCCAGCGGCTTGGTCTGGACCCGGACCTTCTCGTTGTTGATCGTGGTGACGACCGGGTCGCCGAGGTCCTTGGCGTTGGTCGCCTTCACGGCGTCGCCGAAGTCCTGCACGGTGCTGTCGGTGACCTTGACCTTGGCCTCGTACTCGACGCCGCCCTTGAACTCGATGCCGAGCGCCAGGCCGCGGACGAACAGGCCGCCCATCGAGATCACGACGAGGGCGATCGAGAGGCCGAACCAGAACTTGCGGTGGCCGATGAAGTCGTAGGAGACCTCACCGCGGTGCAGCTTGGCACCGATCTGTCCGAGCTTCGACATCAGACCTCCCCTCCGACCGGCTTGCGCGTCGACGGCGTCCTGCGCGGCCGGGCCGACGGTTTCGTCTGTCCGGGCAGTCGTTCGACGCCCAGATGCTCCGGATCCAGTCCGGACAGCTTGTGCCCGTGGCCGAAGAAGTCGGTCCGGGCCAGCAGCGTGACCAGCGGCTTGGTGAACAGGAACACCACGACCAGGTCGATCAGCGTGGTCAGGCCGAGCGTGAACGCGAAGCCCTTGACGCTGCCGATCGCCAGCACGTACAGCACCAGCGCGGCGAGCAGCGAGATCGAGTCGGCGGCGATGATCGTGTGCTTGGCGCGGGCCCAGCCGGTCTCCACCGAGGAGCGCAGGCTGCGGCCCTCACGGACCTCGTCACGCAATCGCTCGAAGTAGATGATGAACGAGTCCGCGGTGATACCGACGGCCACGATCAGACCGGCGATACCGGCCAGCGACAGGGTGAACCCGATCGCCTTGCCGAGCAGGATCACCAGTGTTCCGGTGAGTACGCCGGCGGCCCCGAGCGAGAACACCACGACGAGGCCGAGACCGCGGTAGTACAGGAAGCAGAACACGACCACCAGCGCCAGACCGGCGAGGCCGGCCCAGATACCGGCGGAGAGCTGGTCGCCGCCGAGCTGCGGCGACACAGTCTCGACCGAGGAGATGTCGAACTTGACCGGCAGCGCGCCGTACTTCAGCACGTTCGCCAGGTCGCGGGCCTCGGCCTCGGTGAAGGTACCGGTGATCTGCGCCTGGCCGCCCGGGATCGGGCTGTCGACGCTCGGGGTCGAGATGGTCTCGCCGTCGAGCACGATCGCGAACAGGTTCTGGCCCTGGCCGCGCTTCGAGATGGCCGTGGTCGCCTTGAAGAACTTGTCGCCGCCGTCACCGGTGAACTTCAGGTTCACCTGCCACTGCAAGCCGTTCTGCGGGATGCCGGCGGAAGCGTCCGAGAGGTCGGTGCCGTTGAGGATCGCCGGGCCGAGCAGGTACTTGTAGGTGCCCTCGCGGTCACAGGAGAAGATCGGCCGGTCCGGGTAGTCGAGCTGCTTGTCTCCGCACTTGTACGCCGCGAACGCCGCCTGCGTGGCCGCGTCGGGCGTGTAGTTCAGCCCGTCGCCCCCGGCGGCCGGCGTCGACGGCGTCGCGGACGGCGTGGCACTCGGCTTAGCGGTCGGCGTCGTACTGGCCTTCGGGGTCGGCGTCGGCGTCGCCCCACCCAGCGCGCTGCTCCAGGCGCGGCCCTTCGGCGTGGTGGTAGGGGTGCTGCTCGGCTTGACCGTGGCGCTCGGCTTCGGCGTCGTGCTGGGCTTCGGCGTGGTGCCCGGCTTGGGCGTCGTCGACGGCGTCGGAGTGGGCTGCGGTGCGGCGGCGTCCGCGCTGTACACGATCCGGAAGTACAGCAGCGCGGTCTGACCGACCTGCGACACCAGGGATTCCTTCGTGGCGCCCGGGACGGCCACGTTGATGTGGTTCGCCCCGGAGGTGGTGATGTCGGACTCGGCGACACCCGCACCGTTGACCCGCTGGCCGATGATGTTCTTGGCCTCGTTCAGCTGGTCGGCGGTGACCTTGCCGCTGCCGTCGATGGTGCTGGCGGTCAGCGTGATGGTCGTGCCGCCCCGCAGGTCCAGCCCGAGCTTGGGCGTCCAGGTCTTGGTCAGCGCCATGATCCCGAACAGCAGAACCACGACCACCAGCAAGCCGATCAGGCTCCGCCCGGGGCGGGATGTCGAACTCGTTGCCACGTCAGTTTCAACCTTTGTACTTCTGGGCGCGCCGCACCGTCAGGTGGACGCCGAACGCCGCGCCGCAGGCCGTTGGGACGGAAAAATCAGTTCTCGGTGTGCGTCGGCGGCAGCTTCGGCGTGTCCTGGACCTTGCCGTCGGCCTTGTCACCGGCCTTACCCGCATCCGGTACGTCGACCTTCGCCGCGTCGTCGTCGGCGTCGGCGTCGACGGTCTCGGCAGCCTCGTCGGAGGCGGTGGAGTCGGCCTCAGCGGTGGCCTCGGCCTCGTCGGCGGTCGCGTCCTCTTCCGGGATCACCCGGCCGACGGCGGCCTTGACGACCTGGACCAGTACGCCCTCGGAGATCTCGAGCGTCACGTACTCGTCGTCGGTCTCCTCGACGATGCCGACCAGGCCGCTGGTGGTGATCACCTTGGTGCCCGGCACGAGCGCGGCTACGGTCTGTGCCTGCCGCTCGCGCTGCTTACGCTGGGAGCGGCTCATGAACCAGATCATTCCGACGATCAGGATCAGCGGCAGCAGCAGCGTGATGCCGCCACCCCCGGAGGAGGCCATCGGTACGGCGAGGAGTTGCATCGGGTCTCAGAATCCTTCGTCGGGTCGGTTGGATGGCTGCGCTGCGCAAGTGCGCAGGTCGCGGCGGAAGACCTGGGAGGTCAGGCCACCGGGGAGTCTAACGCCGGGCGTCAATAACTACCGCATGACGCCGGGTCACGTTTGCGTTACTCACTACTGGTCGCTACGCAGTGTCTACGTTCCGGCACCGGCGGAGGTTCCCCGGCGATCCGTCGTGTTCAGTTGAGGTTGAACTCCTTCAGTCCTCATCGGAGTCGAAGAGCGTGTCCGCGAACGTCGCGCCCTTCGGGACCTTGAGCCCGATGTGCCGCCAGGCCGCGGGCGTGGCGACGCGACCACGCGGCGTACGGGCCAAGTAACCCGACCGGACCAGGAACGGTTCGGCCACTTCCTCCACAGTCTCACGTTCCTCGCCGACCGCAACCGCCAACGTGGAAAGACCGACCGGCCCGCCCCCGAATCGGCGGCACAGCGCGTCGAGAACCGCCCGGTCCAGCCGGTCGAGGCCCATCTTGTCCACCTCGTACAGGTCCAGGGCAGCTCTCGACAGCGCCAGCGTGATGATGCCGTCGGCGCGGACCTCGGCGTAGTCGCGGACCCGGCGGAGCAGCCGGTTCGCGATCCGCGGCGTACCGCGGGAACGGGACGCGATCTCGATCGCGGCCTCCGGGGTGATGTCGACCTCGAGCAGCGCGGCCGACCGGTTCACGATCTTCTCCAGCTCGGCGGCCTCGTAGAACTCCAGGTGACCGGTGAACCCGAACCGGTCACGCAGCGGCCCCGGCAGCAGGCCGGCCCGCGTGGTGGCGCCGACCAGGGTGAACGGCGGGATCTCGAGCGGGATCGCGGTCGCGCCCGGTCCCTTGCCGACGATCACGTCGACCCGGAAGTCCTCCATCGCCATGTAGAGCAGCTCTTCCGCGGGCCGCGACATCCGGTGGATCTCGTCCAGGAACAGGACTTCGCCCTCGCTCAGCCCGGACAGGATCGCGGCCAGGTCGCCGGCGTGCTGGATCGCCGGACCGCTGGTCACTCGCAGTGGAGCAGCCATCTCGCTGGCGATGATCATCGCGAGCGTGGTCTTGCCGAGCCCAGGTGGTCCGGACAGCAACACGTGGTCCGGCGTGCGGTTGCGGCCACGAGCCGCGTGCAGCACCAGCTCGAGCTGCTCGCTGACCCGGCGCTGACCGCCGAACTCGGCCAGCGTGCGCGGCCGCAGCGCGGACTCGATCTTGCGTTCCTCGATGTCTACCGCGTCGGCGGAGACCAATGGGCGAACGTTGTCTTCCATCGCTTATGCCTTGGAGAGCACGCGCAGCGCAGCACGCAGCAGGTCGGGAACAGACGGGTTCGGGTTGTCGGCGGCAAGCGGCGACACGGCGGTGACCGCGTCCTCGGCATCGCGGGCGGACCAGCCGAGACCGACCAGACCGGCCTGCACCTGGTCGCGCCATGCCTCCTGTGGCTGCAGCGGCCGGCCGGTCACCGTCCTGGACGGTGCACCGATCTTGTCCTTCAGCTCGAGCACGATCCGCTGCGCGCCCTTCTTGCCGATGCCCGGAACCTTCACCAGTACGGCGAGATCCTCGGTCGCGACCGCGTGGCGCAACTGGTCCGGGCTCAGCACCGCGAGCGCGGCCTGGGCGAGCCTCGGCCCGACACCGGACGCGGTCTGCAGCAGCTCGAACAGGTTCTTCGCGTCGTCGTCGGCGAACCCGTACAGCGTCAGCGAGTCCTCGCGAACCACCATCGACGTGGCGATCCGCGCCTCCTGTCCCGGTCGTAAGCCGGCCAGCGTGCCCGGGTCGCAGTACACCTGCAGGCCGATCCCGCCGACCTCGACCACGGCACTGTCCAGTCCGATGGCCGCCACCGGTCCACGTACAAAGGCGATCATCGCCAGCCTCCAAACCCGTTCATGTCCGTGCTCACCGCTTGCCCTGCTGCGCCGCCACCGCGGCCTTCAGCCTCGCCACCTGCAGCCGTGACTGCGCCTGCGCCGCCGCCTCGAGGTTGGCCCGGCTGGTGGCCGCTTCCTGCAGTTTGCTCGCCACGCCGCCACGCCAGACCTGACAGATGGCCAGCGCCAGCGCGTCCGCGGCGTCCGCGGGCGTCGGACGCTCGCTCAGCTTGAGGATCCGGGTGACCATCGTGGTCACCTGTTCCTTGTCCGCGCGGCCCGATCCGGTGACCGCGGCCTTCACCTCGCTCGGCGTGTGCAGGGCGACCGGGAGTCCGCGACGGGCCGCGACCACCATCGCGACTCCCGAGGCCTGCGCCGTACCCATCACCGTCCGGACGTTGTGCTGCGCGAAGACCCGCTCGACCGCGACCGCGTCCGGCTGGTACCGGGCGATCCACTCGTCGAGCTCCTCCTCGATCAGCACGAGCCGCTTGGAAACGTCCAGGTCGGCCGGCGTCCGGATCACCCCGACGGCGACCAGCGACGGCGGCTTCCCCGGTGTCCCCTCGACGACGCCGAGGCCGCACCGGGTCAGTCCCGGGTCGACGCCGAGCACCCGCATGAACACCTCCGAACGTTTGTTCGACAACCCTAGTCGGAGGCGTCAGGAGTTCAGAAATCGACGCGCCGTCTCAGAAGTCGTCGAGCATGTACGCCGCGGGTCCGCCGAAGACCGCGTTGAACGCGGAGTCGTGCACTGGGTCGGCGGGGGCCGCTCCCCCGGTGACCAGTCCGGCGCCACGGAGGGTGGCCAGCGGCGTACCGGCGTACAGCGCTGCCAGTCCGCGCGGACCAAGGTGGAGTGCGTCGTTCGACGGCTCGGTGGGGGTGAGCGTGGCGGATCCGTCGCTGATCGAGAGGTGCCAGTCGCCGGTGTTCGCGGGCAGCTCGGGGTCGTCGATCCGCAGGTCGGCCTCGAGTACGACGCCGTCCGGGAAGCCCCGTCCTGCAAGGGCTGCCGGAACGTCGACGAGCCGGAGCATCCACCGGTTCTGCCACGACTTGCCCAGCGCCTCGTGCTCCACCATCAGGTGGATCGGATCGAACGGCGGGCAGCAGGCCTCCACCGTCTTCGCGATCGACGCACCCGAGCCGACGGTCGCCCACAGCGCACGGGCGGTCTCCTCCGATCCGGCGATGAGCTCCTCGACGGCGAGGTTGCTTTGGTCCCACTTGTAGACCACGAAGCCGTCCTCGGCGACGTACGCGAAGGTGCCCTCGTCCTCCAGCCAGGACTCGACCTCGGAGCGCGGCCAGATCAGCGGACCGTGCGAGCGTCGCGTCTCGTGCGCCTTCGCCGCGAGCTCCAGGAACAGATCCGCGTCGTCCCGGCCAGCCTTGCGCACCGCCGTACCGCTGCCGCCCAGGGTCCGCAGATCGGCGGCCTCGAAGGTGTAGAGGTGCCGGCTTCCCGCGAACTCGTATCCGAGGTGCCGATAAAGGACGGTCGTCGCCGGATACAGCGCCGTCAGCGGATAACCCTTCTCCGCGCACAGGTTGAGTACGCCGCGCATCAACAGGCTGCCGACCCCGCGACCGCGGTACTCCGGTGCGACGACAACCCCGGCGACACCGCCCATCGGCACCCGGCGCCCGCCCCACCACTGCTCGTGCGCCCAGACCCGCGCCGCCGCGACCAGCTCGTCACCGTCGACGACCCCGAGATACCGCCCATCGACGATGAACGACCGCGCGGTCTTCTTCCACTCGTCGCGGTCGCCACCCATCCCGAACGACCGCATCCGCACCTGCCACACCGAGTCCAAGTGCTCCTCGGTAACCTCCACCACCCGCAGCTCAGTCACGCCGAGACCTTATTACTTCTTGTCAGTTACCCAGAGATGGATCGTGCCCTCGACGACCACCGTGCCGTCGTCACGCGTCGCCTTCACTGTCACCGGCACGTCGGGGCCCGCGATCCAGGTCTCCGGATCGGTCTCCGCCGAACACGTCAGGTCCGTCGTCGACTTGGCGAGGTAGGTGACCTCCATCCCCTTCGGCAACCACCGCTTCCCCGCCGGCACCGTCGCCTCCGCCAACGCCCCCATCGCCGCCTCGAGACCGTTGCACACAGCAATCGCATGCACGGTCCCGATGTGGTTCAGCACCGCCCGCCGCTTGGGCAACGTCAACGCCGCGTAATTAGGACTCACCTGCACAAACCGAGGCCGCACCGACCGAAAGTAAGGCGCCTTCCAGGTAAACCCCCACGAGAACACCCGCTCCCCACCAGGCACCCCACGCAACCGCTCCCACAACCCCAACACCTGACTCACCATGGCCAAATGTTACCCACGAGTCACATCCGCCGTGAAGGGGAAAGGTCTGCTCTTGTCCTACATCCGTGGGTACCCGGCTCCCGGCGTCCGAGCGGGTGGCGTGAAGCGGGGCGGAGGTGACTTGGGGATGATCTTGTCCCGATTCGGGTAGAGAATCCTCCCCAACCCCGACTCCGAGCCCCGCCCGGGTGGAGGGACAACCCTGGCCGCCTGACCGGCGAGGGCGCCGATGGTGACCAAGCCCCTCATGCAGGGGTGAACTCCACTGTGGTGGCGCCGGACAGCGTGAGGAGGGTTGGCCGGGCTGCTAGTACGACGCGAGTGATCTGGTTACCCCAGATGTCGGCGAGTTTGGGATCTGGGAGCGGTAGCGGCTCGAGTACGGCGGTCAGGTTGTCGGCGTCGTACGAGATGGTCAGGCCTTCGACCCGGATCGTGCCGTTCTCCTGGGTTGCCGGGCCGTTGAGGATCAGGTGCCAGACGAGTTCGGTCGGTGCGTCCTCCAGGTCCCAGGTGTCGGTCAGTTCGACCGCTTGATCCAGAGTGATGCTGCGGCGCCAGGAGTGCGATGCCGGCTTCGGCCGGATAGGCCTGGGCGAGGTCGAGTTCGCAGGTGGTGCGTTCGCCGAGCTCGGCGGACATTCTGGTCGCGTGGAACTCCCGGCCCGGCGGCTGCGAGAACCCGTTGATCCGCGGCAGGTTGTGGTAGTCGCTCTGCATCGTGAAGATCTGGTAGCGATCGGCCGAGAACGTCTGCCGGGTGTAGGTGCCGACACCGAGATCGATCACCCGCGGTACGCCGTCGACGGCGACGATCAGCGAGCCGACGTCGTTGTGGTTGTGCGACTCGGCGTTGTGCCCGCCCTTCAACGCGACGAGCAGATTCCTCGAGCGGGCCACGAGTACTTCGGTGTCCGGCAGGTAGATGTCCTGTTGGCCGGCCGTCTCCTCCTCGGTGCGCAGGCCGGGCTCGAGCAGCGCGCCGATCACCCGGAGCATGGACGGAATCCGCGGTACGAGCGGATCGTCGCGGTGCCGGATCACCCGCGCGTGCTGACGTGCGGTCGGCTCGTCGGTGTGCACGCCGAGCCGATACAGCGGGTACGCCGCCGACGGGTCCGCCAGTTGCGCCGGGCAGTCCGCGAAGTTCACGTACCACCGGTCGTCGATGTGCATGGCCGGCAGGTACGACGTGATCGGCCGCAGCTTGGGATGACCGAACCCGTCCAGTTGCCCGGCCGTTGCGTCGTACAACAGGACCAGACTGTCCGCGACGGAGCCGCCCGCTCGTGTCCAGTACGACGCTCCCTCGTCGCACCCACCGTCGTCCGGGTAGGAATCGAGGAACACGTCGAGACCGTCGACCACGAGCTCGACGACCCGTGCTCGGCGAGCCGGATCAGGTTCGAGGAGGAGGGCGCAGGCGGTGAGGTTCGAGTGGATCCACGGGTTCCAGTTGTTCGTGAACTCCTTCAGCCACCGCCAGTCGCGAATCTCGAGGAACGGCGTCAGCACCCGCTGGTCGACCTCGGTCGCGATCCGGAGCCGGGTCGCCGCATCCAGCACGGGCCCCAGCAAGTGATCCACCCACGCCAGCAGGCCGCCGGTCTCTGCACAGAACAGATCCAGATCCCGATCCCCCGGCCGCGGCAACGGCTCGGCCCGCGCGGCCGCCGAACTCGCGTGTGCCGGAAGAGTCCACGTCGCCTCGTCACACACCAGCCAAACCCCGTCCACGACGTCCGCGACCCACCGCTCGTCTCCGGTCAGCAGAGCCGCCAGCGTGCTCGTCACGATCCGCCGGCGCCGCTCGAAGTACGGCGTCTCGTACCGGTCGCGATCGCCTTCCCGCTGGAACCGCGCGAAGTCACTCGCCAGCAGCACCGGCCACTCGCCCGCGGCCTGCTCCTCGGCATCCGTCAGCAGCGCCACACGATCTCCCGCCGGCACGCCGTTCCACACGTCCCGCGCAGCGATTCCCGGCGCCAGCCGCACCAGCCCCGCAGCGCCCAACACCCGGTTCACCAGTTCTCCGGGCAACAGTCCACGCATCGTCTGAGCCACCACGCAAACCTATCGGCCCGCAGACCAATCGAGTCCTGAGGATTTAGACGATTCAACTGGGGTCTGGATAGACTGCGGGTGACCGGGATGGCTGCTGGATGGGGGACGATGGGGACGCCCAGCATCAAGGAGGTTGCGCAGCGGGCCGGGGTTTCGGTGGGGACTGTGAGCAACTTTCTCAATCGGCCGGGGATCGTGGCGCCGGAGACGCGGCAGCGGGTGCAGGACAGCATCAAGGCGCTCGGCTTCGTGCGGAACGAGGCGGCGCGGCACCTGCGGGCGGGGCGTAGCCGGACCGTCGGGCTGGTGGTGCTCGACGTGACGAACCCGTTCTTCACCGATCTCGCGGAAGGCGCCGAGGCGCTGGCGTACGAGCACGACACCGTGGTGATGCTCTGCAACAGCAAGACCGACCCGGTGCGCGAGGGACATCACCTCGACCAGCTCGAGCAGCAGCGCGTGATGGGCATCCTGATCACCCCGTTCGACAGCACCGATCCGCGGCTCACCGCGCTGGTCGACCGCGGTACGCCGGTGGTGCTCGTCGACCGTACGGCGGACCGCGGACTGTGCTCGGTGTCGGTCGACGACCAACTCGGCGGACGCCTCGCCGGGAAGCACCTGATCGAGTCCGGCCATCGCCGGATCGCCTTTATCGGTGGGCCGTTCACGATGCAGCAGGTGGCGGACCGCAAGGCCGGCATCACCGCGATCGTCGAGGAGACCGACGATGTCGACCTGCAGCACTACGAGGTCGACGTGATGGGCGTGGTCGAAGGCCGCGCGATCGGTGAACAGCTCGCCGCTTTGCCGGCGCGCTCGCGTCCGACCGCGGCATTCCTCGCCAACGACCTGCTCGCGCTCGGATTCCTGCAGGGTATGGCGGTCGCCGGCCTGCGGGTCCCGCGGGACATGGCGATCGTCGGGTACGACGACATAGATTTCGCCCGCGCCGCCGCCGTACCGCTGTCGTCCGTGCGGCAGCCGGCCGAGTTGCTCGGGCGGTCCGCGATGGAACTGCTGCAGGAAGAGGTCGAGTCGGCCGAGCGGCACCGGCATCGTCAGGTGATCTTCCAGCCCGACCTGATCGTCCGCGAGTCCAGCGACTTCGAGCGGCGCTGATGCCTGTCCTGTACGAGAACCCGCTGGCAGCACCGTCCGATCTGGAAGGTTTCCGGCTCGAGGGCGACGGCGCGACGTCGTTCCCGCTCGGCCGGCTGCGCCTGGAGAGCGTGCGACCGGCGGCGGACGGGCAGGACGCGAACGTCGTGCTGTGGTGCCCGGAGGACTTCCCGCCGGACGTGACGATCGAGTGGGATTTCTGGCCGATCCGCGAACCCGGCCTGTGCATCCTGTTCTTCCACGCCAAAGGCCGCGACGGCGAGGACCTGTTCGACCTGCAACCGCGCACCGGGCCGTACGAGCAGTACCACCACGGCGACCTCGACACCTACCACGTCTCGTACTTCCGCAGACGCTGGCCGGCCGAGCGCGCCTTTCACACCTGCAACCTGCGCAAGAGCTACGGGTTCCACCTGGTCGCGCAGGGCGCCGATCCGATCCCGGACGTCGCCGACGCCGACGGCCCGTACCACCTGAAACTGACCGTGCGGCACGGCCAGATCACCTTCGCGGTCAACGACCTGCCGAGCTTCACCTGGCACGACGAGCAACCCCTGACCGGCGGCCGCATCGGCTTGCGGCAGATGGCGCCGTTGATCGGCGAATACGCGAACCTGCGCGTCTCCCAGGCCTGACCCCCGCCTTCGCGCACCCCCGTGACCAGTCTCTGACAAACGCTTTCCCAAGCCTTGACATTGAGACGATTCAACCATACGGTCACATCACTTTTCGCCCCGAAACAAGGCAGGAACCGGCATGAGGACTGGCTGGGCCATCAGGCTGTACGACGCTGCGGACGAGGTCCTTTGGGTGATCAAGTTGAACGCCCTGTGGATCCTCTTCACACTGCTCGGCGGGATCGCTCTGGGTATCGGCCCGGCCACTCTCGCGGCATATTCGCTGGCCAGACGCAGGTCATCCGATGAATCGTTTCACGCCTTCCCTGCTTTCCGTACGGCGTTCCGCCAGGAGTTCCGTCGCGGCTCGCTCGTCGTACTGCCCCTGGTCGCGGCCGCCGTCGTTCTCGTCGGCAACTACCTGTACTTCGCCGCGCTCGGGGCCGCACTCCCCCGCCTGGCCAGCCTTGCGGCGCTCGTCGCACTCGGGCTGATCGCGGCGTACGCGCTTCCGATGGCCGTGCACTACGACCTCGGGATCCGCGTGTTGTTGCCCAAGGCATCGCTGGTCGCGCTCGCGCGGCCGGCGTCGTCCCTGGTCCTGCTGTTCGTCGCGGTGTCCATCGCCTTCGTGTCGGTGAAGTTCCCGGTGTTCGGGTTCGTCCTGGCCGGCGGCGCGTGGATCCAGCTCGACACCTGGCTCTGCCTGCGCTTCTTCGCCGAGAACGACGCGCGCCTGCATCTGAAAGGGAACCAATGACCATGATCTCCACACGGCGCCCCGCCGTAGCTGCCGCTCTCTCCACATTCTTGGCGACAGCGCTGCTCGCCACATCCGCCTGTTCGGGCGGCGGCGAGGACAAGGGCGGCGAGACCGCCAGCAACGAACTGACGGTGATGGCGCCGTTGTTCGGCACCGCGCCGGATCCGAACGGCGAGCTGCAGCAGGCGGTCGAGAAACTGATCGGCAAGAAGCTCCAGATCACCTGGGTGCCGAACGCGCAGTACGGCGACAAGTCGAACGTCACGCTCGCGTCGGACAAGATTCCGGACGTGATGGTGACGAACGAGAAGAGCCCGTCGTTCGTGAAGGCGGCCGAGGCCGGCGCGTTCTGGGACCTGACCGGCAAGCTCGACAAGTACCAGAACCTGAAGCCTGCCAACGAGCAGACCGCGAAGAACACGCAGACCAACGGCAAGACGTACGGCATCTACCGGGTCCGGCCGCTGCTGCGCTCGGGCATCGTGATCCGCAAGGACTGGCTGGCCAAGCTCGGCCTGAAGGAACCGCAGAGCGTCGAGGACCTCTACACGATCGCGAAGGCGTTCGCGGAGAAGGACCCGGACGGCAACGGCAAGAAGGACACCTACGGCCTGATCATCCCGAAGTGGCCGGGCAACTACGCCAGCGCCAGCCCGTACGACGTGATCGAGACCTGGTTCGGCGCGCCGAACGGCTGGGGTGAGCGGGACGGCAAGCTGGTCCCGGGCTTCGACACCCCGGAGTTCCTGGCCGCGAACCAGTGGCTGCGCAAGTGGGTCTCCGAGGGCCTGGTGAACCCGGACTTCGCCACGCTGGACAGCGCGAACTGGAACGACCCGTTCGTGCAGGGCAAGGGCGGCATGATCATCGACGTGAACGTGCGGGCGACCCAGTTGCTCGACCTGTTCAAGGAGAAGAACCCGAAGGACTTCGACAAGGTCACGCTGGTCGGCAACCTGAAGGGTCCGGACGGCGAGAAGCACTCGTACCCGTTCACCGGCTACAACATGGTGATCGCGATCTCCAAGCAGCACGTGCGCACCGAGGAGCAGCTCGACCAGGTCCTGCAGACGCTCGACAAGCTCGAGTCCAAGGAGGGCTCGATCCTGCTCACCAACGGCATCGAGGGCCGCAACTTCAAGGCCGACGGCAAGTACGCCGTACCGATCAACCAGGACGACGCCAAGGTGAAGGCGATCCAGAACGACGTGGACAAGGCGTTCATCCAGCTCGGGACCCGGGCGTCGGTCGGGCTGGGCGCCTACGCGCTGCGGCCGAACGACGAGGCCAGCCGGAAGATGCGAGAGAAGTTCGACGTCCTGATGAACGAGGACCTGAAGACCGCGGTGTTCAACCCGGCGCTCGGCATCATCGCGCCGACCTCGGTGGCGAAGGGCCAGACGCTCGACACGATCGTCCCGGACGCGCGGATCAAGTACTTGTCCGGTGCGATCACCGAGGACCAGCTGAAGGCACAGATCAAGCGCTGGTACGACAGCGGCGGCACGGACATCGCCAAGGAGGTCAACGACCTGGCTGCCAAGGCCGGCGGCTGATCCATGGCCACCGACCTCGTGCCCGAGGTGGTGCAGCCGGCCGCGGAGACTTCGCGGCCGGCGTCCGCCCCGCGGCGCAGACGCCGTACGAAAGGCCTGGGGCGCGACCTGTGGCGCTACCGCTGGCTGTACCTTCTGCTGCTGCCAGGCCTGGTGTACTTCGTGGTTTTCAAGTACCTGCCGATGTACGGCCTGACGATCGCGTTCAAGGACTACGTGCCGTTCCTCGGCTACTCGGGGAGTGAATGGGTCGGGCTGAAGCACTTCCAGGAGCTGTTCACCGGGCCGGACTTCGGCCGGCTGATGTTCAACACGCTGCTGCTCGCCGTCCTGACGATCGTCTTCGTGTTCCCGGCGCCGATCGTCGTCGCGCTGCTGCTGAACGAGCTCCGGGTCAACGTGCTGAAGCGGTCCGTGCAGTCGCTCGTGTACATCCCGCACTTCCTGTCCTGGACCATCGTCGCCTCGCTCACCTACCTGTTGTTCTCGGTGGACTTCGGCGTGATCGCGAACTGGATCCACGGCCTGGTCGGCGGGCAGAAGACGGACTACGTCGCGCAGGCGGACTGGTTCCGGCCGCTGATCGTGCTGCAACTGCTGTGGAAACAGACCGGCTGGGGAACGATCATCTACCTGGCGGCGCTGGCGGGGGTGGACTCGCAGCTGTACGAGGCCGCTCGAGTGGACGGCGCCGGGCGGTGGCGGCAGTTCTGGCACATCACACTGCCGGCGATCCGGCCGACGATCGTGGTGATGGCGATCCTGATGTCCGGGAATCTGCTGGACTCCGGGTTCGAGCAGATCTGGCTGATGACCACGTCGCTGAACCGTGACGTCGCGGACGTGTTCGACACGTTCGTGTACTACATCGGCATCACCCAGGGCTCGTTCAGCTACGCGACCGCCGTCGGCCTGTTCAAGGGCGTGATCGGCGTCGTGCTGATCTTCGGCTCCAACTTCCTGGCCAAGCGCATGGGCCAGCGCGGGCTGTTCTGAGAGGAGGACCACGATGAAACCCATCATGAAGCAGCGAGTCCGGTACTACGACTCGGTCGGCAGTCGCGTGTTCGACGTACTGAACGCCGTACTCCTGTCAGGTCTGGCGATCGTCACGGTGCTTCCGCTGCTCTATGTGCTCGCCGGATCGTTCGCGACCGAGTCCGAGATCAGCTCGCGGCCGTTCTTCCTGTGGCCGCACAAGTTCGTCACCGACACGTACCACTACATCTTCTCCACCGACACGTTCGTCCGCGCGTTGCTGACCACGATCGGGGTGACCGCGGTCGGCACGGTGATCCAGTTGCTGCTGACGCTGACCATGGCCTATCCCCTGGCGAAGAAGTTCCTGCCGGGGCGGGCGCTGGTACTGAACCTGGTGATCTTCACGCTCGTGTTCAGCGGCGGCATGATCCCGACGTACCTCGTCGTCCGCGATCTGGGGTTGCTGGACAGCTACTGGGCGCTGATGCTGCCGCTGGCGATCAACCCGTTCTACCTGATCGTGGTGAAGAGCTTCTTCCAGGAGCTGCCGGAGGCGCTCGAGGAGGCGGCCCGGATCGACGGGTGCAACGAGCTGAACGTGTTCCTGCGGATCGTGCTGCCGTTGTCGAAACCGATCATCGCGACGTTCTCGCTGTTCTACGCGGTCGGGATCTGGAACGACTACATGTCGCCTTTGCTCTACATCGACGACAGCAAGAAGTGGACGTTGCAGATGATCGTCCGCCAGCTGACCGCGGCGAACGCGGACTCGGCGAACGTGCTGCAGCAACTGGAGACGGTGACGTTCCCCGAGCAGGGCCTGAAGTTCGCGGTCGTCGTGGTCGCGACACTGCCGATCCTGTTGTTCTACCCCTTCCTGCAGAAGCACTTCGCGAAAGGCGTGCTGATCGGGTCGGTGAAGGAATGACGACACTGCAGTGGCTCGAAACACCTTGTCGACAAGGCGTTTCGTGGGGTGTTCCGTGGGCCCGAGGCACGGTTGCCGAGGGCACCGAGTTCGCGCTGTCCGACGGTACGCCGGTGCAGAGCTGGACGACTGCGACGTGGCCGGACGGTTCGGTGAAGTGGTCCGCGCACGCGATCGGTGCCGTCCGAGCAGCCCGAGTCGTCGTACGAGCTGGTCGTCGGTGAACCCGCAACGCCGGCTCAGCCGGTTCAGGTGGAACGGGCCGACGGCGAGGTGCGGATTACGACCGGCCCCGTCGCGTGGGTGCTCCGGCAACCGGGGTTGATCGCGTCGATCAGCTACGACGGTCAGGAGGTCGTGCGGGACGTTCGGCTGGTGAGTCTGCGGCAGAACGCTCCGGACGACGACCTGGGCGGATCGCGGGAGCAGACGATCGCCACGGTGGATCGCATCACCGTCGAGCAGGACGGTCCGGTGCGGGCCGTCGTCAGGCTCGAGGGAAAGCACGGCGACTGGCTGCCGTTCTCGGTGCGGCTGTACTTCTACGCGGGCGCTGCCGACGTACGGATCGTGCACAGCTTCGTCTGGGACGGCGATCCGGACCGGGACTTCCTGGCCGGTCTGGGGCTCAGTGCGGACGTGGTGATGCGCGACGAGCCCCACAACCGGCATATCCGGCTCGCGGGCCCCTCCGGGTTCCTGACCGAGGCAGTGCGCGGTCTCACCGGGCTGCGCCGCGATCCGGGCGAGGAGGTACGCCGTACCCAGGTCGCCGGCGGTGCTGTCGAGGCGATCCCCAACCCGGAGGTGGCCGACCGCCTGCACCTCATCCCGCAGTGGAACGACTACACCCTCGACCAGACCAGCGCGGACGGCTTCACGCTGCGCAAACGCACCGGCGCGGGACAGGGGTGGATCACCATCCCGTCCGGCACCAGAGCTCCGGGCTACGGGTACGTCGGTGGCGTCAGCGGCGGACTGGGCTTCGGGCTGCGTGACTTCTGGAAACTGCACCCGACCCGGCTGGACATCCGTAACGCGGCCACCGACGTCGCCACGGCCACGGTGTGGATGTGGTCGCCCAGCGCACCGGCGATGGACGTGCGCTACTGGCACGACGGCATGGACCAGGACACGTACGCCGAACAGCTCGAAGGACTCGAGATCACCTACGAGGACTACGAACCGGGCTTCGGGAACGCGCACGGTGTCGCTCGTACGCATGAGCTCAGCCTGCGGGTCCACGACACCACACCGTCAGCTGAGGAGCTGTCGGAACACGTAGCGCTGCTCGACTCCCCCGGGCTGCTCACGGTCTCTCCTGCTCGTTTGCTCGAGGCAGGTGTATTCGGCACCTGGAGTCTGCCCACTGCGGACCACCAGGACATCGAGGCCCGGCTGAACTTCCTCTTCCAGTACTACGTCGGTCAGCGCGAGCAACGCCGCTGGTACGGGTTCTGGGACTACGGCGACGTCATGCACACCTACGACCGCGACCGGCACACGTGGCGGTACGACGTGGGCGGGTTCGCCTGGGACAACTCGGAGCTCTCCCCCGACCTGTGGCTCTGGTACCAGTACCTGCGGACCGGGCGGGCCGATGTGTTCCGTTTCGCCGAGTCGATGACACGGCACACCGGTGAGGTCGACGTACATCACCTGGGTCGTTGGAAGGGGCTGGGGTCGCGGCACAACGTGCAGCACTGGGGCTGCAGCTGCAAGCAGGTGCGGATCTCTAGTGCGATCTACCGGCGCTTCTACTACTACCTGACCGCGGACGAGCGGACAGGTGACCTGATGGACGAGCTGGCGACCATCGAGGAGGCGTTCCTCGTCGTCGACCCGCAGCGCAAGGTACGACCGGACGTCTACTCCCCCGACCCGCACGCGCTGTCCATCGAGCTGGGCGTGGACTGGGGTGCGCTGGCCGCTGCGTGGCTCACGCGATGGGAACGGCACGGAGACGAGAGAGCCCGTGCACGGCTCGTAGGAACGATGTCCGACATCGCTGCGCTGCACTACGGCTTCCTGACCGGCAGTGCGCGGCTGGACCTGTCCACCGGGCGCTTCGACACCAGCCGGGACACCATCGCGGTCTCCCACCTCTCGTCGCTCTTCGGGCTGCCCGAGATCTGTTCCGAGCTCATCGACCTGGACCTCGACGTACCGGGGTTCGAGAAGGCCTGGCTCGACTACTGCCGGCTCTACCTGCTCTCGCCCGAGGAGCAGACCGCAGAGCTCGGTCAACCCTTACAAGGCATCTCGCAAGAACGGGCGCACAGCCGACTGGCGGCGTACGCCGCGGCACGCACCGGTGACCCGGAGCTCGCTCGGCTGGCCTGGCGCAACTTCTCGGCGGACACGGCCGAGTGGAAGACCACTCCCGTCGACGGCGCGCTGATGCCGGTCGACGAGGCCGCGTTCATCAGCACCAACGGCGCGTCGCAGTACGCGCTGGCAGCGATCCAGAACCTGTCCCTGATCCCCGAACACCGGAATGACAGAGGTGGAACGGCATGGAGGTCTCACGACGCACAGTCCTAGCAGGTATGGCCGCAGTGCCCGCGGTCTCCCTGCTGGACACCATCCAACCTGCAACTGCCGCGGAGGTGCAGGACGTGAAGCTCACTTGGCTGGAAGGCAAGCCGACGACGGCAGCGGTAACGACGTGGGGTACGCCGTGGCCGAAGGGCGCCGTACCAGCGAACCAGTCGTTCGCACTCCAGTCCGCCGACGGCGCCGCCGTACCGCTGCAGAGCTGGCCGACCGCGTACTGGCCGGACGGCTCGCTCAAGTGGAGTGCGCACGCGATCGCTGTGGACGCACCTGCTGAGTCGTACACGCTCGGCCCGGGTACGGCGACCGCGCCGGCGCATCCCGTCACGGTCAAGAACGAGAAGCTGTACGTCGACGTCGACACCGGCGTGATCAAGGCCCGGATCCGGAAGAGCGGGACCGAGCTGATCAGCCACATCTGGCGTGGAGACGTGCTGATCGCCCGCAAGGGCGTGCTCGTCAACCTGAAGCAGGACAAGATCGCCGAGGACGAGGTAGGCGGTGCGGTCCGGGAGCAGTACGAGAGTGACATCCAGAAAGTCACCGTGGAGCAGTCCGGGCCGGTGCGCGCCGTCGTACGGATCGAGGGCCGGCACAAGTCACGCAAGGGCCTGACCTGGCTGCCGTTCTCGGTCCGGCTGTACTTCGTGGCCGGTGCCGAGAACGTGCGGATGGTGCACACGTTCGTCTACGACCGCGACGGGCAGAAGGACTACATCGCCGGGCTCGGTGTGCGCTTCTCGGTGCCGATGCGCGACGCGGCGTACGACCGGCATGTGCGGTTCGTCGGCGAGGGGCACGGGATGGTGTCCGAGGCGGTGAAGGGCATCACCGGTCTGCGGCGGGACCCGGGCGCCGTCGTACGGGCCGCGCAGATCGCGGGGACGAAGCTGCCGGATCCGGCGACGTGGGACCAGCGGGTGACGACACGGCTGCAGTACATCCCCGAGTGGGGTGACTACTCGCTGAGCCAGCTGACCGCGGACGGGTTCACGGTGAAGAAGCGGACCGCGAAGGGGTACGGCTGGGTCTCGGTCGACCAGGGCAAACGCGCCTCCGGGCTCGGGTACGTCGGTGGCGTGAGCGGCGGATTCGCCTTTGGGCTAAGGGACTTCTGGCAGCGGCACCCGACGCAGCTGGACGTCCGCAAGGCCGCGACCGAGGAAGCCGAGGTGACCGTGTGGCTGTGGTCGCCGGCGGCCGGTGCGATGGACACGCGGTTCTACCACGACGGCATGGGCCAGGACACCTACCCGGAGCAGCTCGAGGGCCTCAACATCACCTACGAGGACTACGAGCCCGCGTTCGGTACGCCGTACGGCATCGCCCGGACGTCCGAGCTGACGTTCTGGGCGCTGGAGGCGACGCCGTCGGCTGCGCGGCTGGGTGACCTGGCCGACCAGGTGCGGACGCCACCGCAGCTCATCAACCCGGTGGATCAGCTGGTGAGCTCCCGGGTGTTCGGTGGGCTGTTCACTCCCGTGGACCGGTCCGTGCCGGCGAAGAAGGCGATCGAGGACCACCTGGACTTCCTGTTCGACTACTACCGCGGGCAGGTCGAGTCGCGGCACTGGTACGGGTTCTGGGACTACGGCGACATCATGCACACGTTCGACGAGGACCGGCTGGTGTGGCGGTACGACGTGGGCGGGTACGCGTGGGACAACTCGGAGCTCTCACCGGACCTGTGGCTCTGGTACGCGTTCCTGCGGTCGGGGCGGGCCGACATCTTCCGGTTCGCGGAGGCGATGACGCGACACACTGGTGAGGTCGACGTCTACCACCTGGGTCAGTGGGCCGGCCTGGGTACGCGGCACGGCGTACAGCACTGGGCGGACAGCGCGAAGCAGCAGCGGATCAGTACGGCGGCGTACCGGCGGTTCTACTACTACCTGACGGCTGACGAGCGTACTGGCGACCTGCTGTCGGAGCTGGTGGACTCGGACAAGACGTTCCTGGTGCTGGACCCGCTGCGGAAGATCAGGACCGAGCCGTACGAGCCGGACCCGCATGCACTGTCCATCGGCCTCGGTACGGACTGGAGCGGTCTGGCTGCTGCCTGGCTGACGGAGTGGGAGCGGCAAGGGCCTAAGGCGGCTGTAGCGAAGGCCAAGCTGCTCGGGACGATGGAGACGATCGGGGCGATGCCGAACGGGTTCGTCACCGGCAGCGGGCTGTACGACCTCGACACGGGTCGCTTCGCACCTGTGGCCGAGAAGATCGTCAGCGTGTCCCATCTGAGCGCCATGTTCGGCGAGGTGGAGATCTGCGCCGAGCTGATCGACCTGGTGGAGATGCCCGCGTTCGAGGCCGCCTGGCTGCAGTACTGCCGGCTGTTCAACGCGACCCGTGCCGAGCAGACAACAGAGTGCGGGGCGTACTTCGGCAACCTGATCCTGCGGCAGGGCCATGCGCGACTCACGGCGTACGCCTCGGTCCGGCTGAACCGCGACGACCTGGCAGCCCGTGCCTGGTCGGAGTTCTACACGGGCGACGGCTACGCGCCGAACCTCCCGTGGACCGCCGAGGACGTGGAGTCGACGCTCAACAAGACACAGGCCGCCAAGTGGGTCTCGACCAACACGACGGCGTTGTACGGCCTGGCCGCCATCCAGACCCTCGCCCTGGTCGGCGAACAGATCGTGAACCCGTGAGGTGGCTGCCATGCTGCGTTTGCTCACCGCTGGGGTCGTGTTGGCTCTCGGCGCCCAACCAATGACGGCCGCGGCAGAGGCCCCGGCGGCGTGCACCGGCGAGGGCCCGGTCACCTGCACGTACGACGTCCCGCCCGGCGACTACAGCGTGAAGGTGGTCCTGGGCCGCGAGCGGGAACCTGTGGAGGTTCTTGCGGAGGCGCGGCGGTTGATGGTGTCAGCGAGCTCGTCGCCCGTGCTGAGCTTCACGGTCAATGTGCGGGATCCGGAGGGGCAGCAGAACGGGTTCGGTGGACCAGGTACGCCGGGCCTCACGCTGCGCTTCTCCGGGGCGGCTCCGTCGAACGTCGTCGTGACCAGGGCGCCGGTCAGCACGCGACGGCTGTTCCTGGCCGGCGACTCGACAGTCACCGACCAGGAGACACCGCCGTACACGGGCTGGGGCCAGCGACTGCCCAGCCGCTTCGGTCAGGGGTTGTCGGTGACGAACCATTCGGGATCGGGTGAGAGCACGGTGTCGTTCCTGGCTGAGCCGGCGATGTGGGCGGCGCTGCAACCACAGCTCCGGCCGCGGGACGTCGTACTCGTACAGTTCGGCCACAACGACAAGCAGACGACGGCTGCGCAGTACCGGGCCAATCTCACCCAGATCGTGGCCGGCATCCGCTCCACCGGTGCGACTCCGGTCCTGGTCACGCCGATCGTGCGGAGATGGTTCACCGGGACGAAGCTCAACTCGACCGGTCTGATCGTCAACGGTCTGGGTGTCGACCTACCGGCGGAGATGCGCGCGGTCGCCGCAGCCGAGCACGTCGCCCTCATCGATCTCACGGCCCGTACACAGGCGGTCGTCGAGGCTCTCGGACCGGAGGCCGCGAAGGCGCTCTACCTGACCCGGGAGAAGCGCGACGACACCCACACGTCCGAGTACGGCGCCACCGTCTACGCCGACCTGGTCGCGACCGACCTCGCCGCGCTGAACCTGATCGACGACCGCTACTGGAACTGATGCAACCTTTCGGGTGATGTCGGCATCTCTCATGTATCAGCACAGGGCTGTGTGTGAGGGGGAGCAAGATGCTGACACGTCGTACGGCGGCCGGCGCGATGGTGGGCGTGCTGGTCGTACTCGTCGCTGGTTGCCAGGGATCCGACCCGGCAACCAGCGACTCCTTGGGGACCACGCCGACACCCACCCCGACGGCAACGTCCGTCACGCCGTCTCCGGTGGTGACGCCGTCTCCCAGTACGCCGGCAAGCACGATCGCCGGCCTGTCCTCGGCGAAGATCCTCGCCAAGACCCAGGCCGCCGCGAAGGCCGCGACCAGCGTCCGGATGAAGGGCTCGATGTCCGACGACGGCGACAAGATCGTGCTGGACATCCGGCTCGCGAAGGCCGGCGGTCAGGGCACGATGAGCATCAACGGGGCCGCGTTCTCGCTGATCGTCCTGGACAAGACGGCGTACCTGAAGATCAGCGACAAGTTCTGGCGCGCCCAGATCAAGGACAAGGCCGACGCGGACGCCGTGATCGGGCTGGTCGCGGGCCGCTGGATCAAGACGTCGCTGACCGACAAGGACCTCGGTGAGCTCGCGGCGTTCGCCAGCAAGCCGAAGTTCTTCGACACGCTGTTCGAGCCGACCGGCACGCTCCGCAAGACCGCGCCGCGGACCGTCGACGGCGTCACCGCGATCGGTCTCCGCGACACCGACGGCACGCTCTGGGTCGACACCGTCACCGCACGCCCGGTCCGGCTCGAGTCGACCGGCACCGACGCGCTGACGTTCACCGAGTACAACCAGGTCGCCACGCCGAAGGCCCCTCCGGCCAACCAGGTGATCGACGGAAAAGCCCTCGGAATGTAGCTAGATCTTCAGCAGGGCTTCGGCCAGTTCGGCCGGACGGGTGAAGCAGGCTTCGTGGCTGCCGGGGGTCGGGACGGGGGCGACGCCGAGCCGCTCGGCGAATCGGTTCCAGCCGTATTCGCCGGGCGGCAGGGCGACGTCGTCCTCGCCGAGCAGGTAGGCGACCGGTACGCCGAGGGTGTCGAGGTCCAGCGGTGCGACGGTCTCGGTGAAGTACTGCATGGGCTGCGGCACGAGCAGGCTGTGGACGACGCGCTGCACGTCCTCGGACGCGTCCGGCATGAACGCCAGCTGCCACACCTGGAACGGCATCGCGACCGAGTTGTTCCCGGACGCCTGCGCCTGTCCGTCGAACAAGGCCTGATAGTTCGGCGGCACCTCGTCGTACAGGCTGCGGCCCTCGGCCGGGACGAACGCGCTCCAGAACACCAGCTTCCGCAGCCGCCCCGCGAGCCGTGGCGCGGCGCCGGCGATCACGTAACCGCCCCAGCTGTGTCCGACCAGCGTGACGTCCCGCAGGTCCTCGCCGTCGACCAGCTCGACGACCGAGTCGACGACATCAGTCAGCGTGTACGGCGTCGGGTCCGCACCGTCCTGCAGTCCCGGCAGGGTCGGAGTCAGCACCCGATGACCCGTGGACCGGAGCTCCTCGGCGACGGGCCGCCAGGCCCACCCGCCATGCCAGGCACCGGTGATCAACACGAACGTTCCAGCCATGGCGCGCTCCTTCAAGGCTCAAGTTGCCTCGAATCGTGCCATTACCTATGACGCTCGTCAATAATCTGACACACGTCAGTTCGAGCGAAGGGGCCGCGGTCACCGCGGCCCCTCGGCTTCAGCCGACCTCGGCCATGATTTCGTCGGACACGTCGAAGTTGGCGTAGACGTTCTGGACGTCGTCGCTGTCGTCGAGGGCGTCGATCAGGCGGAAGATCTTGCCGGCGCCGTCCGCGTCCAGCTCGACCGTCATCGACGGGACGAACTGGACATCGGCGGAGTCGTAGTCGATGCCGGCGTCCTGCAGCGCGGTCCGGGCCGCGACCATGTCGGTGGCCTCGGTGACGACCTCCCAGGACTCGCCGAGGTCGTTGACCTCGTCGGCGCCGGCCTCGAGCACGGCCTCCATCACGTCGTCCTCGGACAGCGACTTGCCGTCCTGGTCCTTGGCGACGACGATCACGCCCTTGCGGTTGAACATGTACGCGACCGAGTTCGGGTCGGCGAGCGAGCCGCCGTTGCGTGTCATCGCCGTACGGACGTCCGCGGCGGCCCGGTTCCGGTTGTCGGTGAGGCACTCGACCAGCATCGCCACGCCGTTCGGGCCGTAGCCCTCGTACATGATCGTCTGGTACTCCGCGCCGCCCGCCTCGGCACCCGAGCCGCGCTTGATCGCGCGGTCGATGTTGTCGTTCGGGACCGAGGTCTTCTTCGCCTTCTGGATGGCGTCGTACAGGGTCGGGTTCCCGCCAGGGTCACCACCGCCCATCCGGGCGGCCACCTCGATGTTCTTGATCAGCTTCGCGAAGAGCTTGCCGCGCCTCGCGTCGATGACGGCCTTCTTGTGCTTCGTGGTGGCCCACTTGGAGTGGCCTGACATGGCGAACCCAACCCTTCTACCGCTTGCAACGTCTCAGAGGCCGCGGACCAGCTCGGCGAAGTAGCCGTGCAGCCTGGCGTCCCCGGTCATCTCCGGATGGAACGACGTGGCCAGCAGCCGGTCGTGGCGAACCGCGACGATCCTACCCGCGGCGGGGCCCGACCTCACCGTCGAGAGTACCTCCACGTCCCTGCCGACGCGCTCCACCCACGGTGCCCGGATGAACACGGCGTGGTACGGCGTGTCGAACTCTGCTCCCAGCCCCGGGAACTCGAGGTCCGCCTCGAACGAGTCCACCTGCCGCCCGAACGCGTTCCGGCGGACCGTCACGTCGAGCCCGCCGAGCGTCTCCTGGTCCGCGGTCCCGCCGGTGATCTCGTTCGCCAGCATGATCATCCCGGCGCAGGTGCCGAACACCGGCATCCCGTCCGCGATCCGCTTCTGCAGCGGCTCGAACAACTCGAACGACCGTGCCAGCTTGTACATCGTGGTCGACTCACCACCCGGCAGGACCATCGCGTCGACCTGCTCCAGCTCGGAAGGCCGCCGTACGGCGCGACCCTCGACGCCTACCTCCGCCAGCATCGCCAGGTGCTCGCGGACATTCCCCTGCAACGCGAAAACGCCGATGACCGTCACAGAGTCACTCTCCGTTGCCAGTCGACGGTGACCTCGATCCGGCCTTCGTCGAACACCGCGGGCAGGTCGTGCTGGCGCAGCAGCGCGAGCACGTCCTCCAGCAGCGGCTCCCCCGGCGCGACGTTGGCGGTGTCCGGGTGCCAGAGCTTCAGCTCCAGCATCCCGAAGTCGACCGCGTGCCAGACGTCGGTGTCGGTGAAGAACACCAGCCCCTGCGGGTTTTCGGCGGCCTCCAGCGCCTGCCGAGCCGCGTGGTGGTCCGACGTGTAGCGGACCACCACCAGGCCGAGATTCTCGAATTCCGCGAGTACGGCGTCCAACCGGTCCGGATCCGTCGACTCGGGCCAGGCGGAGGCGTCCTCGTTGAGGTCCATGACCGCTTCGCCGATCAGCAGCGGTACGAGAGCAGCCGCGTCCATCGACGGTGCATCCTCCGACACGGCCTCGGTCAGCGCAGCGGTGATCGCCGCGTGGTCGGCGTACCCGGACCGCACCAGAACGCGGGCCAGGCCGCGCAACTCCCGGGCGGTTCGCTCGTCCACCGACTGCAGGTTGCTCATCACCCGCCCAGGCTACTTTACGCAACGTCAGCGAGGTTTCAGTCGCTTGGTCGGGACGGCGGTGAGTGGATCTTCCGGCCACGGATGGCGGGGGTAGCGGGCTCGCAGGTCGGCTCGGACCTGGGGATAGCCCTGCTTCCAGAAAGAGGCGAGGTCGCTCGTGATCGCGACCGGCCGCCGTGCGGGCGACAGCAGGTGCAGAACGACTGGGACACGACCGTCCGCGACGGCAGGAGTGGCAGTCCAGCCGAATACTTCCTGCAGCTTCACTGCGAGGACCGGTGGCTCGACACCGTCGTACGCGAGTCGCACCTCGGAGCCCGATGGGACCTGGAGCCGTTCCGGTGCGAGTTCGCCGAACCGGGTTGCCGCAGGCCACGGCAGTAGTCGCCGGAGCGCCGAAGCCACGTCGATGTGGGCAAGATCGCGCGAGCCTCGCACCGAGGCGAGCTCGGTACCCAGCCATTCGTCGAGACCGGCCAGCAGTGCTTCGTCGTCGACCGCCGGCCACGGGGCTCCGAGGTGGGCGTGGCAGAACGCGAGCCGCTCCCGCAAGGCGAGTGCGGCCTCCGACCAGCGCAGTACGGACAGACCGCTGCGCCGGATACCGTCGCGGACGGCCGCTTGGACGAGCAGCCGGTCGGGCTTTGCCAGCGGGACGTCGTTGAGCACGATCGCGCCGAGCGCCTCGACGCGCCGCGTCACGATCCGGCCGTCGTCCCAGCGGATCTGGTCGGTGGTCGAGACGAGGTCGCCGGCGATGTCTCGCGCGGTCTGCTCATCGATCGGCGCCGCGGAACGGATCCTGGCGTCGGCGCGACCCGGTGCCCGGTCAGCAGCCGCGATCGCCAGCCAGGTCGTGGTCCGCAACGGCGACTGCGGATCCAGCGCAGCCCCCGTACCACCAGACATCTGGTACGTCGCCGAGTCGGCCGCCCGGACCCGCGCAATCCGATCCGGATACGCCAGCCCCACCACGATCCCCGACCGCAAGATCATCCGGCACGACGCGCGTCCCCGAACCACCCGTCGCACCACCCACCGCCCGCACTCCAGCTCCACCCACCGGGTCGCCGGTCGTCGTGCCTCGGCCGAGGCGCTTGGTCTCTTCACGCCAGCGGGCCGTGGCTCCGCGGTCCTCGCCGCGGCGGAGGGCTCGCCAGCGGGCCGGTAGATCATCGCCGAAGTCGCGGCCGGAGTCGTCCGAGAGCATCGCGACGACCTCGCGCGCCCGGTCGGCGCCGACCCGCGGCGTCCCGTCCAGCAACGCACGAGCCAACCGGGGATGCGCCCCGATCGCCGCCATCCGCCGTCCCCGCTCGGTGATCCGGCCGCCGTCGTCGAGGGCATCGAGGCGGCGCAGCAATTCGGTGGCCGCGGTCATCGCCACCGCCGGCGGCGCCTCGAGCAAGGTCAGACCGTCACCAGCAGGCGCACCCCACGCCGCGAGGTCGAGGGCGAAGGCGGCCAGATCGGCGATCGCGATCTCCGGCGCCGCATGATCGTCGAGATGCGTGTGGTCGGTGGCCGACCAGCACCGATAGACCCGGCCAGGCGCCTCCCGCCCGGCGCGACCCGCTCGCTGGTCGGCCGACGACTTCGAAACCCGGCAGGTGACCAACGCACCGAGGCCACGGGATTGATCGGTCCGCGGCTCCCGGGCAAGACCCGAGTCGACCACGACCCTGACCCCGGGCACCGTCAGCGAACTCTCCGCGACCGACGTCGTGACCACGATCCGACGAGTGGCGGCCGGCGCCAGCGCGCGGTCCTGTTCAGCCCTGGACTGGCGACCGAACAACGGCAGGACGTTCTGACCGGCCAACCGGCGAGTCACACCGTTGATCTCGGCCTCCCCCGGGACGAACACGAGGATGTCGCCGTCGTTCTCGGTCAGTGCACGCCGGACGACGGCCGCGACGTGATCCAGCAGGCGCGGGTCGACCCGCCCACCGGGAAGCAGCGGCACGGGGACCGGTGGTGGGGCCCACTCGATCGCCACGTCGAACAGCGCGGCAGACGCGGTGATCACGGGCGCCGGAACGTCCGTGCCCAAGGCGCGACTCAGCCTGATCGTGTCCGCCGTGGCCGAGGTCGCGACGATCGCCAGGTCGTCGCGAAGATTCGCCCGGATGTCGACGCAGAACGCGAGCAGCAGATCGGCATCGAGGTGCCGCTCGTGGCACTCGTCGATCACGATCGCGGCGACCCCCGGCAACTCCGGGTTCTGCTGCAGACGCCGTACGAGGAGCCCTGTCGTCACCACCTCGACACGGAGTCCCTTGCCGCCGCTGCGTTCACCGCGCATCGCGTAGCCGATCCGCTGCCCGAGCGGTTCGCCGACCAGCATCGCCAGCCGGGCCGCAGCCGCACGGGTCGCCATCCTTCGCGGCTCGGCGACGATGATCGTGCCCCCGAGCGCATCGCCCAGCGCAAGCGGCAACAGCGAGGTCTTCCCCGATCCAGGCGGCGCAACCAGCACCGCAGTACCGCGCGAACGCACCGCATCGACCGTGGCAGGCAGAACCGCCCGGACAGGCAGATCCGCCCCCGGCACCGACGACCCAGGCAACAACACGCCCCGACGCTAACCGACCACCACCACAGAACCCTTCACCCACCCGCAAGCGAGTGGGCGAAGCCTTACCAGCCGCGCTCGGCGAGGCGGTGCGGCTGCGGGATCTCGTCGACGTTGATGCCGTGGCTCAAGATTTGTTGATTCCCGCCAGCGAGTCGGCAGTACGTCGATACCCGCCAGCGCAGTCCAGACCCATTGCGGGCAGCCCGATGATGACACCAGGTGACAGGGTCAGCGCTGTCCGAGAGCGGTTCATCAGGGTCGGGGCCTGAGAACCGAACCACCAGTCGTTCTGCAGCCTCGTCATCGAATCCTCCAGGTGGCCACTGGTAGGTCTCCGCACCGGTCGGCCACAGGGCCATCAGCAAGGCGGCATCGTCGGCTGGAATGTCAACCTCGAACTCACCGCGCTCGTAGACAAACATCACCTGGAACAGAATCGGGCCGGCGGTGAATGTGATCGTCAGTCCGTGAGGTCCAGGCAGCTCCTCCAGAGCCGCCAACCGTACATCGCTACCCCAGGCCGCGGCGTATCTGGTCGGTCCGACGAATGCGGTGGCCCAGACCCACACACCAGGAGAAGGACGCCTGCTGACACGAAGGTCATGGGCGAATCCACGCGGCATCGATGGAGACTCGTAGGCATCGACAGTGATCGCTGTCTTGGTCGCCCACACGGCCAACAGCTCGCGCTCTCGCGGGTTGAGCGCCAGCGGCTCATTCCACATGCGCAGCAGCAAGGGCTTGCAGTCGTTCTCCAGGACGCTCAACCACCGGTTGTTGCAATCCGAACAAACCTGCACGACCGGTACGGCGGGCCGGTTCCCTCCGCCACCGTCAATGAGAACGCCCCGTGCCTCGAACTCGCGAATCATCCAGGCTGGCCAGACGTGTTCGTCGGTCAGTGTGGCTGCGGTGAATCCTTCGCAGAACAAACACTCGGTCTGACTCGATGGCAGATTCAAAGGCGTCACAGAAGGCGGGGTATCGAGGAGCGCAATTTCTAGATCCGAGTGGAAAGTGACATCGCCTCGGCGGATCCTCGCAAGAGCATCTGGCAGGCACGCGATGTGAGCGACGCCCAACATGAAGGCCGAAGTCGGTACGTTCTCGGGATCCGTCGCGACCATCTGGCCTGCCGAGACCGGTACCGCGGCAAGCCAGCTACCGGTCCGTGTTCCGATGATCTCGCTCCAAGCCCCTCGCTGCCGCTTGGCCAGTTCGCCGCAACCCAGGCACGGCTCGCGGCGCCATTCGGGGATGAAGCGTGGATGTTCCGCACCTGCCATCCAGTCATTGTCGTCCGCAGTCGCGGCCGGGGCCATCTCATGACGATTGCCGACTGTCGGCCCCGTCAGCTCGTGGCCGTGATGAGCGTGTGCGGCCGATCAGTTCGCTGCAGTCTGATTCGCGTGAGCGAAGGCCCGTGCCTCATCGCGCAGGCCCTCCAGGAGCTTGACGTTTTGGCGCGTGGTGCCGGGATCGTGGGTTTCGGTCGCCTTCAGCTTGGACATTCGCTCGAGCACAGCGTCATCGGTCAGCTGGGCCAGCCACGCTACGAGCTGTTGCTCGCTCAGCGAGCGGTCCATCTGGGCGAGCAGGCCCGCCAGATCCGTTCGAACGGTTGCCGCAGTCAGGCGCTGCAGATGGCGGTCGGCAGCTGAAGTTGTCGAGCCCGCCGCTATAGCGCGGCGTTCGTCTTGGTGACCGACGTCGATCACGTATCGCGTCGGAAGTTCCGGCGCTGGCGGCTCGGTTCCGGCGACAAGCCGCGGTACCGCCTGGGTGCGGACCCACTCCGAAATCTCATCAAGCTCCTGCATCAGCACGGGCCACCGGTCCGTGCCAGGCCGATTGATCCCGACGGTCGGAAACAACGTGACCGGGACTGCGGTGCCCAGCGGGACCTCCGCGATGACGTCGCCGACGCACAGCGGCACTTCTGCGCGCGAAGGCAGATCGCGCGGCGAGCGGGGTCGCTGATCGTCTTGGTACATGGCGGCCAGCCGGACTGCCGTGATCGCCGGCGCCCTGTGTTTCGCGTGGTTCGTGTGGAGCACCAGACGGGCCAGAGGATGCAACTGTGGGGCTGTCCGGCGGTGGAACGGCTGCAGGCCATCGATCCGGAGCGCTAGTTCACCGCCATCTCGCAGCGACGGCGGACCGTTGCGTAGCCGCTTCTTCTTCCACTCCTCGAAATTCTCGTAGCTGTCCGAGGCTGGCATCTCGACGAGTCTGGCGGCCTTGGCGTCCAGGGGCGAGCCATCGAGAAACTCGGCCTCCGTGAACAGTGCGTGCTCGATCGCGGCCCGCAGGGCAACCAGCGCATCAGCTACTAGTAGCGGCACCTTGCGCGGGATCGGCGCCACTCGATCAACTACGGATCGGCTGAACGACCCCGCCGGAACCTCACGCAACCCGAAGGCCCCCTCGGCCTGGCTCTGGTAATCGAAGAGCAGATCTCCGACCTGGCCGATCAACTCGTCGGCATGGGAAAGTGTCGCGACCACGCTGAGATGCCGCTCAGGAAGCCAATCGTGCACCGAGTTAGCCACGCCGGCGATCTTAGGCGGCGCCGACGTCGCAGACCCCGGACCAAGCCACACGGAGAGCACTGCCAGCGAAAACTGTCCCTGGTTCCCTTTACGCTCCGTGTCGTGACTGACTACGCATACGACACGAGCCGACATGCCCTCATAACGAGTTGGAATACCGGAATCGGCCGGCTCGCCAATACGGTCGCCGCACTGCCCATGGACACGCCCGTGGAAGATGCTCTGCGCCTCGCGTCGGCCCTGTCTGGCCTGTCCGGGCAGCTGTGGCGTTGCTACACCGATCCGGCTAGCTCGGCGGACAGCATGGCGCCGAACACCGAAGGATGGCGGAGGCAAGGCGAGCGCGACGCGTTCGCCGGAGTGGTCGACGCGTTGCGGAATCCCAATCTGCCCCAAGACGGCTATCTGGAGCAGTCGTACATTCGCGTCGAGGAGGCAGCTCATCGCGTCGGACGGGTATTGCACTCAATAGCCAGCGCCGACTTGATCGATCAGGTTGTCGGTGATGTCGCGGAGGAGATCGATGCCGTCGAACAGGCCGAGCTCGGCGACCTAACGGACCGGGCGAAGCAGGCAGTGGCACTGACGCGTTCTGACGCATCGCCACTGCAAGTCCTTGCGGCCAACAACATCTTCCAGGAGCAACCTCTGGGATCCTCGAGACTTTTCGAGGAGGTCGACGCCACGGCAGCCGCGATTGCGGCGGTGCACTGGCTGCAGGCCGCCGCACAAGTTGCCGCCGAGCAGACGGACTGCGATCCGACCTTGGTAGTGGCCGAAGCGGACAACATCGAAGCGCTCGCCGTTCGGACCCCGACCACTGTCTTGGAGATGCTTGGGGCCGGTGAGAGTCCGCGGGCGATCGTCGTCGGCCTGATACGAGGCGCGATGACGGTTGCTGAAGGCAAGATCCCCGATCCGGAAGCCCTGATCGATGAAATCGAGCAGGCGCGGACGAAAGCTGAAAAGTACCGGCCTGGCAACCAGGAACTACTGGCGGGTCTGATGCAGCGCCTGACGCCATTGGATCCCACGCGTCCCGCACAGGACCTCCTGGAGGACCTACTCGACGGGATACGAAGCTGCCGTCTGTTGTACGACGAATGCGCCGAATACACAGATGACGACCCCGAAGGGGACGAAGAACAAGCCGTCGACAACGAGTTCCTCGACGCGCTGAGGGACGAAGCTGCCACCTCTCAAGACCGGATCCTCTAGCCGGGGAGAAACCGTGCCGAAACACGCCGTCGGGTTCGTCTACGTTCTGAGCAACCCTGCCATGCCAGGCCTGGTCAAGGTCGGCCGGACCAGACAGCTCGCCGAGAGCCGAGCCAAGAAGCTGCACACGACCGGAGTCCCAGTCGCGTTCACCGTCGAATTCAGAGCGCTCACCTCGAAGCCTGAAGCGGTCGAGGCAGCAGCACACAAGCTTCTGGCCGCCTCCCGAGTTTCATTGAGCCGCGAGTTCTTCCAGATCTCAGCGGACGTCGCAATCGACGCCGTGAGAACAGCTCTCATAGATGCCGCTGGACTGAGCGCCTGGGACGACGATGAGGAGTACGAGATCGACAATCGCCACCGTGTCGCTCTCACGCTCAGAGCCAACGATCTGTTCGCCGTCTTCGAATTGCCGCACGTCATGGCGCAGACCATGGACCTGGTCGATCTCTGGCAGGCCCACTCAGACGGCGATCTCCTCGAACTGATGGGTACCAACGATCCTGGGCACACCGCGGGCTTCAGCGACGCCGACCCAGGCGGAGACGACGACCCGGTTCCCTTCTTGGACCCCACCAAGAAAGTCGCGAACGCGACGCTCTTCGGCCGCGAACGGCTATCGGCAGGAACCCGACTCGCCTGGATAAGACCCACTGCGGACGGCCAGGCATGCCAGATCGCCACCTTCCAGATGATGAGCGACTGCCAGGTCACCGCGCGCACTTGGGACCCACAGTTCGATTCGAACGGTTGGCCGATTCTGCTGAACTTCGTCACCACGGAACTCGAACGGCCAGGGATCATACGAACGCTGCAAGCAGTGCGCAGGATGGCACTGCCACGAAGCTGGGCTCCCCGGAACCCGGACCCAGCATCAGAGTGGGCCTTGCCTGCGCAACAATCCCAGCCACCCGAGTACTGGATGCACCAACTCCGCCACCCCGGAGCCGGACGAAAGAATCCCTAACCGGCATGTTGCCATCACCGGCGTCGCGCGCACGAAGAACGACTGGAATGCCGACCCGATTGATTCGAGCTCTGGACAATGTCTCTTGAACGGCCCCAGATGGGCCATACGTGGGCGCTGCAACACCACTACGTCTGCCTCTCGGCGATGGCCGGTGACCCCTCGCTGGCCATGACCGATGGCTCTAGGCCGAGCTCAGACGCTAAGTGTCCGTGATCTCGGCCGGTACGGGAAATTGCTCCGCCCGGGGGCGGGGGCGCTGCCCCTTCGTCCTGATTCAACTTCGATGGACCTATGTCACACCCCATCCGCGCCATCGAGCCGATACGACTGATGTGGGCTTGCCGTCACCGGCCGAGAACCACGGCTCGTTCCATGGCCGAACCGTCCAGCCGCGTCTTGTCCAGCTACGGCGCTAGGCGACGGTTCACGGGCCAGATCCGTGCCTCGATAGGTGAATCCGACGTCAGCTGAGCGCGCGCGGAGATTCGTCGTAACGGTCGCGGGCTGTTCAGCGATAGGCGGATGACGGACGGAACGCCGGGGGGCGACCATGGCTACAGGTAAGTACTGCGTCTTGTGTGACCTTCCTGAGTCACAGTGCGCGCACGGTCTCATGCGGCGTGTCGCCAAGAGGCGGCGCCGTCAGCTGGCTGCTCAGCAAAAATCTGGTCAGCAGACGAAGCCAGCGCCTCGGAAGATGGTGAAGGCGGGCGCCAAGCGTTGTACAACGTGTGGCACGCAGAGCCGCTACGGCCGATATCGGCTATGCCTGCGATGCGGCATACGGGCGGGATTTCGTCTCTGCCGCAAGTGTGGCCGGTACTTCGCTCCTGACGAGACGACAAGCATCAAGAAGCCGACATGTAAATCTTGCCGCCGATCGCGGGCCAAGGGGTCTGTGTGGGTCGTTGCTTCGGCAGGTTCTCCAGGACTCGGCCGCCGCGCTTGACGCGAGGCGCCGCGCTATCGGACGGTTGGCCGGATCTACGGTCGGATATGCCACGCAGCCACAAACTTGGAAGGATAGCCGGTGAAGGCGTCGGAGACGAAGTTGCTGGACCTGCTGGCGAAGGCGAGTCAATTTGTCATCCCGATCTATCAACGCACGTATTCCTGGACCGAGGCAGAATGTGCCCAGTTGTGGGCGGACGTGCATCGAGCGGGAGCCGACGAACGTCTGAACGCGCATTTCACCGGATCCATCGTCCATGTCGAGAAAGGGTTGTCGAACCTCACCTCACAGGAACCCAACCTGGTCATCGATGGACAGCAGCGATTGACGACGGTGACCCTGCTGATCTCAGCGCTTGCTGAAGAACTCTCCACCCGCCCGGTGGAGGAGCGTGAGCCACTGGACGGGTTCTCTCCGAAGAAGCTGCAGAACCGCTATCTGGTCAACAACGACGAGGAAGGCGACAGGTTCTACAAGCTCCTCCTGTCGCAGACAGACCGAGATACGTTAATGGCTGTCGTCGGTCGGCTCGATCCGCCGCCGCAGAAGTCCGAGCGGATCGAGGCCAACTACACCTACTTCAAGGCGCAGCTCAAGCGGCCTGGAGCAGACCTTGGCGCGATCTGTCGCGGCCTGGCCAAACTGGTGGTCGTCGACATCCGGCTGGATCGCTCACACGACAATCCGCAGCTGATCTTCGAGTCCATGAACTCGACCGGCCGCAAGCTCTCGCAGGCTGATCTGATCCGCAACTTCGTCCTGATGGGTCTCGAACCGGCCGAGCAGGAACACCTGTATGCGAAGTACTGGCGGCCGATGGAGATTGACTTCGGCCAGGCCGCCTACGAGTCCCAGTTCGACGAGTTCGTCAGGCACTACCTGACGGTCATGACCGGCGAGATCCCCCGACTCGGAGACATCTACGAGGCCTTCAAAGCCCATGCACGCGAGTCGGTGAGCAGAGGCGACTCCGTCGAGTCACTGATCGATCAGCTTCGCGCCTACTCCCGACGGTACTGCGCTGTGGCACTCGGGCACGAAGAGAACAAGCGCCTGAACGCTGCCTTCGCCGACCTGAGGGAGATCAAGGCGGATGTGGTCTACCCGTTCTTGCTCGAGGTGTACACCGACTACGATCTGGGATCGCTGTCGACCTCCGAGCTGATCGAGATCGTCGATCTGGTCACCTCCTACATCTTTCGCAGGGCAGTCGGCCGCATCCCGACGAACTCGCACAACACCACCTTCGCGACCTTCTCGAAGGCGCTGCGCAAGGACCGCTACGTCGACAGCGTGAAAGCCCACTTCCTGGCGATGAAGAACTATCGCAGCTTTCCCACCAACGATGAGTTCATGGGAGCACTGACGACTGCCGATCTATATCGCTTCAAGCGGCGCTCGTACTTCCTGCGACACCTGGAGAACTATCAGCGGAAAGAACATGTGGCGATCGAGGACTACACGATCGAACACATCCTTCCGCAGAACGAAAATCTCTCCATTGAGTGGCGCAAAGCCCTCGGCGATGACTGGGCCGACGTGCAAGCCCGTTATCTGCACACCCTAGGCAACCTGACGCTGACGGGCTACAACTCCGAGTACAGCGACCATCCGTTTGCGGTCAAGCGAGACATGGAGGGTGGGTTCAAGGACAGCCCACTCCGACTCAACAAGGGCCTCGGGCAACTCGAGGAGTGGAACGTGGAAACCATCCAGGAACGGGCCGAACGCCTCGCTGTCAACGCGTTGGCCATCTGGGCCTGGCCGACGCTGAGCGACGAGATCCGGGCCGAGTTCGAGGAACCCCGGCAGGAAACAGGCTTCTCGATCGAAGACCACCCTAACCTCCTGCCGGCCGCGCGGCGAGACCTGTTCGAGAGATTCCGCGTCGCAGTGATGGCTCTTGACCCCGCGATCACTGAGCAATTCCTGAAGCTCTACGTCGCCTACAAGGCCGAGACCAACTTCGTCGACGTCGTACCACAGGTCGCCCGCCTCCGGTTGAGCCTCAACTTACCGTTCGAAGCACTGCACGACGAACGCAAAGTCGCCTGGGATGTCACCGGCCGCGGGCACTGGGGAAACGGCAACGTCGAGGTCGGGCTCGACGAGGCGTCGGACTTCCCCTACGTCATGGGGTTGGTGCGACAGGCCTATGAGTTCCAGATCGCCGGCGATTGAGGAGAAGGTAACCATCTCTTCCCCCACCCGCGTCCTGCACGCGCCACCCCGACCAACTCTCGTCCAACAAGTGCTCGATCGCACTAGACTTCCGAACACGTTCCGAATACGATGATCCTATGACCATCGCAGCAGACCTCCCCATGGCGACCCGGCGGTCCTCGGACCTGAGCAAGCACTCCGCCGAGGTCTTCGCCGAGGCCGAGGACCACCCCGTCATGGTGACCCGCCGCGACGGCGAGGCGCTGGTGCTGATGTCGCAGCGCGAGGCCGAGGGGCGCGCACGCCTGCTGAACTTCGCCGCGCAGCTCATCACCGTGACCCTCGACGAGAGCGGCACGCTCGCCGAGCGCATGGCCAAGGCCTTCCCCTGGATGCTCGCCCTGTCGCCGGCGGACCGGGAGACGTGCGCACAGGATCTCGTCGACGCCGCGCGCGCGTCGTTCTCCACCGATCAGCCGCACCTGGCGATCGCGGAGCTGACGTCCTGGAGGGAGACGGCGGCCGCCATCGCCGCCGGGCTCGGCAGCGCCGACCTCGAGTGGCTCGACGAGGACGAGACCGTGGAGCGTCCCTGACCGTGGCCGCCGCCAAGAAGGGCGACCTGGTTCCCGGCCGCCGAAGAAGGTCGAGTACGAAATCCGCTTCGCCACCGCCGACGCCCAGAAGGGATGGCGGGACCTCGTCGCGACGATCCGAAACCCGATGACGGAGGCCTGGGATTTCCTCACGCGCACGCCCCTCGCGACGACGCCGACAAACTACCGGCTCAAGGGCGAACTGGGCACGATCCAGCGCGGCGGAATGACGCACCAGCGCTGGCAGCACAAGCCGACGGCGAAGGGCACCGCGCGCATCTGGTTCTACGTCCACGAACGCACTGTGTTCCTCGAACAGGTGCACACGAGCCACCCGAACGAGACGAAGTAGCGGGTCGTCGCGCGAGCCGACTAGAGGCGACCTCAGTACCCCAGGGCATCAGCCTCGACAGAAGCGCTGCCACGCCCCCCGCACAGGCCGGCGAACCTCGGCGGCATGAGCCTGAGTCGCCTCGAGTTCCAGCGTCCACCAGGAGCGGGCGATCATTGTGGCCAGCCGCGAGCCCCAGCCCACCTCGCGTTTGTCGCTAATGCGCATCGGGACTTGTCCGCGATTCGTGAATCGCGATGAGGAACTCTACGGCAGCGCGCGTCGCCTGCTGCTGTACTGCGAGGTCCTCTCGCAGTGAGCTCTCGCTGACCTCAGCACCACCTAGTAGCTCGATCACCGGGACGTACTCACCGTATTGCTGAGACCAGCCGATCTCGATTGTGTCGTGAACGAGCCGATTGCGGCGGGTGATCGCACGATCGATTGGCCGAGGCCGCTCGGTACAGTCCTCGTGCAGTTCCGCAGGCAGCCTTTCCTTCACGGCTCCGAATACTCGCCCGGCCATCCGGACATCGGTGAGTTTCCGGACGGAGCAAAACGAGCAACTGCTTGATGGCGGCCTCCACCTCGCTGGCTTGCGATGCTGCCAATCCCCGGAGGCGGTGCAGTTCGCTTGCCTGCAAGTCGTCATGCCAGAGGTCGCAACCATCTACACTCGCGCCCGAATCATTGTGGGAATATTTCGTGGTATTCCTCGGAGGAATTGTCCGAGGAGGCTTTCCCGTGACCGTGAACGATGCGGCTGTTGCCAGGATGCTTGTCCTGACGCGAGAGTCTCGTGGGCTGACGCAAGGCGAACTCGCCCGGAGAATGGATCCACCTACTCCTGGCACCCGGGTGAGCCAGGGCTATATCAGCAAGGCCGAGGCGGGCCGACTGGCCGTCATCGGCGAGCGCCTAGACGCCTACGCCGATGCACTTGGGTATCCGGCGGAACTGCTGCGCCTGCCCGACCGTGAGATCGGCGCCGGCGTCGGACTGGTACATCACCGGAAGAAGCAGTCAGTCTCGGCAGCCGAGCTCCGCCGAGTTCTGGCGGTCCTGAACCTGACCCGCCTGCAGCTGCGAGGGATAGCGGGCGACCGCTACCTGACCACTGACGCCATTCCCCAGGTCCAAGTCACTGACCTGGAATCGCCACAAGACGCAGCCAGAGCGATCCGGGCCTATTGGGGTGTTGCTGCCGGCCCCCTGACCTCTGTTGTGGAGTTGCTGGAGGCGGCTGGCGCCTGGGTCACAAACTACGACCTCGTACCCGCGGTTCCACTGGATTCTGGAGCCGAAACGGTGCCGCTTGACGCCGTCAGCGCCCGACCAGACGGTGAGGCTGCCCTCGTGATGCTGAACACGGGTACGCCGGCAGAGCGGCAGCGGTTCACGGTCGCGCACGAACTGGGACACATGGTGATGCACCCGGTGCCACATCCGCAGCAGGAGCAACAGGCGGATCAATTCGCGGCGGAGCTACTCATGCCACGACGCGACATCCATCCTGAACTTCAGCGGCCGCTCGACATCTCGGCACTTCTGGAGTTGAAGCGGCGCTGGCAGGTCTCGATGTGGGCTCTACTGCGGCGTGCCAAGACGCTCGGCACAGTCAGTGACTGGCAATTCCGCACGCTGGCGGTCGAGCTTTCCAGCCTCGGCTACCGCATCCGCGAACCCGAGCCGTTGACGTCCGAGACGCCGTCGACCGTGCCAAGAATGATCGCGGCACACCGCCTATCCGGCCGATCAGTAGACGACCTGTCCACAATGGCACTACTCCTACCAGCCGAATTCGAGGCCTTGTACCTCGCAGCCGGCCGATCGGCAGGTGCCGCCACCACATCCGACCCGCACACCGATCCCGACTCGGGGGCGACCACAAGATGACCGACAACGCACCTCCCTTGCCCGGCCCCAACCCGGCGTCTGCTGTCGTCAGCCGTAGCCAGCACGGGCCTTCCGCGCCTCTCGGCACAGCCGCGGCTTTGACAGACCGGATCCTGGTTCACGCCGCCGGAGCGACCGGCATCGGCATCTCCAGCGCGCTCCCGCCTGGCAGCAGTGGTCTCGTATTGACTGGGAAGAAAGCCGCTGAGAGCAGCCGCACGCTGCGCCGATCCTTGTTCGGCCAACCGGTTCTGATCGACCCTGAGGGCTACCTAGAAGCTGCAGCAACTCCTGAGACCCCGTTCGTGCTCCCCGGCGAAGGCCTGTTTCAGGTCAGTTTCGACGAGGTCCTCCAGGGCCAGCTCGACGCTGGGGCGACCGCCGCGCTCACACCGACCGGTTATCTGTTCGCCGGTGATACCGATGCTCTCAAAGCCGCGATCAGCGGAGTCGGCGCACTGGGTCGCTGCGACACGATCCTCAGCCTTCCACTGGATGTCGCCTGGTTCAACAGCGACCACATCGAGTCGCTCCTCGCGATCCTGTCCCGCTTCGAAGGGGCTAAGGCCGTACTCCTAGGCGGGCAGTTCGACCCGATGCAGCGCTACAAGGTCGCAGTGACAAACCTGCGCCGACTGGTCTCCGAAGCAGGCCACATCGCGGTGCTACGCACCGACCTGACCGCATTCGACGTCATGAGCCACGGCGCGTTTGCCGCCTCGATCGGTACCGGCGGCAGCCTGCGCCATGTCATCCCGTTCGGTCAGAAACCACGGTCGAGCAAGAACGATCAATCCCCCAGCGTGCTGTACGGCGAGCTCAAGAGCTTCCACAAGGGCAGCACTCTGGCCGAGCGGTTCGCCAACCACTACCCGCCTTCCTGCGCCAGATGCGACAGTCGGGGCCTGGACACCTTCCTGAAGAAGGCAGACGCTCCTGCGGCACACTTGCACGGCATCCACACGTGGAGCGATTGGGCAGCAGAGATGCGTCAACAGCCCAGCCTGGACGACCGCGCGATCTGGTGGCGTAACGAGTCCTTGCTGGCCGAGGCCGAGGCCGAGATCGTCAGTGCCCGGATCGAGCAGGACGGCGCATTCGCCGCATCAGCGACCCTTGGCGCGTGGGCCAATCTGCCTACCTGGCCACAGCCCCTGAAGGTCCAGACTGTGTAGACCGCCGGCTATCCGGTCCGCTGACCTGCTGCCAGACCCTCTCAGCGAACTGCCACTGCGCCGCGGTGTGCCGATGACGCACGTACGGGCGTGGCTCGACCAAAATCTCAAAACCCTCAGGTGCAGCCAGAAACAACCCGACGCCGTAGAACGATGCCCTCACAGCCGCGTCCGGCAAATCCTGCGGAAGCTGCCGTAATAGCACCGAACGCTCACAGTACGGCGCGAACCTGCCGGCGGCCTTCAGCCCAGATCGCCAGTCCTGGGCATCCACCACTGCGAGGTCGACAGCCAGCGGCGCGGTCAGCACCCTGCGCACCAGATCGCCAGAGATTTCGACCACCCCCGGCGGCAACTGCGCAAGCACGGCCAGCTCGTCCGCGTCCAGAGTCGCTAACTGCACCGGGAATCCATCCGGCAGATTCATCAGGGTGTCGAGGACATCCAACTGCACGACGCCAGCAGTCCCGCCGATCAGGCGTCGCTGTACCTCAGACTGAATCTCACGGTAGACCACCCCGGCTACACCACCGAAAAGCTCCACCACTGCCCACAGCTGATCGGGAGCGACCGGTCGCGCGGGCCGACCTGCGGCCGCTGCCCGGACTGCCTCCACGAGAGTCCCCCGGGTCATTCGGTCCGCCTCTCGATGTCATTCAGCTCTCGCGCCAGCACACGCACTGTCCGCCATACCCGATGCTTGCTGGCCACATACCAACGCCGACGTTCACCCGGTACCGGTGCAAGCCTGATGGCGAGTCCCGCCTCCAGCAAATCCTTCAGCGGCGCGTAGTACACACTCGCCGGTACCTTATGCGCCGCGGCCAGAGCCGAGACACTCACTCCCCCTTTACCGGCATCCGCCAGTGCCGCGAGCAGATCCAACTTGTAGCGGTTTCCGAACAGCAGAGCCGACATCCGCCGCTCCGCCACCTCCGGCATCCTTGCCATAACACGAGAATAATGATTCATGAATCGTCAATCAAGAACCATATGACACGGCCGTACCACACGACGAGGTGGCATCGGCTGCGGTCAGCGGCGACCCGTCGGATCTACCTACCAAACCCCGGGGGCGAGACCACGGCACCTGAACCCTGTCGGTCCCCATGCCGTGGTCCAAAATTGCTACGCCTGATCGACCAGCCGCCAATACCGGCAAGATCAACAGCTCACACCCGAATTACGCTGGATTATGAGGCAGTCCGGTCGGCTACCAGCCGCGTTCTGCGAGTCGATGGGCGACGGGCACTTCGTCTACATTGATGCCGACCATTGCCTCGCCCAGGCCGCGGGAGACCTTGGCGATCACGTCGGGGTCGTCGTGGAACGTGGTGGCCTTGACGATCGCCGCCGCGCGCTCCGCCGGGTTGCCGGACTTGAAGATGCCGGAGCCGACGAACACGCCCTCAGCGCCGAGCTGCATCATCATCGCGGCGTCGGCCGGGGTGGCGATCCCGCCCGCGGTGAACAGCACCACCGGCAGCTTGCCGAGCGCGGCGACCTCCTTGACCAGCTCGTACGGCGCCTGCAGCTCCTTCGCCGCGACGTACAGCTCGTCCTCCGGCAGGTTCTGCAGCTTGCGGAGCTCCTGGCGGATCTGGCGCATGTGGGTGGTCGCGTTGGACACGTCACCGGTGCCGGCCTCGCCCTTGGAGCGGATCATCGCCGCGCCCTCGGTGATCCGGCGCAGCGCCTCGCCCAGGTTGGTCGCGCCGCAGACGAACGGCACGGTGAACTGCCACTTGTCGATGTGGTTCGCGTAGTCGGCCGGGGTGAGCACCTCGGACTCGTCGATGTAGTCCACACCGAGGCTCTGCAGCACCTGCGCCTCGACGAAGTGACCGATCCGGGCCTTGGCCATCACCGGGATCGAGACCGCGCTGATGATCGAGTCGATCATGTCCGGGTCGCTCATCCGGGAGACGCCGCCCTGCGCGCGGATGTCGGCCGGGACCCGCTCCAGCGCCATCACCGCGACCGCGCCGGCGTCCTCGGCGATCTTGGCCTGCTCGGCGGTGACGACGTCCATGATCACGCCGCCCTTGAGCATCTCCGCCATGCCGCGCTTCACCTTCGCGGTGCCAACTTGCGGGGTCTCGTTCTCCGTCACTGCGTTCCTCCTGGTCGTGGGGCCTCACTGTCCAGATTAGGAGGTGACGAGCATCCAACTTCAGTCCACACCGAATCAAGTGGACTGAAGTACCTCGTCCAGCCGGGCGACCACGAGCCGCAGCGTGGCCGGCGGGGCCGTGAACGGGATCCGGATGTGCCGGCGGTCGGTCGCGTCCGGCGTGAACAGGTCACCGGAACCCAGCAGCAGCCCCTGTTCGCGGGCTGCCTCCAGGACGCGGCGGGCCCTGGTCTCGGTCAGCTCGAGCCACAGCGTCATACCGCCGGTCGGCGTGGGCCATGCCACACCGTCGAGTGTCCGGAGTCCGGCCTCCAGGGCGTTCAGGTTGGCGCGCAGCCGGGTCCTGCGGCGGCCGATCACCTTGTCGAGCTTCGGAACGATCGCCCGGGCCAGGAGGTCGTCCAGCGCACTCGGCGACGCCACACTGAGCTGTGCCGCGGAGTTGATCCGCCTGCGCAGCTGCTTCCCGGTACGCACCCAGCCGACGCGCAGCCCGCCCCACACCGTCTTGGACAGCGAGCCGACACTCACAGTGCGCGGGTAGCGGCTCAGCGGTTCGGCCTGCTCCCCACTCGCCAGCCACAGTGGTCGCATCGTCTCGTCACTGATCAGAGCAGCGCCGTACCTGCGTGCTATCTCGACCACAGCTTGGCGGCGGTCGGCTGGCAGGCTGAGGCCGGTTGGGTTGTGGTTGTCGGCCTGCAGGTAGATGACCTTCGGGCGGTGGCGCCTGCAGAGGTGCGCGAGCTGGTCGGTGTCCCAGACACCTGCGGGCCAGCCTGCTACGTCGAGGCGGTGTTTGCGGAGCAGGTCGAAGGCAGCCGGGTACGTCGGGGTCTCGGTGATCGCCACGCCCGGTCCGAGGTCCAGCCCGGCGAGTGCGGCGTTCAGACCGGCTGCTGCGCCGACGGTCAGGGTCAGCTGCTCCGGCTCGGTCGGTACGCCCTGTGCGGTGAGGCGCTCGGCCAACGCCGCCCTGAGCTCCTGCGATCCACCTGGCGGCGGTCCGTCACCTCCCATGGCCTGCGGCAGCCCGTCCTGCACTATCTGCGCAGCAGCCTCAGCCACGTCATGCGGGGCGGCCGTCGTGGCGAACCGCAGGTCGAGCACCGGCCGGTCCCCTGCCGTCACTGTCGACGCCGGCGCGACTGGGTCCAGCAGGCGGTCCAGCGGACGCACCACGGTCCCGGAGCCACGCTTGGTCTCCAGTACGCCGTCGCGCCGCAGGTTCTCCAGCGCGCGTACGACGGTCACGCGGCTCACCTCGAGCCGCTCCGCCAGCACCCGCTCCGACGGCAACCGCGATCCGATCGACAGGTCGCCCCGCTCGATCCGCCGCAGCACGAGTCCCTCGACCTGCTCGGTCTTGGTCCCGTCCGCCGCCTCCAGATCCCCCGCCCGCCACATAAGTCCAGTCTCCCACAACTGGCCTGATCCCCCGATCTTTGAGCACCCACCAACCATTTTCCGGCGCCCGAAACGGTTGGTGGGTGCTCAAGGTTGGACTGTCGGTGGCGGGTGTGAGGATTCGGGTATGGACGAACGGTGGCTGATCGCTCCGGAGGAGGGCGGCGGGGCGATGCTCGTTGCCCTGCATCCGGACGGGCAGCCGGCCGGGGAGATTCTGCGTGAGCCGGATCTGGTCGCGGCCGTCGCGTCACGGCCGCAGGTCACGCGGTGGGTGTGGCGTTCGTCCGGTGAGATCTATCCGCGGCTGCTGGCCGCTGGTGTCCGGGTCGAGCGGTGCTACGACATCGAGAACACCGAGGGCCTGCTCCTCGGCCACGAAGGCCGGCTCGGCGAGCCACGGTCCGCGGCCGCCGCGTGGGCGCGTTTGAGCGGTCGCCCGGTGCCACCCGATCCGCCGCTGCGCGCTGTCGTACCGGGTGAGCAGTCGTCGTTGTTCGAGATCGCCGTCGAGCCGATCCCGTTCGAGGCGTTGCTCCGGGTGTACGCCGACCAACTCCGACGGCACGACCTGGCCGAGTATCCGGACCGCATGCGGTTGCTCACGGCATCGGAATCGTCCGCGATGCTCGTCGCGGCGGAGATGGATCTCGCCGGGTTGCCCTGGAGTGCGGACGCGCATCGGGAGCTGCTCCGCGAGCTGCTCGGGGAACGATTCGCCGGTTCGGGTGAGCCGCGTCGGCTGACCGAGCTCGCGGACGAGATCTCCGCGGCGTTCGGGCATCGCGTGCGGCCCGAGCTGCCGGCCGACGTACTGAAGGCGTTCAAGCAGGCCGGGCATCAGGTGAAGTCGACGCGGAAGTGGGAGCTCGAGCATGTCGATCATCCGGCGGTGGCGCCGCTGCTCGAGTACAAGAAGCTCTACCGGATCTACACGGCGAACGGTTGGAGCTGGCTGAACGACTGGGTCCACGACGGGCGCTTCCGGCCCGGGTTCCTTCCCGGTGGCACGGTGTCGGGTCGGTGGATCACGAACGGCGGCGGCGGTCTGCAGATCCCGAAGGTGATCCGCCGCGCGGTGATCGCGGACCCCGGCTGGCGGCTCGTCGTCGCCGACGCATCCCAGCTCGAGCCGCGCGTCCTCGCCGCGATCTCCCGCGACCGCGCGCTGATGGAGGTCGCCAGCGATCCCGGGGATCTCTACAAAGCCGTTTCAGATCAGGCGTTCTCCGGTGATCGCGCGCAGGCGAAGATCGCCGTACTCGGTGCGATCTACGGGCAGACCTCCGGCGACGGCCTCAAGAACCTCGCCATGCTGCGCAAACGATTCCCGCAGGCAGTCCAGTACGTCGACGACGCGGCCCGCGCGGGCGAGGAGGGCCGTTTGGTCCGCACGTACCTCGGCCGCACCTGCCCACCGAGCGGCCACCCCCTCGACGAAGCCCTTCTCGAAGGCCCGCCCGCCGACATCCCCACCACAGACCCTCGCCACGCGAGAGCCCGCGGGCGCTTCACGAGAAACTTCGTAGTACAAGGCAGCGCCGCCGACTGGGCACTCCTCCTGCTGGCCGCCCTCCGCCAGTCCCTGACACCCCTCAAGGCCGAACTCGTCTTCCACCAGCACGACGAGGTCATAGTCCACTGCCCCACCGAAGAAGCCGACCAGGTAACGGAAGCCATCGAACAAGCCAGCAACCTGGCAGGCACCCTGACCTTCGGCCCCACCCCCACCAACTTCACCTTCGTTTCAGCGGTGGTCGAAAGGTACGCCGACGCGAAGTGAACTTCGGATTGTTGACCCCTGACCGTCGTACGTTTCTGGTACCTGCTACCGATGACGAGGGACAAACACCATGGGTATGTTCGGACAGAAAGAGCCCGCCAAGAAGCCGACGCGCAAGGAGCGGATTGCCCGCGGCAACGAGATCATCGCGAACCAGAACTTCAACAAGGAAGGCGTGATGTCGGGTCGCAAGGCCATGAAGATGAAGCGGGACATCGAACGCGGCGGAAAGTAGCTCCGGCGCCTACATCGTCCGCGGCAGGCCGTACCGACCGGCATTTGTGGTTTCGAAGGCGGTTATTTCGGCTATTCGGTTTTGTTCGATGCGGAAGATGTCCAGTGCGAAGAAAGCCTGGTTCAGGTAGGCGGCGAGGGCGGGTTGGCGGTTGACGGTTGTGGGAACCAACCGCCACGTCCCGCGGTAGTCGGGGGTGAGGTTGGGGATCAGGGAGCGGATCGCGTCGGTGCGGCCTTCGAACCAGAACGGGTACGGCGGCATGGTGATGCGGATGTCTTCGTGCATGAGGGCCGCGAGCGCGGTGGGGTCGGCGTTGTCCCAGGCAGTGAGGTAGCGCTGGAGGAGTTTGCGTTCGTCCTCGGACGTGTCGCGGGCCGACCACTCGGAGCGGTGTGGTGGTAGATGCTCGCGGAGGACCGGGCGGGCGCGCTGGAGGGCGGAGTTGACGGCTGCCACGGACAGGTCGACCGCGGCGGCGGTCTCGCGGGCGGACCAGCCTAGGACGTCACGGAAGATGAGGACGGCCCGCTGCCGCGCAGGCAGATGCTGGATCGCGATCAGGAACGCCAACTCGATCGTCTCCCGGCGGATCGCGACCGCGTCCGGCTCCTCGGCCCGATCCAGCAGTACGTCGGGAAACGGCTCCAACCACGGCACATCCTCACGCGCCGGCAGAGCCGTCGCGGGGAACGAGGCCGGCTCCAAGTGGTACGGCAGCACCCGACGAGGACGCCGTACGTCGATGCACGCGTTCGTCGCGATCCGGTACAACCAGGCCCGCACCGACGACCGCCCCTCGAACTCCCCGATCGCCCGCCACGCACGGAGAAACGTCTCCTGCACCAAATCCTCAGCCTCGTCGTACGACCCGAGCATCCGGTAGCAGTGCACCCGCAACTCATGCCGATACCGCTCAACTTCCTCCTCGAAGCCGCTCATCGTCCGTCCTCGAGCTCGATGGTCGTTGGCATGGGGGCGTGGCCGGCCAGGCGGAACCAGGTGACGAGGCGGCGGTGGCGTAGGTCTCGGGTGGAGACTACGACGTCGTTGTGGAAGCGGCGGGCCAGTTGGACGCGGCGCAGGGCGAGGGACAGCTCGCCGGACCAGGGTTCGATGTCGGTGCCGGTGGCATGGATTGCTCGGGTCAGGGCGGATTCGGCTTGTTCACGGAGTTCGAGCGCGTCGAGTGAGGCTGCTCGGGCACGGTGGGCGGCGTCGAGCAACAGAAGTGCGGAGGCTGGGTCGAGGATGTCGCTGCCCGCCAGTTCCGCGACCAGGGCGGAGCGGCGGGCCAGCTCGGTCTCCAGCGATGCGCGGGCCAGCTCCACGCGGTGGTGCAGCCGGTCGAGCCGGCCGGCAGTCCAACTCGCATAGGCGCCGAACAGCAGCAGCACCGCGCCCACCGCGAGCAGCACCCAGGAAATCTCCACACCCCCATTCGATCACCCGCCGCGCCCCTGCTGCAGCCCCACTTTGAGAACCCACCAACCATGTATCGCGCCGGAAGATGGTTGGTGGGTTCTCAAAGTTGCTGTGGAGGGCGCTTACGGGGCGGTGACGGTGGGGGCGGATCGGTGATGTCGGGGTTGGGGCGGCGTTAGCGTCGGGGGTATGGCTGAGATTGGCGTGATCGGCGGGTCCGGGTTCTACTCGTTTCTGTCCGGCGCGGAGACCATCGAGGATCGACACCCCGTACGGCGCACCCAGCGAGCCGCCGCTCGTCGGTGACCTCGACGGGCGCGAGGTCGCGTTCATCCCGCGGCACGGCGCCGACCACCGGTTCCCGCCGCACCGCGTGAACTACCGCGCGAACCTGTGGGCACTACGCGAGCTCGGCGTCCGCCAGGTCCTCGGCCCCTGCGCGGTCGGGTCGCTCAAGCCCGAGCTGACCCCCGGCACCTTCGTGGTCCCCGACCAGTACGTCGATCGCACGTGGGGCCGGGAGCACACGGTGTACGACGAGGCGCCGGTGGTCCACACGTCCGCCGCGGACCCGTACTGCCCCGTCGGTCGCGCCACGGTGATTGCCGCCGGCAACGTCGTACCCAACGGCACGATGGTCGTCATCAACGGACCGAGGTTCTCGACGCGCGCCGAGTCGCAGTGGCACGCGGCGCAGGGCTGGTCGGTCGTCGGGATGACCGGCGCGCCGGAGGCGGCCATCGCCCGCGAACTCGCGCTCTGCTACACGTCGATCGCCGTCGTCACCGACCACGATGCGGGTGTGGAGACCGGCACCGGCGTCACCCAGGCCGAGGTGTTCGAGGCGTTCAAGCACAGCATCGAACGCCTACAGGTGCTCCTCAAGAACGTCATCGGTCAGCTTCCGAAGGCCGACGCCGACTGCAACTGCCGCCACTCGCTCGACGGGACGGAGGCGGCGCGATGAGAGTCTTGCTGACGGGCGGGGCTGGGTTCATCGGGACCCACGTCTACGACCAACTACTTGCCGAGGGCCACGAGGTCACCGTCCTCGACTCGTTCCGCCCAGACGTCCACGCACACCGGCAGGATCCCCGACCCGGCCTGATCGTCGGCGACATCCGCGACGCGGACGCCGTGACCAGCGCACTGGACGGCATCGACACCGTCATCCACCTGGCCGCCAAGGTCGGCCTCGGCGTCCATCTCGACGACATCGACGACTACGTCTCCTCCAACAGCCTCGGTACGGCGGTCCTCCTCAAATCCCTCGGGAACATCCGCAACGTCGTCTACGCCAGCTCGATGGTCGTGTACGGCGAGGGCCGCTACGACTGCGACGACCACGGACAGGTCGCGCCGGGCCCCCGACGTACCGAAGACCTCGAACAGGGCCGCTTCGAGCCGCCCTGCCCGCACTGCGGCGCCCCGCTGCGGCCAGGCCTCGTCACCGAGGACGCCGCGCTGGATCCGCGGAACGCCTACGCCGCCAGCAAGCTCAACGGCGAGCATCTCGCCGCCACCTGGGCCCGCGAGACGGGCGGCCGCGTCACCGCAATCCGCTTCCACAACGTGTACGGCCCCGGCATGCCACGCAACACGCCGTACGCCGGAGTCGCCGCGATCTTCCGCTCCGCGCTCGAACGTGGCGAGACGCCGCGGGTGTTCGAGGACGGCCGCCAACGCCGCGACTTCGTGCACGTCCGCGACGTCGCGGCCGCGGTCACGCTGTCGGCGACCGCACTTCCCCACCAGCCACCGTTCACGGCGTACAACGTCGGCAGCGGCACCGTCACCACGATCGGTGAGGTCGCCACCGAGCTGGCCAGCGCGTACGGCGGCCCGCCACCGATCGTCACCGGCGAGTACCGCCTCGGCGACGTCCGGCACATCACCGCCTCGTCCGACCGGCTGAAGAACGAGCTGGCCTGGAAGCCGGCGTACGACCTGCAGACCGGTCTCGAGGACCTACTCCACTCGGCTGGCTAGTACTGGCGGGAGGTCGATCTCGAAGGCGCAGCCGCCGTCGACGTTGCTGACGGCAATCTTCCCGTCGTGCGACTCGACCACACCGCGCGCGATCGCCAGACCCAGACCGCCGCCGCCCGCGTCGGGCGTGCGCTGCTCGTCGCCGCGCCAGCCGACATCGAAGACGCGCTCCAGATCGTCAGCCGGAATCCCGCCGCACCCATCGGTCACCGCGAGCCGGACCCGTCCGTCCAGCTCGCGATCGACCGTCAACGTCACCGTCCCGCCTTCCGACGTATGCCGGATCGCGTTGCCGACCAGGTTGGTGACCGCGCGCGTCAACTCGTCCGGATCCCCTTGTACGGCGAGCCGATCGTCGTCATCCGGCGTCGACACGGACAGCTGAACGCGCTCGGCCCGCGCATGCTCGCTGTTCTCTCCCGCCACGTCCTCAGCCAGCTCCCGAAGGCTGACCGCCGACCGTCGGCGCGGCGGTGGCGCCGTCGACAACCGCGACAGCTCGAACAGGTCATCCACCAGCCCGGTCATCCGGTCGACCGTCGAACGCATCTGCCGCAACGCCCCCGGTACGTCGTCGATCACGCCGTCCTCGAGCCCTTCCGACACGGCCCGCAACCCGGCCAGCGGCGTCCGCAGATCATGCGACATGAACGCCACCAACTCCCGCCGACTGGTCTCCAGCGCCCGCTCCCGCTCATGCGACGCGGCGAGCTTCTTCCGCGTCATCTCCAGCTCGTTCGTCAACGCGGCCAGCTCGGCAGGGACCACCACACCAGCGGCTTCCGTCGGCTCGTACGACGTACCGAGGTGACGCAACCGCCGTCCGACGTCCCGCGATCCCACAGTGATCCAGTGCCCGAGCAGCACGGACATCGCCAGCCCGAGCAGCGCCGCGAACGCCAGCGTCCACAGCACGACCCACGAGTCGTGCTCGGAGATGAACATCGCCCGCACGCTCTGCAGCACCGCCGCGAGCGCCCCGGCCATCGGCGCCAGCGCCGCGACGATCATCGTGACCCGCAACGACCGCCGCCGGAACCGCCACAGCACCACCGCCCCGACCGCCGCGACCACGAGCGTCCACAGCGTGGTGAGCGCCAGGATCGTCGCCATATCTCTGTTCATCAGGCGTCACCAGCGAACAGGTACCCGGTCCGCGGCACGGTCAGCACGAGTTTCGGATCGGACGGATCCGCCTCGATCTTCTCGCGCAACCGCCGTACATGCACGGTGACCGTCGACGAGTCGCCGAAGTCCCAGCCCCACACGCGGCGGAGCAGCTCGGCCTTCGTGTACGCCTTGCCCGCATGCGACACCAGGTACGCCAGCAGGTCGAACTCCCGGTGCGTCAGCGACAGCTCCTCCTCGCCGAGGTACGCGCGCCGCGCCGCGGTGTCGACCATGACCGGCCCCGCGCTCAGCTTGGTCGGCGTCAGATCGAGCCCGGCCAGGCGCTCCTCCCGCCGTACCATCGCCTGCACCCGCAGCGTCAGCTCCCGCGGGCTGAACGGCTTGACCACGTAGTCGTCCGCGCCGACCTCGAGCCCGACGAGCCGGTCCTCTTCCTCGCCGCGTGCCGACAGCATGATCACCGCGGCACCGTCGTCGGCCGCGCGCATCCGGCGCAGCACCTCGAGTCCGGACAGTCCGGGCAGCATCACGTCCAGTACGACGACCGACGGCTTCCACTGCTGCCACACCTCGACCGCCGAGGCACCGTCCGCGACCACGCGGGCGTCGTACCCGGCCTTGGTCAGGTACGCCGAGACGACGTTCGACACGGTCGGGTCGTCGTCCACCACAAGAACACGAGTAGCCACGGTCCGAGCGTAGATCCTCCGCCCGTCCCGGAGCCGCACCAGCACCGGAACGCAGTACGCCGTAAGCGACCCGTAGTCGTGTTCGGGCCCTGACGGGGCGCGTTCGTCCTTACCGTCGAAGCATGTCCGTCGATCTCGTCCTGCCGTGCCTGAACGAGGCGGCCGCCCTGCCCTGGGTCCTCGAACGACTCCCGCCCGGCGTCCGCGCCATCGTCGTCGACAACGGCTCCACCGACGACTCGGCCGCCGTCGCCGCGCGACTGGGTGCGACCGTCGTGCAGTGCGAGATCAAGGGGTACGGCGCTGCGTGTCATGCCGGTCTGGAGGCGGCCGACGCGGACGTGGTGGCCGTGATGGACGCGGACGCCTCGCTCGATCCGCGGCAGCTGGTCCGGGTGACCGCACCGGTCGTTGCCGATCGCGCGGATCTGATCGTCGGTCGCCGCCGTCCGGTGTCGCGGCAGGTCTGGCCGTGGCATCTCCGGCTGGCGAACGCGGAGCTGTCTCGGCGGATCAGGCGCCGTACGGGCGTGGCTTTGCACGATCTCGGTCCGATGCGGGCTGGGCGGCGTACGGCGCTGCTCGGACTCGGGTTGACGGATCGGCGGTCCGGATACCCGTTGGAGACGGTGGTCCGCGCTGCCGACGCCGGGTGGCGGATCGCGGAGGTCGACGTCGACTACCTCCCGCGCTCGGGGCGCTCGAAGGTCACCGGTACGCCGCTGGGCGCCGCGCGCGCCGTACTGGACATGTCCAAGGTGCTCGCGCGATGAAGCGCGGCACGGTGATGGTGATTGCGAAGGCGCCGGTGCCGGGGCGGGTGAAGACGCGGCTGCAGAGCGAGTTCACGGCGCGGGAGGCGGCGGCGCTCGCGCGGGCGTCGCTCGTCGACACGCTCGGCGCGGTCCAGTTCGCGCCTGCGACGCGGCGGGTGGTCGTGCTTGATGGAGAGCCGGGGCCTTGGTTGCCGCCTGGGTTCGAGGTGATGGCGCAGCGCGGTGGCGGGCTCGATGAGCGGCTCGCGGCGGCGTTCGAGGACGTGTACGACGGTACGCCGATGCTGCTCGTCGGGATGGACACACCGCAGCTGCGGCCGGAGCTGCTCGGGTTCGAGTGGTCCGGGTACGACGCCGTACTGGGGCTGACCGAGGACGGCGGCTACTGGTGTCTCGGGCTCCGTACGCCGGATCCGCGGGCGCTGGTCGGCGTACCGATGTCGACCGATCACACCGGGCGGGATCAGCTTCGTCGACTGCTGGCGTTGGGGTTGCGGGTGCGGATTCTGCCGACGCTGCGGGACATGGACACGCCGCGGGATGCGGCGTACCTCGCTGACGAGTTCCCGTCGTTGCGGGTGTCGCGGCTGTACCGGCGGCTGCAGCATGCGGCGCATCCGGGGCTGTTGTTCGAGCAGGCGCTCGGTGGTACGGCGCGAGTTGTTGCTACCGGCATCGATGGACGGACTGTGCCGTCGCTGTCGGAGGTGGATCGTTGGGTGGCGCCGGCGGATGATGTGGATCGGCTCGCGCTGAGTCGGTGTGAGGGGCCGGTGCTGGACATCGGGTGCGGGCCGGGGCGGATCGTCACGGCGCTTGCTGAGCGTGGAATACCGGCGCTTGGGGTCGATGTGTCGCCTCGGGCGGTGTCGCTCACTACCTCGCGTGGGGCGTCGGCGCTGCATCGTCCGGTGCAGGATCGGCTGCCGGGTGAGGGGAGATGGGGCAGCGTGCTGCTGATGGACGGGAACATCGGGATCGGTGGTGATCCGGCCGATCTGTTGCGTCGGTGCGCTGAGCTCGTTCGGCCCGACGGCCTGGTGCTGGTCGAGGTCGATCCGGACGACGATCTCGACGACATCACTCCGATCGTTCTCCGTAGTTCCACGGGCCGTCACTCCACCCCGTTGCCCTGGGCAAGATTAGGCACGCGCGCCCTGATCCGTCACGCCCGCACCACCCACCTCCACCCCACCGAAGACTGGCGCACCCCCCACCGAGCCTTCCTAACCCTCCGCCGAACCGCATGACACGCCCGCACAACCTCCGAGCGTCGACTGCTGGGGTGGTGGCGGTTGTTGTTTGTGTGGTGGTGGTTGGGGCGGCGGCTCGGCAGTGGTGGCCGGATGTGGTGTTGGTGGTGGGGACGGTTGTGGTGGCGGGGTTGGTGTGGCGGTTTGGGCGGGGGTTGGGTGTTGGGGTTGTGGTGGTTGTGGCGGGGTTGTGTCAGGTGCCGGGGCTGACACAGGCGCCGATTACTAGTACGGATGCGTACAGATACGTGTGGGACGGGCGAGTGCAGTTGTCGGGGCATTCGCCGTACGGCTATGTGCCGCTGGACGACCGATTGGCGCCACTGCGGGACCCCGTGCTCTTCCCGGGTCTGTCACCGAACCAACGCTCCGGCGTAACAGCCATCCCCGCCGACCCAGCACAACTCCCGGTCGACGACACCCGAACACGGATCAACCGCCCAGGCGTACCAACCATCTACCCGCCGATCGCCGAGGCCTACTTCACCGTCGTCGCCCTGTTCACCCCATGGTCAGCCGGCACCCTCGGACTCCAGATAGCGGCCGCATTGATCGCGATCGCACTCACCTGGCTACTCGCCGTACAGAACCCGCGCTGGGCCGCGCTGTGGGGTTGGTCACCGATCGTCGCCCTCGAAGCCGGCAACGCCGCCCACGTCGACGTCCTCGCCGCACTCTTCATCACAGCCGCCGTAATCACCGCCGCCCGCAGACCGAAACTCGCCGCCGTCCTCCTCGGAGCAGCAGGCAGCGTCAAGCTCCTCCCCCTCCTACTCCTCCCGGCGTTCCGCGGCCGGCGCCCACTCGTTGCCCTAGGCACCTTCATCGCCTCGTACCTCCCGCACGTCCTTGCCGTCGGCACCTTGGTGCTCGGCTTCCTCCCCGGCTACCTCAACCAGGAAGGCTTCGAGGACGGCAGCTCCCGATCCGCGATTCTCGCGCTCCTGCTGCCTCCTGAGGCCCGCCAGGTCGTCGCCGCGGTCCTCGCACTCGCCCTCGCAGCCCTCGCCTTCCACCGCGCCCGACGCGACCCGATCGCCCTCACCTGCTGCTGGCTGTACGGCGCTGCGCTCCTGATCGCCACCCCGACGTACCCGTGGTACGGCCTCCCGCTGATCGCCCTCGCCGCGCTGGCCGGTCGCCCCGAGTGGATCGCCGTACCGCTCGCGTCGTACCTCGCCTACGCGAGCTTCGGCCACGACACTCGCCAGGGCCTGATCCACCTGACCGCCGCCGTCATCGTCGCCGGATGTCTCACGATCCGTCACCAACTCGTTGCGAAGTCAGGTTTGACCGCACCGCCCCTCCCCGCCAACACTGGCGAGCGTGACGAATCGCATCGCCCTCGCAACCTCGGCCGAATACGCTGAGTTGCACCCTGACGAACGCCCGCTCCTCGACGCACTCCGCGCCGCGGGCCTCGACCCGGTGGTCGAGGTCTGGACCGACCCGTCGGTCGACTGGTCCGCGTACGACGCTGTCCTGCTGCGGACCGTGTGGGACTACTTCTGGCTGTACGCCGAATTCACCGAGTGGCTCGCCCAACTCGACAAGGCCGGCGTACCGGTCCTGAACTCCACGGACACCGTCCGCTGGAACAGCGACAAGCAGTACCTGCTCGAACTGCGTGAGCGCGGTGTCGCGATCGTTCCCTCCCAAATCGCGGCCGGCGCTTGCCTGCGCGAGGTGGTGGCCGGACTGACCGGTCAGCAGATCGTCGTCAAGCCGACCGTGGGCGGCAACGCCCTGCACACGGTTCGCGGCGTCGCGGGCTCCCCCGAGCTCGAGCAGGCGCTGAGCGACCTGCCCGACGTGGTGTACCTCGTGCAGCCGTTCGTGCCGGAGATCCAGTCCGACGGTGAGTGGTCGCTGCTGTTCTTCGACGGCGAGTTCAGCCACGCGGTGGTCAAGCGTCCCGCGGACGGCGACTACCGCGTCCAGGAGTCGTACGGCGGTCAGACGACGCCGACGGACCCGCCTGCCGCCGTACTCGAAGGCGCCCAGGTTGCCCTGGCCGCCTCCGGTCCGACACCCACCTATGCCCGGGTCGACGGCGTCGTCGTCAACGACCGCTTCCTGCTGATGGAGATCGAGCTCATCGAGCCGTACCTCTTCCTGCCGCAGTCCCCCGACGCCGCCGGCAAGCTCGCCACCGCGGTCGCCGCACGCGTCTAACTCGCAGCCGACTCCGGGTGGCCCCGGCGACGCCCGTACAGCAGGGTCTCGCCGGCGGCCGTCCCGGTGTACTTCGTCCGCCGTGCCCACTCACGGCACTCGGCGAGCACCGGGCACGAGGTCAGGCACAGCTCACGGGCCTTGCGCTGCTCCCACCGGGACGCGTCCTCGTCGTACGTCGGGGCCTGGCCGATACACGCGGCCCGGCCCATCCAGCGGTCGGCGGGATCCACAATCACGGTCAGCGTCGGCCTCATGACACCGACGGTAGATCGCCCGCGACCACCCGGAGTCTTTGTCTCGAAATATGATCAACCTACTAGACTTTTAGGCTGAGTCGTATGCCGACGCTCGAAGACATCCGCCAGGCCGCCAGGGACCTCGAGGGACGGATCCACCGGACACCGATGCTGACCTCGTCCGCGCTGAACGAACGGTTCGCGGCCGACCTGGTACTCAAGGCCGAGCTGTTCCAGAAGACCGGCAGCTTCAAGGTCCGCGGACTGCTGACGAAGCTCCTGCGGTTGACGACCGAGGAGCGCGAGCGCGGGGTCATCACGGTGTCGGCGGGCAACGCGGCTGGAGCGCTGGCCTGGGCGGCGCGAGACGCCGGGGTGCCGGCGACGGTGGTGATGGCGGCGACCGCCGTACCGGCGAAGATCGACGCTGCCCGCGGCTACGGCGCGACCGTCGAGCTCGTCGAGGGTGACCTGATGGCGCAGTACGAGCGGATCCGGGACGACCGGCAGCTGACCGGCGTTCACCCGTTCGACGACGAGGACGTGATCCTCGGGCACGCCGGCCTCGGCCTGGAACTGCTGGCAGACCGCCCGGACCTCGACACCGTCCTGGTTCCGGTGGGCGGCGGCGGACTGATCTCGGGGGTCGCGACGGCGGTGAAACTGATGAAGCCGGCGATCCGTGTGATCGGGATCGAGCCGGAGCAGGCCGACGTGGTCAGCCGCAGTCTCGCGGCCGGTGCACCGCAGAAGCTCCTGACCGCTAAGTCGATCGCCGACGGCCTCGCCGCACCCGTCTGCGGCACGCGCAATCTCCCGCTGATCCAGCAGTACGTCGACGACGTCGTCCGCGTGTCCGAGGACGCCCTGCTCGAGGCGACGCGCCTCGTCATGTCCCGGACCAAGCTCGCCCTCGAACCGGCAGCCGCGGCACCCTTCGCGGCAATGCTCGAGGGCCTCCGGCCCGAAGGTGTCACGGCCGCCGTCGTGAGCGGCGGCAACCTGGACGTCGCGAAGCTGAAGTTCTAGGCGGTTGCGAGGTCGGCCCGGGCCCGGGATCTGACGCCGTCGCTGGGATCGTCGACGACGTCACCGTGACGTACCGGATCGTTCTCCGGGAGCAGGATGTCGCGGGCGACCACCAGCATCAGCCAGAGCGTGCCGGCCATCCGCAGGATCACCGAGAGCCAGTAGATCCGGTCCGGGATCTGCGGGTCGCCAGGCGCCAGGAACTGCGCCAGATGCATCCACACCAGCATCCAGTAGAAGCATTCGCAGGCCTGCCAGATCAACCAGTCACGCAGCCGCGGCCGGGCCAGCGCCACCAGCGGCAGCAGCCACAACACGTACTGCGGTGAGTAGACCTTGTTGATCAACAGGAACGCCGCCACCACCAGGAACGCGAGCTGCGCGAATCTGGGCGGCCGGGGCGCCATCAGACCGAGGATCGCGATCGACAGGCACAACCCAGCGAAGATCACGATGTTCAGCTGGTTGACGTCCGCGACCTCGTGCTTGGCGAGCTTGAGGACGTACCAGATCGAGCCGTAGTCGCTCTCCCGCTCGTCGTTGAACTGCCAGAACGACAGCCACTCCTTCTTCGCGAGCAGGTAGATCGGCGCGTTCACCAGGCCCCACGCGACCGCTGCCGCCACTGCGGCCTGGATCCACGGCCACAGCTTCCGGCCACGAATGCACACGATCAGCAACGGACCGAGCAGCAGGAACGGGTAGAACTTCGCCGCCGTCCCCAATCCGAGCAGTACGCCGAACCAGATGGGTTTCCCGCGCGACCACGCGAACATCGCCCCGGCGGTCAACGCGACCGCGAACAGGTCCCAGTTGATCGTCGACGTCAGCGCGAGCGCCGGCGCCGCAGCGACGTACAGGGCGTCCAGCGGCTGCCCACGGGCCGCGCCCGGGCGTTTCGCGACCCCGCGCGCGGTCGCGACCGTGAGGCCGACGATCAGCAACGCGCAGAGGAACAGCAGTACGGTGTTGACCAGGAAGAACACCCCGGCCGTGTCGCGCTTCTGCTCGACGGTCAGGTCCTTCTTCGGGTCGCCGGTGATCACCCAGGTGAGCTTCGCCGCGACCTCCATGAAGCCGCCGGTCAGCACCGGGTACTCCAGCACCGGGTAGTTGCCGGTGTCGAGGAACGGCCGGTTGCCCTCCGCGAAACCGCGTTCCTGGTACAGGAATCCGATGTCGGAGTAGCAGAGCGCCTTGAACGGCCGCCAGCTCTGGCGGTCCCAGCCGGCCTCCATGCACGGCGCCTTCTGCAGTACGCCGAGTCCGAAGGTGATCGTGCAGACGGCAAGCGCGATCCGCAGCGGCGTCCACCACGACGAGCTGAGCCGGGCGAACCGTCCCGACGGTCCACCGAGCCCCACGGTCAGGCCGGCGACGGCCGGATCAGCCTCCGACGGCGTCTGCGCGGGCTCGCGTTGTGGTCCGGTCACGGTGGGCATCATCTCCTATCGGGCCCCTGGCGACCACCAGAGGTTACCCACCCAGCCCTACGGCGCCTCGCACCTGCCTCGGCGCGCGTGTCAGTCAGGTGGTTCCAGGCGGGTCAGCCAAGTGGTGAGGAGCTTCTCCAGCTGAGTGGTCTCGTCCGGTGTGAGCGCATCGAGGAGGCGTTGCTCGTTGGCCATATGCGCGGTGAAGGCCTTGTCGATCAGCCGTCGGCCGCTCGGGGTCAGGCGAACCACCCGGCCGCGCCCATCGGCGTCGCTGCGCCGGCGCTGGACCAGGCCGGCTTCCTCCAGCCGGTCGACCCGCTTGGTGACCGCGCCCGTGGTCACCATCGTGTGCAGCGCGATCTCCCCCGGCGCCCGCTCGTACGGCGCTCCCGCACGCCGCAGCGCCGCGAGGACGTCGAACTCCCCCTCGGTCAGCCCGTACTTCGCGTAGAGCAGCGTCAGCTCACCGGTCAGGTGGTTCGCGATCCGGTGCAGCCGCCCGATCACGCCCTGCGGAGCGGTGTCGACGTCCGGCCGCTCGACCTTCCACTCCGCCTGGATTCTCGCTACATGGTCCACGGACTCCACTATATCTTCCCGGGAAGATATAGTGTTTTCCATGGAAGATACTTTCCGCTGGAGCCTCGTCACCGCGATCGCGCCGATCGCCTGGGGCACGAACTACTTCGTCACCCACGAGTACCTGCCGGCCGGACATCCCTTGTACGGCGCGGTGTTCCGCGCACTGCCCGCGGGTCTCCTCCTGCTCGCGCTCGCCCGCCGCCTCCCCCGCGGCGTCTGGTGGTGGCGGTCGCTGCTGCTCGGGGTCTGCAACATGGGCGCGTTCTTCGCGCTGATCTATCTCGCGTCCCAACTGCTCCCGGTCAGCCTCGCGTCGACGATCATGTCCGCGGCGCCGTTCACCATGGCGCTCTTCGCCTGGGGCCTGCTCGCGGAACGCCCGACCGCCCAGGTCCTGATCGGCGCGACCGCCGGGATCGCCGGCGTCGTACTGCTGCTCGGCGCCGGATCAGCCGCAGTGAATCTTCGCGGCGTGGCAGCATCGGCCGCCGCACTGACGATGTCCTCGTGCGGTTACGTCCTGGCCAAGAAGTGGGGGCGGGCCGGCGAAGGTCCGCTCGCGACGACCTCGTGGCAGCTGATCGCCGGCGGTGTCGTCCTGATCCCGTTCGCGATCGTCGTCGAAGGCGCCCCACCCCGCCTCGACGGACCGGCCGTCGCCGGTTTCGCGTACGTCGGACTCGTCGCGACCGCCCTCGCGTTCACGGCCTGGTTCGCGGGCCTCAGCAGGCTGCCCGCGGCGACCGTCGGGCTGATCGGTCTCCTCAACCCGGTGACCGGCGTACTGCTCGGGGTTCTGGTCTCCGGGGACGTGCTGAACCTGCGACAGGTCGGCGGGCTCGCCCTGGTGCTGCTCGGCATCACGCTCAGCCAAGTCAGGGTGAACCCGCCGACCCCCTTAGGTCGGGTGCGTCAGTTGGACGTGACGGAGTAGGAGTTGCTGGTGAAGTTCATGCCACCGGACGACGAGGTGATCTCGAAGCCGAACTGGACTTCGCCGACGGTCGCATCACCCATCCAGCCCTGACTGCGGATCCAGTTCAGGACTGCCTTGATGTCGACGGAGCCGGAGTTGGTGTTGGACGTGCGGAGGAACGAGAACACCGCGTTGGCGCCGTTGCTGCCGCGGTAGACGTCCCAGGTGTGGCCGCCGACGCTGAGCGTGGTCTGCTTGCTGCCGATCGGGCCGACCGCACCCGTCTTGTTCATCCACAGCATGATCTCGTAGGCGTTGTTGCCGGCCCAGATGTCGTAGGTCGACGAGTACGACCCACTGCCGGGCCGCGACACGTTGAAGCTGCTGGTCAGAGTGCCGATCGCACTGACCGGCTTGCCGATGTTCCGGGCGGAGTGCGGGTACGACTTCACACCGCCGGTGTTCGGGTGATCGGCCCAGACTCCCCAGTTGCTGTAGGAGTTGGCCCAGATGGACTGCGGTCCGGCGCCACCGCCCCAGACGTCATTGCGGACGGTGTACCCGCCGTTGGACCAGCTGCCGAACTTGTCCGACGACGACCACGCCGCCGCATGGGCCGGTGCCGCGGTCACCAGGCCGGCGGCCAGTACTGTCAGTACCGCGATTGCTGCTTTCCACCATTTCTGCATTTCCGTTCCTCTCGTTGGGGCGAACGCAGGGGAAAAACGTGGGCTCACACAGGGAATAGACTGGTGTCGAAGCGCTTCGACTGGGGTAGAACTGGGACAGGCTCAGGAAAGGGGACGATGTGGTCACGATCGCCGACGTCGCACGGCACGCCGGGGTTGCGGCCAGCACGGTCTCGTACGTGCTCAGCGGGAAGCGGACGATCTCGACCGATACCCGGGAGCGCGTGCAGCGCAGCGTCCGCGCCCTCGGCTACCGGCCGAACGCGAGCGCCCGCGCGCTGGCCAGCCAGCGGTCCAACGTGCTCGCGCTGGTGATCCCGCTGCGCACCGGTATGCACGTGCCGGTGATGATGCAGTTCGCCGCCGCGGTCGTGACCACGGCCCGCCGATACGACCACGACGTACTGCTGCTGACCGCCGACGAAGGACCGGACGGGCTCGAGCGGGTCGCGCAGAGCTCGCTCGTGGACGCGCTCGTGGTCATGGACATCGAGCTCGACGACGAACGCGTCCCGGTCCTCCGGGAGCTGCCGATGCCGTCGGTGCTGATCGGTTACCCGGACGACGCCGACGGACTCACCTGTATCGACCTGGACTTCGTGGCCGCCGGCGCGCATTGCGTCGACCACCTCGCCGACCTCGGCCACCGTTCGCTGGCCCTGCTCGGCACGCCGTCCGCGGTGTACGAGCGGCAGACGGGCTTCGCGCAACGGACGCTGACCGGTTTCGCGGAGGCCGCCCAACGCCGCGGCGTGGTCGGTGTCGAGACGCCCTGTGAGCACACGTTCGACGCGATCCTGCACACGGTGCGGCAGCTGCTCGACGAGCACCCGGACATCACCGGCCTCGTGGTGCAGAACGAGCCGATCATCGGACCGCTCCTGGACGTGCTGCGCCGGCTCGGCCGCCGGGTCCCCGACGACATGTCGCTGGTGGCGATCTGCGCGGACGACGTCGCCGAGCGACAGGTCCCGCAGCTGTCGTCGGTTTCGATCCCGGCCGAGCGCATCGGCGACCAGGCGGTCGAGTCGCTGATCACGAAGCTCGAGGGCGGCGACGTCCCGGCGTTGACCCTGCTGCCACCGGCGCTCACGGCGCGCGAGAGCAGCTGCCAGGCCCCTCACCGCGATCTCACCACGGCGTAGCCACCAGGCGGCAACGGCAGCTCGCCGACGATCAGCTCGCTCCCATCGGCGGGTACGGCGACCTGTGTGTCACCGTGGTTGATCAGGAACGTCCACGTGGTGTCGCCGACCCGGCGCCGTACCGTCTCGACCGGCGACGGTGATGGTGACAGGCCCAGCACCCTCGCGGCGGTCTCGTCGTCCACCTCGGTCGACACGTACCAGGCGACACCCGCGCCGAACTCGTGACGCGTGATCGCGGGCTTGCCCTCCAGCACACCACCGGCGTACCGATCGATCACCTCCGCCGACACGGCCCGGACGTCCTCACTCCACACCCGCCCGCGCCCACCGGACGACAAGGCGATCTCGCCGTCGATCGGCAGCGGGTGGAACTCCTCCACCCGTATGCCGAGAAGCTCGGTGAACGCCCCCGGATACCCGCCGAGCCGGACCCGCAGCTCGGGATCCACGATCCCGCTGAAGTACCCGACCACCAGCTGTCCGCCGCCTTCCACGTACGCCGTGAGCGCTGCCGCGGATTCGTCGCTCACCAGATACAGGCTGGGGACGACGACTGTCCTGTACGACGAGAGATCCGCGCTGGGCGACGCGACGTCGACCGTCACGCCGGCACGCCAGAAGTGCCGGTGCGCGGCTCGTACCGCCGTGAGGTAGTCCAGTGCCGACGACGGCAGGTGGGTACCCTGCATCGCCCACCAGCACTCGGCGTCCCACAGGATCGCGACCTCGGCCTCGACGTTGCCCTCGGCAACGTCAGCCAGCTGCGGCAGCACCGCGCCGAGCTCCGCGACCTCGGTGAAGATCCGGCTGTCCGGCCCGGCGTGCGGGACCATCGCCGAGTGGTACATCTCGGACCCGCCGCGCGACGCCCGCCACTGGAAGAACAACGCGCCCTGCGAGCCCCGGGCGATGTGCGACAGGCTGTGCCGCGCCATCCGGCCGGGCTCTTTCGCCTGCAGCCGGCGTCCGTCGTTGAGCGTCCCGGCCGCCTGCTCCATCAGCAGCCAGGGCCCGCCGCCGGCCCACGACCGGGCCAGGTCCGCGGCGAAAGCCGTCTGCTCCTCCGCGCCGGTCCCGGTCTGATCCGGATAGTTGTCGATGGCCACGACATCGACCGCCTCGGCCCACTGGGCATGATTCACCGGAACCCAGTTTCCGAAGACGAAGTTGGTCGTGATCGGCAGCTCCGAGAACGTCCGCAGCTCGGCCTTCTGCTCGAGGAACGCCGCCAGCAGTTCGTCCGACCAGAAGCGCCGGTAGTCCAGGAACTGGGTCGGATTCACCAGGTACTGCGTTTTCCGCGGCGGCTCGATGTCCGTCCAGTCGGCGTACCCCTGGCTCCAGAAGGCGGTCGTCCACGCCTCGTTCAGCCGGTCCAGGTCGCCGTACCGCTCCTGGAGCCACTCGCGGAAACGTGCCGCCGCGAGCGAGCAGTGGCACGTGCGTGCCGTACTCGTTGTGCACATGCCACATCGCGAGCGCCGGGTGATCGTGGTACCGCTCGGCCAGCGTCCGCGCGATCCCTCGGGCGGCATCGCGGTACGCCGGCGCGCACGCGCAGTACGTGTCCCGGCTGCCGTGCGTCAGGCGTACGCCGTCCGCTGTGACCGGCATCGCCTCCGGGTGCAACCGGCTGAACCACGGCGGCGGTGACGCGGTCGGGGTGGCCAGGTCGACGCTCACGCCACCGTCGTGCAGCAGGTCGAGCACCTGGTCGAGCCAGCCGAACTCGTACTGCCCCGGCGCCGGCTCCAGCGACGACCACGAGAACACGCCGACGGTCACCAGGTTGACGCCGGCCTGCCGCATCAGGGCGACGTCCTCCTTCCACACCCCCGGATCCCACTGCTCGGGGTTGTAGTCGCCGCCGTACCAGAGTCGTGTCATACCGGCTCACCGTAGGGGATCCCGAATCCGTTCGTGGACAGGTACACCCGCCCGTAGACCCGCGGATCACCCGCGATCGCATCACCGGTCGAGGCGTACTGATGCCGGTCGTCGTTCACACGCACCCAGGAGGCGCCGCTGTCGTCCGACCGGTAGATCCCGCGGACGCCGGCGACTTTCCCGGACGTGTACGCGGCCATCTCCCGGCGGTGTGGCGCCGCCTTGCCGAAGCCGATGGTGTACGCCTCCTCGATCGTTGTCACGGGCAAGTACGTCGACCCGCGATCGATCGATCGGTACAGCCCGCCGTCACCGGCCGCGAGCCAGCAGTGTCCGGCCCGGTCCAGCACGGTCTCGAGCTTCCCGGCACCCGTCGGCAGGCCGGTTGCCGTCGCCGTGAAGGCGGCGCCTCCGTTCGTGCTCACGTACGCCGTACCGGTGGCCGGATCGAATCCGTAGAACAAGCTGCCGTCGACCCGATCGCCGGCGACCACTGATCCGACGGGCAGACCGGCAACGGCGATCCAGGTCGCGCCGCGATCGCGCGAGTAGTGCGCAACGACATCACCCGGTGCCCAGACGATCGTTCGTGCGTCGGCACCGACCGCGACACGACCCGGCTGCGTCAGACCGGACGGCTCGCCCGCGAACGGCTGCCAACTGCTCCCGGCATCGGTCGAGTACGCGCCCCGCTCGCCGGCGTTCGCGTTCGCCAGCCGGACGACGAATCCCGGCGCGAGCGCCGCGTAGTCCAGACTCGGCGACGTCCCGCTGACCGGATTCGACGCCTGCCCGTCCGGCGGTACGACGTCCAACCGGTCGTGCCGGTAGACCCCGATGTCGCCGAGCGCGCTGATCAACGGCGGGCCCCACGGCGGACTGATCAGATCGAGGACGGCCGTCTCCTCGAGTCCCTGCGCGCGGACCGACCAGTGCGTACTGCGACCCGCCTCCGCCCCGGTCACGTCGTCGGTGCCGAAGATCGTCGCACCGGTGACGTACATGACCTTGTCCGAGTCGAACGGATCGATCGAGATGTCACCGATCATCCAGCCGAGCTTCGGGGTGCCGTGGAAGTCCAGGTACGGCGCTCCGGACGTGTCGAGCACGATCCGCTCGCCGATGGAGTGCCAGGTCCGGCCGCCGTCGACGGACCGGAAGATGTCGTCGACCGGACCCCACCGGCTCATCGTCGACACCATCACCGTCCCGGGCTTGCGCGGGTCGGTGGCGAGACCGCCGTACCCGAACCCGGCTTCATCACCGGTGTTCGGTCGCAGCGGGGTGATGTCGGTCCACTCGCCGGTCGCGGTGTTCAGTTTGTGGACGGCGCCGTCGTACATCTCGTACGGTCCGGGGAGATCGCCGTACGTGACATAGATGTTGCCGTCGGCCCCCAATTCGCCGTGATGGGGCAACAGCCCGGTCGGCTGTCCGGGAACCGCCGTCCAGGTGCGGCCGGCGTCGGTGCTGCGGTAGAGCGGGTTCGCCGGATCCGCGACGCCGGCGTAGATCGTGCCGTCGCGCCGGTCGAAGAAGACGAAGCCGATGCCGATCCCGGGATTCCCGGTCACCGGGAAACTGTCCACCCGGGACCAGGTCACACCGCGATCGCCGCTGCGCCACAGCCCTTGATTACGGGTACCGAACAGCAGCACGCGGCCGTCGCGGGGGTCGACGACGAGTCGCTCGCCCATCGAGCGGCCGGGCTCGTTGCCGCCGAGCTTGAACGGCAGGTCGGTCCGCTCGAAGGTCCGTCCCTGGTCGCACGATCGCAGGATCGCACCGTTGATCGGCGACCAATCGTTGGTGTAGGTGCCGGCCGCGAGATACAGCCGCTGCGGATCCGCCGGGTCGAGCGCGAGACTCTCGACCCCGGACCAGTTCCACTCGTCCCAGCCGATCCAGTGCAGCAACTGCACCCAGCGCCCGGTGCGATTGTCGAACCGCACGGCGCCGCCGATGTCGGTCCGCGCGTACACCAGACCACGCTTCCGCGGATGGTGGACGATCCCGGTGACGAAGCCGCCTCCGACGATCTCCACGTTGCGCCAGCGGTACGAGCCCGCCGCCCCTGCCGATCCGGCTGCCGTAGCGGTCGTCGCCGACGCCGCGGCCAGCGCCGTACCGGTGCCGAGGGCAAGGAAATGCCGCCGTGCCAGGTCTCATCGTGACCTCATCCCTTCACCGCGCCGATGATGACGCCCTTCTGGAAATGCCTCTGGATGAACGGGTAGACCAGCAGGACCGGCACGATCGCGATCACCACGATCGCCATCTTGATCGCCAGACCGGGCGCCGGTGACAGGCCCGCGATGCCGGTCGCCACTCCGCCGGCACCCGTCGGCAGCGGCTGCTGCTGCACGATGTAGGTCCGCAACACCATCTGCAGCGGCCACTTGCTGTTGTCGTTGATGTACAGCAACGCGTTGAAGAACGCGTTCCAGTAACCGACCGCGTAGAACAGTCCGACCACGGCGACCACGGCCTTCGACAACGGCAGCACGATCCGCCGCAGGATCGCGAACTCGCCGGCCCCGTCGATCCGGGCACTGTCGATCAGCTCGCTCGGGATCCCCATGAAGAACGACCGCATCACGATCAGGTTGAACGCCGAGATCGCCGCCGGCAGGATCAGCGACGCGTAGTGGTCGATCAGCCCGAGCGCGTTGACCACGAGATAGCTCGGGATGATGCCAGGCCCGAACAGGAACGTGAGCAGCACGATGAACAGCAGCGGCCGATGGAACAACGATCCCGGCCGCGACAACCCGTACGCCGCCAGCACGGTGATCCCGAGGCTGAACGCCGTACCGATCGCGGTGATCCCGACGCTGATCAGCAACGCCTTCGTCACCACTCCGCCGGAGAGCAACTGCACGTACGCCGCAACCGTCAGTTCCCGCGGTATGACGACCAGCCCGCCGGCCCGGGTCACGGCCTCCGTCGAGGACAGGCTCGTCACCACCACGACGTACAACGGGAACGCGACCGCCAGCGCGATCAACGCCAGCACCACCGGCTTGCCCAGCCGACCGACAGCGGTCGGTTCTTCCTCCCAGACAGCTCGTGCGCTCATGACTTGGAATACACCCCCTGCTCGCCCACCATGTGGGCGAATCGGTTGGCCACCAGGACGAGGACGAGGCCGACGACGCCCTTGAAAAGACCGGCCGCGGCGCCGTAGCCGAAGTCGCCGACCAGCAGGCCCTGGTAGTAGACGTACGTGTCGAGTACCTCCGCCGCGTTGCCGCCGACGGCGCTGCGTTGCAGGATGAACTGCTCGAACCCGACCGTCAGCGCGTCACCCAGTCGCAGGATCAGCAGCAGGACGATCACCGGACGCAGACCCGGCAGCGTGATGTGCCACAGCCGGCGCCACCGGTTCGCGCCGTCGGCCGCGGCGGACTCGTAGAGCTCCGGGCTGATGGTCGACAGCGCCGCGAGGAACACGATCATCCCCCAGCCGGCGTCCTTCCAGACAGCCTGCGCGGTGACGAGCAGGATGAACGTGTCCGGTTTCGTCATCAGGTCGACCGCCTGGTGCCCGTGGTCGCGCAAGGTCTGTGCGAGCAGGCCGGCGCCGCCGATCATCTGCTGGAACAGCGACACGACCAGCACCCACGAGAAGAAGTGCGGCAGGTAGACGACGCCCTGGATGAGGTTGCGCAGCTTCGACGACAGGACGCTGTTCAGCAGCAGCGCCAGGGCGATCGGGATCGGGAAGAAGAACGCGAGCTGGACGGCGGTGATCGAGACGGTGTTCGCGACCGCCTTCCAGAAGGCGGGTTCGGCGAACATCCGCTGGAAGTTCCCGAATCCGATGAACTCGCTCCCGCGAATCCCGGCGTACGGCGAGTAGTCCTGGAAGGCGATCACGTTCCCGAGCGTCGGGAAGTAGTGGAAGACGCCCAGCAGAACCACCACCGGCAGCACCATCACCAGCAGCGGCCAGTCCCGCCGCAGCCGGTGCCGAAACGTCATCCGTCCGACCCGGGCCGTTCGCGACCTGGCACCACGCACGCGCACCCTACCGACCGTTGTCACTGAGGACCTTCGCGTAGAAGTCGCGGCCTTCGTTGCCGCCGTTGTCCTGCCACTGCTTGACGGCGGTCTTCAGCTCGCTGATCGGCTTGCGACCGCGGTAGATGTCCTGCAAGGCGTCGTCGAACGGCTGGTTCAGCGCCGCCATCTTGGCCGGCTGCTCGACCCGGATGCCGTCGAACAGGTTCTTCTCCCGGACCTTCGCGGCTGCGTTCTGCCACGCGCTCATCGACTCGACGTACCCCGGGTACTCGCTCTCGGTGATCGCCGTCGGACGGCCGCCCAGGAAGATGTACGTCTGCGAGACCTCCTTCTGTCCCAGGGCGGTGAGCTTCGGGGCACCGGAGGGCTGTTTCGTGTAGTGCTTGCCCTCGACGCCGTAGTTGTAGAGCTGGTACTCCTCGGTCCCGAACGGCGCCGCCGTGTAGTTCATGACGCCGAGCAACTCCTTGACGCGGTCCTCGCCGAGGCCCTTTTTCACGAAGGTGAAGATGCCGGCCGGGTCGCCGCCCCAGGTGATCGGCGTACCGCCGTCGTGCGCGAACGGCATGATCGGCTGCGGGTTGAACTTCGGGTTGACCGTCTGCTGCCGTTGCAGCGACTCGTGCCAGCCTCCCGGCCCGTTCTGCCGGATCAGGAACTTGCCGCCCTCGAACAGCGCGTTCTCGTCCGCGCCGGCGTTCGCGACCACTTCCGGGTGCACGTACCCCGACTGGAACAGCCTCCGGATGAACGCCACCGCCTCCTCGAACTGCGGTGTCTCGATCTTGTTGACCAGCTTGCCGCCGGAGTCCTTGATCCAGCCGCCCGGCACTCCGAACGATCGGTGGACCTCGTCGGCGACCGAGCCGAACGCCCACCGGCCCGCCTTCGCGTCGGTCAGTTGCTTGCCCAGCGCGAGCAGGTCGTCGGAGTTCTTCGGCGGCTGCGCGCCGAGCTGGTCGAGGATGTCCTTGCGGTACATCATCATCCAGGGGAAGCCGTCCGACGGGAACGGCACGGCCTTCAGCTGCGAGTTCCAGACGCCGTACGCCCAGGCGCGGGTCGGCAGGTTCGCCAGCATCGGGTACGCCGACACCTTGTCGCCGGCCAGGTGCGGGGTGAGGTCCTCGAACAGCTTGTCCGCGGCCTGGCCGAACCGGGTCAGGCTCGTGATGTTCCAGCCCGGGATGCAGAGCAGCTCCGGAACGTTGCCGGCCGCAAGGATCGGCCCGAGCTTGTCACCGTAGTCGTTGCCGTTCAGGATGTTGAACTTGACCGGCGCGCCGATCCGCTCGTTGTTCGCCTCGAAGTACGAGTTGCCGGCCAGCGGCGGGATCGGGCTCCACAGCGGCGTCATCGCGGTCACTTGCTTGCCGCTCGGCACCATCTTCTCCGACACGGCCCGCTTGAGCTCCGCCGGGTAGTGCGAGTAGCCCGGCGAGGCGCCGTTCTCACCCGGCAGGTCCGGCTTGACCGACTCGTACGGGGTGTACTTCGGCAGCAGGCCGGACAGCTTGTCCTCGGTCTCGGCGCGGCCCGTCGTACTGGACCCCGAACTCCCGTTCGAGCATCCGGTCAGCGTCGCCCCGCTAGCGGCCGCCGCGGCGCCGGCGCCGAGCAGGGAGATGAAGGTGCGGCGGCTGGTGCCGCCGATCACTGGTCCGGTCACGGTGCATCCCCTAGACTTAGTTGGGCTGGTAGCCAAACAAATTAACGCAGAGCCGACAGCTCGACAAGGTGTAGAACTGACTCAGCACTTCTTTCGACGGGATGGACCTTGATCACACAGACCGCGGACCACACCGACATCCGCGCCACCAACCTGGCGGCGGTGCTCGGCTACCTGCGCCGGGAAGCTCCGTGCTCGCGGGCCGCGATCGCGGCCGGGACCGGGCTGAACAAGGCGACCGTGACGAGCATCGTCGGGGAGCTGCTGGAGCGCCGGCTGGTCCGCGAGACGCAGCAGACCCAGAACCACGTCGGCCGCCCGGCGACGCTGCTCGTGCTCGACGGTTCGGCGTACGCGACGATCGGGATCGAGGTCAGCGCGCGCGGGCTGACCGCGCTCGGCTGCGACGCGGCCGGTGAGCAGATCCTGCGCTGGCATCGCGCCGGTCCGGGCGTCGACGCCGGCCCGGCGAAGACGATCGCCGCCGTGGTCGCGCTGGCCCGCCGGGCGATCACGACCGTGCAGTCCTCCGGCCGGCAGGTCCTCGGCATCACGGTCGGCGTACCCGGCCTGGTCAATCGCGACGGCGCCGTCGTACTCGCCGCGGGACTCGGCTGGAGCGACGTACCGTTGCGGGCCGAGCTCGCGGCAGCGCTCGGACGGCCCGACATCCCGGTGACGGTCGACAACGACGCCTCGCTGGGCGTGCTGGCCGAGCACCTCTACGGCCCCTACGCCGGTACGGCGAACCTCATCCAGCTGACCGGCGACACGGGAGTCGGCGCGGGCATCATCGCCGACGGCCGGCCGCTCGCGGGACATCTCGGGTACGTCGGCGAGATCGGGCACCTTCGCCTGGTCCCGGACGGGCCGGCCTGTGGCTGCGGACGCCGCGGATGTCTCGAGGCGCTCGCCAGCCTGCCGGCGATCCTGGAGCAGGTCGACGGCAGTATCGACGACGACCTGCAGCACCAGCTCGAGACGCTGATCCGGCGCGCCGACGCCCAGGACGTAGCCGTCACGAAGGTACTCACCGAGGCCGGAACCCACCTCGGCCACGGGATCGCGGCACTGGTCAACATCCTCAATCCCGAGGTCGTGCTGCTCGGCGGCGCCTACGCGCTGCTCGCCGACCACCTGGCCCCGGCGATCGACAAGGCGCTCCGCGAAGCCAGCATCGCGCCCGACGCCGGGGGCTGCACCGTTGCCGCCTCCGCCTTCCCGCACACCGCCACTCCCCTGGGCGCCACCGCCCACGCCCTCACCCCACTGACCAGTGGACGGCTACCCGCCCGCTGAGCCCGTTGGAAAGCGATACCCGTCCCGAGTCGAGGTCTTGACCGTCAGCGCCCGGGATGCAACCCTCTGTTCACGTCCGTCTGTCGAAGCGCTTCGACCAGCTTCCGCCGCCCGGTCAATCGAAGCGCTTCGACAACCACCAGCCCGTGGAGTCGACCGCCGATGAGTACTCCAACTCCTCCTGCCCCCTTCCGCCCTCCCCGCTTCCGCGACCCGGCCCGGCCGATCGACGCGCGGATCGATGACCTGCTCGCCCGGCTCACCCCGGACGAGAAGATCGCGTTCCTGCACCAGTACCAGCCGCCGATCGCCAGGCTCGGCGTGGACGCGTTCCGCACCGGCACCGAGGCCCTGCACGGTGTCGCCTGGCACGGTCCGGCGACCGTGTTCCCGCAGGCGATCGGCCTGGCCACGAGCTGGAGCCCCGATCTCGTGCGCGCGGTCGGCGCGGCGGTCGGCGACGAGGTCCGCGTGTTCCACCGGAAGGACCCGGTCGGCATCGGCCTCAACGTCTGGGCGCCGGTCGTCAACCCGTTGCGCGACCCGCGCTGGGGCCGCAACGAGGAGGGGTACGCCGAGGATCCCTGGCTGACCGGGGTGATCGCGACCGCGTACGGACACGGTCTGGCCGGCGACGATCCGACGTACCTGAAGACCGCTCCGACCCTGAAGCATTTCCTTGCCTACAACAACGAGACCGACCGGTGCACGACCTCGAGCAACCTGCCGCCGCGGGTCCTGCACGACTACGAGCTGCCGGCGTTCCGCGCGCCGATCGAAGCGGGCGCGGCGGTCGCGGTGATGCCGTCGTACAACCTGGTGAACGGACGGCCCGCCCACCTCACTCCGCTGATCAACGACGTACTCCGGACGTGGACGACCGACGAAGTGCTCGTGGTCAGTGACGCCTATGCGCCGGCCAATCTGTTCGGCCTGCAGCACTACCTGCCTGATGGAGCGACCGCGTACGCCGCCGCGCTCAAGGCGGGCGTGGACAGCTTCACCCAGGACGGCGAGGACGCCACCGCGACCATCGAGCGGTTGACGACGGCGCTCGACCGCGGACTGATCACGACCGCGGATCTCGACACCGCCGTACGGCGAGCGCTCGCGATCCGGTTCCGGCTGGGCGAGTTCGACGCGCCCGAACTCGATCCGTACCGCGCACTCGAACCCGAACTGGTCAACTGCCCGACCCACCGCCGGCTCGCCCACGACGCGGCCCGCCAGGCGATCGTGCTGCTCAAGCACGACGGCCAGGTCCTGCCGCTCGACGCATCGACCCGCGTCGCCGTGGTCGGCCCACTCGCGGGCACGCTCTCGGAGGACTGGTACGCCGGGACCCTGCCCTACCAGGTGACCGCGCTGGACGGCCTCAAGGAACGACTTGGCCAGGTCGAGTACTGCGAGGGCGTCGATCGGATCACGCTCCGGATCGCGGGCTCGGCGACGTACCTTGCCGTCGGCGCCGACGCGGTTCTGCGGACCAGCACCGATGCCGGCGAGTTCGATCTGTTCGACTGGGGTGGTCACGCCTGGGCGTTGCGCTCGGTGCGGAACGGCCAGCATTTGACGGCCACGGACGACGGTGAGCTGGTCGCGGACCAGCCCGGTCCGAACGGCTGGGAGGTCAAGCAGACCTTCCGGCTCGTGCAGTTCTCGAACACGCTCCTCGTCCAGCACCTGCACAGCGGCCGGTACCTCCAAGTCGGCTCGGACGGCACGGTGTCCCTGGCGGACGAAGGGACCGCGTTCGAGCTCGACGTGGTGGTCGACGGTGCCGCGACGGCCGCCGAGCTGGCTGCCCGCGCCGATGTGACGATCGTTGTCGCGGGCAATCACCCGTTGGTGAACGGTCGCGAGACCGAGGACCGGGAGACCCTGGACCTGCCGCCTGCTCAGGATCGTCTGATCAGGCAGGTGCAGGCGGCGAACCCGCGGACCGTGCTGGTGCTGAGCAGCAGCTACCCGTACGCGATCGGCTGGGCACAGCAGCACCTCCCCGCGATCCTGTGGTCCGCGCACGGCGGACAGGAGTACGGTCGCGCGCTCGCCGACGTACTCTTCGGCGACCACGACCCGGCTGGCAGGCTGCCCCAGACCTGGTACCGCTCGGCCGCGGACCTGCCCAGTCTGCTCGACTACGACATCATCGCGACCGACGCGACGTACCTGTACTACCGGGGCACGCCCCTGTACCCCTTCGGCCACGGCCTCAGCTACACCACCTTCGAGTACGGCGACCTGCAGCTGAGTGCACCGTCGACGACGGCGGACGGCGAGGTCCGCATCACGTTCACCGTCACGAACACAGGTGATCGCCCGGGGACGGAGCTCGCTCAGCTGTACACGCGGCAGCAGCGCTCGCGGGTCAAGCAACCGCTGCGGCAGCTGCGCGGCTTCCGCCGAGTCGCGCTGGAACCGGGCGAGACCGTGGAGGTCGAACTGACCATCGCGGCCGCGGACCTCGGTTTCTGGGACGTGACCCGGGACCGGCGCTGCGTCGAGACGGCGCGCCACAGCATCATGATCGGCCGGTCCAGCACCGATCTCCGCCTGACCTCGACCTTCGACGTGCGCGGCGAGCAGATCCCGCCCCGACCGCTCACGCCCCTCGCCGCGACCAGCTTCGACGATTACTGCGCCATCACGCTGACCACCGCGTCATGGGACCGCGGCGACGCGGTCGTCTCGCTGGAACCCCAAGCCTGGTTGGCCTTCGACGACGTCCTGCTCGAACAGACGACGTACCACGCCCGAGTCGCCAACCGCGGCGATCAACCCGCGACCGTCGAGCTCCGTCTGGATGATCCGTTGCACGGTGAGCTCCTGAGCACCATGCACGTGTCACCGACGGACGAGCTCGTCGCGATCGCTGGCGAGCTCGCCCCGGTGACCGGCGTACACACGCTCTACGCGGTGTTCTCCGCCGCCGACGTCGTACTGGAGAGCTTCACCGTGTAGCGCTCGCAGGACCCTTCGACCACGCGGGACTCCACCTGCCCGGCCCGGTACGCCAGCTCGATCACAACATCTCCGAGCGTGACTGTTGTGACCTGTCCTTCCGCCGGCTCGAACCAGCGAAGTTCCACGCCGTCTGCCCAGTCGTACTCGGGCCGGTCGTCGACGGCGCCGATCGGGATCACCGCGCCCTCCCGCACGAACAGCGGCAACGAGTCGAACCCGTGCGTCTGCTGCACCCACGCCGGGCCGGTCACCACCTCACCGGTCAGCAGCGACGTCCACCGCCCCTGCGGCAGGTAGAACGAGACCTCACCGTCGAAGCTCATCACCGGCGCGACGAGCAGGTCCGGTCCCAGCAGGTACTGACGGTCCAGATAGGCCACCGCAGGATCGTCCGGGAACTCCAGCACCATCGGCCGCATCATCGGCACGCCGTCACGATGCGCCTCTTCGGCGGCCGCGACCAGGTACGGCATCAACGACAGCTTCAGCTTGGTGAACTTCCGCAGTACGTCGACCGCCTCCTCGTCGAACGCCCACGGCACCCGGTACGACGACGAGCCGTGCAGCCGGGAATGCGACGAGAGCAGGCCGAACGCCACCCACCGCTTGAAGATCGCGGGATCCGGCGTGCCTTCGAACCCGCCGATGTCGTGACTCCAGTAGCCGAATCCCGACGAGGCCAGCGACAACCCGCCGCGCAGCGATTCCGCCATCGCCTCGAACGTCGACTCGCAGTCGCCGCCCCAGTGCACCGGGAACTGCTGCCCGCCGGCCGTCGCGGAGCGCGCGAACAGGACGGCGTCGCCCTGTCCCCGGTTCTCCTCGAGCAGTCCGAACACGGCCGCGTTGTAGAGCTGCGCGTAGTAGTTGTGCATCCGGTCCGGATCGGAACCGTCGTACCAGACGACATCATCGGTGGGGATGCGCTCGCCGAAGTCGGTCTTGAAGCAGTCGACGCCGATGTCGATCAGGGCCTGCAGCTTCGAGCGGAACCACGCGGTCGCGTCCGGGTTGGTGAAGTCGACGATCGCCATCCCCGCCTGCCACAGGTCCCATTGCCAGACCGAGCCGTCCGGGCGCTTCAGCAGGTACCCGAGCCGGCGGCCCTCCTCGAACAGCACCGAGCGCTGCGCGATGTACGGGTTGATCCACAGACTGACGCGCAGACCGCGCTCCTTCAGGCGGCGGACCATCCCGGCCGGATCGGGGAACGCGGTCGGGTCCCAGACGAAATCGCACCAGTGGAACTGCCGCATCCAGAAACAGTCGAAATGGAAGACGCTCAGCGGCAGGTCCCGCTCCGCCATCCCGTCGACGAAAGCGCTCGTGGTCTCCTCGGTGTAGTCCGTGGTGAACGAGGTCGACAACCACAACCCCATCGACCACGCGGGGACGCGAGCGGGTCGTCCGGTGAGGGCGGTGTAGCGGCTCAGTACGTCCTTCGGCGTCGGGCCGGCGAAGACGTAGTACGCGAGCTCTTCGCCTTCGACGCTGAACTGGTTGCGGGACGTGACCTCCGAACCGACCTCGAACGACACGTGGGCGGGGTTGTCGACAAGTACGCCGTACCCCTTGCTGCTCAGATAGAAGGGGACGTTCTTGTACGCCTGCTCGCTCGACGTACCGCCGTCGGCGTTCCAGCTGTCGACCACCTGGCCGTTCTTGACGAACGCGCCGAACCGCTCACCGAGCCCGTAGATCGTCTCGCCGACCCCGAGCGCCAGCTGCTCGTGCACGTAATGCTTGCCGTCGGCATCGGTGATCAGGCCGACGCTGCGCTCCCCCGAGTTCGTCAGCGGCTTCCCGTCCTGCTCGAACCGCACGTCCCACGGCCCGTCGAGGGCGATCACCACGCTCAGCTCACCGGAGGTCAGCCGCGCCTCGGTGGCGCCGACCTCGACCTTCACCGGGTGCTCGTCGTCGGTGTTCAGCCGGTACGACGGCCGCGCGGGCAACCCGCCGAGATGGCGCGCGATCCGGACGCCGATCACACCGCGCGCCGGCGAGGAGAACGTCACCGTGAACAGCGGCTGGTTGAGGGTGTCACCGCGCCGCTCGATCCGCCGTACCGGCGCGAACACGGTCAGGTCCCGGTCCTCCGCCTGCACACTCTCGACCTCGGCCGGCCGTAACCGGGTGAGCCCCGTCCGCAGCTGCCAGTACCCATCGGTGAACTTCATCGTGGAGAGCCTCTCGTGGCGGGTTGTCGAAGCGCTTCGACAACCGTAGGTACGCCGACTTCACGGCGTCAAGTTGTGGGCTCTCAGCGGATTATCAGCGGTCTGCGGTGAGACTGTGAGGATGCGAGTGCTGATGGTCGAGGACGAACTGCGACTGGCCGACACGGTGCACCGTGGGCTGACCGACGCCGGTTTCGTGGTGGAGCTGGTGCACGACGGCGAGAACGCGGTGTGGGCCGCGACCGAGCACAGCTACGACGTGATCGTGCTGGACATCATGCTGCCGAAGCTGAACGGCTACCAGGTGCTCGAACTGCTCCGGGCGCGCGGGATCTGGACGCCGGTGCTGATGCTGACCGCGAAGGACGGCGAGTACGACCAGACCGACGCGTTCGATCTCGGCGCGGACGACTACCTGACCAAGCCGTTCAGCTTCCTGGTCCTGGTCGCCCGGCTGCGGGCGCTGATCCGCCGCGGCGGTCCGGAGCGCCCGGTGGTGCTGACGGCCGGCGATCTGACGCTTGACGTGACCCGACGGCGGGTGGAGCGCGACGGGCGGGAGATCACCCTCACGCCCCGCGAGTACGGGCTCCTGGAGTTCCTGATGCGGCACCGTGGGGACACCGTCAGCAAGGCCGAGATCCTCGCCGGGGTCTGGGATCCGGCCTTCGACGGTGACGCGAACGTCGTCGAGGTCTACGTCCGCTACCTGCGCAAGAAGATCGACACCCCGTTCGCCCGGCACGCCATCGAGACCATCCGTGGGATGGGCTACCGCATGAACCCCGAAGGCGGCTGAGAGAGACCTGAGAGACTTGGTGCGTGAGCACGGTGGTGCGACGTCGCGTCGACGGGTGGTACCGGACCGCCGGAGGTCTGCGGCAGGCCAGTGTGCGGAGCCGCTCGACGGCGGCCGCCGTGATCGTGGTCGCCGTCGCGATGATGCTCGGCGCGGCCGCGCTGCTGCTGCTCCTGCAGCGCGCCCTGATCACTGAGGTCTCCGACGCCGCCGAAGGCCGCGTCGGTGACGTGGCCCGGCAGGTCAGCGCGAAGGGTACGGCGGGACTCACCGACGACCTCGGCGAGACCACGCGCGCCGGCCAACTGATCCAGGTGCTCGACCCGTCCGGCCGAGTCGTCGCGGCCTCGTCGAGCCGGGTCGACACCACCCCGCTGACCGATCTCCGCCCACCGGCCGACGCGCTGCTCCGGTCCCAGGTCGGCGAGATGCCGCTGATCGACGACGACCACTCGTACCTGATCGTCGCCCAGGGAGCGGCGTACGGCGATCGCACGTACACCGTCGTGGTCGCGTCGTCCGTGGAGACTCAGCGGCAGACGGTCGCGACGGTGGCGAAGTACCTGGCGATCGGTTTTCCCGCGTTGCTGATCGTGGTCGGGGTCGCCGGGTGGCTGATGGTCGGGCAGGCGCTGCGGCCGGTGGAACGGATCCGCGGCCGGGTGCAGCGCATCGGGACCCGGGACCTGACAGAGCGGGTTCCGGTGCCGCAGACCCGGGACGAGATCGCGCGGCTCGCGGTCACGATGAACGAGATGCTCGACCGGTTGGAGACCGGGCAAGCGACACAGCGGGCGTTCGTGGCGGACGCCAGCCACGAGTTGCGGTCGCCGCTGGCCACGCTGACGGCGGCGCTGGAGGTCATCGAGGCGGACACCACCGGGCAGGCGTGGCACGAGCTGCGTCAGGTGATGAAGACCGAGACGGACCGGATGCGGCAGCTGGTCGAGGACCTCCTGCTGCTCGCGAAGGCCGACGACACCGGGATCCGGATGCGGCAGGTCGACGTGGATCTCGACGACCTGGTCGCGGCCGAGATCCAGCGGCTCCGGAGTTCAGCACCTGATCTGACCGTGACCGGCGACGTCCATCCGGTCCGGGTCGTCGGCGATCCGGCCCGGTTGAGCCAGGTACTGCGGAACCTCGTCGACAACGCCGCCCGCGCCGCACACACCACGGTCCACCTGGCGACAGCCGAGCAGAACGGGTCCGCGATCATCACGGTGTCGGACGACGGTGACGGGATCCCCGAGCAGGACCAGCAGCGCGTCTTCGAACGCTTCGTCCGCCTGGACACCAGCCGCTCCCGCGCCAGCGGCGGCTCCGGGCTGGGCCTGTCCATCGCCCGCGAGATCACCCGGGCCCACAACGGCACCATCACCCTGACCTCCTCGACCACCGGCGGCACCACAGCCACCGTCACCCTCCCGAACTGACCACAGACCGAAAACCCTGGCCACCCGGCGGCACCCGTGGGTCAGGATGGAATGCATGGACGTATCGGTGGTGCTCGGGTTCCTGGTCGCGGTCTTCCTGGTCAGCGTCGTACCAGGACCGGACATGCTGTTCATCGTCGCCAACGCGGCGGCCGGCGGGCGACGTACCGGGGTCGTCGCGGCGGCCGGCATGTCGACGGGGCTGGCGGTGCACAGTGTCGCGGCAGCACTCGGATTGGGTGCGTTGATTCAGGCGGCGCCGCAGGTGCTGAACGGCGTACGGATCGCGGGAGCGGCGTTCCTGCTCTATCTGGCCTATCTGACCTGGCGTGCGAGCAAGCAGGATTTCGGAGCGCCCGAGGACGCGCCGCAGTTGCCCCGGCGGACGCTGCGCCGTACGTACGTGATGGCGACACTCACCAATCTGGCGAACCCGAAGGTGATCCTGTTCTACCTGGCGTTCGTTCCGCAGTTCATCACGACCGGGAGCGGGAGCTGGCCGGCGACGGTGCAGTTCCTGGTGCTCGGGGCGGTGTTCATCATGGTCGGTTTCCCCGTCGACGCGAGCGCGGCGCTGCTCGCCGGGACGCTCACCGAGAAGTTCTTCCGGACCGGGAGCAGGATCCGGCGGCGGCTCGAGCGCGTCACGGCGGCGATCTTCGCGGGGCTTGCCGCTCGGCTCGCCATCGACATCCACTGAGGAGTGGACCAAGCTGGGGTGGAGGAGGTGAGTGTGATGAAAGCTGCAGCAGGGGACCAGGTCGTGGTGGAGAGCAGCCACCTGTCGGCACACCGGCGTGAAGGGCAGATCCTCGAGGTGCACGACCCGAACGGCGCACCGCCGTACCTCGTGCACTGGACCGACACCGACACCGAGTCACTGTTCTTCCCAGGCCCAGACGCCCACATCGTCCACACCAGTAGCTAGAAGACGCGGCTGCTGGCGCAAGCGGCCATGAGAGCTCTGTGTCTGCTGTAATTGACGACATGCGTGCGGCCCGGGCTCGCCCTCCCAAGCCCGTGAAGGACGCCCGTACGTCAGCGTCGCCGTGCCTTTGTTGACAGGCAGCCTCCTCGTCCTGACCGCTGTGGGAACTCACAGACGGCGCTCCCGACAATGGATCCACTAGCGATCGCAGCGAAACCAGCCCAGAACTGCGACCTTCCACCGCAGCTCACACCGGGCCGCCTTGGCGGTCTCCCGATCCGGGAATGAATGGATGCTCCTAGTGTCCCGCGCCGGAGATTCGTGCGATAAGCCCGGAGTCGGCTGGACGCCCGCCGCTGGATCCCGGCCCCAAACCGGTTTGGGGAGGTCTACCTGCCCGAATCGGGAAGTTGTGCTCCCCGGTCGGAGGCTCGAGCCTGCCCGAACGCACCGGGCCGGAGTTACGGCGCGAACTTGCGGCGCAGGACACCAGCGTCCGTTTCGCCTGTGGACAAGTTGACAGGAAGTTGCCAATAGCGGGATCCCTTGCACATAAGGGATTCGCGGGCCAGAAACTGTCCGTGGGTGTGTCTAGGGTCTTGGGTATGGCGATCTTGGATGAGCGGCCGGTCTGGTCGATGAGCGGCGGCGAGAAGCTGTCGGCTCTCGACGCGGCGCACGCCGAGATCGCCCGTCTCCAGGTGCGCTGCCTGCACCTGTCAGCCGGCCTCGACGCCGACGGCTATGCCCAGGAGATCGGCGCCCGCGACACCGTGCAACTGCTCTCGGTCCGCTACCGCCTGGATCCCGCCGACGTACGCCGGGACCTCCGCCTGGCTCGCGCCTTGCCCAAGTACCAGGCCGTGACCGCCGCCCTCGGCACCGGTCGCCCGGCCGACCCCGAGAGCGCCCGGACGACAATGAACCTGGGACAGGCCAACGCGATCGTGTCCGCACTCGAGAAGGTGCCGACGTCGGCCGGCGTGCCGGTCGAGGATCTGCGCGTCGCCGAGGAGGCCATGGTCGAGGCAGCCGGTCTGCTCCCGCCGGCCGACCTGCGTACTCTCGGCAAGGAGATGCGCGAGCGGCTCGACACCGACGGCCCCGAACCCCGCGGCGACGAGGATGCGGCGTCCTCCCGTGAGGCTCTGTGGATCAAGCCCGCCGATCGCGGCGTCAGCTTCGGCGGCTACCTCGCCGACGAGAACGCCGAACTCTTCCAGACCCTGATCTTCGCCGGCGCCAAACCGCACAAGACCCCCGACGGCGAGCGCGATCCGCGTCCGCGCAGCAAGCGACAGGCCGACGCCCTCACAGCGATCCTCACGACCGCTGCCGGCACCGGATCCGCCGTACCCGGCCACGGAGACATCAAGCCACACATCACCGTCACCATCGACCTGGAAGACCTCAAGGGCGCCACCGACACCCGCGGCCACGGCGATCTGGTCCACGGCGACACGCTCTCTGCCGCGGCCGTACGACGACTCGCCTGCGACGCCGGCATCATCCCCTTGGTCCTCGGCTCCAACTCCGAACCCCTGGACGTCGGCGCCGAACACCGCTTCGTCACCCGCGCCATCCGCCAAGCCCTCAACGCCCGCGACAAAGGCTGCATCGCCTGCGGCGCACCGCCGGCCATGTCCGAGGCCCACCACATCACCCACTGGGCCGACGGCGGCCCCACCTCCCTCGACAACCTCGCCCTCCTCTGCAAACGCGACCACATCAACGTCCACCGAGGCCACCTCACCATCCACCCGAACAACGGCCACCCCACCATCAACCGCCCCACGTGGTCCGACCCCGACCCACCCCCCGCCCTGGCCCACCCGGCCTGACCCCCACCCCACAACCCGGTCCCGCCCACCTCACCCCGAGCGCCAGGGCACCCCGGCACGCCTGCATAAGAGCTCCCGGCAGACGTCGGACAATCCGGTTGCCGGGCGGGCGGGCCTTCCAGCAGGATCGCTGGCATGACCGAGACAGCGGCCCAGTCAGGGACTCAGCCAGCAGTCCGTCCAGTCGCCCTTGTCACCGGTGTCGGTCGTACCGTCGGTATCGGTGCCGGCATCGCCCGTCGGCTTGCCGCCTCCGGCTGGGACATCGCGTTCAGCTACTGGACGGCGTACGACGACCGCATGCGATGGGGCGTGCAGTCCGGTGCCACGGACGAGATCGTAAAGGAGCTCGGCGACCTCGGCGCGACTGTGGTGCCGATCGAGGCGGACCTCGTCGATCCGGTGGCACCGGAGCAGATCTTCACCGCCGCCGAGCAGCAACTGGGCAAGGTCACCGCGCTGGTGATGTGTCACTGCGAGTCCGTCGACTCCAGCATCCTCGACACGACTCTCGAGAGCTTCGACCGGCACTTCGCCGTCAACGCCCGTGCGACCTGGCTGCTGATCCGCGAGTTCGCCCAGCGCTTCACCGGAACCCACGGCACCGGCCGGATCGTCGCGCTGACCAGCGACCACACGGTCCACAATCTCCCGTACGGCGCCAGCAAGGCCGCGCTCGACCGCATCACCCTCGCGGCGGCGCACGAACTGTCCGATCTGGGCATCACCGCGAACGTGATCAACCCCGGCCCGATCGACACCGGCTGGATGACCGACGAGGTCCGCGCCGCCTGCCTCCGGCAAACCCCACTTGGCCGCCTCGGCACCCCTCAGGACACCGCGCACCTCGTCGACTTCCTCTGCTCACCCCAAGGCCAGTGGATCAACGCGCAACTGTTGAAGAGCAACGGCGGGGCGGCCTAGTTCCAGGTCAGTGGGAGGCAGGCGAGGCGGGCGCCGGCGGTGCCGTGGTGGTCGGTCGCGTGTTCGTGAATGACGATGGATCGGTCGCCTGGTTTCGGCGCGAAGGGTACGGAGGCCGACGCCTTCGCCGCGCCGCTCGCGCTGACAGTGAAGTCGAGCCAGATCTCGCGCTCGTGGTCGACGCGTACCGGCTTGCGGCCGTTGATCACGTCGGTGTTGTAGTGCGGTCCGGCGGCGGCGCCGTCGCCTGCCACGCACGGGCCGGTGTGCAGGTGGGCACCGAACGTGTGGCCGGCCGCCGTACGCCCGACTCCGGTCACTTTCAGGCGAACGGTGGTTCGTGCGCCCTGCGACACCATCACGACTACCGCCCGTCCATGCTCGAACGGGCCGTGCGGCGCCAGCACGCGCAGCAGGCCGTTGCTCGTCGCCACGTCGGACTCCCCTGCCACCGGGATCGCGATTTCACCCCGCGGCACGCCGGGCGGCCGACCCTGTGCGTCCGCCGCCGGACCGGCGATCGCGCCGACCGCCCAGAACACTCCGACCGCCCCTAGCACTCCGACCACAGCGAGCACACCGCGCACAGTTCCTGTCATGTCTCCCTCTCCGGACCCGGAACCACTGCCCCGGGCGGGGTGACAGCGAACTCCCGCGAGGCTATCAAGCGCTCGGCTTCCGTACCGTCGCCGCCGTGGCCTGAAGGTTGGCGAGTGTCGTGCGCACCGCCCGCCGAGCAGTCCGTTCCGGTCGATGGAGGGCGTCGATGTGCCGGCGCGCGTGCACGCCGCGCATCGGAAGGAGTGCGACGCCCGGATGCGGTCGGGCAGTCCATCGCGGAATCAGCGCCAACCCGCCGCCGGCGGCAACCAGCTCGGCGACGACGGTGAACTCGTTCACGCGGTGGACCAGTTCGAGCCGATGGTTGGCCGCGGCGCCGATCGCCTCGATCGTCGCCATCAGCGGGAAGCCGTCGTGGACCGTGATCCACGGCTCGCCCGCCACGTCCCGCGGCGACAGCGAGCGCTTCGACGCCAACGGATGATCAACAGGTACGGCGACGTCCAACGGCTCATGCAGCAACGGCGTCACCGCAACGGTCCGCGGCCAGGCAGCCGCATGATCCAGCCGATGCGCCAGCACCACGTCGTACTCCCGGGTCAACGGTGGGAACTCGTCCTGCGGCACATCCTCGTCATGCAGGCTGACCCGCGGCCCGTCCCCCGCCCACAACAGCGCCGGGAAGAACGCCGCGGCCGCGCTGTGGAACGCGGCGACCGACACGACCGCATCCGGCTGTTCCGCAAACTCGTCGACCACCTGCCGGGCCCGCGCCAGCGCTGACTCCACGTCCGCAGCCGCCCCGGCCAACGCACGCCCAGCCGCGGTCAGCACGACCCGGCGGCCGTCGCGTTCGGTCAGCGGCACCGGCATCGACCGCTGCAGCAACCGCAACTGCTGGGAGATCGCCGACGGGGTCACCAGCAACGCGTCGGCAGCCGCCGTCACGCTGCCCAGCTCGCCGACTTCCCGGAGGACCCGCAGTTGTCGCTCGTCCATCCAGATACTGTAGCTGTCCTACAGCGTCGCTGAAGACATTGGTTCTTGGCTTCAACGTCATGACCCTTCACCGTTGGATCCGTGCCCGGATCCCGCCGTACCGATCTCGTTCTGCTGCTGGTTGCCGTTGTCTGGGGGTCGAGCTATCTCGCCGCCAAGACCGCGACCAGCAGCGCGCCGGTGCTGACCGTGCTGTTCCTCCGCTACGGCATCTCCGCCCTCGCCCTGGTCCCGTTGGTTCGCGGCATCACCCGGAAAGAGCTGAAGGCCGGGCTCATCCTCGGCCTCACGCAGGCGGCGGTCCTCGTGCTGGAGACGTACGGCGTGACACACACCAGCGCCGCGAACGCCGGACTGATCATCAGCCTCACGCTGGTCCTCACGCCGCTGCTCGACGGTCGCGGCCTGCCGCCGCGGTTCTATCTCGCGGCCGGGATCTGCATGGTCGCCGTCGGACTGCTGATGTCCGCCGACGGCCTCCACTCCCCCGGCACCGGCGACCTGCTCATGCTCGCCGCCGCCGTCGTGCGCGCGGGTCACGTCACGCTCGTCGGACGGCTCTCCGTCGGTGTGCGCCCGTTGCAGTTGACGACCGTCCAGACCCTCGTCGGTACGGCGTTGTTCGTGGTGCCCGCCGTACCGCACCTGCCGACGCACGCCGGTGTCAGCACCTGGCTGCAGATGGTCTACCTCGCCCTGTTCTGCAGCGTTTTCGCCTTCCTCGCCCAGACCTGGGCGGTCCAGCGCACCTCCGCCAGCCGAGCCAGCCTGCTCCTCGGCACCGAGCCGATCTGGGCCGTTGCCATCGGCATCAGCCTCGGCAACGAACGCCTCACCGTCCCGGCCGTCATCGGCGCGATCCTCATGCTGGTCGGCACCACCTGGGGCCAGTCGATCGAACGCACTCACCGCGAATCAGCACCTGAGCGCATCCACAGGGCGGACGCAGCAGCGGTGTGATGGTCCGGTGATGCCCGATGATAGGGAACTCGTCGGGAGGTGGGCATGCACTTCGAGGTGCTGGGGCCGGTACGTGTGATGCGGAACGGCGAGGTCGTCGGGCCGATTTCGGAGCTGCGCCGCCGATTGCTCGCGGTGCTCCTGGTCCGGGCGGGGCGTGCGGTGCCGACCGATGTGCTGAGCGAGGCGCTCTGGGGCGCCGATGTCCCGCGCCGGCCGGCGAACAGCATTCAGGTGCACGTCCACCGGCTGCGCCAGGTGCTGGACAGACCGGACCGGCTGGCCAGCGTGCCGAACGGTTATCTGCTGACGGTCGGTGAGGACGAACTCGACGCACTGATCTTCGACCGACTGCACTCCGAGGGTCGTGCTGCCGCGGCTGCCGGCGATCTCGAGGAGGCGACCGATCGGTTCCGCGCGGCGCTGGAGCTCTGGCGGGACACGCCGTACGCCGATGTCGACGAGGCCGAGGTGGTCGGGCCGGAGGCGAAGCGGCTGGCCGAGGTCCGGCTGATCGCCCACGAAGAACTCTTCGATGCCGAGCTGGCCCGCGGGCGCGCTCGCGAGATCGTCCCGGAGCTGAGCGAGCTCGTCGCGGAGTACCCGTTGCGGGAGCGGATCGTCGGTCAGCACATGCTCGCGTTGTACAGGTCCGGCCGTCGAACCAGGGCGGAGGTCGCGTATCGGGCGGCGCGGCAACGACTCGCGAAGGAGCTACGCACCGAGCCCGGCCGCGAACTCCGTCGGCTCGGCGAAGCGATCCGCGCCGAGGACCCGACCCTCGATCACGAGCCAGCAGCACGATCCAGGCCCTCGGTCACCAGGCCCGCGGCAGCTGCCGGCGCCGTGCGGCCGGGGCAGTTGCCGCCGGTGCCTGGGACGTTCGTCGGGCGGGATCCGGAACTCGAGCGGCTCGAGCAGCTCACCGCCACAGATGGTGACGGCAGCCTGATCGTGCTGACCGGCATGGCCGGGATCGGGAAGACCGGCCTGGCCTTGCGCTACGCCCACCAGGTCGCGGACCGCTACGGCGACGGCCAGCTCTACATCGATCTCGGTGGCCACGCCTCCGGACCGGCCCTCGACCCGATGGCCGCGCTGGCCCAACTGCTCCGCGGTCTCGGCGCGGATCCGGCGCGAGGCTGGGAATCGGTGGCAGACGCGACCGCCGAGTACCGCTCCGTGCTGAGCGGTCGCAAACTGCTCGTGCTGCTCGACAACGCGGCGAGCGCGGAGCAGGTTCGTCCGTTGCAAGCGGCAACGGACGGCTGTCTGACCCTGGTCACCAGCCGGAACAACCTCTCCGGCCTGATCGCCCGCGAGGGCGCGCAACGGGTCCACGTGGGTGAACTTCCGACCGACGCCGCGCACGCTCTCCTGCTTCGCCTGGCCGGCCCGGACCGTTTCGACCGCGAACCGGAATCCGCGACCGCCCTGATCGACGCCTGCGCCGGCCTCCCGCTGGCGCTGCGGATCGCGGCCGCACAGCTCGCCGACGAGCCGCAGCGCCCGCTGTCCGACTACCTCGCCGAACTGATCGAACACGGCCCGGCCGCCCTCGCACTCGACGACGACGAACACTCCGCCGTCACCGCCGCGTTCGACCTGTCGTACGCGCGTCTCGCTCCGGCCACCCGCCAACTGTGCCGGCGCCTCGGTCTCGTGCCCGGCCTCGACTTCACCGTCGACGCGGTCGCGGCCCTGAGCGGTACGACGCCATCCGCGGCCCGCAAGTCCATCCGCGAACTGACCAGCGCGCATCTCCTCGAACAACACGCCCCCGGCCGCTACCGCTTCCACGACCTGCTCCGCGACGACGCCCGCCGCCGTACCGAGACCGAAGACACCGCTCAGGACCGCGCCGAGGCTGTGGAACGCCTCTTCGCCTGGTACTACCGCGCGAAGGTGGCCGTCGTGAACCGGCGTGCCTCGATGCGCCACCATCCGCCGCCGCCCGACCTGCCGCCGGGAACAGCCGATCTCACGTTCGCCGACCTCGCGGACGCCATGACGTGGGCACGCGCCGAGTTCGTCAACCTCGCTGCCGCGGTCGAGGCCGCCGCAGGCCACCGCCAGCACGCGCACTGGACGTGGCATCTCGCGACCGGCCTGATGCTCCCGATGGCCGAAGGGGGATACCAGACCTCTGCGCAGGCGATGGCGGCCACCGGTATCGCTGCGGCCAGGGCGACCGGCGACCGGCACGCGCTGGCCAACATGCTGGCCGAGAGCGCGGCGACGCGACATCGAGTCGAGCTGCCGCTGGACGGCAACGTCCTCACGGAGGCGCTGCAACTGGCCGAGCAGATCGGCGACCATCCGCTGCTCGGGTACTGCCTCAACGTTGCCGCGGTCGTCTCCATGGCCTCCGGCGAACTGGAGGTCGCCGAGCGCAATCTCGTCCGCTCGCTCCAGCTCCACCGCGAGGACGGCGACAGCGCAGCCCAGACTCGCGCTCTGCTCAATCTCGGCGTGATCGCCTACCAGCGGGGCGAACTCGACAAGTACGCACAGAGCTCCGAAGAAGTGCTCCAGCTCCCCGGCGCGAACCACGACCGCGTCGCCGCACTGGCGTTGCCCGAGCTGGTTCGGGCACGCGTGATGCTGGGCCGCCTGGACGGCATCGACGACTTGATCGCGCGGGCCGAGGACGCGCTCACGCGGTTCGACAGCCAGATCAAAATCCACCTGCTGCGCCTCTATTGCGCCATCTGGTACCGCGACGCCGGACGCCATGCGGAATCGTTCGAGCAAGCGACGGCGGCGGAGAGATCGGCGGGACAGCTGGACCATCCGCAGGCTTACAGCGACGCCAACTACCAATTGGGCCGGTGTCACCTCGTGCGCGGCGAGCTCGACGCCGCCCGCACCAGGTTCGAGTCAGCCACCCAGTGGGCCGTCGCGCGCCCTCAAGCCCGGGATACCGCCACCTGGCACACTCCGGCACTGCGGGGGTTGGCCGAGACAGAACTCGCGGCGGGCGATCTCACCAAGGCACGATCCCACGCGGTCGAGGCTGTCGCGGTGGCCCGGACCGCGGACCGGGACCCAGTCCAGCTCGCCGGCGCGGTCGTCACCCTCGGCCGGGTCGAGCTCGCGATCGGCCGGTCGCTGGATGCGATCGGCCATGGCGAGGAAGCCCTCGCGATCCATCAGCGGACCGGTCATTTTCTGGGGCAGGCTCGGGCGCATCGGCTGCTGGGCGAGGCTCACCAAGTGGTCGAGGCGGGCTCGGGCGACGAGCGGCTGCGGGAAGCGCTGCGGATGTTCGAGGCCTACGGGTCACCCGAGGCACAGGAGGTACGGCGCTTGCTGAGCCGGTGAGGCACAAGAGCGCTCGTGCACACATCCCACGCAGGTACACGAGCTCTCTTGTCGCGTACACCCCCGGCTTAGGAGCGGGTCCATTTCTGGTCGGGGGAACCGTTGCAGGCGGCAACGACGACGGCTGAGCCGTTCTCGGTGCCGTTGGCTGTCAGGCAGCCTGCCGTCGAGGTGACGGTCTGGTCTGCGTTGAGCTGCCAGACCTGGTTGGCGGCGCCGGTGCAGGTCTCGATGGTCACGGCCGAGGCCCCTGCGGTCATGCACTTGTCGGCGTACACCGTCAGCTGGTTCGCAGCGGTGAGGTTCCACGACTGGTTCCCGCCGTTGTTGCAGTCCCACAGGTCAAGCGCCGTACCTGGGCTGGTCGAGAATCCCGGTACGTCGACGCACCGGTTGCTGGCGACACCACGCAGCGGCTCACCCGGCGGGGCGGGCGGCTCACTGTTCGTCGGCTCGTCCCGCAGGAGGCCCCAGCCCCACCACAGCTGGTCGCGTCCGCTGATGCTGTTGACCTCGAGATCAGCCGGCCCGACCTGCGTCGTCATCGAGTACGAGTCGCCGGTGCGCAGACCCGGCCAGTAGACGATGCCCATCCGCTGCTCGCGGGCGACCTGGGTGAGCGCGGCCAGGTACGACGTGTAGACGTTCCCCTCGTGGTTGCCGTAGTTCAGGCCGATCGTCATCGGTGAGCCGGCCTCGTCGATGATCGTCCGCCAGCCGTACGAACCGATCCGCGGCCGCAGGTTCGCGAGCCACGCGGCCTCGGTCGTGTCGGAGGCCCAGAAGCCGTAGAAGTGCAGCGACAGCAACGTCCCGTTCAGCTCCGGCGCCGCGCCGACCCCGGTCACGTTGTCGTTGTAGCCCGTCCCGGAGATCACGATCCGCCCGCGCGGAACGTCGCTGTGCCGCGCGATCCACGACGACGTCAGCGATACCCACTCGGGCAGCGAGTACCCGAACGGCTCGTTCATCGGCTCGAAGTACACGTGCGGGTTCCGCTTGTACGCCTTCACCACCGTGTCCCACATCGCCGCGTACGCCGCCGGATCGTCGACCCGCCCGTCCTTGGCGTTGTCGGCCTCCCAGTAGCTGAGGATCACCTTGAACCCACTGGCCGTCGACGCGTCGATCGCCGCGCGGTACGAGCGCCACCAGTCGGTGCCCACACTCGACGGGTTGATCGGCAGCCGGATCGTGTTCGCCTTCAGCTCCTTGCGGAACTCTCCCACGATCCCGAGCGCCTTGCGGTACGTCGTCGCGTAGTCGTCCGCCGTACTGAGTCCGGACGGGACGACCTCGTCGTCGGCGTAGTTGTCGCGGGGGTCGGCCCAGTTCACGCCGCGGAAATCGTTCGTGCGCGGCGGACTCGCGGCGGTGGCGCCGGGCACCGCGGCGGACAGCGTGAAGAAGCACAACAGGACGGCGAGGAGACTGCGGACGGTTGATCTCACCCCGGAATGTTTACGTGAACAGAGCCGCCGGTCAAGAGCTCAGCACGAGTTCGAGTCGTAGCCATTTCGCGAGGTCGCGGATCTCGCGGTGGACGGCGGCGGTGAGGGTCTTGGAGAACGGCTCGTCCTCGTGGATCGCATTGACGCGGAAGATGCCGGCCTTGCGGTCCGACATCGCGTCGAGCTTCCCGACCAGACGGTCGTTGTGCAGGATCGGCAGCGCGAAATACCCCCACTTGCGCTTCGCGACCGGTTTGTACATCTCCAGCTGGTAGTCGAAGTCGAAGATCTCCAGCAGCCGCTTCCGGTCGTACACCAAGCGGTCCAGCGGCGACACGATCGCCGTACGTCCGGTGAAGGACCGGTCGAGCAGCTCCGGATCGACCCGCCATTCGCCGCGGACGCCGTCCACGACAGCCCGCTCCCCCGCCTCACCGGCGTCGAGCGGTTCGCCCGGACACGCTGGTCCCTTCGCCCGCAGCAGACCCATCGAACGCAGCCGCTGCTCGTCCCGCATCCGGGCCGCCTTCACGATCGGTACGGCGGGATCGTCCGGGTAGACGCGGGACGAGAGGTCCCACAGGCGGTCCCGGCCGTCGCGCCCCGCGATCGCCACCTCGCCGCGCTGCATCATGAACTCGAGCAGCTGCGACACGTTCCGGTTGTTGGTCCAGCCGCTCGACCTCCACGGCTGCACACAGGTGTCCGGCAGCTCGCGCATCACCAGCGGACCGTCCTGCCGTAACCGCTCGAGGATGTCGACGCGGCAGCCCTCGTTCGCCCGCACCCAGTCCCGCCGGTACTCCTGCCAGTCGAGCGGCTCCCCGTCGCTCGGCCACGCCGCCATCTCGGCCCGGAACAGCGCCAGCGTCTCCGGCAAACGAACGAACCCGCGCAGCTCCAGCAGCTCGAGCGAGGCCAGCGCGTCGGCCAGTTCCGTCGGGTCGTACGACGAACCGAGCCGACTCCAGGTCACCAGGTCGGCGTTCGGCGCGACGTACGCCGTCTGGTCGAGCTGCACCACGTTCAGACCGCGGACAACCTCGAGCAAATCCGCCGGTCGCTCGCTGGTCAGCAGCTGCGCCCGCACGGCCAGCCGCCTCGCATCACGCTTCGACAGTTGATGAAGGGTCACGATTGGAGGCTAAGGCATGGCGCGGACAGTACCCTGGGAGTGTAGCCGAGCAGGTGGGGATCGGTGCTCGGGGTTTCAGGGGGGTCATCGTGGCGATACGTGGTCGGGCGCTCATGCCGTGTGCTCTAAGTCTGCTGTCGTTGGTGCTTGGCGCCGGTTGTTCGGTCGCCGAAGGGTCGAGTACGCCGCCCACGGTCGAGCCGACCCCGTCGATCGTCGTACCGAGCTCACCGGCGGCGCTCAAACCCGCGACCGATTGCGTCGGCTCGACCGTGCCGTTGCCGGCCGAGTCCGAGAGCTCCGGCGTCCAGCTGACCCTCAGCACCGATCCGAGCCGTACGTCGTTGCTCCTGAAGAACACCGGCAGCCTGTCGGTCGTCGTCATCCCGGACGCGAACTTCAGCAGCCGCCTGGTGGGCGCGCCGTACGCCAACCCACGGGACCAGGCGTCGCGGGCCGCGCTGATCGCCGTCAACAACGGCCGCGCGAAGGTGCCGGACATCCCGAACTACATACCAGTGACCCAGGTGATCACGATCCCTCCGCAGTGGGCGCTCTGCGCGCTCACCGACAACGTCAAGGAGACCGCGTCCGTCCGCTACCGCCAGGACCGGCTGTCCAGTGCGGAATACTTCGTCACGAAGGCGCTCGCCGACCAACTGGTCGTCCGGAGCAGCGCGGACAAGGTCGGCCCCGCGCTCGTCCGCTGCGCGAGGAACACCCTGAGCGTGTTCGAGACCTACCCGGAGAGGTCGGACATCGAGTTGTACGTCGAGATCCTGGGCCCCCGCTCCGCGTGCCGGTCCGGGTACAAGGCCCTGCTGCGCGGCGACTCGGGGGCCGCCGACCAACTCGAGGCCACGGTCATCGGACGGCTCGGCGGCGCCCCGCGGCTGGTCGCCAACAGCCAGCTGTTCACCGTCACCGCGCAACGCTGACAGCCAGGGTCGGCTCCGGGTCCGGTCAGGGAGAACTCCACTGCCGCAGGCCCGGTCAGGACGGCAGACTGGTGTCATACCGTTCGACCCTCGGAGGACATCAGCCATGATCGGCTTCATCATCGCCGGACTCGTCATCGGAGCGCTGGCCCGGCTCTTCACGCCCGGCAGGCAGAAGCTCGGCCTGCTCGCCACCCTGCTGCTCGGACTGGCCGGCTCGGTGATCGGCGGGACCATCGCGAGCTTCCTCGGCACCGGCGGGATCTTCGAGCTGAACGTGCTCGGGTTCATCGTCGCGGTGATCTCGTCGGTGATGCTCGTCGGCACCGCCGAGTCGCTGGCCGCCCGCAAGAAGCCGACCGACGATCCACTGACACCCTGGCGAAGCGTCGGCCCTCAGCCGTCCTCGTTGACCGCCATCGCCGGCCGCGGCTCTCGGCCCGGCGGCTGTGGCGGCCGAGGCAGCAACGGCCGGCGCTTCTCCAGCGTCCGCACCACCGGCTGCTTCGCGGTGACCGTGATCTCCTCGCCGGCATGCCGAATCGTCATCGACGCGTCGGCCCCGTCGTGCACCGAGTACTTCACCGCCACCGGATCGATCTCCACCTTCAGCCGGACGTCGCGCCACCGGATCGTGAAGCTCAGCCCGGCCAGGCCGATCGGCAGCGCCGGATCGAACGACAGCCCGCCGTCCCGCTCGCGCAATCCGCCGAACCCGGCCACCAGTGCGCTCCACGCGCCGCCGAGCGACGCCATGTGCAGGCCGTCGCCGGTGTTGTGATGCAGGTTGCGCATGTCGATCAGCGCGGCCTCGTACGCGTAGTCGTAGGCCAGATCCAGATGCCCGACCTCGGCCGCCATCACGGCCTGCACGCAGGCCGACAACGACGAGTCCCGCACCGTCAGCCGCTCGTAGTAGTCGAAGTTCCGCGCCTTCTCCTCGGCGGTGAAGGCGTCACCGCACCAGTACGTCGCCAGCATCAGGTCGGCCTGTTTCACCACCTGGGTGCGGTACAGCTGGAAGTACGGCGCGTGCAGCAGCAGCGGATACTTGTCCTTGTAGCCCTCGAAGTTCCACACCGCGTACCCGGTGAAACCTTCGGACTGCGGATGGACGCCGAGAGCCTCGTCGTACGGCACGTACACGGCGGCCGCCGCGTCCCGCCAGCCGGCCTCTTCCTCGCTGTCGACGCCGAACTCCCGCGCCTTGGCCGGAAACTTCGCCGCGACCTCGGCCGCGGACCGCAGGTTGCGCGCCGCCATCAGGTTGGTGAAAACGTTGTCGTCGGCAACAGCGCTGTACTCGTCCGGGCCGGTCACACCGGGCAGGTGCCAACGACCCTCGCGGTCGTGGTGGCCCAGCGAGATCCACAACCGGGCGGTCTCGACCAGCAACTCGAGCCCGACCTCGTCGAGGAAGTCCTCGTCGCCGGTGGCCCGGTAGTACCGCATGACGGCCTCGGCGATGTCGGCGTTGATGTGGAATGCCGCCGTACCCGCGGGCCAGTAGCCGGAGCACTCCTGGCCGCGGATCGTCCGCCACGGGAACGACGCGCCCTTGAACCCCAGCTCCTCGGCTCGTTGCTTGGCCATCCGCAGCGTCGAATGTCGCCAGCGCAACGCGTCTGCTGCCGCATCAGGCATCGTGTAGGTCAGCACCGGCAGCACGAAGCCCTCGGTGTCCCAGAACGTGTGCCCGTCGTACCCGGCTCCGGTCAGGCCCTTCGACGGGATCGCCCGCCGCTCGGCGCGTGCGCCGGCCTGCAGGACGTGGAACAGCGCGAACCGCACCGCCTGCTGCAACTCCGGGTGCCCCTGCACCTCCACGTCGGCGCCGTCCCAGAAGTCGTCCAGGAACTCGACCTGCTGCTTGGTCAACCCGTCCCAGCCGGAGAACCGGGCACTCGCGAGCGCGGCCGCGACCTGGTCCCGGATCGCGGTCTCCGACCGGAGGCTGGACCAGCCGTACGTCAGGTACTTCACCACGCGCAGGCTCTCGCCCGGCTGCAGTTGGCAGATCACCGTGGTCCGCGCCCAGTCCTCGCGGACGTCCTGGTCCATCGCATAACGAGCCGTGGTGTCCACCTCGTGCGACATCGCCGCGGCCATCAACTGCTGGCTACGCGTCGTCCGGTGGATGAGGACGGTCCCGTGCTCGCCGCCGTCGTGGCTGACCGGCTTCAACGGGTTGTCCAGTACGGCGGCCACGCGCGGATCGTCGGACAGCTTCGGCTGCGCCTCGTTCGCGACCAGTTCGGACTGGATCACGAAGCGGGCCGGCTGGTCGACGGGCTCCACGATGTACTCGATCGCGGCCACCGCGCGCTGGGTGAGCGACACCAGGCGGCGGCTGCGGACCTTGATCCGCTTGCCGCTGGGTGACGTCCAGTCCACGTCGCGTTCGAGCATGCCGGTCCGGAAGTCCAACGAGCGCTCGTGTTTGGACAGGTAGCCGTAGCGGACGTCGAACGGCGAGTCGTCGACGAGCAGCCGGATCAGCTTGCCGTTGGTGACGTCGACCAGGGTCTGCCCGGACTCCGGGTAGCCGTAGCCGGCCTCGGCGTACGGCAGCGGACGCTGCTCGTAGAACGAGTTCAGGTACGTGCCGGGAATCGCGTACGGCTCGCCCTCGTCGAGGTTGCCGCGCAGGCCGATGTGGCCGTTCGACAGCGCGAACAGCGACTCCGCCTGGGCCAGTTTGTCCATGGCGAGCCGCGTCTCCCGCAGCCGCCACGGCTCGATGGGGTGGTGGCCTCGGTCGATCATTGGTTCTCCAGCAACTCAGCCAGGTCGCGGACGACGACGTCGGCGCCGTGCGACTTCAGTTCGGCGGCTTGGCCGACGCGGTCCACTCCGATGACATGCCCGAAATGCCCGGCGCGGCCGGCGGACACACCGGCGAGCGCGTCCTCGTAGACGGCCGCCTCCGACGGCTCGAGGCCGAAGCCCTTGGCCGCGGCGAGGAACGTGTCCGGCGCCGGCTTTCCTTTCAGGCCGTCGGTCCGGATCGTCACGCCGTCGACGATCTGCTCGACGTACTGCGCGAGTCCGGTGACGTCCAGCACCTCGCGGGTGTTCGCGCTCGACGACACCACGGCCCGGCGGAGCCCGGCCTTCTCGGCGGCCTGCAGGTACCGCCGGGAGCCCTCGAACACGTGCACGCCCTCGGTCCGGATCCGTCGCTGCACCGCCTCGTTCTTCCGGTTGCCGAGGCCGTTCACTGTCATCGCGGACGGTGGATCGTCGGCGGTCCCCTCCGGCAGCGTGATGCCGCGCGCGGTGAGGAAGTCCCGGACGCCGTTGGCCCGCGGCTTGCCGTCGACGTACGCGTCGTACTCGGCGCGCGCGTCGAACGCCTGGAAGGCGATCCCGTGCTGTGCCGCGTAGTCGCGGAGGAATTCGTCGAACATCTCTTTCCATGCGGCAGCGTGCACGGCAGCGGTGTCGGTGAGCACACCGTCCAGGTCGAACAAGCAGGCCTGGATCCCCGTAGGTAGTCCCAGCATGCTTCCCACAGTAGCGGGGGCTAGGGGGTCAACCGATCAGGGAGGTCGAAGGCGGGAAAACGGGAGTAGCCGAAAGTCATGATCTCGGCGATCTTTCCGTCGTGCACCCGCAGCACGTCCAGCTTGAACGCGCGCCATACGGTGTCGCCCGGGCGCAGCAGGTACGACGCTGCCGCAGGCAACCGATTCGCCGACGTCGGTACCAGCCGCCACTCGCCTTCGCGGTCCGGTCCGAGCCCGCGTTCGAACAGCGGAAGGCACGCGGTGAGGCCGTCGAACGACAACCGGTCGGGCGGCATCGAGATCCGCAGCTCCTCGGCCGCGATCGCGATCGCGGCAGCCGCGTCACACCGCTGGTGCGCGTCGATGAAGCGCGCCAGCACCTCTCGCTCCTCAGCTGTCGGTTGCGGTGCACTCCAGTCGCTCCGACGTGCCGGCAGGCGCTGCTGCATCGTCACCCGGGCGCGTTGGAGCGCACTGTTCGCCGCGGCGACGCTGGTGTCCAACAACCCGGCAGTCTCCGCGGCCGACCAGCCGAGTACGTCGCGGGCGATGAGAGCGGCCCGCTGTCGAGCAGGCAATTCCTGGAGCGCGATCAGGAACGTCAGCTCGATCGTCTCCCGGTCCACGGCGACCACGTCGGGCCGATCGTGGGACGGGGCGATCTCGTCGAGCAAACGGTCCGGGTACGGCTGCAACCACACCAGGTCCCTCGCGGTCGGTCGCCGTACGACGTCCAGGCAGAGGTTGGTCGCGATCTTGTAGAGCCAGGCCCGGAAGTACGTGCGCCCGTCGTACGAGCCGCGGGCACGCCACGCGCGCAAGAACGTGTCCTGCACCGCGTCCTCGGCCTCGTCGTACGACCCGAGCATCCGGTAGCAGTGCACGTGAAGCTCCCGCCGGTACTGCCCGGCCAAGGCGGCGAACGCGGTCTCGTCACCCGCGAACGCCGCCTCCTCGAGAGTGGTCACGGCCTGTGTCCTACCTCCTGGACCGTCCAGCCGTTGCCGTCCGGGTCCTCGAAGGACAGGAAGGTGCTGTAGTCGGAACGGTCCGGGTGCAGGCCGTCTTGTTTGCCCTGGGCGCCGAAGTGGAACGGTTCGCTGACCTCCACGCCGCGCTCGACCAGCTCGGCCCGCGCCGCCTCGACGTCGGTCACCACCAGGTGCGTGCCCTGGTAGGTGCCCGGCGTCGCCGAGGTCACGCCGGTCCCGATCGTGATCGAGCACGCCGACCCTGGCGGAGTGAGCTGCACGACCCGGAACGAGTCGCCCGCCCGATGGTCGACGTCCTCGGCGAACCCGAGCTGGTCGGTGTAGAACTTCTTGGCCCGATCCACGTCCGACACCGGCACGATCACGAGCTCGAGTTTCCAGTCCATCTTGCGGCCTCCCGCGGTCACCGTCGGTCCAGTCTGACCGACATCCATGACCGTGTAACGCCGTACGAACCGAAAACTCATCGGTCGATCGATGACTACTTTCCGGCAGCCTCGAAGATCTGCGCGAACCAGTCGAGCTGCGCGAGCTGCTGGTACGTCTGGCCGCCCTCGTGCTGGTTGTAGTGGTAGACCTCGATGTCCTTCTGCTCGCTCCCGTAGTGGTTGAACGCGGCGAAGACCGTCGACGGCGGGCAGGTGGCGTCCATCAGCGCGACCGAGAACAGCGCCGGCGCCGTGGCCAGCCGGCCGAGGTTGACGCCGTCGAAGTAGCTCAGGGTGTTCAGCGCGGCATCGACGTCGTGCCGGAACCCCTTCAGGTACCGCGTGATCTCGGCGTACGGGTCCCTGTCGGTGATCTCCAGCGCGCGCTGGAAGTGGCACAGGAACGGTACGTCGGGAGCGCAGCCGAGCAGCTCGATGCCCGCGATCGGCGCGAGGCCGGCCGCGGCGATCGAGATGCCGCCGCCCTGGCTGCCGCCGCTGACGATCACCTTGTCCGGGTCCACGAACGGCGACGTCCGCGCCGCGTCGATGGCCCGCACCGCGTCGATGTACACGCGGCGGTAGTAGTACGTCTCGGGGTCGGTGATTCCCGCGGTCATGAAGCCGGGTGTGTGGTTCAGACCGGCGTACGGCGTGTCGTCCGGCGTCCCCTCGGGCCCGCCGGAGCTGTAGCCCTGGCCGCGGGTGTCCATCACGAAGTGGGCGTAACCGGCCTGGGCCCAGAGCGTGGTCGCGTGCGGGAAGCCGCGGCCGCCGGAGTACCCGTGGTACTGCACCACGGTCGGCAGCGGGCCGTCCGTGCCGGCCGGAACATGCAGCCAGCCCTTCACGAGCGAGCCGCCGAAGCCGGCGTACGTGACGTCGTAGGTGTCGATCACCGCGAGCTTGTTGTCGATCGGGGTGAACGTGGCGGACAGGTCGTCGGTGCGCGCCTTCTCGATGGACCGGCGCCAGAAGTCGACCAGGTCGGCGGGAGCGGCCACCTCGGGCCGGTACTCGCGGAGCTTGTCGAGGGAAAGGTCGAACATGGCCATAAGTGACAAACCTACGCCCACGGAGCACCCGCCGGAAAGCGGTGTCCACATCCGGCCGGGCCTCGAACTCTTGACGAGGTATTCCACTTGTGGTGTCCTCACGGGTATTCCACTTGTGTCATACCGGTCGGAGGCGGTCATGAAGCTCGAGCACATCCTTCTCGGCGTGCTGCTGATGCGGCCCAGCACCGGGTACGACCTCAAGCGGTACATGGACGCCCGCGGGACGTTCCTGCGTCCCAACACCCAGATGAGCCAGGTCTACCGCTGCCTGTCGTCGATGGAGGACCGCGGCTGGGTCTGGCACACCGTCGAGCCCCGGCCGGGTGCCCAGGACGCCAAGACCTACCGGGTCACCGACGAAGGGATCACGGTGTTCATGGACTGGCTGACGGCGCCGTACTCCCCGACCACGATCTACACCCGGGATCCCGGGTTCTACGGGCGGCTCGCGTTCTGCGGGTTCCTCCAGCCCGACCAGGTGATCGAGCTGCTCGATCGGGAGATCCTCGCCCGGCAGCTGCAGATCAAGCGCTTCCGCGACCGCGACCGTTCCGTTCCCGAGGAGCCGGAGCTGCCGTACGACGCGGAGCTCCAGGCCTTGGTCGAGGAGCGGACGCACGAGCTCGGTTCGCTGTACATGGACCAGCACGTCGCCTGGTGCATCGAGCTCCGCGAAGAGCTGCAGAGCCGCAGCTCCCAGCGGCGCATCCGCGCGGTCGACTGACCGCCGGACCACGGTTGTTGCGCCATTCAGGAGGACAGCTATGCCTCAATCGCAGGCCGAACATCCTGTGGATCAGCACGCACGACATCAACCCGCATCTCGGGTGCTACACGGGGATCTGGCCGGGTGCCGAGCAAGCGTCGACGCCGCGCCTCGACGCGCTCGCCGCCGACGGGCTGCTGTTCGAGCAGGCCTTCGCCGCGGCGCCGGTGTGCGGTCCGTCCAGGAGCGCGATCGTCACCGGCTGCTTCCCGCCGGCGATCGGCACCATGCACATGCGAACGCGGGCCACTCCCCCGCCGGAGGTCCGCCTGCTTCCCGAGTACTTCCGGGCCGCGGGCTACTGGACCGGCAACACCGCGTTCACCGACTTCCAGGTCGACGTCCCCGAGCCGGTGTACGACGAACTCGGCGACCACGCGCACTGGCGGCTGCGCGACGACCCGGAGCAGCCGTTCTTCATGGCCTTCCACAGCCTGATCACGCACGAGTCGCAGATCTACTTGAGCGACGAGGAGTTCGCGGACAGGACGCCCGACGCGCAGCGGGTGCAGAAGGCCGACGTACCGCCGTACCACCCGGACACCGAGGTGTACCGGACGTCGTGGCGTCGCTATCTCGAGCTGATCAGCCAGATGGACCACTGGGTCGGCACCATCCTCGACCAGCTCGAGGAGGACGGGCTCGCGGACAACACGATCGTCGTGTTCTGGAGCGACCACGGGCTCGGGATGCCGCGCGGCAAACGGTGGGCGACCGAGCTCGGGTTCCGCGAGCCGTTGATCGTCCGCTGGCCGGAGCAGATCGCGCGCGGATCGACGTACGCCGAACCGGTCGCGCTGATGGATCTGGCGCCGACGATGCTCGCGATGTGCGGTCTCGACGTACCGCAGCACATGCACGGCGAGGTGATCCTCGGACCCGACGGCCGAATCCAGAGCCGGAGCGAGTACGTCGTGAGCGCGCGGGACCGGATGGGTGAGGCCGAGGACACCTCCCGCTCGATCCGCGACCGCCGGTTCCGCTACACCCGCCATCTGCATCCGGACCGGTCGCCGATGGGCCACACCGAGTACCCGGACAACCTGTGGACCTGGAAGGAACTGCGCCGGCTGTTCGCGCAGGAAGCCCAGCAACAGCTGGCGTTCGGCGAACCGCCCTCGATCCTCACCGACCTGCAACGCTCGATCGTTGCCGCAAGCAAGCGTGCGCCGGAGGAGCTGTACGACGTCCGGAACGACCCGCACGAGGAGCACAACCTCGCCGGGCTGCCCGGGTACGCCGACGTACAGCAGCGGCTCGCCGCCGCGCTCGACACGTGGCTGGCCGAGGTCGGCGATCTCGGGACCAGACCGGAGCGCGATCTGCTCGCTCGCTGGCGTCCCGACGGACGACGTCCACGAGCCGCGGAGCCCGAAGTCGACAACCGAGACGGCCTGGTGGCGCTCATGGGAACGACGGACGGCTCCACGATCGGCTGGACAACCGACCCTCCCACGGCGGACCGCCGTCGGTGGCAGCTCTACACCGCCCCCTTCACCCCATCCGCACCGATCTGGGTCAAGACCTGGCGGCTCGGCCACGAGCCCAGCGCAGACGTCCCGATCGCAGCACCCGCACGTTAAGGAGCCGATCATGCTCATCCGCCGCTGCAGCGCGTTACTCGCCGCTGCCGCCCTCGTCGTCGGCGCCGGCGCCTGTTCCGGCGCTGGTGCGAGTTCGTCCGCCGCCAGGACGCTGACGATCGCGAACGTCCTCGACAACAACTCCTTCGACCCCACCCAGCTCAACATCGGCAACCAGATGCAGTACTGGTCGCCGGTCTTCGACACCCTGCTGACGCGCGACAAGGACAACAAGCTGAAGCCCTGGCTCGCGACGTCCTGGGCGTACGACGCCAAGCGCACCACGCTCAACGTGAAGCTGAAGACCGGCGTGAAGTTCACCGACGGTACGCCGTTCGACGCGACCGTGGTGAAGGACAACCTGACCAACTTGGCCGCCGGGACCGGGCAGAACGCGTACATGAGCCGGTCGATCGCGACGTACCAGATTGTCAGCCCGACCGAGCTGAACCTGAAGCTGAAGGCGCCGGACCCCGGGCTGATCGACTACCTGGCCAGCGTCGGCGGCGTGATGGCGAGCCCCAAGTCGCTGAAAGCCAAGGATGTCGCGACCGTGCCGGTGGGCAGCGGGCCGTACGTGCTGGACAAGACCGGGACCGTTGCCGGTAGCACCTATACGTACAAGCGGAACCCGGACTACTGGAACGCGTCCGCCTTCCCGTACGACAAGATCGTCATCAAGCCGATGACCGACGTGACCGCACGGCTGAACGCCCTCAAGTCCGGCCAGCTGAACGCGACGCTGACCGACACCAACTCGCTCGCCGACGCCAAGCGCACCGGCCTGACGGTCAACACGACGCCGGTCAACTGGAACGGTCTGCTGCTGATGGACCGCGAGGGCAAGCTGGTGCCGGCGCTGAAGGACCTGCGGGTCCGGAAGGCGATCAACTTCGCGTTCGACCGCGAGGCGATCCTCAAGAACGTCTCGCACAGTGAGGGCGCGCTGACCACGCAGATCTTCAACGCCGCCGGCGACGGCTACGACAAGTCGCTCGACAGCATTTACAACTACGACCCGGCGAAGGCCAAGCAACTCCTCGCCGAGGCCGGCTACGGATCCGGCTTCTCGATCACGATGCCGGAGTCGTCCGGGTTCGCGCAGTACAACGCGATCATCGAGCAGCAACTGGCCGCGATCGGCATCACGGTGAAATGGGTCAAGGTCCCGACGAACGCGGTCATCCCGGAGATCCTGTCCGGCAAGTACCCGGTCGTGTTCATGACGCTGGGCAGCCAGTCCGCGTGGCAGGACATCCAGAAGGCCATCACCCGCAAGTCGCCGTGGAACCCGCTGAAGGCCGGCGACCCGCAGCTGGACAAGCTGCTCGCCGCCGCCCAGAACGCCTCGGAGGCGCAGTTGCCGGCCGCGATGAAGGCGGTCAGCAAGTGGCTCGTCGACAACGCCTGGTTCGATCCGTGGTACCGCGAGAACAGCGTCTATCTGAGCGATGCGAAGACCGCTGTAGCCCTGCAGGCCTACAACGTGGCGCCGGCTATCAGCGCGTTCTCCCCGAAGGAGTGATGGGCATGCTCGGATTCATCGGACGCCGCCTGGTCGCCTGCCTGGTACTGGTCGCGGTGATCGCCGGCATCACCTTCCTGCTCGCGTTCTCCGGCACGAGCAACGTCGCTCGCAACCTGCTCGGCGAGAGCGCCACCCCGGACCAACTGGCCGCGAAGAACGCGGAGCTCGGGCTGGACAAGTCTTTGCTCGCGCAGCTCGGCTCCTGGGCCGGGCACGCGCTCCGCGGCGACCTGGGCATCTCCTGGTTCACCAACGAGCCAGTGGCGCAGGCGATCGCCAACCGGCTGCCGGTCACCTTGTCCATGGTCGTCCTGGCCGTTTCCCTGACGGCACTGATCAGTGTCGGTCTCGGTGTGGCGGCGGCAGTGCGTGGCGGGTGGCTGGATCGGGTCATCCAGGTGCTGAGCGTCGCCGGGTTCGCACTGCCGAACTTCTGGGTCGCGCTGGTCCTCGTGGTGTTCTTCTCGGTCACCCTCGGCGTCCTGCCGGCGACCGGCTACGTACGGCTCTCGGAGTCACCCGGCAGCTGGGCCGCGGCCCTGGTACTGCCGGTGGCGTCCCTGGTGATCGGGAGTACGGCGTCCGCCGCACAGCAGGTCCGTGGCGCGGTGATCGACGTACTGCGTCAGGACTTCGTCCGCACATTGCGGGCCCGGGGTATCAGTCCGCGGTCCGTACTGTTCCGGCACGCACTGCGGAACGCAGCGATTCCGGCGCTGACCGTGCTGTCGCTGCAGTTCATCGCGCTGCTCGGTGGTGCCGTGGTGATCGAGAAGGTGTTCGCGATCCCCGGTCTCGGCACCCTCACCGTCAACGCGGCGCTGCAGGGCGACGTACCGGTGCTGATGGGAGTCGTGGTCACGCTGGTCGTCCTGGTCGTCATCGTCAACCTGGTCATCGACGTCGTCAGCGGCTGGGTCAACCCGAAGGTGCGTGTCCAGTGACAGCTCGCAAAGTGTTCCGCAACCCGCTGGCGGTCGCGGCGCTGGTGATTCTGCTGGTGATCGTGCTGGCGAGCGTCTTCGCGCCGCTGGTCGCGCCGCACAGCCCGACCGCGCTTCGGCTCGACAAGATCAACGCCGGTCCGGGTAGCGGCTACCTGCTCGGCGGTGACGGCGCCGGCCGGGACATCTTCAGCCGCCTGCTGTACGCCGGCCGCAACACCCTGACCGGCGCGGTGATCGCTCTCTCGGTGGCACTGGTGCTCGGCGTGGTCTCCGGTCTGCTCAGCGGGTACTACGGCGGTCTGCTCGACGGCGTCCTCGGCTGGGGCGCCAACCTGCTGATGGCTCTGCCGACGATGATCGTGCTGCTCGCGCTGTTCCAGGCGCTCGGCTCGTCGATCTACCTGGCCATGGTCGCGTTCGGCGTGATGCTGTCACCCGGTTTCCACCGCCTGGTGCGAAGTCAGGTGATGGCGGTCAAACACGAGTTGTACGTCGACGCGGCCCGAGTCTCGGGACTGAGCGATCCCCGGATCATCGGCCGCCACGTGCTGCTGGTGGTCCGCGCGCCGATCGTCATCCAGGCCGCTGTCGTGGCCGGTATCGCGATCGTCGTCCAGTCCGGGCTGGAGTTCCTCGGCCTCGGCGACCCCGGGACTCCGACCTGGGGCGGCATGCTGCAGGACGCGTTCACGAACATCTACACGTCACGGGTCGCGATCTGGTGGCCCGGGATGACGATCGCGCTCACCGTCGCCTCGCTGGTCCTGCTGGGCAACGCGGTCCGCGACGTCATCCAGCGCACCGAGCGGCCCCGCAAGCCACCGAAACCGCCGGCGCTCGTCCCCGCGACCCCCGACACCGATGAGCTGCCGCTGCTCCGCATCACCAACCTGACCGTCGGGTACCCGAGCAACGACGGCTACCGCGAGGTCGTGCACGGCGTCGATCTCGACGTACGGCACGGAGAGGTGATGGGACTGGTGGGCGAGTCGGGTTCGGGCAAGACCCAGACCGCGTTCTCGGTGCTCGGCCTGTTGTCGCCCGGCGGGACGTTGCTGGGTCAGAGCAGCATCGCCTTCGACGGCACGGAGCTTGCGCGGCTGCCCGAGTCCGAGCGGCGAGCACTGCGCGGCCGGCGGATCGGGTACATCCCGCAGGAGCCGATGTCGAACCTCGATCCGTGCTTCCGGGTCGGCGAACAGCTCGTCGAGCCGCTGCGCGCGGTCAGCGGTCTGTCCAAGCAGGCGGCCGTCACGGAGGCGCTGCACCTGTTGGAGCGCGTCGGCATCCCGGAACCCCGTCGTACGTTCGCCGCCTACCCGCACGAGATCTCCGGCGGTATGGCGCAGCGCGTGCTGATCGCGGGCGCGGTCTCGGGTAAGCCGGATCTGCTGATCGCGGACGAGCCGACGACGGCGCTGGACGTGACGGTGCAGGCCGATGTACTCGAACTGCTGCGCGGGTTGCAGACCGAGTTCGGGATGGCGATGTTGCTCGTCACGCACAACTTCGGAGTGGTCGCGGACATCTGCGACCGGGTGGCCGTGATGCAGGACGGACGGATCGTCGAGGTCAACGACGTACGGCCGTTGTTCGCGAGTCCGCAGCACCCGTACACGCAGACGTTGCTCGGCTCGACGCTCGAGGACAGCACGCCGCGGACCCGCCTGGAGGTGAATCATGCTTGAAGCACGCAACGTCGTCGTGGAGTACGCCGGCCGCGGCTGGCGATCGAAGGGCTTCCGGGCACTGCACGACGTGTCCTTCGACATCAAGCCGCACGAGACGCTTGGTCTGGTCGGTGAGTCCGGCTCCGGGAAGACGACGATCGGGCGGGCGATCCTCGGCCTGGTCCCGGTCGGTTCCGGGTCGATCCGGTTCGACGGGCAGGAGCTCGTCGGGATGCCGCGCCGGGAGCGCCGGCGGTTGAGCGACGACATCCAGGTGGTGTTCCAGGACCCGTACAGCTCGCTCAATCCGTCGATGACCGTCGAGGACATCCTGGTCGAGCCGCTGGTCGCCCGTCGTGCGGTCGATCGTCGTCAGGCCAGTGAACGGGTCCGCACGTTGCTCGACCAGGTCGGTCTGCCGCACGACGCCGTACAGCGGCTGCCGCGGGAGTTCTCCGGGGGTCAGCGGCAGCGGATCGCGATCGCCCGGGCGCTCGCACTGCGACCCAAACTGATCGTCTGCGACGAGCCGGTGTCCGCGCTGGATCTGTCCACGCAGGCGCGCGTGCTCGACCTGTTCATCTCGATCCAGGAGGAGACCGGCGTGGCCTATCTCTTCATCTCGCACGACCTCGCGGTCGTCCGGCACATCAGCCACCGCGTCGCGGTCCTGTACCGCGGCGACATCGTCGAGTACGGCGACTCGGTCGCCGTGACCGAGCGGCCCGAGCACCCGTACACGAAACGGCTGCTGATGGCAGCACCCATTCCCGACCCGGACCGCCAGGCAGCGCGCCGTCAGGAGCGCCGCGACCTGCTGGCGAGTGAGGCGATTGCATGAAACGCGCTGTCATGGTCATGTACGACTCGCTGAATCGGCGGATGCTGCCGCCGTACGGCGCGGACGTGCATGCACCGAACTTCAGCCGCCTGGCCGAGCGGACCGCGGTGTTCGAGAACTGCTACGCCGGGAGCATGCCGTGCATGCCGGCGCGGCGTGAGCTGCACACCGGCCGGTACAACTTCCTGCACCGCTCCTGGGGTCCGCTGGAGCCGTTCGACGACTCGATGCCGGAGCTGTTGCAGCAGAGCGGCGTACACACGCATCTGGCGACCGATCACCAGCACTACTGGGAGGACGGCGGGGCGACGTACCACAACCGGTACTCGACGTACGAGTTCTTCCGGGGGCAGGAGGGTGACCGGTGGAAGGGACACGTCCGTGATCCCGAGGTGCCGGAGACGCTGAACGCGACGACGTTCCTCAGCCGCCAGGACTGGGTGAACCGGCAGTACCTGCAGGACGAGGCGCGGCATCCGCAGACGCTGACGTTCGACGCGGGGGTCGAGTTCATCGAGACGAACTTGGGAGAGGACAAGTGGTTCGTGCAGATCGAGACGTTCGACCCGCACGAGCCGTTCTTCAGCTACGACGAGTACCGGCGGTTGGCCGGGGTCGACACCGAGGCACCGGTGTTCGACTGGCCGTCGTACCGGCGGGTGGTCGAGTCGCAGGAGGAGGTGGAGCGGGCGCGCGGTGAGTACCTGTCGCTGCTGGCGATGTGCGACCGGTCGCTCGGCCGGGTGCTCGATCTCTTCGACCGGCACGGGTTGTGGGAGGACACGATGCTGATCGTGTGCACCGACCACGGGTTCCTGCTCGGTGAGCGCGGGTGGTGGGGCAAGAGCGTTCAGCCGTGGTTCGACGAGACGATCCACACGCCCTTGTTCGTGTGGGATCCGCGGGAGCGGGCGGCAGGGGTACGACGGGACGAGTTGGTGCAGACGATCGACATCGCGCCGACATTGCTCGACTACTTCGCTGTCGACGCTCCACGCGACATGCAGGGCCTGCCGCTGGCGGGTGATCAGACACGGGAGGGCGCGTTGTTCGGCTCGCACGGTGGCCATGTCAACGTGACGGACGGCCGCTATGTCTACATGCGTGCCTGCGCGGACCAGTCCAACGGTCCGCTCTACAACTACACACTGATGCCCACACACATGCGCGCCCGCTTCCGGCCCGAGGATCTCCGGGAGGCGACCTTGACCGACGGCTTCACCTTCACCAAGGGCGTTCCACTGCTGAAGGTCGCGGGCCCACCGGTCGGGAACCCCTGGTGGCACGGTTCGCTGCTCTTCGACCTCCAGAACGACCCGCAACAGCAGCACCCGTTGCGGGACGATGAACTGGAGCTGCAGCTGTGCGGTCTGATGGTCGACCTGATGCGCGCCAACGACGCACCTGCCGAGCAGTACGAACGCCTCGGTCTGCCGGCCGAAGGACCTGTGCTGAGCGAGCATCTGCTCATCGAACGGCAGTGGGAGCAGGCGCAACGGGCCCTTCAGCCGTCGGTACGCCGGAGCGAGCTCGCAGAGGACTCTCCGCTGCGAACATTGACGTTGACCGACGTACTGGAGCGCTACCCGGACGTGCTGCCGACTCATCTGACAGCAGGGCTCAACGGGATGCGCCGGCTCATTCCCACCGCTCCCCTGCTCGAGGTGTTCGCCGCGCATCCCGGTGTGACCGCTGAGATGATGCAGGACCTCGACACCGCACTGTCCGACCACATCACCCGAAAGGTGAGTTGATGCGCCAACCGAACAGGCCGAACATCGTCTTCGTCATGTCCGACGACCATGCCGCGCACGCGATCTCGGCGTACGGGAGCAAGGTCAACAGCACGCCGCACCTGGACCGGCTGGCGCAGGACGGGGTGCGGATGGACGCGACGTACTGCACGAACTCGATCTGTTCGCCGTCGCGGGCGTCCATCCTGACCGGGACGTACAGCCACGTGAACGGGGTCGCGTCGATCTTCACCGAGATCGACTACCGCGTGCCGACGTTCGCCGAGGTGCTGAAGGACGCCGGCTACCAGACCGCGCTGTTCGGCAAGTGGCACCTCGGTGAGCGGCCGGAGTCCGCACCGCGGCACTTCGACGCGTGGCGGGTGTTCCCTGGACAAGGCGAGTACGTCGACCCGCTGATGCTCGGACCGGACGGTGCCGAGACCGTGCCCGGGTACGCGACGGACATCGTCACGGATCAGAGCATCGACTGGATCCGGCAGCGCGACCCGGAGCAGCCGTTCCTGCTGCTGGTGCACCACAAGGCACCGCACCGGCCGTGGGTACCCGATGAGAAGCACAAGCACCTCTACCCGATCGGTTCGATCCCAGAGCCGAGCACGCTGTTCGACGACCACAGCACGCGGAGTCAGGCGGTCCGTGGCGTTCGCATGTCCGTTGCGGACGACCTAGGCGCGGACGAGCTCGGTGAGAAGCTGCCGGACGAGCTACGCGGCCCGGAGAACCGGGAGGCGCGGATGCGGTGGAAGTACCAGCGCTACCTGCGCGACTACCTGCAGTGCGTCCAGAGCATCGACGACAACGTCGGACGGCTCCTCGACGTACTGGACGAGGAGGGGGTCAGCGACAACACGGTTGTCGTCTACACGTCCGACCAGGGGTTCTTCCTCGGCGACCACGGGTGGTTCGACAAGCGGCTGATGTTCGACGAGTCGCTGCAGATGCCGATGATGATCCGCTGGCCGTCGGTGATCCCGGCCGGCAGTACCTGCGACGCGATGATCACCAACGTGGACTTCGCGGCGACGTTCCTCGACATGGCCGGCGCGCCGGAGCTGCCCACGTCGCAGGGCCGGAGCTTCCTGCCGGTACTGCGGGGTGAGGAGGTCCCGGACTGGCCGGACGCCGTGTACTACCGGTACTGGGAGCACGACGACCCGATCCACCACGCTCCGGCGCACTACGGCGTACGGACGAAGGAATTCAAGCTCATCCACTACTACGGCGCCGGTCTCGGCGTACCGGGGTCGTCGGAGCGGCTCTTCGAGTCCGAGTGGGAGTTGTATGACCTGCGCAAGGACCCGGAGGAGCTCGTCAACGTGGCAGACGACCCGGCGTACGCCGAGACCCGTGCCGCGCTGACCGTCCAGCTGGCCGAGCTGCAAGCGCACTACGCGGACCTCCCGTACGACGGCCCGTCGACACCGGCGCCCACCTGGTCGTGGGCAGACGAGAAGTCGCTGCGGCAAGTAGCCGAGTACACCAAGCGCCTGAACCAGGACTCAGCGCGGTAGGTTGAGGCCGAAGCCTGGGGTTTCGGGGAGTACGACGTGGCCGTCTTCGAGGGTGTAGAAGCCGGGGCCGGGGACGCCTTCGATGATGGGGGTGTTGCCGAGGCCAGCTGCCAGGTGGGCGGCGTACAGGGTCTTCAGGGGCTGGCCCCAGGCGTGGGGTGAGGCTTCGGCCTTGAGGAGCGGCATGGTGCGGCGCCAGGCGGTGAGGCCGTGGCCGGTGACGTCCATCAAGGCGACGTCGACGAGGCCGTCGCGAGCCAGTTCCAGGACGTGGGCCTCGTTCGGGTCGTACTCGCCGTCGGCCACCTTCGGGCGGGACGGCATCGTCCCCAGGTGCTCGTGCAGCGCCTCCAGATCCGGGCGGCGTTCGGCGAACGGTTCCTCGATCCAGTACAGGTCGCAGTCCGCGACACCGTCCAGGTACTCGAAGAGGCCGTTGACGGTGAAGCCGTCGTTGCCGTCGACAAGGATCCCGGCGTCCGGGTAGAGCTCCCGGGTCAGCCGGGTCACCTCGATGTCGCGCTGCAGTCCGGCGCGGGTGTCCATCCACCGGTGGCCACGGCCGATCTTCAGTTTGAAGTCGCGGAACCCGAACGCGTGGTCCTGCGCGAGATTCGCCCGGATCGCGTCCATCCCGCCGTCGAGGTCGTCGAAGTAGATGCCGCCGGTGTAGCAGCGCACCCGCGGCGACCCGGCGCCGCCGAGCATCGCGTACACCGGCACGTCGAGGATCCGCGCCGCCAGGTCGTGCAGCGGGTAGTCGAGGAACTCCGCCTCCGGGTCGATCACACCCTGCTCCGGATCGATCAGCTCGGCCAACGACCGACCGATCAGCAGTCCGGGATCCGCGTCGTACAACGGCAGCCCCCAACCGGTCGCGCCGCGGTCGGTCTCCACGACGTACGCCGTGGTGCTGCCGCCGTTCCCGTGACTCCCGAGGAACGCGTTGCGGCCGATCGTCCGCAGGTACTCGTAGCGGAGCTCGGTGGTCGTGACGGAGCTGATGACGTGCCTGGCGAGGGTCATCGGTCAACGATAGACAGCAATCAGCTTCCGGAACGCGGCCGGGTTGCTGAGGACGTCGGTGTTGTCCGCGAACTGGTCGACCGCCCCGATCAGCCCGTAGCTCGTCAACTGTGGATCAGACACGGTCGCCAGACACGCCTCGGCGAACCGCCCGGCCTGGAGCACCTGCGCCGGCCGGTCGAAGTACGGCCGCGGCGCCGGGTCGAGCTCGTCGGTGATCCCGAGCGCGTTGTGGCGACGGGCGACCAGCTCGTACGCCGTGACGAGCGCCTGCTCGCGATCGCCGTACGACTCGGCTGCCACCACATCGGCCAGCGCCACGTCGAGCCCGTCCGCGTGACCGAGGCGAGCGAACGCCGTACCGAGCCACTTGCTGTACGGCGCGTAGGTCCGTGCCTGCAGCATCGCCAGCCGCATGAGGTCTCGCACCAGCCGGGCTGCCACCACCCGTGACCCGAGCTCGTCACCCACCTCGTGCGTGCGCTGGACGAACGCCTCCTCCTGGGCGATCCGGGACCACTGGCAGGCGAGCGTCCATCGCCAGATCTGGTCCGGGTACCAGGCCAGCGCGTCACGCACCCGTGCCAGCCGGCCGTCGTCGGCGTACACCCTGCCCGCCACGACGCCCAGGAGCTGCTGCTGCGGCGTGACCAGCCAGTCGTCGACCCCGCTCCCCTGCGACGCGTCGAACCCGAGCCCCTCCCGCAACCAGTCCCCCAGGGTCGCCACTGTCACGTGGTGCCTCGGCTCGTAACTGTCCCAGCCGAAGCGGACCGGGTACCCGTCGTACTCGTCCGGCAGCCCGTCGTCGACAGCCTTACGCACCCGCTCCACCTCGTCCGCGTCGACCAGTACGACGAGCCGTGGCCCCCACCCATGGTCCGTCGAGCGCGCAGTGTCGTATCCGAGGACGTCGGAGCCCCAGCCGAGCAGCCCGGCCGCGTAGTCCACGTCTCCCACCAGAGGTGCGATCACCTCGGCGTGGAAGCCGTCCGCGACCTCGGCCGCCTGCCGGAATTCGGTCACCGCGGTACCTGCCGATCGTTAGAGTTGTCCGGTGAAGCATGTGGTGTGGGACTGGAACGGGACGCTCCTCAATGACAATCACGCCGTACTGGCGGCCGTCAACGGAGTTTGTGCGGGGTTCGGGCGCGCGGAGCTGAGCTGGGTCGAGTGGCAGGCGGCGTACGCGCGGCCGATGCGGCTCTCGTACGAGCAGATCCTGCAGCGCACGCTCGACGAGGAGGAGTGGGCGCAGGTCGACAAGCTCTACCACGACCGGTACGACGCACTCCTGCCGACGTGCGAGCTCGCTGACGGGACGCACGACGTACTGCGGGCCTGCACCGCGGGCGGACGGACTCAGTCGTTGCTGTCCATGTGGTTCCACTCGCGGCTCACACCGACGGTCGAGCACTACGGCCTCACGCAGCACTTCACCCGCGTCGACGGGCTGCCCGGCGAGGTAGGCGGCGGCTCGAAGGCCGCCAGCCTGATCCGCCATCTGGAGGCGCAGCAGCTCGACCCCTCCGACGTAGTACTGATCGGAGACGTCGTCGACGACGCGGAGGCCGCCCACGCAGCCGGCGCCCGCTGCGTACTCGTCACCACCGGCGCTATGACCCTGGAGGCCCTGCAAACCACAGGCGCACCTGTCACCGCCTCGATCACGCAGGCACTCCAACTACTCGACGCCTGATCCCGGCTAGGCTGACCGGCGTGGCGACGCGCCGCCGCTACTCGCCGATCTTCTTGGAGCGCAGGACGATCTTGGTGTCGGATGCCGCGCGCGTCCCGCCCTGAGGCTCCTGCGAGACGACGACCCAGTTCCGGTCGTTGACCAGCAGGCGCCCTTGGCCCGTGGCGTCCTCTTCGGTCAGGTAGTAGAACCCCGCTGCCTGCATGGTGTCCTGGGCCAACTGATGGTTCACGCCGACCACGTTGGGCACGACCCCCGTCTGCACCGCCGTACTCGCCGGAGCCTGTGTGACAGTCGTCGGCGGCGGTGTCGGCGCTGTGGTTCGAGGTCCGCCCGTGGCCGGTCCTCCACACGCGGCCACCAGGACCAGCGAGCAGAACGCCGTACCAGCCATGAGCCATACCCGAGCCACCTTCCACCAATACCCAATCCGACGACCGGCCTAACGGCGTGCGGCATGATCGACTGCACGTGACGCCGAGGAGAGGCCGCATCTGATGAGCGAGGTCCTGGAAGGTCGCACCGCCGCCGGCCGCGGTGTGCGGGTGCGGTTCTCAGCGGACGGGATCGAGGAAATCACCGACGCACCGTCGGCGCCGGACCTGCTGCTGCTCCCCGGCCTGGTCGACATCCAGCTCAACGGGTACGGCGGCCTGGACGTCAACGACCCGTCCCGCCCGGCGAGCGAGCTGCCCGACCTCGTCCGCGCGCTGTGGGGACAAGGGGTGACCACGGTCTACCCGACGATCATCTCCGCCGACGACGCGACCACAACCACCCTGGTCAAGCGAGCCGCCGCCGCGCGGGCAACCGATCCCGACGTGGCGTACGGCGTACCGGGCCTGCACCTGGAAGGTCCGTACATCTCGTCCGCGGAGGGCGCCCGCGGTGCGCACGACCCGGCCGTGATCCGCGACCCGGACCCCGACGAGTTCGACCGCTGGCAGGCCGCAGCCGACGGCGCGATCGCCATCATGACCCTCGCCCCCGAACGCACAAGCGCCATCGAGTTCACCCGCCACCTCGTCAAGACGAGCAGGACGGATCGCGGTGTGGTTCCCTCGGTCGGGCACTCGCTGGCGACTGCCGCCGAGGTCCACGCCTTCGCGGCCGCCGGCGGGCGGCTCTCGACCCACCTCGGGAACGGATTGCCCGCCCAGATCGACCGGCACCACAACCCGATCTGGCCCCAGCTCACGGAGGACACGCTCACCGCGGGGCTGATTGCCGACGGCCATCATCTCCCCGCCGACACCTTCGCCGCCCTGGTCCGCGCCAAGGGCCCGACACGCTGCGTCCTCACCAGCGACGCCGCCGCCCTGGCCGGATGCGCTCCCGGCGACTACCGGACCGCGGTAGGCGGCGTCAGTCACCGTCGGCTCCGACGGCAGCCTCCGCCTGCAAGGTACGCCGTACCTGGCCGGTAGCGGCGCTTCCCTCCTCGACTGCCTCCGCTGGGCCACTGGCCCAGGCGGGCTGCCCCTGGAAACCGCTGTCACCATGGCCGCCACCACGCCTGCCGACCTACTCGGCCTCCACGACCGCGGCCGCTTGGAAGTCGGCGCCCGCGCCGATCTGGTCCAGCTGACGAGCACCCCGGACGCTGCCGTCGGCGACCTCGTAACCGTCGTTGTCAACGGCAAATTGATTGCCTGCAGCAACAGTTAAGTTTTGGATCTTGCTGCTGCAATCAGTTCGCAAAGTGCCCAGTTCTTGCCGGTGAACCGAGTTTCCCGTATAAGGCCTACATGACGGCGATCCGGCTCGACGCGGTGTCCAAGGTGTTCGAGGGTGAGCACCTGGCCGTGGACGAGTTGTCGCTGCAGATCGAGGACGGCGAGTTCATGGTGCTGCTCGGGCCGTCCGGGTGCGGGAAGACGACGCTGCTGCGGATGATCGCGGGCCTCGAACGCGTGACCGCCGGCGAGGTCTGGTTCGGGCGGACCCTCGGGACCCGGCTCGCTCCGCGCGAGCGCGGCGTGGCGATGGTCTTCCAGACCGGGGCCCTGTATCCGAACCGGACAGTTCAGGAAAACATCATGTTCCCGCTGCAGGTCGCCGGGCAGGACGACGCCCAGGCCGGGTCCACCGCGGCCGGGCTCGCGCAGATCCTCAGCATCGAGTCGGTGCTCGACCGGATGCCGCGCACGTTGTCGGGCGGTCAGCGGCAGCGGGTCGCGATCGGCCGGGCGCTGGTCCGGCGGCCGCAGGTGTTCCTGCTCGACGAACCGCTGTCGAACCTCGACGCCACGATGCGCACCGAGCTCCGCCAGGAGATCGGTGCGATGACCAGGGACCTGAACGTGACCACGCTCTACGTGACGCACGACCAGGTCGAGGCGCTGACGCTGGCCGACCGGATCGCGGTGATGCGGGACGGCCGGATCGAGGACGTCGGTACGCCGACGCAGGTCTACAACGACCCCGCGACCGCGTTCGTGGCCGGCTTCCTCGGGACGCCGCGGATCAACCTGCTGGCCGCGACCGTGCGGGTCATCGCGCACCACCGGGTCGTCCTCGACCTCGGCAGCCAGTCGATCCAGCTCGCCGCCACCGATCGCCGGTCACTGATCCTGCGGCACCACGACGGCGCCGAGGTGGTCGTCGGCGCCCGCTCGAGCGCGTTCAGCCTGATCACGACCGAGGACGCCCCGAACCAGCTGAGCGGGACGATCCGCGCGTTCGAGTTCCACGGCCAGCAGTCGATCGCGTTCGTCCAGTGCGGGATCGAGGTCGTCGATCCGGACAAGATCGGCCGCGTGGCACCGGCCCACGCGTCCCCCGCGGCCGAACCGGCGCCGTCGTTCCTGACCAGGGTTCGCTCCCGGCTCGGGCTGGGGACACCGCCGCCTCCTCCGCCAGAGATCCACGGCGCCACCCACCGCCGCGCCGACCTGGTCGTCGAACTCCCGGTCGACACCGAACTGGCGCGCGGGACGCGCGTTCACCTCGCCCTCGACACCTCCCAGATCCACATCTTCGACCGCACCGGCCGCCGCGTCGACCGCGTCACCCGCTGACCCCAGCTCACCACCGCGCCGTCCGAGTTCGGCGCCCGAGGCAACGATCAATTGGCTGCGTTTGGCGGCCGTCGACCCGCCGAAATCCACGACTCGAGGAACGTCGGCGACGGCGGTCGAGAGGTCAGGCGTTCGCGATGTTCAGCATGTCGTCGCGTGGGACGACCTTGATGCGTTCGCGGCCGGCTGCTTCGCCGAGAGCGATCTCATGGGCGTCGAGGCGGGCCCAGCCGTCGGAGTCGATCACGGTCGCGCCGCGGCCCGCGAGATGTTCCAGGATCCCTTGTGGGTCACGGATCTCGGGCTGCGGCAGTGTGTCGATATCGGCGAGCAGACTCGCGATCGTCTCTGCCGCGTCGGACTTGGTGTGGCCGATCAGCCCGATCGGTCCGCGCTTGACCCAGCCCGTGACATACAAGCCCGGCAGCGGTACGCCGTCCAGGTCAAGCACCCTGCCCCGGTCGTTGGTGATCACGCCGCCCTGGTGGTCGAACGGGATCTCCGGATGCCCGGCGTACCAGCTCACGAAGTCCGCGGCACCGTAACTGCCCGGCAGGTCGATCCCCGGGATGTCGAGCGAGCGGTCGGCCATCGCGCCGGTGGCGAACACGACCGCGTCGTAGTACCGGCGCAGGTCGTCGAGCTTCAGGTCGACGCCGTACGAGACATTCCCGATGAACCTGATCCGGTCCCGGCGGACGACCCGCTGCAGCGCCTTGACGATCTCTTTGATCCGCGGATGGTCCGGCGCGACGCCGTACCGCACCGGCCCGAACGGCGCGGGCAGGCGCTCGATCAGATCCACATGCGCACCCGGGTGTTCCTGCGTCACTATGTCAGCCGCGTAGATGCCGGCCGGCCCAGCACCGACCACAGCAAGGCGGACATCCCTCATCATCACTCCAATAAGTTAGGCAAGCCTAACCTACACGAAGCGCGACCAGCAGCTCAGCGCAGCATCAGTACTGCGGCGGTGATGCCGGCGAGGACGATCAGGATGCGGAGCAGTCCGCTCGGGAGGCGGCGGCCGATGTGGGAACCGACGTACCCGCCGGCCACGGACCCGATCGCGAGCAGCACGATCGCGGTCGGGTTCAGGTCGGCGATGAACACGAAGATGACACTGGCGACGAGGTTCGCGGCCAGCAGGGACAGGGTTTTGAGGGCGTTCACGACGCGCATCTCGAGGTCCAGGCCGAGGCCGAGCACGGCCATCATCATCACGCCCGCACCGGCGCCGAAGTACCCGCCGTACACGCCCGTCAGCGCGGCGAAGAACGTCGTCGTCGGCGTCATCGTCGTCCGCTTCTCCTGCGGTCCCTCGTGCCGGGAGCGCAGCCACCGGGAGATCCACGGCTGGACGCCGACGATCAAGCAGGTGAACAGGATCAGCCACGGTGCCGCCGCGGCGAACACACCTGGCGGCAGGGCAAGGAGGAGTACGGCGCCACCGATCGCGCCGATCGCACACGTCAGCACGACCGCGATCGTCGTGGGCCGGGAGACCTCGCGCAGCTCGCGGCGGTACCCGAACGAGCCGCTCAGCGCGCCGGGAAGCAGACCGATCGTGTTCGAGGCGTTCGCCACGACCGGCGGAATCCCCAGCGCGATCAGGGCCGGGAAGCTGATCAGCGACGCGACCCCGACGGTGGACGTGAGCACGCCGGCACCGAGTCCCGCCGCGATGATCGCCAGATGCTCGACACCGGTCACGGCCTGTCCCGCAGCAACGCGACGTCGGACACCAGCATCACGTGCTCGTGCATGGCCTGGGCGGCAGCGTCGGGATCGCCGGCAGCGATCGCATCCGCGACCTTCCGGTGACCCGCGAGCGACTCGCGCGGCCGGCCGGGCTGGGACAACGACTCCAGCCTGGTCTCCCGGATCAGGTCGTGGATAGCGGTCATCATCTGCGCCAGCAGCTCCGACCGCGCCGCCGCGGTCACTGCTCCGTGGAACGCCTCGTCACCCTCGACGCCCCGGCCGCCGGCCTCGATGTCGCGCTCCATCGTGTCCAGCGCGGACCGGATCGCGGTCAGGTCGGCCTCGGTACGACGGGACGCCGCCAGCGCGGCCAGCTTCGACTCGAGCGCGTCACGGGCCTCGATGATCTCGGGCAGCCGGTCGGCGTGCGCGCGGATCGCCTCGATCACCGGCGCCGTCCGGGCCCGCTCGGTCAGCACCGTGCCGTCGCCGTGCCGAACCACCACCGCACCGATCACCTCGAGCGCCACCAACGCCTGGCTCAGCGTCGCCCGGCTCACGCCGAGCCGCTGGGCAAGCTCCCGCTCGGGCGGCAGCCGGTCGCCAGGCATCAGGCCGTTCTCGATGATCCAGGTCCTGATCTGGCTGGCGACCTGCTCGTACAGGCGGGACCGCGGTACCGGTCGGGGTGGTGCGGGGCGAGCAGGCGGCGACTCCATACAGAACAGCTTATTGACAAGTGGTCCATTGGGCTATTGGCTAGGCCACTGAGCCACCACTGTGATCTGTGCCTCAACCAGCACAGTCTCCGCCCCGGAAGAAGGACTCGACATGGGACCAGAGTGGGTTGCGATCCTGGCGCTCGTCGCGCTGTTCGTCGTCGGTACGGTCCTGCCGATCAACATGGGCGCGCTCGCGTACGTCGCGGCGTGGCTGGTCGGCATGTACTCGTTGCACCTCAGTGAGAAGGAGATCCTGGCCGGCGTCAGCGGCGACCTGGTCCTCACGCTGATCGGCGTCACCTATCTGTTCGCGATCGCCAAGAACAACGGCACGGTCGACCTCATAGTCGCCAGTGCGGTCCGGGCCGTCGGCGGCCGGGTCGCGCTGATTCCGTGGGTGATGTTCGCGGTCACCGCCGTACTGACCGCGATCGGCGCCGCCAGCCCGGCCGCGTGCGCCATCATCGGGCCGATCGCGCTCGGCTTCGCCGCGCGGTACAAGATCAACCCGCTGATGATGGGCATGTTCGTCGTGCACGGCGCCCAGGGCGGCGGGTTCTCGCCGATCAGCATCTACGGCACGATCACCAACTCGGTGATGGAGGACGCCAAACTGCCGTCCAGTGAGCTGACCGTCTTCCTGTCCAGCCTCGTCGTCAACCTGGTGATGGCGACGATCCTGTTCATCGTGTTCGGCGGCCGGAAGCTGATGAACCAGCGCGTCGACCCGAACGGTTCGGACGACCTCACCAACGACCTGCATGAGGGCGGCGCAACCGTCACCGCTCGCGGCACGGGCGCCTCGGCACCGACCGGAACGCTCGCTCGCGGCGTACGGCGGGACCAACTCCTGACGCTGATCGCCTTCGTCGGTGTCGCCCTGGTGGCACTCGTGTTCGACAAGAACATCGGGTTCGTCGCGATCACCGCCGCCGTACTGCTGGCGATCCTGTCGCCGACCGAGCACAAGGACGCCGTCAAGCAGGTTGCCTGGCCGACGGTCCTGCTGGTCGCGGGTGTCAGCACGTACGCCGCGATTCTGACCGAATCCGGTGCGCCGGAATTCGTCGGCAAGTGGGCCGCCGGACTCGGAGCGGCGGTGATCGGCGCGCTCGTCCTGTGCTACGTCGGCGGTGTCGTATCGGCCTTCGCGTCGTCGACCGCGCTGCTGCCGGTGATCATCCCGATCGCCGTACCGCTGATCGGCCACGGTGGGATCAGTGCCGGTCTCTTCGTCGCGGCGCTCGCGATCGCGTCGACGATCGTCGACGTCAGTCCGTTCTCCACGAACGGTGCGCTGATGCTCGCGAACCGTCCGGAGACGATCGCAGAACCCGTGTATTACCAGCAGATCCTCACCTACAGCGTGATCGTGGTGGCGGCCGGCCCGTTGCTCGTCTGGGCCGCCCTCGTTCTCCCGGGCTGGTGACGCGGATGGGTCAGCTGGACGGCGTACTCGTCGTGGATCTGTCCCGGGCGCTGGCCGGGCCGCACGCCACGATGATGCTCGGCGACCTCGGCGCGCGCGTGATCAAGGTGGAGGCCCCTGGCCGCGGCGACGACACCCGCGGCTGGGGGCCGCCGTTCGCCGGCGACGAGTCGACGTACTTCCTGTCCGCCAACCGCAACAAGGAATCCATCACGCTGGACCTGAAGGACGACGCCGATCGCGACGTCGTACTCCGGCTGATCGATCGTGCCGACGTACTGGTGGAGAACTTCCGGACCGGCGTACTCGATCGGCTCGGTCTCGGCCTCGACCTGTTGCGGGAACGCAATCCCCGCCTGGTCGTGCTGTCGATCACCGGCTTCGGCCACGACGGACCGGAAGGCGGACGGGCCGGCTACGACCAGATCGCCCAGGGTGAGGCCGGGCTGATGTCGCTGACCGGGTCCGGGCCGGAGGACCCGCAGCGGGTCGGCGTACCGATCGGCGACCTGCTGGCCGGGATGTACGGCGCGTACGGCGTCGTCGCGGCACTCCACGAACGGTCGGCGACCGGCGTCGGGTGCATCGTCCGTACGTCGTTGCTTGCGGCAATCGTCGGCGTCCACGCGTTCCAGGGCACGCGATACACCGTGGCCGATGAGGTAGGAGTGGCCCAGGGCAATCATCATCCGTCGATCGCGCCGTACGGACTGTTCCATTGCGCGGACGGCGCGGTGCAGATCGCGGTGGGCAGCGAGGGACTGTGGGAACGGTTCAGCGCGGCCTTCGAACTCGACACGGACGGCTTGACCACGAACGCCGACCGGGTGGCGCACAGGGATCGTTTGATCGCGGTGATCGAGGCGGCGTTCACTGATCTGACCAGTGAACAGTTGCTCGCGAAACTCTCAGAGGCCGGCATCCCCGCCGGGCGGGTGCGGAGTCTGGACGAGGTATACACCTGGGACCAGACCGCGAGTCAGGGTCTGTTGATCGACGTCGAGCACGCGACGCTCGGGCCGCTGCGACTGCCCGGGCCGCCGCTGCGGTTCTTCGACGGATCGCAGGAGACGACCCGAGGTGATCACCGGCCACCGCCGACGCTCGACGAGCACGGCGCCTCGATCCGGGCCTGGCTGAACGAATGAGCGCCCACGGATTGATCGACGCGGTCCTCGACTCCGGCTCCTTCGAGTCGTGGGATCGACCGGGTACTCAGTCGGCCGACGACGCCTACCAGCAACAGTTGCGGCGGGCTGCCGAGCGGGCGGGGACAGACGAGTCCGTGATCACCGGCCGCGGTTCGGTCCGTGGGCGGCAGGTCGCCGTACTGGTGAGCGAGTTCGCGTTCCTGGCCGGGTCGATCGGGCGGGTGGCCGCGGAGCGGATCACGGCAGCGGTACGGCGCGCGACGGCCGAGCGACTGCCGATCGTGGCGTCGACCGCTTCCGGTGGGACCCGCATGCAGGAAGGAGCGGCCGCCTTCGTCGAGATGATCACGATCTCCAAGGCCCTGATGGACCACCGCGCGGCGGGTCTCCCCTACCTCGTCCATCTTCGGCATCCGACGACCGGCGGCGTCTTCGCGTCCTGGGGCTCGCTCGGTCACGTCACGGTCGCCGAGCCCGGAGCGTTGATCGGCTTCCTCGGACCCAAGGTGTACAAGGCCCTCCACAACGAACCGTTCCCGTCCGACGTCCAGACGGCCGAGAACCTCGCCGCGCACGGCGTGATCGACGGCGTCGTCGACACGAGCGATCTCCCGTTCCTGCTCGACCGGGCACTCGGAGTCCTGGTCGATCCCCCGGTCGCTCCGACCCTCCCCCGCCGTACCGGAGCCGCCGGACCCGTCGACGCCTGGACCTCCGTACTGCGTACTCGTCGGCCCGACCGTGCCGGCGTCCGCGAGCTCCTCCGCTACGGGGCCACCGGAACACTCCGACTCACCGAACCAGACGCCGCCGTCCTCGTCGCGTTGACCCGACTCGACGGCCAGCCATGCGTACTGGTCGGACAGGACCGTTCGCAGACCAAGCCGATGGGACCGGCCGCCTTACGCCAGGCCCGCCGCGGGATGAACCTCGCTCAGACCGTAGGCCTCCCACTCGTCACGGTCATCGACACCGCCGGAGCCGAACTCTCCCGCGCCGCCGAGGAAGGCGGCCTCGCCGGCGAGATCGCCCTGTGCATCTCGACGATGACGACCCTGACCGTGCCGACCCTGTCGATCCTCCTGGGCCAAGGCACCGGTGGCGGCGCACTGGCGTTGCTCCCGGCAACCACCGTCGTCGCGGCGGAGCACGCGTGGCTCGCGCCGCTGCCACCGGAGGGCGCCAGCGCGATCGTGTACGGCGACACCGCCCACGCTTCGGAGCTCGCCGCCGCCCAGCACATCACCGCTCCCGACCTGCACGCCTCCGGCACCATCCACCACCTGGTCCCCGAACACGACACGGACACCGCGGAAACCCTCGCGGTAGCACTGGCCGCCGAATGCGCGGCTCAACTCACCGCGAACCACAGCACTCCGCCGAGGACGACCTCCACACAGAAGTAGAACCAGGACGGGTAGAACGCCCGCGGGCGGTCACGCAACGCGCCGATCACTCGCCCCGCGGCCATTCCGCCCAGCGCGACCGCAACCGCGATCACCGCTCCGCGCCGGATCCCCTCGTCGAGCGCCGCCGCGATCAGCAGTCCCGCGATCGCGAGCCCGAACCCGCCGTACACGGCTCGTACTTCGTTGCGCGCGTCCGGGCCCGACGCCACGATCCCGAAGGGCCGCACCAGCGCCGCGGGCATGACGAGCCCATAGATCCCCATACCGGCGAAGAACACCGCCGCGACAACTATTGCAATCATTGCAACAGACTAGTGCAGAGCTCGGCGAGGTGGGCTCTTGACGCCGGATGAGTGAAGCGCTGTAATCAGGGACGCCCATTCTGTTTACGTAAACATTCTCCCCGCCCGGAGGTAAGCCTGTGAAGCGAAGAGCGATTGGGGTCGTGGCGAGCGTGGTGCTCGCCGCAGTCGGGATCAGCCTGCCGGCGGCGCCGGCCAACTCCGCCGAGCCGTCGGCGTACAGCTCCTTCCGGCCGGGTGAGCCCTGGCTGGACACCAGCGGCAAGGTCGTTCAGGCCCACGGCGGGCAGGTCGTGCCGTCGAAGGACGAGGACGGCCGGCGCATCTACTACTGGTACGGCGAGGACCGCAGCAACGGCTACTACGACAGCCCCGGTGTGCACCTGTACTCGTCGTACGACCTCTACAACTGGAAGGACCAGGGACTCGCACTCCGCGCGATGAACTCCCCCGACCAGTTCACGAACGACCCGTACTTCGCCAAGCTCTACAAGAAGTACACGCCCGCGCAGAAGGACGTCGTCTGGCGCGACCTGTCGACCAACAGCGTCCGTACCGACGGCTGGGCGCGTCCGTCGATCCTCGAACGCCCCAAGGTGATCTACAACAAGAGCACCGGCAAGTGGGTGATGTGGGTGCACTCCGACGGCCCGTCGTCGCCGACCAGTACGTCGACGTACGCCCGCGCCGAGGCCGGGGTGGCGATCGCCGACTCGCCGAAGGGCCCGTTCCGCTGGATCGACTCGTACCGCCTGAACCGGGTGCCGAGCGACTCGGTCCCGTGGTGCGGTACAGGGTCCGCGTTCGACCCGGCCGGCGGGATGGCGCGGGACATGAACCTGTTCGTGGACGACGACGGTACGGCGTACATCATCTACTCCTCCGAGGAGAACCGGACGATGTACATCTCCAAGCTGAACAGGTCGTACACGTACCTGTCCGCGGCGCCGGAAAACGCTGTACCTGGCAAGGACTTCGTCCGCACGCTCGCCTGCAACCAGCGTGAGGCGCCGGCCATGTTCAAGTCGGAGGGCACCTACTACCTGGTGACGTCGGGAGCCACCGGCTGGGACCCGAACCCGGCGCGCTACGCCACCTCGCAGAACGTCCTCGGTCAGTTCACCGACCGCGGGATCCCGATCACCGGCGACGGTGCGGCGACCACGTACCGGTCGCAGAGCACGAACGTGATCCCGGTCGACCAGAAGAACAACAAGTTCGTCTTCATGGGCGACCGATGGACCCCGGACGATCTCGCGAACGCGCCGTACGTCTGGATGCCGATGAGCTTCGGCGAAGGCGGCGCACTCACCATCGGCCCGGATACCGAGTGGACGTTGGGCGATCTGACGCCGTACACGCGCTGGACCGTCACGAGCGCGATCCCGGACAACGTCTGGCTCAACGACACGAGCACACTGCCGACCACCGTCACCGTGACGACCGCGCGCGGATCGCAGCAGGTCGCCGTCACCTGGGACCCCTCGACCATCGCGCAACCGGGACCAGCGACCCTGCGTGGCACGTTGGCGGACGGCAGGACGTTCACTCGCTCGGTCGTCGTCGTGCCACACGGTCTCCGGTACGCCGTGAACGCCGGCGGGACCGCCACGCCCGACTGGACCCGTCTGACCCAGGTCGCGTCGACCGAACAGCCACTGCTCAACTCGGCACCCGAGCAGCCGCTGGGGACTGATCCCGTGACGGGCACGCAGTGGGGATACACGGGTTCGAGCGCGCCGGCCGGGACGGGCGATCTCTACACCACGCTGCGGTACGCCAAGGACCACGAGCCGCTGGTCTACACGTTCGAAGGCCTCGAGCCGGGCACGTACACGGTCCACGCGGGCTACTACGACCCCTGGCCGTGGGCCAACCGCGCGGCCGAGGTGACCGTCAACGGGTCGGTCGTCGATCAGCAACGCCTGTTCACCGCGACCGGCGTCGCGGCGTCGTACGGCGGCATCACGGTCGGGGCGGACGGCAAGATCACGGTGTCGATCGCGCCGACCCGGTCCCCCGACATCCAGGTCAGCTGGCTGATGATCGCCCGTGGCAGTTAGCGCGCCACCTATGCTGAGGCCATGTCGAGCGAGGTCAGGGGCGCGCGCCGCGGGGTCAAGGGACACCCGAAGTCGGGACCGTCCATCGGCGACGTCGCGCGGTTGGCCGGTGTCTCGTCGCAGACCGTGTCACGCGTGTCCACGGGCTCGGAGCCGGTCAAGGCCGAGACCCGGGACCGCGTGCTCGACGCGATGCGGCAGCTGGGGTACGCACCGAACCTCGCCGCCCGGGCTCTGCGCCAAGGCAACTTCCGGTCGATCGGTCTGATCGCTCACCAGGTCATCCGGACCGGTGAGTCGAAGACGATCGAGGCGGTGATCGAGGCCGCCCGGCAGGAGGGTTACTCGGTGAGCCTCGTCGACGTCGAGAGCCCGTCGTCGAGCGACGTCAGCGAGGCCGTGCAGCACCTCAGCCACCAGGCGATCGACGGCTTGATCATCATCCGGGCCGAGACCGCCACCCCGGCGGCTCTGGCGCTGCCGCCGACCATGCCGGTCGCGGTGTCCGACTCGCGGTTCATCGGGCATCATCCGGCGGTCGGCGCCGACCAGGTCGGTGGCAGCCGCGCCGCGGTCCAGCACCTGCTGGATCTCGGGCACGCGACCGTCCACCACATCGCGGGGCCGAGCGACTCCGGCCCTGCGGACCTGCGGGCGACCGCCTGGAAGCAGACCCTGGTCAACGCCGGACGCGAGGTCCCGGAGCCGTTCGGCGGTGACTGGTCCGCGGAAACGGGCTACGAGATCGGCAGCGAGATCGCGAAGCGGGACGACGTGACTGCGGTGTTCGCGGCGAACGACGAGATGGCAGCCGGCCTGATCCACGCACTGCACGAGGCCGGCCGCCGGGTGCCGGACGACGTGAGCGTCGTCGGGTTCGACGACATCGATCTCGCCGCGCATCTCTGGCCGCCATTGACGACGGTCCGGCAGGAGTTCCACCAGATCGGCCACGACCTCGTCGAGGTCATCATGCGGCAACTCGGCGGGCGGGAGCAGCTGACCGGGTACCACGGCACAGTGCCCGCGCCGCTCATCGTTCGGCAGAGCACGGCAGCACCTCGCAAGCGCCGGCGTACACGCCGCTGATTTTCGGGTGGACAGTCGTCGGCCGGTCCGGTTACCGTCGTAGATGTTTACGTAAACAAGAGATGAGAGCCCATGCCTGACTTCGCCATCGGTGAGTCCGACTTCGTCCTGGACGGCCGTCCGCTGCAGATCATCTCCGGTGCGCTGCACTACTTCCGGATGCACCCGGACACCTGGGCGGACCGGATCGAGAAGGCACGGCTGATGGGGCTCAACACCATCGAGACCTACGTCCCGTGGAACGCGCACAGCCCGCGCGCCGGGGACTTCGACACCTCCGGGATGCTCGACCTCGGGCAGTTCCTCCGCGAGGTCGCGGCCGCGGGGCTGTACGCGATCGTGCGGCCTGGGCCCTACATCTGTGCGGAGCTGGACAACGGCGGGCTTCCGGCGTGGCTGTTCCGCGACGACAACGCCGGGGTACGCCGCTACGAGCCGAGGTTCATGTCGGCAGTCACGCAGTACCTGCAGGATGTGCTGGAGATCGTCCGGCCGCTGCAGATCGACCAGGGCGGACCGGTGCTGCTCGTGCAGGTCGAGAACGAGTACGGCGCGTTCGGGGACGACCAGACCTACTTGAAGACGCTGGCCGAGGTCATCCGGAACGCCGGTATCACCGTTCCGCTGGTCACGGTGGATCAGCCGACGGACTCGATGCTTGCCGCCGGCGGGCTGGACGGCGTACTGCGGACGGCGTCGTTCGGTTCCCGGGTTACCTCGCGGCTCGAAACGCTGCGGAAGCACCAGCCGACCGGGCCTCTGATGTGCATGGAGTTCTGGGACGGGTGGTTCGACTACTGGGGTGGGCGTCACCACACGACGAGCGCGGCCGATGCCGCCGCGGAGCTCGACACGTTGCTCGCGGCCGGGGCGTCGGTCAACATCTACATGTTCCACGGTGGTACGAACTTCGGACTGTCGAGCGGGGCCAACGACAAGGGCGTGTACCGCCCGACCGTGACGTCGTACGACTACGACGCACCGCTCGACGAGGCGGGGAATCCAACGGAGAAGTTCCACGCGTTCCGGGAGGTGATCTCGCGGTACGCGCCGGTGCCGGACGCCGTACCAGAGCCGGCGCCGGCCGCGCCGGAGTTCACCGTCGCGCTGTCCGATCCGATCGGGCTCCTCTCCGGTCTGCCCGGCACCTGGTCGGAGCATCAGGAACTGCCGACGCTTGACGATCTCGACGCGCGGCTTGCGATCTTCCGCACTGAGCTGCGTCAGGGCGGTCCGGCGTTGCTGACGTTCGGCGAGGTCCGCGACCGCGTGCAGGTGTTCCTGGACGGTGCGCCGGTCGGCATCCTGGAACGCGAACGCCACGAGCGGGCGATCATGCTCCCCCACACCCGCGGACGGCTCGAGCTCGTCGTCGAGGACCAGGGCCGGGTCAACTACGGACCGCGCATCGGTGAGCCCAAGGGCCTCATCGGCCAGGTCCGCGTCGGCACCGAGGAACTCACCGGGTGGACAGCCTGCGGGATCGACCTCGACAGGGTCCCGCAGCTGTGGCACTCCGCGGGCACGACTCCGTCCGCGCTCGGTATCGGGCCGACCGCGTGGCGCGCGACGTTCGAGGCCGACGGCGAGTCCGACCTGTTCCTGCGAACCGATGCCTGGGGCAAGGGTCTCGCCTGGATCAACGGCTTCTGCCTCGGCCGCTACTGGCGCCGCGGCCCCCAGGAAACCCTCTACGTCCCGGCACCCCTCCTCGAGCAGGGCACCAACAACCTCGTCGTACTCGAACTAGAAGTCCTCGAAACCCCCACAGCAACCTTCACCGGTTCACTGCGTCTGGGCTACACCGACCTCTAGCGCTATAGAAGAAGGGGGCAGCTCGACAGGATGTATCGGGCGGCCGGGTAGTGCACCTGAGCGTGAACGCGTTCGTGCGTACAGCGTCTCGCCGGCGCACTACCTGTCGAGCATGCAGATCACCCACCACTGGCGGGTTATGTCAGCGCTGGCCTGCTACCTCCCGCCATCGGACGCATAAACCGCCAGCGGGGAAACAAAGTTGCACAGAGCGACAATTTCTTTCCCCGCCACAACAGCGCACGACTCGACGAACACCGGTGCCGGTTCGGTTGAGGGACCGCCGGATCGATCAGCCCACCACCAGTCCCCATCCCATTTGGCTGGTCAGCCAGCGAAGTGTGGGGTTTGTGACCCAAATCCAGGGTCACAAACCCCGCACTGGGTGGGTCAGCCAGGCAAATTGGTGGGTCAGCCAGGCAAATGGGATTGGGAGTCACGCCCTAGACCGCCAGCAGGCCCTTGATCGCGGTAACGATGCCGCCGGCGATGGCCAGGGACAGGACCATCAATCGGGCTATCCGGTCAGGGATCCGGCCGGCCAGTAGTGCGCCCAGGCCTGCGCCGAGGAGCAGTCCGGCGGCCGCTACGAGCCATTCGTCGGCCGCGAGTGGAGGTACGCCGCGGGTGACGAGGGAGAAGATGTTGACGATCGTGCCGTAGAAGAGGGCGTTCGGTACGAATTCGCGGATCGTCCAGTTCGCGTTGACGGCGTACAGCGACACCGGGGGTCCGCCGAGGCCGGCGGCTGTGTTCATGAAACCGCCGGCCGCACCTGCGGTCAGTGCGCCGGCGAGTCCTTTCAGCGCTCGCACGCGCAGACCACTCATCAGCAGCGCCGCGGTCACCGTCACCAGACCGCCCATCACCACGAGGAGCACCGGCTCGGGCAGGACTCGGGAGAACCAGGCGCCGAGCGGCGCCGTACACGCAGCCGCGATCACCAGCGGGACCATCGCCCGGAGGCGCACCTGGCGCCAGCCGCGGGACAGACCGAGGACACAGACAACACCGGCCGCGCAGTTCGCGAACGAGACACCGTCCGTCGGCCCGAGCAGTATCACGAGCGCGGGCACCGAGACCAGCGCGAACCCCATGCCCGTGAGCCACTGAACGAAGGCCCCGAGCAGCACAACCCCGCCAAGGAGCAGGCCCGCAGAACCACTCACTGCGGGAACCTCCTGTTAGGCGACGTTCAGAAGTTTCGCATACAGGTCGAAGACTCCGAACGCGAGCGGTACGAAGGCGATCATCGCGGCGACCTCGATCGCGTCGAGGACCTGTGAGGCGCGGGCCTGCAGGTGTTGGGGTGACTCCGGGCGCATCCCGAAGGCGGCGACCATACCGACCACGACCAGGAGACCGACGGCGATCAGCGCACCTCCGGCTTCCTTGGTGGACAGGACGAACGTGAGCACCAGCATGATGCCCAACGCCGCCGCGCACAGGACCGCGACCTCGGTCAGCAGCGGGTACAGGCGCGCTCGGGACGCGAGCAGGAACGCCAGCAGCACCGCGACGCTGATCGACCAGCCGTTCCAGCTCCGCAGCATCACAACGGCCGACGCCACCGACGACATCGCGACCGGAACCGTGGCCAGTGCGATCCCGAGGTGCGCCGCGTTGATCGCCGAATGTACGTCGGTGCGCTGGACCTCAGCGCCCTCGGCCCGCCGGTCGTCCAGCGCGGTCAGGCCCGACATCGCCAGCCCGATCCTGGGCAGCAACCCGAGCACCAGCACGGACAACGCGCCGGCCACGACGCCGACCCGATCCGCGTCGATGCCGAGCCGCACACCACCGATCCAGCACACCGCGAACGCCACGGTGACGGAGCCGCCAAGCACTCCCCCACGGGCCAGTCCGGCCCCGGCGAACAGTACGGCGCCAATTCCGACCCCGGCCGCACCGGCCGCGAACGCCATCGGCCCCGACCAGCCGCCTGCGATCGCCCAGACCACCAGCCCGATCGAGAGGCATCCGGTGGCGATCGACAGCAGCGGGATACCGACCACCGGTCGCTGATAGCGGCCGAGCACAACACCGATGAAGCCAGTCAGCGTGGTGAGTACCAGCAGCAGGAACAACGCGAGATCCGATTCCGCCTGGGTGACCAGAGCGATCACGCCCGCCAGCACACTGAGCACCAAGGCGGCACCGGCCAGCGCCCGGCGGTGCTTCGGCTGGAACGCGGTGACCCGCCGATCCAGGTCGTCGACAGTCTCCTCGGTGATGTCGTACACCGTCGGAGGCGGCGGCAATTCGCCCTCGGCCATCAGCCGGAGCACCGCGCCGTCGCCGAGCCGGGCACTGGCCAGGCTGTACTCCGGTGCCACCTGCTCCCCGCTGACAGTGGTCAGGAACCTGCGCCGCGGCCACCGCTCCACCGGCTCGTCCAGCATCTGCATCAGGTCCGGCAACAGCTTGCCGAGCGGCTCGTCGACAGGCAGTACGGCGTCCATCCGCCGACGCCGACCGACCACGGTCACCCTGCTGTACGTCGCGCTCATCAGCTCATCCTTCTCTGCTAGTACCGGCGATGACGCTGCGCAGCAGGTCGCCGAGTCGTTCCCAGTCCGGCAGCCGCGTGCCGTCGCCGAGCCCGTACCAGGCCGCCGGACGTGAGGCCGGTCCGATCGGCACCGACTTGGTCGTCGCGCCGATCCGCGCTTCCTGCGGACCGATCGCGAGACCGATCGGCCCGGGGAAGCCGGTGAAGTGCGGGTACGACGTGGTGTCGGCGGCCGCGCCCGCCGCGCTGACCAGCACTGTCACCAACTCCACCTCTTCGGCGAGCCGTCCGATCACGTCCCGGACCGTGTCTGGGTCGGGTGGTTCGAGTCCGGGCTGTGCGACCGCGAGCATCACGGTCTCCTCGATGCCGGCCGGTCGGCTGCTGATCACCGCGGAGCCGGTCGCGGGCAGGACTCCATCGGTCTGTGCACCGACCACCGTGAGGAGCGAAGGCCTCGGGGACCGGCGATGGCAGTACGCCGTCAGCGAGGCGTTGGCCTCGGCGTTCCACGGACGGTTCACCGGCTCTTCCGTACCCCAGCCGATCGGCAGCGCGCCGGTCAGCTCGGTGAACAGCAACTCGGTGGCCCGACCAACGATCGTGCTGTCCAACGCCGGGTAGCGCACGCGCGCCAGCACCTGAAGGTTCGCCCGGACGTCGAGCTGCCCTTCGGTCATCCACGCCGCGGCCAGTTCTCCACGACCGTCGGCCCCTGCGATCGGGGCGAACTTCTTCCCGTCCCAGCTGAGTTTCACACCGGTCAGCCCGTCGTACGCGTCGCCGCCCGCGGCCTGCACCACCCAGCGGGTGTTCCGGCCCGAGAACAGGCGGGTCCGCGCCGGATAGCTGAGCCGGACGCCGCCCGGGGTCACCAGCTGGACGCCGCGGCCTTCGCGTTCGGCGGCGGCCACAGCGTCGAGCAACCAGGCGGACAGGCCGACCACCGGGCGGTCCTGCATCATCACGGCCACTTCGTCCGTGATGAGATCCAGGCCGGGACTGTAGTCCAGTGCGTCAGGCATGCTTGGCTCCGTTCTGCGCAGCGGGCGGCGGCGCCCAGATCCGTCCGCCAGCACGCTCAACCAGCTCCTCGGCGTACCGCCACGCCAATCTCGAGCCGACATCGTGCTTCGCGGCGCGGATCTCCACCCACCAGGTCGGCGTCAGTACGTCGGCGTACGCGGGCCCGAACTGCCGCATCGGCTCGCCCGGCACCTGGATGTACATGGGAGTGTCGATCGACACCAGCGGGACGTCCTGCTCGTCGCAGAGCTGGATCACCATGCCGCCCGACACCGCCCGGACCCGATGCTCGGTACCGGTTGCCGCGAGCGACGCGAGCACGTCCTCGTCCGACGGCATCCGCTCCAGCAGCGCCACCACGTCGTACGTCATTGAGAACCTCCTAGATGGCCGTTGCCGTCGGCAAGCGCTGTTTGGATCAGGACCGGAGTGTCCCCGCGCCGGACGAACAATCCGCGTCCTGCCGGGTAGCTGCCCGGACGGGCGCCGGTGAAGATCTGGCCTTCGCCCCGATCGCCGGCCATCACCAGTCCGGCGCAACCGGACTCGAGCAGGGCCTGCAGGAACGGTTCGTACATCGAGCGGGACGCGCCCGAGGCACGCCGTACGACGACGAAGTGCAGGTTCAGGTCGCGACCGGACGCGACGTACGGCAGCAACGGTTCCAGCGGCGACTGACCGCCGGTGGTGAGCAGGTCGTAGTCGTCGACCACCACGACGATCCGCGGCCCGGTGCCGGCCGGCGTACCCGAGTCGTCGGGCATGCGCCGCTCCAGCTCCTCGGCGATCGCACTCGCCAGCCCGGCTGCCTGCCGGATGTTGGTGGCGTGGCCGCCGATGTAGTCCTCGGGCAACGACTTGACCACGTCGGTCAGGGAGCGCCTGGGATCCATCACGCCGAACACGAGCTCCGAGGACGCGGCGTACCGGTCGGCGAGCTGCTGCATGACCAGCCGGAGCAGGTTCGTCTTGCCGCACTCGTTGTCGCCGAAGGCAACAAAGTTGCCGTCGTCGCCGGACAGGTCGAGCAGTACCGGCGCGAGCCCGGCCTCGTCCAGCCCGATCGGCACGCGCTCCGGCTCGGTCACCGAGCTCGGCAGCGCCCGACGGCCGACCTGGAACGGCAGCACCCGGACCTGCGGGGCGAGCGCGCCGCTCCACGCGGACCTGATCGCGACCGACTGCGACTCGAGGACCTGGCTGAGGCGATCGTCGTCGACCCGGCCGTCGACCCGCGGCAGCGCGACCTGGGCGAACAGCTTGCCCTGCGGCGTGAGCAGCCGGCCGGGCCGGGCGCTGCGCATCGTCCCCTGCAGACGCGTGTCGATCATGGAGTCGGACGGATCGTTCAACCTCAGCTCGAGCACCGTGCCGAACAGCGACTGCAGCTGCATCCGTACGTCGTTCCAGCGCAGCATCGCCGCCACGACATGAACGCCGTACCCGCTGCCGCGCTGGAGGATGTCAGCGATCGGCTCGTCGATCTCGTCGAACTGCGTCCGGATCGCGCCGAAGTTGTCGACCAGCAGCACCACATCCGCGCAGGGCAACTCGGGGACCTCGCCCGCGCCATGGAGCTCGCGCAGGGTCTCCATCGTGTCGATCCCGCGGTCGCGGAAGACGCGCTCGCGGTGGTCGATCATGCCCCGGATCTCCTCCAGCGTCCGCCGCAGCCGGTTGCGGTCGGTACGGATCGCGATCCCGCCGACGTGCGGCAGATCGCGCAGCGGCTGCAACCCGCCGCCGGCCAGGTCGAGGCCGTAGATCGCCACCTCGGCAGGGGTATGGCTGTGGGCGAGCGCGGTCACGATGGTCCGGATCGTGGTGGTCTTGCCGGATTGCGGACCGCCGATCAGGGCGCAGTGCCCGCCGGCCGCGGTCAGGTCGAGCCGCAGCACTTCCTGCCGTTGCCTGCGCGGGTCGTCGAGCACCCCGATCGGCGGCGCCAGCTGCGGCGATGCAGCCGGGAACTGCAGTCCCCGCGGACCCGGCCGCGGATCGCCCGCGAGCTGGTCCAGCGTGCAGGCAACCGGCAGCGGCGGCAGCCAGATCTGGTTCACCTTCTTGGCCGCCGGCTTGACCTGGCCGACGAACATGTCGAGCACCGTCGGACCGGTTGTGCGCTCGGTGGCACCGTCTTCGTCGTCGGCCGCCGGCGCGAGCGCATCGAGGTCTTGCTGGTACGGCGTCAGCAGGTACGGCCGGACGACCGGGCCTGCTTTCTCCGGCTCGCGGTTGATCCGGCCGGTGTACGGGCCGGAGACGTACGCCGCCTTGAACCGCTGGTACACCGAGACGTCCACCTTGAGATAGCCGAACCCCGGCAACGGCGGCAGGTGGAAGGCGTCGGTGGTGTCCAGCACCGAGCGGCTCTCGTCCTCGGAGAACGTGCGCAGCCCCAGCCGGTACGACAGATAGGTCTCCAGCCCGCGCAGCTGACCACTCTCGATCCGCTGGCTGGACAGCAGCAGATGTACGCCGATCGACCGCCCGATCCGGCCGATCGACAAGAACAGGTCGATGAAGTCGGGCCGTACGGTCAGCAGTTCGCCGAACTCGTCGATGATCACGAACAGGTGCGGCAACGGATCCAGTTCGGGCCGCTGCTGCCGGAGCAGCCGGTAATCGGTGATGTTCGCGATGTTCCCGGCATCCCGCAGTACCCGCTGCCGGCGCTGGACCTCACCGGCCAGACTCGCGTACGCCCGTTCGGTCATGGTCGGATCGTCGACCAGGTTGGTGATGATCCCGGCAACATGCGGTACGCCGTCGAACGGGGCGAACGTCGCGCCGCCCTTGTAGTCGATCAGGACCATCGCGAGGTCGTCCGGGCTGTGCGTGGCGAGCAGCCCGAGCACCAGCGTGCGCAGGAGCTCGGACTTGCCCGAACCGGTGGCTCCGACGCACAAGCCGTGCGGGCCCATCCCGAGCTGCGCGGACTCCTTCAGGTCCAGCATCACCGGAGCGCCGGCCTGGTCGAGACCGATCGGGACCCGCAGGAAGTTCCGCTCACTCCGGGCGGACCACATCCTCGCCCGATCGAGCCGGCCCGGGTCGTCGACGCCGAGCATGCCCATCACGTCGATGTCGGACGTGTACGCGTCCTCTTCGGCGGACTCCTTCGACAGCCGCAGCGGTGCCAGCCTCCGGGCGATGCCCTCGGCAACGGCAGCCGCAGTGCGGTCGGGCTGGCCGGTGGCGACCAGCGGCTGAGCGCTTCGGAGGTCCTCGACCACGACCTCGTCACCTTGTACCGAGATCCGGACCGCGACGTTGCTGGGTTCCTGGGTCCGGTCGGCGACCAGGTGCAGAACAGTCAGGCCGAGTGCCGGAGTGTCGTGGCCCTCGCCCGGCACGCGGACCTCGGCACTGACCTGCCCGTAGGTGTCGTGGAGCACCAGAAGACGCTGGGTCAATCGGCGGCTGTCCTGCTGACCCATCGACCCACGGCTAGCCTCACTGGCCCACTTCGTCCGCTCCGCCAGATCGTTCGCGATCAAGCCGGCCAGCTCGACCGGCGACGGCGCGATTCTGCGGAACGGGTGCGGGCCGTCCTGGCGTTCCGGATCCAGCACGTGCGGCAACCAGCTCAGCCACTGCCAGTCCTTCATCGCGGCGGGCGGGTAACACGCCGCCAGCTCGACGTCCTCCGGTGCGTGGAACACCGCCAACTGCAGCAACAGTGACCGGGCCACGTTCACCACGCCGTCACGATCGCCGACGATGCTGATGTTGCCGACCTGGTCCATCGGCACCGTGAGGGGCATCTCCGGCATCAGCGCAAAGCGGCGTACGACGGCCTGTGCTTCCGCCATCATGAACGGATCGGGCGGATCCATGGTGGCGCCGGGGTTCTGCGCCACGGTCGCCGGACCGACCGGGATCCGGCCGGTGCCGCAGCGGACCTTGAGGAAATCCGAGTCGGTACGGCGGCGTTCCCACAGGCGCGCCGGGTCGCGCGCGCAGTCGACCAGGGCGTCGCTCGGCGGGTCGAGGAGGCCTGCCTCCGAACGTACGGTCCGCTCGGTCTTGGCGAACTCGTCGCGCAGGCGCTCGAGGTAGTCGAGGTACCGCTCGCGCTGCTTGCGCCGGTCCCGGCCGGCGCGACCGCGCTGGGACATCGCCGACCCGAGTACGCCGGCGAGCGTAGCCACCAGCATCGCCGCGCCCACCACCATGAACAGGGTGCTCCGCGTCACCGCCATCATGCCGACCGAGCCGAGTACGCCGGTGATCGGCAACAGCGCCTGCATCGGCCCGCCACCGCCGCCGGCCTGGCCGAGCGTCGGCGGCGCCTCGATCACCTTCGGCGGCTGCTCGCCGAGATGCCGGGTGCTCCGCGCCGGGCGGTGCACGAGGGTAGACACGGGATCTCCTTCCGGTTCGTTGGCGCTCAGCGCGACTTGGACGGGCTCGCCGTCGGTCGTTTGGTGGGTCTGGTCGACGGGGTTGCTGACGGCGTTGGTGACGGGCTGGGGGCCACGGTCTGGGCCGGCTGATTCTGCTGCTGTTTCTCCTTGGCCAGCTCGCGATCGATGAACGACCAGCCGACGCAACCGGCACAGATCACCGCGGCCAGCGCGACACTGGCGAACAACTTGCCGACGCCCTCGTCCAGGCTGTGCCGGGCCCGGTCGGCCCCGAACAGCGCAGCGTCACGGAGCCGCTGCCGCCGTACGCTGACCGACTCGATGATCTGGTTGTTGTACTCCCGAGGCACGGCCGGTCACCCCGTCCCGCCGGCCGCGGCCAGCGCCTCGTCGACGGACGTCCGGCTCGGGTGAAACTCGTACACCTCATCGCCGACCAGGAACATCGTGTCGGTGAACCCCGGCATCTCGAAGAGCCACCACCCCCGGACCTCACGACGACGCCAGGTCGCCAGATCGGCCGCCGTCACCGGGTCCGGTGACGCCGACTGCACGGTCAGCCAGGCCGCGAGCTCGGCCGCGGGATCGACGTGCCGCAGACCGTTTTCAACGGCATAACCCTTCAATTGCTCGTCGTACGGCGTCGCGCTGCCGAGCATCCAGGCATCCCGGGTCGACTTCACCACCACGATCGGACCCGCGCCGACCGGCGGCCGGCCTTGACCGGTGTCGAACCACTCTCTTGTCGACCAAGCGAAGACCCAGGCCCAACCGACATCCGCCACGTGCTCGTCATCGGTTGCCAAGCGCAACGGTTCGCCCGGCGACTCCACGCTCTCCAGGAACGCGGCTGCGACTGCACGCGCTTCACTCCGCTCCATGCCTCTGTCCTTCGTTGCTTCCGTAGTTCGTCCGCAGGAACTCGAGCCCGGCGCCGAACCGTTCGAGGCGGGCCCAGGTGCGCTGTTGCGGGTCGACGAAGTACACGCGGTTGTGGCGATTGACGACCATGAACACGTGACCCGACGTCGGGATCCCGAGGAACGAGCGATAACCGCACACCAGGCCGCGGGCCCCGTCACCGGCCCGGTAGATCTCCTGCGCGATCTCCTCGAAGTCACCGACCTCGCGGAAGGTCTCGTACGGCAGACCGACCCGCTGCGTCATCCGCAGCCGCTGACTCCCCTCGAGCTCCCGTGGATCAACCATCACCGCCGAAGAAGGCTGCCCCCGCAACGTCAACTCGGCCGCAATCACCGACCCCTCACAGTTCTCCCACTTCCGCCGAGCCGCCAACCCCGGCCGATCCGGATTGATGTCAACCAACTCGGGGAACAACCGCTCAAAGTCCACCCCGCGTCCAGTCCCCCGATGCACCTGAGGAACCGGCTGATGTTCCACAGAAGGTGCCTCAGGCAACTTGTTGTGTGCTGCGGGCTGCGGGTCGGGGATCTGGTTGTGTGTCGGCGTACCGGTGGGCTCGAACTGGTCGACCCTGCCGTCCGGGTGCCGCAGTACGGCGCCACCGGTGTGGTCGAACGTTCCGCGCCCACCGTCCCAGACCGTCTTCCCGGTCTGCGGGTCGACAACCTCGTAGCGCACCCGGAGCGCACCCGGCCCCGAGCCCGGCACAGACGGCACGAGCTCGGCCCGCACCTCATGCCCAGACGCGATCCACCGATCCCACTCGTCACCCATCCGCTCCCACGCAGCCGCATTCACCCGCGCCTCCCGCGGCACCAACCGATCCACCGCAGGCCAAGGAACATGCCGCCCCAACGGATCAGCCCCAACCGCCTCCCGAGCAGTCACCCACAACCCCGGCGAGCCCTCCGACCCACCACCCCGAAACTCATTCCGCCCCAACCGCTCAACAGCCCCAGGTTCCGGCCCCTCAGACCCAACCAACGGACGCCCATCTCGTGAGTGCGAGGGCTCACCGGCTTGCTGGGTGGTGCCGGGTGTCGTCGGCTTGTCAGGCCGGGGGTAGCGGTAGTCGATCATCTGCGAGTCGTCGGGCAACCGCCCGAGCTCGCCCCACCGACCGTCAGGACCAGGCGTCAACCACCTCTCACCCGGTCGCCGCATAGCCACCTCGAGCCCCCGCAACGCGCGGGTCCGCGGCGGCCACGCACCAGTCACCGGCGCGTGCTCGTCGTACAACCGCTGATTCCCGTCCCACCACCGAACCCGCCCGCCTCGATCGACGAACGCACCGAACGCGTGTCCACTGCCCTCATGCCAGTCGACGCCGAGATAAGCCACGGTCCCCGGCGGGCTCCCCCGCAACGACCGCTCCAACTGCTGGTAGGCCTCGGCGGTGAACTCCTCCGGCGTACTGCGCAGCGGATCATGCGAGCGATACCCCGGCCGGCCGCCGAACCACTCCCACATCTCCGCGCGGGACTCCCCCGTACCGAACGCGTTGCCGACGGCCAGTCGCGGATCCCCACCGTTCATCATCTCGGCGAACGCCCGGAACCGTTCCGCACAAGCCGTCCGCGTCGAGAGCTTCCGAGCCGACCCGTCGTCGAGAATGCTCGACCACTCGTCAACCCGCTCCAGCCGATCCCCGCTCGAAGCCTCGCGAACCCGGTCCAGCTTGCGTCCGTCCGGATCCCCGCTCTCCCACAACACCGGCCGAACCCCGGGACGAGCCTCCCCCGGCGCCCCAGTCCGCTGCCGATCCGACCGCAACGACTCAATCAACTTCTCATCACCAGACCGCCACTTAGCAGCCCGACTGATATCCGGCTCGTCCCGGTGTCCCCCAACCGACCCGTCAGAACGCCCCTGCGCACGCCGAGCCCCATCCTCCCCAAGAAGCCGACGCCCGATCTCCCCCAACTCCCCGCCATCCCCACCACGCCCGCCCTGCTCACGCCCCGCCTCCCCCGGCCGCCCGGACTGCTCCACACGGTCCCGTCGCCCGGCCTCCCCTGCCTGGCCCGGTCGCTCGGCGCGGTCCGGTCGCTCAGCCTGGCGACCCGCATGCTCCGGCGTCCCAGACCCATCGTTCGTCCGAGCCGCACCCGAGTCGTCGTCTCCCGAGAGCCTCCGCCCGATCTCCGCCAAACCACCGTCGTCGCCGTGACCCGAGCCGTCCGCGTGACCCGAGTCGTCCGCGTGGGATGGGTTGTTGGCATAGGTCGGCTTGCTGGTGTGGGTCGGGTCGTTCGCGTGGGTCGGCTCGCTGGTGTGGGTCGGGTTGTTGGAGTGGGCCGGGTTGTTGGTGTGGGTCGGGTTGTTGGTGTGGGTCGGGTTGTTGGAGTGGGTCGGCTCGCTGGTGTGGGTTGGGTCGTTCGTGTGGGTTGGGTTGTTGGTGTGGGTCGGGTCGTTCGTGTGGGTTGGGTTGTTGGTGTGGGTCGGGTTGTTGGAGTGGGTCGGGTTGTTGGTGTGAGTGGGGGTGGATGGTTTGGGGGCGTGGCGGACTGTGCCGCCTTCTTCTACTGCGTGTACTGGGGGGCGGTCTCCTTCGGGTAGGTGGTGGGTGATTTCTGTGGCTGAGCGGGACGGTAGGCCTCCGGTCGGCGTACGGCCGTGTTCCGTCCCGAGTGCGCGGTCGAACGCCGAGCGTGCTTCGCCCGTCAACCGTCCGCGGATGTCCAACCCACTGCGGGACGCGTGCCGAACCAGCTCGCGTACGCCGGCCTCCACCGAACCGGGCGACGGCGTGCCGCCGAGATGGAGCCCCTCGATCTCTACGTGCGTCCGCGTGTCTCGGATCGTCAGCACCGACGCCGGGCGCCCGTGCCGGTCGTACGAGACGAAGGTCCGGCCGTTCGCCGGCACATTGACACCGTCACCATCGCCGAGGTCGACGTGCGCGTCGGTCTTGGTGTCGTTCTCGACGACCTCGACGTGGCCGCCCTCGCGGCGGAACTCGTCGGCTGCGCGCGACAGTCTGTTCGCGGTCGCGCCCGGGTCGATGCCGGACGGGGAACCTTCCGTACGGCGCGCATGCAGGTCCGCGAAGTCCCGGCGTACCAGATCCAGCGTCTCGAGGTCGAACATCGACTCGGCCCGCCGCGCGATCTGCTGCACGTCGGACGGCGACCACTCGGACAGGCCGCTGCCGGGGAGTCGGTCGGTACGGCGGCCGATGTTGTGGTGGAAGTCGTGCGCGTCGGCGAGCGGCATCTCCGACGTGACCGCGAGGCCGCCGTTGTCCGCGGCGTACCGCGCGACGAAGTGCTCGACCGCGGTCGCCGCGCCCCTCAAACCGGTGTGCGCGCTGCCGAGTTTGCTGAGCTGGACTTCACCGTGGCGTACGTCGAGGGAGATCGCCGACGCGATCCGGTCGCCGACGCTCGCGACGACGGCGTGCGGATGCGATCCGTCGAGGGCCTCGGACAGGTACTCGCGACCCTTGCGCTGACGCTCCGTCGGGTTGCCGGGGCCCATCTCGCGGCGCGCCTGCTGAGCGAACAGCTCGTACCGCTCGCTGCCGCGATCCAGCAACTCGATCCGAGCACCCGGATGCTCGTAGAACTTCCGCACCCGCTCACCGATGAACCGCAGCGCGCTCTCGGGTACGCCGTTACCGACGTTGCGATCCGCGCTCCCGCCGGCGTCGCGGTCCGTTGTCCCGTCGCGGTGCTCGTTGGTCGGCAAGCCACTCTGGCCGGAGCGAGCCAGGCGCCCGGTGTCGACACCGGCCGCCGCAGCAACCGGCGCGAACGGCGCAGGCTCGGGATGCGCGGCCTTCGCCGGCTCCGACGTGTGCTCCGGCCGATCCGTCCGGTCAGGACGATCTGTGTGATCCGGCCGAGTCGGACGATCTGTGTGGTCCGGGTGGGTCGGACGGGCCGGGCGCGTGTGTTCGCGCGGTGTGGTGGGGGGTTCGGGGCGGCGTTTGGGTCGGTTGGGTTTGTTGTCGTCGTTCGAGTGGGTTGGGTCTGAGCCGTCGCCGGGGCGGGTGTGGGTGGACGGTACGTCGCCGCCGTGCCGGGTACCCGTTGGCGCGGGTGGGTCGACTCTGCCTGCGGGGATCGGGGTCGGGTTGCCGATGGGGGTCGGCGTACCTTCGCGACCGGGTTGCTCGAGCCTGCTGGGCTGCTCGGGCTTGGCTGGCTGCTCGGGTTCGCCGGGGTGGCGTGGCTCGTTCGGTCGGCCCTGCGGTTCCTTGCGGCCGTCGGGGCGTTCCTTCGGGTCGACTGGGGTCGGCTTGCCCTCGGTTTCTTCCCGTCGGCGACCCGGGTCGCCGGTGTGCCGCGGATCACTGCCTGTCGCGGATCGACCGCGTGGCGCGGATCGACTGGCTGGCGTGGGTCGACTGGCTGACGCGGATCAACCGGGTGACGCGCGTCCACGGGCTGGCGCGGATCCGCCTTCTCCCGCGAATCAACCTTCTCCCTCGGGTCGACCGGATTGCGCGGCTCACCCGGATTGCGGGGATCGACCGGATTGCGCGGATCGACCGGGTGGCGCGGGTCGACTGGCCCGCGTGGGTCGACTGTTGTGCGGGGGTCTACGGGCTGGTCGGGGGTCGACGGGGTGGCGGGGGTCTACTGGGTTGGGGGTGTGGTTGGGGTCGGTGATGTGGACCTGGGGTAGTTCGGGGGTCAGCGTCTTGCTGAGGGGTACGCCGCGTTCGATGCGTACTGTTTCGCCGAGGATCGGGATGTGGGAGATGCCCTTCAGGACGTCGCCGAGGACCGGGAGTTTGGTGGCGCCGCGGATCGCCGAGGCGCGGATGTTCGCCTTGAAGTCCAGATAGGCGCCGGCGTGATCGGCGATCTTGCCGATCACGGGCACCTTGCTGGCCAGCCCTGCGAACCGGCCCACCTTCGTCGCGAGGGTCGCGAGCTTGCCGACGCCGGGGATGAAGCCCAGTACGCCGGCCACCGCGCGCGCCTGATTACCGGAGTTCCAGTCCTCGCGGATGTCGTCGATCTGGGAGTTGAACCTGGCGTCCATGTCCTTGCCGAAGCCCTCCGGCGTGACCAGGTCGATCGCGTCGCCGACGCCGGGAATGGCGTGCACCAGGGCGACGAAGTCCATCGCGGCCTCGCCCCACGCGTCGAACGTCTGGTACATGTCGGCCGGCGGATGCCCGAACATCGACTCGACGCCGAACCACTCCCGCGCCGCCCACTGCACGCCGAACATCACCGTCAGCGCGTCCACGGCGTCGACGGCGAAATCGCCGACGTCCATGATCCAGGGCTTGTCCCAGTCCTCGTACCCGCCCCACGGCGGGTAGACCGGATCTTCGTTGTGGACCAGCACCCTGGGGCCGGTCCGCATCGGCATACCAGGCTGCCAGTTGCGATCGAGCGTCTCCGGGTTCCAGCCCGCCCCGCCGTACAACGCCTCGATCTTGTTGGCGCACCGGACCTGACAGTCGAGGATCGCGAGGGTGAGGTTGGTCATCTCCTCGCCCAACCGGTTGTTGTCGGCAACGATGTTCTCGTAGTCGTTCCAGTCCTCGCCCTCGGACGTGACCTCGCGGTCGATGACGTCGAGGAACGTGTACGCCTCCCGCTTGGTGCGTTCCAGCTGCTCGTGCAGCGGCCGGACCTTCCGCACGTAGTCCTGGATCGCGTCGCCGGCGTCCTTGATCGCGTTCCCGACCCGGGCACATTCGTTGTACGCCGGGTTGATGGTGCACATGAGCTGGTACGCCTCGGGCGCGACGTACACGCCCTGCAACTGCCAGAAGGCCCGGCTGACCGCGGAGCCGGTGTCGGTGATGAACTGCCCGACGTCCGACAGATTCCTGCCGTTGGACTCGACGTAATCGAGGTTGCCGGGGATCAGGTCCGGCAGACCGTCGGGGTTGACCAGTGGCATCAGGCAACTCCGCCCGGGGTCGTGCCGGTCTCCACCGTCGACGTGCCCCCGGTGCCGGTGTACGGCTCGGCGGGACCCAGCTCTTCACCGCCGGCCCTCTCGAACTTGCCCGTGCCGGTGGAGGGAGCCTCGGGCTCGGGGCGCTCCGCCTCGCGCGTCTTCATCTGCTCCTCCGACTTGCGCTCCGCGACCTCGGACTCCCGGTCGAACACCCCGTTCGCGTTCCGTGCCGCGTTGAGCGCCATCTCCTGATGCCCGTCCAGGTAGGCGATCGTGGCGTCCTTGGCCCCGGTCATCGACGCGATGATCTGCGCCGCGATCGCATTGAACGAGCCGTTGTAGGCGATCGCGAAGCCGTTCAGCGCGTCGGCGATCATGCCGCCGGCGTTACCGGCCACACCCCCCAGGTACGAGCCGTAGTTCCCGGCGTACGTCTCGAGCTTGAGAGCCTCGTCGTACGTCGCCTGCAGCACCTGGCTGACCCCTTCCGGGTCGATGTCCCAGTCCGTCATGGCCCGGCGGTCAGTGCGGGATCTGGTTGACGGCCGAGCTGGCCTTCTTCAGCGCGGCCTCCGCCGTACGGTCGTTGGCCTGCAACGTGTCGGTCAGCAGCTTGATGATCGCCCGGACGTCCTCGGCGGCCTTGCTGAACTCCGACTCGATCCCGCGGTACTCCTCGGTCACGTTCGTCGCCGACGCGTCGGACAGCAACGTCTGCACGGCTCGCTCGTGCTGGCCGATCAGCGAGTTGATCTGTCCCGACAGCTGCTTGATCCGGGTCTGCACCTCTTCGGAGGCGCCGATGTCGTAGCTGTTGCGCTCGTTCATGTCCTCAAGCTCTCCTCGTGAGCGTCAGCGTCCGCGGAACCGGCGCGCGGCGTCCGACTGGCCTTCGGCGCTGCCCATGTTCTGCTTGGCCGTGGTCACCTGCTCGTTCTGCGCGGTGTTCATCGCGGTCCCGACGCCGTGCTGGCCGACGGCCAGGTGCGCCATCCCCGCGTTCAGGCTCGCGGCGATGCCGTCGACGTTCTGCTTGAAGGCGTCGAACTGCTTCTTGCCCTCACCGCCGAACTTCCCTTCCAGCGGCGCGGCGGCGTCGACGAGCTGCTTGACCAGTCCGCCCAGGTCCTGGGCCCGTCCGGCGGTGCCCTTGGCCGCCTGGTCGAACGCACCCTGACTCATGTCCCATCGCTGACCAGCCATCTCTCGGTTCCTCCTGAGCCCGTTCGGCGTTTCACAGTCGACTCAGGGTTCCCGACACCACTTTCAAATCGCTTTCACCGGGTCCGACCGCGCTCGGTGGAGGGTTTCCGGCACAACGGTGGAGCGCTTCTGGCGCTATCCGAGGAAAACTCTCCTACCAGCCGCCAACCTCAAGAGCCGGGGAGACAAAGTTGCATATAGCGACGTTTTCTCTCCCCGCCACGACAGCTCGCGGGCAGCCCATGCAGCCTCACGCGAGTCGTGGCGTCTGGTTGCCCACCTCAACCCAGCCGACCCACACATACGTCACAAGAGCCGGATATGCACTCTTGTGCCTGGTTCACGTCAGTCGAGGAGGTTTTTGACGATGGTGGTCATGCGGTCTACGGGGATGGCGAAGCCGATGCCTATGTTGCCGGAGCGGTTGGTGCCTAGGGTGGCTATGGCGGTGTTGACGCCGACTACCTGACCCGCGGTGTTGACGAGGGGGCCGCCGGAGTTGCCGGGGTTGATGGCGGCGTCGGTCTGGATGGTGGACTGGCGGGTGCTGTTGTCGCCGAGGCGGGCCTGGCGGTTGACGGCGCTGACGATGCCGGCGGTCACCGTTCCTTCCAGGCCGAGTGGGGACCCGACGGCCAGCACCGGGTCGCCGACCCGGAGTTGCGCGGACCGGCCGAGCGTGAGCGCGCGCAGGCTCGCGGCGTCGGTGGTCGAGACCTGGAGTACGGCGAGGTCGTTGTCCTCGTCGGCGCCGACGACGCGGGCGTCGACCGTACGGCCGTTCGACAGGACCAGTGAGACATCGCTCGCTCCTTCCACGACGTGGGCGTTGGTGACCACGTGGCCCTGCTGGTCGATCGCGAAGCCGGAGCCGGTCGCGCGGCCCGCGCGTACTGAGACGACTCCGGGCAGGACGCTCGCGGCGGCTGCTGTGATGGATCCCTGGGCGGCTGCTGCTGGCGGGGCTGCTTGTTGGAGGTCGACAGCTGGGTCGCGGGAGCCTGTGACAGCACCTGCTACTCCCCCGGCGGCGATCGAGAGGGCGAGGGTGCCGACGAAGAACCCAGCACGCCGACGGGTGACCGTCACCCCGGCCGGAGGTGCCGCCACCGGAGAGGGGGGATCCGAGGCGGCAACCGGGGTGACGGGGCTAGTGGGTGGTGAGGTGGGGATGTAGTCGGGGCCTCGGAAGGGGTGGCCTAGGTGTGGGGGCATGGTGGCTCCTGGTCAGGGGAGGCGGGAGAACCAGAGCAGCGAGGCCAAGGCAGCGAGGAGCGCTGCGGCCAGGGCGATGCCCGCGACCAGGTTGGTGATCTCGCGGGGTTCGGTGGTCCAGCCGATGGAGGACTGCAGGTCGGAGTACACGTCGCGCAACTGCTCGTCGTTCTCGGCCTCGTAGAACGACCCGCTGGTCGAGTCCGCAAGACCCTTCAACGCCTCGGTGTCAGCAGGAACCGGGATGTCACGCCCTTCCAAATTCACAGTCCCCTCAGGCGTCCCGTACGCGATCGTCGACACCGGTACGCCGGCTTGCGTCGCCGCCGCAGCCGCCTCGTCAACCGGGCTGCCCGCCGTGTTACCGCCGTCGGACAGCAGCACGATCCGACTGGGCGGCGGATCGTCGGGATCGATCGATCGCACCGCCTGCAGGCTCGTGAGTACGGCGTCCCCGATCGCCGTCGAGTCGCGCAACTGCAGACTGTTGATCGCGTCCACCGTCGCCTGATGATTCGTACTCGGCGCCGACACCACAGTCGCCGTCCGCGCGAACGACACCAGCCCGACGTTGAACTTCTCCGGCAGGTCCCGCACGAACTCGACCGCCGCCTGCTTGGCGGTCTCGAACCGGTTCGGCGCGACATCGGTCGCCGCCATCGAGTTCGAGATGTCCATCGCGACCAGCACGGTGGCGCGCTCCCGCGGGACCCGGATGTCCGCGACCGGCCGAGCGATCGCGATCGTCAGCACGGTGAGCGCGGCGAGAAAGGCCGCGGCTGGCGCGTGCCGGCGCCAGCCGGGCCGTACGGGGGCGACCTTCTCCAGCATCGGGAGGGTCGCGAAGCGGACGGCGTACTTCGTTCTGCGTCGCTGGGCGATCAGGTACGCCGCCACGAGCGCGGCGACCAGCACCAGCAGCCAGAGCCACAGCGGTTGCTCGAATCTCATCTGGTCCTCACAGCAGTCGGGTTCCGCCGTACGCCGACCCGGCGGCGTGCGGTGGTGAAGGCGGCGACGTCACGGACCCAGTCGGTGTCGGTCCGCAGTACGAGATGCGCCGCACCGGCGGACCGGATCGCCTGGGTGGTCTGTTCACGGTGCGCGGCCATCGCGTCGGCGTACCGGCGACGGAGTTTGCGGCTCGCGGTCTGGATCTCCCGGCGACGGCCGGTCTCCGGATCCACCAGCGTGAGCAGGCCGACCTCGGGGAGCTCGAGCTCGCGAGGGTCGAGTACCTCGACCGCGATCACCTCGTGCCGTGCGGCCAGGCGGCGCAGTGGGTCCGCCCACCCGTCCTCGTGGAAGTCCGAGACGACCACGCGCAGGCCGGGGCGCGCGTGTTCGCGGTCAAGTCGACTGATCGCTTTGCCGAGATCTGTCCTCGGAAACGCGCCTGGTGTTGCTCGGGGCAACGACAAGAGCGTGCGGAGCGTACGGCGAAGCTGGACAGCGCCGCCGGCGGCCGGGAGTCGACGCAGGTCGTTGCCCAGGGCAATCCGTACGCCGAGCCGGTTGCCGGGGCGGTCGGACAGCAGACCGACCGCCCCGACGACAGCGATCGCCACGTCACGCTTCTCGCTCAGCGCGGTCCCGAAGTCCATGCTCGCCGACGCATCCAGCAACGCCCACGTCTCCAGCTCCCGCTCGGCGAGCGGCGCTCGCACGTGCGGTTCCAGCGAGCGCGCGGTCACGTTCCAGTCCATCCGCCGTACGTCGTCCTGGCCGGCCTGGTACGGACGCGCTTCGTTGGGCTCGCTGCCGGGACCGCTCCGCAGACCGGTGATCTCCCCGTGCAGGAATCCTTCGAGCTTGCGCTTCACCGTCAGTTCGAGTGCGCGCAACGCCCGCTCCCGTCCGGCCAGCAGGTCATTCATGCCGCGGACCCTTGGGCGTCGTCGGCAGGTACCACGTGCGGCTGTTCGATCGTCTGCAGGATCCGCGCGACGACCGACCGCGGATCGACCCCGTCGGCCAGCGCGTCGAACGTGAGCACCAACCGGTGCGACATCACGTCCAGCGCAACGTCGTACACGTCGGCCGGCAACACATAGTCCCGCCCGCGCAGCAACGCCAACGCCCGGCCGGCCGCGACCAGTCCCAGCGTGGCACGGGGGCTGGCGCCGAACTCCAGTACGCCGGCCAGGTCCTGGATCCCGTACTGCGACGGCACCCGAGTCGCGTGCACCAGGCGTACGACGTACTCGGCGACCGCGTTGTGGACGAACACGTCGTCCGTTGCCTCCTGCAACTGTGCGACCTGCTCCGGCGTGAGTACGGCGTTCGCGTGCGGCCGGTGCGCGCTCATCCGCTGCAGGATCGTCAGCTCCTCCAACGGCGTCGGGTAGTCGACCGTGATCTTCAGCAGGAACCGGTCCCGCTGCGCCTCGGGCAACGCGTACACCCCGTCGGACTCGATCGGGTTCTGGGTCGCGAGCACCAGGAACGGTTCCGGCAGCTGGTACGACGTACCGCCGATGCTGACCTGGTGTTCCGCCATCGCCTCGAGCAACGCGGACTGCACCTTCGCCGGTGCACGGTTGATCTCGTCCGCGAGCACCAGATTGGCGAACACGGGACCGAGCTCGGTGTCGAACCCCTCCGTGGACGGCCGCCAGATCCGGGTGCCCGTGATGTCGCCGGGCACCAGGTCCGGAGTGAACTGCAGCCGCGAGAACTGCCCGCCGATCACCTCCGCCAGCGTGCGGACCGCGAGCGTCTTGGCGACTCCCGGTACGCCTTCCAGCAGACAGTGGCCGCGGGCCAGCAACCCGACGAGCATCCGCTCGACCAGGTGGTCCTGCCCGACGACGACCCGCTTCACCTCGAACAAGGCGTGTTCGAGAGTCGCCGCACTCATGCGGGGTTCTGCTCGGACGGCTGCGCGGTGCCGTTCTTCTCCGGGCAGTCCTTCGAGGGTGACGGAGACGGCGTGGTCGCGCCGTCCTCGACTGTCACGTAGCCCTGCTCCGGGACAGCGGGGTCGCTTCCGGCGGCGTACGCGATCCCACCGGCACCGAGCGCCGCGACAGCGACCGCGCTGCCGAGGATCAGTCGTTTCACGGGGAGTTTCATCAGGATCTCCTTCGACTCGATTGGCCACAGCTCATCAAGAAGCCGCGAAAACGACCGGAAAGCCGACCGAAAGCCCGTCGAAAGCGCACACCGACGACGCGAGGGTCCCCCGCTACCTTGGTTGCGTGCGACTACTTGTGGTGGAGGACGAGGAGGGCCTGGTCAGCGCGCTGCGCTCGGGACTCGGCCGGGCCGGGTACGCCGTCGACGCGGCGACCACCGGCGCCGAGGCGATCGAGAAGCTCGCGACCACGCCGTACGACCTGGCGATCCTGGACATCACGCTGCCGGACACCAGCGGCCTCGACCTGTGCCGCGCGGTCCGCCGAGGCGAGATCGAGGTGGCGTCCGGACGGGAGCTGCGGGTGCTGATGCTGACCGCGCGCGCCTCGCTGGCGGACCGCGTCCGCGGGCTCGACGAAGGCGCCGACGACTACCTGACCAAGCCGTTCGCCCTCGTCGAGCTGCTCGCCCGGATCCGCGCCCTGCTCCGCCGCGACGTCACCAACGGCACGACGCAGCTGCACGTCGGCGACCTCGTCCTGGACTCGTCCCGCCATCTCGCCACCCGGGCCGGGCGTGAGCTTCCGCTGACGCTGAAGGAGTTCGGCATCCTGCGGTACCTGATGTCGCGCCCCGGGCACGTCATCTCGGCCGAGGAACTGCTCGAACACGTCTGGGACGAGAACGCGGACCCGTTCACCCAGACCGTCCGCGTGACCGTCGGCACCCTGCGCCGCAAACTCGCGCACGAGGGCGAAGATCCCATCCTGGAGACCGTGATCGGTCGCGGCTACCGCCTCAGAGGTGACACATGAAGCTCCCGCTCTGGGCGCAGACGATCAGGTTCCGCTTGACGCTCACCTATTCCGCCGTACTGATCGCGCTGTCCGCGCTCCTGCTCGGTGGCGTGTACGTCGCGCTGTCGCAGATCCTCGAGCCGAAACCGCTGGACCAGATCGAGGTCCAGAAGTACTGGAAGGACGCCCACGGGGAGTTCCACCTCAAGCCGGGCCAGGTGATCCAGGCCGCCGAGCTCTCGAGTGTGCAGTCCGCGGTGAACTACCAGACGCTGCAAACGCTGCGGAACTACTCCGTGGCCGGCATGGGTGTGTTGTTCCTGGTCAGCCTCGGTACCGGCTGGTGGTTGTCGGGCCGCGTGCTGCGTCCGGTACGGCGGATCACGACGACCGCGCAGGAGATCTCCGCGACCGATCTGTCCCGCCGGATCGCCCTCGAAGGGCCGCGCGACGAGCTGCGCAACCTGGCCGACACCGTCGACGGCATGCTCGGCCGGCTCGAGACGGCGTTCCTGACCCAGCGCCAGCTCGTCGACGACGCCTCCCACGAACTGCGCAACCCGCTCGCTGTGATCCAGGCGAACGTCGACGCCGTCCTCGCGCACGACGACACGCCACCGGACGACCGCGCCCAGGCCACCGCGATCGTCGGCCGCGCGATCCAGCGGATGACGCGCCTCGTCGAGGACCTCCTCGCGTCCGCCCGCCGTTCGTCACCGGCCTTCGTCGACGCCGACGTCGACCTCGCCACGATCGCGGGCGAAGCGGCCGAGGAGTACGAACTATTGGCAGCCGATCGCGAGCTGCACGTCGTACGACGCCTCTCGCCCGGCCCCATCGCCGCCGGAGACGCGTCCGCGCTGCGGCGCGCGGTCGACAACCTGCTCTCGAACGCGGTCCGCCTCGCCCGCGGCGGCAGCGAACTCGTCCTCGCGGTCGGCAGCCGCAACGGCTGGGCCTGGATCGCGGTCCGCGACGAAGGCCCCGGCATCGCGCCCGACGACGCCGACCGCGTCTTCGACCGCTTCTACCGCGCCGGCCAGCAACAACCCCCGGCCACCGTCGCGTCCACCGGCCAGCGCCGAGCCGGCCTGGGCCTCGCCATCGTCCGCCAGATCGCCGAATCCCACGGCGGCACCGTCACCCTCCACTCCGAACTGGGCATCGGCACCACCTTCGTCATCTGGCTCCCCGAACGCTCCCTCACCAGCACCACCCGCCGCACCCCCACGCCTCCCACCGAAGACCCGCTGGGCCCACGCGGCCTCAGCGGGGGTGCCTGAGGTGCGCTGACGGGAGAGGTGGGAACGGAGCGTGCGGGGCGAGTTGGTACCAGTACGCCGTGGTGGCGATGTCGTCCTGGCGTTCGAAGAGGCCGTGGTCCCAGGCGCCGATCTGTTGGACGGTGACTGCGAGGCGTTCGGTGAAGTGGATCGGGTCGGGTAGGTGCCAGCGGTAGAGACCGTGCATCGGCAGGGCCTCGGTCGAGAACGGTGAGGCCTTCGTGCGGTCGCGTGCCGAGTGGAACGGATAGCCGCAGTACGGCGCGCTGAACGTGAGGATCTCCGGCTCGGGGTCGGCTCGCAGCGCGTCCTGGAAGGCCCACGCGCCGCCCGCGTAGTCCTCCAGGCCGGTGCTGCACAACGTCGGGAACTCGTCATCGTCGTCGACGAAGAACTTGACCTCGCCCTCACCCCACCAGTACCGATGCAGTGAGGTCAGCGCGAGGTAGGTCCCGACGTACGTGCCCCGCCCCGAGACCCCGTCGAGGATCACATGATCGGTCCCCAACGCCGCCGTACCGTCGGAGTGCCGCCACTGCGCGTGGAAGTACGGCGTACTCGCCTCAAGCTCGTCGCCCAATGTGTAGTCGACCTGGAAGTACACCGACGGCACGTCGCCCGCGTGCTGATTCTCCAGCGTCAACCGGGCGCCGGCGCGGAACGGCATCGGGAAGTAGCAGTTCATCCCGCCCGTCGGCGCGACGACGATCGGGGCCGAGTTGACCAAGGCGCGAGTACCGAACCCGTTGCAGAAGAAGTCCCCGAGGGGCACCTCGACCGACGGCAGGTCCGAGCCGTCCCAGTACGCCCGCAGCACGAGGTCCCGCAGTACGAAAGGACCCTGATCGGTGCGATCGGCAACAGTCAGCCAGATGTGCCGGATCACCCCCGGCCCCTCGATCTCGGCCAGGGTGAGCGTCTCCCCCGCGGGCAGCTGCAGAGCGGGCGAACCCTTGCGCCCAGGTCCTAGCGCCGACGCGGCCCGCGCAGCCGCACCGGGCGCTCCGGTGCGGTTCTCGGCGTTGATCGACCGACTCACCACACCATCGGGCAGAACAGGGACGTTGAACGTCGAGAACACGAGAGAATCCTCTCAGGGGCGGAACGACTCGCTGAGTTCGGTTTTCGGGGTGTCCCCGTGGAGGGCTCGGTAGAACGGGTGGTCCGGCGTCAGGTCGGTACGGCGTACTGGCTGGCCGGTGATCGCCGAGGCGTAGAGCGCGGTGACGAACTCCATCGTCGGCCGCGTGCTGGCCAAGGTGGTGTCGTGGGTACGGCCTGCCAGCAGGTCGTCGATCAGGCGGTTGATCTGCGCGTCGTGGTTGCTCGGCACATCGTCAGCGGCCGACGCGGTCCACGGGTCGTCCTCCACACCGGTCTCGGCCGCATCTGCTTTCCGTACGCCGGGATCGATACCGAGCGTCGCCGCCTTCGCCGCATCAGGAGCCGGGTGGAACGTCCAGTCCTGGTCGGAGTACCCGTAGACGTGGTTCACCTCGAGCGTTCCGCCGGCCGTGTCGATCCGGATCCTGCTCAGCTCCCGCGGCGACAGCAGGCTGTTGATCACGGTCCCGACCGCGTCACTCTCGAAGATCACCGACGCCATCGACACGTCCTCGAACTCGACCGGTCGATCCAGCCGTACGGCGGTGGCGTTGATCGTCCGCCACGGCCCGAGCAGATGCAGCAGCAGGTCGATCTGGTGGATGCCGTGGCCAAGCGTCGGCCCGCCACCCTCACCGACCCACGTACCGCGCCAGTCCGGGTCGAAGTAGCTGAGCGGCCGGAACCACAACGTCTCGCAGACCGCCACCAGCGGACGTCCGAGCGCACCGCGGCCGAGGAGGTCGGCCGCTCGCAGTGCGCCGGATCCGTGCCGGTGCTGGAAGATCACCCAGACCGAGCCTGCGCTCGCCTGCTCGGCCTCCGCGACCGCGTCCATCTCGGCCAGGCTCAGGACCGGCGGCTTCTCGAGCAGCACCGACTTGCCGGCGGCGAGGATCTCGATCGCGATCTCGGCATGACTACCGGGCGGCGTCGTCACCGACACCAGATCGGGGTCCTCGGCCGCCAGCAACTCCGTCACATTCGCGTACGGCGTCGCGCCGTACTTCTCCGCCAGCGCCTGTGCGTTCGCGTCGACGATGTCCGCGACACCGACCAGCGAGGTCCGGCCGGTGTTCGCGTAGGCCTCCGCATGCCGCCGACTGATGTTGCCGCAGCCAACGATCGCCACTCTCACCGTCACTGCGCGGCTCCGCGATATGCAGCGTTCTGCTGGGCCGTCAACGCCAGCCGCATGGTTTCGAAGGTGTGCTGCTGCGGCGCGGCCGTGGTGGTCCGGTCGCGGACGTCACGCAGCACGTCCGCGTAGTAGGTCACCGGGACGTCTGAGCAATCGATGTAGTGCGTGCCGTCCTTGTCCACCAGGAACAGGTGGTTACCGCCGTCGCGACCCGCAATGTCGACGTACTTGCGCATCTCGATGTAGCCCTCCGTGCCGAGCACGGTCAGCCGGCCGTCACCCCAGGTCGGCAACCCGTCCGGGGTGTACCAGTCGACCCGGATGTAGCCCTGGGCGTTGCCGCTGCGCAGCAGGAGCTCGCCGAAGTCCTGCAGCCCCGGCTCGTCGGGGTTCGCGAAGTTCCCGACCGCACTGGTCACCACCTCAGCGCGTCCGCGCACCGGTGAACCAGAGGAACTGGTCGATCTGGTGCGAGGCGATATCGGTCAGAATGCCGCCGTACCGCGCCTTGTCGTAGAACCAGTCGGGGCGGCCGCCGCCACCGGCGAGATGACCGCGATCGCCGATCCGGTGCGGCCCGACCCCGAGTGTCTGCACGACCGTGCCGATCCGGCCCTCGCGGACCAGCTCACCGGCCTTGAGCACACAGGGGACCTCGAACCGCTCGGAGAACGTCACCGACCAGAACCGGCCGCTCTGGTCGACCGCCTTCTCGACCTCCTCCAGCTGCTCGAGGGAGATGCACCCGGGCTTGTCGGCCATCACGTCCTTGCCGGCCCGCAACGCCGCGACCGCGATCGGCCCGCGCCGGTCCGGTACGGCGGCGGTCACGATCAGGTCGATCCCGTCCTGCGCGATCAGCTCGTCGGGATCCTCGATCACGGGTACGTCGGGATACCGCTCCCGCATCGTGCCCGCGACCGCTGCCGACGGGTCGTCGGTGGCCATCCCGGCGAACGTCGCACCGGCCGCGATCAGGCCGGCGACCTGACCGAAGATGTGCGCGTGATCGAGCCCGACGGCAGCGAATCTGATGGCTTGAGTGGAATTCAACGGTGTTCCTTCCGATGTGTCCATGTAGCGGGACGACTTCAGCGCCTGGGCGAGTTCCTCGGCGATCTTGTCGCCGCCGTCGCTCTTCCACTTCTTCACCGCGGTCGCCCAGGCCGAAACCGGCTTCCGGCCTTGAACGATGTCGTCGGCGACCTGGTTGACAGCATCTCCGATCTGTCCGCCCTTGCGGGTGTTCGTCTCGGAGTACAGACCGGCGGCCGGGTTCGCGAGGGCGGTCGGGGCACGACCGCCTTCATCGCGTTGAACTGGGTCTCGGCGCTGCCCTTCCCGCTCGGGCAGGAAGATCGTCCACGGCCCGTCCGCCTGGTAGCTCAGGCCCAGCTGGGTCTCGCTGAAGCCCTTCGCGTTGAGGACCGGATTGCCGTCGACGAGCCGGTGGTGGACGCCGGGCAGCCCGAACTTGCGGAACAGGTACTCCTGCGTGCCGAAGGGCGTCGCCAGGTAGTTGAGATACGCGAGCAGCGTCTCGACCCGCCCCTCGGCCTTCTTGCTGACCGCGGTGACGCCGATCGCGGGCGATCCGAGCCAGGTCTTGCCCTGCCCCGAGCCGTCGTGCTTCGGCGGCGCGATGATCGCGATCTCGGCGCTCTTGTCCGGTCATGGTCTGCAGGTACGTCGGCCAGCCGCTGAACGTGTCCAGGACGAGCGGGCTGGTTCCGTTCGCGAACCGGGTCTTCATGTCCAGGTTCTGCCCGGCGTACGCGTCCGGATGGATGTAGCCGGACTTCCAGAGCTTCTGCAGGATCCCGAAGACCTCCTCGTGGGCCTCGTGCTCCAGGTAGTTGACCAGGGCGTCGCCGTTCTTGCTCCACTGGTTGGGGATGTCGAACATGTTCCGCACGTACTGTGTCGGCGCGGTGGCCAGCGCGAAACGGTTCAGCTTCTTGTCGGTCAAACCTTTGCACAGCTCGACGAAGTCGTCGGCGCTCTTCACCTCGGCCTTCGAGCCCCTGCGCCTCGAGGATGTCGGCGCGGCTGTAGAGCACCGAGGAACTGATCGCACCGCGCGGCACCGGGACCCCGTAGATCTTGCCGTCGAAGATGCCCGAGTTCCAGCAGACCTCGGGCAGGTTCGCCAGGTACGGGTACTTCTTGATGTTGTCCCCGGACAGGTGCGGCGTCAGGTCGACGGCCTTCGCGGCCAGCATCTGCGGGACCTGCGGGACCGCGCCGACCATGAACAGATCACCCAGCTGGTTGCCGGCGACCGACGGTGGCGAACTTCTTGTTGTAGTCCACCGACGGCGTCGAGGTTCACCTGCAGCGGCGACCCGGCCCGCTTGTTGAACTCCTGCCAGAAGCGTGTTCAGCTCGAGCTTCGGCGGGATCGGCGTGTTCGTGTACGTCGTCACCGTGATCGGCTTGCCGTCACCAGGCGGCTGCGTGATCGCCTGCACCGGGTCGGCCGGATAGCGGACGGAACGCGTCCGGGATGTTGTACTCGGCGCCGGCCAGGTCGGGCTTCACCCCGGTGTACCGCTCGTACGCCGGCCGGATCTTCGTCCGGGACGCCTCGTCGTTCGCCACGCCCGAACCGCCGCGGCCGTCGTTGGAACAGCCGACCGCACCGGCCAGTCCCAGCGCCGCTCCACCGGCGAGGACCGCCCGCCGGCCCAACGGCCGTGCATCGTAAACACTCATGGGTTCGTGCCTCTCTTTCAGGTCTTTGGGTCAGCCCTTGACGGCTCCGGTGAGCACGCCCTTGGCGAAATGGCGCTGGATGAACGGGTAGACGCAGAGGACCGGGACGATCGAGATCATCAAGATCGCCATCTGTATGGACGTCTGCGGCGGTACCGCCTCACTGCCCAGTCCGAGGTCCTGGCCGCCGAGCTCGACGCCGTTCACGACGTACGTCCGCAGCACCAGCTGCAACGGCCACTTGCTGCTGTCGTTGAGATACAGGAGCGCGTTGAAGAAGCTGTTCCAGTAGCCGACGCCGTAGAACAGCCCGATGACGGCGATCACCGCCTTGGACAACGGCAGGCCGATGTGCCGGAACAACTTCCATTCGGACGCGCCGTCGATCCGTGCGGCGTCGATGATCTCGGCGGGCAGGCCGACGAAGTAGGCGCGAACGACGATCACGTTGAACGCGCTGACGCTGACCGGCACGATCACCGCCCACAGGCTGTCCAGCAGACCGAACTGCTGAACCACCAGGTACGACGGGATCAGTCCCGGGTTGAACAGCAGACTGATCAGCACGAGCAGCAGCAGCGGCCGGTTGCCGATGGTGCCGCGGCGGCTCAGTGCCCAGCCGAGCGTGCAGGTGAGCACCAACGCGATCGCGGTGCCGACGGCGGTGACGAAACCGCTGACCAGCAGCGCCTGGGTCACCGTCCCGCCGGACAGGATCGAGCGGTACGCCGTGAAGTCGATCCCGTGCGTCGGGAACAACACGAATCCGCCGGCCTTGGTCACCTCTTCCGCGGGAGCGAGGCTGGTGGAGATCACGCCGATGAACGGGAACACGACGACCGCGCAGATGATCGTCAGGAAGATCGCCTTGACGACGCGTTCGGTCAGGCCGGGCATCGGCATACCGCCGACCATCGTGCGGTGTGGTTTGGAGGATGTCATCCGCGGTACACCCCTTCCTCGCCGAAGCGGTGCGCGAGCTTGTTGGCGGACAGCACGAGGGCGAGTGCGACGGCGCTCTTCACCAGGCCGACCGCTGCCGCCACCCCCCAGTCGCCGCCGAGGATGCCGTTGTTGTAGACGTAGGTGTCGAGAACCTCACTGGCGTCGACGCCGACCGCCTGCTGCTGCAGGATGATCTGCTCGAAACCGACCGTCAGCGAGTCGCCGAGCTTGAGGATCAGCAGCAGAATGATGATCGGCTTCATGCCCGGCAGCGTCACGTGCCAGGTCTGCCGCCAGCGCCCCGCGCCGTCCACCGCCGACGCCTCGTAGAGCGAGCGATCGATCTGCGACAGCACGGCCAGGAACAGAATCGTCGCCCAGCCGGTGTCCTTCCACAGGACCTGTGACGTGAGCAGCGCGCGAAAGGCCTCGACGTTGCCGATGATGTGCAGCGGGTCGTACCCATGGCCGCGGAGCCAGTTGTTGATCATCCCGGTCCCGCCCAGCACCTGCTGGAAGACCGCGACCACGATCACCCAGGACATGAAGTGCGGCAGGTAGATGATCGTCTGCACGATCTGCCGCAGCTTGTTCGACAGCAGGCTGTGCAGCACGAGCGCCACAACAATCGGCGCCGGAAACACGATGACAGCCTGGATCAAGGTCAGAATCAAGGTGTTCCGGACCGCGTTGAGGAATTCCGGATCACCACTGAAAATGACGGAGAAATTCTCGAATCCGGACCAGAGACTCTTCCCGATTCCCAAATAGGGCTGGTAATCCTGGAAGGCGATGATGTTGCCCCAGAGCGGGTAGTACTGGAACGCCAGCAGGACGAGCAACCCCGGTATCGCCAGTAAAAGCACTGGATAATCGCGTTTGAGCCGCGCGCGGAGTGAGCGCACAGGCACCTCCCTGGTTACTCCGATAAAAAAGTGATCGATCCACTTCTGAGCCGGTAGCTAACCGCAGCCGCGTATTGCTGTCAAGACCGTGGTGATAAGCTGCCCGGCCTGAGACGGCCTGGCGCGAGGAGGGGAACGTGGCAGACCCGGCAGCCAAGCGGCCGGCGACCATCCACCAAGTGGCCAGCCTGGCCGGCGTATCGCACACGACCGTGTCCCGGTACCTGCAGGACAAGGACAGCCTGAAGCCGAAGACCAGGATCAAGGTCGAGTACGCCGTGAAGGCCCTCGACTACCGCCCCAACCTGGTCGCTCGATCCATGCGGACGCGGCACACGAACCGGCTCGCGATCGTGCTTGCTTCCGGCGCGCACTTTCCCGGCCGGCTGCTCGCCGCCGCCTCACGGACGGCGCACGACGCCGGGTATCAGGTCGAGATCGTCAGCGTCGAGGGCGGCGCCCGCGAGCGATCGGAACGGATCGACGAGCTGGCCAGATCCGGTCAGGTCGAAGGCATCCTGGCGCTCTCGCCGATCAGCCTCAAGGGCAAGAACTCGAACCGGGTGCCGATCGTCGAGAACGGCACCTACGACGACAAGCTGCACGGCCTGGCGGAGCTCGCCGACGCCAGCGAGATCCGCGAGATCATCGAGTACCTGGTCTCCTTGGGACACCGGACGTTCCTGCACGTCGCCGGCGCCCAGAACTTCGCCTCGGCCCGCAACCGGAAGAGCGTCTACCTCGAGACGATCGAACGCCTCGGACTGCAATCGGTCGGCGCCGTCGACGGCGACTGGTCGGCCCAGTCCGGTTTCGACGCGATCACCGCGCTGCCGCCCGACTGCGGTGTCACCGCGGTCGTGGCAGCCAACGACGTCGTCGCCATGGGCGTCATCCGCGGCGCCCTCTCCCGCGGCTGGAGCGTGCCCGACGACCTCAGCGTCTTCGGCTGGGACGACGACGAGATCGGCCGCTTCGCGACCCCGTCACTCTCCACCGTCGCAGTGGACCGCGAGGCCCAGGGCCGCGCCGCGATCCACCAACTCCTCGCCGAGATCCGCGGCGAACCGATCCCGCGCCCAATGCCCCAAACCATCAACCACCTCATCTACCGAGAATCAACCGCCCCACCACCCAGCTAGGACATGCCCCAGAAGTGGGTGATGTGGGCCGCCGCGCACAGGTTGACGTCGAGGATGTACGGCGCGGGGACGCCGCACTGGTCTGGGTCGATGGGGTGGCCGTGGCCCATACCGGGGATCGACCAGGTCTCGACGACCGTCGTACCGGTGGCGTCGGTGTAGGACTTGTGGGTGGCGCCGTTGACGGTCTCGGTCGAGTCGGCGACCTGGTCCGCTGAGTTCGCGTCGGTCCACTGCTCCATCGACTCGTTGAGGTTGCGGTAGGCAACGGTGTAGTCCGCCGTACCGTGCCAGATCGACACCTTCGGCCGGTGGGTCGCCGTCGCCGTCGCCGCCGCGCGCACCTTGTCACCCCACTGCTGCGGCGACAGATCGACCCCCGGGTTCTGGCAACTGAACGCCTGGACGAGCGACGTCGCGCACCGGTACGGCAGCCCGGCCACAACCGCGCCGCCGGCAAAGACCTCCGGGTACGTCGCCAGCATGACAGCCGTCATCGCACCACCCGCCGACAGACCGGTGACGAACACCCGCCCCGCATCGGAACCAAGGTCGCCGACGGTGCGATCCACCATCTGCTTGATCGACAGCGCCTCACCCGAACCACGCGCGGTGTCGCCGGCCTCGAACCAGTTGAAGCACGAACTCGCGTTGTTGGCCGACTGCTGCTGCGGCAACACCAGCGCGAAGCCGGCCCGCTGCGCCATCGCGACCCAGCCGGGTTCGTCGTCGTACGCCGAAGCCGACTGAGTGCACCCGTGCAACGCCACCACCACCGGCCGCCCGGCACCAAGCCCCGGCGGCACATAACGAAACATCCGCAGATTCCCCGGATTCGAACCGAATCCGGTCACTTCCTCCAGGCTCGCAGCCTCAGCCCGCGACACCGGACTGCTCAACACAGCTGCCAGCAAGACGATCACCGAAACAACAGGACGGAGAGTCATTCCACACCTCCAGGACGGGTCCTTCCACCGACCGTCCCACGGCCCACTCGCCCCCAGCCATGTCCTCGCACCCCACAATCCGAGCCATGGCAGTGGGACCGTGGACGAGCGAAATTTTCGTGGCAAGCGGTTGCTATTGATCGGTCCGGGTTCTCCGGACAAGGTTTCAGGGCCTTCCGCCGGAGATGCCAAGGAGCCTGAAGATGACCGCAGATGCACTCACGCGACGCCGCCTGCTCCAAGCAGCCGGTGCGACCGTTGCCGCCGGCTACGTCACGTCCGAGGCCGCCATCGCGACCGCCACCCCCGCGCCCGCTCCACCGCTGGTCACCTACCCGATTCCTGCCGGGATCGCGCAGGCGTCGACGTTCGAGGTCAAGGTCCGTACTGCGTCCGGTGCCTGGACCGCGGTGCCGACGTACTCGGTCAACCTCAAGCAGATCAACGCGACGACCGGTGCCGGTCAGGTGCTGAAGTCGTCGATGGCGTACTTCGACTTCGCCAACTCGGTCGAGGTCCGGGTCAAGTACACGAAGGGCACTATCGACACCGCCCGGATCCGGCCGCTGACGCTCGGGATCGAGCCGGCCATCGACGACAGCACGGTGCGCTTCACCCTCACCGAACCGCGCAAGATCGTGGTCGAGGTGAACGGCGAGATCTTCGACTGCCTGCACCTGCTCGCCCGCCCGATCGAGACCGACGCGCCCTCCCCCGACGACCCGGACGTCATCTACTTCGGCCCGGGCGTGCACACGACCGCGACCGGTCAACTGGAGGTCCCGAGCGGGAAGACGGTCTATCTGGCCGGTGGCGCCGTACTGAAGACCTCGGTGATCTTCAAGAACGTCACGAATGCCGGCCTGACCGGACGCGGTCTCGTCTATGGCACCAACGGCGGCGGCTGCACCATCGTCGGCTCGAAGAACATCCGCGTCGACGGCATCTCGATGCTCGATCTGACGACCGGCTACGCGATCACCGCGGGGATGTCCGAACAGGTCACGATCACCGACTTCGGCTACTTCAGCGCGGGCCAGTGGGGCGACGGGATCGACATCTTCTCCAGTAGCGAGGTGTTGATCGACAACTCCTTCCTGCGCTGTTCCGACGACTGCATCGCGCTCTACACGCACCGCTGGGACTACTACGGCGATACGCGGAACGTCACCATCTCCAACTCGAGCCTCTGGGCAGATGTCGCGCACCCGATCAACGTCGGCACCCACGGCAACACGGCCGACCCCGAGGTGCTGGAGAACATCACGATCAGCAACGTGGACATCCTCGACCATCGCGAACCGCAGAAGTGGTACCAGGGAGCCATCGCCCTCAATCCCGGCGACAGCAATCTCGTCCGGAACGTGCGCATCGAGAACGTGCGGGTCGAGGACTTCCGCTGGGGCCAGTTCCTTCATCTGCGCGTCGCCTACAACAAGTCGTACAACACCTCGGCCGGCCGCGGCATCGAGGGCGTCTACGTCAAGAACCTGACCTACACGGGCAAGAACGCGGAGACCGCGATGATGCTCGGGTACGACGAGGCGCGCGGCATCAAGGACGTGACCTTCCAGAACCTCGTGGTGAACGGCACCGTGATGGCCTCGACCATGCGCAAGCCCGGATGGTTCACGGTCGCCGACATGGTCGACATGCACGTCAACGAGCACGTGACCAACCTGCGCTGGCTGGACGCGGCCACGGCCCCGACGACAACGCCTCCGACGATCACGACCGCGGACACCGGCAACCTCACCGCGGGCGTACCGGTTGTCCTCACGATCAGCGCGACCGGCTTCCCCACCGGCTTCGACGCCCAGAATCTGCCGGCCGGACTCACCGTCGACAAGACCACCGGCGTCATCACCGGCGCCCCGGCCGACCCCGGCACGTACAACGCGAACCTGAGCGTCACCAACGTCGCCGGGACCACCACCAAGAGCCTCATCCTGACCGTGCGCTGAACGCCGGCGTACACACCACCGCCCCGAAGGAGAAGGACATGCACGAGAGGGAGATCGATCGACGTACCATCCTGAAAGCCGCCGGAGGTGTGGCCGCCGCGGGAGTTGCGGCCGTCGCCGGCGTCACCGCACTCGACCGGCGCGCGGACGCCGCACCGGCCACCTTCACCCACCCCGGAGGGCTGCACAACGGGGGCGACCTCAATCGGGCCAAGGTCCGGGTTGCGGCGGGCAACGACCCATGGCTGTCCGGCTGGAACCGCCTGACCGCCAACTCGCACGCGCAGTCCACCTGGACGCCGAATCCGCAGGCAACGATCATCCGCGGCGGCACCGGCGAGAACTACGGCATCCTCTACAACGACATCCACGCCGCCTACCAGAACGCCCTGCGCTGGCAGGTCCAGGGCACAACCGCGAACGGCGACTGCGCCCGCAACATCCTCAACGCCTGGTCGGCCACCTTGACCACGGTCACCGGTAACGCAGACCGGTTCCTGGCGGCCGGCATCTACGGGTACCAGTTCGCGAATGTCGCCGAGCTCATGCGCGGCTACCCGGGCTTCGACCTGGCCCGGTTCAAGACCATGATGCTGAACGTCTTCTACCCGATGAACAACGACTTCCTGACCAATCACAACGGCGCCTGCATCACGAACTACTGGGCCAACTGGGATCTGTGCAGCATGAACTCGATCCTTGCCATCGGCATCCTCTGCGACGACGCGGCGAAGTACGACCAGGCGGTCAACTACTTCAAGAACGGCGCCGGCAACGGCTCGATCAAGCACGCCGTACCGTTCGTGTACGACGACCAGGGCCTGGCGCAATGGCAGGAGTCGGGACGCGACCAGGGCCACACCATGATGGGGATGGGCCAGATGGGCGCGTTCTGCGAGATGGCCTGGAACCAGGGTGACGACCTGTACGGCTACGACAACAACCGCTTCCTGAAGGCCGCGCAGTACGTCGCGAAGTACAACCTCGGTGAGGATGTCCCGTTCACGAAGTACACCTGGGGCACCGGCCAGAACTGCGCCTATCAGGAACACACTGTCATCTCCAGCGCGAGCCGCGGCCAGCTCCGGCCGGTGTGGGAGATCCTCCACTTCCACTACACCAGGCGTAAGTACCTCTCGGTGCCGTACATCTCGGCCATGGCCGCTCAGGTCCGCCCCGAGGGCGGAGGCGGCGACTACGGCTCGACGAGCGGCGGCTTCGACCAGACCGGTTTCGGCACTCTGGCCTACGCCAAGTAGACGTCGCCGAAGACGGCGGTGCTGAGCGCGAACGGTGCGCCGGAGACAACGGTCAGACCTACGTAGTACGGCGCGGAGCCGAAGGTCTCGATCAGTCCCGGCGCACCGATCGGCGTCCAGCTCTGGCCGTCGGTGGAAACCTCCGCGGAGAAGGTGTTTCCGGTACGCCGGATGCGCAGCCACGTGGCCGTACCAGTACCGGTCGTGGTCACGAGGCCGGTCGCCACGCGCAGGCGCTGAACGAACTGCGGCGTACCGCCGTCGAGGACCACACCGGACAGCTGGTCGAACGGCGACAGCGACTTGGTCATCAGCAGGCCCACCCGACCGGCATCGCCCCGACTCACGACTCGCGCCGTGAACGTCGCGTCTCCGGTCACCGCCTGGTAGGCGTACTGAGCCGTCATGCCCTGCCCGATCACGTTCAGATCCGAGCCGGCGCCCCGAACCGTGAACTGACCGTCGTAGCTGGTGATCCCCGGCGTCCTGATCGCGACGGCACTGAAGCTCCCGAGTTGCCGCTCGTCCAGCACGTAGTCACCGATATCGGTGTACTGCCACGGCGCCGGCGGAGGTGCTCCAACAGTGAGCGTGACCTCCGCGGAGCCGACGCCGGCGGCATTGCGCGCGGAGACACCCAGCTTGGCCGTCCCGACCCTGAGCGGCCTGCCGCTGATGACACCGGTCTTCCGGTCCAGGGACAGGCCGTCCGGCAGCCCGGTCACCGCGAAGCTGATCGGATCGTTGCCGGCGGCAATCCGGAAGCGGAACTCCCTGCCAGTGTTCGCGAACGCGGATCCGGCGCTCGTGATCGACGGCACGGCCGGCGTCGGCATTGTCACCGTCACTCTCGGCGAGTCAGGCCCGGTCCCGGCGGCATTCGTCTTCGCGACCACGTAGTCGTAGCTCTCGCCCGGCACCGCCGTGACGTCCCGGTAGCGGGTCTCCACGCCGAACCCGATCGGCGTCACGACCCGAGGCGATCGCCCGGTACGGTCCACCACCGTGCCGGCGTTTGACGGTGTACTTCGCCGACACGTCCAGGTCGGACCACGCCAACTCGATCGCACTGCCCGCGCTACCGGCCCGCAATTCACCCAGCGGCGCGGACGGGATCTCGCCCGACCAGTCCTGAACGGTCACGTTGTCGAAGGCCGCTGTGGTCGACTCGGCGTACGGCTGGTCAACCCCGAGTGCCCCACAGGTCGCGAGACCCGCGTAGACATCCCGACCGAGGTGAACCCGGGACGACCCGACCTCGGTCCACGCAACGCCGTCGGGCGAGATGAGTCCGGTCAGGACGTCTCCCCTACGGACGAGCCTGACCCAGTACGGTCGCCGCAGCCGGTAACCGTCGCTCGCCGCCTCGACGTACGGCGGCGGCAACGGAGTCGCGGACTGAGGGAGCGTCCCGAGATCGGAGATCGGAAAGCCCGCGTTGACGGTGATGCACTGCTGTTGGGTCGGCGGTACGACGGTGCTGCCCGTCGCGACCGTGGAACCTCCGCCGACGGACCGAACCGTCCACACACCGCTCCAGGTGTGCAACGGCAGCCCCTTGATCAGCATCGAGGCATGCGCCGAGGACGCCGACAGGCTCTGCCGCATCATCACGCCGATGGTCGCGTACTGCGAACTCACCGGGTGCACCACCCGCGCCGTGAGTACCCCGTCACCACGCAACGGCACGTAGACGAGCCGGAAACTGTCCTGCGCGCCCCCGATGTCCGAGCCGCCCGCCTCGACCGTGAACGTCTCCCCGTCGAAGCCCGTACTGCCCGCAACCACAACCCGGCCGACGTCCTGACTCACCCACGGATCCAGGCGCGCAACCGTCACCGGCAGCGAATCAGCACTCGCACCGGCCGGATTCTCGGCCCGAACCTTGTACGAGTAGACCCTCCGCGGGCGGACCTGTCGTTCCAGGTTGTCGATCGGATGCCTGCGGCAACGACCTCGTACTTTCCCGCGCGGCCGGTCGCTCTGCTGATCGTGTAGCTGCTCGCGTCCGCACCGCTCCGCGGTTCCACCGACGCCGCCCACGACACCACTACCCCGCCGTCCGACACCCGCGCCGTCAAGCCGCTCGGAACACCCGGTGGTACCTCGGGACGCGCTTCTGAGACGTTGCAGTCCGGGCCTGAGTGAAGGTTCCCCAGGCAGGGTGGTCGTCGCTGTTCCCCTCGACGAAGCGCGTGCCGCCACGGAACACCACCCGCTCGACATTCGGTGCGGACAGCCCACGCCGACTGACGTAGTGCGCGTAGGCGAGCTCGTAGATCGGCTGGAAAGCACCACGATTGATCGTCGAGATCACCGTCTTGATGTACTTCCCGGTGCGATCGAGATCAACGGTGAACGGCACGGAATCGTCGCCCAGGTTGTAGCGAGCCGTGTACTCAAAACCGTGGAGAATCCTGTTGTCCAGATGACCGAACAGATCGATGCCCTGATTCCAGGCCACCGCGGCACAGTTGGCCAGAAGCCCCAACGCCAACTGGGCATAGGACTGCGATCGACCGCTCTCCTGACCCTGCCCGGTCGCCGACACGACGATGTGCTCGATCCGGCCGTTACCCGCCCCCGCCACGGCGTACCGCACCGCGTCCTCGAACATCACCCGGTCGTCGCAGAACACCGCGATCGCCAGAACCGCCTGCACAGCGGCGAGATCCCAGTTGCCGTTGGCAAACAGCGCGTAGCCGGAGACCGCCGGATACCAGACCTTGCGGAATGATTCCTCACACCGCCGGACAGCCTCGGGCCCCCACCCGCCGTACCCGCTGTGACGCAGAATCTCGGCAGCGTTGACGAACTTGAACACCTGCAGCCCGACCCCGAGCTGCCCGTCCGCACCGGTGATGCCGGTCAGGCTGGCCGACCAGGCATCGAGGATGTCGCGCGCCTTGTCCGCGTACCGCACGTCACCAGTGGCCGACCACATCAACGCGTTCTGGTAAGCAGCCCCCGAGTCGTTCACCGCCTCACTCATGAAGTTCGCCGGCCCACGCCCCCAAGAGGTGACCTGCCCAACGTTGCGAACGACATAGTCGTACGACGACCTGCCGTTCCCCGCCATCGCCAAGAACCCGTCGTACGCCGGACTCACGCGATCCACCACGCCCTGCCGCATCCGTTCCAGGTCGTCCGCATCGTGCAGCAACCCCGGATGCCTGAACGATGCCGATGCCACGGCACCGGCGGGTGCTGCGATCGACGTGGCCGGAGAGCCGAGCTGCGCGGCGAGCACCGAACCGCCGGAGGCGATCAACAACGCCCGGCGGCTTACGGTCGACAACGAAGTCATATCGGGTTCCGGCATCTGCGCTTCTCCTCTGAACCGCTGCTTGAGCGGCCAAGCTAATGAGCGGCAGCCACAACCGGTCAACGGTTCGCAGACGTCCTGCACGGACAGAAACTTTCGCAGGGCTTAGGTCACTCTCGGTTGACCCAGGCCAGGACCTCGTCGAGCGCCCCGATCACGTTCATCTTCTTCAGCGGAAAGGCTGCGATGAGGTCGCCGACCTGCGAGGCTTCCTCGCAAGCGCGGACGAACGGGTCGGTACGGGGCCGGTACAGCTCGCCATCACCTCTGACGAATTGCCCCCACAGAGCCAGCTGTCCAACCTCGCGCCGAGAGTCGGCCTCGACCGCTCCTGCCAGGAAGCTCGGCGGGAACAGCGCCCGATATCCTGGAACGTGGTACAGCCACGAACCGCCACGGAGCCGATCGGCATGCGGCGCAGCCCTGCGGGCAGCATCCAAGGCACTGGCCAACTCCGCACGACGGGCTGCACGTCGGCCGGAACCTAGGGCGCCAGGCCCCTCGCGGTTCGCGAAATGCAGCCGGATCTGCCGGCCCTCGTCTTCGACCTCGTACCAGAAGCACCCGTGCTGCGCAGCACCCAATGTCGCCCGGAGGGCAAGCCATGATCGATGTGCTACCGCGGCCGGATCACCGTTGTGCACCGCGTCATCGATCGCATGCCATCCATCGGAGTCCACCAGCGCTGCCGTGCTGGTCCAGTCATGCCATGCAGTGAGTCGATCAACGCCCGCAAGCTCGACGACACGCTCAACCCAGAAGCCTTGCAGATCAAAGAAGGCCTTCTTGAAGTGCAGCCCACGTGTGGTCACTCTGATGAGCGTCCTGCGAACCACCCCACCACGCAAACAGTTTGGCACCGCCAACCCACATCCCCGAGTTCAGATTTGCGCATAAGGGAACGTTTGTTCTAATATGAGGCATGGCGGTGACCGTTGAACCTCTGCACCCGCAGGCTGCTTGGTTGGACGCGGTGGGTCCTCCCGACGATCTGTACGACCCCGAGGACTCTCATCCCCCGCGCTTCCTGAGCGAGGAGGATCTGTACGACGACCTGCCGCCGATGTCGCGGGTCGACGGTCTGGAATGGGAGCTTTGGGCCGGGGTCGATCAGGACGAGGCCGAACGCGAGATGCTGCGCCTGAAGGCGCCCGCATGGGTGTTCCTGCCGCCCGGCGCCGAACTGGCCGCAGCGCTGGAGTCCGTGCGGCCGCAGTGCGAGTCGCCCATAGCGTTGATCGAACTGATGAAGGCCGCGTCCCGGATGGTGTCGTGGTTGGAGTCGATCAAGTCCGACGCGATGGCGTCGTTCGTCCGTCAACGCAAGGCCCAGCTGGCCGAGATCCCCCGCCCGACCCAGATCGACACGTCCGGTCGCCCGATCGACCCCGAACGCTCCTGGACCGCCGAGATCGGCGCCGCGCTACATCTGTCCAAGGACACCGCCGCTCGCCACATCGACACCGCCCTGCACCTGACCGGCCCACTCGCCGCCACTCACACCGCACTGCGCTGCGGCGCCCTGACCTGGTCCAAGGCCCTGTCGATCTCCGAGGCCACCCGGCACCTGCCCGACGACGCGGCCCAAGCCGTCGAATCCCATGTCCTGCGCCGTGCCGCGTCCCAGACCCACGCCAACCTGCGCAAGTCCCTCCGCAGGCAAGTCGCCAAACACTGCGCCGCCGAGGAGGCGAACCGGCACCGTAAGGCAGTTCGGGACCGCACCTGCAAGGTCGTGCCCCTGCCCGACGGCATGGCCGGCCTCTGGGTCGTCCACACCGCCGACAAGATCCAGCAAATGTGGGTCGTCGTCCAAGCCATGGCCGACCTCGCCAAACGAGGTACCTCTTCGGTGCCGACCGCCAGTGCCGACGGCGCACCAGCAACCGATGCCGCCGGCAACTGTGCGGCCGATCGATCGCCAGAGGCAACAACTGGCACGGTTCGTGATGCTGCAGGCGGGGAACCGATGCGAGACGATCGCACCGCTGAACAGCGGCGTGCCGATGCCATCGTCGACGTCTTCGAACACATGCTGCACAACGGCCTCGACTGGCTCGGCAGACGCCTACCCGACCACCACCGCCGACGACCCCACATCGAGATCTTCGTCCCCATCACCACCCTGCTCGGGCTGGACGACAACCCCTGCGAACTCACCGGCTACGGACCCATCCCCGCCGGCATGGCCCGCCGCATCGCCACCGACGGCACCTGGCGACGCCTGCTCACCGACCCGACCAACGGCGCCGTCCTCGATGCCTCCACCACCCGCCACGACCCCGGCGCCGCCGTCACCGAAACCCTGCTTGCCCGCCACCCCGTCTGCGCCTGGCCCGGCTGCAACCGCACCTCCCGCGAATGCGACCGGGACCACACGACCCCCTTCGCACAAACCGGCCGAACGACCCTCACCGGGCTTGTGCCCTACTGCGAGTACCACCACGTCGTGAAGGACACGCCGGCGTGGGGATGGACCAGCACCGCCAACCCCGACGGCTCCGTCACCCTCACCGCACCAACCGGCCACCGCTACACAACAGTCCCACCCGCCCGCGGCCCCATCACCCAGGAGCCAGACACCCCCGACCCTCCACCGTTCTGATGCGAGCAATTCTGATGCGAGCAATGGGTCAGAGCCCGGACGCCGCTCCTGCTCAGCCGTCCTCTCGGAGCCTGCTTCCACGCTGAACGCGTCACCACGACCAGTGCCCGCGCGATGCGACTCGCTGCGCCTGAGCACTCCTGATCGGGGGCTGTCAGCGTTCCTTCGACTTGGACGAACCTGGCCCAGGCGGTCGGTTGACGTTCGCCTGTGGCGCCGCGGCCGGCTTCGGTGCCGTGCCTGCCGGCGGGCTGTCGCGAAGGATCTGCTGCAGCACGTCCTGCGGCATCGGCAGTCGGTGCGGCGTGGTTTGCGCTCCTGGGCGTTGCGGTCCGACGTCCGGACGTCCGCCGCCGGTCAGGCCATGCAGGTTTCTGTCCTGCTGACCGCGGACCCGTCCCAAGCGGTCGCCCGCGATCGCGGCCGGATCATCGCGGCGATGATTGAAGGCCACGATCTGGCGGACCGGCTGCGCGTTCGGGTCGTGGACCACCCTGCCGTTCTCGACCTTCGGCAGCGCGTCGAACTCGCGATAGACCATCCGGTGCGACGGCCGGGGACGCTCTCGGGTGCCGCCCTCGTCGAAGACATCTACCTTGATCTCCGCGGCGTCGCGGAGATCGTGTGACGACGGACCATAGCTCAGTTGCTTGCCGATGTAGTCACCTTCGCGACCGTCGCGGAGCGCCGACATCGCGTCCCGGAAGGCCTCGAACTCCCGGCCGGAGTCACTCGCGGGATCCTGCTTCCACGCCTCGTGCAGCTTCGTGACCTCGCGCCGGAGCTCCGGGTGCACGACCAGCCGGTAGTTCACCGTTTGTCACTCCCACCCTCCTCCTCGTCCAATCCCCACTCACGGAGCATGTCGTCGTACGGCACGTAGTCCTCGGGGCGCGCGTTGGCCAGGCGTTCGCGGGTGATCTCCTGCATGCGGCGGTCGGTCTCCGCGTCCTCCTTCAAGGTTTCGTACTCTGCCCATTGCTCGAAGGAGATGACGACGCCCTCCGGACGGGGCTGGTCGCCGAAGAAGACCGGCTCGGTGTTGCCGGAACGGAAGAGTTCGAGGACCCTGCCGAGGCTCTGACCGACGGTCGGGGTGTCGATGACCCGGACTCGGTCGCCGTTCGGGAGGTCGTAGAGGGCTTCCATGATTGCTCCGATGCGGGAAGGTCGGACACGTTGCGTGATCCAGGATAGTTTCCGCGCGCATCCTCTCGCGGGAGATTTCCACAGGTGTGTATCAAGAGGTCGGGCAGTGAGGTCAGCCAACTCTCGAGCAGGGTGACGAACTGCGCCGGACGTTCGTGGTGGAGGAAGTGGCTGCACCCATTCCAGAGGACGACTCGTGAGCCGTAGGGCAGTGAGAGCCCGATGTCCCACGCGGCCATCTCGGGAGTCGGGCGGATGCAGAGGAGTGGTTGGGTCAGAGCAGCTATTCGACTGGCAGCGGCCGGGCGGGTGCCGAAGGCGTCTGGGGCCGTGTACATCCCCGCATAGCTTTCGGCGAGCACATGGCCCGGTGTCGCGAGCAACTGGTCGCGGACCGCGCCGGCGGGCAGTCCGAGTTGGCGGGCAGCCGCCTCCGGTCCGTCGGTCCGGAGCGCGGCCAGACGCTGCTCGAAGGTGGCTGCCTCGGCCTCGTCCGCGCCGTACGCCGGGTCGACGACAACGACCGCGGTGACCAGCTCGGGATGTTCCAGCGCGAGTTCCGCGACGATCTGCCCGCCCATCGAATGTCCGACCGCCACCACAGGACCGAGCTTCAGCCGGTCGACGAGCGCCGCGAGGTCCCCCGCATAGTCCGCCGGCCGATATCCGTCCGCGAGTACCGGCGAACGCCCGTGACCGCGCAGGTCGACGGTGATGACGCGGTGGCCTTCGAAGGTCAGGCCGCTCCACGCGCGGCTGTCGCCACCCCAGCCATGGACGAGCAGCAGCGGATCACCCGTACCGGTGTCACTCAGCCAGATCGGTATCCCGCGGGCTTCGACATTCGCCGCCATGGATGGCAGCATAGTTAACGTTTTCTACGCTGAGTCAGCGCAAGACCAGGACAGAAATTTTCGACCGGACAATTCGACCGGACAAGGGGTTGGCGTGTGGCCGGAGTGAGCCTCGGGAGCCGTCCGACGGTGAAGGACGTCGCGGCGGCCGCGGGCGTGAGCGCTACAACGGTTTCGCGGGTGCTCGCCGGGAACTACCCGGTCAGCGCCTCGGCCCGGAAACGGGTGCTTCGGGCCGTGCAGGACCTGGACTACGTGATCAACGCGCAGGCTCGCGCCCTGGTCGGCGGTACGACGCGGACCGTCGCGTTCGTCGTCCGCGACCTGGTCGGTCCGCTGTTCGCCTACATCGGGCAGGGCGTCGAGCAGCAGGCGACCGCCGAGGGCCGGGTGTGCCTGGTCTGCACCCATCACGGCGACGCCGATCGCGAGCTCGAACTCATCGAGCTGATGCGCGAGCAACAGGCCGAGGCGGTTGTGCTGGTCGGCGGCGGCCTCCGTACGCCGGAACACCTCGAGCGGATGGCACAGATCGCCAGGTCCCTGGAGCGGATCGGCTCGCGCCTGGTGCTCTGCGGGCGTCCGCCGATCGGCCCGGACGCACCGGCGACCGTCGTCGAGTACGACAACGAGGGCGGCGCGTTCGCGGTGACGAACTACCTGCTCTCGCTCGGCCATCGCCGGATCGCGTTCGTCGGCGCCGCCGAGCCGAACCACACCACGACCAGCGCACGCTTCGAGGGCTTCACCCGCGCCCACGCGGCGCACGGCCTGACCGTCGATCCCGCGCTCGTTGCCGGCGGCACCTTCGATCGCGAGTCCGGCTTCCGTGAGACGAAGGCCTTGCTGACCCGCGACACGGGTATGACGGCGGTCGTCGGCATCACGGACATCGTCGCGAGCGGTGTCCTCGCCGCGCTCCACGAGGCCGGGCTCCGGGTCCCCGAGGACATCTCCGTCGCCGGGTACGACGACATTCCGCAGAGCGCCGATCTCAATCCGCCGTTGACCACGGTCCACATCCCGCACGAGGAGCTCGGGCGTTCCGCCGTACGGCTCGCACTCCATCGCGACGACTACGCGCAGGATCAGCACCTGATGCTCGGGACGCACGTGGTGATCAGGAAGTCGACCGCTCCGCCCAGTGTCCGCTAGGAGAACGATGGCAACCAGCAGTAGACGCAAGTCGTCGAGCTCGCCCACCCTGGCCGACGTCGCCGCGCACGCCGGGGTGTCGCCCGCGACGGTCTCCCGCGTCCTGGCCGGCAACTACCCGGTCTCCCGGTCGGCGAACCAGCGCGTCCTGCGATCCATCCGCGAGCTCAACTACTCCGCGAACACGCACGCCCGGGCCTTGGCCGGAGTGCAGACGAAGACGATCGCCTTCATCCTCGCCGACGTCCGCGGCCAGTCGTTCGCGGACGCGGCGCACGGCGTCGAGCAGGAGGCGTCGCGCCGTGGATGGCTGAGCCTGATCGGCACCACCCAAGGCGACTCGGAGCGGGAGCTCGCCCTCGTACAACTGATGCGCGAGCAGCGCGCCGGCGCGGTGATCCTGATCGGTGGTGTCACCAACGAAGCAGCCGACTACCGCGCGAAGATGACCGACCTGGCCCGCTCACTGCACTCCGCCGGTTCCCTGCTGGTGTTGTGCGGACGACCTCCGCTGGGCGACGACGTACCCACCGCCGTGATCGAGTACGACAACGAGCAGGGCGCCTACGCGATGACCAGCCACTTGTTGTCGCAGGGTCATCGCCGGACCCTCTTCCTCGCCGGTCCCGAGCGTCAGAGCACCAGCATGCAGCGGTTGGCCGGACATCGACGGGCCCTGCACGACTTCGGCGTACCGGACGCGCCCGAGCTGGTCGAGCACGGCGTCTTCACCCGGGCCTCCGGCTATCAGCTGACGAAGAATCGCCTCGCCGCCGGACAGGACTTCACCGCGGTCTTCGCGGCCACCGACGTCGTGGCCGCGGGCGTGTACGCCGCTGCCGCCGAGTTCGACCTGAGAGTCCCCGAGGACCTCTCGGTGGTCGGCTACGACGACGTCGAACTCGCCCAGGACCTCCGCCCCAGACTCACCTCGGTCCACGTCCCCTACGAGGAACTAGGCCGAGCGGCAGCGAAGATCGCACTCGACTCCCAGCACCAACAACCCGACTGGACCGGAGCCCACCGCCTCTTCACCACCCACGTCGTGGTCCGCAACTCGGTCAGCCGACGCGCCTGACCACAGACGGCACGACGACTGCCGCCAGCACATCCGAGGCCGACAATCCGGGATCGACTGCGACGCAGGGGATGTCGTAGGCGGCGAGGTAGGCCCGTTGGGTGTCGGTGAACTCGACGTCGAGGCCGATCACGCCGCGTGTGCCGCGGGCGAAGAGCCGTTCCAGCCAGAGCCGGGGTACCGGCTCTCCCCCGTTCACTGTCGTGACGACGAGAGCCAGCCCCGGTATCCGGGCAGCATCGGCCAGACCGGCCAGTACGTCGCCGGCCCAGCCGCTGCTCTGACTGGCGACCACCACGTCCACCAGCTCGGACTCCTCGCGACGGTTGCCCGCGGCCTCGGAATCCAGTGGGTACCCGGCGCGACGCAGTACCTCGCGCACCCGGGTCCTGGTGGCCGGTGCGACATCCGGGTAGGCGCGCAAGACCTTGGAGACGGTCGAGATCGACACACCGGCCTCGCGCGCGACCACCGCGAGCTTCCTCCGTGGGGCGGACATCGAGGACGGCCTCACTGGCCCTTGAGATACGCGTTCGCCTGCTTCTCCATCTCCGCCTGCAGCTCGGGGAGGCCGGCCTTGTCCACCGCCTTCTTGAGGTTGTCGAGTCCCTTGTCGACGTCGACCGCCCCGATCCACAGCGGATTGCCGTACTGCGTCATCGCCGCGTTGACCTGGCTGTCCTGACGCTTCACCGGCGTCACGTCCGGCACGAACGACGCGTACGGGTCCAGCGTGAAGTTGTCGTACTTCTGCGCCCAGTCGAACCACGCCTCCTCGGTCGGCGTGATGTCCTTGATCTTCAGCTCGAGCTTCTGCCGCCAGCACAACGCGAACCCCGGGAAGCTGTACTGCGACAGCTGCTGGAACTTGTCCGTGCCCACCGGCTTCCAGTCCGTACCCTCGACCCCGTAGCTGAGCAGGTCGTGGTTCTCCTTGATCGAGACCCAGTCCTCCAGCTGCATCGCCCGCTCGTTGCTGCGGCCCTTGACGTTGAGTACGACGAAGTTGTCGGCCTGGAACGTCTGGTTGGGCTTCGCGTCCTTGCCGCCCCGCAGCGGTACGACGTTGGCGATCTGCGCGGTCGGTACCGCCTTGCGCAGCGGCGTGATCGACTGCGACGACAGCCCGTCCGTCATCGCCCACCGGGTCGCGATGCGGCCGGACTCGAACTGGGACTTGATCGTGCTCGAGTCCACGTTGAGCGCGTCCTTGTTGATGATGCCGTCGAGGTAGTACTTGCGGATCTTGTGCAGCGCGTCGACGACGCCCGGAACCTCCCAGAACGGGATCGGCTTCGCGGACCCGGTGCTCTTCCCGTCCTGCGCCAGGTAGAACGGGAGCGAGCCGCCGCTGAAGAACTGCACGCTGACGTGTGGATTCTCCCAGTCGTGCTGATTCAGCCAGCCGACCGGTGCGAAGGCCGCCAGGAGTTTCGGCATGTTGGACGAGATGCCGATCGGAGTGAGCTTCTCCTTCTGCTTGACGTCGTACCAGAACTTCTCCAGCTGGTCGAACGTCGAGAGCTCCCCGGCACCGAGCTTGTCGGCCAGGTCCTGGCGGACCGTGAAGTGATGGAACCGTGCGGCGGAGTTCACCTGCGGGATCCCGTACAGCTTGCCGGACCACTTGTTCTGCTCGAGCAGCTGCGGGTCCAGGGTCTTGCTCAGGTTCGGGTACTTGCTGATCAGACCGTCGACCGGAACCAGCGACTTGCCGGCGACGAGCTGGATCATGTTCAGCCAGCGAGCCTGCAGCGCGGTGTCGAAGTTCTCGCCGGCGGTGAACTTGAGCAGCGACTGCTGCTGGTAGTTGGACCACGCGACGAACTGGGGAGCGATGGAGAAGCCCAGGTCCTTCTTGAGCTTCTCGTTGACCTTGGCAAGGATCGCTTCCCAGCCGGTCGGCGCGTCACCGGGCAGCAGCAGGGCGAGGGTGTCTGCGGCCTTGCCGGAGCTCGGTGACGACGAGTCTCCACAGCCGCTCAGTCCGAGCATGGCTGCGAGTGACAGGCCGCCGCCGGCGGCCAAGAAGCCGCGCCTGCTGAGGCCGGCGGGAGATGTGGCGGGCACAATGCCTCCTGAAGTTTCCTGAAGAAATGGTGGGAGACCGTCAGCCTTTGGTGGCTCCCAAGGTGATGCCTTTGACGAAGTAGCGCTGCGCGAACGGGTACGCGAGCAGGATCGGGCCGATGGTGACGACCGTGAGGGCGAGCCGGAGCTGGTAGACCGGCGTCGACTGAGCTGCTGCTGTCGGCAGCATCTGCGAGAACGAGACGTTCGAGATCAGGTTCTGCAACAGCAGCGGTAGCGGGTACTTGTGGACGTCCGACATGAACAGCAGTGCGGTGAACCACTCGTTCCAGTAGTGGACCGCGTAGAACAGGCCGACGACGGCCAGGATCGGCTTGGACAACGGCAGTCCGATCCGGAAGAAGATCTGCATCTCCCCCGCGCCGTCGACCCGGGCCGAGTCGAGGATCTCCTCCGGCAGCTGGCGGAACGCCGAGACCTGGATGAAGACCAGGAAAGGTGCCACCAGCAACGGCAGGATCACCGCGAAGTAGCTGTTCTGCAGCTTGAGGTACTGCGTGACCAGCAGGTACAGCGGGACGAGACCGCCGGCGAACAGCATCGGGATGTAGGCGAAGATCGCCAACGGCCGGCTGACGTAGGGCAGTCGCCGCGCGATCACCCAGCTCAGCCCGGACGTGATGCTCAGCGCCAGCACCGTACCGACGACAGTGATGAAGATGCTGGCGACGTACGCGCTGACCAGCGTCGGCCCGGTGAAGATCAGCTTGTACGCCGCGGTTGAGAACGGTTGCGGGATGAGGCTGTATCCCTTGCCTGCCAGGGTCTGCTCGTCGGTGAACGAGCCCGACAGGATCACCCAGAACGGGAATCAGGCAGACCAGCATGAACAGCGCGACGCCGATGACGCTGACGACGGTGAAGGGTTCCCAGCCACCGGAGCGCCGCTTGGCTGCGGTCCGGCCGGCCGCCTTGGCCAGGGTCGAGGTCATGGTGGTCACAGCAGACTCGTCTCCTTCGAGTACCGGCGCTGGATCAGCACCGCGGTCGTCACCAGAACGAAGCCGACCACCGACTGGAACAGGCCGATCGCCGCGGTAGTGCCGAAGTCACCGATCTGGCGCAGGGAGCGGAACACATAGGTGTCGATCACGTCGGTCGTCGGGAAGAGCGTGCCGTTGTCGCCGACGATCGCGTAGATCGTGCCGAAGTCTCCGTAGAAGATCCGGCCGACACCGAGTACCAGCAGGACCGCGGCCGTCGGCTTCAGCAGCGGCAGGGTGATCCGGAGCGCCATCTGCGCCCGGCTCGCACCGTCGATCTGGCCCGCCTCGTAGACGTCCTCGGGAATCGAGGTGATCGCGGCCAGGAAGATGACGCTCATGTAGCCGCCCAGCTGCCAGATCTTGACGAAGGTCAGGATCCACGGCCACGGTCCCGGCTCCGTGTACCAGCTGACCGTCGGCAGCCCGAAGCCGGCCAGCGCGTCGTTGACGACACCTCCGTCTCCCGCCGGCCCGGACAGCAGGACCTGCAGCATGATCGCGATGACGACCGGCGAGACGAAGTACGGGAAGAAGATCGTCGACTGGGCCGCCCGCTTGAAGAAGCGGCCGCGGAGCTCGTTCAGCATGATCGCCAGCGTCACGCCGGCGGCGAGCGTCGCGGCCAGGAACAGCACGTTCAGCACGATGGTGTTGACCAGGATCCGCTGCGCGTCACCGGAGGCGAAGAAGTAGCGGAAGTTGTCCAGGCCGTTCCACGGGCTGCCGAAGATGCCCTTGCTGATGTCGAACTCCTTGAACGCGACCACCAGGCCAGCCATCGGCGCGTAGCTGAACACCAGGAAGAACGCGACGGCGGGGACCGCCAGTAGTCCCAGCCACAGGCTGGAGCGCACGGGGGTTCGAGTACTCATGGGAGCGGCTCCTTCACCAGGATCTAGAAAGCGCTTTCCATCAGTCGAGAAGGTAGCGCTGGCTTTCAGACGTGTCAAGGCGTGGCAATCGTTGCCCTTTGCGATCAGACGCCGCGCGATCAGGCGGCACGATCCAGGTCGGCGACGCCGACCCCGAAGCGGAGCGGTTCGCCCGCGGCGAAGCGCCCCAGTTCGTCCGCGACGCACAGCCCGAGACGTGCGAGTTCGTTGCCGTGCGAGCCGGCGATGTGGGGCGTGAGGAACGCGTTCGGCAGCTGGAACAAGGGTGATCCGGAGGGCAGCGGTTCGGGCTCGGTGACGTCGAGCACCGCCGTGATCCGCCCGGTGATCAGCTCCGCGGTCAGCGCGCCGGTGTCGATCAGTTGCCCGCGCGCCGTGTTGATCAGCGTCGCACCGTCCCGCAGCAGGGCGAGCTCCGATCGCCCTAGCAAATGATGGGTTTCCGCGGTCAGCGGGGCGTGCACACTGACGATGTCGCTCGTACTCAGCAGTGTCCCCAGATCGACGGACGGTACGTCGAGATTCCCGGCGTACGGGTCGTACACCTGGACCCGGAAGCCGAACGGCCGCAGCAGATCCAGCACCTGCCGGCCGATCCGCGAAGCGCCGATCAGTCCGACGGTACGACCGTTGTTCCCGACGTCCGGGTGGATGTAGCCGAGCTCGAAGGTCCGCTCGCGGCGATAGCGCTCCCGCAGGTCGAAGGCGCCTTTGCCGGCCATCAGGATCGCGCCGAGCGTCAACTCCGCGACCGGTACGCCGTTCGCCGCTGCCGCCGACGACACGACGATGCCGCGGTCCCAGACCTCGCGGCTCAGGTGACCCTTCACGCTCCCCGCGGCGTGCAGCACCGCCCGCAGCTTCGGGGCCGCCTCCAGGAGCGGGCGGTCGATGACCGGGCATCCCCAGCCGGTGATCAGAACTTCCACCTCGGCCAGGCGATCCAGGACGCGCGGATCGTCGAACCGGTCGACCGGTTCCGCCGGATCGAGGAGGGCGAACTGCTCCAGACGCCGGCGGACGTCCGCCGGGAACAGCAGCGGCCAATGCTCGGCGGACATGGCGACGAGCGCCGGCAGTTTTTCGGGTACGGGAGGCATGCCGTCAGGCTGGCATAGAAAACGTTAACTATCAGGGGATCAAAATTTTCGGAGGCGGTCGCGCGCTTCACGGCCACCGGGGCGCAGTGCGAGGCTCCGACCGCTCCCGCTTCCGTGCCGTCACATCACTGGAGAGTGTCCCCGATGGCTGTTCTGAGATCGACCGCACTGGCCACTGCCCTGACCGTGCTCCTCGCCGCCGTCGGAGTCGTACCGGTCGCCGCCACGCCCTCAGCGGCCACCGCGTTGCCGCAGCTGACCCCGGTCACCTCGAGCGCCGGCTTCGTCCATCCCGGACTGGCCGTGAGCGCCTCCTCACTGGAGCTCGCTCGCAAGCAGGTCCGCGCCGGCGTCGAGCCGTGGGCGTCGTACTACGCCGCGATGAGTGCGACGACGTACGCCTCCCGGACCTTCAGCTCCAAGAACCAGGGCACCGTCCTCGACCGGCCGGCCAGCAGCGCCTTCAACTCCCAGGGCATCCAGTCGAGGTTCATCGACGACGCGTTCCGGGCCTACACCCAGTCGATCCTGTACTTCACCACCGGTGATCCGGTCTACCGCGAGAACAGCCTCAAGCTGATCCGGATCTGGGCCCATATGGATCCGGCCGGCTACGTCTACTACCCCGACGCGCACATCCACAGCGGTGCGCCGCTGATGCGGATGCTCGCGGCCGCCGAGATCGTGCGCTACTCGACCGTCACGGCACCCGCCGACGACGGCTACGACCTCGGCTGGAACGACAGCGACACCGCGGAGCTCACCAGCAACCTGATCGTGCCGCTCACGCAGACCTTCCTGTACCGCAACCGCAACTTCATGAATCAGCACAGCTACTCGCTCATCGGTGCGATCGCGGGGTACGTCTTCACCGACAACCTCGCGCGCTACCGCGAGGCGGTCGAGTGGTTCTCGGTGAACTCGACGAACCCTGACGACGACACCAACGGCGCCCTCAGCAAGGTGATGCCGGTGATCGCGAAGAATGATCCGCGGAACCCGTACGGCAAGACGTTCGTCCAGTTGCAGGAGATGGGTCGCGACCAGGCCCACGCGTGGGACGACGTCACGATGCTGACCCAGCTCGCCCGCGTCATCGACATCCAGGGAACCAGGCTGGATCCGGTCCGCGGCACGGTGTCGACGCGACGGGACGCGGTCTCGGTCTACGCGTTCGGCGGCGACCGGCTGCTGCGTGGCTCCGAACAGTTCTTCGCGTTCATGATGGGCAGGACGATCCCGTGGATCGACACCACCCAGCGCGGCGGCGTGCTGTCCCAGGCGTATCGCGGCCGGATCTTCGACCCGACCAACGAGCTCTACACCATCTACAAGAAGAGGCTCGGCTCGGACATCACCAAGATCGCCCCGAGCATCACCGAGCTGGCCACGACTCAGGACGCCGGCGCGCAGTTCTACTGGGGAACGGCGCCGTACAACTTCTGGAACAGCAACCCGGACTTCAACCCGGACTCCTGGCTGTCCTTCCCCGCCTCCGTCGCCGGATCGGCGCCTCCGGTCCAACGCGACGCCCTCGTGCAGGCGGAGACGAGAACCACTCCCCTCACTCCTGGTACGTCGGTGGGCAGCGGGTTCGTCCGCATGCGGGCTCGGTCCGCCGGTACGACGATCGCCGTACGGACGTTGTTGTACGACAACCGCAACGGCTACAGCCCGGTCGGCGTACTGATCCGCACGAACGGCACGGCGACCTTGCAGATCAGGAAGCAGCAAGGGCTCGCGCCGTACTACACGCTCACGCTTCCGAACACGCACGGCGCCTGGCGGTACGTCACCTACGACATGGACACGAGCAAACTCCGTGGCAGTGCCGGCGGCGAGTCCCTCGCCTACTACACGGTCGTCGGATCGCCCGAGGTCGCGGTCGACATCGACGCGATCAACCTCCAGGCGAAGACCCAGCTCACGCCTCCACAGTTCGCGCAGGGCTCGGACGTGAGACTGCTCGCGATCGCCGGCGAGCCTTTGTCCACAAAGCTCTCGGCAGCCGATGCAGTCTCCTACAGCTCGGGAGCCAACTTTCCGGCAGGCGCATCGCTCGACCAGGGAACGGGCGTGCTGACCTGGACGCCGACCGCAAGCCAGGTCGGTGACCACAACACCTTCGTCGTCGCATCCGACGCGGCCACAGACGCCGTACTGCGTGTGCGGTTGACCGTCAGCGCGACCCGTCAGGACGCCGTGACCGCGGCGCTCGCGGGCTACGACGCGGGTACGACGTACGTCCGAGCCACTCGTTCCGCCGTCGACGCGGCGAAAGCAGCGGCGGAGGCGGACATCGCGGCCGACCCGGCGACCTTCGCCGCGGATCTCGTCGCGTTGCAGACCGCGGTCGGCCGGCTCGAGAAGCTGACACCGACGATGCCGGACGACGGCTCGTTCGACTACTGGGGCCGCGCGACCTCGGCGTCACTGTCCCAGGTTGCCCTGGGCAACATGCTCGACGGGGACTTCAACACCTTCTCCGGCGACCTGACCGCTCCGGCGGTCATCGATGTCGGCGCCGGCTTCCGCGTCACGGCCGACGCGTTCGGGCTGCAGGCGCGGTACAACTTCGGCAACCGCACCCAGGGCGCGAACGTGTACGGGTCGAACGACGGCCGGGCGTGGACCCTGCTCACGTCACGCGAGACCACGGACACCTCCGATCAAGGGTTCGCACTCGAGCGGATCCCGGTCCGCGACGACGTCCTCGGCGACAGCTTCCGGTTCCTCAAGATCCAGGTCGACCATCCCGGCGTACCCACGGATCCGGCGTACCCAGGCCTGTCGAGCTTCAGCGAGTTCCGTATCTACGGACAACGGCTGGAGATGAGTACGGCGATCAACTCGGTGTCGATCGCCTCCAACGGCAGCGACCCGAAGCGCGCGCAGAACGGCGACACCGTCACGCTGACGATGACGGCCACCGAACCACTGAGCCAGGTCAAAGCGTCGATCGAAGGGCTCGAAGCTCAGGTCACGAGCCAGGACGGCCTGCACTGGACCGCGACGGTCACGCTGCCCGACGACGTCGGCTACGGTCGCCCGCTGCGCTTCACCGTCGACTACACGACCGCGAGCGGCCAGGCCGGGGCGACGATCATCGACACCACCGACGGCACAGCGCTCGAACTCTGGAACACCCACGTCCGAACTGTGGAAGTCCAGCAAGGCTGGGTCGTCGCCTCCACTCCCGCCTTCCCCGGCGTCGGCACCCCAGAGGCCAACGGCTGGCGGATGTTCGACGGGGACCTCACCACCTTCACCGACACCACCTCCGGCAACGGGTGGGTCACTGTCACTCCCCCGGCCGGCACGAACCTGACCTTCGACGCCGTCCGGGTCCGCCCGCGCAGCAACTTCCCCGCACGAGCCAACGGCGACCTCGTCCAGGGCTCCAGCGACGGCGGCACCACCTGGACGACGCTCACCACGATCAACGGCATCACCGACGGCAACCAGTGGTACGCGTTCCCGCTGGCCGCGCAGGCGTCGTACCCGACGATCCGGATCGCCGACGCGCACGGCGGCTTCACCAACCTCGCGGAGGTCCAGTTCCTGGAGAGCTGAACCAGCTCTTGACAGAGTTGCGCAAGTTGCCGCAATCTTGGCGAAACCTTGGCGCAACCTCTGGAGCGAGCTGTGAACCCCACCCTGACCGACGTCGCGCAGCGCGCGGGTGTGTCGTTGTCGACCGCGTCCCGGGCGTTCAGCGACCCGGACCGGATCGGCCGCGACACCCTGCGCCGGATCATCGGCGCCGCGGAGGAGATCGGGTACGTCGCCTCGGCCGGCCGCCGCTCCCGGTCGGGGCTCCCGACCCGCTCGGCGACCGTCGCGATGATCGTCCCGGACATCGGCAACCCGGTGTGGGCGAGCTTCGTCAAGGCCGCCCAGGCGCACGGCTGGAACCGCCGGCAGACCGTCGTACTGACCGACACCGACGGCAGCCCGGACCGCGAGCGGGAGATCATCGGCGAACTGCACGAGCGGGTCGACGGGTTCGTCGTCTGCTCGCCCCGGCTGCCCGCCCACGACATCGTCGAGCTGTGCGGTGACACCCCGCTCGTCCTGGTGAACCGGACGAGCGACGAGACGAGCAGCGTCGTACCGGACGCCGCCGACGGTCTGCGCCAGGCGCTGGAGTACCTGCGCGTCCTCGGTCACGAGCATGTCGCCTACGCCCAGGGTTCACCGCTGTCCTGGTCGAACCAGACCCGGGTGGAAGCGATCCGGCAGCTCGCCGACCAGACCGACATCGAACTGGAAGTACTCGGCTGGCAGGCGGAGACGGTGGCCGGCGGCCAGGCCGCGGCGGCCAGCGTCGTAGCCTCCGGCGCCACCGCGGTGATCGCCCACAACGACCTGATGGCACTGGGCATCATCTCCGGTGCGGCCGCGCTCGGTGTCGAGGTGCCCGGCGAGCTGAGCGTCATCGGCATCGACGACACCCCGCTCGCGGAGGTCGGCCGGCCGACGCTGACCAGCATCCAGGTCCCGATGTCGCGAGCCGGCGTGATGAGCATCGACATGCTCCACCAGCAACTGAGCGCAGAGCCCGGCCAGGCACCTGCCGAGCCACGCGCCGTCACACTGCCGACCCAGCTGGTCGTCCGCCAGAGCACCGGCCCGGTGGCCGGTTGGACGCCCGCGCGCCGCGAACGGAGCGACGCATGAGAGTCGTCGTCACCGACCCCAACCTGCTGCCCTTGCGCGACGAACTCGAGGCCCTGGTGCCTCATCACGAACTGGTCTGGCTTCCGGAAGACCTCCTCGACGCGTTGAAGAAGGCCGACGTCCTGGTAGGTCCGGCGTTCACCCAGGAGATGGCGGACGCCGCGCCGGGCCTACGGCTCGTGCAGGTGGCCGGAGCCGGCACCGACCGCGTCCAGGCAACCGGCGTACCGGTCGCGAACACCTATCACCACGAGGACTCGATCGCCGAGTACATCGTGTGGGCCCTGATCGCCCTGCGCCGCGAACTCCCCCAGGCCGACGCCGCCCTCCGCCAGAACCGCTGGCGCTCGCCCGTGTACGACGCGGCGCTCCCGCAACCCCAGACGCTGTCGAGTGCGAAGGTCGGCTTCCTCGGCTTCGGCCACATCGGCCAAGCCACCTGGCGAGTGCTGCAGTCCTTCGGTGCCCAAGCCCACGCCGTGACCGCCAGTGGAAAGGCCGACGGCCTGAGCTGGGCCGGTGACACGACTCAGCTCCCCCGGCTACTGGAGGAATCAGATGTAGTCGTCGTCTCCGCGCCGCTGACCGAAGCCACCCGCGGCATCATCGGCGCTGCGGAGCTGAGCAAACTCGGCGCAGACGGCGTACTCGTCAACGTCGCCCGCGGCCCGCTCGTCCAGGAGCAGGCGTTGTACGACGCTCTGCGCAACCACACGATCCGCGGCGCCGCCCTCGACGTCTGGTACTCGTACCCGTCCGAGAGGCGACCAGGCGCAACCAGCCGAAGCCCCGTTCGGGGAACTGGACAACGTCCTGCTCACACCGCACCTGTCCGGGATCACCCGCCAGACGTACCGCGGCCGCATCCAGGACATCGCCGCCAACCTCACCGCCCTTGCCGAGGGCAACCAGCTGCGCAATCTCGTCCGACTCTGAGAGCATCCTCATGACCGATCGCATCATCGCCGCCGAGGTCATCCTCACCAGCCCCGGCCGCAACTACGTCACCCTCAAACTGCAGACCGCCGACGGCCTCGTCGGGTACGGCGACGCCACCGTCAACGGCCGTGAGCTCGCCGTCGCGAGCTACCTGCGCGACCACGTCGTACCGTTGCTCACCGGAATCGACCCGGCGCGGATCGAGGACACCTGGCAGTACCTCTACCGCGGGGCGTACTGGCGCCGCGGACCGATCACGATGGCCGCGATCAGCGCGGTCGACCTCGCCCTCTGGGACATCAAGGGCAAGGCCGCCGGGATGCCGGTCTACCAGTTGCTCGGCGGCGCGGTCCGCGACCGCGTCCTCGCCTACACACATGCCTCGGCCTGGGAAGTGCCCGAACTGCTCGACGAGGTCGATGCGCGCCGCGAGGACGGCTTCCGGGCGGTCCGCGCGCAGTCCGGCGTACCAGGTCTGGAGACCGTGTACGGCGTTCATCGCGAGGCGGCCGGCTACGAGCCGGCGAAGCGTGGTGCCGCACCGGTGGTGGAGTCGTGGGACACGGATGCCTATCTGCGTCACGTTCCCACCGTTCTGACAAAGGTGAGGGAGCACGTCGGCCCGGAGCTGGCGTTGCTGCACGACGCTCATCACCGGCTCACGCCGCAGCAGGCCGCGCGACTCGGCAAGGCGCTCGAACCCGCGGACCTGTTCTGGCTCGAGGACGTCACCCCGGCGGAGAACCAGGACGCCCTGCGTCTGGTTCGGCAGCACACCACCACTCCGCTCGCGATCGGCGAGGTCTTCAACTCCATCTACGACTGCAAGGACCTGATCACCGGGCAGCTGATCGACTACATCCGGGTCGCGGTCGCGCATGCCGGCGGGATCAGCCACCTGCGCTCGATCTTCGCGCTCGCCGCCGTGTACCAGGTGAAGGCGGCGCCGCACGGGCCGTCCGACGTCTCGCCGGTCTCGTTCGCCGCGAGCGTCCACCTCGGGCTGTCGACGCACAACTTCGGCATCCAGGAGTACATGGGGTACGACGCGTTGGCGCACGAGGTATTCCCGCACGCCTGGTCGTTCAGCGACGGCTACCTGCACCCGGGCGACGCACCCGGTCTCGGCGTCGAGGTTGACGAAACACTGGCCGCGAAGTTCCCGTACGAACCCGCCTACCTGCCCGTCGCGCGCCGCCTCGACGGCTCAGTGACCGACTGGTGAGCGCCTTGAACCGCGCCTCGATTGCCAGCCACCTGCTGACCGCCCGGCCGACCGGTACGGGAATCGTGCACCTCGGCCTCGGCAACTTCCATCGGGCCCACCAAGCCGTCTACACCGCACAGGCCGGCGACGGCTGGGGCATCCTCGGCGTCGCGAGCCGCTCGGCGACTGTCGCCGACGCGATGAACAGTCAAGACGGTCTCTACTCGGTGCTCGAACTGTCGCCCGGAGGTTCGTCGATCAGCGTGCCAGGTGTCCACACCGGCGCAATCGTTGCCGCGAGCAACCCCGCCGCGGTGGTCGACGCCATCGCGGCCGAGGACACCCGCATCGTCTCGATGACAGTGACCGAACACGGCTACTGCATGGACCCGAGCACTCACCGGCTAGCGCTGGATCATCCCGGCATCGTGGCGGACCTCTCCGGTGCGACACCAAGCACTGTCATCGGACAGATCGCGCGCGCCCTGGAACGCCGGGCCGACACACACGGCGCCCCGATCACCGTCCTGAACTGCGACAACATGCAGTCGAACGGCAGGCAGACCCGCAGCCTCGTCCTCGAATTCCTCCAAGGCAGTAAAGCCGAATCCTGGGTCGCCGAGAACGTCGCGTTCCCTAACTCGATGGTCGACCGTATCGTCCCCGCGACGACGGATGCCTACCGTACGGCGGCGTACGAACTGCTGGGCGTGCACGATCTCAGCCCAGTGCCGGCCGAGCCGTTCACAATGTGGGTGATGGAGGACCGCTTCGCTGCCGGGCGACCGGCGTGGGAACGCGGCGGCGCGGTGTTCTCCGACGAGGTCGAGGCCTACGAGCTGCTGAAACTCCGGCTGCTGAACGGCACGCATTCGCTGATCGCGTACCTCGGTGCGCTCGACGGGCACGCGACCATCCCCGAGGCGCGCGCCACCGGCTTCATCGAGTCCGCGGCCCGGGCCGTCCTCGAGGACGAGTATCTGCCGACGGTCGCGCTGCCGCGTGACTTCGACGTCGACGCGTACGTCGCCTCGCTGTTCGAGCGGTGGTCCAACGCCGCACTCGGTCACCGGACCCAGCAGGTTGGCAGCGACGGATCCGTCAAGCTGCCGCAGCGCATCCCGTCGCCGGCTCTCGAGCTCCTGCGTCAGGGCGTGATGCCCGAGCATCTCGCGTTGACGTGCGCCGCGTGGCTGTGTTGCGTCGTACCCCTGCCCGGGTTCGATCCCGGTCCGCATGCGCGGGCCATGGTCGACCCGGCCCGCGAGCGGCTCGGGGCGCTCGCGGCGCAATCCCGCAGTACCGAGGACCTGGTCCGGTCGGCGATCGGCCAGGTGTTCTCCACGGAACTTGCCGAGAGCAATGACTTTGCCCGGCGCGTCAGCGACTACGTCGCCGTCATCACCCGTGACGGCGTCCGTGCCGCGGCCCGTGAGGCCGCGCGCTCCCGATCGTCGCGGCCGCACGCCTCCCCCGCGGCCTGAGACCCCAAGGAATCTGTCATGGAACCGAAACCTCAAGACACCCGCCGGGCCGCGCTCGCGGGCCTGATCGGCACCGCCCTCGAGCAGTACGACTTCGTCATCTACGGGACCGCGTCGGCGCTGGTCTTCAGCCATCTGTTCTTCCCCAACATCTCCCCGACGGCCGGCCTGCTCGCCAGCTTCAGCGCGTACGCGGTCGGCTTCTGCGCCCGTCCGCTCGGCGGGCTCTTCTTCTCGCGGTACGGCGATCGCCTCGGGCGCAAGTGGATCCTGGTGGCCACGTTGACCCTGATGGGCGTCGCGACGATGGCGATCGGCGTACTGCCGACGTACGAGTCCGTGGGCGTCTGGGCTCCGATCCTGCTCGTGCTCAGCCGGTTCCTGCAGGGCTTCGGGGCCGGCGCCGAGCAGTCCGGCGGCGCCACTCTGCTGACCGAGACCGCGGTGCGTGGGAAGCGCGGACGGCTCGCGGCCCTGATCATGACCGGCGCCGCGGCCGGTACGGCGCTCGGCGCCGGGGCGTGGGCATTGGTGCAGCTGCTGCCGGACGACCAGTTGATGTCGTGGGGCTGGCGGCTCGTGTTCCTGAGCAGTGCGTTCGTCACGATCGCGGCGTACATCCTGCGGAGGAAGCTCAAGGAGACGCCGGTGTTCTCGGAGATCAAGGCCGAGCGCACCGCCGCGGCCGCGCCGGTCCGCGAGGTGTTCCGGAACGGCAAGAAGGCCGTTGCCCTGGTCACCTTGATGACCGTCGGACTGAGCGTGCAGTCGTACACCTACCAGGTGTTCATGGCCTCCTACCTCAAGGGAACCGTGAAGATCGACGCGCAGACCGTGCCGGAGATCCTGCTGGTGGGAGCGATCTTCGGAGGAATCGGCGCGGTCGTGCTCGGCTACCTGTCCGACCTGTTCGGGCGGCGGCCCGTGTTCCTCGGCATCGCGGGACTGCTGCTGCTCCTGCCGTTCCCGACTTTCGTTGCCCTCAGCACCGGAAATCTCACGGTCATCTACCTGGCCATGATCGTCGGCTTCGTGTTCGCCTGCCAGGGCGGCGTCGCCGTGACGATGAGCTACTTCCCGGAGCTCTTCGGCAGCCGCTACCGGTACGCCGGTGTGACGATCGGCCGCGAGTTCGCCGCCGTACTCGGTGGCGGCTTCGCACCGCTCATCGCGGTCGCCCTGATGAACGCGTTCGACTCCTGGGTGCCGGTCGCGATCTACATGACCCTCGCGATGGCCATCACCTTCGGCGCCGCGCTGTTCGCGCCGGAGACCCGGGACCGCGATCTGCTCGCGCCGGAGAACGCCACCGACCATGCACGGGATCTGCAGCCCGCTACCTCGCCTGCAACTGCCACGGCCTGAAGGAGAACCATGAAGGCGATCGTCATCCGGAGCAAGCTCGACCTCGTCGAGACCGAGCTGCCCACCCCGGAGCCACAGGCCGGCCAGGTTCGCCTCCGGATGGCGTACGGCGGGATCTGCGGATCCGACCTGCACTACTACCACGAGGGCGCGAACGGCTCGTACGTCGTCCGCGAGCCGCTGGTGCCCGGTCACGAACTGTCGGGCACCGTCGACCTCGACCCGTCCGGACAGCTGGCACCCGGTGCACCGGTCACCATCCACCCGGCCACCTTCGGGACACCGGAACCGGGGATCGAGGACCGCCCGCACCTGTGGCCGAACGGCGCCTACCTCGGCAGCGCCTCCACCTGGCCGCACACCCAGGGCGGCCTGAGCGAATTCATTGTCGTCGGCAATCACATGGTGCGGACCCTGCCCGCGTCACTGCCGCTTCGCCGTGCCGCCCTGGCCGAGCCACTCGCCGTCGCTCTGCACGCCATCGCCATCGCCGACGGCGTCAAGAACAAGCGGGTGCTCGTCTCCGGCTCGGGCGCGATCGGCCTGCTCACCGCGTCGGCCGCGCTGTCCGCAGGCGCGGCCGAGGTGGTGACGACCGACGTGCTCCCGGGTCCGTTGCAGCGGGCCCGGGACCTCGGAGTGCACGGGACGCTCCAGGTCGGTACGGACGAGATCCCGGCGGGGTACTTCGACGTCGTCCTCGAGTGCACCGCCGTACCGGCCGCGATCAGCGCCGCGCTCACCGCGACCCGCCGCGCGGGCACCGTCGTACTCGTCGGCATCCCCGCCGACGAACCGCGCGGCGTGAACCTCGCGCCCCTGGTCTCCCGCGAACTCCAGCTCCGCGGCACCCTGCGCTTCAACAACGAGATCGACGAGGCGATCCAGCTCCTCGCGACGAACCCCGCGCTCGAGCAGGTCATCACCCACGAGTACCCGGCGGACCAAGCAGTCGACGCCTTCACCACCGCCGCCAACTCCGACCTATCCGGCAAAGTCCTCCTGACCCTCTGGCCCTGACCACTTCGCGTGGGTGACCGCACCACCGGTGACTTCGACGGTCAGCTGCACCTGTCCCGACGGTCGGACGTACAGCTCGTAGCTGCCCTGAGGTACTTCGAAGAACACCGCCGAATGGATCACCTGCCCGTCCGGTGCCGGCCGCGCGACCACGGCGACATGCGGCAACCCCGCACCGTGACCATGTCCATGTCCATGTCCGACCTGATGGTGCATTCCACGCAGCTCGATCTCCTCCCCCGCGAGCGCGGCCGGCAGCTCGACGACGATCGCGCCGACGTCCCCGCCGATGTCCAGCAACACCGACGATCCCTGGCCGGCATGAGGGTTCTCCACCTGGTTCGCACTCATGCGGCCGGCCTTCCGGGCTTGGACTGGGACCCGCCTGCCGGCGTGCCCAGGTACGGGAACCAGGTCAGGTAGTCGGCGTTCGTGTTCGACGTACCGTCCTTGATCGCACCGGCCGCGTCGTCGGGCTTGAACGACGGATCCACCAGCGGAATTGTGAGCCCGGCGACCGCGCGCAACTCGACGGTGACCACGTCGTCGAAGACCCGGCGGCCGTTCGGGAACCCGGCCGCATCGCCGGCCACCAGACCCAGCGGGTTCGGCGACTTCGACGGCGGTACGGCGACATTCAGCCGCAACAGGTCCGCCTGGACCGGGCCGGTGTAGTTCTGGAACCCGGGCACGACGCCCTTCGGGATCCCGGTCAGCAGGATCGCCGCCAGGTCGGCCCGCGGTTTCTTGTACGCCGCGAGGTTCGGGAACACGCCCGGGTACAGGACCGGCAGCAACCCGGCCAGCTCGGGCTTCGTCACGTACTGCGCGAACCGCTTGTCCCCGTGCGGAGGCAGCACGTTCCACTTGTCCTTGTCGGCCATCGGCACGATGACCTCGTTGAACAACGGGTTCCCCAGCCGCGACACCTGCTTGTGCGGGCCGTGCCAGACCGGGATCCCGAGCGCGTCGTCGAGGATCTTGGACGACTGGCGGCTCGCCGAGGCGTAGACGCCGATGACCGACTTCGGGTCCATCACGTCGGTCGGCCGCTTGCCGTCGCGGGTGAGGTCGCGGATCGGGACCTGTAGCGCGATCGTGTGCACGTTGGAGCCCTGCAGCCCGTTGACGCCCATCGCCGCGGCGGACGGGATCAGGTGCGCCATCTGGAACGGGCGCAGCGTACCGAGGTCGAAGATGCTGCCGAGGTCGGCGAAGAACCCGTCCGCGCGCTGGCCGGCGAACACCTTGCGGTTCGTGCCGATGGTGTGAATCGCCTGACGGGCGAGCTTGGCGTAGTTCGGCGTACTGCGTTCCCCGACGTTGACCGGCGGCGCGGCCAGGTTGCGGGCCAGCACCCGGGACCGGCCGTGCTCGACCCGGGTGACCGAGTAGTACTGCGGCCGGTTCCACGCCGGGTCCTTGATCGAGGTGATCGGGCCGGTGTTGTACAGGAAGGTCTTCTTGTTGCGGATCTCGGCGCGGAACCGGAACTGGTACGAGATATCGGCCTTGCCGGTCCCGCTGTTCGAGATGTGGATCTGGTAGAGCACGTCGTCGCCGAACTCGTAGAAGTTCGGGCCGCCGAACGGGTTCTGGAACGGGATGAAGTTGGCGATCAAGGTGACGGTGTCCGGCTTGTCAGGACTGACGAAAGCGTAGACGTCGGTGTTGTCGGCGACCGGGTCCTTCGAGATCTCGGGCGCCTCGCGGTGCGAAGACATGACAGGTTTCCTCCACTGAGAGAAGCGGGCTCGGGTGGTCAGGCGGTGGTCATACCGGCGATCCGGGCGGCGAGCTCGCGGTCCGTCACCAGCACCTCGCGATTGCCGACCAGGATCGCCATCCGGCCTGTACGCACGTCCTTCACGTGGACGACGTACGACTCCGCGTTCCCCAGGTCCGCCGCCGTCAGCGGCTGCTTCGAGGCCTCCGTCGAACGGTCGCCGAAGACCTTCGGCACCGCGACCGCGCCGACCGCTGCCGCCGTACCCGCGCCCGCGACCACCAGGAAGCCGCGGCGTGTTGCGTCACTCATGACTGTTCCTCCCTCTGCTGTCCGGGCACATCAAGCGCCCGGAGGGCATTCGGAGCAGAGGCAGCAGCAGATGTGGCCGGACGTCCCGAGATCTGTGCTCAGGTCCGGACGCCGCGGCGGGCCAGCCAGGAGTCGGTCAGGATCTCGGTCAGTTCGTCCTCGTCCAGCCGGTCGAGCCAGGCCCAGATCGACACCTTGACCTTGAACGTGTGCACGGCGAAGAAGACCTCACGGCGGTCGGCGAGTGCGTCCGCGGAATCGAGATCGAGACTCCAGTACTGCAGGATCTCCCGCCCCGCGTCGTCCCACCGCAACCTGGCGAACGGATGCCGCCCGACGTCGACCGTCGGCGACCCTTCATGCGCACGCCCGGCTCTCGCACCCGCAAGACGCCCAGCGATCCGTTCGACATCCCGCCACGTCGCCACCCACCGAGTCTCCCACGCAGCCCGCTAACGCCGGGCGATCTCGCCGCTTCCCCGGCAGACGAGGGAGGGTTCGAGGACGAGGTGTTTCGGGGCGCTTCGGTCACCGGCGAGACGTTCGAGCAGGATCCGGCCGACCTCGGTTCCGATGCGTTGGACGTCCTGCCTGATGACGGTCAGTGCCGGCTCGACCAGGTCGGCCATCGGGAAGTCGTCGAAGCCGACCAGTGCGACCTGATGTGACAGCCCCAAGGACCGGAGGGCGCGGACGGCGCCGACGGTCAGGATGTTGCGGCCGGTGACGAATGCGGTCGGCGGGTCCGGAAGGGCGAGCAGGTTCGTGACGACAGTCGCCGCCTCCAGCTCCCCGCGGACGCTGGGAACCAGAAGCGCCGGATCGAACTCGATCCGCGCGTCCTCGAGGGCGGCGCGGTAGCCCGCGATCCGCTCCTGCGCGGTCTCGATCTCCTCCAGGTCGCTGAGCATCGCGATGCGGCGATGGCCGCCGGCGATCAGATGAGCGGCGGCCATGGCGGCGCCACGACGGTTGTCGACGGTCACCGAGTCACAGTCCACGCCGTGCGGCCTACGGTCGACGAACACCAGCGGCAGCCCGACGCGCTGCTCGCTGATCAGGTACTCGTGGCGTTGCGAAGCCGGCATCAGCACCAGACCGTCGGCGCGGCGCGCGACCAGATCCGCGACGATTCCACGCTCCCGGTCCGGCTCCTCGTCCAGGCTCGCAGCCAGGACGGACAGGCCCGCCCCGCGCAGGGAGTCCTCCAGTGCCCGTAAGAGGCCAGCGGAGAAACTGTTGCCGACGTCTTGCAGCAGTGCGCCGACGATGCCCGACCGAGAGTCCTTCCGCCGCAAGGTGCTGGCGCCGAGGTTGTGTCGATAGTCCAGCCTGTCCGCTGCTTGCAGCACGCGCTCACGGACCTCGACCGAGGCCCCCGCCTCGCCGTTCACCACCCGCGAGACCGTCTTGACGCTGACTCCGGCCAGCTGAGCGACGTCCTTCATGGTGGACCGGGCAGGCCGGTCCGGAGCGCCACCTGACTGCGTCAACGTTGTCGTCACGATCGCCAGTATTTCCGATTGAGCCCTTGACCACAAGCTTCCAGAGTGATCTTCTCGGTACGTCAACGTTGACGTAAACACAAACTTTTTGCTGCACCGGGGAGGAACCCACTCATGCACCTCAGCTCCCGAACGGCACGCCTCGGCGTCGCCGCGGCCGCACTGACAGGTCTACTGGCCCTGTCGGCCTGCGGCGGGTCTGACGACGGCGCCGCCTCGTCGACCGACAAGATCGGCGTCTCGCTGATCACCAAGGACTCCAGCAACCCCTTCTTCGTCGCCATGCAGAAGGGCGCCAAGGAGGAAGCCACGAAGAACAACGTCGACCTGACGGTGGCCTCCGGGAAGGCCGACGGCGACGAGCAGGGCCAGGTCCAGGCGATCGAGAACGCGATCGCCCAGGGCCAGAAGGGCATCCTGATCACCCCGAACGGTCCGGGCGTCAACAGCGCGATCAAAAAGGCCCGCGACGCCGGCCTGTACGTGATCGCGCTGGACACCCCGCCGGATCCGGCCGACACTGTCGACATCACTTTCGCCACCGACAACTTCGAGGCCGGCAAGCTCATCGGCCAGTGGACCGGCAAGCAACTCGCGGGCAAGCCGGCGACCATCGCGCTGCTCGACCTGTTCAACGACAAGGTCGTCTCCGTCGACTACAACCGCGACCAGGGCTTCCTCACCGGCCTCGGCATCGACACCAAGGACGCCAAGAAGAACGGCGACGAGGCGAAGACCGGAACGTACGGCGGCGGCAACTACACGATCGTCTGCAACGAGCCGACCCAGGGCGCCGAGGACGGCGGGCGGTCCGCGATGGAGAACTGCCTGACCAAGAACTCGAACATCAACGTCGTCTACACGATCAACGAGCCGGCCGCGATCGGCGCGTACAACGCACTCAAGGCGGCCGGGAAGACCTCCGGCGTCCTCGTGGTCTCGGTCGACGGCGGCTGCGCGGGTGTGAAGTCCGTGAAGGAAGGCGTCATCGGCGCGACCTCGCAGCAGTACCCCTTGAAGATGGCCGCGCTCGGCGTCGAGTCGATCGCGAAGATCGCCCGCGGCGGCGAGAAGCCGAAGACCACCGACGGCCTCGACTTCTTCGACACCGGCGTCGCGCTCGTCACCGACAAGACCATCGCCGGCGTGACCAGCATCGACACCGCCAAGGGCGGAACGTTGTGCTGGGGATGACCGCGGCCTCCCTGATCCAGAGGTGACCACATGACAATGCAAAGCACCACGCCCGGCGCGGCGGCCAAAGAGCTGGCCCGGCGCGAACACACGACGAGCCAGCGGATCCAGCACCTTCTGCACCAGCATCCCGCACTCAGTCCCGCGATCATCCTGCTGCTCACGGTGGTGTGCTTCACCCTGGTGAACAGCCGGTTCTCCAACCCTGCCGCGCTGTCGCTGCTGGTTCAGCAGACGGCTGTCATCGCGGCACTCGCAGTCGGCCAGACGCTGATCATCCTGACCGCCGGCATCGACCTGTCCGTCGGCGCGATCACGATCCTGTCCACCATGGTGATGGCGACCCTCGCGGCCGAGAACGGCTGGCCCGCCGGACTCGCGCTGGCCGCGGGCGTCGTCCTCGGGCTCGTGGCCGGCGTACTGAACGGGCTCCTGGTGACCCGCGTCGGTCTGCCACCGTTCATCGTCACGCTCGGCACTTTGAGCATCTTCACCGCCATCGCGCTGCTCTACTCAGGCGGGCAGAGCATCCAGAACAACCGGCTTCCCGACCTGCTCAACTGGACCGGCGAAGGGTTCTCGATCGGCCGGTTCCGCATCACCACCGGCGTACTGATCGTCATCGCGCTGTACCTCGCCGTCGGGTTCGCACTCAGCCAGACCGCCTGGGGCAGACACGTGTACGCCGTCGGCGACGACCCGGAAGCCGCGCGACTCAGCGGCGTCCGCTCGCGCCGGGTGCTGTTCAGCGTGTACGCCGTGGCCGGGCTGATCTACGGCATCGCCGGCTGGGCCCTGATCGGGCGGGCCGGAGCAGCGAGTCCGAACGCGATCGTCGACGCCAACCTGGACAGCATCACCGCGGTCGTCATCGGCGGTACCAGCCTGTTCGGCGGTCGCGGTGGTCTCCTGGGGACGCTGCTCGGCGCTCTGATCGTTCAGGCGTTCACCGTCGGGCTGTCGCTGGCCGGCGTCGATGCGCAGTACCGGCTGCTAGCGGTCGGGCTGTTGGTCATCGTGGCAGTGTCCGTGGACCAGTGGATCAGGAAGGTGCGCTCATGACGGCAACAGTCGACAGCGCCGAGGCAGTCGAGTTGCGTACGCCGATTCTGTCCGCACGAGGACTGGTCAAGACGTTCGGACGGGTCGTCGGCCTCGACGGCGTCGACCTCGATCTGTACGCCGGTGAAGTGCTTGCCGTCATCGGCGACAACGGGGCCGGCAAGTCCACCCTGATCAAATGCCTCACCGGAGCTCACATCCCCGACGCCGGGCGACTGACCCTCGAACAGAGACCTGTCACGTTCCGCGGCCCACAGGACGCGCGAGCAGCCGGGATCGAGACCGTGTACCAGACGCTGGCGGTCGCGCCCGCCCTCGACATCGCCAGCAATCTGTACCTCGGCCGGGAGGAGCGCCGAAAGGGCCCGCTCGGCTCGATCTTCCGGATGCTCGACCATCGCGGCATGCGCGAACGAGCCTCGGCAGCGGTCCGCGATCTGGGCATCCAGACGATCCAGAACATCCAGCAAACCGTCGAGACCCTGTCCGGCGGCCAGCGCCAGGCGGTCGCCGTCGCCCGTGCGGCGGCGTTCGGCAGCAAGGTCGTCGTACTGGACGAACCGACCGCCGCCCTCGGGGTCAAGGAGTCCAACCAGGTCCTCGAGATGATCAAGGGCCTGCGCGAACGCGGCCTTCCCGTCATCCTGATCAGCCACAACATGCCTCATGTCTGGGAGGTCGCCGACCGCATCCACATCCAGCGCCTCGGCCGCTGCGCCGGTGTCATCACCCCACAGTCCCACACGATGAGCGAAGGCGTGGCCATCATGACCGGAGCCACGTCCCTGACCGACCCACCTCCGACCGCCTGACACCCGCACGACCCGGCCGCCAACAGACCCACGGCGGCCGGGCAGGCGGCCGGGGCTTGTAGCCGCCGTAAACGGGGTACTACGAGGTCTGGCTGATACGAACTGGGAGGAGCCGTGGAGCAGCGTTTGGCGCTCGTCACCGGGGCGACCGGCTACATCGGCGGTCGGCTGGTGCCGGAGTTGCTGGCGGCCGGGTTTCGTGTGCGTGCGATGGCTCGGAACCCGCGCCGGCTGCGGGACCGGCCTTGGTACGGCGATGTCGAGATCGCCGAGGCGGACGCGGGTGATGCGGAGCAGTTGCGTACGGCGATGGACGGCGTGGACGTCGCGTACTACTTGATCCACTCTCTCGGCACCGGTCACCGTTTCGAGGCGCGCGATCGGCACAACGCACTGACCTTCGGAACCGCGGCCCGCGAGGCCGGCGTACGACGCATCGTCTATCTCGGCGGCCTCTACCCCGAGGGCGAAGAACTGTCGCCGCACCTGGACTCCCGCCGCGAGGTGGGCGAGATCCTGCTCGCGTCCGGCGTACCGGTCGCCGTACTGCGGGCGGCCGTGATCCTCGGGTCGGGCTCGGCGTCGTTCGAGATGCTGCGCCACCTCACCGATCGACTCCCGGTGATGGTCACGCCTCGCTGGCTGAGTACGCGGATCCAGCCGATCGCGGTTCGCGACGTACTGCACTACCTGGTCGGAAGCGCCGACCTGCCGGCCGAGGTGAACCGCGGCTTCGACATCGGCGGGCCCGAAATCCTCACCTACCGCGGCATGATGCAGCACTACGCGAAGGTTGCCCGGCTCAACCAACGCCGGATCGTCACGCTGCCGTTGCTCACGCCGTCGTTGTCGAGTCACTGGGTCGGCCTGGTCACGCCGGTGCCGAGCAGTATCGCCAGACCGCTGGTGGACAGCCTGATCCACGAAGTGATCTGCAAGGAGCACGACATCGCGAAGTACGTCCCCGATCCCGAGCCCGGCCTGATCGGCTTCGACCGGGCCGTCGAACTCGCACTGAAACGGGTGCAGGAGTTCGACGTCACGACCAATTGGGCCTCCGCGTCGACGCTCGGGGCCCCCAGCGATCCGCTACCGAGCGACCCTGACTGGTCCGGCGGCTCGTTGTACGTCGACGAACGCGAGAGCGTCGTACGGGCGAGTCCCGAGCAGTTGTGGAAGGTGATCGAAGGTATCGGCGGCGGGAACGGCTGGTACTCCTGGCGGCTCGGGTGGTGGGCCCGCGGCCTGCTGGACCGGCTGTTCGGCGGTCCCGGTCTGCGTCGCGGCCGGCGGAATCCACGCGACCTGTCCGTCGGCGATCCGCTCGACTGGTGGCGGGTCGAGGAGATCGAGGACCTCAAGCTCCTGCGGCTGCAGGCCGAGATGCGGCTACCGGGTCTGGCCTGGCTCGAGCTGATCGTCGACCAGGATGCGGCCGGCAACACGGTCTTCCGCCAACGCGCCCTCTTCCACCCGCACGGCCTGCCCGGGCACCTCTACTGGTGGGCGATCAAGCCCTTCCACGGCGTCATCTTCGGCGGCATGCAACGCAACATCGCTCGCACCGTCGACACCGCCTGACGGGACCTTTGCAGCTGGAACATCGACGGGCTCGCCTCTGGTCGCTGCGGCTCGGTTCGCGACGATCGCGGTTGCGGTGCCGGCGACCGCGAAGAGGGCTCCGAGCGCTATCCAGCCTAGAGTGCCGTGGTCGATGGCGGTTGTGGTGACGACTGCGGGGCCGAGCATCAGCGCCAGCGCGAGGCCGGTCTGGCTGAGGCCCTGGTAGGCGCCGGCGCGAGCGGGATCGGCGAGTTCGAACGCCATACCCCAACTCCCCGCCTCGCCGCGCGTCTCGCCTGCAGAGGAGGCGAGCGCGCCGAGCAGCAGGACGCCGGTCGCCGCAGCGGCGCCGAGGTGACCTGCTAGTGCGAAGAGCAAGCAGGCCGCGAGCAGCAGCAGGCCGGCTCGGCGTGCTGATCGTCCGGCCGTGCGCAGGTCCTGCGTGCCGCGGGACGCGCGGACCTGGAAGAGCGCGACGTACGCCGTGTTGACCACGAGGAGCGCGGATACGACGACGGTCGGTGCCTCGGTGTGGTACGCCACCCACAGTGGGATGCCGACCGACGTCAGCCCGAAGTGGATCGCCAGCAGGGCGTTGAGAACCGTCGATGCGACGTACGTGCGATCTCTGAGAGGCGACGGTCCGCGTGGCGCCTCGGAGCTTGCGGAGGCATCCATTCGCTCCGCCAGCCCGGATACTCTCCGGCGCAGACCGGCCAGTGGGATCGTGCCGAGGATGGTGATGACGCCGACGAGCACGACAGTCAGGCGGTACGCCGCTGCCGTGTCCACCACCAGAGCCAGACCCGCGAGCAGGGTGCCGATCCCGATGCCGACGTTCATCACCACGCGCAGCCGGGCGCGGACAGTAACGCGTTCCGGGCCCACGAACCATCGGGCGAGCAGCGTCATTTGGGCGGTGCTCTGCAGACCGCGGGCGGCGGAGACACAGGCCGCGACCAGGACGAAGCTGACGACGTCGCGGGCGAAGGCGTAGCCCAGCAATGCGACGCCGTTCGCGGCGAGCGCCCACTGCTGAACCCGGTCGGCGCCACATCGGTCACTCAGCCAACCCCCGGCGTACGACGCCAGGACACCGACTGCTCCGGCGAGGGTGAGGCCGATCCCGACGGTGGTCGGGGACAGTCCTACCCCGCGGGTGAAGTACAGCGCGCTGACCGCGAAGAACATCCCACGGGACAGCGACAGCGCGGAAACAGCGGAGGCGAGCGCACGCTCGACAGGATCGCGGAGGAGTTCGGGCACGCGTCAGTTGTCGCATCCGGGTGTCCGGCGCCACCACTGATGTAGCGTATTGCTTCATGATCGAGTACGAGCTCGTCGGCAACGATCTCGGTGAGGTGCGCTTCGCGATCTCCCCGCTGAACGAGCTCGTCCTGTCGCTGCGCACGCTGCGCGATCCGGGCCGGTTCCCGCTGCAACTGCCGTGGCTACGCGCCACCGAGGCCGCGCGTTCCGGGCTCCAGCTGGATCTGCTCGGCGTCTTGACGAACGAAGCGCTGTGGACGCCGGACTTCCTCACGCCCGCGGCCGTACACCCCGCTCGGCAGGATCGACGACGAGCTCGCAGCCCTGACCAGCACACCGAACAGCGTCGTACGCGCGGACCTCGCAGAGATCCATCCCGCCGTACTGCCGCCGGCACTTCGCGGCCGGCCGAACAGGGTGCTCACTCGTATCGTGAAGGCGCTGCGGGACTATTGGGATGCCTGCTTCGAGCCGTACTGGCAACGGATGCGGACCGTGCTCGAGGCCGACGTCGTCTACCGCGGGCGGGTCACAGCACAATCCGGCCTCGCAGCGATGTTCGCCGACATCAACCAGCATGTCCGCCTCGAGGACAACGTCGTGTGCATCCACCTGCGCAGCGACCTCTCGTACCGCACCTCGACCGCCGGCCGTGGATTGACGCTCACCCCCTCGCTGTTCAGCAGGCGGGCGTCGTCGCCGATCTCCCCCGACGAACCGCCGCACATCATGTACCCGGCGCGCGGCCTCGGAACGCTCTGGGAGACCGAGACGAGCACGCCGGCCATCGCCCTCGTCGGCCTCATCGGTCGCGTCCGCGCCCGGCTGATGGGCCTCCTCGAGACACCGACGTCGTCGACCGAACTCGCCGTACGCCTGGACGTCACACCGACCGCCGTCAACCAGCATCTGCGCGCACTCCGAGCGGCCGGACTGCTCATCTCCGCACGCCACGGCCGCTCAGTCCTCTACCGGCGTTCAGACCTCGGCGACAGACTGGTCCGCGGCACCTAGCTCCCCGACTCGCGGGCGCGATGTGGGTAGTCGCCGGCCTCCGCGGTCCAGCCATGGTGGCGGCAGTTGGTCAGATGAGATGAAAACCATTATCATTTTCGACTGTCTGTCGGTGTCGTGAGGAGTGAGGTCCCGGATGTCCCCGTCAAGTCTGTCGTTGAGTCGTCGTGCGTTGCTCGGGCTCGCCTCGGCCGGTGCTGCGGCCGTGGCGCTGCCCGGGTGTGCCGGCGGCAGCGGTACGTCGCCGGTCGTCGGGCAGCCGCGGTCCGGCGGGTCGTCTGCGGGCCGTGTTCTCCGGTGGCGGCGCGACCGAGGTGCTCGATCCGCACCAGACCAACCTGTACGTCGAGATCGCGCGGGCCAAGGCGTTGTTCGACAAGCTCGCGGACTACGGCTCCGACATGTCACCACAGCCCCGGCTCGCACAGGGCTGGGAGCCGAGCGCCGACCTGCGGACCTGGCGGATCACGTTGCGTGAGGCAACCTTCCACGACGGGCGTCCGGTGCGGCCCGCGGATGTGCTGGCGAGCTTCGCGCGGATCGTCGAGCCGGGATCCACCCGGCGCGCGAAGTCGGCGCTGTCGGTGATCGACCTGGCGAACAGCCGCGCGATCGGCGACCGTACGATCGAGTTCCGGCTCAAGCGCCCGTACGGCGAATTCCCGAACGCGCTCGCCACCCTCGGTACGTATATCGTGCCGGCCGGCACACCGGATCCGGCCAAGCCCGTCGGGTCGGGCCCCTTCCGGTTCCGGTCGTTCGAACCCGGCCGCAGTTTCGTTGCCGAGCGCAACCCCGACTACTGGGACGGGGCACCGTACGTCGACGAACTGCAGCTCGTGATCAGCAACGACGAAGCCGCACGCGTGAACGCCCTGCTGGGCAAGCAGGTCGAGTATGCGCACGACCTCACGCCGACCAGCGCCCGTACACACGAGAAGACCGTCCAGATCCATCGCCTTCCGCTGAGCAACTTCCACGGGCTCGCGATGAAGATCGACCGTCCGCCCTTCAACCGGCCCGAGCTACGCCAGGCCCTCTTCCACCTGGTCGACCGCGACGAGTTGATCCGGTCCGTGCTGCACGGATCGGGTGAGGTCGGCAACGATCTCTACGGCAAGAACTACCGCTACTACGCCGATGGCCTGGGGCAGCGCAGCCAGGACCCCGAGCGCGCCAAGGCGCTGGTGAAGCAGGCCGGCGCCGACGGCCTGACGATCGATTTCGACACCTCCGACGCCTCGACCGGCCTGAAGGAGGCCGCGCTGGCCATCAGCGACCAGGCCCGCGCCGTCGGACTCAACTTGAACGTCAAGCTCGGCAACAAGGACACGTACTGGGCCGACATCGCGAAGAACGGCGTACTGGCCAGCTACCGGTCGGGGGCGATGCCGCTCGAGTCGCACATCTCGCAACGACTGCTGACCAGCTCGACGACGAACAACACGCAATGGCGTCGGCCTGAGTTCGACAAGCTGTACTACGACTCCCAGTCGACCACCGACGAGAAGCGGCGCGCGCGACCTCTACCTGCGGATGCAGGAGCAGCTCTTCAACGAGGGCGGCTTCCTCTGGTGGGGCGTTTCGGACTGGATCGTCGCGTCGGCGCCGACCGTGCAAGGCGTCGACGCCAATGCGCCCGCGAACACGCTGAACTGGGCGCGCTTCGACAAGGTCTGGATCGCGTGACACGGTACGTCGTCCATCGCCTGCTGCTCGGTATCGTCCAGGTCCTCGTGGTGATGACGGGGATGTTCTTCCTGACCGAGGCGCTGCCCGGCGACGCCGCGGTGACGATCGCCGGAGACAATCCGGACCCGGCGATCATCGCAGCGCTCCGGGAACGCCTCGGCCTGAACGAGTCGGCCTGGCATCGGCTCGGCGACTGGCTGGCCGCGGCGCTGCACGGCGACTTCGGTCACTCGTTGATCGGTCCCCGCTCAGTGGCGGACGTCGTGGCGGCCGCAGCCGCGCCGACGGTCCTGCTGGCCGGTTTGACGGTGGTACTGCTGATTCCGCTGTCGCTAGGACTCGGCCTGCTCGCCGCGCACCGCGAGGGCAGTCGCTGGGACCGCCTGATCACCGGCAGCACGGTCGGGCTGTACTCGGCTCCCGAGTTCGCGATGGGGATCCTCGTGGTCACGGTCTTCGCGGTGCAGCTCGGCTGGTTCCCACCGACAGCCGTCGGTACGTCGCTCGCCGGCAACCCGGCTGTTCTCGTACTGCCGGTCTTCGTGCTCCTGCTGCGCCCGATCTGCTCGCTGAGCCGGTTGGTGCGAGCCGGGATGATCGACGCGCAGCGGTCGGATTACGTCCGGCATGCACGGAGGATCGGGCTGTCGCCGGTCCGCATCCGGCTGCTGCACGCGTTGCCCAACGCGCTCGCGCCATCGGTCCAGCAACTCGCGCGCACGGTCGACTGGCTGGTCGGTGGAGTGATCGTCGTCGAGGCGATCTTCGTCGTCCCCGGCCTGGGCACCACCCTGGCCGGGGCGGTCGCGGCGCGCGACCTTCCGGTGGTCCAGGGACTGGCCGTCCTGTTGGCAACCACCACTGTCCTGGTCAACCTCCTGGCCGATGTCGCGGCCCGTGCGCTCGCGCCCGCGGCGGAGGGCGTCCGATGAAGGCAGCGCGCGGCTACGTCCTGCCGGCGGTCCTGTTCGCCGTACCCCTCCTCCTTGCCTTGGTCGGCCCGTTCTTCGCCTCCGGCGACACGACCAAGGACGTGCCGTTCGGCGCCAACGGCCGCTTCGGAACCGACTTCGTGGGGCGCGACGTGTGGAACGAGGTGTTGCTGGGCGGACGGTCCCTGATCCTCGTCGCCGTCGCCGCCACGATCTGCACGTACGTCGTCGCCGTACCGCTCGGACTGGTCGCCGGAATGACGCGAAGCCGCGGCCTGGACGAGCTGTTGATGCGTCCGCTCGATCTGTTGCTCGCGGTCCCGTCGATGCTGATGCTCCTGCTGCTCGTCTCGATCGCGCCACAGTCCGTCTGGGTCCTCGTCGGAGTCGTTGCCCTCATCAACCTTCCGGACGTGATCCGGATCAGCCGGGCCGCCGCGCTGTCGCTGTCCGCGCGACCGGCCGTCGAAGCGATGCGGCTCCAGGGCGAGAGCCGGATCCGCATCGGCCTCGGGTACGTCGCCCGCTCGATGCGCCGCACGCTCGCGGCCGACATCGGCACGCGCTTCACCGGTGCGACCTACCTGATCGCCTCGGCCAGCTTCCTCGGCGTCGGCATCTCGCCACAGGCAAGCGACTGGGCCGCGATGGTCGACCGCAACCGCGGCGGCCTCTTCGTCCAGCCGTGGGCCGTCGTCGTACCGGCGTTGCTGCTCGTGATGATGGCGATCGGCGCGAACCTCGTCTTCGACCGCTTGCTCCGGGACGAGGCCCGATGAACGTCGTCGAAGTCCGCGACCTCGGCGTGCGGATTGCCGAACGCGACATCGTGTCCGGCATCTCGTTCGCCCTCGCGGCCGGCAGCATCACCGCCCTGGTCGGAGAATCCGGCAGCGGCAAGACCACCACCGCTCTGGCCCTGCTCGGCGAGCGGCCGACCACCGGGCAGCTGCAGATCACGGGATCGATCGGCTACCTGCCACAACAGCCGTCAGGAGCGTTGAACCCGGTACGACGAATCGGCGCCGTACTGAAGGAGATCGCACGACTCCACGTGCCACGCTCACAGGTCCGGCAACGGGTCCTGGACGCGTTGCAACAAGCTCAGCTTCCCGATGGCGAGCAGTTGCTCGGCAGGTATCCGCACCAGCTGTCCGGCGGGCAGCAACAGCGGGTCGTCCTCGCCCACGAGCTGATCGGCCGCCCCGCGCTCCTCATCGCCGACGAACCCAGCACCGGCCAGGACGCCGTGATCCGCGCCGGCCTCATCGACGAACTCCGCGCGGTCGCCCAGCAAGGCATCGCGATCCTCCTCCTCACCCACGACCTCCACCTGGTCCGCCGCCTCGCGCACCACGTGATGGTCATGAACAGCGGCCGCATCGTCGAGACCGGGCCGCCGGCAGAGATCCTCTCCACACCGCAGGCACCCCTACACGCGGCGTCTGGTCGACGCCCAACGATTGAGCGCACTCCCCTCGTCGTCGTCCGGCGCGGCTGTTCTCACGGTGGACGACCTGGTCGCGGGCCATCGACGTACCGAGACGCTGCACAAGGTCTCGCTGACTGTCGCTGCCGGAGACACGCTCGCGATCGTCGGTCGCTCCGGCAGCGGCAAAACCACGCTGGCCCGCTGCATCGCCGGCCTGCATCCCTATCGAAGTGGCGACCTCCTCATCGGCGACACGCGGCTGTCGCCCCTGCTGCGGAGACGGACCCGTGAACAACTGGCCCGGATCCAGTACGTCCACCAGGACACCCGGGCCTCGTTCAACGAGTTCACGCCCGTGCTCGAGCAGGTCGCCCGTACCGCCGAGCGGCTGCGCGGGGTGGATCGTGCCGAAGCGCGGCAACGCGCTCTCGACGGCCTCAGCCGCCTCGGCATCTCCGAGACCACCGCAACCCGCTTGCCCGCCGCGATGTCCGGTGGCGAACTGCAGCGCGCCGCGCTCGTTCGTGCTCTCCTGGCCGAACCGGACCTGCTGATCTGCGACGAGATCACGTCCGGCCTCGACACCGTCGTACAGGCCGAGCTCATCGACGTACTGCGCACCCTCCAAGAGTCGACGCGTTGTGCGCTCCTGATCATCACGCACGACTTGTCGGTTGTCGCGTCCCTCGCCGGCCGGGTCGCCGTACTGGACGCCGGCCGGATCGTCGAACACGGCACCACAGGCGGCCTCCTGGCCGCGCCACAGCATCCGGTCACCCGTGCACTGGTGACCGCCTCAGGTCTGGAGGAAACCCTTGAACCCATCGCCTGAACGACGCCTCGGAGAGTACGTCGTACGCACCGCACGGCGGACCGACATCGACGGCGCGCGATCGGTCATGCTCGACACCTTCTACCACGTGTTCGGGCACGGCTACATCCCCCGCTGGCACGCCGATGTCATCGACCCCGGAACGGCGTACTTCGACACTCCCAGGCAGCGGCTGTTCGTCGCCGTACTCGACGACGAGGTCGTCGGAACCGCCGCTATCCGCGCCGACGGGCCCAACAGCCCACCCCACCCACCCTGGATCGCCGAACGGTACCCGTCCGGCACCACCGCCCAGCTCTTCCGCGTCTACGTCCGCCCCAGCCACCGCCGCCACGGCCTCGCCCGCGCCCTCGTCGACCTCGCCTGCCGCTTCGTCGCCGACACCCCCGGCTACGACACCATCTACCTGCACACCAACGCGGCAGTCGAAGGCGCCGAACCCTTCTGGCGCAGCCTCGCCCATGAGGTCCACGACGGGCGCACAGACCCCCGCCACAGCCCAGCCGTCCACTTCGAAATCCCCATTTCACCCGGCCTGGGGCTGGGCGGTGCATGATGGTTTTGTGACGGATACGACGCGTCCCGGGAGGCCGGTTGCCGTGCCTTCGGGGCAGGCTGAGCTTCGACGGGCCGCTGAGGACTTCTCGCAGCTGGCTCTGGAGATGCACGAAGCGGAGAGCATGGACGAGACCGTCCAGGCCGTGGTCGAGTTCGCGTTACAGGCGCTGAACTGCGACTACGCCGGTGTCGCGCTGCGCACCGCCAGGGGTCACCCGGAGGTTCCGGCGGTCACCGATCCGACTGTTGCCGAGATTTACCACTTCCAGATGGCCGGCACGGCCGGGCCGCTGGTTGAGTGCATGCGCGACCGCACGACCGTCTCCGTGCCCGATATCGTCCAGGAGACACGGTGGCCGGAGTGGAGCGAGAAGGTTCTCGGGCTCGGGGTTCGTAGCGTTCTCGACGTCCCGCTGTGGACAGGGTCCGGTACGGTCGGTGTTCTTTGCCTCTACAGTACGCAACCGGACGCCTTCGGACCGGACGAGATAGCCGTCGCCTACATCCTCGCCCGGCACGCCGCGGTCGCGGTCGCGGCTGCGCGGCGCGAGGCGGACCTGAGAGTGGCGGTCGACGCCCGGAAGCTTGTCGGCCAGGCGATGGGCATCCTGATGGAGCGTTACAACCTGACCAGCGACCACGCCTTCCTGGTGCTGAGGCGCTACTCGCAGGACACCAACACAAAGCTCCGCGAAGTCGCCCAGCAACTGATCGACAGCCGCCGCCTCCCCCGCACCTGATCAGACGACGACCTCCGGGTCGTACGCCGGCCCGGCGGCTTTCAGTCCGCGCGCGTCGTCGGCGGGGGCGGCCAGCGCCACCGGCCGGCGGCACCGTGCGAGCAACCACCGGTCGATGACACCACCCCGGTACCCCGGCCCCGAGACCTCTACTCCCGAGCGCCCTGGTCCAGAACCTTGTTCACGGAGCGTTCGAGCCGTGCTCGCGTTTCCTCGTCGGCGAGGTCGTCGCCGACGCGGTCGACGGTGTCCGCGATCGTGTGCCCGTGCTCATACTGCTCGACAACGCGCGGATCGACGTACGACGCCCTGGCCACCGCAGGCGTGTTGCCGAGATGCTCGGACACCTCGTCGAGCATCTCCTTCACCGCCGAGTTCAGCGCCTGCTTCGTGGTCGGCGGCTCCGCCTCGGCCAGATCGACCGCGGCGTGCACGGTCGCGGTCCAGGTCCGCAGGTCCTTCACGGTGAAGTCCTCGCCGACCAGCTCGCGGAACCGGTCGTTGATCATCCCCGCATCGATCTCGTGATACTCGTCGCCCTCGCGATAGACCAGCAGCTGTGCCTTCTTGTGCCGGCCGCGCTTCAGCGACCGCACCGCCGCCACGAGGTTGTCGTCGTCCAGCTCGAGCGTCCGCCGCTGCCCGCCCTTCGCGCGAAAGTCGAACACCAGCTTCCCGTGACTGACCCGTACGTCGCCACGCAGCAACGTGGCCGCACCCCGGCTGCCGTACTCCTCGGCGTACTCCGTGTTGCCGGTCCGGAACACCCCGTAATCCAGCATCCGCAACGCGACCGCGAGCACCCGCCGCCGCTGCAGGCCCCGCGCACACAGGTCCTCGTCCACCGCCTCCCGGAACGCGGGAAGCTTGCGCGCCAACTGCCGCACGCGATCGTGCTTGTCCGCATCCTGCGCCGACCGCCAGTCGTCGTGGTAGAGATACTGCCGGCGTCCTGCCTGATCGGTCCCGACCGCCTGGATGTGCCCGTTCGGAAACGGACAGATCCACACCTCCTCCCACGCCGGCGGAATCGCCAGCGTCCGGATGCGCTCCACCACGTCGGTGTCGTGGATGACGTTGCCCTCAGCATCGACGTAGCCGAACCCGCGCCCGCGCCGCACGCGCGCGAACCCCTCCTGCTCCGGATGACTACGCCGCAATCTCACCCCCTGCCGGTACCCGCCCCCACGCCTCCCGGCAGACCCCACCGTTTCGGCACCGCAGCGCGGGAAACCGGACCGTCATGCCGACTCTTCTGCCAACCGGGACGGCCTGTACCGGGTGTTTGGCGGGAAACAGGTTTCGGGTGGTTGGGCGGGGTCACCGGGAGGGATCAGCTACTGAGGAGGATCGCGTGGGACAGGTTGTCGTGGTGACGGGCGCCAGTGGCGGCATCGGGCGGGCGAGCGCGGTGGCCTTCGCACGGCGCGGTGACAAGGTCGCGTTGCTTGCTCGCGGGGGGTCGGGACTCGAAGGCGCCGTACGCGATGTCACAGCCGCGGGCGGGACCGGGCTCCCGATCTCGGTCGACGTTGCCGACCATGAACAGGTCGAGGCCGCCGCAGCGCAGGTGGAGAAGGAACTGGGGCCGATCGACATCTGGGTGAACGTCGCGTTCGCGTCGGTGTTCGCGCCGTTCCTGGAGATCGAGCCCAGCGAATTCAAGCGCACGACCGAGGTGAGCTACCTCGGTTACGTCTACGGAACGCGGGCCGCACTGAGCCGGATGAAGCCGCGCGATCACGGCACGATCGTGCAGGTGGGGTCGGCGCTCGCGTACCGCGGGATCCCGCTGCAGTCGGCGTACTGCGGAGCGAAGCACGCGATCCAGGGTTTCCATGACTCGCTACGGTGCGAACTGATGCACGACAAGTCGAACGTGCACGCGACCATGGTCCAGATGCCGGCCGTCAACACACCGCAGTTCTCCTGGGTACTGTCCCGGCTGCCGAAGCATCCGCAACCCGTGCCGCCGATCTTTCAGCCCGAGGTCGCCGCGGACGCGGTCGTTTACGCGGCCGACCATCCGCGTCGGCGCGAGTACTGGGTCGGGACACCGACCGCGGCCACGCTGATCGCGAACAAGTTCGCCGCCGGACTCCTGGACCGCTACCTGGCGCGCACCGGCTACAAGGCGCAGCAGACCGACCAGCCCGCCACGAAGGCGGCCAACCTGTGGGAACCTGCCGACGAGGAGCGCGACTACGGCGCGCACGGAGCGTTCGACGACCGGTCGACGCCGCGCAGCTTCCAGACCTGGGCCTCCAGGCATCGCGGACTGGTCGGCGCACTCGCCGCCGGCGCGACGACGGCGGCAGCTGTTTCCTTGACCCGCAACCAGCGCTAGCAGATCTGGCGATTGGAGAACGCGCCATCGGGCACCCGATGGTTAACCGAGCGACGCGGAGGTGCGCGTGAAAATCGGATACTTCTTGTCCAGCGAGGAATACACGCCCGCGGAACTGATCGAGCAGGCCCGGATGGCCGAGGAGGCCGGGTTCGACGGGCTGTGGATCAGCGATCATTTCCATCCCTGGAACGACGAGCAGGGCGAAAGCGCGTTCGTCTGGTCGACGATCGGCGCGATCTCCCAAGTGTGCGAGCTGCCGGTGACGACCGCGGTCACCTGTCCGACGGTACGGACCCATCCGGCCGTGATCGCGCAAGCGGCCGCGACCAGCGCCGTACTGCTGAACGGACGGTTCACCCTCGGCGTCGGGACCGGTGAGGCGTTGAACGAGCACATCCTCGGCACGGTCTGGCCGACCCTCGACGTACGGCTGGAGATGCTCGAGGAAGCGGTCGAGATCATGCGGCGGCTGTGGACCGAAGACGGGTTCGTCAGCCATCACGGCAAGCACTACACGGTCGACACCGCGCGGATCTACACCCGGCCGCAGGAGCCGTTGCCGATCTACATGTCCGGATTCGGGCCTGAGGCAACCGATGTCGCGGCACGGATCGCCGACGGCTACATCACCACCTCACCGGACCGCGAACTACTGCAGCGTTTCCGGGACAACGGCGGCGGATCGAAGCCGGCGCAGGCCGGGTTCAAGGTCAGCTACGCGCCGACCGAGGACGAAGGCATCGAGCAGGCACATCGGATCTGGGGCAACTCCGGTCTCCCCGGCGAGCTCGCCCAGGTGCTCCCGTCACCGCGGCACTTCGAGCAGGCCAGCCAGCTGGTGACCAAGGAGTCCACGGCGCAGTCCGTTGCCTGTGGCCCGAAGGCGGACGTCCACGTCGAGGCGTTCACGCCGTACGTCGAAGCCGGGTTCGACGAGGTGTACGTCGCCAACATGGGCCCGCACACCGTCGACATGATGAACCTCTACCGCACCGAGATCCTCCCCGAGCTCCGCCTCCACTAGGAGCCGTTCTAGGCCGATGCGAAGCGGGCGAGCGCTGTGATGGCGACGCCCGCGGCGGCTGCTACCACCATCGGCACCCGGACGAGGTGGAGGACGCCGGCAACTCCTACTCCGACCAGCTGGGTCCAGTCGATCGTGCGGCCGCCGAGGTCGGTGACGATCAATCCGGCGAGCAACGCCGGTGCGGTCAGCTGGGTCACACGGACCAGCGCGGGTGGAAGATCGCGTGTGCCGAGCACCAACGGGCCTGCGGCCTTCATCAACCAGTTACTGGCGCTGACCACCAGTACGCACAGATACAGCTTCATCAGGCCTCCTTCGTAGTCCGATCAGAGTGGCCGCGGCAGCGCCGAGCAAGGCGTAGCTGGGACTTGTGACGAACAGCAGCCCGGCGGCGATCACTCCGCCGAGCAGGCCGGCTACGACCGCGCGGCGGGATCGACGTACTTCGTCGATCAGCAGGATGACGAAGAACGCGGGGAACGCCACGTCGAGCCCGAGTTCGTGCATGAGATCCGGCGACGGAGCGGCCAGCACGCCGACGGCGGTGCCTCCGGTCCAGAAGATCCATTGCGGGACGCTGACCCCGATCATCCGCCAGACGTCGTACCGACCGTCCTCGTCGTGCGCCGCCAGGAACGAAGCGTCGACGATCGCCTGAGCCTGGAGCATGCGTGCCGGCCGGCTTCCGTGCAGGCTCGGGGCGATCGCCACGCTCATCACCAGATACCGCACGTTGATCACCATGGCCGCGACGACCGCCGCCAGCACCGTTGCTCCGGACAACGAACTGAGCAACGTGAACTGCGCCGAGCCGCTGAACGCGAACGCCGAGAACGCCACCGGCACCACGGTCCCCCAGCCTCGTGCCCGCGCTTCGGCGCCGAAGTTCAGTGCGAGTACGCCGGTCGCGAGCGCCGGACCGATGCCGAGCCGAAGCCCACTCCTGAACGATTGCCGACCAGGCGACGTCATACGGCCGTGTCCCGGACACGCTCGTAGTGCCGTCGAGCGCGCGCCCGATTGCCGCAGTCCGCCGAACTGCACCACCGGCGCGAGCCGTTCTTGCTCCGGTCCAGGAACAGCCAGCCGCAACCGTCATCTCCGCACCGGCGCAACCGGCCCAGGTCCTCGTCCTCGAAGAGCCGCCAGACCGCCAGCCGGACAGCGGCTGCCGGATCATCGGCTCGCCATCCGAACGGGCTCATCTCGATGGATGCCGACCGGACGACCTCGGCAACAAGGCCTTGCAGCGCGTCGATGGCGACACGACCAGGCCGATCTCCGACAGCGAGGCAGGTCAGTACGTCGTACGCGATCTCTCGGGCTGCCACCAGGTCGTCGCGCAGCCGGCGCGTCACCACGGTCCGATCCGTGCTCACGTGCGCGGCCGTCAGCCAGCGCTCCATATTCGACAGGTCGGCGAACCGATCGACCGTTCGGCCGGGATCGAGACGCCAGGCCACAGTGTTCACGAGGTCGAGCGCGAGGTGCCCGCCGATCAACTCCGGCCGATACGTCACCCAGAACCACCTCCAACGTGCAACTCTAACATGCAATACCGCTTTTACCTGTTAGCTCGAATCTGTCATCGGCTCGTCGCAAAATCTATGCTGACGAATATAGACATTGCCGTTGGGTCGATGTAATCTTCCTGCTGTTGACAGGGAAGAACATCGAAGTATACGGAGACTCCGATGAGTTCAGATCCGGCCGACGGGCCGGCCACTTTCGACGATGACGACTACCCCGCCTACACCATGGGGCGGGCCGCTGAGATGCTCGGCGCCACACCGGGGTTCCTCCGGAGCCTTGGCGAGGCGAAGCTGATCGACCCCCAGCGGTCCGACGGTGGTCATCGCCGCTACTCGCGTTACCAGCTGCGTCTCGCGGCCAGGGCGCGCGAACTCGTCGATCAGGGCACCACGCTCGAGGCGGCCTGCCGAATCATCATCTTGGAAGATCAGCTCGCAGAGGCCCTGCGGATCAACGAGCAGCTGCGAGACCAGGGCTAGCACCACGGCATCGGCTGACTTCGGGCCGCCGGAGCGCCTCACCACAACCGCATCCCGCTTGGAGACCGAGATGTCCCTGTCAGAGCGCGCCGAGGTGTTCGACGCCAGTAGGTTCGCGCAGTTCGCGCTGGAGCTCCACGATGCCGCCGGAGTTGAGGAGACTCTGGAGGCTGTGGTGCAGTTCGCGATCCATGCTGCCAACTGCACGCACGCCGGTGTCGTGCTCGCAGTCCGCGGTGGCCGCGCAGAGGTCGGGGCAGTCACCGATCCGGTCGTGGAGACGTTGTACCGGTTCCAGATCGAGACCCAGCAGGGGCCGATGCTGGCCGCGCTGTGCGGCCAGACGGTCATCGTTCCCGACGTCGCGACCGACGACCGCTGGCCGTGCTGGCAACCCGCCGCCGTGAGTGCCGGGATCGGAAGCGCACTCCACGTCCCGATGAAGGTCAACGACCAGACGACCGGCGTCCTGTCGCTGTTCAGCATCAAGCCGAACGCGTTCACTGTCGACGACGAAGCGATCGCCCACATCCTGGCCCGGCACGCCTCGGTCGCGGTGGCCACCGCCCGTCACGAAGTATCCCTGTCGCAGGCGGTGGATGCCCGCAAGCTGGTCGGACAAGCGATGGGCATCCTGATGGAACGCTTCGACCTGGACGGTGATCAGGCGTTCGCGGTCCTGCGGCGCTACTCCCAGGACACCAACACCAAGCTGCGCGACGTCGCCCAGCAACTGATCGAGACCCGCAAGCTGCCGCGCTGATTCACCGATCGTGCCAGCGAAGGTCACAGATCACCGGTCTGTGGTCGGACGGGAACACGCCGTCCACAGCGTCTCCCCCGATCATGGCTGACTCGACGTTGACCAACTGGTCCTCGTGTCCTGGCCGGAAGAACACATGGTCGATCCGTTGATCGACCAACTCCGGGCCGGCTTCGAGCGGAGCAGACGGGTGCGTCGACGGCAACGTGATCGCGTCGGCCGCGCCCTGACCAGCTACCCACGCGTCGATCAGTACGTCGCGCAACGGCCGCAGTACGGCGCTGTCGGGAGCGGCATTCAGGTCTCCCATGACCAGCGAGGGACAGGGACCGTCCGTCGCGGGATCAGTGGCGAGATCCGCCAGCAGTGCTGCCTGCGCCAAGCGGTCGTCGCTGTACGTCGTCGCGTGCTCCAGACACGCCACCAGGATCGGGAGCGGCCCAGCGGGATGAGCAACCGAAGCCTTCAGAACCACCGGGTCCCAGGCACGATGACGCGACGGCATGGCGATCGCTTCAGCACTGACGATGGGCCACCGGCTGAGCAGCGCCACCCCGAGCTCGACGCCGGCGTGCTCCGGATTCACCGCCGGGTCCGGAGCCCGCGGATACGACGGGGCTGAGAACGTCGAGTGGTACCCGAGCGCCACTGCCAACTGCTCCGCCTGCGTGGTCCCCTCCGCACTCCACACTTCCTGCAGGGCAACGACATCCGGCGTGAAGCGTTCGATGGTCGAGAGGATGCCCGGCTGACGCTCACGCCACCGCGGCCCGAACCGCCACCAGATGTTCCAGGTCATCACCCGAACCTGATGGTCCACCATCCACCGCTCCTCTCCGAACCACGCGTACTGCAGTTGCCTGGTACCCAGTCGATCCTCAGCCCATGTCAGCGGCCATTGGGTCAGAGCCAGGGTGGGAGTGGTTGGGCGGGGGCGCCGTCGGGAGTGCGGACCTTGGTGTACGGGCGGCCGGCGAGGTAGGCGGTTGTGTTCGGGAGTGGGCCGCGCACTGCTGGAGCATTGCCGCGCTTGGTGCGGATGTCTTGGGACAGCGTCTCGAGGAAGTCGGTGGGTAGGTCGGCGAAGGTGACACCGGTGCCCAGGTCGACGGCGTGGATCATCACCTCGCGGCTGCGCAGCCAGACGATTTCGGTGGCGGGGACCTCGCGGCCCTGGGCGGTGCGGACCGGGGCTTGCCATTGCTCGGCGGTCAACGCGTCCATCGCGTCGGACAGGTCTCTTGCGGAGTCGTCGAACCATGCGCGGAGGTGGTCCGAGGGACGGAGGGCACCCGCGTCGATGTCGGTGGTGCGCTGGTCGGGTGACGAGTACATCGGGCGTTCCTCGCCTGTGCGTGCCCAGTGGACCAGGTTGCCGAGTGCTGCGGCGTTGAGGGACAGGTGGGCGGCGACGTGACGCCGGGTCCAGCCAGGGAGCAGGGACGGGCCGTCGAGATCGACGAGGGCCCGGCGGCAGAGCGCCGTACCCTCGGTGACCCATTCATGGGCGCGCATCAGCCGGCTGTCACGTGGTTCTCGAGGCGGCCGATGCCTTCGATCTGGGTGACGACGGTTTCGCCGCCACGCAGGAAGATCTGAGGTTTGCGGGCGTGGCCGACGCCGCCGGGGGTGCCGGTGGCGATCAGGTCGCCGGGGTTCAGGCGGATCATCGTGGAGACGTAGCGGACCAGGTCGACGGGGTCGAAGAGCAGATCGCCGGTGTTGTCCTTCTGCATCACCTGATCGTTCACCGAACACTGGATGTCGAGGGCAGGTCGGGGTCCGCCGACCTCGTCCGGCGTGACGAGCCAAGGGCCGACGGGCGTGGTGGAGTCCCAGTTCTTCCCCTGCAGCCATTCCCGGGTCCGGAACTGCCAGTCCCGGCAGGTGATGTCGTTGAGGACGGTGAATCCGGCGATCGCCGCGATCGCGGTCTCCTCGTCGGCTCGCCGTACCGGCTTTCCGATCACCACCGCGAGTTCGGCCTCCCAGTCGAACTCGGACGTCTCAGCCGGCCGCACGATGTCGTCGTACGCGCCGATCAGGGTGTCGGAGAACTTGCTGAACAGTGTCGGGTACTCGGGCAGGTCCCGGCCCATCTCCTGGATGTGGTTGCGGTAGTTCAGCCCGACGCACACCACCTTGCTCGGCTGCGGTACCAGTGGCGCGAAGTCGGCGCCGGCCAGCGCATACTCCTTGCCGTCGGCAACCTCAGCTCCGGCCAGTACGGCGCCAACGTCCGGTACGCCGAGATCAATCAGTACGTCGCCCTCGACCCGCACTGCCGTCGTACGCCCGTCGACGCGGACCGTTGCCAGCCTCACCGGCCGACCTCCTCGCGGAAGAGATTGAGCTTGCTGAAGATCGGCGCATCGCTGAACTGGAACAGATCCAGCGCCCCAGAGTCCGAGTCCGACCCGGACGCCTCCGACACCACGGACAACGGCATCCAGGACGGTACGACGAACAGGTCGCCGCGCTGCACCGACCAGGAGAAGTCGCCGACCGTCACCCGCCCCGACCCGTCGAACACCTGGTACACCGACGAACCCGTCTCGCGCCGCGGCGCCGTCTCGACACCCGCCGCGATCCGGTGGAACTGCACCCGGATCGTCGGCAGCACATCCCCCGCCGTGGTCGGGTTCGTGTACCGCACGACCGCATGCCCTCGTTCGACCGTGCTCGGGTAGCCCTCTCGCTCCAAAGCCAGCTGATCGCTCAACGCCGTATCGGTGTCGGCCCACCGGTAGCACAGCAACGGACTGCCTGCGGACGCCTTGAACTGCGAGACCGGGACCAGCCCCGGATGACCCCACAGCCGCTCCGACCGGGAGCGTTCCGGCGTCGCGTGCTCTTCCTCCGACAGCTGCTCGCGGCCGAAGTCGAAGAACTGCGACTCGACGTCGTACTGGAACGGAATGTCCAGGCCGTCGATCCACGCCATCGGCTGCTCGGCCGAGTTGTGGTGCGCGTGCCAGTTCATCCCCGCCTGCGGCAGGAAGTCGCCGCGACGCATCGGCACCGGGTCACCTTCGACAACCGTCCACACCCCCGCACCCTCGACGACGAACCGGAACGCGTTCTGCGTGTGCCGATGCTCCGGCGCATTCTCACCGGGCATCAGGTACTGGATCGCCGCCCACAACGTCGGGGTCGCGTACGGGCGTCCGCCGAGGCTCGGGTTCGCCAGCGCGATCGCCCGCCGCTCCCCGCCCCGCCCGACCGGGACGAGCTCGCCCGAACGAGCCGCCAACTCGACCAGCTGCTTCCACTCCCACCGATGCGGCTGCGCCTTCGACACCGGCTGCTGCGGCATCAGGTCACCGATCCGGGTCCACAACGGGACCAGCAACTCCTTCTCGAAGCCGCGGTACAGATCCTCGAGCTCCGGTGTGGCCGGCGGCTGGTCGGGGCCGTTCTCCGCGGTCAGTTTCACTGGTGAGTCGGTCATATGGACTACGGTGACTCTCGCGGCCATTCTGGAACAGAAGATTCTGCACAGCAGAACGGAGCGAGACGATGAAGAACCCGCCGGCGTACGGCGTGACGAGTGTCGACCACGCCCTGCGACTGGCCGTCATCCTCCAGGTCGAGGGACCACTCACCGTCTCGACCGCCGCCGAGCGCCTCGGCGTCGCCAAATCCACCGCGCACCGGCTACTGACCACGCTCGTCTACCGCGACTTCGCCGTACAGGACGACGCCCGCAGCTATCACGCCGGTCCGGTTCTCGAACTCGCCGCCACCGCACACTCCAGGACCGGCACGATCCGTGCCGCCGCACTCGGCCCCATGCAGGCACTGGTCGACACCGTCGACGAAACCGTCAACCTGAGCATCCGCACCGGCCGCACAATCCGCTTCATCGCCTCGGTCGAATCCCGTCAGACCCTCCGCGTCAGCAGCCGCGAAGGCATGGTCCTCCCCGCCCACCAATCCACCGGCGGCCTCGTCATGCTCGCCGCACTCACCGACGAGCAGATCACCACGCTGTACGACGCCGCGCCGCCCGGCGAACGCATCGACCTGAGCAAACTCCGCACCGAACTGAAAGCGGTACGACGCAGCGGCATCGCCATCAACCTCGAACGCACCGAACGCGGCCTGATCGCGATGGGCCACGGAATCACCGACGCCGCGGGCGCCACAGTCGCCGCCATCTCGGTCTCGATGCCCAGCGTCCGCTACTCAACGGCCCGCATCCGCCGAATCACCCCGGCCCTCACAGCCGCCGCAAACGCCATCTCAACCGCACTGGTTTAGACGCCGGCCTCCAGGCGGGTTGCGATATCGGCGCGGAGGGCGACCTTGTCGATCTTGCCGACCTTCGTGGTGGGGAGCTCGGGGATGAGGACCAGGCGTTCGGGGAACTTGTACGGCGCCACGCCCAGGTCGGCCATCGCGTGCCGGACGTCGTCCAGCGTGATGTCGGTGTTGCCGCGCGGGACGACGTACACGCAGACGCGTTCGCCGAGGCTCGGATCGGGCATCGCGACCGCGGCGACCTGCTGGACACCGGGGAGGGTGTAGGTCAGGTTCTCGACCTCTTCGGCGGAGATCTTCTCGCCGCCGCGGTTGATCATGTCCTTGTCCCGGCCCTCGACCACCAGGTTGCCGCCGGCAACGATGCGGCAGACGTCGCCGCTGCGGTACCAGCCGTCCGGGGTGAAGGCGCGGGCGTTCTGCTCCTCGGCCTTGTAGTAGCCGCGCGGCGTGTACGGTCCGCGGGTCAGCAGCGAGCCCGGTTCGCCCGGCGGGACCGGATGATCGAACGGATCGACCACCAGGACCTCGTCGTCGGGCACATCGGGCGGCCTTGCGTCGTACAGATGACGTCTTCCGGGTCGTCCAGGCGGGTGTAGTTGAGCAGGCCCTCGGCCATCCCGAACACCTGCTGCAGCGTGCACCCCAGCACCGGTTTGATCTTGCGCGCCACCTCGTCGGCCAACCGCGCACCACCCACCTGCAGGACCCGCAACGACGACAGGTCGTACGAATCGGAGTACTCGTCCAGCCAGCGCTGCGCGACCGCCGGCACCACCGCGGTGTGCGTGACACCTTCCGCGGCGATCGTCGCGAACGTGCGGATCGGCTCCGGGCTCGGCAGCATCACGACCGTCCCGCCGACGAGCAATGCCCCCAGCAAACCCGGGCAGGCGAGCGGAAAGTTGTGTCCGGCCGGCAGCGCGACCAGGTAGACCGTGGAGGCGTCCATCCCGGACACCACGCCGCTGCGCTTGGCGTTGTACGTGTAGTCGTCGTGGGTGCGGGCGATCAGCTTCGGAAGTCCCGTCGTACCGCCGGACAGCAGGAAGACCGCCACACTGCGGCTGTCCGGCTCGGCGCCTCGCCACGCATCGGTGCCCGAGCACAGGCTGCGCAGATCCACGCTGCCCTCGGTCAGATCCGCACCGACGACGAGGACATGATCGAGCGACTCGACGTCGTCCTTCAGACGATGTCCGAGCGCCTGATGGTCGAAGCCGCGCAGGACATCGGGTACGGCGATCGCTGCTGCCTCGGCATGAGCGGCCAGGTAGGACAGCTCGTGGTACCGGTGCCCCGGCAGCGCCATCACAGGCACGATGCCGGCGCGGAAGCAGGCGAGCGTGAGGACGACGAACTCCCACCCGTTGGGCAGCTGTACGACGATTCGGTCGTCGGACCGCAGCCCGAGGCCGGTCAACGCCGTCGCGGCGGAGTCCGCACGCGCGGTGAGCTCGGCGTACGTGAGCCGGAGTTCGCCGTCGACCAGCGCGACCTTGTCCGGTGTGCGCCCGGCCTGCTCCCAAATGTGCGACGACAGACTTCGCCCCTCCCAGTAGCCGGCCGCGACGTAGCGTTCCACGTCCTCGGCCGGCCAGGGAACCACACCATCGGCGATCGGACTGACCATCACTGCTCCTTGCCCGTGATCACAGCGTCCAGCGCGACCAGTTCGTCACGCGTCAGCCGGAGGGGATTGATCTCGATCTCGTCCACCTGCGGTGCGTCCAGCAGGACCTGCCCCAACGCCCGTACAACGCGAGCCAGCCCGCTCCGGTCCAGTACAGGTCCACCGCGCCAGCCGTCCAGCAGGGCACGTCCGAGCAGCTCGTTCGTCATCGAGGCCGCCTCGGCCACGGACAGCGGCGCCGCCCGTACGGCGACATCCGCAAGGGCCTCCGCCGTCGTACCACCCAGCCCGACCAGCACCACCGGCCCGAACACCGGATCCCGCCGGGCGCCGACAATCAGATCAACGCCCGCGGGCGCCATCCGCTCCACCAACACCCGTTCCACGCCGAGGGCTTCCAGCGCCTCTGACAGCTCCGTATGCGTGCGGATTCCCAGGTGTACTCCGCCGACCTCGGTCTTGTGGAGGATCGCGGCGTCGAGGATCTTGAGGGCGACCGGACCACCCAGCGCGTCCAGGGCGGCGTGGGCTTCCCCGGGGGTGTCGCAGGCAGCGCGGGATGGGGTGCGGACGCCAAGGGCGTCCAGGACGGTCTTGGCTTGGTGTTCGTCCCAGGGGCCTGGAGGTACGGCGACCGATGGGAGCGGCTCGTCCACGGATCGCCGGCTGTTGAGGCGGGCGTCCTCCACCAGCGCTCGGATCGCATGGGTGAGGGCGGCCGGGCTGGTGGCTACCGGGTAGCCGCGCTCGTGCAGGCCCGACCGGACTGCCGTGACGTCCGCCGTGGAACCGCCCACGGCGACCACAGTAGGCGTCGAAGCGGCCTGCGGGGAGAGTTCGGACACGAGGTCGACGCTGTCCGGCTCGGTCAACGCGTAGACCGCGACCAGATCGACACCGGGATCGTCGCCGACCGTCTTTACTACCTCACCGAACCTAGGGCCCGGCCGACCGGTGTCCACCGGGTTCGCCTGATAGGTCATCGGGGGCAGGAGCTCACCAAGCCGCCGCTGCGTGTCGACCGCAAGGACCGGGACCCGGATCCCGGCACCCCGCAGCCCGTCCAGCAACAACAACCCCGGACCGGCCTGCGCTGTCACCACACCCACACCGGGCGAAGCAGCCGTCGCCAATCGAGTTGTCGACAAGGCGCCGACGGCATCGACCAGTTGCCGTTCGTCGTCGACGAGGACGGCGCCCGACTGCCGCAGTACGCCCCGAGTGGTCCGCCACGAGGTGGCCAGTGCACCCGTGTGCGATTTCGCGAACGCGCCAACATCGTTGCGCCCGACAACCAACGCCACGACTGGCTTCCGTGCCGAGAGCCGCGCGACGGCATCAGCGAGCCGCGACCCGTCGGCCACCGATTCGATGTGCAGAGCAACGGCTTTGGTCGCCGGATCCGCCAGCAGATAGTCCAGTACGTCGGCTGCGTCGATGTCGGCGGCGTTGCCGAGTCCGATCGCGAGACTCACGCCGTACCCGGCCTCTGCCAGCAGGAAGGACAGCGCATGGTTCACGCCACCGCTAGCCGCGACGACCGCGACTCCGCCGGCAGGCACCGACGCGACGCTCGGCACGAAGCTGGCCGTCAATCCGCGGCCCGGCACCAGGAAACCAGATGTGTTCGGTCCGAGCAGCCGAATGCCATGGCGATCGACCACGTCCACCAACGCACGCTGGTACTCCGGATGACCGGCCTCGGCGAAACCTCCCGCACACACGAGAGCCGCCGAGGCGCCCGCCTTCGCGGCCTCAGCCACCGCATCAGCAGCCGCAGCGGCCGGAACGCAGACGACAGCGAGGTCGATCGGTGCGCCGAGCGAGTCCACCGCCTCGGCGACAGAACCATGCAGCTCGGAGTCGCGCGGGTTGACCAGCGCGAGTGGTGCGTCATAGGTGGAGAGGGAGCGTGCCATTACCGCGCCGAGCTTGGCCGGGTTGCGCGAGGCGCCGATCACTGCGACCCCGCGAGGGGCAAACAACCCGTCCAAGCCCTTCACACGCTCCCTCCCACACTACGGCTGACCCCGGCGAGCGGGTGCCTGTCCGGACTGCCGCTGGTCCGGCCCACCAGATCGGCGCGGCCGGACAGGAGGAGGGTCTCCGCGTCGTCCGGGGTCAGCTCGTCATCAACCACCATCGCGGGGACGCCGGCCACCAGCCGCGCCTCCTCCGCCAGCAACGTCCGCGTCAACCGCGAGCCGCCGTACACCGCCACCACCGCCGGCCCAGCCAGTACGCCGGAGTGCAGCGACCCCAGCGCCGAAGGCAAGTCCTGCTCACTCGCGGGTGCCTCCAACCACAATCCCCAGTCCCGGACACGGTCCGGCGGCTCAGAGAACAGCGACAAGGGCGAGTGCGGGAAGTCCACGTCGACCAGCCGGCCGGGCGCCGAGAAGCCGCCGGAGCGGAACGGCGTGTCCAGCGGAGCCGGTCCGTTCTGTGCGTGCCACGACGTACGGGTGGCCGCGACGAACGCCGGATCGCGGCGGGCGAGTTTGCCGCCGCTGATGCTGCGGGTCAGGAAGTGGAAGGCGAACTGCCACGGCTCCAACGTGTCGTGGTACCGCCCGAAGTGCTCCCACCACGACAACGAGGGCCGTGCCGAACCTTGGATCTTCTCGACCGAAGGCCGCGCCGATTCCTCGTACGCCGCGAGCGCCGCCGGGACATCGTCATGGGCAGCGAGCGCCGCGGCCAGTGCGACCGCGTCCTCCATCGCCATCTTGGTCCCGGACCCGACCGAGAAGTGCGCGGTGTGCACGGCATCGCCGAGCAGTACGACGTTGCCGTGCGACCAGCACCCGGTCCGACGAGTCCGGAAGCTCGCCCAGCGGGAGTTGTTCACCAGCAGCGGATGCCCCTCGATCTGCTCGGCGAAGAGTTTCTCCAGGTACTGCTTGGTCTTCAGATCGCTCGGCCCGGGCGGCTGCGACACGTCGAACTCGTCCAGCCCGGCCCGCAGCCACGACTCCCGATCGGTCTCCACGATGAACGTGCTGACTTCAGGGCTGATCGGATAGCCGTGGACTGCGAACACTCCGTCGGCACCGCGCTCGTGGACGAAGGTGAGCCCGTCGAAGTGGTACGTCGTACCGAACCAGATGAACTTGGCCGCGGCCGTCTCGACCATCGGCTCGAGTACGCCGGCCAGCCGCTCCCGGATCCGCGAGTTGGCGCCGTCGGCCGCGACGATCAGGTCGAAGCCGGTGAGGTCCTCGAGTTCGACCTCGGTCTGGAAGCGCAGGGTCACCCCGACCGCCTCGGCGCGTTCCTGCAGTACGGCGAGCAGCGTCTTGCGGGCGATCGCCGCCATTCCCATCCCGCCGCAGCGGAACCGCTCCCCCTTGAGGCGGACCTCGATCGCGTCCCAGTGCACGCCGTACTGCGTCAACGCGTCGCGGACCACGGGGTCGGCCGCGTGGATTCCGGCCAAGGTGGCGTCGGAGAACACCACCCCGAAGCCGAACGTGTCGTCCGCACGGTTGCGTTCGAACACGGTCACCTCGGCGGCCGGGTCACCCGCCTTCACCAGAGCGGCGAGGAACAGGCCGCCAGGCCCGCCACCGACAATCGCGATCCGCATCGTCATTCCTTTCAGGCCGTCTGGGGCGTCGTGCTAAGGGCGGGTTCCGGCCGGCGCTCGCGGTCGCCTCGGGGTACGGCGGCGATCACCAGTGCACCGAGCACCGCTGGGACCGCGAACCCGTAGAAGTTCCAGTCCAGGCTCAGGCCGGAGTCCAGTACCCATCCGCCGAAGAGCGGACCGACGATCGCGCCGAGCCGGCCGACACCGAGGGACCAGCCGAGCGCGGTCGCGCGGCTCCCGGCCGGGTAGTGCGTCGCGACGTACCCGTTGATCAGGATCTGCGTGCCGACGGTGCCGACTCCGGCGATCGCGATCAGCAAATAGAGCGCGAACGCGGCCGGGTCGGTGCTCAGTGCGTAGATGGACACGGCGGCGAGGGCGAAGGCCACCGTCGTGACCACCTTGGAGCCGAGCCGGTCGGCCAGGGCCGAGGCGACGAGGGCGCCGACGACCGCGCCGAGGTTCATCACCAGGAGGAACCGCAGCGACGAGCCGAGTGGGTAGCCGGACTGGCGCATGATTTGCGGGAGCCAGGTGTTCAGCCCGTACACCAGGAGCAGGCCGAAGAAGCTGGCAAGTCCGAACAGGATCGTCGCGACCAGGTGCTTGCGACCGAACAGCACCGCGAGCGGGGTCCGCTTCTGCTCAGCGGGTTCGGGCTGTACGCCGTACTTGGCCGCGAGAGCAGCCGCTTCGTCGTGCCGGCCGCGGGCCTGCAGGAAGCTGACTGACTCGGGCAGGAACCGCCACGCCAGCGGCAGCACCAGGACCAGCGGCGCCATACCGATCGCGAACATGATGCGGAAACCGTGCACGGGGACGAGATTGATCGCCAGTACCGCGGCCAGCACGCCACCGAGCGAGAACCCGGAGAACATCAGCGCGTTGTTGAAGTTCCGGCGGTGCGGTGGGGCGTACTCGACGGTGAGGGCGATCGCGGTCGGCACCACGCCGCCGAGCCCGAGGCCGGTGACGAAGCGGAGGATTCCGAACACCTCGGCGTTCGGCGCCAGCGCGGTGGCACCCATCGCGAGCGAGAACCAGATGATGCTGGCGAACATGATCCGGCGCCGGCCGAGGATGTCGGTCAGTGCGCCCACGCAGAGCGTCCCGATCACCATCCCGGTCAGCGCGTAGCTGCCGATCGCACCGGCCTGACCAGGCGTGAGGTGCCAGTCCGGGTTCTTCAGCAGGGACGGTACGACGGCGCCGTACACGATCAGGTCGTAACCGTCGAAGACGATCGTGACGAAGCAGATGGCGACCACCCAGAGGCCGGTCCTCGACCGGGTGGTGGTGGCAGGGGAACTGGTCATGGCGGCCTCGTTTCGTGCCGGGCTGACGGTGGATGTGACGAAAGTAGGACGCTTCAGGGACGACCGTCAAGACTTTGACACACTTCTGATGGCATCATGAGAGGATGAGCGCAACGAACCACTGGGAACGGCTCCGAGGAGATGCGATGAAGCCCCGGTCGATCGTCTTCGACCTCTTCGGCGACTACATCCGCTATCACGGCGGCGAGGTCCGGCTGCGCACACTGACCGCGTTACTGGAGTGCTTCGACGTGGGCGAGAGCACCGTGCGGGTGGTGATGGCACGCCTGCGGCGCGAGGGCTGGTTCGACACCCGGCGGGACGGCCGCGAGACGGTGTACGCGCTCAACGACAAGAGCTGGCGACTGCTCGACGAGGGGCGGACCCGGATCTTCGAACGCTCCCGTGAGCCCTGGGATCGGCAGTGGTCGATGGTGATCTACTCGGTCCCGGAGAGCGAGCGAGCTCTCCGCGAGGAGCTGCGCAAGGAGCTCGCCTGGCTCGGGTTCGGGCCGCTGACGTCGTCGACCTGGGTGAGTCCGCACGACCGGCTGACCGAGATCCAGGAGCACTTCGCCGATCAGCCGTCGATCCAGCTCGATCTGTTGCAGTGCACCTCGTCCGGACTGTCCCGCGACCGCGAGATGGCGGCGCGGTGCTGGGAACTCGACTCCCTCGACGCCGACTACGCGACCCTGCTGCGCACCTACCGGCCGCGGATGCGGTCGTACCGCGCCGGCTCGCTGGCGCCGCGCGAGGCGCTCGTCGAGCGGATGAAACTCGTCCACGACTACCGGATGTTCCCGTTCCGCGATCCCGATCTTCCCGAAGAGCTGCTCCCGACCGGCTGGCACGGCCGCGAGGCGCACGACCTCTTCCTTCAGGCCCACGAGGCCCTGAAGGCACCCGCCGACGGGTTCTTCGTCGAGGCCGCAGGCACCGACCGCGTCGCCTGATCCGTCCGGTAAAGCGATGCGGCAACGTTGTCATGTGTCAGATTCTTGACGAGCGGCGTACATATGTACTTCAATCCAGAGCCTTGCACAGGATCGCCGGCCCCGGTCCGCCGTCCCCCTCGCGTGCTCTGGAGGCACCGCCGATGAGACCGATCAAATCCACCCTTGCCGTGCTGGCCGCCGGCGGGCTACTCGCCTGGTGGGCCCACCCAGCAATTGCAGAGCCCGCCGCCGGCTCGCAGACCGCCGCCGCAACGCCACCGGCCCCGGGTCCCGCCGTACTGAACGCTCCCCCGCCCACCGCCGCACAGCTCGAGAACACCGGCATCTGGCAGGCTCAGCCGACCATGGTGTGCCACAGCAGCGCCTACCGCGACGGCGAGTTCCTCAACCAGGGCTGCGTGTACGACGACCAAGGCGCCCAGCTCGTTACGACCAACTGGCCCGAACACTCGCTCACGTTCGCATACACGTACCCGACCAATCCGGCGTACCGCGGCAACGCCGCCGACCTGGTCGAGGTCCGCGTCAAACCGCTCGCCGACGCGACCGCGTTCCGGATCACTTTCAACACGATGACCGACCCGGACCTGGTGGGTACGACGATCGCGCTCGGCAACTCGCTGCTCCCGAAACAGGCACCGCACGGTGCGAACACCTCGATGCCGGCCGAGAAGTTCGTCACCGTCCACGGCCGGACAGGTGACATCGTCGACGCGGCCTCCGGCAAGACGTCACCCGTCGCGCCGACGGTCTCGGTCGACGTCGCGCGCCGGCAGATCGAGGTCCGCGTCCCGCACACCGCCTACGACCCCGGCACCCGCACCGTCCGGGTCGCCGCCGCAGCGGGTCTGTGGGACCGCGCCGGAGACAAGTTCCTGCTCCCGCAGGCGGTCGCCGACGCGACCCATCCAGGCGGCGCACTCACAGCCGGCCTGCGACCGTCGGCGTACTTCGACGTCGCGTTCCGGCAGGAGCCGTTCGACTCGCCCTGGCGCAACGACAACCAGAAGACGACGCTTGCCAGCGGCAACATCGGGAAGTTCTCCGCGAACGTGGACTTCGCCAAGCTGGCACAACACACGACCGACAACAGCGCCGTACCGACCTCGGGCTACATCGAGCGGCTCTACGCCTCGAACAGCGAAGTCGCGCAGGGTCGCCGGTTGCCAGGCGATGCGGGCAAGCCGCCGCTCGGGTCCTTCACCCAGCAGAACGGCGCGACCGTCGATGGTGCGGGTACGCCGAGCGTCCAGTTCGGCTGGATCTGCCGCGACGCCTGCGTCTCCGACCTCCCCGGCCGGTTACAGCGGTACGTCGCCTACGTCCCCGATCTCCCGCGCCCGGCCAACGGGTACGCGAGCATGGTCTGGACGCCGGGCTACGCGCAGAGCGCGAACGACCAGGTCGGCGACCCCGGGACCGGAGCACTCCTGCCGGCCGGCGACCGGGACCTGTTCCACCAGGTCGCGAATCGTCCGTCCGCCCCGACCGTCGTGATCTCGGTCGACGGCCGCGGCAACGACAACTGGTCCTACGGACGCTCCGGAGCATCCGTGTTCGAGGCGCTCGCGGATGCGCGGCGAGCCTTCGGGCTCGACTCCACGCGGACCGTGATGAGCGGCTTCTCGAGCGGCGCGTACGGCGCGAACAAACTCGCACTGCAGTTCCCCGACGTGTTCAGCAAAGCCTTCATCTGCGACGGCCTGAACATGGCGCCGTCGTTCCCCGGGATCAACGGCATCGCCGACACCCTTCCCTTGGACACCGCGACCCAGCACGAACCCGGCTCGGTCCTGACACCGTTGCTGCCGTCGCGCCGCAACCAGCCGGTGCTGGAATGGGCCGGCCTTCCGGACAACTACATCCCGTACAACATCCCCCGCGAGCGGGCGAACGCCTACATCGCCGGCGCGCAGTACGACTTCACCTTCGACAGTTGGCTCGGCGCATCGTCCGATCACGTGGTGATGTGCGCGAACGCGACCTGGAAGGTGCTGACCGACTGGCTCGGCGACATGCGCGGCACGCAGAATCCGTTCCACGTGACCTACGTCCGCAACCCCGCCATGGACGACCCGGAATCCGGACTAGTCGGCGACCACGCCTACTGGCTGAGCGCCATCCAGAGCCGGTCCGGTGACCTCGGCACCATCGACGTACAGTCGCACGGCTTCGGCCTTGCCGACGCGCCGGCTGCACCGGTCGTCACCGGCGCCGGCGTCGCGACCGGCTCGACCGTGCCCGTCAACGCCTACACGTCCGAACAGCGGGCCAAGCCGGCTCCCGTCACCGCACCGATCGCGAACCGGCTCGACATCACCGCAACCAACATCAGCACGGTGACGATCGACCCCCAGCAGGCCAAGGTCACCTGCGACGCCGACCTGAACGTGACGACCAACGGCCCACTCACCATCCGCATGCCCAACTGCCCCGACCGAACCTTCAGCTGAACCCTCGCCGCCGGGCGTGCCCACAAGCCGTGTCACTTCACTTTGATGATGATTCTGCCGCGGGTGCGCTCGGCGAAAGAGGCGGGGACGGCAGCCAGGTCGCGGACCTCCGTGACAAGCGGTGTGAGCCTTCCGTCGCGCACGCGAGCAGCCAATTGCACCGACTGTCCGCGATTGGGCTCGACGACGAAGAAGATTGCCCTGCCGTCGCGTGGTTGAACCGTCGGCGGTTCGGCGACCGAGACGAGGGTGCCGCCGGGGCGCAACAACGCGGTGGAACGGTCGCGGATCTCACCGCCGATCACGTCGAACACCACGTCGACCTCGCCGGCGTCCTCGAGGCGGTCGTTGTCCAGGTCGAGGAACTCGTGGCCGCCGGCCACATCCCGGTCGGCGGCCCGGCCGGTGCCGATGATGTAGGCACCGGCCTCGCGGGCCAGTTGTACGGCGACCGACCCGACGGAACCGCCGGCGCCGTGGATGAGAACGCTCTGGCCTGCTTGCAGATGAGCGTGGTCGAACAACGCTTGCCAGGCCGTCAGACCGGGCATCACCAGAGCGGCCGCGGTGACGTGGTCGACGTCGGCGGGAAGCGGCGCCAGGTTGCGGGCCTCCACAGCGGTGTACTCGGCGAGCGAACCGTTGCGCGCCCAGTCGGTCAGCCCGAAGACCCGCTGGCCGACCGTGAGTCCCGTCGTACCGTAGCCGAGCTCGACGACCACGCCGGACAGTTCGTGGCCGAGCACACTCGGCGTACGGTCGCGGCCGCTTCGGTCGACCCAGGTCCCGGGCCACTCCGGCTCCCCTCGAAGGAAACCGGCGGCGTGAACCTCAACGATGACGTCGTTCTCGGCGGCGCGGGGGTGGGGCAGCTCGGTCAGGGACAGCCCGAAGTCGGCGGCCTCGGGGTCCCGGACAGTGACGGTACGCATTGAAGATCCTTTGCCTCGGTCGTTGTGATGCTTCTCTTCGACCGTAGGCAGCCCTGGCCCACAATCACTGGGCCATTCGGAGGCGGTTTCGGTGGGCCACCGACATCGTGGGGCGGGATCGTCAGACCGCGGGTGGGACGGCGACGACCTTGCCGTGGATCTGTCCCGCGTCGGCCTGCTCGTGGATGGCGGGCAGTTCGCTCAACGGCACGCGCTGGGCGATCTCGACGTGGAGGTCGCCGCTGTCGATGAGGGCGACGAGGTTCGAGAGCACGTCCGCGTCGGGGTGGACGAAGATCGTTGCCGCGCGTACGTTGCGCTCCTCGTCGCCGGGCGTCGTCACGGTCGGGGTCGTGGAGACGACCACGCCGCCATCACGGACCCGTGCGACCAAGGCGGTGAACCCGTCGGGGGTGATCGGGGCGAGATTGAGCAGTACGTCGACGTGCTCGGTGACCGCGTCGAGCACCGAGGTGGTCGTGTGGTCGATGACCTCGTCCGCACCGGCCGCCTTGACGATCTCGCTGCTGCGCGGGCTCGCGGTCGCGATGACGTGTGCGCCGGCGCGCTTGGCCAACTGCACGGCGTACCCGCCAACAGGCCCGCCGGCACCGTTGATCAGCACCCGCTGACCGGCCTTGAGCTCGCCGGCCTCGAAGAGTGCCTGTGAGGCGGTGAGTCCGACCGACGGCAGCCCGGCAGCATCGGCGAGCGGGATGCGCACCGGAGCCTTCACCAGTGCGCTCGCCGGAGCGACGACGTACTGCGCTGCCGAACCGTCAGCGTTCATGGGGATGAACCCGATGACGTCCTCGCCCACCGCGAGGCCGTCCACCCCGTCGCCGAGCGCGTCGATCGTGCCGGAGACGTCGTAGCCCGGAACGTGCGGCAGCGTCACCGGGATCGGCAGGAAGCCGCCGCGGATGCCGCCGTCGGCCGGGTTGTACGCCGACCCGGCGACCTGGATGCGCACCTCGCCCGTGCCGGGGACCGGCTGGTCGGCGTCCTCGTACCGCAGAACCTCCGCGCCGCCCGTTGCGTGGAACCGTACTGCCTTCATGGTGTCTCTCCTCCGTCATGTGCTTTGAATTCAAAGCAACTGAGAACCACCGTAGCGCTGCTTCGAATTCAAATCAAGTACTTCGAGTTAGAAGCACTGATAGCCTCAGCCCATGACGACGTCGCCGCCTCCTCTGGATGCCACGCAGCTGGGTGCGTACTTCGCCCTCATCGAGGCGAGCAGCCTGCTCAAGCACGCCGTCGAGCAGCAACTGCGGGAGGCCGGGGATCTCAGCTACGTGCAGTTCCAGCTCCTGGCCACCCTCGGCGACTCCCCGACCGGCAGCCGGCGGATGACCGATCTGGCCGACGGTGTCGTCTACAGCCGCAGCGGACTGACCTACCAGGCCCAGACGCTGGAGAAGCGCGGCCTCGTGACCCGGACACAGTCCACCGACGACGAGCGCAGCACCACCGTCACCATCACCGCCGAAGGACGCGCCGTACTCGCGGGCGTCTTCCCCGGTCACATCACGGTTCTGGACAACCTGCTGTTCGCCCCGCTGTCCCGCACCGACATCGAGACCCTCGCCGACATCCTCGCCCGCGCCCGAGACCACATGCGCCGAACCCCACCCCGCTCAGCCGAACCCCGCCGCCGCAAGAAGCCAACCGGGACCGACCAAGCCCCGTAGGGCTAAGTCGCTGGTGCGGCCTTCCAGCGGGTGATGGCCTGGTCGAGGTGGGTGGTGACCAGGCCTGGCAGGTTGATGTCCGCGCCCAGTAGCCACTGCAGTTCGACGCCGACCTGGCCACCTTGCAGGCACCGAACTACGACGCCGACACCGTCGCCGACTTCCTCGGCCCGTCCGGCCACATCGCCCTCGAGGTCCACGACAACGACCCCCTCCTGGGAGCCGCCCGCTGGGCTCCCGATGCCGCCTGCCGCTGGCGCAACCTCATGCTCAAACCCCTCTGACCTCACGGTCGTCGCCACCTCACCAGTTGGTGAGGTGGCGGCGGGCGAGGGCGGCGAGGGTTGGAGACTCGTAATCGTGGTGGTTGTGCAGGGTGGCCCCGGTGTCTGTGCCGGGGCCTTTGAGTGCGTTCGTCAGCTCGGCTCGGAGGAGGTGCGCTTCGGGTGACGGGTCCGACTCGAGCGCGGCCAACGCACGTCGGGCGGTGGGACGGTAGTTGGGGATGAAGAAGACGCCGGGGTCGGCGGGGAGTACGACGTTGTCGGGATGGGCGTCCCAGAACTCGACGTGAGTGAAGGCCGCCGCACCGAAATCCAGGTTGCGCAGTGGCGCCGGGACCGGGCGGTCGGGTCGGGGGCGGCCGTCGAAGACGACGTCGCGGAGCGCACCGGCGAAGGTGCAGTCGCGGAGATCGCATTGCTCGAACTGGACACCGTCGAGACGGGCCTCCGAGAAGTCGCAGCCGTCGAAGAGCGCACCGATCATCACCGCGCCACGAAGGTCCGCGCCGGCGAACGAAACCCGCCGCCACTCGTTCCGGCGCTTCCGGTGCCAGCTTCCCAGTACGGCGTCCCGCAGGTCGGCGCCGGCGAACGAGGTATCCGCCACCTTCGTGTCCCAGATCCGCAGATCCCGCAGCGCCGCGCCCCCGAAATCGCACCCCTCGATCCGGCCACCCGTCCAACGCAGCCCCCCGGCCCGAACCCCACGACGGTCCTCACCACGCAACTTCGCCTTCTTAAGACCGTCCACCGCCCGAAAGTAGCCGAGACGGGCGGTCACCGAGCCCACCCGCCCACGGATCTCGCCGGATGAGACGGTGTCCGGCTTGACGCGTACGGGCGTCATTCGCGGGTGTGTCCGCTCTGGGTCGATGCGATGGGCTCGTCGAGGAGTAGGGCGGCGACGGACTCCGGGGCCTCGCGCATTGCGTTGTGGGCGGTGGGGAGTTCGTGGACCTGCCATTCGGGATCGGCTTGGAGCCGATCGCGGAGTTCGGCGAACGGTGTGCGGGCATCCCATCCGGAGCAGTAGACGAACTCCCGGCGCGGCACGCGATCAACAGCGCCGGTGAGGCGGATCGTTTGCATGATCGAGGCGAGGGGATGAGGCCGGCGGCGGGGATCGCCACCGTTCGGCGGACGGAAGGGCGGACGGACGGCGTACCCGATGTCCGCTGCGCCGTCGACGAAGGCCTGCCGGTACTCGTCGCTCGTCAGCGACCAGCACGACTCGCCGTCGCGTGGTACGTAGGCGTCGAGATGCACCAGTCGTGAGATCCGACCGCCGGCGCGGTCCGCGGCCGCGGCGATCACCATGCCGGCGTAACTGTGGCCGACGAGCGTCGCGTCGGTGATGTGTTCTCGATCGAGAACCCGCAACACGTCGTCGGCGTGGGTGTCGAGGTTGGTGGTTGCGATCGTCTCGATGTCGTCGTCCGGCCGTAGGCCGGTGAGGGTGAGGGCGTGGACGGTGTGGCCGGCGCGCTCCAGCAGCGGGACGACTGCCTCGAACGTCCACGATCCGTGCCACCCGCCGGGCACGAGAATGTACGTTGCCATGCGTTCCTGTTCCTTTCTCAGTGCTGTGCGCTTGAGACAAGGAAAGTATCGCCAGATCAGTGCGTGGCTTGTTACCGATACAACGCCAACCAGTACCCGTTCGCAGCCAACCTCGCCAGGAACGGGTTATCCCTTGACGCCTGAGGCGACGACGCTGCGGACGAAGTGGCGCTGGGCGAACAGGAAGATCAGGAGCGCGGGAAGGACGTAGAGGGCGGCGGCCGCGGCTTGCACCGTGGGGATCGCGTTGCCGTGCGGATCGCGGTACCAGGCAGTGATCGCGACCGACAACGTCGTGTGGTCGACGTCGAGCAGGAGGGCCGGCGCGATGTAGTCGCCCCAGGTCCAGATGAACGACAGCAGGAACGAGGTGATCAGCACCGGTCGGGACAGCGGCAGGAAGATCCGCAGGAAGATCCGCGTCCAGCCGCACCCGTCGATGATCGCGGCGTCTTCCAGCTCGCGCGGGATCGCGGCGAAGAACTGGCGGAACAAGAAGATCAGGTACGGCGACGCCGCGAAGCCCCACAGCACCCACGGCCAGTACGTGTTCACCAACCCGAGCTTCGAGAACAGGACGTACGTCGGCAGCAGCGTCAGGATCTGCGGCAGCATCATCGTCGACAGCAGGACGAGGAACAGCCCACGCTTGCCGCTGCCGCGGAGTCTGGCGAACCCGAATCCGACGGCGGCGCTGGAGGCTGTCACAAGTACGGCGTACATGGTCGACAGGAACAGCGAGTTGACGGCGTACGCCGGGAAGTTGATGTCGGTCAGCGCGTGGACGAAGTTCCCCCACTGCGCCTGCCGGGGCAGGATGTGCGTCGGCACGGCGGCCCACTCGTCCCGAGTCTTCAAGGCCGCCAGCAGCAACCAGACGAAGGGCCCGACGAAGAGCACCGCGAGTGCCATCAGCAGGACGTAGATCGCCCCTGCACTCAGACGGACCTTCACCAGCGGCAGCCGGTGGACAGCGGCGGATGCGGTACGGCGGTCGTGCACAGGGCGTTCTCCTAACGGTCCGATTCGGTGTCGACCTCGTAGTGCACCCAGAGACGGCTTGATCGCTGGATCAGCAGCGTGAAGGCCAGGATCACCAGGAAGAACACCCACAGCATCGCCGACCCGTATCCGAACCGGTTGCTGGTGAAGAACTCCTGATAGACCTGCACCATGTACAAATGGGTGCTCTGCGGCACCTGCCCCACCCCGGCGATGCTGTTGGTCTCCGCCAGCAGCAGCGGCTGTACGACGATCTGGAACGTCGCGATCACCCCCGTCACCACCTGGAAGAAGATGACCGGAGAGATCATCGGAACCGTGATGTGCCGGAACACCCGCCACCGGCTCGCGCCGTCGACGACCGCCGCCTCCTCCAGCTCGGCCGGAACGCCCTGGAGCGCGGCCAGCATGATGACCATGCCGCCCCCGAGGCCCCACAGCGTCAGGATGATCAACGCGTAGAAGGCCATCGGATCGATCAGCCACGCGATCGGCTTGATCCCGACGACCTGCAGGATCGCGTTCAGCGATGCCGGCGTCCCGGTTCAGGACGAGCTTCCACATGATCGCCATCGCCACCACCGGAACCACCGACGGCAGGAAGAAGATCGTCCGCCACAGACCGAGCCGCCTTCAGCCGCCGGTTGAGCAGTACGGCGAGTCCGAGTGCGGCTGCGACGCTCAGCGGTACGGCGATCGCCGTGTAGGCGATCGTCCGCAGCAGAGCGTGCCAGGCCTCGCTGTCGCCGAAGAGCTCGGTGTAGTTGCGGAACCCGATCCATCGCCAGCGCGGTGAGCTGCCGTCGAAGTTGGTCAGGCTCATCCCGAACGCGTAGCCCAGCGGCACCACGGTGAGCAGCACGAAGCCGAGCACCCAGGGCGAGACGAAGAGGTAGAAGGACCGGTTCGAGTACCGCGACCAGCTGGTCCGGGCCATGTCGCGGTCAGCCGATCTGCTCTTTGCCCTGCTTGAGCACCTTGTTCACCTCGTCGGTGATCGCCTTGCAGGCGGCGTCGACCGTCGCCTGCTTCTTGATCGCTCGCTGCAGGTGCTTGTCGAGCGTGAGGTTCCAGGTATCCACCGTCGCATAGGGCGAGTCCGGCAGCGGCGCGCTGAACTGCAGTTCGTTCTGGGCCGTCTTGTACGCCTGCTTCTGGTACGGCAGATCCTGCGGCAGCTTCGGCAGCAGCGACTTCAGGGCCGGCAGGCCCCAGCCGCTCTTCGCGCGCTCCTCGGCGGGCGGCCCCGCCATGAAGTACTCCATCAGTTTCCACGCCTCGTCCTTGTGCTTCGACTTGGCGGGAATCCAGGCACCCATACCGGCGTACGTCGGGCTCACCCGGTGATCCCCCATCACGGGCGCCGGCGCCATCCGGATCGCCGGCTGCAGAGCGGTCTCCTTGACGAAGTTGCCGCCGTACCAGTAACCGTCCTGGCTGATCGCCATCCGTTTCGCCATGAAGGTGGACAGGTCGGCGCCGTCCGGCAGCGGATCGAGTGAGGAAGGCCCGACGCCGGCCTGCGCGAAGTCGACGTACCAGGCCACCGCCCGGCGAGCAGCCGCGCTGGTGAAGTCGGTCTCGGTCAGGTCACCGTTGTAGACCTGTCCGCCCTGCTGCAGGATCATCGTCGCGAGCGGGGCGAACAGGTTCCACGCCCACTCCACTCCGAGGCCGTAGACCTTCGTCTTGCCGCCCTGCCTGCTCGTCAGCTTCTTGCCGACCGCAAGCAGGTCGTCGTAGCCGATCGGCTCGGTCTCGCTCAGGTGCGGGGCCTTCGCCTGGTCGAACAGCTGGGCGTTGTACCACAGCGTCGCGTCCTGGCTCCAGTCCTTCACGATCCCGTAGTACGAGCCCTGGCCGATCTTGCTGCCGTCCCAGCGGAAGCTGTCGTTGACTCCCAGCAGATCGTCCTTCTTCAGCACCTGGCTCTTCTCGAGGTACGGCGTCAGATCGGTCGCCAGCCCGCGCGCGTTGACGTTGGCACTGCCGACGGCCGCACCGCGGACGAAGTCCGGTGGAGCCCCGGAGGCGAGCATCGCGTTCAGCCGCGTGGCGTCGGTCTCCAGGAAGTTGATCTTGATCCCGGGGTTCTTCGCCTCGAAGTCGGCGATGTGGTCCTTGGTCAGCTCGTTGTTGTTGTACATCACGGTCAGCGTGACGGTGCCCCCGCCGCCCTCGCCGCCCCCGCCGCGTGCCGGCCGAGCTGCCCGACGAGTTGGCGTTGCAGCCGCTCAGCAGTCCCCCGGCGGCCGCGCCGCCGACGACAGCAGATGCCCCGCCGAGCAGTCGCCGCCTGCTGATCCGCGCCGATCCGTTCATCCCGACCTCCTCAGTCCGCGCTCCTGACTGGGAGCGCTCACAGTTTGTTGGCCGTCGAATACCTCTGTCAATAGCTCGAAAACCTTGGATCTGTGCATGTCATGATGAGTGCCATTTCTGTTCGCGCTCCCAGATCGGACACCTGTCGATGAGCATCGTCGTACCGGTTCATTCGGAATCGGCCGGCCGCGCCGAGCCAGTCCTGCCGCAGCTGACCGGCATCGCTTTCGGGGGCGACTACTACCCCGAGCAGTGGCCCGAGCACGTGTGGTCCGAGGATGTCCGGCTGATGCAGGACGCGGGGGTCAACCTCGTCAACGTGGGGATCTTCGCCTGGGCCCTGCTCGAGCCGTCGCCAGGAACGTACGACTTCGGGTGGCTGGACCGGGTTCTCGACCTGCTCCACGACGGCGGCATCTCGGTCAACCTCGCCACGCCCACCGCGGCCCCGCCGCCCTGGTTCTTCCGGCGCCATCCGCAGGCACGCCTCGTCGACCGTGACGGAAGGTTGCTCGGCGTCGGCGGCCGGCAGGCGTTCTGCCCGCATTCTCCCGAGTACCGGGAAGCCGCCATCGCCATCACCGAACAACTCGCGGCACGCTACGCGGGCCATCCCGCACTGACGATGTGGCACGTCCACAACGAGTACGGCGGCGCCAACACCCACTGCCACTGCGCAACGTCGGCCGAAGCGTTTCAAGGCTGGCTGCGACGCCGCTATCACCGTCTGGACACGCTGAACGACGCCTGGGGCACGACCTTCTGGGGGCAGCGCTACGGTGATTGGGCCGAGATCGAGCCTCCGCTCGCATCCCCGATGGCGATCAATCCGGCGCAGCAACTGGACTTCTTCCGATTCAGCTCCGACGCGCACCTCGACAACTACGTCGCCGAGCGCGACCTCCTGCGCCGGCTCTCCCCCGGGGTCGCGGTGACGACCAACTTCATGATCAACAACTGCAAGTGGATCGACTACCGGCGCTGGGCCGCCGAGGTCGACGTGGTCGCCAACGACCACTACCTCTACGCCGAGCAGGCGGCCAACCACATCGAACTGGCGATGTCGGCGGACCTGACCCGATCGGTCGCAGGCGGCCGCGGATGGTTGCTGATGGAACACTCGACGAGTGCGGTGAACTGGCAACCGCGCAACGTCGCCAAGCGTCCGGGTGAGCTGCGCCGCAACACCCTGAGTCACCTCGCTCGCGGCGCGGAGTCGGCGCTCTTCTTCCAGTGGCGGGCTTCTCGCTTCGGCGGCGAGAAGTTCCACTCCGCGATGGTTCCGCACAGTGGCACCGGAACCCGGGTCTGGCGCGAGGTGCTTGCCCTGGGCACCGATCTCTCCCGGCTCGACGAACTGCGTGGCACTCGCGTCGTCGCCGATGTCGGACTGACCTGGGACTGGCCGTCCTGGTGGGCGCTCGAGCTCGAGTGGCGTCCCTCCGTCGACCTCTCGTACCTCGAGCAGAGTCTCGGCATTCTACGAGGCGACGTGGCGCTCGCACCTGACCGCTGACTTCGTCGACCCCGAAGGCGACCTCTCGCAGTACCCAGTCGTCCTGGTACCGAGCCTCTACCTGACCACCGCCGGCAGCTGCGGACAACCTGACGGCCTACGTCCGGGGCGGCGGCACGCTCGTGGTGTCGTACTTCTCGGGCATCGTCGACGGGAACGACACCGTCCATCCGGGCGGCCACCCCGGGGCGTTCCGCGAGCTGCTCGGCCTGTCCGTCGAGGAGTTCCTGCCCCTGCGAGAAGGCGAGCGGGTCCGTCTCGACGACGGCTCCAGCGGCGACGTCTGGGCCGAGGACCTCGTTCTCGCCGGCGCGGAGGTCGTTCGGCACTACATCGACGGACCCGCCGCCGGGCAGGCCGCGATCACCCGTCACCGGCTCGGACGCGGAACGGCGTGGTACATCTCGACCCGCCTCGGCGTCCACGATCTCGCCGCCGTACTGCGAGATGCCGGCCTCCCGCCACACGCTGACGTGCCTGAAGACCTGGAGGTCGTACGACGCGTCGGGCCCGAGCACGAGTACCTGTTCGCCATCAACCACGGGGATCGTGACGCCACGCTGGCCGGTGGCGGCGACGACCTGCTCACCGGTGCGTCCTACTCGGACGATCTCGTCGTACCTGCGGGTGGCGTGCGGGTGGTCCGCACACCTCGACGCAGAATATGACCATGAGCCCCTCGAACGCTTCCCGTCGCCCGACCATGGAGGACGTCGCCGAGGTCGCCGGCGTGTCCCGGGGGACGGTCTCGCGCGTGCTCAACGGCGGCCACTACGTCTCCCCCGACGCGTTGACCGCCGTACAGCGCGCGATCCGCAAGACCGGGTACGTCGTGAACCAGCACGCGCGCAGTCTGGTCACCCAACGATCGGACTCGGTCGCCTTCATCCTCTCCGACCCGCAGGACCGGCTGTTCGAGGACCCCAACTTCAACATCCTCCTGAAGGGCTGCACCCAGGCCCTGGCCGAGCGCGACATCACGCTTGCTGCTCACCATCGCCGGCACGCAGGAAGACCGGCGGCGCGTCGGTCGCTGGGTCACCGCCGGGCACGTCGACGGCGTACTGCTGGTGTCCGAGCACGCCGGCAGCCCGCTGACCGACGAACTCCGATCCCGCGGGCTGCCGATCGTGGCGGCGGGGCGGCCGATCGGGCACGAGCGCGAGATCTCCTACGTAGCGGCCGACGACCGCGACGGTGCCCGGCAGATGGTGCAGTACCTGCGCTCCCTCGGCCGCCGGCGAATCGGCATCATCACCGGACCGACCGACACCCCCGGCGGCGTCGACCGGCTGGCCGGCTACCGCGACGTGATCGACGAACCGGACCCGCGACTGATCACCCACGGCGACTACACCCAGGCGTCCGGCGAGCGGGCAATGGCGGACCTGTTGCACCGCGCCCCCGACCTCGACGCCGTCTTCGTCTGCAGTGACCTCATGGCCCTCGGCGCGATCTCGACCCTGCACCGCGCAGGCAAGCGCATCCCCCAGGATGTCGCGGTCGGCGGCTTCGACGATTCCAAGGCCGCCCTCAGCGCCGACCCGCCCCTGACCACCATCCGCCAGGACTTCACCCGCGTCAGCACCGAAATGGTCCGCCTCCTCCTCGACAGCATCGGCACCAACACCCGCTCCGCCGTCATCCTCCCCACCGAACTCGTCATCCGCGAGTCCGCCTAACGCCGACACACCCCCGGAGACGACGACCTGGTCGCACTGCGCGATCCCGGCCGGGGTGCGGATCCCGGCCGGTCTGGCCGGGCGGCTATGAGAGTGCTTCTCAGGTCGTCGGCTCGTCGAGGACGAGTACGGAGGGTCGCCGCTGTCCTCGAACCACCACACCGGCTCCGCGTCCAGCCGCAGGTTGTCGACTGCCGCCGTTGCCAGCCTGCATTCGTTGGCGTACTGCTCGAGAAGCTCCTCGTCGCTTTGGAGCTCAGGCGCTGTCCAGCCCTCGTATCCTTTGGGCAGATCCAGGCGCTCGCCCGCCATGACAGCCCGAAACCACACGCGCTCGACATCCAAGGTCAAGTGCCTGACGACACCTCGGGGTGTCCAGCCTGAGGGGACCTGAGATCGGCGTCGAGCCTCGGCCGGCATCGCCCTCACCTGTTCCACCACGTGCGTCCGCTGGGCGTCGAGCCACTTGAGCAGCTCGCGCTTCGTGGTCTGCTCCGTGTCCATGTCCACGCCAACAGTCAACCTGACGTGTTCACCGGCCGCTACCGCAGCAGACTTTGCTGGTCAGCCGCCGTTCAACGGGTCGTACGCCGGGGCGAAGCGGAAGTGGTCGAAGTCGCCCCAGCTGAGGGTGGATCGGCCGAGGCCCTTGATCACGGTCTTGGTACCGTTCGCGTGGCCGACGGTGTACAGCCAATAGCCGCCGTTGTCGCGGTCGATCGCGAGGACGACCGAACCCGTGCCGCACGGGGCCGCGATCATCTTCTCGAAGCTTTGCCAGCTCGACGTGCGGACCGGGGTCGCGACCGGCTTGAGCGGGCTGGTGGTCGGGATCTTCAGCGTGTACAGCCCGCCGGCCCGGTTGTTCACCAGGAACATGTCGTACGTCGCCGTCGTGGCGATCAGCGCGAACGCCTTCATCGTGCTGAGTCCGCCGACAGAGCCGGTGTTGCGGAAACCCGTGCCGAGATCGGTCCAGCGCCCGAACCGGCCGGATGCGTCCTGCGCGTACAGCGTCGTACGCGACGGCTTGCTCGCAGCCGTCGCCTTGTACCGCGCCTGGACGAGGAATCGCAGGTTGCCCCAGCCACCGCCGTACCTCTTCAGCACGTTCGATCCCCGCACCAGCGAGCCGTCGGAGCGGACGATGGCCGAGCTGTCGTACAGGTACCCGCCCATGACGATCTTGCCGACCCGAGCCATCCGCGCACCCGTCATCGGAGTCTCACTGAAGGTCGTGGGCGTGACACCGACACCGAACGGCGACTGGTAGATGTTCGAGGTGCTCAGCGGCGGCCCGACCTTCGGTGGTGCGGTGGCAGTGACGATCTGCTTGTTCTGACCCCACTGCGCGTTGAACGAGCCGACTGCCAGGACACAAGCCGGCGCAGCCTGACCCGTCTGGACCGCCTGGGCCGGTTGGATCGCCGCGCCGAGGGTCAGCGCCAGACCGGCGGCGCCGATGAGGCCGATCGCCTTACGGAACATCTCGTGATCCTTTCGACCAGTCGCCGCTGGCGACGTCGTAGACGGGAATCGCAACCCAGCGGAAGGACACCAGGTCGTCGAACGTCCCGGTGGCCTTGCCCCGGGACTGGATCAGGGTGGACAGGCCGTCCGCGTGACCGACGGCGCGCGCCACCACGGGTGGTCGCGAGGAACGTGTCGTACGTCGCGGCCTTGCTGATCAGCGTCATCGACCTGACCGCGGCGAACCCGGCGTACGAACCTTGCTCTCCCACGTCCCGTTGACGATCTTCTGGTCTCGTACGTCGAGGTCTCCAGCATCGTGAACGGAGTCCAGCCACCACCGACCCGCCGCAGCAGGCGCCGCTCGTCAGGGTCGATCTGGCCGGTTGCCGCGTTGATCGCGTAGTTGCTCCGCCACTCCTCCCCGGGCCCCTCGGCGTCCTCGGGACGCTCTACCCGCTAGATACCGGGCAGGCACGAAAAGTTGCTACCCCCTCGGACAGCGTCCGGGTTCGTCGGACCCTTCAGGCCATCCTCCCCGGCTCGACGCACAACGGAAGCGGCGGGAGCGATGCGATGATGTCTCGATGAGCATTCGGACGAGCGACCTGACAAGGCTGCTCGAAGCCGAAGCTGCGCGATTCACCTTGCAGGTTCCGGACGACACGGCACCAACGGGCGTCGTGGAACTTGAGTCGCTGCGCGAACGCAAGCCTCTGGGTATCGGGATCTACGCCAAGCAGTTGACGACCGGCGAGGAGGCCGCGGTTCGAGCCGATGTCGTCTTCGAGACCCAAAGCGTCATCAAGCTGGCTGTCGCGATCAGGTGCTATCAGCTCGCTGATGACGGGCGGCTGGACCTCGACGAGCGGATCCGCGTGACGAGGTCGGACATTGTCGGCGGCTCGGGCGTTATCCGGTACTTCCAGGAAGGCTTGGAGCCGACGGTGCGGGATCTGCTGACCGCGATGATCGTGGTGAGCGACAACAGCGCGACCGATCTGCTGCTCGCCAGGGTCGGGGGCGTCGCCGATCTCAACGCCTGGCTGGCCGCGTCCGGGTACACGCAGACGCGCATGGCGCAGAGCCTCCTCGATGCCGATCGACTCCCGTACGTGCTCGCGGATGCGCGTCACGCCTCCCTCACGCGCGCCCAGGTCTACGCGTTGCGAAACGGCGATCCGCAGTGGGCCGGGACGACGCAGGAGTGGCTTGATTCCATCGAACGCGAGGTGGCCTCGCTGGCGGCACGACCACTCGGCGAGGTGCGCGCGTTGGCACAGGAGCGCGGCCTGCCGCTGTGCTTCGGTCAGATGACGCCGCGGGAGGCCGGCCGCATGCTGGAGTCGATCGAGCACGCGACAGCCGTCTCCGACAAGAGCAGTGCGGAGCTGCGGGGAGCACTTCGACAACAGCAGCTAGGTGAGCGCCGCCTGCCGCAATTCGTCGAGCATCCGGTCGGCCACAAGACAGGTGACAACCCGCCGTGGGACGCCAACGACGTCGGCATCATCTACTCGCCCTCGGGACCCATCGTTGTCGCCGTTTTCGCGAACGATCTCGGCGGCGTCTACGAGGAGGAAGAAGATCGGATCGGCCGGATCGGGCGCGTGATCGTCGACCACTTCGAACGAGTCCCCGACGAAAATGGCAGTACCGCGACACGGTCGACGTGATCATCAGCGGCGCCCTCGGCCGATCCAGCGAAGCTGATCAGTTCAGCACAGCTGTGGCTTCGATCTCGACGAGGAAGTCGGGCGTCCAGAGCGCCTGGACACCGATGACGGTCAGTGGTGGCATCGGGGCGCTGAAGCCGTCCGACTCTTGGGCGCGCGAGATTCCTTCGAAGAGTTCCTCCGCCATGGACTGCGTCCAGTTGACAACGTAGAAGGTCAGGCGGGCGATGTCGCCTACATGGCCCCCTGCGCCGCTGACTCCGGTCGCGACGTTCTGCAGCGCGGAATGGACCTGGCCCGCGAAGTCCGCCGCTGTCGGTTGGCCCTCGGGGCTGACTGCTACCTGTCCAGCGAGCAGCAAGGTCCGCGATCCCGTCGCCAGGGCGACGGGGGCGTAATCGGTCTGCTGGAGAAGGCCTTCGGGATGACTGAGCTGAACGGACACAACAGTTCCTTTCGCCGCTTCATTGACTTCATGCATGAAGTAAACCTAGCATGGATTGACTTCATCCGTGAAGTCATCGGCGGGGATGGACGTCAGTACGCCGACGTGAGCGCCGCAGTTGAGCAGTACGGCCTCGAGACGAAAGAGTTCTTCGTTCTCGATGAGGTCGACGACAGCCCCCACCCGGCAGAGCTCGCCGCGAAGCTGATGCTGCCGAGTCCTCCGCGATGACGGGTCAGATCGATGAAGGCGACCGCGTCGAGCTCCGTCGGATTCTCCTCGCTCCTGAGCTTCCTTTTCCTGTGCAGGGGAAGTGTCGTCTCGGATGAGTTCATGCGTAAAGTGAGGACGAGTAAGTTGATGAGTTGAAACCCGAGGTGACAGCGGGCCCCAGCCAGAGGCCGCGAAGGTCCATGAACAGCATGGGAGGGGCCGATGAGTGGTGTGATCGAAAACGAGGACGCCCAGGAGGTCCAATGGCTCGACGAGCAGGAGAAGGCGGCGTGGACGGGACTGATCTCCCTTGTCTTGTTGCTGCCCGGCAAGCTGGAGTCGCCACTGCGGCAGGAGCACGGCCTCACCCTGTTCGAGTACCTCGTACTCAGTCACCTCTCCGAGGCCCCGCAGCGCAAGCTGCGGATGGGAGAACTCGCCTTCCTGGCCAGCGGGTCGCTCTCTCGCTTGTCCAACGTCGTCAAACGCTGTGAACAGCGCGGTGGGTCGTGCGGATACCCGACCCGGCCGACGGCCGCTACACTCTCGCCGAACTCACCGACGCCGGCTTCGACATCGTGCACTCGGCCGCGCCCACACACCTGCGCTCCGTACGCCGATCGTCCTCGACTCACTCAACACGGCCGATCAGAAGGCCCTCGCCCGCATCGCGGAAAAGCTACGCATCGTCCCTGACGACTTCGGCTGACAATCAGAAGACCCACCCTCATCACTGGAGCCAGCGTTCTCGGCGGCCACTGCTCGGCGGCTCACTGCCGAGGGCACCACTGCCGGGCTCGGCGCACATGCCACTCAGGGACCTGACTCCCGCAGCGTCAGATCAACGCAACTCCAGGGTGCGGCCACGTGCGTCGGCCCCCACCGACGAAGGTTGCGGGTCGACCCCGCGACCCGTTCACTGCGATCAGCCGCCGTCGTTCGGCGACCGCTGGTGCGGCACCAGGTCAGGCGGGGCCCACGCGCGTCGGTCAGCTCGAGCAGGACAGGGCGGACAAGGTGGTGGCTCAGCCGGAGGTCTGCTCCCTTGTGTCATGGTGTAGTAGTAGAGCGTTCAACTAATCGACGTGGAGAGGGAGACTGATGACCAGATTCAGCAGGCGGAGCATCCTGGGTGGCGCGGGGGCGGCGGTCGGTGCGGCCGCGCTCGGCAGCTCGATCGTCCCTGGGCGGAGCGAGGCCTCGACCTCCGGCGCCTCGGCATTGTGGGCGCGCGAGGAGACCAAGTCGCTCGACGAGCTGTACGCCGACGCCCTCGCCGAAGGTGGCGAGCTGGTCATCTACGCCGGCGGCGACACCGCGACCCAGCAGGACTTCACCAAGCAGGCGTTCCTGAGCCAGGTTCCCGAAGATGAAGCTGACGATGGTCGTCGACTACAGCAAGTTCCACGACGTCCGCGTCGACAACCAGCTAGCGACGGACACGCTCGTTCCGGACGTGGTCCAGCTGCAGACGCTGCAGGACTTCACCCGCTGGAAGAAGCAGGGCAAGCTGCTCTCCTACAAACCGGCCGGATTCTCCCAGCTGTACAAGGACTTCCGGGACGCTGACGGCGCTTGGGTGGCGATCGCCGTGATCGGTTTCAGCTTCATGTACAACGCTGCGGCGGCCGGCAGCGCCGCGCCCAAGACTCCGCTCGACCTGGTCGACCCGCGGTGGAAGGGCAAGATCGCGTCGTCCTATCCGAACGACGACGATGCCGTCCTGTACCTGTACCGCCTGTACGCCGAGAAGTACGGCTGGAACTGGTTGTCGAAGCTCGTCGCGCAGGATGTCCATTTCGCCCGCGGTAGCAACACGCCGGGCGAGGCCACCAACGCGGGCACGAAGGCGATCGGCATCGGCGGCTCCGGCTCGCTGACCTCGCCCTCGACGGCGGCGGTCCGCTGGGTGGTGCCGGAAGGTCACCCGTTCATGGCCTGGGGACAGCGCGCCGCGATCCTGGCCGAGGCCAAACGCCCTGCCGCCGCCAAGCTGTACCTGAACTGGGCGCTCTCGGCCGCCGTACAGCAGAACGCCTTCAACGGCTGGTCGGTCCGCACCGACGTCGCCCCGGCCGGTGGGCTCAAGCCGATCTGGACGTACAAGAACGCCAACCTCGAAGGCTTCCCGCGGTTCATGGCCGACCGGGCCGAGGTCGAGCGCTGGAAGCAGACCTTCTCGCTCTACCTCGGCGAAGTTCAAGGCGCCCCCAGTCCCGGCTGGCTCGGCCTGCACCCGGGCGCCTAGCACTTGCCCTGGCGGAGACAGCGGCAGCGCCTTGCTCAGGCTTGGCGCTGCCGCACGGGTCACGCCTGCTGGTCGTGAAGGGTGAGGCTGAGGATTGCTGTGGCGCCGACGGTGCCGATGAGGTTGGTGCCTCAGACTGCTCTAGCTGGGGATCCAGGAGTGGCGGAAGCCCTTGCGAGCAAGGCTATTTGAGTTCGGCGGAGGTCTTGCCGAGCAGGCGGCGGGCGACGATTAGTTGTTGGATTTGTTGGGTGCCTTCGAAGATGTCGAGGATCTCGCTGGTGCTCACCGGCCCTGGTGGCCAGTGCCCGCCAATATGGGCCCTGACCTGGGAAAACGTTGTCATCGGCACCCGCCGATGACCAACGTTTGTCAGCGTCCCACGGAGCAGTGGCGGAGCAGGACGCTCAGATCTGGCCCCCTTTGCTCACGCACCTGCGGCTCAGGCGAACGAGCCAGGTGGCACGTTCGGTAGGCGATCCGCGACGCTCGCCAGCCGATCGGCGGACAACGGCGTCAACCACAGGGAGCGCGTGGTGCCGGAGAACAGCGGCAAGGAGTGGACAGCGGACGAGATCCTGCAGCCGCCGAACCCGGGCGGTGCGGTCGGCTTCCGGTTGACCTGGTGCGCGCTCCGGCATCGGGCGCGGGCGTCGCCGCAGAGCGACTGGGCGATGTCAGAGTGCGGTCGAGCCGAGGAGCTGGCCTATGCCGAAGGTCACTGCCATAGCGAGAGCGCCACCCAGTACTAGCCTCAGGGTGGCTGGCCACCGGCGGGCCTCACCCAGCTGGGCGCTCGCAGCGCCGGTTCCGGCCAGGGCAAGCAGGACCACGACGAAAGTGATAGGGACACGAGTTCCCGGCCCAGGCAGGATGATCGCGATCAGGGGCAGCAACGCGCCGACCGTGAACGCGAGAGCGGACGCACCGGCGGCATGCCAGGGATTGGTCAATTCGTCGGGGTGAATCCCGAGTTCGGCCTCCGCATGCGCAACCAGCGCGTCGCGTTCGGTGAGTTCAGTCGCCACCCGCTTCGCGGTCTCCGGGTGCAGCCCCTTCTGCACGTAGAGGGCAGCCAGCTCGGCCAGCTCACCGTCTGGCGACGCGGCCAGTTCGGCGCGCTCCTTGGCCAGCAGGGCGCGTTCGGTGTCACGTTGGCTGCTGACCGAGACGTACTCCCCCAGCGCCATCGACACCGCGCCAGCCGCCAGACCGGCAACGCCCGCTGTCACGATGGCCACCGTGGACGTAGTGGCACCGGCCACACCCACCACAAGCCCTGCCGTCGAGACGATGCCGTCATTGGCACCGAGTACACCAGCACGCAACCAGTTCAGGCGTCCGGCCAGTCCCCCGCGGTGCGGTTCACCGGGATGTGCGGGCACCTCTGCCGAGTGAGACATCAGCCGACCACGTACGGCGCGGGGCTCGCCACCAGCACGGCGGCGATCGCGATCCAGCGCGTCACCGTCTTCGATGCCGGACGCAACCAAGTACGACGCCCGACTGCCTGCTTGATCATCGTGGCGACACCGGTCGGATCAGGATCGTCGGACGGTGCCCGGGCGGCGGTCGCGATCGAGGTCGCCTCGTCCTCGCGCCACCAGACCACGATCGCCATCAGGGCGAGCGCGATTGCGGCGAAGATCGCCGAACCGCCGAGATCTGCGTGCTCGCGGATCAGGGCCGTCGACGCGACCCGGTCTTGCAGCCATTCCCCCGCGCCCGCGGTGAGCGGCACCAAGACGACAACCGACAGGGCCAGGAGCGCGTTGGCGCCGGCGAGGCGGCGACGTGCAGCGGGCGAGACAACGGTGAGGACCAGCAGCAGAGCCGACAACGGCAGGAGAACCACCACTGCGCGGACCAGGATGATGTGCATCGGCAGGCCGTTCAATGTGTTCACTTTGTGCTCCTCGACTCCGCTGGTCTCCTCATCGTTTACGGGTCGGCATGACCGGCACAGGGTCGAACGGCACGTTCAGCTGGTCATTGGTCCTGCCGGGCGACGCCGAGTCATGATCGCGTCCCCGCGCCGGCGAGGTCCTGGGGCTCGGAAGGGAGTCCAAGGTCCGCGGTGCGGCGACGGCTCCGGGCACCTAGGACAGTCGCGGCGGCCAGGGACAGTACGGCGACAGCCGTGGCGCCGGCGTTGGTCCAGGGTGTGAGCGGCCTGTTGGAGACGAGTACAGCACGTGGTGGCAGGCCGCTCGGGACGGCCCAGGTTCCGGTGACCGTGGCCGGACCGGGATGATTCCGGACGGCCACTATTCGCAGCGGCAACTGTCCGGTCGCCTCGACATCGACGGCGGACTGCCACCGGGCGCTCCCGGGAAGCCCGCCCGCCGCGGGCCGGAGAGCTATTCCGGTGGTCGAGCCGAGGTCCGCGGTCATGGCGATGATCGGGTCCGGAGCGGGGCGCCGGCTGCTGACGACGTCGACCAGGAGGAGACTGCGCCCTGGCTGATTCGGACCTAGCGTCACCGTGATGAGCAGATCGCCAACTTGATAGCTCGTCCGCGGTGGAGCCGTCGCGGTTCTGTCGAACTGCGGGCCCTGTGCCGGTGGCGTCACGGCGAGTATCACGGCGAACAGTAGAACAGCGACGCCCAGCAGAGGCGCGACGACCACGCCCCGCGAAGCTGGAATCACGGGTTGCCTGGCAGGCGACCGCCTCAACCACGGATGCAGCCGCCGCGCGTGTCGCAGCCCCAGGCTCAGCACGACCGCGACGACCAGCAGTTTCACCAGCAAGGTCCCCCCGTACAGTGTTCCAAGGGCCGCGTCCACGGTCGCGACCTGGCGCCCTGCCAACAGGAGACCAGTCACCGACAGAACAGCGACGGAGCCGGCTGCCACGGGACCGAAAGCCTTCCAGATGGGCAGGGCCTCCGCTCTGTCTCCGCCCAGCTGTGCCGTGAGGATGCCCAGAACAATGAGCCCTCCGATCCAGGTCAGCGCCGCCACTGCGTGGGTGGACAGCACTACCAGGGACACCAGACCGCTCTGAGCATGGCTGCTCGCGGACCGAACGACGACGTCTGCGAGTACGAGCCCTGCCAGCGCCGCAGCGCCCGCCGGTCGCGGCCGGGAACCGCGCGTCGTCCGGATCAGCACCGCGACGATCCCCACGACGGTCAGCTCGCGGAGTGTCCAGCGCGTCAGCTGACCTGACTCCTTGAGCACCGCCAGTCCCGAGTCCGAGTTGTAAGCCTCTGACCACTGCCTCGCGATCCGGGCGAGCGACGCGAAGACCGACAGGAATCCGAAAGCGACGGCAAGCCGCAGAATCACACCAACCGCCGGTTCCAGCAGCGCCGTGGACCGGCGACGAGCGAGCCTCGCCGCGAGGAATACCCAGCCGCACAGGACCGCGGTCGCGGCGAGATCCATCCAGCCGAGAATCACGTCGACCACGGTTGCGGCGGGGCCGGTGGCAGAACGTGCCGGGGCGCCGGTCGAGGTCGCCGCGAGGCCGACACCGAAGACGAGCGTGCCCTGCAGCCGGTGCAGGTCGTACTTCGACACGACGCTCCAGCGCAGCTCGTACACCGATCGCGCCAAGGCAGGGAAGCCTGACACCACCAGGTGGATCCCACGGTCGGCTATCCGGGTGGTGCCCAGCGGGATCGCTGTGCCGTCGCGATCCGACAACGAGATCTCGATACCGGCCTCGGTCGGCGGCTCGGAGAACCACAGATCGAGCTGCCGGGGCGCTGTCTGCAGCGTCTGCCCGTCCTCGGGAGTCGACCGCAGGAGCACGGGATGCGCCTGGGCGACTCCACTGGACCCGACCCACAACACCGCGCTGACCACCAGCAGCGTGGCCGCCGCGACCCACCGACGGGACCGCCTACCCAGAGTGACCGTGCCCATGGTCTCCCCCCTCGGACACCAGCAGTGGTGTCCGAGAGCATCCATCGCGGGAGACCCGACGGGTGCGGAAATGACGACCTTCTCATCCGATTGTCATGACGGATCGGTGCAGAAATGCCGTGTTGAGGGGCTTCCGTCCGGCGTCACCCTGAGTCAGTATGTCCTTGGGTTCGGGGGCGGACCGGATGACGGAGCACGCGACACCGCGCGACCGCCATGGGGGGAACATGACAACGATTCTGGTGGTCGACGACGAACCGGAAGTGGTGCGGTTCGTCCGGCGGGGACTCGAGGCCGAGGGGTATCGGGTGCTCACCGCGACGGACGGCGGCGACGGGTTGCGGATGGCGCTGACCCGCAAACCGGAGCTGATGGTGCTCGACCTGCGGATGCCGGAGGTCGATGGCGAGGCCGTGATCGCGGCCGTCCTGGTGAGCAGCCCGGAGACCCGGATCCTCGTGCTCTCCGCGGTCGCCGACGCGGACGCCCGCGTTCGGTGCCTGGAGCAAGGAGTCGACATCCTGCCGAAGCCGTTCGCGATCCGCGAACTGCTGGCCAGGGTGCGATTCGGGCTGCGGGACGCGACCGGCAAGGAGTCCGGGGACCTCGTCCTGCGGGTCGGTCAGATACTGCTCGACATCCGGACCCGAAGGTTGCGGATCGACGGCAGCGAGGCGGCCTTGTCCGAGCGGGAGTTCCTGCTGATGCAGCACTTGATGCGCAAACCGGACAAGGTTTGCTCGCGCAGTGAGCTGCTGTCGGCGGTGTGGGGCTACGACTTCGATCCCGCGACCAACGTCGTGGATGTCTACGTACGCCGGTTGCGCGGCAAGATGACCCGCGACGTGATCCAGACGGTGCGCAATGTCGGTTATCAGCTTCAGAGCGCGTGAGGGCGGGGCGGCCTGGCTGGGCCGCCTCCGGACCGGCAAGCTGACGCCGGAGTGGTACCGCGTGATCGACGGTCTGCTCGCCGTCTACGTGCTCGCGATGCTCGCGATGATGCAGGTGATGATCGAGCGAGAGGTGATTCCGTATCATCTGCTCTTCCTCGGTCTGACGCTGGTTTACGGTTTCCGGGTGTGGCCACTCGGCCCCACTCTGCTGGTCACGTTCGCTGTCACCGTGTCAACCGGCTGGATCCTGGTCAGCCACCAACTACAAGACGGCTCCAGCCGCGCCGAGTGGGCCGAGATACCGCTGATGCCGCTGCTGTTCCTCGCCATGGTCTGGCACGCCCGAAGGCGGGTCGCCGCACAGCACGAGGTCGAACTCATGGCCGAGGAGCGGCTGGCGGTGTTCGAGCGGGAACGCGAGTTCTTCCGCGAGGCGTCACACGCGATGCGGACCCCGGTGACTATTGCTGTCGGCCATCTCGAACTGCTCGAACCGACTCTGACCGGCAGCCCCGAGTCCGCCGTGGACTATGCCGTGGTCGTACGCCAGATGGATCGGCTGTCGGCCTTGTCGACACGGCTCCTGGCGTTGGCAAGGCTGGACTCGGGGCGCGCGCTGCGGCACGTCGTGTTCGACATCGGCGATCTGCTCGGCAGCATCGGCCGGAACTGGTCCGAGAGCGCCGACCGGGACTGGCTGGTCGACGAGCCGGCCAGTGTGAAGGTCACCGCCGACGCCGACTGGCTCGAGCTCGCCGTGGACGCGTTGATCGAGAACGCGGTCCATTTCACCGCCCCCGGAGACCGGATTCGCCTGTCCGGCACCGCATCGGGTCCCTGGTACGTGATCAGCGTGGCCGACGCCGGTCCGGGCATCCGTGCCGTCGATCTGCCGCACGTGTTCGAACGCTTCTGGCATCGCCAGCCACCGTCGGTCGCCCCGATGGGCAGCGGACTCGGGCTACCGATGGCGCAAGCCGCGGTCCAGGCGCACGGCGGCCGGATCACAGCATCGGCCGCTCCCGAGGGCGGGGCGCTGTTCGAGATCTTCCTGCCGGTACGGCGGGCGGAGGCTCCACCTGCAGGTTGACGGACGATCACAGCACCGGCACATGTGGCAGGACGAGATCGCCGACCAGGATCGACGCCTGCTCGCCGTGCCGCAGCGCCCCCTTGGTGTTCTGGTACACGAGGTAGTAGGTCTGACCGGCCCGTAGCGTGTGTCCCTGTTTCATCACCGATACCCGCTTGGTCCCCCCGTCTCGCGCCTCGCTTCGCAGCTCGGGCGGGTGCTGGACGTCCGACTGGAACCGGGTGGCCTTCTCGCTGTCGAGGACGACGTACGTCAAGGTGATCAGGCCGCCGTCGCCGACGACCGCGATCCGGCTGAACCGTACGCCGTACTGCTGCTCGATCGCTGTGCTCTGGGGGAAGGTGCCGGCCGCATCGGCCGACGACCACACCCGCAGCCCCACCAGGATCCCGACGACGAGCGCGATCGCGAGCACGGCCGCCAGGACGACCAGGCGATTGACCCGCCGCGGCCGCTCGACGGTCGGACGAACTGTTGTCTCGAGCATGTCTGTCCCTCCCTGGACGGGGACCGGGACCTCGAGCGATCGAGGCCCCGGTCGCCGAACTCCTACGGCATCGTGAACCTGGTCGAGTTGAAGGTGTCGAAGTACGCCCGCCCGGACGAGCTACTGCTCATCCCGGCCGACAGCCCCAGCCAGGCCGTCTCGATTCGCAGCGTGCTGGTGTTCCCGGTCTGTAGCGACCGGCTCACACCGTCCACCAGCAACCGCAGCGACCCTGCTGTGGTGCCGGTGGCCGGTCCGGAGGTCCAGTCGATCTGCAGCGTGTGGGGGCCTGGCGTGAGCGTGGACCACGCTCCCGTGAGGGTCCCGCCCGTACTGCGATCCATCAGGGTCCGGACCTGCGCCGAGCCGGCCGTGAACCGGTACTCCAGCGCGAATACCTGCCCGTTCGCGCTTGTCCGCGCCTGCAACAGGCTCAGCGCGGTGTTCGCGTTGGTACCGGAGGTCAACGTGTTCCGGTTGAACACGAACCTGGCGTGGTACGACGTCTCCGCCGCCGGCGTGTTGTCGGTCAGGTACCCGGCGCCCGGCAGAGTCACCTGCAACCCGCGCAGGCTGCCCGGCTCGAGCGGTCCGGGAAGCGCCGACGTGGTCGTGTTCGCCGCTCCACCTGTGCTTGAGCTCCAGAAACCGAAGCCGCCCGACTCGAAGTCGTCGGAGAAGATCCGGTTCGGCCGCTGGACCGAGACGGTGGTGCTGACCGCCTTGCTCCAGTTGCCGGCCAGGTCCTGCACCCGCAGGTTGAACACCTGGTTGCCTGGGACAACCGATGCCAGCGGGACCGTCACCTGGACCTTGCCCGCCACCACGCTCACCGGGACCGAGATGCCCTTGCCGACACCAGGATCGGTGCTGCCCAGCCAGTACTCCGCCTTCGCGATCAGCGAGGCATCGGTGACCGGAGCGGTCAGGGTCAAGGTGTCCGCTCCACCGGTCGGGTTCGGGGCCGCGGTCAGCGTCCCCAGCACCGGCGCGGTCTTGTCGACCACCAGGTTCACCGCGAACAACGGACCCCAGTTGCCGGCGGCGTCATGGCCGCGGACGTACACGTGATGGGTGCCGTCGGTCAGGGCCTTCACCTGGGTGAGCGGGATCAGCCCGTAGAAGGCCTCGCCCGTGGAGTCGAGCTTCCCGTCCACCGGCAGCATCTGAAGACCGCTACCGCCCACTGGGTTCGGAACGGCCGGGTCGAGGAACGCCTCGGCGTCGACGAGCAGGCTCTGCGCGGCGCCGCCGGCGTCCTTGTCGGTGATCTCGGCCGACACCAGCAGGTTGCCCGGATGACTCTTGTCGGCCAGTACGCCGTTCGTCGGGTTCGGACCGACCGCGGCAGCGTCGACGGCCGGGCCGGTGACATCGATGGGCAGTGGGATGTCCAGCGGCGGGCCCCACAGCCCCAGCGAGTCCTTGCTGTGGACCAGCACATGATGCATTCCCTCGGTGAGGGTCTGCAGCACTGCCGGCGTCAGGTCGACGTCTTCGGACACGACGGTCGCGCTGCGGTTCAGCGTGAGCGGCGTACCGGTGCCGTCGGTCCCGGCGGTGTCGAGGAAGTACTCGGCCGCGGTGATCAGGCCACCGGCGTCCGAGTCGTCCCCGGTGGCGGACACGCTCACCGCGACGGTGGTGTTGGCCGGCACGTCGGCGATCGATCCGTTGATCGTCTGCGGACCGGTCTTCGGCAGGTTGAGGATGACCGAGCCGACGACGCCCCAGTTGCCGGCGGCATCGAGCGCCCGGACGAACACCGTGTGACGGCCCGCGTCGAGCGCGGCCAGCATCGCCGTCGTGATGCTGCCGGTGGCGCCCGTGATGCTCACACCACTGGCCGGCAGATTCATCGGCGTACCGAATCCGGGACCGACAGTGATCGCGTCGTCGATGACGAACTCGGCCTGGGTCACGACCGAGCCGCCGGTGGTCGCGTCGCTGAGGTCAGCGGTGATCGTGACCGGCACCTGTCCGGTGGACGGGTTCGGAGCCACCCGGAGATGGGTCGAGACCGGTCCGACGCCGTCCGTGCTCGGCGGCGGCGCGTTGGTGTCGAGGAAGGTGATCATGCCGCCGAAGGCGAACTGGGCCGGATCGGCGGTGTGCTGCGCGTTGTTGTCGAGATGCCGGGCGGTCTCGTAGAGCGCCAGCTTGGCCTCGGGGCCGGTCGGCATCGTCACCAGTGCGTCCAGCGTCTGGCCGGGATCAATGCTCTCGGCCGCAACAGTGGTGCTGTAATGCGTCGGATGGCCGCCTTGCGCGATCTCGGTCTGCAGACCGCCGAGTACTGTCATCGGATGGGTCAGCGACCCCGCGTTGACATACCGGAGCAGAACCTTGTGTCCCTGGTCGGTCGCGACCGAATCACTGGCAGGGAACGGCTTTCCGTTGATCAGCCGGTACTTCGGGCTGAACTTGCGGAGATCGAATCCGGCCGGGTTCGCGTTGAACGCGGGGTCGATCTCACTCAGTACGACGAGCGCGTCGTCGTCGTACTGGCTTGCCGGGTAGTCGGCCGGCTGCGTCCCGTACGCCGTACCGTCCGACGGCAGGACGACAAACGCGCCGGCCAGGCCCATCGCAGTCTGCCGGGCGCCACCGCTCGTGTGTCCGGCCTCGTAGAGGAACGTCCCCGCTCTCGCGGCGGTGAACGTGTAGGTGCGAGTGCCCGAAGCGATCCCTGCGGTGTCCTCACCGCCGGCGGGCAACGCCTGCCCCGGAAATGCCAGCGAAACGGTCTGCCCGGCCAGCTGGTTGTGCAGGGTGACGGTCACCTCGTCGCCTTGGTGGACGACCAGTGCCGGCCCCGGCGCGGTCGCGGAGCCCGCGGCGCCGGTGGTGGAGAAACCCCAGATCGGTACGGCAGTTCCGAGGACGGTCGTGGTTCCGGCCATCGCGTAGAGATCACAGGCAGCGGTACCGGCGGCGAAGCCGCACCCCCGAGGGGTGAGTTTGCCGACGGCAACCGATGCTCGCGACGGCGTCTGCTGGGTCGCCGGCGCCGCGACCGCGACCGAGACCGGTGAGAGCATCGCGGCGGCGAGCGCGGTGGTCGCGACGCCTACGGCAGCGACCCGAAGTCTGTTCGTCATCGTCGGTGTCCTCACTGGCTCGCACAGCCGGCGGGCGGATCGATGCGGAAGACCGTCATCATGCCGCCGAAGGCTGCCCCGTAGTTGGTCGCCTGCTCCAGCGCGTGGCTGTGCGCGATGTGGTAGTACTCGCCGCACTCGTTGTTCTGGGTCAGGTTCGAAGGCACCGGATTCTTGGTGCCCAGGTAGCCGCTCTCCGAGAACCAGGTGTCGGGCCCGACCAGCAGCTGGTCGGTGATCGCCGGAAGCTGTGTCGGGATCGGATTGGTGGTCGCGTTCCAGTGCTCGACGTCACGCCAGTCCATCAAGACGTCGAGCGTTTGCCCGGGTCCGACATCGAGGTCGTACTTCTCGTACGACAGGTCCTCGCCGGCCGGGCCCTGCAACGCGTGGCCGTCACGGTTGATCACTCGCTCGTCACTGCCGTGCGGGTGGAACGGGTAGTTCACACTGCCCGCGTTCAGGTAGCGGATCGTGGCGGGCAACGGGTTGGTGGCCGCGTCGTACGGCTTGATGTGGACGAGGGCGCCGTACGGCTGGCCCGGGAGCCAGGGCGCGTTGTTCGGCGCCAGGGTGTCCGGCATACTGCGCCCGTTGATCAGGAAGTAGCGCGACTTCGAGGCGTTCACGTCGACCGGCTGGTTGCGCTCGACCGCGAGGTGGACGTCGGGGTCGATCTCGGACAGCAGGTACACGTATTCCTTGCCGTTGGCGAAGGCCGAGTCGGGCCGGTCGTTGACCTGGTTCGGGTGACCGGCCGGCCGGACGACGAGCGCGCCGTACAGGCCCATCTGGAGCTGCTTGTCCACATCGGTGCCGGTCTCGTAGAGATAGGTGCCCGGGCTGCCCGCGGTGAACGTGTAGGTGACCGAGCCGTCGGCAGCGTCGGCGGTCTGGACCAGGGAGGTCAACGATCCACCGGAGTCGAACTGCGGCTGGGCCGGGTTGCCGTTCGCCTTCACCGACTGCTGGCCGGGGAAGACGATAGATGTTGCCTCGGGCAATTTGTTGTGCAGGATCACGGTGACCGCGCGGCCGGACTCGACGCACAACGTCGGACCGGGCAGCTGGAAGCCGCGCTTGCTGTTGCCGTAGGACCACATCAGGATCGAGTTGCCGTCCGGCGTGGCGACGTACCCGTCGCTCGCCGTCAGCGAGAAGGTCTGGTTCGGGTCCGTGTCGCAGAGGAGTCCTTCGGACATCTCCGCCGCGGACGCCTGGGTGCGCACCACCACCGGCACCGAGACCAGTACGGCGGCCGCCGTCAGGGCCAGCCATCGTTGAACCGAGAGTCGTTTCATCAGATCATCGCCCCCCTCACGCGTTCGCCGCGGTCTGCGCGGGATAGGTGCCGGGTGCGCCGACGACGATCTTCGTCATCATGCCGCCGTACCCGGGACCGCCGCCGTTGTCGAGATAGGAGTACTTGCGGTCGTACAGCAGGTACTCCCCCGGCCCCGGCGCGACGAAGAGCGCGTCGCGACTCTCGCCGGGCCCGATCTCGACCATGTTCGTGGTCAGGTAGTTCGTCGTACCGTCGCGGCCCCTCAACAGGCTGGCGTCCTTCGCGATCACCGTCAGGTCGAGGTTGTCCACAGTCATCGCGTGGTTCTGGTAGCCGAGGTTCGACAGCCGCAGCAGCACCCGGTCGCCGGCGTTGCAGCGGATCAGTGACGAGATCGGCTGGTACTGCAGGCGGCCCGCCGCGGTGCTCAACGGGTCCCCGTTCGGCGCGATCGTGTCGGGGTACGAGCGACCGTTGAGCAACCAGAAGCTCGGGTCGTAATCGGTCCAGTCGTTCACCTGGATGTGCGCGTCGCGGTAATGCGCCGCGGACCACAGTTCGGTGACCATGAAGGCGAACTCCCGGTCGTACGCCGTCGACCCGTCGCCGTCGTTGTAGGCGTACCGCTCCCCCGGCTGCAGTGGAGTACGGTTCTGCGCCGGCCGGACGAACACCATGCCGGTCATGCCCATCTGCACGTGCTCGACGTCCTCGAAGTGACAGTGGTACATGTACGTGCCGGCGTCGTGCGGCCGGTAGAAGTACGTCAGGTCCCGCCCGATCGGCACCGCCAGCGAGAGCTCCGGTACGCCGTCGAACAGCGGGATCGCGTTCACGAACCCGTGCCAGTGCAGGGTGTGCCCGTCGAACAGGTCCGGCCGCTGTGCCAGGCCGAGGTTCGTCAGGGTCAGGTAGATGTCGTCGTCCTCGTCGAACGCCATCATCGGAGCGCTGATCTGCGCCTTGCCGCGCTGTGCCGCGACCAGGTTCGAGCTCATCCCGGTGACGTCACGGAAGCCGAAGACGTAGGTGTTGAACGGACTCGGTGCGAGCGGATCGGGGAAGAACGGCGGATCGGGCGGAGCGTCGCCCGGCATGGCGACCCACCCGTCGGTGCCGACGAGGTGGACCTGCTTCATCGGATGCGCGGCCGCTGCCGCCGACCGGCCGGGTGCGGCCAGTACGGCGCCGCCGGTGAGCAGACGCCCACCGAGCACCGCGCCGCCGACGGCACCCGCGCCGGTGAGAAAGGAACGCCGCGTGAATCCACGCGACATGGAAATATCGGTCACTGGAGTTCTCCCGTTGCTGATTCGGTGTAGGAGCGAGGTGCGGCCCGCCGGAGGGGTATGGGGAATGCGGCGGGCCGCACGGGTCACGGCGTCATCTGGTCGGAACCGGCGTCGTACCGGCGTTGGCTGCCGGTTCCGGTCGGCCGGGGCTGACCGTCGATGTCCGGGCTGGGCGCGGTCACCGTGTAGCTGAACCCGGCGGTGGCGGTTCCCCACCGGACAACGGTGTTCGCCGCGCCGAGTCCCCGCGCCGACGAAGCCGGCGTGGCCGTGGCCAGGTGGAAGTCGCCCATCAGATCCGGTGGCAGCAGTTGCGCGACGACGACGGCTTCCCGGAAGGCCGGGTAGGACCGGACCGCCAGGATGTTGACCGACACCTCGTACGGCGACACGAAGCCCGGGTCGACCGTGGAGTTCGTCGCGTCCGGCGCCGTCCCCGTCAGGTCCTGCAGCACCGTGTGCGTCGGTGTCAGCAGTGCCCCCGGGACATCGGCCGCGCCCATGTCCCAGTTGTCGACCGAGTTCGGCGTACCGTCCGGAAGCTGCCCGCCGATGCCGTAGACGTACCCGCCGCTGAAGGAGCCGGCCCGGTTGTCCCAGAACACGTCGTTCAGGAGCGTCGGCTTGCTGAACTCGGTGGCCGCCAGGGTCTGTGAGCCGGAGAACAGCGAGGTGTTGCGCAGCCTCGCCTGCAGCGGGTCGCTGTTCGCCGCGGTGGACAGACCGGCCGGAGCCGGCTGACCGTTGCTGGTCACGGCCGAGGCCGTGGTCAGGTTCTTCGTGATCGTGTTGTTCACCATGTTCACGAAGACCGCGTCGTCGAGTGCCAGGCCTCCGCCTTCGTGCGCCGACACGTTGTCGGCGATCGTGTTGTTCGTGATCGCGATGGTCTGCGGATCGGACCGGGAGATGTGCGATCCACTGACCTGCAGCAGCCGGATCCCGCCGCCGTCGTCGTTGGCCAGGTTGGCCTGGATGACGTTGGCGTCGATCGTGACCGGGCCGGAGCCCGGAGAGAGCGCGGTCGGTGTGGCCGGCAGTTCGCCGGCGACCATGATGCCGCCGCCCTCGTCGTACGACGCGTTGAACCAGACCCGGTTGCCGGTGATCGATCCGCCGGTGCTGCCGCCGGGGTTGGCCATGTAGCCGAACGCGCTCATCGCGCCGCCGTACTCGGCGGAGAAGTTTCCGCAGAGGGCGTTGTCCGCGACCCGGTAGCCGTCGCTGCCGGTGAACAACCCGATGCCGCCGGCCAAGTTGGTCCCGCCGTTGTCACGGATCTGGTTCCGCGCGATCACCGGGTCGTAGTTCCGGTTGTCCCCGACGTACGGCGTACCGATCCGGATGCCACCGCCGTACGAGCCGCCGTTGCCGTGGATGACGTTGTCGGTCACCTGTACGCCGCGGACGTTGGAGTGCACGTAGACACCGCCGCCCTGGGTGACCAGCGCACCGGCCGCACCGTACGGCGTACTCACCGCACCAGTCAGCACATTGACGTTGCCCGGAATGTCGGCCTGCGCCCCGCCGGTGATGCTGAACCCGTCCAGAGTGACCGGCCAGCTGGCCGGGGTGAATCCGGCACGGGCCGGGTCGTCGAGCACCGTCAGCACCGCGGCGTCCGGGACTGCCGGGTTGCCCGAGTACGTCAGGCTGCTCAGCAGACTGATCCAGGCGGTGCCGTTGGGGTTGTCCAGGTTGAAGCCCGAGCCGTCGAGGATCGAGCCCGGTACCCACCTGCCGGCCGAGTCGAAGCCGCCCGGGCCGACGCCTTGGATACGGACCTGGTGATGCACGATGACGTTCTCGTTGTAGTCACCGCGGGGGTTGGTGCTGGTCTGCGCGTTCGGCCAGACCACCACCAGCCAGTACGGGCGCAGGCGTGTCGGGGTGGCCGCCTCGAGTGCTGCCTGCACGGTCTTGTACTGCTTGGTCGGACCGACCTCCGCGATCAACGGGTTGCTCGCGGTCATCCCGGCGAGCAGCGGAACACCGACCCCGAGCACCTGGACGGTCAACCCGTTCACGCTCGTCCTGCCGTTGTGCCCGGTGATCTCGAGGACGGCGTCTCCGAGTGGGAACAACGCCGGCACCGTGAACGTGATGCTCTTGTCGCTCCAGCTGGTCACAGCCATCGTCGTACCGTTGAGTGTCAGCCGATCCGGAGCTCCGGAGACGCCGAAGCCGAACCCGGTGACCGTGATCGACCGGTTCGCATCGCCCCGGCGGATGTACGGTCTGCTGACGGACAGCAGTTGCGGCACGGACGCACCGAGGTCACACATCGTCGGATTGACCGTGGTCGTGTCCGGCGCCAGGACCGTGGCTGCTACTTGCGTCGGAGCCTGGTCGGTCACCGTGTAGAGGCCTGGCCACGCCTGGAAGTTGGTCGCGATGGTTCTGAATCTGGAGTTGTAGTCCGGGTTCAGCGCCCCGGGCTGACCTGGATCGTTGCCGACGAACCGGTACATGTTCGGGCAAGGGCCGGCCGGCAGCGGACAGTTGTACGTGCCCGTCGACGGCTCCAGCGCCTCGTACAGCCCGTTGAAGTCGGTGTGCACCGTGTCGACCAGGCGGCCGGACCAGTCGTACAGACCGACCGGGACGAACGGCAGCCCCTGCGCCTCGCCGTAGTTGACGCTGCGCTTGTCGAGCGTCAGCCCGAGGTCGTTCAGCGTCAGGCCCCAGAAGTGCGTCGGGATCGGGACGTCGGTGAACAGGCTGAAGTTGGGCGCGGTGGCCTGATTGGCCCTCAGGCCAACCAGTTTGTCGCCGCACAGCGGGCGCTCGTAGCCCTGGAACGGGCTGCCGCCGCCGGCGTTGAACGCCTCGTTGGTCACATCGACCGTGTGCAACGGTCCGGCGCACGGGGAGATAATGCCCGCCTGCTGCGACGGCGGTTCGGCCGGCGGCGTCGGCGTCGGGTCCGGCGGTCCCGCCGGGTCGTTCGCCTGCGCCGGGGTGGCCGGCGGATAGTTCTCCTGCGGCAGGTAGGTGTCGCCGTCGAAGACGTTGACGTCCTCTTCGCTCGTCGCCTTGTACATCGGCTTGCCGTCGACCGGGTCGTTCGGGATGTCGACCGAGACGATGTAGTCGCGGGCGGGCAGGTCCTGCTCCTCGCCGGCGGGCAGCGGTGCGTACAGTGCCAGCCCGTTCGGGTTGTGGACCGTGTCCGTCGGCGGGTAGAGGTTGATCTTCGAGGTGGTGAATCCGTAGTTGCCGTTGACGGTCTGGCCGCCGCCGGCACTGTCGCTGGCTCCCACGGTGACACCCATCATCGGTGCCTCGACGCACAGCCGGTTCTCCGCCGTACCGAACGCCGGAAGCGCCTGCTGATCGGTCAGCGGTTTACCGTCGTAGGTCCGTGCCGTGCAACCGCGCGGCGGTGCCCATTCCTCGGAGGTGTAGGCGTCCTGGACCTCGGGACCCTTCACGAACGCGCCGTACTTCGGGTTGTCCACCAGGCCGCCGTTGCCGTCGGAGATCTGCTGGGGTTCGGTCTCGTACCCCTGCCGGCAGAGCTCGGTGGGAGTCGCGGCCGTGCAGGCCTTCGGCAGGTAGAGGCGGACCGGGATCCCCGGGATACCGGGCTGGTAGGGCTCGGTCGCGGCCATCGCCGGGTCGAGCTCGTTGCGGGTCGTGTCGTAGGTGACAGTGCCGACGATGCCGCCGTTCGTGCCGGGGTCGTACGGCTGCACGCCCCAGTCGATCCGGCCGCGCAGACCGATGATCGGCAGGAAGTTGATGTCGACCAGGCTGCCCAGCTGGGTGGTCGGCTTGGTCTCGTTGGCGGCCTGGTACGTGATCCCGGTGGTCTTGTAGCGCGTGTTGAAGCCCTCCAGCACGAGCCACTTGCCCAGCGGGTAGGTCTCCTTGATGTCGTAGTTGCCGGCGGCATCGGTCACCGCGGTGTTCGTGTACTGGTCCATCAGCGAGTTGTCGCGCTCGCGAACGGTCAGTGCGAAGCTCGGCACCGCCCGCTCGCCGGTGTCGCGCTTCCCGTTGCCGTTGGCATCGACGAACACCGTGCCGTTGATGTGGCTGAACCAGCCGACCAGCATCTTGTTGCCGACATCGGTCACGTCGCCGTTGTGCACCTCGACGTTGAAGCTCCACAGGATGTAGTCCTGATCGTCGTCCCACAACGTCAACTGGTAGGTCCCGTCCGGCACGTTGGTGATGTCGAAGCTGCCGTCGGCCGCACCGCGACCGACATACACGGCGGCATCGCCCGCGCCCAGGTCGGACAACGCCACCCACGGGTAGGCGATCGGGCCGTCGGACTTCGCGCCGGCGAAGCCCGTCTCCGGGACCACCTGCCCGTTCTGTCCGCCGATGTACGGCAGGCCGGCGATCACGACGCCCTTGACCTCACCGGTCGGCGGCGTGCCGGCGGGCGGCGTGATGCCGCGGGCCCGGACGAAGCCGAACTGGACGGCCGGCACCAGTTCCGCGCCACGGACCTGCTCGGTGTCGTAGCCGGTCTCGCCCTCCTGCTGCCAGATGTCGTGGTCGTGCCCACCCTCCAGGGTGGTGGTCTGGACCCACTGACCGGCCTGTCCCGCGGGCGGGGAGACGGTCGCCGCGTAGCGGTTGGGGCCGAGGTTGGGGATCACGATCTGGCCGGCGGCGTCGCTGACGCACTGACCGGTCGACTGGGCGGTGTCGACGATCGGCTTGTTGTTGGCGTCGAACAGCATCGGTCCGCTGCCGTTGGCGTTCGCGTGCCGATAGACGGTGCACAACGCGTTGCCGTAGTAGTCGGTGCTGACCAGGCCGAGGACATCGGTGAGGGTCGCGGTGAACCCGGCGAGTCCGCCTTCGGCGTCGGCCTCGTAGGTGCCGTCGACCGGGACGTTGTCGTTGAAGACCTGGAGCCGCAGCGTGGTCAGCGGCAACGGCGTCGGGTTCATCCGGACCACCGTGTGGGTGGTCACACCCGAGCTGATGGCGAAGTGCTGCCCGTCGATCTTGAAGCCGTCCGCGGTGACCGAGATCAGGTACTTACCCGGCGGCAGGTTGCTCAGCGCGGTGCCGTCGTTCAGCTCCGCCTCGGTGCCTTGGGCAACGATCGGCGCGAAGCCCGACGTCGGCCGGGTCGACGGCCAGGGGCACGTGTCGGCGTAGTCCGGATCCGACGAGCCGCCGGTAGCGGTCGCCGGCAGGCATCGATCGGTCAGCTGGTTCGCCCGGGTGCCGGGGTCACCGGTGTCGTCGACGTTGATGAGCCACTTGTAGTGCGGCACCGGATCGTTCTCGTGCACGAATCCGGGACCTGAGTTCACCGACCGGGCACTGGCGACATGCAGCGTCAGGCTCCCCGGCCCGGCGGCCGCCGCAGGTGCCGCACCGCGCACCGCCTGGCCGGCCGACAACATCGCCGCGATCAGGCTGAGTCCGGCCACCGTCCGGACCCAGCGCCGCGACACAGCTCTCTGCTGGTACGTCACGATCCCTCCCCCACTTGCGTCCCCCGGCGGACGTCCCACGGACGTCACGCTGTCAGCGGCAACAGTGCGGCAGCGACCCGGTCGGCGGGCCCGGATGACAGTGTTGTCACGCGACTCTCACGGAGGCCCGCGTCCGCCGGCGGACCGGCGACACAAACCCGTCATGGGTCAGACGGAGCTGAACAGCTCCGTGTGGATGCGACGCAGTGGGACTCCGAGGTCCCGCAGGTCCTGACAGATCCCGGCCACCATGGTCGGCGGACCGCACAGGAAGTACTCCAGGTGCCGTGCACGGCGTGGCAGAACTCGGGACAGCAGGTCGCGGTCGATCCGCCCGACGTCCCCGCGCCACCCCAGGTCCGGGGTCTCCACGACCTCGATCACCTTCAGGTTCAGTCTGCAGCGCAACTCGTCGACCTGTCGGCTCAGGAGGATCCGGTCCTCGGTGCGGGCTCCCACGATCAGCCGGTGCCGACGGCCGTCACCGCGATCGGCGAGCGTGCGCAACATGCTCAGCAGCGGAGTGATTCCGACGCCGCCGGCGATCATCACGAAGCCTTCGGAGGCGCCGTGTCCCTCGATCGTGAACCCGCCGTACGGACCGTCGAGGAACACCCGCCGGCCGGGCCGCACCGCACTCACCAGCTCGGTGAAATCCCCCAGCGCCTTGATCGTGAACTCGACCCGCTCGGGATGTTCGGCGCTCGACGCCACGCTGAACGGATGTTCCTCGAACACGAACGGCGAAGAACCGATCTTGATCCAGGCGAACTGCCCGGCGTGGAACTGCATACCGCGATGGTGGTCGGCCCGGAGTACGAGCGTCACGGCATCGCCGGGTTCCAGACGAACCATCTCGACCCGGTAGGCGTTGCGGCGCGCCCGCAGCGGCAGCCAGATCCATCTGCGGACGGCGAGACCGGCGGCCAGCGCGCCCATCGCGATGAACCACCCGCCCAGCAACGGATGACGGACGAGGTGAGCGAGCCACCACACGTGCAGCCATGCCGTGGTCAGGACAACCGCCGCCAGGGCGTTGTGCACCAGCCGCCAGCCCTCGTAGCGCGGCTGGCGACGACGTCGGCGTACCGCCAGCCCGATCATCAGGAGCAGCGCGACGGTGGACGCCGTCGCGGCCCGGGCCGCCCAGGTGGTGTGCCAGAGCTCGAAGATCCGCAGACCACGCGGATCCACGAACAGCACGACGACCGCATGGAGCAGGACCAGGACGCCCGCCAGCATCGCGATCACGCGATGGATCCGCAGCACGGTCTCGATCCCGAACGTCGCGACGAGCCGATGGAGCCGGGCGGGAAGCACCACGGCGACTCCGAGTGTGGAGAACCCCACGATGCCCGCGCTCAGGGCCAGTCCCTCACCCGGCCTGATGTGGCTGTCGTGCAGGACCAGCCACGTGAGGAAGAACGGAAGCAGCAGGACGGCCAGGTACGCGGCGAACCATCGCAGCCGCGCAGCCAATCCGTACATGCGCATCGGGGCAGACCGAGAAGACGACATCCGGCGACAACTCCTGACCGGTCGGGACCCCGATGAAACAGAGACGAAGGTACACATCACGATCCGTCCCGTCGACTGCCGAAGCCAGAGCTCGTCCGGCTTTGCGGACGGCTTGCGTTACCAACCTGTGACCTGCTAACTTCCGTGCCCTACAGACGGAGGCAGGAGTGAGCGACCAGCAGCTCACGGGGAGATACAACGTCCAGAGGCGACGGATTCGGGCTCGGGTGCGGCGGCTGACAGGCGCCGGAACCGTGCTCAGTGCGATCACCGTGGCCGTCGCAGGTGCCGTCCTCTTCGGCACGGACGGCGACCAGTCGGACACCGCTTTGTCAGCACCGCAGGCGCGAGCCGGCCGGCCGGCCCCGAAAGCCGCCCCGCCGACGCGACCGATCTCGAGGACGACACCTCAGCGCCCGAGCCGTGGCCAGGCAACGCCGCGCCCCACGCCCACCGCGGCGAAGCCACGTCTTCCGGTTACTCCGGTCACACCTACTCGCACCAGCGCGTCGGCGCCGAGCGGAGTCAGTCGGCTCCATCACCTCGGCGATCTGCTACGTGACGACGCGCGACTGCTGGCCATCGACGAGCTGCGATCTGCGGCGGCACGCCTTGACCAGGCCGCCACTCAGCTCTCGGCCGGCGAGACGGCACCGGCCGAGGCCTCGATTCAGAACGCGTTCGAGAAGGTCGCCGACACTCAACGAACCGGAGACTGGCAGCCGAGCCAGAGCGAGTCCCAACTCCTCGCATCGTTCGGCTACCGTCCGCCGACCGTCCTGTCCGGGGCGGATCACCAGCACGACGACTGAAATCCACCGGTTGCGCCGTAGCTGGTCAGCGGGTGTCGCTGTCGGACGAGGTCGGGGCGACGGCGGCGCGGCCGGCTTCGAGGCGGGCGATCGGGATTCGGTACGGCGAGCACGAGACGTAGTCCAGGCCCGCCTCGGCGAAGAACGCGATGGAGGCAGGATCGCCACCGTGCTCGCCGCAGACGCCGATGACCAGGTCCGGGTTGCCCTTGCGGCCTTCGGCGACTGCGATCCCGACGAGCCGGCCGACGCCCTCGACATCCAGCGACTCGAACGGCGAGACCGCGAAGATCCCGGCGTCCAGGTAGCGCGGGAAGATCGAAGCCTCCACATCGTCGCGGCTGAACGCCCACGTCAGTTGCGTGAGGTCGTTCGTGCCGAACGAGAAGAAGTCCGCGGACCGGGCGATGCGCTCGGCACCGAGCGCCGCCCGGGGCACCTCGATCATCGCCCCGATCCGGGTCGGGACCACCCGACCGGTAGCCGCCGCCACATCGGCAAGCACACTCTCGATCTCGTTCCGCACCAACCGCAGCTCCGCCTCGCCGGCGACCAACGGCACCATGATCTCCGGGTACACCTCCAGCCCCTCCGCGGTCACCGCGACGGCCGCCTCGGCGATCGCCCGGGTCTGCATGGCGAACAGCCCGGGGATCACGATCCCCAGCCGCACCCCGCGCAGGCCGAGCATCGGGTTGCTCTCGTGCATCCGCTGCACCGCCGTGAGCAGACGCTCGGCCTCAGGATCAGGTGCGTCCGTCGCACGACCCACGGCCACCCGCACTGACAGATCGGTGAGGTCGGGCAGGAACTCGTGCAGCGGCGGATCGATCAGCCGTACGGTCACCGGCAGACCGGCCATCGCACGGAAGATTCCGACGAAGTCAGCACGCTGCAGTTGCAGCAGATCCTCGAGCGCGGCCTCCTGCTCCGCAGCACCGTCCGCGAGCACGAGCCGCTCGACCAGCTTGCGCCGCTCCCCAAGGAACATGTGCTCGGTCCGGCACAGACCGATGCCTCCGGCACCGAACCGGCGAGCGCGATCGGCATCGGCCGGGGTGTCCGCATTCGCGTGTACGCCGAGCACTCGACGAGCATCCGCATGCCGCAGGAGCCGATCCACGGCCCGCACCAGATCCTCGGACTTCGACAGCTCCAACCGCCCCTCGAAGTACTCGACCACAGGTGAAGCAACGACCGGGACCTCTCCGCGGTAGACGACACCGGCCAGACCGTCGAGGGAGAGCATGTCCCCTTCCTCGATCACAACTCCGTCGGAGGTGACGGCCCGGCGAGCGACCGGATCGACGGTCAGGCTGTCGACACCGCAGACACACGTCTTTCCGAGCCCGCGAGCGACGACTGCCGCGTGGGACGTCTTGCCGCCCCTGGTGGTGAGGATTCCGGCCGACGCCAGCATGCCGGGCAGATCGTCGGGGTTCGTCTCACGGCGGACAAGGATCACCTGCAGACCTTCGTCCCAGAACCTGCGCGCCGCAGCGGAGTCGAACGCCGCGATACCCACCGCGGCCCCTGGCGAGGCGGCGACACCGTGAGCCACGACAGGTACGTCGTGATTCTCGCTGAACCGCGGGAACATCAGCTGGCCGAGCTGCGCGCCGTTCACCCGGAGCAATGCCTCGTCGAGGGTGATGAGCCCTTCGTCGACGAGCTGGACGGCGATCCGGAACGCTGCCTCCGCGGTCCGCTTCCCGACCCGCGTCTGCAGGATCCACAGGCGACCCCGCTCGATCGTGAACTCGATGTCGCACAGGTCGCGATAATGCCGCTCCAGCGTCGACATCGCGGTCCGCAGCTGGACATCGCTGACCGGGTCGATCGCCGCCAACTGTGCCAGCGGAACGGTGTTGCGGACACCCGCGACAACGTCTTCTCCCTGAGCGTTCTGCAGGTAGTCCCCGTAGACGCCGGTCGCGCCGGAGGCCGGGTCGCGGGTGAACGCGACGCCGGTCCCGCTGTCGGGTCCGCGGTTGCCGAACACCATCGCCATCACGTTGACCGCCGTACCGAGATCGTCGGCGATGTGTTCCTGCCGCCGGTACAGCCGAGCGCGCTCCGTCGACCACGAGCGGAAGACGGCGCGAACCGCCAGGTCGAGCTGCTCCTTCGGGTCCTGCGGGAACGGCCGGCCGGCGTGGTCGGCGATCGCCTGCTTCAACGCCGTACAGGCACGCTCGATCGCCTCGGCAGGCAACTCCTCCGGCGTCCCGACTGCCCACTGGGCGTACTCCGTCGACACAGCGGCTTGCAGGAGCTCGTCAGGTACGTCGAGCACCGTCCGCGCGTACATCTGCAACAGCCGTCGATAGGAGTCCCACGCGAAATGATCGTCACCGGAGTGCTTCGCAAGCCCCTGGACGGACGCGTCGGTCAGCCCGATGTCCAGGATGGTCTCCATCATCCCGGGCATAGAGAACTTCGCACCGGAACGGACAGACAGTAGCAACGGATCGGCCGGGTCACCCAACTGCCGGCCCATCGTCGCCTCCAGACGAACGAGATGCTCGGCGATCTCCGAGGCAACGCCCGGCGGCAGATCGCCGTGCTCCAGGTAGGCCCGGCAGGCCGTTGTCCCGATCGTGAAACCCGGCGGGACCGGCAGACCCAGGCGGGTCATCTCGGCGAGGTTGGCGCCCTTACCTCCCAGCAGGTCCTTCTGGTCCATGCTTCCTTCGGCGAAGTCGAACACGTAGCGGGCAGTCGTCAGCGTTGCGGTCATGGATGTGTACCTCCGTCTCTCAGGTTCCAGCGAACGCCGCAGCCGCCACAGGGCCGAAGGTCCCGCCCGGACCGGACGCTCTGCCCTGCCCGCGAGCCGGCAGACGTTCGATGCTTCAAGTAATCCTTTGGAGGCACTCATGTCCGGACACGTGCTGGTGGCGTACGCGAGCAAGATGGGCTCGACGGCGGAGATCGCCGCCGGGATCGGAGCCGAGATTCGCGAACACGGCCACCTGGTCGACGTTCGCGACGTCAAGGACGTCCGATCCCTCGCGGAGTACGACGCGGTCGTGGTCGGCAGCGCGATTTACAACCGCGCCTGGCGTCCTGAAGCCGTCCACTTCCTCGGCAAGCACGCCGACGAGCTGCGCGTACGACAGGTCTGGCTGTTCCACAGCGGTCCAGTGGGGCCGCACCCCGATCGCCCGCAAGCGATGCCGAGGAAGGTGCAGAAGCTCGCCGAGCGGATCGGCGCGCAGCCGGCGACGACGTTCGCGGGCTGCCTCGAACCCGAGACCGCCCAGGGGTTACTCGCTCGCCGGATGGCCGCCACCGAGCTGGGCGGGGACGTCAGGGACTGGGATGCCATCGGTGCGTGGGCAGAGGACGTCGCCACAGCGATCTCAGCGGCCGGGACCGGCTTCTGGAACCGCCCAGGACAGATCCAGGAGGCGCGGCGATGAGCTTCAACCTCGCCACCATCCTGACCGAGTCGGCACGTAGCCACGGGTGCAAGACGGCTGTCATCAGCGGCGACTACCGGATGACGTACGCCGAGCTCGACGCGGCGTCCGACCGGTTCGCGACCGGTCTTCACCTCCAGGGCATCCGTCCCGGGGACTCTGTCGGTCTCCAACTACCCAACCTGCCGCAGTTCGTGATCGCGTACTTCGGGCTGCTCAAGGCGGGCGCGATCGCCGTACCCATGAATGTTCTCTACAAAGCCGACGAGATCGGCTTCATCCTGCATGACTCTGAAGCGCGGATGCTGATCACCTGGGCAGGCGTCGCCGACGAAGCCGCGAAAGGAGCTGCTCAGGCCGGTCTGGACGACCTTGTCGTCGTCACCACTCCTGGCCTGGAACGGCCGGCATCCGGTACGCCGTTCGAGCATCTGCTGGCCGAAGCCCCGGCGGGCACTCCCGAGATGCACCAGTCCGATCCGGGCGACACCGCGGTGATCATCTACACGTCCGGCACCACCGGCCGACCGAAGGGCGCCGAGCTGACGCACTTCCAGCTGTTCATGAACGCCGACACTCCTGGCCGGCTGTTCGGCGTACAGGACGACGATGTCATTCTCGTGGTGCTCCCGTTGTTCCACATCTTCGCGCTGTCGAGCATCCTCGATGTCTGCGTGCGGTTCGCGGCGACGATGACTCTGGTTCCCCGCTTCGACCCCGCGACCGTGCTGGCGACCATCGAGCGAGACCACGTCACTGTGTTCGAGGGCGTGCCGACCATGTACGTCGCCCTGCTGGCGCATCCCGAGCTGGACAAGTACGACGTGTCCTCGCTGCGCGTGGGCGTGTCGGGCGGCGCACCGATCCCGGCCAAGGTCATCGACGAGTTCGAGGACCGCTTCGGGATCGTGATCCTGGAGGGCTACGGACTGTCCGAGACGGCCTCGACCACCACCTTCAACGTCAGCGCCGAGGACCGTCGCGTCTACAGCGTCGGGCGGCCGATCTGGGGCGTACAGGTGCAGGTCTGGGGCGAGAACGGCGACGTGCTGCCGGCCGGCCGCGACAACATCGGCGAACTGATGGTCCGTGGCGTCAACGTGATGCGTGGGTACCGCGGGGATCCCGAGGCGTCGGCGAAGGCCTTCAGCCGTGGCTGGTTCCACACCGGCGACCTCGGCTACGTCGACGAGGACGGCTACTTCTTCGTGGTCGACCGGAAGAAGGAGCTGATCATCCGCGGCGGCTACAACGTGTACCCGCGGGAGGTCGAGGACGCGATCTACACCCACCCGGCCGTCGCCCAGGCCGCGGTCGTCGGTGTACCCGACGATCTGCTCGGCCAGGAGGTGAAGGCCTTCGTCGCGCTGCACCCGGGCCGTCAGGTCAGCCCGGAGGAGCTGATCCAGCACGTGAAAGCGCGGATCGCGCCGTACAAGTATCCGCGCTCGGTGGAGATCCGCCCCGAACTGCCGATCACCGCGGCGGGCAAGATCCTGAAGCGGGAGCTCTAGCCGTGGACCGGATGACACCGCTCGACGCTGCCTTCCTCGAGGCCGAGGACGAGGAGCCGGGTGTCTCGATGGCGATCTCCTCGATCGCGGTCTTCGACGGCCCGGCCCCGACGTACGACGAGTTCGCCGAGTTCCTCACCGGACGGCTGCCGCTGATCCCGCGGTACCGGCAGAAGGCGCGCCAGCTCCCGTTCGATCTCGGGCCGCCGGTCTGGTACGACGACGCACACTTCGACCTCAGCTATCACCTACGGCACACCGCCTTGCCGGCTCCGGGAGGCGACGACGAACTGGGCGCCCTGATGGGCCGGATCATGTCCGCGCGTCTGAACCGGGACTACCCGCTGTGGGAGTATTGGCTCGTCGACGGCTTGCAGGGCGGGCGATGGGCGCTGATCTCCAAGGTGCACCACTGCATGGTCGACGGAGTGTCCGGCACCGACCTCTACACCGTCGTACTGGACCCGACGCCCGAGCCTCGGTCCGCGGTTCCCGACGAATGGACGCCACAACCCGAACCGACGACCGTCGGCCTCACAGCCGGTGCGCTCGGTCAGTTGATGCTGACGCCGGTCCGCCAGCTCCGCCTGATGGCCGGCGGCATCAGGCGGCCCGTCGTCCTTGCCTATCGGTCCTGGAGCATCGGGCGCGGCCTGTGGGCGCTGTCCGAAGCTCTTCGGCCGGCATCGCGGTCGTCACTGAGCGGAACCCTGTCGTCGAGTCGCCGGTACGCGTTCGGGCGCACGTCGGTCTCGCAGGTGAAGGCGATCCGGCACGAACTGGGCGGGACGTTCAACGACGTCGTACTCACCGCCGTCACCGGCGGTTTCCGGACCTTGCTGCTCTCACGCGGAGAGACCCCGCACGAGAACTCGGTCCGGACGCTCGTCCCCGTGAACGTCCGGGCCCCGGGCGAGGAGAGCATTCGCGACAACCGGGTCTCGATGATGCTCGCCCGGCTGCCCGTCCACATCGAAGATCCGGTCGAGCGACTAGCGGCCGTCCGGGCCCGGATGGACGAGCTGAAATCCGACCACGAGATCGACTCGGTCGCCCTGCTGACCGAGCTCGCACGCCAGGAGCCGTTCGCCCTGATCGCTCCCGGCTACCGGATGGCAGCCAGGTTCCCGCAACGGTCGGTCGTCACCGTCGTCACCAACGTGCCCGGACCGCGGCAACCGTTGTACGCGCTCGGACGCCGCCTGGCCGAGATCATCCCGTACGTGCCGATCGGCTCGACCGTCCGCACCGGCGTGTCGATCCTCAGCTACTGCGACTCGGTGGCCTTCGGCGTCACCGGCGACTTCGACGAACCCGATGTCGAGGTACTTGCCGAAGGCATCGAAAGCAGCCTCACCGAACTCGCGGCGGCGCATCGGGTCAGCTGACGCGCCGGGACAGATCCTCCGGATAGTGGCGCGCGAGTGCAGCCGGTGGGATGAACGGGCGCCACTGGCCTGGGGTCAGGGCCAGGCGGTCGGCAGCCAGCCACAGTACGGCGGGATTGTGCCCGTAGCCGAGGTGGCTCCCATGCACGGCCACGTTCTGGCGGAGCGGCCCCGGTGGCTCCACGCAGGCGTGCCACGGCACGATGCCGTCGTGCTCCGAGTAGACCGACGTCGCCGGCATCAGCAACCGCGGTCTCAGGTGCTCCGGCGGCGGCATCTCGGACTCGGGGACGTGCAGGTGCGACAACAACCTGAAAACATGGCGTGCCCGGGTCTCCGTCGGGGTGTTGAGACGGTACGGGCTCCCCAGAGTGATCACGTCCCGAACCAGGAAGGGTGTCTCCCTGGCCAGCTCGCGCGCATAGATCCCGCCCAGGCTCCAGCCGATCAGGCTGATCGCCTGACCGTGACGGTCGGCCAGGTCGCGCAGACGCACCCGCATACCGTCGACGACCGCCCGGGTCGGCCCCAGGTTCCGGCCCAGATTCCATCTGTGGGCCTGATAGCCCAGACGGGTCAGGAACCAGCGCAGTGACGCGGTGGACGTGTCCGAGGCGAGCAGTCCGGGCAGGACGAGCACCGGATGGCCGTCGCCTTCGGGTGCTGTGCGCAGTATCGACCGAGCGGCGGCCAGTTGACCGAGGTCGACCACACTGCGGCTCGGCTCGGTCAGGTACCAGTGCAGGGCCGGACCGGAGGAACTCCTGTCCTGAGCAGACGAGGCGGGCATGTGCCCTCCCAGGGGTCGTGCGGCCGCCGGCCTTACCGGCGGGTATCCCCTTCAGGATAGGTCGACCCGCCCAACTTTCCGCTCGGCAACGTGCGTCGTACCGCGGCCGCCCCCGCCCCCTCCATCCAGGCCAGCATCCGTTCCGCGGTCATCGCCGGTACCTCGAGCTGGGGCACATGTCCCACGGCGGGAAAGACTTCCACGGTCCATTCGGGACACCGCTTCCGCGCGTACTCGGCTGCCGCGACTGGGACCAACCGGTCCTCTGCGCCGTGCAAGAGGAGCACAGGAAGCTGCAGCGCGTCGATCATGGCCCAGGATCGCCGGCGTCTCGCGCCCAGGACGAGCAGCGACCTGGCCGCAGCCAGAAACGCGGCGTCCAGGCCGCGCACTCTGGATCGGACCTCGAGAAGCTCGGCCGAGGCATCGATCAAGTCTGCCGGTACCACCGACGCGTCGACGCAGCAGAGCCGCAACAGACGGCCGACCTGTTCCCGTGCCGATCGCTGCCTGCGCCCTCTGGCGAGGATCCAGGGCCCCAGCACCGGTACGGCGAACCCGGCGAACGCCGCCGTGACGGCAGGAGCAGGCCGGGTCCTTCGGGTGGGCGGCAGCGCCGGATCGATCAGCACCAGCCCCGCGACAGCGTCGGGCCGCCGGGACGCGAGCAGGACCGAGGCCAGCGCGCCCATCGAGTTGCCGACCAGGATCGCCGGCGTCCCCACGACGTCGTCGACGAAACGCCCCAGCAGCTTCGCGTTGGCCTGAACAGTTGTGGGCCGTCCTTCAGGGTGGCTGAGACCGAAGCCGAGCAGATCGATCGCGACCACTTGGGCACGGGTTGCCAGTAACGGTGCGAGCAGGCTCCAGTTCAGGTGGGAACCGCCCAGGCCGTGCACTAGAACGAGACGCGGCCCGGTCGGCGCTCCCCCGAAGTCGACGTAGTGCACCGGACCGTCCAGATCGACGTACCGGTCGACGCCACCCCAACGGCCGGCATCCAGGCTTCCTGTCATCCGGTGACCTGGCGGCGCTGCTGGTCGTGCTCGGCCGGGGTGATGTGGTGGGCGACGATCGCGACCGGGCAGCTCATCTCCGCGATGGTCCGGCGCGCGACCGGGTCACCGATCGGCAACGGACCGGTGTGGGCGCCGACGACGATCAGGTCGACGTCCTCGCTCTCGCGCGCCAGCGTGGCCACCACAGGGCGAGTCGTGAGTAGGCGGGTGACGTTGACGTGCGGGTACTCCTCGTCCCATCCCGCCAGCGTTTCCGAGACCGTCAGTCCCGCGCTTTCTCGCCACGTGCCGTCGTCGGCCGCGGCGTAGGCAAGGTTGTGGGAGTGCACCACGGTCAGGTCCGCGTGACGTTCGGCCGCGGTGCGGAAGGCGAACTCGACGGCTTCGAGGGACAATCGGGAGCCATCGATACCCACGGCGATGCTGCGCCTGGCCCGTACCGACCGCCAGCTGGTGGGGACCACGATCAAGGGCCGGCCGATGCGACCCGCCAAGGCGAGGTTGCCCTGTGTCGAGATCACGCCGGCCGGCGCGCTGTCGGAGGACCGGGCCACCACCAGGACACTCGCATCGCGAGTGGCCGACTGCAGGACCTTCAAGCGCGATCCTTCGATCGACACCGTCCTGACGACCAGTTCTCGACCGTGCCGGCGCTTCGCATGAGTGACCGCGTCCTGCAGAAGCTGCTCGGCGGCCTTCGACGCGGACCCGCCGATCACAGAGGTGTGTGGTGTGTGTCGAGCGTACGGCGCAACGATGACCAGCTCCGTGCCGGCCTGAAGAGCAGCCTGACTCGCGTAGTCGACGACTCGCAGACCGTCGGCGCTGCCATCGACCTCGGCGACGACGGGTCCTCTCGTTCTCCAACTGTTCATGCTGCCTCCCCTTGCCTGCATCGAGCGTCGTTCGTCAGGAGGCCGGCGAGCAGAGTCGCTCTGCCCTCAGCACAGGGCCGTATGGCACGTTCGCCTGCGGCGCTCACAACCTGTCAGGCGAGAGCTACTTGCTCTTCAGGAATCTGGATGGGTCGCCGACGGCGCTGGCGGCGGAGGCCAGCCACGCTTGCAGGCCCTCAGGGTCGCGCCGGTCGAGCTCGTCGAGGCAGTGCTGCCGCTCCAACACGATGCGGAGACGCTGCTTGTCGGTCCTCGCTTGCCTGAGTGCTTCGTAGCTTTCACGCCATTGTCGGCGGAGGTCCGCAGTACTGCGTTGGGGTATGTCGTGGCGCTCGGTCGCTGTTACGCCGTACCGCTGCATCGCGGGAGGCGAAGTGACGGCCAAGAGTACTGGTGATCATCGGTTCGATCTCAGCCCTGCCCCCGTGGCCAAGGCTGGGATCAGCCGGCTCACCCGCACCACGGAGAGAAGAACGTCCGGAACAAGCATCAGGACCCCCAAGCGCGCGATATCGCCGGCGCCTGGGTCCAGGGCCACCTCGATGGTCGTTTCAAGCGACCACTCGGAGACAGGCGGCGACAGGCGGCGCAATGACCGAGAGCCCTGCGAACTCGGGACCTTTGGCACACCCCTTCGGTACGGGCGACGCGGCACAGTCTGAACAAGAACTTGCCGATTTCGTATGGCTGGATCCTGGGGCCGGCCGGCGCCGGGAGGCGGCCTCGATGACAACGCGCGACGACACCGGGCTCGACGCCGATGTCTCACTCCACGCCGACGTGGAAACGTACTACGAGGACGGGATGTGGCACACGCGTCGCTGCGACTCCCCCGACCCGTTCGCCTCCGGCCCCAGCCGGGTCCGGCTGATCGCCATCGGCGTCGAGGTCGCCCGATGGAACGGTCTCTGCCACATCATCCGCGACCTCGACGGCACCGTGGTCGAGCTCAACAGGTACACCACCGGCCCGTACCCGAGCCGCTTGCCCATCACCAGCAACCGCTCAGGCTCACGGAGGTAGCAGTGCTGACCGATCAGCTGACATCCGCAGCGCTCGGCGTGCTGATCGACGCCGCCCAAGCCGCGCCCGGCCTGCACGTCCCGTGTTCCTGGCGCATCGACGTCAACGGTCACGTCATCGACGTCTACCTCGACGACGGCGCGCGGCGCAGGTCCGATCCGGTGACGAGGATTCAGCGCATTGCCACCGGCGCGGCCATCCTCAACCTGCGCTGCGCGGCGGCCTCACTCAGCTTCGACAGCTGGATCAGCCTCTACCCGTACCCGAACGAGCCCACTCTCGCAGCCCGGCTCGTCGTCGAACCCACCGGCCTGCCCGACCAGGAACTGCAGCAGCTGTACGCCGCAATTCTGTCGCGCAACCTTGTCCGCCCGGCTACGCCCCCAGATCATCAGGTACGCCGCGCGCTCGAACGAGCTGCCGCGATCGAGGACGCCAACCTGACCTGGCTTCCGATCGGTTCCCTGGCGGTCGTCGTCACCCACGGCGGCGAGCCCTCGGACCAGATCCAGGCCGGCATCGCACTCGAGCGCGTTCTGCTCACCGCGACCTCGCGCGACGTCCGCGCCGAGTGCCTGAACTACACCTTGCTCCGCTTCGGCGAGCGCTCAACAGTTCCTCGCTTCCGCTGACGGTCGAAGGGCCCGGTAGGTCGGGACTCTTGCCTGCAGCGTGATGCACCTTCCGGGGCGAGGCTGAAGGTGAGACCAGTGGGAGGAGCAGTCATGAATACGTTGCGTCAGGAGATCGACCGCTGGGAGGCCGACCTCGACAACCTCGCCGAAACCAGCTTGTCCGACAACTGGTTCCTCGAGGAGCGCCGGCTGGCCGAGGCTCAGCACACGCTCGTCGCCTTCCGCGGTCACATCATTCCGTTGCTCGCCGCCCAGCGGCCGTACGACGTGATCGTCGTCGACGAGATCGAGCATCTTCTCGACGGTCTCGAAGACCTTCGCAACGACCTCTTCCGGACCGTCCACCCGACGAGTTCGCATCGGGAGATCGCGGAGACAGTCGCCGCGCTCCGCGCTCTCAGCCGGGTCGCCCTCCGCTTCGAGCAAACCCTCGAGAACGCGTCATGAACGTCCTCACCTTCCTCGGCGCTGCCGGGACGGTGACCGGCAGCAAGTTCCTGCTGGAGCACGACCAGCAGCGGATCCTGCTCGACTGCGGCCTGTTCCAGGGCGAGGCGCAGTGGCGCCGCCGCAACTGGGACACGTTCCCGATCGACCCGGCCTCCCTGGACGCCATCGTCCTCACCCATGCACACCTGGACCACTGCGGCTACCTGCCGAGCCTGGTCAGGCAAGGGTTTCGCGGCCCGGTGATCTGCACTCCCGGTACGGCGGACGTCGCGGCAATCGTGCTCCGCGACGCCGCGCACCTCCAGATGGAGGACGCCCAGCACGCCCGCGCCGGTGGCTACTCCCGGCACGATCCGCCACAACCGCTCTTCGACTCCGAGGACGCGGAACGGGCGATCAGACTCTTCCATCCCGTCGAGGGCCGCACCGAACTGGCCGCGGCGACGGTCACTCTTCACCGTGCCGGCCACATCCTCGGCTCGGCCTTCGCCGAGCTGGAGGTCGCAGGCCGTCGACTGCTGGTCAGCGGCGATCTCGGCCGCCGGCAGCATCCACTGCTGCGCCCGCCGGAGCCTCCGCCGGCCGTCGACACGATCCTGGTCGAGGCGACGTACGGCGACCGGCATCACCAACCCCTCGACCACGCCCAGCTCGGCCGCCTGATCAGCACGACCGCAGCACGCGGCGGCGTCGTACTGATGCCGGCCTTCGCGATCGACCGTACGGCGGTCCTCCTGCACGAGCTCGCCAACCTGATGCGGGCCGACCTCATCCCGCGGCTCCCGGTCTACGTCAACAGCCCGATGGCCCTCGCCGCCCTGAACGTCTACCGCGGGGCCGTCACGAACAAGTCACCCGAGCTTCGTCCCGAGATCCTCGGCGGACCGGACCCGTTCGACCCCGGCACCCTGCGCCTGGTCCACACCGTCGAGGAATCGATGCGGATCAGCGATCCCGGCCGCCCGTCGATCGTCATCTCGGCGTCCGGTATGGCGACCGGCGGCAGAGTCCTGTACCACCTGGCCAGGCTCTTGCCGGGCAAGCGCAACACCGTGATCCTCCCCGGCTTCCAGGTCCCTGGCACGCGCGGCCGGGCACTGCTGGACGGTGCCCGCTCGGTCAAGATCCACGGCCGCTACATACCGGTCCGCGCGCAGGTCGTCGGACTGTCCGAGTTCTCCGCCCACGCCGACTCCGACGAACTGATCGACTGGCTGTCAGCAGCGCCGAGTGCGCCGGAGACCGTGTACGTCGTGCACGGCGAGGACCACGCCCGCGCCGAGCTGGCCCGCCGGATCCAGGACGAGCTCGACTGGACCGCAGTCACGCCGAGCCACTTCGAGCGGGTCCGGCTCTGATCAGGAGTCATCTCGTTCTCGCCCAGCGTGTCGGCCCGCAACCGCTCGATGCCGTTCTCGCGGGCCGTGGCAGCCAGCTGTTCGAGCAGCAACGTCCCGAGCCCCCGGCCGTGGACCGAGTCCTGCAGCAGGAAGGCCATCTCGGCCTCCCCCGCCCGCAGGAGCTCGTAGCTCGCGATCCCCACCACGTCGTCGCCGTACTCGGCGACCAACGCGACGTGACCGTCGTGATCAGCGGCCAGATGGTGCGTGTACTCGTCGGCCATGCCCCGGCTGATGCCGAAGAAGCGCAGATAGATCGACTCGTCGGACACGCGTTGGTTCATGGCCTCCAGCGCCGCCTCGTCGTCCTCACGCACCGGACGGATCCGTACCACGGACCCGTCCGCCGCCAGCACGTCCCAGCCGGCTCGCGGCCGGGCGTCCGGCTGCTCGATCGCGGTCATGACAGCTCCCTCCGACACCCCACCAGCTCACCGCAGCGCGGCTCGCCCGGGCCAGTGCCGTTGGGTCCCGGGCCATCGGGACCTTTGCCCCTAGGACGTCACCTGCCGCAACCGCGACGCTGAGGACCATGGATGCGATCGACCTGGCACGGTGGCAGTTCGGGATCACCACCGTCTACCACTTCTTGTTCGTGCCGATCACCATCGGCCTGTCCGGCCCTCGTCGCCGGCCTGCACACGGCCTGGTACCGGACCGGGAAGGCGAAGTACCGGCAGCTCACCCAGTTCTGGGGCAAGCTGTTCCTGATCAACTTCGCGATCGGTGTCGTCACCGGCATCGTGCAGGAGTTCCAGTTCGGGATGAACTGGAGCGACTACTCGAAGTTCGTCGGCGACATCTTCGGCGCCCCGCTGGCGATCGAGGGACTGCTCGCCTTCTTCCTCGAGTCCACCTTCCTCGGGCTGTGGATCTTCGGCTGGGACCGGCTGCCGAAGAAGGTGCACCTGGCCTCGATCTGGCTCGTTGCCATCGGCACCCAGCTGTCGGCGTACTTCATCCTGGCCGCGAACTCCTGGATGCAGTGGCCGGTCGGGTACACGTACAACCAGGCGAGCGGGACGGGCCGAACTGCAGGACTTCGGCGCGGTGCTGACCAACAAGGTCGCGCTGGTCACGTTCCCGCACACGATCTCCGCCGCCTTCCTGACCGGCGGTGCCTTCATGCTCGGCATCGCCCTGTGGCATGTGCTGCGCGGCGGGTGAGGAACGGTCGAACTGTTCCGCCCGCGGTCAAGCTCGGCGCGATCACCGTCCTCGTCGCTGCCGTCGCGGTCTTCGTCACCGGCGACATCCAGGGCAAGATCATGACCGAGACGCAGCCGATGAAGATGGCCGCGGCCGAAGCTCTGTACGAGACCTCGGCAACCGGCCGGCTTCTCCCTGCTCACGATCGGATCGCTCGACGGCCAGCGCGAGGTGTGGTCGCTGACCGTGCCGCACGGCCTGTCGTTCCTGGCCACCGGCACCTGGAACGGCAAGGTCCAGGGCATCAACGACCTCCAGCAGGCGTACGAGCAACGCTTCGGCCCGGGCAGCTACAAACCGAACATCCCGGTCACGTACTGGACGTTCCGGCTGATGATCCTCTTCGGTGCCCTCGCGGCCCTGATAGCGGTGCTGGCGCTGTGGTACATCCGCCGGCAGGATCGCGCGCCCTCTAAGTGGCTGGTCCGCGCCGCCATGGTGCTGCCGCTGCTGCCGCTCGCCGCGAACAGCTTCGGCTGGATCTTCACCGAGATGGGCCGGCAGCCCTGGATCGTCTTCGGACTGATGCAGACCCGGGACGGCGTCTCCCCCACGCGTCGGCGCCGGCTCGGTCCTGACCTCGATGATCACCTTCACTCTCCTGTACGGCGTACTGGCGGTGATCGAGGTGCTCCTGCTGCTCCGGTTCGCCCGGACCGTGCCGGCCGAGCCCGAGCCCGAGTCGCGGCCGAGCCCGACGCCGCCTTCCTGTACTGAGGAGTCCCGATGGAACTCACCGACATCTGGTTCCTGCTGATCGCGGTCCTGTGGACCGGCTACCTCGTGCTCGAAGGATTCGACTTCGGCGTCGGCATGCTGCTGCCCGTCGTCGCCAAGGACGCCGTCGATCGCAAGGTCACGCTGCGCACCATCGGCCCGGTCTGGGACGGCAACGAGGTTTGGCTGCTGGTCGCCGGCGGCGCGACGTTCGCCGCCTTCCCGCTCTGGTACGCGAGCCTGTTCTCCGGCTTCTACCTCGCACTGCTGGTGATCCTGGTCGCCCTGATCGTGCGCGGCCTCGCCCTCGAGTACCGCAACAAGCTGCGAGGACGCGGCCTGGCACCGGCGATGGGATCTCGTCGATCGTCATCGGCAGCGCCGTACCCGCTCTGCTCTGGGGCGTCGCACTGGCCAACATCGTCCGCGGCGTACCGCTGGACGCGGACCACAACTACACCGGCAACTTCTTCACCCTGCTGAACCCGTACGCTCTGCTCGGCGGTCTGCACCACGCTGCGTGCTGTTCGCACTGCACGGCGCGATCTTCCTCGCACTGAAGACCCACGGCGCGGTCCGTGACCGGGCCCGCGCGCTGGTGCTGCCGCTGGGTGCGGCGACGGTCGCCGCTCGCGGCCGCTTCCTGATCTGGACGCAGGCGTTCGACGGCTCGTGGCTCACCTGGGTGCTGGCACTGCTCGCGGCGGTCTGCCTGGTCGGCGGGATCCTCGCCTCGCGAGCCGGCCGCGACGGTCTGGGCCTTCCTCGGTACGGCGGCCACGATCGTGTTCGCCGCGGCGACGCTGTTCGTCACGCTCTATCCGAACGTGCTGCCGTCCACCACGAACCCGGCCTTCAGCCTGACCACGGATCAACGCGGCATCGACGCCGTACACGCTGAAGATCATGACCTGGGTGGCGGTCGATCTTCACACCGATCGTGCTGCCTACCAGAGCTACACGTACTGGGTCTTCCGCAAGCAGGCTCACCCGTGACGACATCACCTCAGGTCGAGGTGGCCTGATGCCGGCCGTCGACCGGCGACTGCTCCGCCACACCCGCGGCACCAGGGTCTTCCTGGTGCTGTCGGCCGTCATCGGCACCGCTCAGGCCGTACTCATCCTGCTTCAGGCCTGGCTGCTCGCCTGGATCATCACCGATGCCTTCCTCGGCGGAGCTCGATCTGGACGACCTCCGCGGACCGCTAGCAGCGCTGGCGGCGACCTTGATCGGACGGGCCGGGCTCTCCTGGGTTGCCGAGGTCGTTGCCCAGCAGTGCTCCGCCGCGGTCAAGTCCGAGCTGCGGATGCAGTTCCTGGACAAGATCGTTGCGCTGGGCCCGCGGTGGCTGACCGGCGAGCGCAGTGGCGAGCTCACCACGGTGGCGACCCGCGGCATCGACGCGCTCGACGACTACTTCTCCCGGTACCTGCCGCAGCTCGTTCTGGTCTGCGTCGTACCGCTCGTGGTCGCCGCCCGAATGCTCACCGCGGACTGGCTCAGCGCCGTGATCGTCGTCGTGACACTTCCGCTGATCCCGATCTTCATGGTCCTCGTCGGGCTCACCACCAAGGCAGCGATCGCACGCCAGTGGGCAACCCTGCAGACGCTGGCTCACCACTTCCTGGACGTGCTCGCGGGGCTCGGGCACGCTGAAGGTGTTCGGCCGTTCCCGCGCGCAGGTCGAGACGATCCGGCGGCTCGCCGACCAGCAGCGGCGTACGACGCTCGCCACGCTGCGCATCGCCTTTCTGTCGTCGCTCGTCCTCGAACTCGTCGCCACACTGTCCGTCGCACTCGTCGCGGTGTCCGTCGGTCTGCGACTGGTCGACGGCCGTCTCGATCTGAAGACCGCATTGCTGGTCCTGATCCTGGCGCCGGAGGCGTACCTGCCGCTCCGCCTGCTCGGCACTCACTACCACGCCAGCGCCGAGGGCCTCGCCGCCGCGGACGAACTGTTCGAGGTCATCGAGCAGGACACTCCAGCGAACGGTAACCAGCTTGCCGACCCCACAGGCGAGATCGTCCTCCGGGACGTCACCGTGCGAAGTCGCGAGACGAACCCGCTCGACGACGTCTCGGTAGTCATCCCACCCGGACGGGTCACCGGGGTTGTCGGTCCGAGCGGTGGCGGGAAGTCCACGCTGCTCGGGTTGTTGCTCGGGACGATCCGCCCGGACCGCGGGCAGGTCCTTGCCGGTGGCATCGATCTCGCGACGGCCGACCTGGAGCTGTGGCGGAGCAACGTCGCATGGATGGGCCAGGACCCGGTCCTCTTCGCCGGAACCGTGGCGGACAATATCAGCCTCGGCCACACACCCGCCGGCGGTCGTCTCGCGGGCACGCTCGCCGTACGGCGGGCGGCCGCCACGGCGCGGGTCGACGTACCGCTGGATCTCGTGCTCGGTGAACGGGGAGATGGTGTGTCGGCCGGCCAACGGCGTCGGATCGCGCTCGCCCGGGCGCTCCTCCGCGACGCTCCCCTGCTGCTCCTCGACGAACCGACCGAGAGCGTCGACCCCGAGACCGAGCAAGCGCTGCTGGAGTCGCTTCCAGTCGCCTTCGCGGGCCGCACCGTCGTCCTCGTCACCCACCGCCCGGCCCTACTGGACCTCTGCGATCACGTCATCCACCTGGACCGTACGGCGGTGGCGGTATGACCACGTTCCGCTGGCTGACATCCGTCGTACGACCCGAGCTGAAACGGCTGATCTTCGCCGCGCTGCTCGGCGTACTGGCGATGAGCTGCTCGATCGGACTGATGGCGACCTCCGCATGGCTGATCTCGCGGGCCGCTGAGCATCCGCCGGTGCTGTACCTGACGGTGGCGATCGTCGCGGTCCGCGCCTTCGGCATCGGGCGTGGTGTGCTCCGGTACGTCGAGCGGCTCGTCGGTCACGATGCCGCGTTCCGGGTGCTCGGCCGCACGCGCGTCCAGGCCTGGATCGATCTCGACCGGGCAGCACCCGCCGGCCTCGGCGGAACCCACGCCGGCGATCTCCTCACCCGTGTCACACGCGACGTCGACGCGATCCAAGACCTACTCGTACGCGCCCTGCTCCCGATCGCGGTCAGCCTGCTCACCGGCGTCGCCACCGTCGTGCTGCTGACCGCGATCCTCCCGGCCGCCGGCGCGGTCCTCCTGGTCGGGCTGGTTGTCGCAGGAATCGGCGCACCCGCAGCCTCCCTGCTCCTGTCTGCACGCGCCGAACGCCGATTCGCCCCAACCAGGTCCACACTCGCCACCGACGTACACGAACTGCTCACCGGTCTGGCGGACCTCACCGCGTACGGCGCGACCGACCAGCGGCTGCAACGGATCCGGCGGCACGATGCCCGACTGACCACGATCCTGCAGCGTTCTGCGTCATCGACCGGAGTCGGTACGGCGATCGCGAATGCCGCGCTGGCCTGCACCGTGACGGGCGAGATCCTGGTCGGCGTCCCCGCGGTCCGCGACGGGCGACTCGCGGGCGTCGTGCTCGCTGTCCTGGTCCTCACCCCGCTCGCGGCCTTCGAGCTCGTCACCCCGCTGCCCGCCGCGGCACGTCACCTGATCCGCGGCTGGCAGGCCGCCGCCCGGCTCCGCGCCCTGACCGACCTCCCGGACCCATCAGTTGCCTGGAGCACCGAAGCCCACCGGGCCAGCCGGCCCGCCGCCGACACGGAGCACCTCGCCACCGATCATCCCGCCCGAGCAGGCGTACTGTCCGTGCGACGGCTCACTGTCCGCTGGCCGGGCGCGACCACACCGGTTCTGACCGATATCGACCTCGACCTCCATCCAGGACGACGGGTCGGACTGATCGGCCCGAGCGGATCCGGCAAGAGCACGCTGGCCGCCGCGCTGATGGGTTTCCTCGCCCCGGAGGCCGGCCGGATCACGTTCGCCGGGACAGACCTGGCCACGACTCGACGAATCGACGTACCGTCGGCTTGTTGTGCTCTGCGGGCAGGACGACCACGTCTTCGACGCCAAGATCCGCGAGAACCTCATGATCGGCAAACCGAGCGCCACCGACGACGAGCTTCTCGACGCGCTCGACCGAGTCCGTCTCGGAACCTGGGTACGACGCCAATCGGACGGACTCGCCACCGCTGTCGGAGAACGCGGCGCGCGCATCTCCGGCGGCGAACGTCAGCGTCTGGTCCTGGCGCGAGCGCTGCTGGCGGATCCCGCCGTACTGATCCTGGACGAACCCACCGCCCACCTCGACGGCCCGACCGCCGACGAACTCGTCCGCGACATCATGACCGCCACCGAGGGCCGCGCCACACTCCTCATCACCCACCGTCATCGCGATCTCGCATCCGTCGACGACATCGTCGACCTCTCGAAGGAGAACTCGTGCACGAACTCACCGGAAAGCCCCTGTCCGACGAGGAAGTCGCTGATCTCGACGCGTACTGGCGAGCCGCCAACTATCTCTCCGTCGGCCAGATCTATCTACTCCGGAACCCGCTCCTGACCGAGCCGCTGCAGGCCGAGCACGTGGTGCGCAACGACCTCGACCGGTTCCACCTCGCGCTCGACGTCATCGACCGCGTACCCGGGCTCGGCCAGCGTGCGGCCGACGTACGTCAGTGGCTGATCGACCAGCGGGCACGGCACCACGAGTACATCCTCGAGCACGGCGAAGACCTGCCCGAGATCCGCAACTGGCACTGGCAGAGGGGGCCGGCATGACTGGAAGAAGAGTTGTCGTAGGCATCGACGGTCGACCGGATTGTGAGAACGCGATCCGCTGGGGCGCGGCCGAGGCAGCGGCCCGCGGTGTCGGGCTCGATCTGGTGCACGCCTTCGTGTGGGCGGAGTTCCGGGTACATCTCGGGCCGAGCGACCTCGCGCCGGGGCTTCGCGCCCAGGCCGATCAGATCATCGCCGAGGCGGTCGCGTTGGCGCGGAAGTTCGAGCCCGGGGTGCCGGTGACAGGCAGCCGGGTGGACGGCTTCCCGTCCGCCGTACTCCTCGCCGAGTCGAGGACCGCCGACCTCGTCGTCCTGGGCAGCCGCCTGACGGGCCGCGTACTCGGGGTGGTGGTCAGCTCGGCCGGCGTCGAGCTGTCCGCCCGCGCGCACTGCCCGGTGGTCGTCGTACGGCCTGGTGACGACGCGCTCGTCGGGAGCCGGGTCGTGATCGGGTACGACGGCTCGCCGCCGGCCGACGCCGCCATCGAGTTCGGGCTGGCCTACTCCCGCCGTCATGACCTCCCGGCCCGGATCGTCACGGTCCTGAACGACGACGATGACGACGACCGCGACCTGCTCGCCGCGATCCGTCCGCACGCCCGCGAGGCAGAGATCGTCGAAGCGACCGGGCATCCGTCGGAGCTACTGCTCGAGTGGTCCGCCGATGCGCAGCTGCTGGTCGTGGGGTCGCGCGGCCGTGGCGGATTCGCCGGCCTGCTCCTCGGATCGGTCAGCCAGACCATGCTCCACCAGGCACCCTGCCCGGTGGCCGTCATCCCGCACGTAGCCGTAGAGAGCTAGCCGCGCTGCTTCCGCTCGTGCTCGACGGCGAACACCGCTGCCTCGGTACGCCGCTCCAGATTGAGCTTGCGGAGCAGGGACGACACGTAGTTCTTGACGGTCTTCTCGGCCAGGAACAACGATTGCGCGATCTGGCGGTTCGTCTTGCCCTCGGCGATCTCCGCGAGGATCCGGCGCTCCTGCTCCGTCAGCGACGCGTACCGCGGGTCCTCGGTGTCGACCGGGTGCCGCAGACGCTCGAGCACCTTGGCGGTCATGCTCGGGTCGAGCAGCGATTCTCCGGCCGCAAGACGACGTACGGCGTCGATCAAGGCCTGACCGTGGATCTGCTTCAGCAGGTACCCGGACGCGCCGGCCATGATCGCGGTGAACAGCGCCTCGTCGTCGGAGAACGACGTCAGCATCAGACACGCCGGCGGCTCGTCCATCTGCGACCGGACCTCCCGGCACACGCTGATCCCGTCACCGTCAGGCAGCCGAACATCCAGCACAGCGACATCGGGACGTACGGCGGGAATCCGGGCGATCGCCTCGGCCGCGGTCGCGGCGTCACCGACTACCTCGATGTCCGGCTCCGCGTCGAGCAGTTGGTGCAGCCCGAGCCGAACCACCTCGTGGTCGTCGAGCAGGAACACCTTGATCGCCATCACGAACTCCTTCGGCCTCTTCTCGCCCCGGCCCACCGGTCCTGGGGCCCGCCCCAGCATCCCGCGGTCTCCACGGTACTCGCCAGGGACCAGGGTCCCGCCTTGCCCGGGACCTTCGGCGGTCCGCCACGTCCGGCCCCGGCTGCGGGACCTGCCGTCCGGCCCGGTCGTCCGTGACCTCGGACCCTGCCCGCACCGCCGTCCGGCTGATTGGCTGGAACCGACAGCCCGACAGGAAAGGCAGACTCCGATGGACGCACAGACCAGCGACCGCCACAGCGACCTCGGCACGCGGATCCGGCACCGCCGGCAGGCCCTGGGCCTGACCCTCGCGGAAGTTGCCCAGCGCACTGGACTGGACACGGGCCGCATCGACCAGATCGAGACGCGCCCGTTCGCGCTCACCGGCGCCGAGCTCGTCCGGCTGGCGCACGCTCTAGACCTCAGCGTCACGGACCTCACCGGCGACCGGCCGGCAACGGCCCGGCGCACCCCCGTGGCCCCCACCCTCGACCCGATGCGCAAGGAAGAGTGCCGCCGGCTGATCGAGGCCGGCAGCATCGGGCGGATCGCGTACGACGGCGTCGACGGGCTGGTCGTGATCCCGGTGAACTACTGCACGCTCGCCGAGCTGATCGTCTTCCGGACCGCCGCCGACAGCGCGGTCGCGCAGTACGACCTGGAACCGATCGTGTTCGAGCTGGACGTCTTCGACGAGGGCATGCACGACGGCTGGAGCGTCATGGTCAACGGCACAGTCCGCCCCGCCGTAGACACAGAGATCGCCTCCGTCCAAAACCGAGTAGACCCGTGGGCAGGCGGCACCCGAGACACCTACATGGTCATCGACCCCCACCGCACCACCGGCCGCCGCATCCGCTCCTGGTAACCCCAACTTTGAGAACCCACCAACCGTTTTCGCGCCGGCGAAACGGTTGGTGGGTTCTCAAAGTTGGGGGTCAGATGTCGATGTGGTGTTCGCGGAGGCGGGCTCGGGCTTCGTCGAACTCGGCGTGGGTGATTTCGCCGGCGGCGAGGCGGCGCTCGAGGAGGTCGAGCGGTGAGGGAAGCGCGGGTGGAGGTTGGCGTCGGGGCTGGCGGATCATCCGTACTGCGGCCCAGCTTGCGCCGCCGACCGCCAGGACCCAGAGCACCAGTACGAGTATCGACCAGAAGGCCGCGCCTGCCGTCGAATGCATCATCGTTCCACTCCCTTCAGGCGACTTTCGCGGATCCGGTCAGCAGGCGGCCGAGTTCGGCGCCCCAGCGCTCGGCGCGCTCGATCTCGACGTCGCGGATGGGACCGGTCGTGTCGTTCACGAAGAAGCTCTCGGACGTGGTGAGCATCCGGTAGCCCATCCGGCGCAGCAGCTTCGCCGCCGACCGCGCCGCCGATCCCGGCAGCCGCCGTACCTTGGCGATCCGGGTGTCGAAGGTCGTGACCCGCAGCGTCTTCGCCTGATCGCCGGCTGGCGGCTTCAGCGCGGCCAGCCAGTCGCGGATGCCGACCTCGACCGGCGTCACCAGGCCGCCTTGTTTCCAGGCCTCCTGCCGGGTCGACAGCCGGCTCATCGAGAACGCATGAGTCGGTCCGCCGACGACCAGCAGCCGGACGTCGTCAGGCACCACGTCAGGCGCCTGGTTGACCGGTACCGTGTCGGCCGGAAGATAGGGAAGCATCCCGTCCCGGACCGCTCGCGCGATCCGCTCGGTGTTGCCGAACATCGACTCGTACACGATCAGCGCACGAACACTCTCGGACATGACCTCACCTCTGCATCAATGACTCGGTACGGCGGTCCGCGCATGCTGTACCGCGTGCTCGGCATCCGTCAGGTGATGCGGCACGATCGCGACCGGACACGTCATCGCGGCGACCGAGCGCCGTGCGACGGGATCGATCGCCAACGGACCGCTGTGCGACCCGACGACCACCAGGCCGACGTCAGTGCTCTCGTGCACCAACGCCGCGGACGGCGGCCGGCTGCTCAGGAACCGCGTCACCTTCACGTCCGGGAACCGGCTCGTCCACGGCCCCAGCGTCTCCGACAAGATGTAGTCGGCGCGGCTGATCCACGAGCACTCGGGATCGTCGTCCACGAACGGACGCTCGGCCGGCAGACCCGCATGTACGACGACCAGGTCGCCCTCACGCCCCGACGCGATCCCGAAGGCGAACTCCAGTGCCTCCGGCGACAACGCCGTACCGTCGATGCCGACGGCAACCTTTCGGTCGAGGAGCGACGGCTTCCAGGACAGCGGTACGACAACCATCGGGCAACCGGCCCGCGCCGCCAGCCGCAGATTCGCCTGCGTATGCACCAGCCGCTGCGGACCACGACTCCGGGAACGGCCGACCACCAACATCCGCGCCGATCGCGCCGCATGAGCCAGCACCCGCAGCCGCGAGCCTTCCTCGGCGACCGCGACCAGCTCTGTCGCGTACCCGTCCCGGTGCCGCACATGCGCCACCGCAGATCGGAGAGCGGCGTCCGCCTGCTCGGCCGGCGACTTCGGCGTATAGCCCGGCATCATCGGCGTGTACGACCCGTGCGCGGAGTACGGCGCGATCAGCACCAGCTCCGCAACCACCCGCAGCGCCTCGGCGGACGCGTAGTCCACCACCCGAAGGTTCTCCGCGGTCCCGTCCACCTCGACCACGACAGGTCCAGTGCGGTTCCAGTCGCTCATCGTGCTCACCGGAGCCAGGGGTATTTGCGGACGAAGTCCAGACCGGTCCACCACTTGCCGAGGCCCCACACGTTGCCCGCAGCAACCAGCGCGAGGACGACGACCGTGACGGCACCGACGATGTGATCGTCCAGTACCGGGTTGTTCTCCGGCGGCAGGTTCGCCGACCACATCAACACGTACAGCAGCGCGCCGCTGATGGCTGCGATCCGCATCCCGATACCCAGGGTCAGCGCGAGACCGATGCCGGCCAGGCCGATCATGAACAGCGGGGTGACCCACCAGTCACCGACCAGCGACTTGTAGAAGTCCGCGAACGGACCATTGGTCCCCTTGCCCAGGAACCCAGCCGTCGGGTCGCCGCCGTCGATCCAGCCCTTCCCGGAAGGCGTCGCGTAACCGAGCCCGAACACCTTGTCGACGAACGCCCACAAGAAAGACAGCCCGACAACGATCCGCAGTACGGCGAGCGCACGCCCGGCCGCAGTAGTGATCATCTGGCGCCGTACGGGCTCCGTCACAGGAGCCGGTAGGTCGCGCCGGTGCGGCGTGGTGGTCATGGCGTGGTCCTTTCGCTTGAGTTCTGACACCTCGATCCTCGGATCTCGCCGCGAGATCCGGCAGAGGCGTTGTCACCTCTCTCGCAGGAGCCGAACGGCCCACCTGACCCGGGACGTCTGCCGCTGTCCGTCGCCCGGCAACGCGAAGACGCTGGAATCGGAGGAACGTCCGCCACAGAGAGGGCCGCACCATGAACGCCGTACTGACCGATGACGAGGTAGACGTACTGCTCACCGCCGCGGCTCATGCGCCGTCGATGTACAACACGCAGCCCTGGCGGTTCGAAGTCCAGGGCCCCGTCATCGACGTGCTGGCCGACGAGGAGCGTTCGCTGCCCGTCGCCGACCCGTCCGGGCGCGGTGTACGCATCGCGATCGGCGCTGCGGCCTTCAATCTCCGCGTGGCCGCCGCCGTGCTCGGCCACAAGTCACGCCTCGCGGTGAATCCGGACCCCCATCGGCCCAAGGTGGTGGCCAGGCTGTTCCTCGACGACCGCAGGGCACCCGCCCCGGACCTCGGCAAGCTGTACGCCGAACTGTCCGAGCGGCACACCTACCGTGGACCGCTGCTCGACCTCGCCATCCCGCAATCGGTGCAGCGCCACCTGGACCACGCCGCACGCGTCGAGGGTGCCGAATTGCACTGGCTCGACGCGACGGCCAGGTCGGAGCTCGCCGAGCTGCAACGCCAGGTCGACGCCGCGGATCTCGTCGACGAAGACCGTCTGCACGAGCGGCTGCGCTGGGTCGGCGGAGACCGATCGCAAGACGGAATCCCGGAAGACACTCTTGGACCGCTGCCGGCGCGCACGGCCTTCGTCCGCGACCTGTCGCTCGGGTTGGACAGCAGTCACCGCGACCGAGTCGACTACGAGGCCCGGCCGGCGATCGCCGTACTCAGCACCCGGGACGAGGACAGTGCGGTCTGGGTCGGTGCAGGTGTCGCGCTCCAGCGAGTGCTCCTGATGGCCACGTCGTACGACCTGACGGCCTCGTTCCTCAATCAAGTGCTCGAGCGCCCGGTGGACCGCGCTCGCGTGCGCGAGCTGATCGGCGGCCGGTCCTGGCCGCAGATGGTTCTCCGGGTCGGCTATCCGACCCAACCGGCCGGCCACACCTCGCGGCTCGACTGGCGCAGTTCCTTCGACCAATGGTTCTGAGACACACAGGAGGTCACATCATGTCGACACAGCCAGCCCCGATTGTGATCGGGTACGACGGCTCGCCCGGTAGCCGGTCTGCACTGCAATGGGCCGCCGTGGCGGCGCACCGCGCCATGGCCCCGCTCCGGATCGTCGAGGCGTTCGAGATCGTCATCATCACCCGCCCGTCACCTGGCCAGGTCGTTCCGCTGGAAGCGGTCCGGAAGGCTCGCCAGACAGGCCTCGATCAGGTGGCCGAGGACATCCGCACGCAGTACCCCGGCCTGCGGGTCGACACCAGCCTCGTCGGCGGCGCCGCACCCAGGACCTTGGTCGAAGCGGCCCAGGACGCCCGGCTCGTGGTTCTCGGATCACGCGGACTCGGCGGCTGGAGCGGACTGATGGTCGGCTCGGTCGCAGTCCAGGTGACCACGCATGCGGACTGCCCGGTCGTGGTTGTCCCGCACGACCTGCGGGCGCGGGCGCACGAAGGACCGACCGTGGTGGTCGGCGTCGACGGCTCCAAGGTCTCGGCGAAGGCCATCGACTTCGCCTTCGACCAGGCCGAGACGCTGCACGCCAAGGTCATCGCCCTGCACGCCTGGACCAGCCCGTTCCTCACGTACGCCGACGGCGCGTCGATGCTGCAGTTCGACGAGGAGAAGATTCGCGAGGAGGCCCGCCTGCTGGTCGCCGAGTCGGTCGCCGGCGCGGCAGCGGAGCATCCGGACGTGGAGTGGTCGACCGAGCTGGCCATGGGCTCCCCGGCACAGGCGTTGGTACGGCGCTCCGAGTCTGCCGACCTGGTCGTCGTGGGCTCACGCGGCCGAGGCGGGTTCACCGGACTTCTCCTCGGATCGGTCAGCCAGAGCGTGCTGCACCACACCCACTGCCCGATCGCCATCGTCCACTGAGCACGAAAGAGAGCCGCGGTCCACGACATCGCGTCGTGGACCGCGGCTCTTTCGTGCTCAGAACCCTTGCTCGCCGAACAGCGCGACCTTCAGCGCTCCCGTCGTGGCCGGCGACGAGAACACGTCGTACGCGTCCTGCATCTCGTCGAGGCCGAAACGGTGGGTGATCAGACCGGGCAGCTGCAACCGACCGGCAGCCAGCATCGACAGCAGACGCGGTGTGGAGAACGTGTCGACCAGACCGGTGGTGATCGTGACGTTCTTGATCCACAGGTCTTCCAGGTGCAGCGTCGCCGGTGCACCGTGTACTCCGACATTCGCGACCGTGCCTCCCGGACGTACGACGCGGGTGCACAGCTCGAACGTCTCCGGAATACCGACTGCCTCGATCGCCACGTCGGCGCCCAGACCACCGGTCAGCTCGCGGACCTTCTCCTCCACGTCCTCGTCCGGCCCGATCGCCAGATCCGCACCGCGCTCGAGCGCCGCCTTGCGCCGTGAGTCCGCGGCATCGACGACGATGACCCGCGACGGGGTGAACAGCTTGCTCGTCGCCAGCGCTGCCAGCCCGATCGGCCCGGCGCCGACGATCACCACGGTGTCGCCCGGGGAGACCTTGCCGTTCAGTACGCCGACCTCGTACGACGTCGGCAGGATGTCGGCCAGCAACACCGCATCCTCGTTGCTGACGTCGTCCGGCAGCTTGTACACCGACCGGTCGGCGAACGGCACACGTACCTGCTCAGCCTGGGTTCCGTCGATCAAGTGACCGAGGATCCAGCCGCCGCCCCCGAGGCACTGACCGTAGTGACCCTGCCGGCAGTACTCGCACCGACCACACGCTGTGATGCACGAGATCAGCACCCGGTCACCGATCGCGACGCCCCGGACACCGGTGCCGACAGCCGTGATCGTGCCGACCGCCTCATGCCCGAGGATCCGCCCCGGCTGAACGGTCGGCACATCACCCTTCAGGATGTGCAGATCGGTGCCGCAGATCGTCACCGCGTCGACGCGCACGATCGCGTCCTCGGGATCCTGGATCACCGGGTCCGGCACCTCGCGCCAGCTCCGCTGCCCCGGACCGTTGTAGACCAATGCCTTCATCACGAACCTCCTTGAACGAGACTTCCCACCCTCGACTCTCGTCCCCGCGGACCTCCGTGACAGCGGCCGAACAGCACCCGTGGACCGGGACCATTGGTGCTCGTCCTCGGGACCTTTCGTCCTGCCCGCACCGGCTCCGGCCGACTTGACTGGAGGTGCCGGAGGAGGTGCCATGACCAACGAACTGCCGGACCACGTCATCAGGACCCGCAACCTCACCAAGCGGTTCGGTCACCGGACCGCGCTCGACGGGCTGGATCTCGACGTGCCCCCAGGCGTCATCCTCGGCTACCTCGGACCGAACGGCGCCGGGAAGACCACCACGATCCGGCTGCTCGCCGGGCTCATCCGGCCGACCGCCGGATCCGCGATGGTCTTCAGCTTCGACGCCTCTGACCAGTACGACGAACTTCAGCAACGCATCGGCTACCTGCCCGGCGACTTCGTGACCTACCCCGACCTCACCGGCGCGCAGTACCTGGACTACTTCGCCCATCTGTACGGCGGGGTGGAGCGGACCCGGATCGACCTGCTGGCCAAGCGGTTCGACCTGGATCTCGGCGTCCGGATCGGCGCGCTGTCCCGCGGCAACCGGCAGAAGGTCGGCATCGTGCAGGCCTTCATGCACGACCCCGAACTGCTCATCCTCGACGAGCCGACAACCGGTCTCGATCCCTTGATGCAGCGCGAGTTCCGCGAGCTGTTGCGGGAGACCCGGGACGCCGGGCGGACCGTCTTCCTGTCGTCGCACGTCCTGTCGGAGGTGGAGGCCGTCGCCGACACCGTCGCGATCCTGCGCGCGGGCCGGCTGGTCACCGTCCAATCGGTACAGGCGCTGCGCGACAGGGCCCGACGCCGGCTCGACCTGACTTTCGCCACGACCCCGCCGGCAGACCGCATCCACGCCGTACCGGGCGTGCAGCAACTGTCGATCGACGGCCGAGTCGCCCACGTCGTCGTCACCGGATCGACGGCCGAGCTGATCAAGGCGGTCGCGGCGTACGGCGTGACGAACGTCGTCAGCCACGAGGCGGACCTCGAAGCAGCCTTCCTCGACTACTACGACGGATCGGAGTGAGGACCGTGTTCCGCAATGTCTACGCCAAGTCGTTGTACGACGCGCGCCACGGACTGATCGGCTGGTCGATCGCGATCGCCGTACTGGTGCTGCTGGAGTGCGCGCTGTGGCCGTCGGTCCGGGACATGCCCGACCTCGCAGAGCTGTACAAGTCGTTCCCCGAGCAGCTGCGCAAGTTCTTCAACCTGGAGGCGATGACGACCGGCACCGGCTTCCTCAACGCGGAGCTCTTCACATTGCTCCTGCCCAGCCTGTTCCTGGTCTACGGCATCGGACACGGCGCCCGGACGCTCGCCGGTGAAGAGGAACGCGGCACGCTCGAACTGTTGCTCGTCACCCCGGTCTCCGGTGCCCGCATCATCATCGACAAGGCACTCGCCCTGCTGACCTCCATCGCGGTCCTCGGGCTCGCACTTTTCACCGCCACGATCGTCGGCAGCTTGACCTTCGGCCTCGGCATCTCCGCAACCGACGCCGCCAGCGGGGCGCTCGCGATGACATTGCTCGGCCTCGAGTACGGCGTACTCGCCCTGGCCGTCGGCGCCCTCACCGGCCGCCGCGCTGCCGCCATGGCCTTCTCGGCCGCCGCCGCCACCGCTGCGTACGTCGTGTACGCGGCCGGCCTGATCCTTCCGCGCTTCGAATCCTGGCAGCCCTACTCCCCCATCTACCAGGCCTTCCACAACGGCCCCCTCGGCGCAGGACTCCAACTGAGCTACCTCTGGCTCCTCGCCGGCTCCGCACTACTGGTCGCCCTCGCCCTCCCAACCCTCGACGGCCGCGACATCTCAACCGCCCACGGCGGGTGAGGGCAATGCCGGTTCGCCGATGCGTCATCGCCGCGATCCCGCTCGGCATCCTGATCGCGCTCTACGGCACGTTCCTTGCCAGCAGCAACCTGATCCCGGTGCGCGCGATGGCCGCCACGACCCTGCTCGGCACCGGCATGGTCACTCTGCTGCTCACCGACGAACACGACCCACCTGCTCTCGCTTGGCCCACGCCCGTCCTCGCTCTGCTCGCGACCGTCTGCGCGGCGCTCGCACCGGTGCTCGCTCCCACGCTGCTCCTCACGATCGCGATCGCGACCCTGCTGGCCCTCTGGACCGTGCAGCTCGCCGAGCACCTCACCTTCGAAGCGCCGGCCGGGGACGCTCAACGCTCAGCGTCGGGCGGCCCAGTTGCTCCAGCTGGCCTTCGCGCCGGAGTCCCCGATCCGGACCACGTCGTACATGGCGGCGCCCGCGACCAGGACGGCGACCACGGTCAACGTCGCGGTGAGGGCCTTCGAGGCAGGAGCGAGGAACGTGCGCTTCGCGCGCGTCCGCCCGGTGCTCTCACGCTGCCGCCACCACAGGATCACCGCCAAGGCCGCGACCCCGACCGCCGCGTAGATGGCTGTGTCACCGAGCTCGGCATGCCGGTGGATCAACGGGTTCGGTGAGACGCGGCCCTCGAGCCACTCGCCGGCGCTCGTTGTGATCGGCACCAGTACGACGACCAGCACCGACAGGATCGCGTTCGGACCGGCAAGCCGGCGCCGCGCCGGCGGCCACAACGCGGTGAGCGCCAGGAGAGCCGCTGCGAGCGGGAGCAGGACGACGATGGCGTGCACGAGCAGCACGTGGGCGGGGAGACCGTTGACAGTCTGCATACGGGTTCCTTCGGGTTAGGTCAGTGGCGCTCAGGCTGGCAGCTGGTTCTTGGGGAATTCTTGGAAGGCGTCAGCCCGCCGCCCGGAAGTGTGCGGCATCCAGCGCGGACTGCAGCGAGCGGCGATACCCGTCGGAGGTGAACGTTGCCCCCGACACCGTGTCGATCCGGGCGCTCTGAGCCGCGATCGCCTCCTGCTCCAGTTGCGGAAGCGCGAACGAGCTGATCTCCCGATCCCGCCCGCCGGACGACGGGTACACAACCGCTGTCACCGTGGTCAGTCGGTGGCCGCGCACCGTGATCCGGACCTGCACCGGCCCGTACCGAGTACCCTCCGACGTCCCGTTCACGGTCAGGTCACCGGCGCCCGGCGACGTACTGACAACTCCGGGTGTTGCCGAGGGCACCGATGGGTTCGAGACAACGTTCCGGCTCGTCGGGTACAGGAACAGCAGCACCAGCAGTACGCCGGTACTCCCGCCCACCACGAGGTTGCGCCGCAACCGCTCCGCATGCGCCGTCATCGCGCACCGGCCTGGTGCGCCGCGTCGAGCGCCGACTGCAGCGACTGGCGATAGCCGTCGGAGGTGAAAGTTGCCCCGGACACCGTATCGATGTGCGCGCTCTGCGCCGCCAGGGTCTCCTGGCTGAGCTGCGGGACCGCATAGCTGTTGATCTGGTCGGTCTCCCCGCCGCCGCTCGGGTGCTGCAGGGCATGTGCCTTGGTGATCCGCCCGCCGCGCACGGTGATCTCGACCTGCACCGGCCCGTACTGCGTGTCGACGACATCGCCTGCCACAACAATCGAAGAGGTGGTCTGCCGAGGAGATGCCGGGGCGCTCGACCCCGATCGTGGTGCCGCGCTGTGGCGAGTCGGCGTCGGCCGAGCGGACGGACTCGATCTAGGGCTCGATCTAGGGCTCGACGGTTGGGAACTGACCACGGCCGCCTGTCCGCCGGGCGTGTTCGGTTGCACGCTCGCTCTGAACGCGACGGCGACGACCGCCGACGTCGCGACCGTCATCAGTAGCTTCATCCCGCGCCTCACGCAGGTACTCCTCTCACCACGAGAACCGTTCCTGGTGCAACTGGCCGGCCGGCAGACCGGCCGCGAGCACAGCCGCACACATCGCGTCCATCCAGCGGTCCGGTCCGCAGACATAGACGTCGTACTGCGAGATCCCGGGCACCATGCGCCGTACGGCGTCCTCGTCGGACGAGAACCAGGCGCCTTCGGGCAACCACGACGACGGACGGGCCCGCAGCCGCGGGCCGAGCAGGTAGTGCAGGGTGATCCCGCGACGGGCGGCCAACTGCTCGAGCTCGTCGCGGAAGACGAGGTCCGCCACGCTGTGGGCGCGGTACACGAGCGTCGCGTCGCCGGGCCGGTAGTCGAGTTCCTCGAGCAGCGCCCGCAGCGGGGTGATTCCGATGCCGCAGGCAAACATCGCGACGCGGTCGGTGACCCGCCGCTCCGCTGTGAGCCGGCCGTACGGACCCTCGACTGCCACCCGCGTCCCTGGCCGCACCCTGGCGAGCCGGCTGCTGCCGTCGCCTGCGGACTTCGCAGTCACCCGGAGCCGATCGGGCGCCGGTGACGCCGACAACGAGTACGGGTTGCCCCGTGACCAGCCCGGCCCGTCGAGGAACCGGAACACGAAGTACTGGCCCGCCCGGACCGGCATCCGGTGCAGTCCGCGGCCGCCGAGCAGCACGGTCACCACGTCCGGCGCCTCATGGATCACTTCCCGCACGGTGAGCCCGTGCCGAAGCGTCCGCCAGAGCGGCAGCGCGAGGCGGTACAGGACGATCGCACCGAGCGCGACGCCGTACGCCGACCACCAGTAGAGGCGCGCCAGGCGCGAGGTCGTGAAGTCCGCGCCGGTCCAGATCTCGTGCGGAACCGACAGCCCGACTCCGACGTACGCGTACAGGTGGAGCAGGTGCCACGACTCGTACCGCAGTGCCTTCCGCGCCGTCTTGACCGACGTCAGCACCACGACCGTCAGTGCGGCACTCGCCGCGACCGCGAGCAGCATCCCGCCGTACGTCGTGACGACCGTCCACGTCTCACGCAGCAGGTTGTCGTGATCGCGCAGCGTGTACCCGGCGAGGATCAAGGCAATGTGTGCCAGCAGGAGGTTGAACGACCAGAAGCCGACCAGACGGTGGCGACGCGCCAGCTCGTCCTGGCCGTAGCTCCGCTCGATCATCGGCACTCGCGCCATCAGGAACACCTGCACCAGCAACAGATCCGCGGCCACCAGCCCGGACAGCCGCCCGAGCGAGGTGAGCAAGTCGGCCCGCCCACTGACGAGCGTCTGGAATCCACGTCCCGAAACCCACAGCGCGACAACCACCAGCACGCTGGCCCAGCACAGCACTCCGGCGATATCGCGCCACCACGCCGGAGTCGGGCGCGGTCGCCGCCGGGCGTGCATCGTCCGCGGCCGAATCGCCTCTCGTGCTGGTCCGCCGTACGTCATGCTCCGACGATGACCGCCGATTCTTAGTCCTTCCTTGGACCGCCTTCCGCGATGACCGGCAGGACCAGCTCGAACGTGGCGCCGATCTCACTCGGGGCGAGCCGCAGCTGACCGCCGAGGCGGTTCGCGACGTCATGGGCCAGCGCCAGACCGAGGCCGTAGTGCCTGCGTCCGGCTCGATGACCACTGGAGTCGAAGCGGCGCAGGACTCGCTGGGCTGCCTCTGGGCCGATCCCGGGACCTGTGTCGCTGACCGCGAGGATCACGTCGCCCCGCTGCCGCCGTACGGCGACCCGAACCTCGCCGCCTGACGGCGTGTGGTCGATCGCGTTGTCGATCAGGGCGATCGCGGCCCGCCGGATCGCGCTCTGTGAACCGAGGGCACGCGCTGTGTCGGTGTCGGCGGCCCAGTGCAGCCGCACTCCGGCCTGCTCCGCATGAGCCCCCGCGGCATCGGCCACGTCCCGAGCGATCCGGACCAGATCGACCGGCTCGTAGTTGTCGGCGCCGCGCGGATCGGCCGCAGCGAGCAGGTCGTCGACGACCCCTGCGAGCCGGCGGGTGTCCTCGACAACCCCGTCCGCGTCGCCCACGATCTCGTCGCTCGCACCGGTGCGGCGCAGGGCACGCCCGAGTACCTGCGCTCGCGTGCTCAGCAACGTCAACGGCGTCCGCAGCTCGTGCCCGGCGTCGGCCACGAAGGCGCGCTGCAACGTCAGGGCTTGCGCGAGCGGCCGTACGGCGCGCCGCCCGATCAGCACGCCCAGCAGGCCGGCCAGCAGCAGACCCAGCACCGCAGCCGACCCCATCGCCTGCAGCAACCTCGCACGGTCCTTGTGCGCTGTCGCCAGATTCAGAACGGCCTGCACCCGCTTGCCCTCGACGAGACCATTGGCAATGCGGTACTCGCCGTCGTCGTTCTCGACCGTGATCAACTCGACCTGGGCGGTGGCCCGCGCCCGGAGCGCAGCCAGCTCAGGCAGTAGCTCCGAAGGCAGTCCAGGTGTGCTGGTCGTCCCGGACGGACCGGTCATGACCAGCCACGTCCCGGCCGGCGGATCGCCCACGTCGTCAGCCGTGGCGACCGCGGACCGGAGCAGATCGTCCGCAGCGCCGGTCTGCCCACGGACGACCACCAAGGTGACCAGAGCGATCAAGAGCAACATCGCCAGCGCGACCAACGCCGCGGCCTGTACGGCGACCCCGCGCGCGGCGCGACGTACGAGCACCTCGTCACCGATCGGACGGCCGCTCACAGCTTCCCCAGCCGGTACCCGAGCCCGCGAACCGTGCTGATCACGCCCCGCCCGAGCTTCCGCCGGCAGTAGTGGACGTACGTGTCGACGACCGTTTCCGACTCGGCGTCGCCGAACACCCGATCGAGCAGTTCGGCCCGGCTGAACACGGCACCAGGTCGTGCCGCCAGCAGTCCGAGCAGGGCTGCCTCCCGCTCCGACAGTTCCACGGGCACCTCGCCGGTCCGTCGTACCGTCCGCGTCGCGAGGTCCAGCGAGCCACCCGGTACGGCGAGTTGGACAGCGTGATCCAGGTGACGCCGGAGCAGCGCCCGGACGCGCGCGAGCAGTTCGGTGAGCTCGAACGGCTTGGTCAGGTAGTCCTCGGCCCCCGCATCGAGGCCCTCGACCCGATCCTCGGTGCTGTTGCGGGCCGAGAGCACCAGGATCGGCGTGCCGACGCCGCGGCTCCGTAGCCGCGCGATCAGATCGAGGCCGTCGACCGCCGGCAGGCCGCGGTCGACGATCATCGCGTCGACCGGTTGCGTGAGGGCGAGGTGCAGGCCGGTGTGTCCGTCGCCCGCCCGCGTCACGGCGTACCCCTCGTCGGTGAGCACGCGGTCGAGCAGCCGGGCCAGGTCGGCGTCGTCCTCGACCAGCAGGATGCTCGATGTCACAGTTGTCCCCAGCCGGCGGTCGTGAACAGGTTGCCGTCAGCAAGAATACCGAGGCCTTCGTACTCCGGGAGCAGCATCGTGGGCCACTCGTCCCCGGCGACGAACGCGGCCGTCGCGAGCACGTCGGCGTACTCCAGAGACGGGCCGCTGACCGATACCGACAACCATCGGCTCGCCACCGACTGTCCGGTCCGCGGGTCGTACAGGTGTGCGCCACGCGCCGCGGTCCCGCTCGTCGCCACCGCTCCCCCGGTCCGTGACACGCTCGCGACAACCCTGCCCGGATCTCGCGGATCCTGGATGCCCACGGCGAACGGCTCGTTGCTCGGGCACACCACCAACACGTCGCCGCCCGCGTTCAGGCACCAGTCCACGTCGACGACCTCCCGCAACCGCTCCCCGGCCCGCTCGACCGCCCAGCCCTTCACCAGTCCGGAAGGATCCCATGTGCCGCCAGGCATATCCGCATCGAAGAGCCCATCGGTCGACTCCCGCGCTACCGAGCAGCGCTCCGCGACCTCGCGCACCACCGGGTCGACACGATCCCAAGTCGTCTCGCCCCGCGCCAGCAGACTCACCGCGCTGTCGGCCTTGTACGGCGAGAACACCCGATCAGCCTCGGTCAGCTCGGCGAAAACCGCTCGCACCGCGGCGTCCGCCCGCCCGGACTCGGCGCCGTCCCCGCGGGCGAGCACACTGATGGGCAGCCCCATGATCTGCTCGACCCAACTCCGCCGCGACGCCATGCCGCAACGGTAGCCGGGATACGAAGGGGTGGGTGAGCTGCCACATCAGCTCACCCACCCCGCCGTCCTCGCGGCGAAACTCCTAGTAGAACGTTGCGCCGGTCGGGCGGGCCAGGTCGTCGAATCTCCAGGTCAGCTCGTTCCTCACGCTGACCACTCCGTCGACACCACCGATCAGCTCCTCTGCGAAGGCGACGGTACTGCGCTTCTCGACCTGTCCGCTCAGCGTCACGACGCCCTCTCGCACGCTCACGTCGACGGCGAACGGGTCGTCCCACAGGTTCCGGTCGACGACGTCCCGCCGTACCCGGGCGAGGAGTTCCTCATCCGTGGTCAGGAAGGCTCGCAGCAGATCGGAGCGAGCCACGATCCCGGTCAGTTCGCCGCCGTCGGTCACGACCAGGCGGGTGATCCCGCGGGCCGCCATCAGTCCTGCGGCCTCGTCCAGTGTGCAGCCGCCTTCTACGGTCACCGCGGGACTGGTCATCAACTGCTCGGCGGTCACCGCCTCTGCCTTCGAGTGGGCCTTGCGGTGGGTGAAGTGGAATGTACCCCGCGGTGACCGCTGGAACTCCTCCTTGCGCAGGAGGTCGGTTTCGGACACCACGCCGACCACCGTGCCGGACAGGTCGCGGACCGGAACCGCGCTGATGTGATGCTCAGCAAGGGTCGCGGCGACAGCCTTGAACGGCGTGTCTTTCTCGACGGTGACGACGTCCTTGGTCATCACGTCGGAGACGGTCAGGAAGTGACGCATCATGACTCCTCGTGCCGGCGGACGATCGCAACGGGCGAGTCCGCGTGGTGCAGAAGGCTCTGGCTGACGGAACCCATCAGCAGGCCGGTGACGCCGCCACGACCGCGCGAGCCGACGACGACCAGCGAGGCAGTTTTGGACATCTTGATCAATCGCGTACTGGCTCGGCCCTCGGCAACGGAAGCGCGCACCTTCACCATCGGGTACTTGTCCCGGTACGCCGCGAGACTCTCGGCGAGCCAGCTCTTCAGCAGGGCTTCGGCGCGGTCGATCGACGCCGCGTGCTCTGCCGGCGGCTGCCAGCAGTACACGACGCGCAGCGGCTGTCCGTTCCGCGACGCCTCCTCGAACGCGAACAGCACAGCGTCCTCGGAGTCAGGCGAACCATCGGTGCCGACCACAATCGGTCCGGTACGCCGTTCGCCGCGCACCACGACCACCGGACACGGAGCCTTGGCCGCGACCGCCGTCGCCACCGAACCGAGCACAGCGGCCGACATCCTGCTCCGCGACCGCGAACCGACGACGACCATCTCGGCCCCGCCGGCCTCCATCAGGAGCGCGTTCTGCGGGTCCTCGGCCGCGAGCCACCCGGACCCGCCCTCGTACCCGAGCCGATCGCGTGCGAACTGCACCGCCTCGTCGAGCCCGTGCTGCAACGTGCCCAGCGGCATCGCCGGGGGCACGTAGCCGTCCATGCCGACCGCGGGCCAGCGCTTGAGATCATTCAGGTACGCACGCACGACCCGCACCGCAAGGTTCCGCTGTTCGGCCGCGTCCACCGCCCAGCGCAGCGCGATCTGTGCCTCAGGCGTGTCGTCCACACCGACGAGGATGTACTTCGTCATCACTGAGTTCCCTTCAGTCGCTGGGGTGCTGGACGAGGATTTCCTTCAGCGCGTCGACGAACGCCAGCGACGCGTCGTACCCGCGCTGCCACACGTTCCGCCCGAAGATCAGGCCCAGACCGCCGGCGTCCATCGCGTGCTCCGCCTTGCGGTACATCGCGTCGTCGCCGGCCTTCGAGCCGCCGGAGACCAGCACCAGCGTGCGGTTCGCGGACCGGACCACGCCGTCGATCGCCTGCTGCGGGGTGAAGATCTCCTCGTACGGCGGTTTGACGTTGTCGCGCTTCGCCGGGTGCGGGAAGTTCACCTTCACCACGTCCGCGCCGAGTTCACTCGCGACCCGCGCGGCGTAGTCGACGGCGTAGAACGAGTCCGTGCCGCCCTTCGCCTCGATCGCTTCGCCGCGCGGATACGCCCACACGACCAGCGGCATCCCGAACCGCTCGGCGTCCGCGCGGATCTGCCGGTACTGCGCGAAATCGGTCTCCTGCGCGGGCGAACCGACGTACAGCGTGTAACCGACCGCGTCGGCCCCCAGCCGCACGGCGTCCTCGACACTCGCGTGCACCGGCGACAGCGCCGCCGCGTCGGACGGGATGTCGGTCTTGCCGTTCAGCTTGAGGATCAGCGGGATCTCACCGGCGTAGTCCCAGAAGAACTTCTCCGCCAGCCCGATCTGGATCGCGATGCCGTTGAACTCCCCGGCGACCGCCAGCTTCATGATGTACGCCGGGTCGGACGCCTTCGGGTTCGCGAAGAAGTCCCGCGGCCCGTGCTCGAGCCCTTGGTCGTACGGCAGGAACAACGCCGTACCGTTCCGCAGGCCGTGGTCGAACAGGATCCTCCGCAGCCGGGCCTTCTTCCCGGTGCTCAGGCCGAGCTCGTTGAGGGATGCGCGTTTCTGCATGATCATCATCTCCACTACCAATCTCGCCCTGCGGGGCCGGCCGAGGCAGAGCCGTCGGGCCTTGATCCGCAGGGACCTTCGGCCACCTTCTCGGTCAGCTGTGGTGGGACCGCGGCCTCACCTTGGCTGTGTAGACCGCTGCTGTGACGAGCAGCGCGCCTACTGCCAGCAGGACCAGCGGTGCCGCCAGATCTCCCGGGAACCACTCGTTGACCACGGCCGGCAGGATGTTCAGCGCTCCGACGGCGCCGACCGCGAGAAGCAGCAGGTCATGGATCACGACCGCCACGACCACGACAGCCACGACGGTGCAGAGCGCGAGCACCATTCCGGCGTCGGCCGGCAGCGTCATCACGGCGCCGATGAGCGTCGTGATCGCGGCCAGGGCGAGGACAGGCTGCCGCGGCTTCACGACGCCGCCCCACCCGAGCAGGAACCAGAGCACGCCCATCCCCCAGACCGCCACCCCTGGCAGGTGTGGGCTGCTGGTCAGTTGCGCTACCGCTGCCCCGGCCGTCACCGTCGTCGCCACGAAGAACGCCGCTTGCTGTGCGAGGACCGGCAGACGCCACCAGAGCGCCGCGGCAAGTGCCGCTGTCGCCGAGCCGGTGACCAGCACGTTGGCCGAGCCGTTCAGCTCGAGCACGCGATGCGCGAACAGCGCCACGAACACTGCGGTTCCGGCAATCGACAGCAGCCACAGCACCGACCGCAGCCGCACACTGGCACCGCTGGGCGATCGTGGAACTGCGCCTCCGGACACCAACAAGCCGACTGCGGTTCCGCCGACGACACCGAGTTGGGCGTTCTCCGGCATCGACTCCCAGTACCGCGCGCCGATCAGACCGGCAGCGACCAGGACGATCACGCCACCGAGGTACGCGAGTCCCTCCGCGACCAGCGAAGAACGCTGAGGCGCGGTCTTCACGCCGCTGTTCTCGATCGGGTGTACGTCAGGTTGCCGAGCCCGGGGCGGGCCGACATCCGTGCGCATCCGGTCGGCCTGGTCCGAGGTGATCACACCGTCGGCCAGCCAGCGGTCGATCAGGGCCGGCACGTTCGGCCGGCCATCAATGGATGCCCTCATGTCTCCACCGTCGGTCGCGCGGTGCCGGCCCGGCAGGGCCGAACGTCCTGTGCGCGCCGGGCCGACGACCGTGGTCAGGTCTTACCGCACCACAGCGATCGGGCATGCGGCGTCATGGAGAACCGCGCGGCTGACCGAGCCCAGCAAGAGGCCTCGGATGCGTCCCCGGCCACGGGAGCCGACGACCAGCAATCCGGCGTCGCGGGACTCGTCCACCAGAACCTTCGACGCCACGCCGTGAACGAGCTTCTCGGTGATCTTCACGTCCGGATGATCGACAGCCTGGCCCGCCACTGCTTCACCAAGGACCGCGGCGCTGTCCTCCGCGAGCGCGTCGACGTCGTACACAGGGAACTGCATGTCGCCCGGCCGTACGCTCTTCGGGTCGTGCCACGCGAGCACGGCCCTGACGGACGCCCCCGTCTGCTCGGCGAACTGGAACGCGAAATCGATCGCCTTCCGGCTCTGCTCCGATCCGTCCACGCCGACGACCACCTCGCCCGGCCGGGGTGACCATCCGGCTGGTACCGCGACCACCGGGCACGAGGCATGAGTCGCGAGGTGCGCCGTCGCCGAACCCTCGGCGAGCTGCCGGACCTCGCCGAGCCCTCGGGAACCGACCACCAGCAAGGACCCGGCGGCCGCTTCACGCAACAGAATGGGCAACGGATCACCGAGCGCCACTTCGGCCTCGATCGCCACGCCTGGATACTCGGTGCGCAGGTGCCGGCAGGACTTGTCCAGCAACCGCTCTGCCGCCCCCCAGAGCACATCCTTGCCGACGAGTACCGCAGCACCGCCGGTACTGCGGAGGATCGGCCAAGGCATCACATGGACCATCCGGATGCCGCACCCGCGGAGCTGCGCCACACCAGCCGCCCAGCGAGCAGCCGCATCACTCGCCGGCGATCCGTCGCACCCGACCACGATCGGTCGGCCGCCCACCCTTCGCACCGCATCGGACTCGTCCATGGGATCTCCTCTCTGATGGCCCCGCAGCCGCTTGCCGTCAGGAGCGTTCGCGGATCATCGTGATGGCTCCGCTCGGGCATTCGGCGGCGCAGAGGCCGCAGCCTTTGCAGAAGTCCAGGTCGATCTCGTAGCCCTGGCCTGGCCCGAGCTTGATGATCGCGTTGTCGGGGCAGACGCCGAAGCAGTTGTCACACTCGAGACAGTTGCCGCAGGACATGCAGCGTCGGGCCTCGAACAACGCGTTCTCGGCGGTCAGCCCTTGGGTGACCTCGTCGAAGGACGTGATCCGGCGTGCGACGTCCAGCTGTGGTCGCAGGGTGGCCGGCGCGTCCGCGTAGTACCAGGTGTTCAGGCGGTCGTACGTCGCCGGCTCAGGCCGCTCCGGGTGCTCGTACGTCGCACCGCGCAGCCAGGCGTCGATGTTCCGGGCCGCCTGCTTGCCGTGACCGACCGCGACCGTGACGGTTCGTTCGCCGGGCACCATGTCGCCGCCGGCGAACAGCCCGGCATACCCAGTCATCATCCGCCCGTCGACCTGCACCACCCCGTCCGCGATCGCCACGTCCGGAAGGTCCCGGACCAGCGCAAGATCCGCCTGCTGACCGAGCGCCAGCACCACCGAGTCCGCGTCCAGCTCCTCGAACTCACCGGTCGGTTGCGGGAAGCCGGACTCGTCGAGCTCCATCTTCTCGATCCGGACGCGATCCGCACCGGCGTACACGATGGTCGACAGCCACCGCATCCGGACGCCCTCGTCCAGTGCCTCACGGACCTCGATGTCGTGCGCCGGCATCCGCTCGCGGGTCCGTCTGTACACCACGATCGCGTCCGAGGCCCCGAGTCGTCGTGCCGTCCGGGCGACGTCCATCGCGGTATTGCCACCGCCGTACACCGCGACCCGTCGACCGAGCAGCGGCTTCTCACCTCTCTCCAGACCGGCGAGCATCGAGACCGCGTCCACGATCCGCGCCGAGTCACCTGCCGGGATATCCGCCCGCCGCCCGACGTGTGCCCCGACCGCGAGGAACACCGCGTCGAAGTCGACGAGCGCATCACCGAGGTCGGTCACCGGCGTACCGAGCTCCAGCCGCACGCCCATATCGACGATCCGGTGGATCTCGGCGTCCACCACGTCCCGTGTCAGCCGGTACGCCGGGATTCCGTAGCGCATCATCCCGCCGGCCTCCGGCGAGTCGTCCCGCACCGTCACCTGGTGACCGCGCAGCGCCAGATGGTACGCCGCCGACAAACCGGATGGACCCGCTCCCACGACCAGCACGTTCTTGCCGGTCGGCGGTGCCTCGACCACGACCGACCAGCCTTGGCTGATCGCCTCGTCGCCCAGGAACCGCTCGATCGAGTTGATACCGACCGGCTCGTCCAGGGTCGCCCGGTTGCAGGCGGTCTCACACGGCCGGTAGCAGACCCGGCCCATGATCGCCGGGAACGGATTGTCGACCATGATCTGCCGCCAGGCGGCCTCGTAGTCACCTTCCTCGGCCCGCGCCACCCACTCCTGCACGTTCTCGCCGGCCGGGCAGGCGTCGTTGCACGGCGGCAGCCGGTCGAGGTAGATCGGGCGCTCGGTGCGCCACGACCCGGTCTTGTTCGCCAGACTGGAGCCGACGTCCAGCGTGATCGCGTACGGATGGTGACTGATTGCCTCGGGCATCTAACTCACCTCGGTGGTCTCGGTCAGGCCGAACGTGCGGATGTTCCGGTCCGCTTCCGCCTGAATGCTGCTGATCACGTCGTCGCGCGGGGTGTCGCCGAACAGGTGGGCGAAGCGCCCCTGCGGTCGCAGGTAGTCCTCGACCGGACGCAACCGCCGGATCCGCGTCACATCGGTCACCTCACCGTCGACCGCCTCGAAGACCGGGAAGCTGCCGGTTTCCGTGGCCAACCGGGCGATCTGGATGGTCTCGTCGGAGGCGGTGCGCCACCCCAGCGGGCACGGCACGAGGACGTGCAGGTACCGCGCACCGTGGAACTCCATCGCCCTGGTCGCCTTGTACTCGAGGTCGCGCAGATCCGCGACGGTCGCCGTGGCGACGTACGGAATCCGGTGCGCCATCGCGATCAACGGCAGGCTCTTGCCCTGCCGGAACGAGTTCCCCGCCGGCGTCGTGGTGGTCACCGCGCCGTGCGGCGTCGCGCCGGACCGCTGTACGCCGGTGTTCATGTAACCGCCGTTGTCGTAGCAGATGTACAGCACGTCGTCGTTGCGCTCGAACATGCCTGACAGGCACCCCAGGCCGATGTCGACCGTGCCGCCGTCGCCGCCCTGCCCGACGACACGGACGTCGGTACGCCCCTTCGCCCTCAATGCGGCCGCGACACCGGTCGCAACAGCCGGCGCGTTGCCGAACAGTGAGTGCAACCACGGCACCCGCCACGACGACTCCGGGAACGGGGTGGAGAAGACCTCCAAGCACCCGGTCGCGTTCACCGTGACCGCACGGTTGCCGGTGGCACGCATCACCGCGTCGAGCACGTAACGCGCACCCAGTGCCTCACCGCAACCCTGGCAGGCACGATGTCCCGTGGTCAGCGAGTTGGTCCGCTCGGCATCGGCCTGCACAGACTGCTGATCCGGGTCCAGCAGGCGGTTGCCGACCGCGAAACTGCCGGTCTGGTAGAACTTGATCCGTTGTACTGGCATGACTGGTTCCTCTCAGCTCAGCTCGCGCTCGACCACGTCACGCTTGAGATCGAGGAACGTCAGCGGTTCGAGGCGATCCTCGACGGCATCGGCGAACAGTGCACGCAACGACTTCTTCGTGACCGGACGGCCGCCGAGTCCCGCGATCACCGTGGTGATCGGGATGCCCGGCACACTCCCACGGACGTCGGCCGTCACGATGCCGCCCATTCCGGCCGCGACAGCTCGCTCCAGTACGACGACTCGTCGCGCACCGCGTAGCGCTGCCCGTACGGCGTCGTACGGGAACGGCCGGAAGGTCGTCAGCCCCAGGACTCCGATGCTCGTGCCCTCGGCGCGCAGCTCGTCGACCGTGTCCTTGATCGTGCCCAGCACCGAGCCGAGCGCCACAACGATCGTCTCGGCCCCCAGCGCGCCGTACGGCCGGACCAGACCTCCGGAGCTCCGCCAGAACGTTGTCGCGAACTCGTCGGCCACCCGGGGAATCACCTCGAGAGCCCGCAGATGCTTCGCGTGCGCCAGGTACCGGACCTCGGTGAACGCGTCCGGACCGACCATCGCGCCGATCGTCATCGGATCGTCCGGATCGAGCACCTGCCGTGGTTCGTACGGCGGCAGGAACGCGTCCACCTGCTCCTGCGACGGTACGTCGACGCCCTCGACCGCGTGGGTCAGGACGAATCCGTCCATGCAGACCATCACGGGCAGCGACAGCTCTTCGGCGATGCGGAACGCCTGCATGTGGAGGTCGGCCGCTTCCTGGTTGCTCTCGGCGTACAGCTGGATCCAGCCCGAGTCGCGCTGCGACATCGAGTCGCTGTGGTCGTTCCAGATGTTGATCGGGGCACCGATCGCACGGTTCGCAACCGTCATCACGATCGGTAGACCGAGCCCAGAGGCGTTGTAGAGCGCCTCGGCCATGTAGAGCAGTCCTTGACTGGCAGTCGCCGTGTACGCGCGGGCGCCGGCCGCAGAGGCGCCGATGGCCACGGACATGGCGCCGAACTCCGACTCGACGTTCACGAACTCGCACGGCGCCAGCTCACCGGACGCGACCAGCACGCTGAGCGCTTCGACGATGTGCGTCTGCGGAGAGATCGGGTACGCACAGACCACCTCGGGCCGGCACCGTGCAACGGTCTGCGCGACCGCCCGCGAGCCTTCAATCTGTGAGCGCATGAGCAGCCTCCTGAAGGAATCGGCGAGCGAGGTCGTACGCGTCGTGGATCGCAGCGACGTTGCCAGCAGCAACGGAACCGGAGAACCGTTCCTGGACGGCCGCGACGACCGACTCGACCTTCACCTGCCCCGTCAGCGCGGCGAACGCGCCCAGCAGGACGGCGCCGGGTAACGGGCGGCCGAGGTGCGTGAGCGCAAGCTCGGTCGCCGGAACGGTCAGCACCCGCCGGCCGACCGAGTCCAGTCCGAGCTCGGCCAGCGATCGGGACGTGTTGACGAGCAGATAGCCGTCGGTCCGGAGGCCGGCCAGGACGTCGGGCTGGTGAATCAGCGTCGCGTCCTGAATGATCACCGCATCCGGCGCGGCGATCGGTTCATGACTCCGGATCGGCTGGTCGGCGATCCGGCAGAAGCCGACCACCGGCGCCCCGGTCCGCTCCGAGCCGAAGGTCGGGAACGCCTGCGCCTGTCTGCCCTCGCTGAACGCCGCGACCGACAGCAGCTCGGCCGTCGTCACCACGCCCTGGCCGCCGCGGCCGTGGATCCGCACCTCGAACATCGCACTCACCGGAGCCGTGACGCGGACGGCTGGAAGACAGCTCGGCCGCGGGACCGGATCGTCACCGCGGGTGTCACACCCGGTCGGACCTCGAGCAGGTACAGCTCACCGGAGTGCCCGTCCTTCGCCCAGTCGAGCGTCGTCGGACGGCGGAAGTGCTTGTCGGCCAGGACAGACCACCGGGCGAGTTCCTGAAGCTCCTCGTCGGTCAGCACGAGGGCGGCGCGTTCGGCCGGCGTCGTCGGAACAGGCCGCGTCCCGCGCGGGTCGGCGTACACGGTCTTGGTCAGCTTGGCGCCGGGGTGCCGCACTATCAGCGGACGCGCGCCGGGGTGGACCGAGTACAGGTCGGCATCGGCCCGCGGCGGTTCGCCCAGGCCCCAGGAGGCGCGGACCCGGACGAAGGTGTTCTCGGCGCGGGCCGTGCCCGAGCCGCCGAGGTCGGCGCGCACCATCCGCTGCACAGTCACCGGCATCACGGCCTTCAGGTGGTCGATCGCCTCGGCCTCCCGATTGCCGACGGCAACAGCGTTGTAGAGCGACGCGAAGCACCGCCGGCAGGCCGCGACGACATCTGCGCCGCTGATGAGGTGCAGGAAGACGTCGTCCTGGACGGCCTCCGCGGACGCCACCGGGCTGCAGCGGACCGCAACCTCCGTCCCGTTACCACCCAGCTCCTCATACGCGTGGAGGATCTCGTCGACCACTGCAGCGGGCAACGACGCGTCACAGAAGGCCGAGCGGATCTCGGCCGCTGTCACGACGAGGTCGCGGCCGGCGCGGAATCTGCGGATCTCCTGCGCGATCGTCGGATCGAGTCCCGCGTTGTGGACGAACTCGCGGTACGCCGTAGCGGTCACTGCGAACCCCTCGGGGACGCGGATGCCTTGACGGGCCAACTTGGCCAGTCGGGCTGCCTTCACACCGATCTGCTCAGGATCCAGGTCCTCGACACCATCCGGTGCCGGTTCCAGGTCGCCGGTCGAGTCGTACGACGTACTCGCTGTTCATCTCATCCTCCTGAACTGCTCACAGTGACGCGGCGACGAGCTCGGTCAGGTCGACCAGGCGGCTCGTGTAGCCCCACTCGTTGTCGTACCAACCGAAGACCTTGACCAGGTGGCCCTGGACCTGGGTCAGCTGGGCGTCGAAGATGCAGGACGCCGGATCACCGACGATGTCGCGCGACACGATTGGATCCGTGGTGTAGCGCAGGATGCCCTTGAGCGGACCGGCCGCGGCGTCGGCGAACGCTTGATTCACCTGCTCGACCGTGACTGGCTCCGAGAGCTCCACCGAGAGATCGGTGAGCGAGCCGTCTTCGATCGGGACGCGTACGGCGACACCGTCGATCTTGCCCGCCAGCTCGGGGATCACCAGACCGACCGCGCGGGCCGCGCCAGTGCTCGTCGGGATCAGGTTGGCGGCGCCGGAACGCCCACGCCTGAGGTCCTTGTGCGGAGAGTCCAGCAGCACCTGGTCGTTGGTGTAGCTGTGGATGGTGGTCATCAGCCCGTGCTCGACGCCGAACGCCCGGTGCAGCACCAACACCATCGGCGCGACGCAGTTCGTCGTACACGAGGCGTTCGAGATCACGTGGTGCGTCGCCGGGTCGTAGTCGTCCTCGTTGACACCAAGGACGACAGTCGCGTCGACGTCCTTGCCCGGCACCGACAGGATCACCTTGCGGGCGCCCGCCTTCAAATGGGCGCCGGCGGCCTCCTGGGTGCGGAACTTGCCGGTCGACTCGATCACGATGTCGGCGCCGACCGCGGCCCAGTCGAGCCGGGCCGGATCACGCTCGGCGGTCGCCCTCAGGGTCCGGCCGCCGACCGTGATGGTGTTCTCGGTGTGCCCGACCTCTTCTTTCAAGGGGCCGTACGTCGAGTCGTAGCGGAGCAGGTGCGCCAGCATCGCCGGTGCGGCGACATCGTTGATCGCGACCACCTCGACCGCACCGGATCCCCGTTCGAGCACGCAGCGCAGATAATCCCGCCCGATTCGCCCGAACCCGTTGATCCCAACCCGTACGCCCATGATCGATCCTTCCGTCGGTGATATCCGTCGTACTCATTCCACCCGCGCCGATGGTGGTGCTTGCAGGGGCGAAGGTCCCGCCTTCGGCTGCCGGACGACCGCCAGCGTCACAAGGACCAGTCCCAGCAGGAGCGTCAGGACCGCGCTTGTCAGCACGGCGATCCAGGCCCACTCCAGCGCCGGAGCCGTCGCTCCGACATCGGCCCGGACGCTGACGTTCCCGCTGCCGTCGGCGGCCATCACGACGAGCGTCCAGTCGCCGTTCTCGACCGGCCAGGTGATCGTCTGCTGCCCCGGACCGGATGCCTGGACACGCCAGATGTGCAGCGCGGACGGCTCGGTCGACGGCGCACCGCCGACGTGGTCGACGTACGTCGTGTTGTTCGGCCCGATCGCCTTCACTGTCGTGTAGCCGACGCCGGCCAAGGACGTGGCCACATCGGCCGACCGCGCCAGACCGACGAACACCGGTCCGCCGTTGGTCGAGGCCACACGCAGCCGGGCGTCGCCGAACCAGCTCCGCGGGACCGTCGTGGCACCGGCGTTGATCGTGAAGTGCTCACTGGTCAACGCGTACCCCGACGTGGACATGGCCACCTGACCCGAGGTGACGAAGCCTGCCGAGTCGCGGCGGGCTTGGTCGAGCCAGGCCAGCGCTCCGCCGACCGTGAGGCCGACGACAGAGGCCAGCGTCACGACCACGCCTACGACAAGGGCGACAATTCGCCCGGTCGACATCCGTGCCCCGGACTCTCGCGACCGACGGTCAGCGGGTGGCGGGCCAGCGGGTGGCGGCTCGTGGAGTCTCGTCGTACCGGGGTCGTCGCCGCCCATGTCCAGCCGGAACGGCGGGTACTGGTCGACCATCAGCCCGGCGTACGCCGCGACGCGCAGCGACCACCGGTTCATCCCGAGCACCAGATCGAAGACCGACCGTGGGTACCGCCCGGTGAACAACAGCACGACTGCCGCGACCAGAACGAGAAGGCCTACCAGACCACCGCTCCAGGCCCAGGCGCGGTCGTCGGCCTGGGACGCGAACCAGGTCCCGCTGCCGACGAAGAACCCGACCACGATGTAGTGCGGGATCGCCAGCAACCACCACTTGACCAGCACCAGCCCGCGAGACAGATGCTCCGGGTACTTCACCTCGAGATGCGCCGGGTAGTCCGGGACATCCTGCAACGTGAAGGGAGGGTACTTGTCTGTGCCCAAGGCGCCGTACGCGTAGAACTGCACCCGCCACGTCCAGCGCATCACCCCGACGTTGAAGTCGAAGATCCCGCGCGGATAGCGCCCCGTGAACAGGATCGCGAAGAACGCCACGAAACTCAGCAGCGCGAACACGATCCACAACACCGCGAGCACGAACAGGTGCGGAATCACCAGCACCCACTTCACCAACCACAACCAGCGATTCAGCCGATCGTCGAGCGCCCCGTCCACCCGGACCGGGTACGTCGTGGTACTCATCGCGTCCTCCAGTCACTCGTCTGTCGAACCCAGCGTCGAACCGAATCGGCTGAGCGAGCAGGGCCGAAGGTCCCGCTCAAGGCACGTCTTGCTGCCCTGACCGGCCGACCGGCATCGATGGACGGTGGAAGTGACAAGCAGGGAGGTAGTCATGGACGACAAGACAGTTCTCGACGAGACGCCGGTCGACCACATCGGCCCGCCACGCCCTGACGACGAACTACGCGAGCAAGCGGTGACCGAGCTACGCAAGCGGCGTGAACTCGCCGGTCACCTCATGGCGTTCATCCTGGTGAACACCTTCGTGGTGATCATCTGGTACGTCACCGGAGCCGGCTTCTTCTGGCCGGTCTTCCCGATCTTCGGCTGGGGCATCGGCATCGTCTTCCACACCTGGGACGTGCTGTGGCCGCAACCCACCGAGGCCTCGATCCGCTCCACCATGGACCGCATCGCCCGCCGTCGGTGACAAGTTGCACGGAGCCGGCGGCGCCGGCTCCGTCTACTTCCGGCCGTGGTGCCAGCGTGGGGCCACGGCGTCCCACTCGGCGTCCCAGTCCCGGGAGCGGCGGCGATCCAGTGGCAGCCGAGCCAGGCCGAACAGACCCCACATCAGGAGCCACGAACCCAGCACGGTGAAGATCCCGGCCGCTGCACCGAACGCAGCGCTGTCAGAGCGGGACCGCGGCGCGGCCACGATGTTCCCGGAACCGTCGAGCCAGATGGTCATCTCGACGCCTGCCTTCGTGCCCATCACGACACTCGCGACGCCTTCACGGACCGTGCCCTGCGGGTCCGTGTAGGACACCCGGGCGCGCGACCGCACGTCCCCGGGGGCGCCGGGAACCATGCGCTCCGAGTTCTCCAGGGTCCGGGCCCGCACCTCGTGCAGGGCAGACCGTTGCTGGGCTGCCGACGCGTTGAGGGAGCTCCGGACACTGGTCCCGACCGCCGCTCCCATCGGTACCAGAAGCATCGCCGTGATCAGCGCGAACCACAGCAGCACGGTCTCGGCCTGATCCGACCAGCGGCGCAACGGGTTGCGCCCGAACCCGAGCCGACGGTCCAGCATGAGCACCCACAACTCCCCAGAACGTTGCTTTCCGGTGCTCATGGCGACCTCCTCCAAGCCGTCCAGTCTGGATACAGGGGACCGGCTCGCCAGAACGGTTCCGTCTTGACGACGGTGGGTCTCGTGGCCTGTGGCCACCTCTTCCTGGTCCGCTTCCGGCGAGCCGGTAGTCCCCCTGTAGCACCAGACTCGCGCAATGAGCGAGGCACGGTCAGGGCACAAGGTCCCGCATCGCAGGGACCGATCGACCGGTGTGGACGGGGGCCCCGGCAGTCGATGATTCAGTTGAGATCGTCTCCGGAGGTTCATTGTGGGCGCACAGGTCAGAGCGGTGCCGTGGGTCCGGCAGCTGGTGATCGACACCGGCCGGGCGGCACGGCGCAGGCACGCCATTCACGGCCTCTTCGAGGTCGACGTCACCTCGGCGCGGGCGGCCTTGCGCGCGGACGGAGCCACGCAACTCTTCACGGCGTTCGTGATCCACTGCGTCGCCGCCGCGGTCGCCGCGGATCCCGGCATCCAGGCGTACCGAGACCTGCGGGGCCGGGAGGTGATCTTCGACCAGGTCGATGTCGGTCTGCCGGTCGAGATCGACGTGGACGGGAAGCCGTTCGCGTTCACCCACGTCCTGCGTGATGCGTCCCGGCGTACGGTCGAGGAGCTGCACGACGAGATCCACGCGGTCAAGGTCGATCCACACCTGAGCCCGTCGGTCCGCAAGGCGCCCTGGGCACACGCGTACCTGCTGCTGCCCGGATTCGTCCGGGTCGCGCTGCTCGGCGCACTGCACCGGCTGCCGCGTCGTCAACAGGCTCTGGCCGGGACAGTAGGCGTGACCGCGGTCGGCATGTTCGGCGCCGGAGCCGGCTGGGGCATCGGATTCCAGCTGCACACCCTGAGCGTCGTGGTCGGCGGCATCGCCCGGCGGCCGATCTTTTTCCAGGGCGTCCTCGTCGAACGCGAGTTCCTGCAGCTGACCGTCAGCGTCGACCACGACATCGTCGACGGCGCCCCCGCCGCCCGCTTCGTCGGCCGCCTCCGCGAGCTGCTCCTGACCGGCGACGGAATCCACCGCGCCGTCGCCTGGAAAGAACCCGCCTGAGGCCAGTGATCAGATGAAGAGGAGTTGGGCGCCTTCGGTCTTTTCGATGAAGTCGGCGGCGCTGATGATGGCTTCGACGTCTTCGTACAGGTCGGACTCGTCGAGGTGCATCATGTCGGCGGACATCCGGCAAGCCCAGAGGTGGCCGCCGGACGCGACGATCTGCTCCAGGAACTCCGGTACGTCGGGAACGCCGATCTCCTGGATCTGCTTCTTCATCTGATGAGTGGCCATCGCGGTCATACCGGGCAGCCCGCCGAGACCTTGGGGCATGTGGGTGGCCGTGTTGCCGAGCATGGTGAACTTCAGGTCGTGCATCCGCGACTTGGTGATCATGTCGAAGCCCCAGAAGGTGAAGAACAGGTGCGTCTCCACGCCCTCACCCAGGGCGGCGTTGGCCAGGATCAGGCCCGGGTAGGCCATGTCCAGGTTGCCTTTCGAGCAGATGATGGCCAGCTTGCGGCCTTCGGTTGCCTCGTCGCCGAAGTTCGGGACGGTCAGCGGCATCGTGGTGGTCATGTCGGTTCCTTCTCTCACACGCAACCGCGGGGTTTCGGCAGGCCGGCGACGTACGCCATCTTCTTGGCCGGCTTGCCGGGGAACAGGGCGAACAACTGCTTCACGGGGATGCCGGCCAATGTCGACACCCGGCGCAGTGTGGCGGTCTCGCCGTGCGTCGGGTAGTCCGCGCGCAGGAATCGGATCGCCTTCCAGTGCTCGTCGGTGAGCTCGATCCCGATCCGGGCCGCGAGCTGTACGGCGAGTTCCTCGGACCATTCGTCGTACTGGGTCAGGAAACCCTCGGCGTCGGTATGAACAGTCGTCATGGTCGGACCTCCTCGTCCGGTCGGTGTTTGCCGTTCATCGACATCCGGCTCGGTATCGGCAGCCAGCGGCCCCTGACCAGCAGGTTCCAGTAGATCCAGCGGAAGGCGAGCTTGCCCCAGTGGTTCGCCTTCGTCTCGCGGAGCAGGGACAGCGGACCGAGATGCCCGAACGGGAAGCGCCCGGGAAGCGGTTCGGTGTCGTAGTTGAAGTCGATCAGCAGGCCCTTGCCGTCGCCGGTCTCGACGAAGCAGTTCGCGTGCCCGTCGAAGCGGTGCGTCATCGCGAGGCCTTCGACGTACTGGAAGAAGTTCTCGACGAAGATCTCGCTCGAGAAGTGCGCCACCGATCCGGCCTTCGAGGTCGGTAGGTCATTGGCGTCGCCAACGGCGAAGATGTCGGGATGGGCCAGTGACTGCAGCGTGTGTTTGTCGACCGGCACGTAGTTCAGCTCGTCGCCCAGACCGGACGCGCCGATGAAGTCGGCGCCCATGTTGAGCGGCACGGTGACCAGCAGGTCGTAGCCGATCTCGCGCTCGTCGTAACTCACCAGGGTCTTGCGTTCGGCATCGACCCGTTCGACCAAGAAGTCGGTCTCGACCGTGATCTTCCGCTCGTCGAGCAACCGGCCGAGGTACCGCGACGCGATCGGCTTGGTGAACGCACCGTCCAAGGGCGTCACGTAGACGAGCTCGACCTGATCCCGCATCTCACGCCGGCGGAAGAAGTCTTCCGCGAGGAACGTGAACTCCAGCGGCGCGACCGGGCACTTGATGGGCTGCTCGACCACGTGTACGACAAGCCGCCCGCCGGTGAAGCCCTGCAAGGCGTCGCGCAGTGCGAATGCTCCGTCGTACGTGTAGAAGTCGTGGATGCTGCGGCGCCACTCAGCGCCCAGCATTCCCGGAGTCTGGTCCGGCCGCGGGCTGGTGCCGGTGGCGACGACCAGGTAGTCGTAGCAGATCACGTCGCCGTCGAGGAGCTTGACCGACTTCTGCTCCGGATCGACGGCCGCGACCTCACCGAGCAGCAACTGGATTCCAGCGCGCAGCAGTCGGCGACGCGGTTTCAGCAGATCTTCCCGGCCGCCGAAGGGGACGAACAGCAGTCCCGGCTGGTACAGGTGGTCCTGGTCCCGGTCGATCACCGTTATCCGCCAGTCGTCGAGCGCCAGTCCGCGTCGCAGCTTGTTGGCCACGACCGTGCCGGCGGTGCCTCCGCCCAGGATTACCAACCGCTTCATCACGCGTCCTTTCACGACAGGGCCCGGCCGGATGCGGCCGGCCGGGCCAGGGGTGGGGTCAGTCGGTGTGCTCGATCGTGATCGCGCGCGTCTCGGCCGGTTTCGCCGAGATCGGCACGGTCACTTCGAGGATCCCGGCCGTGTACTTCGCGACCACCGCCTGCTCGTCGGCTCCGTCCGGCAGCAGCACCCGGCGGGTGAGCGTGCCGTAGTGGAACTCGGAGCGGGCAGCGTCGTGCTCCTCCTGCTGACGGGTCGCGGAGATGGTCAGCATCCCGTTCGCGACCTCGACCTTGATGTCCTTCTCCGGATCCATACCGGGCAGTTCCGCACGAACGACGTACTTGTCGTCGTCGCTGAACTCCTCGATCCGGACGCCGCGCATCGTGGCCGGCAACGTGAACAGATTCGGCAGGCCCTCGGCCCAGTCGAACAGATCCGCGAACTGCCGCCGGGTGTCCCGGTGCTGCAGTGTCGTCACCATCGTGTCTCCTTCCGTTTGCCCTTCCCTACACCTCCACCCCACCTCGCGACGCGCCACAGCAGCAGGGCCTTCCGCACCGGATCACCCCGGACCTTCGGCCCTCCCGCACCGCCGTTCGGACAGGCAAGCTGCATCGTGGAAGGGAGCGACCCATGGACGGTGCGACCGAGCCCCGGGCCGCCTGGCACCGGCGGGTCTGGTTCGCAGTTTCGCTCGTGGTCGTCCTCGCCGTGGTGGAGTACGTCGTCCTCCCGAAACTCACCTTGGCCCGCGAGTCCCTCGACCGGTTGGCCCATCTCAACCCCGCCTGGATGATCGCCGGTGCCGTACTCGAGGCCTGCTGCTTGGTCTGCTACTCGCTCTTCACCCGCGCCCTGCTGGGCCCCGGCCAGGCGCGGTTCTCCTGGATCCTGCGCACCGACATCACCGGGTACGGCGTGAGCCATGTGATACCGGGCGGCGCGGCGACGGCGACCGCCCTTCGCTTCCGGCTGCTGCAGGCCGGTGGCGCACGACCGTCCAACATCACGGCAACCATCACGGCGGAAGCCATCGGCTCGTACGTCGCACTGCTCCTGATCGCCTGGCTGACCTCGATCCCCGCTCTGTTCCTGAGGGACGCGACCTCGGCGTACCTGATCATGTTCCTGATCGGTCTGGCTGCCGTGGGGGCCGGCGTACTCGCAGTCCGCGAACGATCCGCGCTCGAGCGATTCGCCGCGCGCCTGCTGCGCACCTCGCTCCATCGACTTCCGCGCCGAACACGACCCTGGATCACCTCGGTCGCACTCCGCCTCCGTGACCTCCTGGCCGACCACGAGGTGCGCAAGGCATTCCTCGTCTGGGCAACGCTGAACTGGTTGCTCGACGCCGCCGTCCTGTGGATGTTCCTCGCCGCCTACGGCGAGCCGATCAACCCGATCCCCTTGCTCCTGACCTACAGCGCCGCCAACCTGGCCGCCGCTGTACCGCTGACCCCTGGCGGTATCGCCGTAGTCGAGGGCATCGCGATCTCGAGCCTCCTCGGCTTCGGCGTCGACGGCCAGGCCGCCGTACTCGCGGTTCTGTCCTGGCGTCTTGTGCAGTTCTGGGGACCAGTTCCGGTGGCCGGCCTGTGCTACCTCAGCCTGCAGGCGCAGAGCGCAACGGCCCACGTGAAGCAGGACTAATGCCCCGTGCGCCGACTCCCGGCAGGACAGATGCTCGAACCGCGGAGTCTCCGCCGTACGCCGAGGAAGGAGCCATCATGTCCAAGTCGTCGACCACCGAGGTACGTCGGGCTCCGGCTTCCTCCAGCGGCTGGTTCGTCTGGATGACCGGACTGTGGATCGTCTTCTTCGTCCTGATGCGGAAGGGCCAGCTCGACGACCTCGCCGCCTGGATCCGCGATCTCCCGATCGTGGTCGAGATCCTCACCTGGATCGTGTTCTTCCCCCAGGTTCTGGCAACGGCCGTCTGGACCAGCACCTGGTCAGAGGGTCTGCGGGTCACGCTGGTGGTGCTGTTCGCCTTCGTCTGGACGCTGGTGTCCCTGCCACGGCCCAAGAGCTCCGGCCGGCGGTGAGTCCGATGAGACTACGAGTTCGCGATGCCGTCGCGGTCCTTCTGTTCGCCGCTGTCCTGGTCCCGTACGTCGGCTACCTCGTCAACGGAGACATGCCGCTGATCGACAACGCGCGATCCATGGCCTCCACCGGGCTCTTCCTCGGCGGCGCGGCGTTCTGGGTGATCCGGAGCGGTCGGCCGCGACGGCTCGGGCGCGTCGAGGGTGTTGCCGCGGCGCTCGCTCTCACGCTGTACATCTCCACCATCGCGTTCGCCGCGTTCGCCACGGCCGCGTTCCTGCTGGCCGCGTTCATGGGCAGCCTGACACTGGTGTTCGCCCTCGACCTCCTCGACCGGCCGCGGCGCGGCGTCGAACCTGACCGATGACCGTTCAGCAGGCGCCTCCGCGCGGCCTCTCCTCGGACCAGGCCGCGCTCGCGCTGGCCGAACACGGGCCGAACACGATTCCGTCACCCCGCCCACCGTCAACCTGGCGCCGCGTACTGGTGCAACTGCGGGATCCGATGATCCTGCTCCTCCTCGCCGCCGCTGTCCTCACCGCGAGCCTCCGAGACCTTACCGACCTGGCAGTGATCCTGGTCGTGGTCGTCCTCAACACCGCCGTCGGCATCATCCAGGAGGTCCGGGCCGAGCATGCTCTCGCCGCTCTCAACCAGCTGGCCGCGCCGCAGGCGACAGTACGGCGCAACGACCGCACCGCCGTCATCCCGTCGGCCGACGTCGTACCGGAGGACGTGATCCTGCTCCAGGCCGGCGACGTCGTACCCGCCGACCTCGAGCTCTTCGACGCGGTCCAGCTCCAGGCCGACGAATCCACCCTCACCGGCGAATCCGTCCCGGTCGAGAAGGACCCATCGGACAAGCTGTACGCCGGAACCGTCGTGACCCGCGGCCGCGGCACCGGCACTGTCAGTCGGACCGGATCGGGCAGCGCACTCGGGCGAATCGCCGCGCTGCTGTCGAACCAGCGGCCGCGGGCGACTCCGCTGCAACGCAGGCTGGCCGCGCTCAGCCGAATGCTGAGCATCGTGGCCGTCGCACTGTCCGCGATCGTCGCCGTCGCCGGCCTGGTCCGCGGGCTGCCATTGCCGAGCATGGTCGTGACCGCGGTCAGTCTCACGGTAGCCGCCGTACCCGAGTCGCTGCCCGCGGTCGTCACGTTGGCCCTCGCCATTGGCGCCCACCGGATGGCGCAGCGCGCCGCGGTCGTCCGCAAGCTGCCGGCGGTCGAGACGCTCGGCGCGGTCACCATGGTCGCGACCGACAAGACCGGCACCATTACCGAAGGCATCATGCAGGCCGAACGGCTGTGGACCGAGTCCAGCACGGCCACCGCCAGCGGCGCCGGCTACGACCCTGCCGGTCGCCTCATACCCGCCGACGTCTCCCCCGACGTCCAGCACCTGCTGCGGGACATTGCCCTCTGCAACGATGCGGCTCTGGGCGTGCCCACGGACGACGACCCGGCCTGGAGGCCGATCGGAGATCCGACCGAGGCCGCCCTCCTCACGCTCGCCCACCGCGGAACCGTCGACCCCGACGAACTTCGCGCCGCGTACCCGCGAACGCACGAGTTTCCCTTCGACAGCGCGCGCAAACGGATGACCACATTCCACCTCCCGCCCGGCAGCGACGACGTCCTCGTGATCGGCAAGGGCGCACCGGAGGTGATGCTCACCCCCGACGTCACGCCGTACGGCGATCTCGTTCGCGCCAAGGCAGTCGCGGCCGAGCTGTCGGAAGCCGGCTACCGTGTGCTGGCCGTCGCCGACAAACTCGTGCCGACGGGCGCTCCCCGCACCGAGAACGGGCTGCGGCTCGTCGGCCTGGTCGCAATCACCGATCCGGTACGGCGCAACGCCGCAGACGTCGTCGCCACCTTCGGCGAAGCCGGCATCGGCCTCCTACTCATCACCGGCGACGCACCCGGCACCGCGCTCGCCGTCGCGAACCGCATCGGTGTTCACGATGGCGATGTCATCACCGGCGCAGACATCGACAACGGCAAGGACCCGACCAGCGGGCGGGTCTTCGCCCGGATCCGTCCGGAGCAGAAGCTCGACATCGTGCGCGCCTGGCAGGACCACGGTCACGTCGTCGCGATGACCGGCGACGGCGTCAACGACGCCCCGGCACTCCGGCGCGCCGACATCGGCGTCGCGATGGGCAAAGGCGGCACCGAAGTCGCACGGCAAGCCGCCGATCTGGTCCTCACCGACGACGACCTCGGGACCATCGAGGCCGCGATCGAGGAAGGCCGGCGGATCTACACCAACATCCGCACGTTCCTCCGCTATGCCCTGAGCGGCGGTCTCGCCGAGGTCCTGGTGATGCTGATCGGTCCTCTGCTCGGCTTCGCCGTACCGCTGCTGCCCGGCCAGATCCTGTGGATCAACATGCTCACTCACGGTCTCCCCGGCGTCGCCATCGGCGCGGAGCCCGCCGACCCCGAGACGATGCAGCAACCGCCGCGCTCGCCCCAGGAACAGATCCTCGGTGCGGGCCTGTGGAAGCGGATCGCCTTGACCGGCGCTCTCATTGCCGCCGTCACCACGACAGCCGCCGTCTGGGCCCGAAGCGTCGGAGCACCGTGGCAGACCATGAGCTTCCTCGTGCTCGGTCTCGCCCAGCTGGGTGTCGCCATCGCACTGCGCCGGCCGAATCCGCCCAACGGCAGGCGGCTGCGCTTCCTCGACCTTGCGGTGGCCGGCGCCTTGGCTGCACAGATGCTTCCCCTAACGCTCGCACCGTTGCGAGACCTGCTCGGCCTGCAGGCCTTGACCGTCATCGAGATCCTGTGCGCGCTGACACTGGCCTCGATACCAGGCCTCGCCACCGCGATCGGCCGCCACATCCGCCCCACCCGAACCAGCCTCCACCGGACCTGGACCTGGTGGCGCGCAGGCCGCAGGCGCCTCACAAAACGCTGACCCCGCACACCCGCTCCCGGCACCCACCCGACTTTGAGAAGCCACCAACCATTTCACTGGTGCCGAGATGGTTGGTGGCTTCTCAAAGTCGGGTCCGTCCAGCGCGGGACAGGGTCGTCCGGTCCATTGGGGGCGGGAACTTCTGCCCTGTTGGGTGAGCTTGTCCGGGTGTGTGCTGATGGTGAGAGAGGAAGGAGCCGGCCATGAGCGACCTCGAGAACAGGCGCGTCCAGCGCGACGCGCAACGCTCAGCCGCAAGCCGCCCATCCAGCGGCACGACCGCAGCCGAGCAGGCACTCATCCGCCACCTCGGCGTCGAGATCTACAAGGAACGCCACCAAGCCGAGCATGCGCCGGGAACGACCGGCGACGAGGCCGGCGAGTCCGAGTCCGAAAAGCCGGCGGGCCGACCGAGCGATCGGTGACCTTCGTCGTACAGCGGCGAGCGGGTGCCGCTCGCCGCCGATCGAAGGAGACGTGGATGAACAGGCACCGAACGGGCGCCGACACCGAGAAGGTCCCCCGGTGGAGCGGACCCGTGCGGATCGGGATCCGGCTGATCTCGATCGCCGTCATCGCGATCTTCGTCGCGCTGACCGTGGCACAGCTACTGGACTTCTGACGGGACTCCAAGGACACCCCGCGGCCCTCCAGGGGCGTGCGGTACGACGTCATGGCGCCCGCGCGGACGACGACTGCTCGAGCTGGTTCCAGGTCTTGTTGCGGCTCGGATGCCGCCTCGGGTGCTTCGTTGTCCTGATCGTCGATCACGGCGCTTCTCGTCAGCTGCACGGTCCGGTCCGCATACCCCTCGGCGTCGGGCTCCGACTGCGAGGTGACCAGCACCGCGGCACCGCGGGCAGCCGCTTCGTGGAGCAGGGCCGGCAGGACCCGGCGAGCCTCGTCGTCCAGCTCGGTCATCGGGTCGTCCAGCACGATCAGTTCGGGCTCGTGCATCAACGCCTGGACGATACCCAGCCGTCGCAGCTGACCCCGGCACAGCTGCCCCATCGGGCGATCGATCTCCAGCCCGAGGCGTGCGGCGAGCTCGTGCGCGTACGCCGTACCGCAGCCGCGCACCGCGGCGCAGATGTCCAGGACGTCGCGTGATGTCAACGAGCCCATCGTCTCCAGGTCCTTGACCAGATAGCCGATCCGCCCCTTCAACTCGGCCGCGGCCGGACCCGAGCCGAGGACCTGGACCGATCCGGAGGCTGCCAGCTCGCCGACGATCAGGCGGCTGATCGTGCTCTTGCCGGTCCCGTTCGGACCGGTCAGTACGACGACTTCGCCGTACCGCACGGCCAGATCCGTGAACCGCGCGCCGTACGCCGACACACCGCTCAGCCGTACAGCCTCGTCCAACTTCTCCACCGTGCTCATCACAGCCTCCTATCGACTGCTTCGAGTCTCTGCCGCGGCCTGTGACTCGCACCACAGCCGTCGGACCCGACTCCAGCAGTCAGAGGTCCACGGCGCGAGGCCGAAGGACCCAGCCGCTCGGGACCGTTTGCCGCTGCCGATCATCGGCCGGCGGCGAGACGCTCGACGTACGGCGCCCGAGGAGGAGATATGCACATCGAATCACGAACGGTTCCCGCGCAGCGGACCGCCGTCGTCACGGCCACCTTGCGTCGCGAGGAGCTGAGTACTTGGTGCCCGGCCGCACTCGACCGTGTGGCAACGTACCTGAGCAGGCACGAAGTCGGCCCGAGCGGCTTCCCGTTCGTTCGGTATCACGTCCGGCCGGAGCACAGGTTCGAGGTCGAGGCCGGCTTCCCGGTCGGCACCCGCATCGTGGGTGACGGCAACGTCCAGCCATCGACGCTACCGAGCGGGAACGTCGTCGTCGCGTGGCACATCGGTCCGTACGACGGGCTGGGCGAAGCCTACGAATCCTTGGACGAATGGCTGAAGGACGAGGGCGCCGTCCGGTCCGGCGACGGATGGGAGGTGTACCACGATCCCCCGACCCGCGACCCGCACTTCTGGCGCACCGAGGTCATCCAGCCCTTCGTCCTCACCGCGGCCCGGTCGGGCCTGCAGGTGTCCAGCCGGCAATGAGCGTCGAGTTGTCAACTCTTCAGGTGGACGTGCTTCCTGGTGATCTGCTCGATGTCGGACGCGGCAGCGTGGACCAGTTCGTGGGCCAGATTCGACAAGGCTCGCGCGACCGCGAGCTCGTCGCCGATTTCGGCGACCTCGGCGTCCTCGGGATTGCGGTGCGCGCTGCCGTGACCGACCAGATGGGTCTTGTCGTTCGTGTGCAGACGGGCCTCCGCGTTGGTGGTCCGCTCGTCCTCGTGCTCGTCGATGAAGATGTCGACACTCCATCGTCTCGTCGCAGCCATCGCCGTCCCCTTTCAGTCAGCTCAACCTGTATCCACCCTCCGCTCCCGAGACCCTCAGGACCAGTGCCGTCCGGTCCAGCACCACGGGCACTTCTACCCTGCCGGTCCGGCCCCTGACGACCGGCCCGCGCCACGAGCGCGACGCGGGCCGGCTGATTGTCAGGCGGTGATTGCGGTCATGCTGTTCCAGCCTGAGCCGACAGAGCCAAAGGACCCGACAATCCGTGACAGTGGTCCTACCCACAGCTCCGACGCAAGGAACGGCGGAACAGGACTTTCGCCTCTCTGGTCCGGCGGTTGTTCGAGGTGTACTGAAGGTGGGCGAGGGAAGTCAGGCACAAGGGTACGGAGTAGCGGTTCCCCAGCCGTTCACCGTACATCTCGGCCCGCTGCAGTAGCGGCGGTTGGCCTCCCTCGCTCCTTTCTACTGGGGCTGAGGCGACGTCAAATCGCAGACAACGGCCTCGACGAGTCTTGGTAGCACCGCGGCGACAGGGGCCGAGAGCTCGGTGCCGAAACCGACGTCGGCGGCCTCGACCGCGTAGACGACGAGCCGTTGCGGCAGGCGGTCGAGCGCCAGCCCGAGCCGCAGTGCGTCCGGGATGCCGAGGCTGTGCGAACCAGCCGTGTGCGGGTGGCGCTCGAGGTCCGGGTCGTCCTGGTGACCGTGGCCGTCGAGGGGCACGTCGGTGCGGTAGAACTCGCCTGGTGTCGACGGTTCGCACAGGACGGCGTCGACGACGATCACCAGCGGCACACCTGCCCAGTCGTCGATCAGTCTTGCCGGCTCGCCGTCGGAGACGAGCAGCTTCACGTCGGGTAGCCAGCGGTCTTCGAGCGCGGCGATGAGGGCGGGCCCGATGCCGTCGTCGCGGCGGTACTCGTTGCCGACCCCGATCACCACAGCTGTCCTCACTTCCGCTCCACGGTGAGGTCCAGGAAGTGGGTCGAGCACGAGATACACGGGTCGTAGTTGCGGATCGTCCGCTCGCACAACCGGGTCAGCGGCTCGTCGGCGAGATGCAGGTTGGCCGACACCATCCGCCGGAGGTCGTCCTCGATCGCGGCCTGGTTCTGCGAGGTCGGCGGCACGATCGTCGCGGACCGCACCAGGCCGTCGGCCCCGATCCCGTACCGGTGGTACAGCAGGCCTCGCGGCGCTTCGCTGACACCGTGCCCCACTCCGTCCCTGGCCGGTACGTCGACGTACGACGGCACCGGCGGGTAGTAGGACTCGATCAGTCGCAGCGCCTCTTCGACGGCGTACACGGTCTCGACTGCCCGGACCACAATGCTCCGGAACGGGTTGCGGCACTCGCTTCCGAGGCCGGCATCAGCCGCGAGGCCGAGCGCCAGCGGTGACAGTCGTTCGTGATTGAGTGTGTAGCGGGCCAGCGGTCCGGTGAGGTACCGGCCGCCGTCGAGGCTGGCGTGCAGCGCAGTGGATCGCTGCACATGCTCCTCGACCACGTGGTTGCTGAAGGCATCGACCGCGAAGGCAGCACCGGCGGTGCGGCGCAGCGTCGTACCGCCCTCGATCGCGTAGCGGGCCGGATCGTGGACGGCGAGCAGCTCGTGGTCCAGTTCCAGGTCCGGAAAGTCGAATCCTGCCACCCAGTGCACCGTTGCGATCGCGGCGTCTAGCGCCGGCCGCAACTGCTCGGCCAACCTTCCGAGCTGAGCACGCGTCGGCGCCGAGTAGAAGCCGCCGACACGGACGTTGATCGGATGGATCGCGCGGCCCCCGACCAGGTCCAGGATCGCGTTGCCGGCCTTCTTCAGCATCAGCCCGCGTTCGACGATGTCGCGATGGTCGGTCGCCAGGGCGATCGCGTCCGGGTAGCCGAGGAAGTCCGGCGCGTGCAGCAGGTAGATGTGCAGCGCATGGCTCGAGATCCACTCGCCGCAGTACAGCAACCGCCGCAGTTCACGGATCGCACCACCGACCGGCACACCGCAGGCGTCCTCGATCGCGTTGCACGCACTCGTCTGGTAGGCGACCGGGCAGATCCCGCAGATCCGCGCGGTGATGTCCGGCGGCTCGGTGTAACCCCGGCCGCGCAACAGCGCCTCGAAGAATCGCGGCGGTTCGTAGATCTGCAGGTCCGCGCGCTCCACGTCACCGTCTCGCACGATGACGCGGAGCGCGCCCTCCCCCTCCACCCTGGCCAGCGAGCTCACCTTCAGCTGCCTTGCGCGGTGACTCATGACGACCAGCCTCCGGAGGCGGCGTTGAAGGTGAGGAACACCCGGTCGACGTCGCCCTCGCTCATCCCGCACTCCCGCAGCCGTGGAATCAGCGCCGCCACGTTGGGCTTGGTCATCGGGCCGAAGCAGCCGAAACAACCACGTTTGTACGCCGGACACAGCGCACCGCACCCGGCATGGGTGACCGGACCGAGGCACGGCGTACCGTCGGCAACCATCACGCAGGTCAGGCCGCGGCGCTTGCACTCGGTGCACACCGAGGTGTCTGGCAGATCCGGCTTGCGGCCGGCCAGGAACGCGGTCAGCACCTCGAGCAGCTGACGGCGGTCGATCGGGCAACCGCGCAACTCGAAGTCGACCGGGACATGATCGGCGATCGAGGTCGAGGTGGCCAGTGTCTCGATGTAGTCCGGACGTGCATACACCACCGATGCGAACTCGGCGACGTCGCCGAAGTTCCGCAACGCCTGGATCCCGCCGGCCGTCGCACAGGCTCCGATCGCCACCAGGACGCGCGACTCCGCCCGGATCTGCCGGATCCGCTCCGCGTCCGCGGGCGTTGTGATCGAGCCTTCCACCAGCGTCACGTCGTACGGACCGGGCTGGACCGCGCTCGACGCCTCCAGGAAGTGAGCGATCCGCACCCGCCCGGCCAGCGCGAGCAGCTCGTCCTCGCAGTCCAGCACAGTGAGCTGGCAACCGTCACACGAGGCGAGTTTGAAGACCGCTAGCGTCGGAGTGTCCATTTCTCAGAGCACACCAGGTGACGTTGACCCGCGCCAGGGACCGACGGCCGCCTCTGCCGGGACCTTCGACCCTGGAGTGGTACGGCGGGACGCAGCACGATCACGGCATGGGCCAAGCGATCATCGACACCGACGGACTCGGCGCGCTCGTTCAGGCGCTGATCGCCGACGGCTACCAGGTGATCGGGCCGACCATGACCGGCAGCGCGATCGAACTGGCCGAACTGACCGACGCCGGCCAGCTGCCGGCCGGCTGGGGTGTCGAGACAGGTCCGGGGCGCTACCGCGTCAAACGGCGTGATGACGACGCGATGTTCGCCCACTCCGCCGGACCGCAGTCCTGGAAGACTTTCCTGCATCCGTCCCGCCGCAAGCTGTGGTCGACGGGTCCGGACGGCTCGTTCCGGGCCGCGGAGGAGGAGACACCGCGGTACGCGCTGCTGGGTGTCCGCGGGTGTGACCTGGCCGCGATCGGGAAACTTCGCGACGTACTCGGCGGCGGCAAGCATCCGGACGGGTCCTTCCAGGCCCGGTACCAGTCGTTGTTCATCGTGGCGGTGGACTGCACCGAACCCGGCGAAGTCTGTTTCTGCGTCTCTATGGGCACGGGCCCCGCAGCGGGAGCGGGCGCGGACCTGACCCTCACCGAGATGACAGATCATTTCCTCGTCGAAGCCGGGACCGACCCCGGACGCGAAATGCTCGCCCGGATCACCCATCGCGACGCGACAACGGACGAGACGGGCGCTGGGCGATCGGCGGTCGAGATGGCCGCCTATCGGATGGGACGCGCGATGCCGGAGGTGGACCTGCGCGCACTGCTGGCAGGCAGCCGTGACTCGTCGCACTGGGAGGACGTCGCCGAGCGATGCCTCACCTGCGGCAACTGCACGATGGTCTGCCCTACCTGCTTCTGCACCACCACCGAGGACGTCACCGACCTTACCGGTGACCACGCCGAGCGCTGGCAGCACTGGTCGTCCTGCTTCGAACTCGACTTCTCCCACGTGCACGGCGGCAGCGTCCGCAGCTCCGGTGAGAGCCGCTACCGACAGTGGCTCACGCACAAGCTCAGCACCTGGTACGACCAGTTCGGCGGCTCCGGCTGCGTCGGCTGCGGCCGCTGCATCGCCTGGTGTCCCGTCGGAATCGACCTGACCGAAGAGGTCAGCCGGCTCGCCGACTCCGCTCATGACTAGCGCCGGCGTCTTCGACGGTCTGACCGCGTCTGAGCGGGAGGCGCTGCTCCATGCTTCCCACGAGGAGTTCTATGAAGACGGCGACCGGCTGTTCGACGAGGGCGGCCACGCCGGGTACTGCTGGCTGATCCGGAACGGGCGCGTCGCACTCGACACGACGGTTCCCGGCCGCGGTCATGTGGTGATCCAGACTCTCGGAGCCGGCGACCTGCTCGGCTGGTCGTGGCTGATCCCGCCGTACCGCTGGCACTTCGGCGCCCGCGCGATCGGCACTGTCGAGGCGACGGTGTTCGACGCCGCACAGCTGAAGGGGCTCGCGGACCGGGATCCGCGGCTCGGCTACCTGCTGACGCAGCAGTTGCTGGCCGTCGTACTCGACCGGCTGCAATCCACGCGAGCACGGTTGCTGGACCTGTACAGCCATGACTGAGCCGATGTTGCCCGTCGGCTACCGCGTGATCGACCGCACGGTCGAGACCCGCGACTCCGCCACGCTCCAACTGGAGCCGATCGATCGGTCGCTGGATCGATTCCAGCCGGGCCAGTTCGCGATGATGTACGCGCACGGCGTCGGTGAGGTGCCGATCTCGATCAGCGGCATCGGTGACGACGGGACCTTGATCCACACCATCCGCTCCGTCGGAGCGGTCAGCAGGGCACTGCACGACGCACAGCCCGGGACCGTGATCGGTGTCCGCGGTCCGTTCGGTACGACGTGGGCGCCAGAAGGTGCTGCTGGCAACGATCTAGTCGTGGTGGCCGGGGGCGTCGGACTGGCGCCGTTGCGTCCGGTCGTGCTGGCCGCGCTCGGCGCGCGATCGACGTACCGCAAAGTCGTGGTGATTGCCGGCGCGCGGACGCCGGACGAGTTCTTGTTCCGCGCCGAGCTGGATGCCTGGACAGCACGCGACGACCTCGACGTCGAGCTCACCGTCGACCGGCCGGCGGCCGGCTGGCACGGCACGGTCGGCTTCGTCACCGAGCCGCTCGCCCGGCTGCGGCTCGATCCGGAACGAACCGTCGCGTTCCTCTGCGGCCCGGAGCCGATGATGCGCTTCAGCGCCCGCGTCCTGCTCCGCGCGCAGGTGCCGTCCGACCGGATCCACGTCTCGCTAGAACGATCGATGAAGTGCGGAATCGCCTTGTGCGGCCACTGCCAACTCGGCCCGCTGCTGGTCTGCCGCGACGGACCAGTAGTGACCTACACCATCGCCGAGCCGTTGCTGACAGTACCGGAGCTCTGAGCCGCGATGAGTTCGCGGTGGTTGCACAAGTTCGACCGATGGATGTACCGCGGCGGCAGGCCGAACCGGGTGGCGCGGGTCCTCAACCGGATCAGCGCAATCCAGTACGCGACCGGGATCGCCGTACCTCAGCGGGCGGTCACTCTCGAGGTGGTCGGCCGGAAGACAGGCCGGATCATCTCGTTCCCACTGGTCCTCACCCAGTACCAAGGCGAGCGGTACCTGGTCGCGATGCTCGGCGAGCGAGCCAACTGGGTCCACAACGTCCGCGCCGCCCAGGGTCAGGCAGTCCTCCGCCACGGCAGCCGCGAGCCGGTCCACCTCGAGGAGGTCGACCCGGCCGGCCGCGCCCCCATCCTCCGCCGCTTCCTCGAACTGGCCCCGGGAGCCCGGGGCCACCTCCCCCTGGCCACCGATGCACCGCTCACGGAGTTCGAGCGCATCGCACCCCAGTACCCCGTCTTTCGCATCACGCCCGCTCCAGCCCCCTGACGGGGTGCTCGACGGCCGGCGGGGATACAAGTTTCCACCGGCAACAGTTTCTTTCCCCGCCGGGGCGAACGGTTCTTCAGGCGGTGTGACGGTCATCCCCGACTACCTCTGCGGCGGAGGAGCTTGGTTGAGGTGTCGACGAGGAGGAGGGTTATCACGCCGATGCCGGCGAACAGCCAGCCCAGGGAGGACGGCCAGCCGCCGCCCAGCAGGTCCGCGACCGGCGGGATGCCGAGGAAGACCGCCAGCAGGACCAGTTCGATGGCGAGTGCCAGCAGCAGCGTCCGGTTTGTCGTGAAGCCGACCTTGAAGATCGTGCTTCGCTCACTACGGCACGCAAGCGCGTTCGCCATCTGCATCAACGCGATGACCGCGAACGCGGTCCCGGACGCGACCGCCAATGCCGCGCCGGACGGTTCGGCCCCGAAGTGCCAGCCGTGACCCGACAAAATCACGACGAACGCCGTCATCGCCACCACGGCTTCTGTCAACCCGAGCACACCGAACGCCCTGACCAGCAGCGCCCGATCGACGAGCCGGTGATGGCGTGCCGGGCCGTCCAGAACGTTCGCCCCCGGCCGCTCGACTCCCAGCGCGAGCGCCGGCAGTACGTCGGTGCCGATGTCCAGCGCCAGCACCTGCAGTACGCCGATCGCGAGCGGAATCGAACTGCCGGTCAACGCCCAGGCCACGAACGGCGCGAGCTCCGCCACGTTGTCGGCGAGGTGGTAGGTGAGAAACCGCCGTACGTTGGAGAAGGTCGCACGGCCGAGCCGGATCGCGGTCACGATGCTCGCGAAGTGATCGTCCAGCAGGACCAGGTCGGCCGAGGCGCGGGCGACATCGCTGCCCGAGGCGCCCATCGCGATGCCGACATCGGCCTCGCGGAGCGCCGGCGCGTCGTTGACTCCGTCACCGGTCATAGCCACCACGTGACCGCGCTTGCGCAACGCCCGCGCGATCCGCAGCTTGTCCTCCGGTGTCACCCTGGCGACCACGACGCCGTCGTCACGGTCGAGCAGGTCACCCAGGCGCTCGTCGTCGTCCGGCAGCTCATTGCCAGTGACAACCAGTCCGTCAGGTCCGAGCAGGCCGACCTCCCGAGCGACGACCTCCGCGGTCGCCGCGTGATCGCCGGTGACCACCGCGATCCGCACCCCGGCCCGCCGGCAGGCCGCGAGGGCGGCGTGAACATCGGTTCGTGGCGGATCCTCCAGCCCGACCACGGCCAGCAGTTCGAGAGCGTCGGCGCTGAGCTCCAACTGGCCGTCGTGCACCAGTACGCCGGATGCCTGCGCCACGGCGAGCACACGCCGTCCGCGACTGGCCAGACTGTCCACCGCCGCCGTCGCATCCGGACCGCCGTTCGTCCGGCAGTACGGCATCAGCGCGTCCGGAGCACCGATCACCACAGTGTTGCCGCTGACAACTACCGCGCTGTACCTCGTCTCGCTGGTGAACGTGACCCGATGCGTAATGGTCGCCCGATCCACCGGCGGCACGCCGAGGCGCCGGGCGAGCACGTCGACGGCGACCTCCATCGGATCGCCTTCCGCGACCCACCGGTCCTTGGACCGCACCGCCCTGCCCCTGATGCAGGCGATCGCCGACGCGGCGGCCCTCGCTGTGGCCTGGATCGCCGCCCGGTCCCCCTCGGCCGTACTCTCTGGATCGTAACCGTGACTCCTCATGGTGACCGATCCACTCGGGGTCCAGACCTCCAGCACCTCCATCTGGTTCATCGTCAGGGTGCCGGTCTTGTCGGTACACACGTAGGTCGTCGCGCCGAGCGTCTCGACCGCGTCCAGCCGTCTGACCAGAGCGTTGCCGTGTGCCATCCGTTGCGCGCCCCTGGCCAGGGACAGCGTCACTGTCGGCAACAGGCCCTCGGGTACGAGCGCCACCATCACACCTACGCCGAACAGAAGTGCCTTGGAGACGCTCAGACCGAGCAGCATCGACGCCACCGTCAGCGAGATGCCGACGGCGACGGCAATCACCGCGATGACCCGGATCAGGCGATGCAGCTCGACAGTCAACGGACTCGGCGGGCGGTCCGCGCTCTCGGTCAGAGTCTGGATCCCGGCCAACCGGGTGTTCCCGGCGACCGCGGTCACAACAGCGTCGGCCTCTCCCTGAACCACGAACGTCCCCGCGAACACCTGTTTGCCGGACGACGGGCGGACCGGAACAGACTCGCCGGTGAGCATGGATTCGTCGACCGCGAGGGCATGCACGGTGGCCAGGCGCAGATCGGCTGATACCCGATCACCCGCGCTGAGCACGACAAGATCGTCGAGGACGAGCTGTGTCGCGTCGACACTCGTGACTTCGCCGTCACGGATCACCTGAACGCGGGCCGGCAGCAGGTCGCGCAACCGTTCGGCGGCACGGTCGGCGCGGTACTCCTGGGCGAACGCGAAGACGCCGTTGAGGATGACGATGACCACGATCGCGACCGCGAGCGGCGCCAGTCCCGCGGCCATCGCCAGTCCCGCGGCAACCCACAGCATCAGCGCGAACAGGTGCGTCAGCTGCCCGGCGAGGATCCTCCAGGTCGGCGTACATCGCGGCGCGGGCAACTCGTTCGGCCCGTCGGCGACGAGCCGTCGCGCCGCTTCCGCCGCAGACAAGCCGTGAACGATCGGTGCCTGAACGCTGGGCATGACCACCTCCCCCACGAGGATCCCGGCACCGGCTGCCTCCGCAGCAGGGCCCAACGTCCCGACTTGGTCGCCGAACGGACCTGGCCTCTCGACCTGGCAACGTCGGAACGTGCTCTGGCTCTCGGGCGCAGCCCCCTCAGGTCGCGGTGTCGTGAACGACTGCGCCTCGGACAACGAGCCGATCGTCGAAGCCCGGAACGCGCGGAATCACCGACCCGGTAGAGCCGAAAGGCTCTGTCCTACCGCGAGTTCGCCATATCCTGACCCGTGGGTAACCCGTTCCGGTTCACTCCGACGGTGACTTCCCGTAATGTTGCCGTGTGACTGACGGCTCGCGGTCAGGGCGTGGGGGCTGGGACGAGGGTGCACTGGAATACGCCGGCCTGTCCCGGGTGCGTCTCGATGCGCTCTTGCAGGAACTGCTCGGGCGCGTCGACGAGATCATGGAGTACCAGGAACGCCTGCGCGCGCTCCTCGACGCGGTTGTCGGCATCGGTGCGGATCTCGACTTGAACAGCACCCTGGACCGCATCGTGTCGGCGGCCTGCGAGCTCGCCGGTTCCCGGTACGGCGCTCTCGGCGTGGTCGGACCCGACGGTAAACGACTCGTCCGCTTCATCACCCACGGCGTCACGGATGAAGAGATCGCCGCCATCGGGCCGTACCCCGAAGGGCACGGCATCCTCGGCCTGCTGATCGACCACCCCGAGTCGATCCGGATGCACGACCTAGCTGAGCACCCCCAGTCCTACGGCTTCCCTTCGAACCATCCGCCGATGAAGAGCTTCCTCGGCGTCCCGATCCGCACCCGCGAGCACGCCTACGGCAACCTCTACCTGACCGAGAAGACCGGCGGCGCCGACTTCACCGAGGACGACGAACGCACCGTCACGGCTCTGGCCGCCGCGGCCGGCGTTGTCATCGACAACGCCCGCCTGTACGCCGACACCGAGCAACGGCGCCGCTGGCACGAGGTGACCGCTGAGATCACCCAATTGATGCTCGGTGAGTTCGATCCGGACCAGGCGCTCCAGCTGATCGCCCGCAGGTCTCGTGAGGTATCCGGCACCCACGTCGCGGCCGTGCTGTTCGCAGACGGCGACGAGCTTGTCGTCCGGGCAGTCGACGGCCCGCCGGAGTTCCAGCGCTTCCTCGGCCAGCGCATCCCCGACGACCTTCCCGTGCTGGGCCGCGCCGTGACCGGCGGCGAGCAGGTGACGATCGAGGACCTGGCCGAGTTGCTGAAGGACCACGGCAGCCTGACCGAGTTCCCCGAAGGCGCGCAGCTCGGCCGTACGACGATGGCACCGCTGCCGGCCGGCACCACGGGCACCGGTGGCCTGCTCGTGGTGGCCTCCGAACAGGGCCCGGACAACGGGATGTCCGACGGTGCCGAGCTGATCCGGATGTTCGCCGGCCAGGCCACGCTGGCCCTCGAGCGTGCGCAGTCACAACGCGATCGCGACATGCTCGCCGTACTCGAGGACCGCGACCGGATCGCCCGCGACCTGCACGACCTGGTCATCCAACGGCTCTTCGCCACCGGGCTGCAGCTCCAAGGGATGCATCGCCTGGCACGGCCCGAACACCAGCAACGGCTCGCCCAGGCGGTCGACGACATCGACGCCACCATCCACGACCTCCGGGCCGCGATCTTCGGGCTCCAGCAGGCCTCCGGTCCCAGCACACTGCGGGGCGACGTCCAGGCACTGGTCGACGAGTACGCCGAGCCACTCGGTTTCCGGCCGCGGTTGATCTGGAGCGGCCCGATCGACACCGCCGTGCCGGCCGCGACCAGGCCACAGATCCTCGCCACGGTGCGAGAGTCCCTGTCCAACATCGTCCGGCACGCCAAGGCGTCAGCGGCGACCGTCGAGGTGTCGGTCGGCGAGGGTCTCGTCCTCGCCCGTATCACCGACGACGGCGTCGGGATCGGCCCGAGCACCCGTCGCAGCGGTCTCCGGAACCTCACCGAACGCGCGCAGGCCCTCGGCGGCACCGTCCGGATCACCAGCAACGATCCCCGCGGCACAATCGTCGAGCTGCAAGCACCGACCGACTGACTGATCGGAGCGCGGGTCAGCTTGGACTCGCTGCCGGAACGATCGCCAGGGGGCAGGTTGCGTGATGCAGAACGCCTCGGGTTACCGACCCGAGCAGGAACGACGCCACGCGCGCAGGGTGGCTGGTGCCCAGGACCAGCAGCTGCGCGTCGGTGTCCTCTGCGGCTGTGACGATCCCGTCCACCAGATGACCGCGACGAACCTCCACCTCGAGGATCTGCTCGGGGAACCGTTCGCGCCATGCGGCCACGACGTTCTCGAAGCGCCGCTCGGCGTGCTCGGCCAACTCGGCGCTGACGCCGGCGACATTGATCGCGTCCCAGCTGTACATCGCGGGCAGATCCCACACATGTACGAGCCGGATCGGCAGTCCGCGTTCGGCCGCCGCCGCAACTGCGAACTCCGTCACGGCGAGGTTTTCGCGGTCGTCGTCCAGGGCGACCAGCACCGGCCCGGCGTGATCGGACGGCTTCCAGTGCTCAGGCACAACGACAACCGGAACGGTCGCCTGTGCGGCGACAGCCTCCGAGGTCGAGCCGACCAGTAGCCGCTTGAACGTTCCCAGCCCGCGACGGCCGACAACCAGCATCTGGCTGTCCGCAGCCGCCTGGGCAAGTTTCCTGGCCGGCGGGCCGACCATCAGGTCGGCCTCGTTGTCCAGGGTTCCCGGGCTCTCGTCCAGGTACTTCTGTACGTCGTTGACCAACTCCATCGACGCGTCGTCGACCGCGTCGGCCTCCCACCCGGGAACGTGCCGAAGCTTCTCGTCGATGACGTGCACCACCTGGAGGGGCTCTCGCCGGAGCAACGACTCCTCGAGGGCCCACTCCAGGGCGCCGGTGTCCCGCCAAGAGCCGTCAACCCCTACGTGGATAACCGGCTTCGCAGACATCGAGATCACCGGAGCCAGGGGTACTTGCGAACGAAGTCCAGACCGCTCCACCATTTACCGAAGCCCCACACGTTGCCCGCAGCAACCAGCGCGAGCACGACGACCGTGACAGCGCCGACAATGTGATCGTCCAGTACCGGGTTGTTCTCCGGCGGCAGGTTCGCCGACCACATCAACACGTACAGCAACGCGCCGCTGATGGCTGCGATCCGCATCCCGATACCCAGCGTCAGCGCGAGACCGATGCCGGCCAGGCCGATCATGAACAGCGGGGTGACCCACCAGTCACCGACCAGCGACTGGTAGAAGTCCGCGAACGGACCATTGGTCCCCTTGCCCAGGAACCCGGCCGTCGGGTCGCCGCCATCGATCCAGCCCTTGCCGGAAGGCGTCGCGTAACCGAGCCCGAACACCTTGTCGACGAACGCCCACAAGAAAGACAGCCCGACAACGATCCGCAGTACGGCCAGCGCACGCCCGGCCGCAGTAGTGATGAACGGGTGCCGATCGCCGTCCGGCTCCATCACGGGAACCGGAAGATTGCGCCGCTGGTGCGGTGTGGTGGTCATGGTGTATTCCTTCCACTTGAATCTGACACTCCGATCCTCGGGTCTCCGGGCGATCGTCGTCAGAGCCCTTGTCACCCCAGTTCCGTGGGTACAACGGCCCTCTCCGTCCGGGACGTACGCCGCTGTCCGGTACGCCGTCGCCGGCAGACGGTGGAATCGGAAGATGTCTGCGCAGGACGTACTGCTGCTCATCGACCGGACAGGAGTGACGTGCCATGACAATCACACTCGCGACCCCGCTGCGGCTCAGTGCAGAGATGGCCCGGCTGGCCCGCTTCCACCGCGACGTCCGCTGGACCGGCACGATCCAGGCCGGCAGCACCGGTCCCGGCAGTCCTGCGATGACCGCTACCGGAGAAGCCCGGTATCACGTCATCCAGGACGGGCTCTGGATCGTCGGCGACCACGAGCAGGACCTGTACCTGACCGACGGGACGTTCGTCCGTCACTCGCAGCTCCACTGGGTCGCTGGCTGGGATCCCGAGGCGCGCGAGTACCGCGCGTCGGCCGCCGACAGCGACGGCCACTTCAACTTCCTGTCCGGCACCATCGGCGGCAGGTTGCTCACCTTCGAGAGCCTCGGCCGGCCGCGCGTCCGCACCCGCCTGTTCTGGCACGTCGCCGACGCGGAGACGATGACCTGGCGCAACGAGGTCTCCGTCGACGGCGGCCCCTTCCAACTGATCGAGCGCTACGCCTGCACAACCGACCCGACGCGATGACTCGCATCGTCGGAGAGGTCACGATCGACGCGCCGGTCGACGAGGTTTCGACCTGGTCGCCGACGAGCGGAACGAGCCGAAGTACAACCCGCGGATCGTGCGGGCCGAGAAGGTGAGCGAAGGACCGATCGGCGCCGGCTCGCGATTCACCGCCGTGCCCAGGGGCATGGGCGCGAAGGGCGAGATGGCCCTGGAGATCGTGGAGTACGACAGACCGCGTCATCTGCACAACGTCGTGCGCTCGTCGTACATGAGCGTCGACGGAACGCTGACATTCGACGAGACCGAGGACGGGACGCGTCTGAGGTGGGACTGGGACATGGTCCTGCTCGGATCGATCCGCGTCCTGTCCCCGGTGCTGAGCTTGTTCGGCCCCGGTTGGGAGCGCCGGAACTGGGTCGGCCTCAAGAAGTACCTGGAATCCGGTCGTCGCTGATCCGCCGGCGGACGATCGCGACGGGCGAGTCTGCGTGGTGCAGGAGGCTCTGACTGACCGATCCCAGCAGCAGTCCGGCGACACCGCCCCGGCCGCGCGAGCCCACGACCATCAGGGATGCGGTCGCTGACAGCTCGATGAGTATGTCGCTCGGCCGGCCGTTGAGCACCGACGCTCGTACGTTGACGGTCGGATACTTGTCTCGGTACGCCGCGAGGCTCTCGGTGAGCCAGTTCTTCAACAGCTGCCTGGTACTCGCGATCGGTGCGATGTGCTGCTCCGGCGCGTGCCAGCAGTGGACGACTCGCAGCGACTGCCCGGTCCGTGCTGCCTCGTCGAACGCAAAGGCGACCGCGTCGTCCGACAACTCCGAGCCGTCGGAACCGACGACGATCGGGCCGGTCCGCCGTTCACCGCGCACCACGACCACCGGGCACGGGGCCTTGGCCGCGACCGCCGTCGCCACTGAACCGAGCACCGCGGCCGACACCCTGCTCCGCGACCGTGAGCCGAGCACGACCAGCTCCGCGTCCGCAGCCTCGGTCAGGATCGCGGTCGCCGCGTCACCGTGGACCAGCCGCCCGGACACATCGTCGTACCCGAGTTGGTCGCGCGCGAACTCGACAGCCTCGTCGAGCCCCTGCCGGAAGATGTCAGGCTCCACCGGCAGCGGCACGTACCCGGCCATCGCGAGAGCCGGCCACTGCTCCACCTCGTTGAGGTAGGCGCGCACGACCCGCACCGCAAGGCCCTGCTGCCGCGCCGCGTCGACAGCCCAGCGCAGCGCGATCTGGCTCTCGGGTGCGTCGTCCACACCCACGAGGATGTACTTCGTCATTGTCGGTGGTCCCTTCGTCGGTAGCTCAATCAGCTGTGCGAATTGCTGTGACTGCGAAGGCCTCGACGCCTTGGTAGTGGCCGCCGGTCGAGGCGACGATCACCACGGCCGGATCGGTTGCTCCCTGGAAGGTGACCTGTGCGGACCACGGCTGCCCTTCGCCGCCCGCGGCGACGCAGCAGAACGTCCCAAGCCGTGCTCCCGTGGAGGCCTGGCGTACGTCGACGCGAATCGCCTCGTCCACACCGGTGATCCGCCCGCCGACAGTCAACGGCGAGCCGGCCACCGCGCCGTACCGCGGCTGCGTGAGTGTCAGGCTGCTGTCGCGCGTCCCGACAACCTCCCACGGCGCGTCGTCGCCCTGGCCCAGCCGGGCGAGGTGAATGACGGCGGCGACCGACGGCGGGTTGTTGTCCGCCTGGTAGCCGACCGATACGAACGCTTCGTCACCCCGGACGGACTTCGACACGACCAAGCCGATCTCGTCGAAACCCAGGAAGCCGGTGGTGAACGAGAGCGCGGTCTGTGCCGGATCCAGGTGCCAGGGCTGCTTGCCGCCACTGCGATACGCCTGCTGCCAGACGGCCGCGGCGCTCTCGGAAGTGAACGGCCACAACGGCTGGTACCGGAATGTCCGGTGGTCAGGGCTCGTCGTCGGCGTCCGCGAAGACGTGGGGCTCGGCGTGGCAGTCACCGTCACCGTCGGAACGGGCTGCGTGACGGTCGCGCTGGGCGCAGGCGCCGTACCGGACGGCTTGTTGTCGTCGTTGAGGACGATGACCGTCAGCACCGCGACGGCGACGATCGCCAGACTCGCGAGCACGATCGCCCACCGGGCACGTATTCCGACAGCCCGGCCGTCCGGGGATCGCTCAGGACCCTTGTCACTCATGGTTTCTCCTCTACTTCTGGCCGCGGAGCCAGCGGGGGGCGACGTCGAGCCACTCCTCGGCCCAGTCACGCGACCGACGGCGGTCCAGCGGGACACGCGCGAGGCGCACCGCGCCCCACAGGAGCAGCCAGGACCCCGCGACCACGAGAATCCCGATCCAGCTGCCGATCGCAGCGGTGTCGCCTCGCGATCGCGGTGCCGCAACGATGTCGCCGGCCTGGTTCAGCCAAACCGTCACCTCGGCATCGGCCTTGGTCCCGATCACGACGCTCGTCGATCCCTGGCGCTGGAGACCCGAGGGATCGACGTAACTGATCTGGACCCGCGTCAGTACGTTTCCGGGAGTCGCCGGCACCTGGCCCTCAGTGCTTTCGAGGGTCCGCGCCGGCACCTCGTGCAGACTCGCGCGTTGCCGTTCCGCCGAGACGTCGCCCGCGTTGCGGTACGACGTACCCACGGCCGCCCCGACCGGGACCAGCAACAGCGCGGCCATCACTGCGCACCACAGCACAGCCATCTCGATCCGGTCGGTTCGGCGACGGAGCGGATTCCGCCCGAACCCCAGCCGACGGGCCAGCATCAGCACCCACAGCTCCCCAGACCGCTTCTCCCCGGTGCTCATGACAACCCCCTCAACCCGGTGACCGACATACCGCCAGAGTCACCCCGGCGCCACTGCGTGGGTCAGGACCTAAGGTCCCGACCCGGCCAGCCCGTGGGCCCCACCACAACGGGGCCCACGGACAGTTGGTCAGAACAGACCGAGCGGCTCGTCGCTGTAGCTGACGAGGAGGTTCTTGGTCTGGCTGTAGTGGTCGAGCATCATCCGGTGGTTCTCGCGGCCGATGCCGGAGATCTTGTAGCCGCCGAACGCCGCGCCCGCCGGGTACTGGTGGTAGCAGTTCGTCCACACCCGGCCGGCCTTGATGGCACGACCCATCCGGTACGCGCGGCTCCCGTCGCGGGTCCAGACACCGGCGCCGAGCCCATAGAGAGTGTCGTTGGCGATCTCCAGCGCCTCCGCCTCGTCCTTGAACGTCGTGACCGCGAGCACCGGGCCGAAGATCTCCTCCTGGAAGACCCGCATCTTGTTGTGGCCGCGCAGCACGGTCGGCTGGAAGTAGTAACCCTCGGCGAAGTCGCCCTCGATCTTCGCCCGCTCGCCACCGATCAGCACCTCGGCCCCTTCCTCACGGCCGATCTGGACGTACGACGTGATCTTGTCGAGCTGCCCCTGCGACACCTGCGCGCCGACCTGGGTCTCGGTGTCCAGCGGGTTGCCCTGCTTGATCGCGGCGATCCGGTCCAGGCAGCGGCTCATGAACTCGTCGTAGATGTCCTCCTGGATCAGCGCCCGCGACGGGCACGTGCAGACCTCGCCCTTGTTGAACGCGTAGAGCACGAGCCCTTCGACCGCCTTGTCCAGGAACTTGTCGTCGTGCGCCATCACGTCGCCGAAGAAGATGTTCGGGCTCTTGCCACCGAGCTCGACCGTCGACGGGATCAGGCTCTGCGCGGCGTACTGCATGATCAGCCGGCCGGTGACGGTCTCGCCGGTGAAGCCGATCTTGGCGATCCGCGCACTCGTGGCCAGCGCCTTGCCGATCTCGGCGCCCGGGCCGGTGATCGACGTTCATCACGCCGGGCGGCACGATGTCACCGATCACTTCGGCCAGCTTGAGGATCGACCACGGCGTCGGCGACGCCGGCTTCATCACCGAGCAGTTGCCGGCGGCCAGCGCCGGCGCCAGCTTCCAGGCCGCCATCAGCAGCGGGAAGTTGAACGGAATGATCTGACCGACGACACCGAGCGGCTCACGGAAGTGGTACGCGACCAGGTCCTTGTCGATCTCCGTCGTCCGCCCTTCCTCGGCCCGTACGGCGCCCGCGAAATACCGGAAGTGGTCGACGACCAGTGGGATGTCCGCGTTCAGGGTCTCGCGGACCGGCTTGCCGTTCTCCCAGCTCTCGGCGACGGCCAGCATCTCCTTGTTCGCCTCGACCGCGTCGGCGACCGCGTTCAGGACCTCGGCCCGCTCGGAAGCGGACTTCTCACCCCAGGCGTCCTTCGCGGCGTGCGCGGCGTCCAGCGCCAGCTCGACGTCCGCCTCGGTCGAGTGTGCGACCTCCGTGATCGGCTCCGCGGTGGCCGGCGTCAGGTCGACCCGATAGCGCCCCTCCGACGGCGCAACCCAGCGACCACCGATGAAGTTCTCGTAGCGCGGCTTGACCTCGACCGGACTGCCTTCTTTGCCAGGTGCGACGTACTGCATGATGCATCTCCTTCGACTCGACCGACCCCAGGCCCTTCGAGCGAACGCCTCACCGCGCTCCACCCGTAGGGCCGAAAGACCCATCGGCACCAGGACGCGAGCTATCTCACGTCGCGAGTCGCCCCTACTCAGCTGGTCAGTCGGCGTTGGAGGAGGACCGAGGCGAGGCCGAGCATGCCCACGGCGAAGGCCGCTAGTACGGCGAGGTTGGTGGCGATGTCCACGACACCGCCGTCCCGAGACAGGACAGTGATCCAGGCGTCCACCGCCCACGCGTGCGGCGTGATGTGTCCGAGCGTCCGGACCGCATCCGGCACGATCGCCAGCGGCCACATGCAGCCACCGAGCATGCCGAATGCGATCCCGATGACGGGCCCGATCGCGGATGCCTGGTCCGGTGTCTTGAAGGCTGCCCCACTGAGCATGCCGGCCCCTGTCCCCACGAGCGCCCAGCTGCCGATCAGCGTGGCCGCGGCCAGCGGGTTACCCCAGCTGACGCCGAACAGCAGTGCACCGACCGCAACAATCAGGACGGACTGAAGCACGGAGAATGTCAGGTAACACAATGCCTCACCCAGCACCAGGCTCCGCACCCGGATCGGCGCTGCTTGGGCCCGGTTGTCAATGCCGAGCTGCCTGGTCTGCACGATCGCGGCACCGACCGCGGCGGCGCTGAATCCGCGGGGCACGACGAACGCCGCGCCGACGTCCCCGGCGTCGATCATCCTGCGCGCCGCGGCCTCGTCGTCGGCTTCGCGAATCGTGAGGACGTCGGACAGCTCCGGTCCGGTGAGTGCCGTTCTCAGCGCGGCCGCTACCTGTCCCCGGTCGTTGTCGACCAGGGCGACGTCGGCGTGGAAGTTCTCCACCCCTGAGAAGGCGAAGCTCATCAGCGCCGCCACCGCGATCGGCGCGACGAAACCGAGGACGAGGGCCGATCGGTCGCGGAAACGCTGGCGGAGGTCCTTGGCGGCGATCACGAGTGCGGCGTACATCATCACTCCCGCAACGCCGTACCGGTCAGGTGCAGGAAGACGGCCTCGAGGTCGGGCTCGTCCACGTCCACCGACCGAACCGACACTCCAGTCCGGTCAGCTGCCTCCAGTACGTCGGGGAGGAGGCGGCGCCCTTCGGACGCAATCAACTGCACCGCACCGTCCTTGACGTCCGCGCGGTCGACACCGGCGAGCACCCGGCATCTGTCGGCGAGCAGGGCCAGATCGCCGGTCGCGGACAGGTTGATCCGGTCGCGCTCACCGAGCTGCGCGACCAGCTCCCGACGTGTGCCCTCGGCAACCAGCCGCCCGTGGTCGATGATCCCGACGCGGTCGCAGAGCCGCTCCGCTTCTTCCATGTAGTGAGTGGTGTAGAGCACCGCCATGCCCGCGGCGCCGAACGACTGCACGCTCTCCATCACCGCGTGCCTGCTCTGTGGATCCACACCGACCGTCGGTTCGTCGAGAACCAGCAGTGACGGCTCGTGCAGCAGCCCGGCCCCGATGTTGAGCCGTCGTCGCATCCCGCCGGAGAACGACTCCACACGGTCGCCGGCTCGATCCGTCAGGCCGACCAGCTCAAGCACCTTGCCGACGCGGTGACTCAGTGGTTTGCCCCGCAGCCCGTACAACCGACCGAAGAACCGCAGGTTCTCGCGGGCCGTCAGATCCGGGTAAAGAGCGATCTCCTGCGGGACGTACCCGATGTGCCGCTTCGCGTCGGGCATCGCCGGGCCAATCGGAGAGCCGGCCACGAGGACCTCTCCCCGATCGGCCCGCAACAGCCCACACACCAGACGAATCGTGGTGGTCTTGCCTGCGCCGTTCGGGCCGAGCAGACCGTACGTTTCACCCGGCGCCACCGTGAAGCTGACGTCGTCGACCGCGACCCGGTCGCCGAACCGCTTACCCAAGTGCGCTGCCGACAGCGCCGGGGACGACATGGCTACCTCCTCACCGGCCCGGTAGCGCGAGCCGCCGCCCGGACAGTCGCCGGCCTGCCGCCGACGTTCAGCGGTGTTTCGAGGGTCTGACCTGTGGCGGGCGCTCCCCAGAGGCCAACGTCCCGTTTCGGGCAGGACCACCCGGCCCCATCCCGGCCCGCCGGATCAGGTCGGAGACCAACTCCTGGGCCTGGTCGAGGGTCCCGTCGAGGATCTTGACGCCGGTCTCCACCTCGCCGGCCTGGAGGGACCATCGCGCTGCGGCCATTCCCTGCACCAGCGAATCGTTGATCTCGATCGCCTCGCGGTGCAGCAGCGCGGCTGCTGCCAGCCGGAGACGTTCGGCCTCAGCCCAGCGCAACCGGTCGGCCGCTCGACCGAGCAGTAGCCCCAGCACCAGCATCGGCGCAACGCGCGCCGCCCACCCGGCGGTGGTCACGGAGACGTCACGCAGCACGGCCCAGGCGACGATGAAGGCAACGGCCGACACCCCGGCAAGCGCGCCGTCGCGGAGGCCGAACGTCATCGCTACCAGGGCCACCGGGAAGACGTACAGCAAGAAGTAGTCATCCCTGGGTGCCCCGGCGAACAGAGTCAGCAACAGAACCACGCCGTACAGCCCCGCGGCCACCATGAGGGCAACGGACGGGTGCTGGCGGAACCACGGACTGCGCGGCGCCGGCAACTGCGGGGACCAGGCCAAGTCGGACATACGCCTAGCTGTAGCCCGCGCGAGCGCTCCCACCACAGGGCCGAAAGCCCTGTCAACGAGGGCCAGACAGGCCATCCCATCTTCGGCGACTGATCCGGGATATGGCCTCGACCAAAGTGATGCCGACAGCAGCCAGTGCGAGGGCGATCAGAAGCCTGTACGGCGTGATCTCGAGCAGGAACAGGCCGTGGCCGATTGCTGGGACAAGTACGGCGACCACCGCGAGCGACACCATCACGGCAAGCAGGGCCACCTTCCACAGCCGGAGCGGCCGAGCGAGGATCGACAGCGTCCACAGTGACACGACCAGTACGACGACGGTGGTGACGGTACGAGCGCCCGCAATGCCCGAGCCGGGATCGACCACTCGCATCAGGCGGTAACCGGCGAAGGCACAGACCGCGGTCACCACACCGACCGGAACCGCGAACCGTAGCGCCCGGCCGAGGAATCCCGGCAGATATCGCCGGGTGTTCGGACCGAGCGCCAGGAAGAACGCGGGGATCCCGATCGTCAAATTCGAGATCAGGGTGAGCTGGATCGGTTCCAGCGGATACGCCACCAGCGCGACCGCGGTGATCAGCGACAGTACGAGCGAATAGACGTTCTTGACCAGGAACAGGTTCGCGGCCCGTTCGATGTTGGCGATCACCCGGCGGCCCTCGGCAACGACATCGGGAAGATGGGCGAACCGACCGTCGAGCAGCACGAGTTGCGCGACGGCGCGGGTAGCAGGAGACCCGTTGCCCATGGCAACCCCGATGTCGGCGTCCTTGAGCGCGAGCGCGTCGTTGACGCCGTCGCCGGTCATCGCGACCACATGGCCGCGGCTCTGCAGCGCCTTGACGAACGCCCGCTTCTGGTGCGGGCTCACCCGCCCGAACACCGATGAGCGGTCGAGTACGTCGGCCAACTCGTCGGGATCCTCTGGCAGAGTACGCGCGTCGACCGCATCGTCGGCGCCGTTGACACCTGGTATGCCGACGGCAGCGGCCACCGCACCGACTGTCCGTGGGTTGTCGCCCGACAGCACCTTGAGCGCGACGCCTTGTTCGGTGAAGTACCGCATCGTCGCGGCCGCGTCATCACGGATGTTCTCGGTCAGTACCACGAGCGCGATCGGCACAAGGTCCGCGGGCAGCTCGGGCGCGTTGTCGTCGTGCGGCACGCCGCGTGCCAGCACGAGCACCCGCTCTCCCCCAGCTGCAAGGTCGTTCGCGCGGCTCCTGGCCGGGACACCTGCGACGTCGTCGTCGACCAGCACCATCTCGGGCGCGCCCAGGATCCAGGTGACACCGGCTGTGGTCACCGACTGCCACTTGCGAGCCGAGGAGAACGGCACCCGCGCAGAAGCCGCCACCGTGGACGAACCGAACGCGGCCCGCAGCGCATCCGAGGTGGCATTCGAGTCACCGCCGGCGGCGATCAGGGCGAGGATCTCGTCGACGTGCTCGTCGATGAGCGATTCGACCCGGTCGAACACCACGTTGCCGTGTGTCAGCGTGCCGGTCTTGTCCAGGCAGACGACGTCGACCCGAGCCAGTCCTTCGACCGCGGGCAGTTCTTGGACGAGCGTCTGCCGACGCGCCAGCGTCACGATCGCGAGCATGAAGGCAAGTGACGTCAGCAGTACGAGCCCTTCGGGGATCATCCCCACGATCGCCGCGACAGTTCCGGTGACCGCGTCACGCCAGCCCTTGTTGTCGGTGCTGCGGAACTGCGACCACAGCAGCACCGGCGCGACGACGAGCAGGACCAGCGAGATCCAACGCAGCAATCTCGTCGTACCGGCGACCAACTCGGAGCGGGTGATCTGGAACCGGCGTGCCTCCGCTGCGAGCCGGGCAGCGTACGTCTCGGCACCGACCGCCCGCGCCTCGAACTCCCCCGTTCCGGCGACGACGATCGACCCTGATCGCACCTCGTCACCGGAGGCCTTCTGCACCGGATCGGACTCCCCGGTCAGCAACGACTCATCGATCTCGAGACCATCAACGTCGACCACTACACCATCGGCCAGCACCTGGTCGCCGGTGCGGAGGCGCACCAGATCGTCCTGGACGACGTCGGCGGCGTCGATCTCGGCCGGCGTACCGTCGCGCACGACGTGGGCTCTGGTGACATTGAGCAGCGCAAGCCGGTCGAGCGTCCGCTTGGCGCGCACTTCTTGGATGATTCCGATACCTGAGTTGGTCAGGATCACCAGTCCGAACAGCGCGTTCCGCCATTGACCGGTCGCGATGACAGCGACCAGGAGGAGCCCGAGCAGCCCGTTGAAGAACGTGAAGACGTTCGCCCTGACGATCTGCCCGAAGGTTCGACTGGTCCGCACCTGGACCGCGTTCGTCCGCCCCGCCGCGACCCGCTCAGCGACCTCATCCGCGGTCAGGCCGGGCCTGCGTCCCAGCGCGACAACGCCACGATCGGCAGGCACCTCGTCGACCTCCGATCCGTCAGGGCATCCCTCTCGGAGGCCAGCTTGCCAGCCCAGTGCCGCCGGCGGACAGAGTCGGAAGTCCTGCCGCCTGTCGCCGTACGCGATGGCTGCGGGACTGCTGGTGGGCGCTCAGAAAGTCGGGATGCCGCCCTGTGGACCGGGTAACCGGCGACGTGGCCTCGAGGCCCTGCGCTCGTGCTCGACCCTGGTCGGGTCGGGCAACAGGACCACTGGGCAGGGCGCGTGGCGGACGACGTGGAGGCTGGTCGAGCCGACCAGGGCGTCGTGGAACGCGCCGTGGCCATGGCTGCCGAGGACCAGGAGATCGGCGTCATGAGCTGCCCGGCACAGCTGTTCGCTCGGACGCCCTTCCAGGACCAGCTTCTCGAGTTCGGGTTCAGGGCGTTCGCCGACGACCTTGGTCAGGACCTCGTCCTGGATGTCGACGGCAAGTTTTCGGGCCTCCTCCGGGCTGCCGATCGTCCGCCCGTACTCCGGCCCGTCCCACGACCAGACCGTCACGGCACGCAGCCGGCAGGACCGGCGATGTGCCTCGCCGAGCGCCCACTCGACCGCGCGCAGCCCAGCCGCAGACCCGTCGACCCCACACACGATGACGCGCTCACCAGAACTCACGATGTGCCTCCCAACATTTGAAACCGGTGACGAGAAGGTCACGAGCCGAACTCCCCGGCAGGTGGCCGACATCGGCCGACCTCCGTCGCAGGAAACTCCGGCTGACTCGAGACTCCGCTGTCCGGACAGTCCGACGTCAGAGCCAAAGGTCCCGATCTTCATCGAGCGGGGCCAATGGCGTTTCAGAGGTCGTTGCCTGCGTAGGAGAGGTTGAAGCTCTTGTTGGTCAGGGGGAAGTCGGGGACGATCGTGTCGGCCAGCGCGACCGGCAGCGCCGGCCAGTTGAGGAACGATGGGTCGACGATCTTCAGCCGCGCCACGGTGCCGTCCGGGGCCGAGCTCGACGCGGTGCGCGATCGTGCCGCGCCAGCCCTCGACGAGGCCGACGCCGGACGACCGGCCGGCGGCGAGCCAGCTGGGCTGCTAGGCGTTTCGCGCGCTCAAGGCCGGTCGCCGTGGCCAGCAGGTCGGTGATCAGCGCGACGGATGGCGTGGATCTCCTCGGCGCGGATCAGGAACCGGGCCAGCACGTCCCCGCGCGGTGTGTGCCGAGGCAGTGACCTGGGCCGTCAGCGTCGTGTGAAGGGGTGGTCGCGGCGGGCGTCGATGGTCGAGCCGCTGGCGCGGGCGACGTAGCCGAGGGCGCCGATGTCGCGCGGCCTGCTCGGGGTGAGCACGGCGGTGCCGGTGAACCGGTCGCGCACGACGCTGTTGCCGAGCGCGAGGTCGACGATCTCGGCGACGTCGGCGGCGATCGCGCTCAGCTGCCTCCGGGTGGGCAGGCTGCGGACGCGCACGCCGCCGGGCGCGATCGCGCCGCGCAGCAGCCGGTGCCCGGTGACGTCGTCGTTGAGCCGCAGCAGTTGTTCGCGGACCCGCTGCGCGTGGGCGTTGAGGATGCCGTAGCCGACGTCGTTGCACAGGGCCCCGATGTCGGTCGACGTGGTTGTAGAGCCGTTCCAGCTCGAGCAGCACCGCGCGCACATCCTGCGTCTGTCCTGACACGCGCCAGTCCCGGGCGTCCTCGACGGCCAGGCAGAACGCGAGCGCGTGCCCGACGGCGGTGTCGCCGGTGATCCGCTCGGCCAGGGGCAGCACGTCGGCGAGCAGTCGTGCCCTCGGAAAGCTTCTCGATGCCGCGGTGCACGAACCACAGCCGGGCCTTGAGCTTGAGGATGGTCTCGCCGACCACCGAGAACCGGAAGTGCCCGGGCTCGATCAGCCCGGCGTGGACGGGTCCGACCGGGATCTCGTAGACGCCGGGGCCCTCGACGGTGCGGAACGGGTACGGCTCGTCGAGTCGCCGAACGGCGGCGGCGGCTCCGGCGTCGCGGCGCATCGGGTACCAGCCGCGCGGCCAGTGGTAGTGCGGACCAGCCGCTGCGGCAGTGGATGGTCCGCTGGGCACGATGCCGAACAGGTCGCGCATCTCGCGCTCGAACCGGCCGGCCGGGAACGACAGCGCGGCCAGGCTGGGGATCCGGGGCTCGGTCGCGCTCGGTGGCGCAGGACCAGCTCGACGCGGCGGTCGGGCCGTGCGGCGGCGAACAGGTACACCACGCGGAAGCCGTCCGGGTCGTCGTGCGCGGCGATCAGCGCGAGCCGGAAACCGCCGTCGAGCAGGCGCCGTGCGCGCGGTCCGCGAGGGCTCGCCGCGGTGACCGTCGACTGGCGGCGGTTGTCGGACTAGGTGCCGGACGTCCGCGGCTCATGGGGTCCCCGCGATCCGGCCGGCGGCGTGCAGCAGCGCGCCGAGCGGCCAGTCGACGATCCCAGCACGGCGACCGCGACCAGCCCCGCCGACCAGCGGTGCGACGGTCGAGGCCCGCAGCGCCTGACCGACGTCATCGTCGAGTCCCTGCCTCCCCGGTCGCCTCAGGTTCGCCGGATCCCGAGCAGCATCCGGCGGCCTGGTGCTGATAGCGACGAAGACGACGAGCAGTAGAACCAGCACGACCGCGATCACCCAGCCGAGACCGTGCGTCGAAGCCGGCGCGGGCCAGGCCGAGCTCGCTGGCGAACAGGCTGAACGGCGGGAGCCCGAGCAGCGCGGCCAGCCCGAGCCGCGAACAGCCGGCCAGCACCGGCGACGCGCGAGCAGCCCGCGCACGCCGTCGATCTGGGTGGTGCCTTCTGCGCAGGATCTGCCCGGCGCCGCAGAACAGCACGGCCTTGCCCAGGCCGTGGCCGAGGATGTGCAGCAGCACCGCGGCGATCGCCAGCGGCGTGCCGACCGCCGCGCCGAGGACGACCAGGCCCATGTGCTCGATGCTGGAGTAGGCGAGCAGCCGCTTGTAGTCGCGCTGGGCCAGCAGCAGCGACGCCGCGAGCAGCAGCGAGCGAGCGCAACCGACGAGCAGCAGGGCGCGGACGAACCGCAGGGTCGACGCTGGCGACCGCGATGACCCGGTACGGCAGGGCGTAGAACGCGACCGAGAGCAGCACGCCGGACATCAGCGCGGACACCGGTGCCGGGGCCTGACTGTGCGCGTCCGGCAGCCAGCTGTGCAGCGGCACCAGGCCGGCCTTGGTGCCGAACCCGAGCACCAGCAGCGCGAACGCGATCCGCATCACGCCCGGGTCGAGCTCGGCCGCGTGCGCGACGAGCTCGGTCCAGTCGAGCGCCCGTGCTCCACGACCCCAGCCTGTTGCGCCGCGTAGTTGACCAGCACCGTCCCCAGATACGCCAGCGCGATCCCGACCGAGCAGATGATCACGTACTTCCAGGTCGCCTCCAGCGACTTCCGTGATCGGCGGTGACCGACCAGGAACGCGGTGACGATCGTGGTGGCCTCGATCGCGGCCCACAGCAGCCCGAGGTTGTTGGCCAGCACCGCGACGACCATCGCGGCCAGGAACAGCGGCACGAGGACCCCGTACCACCGGGCGCGGTTCGCGTTGGTATGCCCAGTCGCGAGTTCGGCGTCCAGGTACCCGATCGCGGCCCAGGTCGCGACAGTGCCGACGGCGCCGATGACGATCAGCATCACGCCGGACAGGGCGTCGATCCGCAACCAGTTCCCAGCTCGACCGCACCGCCGTCGACGGTCCACACCGTCGTACCCGCACCGACGGCAAGGACGACCAAGGCAGCCACGACCGCGCCCGATGGCAACGGACGCCGCCACCCGAGCTTGGCCGCCGCCGCGGCGGCGGCCAGCGGAGCGACGACCGGCGCCGCGACAAGAAGTGCGGTGAGACGTCATCAGTCGTGCAGCTCCCGCAGCTCGTCGATGTCGCGTTCCGCCGAAGGTCGTCGCGCATCCGGGCGGTCAGGATCTGCAGCACCAGCACCACCAGCAGCACGTCCAGGGACACGCCGAGCTCGACGATCAGCCGGTACGCCGCCGGTGATCAGGAACGCGGTCGGCGGTGATGCCGTTGTCCATCAGCAGGAACCCGACCAGCTGCGACAGCGCCCGGCGCCGGGTGACCAGCACGAAGAACCCGATCAGCACCACCGCCATCCCGACCGGCACCGCGTGCGTCGTCGGCCGACGGTGCCAGTCGCGACCAGCGGGCGACGACGGCGTACGCGAGCAGGGTCAGCACGGCCGCCGCGAGCGAGCGACGCCGTCACATTGACCAGCGGCTCGGTCTCGCGGGCCTCGCCGCTGTCCCGCAGCACCCGGCGCAAGCAGGCCGGCAGCACACCGGCCTTCAGCACGAGTACGCCGGCCGCGACCACGCCGAGCTCGACGCTCTCCAGCCGTACTGCCAGAACCCCGGCCAACCCGCCCAGCAGGACTCCCTGCAGGGCGAGCAGCCGGACGATCGCGGACAGCTCGCGTCGCCACAGGACCAGCACCGCATGTGCAGCAGCAGCCCGCCGCAGATCAGATAGATCCATTGACGTCGTCATGATCATGCCAGGAAGAAGGAGGACGAGACGGCCAGCAGCCCGAACAGGAACGACCCGGCCAGCAGCTCCGGGACCCGGAACAGCCGCAGCTTGGCCAGGAACACCTCACCAGCCGCCAGGACGCATCCCGAGCACGGCGACCTTCGCCACGAACGCGACCACGCCGACAGCAATGCCACCGGTGACGCCGAAGTGGTGGCGATCCCCCACGGCAGGAACAGATTCGACCACAGCCCGAGCAACACCGTCAGCCGCAGCGCCGACGCGAACTCCACCAGCGCCAGGTCGGGACCGGCGTACTCCAGCACCATCGCCTCGTGGATCATCGTCAGCTCCAGATGCGTGGACGGGTTGTCCACCGGCAGCCGCCCGGTCTCCGCGATCACCACGACAGCCAGCGCGACCGCGGCGAGCAGGCGACGCCGGGGAGAGTACGTCGCCCGGCGCCTGCTGACCGCGCTCGACGATCGCGGCCAGGTTCGTCGAACCGACCCGAACCGACAGCGCGAAGACCGCCAGCAGCAGCGTCGGCTCGGCCAGCGCGGCGACCGTGATCTCCCGGCTCGCGCCCATCCCGCCGAACGCCGTGCCGGTGTCCAGCCCGGCCAGCGCCAGCGCGACCGTGCCCAGCAGCAGCAGCGCCACCACCGCGAACAGGTCGGCCACCCCGTCCAGCGGAGACACCGTCGCGACGAACGGGTGCAACCGCCGCGATGACCAGCGTCGTAGCCACCAGCACAGCCGGCGCCGCGGCGAAGACCCAGCTCGATCCGGCCGGGGTGATCGGCTCCTTGCGCAACAGCTTGCGCAGGTCCCGCCACGGCTGCCCGACCCCGGCACCCGCGCGGCCCTCCAGCCGGGCCCGGACCTGCCGCATCAAGCCGACCAGGTACGGCGCCAACACGACCAGCAGTATGACCTGGACAACAACCCCAACGGCGCTCATCGTGGTCAGCCCCACGACAACGAGGACAGTCGCACAGTCCCGCAAAGCCGTAGCCCAGGTACCGGTGCACGCTGCCGTTCTGCAGCCGACTGGCACCATCCCGAACTGTTGCAGCAGCAAGAACAGGCGGGTACAGCGCGCCCTCCAACCGATCGGTCGACCCGCTGCCGGTACTGAACGCTCTCGATCAGGTAGCTGCGACTCCGCGTGGTGGGTGACATCGACGTCGTTCTCCGGCCGCAGCACGTCGTCGAACACCCGCTTCAGTGGCTCGGCGAACGAGGTCGCCGTGTACTCCATCCGCGGGTCGAGCCGCGTACCGCCGCAGCCCCACACCAGCGACACGCGACGAGGCAGCCCCCGCCGGACCAACGCGACCACGACCAGCGCCGCCACCAGCAATCCCGCAGGATCAGCAACGGCGACATCGACCCCGGGATCCCCGCCAACCGCAACGTCACCCCACCCGCAGCGGCGAACCGTCCCGCACGGAAGGCACACCTGCAACACTCGCGTCAGGGCCGGGCCAGCGCCGCCGGCACCACCGCGAGGCCGATGCAGACCACGGCCGCGAGGAGCATCGCACCGCGCATACTTAGCGGCGACTCCGTTCGCCGCAGCGGCCGATTCCGACCGCGGACGGGCCAGGAACCCGACCCCGAACGCCTTCACGAACGTCGCCACCCCCAGCCCCGCGGTCAGCGCCACCGCCGCGACCGCCAGCGGCATCGCGACCGCAACAACCGGCGTCGGCGCCCGGCAGACCGTGGATCAGAGCCTGCAGCAGCAGCCACTCGGACACGAACCCGTTGCCCGGCGGCAGCGCCGCGGCACCCAGTGCCCCGACACCGAACAACGCCGCCGTCGCCGGCATCCGCGACACCAGCCCACCAAGCTGTCGAGGTCGCGTACGCCGGTTGCGCGCAGCACCGACCCCGCGCCCAGGAACAGCAGCGTCTTGAACGCCGCATGGTTCACCGCGTGCAGCACCGCGGCCGCGACCAGCAAGCTCGCCAGTGTCCGGTTCCCGTCCGCAGCGAACATCCCGGCCGCGCCGACCCCGAGGAAGATCAGCCCCATGTTCTCGGTCGTCGAGTAGCCGAGCAGCCGCTTCAGATCGGTGCCGACACTGGCCTGCAGGACCCCGTACAGCGCGGACACGCCGCCCACGATCAGCACCAGCAGCCACCACCAGCGCGGACCACCGCCGAGCAGGTCGAACCCGACCCGCAGGATGCCGTACAGGCCGAGGTTCACCATCGCCGCCGACATCAGCGCCGACACGTGGCTCGGCGCCTCCGGATGAGCTCGCGGCAGCCACACGTGCAGCGGCACCATACCGGCCTTCGAGCCGAACCCGATGAAGATCAGCACGAAGACGACCGAGCGAGACGTCGTCAGACAGCTGCGCAGCACGCAGCGCCTCGAACGGCTCGCCACCGGCCTTCGACGACGAACAGCACCAGCCCGAGCAGGATCGCGATCAGACCGGCGTGCGTCATCGCGGCGTACCAAACGCCTGCGTCGCGCACCGCAGGCCGCAGCCTGTGCTCGGCGAGAACCAGAGCCAGCGACGTGAGCGCCATCAGCTCCCACAGCACCAGGAACGTCGTCACGTTCCCGGCCGCCGGAACCAGCATCATCGCCGCCACGAACAGCGGCAGCAGCCCCTGCGCCGACCGCGATCCAGCATGTCCCCCACCGAAGTAGCCGATGCTGTAGATCCCCGCCGCAACCGCGACGCCACCGATCAGCAGGCAGAACAGCCCGGACAACGCGTCCACAGCGACTGACGCCTCGCTCAACGGCAGCAACTCGGGGACCGTCGTCGAGAACGAGCGACCGCCCAGCGCCAGCGCTCCCGCCAGGACACCGAAAACCCCGACAGCAGCCGTCGACAAGCCAGCGATCACCGCACGATGGCGAGGACCAGAGGTGAATGCACTCAGCGCACCCAGCGCGGCGACCACCAGTACACCGAGCAGTGCCCATCCGATCGTCATCGTCCGGTCAGGTCTCGCAACGCTTCGATGATCTGCGGCGGCTCCGGCGGACATCCCCGTACGACGACATCGACCGGAATCACGTCCGCGACCGCACCCTCGACCCCGTAACCACCCGCGAACACACCACAGTCGCGCGCGCAGTCCCCCACCGCCACGACCCGCTTCGGCGCCGGCGTCGCGTCGTACGCCTTCCGCAACGGATCGGCCATGTTCCGGGTCACCGGTCCTGTCACCAGCAGGACGTCCGCGTGCCGCGGCGAGGCGACCAGGCGCGCGCCGTACCGCTCCCCGTCGTACACCGGCCCGAAGGCCGAGCCGATCTCGATCTCGCAGCCGTTGCAGGACCCGGCGTCGACATGGCGCACTTGCACCGACCCCCGCAGTACGTCGTCATTCACCGGCTCCCGCGCCGGGGCAGGCTCCGCGACCCGGCCGGTCGACCGGATCTTCCGGAACAAAGCCTTCATCGGACTGCTCGGCGTACCGGACCTAAGGCAACCGCGTCCGCGCGCAGACCGTCCAGCAGCTCCACCTGATCCGACAACACCGACGTCAAGATGCCCCTGGCTACAGCGAGCAGCTCAGCCACCTGCGGACTGGTCAGCGAGTAGTAGACCTGCGAGCTGTCGCGACGTGCAGTCACGAGCCCGGCCCGACGGAGGACCGCCAACTGCTGGGACAGGTTCGAGGCTTCGAGGCGGACCTCTGGCAGGAGTTCGCTGACCGCCATCTCACGTTCGCTCAGCAGCTCCAGGACGCGGATACGCGCCGGATGCCCCAGTGTCTTGAAGAACTCCGCCTTCAACTGGTGCAGCGGTGTCGTCATCCTCCGCCCTCCGCTCGATTCATTGTCTACGAAATTCATGCGATCACGAATTGAAGAATTCTGCAACTCGTGCATAAGGTAGGTCCACCATGGACACGTTCACCGCGGAACTGCGTCAACGGATCGCCTCCGCCCAGGAACAACGCCGCGCTGCCCAGGAGGCTGGGGACCTCGACTCCGAGCGCGTCTACTCCGGCGAGCTCGATAGTCTCCTACGCCTCGCCCTCGAGAACGGCATCACCATGAGCGACCACGGCTGAACCGACCAAGTCCGTCTGGGGGGACAGTGGAGACCGCCACTGTCTATGAAGTGAGCTGCACGGCGCACAACCGCACCGCACCCACTCAGATTGTCACGGACGCCGCAGCCGGATCCCGGGTACACGTTCGCCCACTCCCCGGGGGTTCAGCGCCGAGGCCAGGTCGTCGTACACCCAGGCCAGTTGGTTGACAACACTCACCACACCATCGACCTCGCGCGTCAGCTTCGCGACGACATCCGCCGTACTGTGCTGCTCGACCTCGCCGGACAGGGTCACGACACCGTCCTGAACGCGGGCCTCGATGCTGAAGGGGTCGTCCCACAGCGCATGGACGACGACCTCCCGCCGGACACGTTGGAGGATGCGATCGTCCGGTTCCAGGAATGCTTTCAGCAGATCCGACCTCGTGACGATTCCGGCCAGTACGTCGTCGTGGGTCACGACCAGCCGGGTGATCCCGCGTGCCGCCATCAACTGCGCGGCCTCGGGAATGGTCGCCGCCTGCTCGATCGTGACCGCCGGCCGCGACATCACTTCAGCCGCCCGCAGCCCAGCGGCCTTCGATCGAGCTGCATGCCGCCACCAGCGCAGCGCCCAGGGCGTCCGCCTGCGCTGAAACTCTTCCTTACGGACCAGGTCCGTCTCCGAGACGATTCCGCCGATGCCGCCGTACTGGTTCACCACCGGCACCGCGCTGATGTGGTTCGCCGCCAGCAGGGAGACGATCTCCTTGTACGGCGTGTCCTCGGTGACCGTGATGACGTTGCGCGTCATCACGTCCGACACCTTCAACGGATGCCTCATCGCGCCCGACCTCCTGCCCCTTCGAACTCGTGCGTCAACCGAACCGCCGTTCGAGACGACATCAGTCCAGCGCCTGGCGGCGTACGACGGCAGTGCCGATGGGTCCTAGGCAGCCGGGACGTTCGGCACTGCCCGGGCGGCGCTCCGCCTGGTGTCCTGGATGCGACCCCGAAGGAGGTTCCGATGTCCAAGAAGGTGTTGGTCGCGTACGCCAGCAAGATGGGCGCGACCGCGGGCATTGCCGCGGCGATCGGTGCCGAGCTGCGCGCACACGGGCACTCCGTCGACGTTGTCGATGTGGCGAGGGTGAAAGACGTCGCCTCGTACGACGCCGTTGTCCTGGGCAGCGCGATCTACATCCGCCGCTGGCGTCGAGACGCGGTGCGGTTCCTCCGCCACAACATCGAACTGCTCCGTCGACGCCAGGTCTGGCTCTTCCACAGCGGGCCAGTCGGACCTGACAAGGACGAGGACCAAGCGATGCCGCCGGCCGTCAGTCACCTCGCCCGCGAGATCGGCGCGACACCGGCCGTCACGTTCGCGGGCCGCCTGGAACCGGCTACGGCGAAAGGCTTCGTTGCTCGCCGGCTCGCGGCGGGCAACCTGGCCGGCGACGCACGCGACTGGGACAAGATCCGTGCGTGGTCGGCCGACGTCAGCGCCGCCATCGAAGCCACCCAGCGCAGCACCTCGCACCGCCCACCGGCCAACGACTCCCTCAGACGCCCAGCCGGCCACTTCCTCGGCTGACGAGCACAACGCCTCCCCCGACGCTGCAGACCGTGGCCTCGTGAACACGAGGCGCGGCGGGACCAACGGCCCTGATTCAGGGTCCAACGGACCTGTACCAGTTCCGGTGCGTGGTGGCAGCGTGAATCCATTAGCACCGGCGCTGAGGCGCCTTTACGGGGGGATTATGAGCACGGAAGGCCAGATTGTCCTGCCGCTGCGGTCGCCGACCACCATTCCGGTCAGTACGACGGGGATCGTTCCGACCGACGCCGCGACAGTGATCCACGAACACCTCGCGCCGATCCTCGGTCCATGGTCGGCGTACAGCCGAGTCCGGCTGACCCGGCTGGCCGAGCCCGGTCTGCGCAGACCGCTGGTCGCGCAGATCGACGTACAACTGACTGCCGGCCACCGCGTTCGGGCTCAGACGGCCGCCGCGACCATGTCCGAGCTCGTCGCCGTGCTCGCGATGCGCACGATCGAGCAACTGCGGGTGTACCCGCACGCGCTGGCGGCATGTCTCCGAGGGCACGTCGTCACTGATCGCCTGCCCTCTCCGCCGGAGCTGCTGCCTCCTGAACGGCGCCGGCTGGCCCGCTGGAAGATCTGCCGCCCGGATCCGACGACGGTCACCGAGGCCATCGTCGTGCTCAATGCGATGGACTACCGGTTTCATCTGTTCCGGGAGAAGTTCAGCCGCCAGGACGGCATCGTGGTCCGGAGCGGATTCGGTCGGTACCGCGTCATTCAGTCCCGACCTAATCCGATCGGTCTCGAGGTCACCTCGCCGCCGATCGCGCTCACCGCGGCCGAGCGCCGAAGCGTCACCGAGGCGACATCACGGCTCGACCTCACCGGGGCGCCGTTCGACATCTTCACAGACCAGGCGACCGGCCGCCTGCATGCCTTGTACGCGAGGTACGACGGGAACTACGGCCTCCTCGGCGCCGCGGCAGCCATCAGAGGCGCCCGCCGAACCTGGTAACTCGAAGTCAGCGAACGTACGCCTGGAGTTCGCTGATCAGCGAAGTCAGCACGGCCTTGGCGTCGCCGAACAGCATTGCGGTGCGCGGGTTGGTGTAGAGCTCGTTGTCGACGCCCGCGTACCCGTGCCCGAGCGAGCGCTTGACCACGATCACGCTGCGGGCCTTGTCCACGTCCAGGATCGGCATCCCGGACACAGCATTACCCAGTCGGCGGGCGGCCGGGTTGGTCACGTCGTTCGCGCCGACGACCAGGACGACGTCGGTGGCGGCGAACTGCGGGTTGATCTCGTCCAGGTCCTTGAGCTGCGGGTACGGCGCGTTCGCCTCGGCCAGCAGCACGTTCATGTGACCGGGCATCCTGCCGGCGACCGGGTGGATGCCGTAACTGACATCCGCACCGTGCTCGGTCAGCGCTTGGGCGAGCTCCACCACCTCGTGCTGGGCCTGCGCGGCTGCGAGGCCGTAACCAGGAACGATGACGACCTTCCCGGCGTACGCCAACTGCAGCGCGGCGTCATCGGCAGTCACGGTGCGGACTGTGCCGGTCGCCGCGATGGCTGGCGCGGTCTGCTCGTCACCCGTCCCGAAGCCGCCGGCGACGATGCTCAGCAGCGAGCGGTTCATGGCGACGGCCATCAGCTTGGTCAGGATGCCGCCGGCCGCGCCGACGAGCGCGCCCGCGATGATCAGCGGCGTACTGCCGATCACGAACCCGGCCATGGCCACCGCTGTGCCGGTGCAGGCGTTCAGCAGGGAGATCACCACCGGCATATCGGCGCCGCCGATCGGCAGCGTCATCAGTACGCCGATCACCAGAGCGGCACCGGTCAGGAGACCGAGCGTTCCCAGCCCGCCGATATGAGCCGTGTAAAGGACACCGGCGGCCAGGGCAGTCAGGGCGAGCAACAAGTTGAGCGCGCGGCCGCCGCGGAACGTCAGCGGACGACCTGGTACGACGCCGGCAAGCTTGCCCGCGGCAACCAGGGATCCCGAGAACGTGATCGCGCCGATCAGCACGTCGAGGAACGTGGTGAGCGTCGTACTGATCGGCTCGTCGGCCGCTCCGGGGAGTGCGTCGGTGAACGCGATCAGGGCTGCGGCACCACCGCCGACCGCGTTGAACAGGCTGACGAGCTGCGGCATCGCGGTCATCTTCACCCGCCTCGCGGCGACGAGCCCCGCCATCGCCCCGGCGAGCACGCCGACGGCGAGAACAACCGCCGCGGTGGCCGTGATCGTTCCGTCGTCGAGCAGCACGACGACGGTCAGTGCGATCGCGACCGCCATCCCGAACGCGGACAGTTGGTTGCCCCGTCGCGCGGTCGCCGGCGAGTTCATCAGGTGCAGGCCGAGCACGAAGCAGACCGCCGTACCCAGATAGAGAAGGTGCGTCGTGGTGTTCATCGTTGACCCTTCGGCTTCGCGTGGAACATCTCCAGCATCCGGTCGGTGACGACGTACCCACCGACCACGTTCGCGGCCGCGAACGCCGCGGCGACGAACAGCAGCACGTAGCCGATCGTGGTGTCGATGCTTGCGGCAATGATCATCACGCCGATCACCACCACGCCGTGGATTGCGTTCGCGCCGGACATCAGCGGGGTGTGCAGGGTGGCCGGGACCTTCGAAATGACCTCGAACCCGACCAGCACGCTGAGCACGAAGACCGTGATGTCGGCGAGCAGAACAGCTGTCATGACACTGCCTCCTTCGTATGCACGAGCAGGCCGGCCGTGATTTCGTCTTCGGGATCGAGTACGACGGAACCGTCGTGGATCAGGTGCTCGAGCAAGGCCGTGACGTTGCGCGCCCAGGCGGACGACGCGGCGCGTGGAACCTGCGCCGGGAGGTTCCCGGCGCCGAGCACGACGACACCGTTCTCGGTCTCGACCCTGCTGTCCGGCACCGAACCCGCCACATTGCCGCCCAGCGGACCAGATGCCAGGTCGACTACGACCGAACCGGGCGCTAGCACCGCTAGCGCTTCGGCCGGTACCAACTCAGGCGGACGGTGTCCCGGCACCTGAGCGGTCGTGATGACCACGTCGAAGTCCCGGATCGCATTCACGAGCGCCCTTTGCTGGCCGGCTTGTTCATCCGCAGTCAGCGTCCGTGCATAACCGCCTTCGCCCTCGGCGTTGAGGTCCAGATCCAGTACGGCGGCACCGGTCGAGGCGATGTCGGCGCGTGCGGCCGCGCGGACGTCGTACCCGGTCACCAGCGCGCCTAGGCGCCGCGCCGTACCGATCGCCTGCAGCCCCGCGACTCCACCGCCGAGGACGAGAACCTTGGCCGGACGTACGGTCCCGGCTGCGGTCATCATCATCGGGAAGAAGCCGCCGAAGGTGTCCGCGGCGAGCACCGCGGCCTTGTACCCGGCCACGTTGGCCTGCGAGGTGAGCACGTCCATGGACTGCGCCCGGCTGAGGGTCCTCGGCAGCCCTTCGAAGCTGAGCGCCGTAACCTCCGCCAGTTCCTCAGGAGCTTCGTACGGGTCGAGCAGACCGATCACGATCTGACCGGCGCGCAGTCGCTGACAGTCCGGTCGGTGGATGACCGCCAGGATGTCAGGCTGTGTGAAGACCTCCAGCCGGTCCCCGACGCGCGCGCCGGCCGCGACGTACGCCTCATCCGGGAACCCGGCCCTGCGTCCCGCACCGGCCTCGACGATCACGTCGAGGCCGATCCGGCGCAGCCGCCCCACCACTTCGGGTGTGACGGCTACGCGGCTCTCGTGCCACTCGGTCTCGGCCGGGCAGCCAATCAGCAGGTTCATCAGAACTGGAAGACGATACGGGCCGGGATGTCACCAGCGAGCACGTCGGTGATCGCCTGGTTGACGTCGTCGAGCTTGCGGTCGACGGCGATCACCCGGGTCCGGCCGGCGGCGTGCAGGGCGAACACGTCGGCGAGATCGTTGCGCGTGCCAACGATCGAACCGATCACGCTCTTCCCGTTCAGCACGGTGTCGAAGATCGGCAGACTCATCGCACCGTCGTCCCCCGGCAACGCGACACAAACGAGACGCCCACCGCGACGCAACGACTGGAACGCCTGGTCGAACACCCGCGGATTCGCGGCCAGCACGACGGCCACATCGGCACCGCCGAGAGCCTGGATCGCCTCGACCGGATCGGTCTTCGCCGCGTTCACCACGTGATCCGCACCGAGCTCCGTGGCCATCTCCAGCTTGTTGTCCTCGATGTCGACCCCGATGGTGATGCCGCCCACGATCCGCGCGTACTGCAGCGCCAGGTGCCCCAGTCCCCCGACGCCGAAGATCGCGACCGTCTCGGCCGGCTTCACATTGGCCACCCTGATCGCCTTGTACGTCGTCACGCCGGCACACGTCAGCGGTGCGGCGTCTCGTGACAAGACACCGTCCGGCACCAGCGTCGCGAAGGCCGCGGGTGCGACGGCGTACTCGGCGAAGGTGCCGTTCACCGAATACCCGGAGTTGCGCTGCTCCAGGCAGAGCGTCTCCCAGCCGCTGATGCAGTACTCGCACTTGCCACAGGCGTAGCCCAGCCAGGCAATCGCGACACGGTCACCGACGCGACGTTCGGTCACGCCGTCGCCCACCCGCTCCACCACACCGATGCCTTCGTGCCCGGGGACGAACGGCGGCGTCGGTTTGACCGGCCAGTCCCCGTGCGCGGCATGGATGTCGGTGTGACACAGACCGCTGGTCTCCATCCGGACCAAGACCTCGCCCGCTCCCGGCACGGGGATCGGCAACTCCTGGATCTCGAGAGGCTTGCTGAAGTCGGTGACAACTGCTGCTTTCATGACTGTCCTTTCAGATACACGGGTGATGGATTCAGGGCACAGGTGGCGGAACGAGTGACGAAATGTCCCCCGAGTCCGGCGGGCAGGGAGAATCCCTCCGGCCCACCGGGCGCGACGTCGAGCAGGAAGGTCGTCTCGCCCCAGGCCTGGTCGAGGTGCCGGTCGATGTAGAACGGGCTGCCCTCGACCTCACCGAGCAGAACGTCACCGGGGCCTACCAGGAACTCGTTCTCCGGGTAGCACATCGGCGTACTCCCGGCGCAACAACCGCCGGACTGGACGAACATCACCGGCGCGCCGCGGCCGTCACTCAGATGACGGATCGCCTCGCGAGCAACCGCGGTGGCCGTGATCCGGATGCTTGGCATCGGGTCCTCCTTCAGCTCGACGGGCCATTCCCTCTTCGAGCCAACGCGGATCCGGCCGACACCCATAGGGCCGAAAGACCTCACTGCCGGAGTGACCCCTGTGATCCGGACGACATGCGAGACCGAGGGTCCAAAGGTCCCGCGTCGCAGGACCGAACGGCCGGTGCGCGCAGCCACCCGAACAGCCGATGCTCGAAGGAGACGAACTCAGGAGGAGACGGCATCGACTACGCCCGCCGCCACGCCGAGTGCCCCGTCGCGATCATTCCCGTCGCCGCCACCGGAGGCTGACATGACCACACCAATCACACAGATACCTTCGGCAACCATCTGGCGCGCGATCCGGTGGGGTTTCGTCGCGCTCTTCGCCTCCGGTGCCGGCATCCATACCGTGCTGGCGCTGACCACCCCGCGCTCGTACGACGGCTTCGCCGACGCCGCGTTGTTCACCTGGACTACCGAAGCCTGGCGGAACATCTTCATGGCTCATCCCAGCCTGTGGGCCTTGCTGCTGGCAGGGGGCGAACTCGCCATCGCCGTACTCCTGATCAAGACCCGCCGCCTCGGCTACGTCGCCGTGATCGTCTTCCATCTGGCACTGATGCTGTTCGGCTGGGGCTTCTGGCTCTGGTGCGTCCCCGTCCTGGCCTTCGCCATACCAGCGGCCCGTCACGCCTTCCGGGATCCAAGGAGCATCTGATGTCCATGAACGTGCTGGTCACCTACGCCACCAAGATGGGAGCGACCGCGAGCATCGCCGCCGCCATCGGAGCCGAACTCCGCACCTCCGGCCTCACCGTCGACGTCCACGAAATCGGGGCAGTCCAGGCCGTCACGCCGTACGACGCCATCGTCCTGGGCAGCGCGATCTACCAAGGCCGCTGGCTGCCCGAGGCGGTCCGGTTCCTCCGCCGGCACGAGCGCCAGCTCCGCACCCGCCAAGTCTGGCTCTTCCACTCCGGCCCGATCGGCGCGAGCCGTGACAAGGAGCAACCTGTCCCACCCGACGTGAGCCGCCTGGCCCGCGCGTTCCAGGCACCACCGATCAAGACCTTCGCCGGCGATCTCCAAGCAGACGCCGTCCTGCACACCACGACCTCGAACGCCTCGTCGGCGACTCCCGAGACTGGCGCGACATCCGCACCTGGTCCCACCAAATAGCCACCACCCTCACAACCCCGCGGAACCCGCAACCTGAGCCACCGACGCGATCGACGACAACAACCGCGAGGAACTCTTGCGGGCCGCGACCGGGAAAGCCGCCGCATCCTGGTGCCCGGGTCACCTGGCACACATCATGGAATTGTGGACAGAACTCCGGTGCACGAGGAACTCGAGCGGGTTCGTGCCGATTTCCGCCAGCTGGTCGGGTCGGCCGACAACTCGGTACTGCAGAGGCCGTCGAACGGCACGCGGTGGAACAACCGGCAACTGCTGTTTCACATGCTGCTGGGCTACCTGATCATGCGCGCGCTGCTCGGGCTGGTTCGTGTCTTCGGTCGGCTGCCCCGCGGAGCAAGTCGCGCGTATGCGCGCTTGCTGAATGCAGGAACCCGACCGTTCGACGAAGTCAACTTCCTCGGTTCGTACGCCGCCGGCCGCACGGTCAGCCCGGCTCGCATGGTTGTGATGTTCGACCATGTCGTCGACAAGCTTCACCGGCGGCTCGACGCCGAAAGCGACGCAGACCTGGCACGGGGGATGCACTACCCGACCCGCTGGGATCCGTTCTTCAAGGACTACATGACCCTGGCTGACGTCTACCGCTTCCCGACTCAGCACTACGACTTCCACCGTGAGCAGCTCACGCTGGGCTGAGGTCAGCAGCAGGTTTTCAGGTAGTCCTGGAGGTCGGACAGTGCCGTGGATGCGCCGTCGCGATCGGCTCGGTAGAGGACGGTTTTGCCTTCGCGGCGGGAGGTGACGATGCCGCCGCGGCGCAGGATGTCGAGTTGCTGGGAGGCGGTGGACTGACCGATGCCGGCCCGGGCGGCGACCTCGTTGACGGAGAGTTCGGCTCCGCGGGCGAACAGCAGCATGATGCGCTGGCGCGTCGGGCTCGACAGAGCCTTCAGAAACTCATGCGTCACGGCGCTCAGCTCAACGGCATCGGCGGGCGCACAAGACGGCGCGCTCTGCGTCTCCGGGTTCTGCGCCATGCCCGCCAGCCTAGCCCATATCGTTATTTCGTCATATCGGGATATTACGATATGTTGCATCTATGGGAACCGACTCAGTCGTGATCATCGGTGGTGGGCAGTCGGGGCTGGCCGGAGCGTTCGCGGCCCGAGAGGCGGGCATGCTGCCAGTGTTGCTGGAGGCCGGCGACCGGACCGTCGGATCCTGGCCGGCGTACTACGACAGCCTGACGCTCTTCTCCCCCGCCCGCTACAGCGGCTTTCCCGGGGCACCCTTCCCCGGCGATCCGGATCGCTACCCGGCCAGGGACGAGGTCGTCACCTATCTCGAGAAGCTTGCCCTGGGCATCGACGCCGAGATCCACACGAACACCCGAGCGACCACTGTAGAAGCCTCCGATCGCGGCTTCGCGGTACGCACGAACACCGGCGAGGAGTTCCGCGCCGCCGGCGTCATCTGCGCCAGCGGATCGTTCACCAACCCCCATGTTCCCGACATCCCCGGCGAGTTCACCGGACAACTCCTGCATGTCGCGGACTACCGCAGCCCTACGCCGTACGCCGGTCAACGCGTCGTCGTGGTCGGCGCCGGAAACTCCGCGATCCAGATCGCCTACGAACTCGCCGAGATCGCCACGGTGACGCTCGCCGTACGGCGTCCCATCCAGTTCGTCCCCCAAGTCCGAGGTGGCCGCGACATGCACTACTGGCTGCACACGCTTCGACTGGACCTCCTGCCACCTTCCGCCTTGAGGAGGCTGATCAAAGGTACGCCGGTCTTCGACACCGGCATCTACAGCAACGCCCTGAAGTCCGGACTGCTGGACCAGCGACCGATGTTCACCCGCTTCGACGACAACCAGGTCGAATGGTCGGACGGCACCCGCGAACACGTCGACACCGTCATCTTCGCGACCGGCTACCGCCCGAACCTCCCATACCTCAAGAACCTCGGCGCACTGGACAACAACGGAATGCCGCTCCACCGGCGCGGCATCTCACTCACGCACGCGGGCTTGGCTTACCTCGGCGTCGAGTTCCAGCGATCCTTCTCATCGAACACGCTGCGCGGCGTATCACGCGACGCGGAGTACGTCGTGCGCGCCGTCGCAGGAAGGTCAATCCAACGCGGCGAACGACGGACCGGAGTACCGTGCTGACGATGATGGTCGTCGGCGTAGCCGAGGACGGGACTGAGGTCGATCGGCACGGCCAGGTAGAGGATCGGGTTCGCCGCGCTCAGTGTCGTCGGCCGGCGACGCCGGGCGGTCTCGCACGGGGCATGGGTCGCCCGTTCGGCACAGGCACCACAGGCCTGACCGCAAGTACGGACAACTCGATCGGACTCCACGGAAGGATGCCCGCCATGCTTGCGCTCAGGGCGGCCCGGCTCTTCGACGGGCACAACGCGGCTTTGATCAGCGATGCCACCGTGCTCGTCGCGGAGGGCCGTATTCTCACCGTCCACAGCGGAGGAGGCACCCCTGACGGGGCCGACATCGTCGAACTCGGCGACGTGACGCTGTTGCCCGGGCTCATCGACGCCCACCTGCACCTGGGCTTCGACGCCAGCGCCGATCCGGTCGACCGCCTCACCACAGCCAGCGACGACGAGCTACTGGCCGGGATGCGCAAGGCTGCTCGCACCGCTCTCGCCGCCGGTGTCACCACCGTGCGGGACCTTGGTGACCGCGACTATCTGGCCCTGCGGCTACGCACGGAGTACGCCGCTGACCCCTCCTCGGGCCCGCAGGTCCTGGCCGCCGGGCCGCCCATCACCATCACCGGGGGACATTGCTGGTTCCTTGGTGGGCAGGCCGACGGCGTCGCGGGCGTTCGCGCCGCGGTGCGTACCCACGCCGAGCGCGGCGTCGACGTCATCAAGATCATGGCCAGCGGCGGAGAACTGACGCCAGGCACCCACTCCCATCAGGCCCAATACAGCACCGCCGAACTGCGCGCGGCAGTCGAAGAGGCACACCGGCTCGGGCTGCCCGTCACCGCCCACGCCCACGCCGCGGACGCCATCACGAACGCCCTGGCCGCCGGAGTCGACTCCCTCGAACACTGCACCTTCATGACCCCCGACGGAATCGAGGACCGACCCGACCTCGTCGAAGCGATCGCCACCGCCGGCATCATTGTGTCTCTGACCCTCGGCATCAAGCCCGGCACCGTACCCCCACCACGCATAGCCGCGCGCCTCGCCGGACTCAGCGACCACTTCCAACGACTCAGAGTCGCTGGCATACCCCTCGTCTGCACCACCGACGCCGGAATCGGACCACCCAAACCACACGACATCCTCCCCCACGGCGTCACAATGATGGTCGAGCGCGTCGGCAGCTCCACCCTCGACGCCCTCCGCGCCGTCACCTCACTACCCGCCCGGCTCTGCCGCATCGACGACCACAAGGGCCGCCTCGCCGCCGGCTACGACGCCGACATCCTCGCCGTCGCAGGCAACCCCCTCACAGACCCCGTAGCACTCCTCGACGTCCGGGCTGTCTACCGCCAAGGCCAACGCGCCCACTGAGCCCGCCACCGCGACCAGAACAGACCCTGACGGCAACGATCTGCATTGACCAGACAGGCCCACGGTGGACGGCGGTTCAAGTGGTCGGCGATGATCCACCGCGGTACCGCGGGGTCAGCTGAGGTGCCGGAAGCGCACTCCAGTTCGGTATGGGTGAGCTGGTCGCGCAAGTCGACGTGGAGTGTGCCGCCGAGGTTCAGTCCGGCAGATCTCGCGACTGCGGCGGCCAGTAGCGCACCGCCGAGCGGCGCAGCGGTCTTCGCGATCAGGTTCGGGGCTGCCAGTGTGCCGCGATCGTGCCGTATCCGGCGGCGCCGTACCGGTCGAGCCTCGCAATGCCTTGTCCGACAGGGATGCATCCGACGATCGTCGCCATAGGCAACCACCGCGTCGACAGAACGCCGTGCCCGACCGTTTGTGTGACGGCGAGCGTCCCGACCAGCCGTCCGGGTCTGGCCACTGCGCGAGTGGCCAGACCCGGAGTCGTCGTCATCAGCCGCAGCAGCCGGCTTGGGTGCTGGGCTTGGCCTCGACGACGGTCAGCAGACCGCCGCTGATGCCGGTTGCGAGGCCTCGGCTCACCGGCGCTTCGATGCTCACCGGTGCTGGGCCGCAGCAACCGCCGGCGGCCTCGTCGGCCGAGTCGCCGTACGCGAGGTTCGACGAGCACACCCCGGTCTCCGGCAGGTTCAGCTGCACGTCATGCGCGGCCTCCCAGTCGCCGGCCAGCGCGGCCACGACCGAGCGAGCCTGCTCGTAGCCCGTCGCGAGCAGGAAGGTCGGCGCCCGGCCGTAGGACTTCGCACCGACCGCGTAGTACCCCGGCTCCGGGTGGGCCAGCTCGTCGACACCGTGCGGCGGAACGGTCCCGCAGGAGTGCTGGTTCGGGTCGATCAGCGGCGCCAACGCCCGCGTCGAACCCAGGATCGGGTCCAGGTCCAGCCGCAGTTCGCCGACCATGTCGTGGTCGGGCCGGAACCCGGTCGAGTTCACCACGGTGTCCGCCACGACGCGTTGGTCGCCTGCAGTCAGTTCCACCCGGCCGTCCGCCGTACGGGTCAGCGACTCGGTGCGGAAGCTGCTCACCAGCTCGACGCGGCCTGACTGCACGAGCGCCTTCAGCCGGGCGCCGAGCGCACCCCGCGCGGGCAGTTCGTCGCCGTCGCCACCGCCGTACGTCCGTGCCTGGTCGGTGCCGCGAACGACCCAGACCACCTCGGTGCCCGGCTCGTGCCCGGCCAGTTCACCGAGCTCGAGCAACGTCGTCGCAGCAGAGTGACCGGCGCCGACGACCGCCGTACGACGACCCACGAAACGGTCACGATCGCGCCCGAACACGTCCGGCAGCGCGTGTGAGATCGCTCCGGCCGTCTCGTCCTCGCCACGGGCCGGGATCCCGGACGCGCCAAGGACGTTCGGGCGGCGCCAGGTGCCGGCCGCGTCGATCACGGCGGACGCCAGCACTTCTTCACCGTCTGCGAGACGCACCAAGAAGGGCGCTGTCTCGCGGCCGGCGGTGCGGATCCGGTCGTATCCGACGCGGGTCACCGCGATCACCTGAGCGCCGTACCGGATCCTGTCCGCAAGCGTCTTCGCCAGCGGCGCCAGGTACTGCGTCGATCAGGTCGCCACCGGTCGGCAGCTCGTCCAGGTTGGGCTCGATCCAGCCGCTGTCCTCCAGCAGCCGGCGCGCGGCGCCGTCGATGTCGTAGCGCCACGGGCTGAACAGCTTCACGTGCCGCCACTCGTCGATCGCGGCCGCGACGCTCGGTCCGGATTCCAGCACCAGGAACTGCAGCCCGCGTTCGGCCAGGTGGGCCGCCGCGGCCAGTCCCACCGGGCCCGCTCCGATGACTACCACCGGCCCCGTCACCAGCTCTGTCACGATCATCCTCCGCCACCCATCTGCTCTGTCTAGATGTTTGTCTAATCACGAAGCTTGCCTCTTGATTCGACAAGAGTCAAGATAGATCCATGTCGAATCAGCTGCCGGTGCTCAACTCCTGCTGCACGCCGATCTCCGAGGCTGCCCTCGATCCGGCGCAAGCAGCGGACGGTGCGGCGGTGTTCAAGGCGCTGGCCGATCCGGTCCGGCTGCGGCTGATGTCGATCATCGCCTCGGCCGGCGACGAGGTCTGCGTCTGCGACATCACCCCGAACTTCGACGTCAGCGGCCCGACCATCTCCCACCACCTGAAGGTGCTCCGCGAGGCGGGCCTCGTCGATTGCGAGCGCCGCGGCACCTGGGTCTACTACTGGCCGATCCCTGAGCGCCTCACCTGGCTTTCCACCCTCCTGTCCGTCCCCTCGGCGGTCTGACTTGCGCGCTGTGGTGATCGGCGGCGGTCAGGCAGGTCTCGCTACCGGGTTCTACCTCCGCCGATCCGGCCTGGTGCCTGGCAAGGACTTCGTGATCCTGGACGCGGCGGCCGAGCCCGGCGGTGCGTGGGCCCGGATGTGGCCGACGCTGCGAACCTTCTCCCCCACCCAGTACTCGTCACTGCCCGGTTGGATGATGCCGCCTTGGACCGGCGACAGCGGCTACCCCTCGGCATCGCACGTGGTCGACTACCTGACCCGCTACGAGGAGCGCTACCAGCTCGACGTACGACGATCCGTCTCCGTCCGATCCGTCCACCGCGGCATCGATCAACTCGTCGTGCACACCGACAGCGGCGACTGGCCGGCGGAGCACGTCATCTCGGCGACGGGGACCTGGTCCAGGCCCTTCGTGCCGCACTATCCGGGAACCTTTGCCGGGCGGCAGCTCCACACCGCCGACTACCGAAGCGCATCCGACGTTCAGCGGTCAGCGGGTGCTGATCGTTGGCGGCGGGAACTCAGCCGGTCAGATCCTCGCCGAGGTCTCGCTGGTCGCCGAGACCACCTGGGTGACCATCCGTCCGCCACGGTTCCTTCCGGACGAGGTCGACGGTCGCGCGCTGTTCGAGATCGCCACCAAACGGCACGAATCCCGTCTGCGCGGTGAATCCGACACCAGAGGCGTCGCCGGTCTCGGTGACATCGTGATGGTCCAGAGCGTGCGCGAGGCGCGCGAGCGCGGTGTCCTGCACGCGCGCCGGCCCTTCGCCCGCCTGGTCGAGCACGGTGTCCGCTGGCCCGACGGCACCGAGTCATCGTTCGACACGATCATCTGGTGCACCGGCTTCCGCCCCGCGCTCGGCCACCTCGCCGGTCTCGGACTGCGCGGACCGGACGGCCTGATCCCGACCGACGGCACGCAGGCGATCAAGGAATCACGCCTGCATCTGATCGGGTACGGCGACTGGACCGGACCGGCCTCGGCCACGCTCATCGGCGCCGGCCGCACGGCCCGCGATCTCGTCCGCGACCTCTGATCAGAACACGACGAACAGTTCCACTCCGAGCAAGAGTCAACGCGTCAGGACACTTGCAGTTCCCCGATGAGTTTCTCGATCCGGCCGCGGATCTCGTCGCGGACCTGGCGCACGACCTCGATCGGCTGGCCGGCGGGGTCAGTGAGCTCCCAGTCCTCGTAGCGCTTGCCGGGAAAGATCGGGCAGGCGTCGCCGCAGCCCATCGTCACGATGACGTCGCTCTCCCGAACGGCCTCGGTCTCCAGACGCTGCGGCACCGCGCTGGTGATGTCGATGCCGACCTCGCGCATCGCCTCGACAGCGACCGGGTTGATCTGATCCTTCGGTTCCGATCCGGCCGAGCGGACCTCGACCGAGTCGCCCGCCAGCTGCCGCAACCACCCCGCGGCCATCTGCGACCGGCCGGCATTGTGGACACAGACGAACAGAACACTTGGCTTGCTCACTTGGAAGCTCCAGTACTCGCAGTGGTGTCGATATGAGGAGTGACAACATCGTCGGCGGCTCGTCCGGCCCTCGGATACAGCAGGGCCAGCAGGCCCACTCCGACAGCAGCTCCGGCGATCTGAGCGATCACGAAGCCCGGCAACGAGCCCGGCGCGATACCGGCGAAGGTGTCGCTGAACGCCCGCCCGATCGTGACCGCCGGATTGGCGAACGACGTCGACGAGGTGAACCAGTACGCCGACCCGATGTACGCACCGACTGCTACAGGCGCCAACGCGGCGCGACCCGACGCAGCCAGAGCGAAGATCAGAACGACCAACCCGGCCGTCGCGACAACCTCACCCAGCCACAAATGCGCCGAGGTCCGATCCGTCGTCGACCACGACACCGCGGCCTCGCCGTACATCAGATTGGCAAGCACCGCACCCAGCACCGCGCCGATGATCTGCGCTGGGATGTAGGCGCCGAGATCCTGAGCGGACAGACCGCTCCCGGTCCGGCGGCCGAGCCACCAGTCCACCGCCGAGACCACCGGGTTGAAGTGCGCGCCGGACACCGGGCCGATCATCAAGATCAGCACGGCCAAGCCGAGCGCGGTGGCGAACGCGTTCTCGAGCAGCTGAAGTCCGACGTCGTTCGGCGACAACTTGGCCGCCGCGATACCGGACCCGACGACGACCGTGACCAGGACACCGGTTCCGATGCCCTCGGCAACCGCCCGTCGCCACAGCGGCGTTACGCTCACCGGCCACTCACCATCGGTACGGCGAGTTCGTCCAGCAGACCGCGGACCCGGCGCTCGATCTCATCACGGATCGGGCGAATGTCGGCCACCTCCAGACCAGCGGGATCATCCAGATCCCAATCCTCATAACGCTTACCAGGAAAGATCGGGCACGCGTCCCCGCAGCCCATCGTCACCACCGCATCCGCGGCGCGCACCACCTCGTCAGTCCACGGCTTCGGGTACTCCGTCGAGATGTCGATGCCACGCTCGGCCATCGCCGCGACCGCGGCCGCGTTCACCTCGATACCCGGCACCGAACCGCCCGACCACCCGACCGCCCGGTCACCAGCCAGGTGTTCGAAGAACCCCAGCGCCATCTGACTGCGGCCGGCGTTGTGCACACACAGGAACAACACCACCGGACGGCCGTCGTCATGATGGCCCTCGACCTTCGCCAGGGCGGTCAGCCGCTGGCGGGCGAAGCGCTCGGCCAGCAACGGAAGGAAGTTCGGAATCGTGCTGCCGGTCGCGAACTGGTCATAGCTCGAGTGCAGGAAACGCTCGATCGTCTCTGCTCCGTAGTACGCGGCGAACTGCTCCCGCAGCCGGGTCGCCGCCGTACGCAGCGCGAGCTGCTGATCGATGGACAAGTCCTCGCGGTGATGCCTCGCGACTTCGGTCATGGTGTTGCCCCCTTTGAAACCAGTGGCGCCAGCCGCTCGATCCGGCCGGCGATCTCGTCGTACGCCGCCTCGAACGCCGCGTCCGTGTCCGTCGACGCCGGATCCGGCACCGACCAATGCACCCGCGGCCGCGCCGCAGCCGGCAGATGCTCATACGCGATGTCGCACACCGCGATCACCAGATCATCCGGTTTCACCACATCCGCGACCTGCGCCGTACGCCACGCATCAGGTTCCAGCCCGCGCCGCCGCGCCACCTTCACCGCCCGCGGATGCACCCGCTCCGCCGGTCGCGTCCCCGCCGACGCAGCAGGCACATGACTACGCCGCGCCCAGATCGCCGCAGCCAACTGCGACCGCGCCGAATTCTGCGTACACACGAACACCACCCGCGGCACACCTTCCAGCGACGGACTCGTCACCGACGCCAACCGCTCCGGCACCAACCGCACGTACGTCCGCCGGTGATCCCCCTCGGACCGCCCCCGAACCACCAACCCGGCCTCCTGCAGCACCTTCAGGTGATGCGCCACGAGGTTCGTCGGCATCTCCAGCAACGCACCCAGCTCGCTCGGCGCCGCATCCCCCACCGCCAACGCATCCACAATCGCCAGCCGCGCCGCATCCCCGAGCGCCGCATGCACCCGCGCCCGCTCCACCAGAGAATTCCGCTCAACATTCATTGCCTCAATAATCACTGAGCTACCCAATCCTGTCAATCCACAGACCTCTGCACGCAACCGGCGCCGACCTCCGCTGGGCCGCAGGCAAGGTCTTCCGAGCCCGAGGCGCATCACGACCCCGAAGGCTTCGCCCACGCGGACGCGCATGGGTAAGCGGTACATCGTGTACGTTGCTGGTTGGTGTGCCGGGAAGTCTGGTCGGCGACAGGGTTTGGTGTGTCGACCGAGGGGATTTCTCGTGGTGATTCAGATTCTGCTGGCCGTTGCCGGCTTGGTTGTGCTGACGTTCGCGGCCGATCATCTGGTGCTCGGATCGTCCCGGCTGGCGCAGCGGATGCGGATCAGTCCGGTCGTGGTCGGGGTTGTCGTCATCGGTCTGGGTACGTCGGCGCCCGAGTTCCTCGTCTCCGGTGTGGCCGCGGCACGCGGGGAGACCGGGCTGGCTGTCGGAAACATCTCCGGGTCCAACATCCTTAACCTCACTCTCATCCTCGGGATCGCCGCGCTCGCCGGGCCGGTTGCTGTGGCGTCCCAGGTGATCCGTCGTGAGGTGCCGCTGGCGGTGGGCGCTGTCATCCTGTTCGCGTTCCTGGCATGGGCAGGCCTGAGCCCGGTGACAGGCGCGGTGCTCGCCGTCTCGGGCGTGTGTGCAGTGCTGGTCCTGCTGCGCTGGGCCCGGCAGGGGCGCAGCAACGAGGAGGTCGCCACCGAGGCCGCGGAGTTCACCCAGGCAACCGCGACCCTGGACGTGCCCGTGCAACCATCGCGGCTGCCGGCCTGGTTCGAGCCGGTACGGGCGATCCTCGGACTCGCCGGTGTCCTGGCCGGAGCTCAGCTCCTCGTGTCCAACGCGTCGGCCATCGCGACCGATCTCGGCGTACCGCAGGTGATCATCGGTTTCACGTTGGTCGCGCTCGGTACGTCGTTACCGGAACTGGTCACCACCGTTCAGGCGCAGCGCCGCGGCGAGTCCGACCTGGTCGTCGGCAACCTGTTCGGCAGCAACCTGTTCAACAGCCTCATCGGAGGCGCAGTCGTCGGGCTCGCCTCCGGATCCGCCGCACCCGCCCGTGCCGCTGTCGCGCTGAGCGTCACGATGATCCTCACGGCCGGGCTGGCCTGGATGCTGCTGCGTCGAGGTCTCGCCCTGACCCGCGTCGAAGCCCTCGTCCTCCTCGCCGCCTACGCACTCACGATGCCGCTACTGCTCTCGACGTGAGACATCACCGGCCGCATCTGATTGCCTTTGACAACGGGTGATGTTTGCGTCGACGGCCGGGGATGG
>CAWGHT010000010.1:0-147377 GCA_963822475.1 uncultured Actinomycetota bacterium
TGTAGTAGAAGACCTCTTCTCGGGTTACTTGGCCGGAGTTGGCTGTGTAGAGGGAGAGTTTGGTGGTCTGGGAGCGGGTGCCGGTGCGGACGTCCAGCTGGTCGAAGGTGAAGCGGACGGCGAAGTGGTTGTCGAGGAGGAGCGGGCCGACGATGTCGACGCCGAGGTACTCGATGTCGGCGTTCAGGCGGCGGGCGTTTTCGAGGATGGCGTCGGCGCCTTTGACCTCGATCTCGTCGCCACCGGTCTCGAGGGGTGCGACGCGGACGACCTCGGGGGCCGAGAGGGCGAGGGCCTGGTCGAGGCGGCCGGTGGACAGCGCGTCGACGTACCGCTGGGCGACCTCCGCCGTGGACAGGACGCGGAACTCGTCGGCGTGTTCGTCCGCCCACTCGGCGAAGGTGAGCGCGGGGCGGCCGGTGAGTTCGGTGACGGTGGTGGTGACCGGCTCGGGGTTGTCGACGAGCGAGGCCCAGTAGGCGACCGAGCTGTCGGCGAGGATCGGGTCCGCGCCGAGGTCGAGCATCGCCTGCCGTGCCTCCGCGTCGGACAGCGCCTCGACGCGCATCTCCTTGCCGATCGCCCGCGCGATCGTCCGGATCTGCTCGGCCTGGGTCAGCACCTCGGGCCCGGTGAGGTCGTAGATCTGGCCGATGTGCCGGTCGTCCAGGAGCGCGAGTACGGCGACCGCGGCGATGTCCCGTTCGTGGATCAACGACCGGCCGGCCTCGGGGGACGCGACCCGCACGACGTCGCCGGTGCGGAACTCGCCGGCCCAGCCCTGCGCGTTGACCGCGAATCCACCCGGCCGCACGAAGGTCCACTCCTTGCCGCCGTCGCGCAGCAGTTGCTCCACGTCGGCCCACACCCCGCCGGACGACGCACTCAACGCGGACAGGTAGACGACCCGCCGCGGCAGTTCGGCCACCACGTCGGCGGCCCCGTCGGCGCTGAACGACGGCCAGAGCAGGAACGCAGCGTCGACGTCCGCCGCGGCCCGGCGTACGGCGTCTGGGATCGTAGAGATCGCCCTTGATCAGTTCGACGTCGGGCGGGAAGCCGGCGAGGTCCGGCGTACGGACGAGGGCTCGGACGGTCACGCCCGCGGCGCGCAACCCGTCGACGACGTGACGGCCGGTGCGGCCGGTGGCTCCGGTGACAAGAATCGTGGTCATGAGCGCCCACCCTGGGACCTAACATTGGTTGAGGTCAAGCCGGACTCGACTAGGCTGCCGTTCATGCTGGAGTTCGTGGTGCGGGTGGTGGGCGTTCTGGTCGCCTTCCTGGTGGCGCCCTTGCTGGTCGGTCAGGCCGAGCACAAGGTGATGGCGCACATGCAGTCACGGCTCGGCCCGATGTACGCCGGTGGGTTCCACGGCTGGGCGCAGCTGGTCGCGGACGGGGTGAAGTTCGTCCAGAAGGAGAGCGTGGTCCCGGCCGCCGCGGACAAGCGGGTGTTCGAGTGGGCCCCGATCGTCGCGATCCTGCCGTACATGGCCGCGCTGGCCGCGATCCCGCTGGCGCCGGGCATCGTCGGCGCCGACCTGGACTCGGGCCTGTTCTTCGTGCTCGCGGTGATGAGCATCGGTGTCCTCGGGTCGCTGATGGCCGGTTGGGGCAGCGGGAACAAGTACAGCCTGCTCGGCGGGCTGCGGGTCGCGGCGCAGCTGATGAGTTACGAGCTGCCGTTCGTGCTGTCCGCGGCGAGCGTCGCGGTCGCGGCCGGGTCGTTGAGCCTGACCGGGATCGCGCACGCGTGGAACCCGTGGTGGCTGCTCTGGCAGCTCCCCGGTCTGATCGTGTTCTTCATCGCCGGCCTGGCCGAGCTGCAGCGGCCGCCGTTCGACATGCCGGTCGCGGACTCCGAGGTGATCTTCGGCCCGTACACGGAGTACACCGGGCTCCGGTTCGCGATGTTCCTGCTCGCCGAGTACGCCGGGATCGTCGTACTCGCGGGCCTCACCACGGTCCTGTTCCTCGGCGGCTGGAGCGGCCCGGGGCCGGAGTCGATCGGGTGGATCTGGGCCCTGCTGAAGGTCGCCTTCGTCTCGGTCGTGGTGATCTGGGTGCGCGTCTCGTTCCCGCGGATGCGCGCCGACCAGCTGCAGAAGCTGGCCTGGCAGGGCCTGGTGCCGGTGGCGCTGATCCAGCTCGCGCTCACCGGCATCGGCGTCGTCGTCTTCTAAGGCGTTGGCGAGGGCCTCCGTCGGGGAGAGGCGGGAGGCCCGGACCGCAGGGTAGAGCCCGGCGAGTCCGCCGATCACCAGCGTCGCCGCGACCCCGCCGGCCAGGGCCCAGACCGGGATAACGGTCAGCCAGTTCTGGTACGACGCATAGGCCGCAGTGACCGCGGATCCGAGTAACGCCCCGCCCACCCCGCCGAGTGCGGACAGCAGCAGCGACTCGGTCAGGAACTGGGTGCGGATCTGGCCGCGGGTCGCCCCGAGCGAGCGGCGCAGACCGATCTCGGCGCGGCGTTCGAGCACCGAGATCACCATGATGTTCGCGACCCCGACGCCGCCGACCAGCAGCGCGACCGCGCCGAGGCCGAGCAGCAGTCCGGTGAACGCCTGGCCGGCGGCCTGCTTCGCGGCGAGTGCGTCGGACGGGCGCGACACCTCGACCTCGTTCGGCGCCTCCGGGTTGGCCGTTGCTCCGAGGACCGATCGGACCGCCGGTACCTGGGTGTCGTCCGAGCGGGTGTAGATCGTGGTCGGGTGTCCGTCGAAGGAGAGACTCGCTCTGCGGCCGGCCAGCCCATCAGCGCGGCACTGTCCAGTTCGGGGGCGAGCGCGGCCGGTTCGAGGATGCCGAGGACGGTGAACCACTGGTTGCCGATCAGCACCTGGGTGTCCGGGCCGGCCTTCGTGATCCCGAGTCGTTCGGCAGCGCTCGCGCCGAGGACGGTCGCCGGATAGCTGCCGGTCGCGGCGTCGATCCACTTGCCGCTGCGGATCGTCGCGCCGATGGTGTCGAGCAGGTTGGTGCGGGCGGCGTACGCGATGATGCCGTTGGTCTGGACGTCCGGGATCTTGTTGGTGCGGTAGACCGACGCGTCGTCGACCTTTCCGATCGCGGACTCGGCGCGCACCGGTGGGATCCGGCGGACCATGGACTCGGCGGCGAGCGGGAGTTGGGCCTGCTCGCCGGTCAGCCGGGTGCCGGGGGTGACGGTCAGCAGGTTGGTGCCCAGGGCATCGAGTTGGCCGTCGAGCTCGGCCCGCGAGGACGACGAGATGCCGACCACGGCGACCATCGCGGCGATCCCGATCGCAATCCCCAACGCGGACAGAAACGCCCGCATCGGCCGAGTCCGCAGCCCGACCGCACCCACCCGTACGACATCCCGCAGCTTCAGCGCCGCGGGTCTGAGCTCCCGTGCACTTTGTGCACGACGTCCGTGCTTTTCGCCGGGTGTCGTACGGACGTCGTGCACAAAGTCGTCGTTCATGCGTGCACCTCCTCGACGATGACGCCGTCTCGCATTCGGACCTGGCGGGGGAGGGAGGCTGCGATGTCGCGGTCGTGGGTGATGACTACGACCGTCGTGCCGGCGGCGTGCAGGTCTCGGAGGAGTTGCATCACGCCTGCACCCGACGCGGAATCCAGTGCCCCGGTCGGCTCGTCGGCCAGCAGTACGGCGGGTTCGCCGGCGACCGCTCGCGCAACGGCAACTCGTTGCCGCTCGCCGCCGGACAACTCGTGCGGCTCGTGATCGAGGCGGTGCGCGAGACCGACCCGTTCCAGGGCAGCCGCCGCACGCTTCCGGCGTACCGACAACCGAAGGCCCGAGTAGAGCAGCCCGTCCGCGACGTTGTCGACCGCGCGTACGCCGGCCGCCAGATGGAACTGCTGGAACACGAACCCGATCCGGGTAGCGCGCAACGCCGACAACCCGGCGTCGGACAGCCGCGCCACGTCGTACCGGTCGATCCGGACCGTGCCGGAGGTCGGGCGGTCGAGGGTGCCGAGGACGTTGAGCATCGTGGACTTGCCGGAGCCCGACGGGCCGACGATCGCGACCAGTTCGCCGGGGTCGATCCGCAGACTGACACCGCCGAGCGCGTTCACCCCGCCCGCGTACACCTTGGTCACCTCGGTCAGTTCGATCACTTCGGGATCCCCACCGTGGTGCCGGCCGTGATGCCGGTGCCGCTGATCTCGACCTGGCCGCTCGCGAACAGCCCGGCCTTCACCGGCACGTACCGCGACGTCGTACCGTCCGTGACCTCGACACCGAAGCCGCCCTCCCGGAGCGCGACCAGGGCCGCGACCGGAACGGTCAGCACGTTCTTGCGTTCCGAAGCCGTGAACGTGACGTCGACGGCCGCGGACGACCAGGCGGCGACCGCCCGCTGGTTGGCGATGGCAACGATCACCTCGACCTTGGTTTCCGGATCCTTGTCCGGGCTTTCCGCCGGAATGATCACCGTGGAAACTTTCTGGATCTTTCCGGGCACCGACTTTCCGTCCGGCAGCGCGACCGTGACCGCCGCGTTGAGCGTGGCCAGCCGCTGGTCCGCCGCGTCGAGCTGGACGGTGACGGCCCGGGTGGTGCCGGTGTAGCTGAGCACGGGCTGGTCCGGGCCGAGCGGTGAACCTTCCTCGGCCTGCACGCTGTCCACCCGCAGATGACCGGGCGCGAACAGGACGCTGCCGAGCTCGACGACGCCTGTCTCGTCCAGGCCGAGATCTTCCTGCCACTCCTCGACCGCGGCGGCGGTCGCGTCGGTGTACTCGTCGTCCACGGTGAACCCGGAGTAGCCCATCGCCTTCAGGTTCTGCTCGAGCTGCAGGACGTCGGTGCCCTCGGTCCCGATCGCGAGCCTCCGGTACGCCGGGAGCGCGCCGTACAGCAATGTGGTCGGCTTGTTGTCGATGCTGTACACGGTGTTCCCGCGCCGCAGCTCCTGCCCGCTGTCCGGTACGGCGGTGACCGTGCCGGCGACCCGGTTGACCGCGGAGGACGACGTACCGAAGGCGAGCGTGCCGTCCTCGGTCTCGGTGTCCTTCAAGGTCTGCTGCGTGACCTTGGTCGTGTTGATCGGCACGGCCTGTGCGGCCTGATTCGTAGCTTGGCTGGGGTCGCCCCGGCTCACCAGGAACGCGCTTGCGGCGCCCCCGGCGGCAAATACGACAACAGCCGACCATGCCAATTTCAGGGCCTTTCGCATCAGCGCGCCGCCAGAATGCTCTGGCAGGCGTCCTGCGCCTTCTTGAAGTCGGGATCGTCCGCGACGCCCGGCCCGATCATGATGCCGCGCTGGTCCGGCTTCGGGTCCGGAAACTTCTCGACCCCGTTTTTCCGCATGCACTCGGCATACTTTCTGCCGTTTTCCGCCTGCTGCGGGTTGGCGCTGCCCTGGGCCTGCGGGTTGTACTGCTGGCACGCCTCCATGGCTTTCTGGACCTGCTCCTGCGTGACCCCGGAGTTCTTGTCGAACTTCAGCATCGGCCCCTTGCCCGGTTCCGGGTCCGGGACGTTCAGGCCGTTCTCCCGCAGGCACTGGGTGAACTTGACCGCCATCTCGTCCTGGCTGAGGCTGGCCGGCGCACTGCTCGGCGCCGTGGACTGCGGTCCTCCGCTCCCGGAGGCGACCTGGGCGTCGGGCTCGTCGGCTCCGCAGCCGGTCAGGATCAGGCCGGCGACCAGAACGGAAACGGCCAGGATGGTGTTGCGCATTCGGTGCTCCTCTCGTTTCCGGAAACCTTTCTCGGTCGGCCGTTTCCGGACCGTTTCCGAGTGCGGAAACGCGGCGGAAACACCGATGTCGGGGATCATGGGGTGCGTGCGGGTACTGGTGGTCGAGGACGAGCCGTTGCTGGCGGCAGCGATCGCGGAATGGCTGCGCGACGACGCACATGCCGTCGACGTGGCCGGTGACGGCGGCGCGGCGCTGGAACGGTTGTCGGTGAACGCGTACGACGTACTCGTGCTGGACCGCGACATTCCGGTCGTCCACGGGGACGAGGTGTGCCGTCAGCTGGTGACTTCCGGGTCCGCCACGCGGGTGCTGATGCTGACCGCGGCGGCCGCCGTGACCGACCGCGTCGAGGGACTCGGGCTGGGCGCGGACGACTACCTGACCAAGCCGTTCGCATTCGCCGAGCTGGCCGCGCGGGTCCTGGCGTTGGGCCGGCGGAGTCGCCCGGCCGATCCGCCCGTACTGCGTCGCGCCGGCGTCACGCTCGATCCGGCGCGGCACGAGGTTTTCCGGGACGGCCGGTACGTGCCGTTGTCGAAGAAGGAATTCGCCGTACTCGTGGAGCTCCTGCGAGCCGACGGCGCGACCGTGTCGGCCGAACAACTCCTGGAGAAGGCATGGGACGAGCACGTGGATCCGTTCACCGGAGCGGTCCGGCTGACGATCCTGAAGCTGCGCCGGAAACTGGGCGAGCCCGGACTGGTGGAGACCGTCACCGGCGTCGGCTACCGCATCCCTTGAGGAAACTGTCGCTGCGCGGCCGCCTGACCCTGCTGTACGGCGGGCTGTTCATGGTCGCCGGTGTGGTGCTGCTCGGGGTGACGTACGCCTTGTTCACCGCGAACCTCGGGCAGAAATACCAGGTGATCGTGAAAGGGACGTACCTGAGCCCGAGCCCCGGGGTGAACAGGCCGCCGCCGACCAACGACGTGTACGTGATGAACAAGGACGGCGCCGTACTCAGCGGCACGGATGCGGAGAAGGTCCTCGCGCAGCAGCGTGAGCAGGTACGGCAGGCAGCCATCAAGTCGCTGCTGACCGAGGGGAGCATCGCACTGATTGCCGTCGGCGCGCTGGCGGCAGGGTTCGGTTGGCTGGTGGCCGGCCGGGTGCTGGCGCCGCTGCGTCAGGTCACCGACACCGCGCGCCGGATCGCCGCGTCGCCGTCGGCCCTGCACGAGCGGATCGCGTTGAAGGGCCCCGACGACGAGGTGAAGAACCTGGCGGACGCGTTCGACACGATGGTCGAGCGCCTGGACCATTCCTTCGACGGCCAACGCCGCTTCGTCGCCAACGCCTCCCACGAGCTGCGTACGCCGTTGACGCTCGGCCGGGCGCTGGTCGAGGTCGCGATGCATCGACGTACGGCGTCCTCCGACGTGAAGGAACTGGGCGAGAGCCTGCTGACGATCAACACGCGGCACGAGCAGCTGATCGAAGGGCTGCTGATCCTGGCCGACTCGGAGAAGCAGCTGACGGCGGTCTACCCGGTGAACCTCGCGGACGTGGTGACCCACGTGACCGCCCAACTCACGAGCGAGGCGACCACCGCCGGCGTCGACGTGATCCGAGGCCCCGGCGACGCGCCGACCCGCGGCGACGCCCTCCTCCTCGAACGCCTCGTCCACAACCTGGTCGAAAACGGCATCCGCCATAACCTGCCCTCGGGTGAGCGATGGGTCCGCGTGGTCAGCAAGCGGGTCGGACGACCAAGTGCAGGTCATCGTGACGAACACCGGGCCGGAGATTCCGCCGTACGAGGTGGACAGCTTGTTCAAGCCGTTCTATCGCCTGGGCGCGGAGCGGCTGGTCGGGGGGAAGGGGGCAGGGCTAGGTCTGTCGATCGTCCGCTCGGTCGCCGAGGCCCACGCCGGCACCGTAACCGCCCTCCCCCGAGAAGGCGGCGGCCTCCAGGTAACCGTCACCCTCCCCCTAGACCTTGCTTGACAACGATGATCTCGGTCGGGGAGATTGGCCGGACGGCGTTGACCGGTCGCCGAGCTGTGGGACGTCCGCCCAGTCGGGGTTCCAGTGGCGAAGGGGATTTGCCCTCTCGGTCGTCGATGTCTGCAGGCCGTCTCTCAACACCGCGTCGCTGGGGACGAGGGTGTCGGAGGAGGCTTGTCATGACCAGGGAAAGCAACTACCGCGCCACCGCGGCCGCGTTCCGCCGGTAGGCAGCGGCGATGAGAGTTCGCGGTGCGGCGGAGCACAACCTGCGGGACGTCGATGTCACGTTCGGACCCGGCCTGACCGCGGTCGTCGGTGTGTCCGGCTCGGGGAAGTCGTCGCTCGCGTTCGACGTGGTCTACACCGAGGCGCGGCGCCGGTTCGTCGAGTCGCTGGGACTGGGACGTCCGGGGACACGCGTACCGGCCGCGCACGTGCGGAGCATCGACGGCTTGGGCCCGGCGGTGGCGATCGCTCAGAACGTACTGAACGTCAACCCCGCCTCGACCGTCGCGACCTCAGTCGGCCTGCACCCGTTCCTCCGCATCCTGTACGCGCGATTCGCGGACGTCAGCTGCCCGCGGTGCCAGCGTACCGGTACGTGCGGTGTCCCGCGAAGAGCGACTCGCGATCGCTCTGGACCTGCTCGCCGCCGAGGACCGCCTCCCGGTGGAAGTCGCGGTCGTCCGCAACCTCACCGGAAGTCACGCGCGACTCCTCGCCGGCCTGCGAGGCCAGTTCGCCGCGGTCACGATCGACGGACGTCCGTGGGCCGCGAAGAGCAGCGTGCCTCGGCTCGACCCGACGGTCCCGCACGATGTCGTCGTACGCATCGCCACCCTCCAGGCGGACATGTCCACGGCGGAGGTTCGCGGCATCCTCGAGCGCGCCGACGCGTTGGGCTCCCACGAGGTTCGTCTCGGCGGTACGCCGGTACTCCGAGCGCCGATCTGTCCGAGCTGCTCGGTCTGGGTCCGCCCGTTGGAGCCGTCGGCGTTCCGCGACGCCGCGATCGACACGTCATCGCATCGCATCGCCGGGGTCGGCCTGGCCGAGTTGCTCGCCCGCTCGGTGCGCGAGGTTCTCGAGTTCGTCGACCAGCTGGCGATCGGCCCGCGCGCCGTACGCGTTCAGGACGAGCTGCTGCGGCGACTACGACCGCTGGTCACGCTGGGCCTCGGCCATCTCACCCTCGACAGGCCGATGCCGACGCTGTCGCGGGGCGAGGCGCAACGGACCCGACTCGCGGTCGTACTCGGCGGCCGGCTCGAGGATCTGCTGCACGTCCTCGACGAGCCGACCATCGGGCTGCATCACACCGACCTCAAACCGTTGCTCGACGCAATGGCGTCGCTGCCGGGCCCGGTGCTGATGGTGGAGCACGACCGTACGGCGATCGCGCTGGCGGACGATGTCGTCGAGATCGGCCCGGCCGGCGGCCGCGGCGGTGGCGAACTCGTCTTCCAGGGGACGCCCGCCGACCTGTGGCGCGCCGACACCGCCTCGGGTCGCGGCTTCTCGGCGCCGACCCGCGTCCGGCGCGCGGCCCGCGAGCTCGGTGATCGGCGGATCGGCATCACGGGCGCCCGCCTGCGCAACCTGCGCGACGTCGACTGCGAGATCCCGGTCGGGGCGCTGAGCGTCATCACCGGCCCGTCGGGAGCAGGCAAGACCACTCTCGCTCGCGACGTGCTGCTGGCGTCGATCCGGGCCAACGCGCCGGTCGGCTGCGCGACCATCGACGTACCTGCGATGCGCGCGATCGCCGTCGATCAGAAGCCGCTGGGCAACAACCCGCGGTCGAATCCGGCGACGTACACGAAGGTGTTCGACCGGATCCGCGACGTGTTCGCGCAGCAGACCGGGCGGCCCGCGTCGGAGTTCACGTTCAACCGAGGCGAAGGCGCGTGCCCGGAGTGCGAGGGGATGGGCGCGGTCGCCATCAGGCTCAGCGACCTGGCAGCCGATCTGGGTGCCGTGCGAGATCTGCGAAGGCCGCCGGTACCGGCCCGAAGTCCTCGAGGCGACGTGGGAGGGCCGGTCGATCGCCGACGTGCTGGAGCTGAGCGTCGACGAGGCCGGCGCGCTGTTCGCCGAGCACCCTGCGGTGACGCGCATCCTCCAGACCCTGCAGGAGGTCGGGCTCGGCTACGTCACGCTCGGGCAGCCATCGCCGAGCCTCTCCGGTGGCGAAGCGCAACGAGTCCGCCTCGCCCGTGAGGTGACGAAGGCGAAGGCCGGCAATCTCGTGCTGCTCGACGAGCCCACCACCGGGCTCCACCCTGGCGACCTGGACCGGCTCCTCACGGTGCTCGACAGGCTGACGGCCGACGGCTGCACCGTGGTCGTCGTCGAACACCAGGCCGACGTGATCGCCGCCGCCGACTGGCGCATCGAGCTCGGCCCGGGTGGTGGCCCCGACGGCGGACGCCTGCAGCACTGCGGCCCCCCCGTCGCCGAGAAGCGGCCGAGGGTGACGCCCCGCGCCAAGCCGCGCGCCGACCGGCGTTCGAGCGAGGTCATCCAGGTGCGGGGCGCCCGGGCCCACAACCTGCAAGGGATCGACGTCGAGTTCGCCAAGGGCCGATTCACGGTCGTGACCGGCGTCTCGGGTTCGGGCAAGTCGTCGTTGGTCGGCGACGTACTCGCGGCGGAGGCCGACCGGCGATTGCTCGAATGCCTGTCGGTGTACGAGCGGCAGTCGGTGCGCGAAGGGCCGGAGGCACCGGTCGACTCGCTCACCGGGCTGGGCCCGACGATCAGCATCGACGCCTCCGGGACGATCTTCCCGGCAGGTGGGCCTGGGCGCTGGGATGCCGCCCGTACGACGGTTGGCCGGTCCAGCGACCTCGACCGCCTCATCTCCCTCGTCCTGGCGCGCGCCGGTGTGCGGACGTGCCTGGCCTGCGGTGGCGACAACGTTCGCCGGTCCGCGCCGACGCCGGAAGCAGCGTGGGTCTGCGGCGACTGCGCGACGAGCGCGGTGCCGATCGAGCCGCGTCACCTGATGGGATCGCCCGCGTCCGTCTGTCCGCAGTGCCTGGGAGTCGGCGTCGAGCGGGAGTTCGACTTCGCCGCGATGATACGGACCGACGCACCACTCGCCCGCTGCTTCGGCGGAAGCCTGGCGTGGTTCCGTCCTGAGGTGGTCGGCAGCAACGACGTGATGCGGACCTTCGCGGAGCAGTACCAGTTCGACCCGAGTACCACGCCGTGGTCGGAGCTGAGCGACGAAGTTCGGCACGGGATCATGTACGGCGATTCGTCCTGGGTGGGGCTGAACCACTGGGCCCGGTTCGACCTGGGCGGTCTGGAGAGCACGGCGTTCCCGTGCCGGGAGTGCGGCGGCAAGCGACTGCGCGCTCCGTACCTGGCGATTCGCATCGCGGGTCGCGACCGCAACGACCTGTTCTCGGCCTCGTTCGCCGAGCTCGAGCGACGTACTGGCGTCGATGGACGAGCCGGACGACCAGCACGCGGCGCACGCCCGTACCGTTGCGTCGCACCGGCTCGGATTCCTGGGCCGTGTCGGGCTCGGCTACCTCCACGATGAACCGGACGACCTGGACGCTGTCCGCGGGCGAGGCGCAGCGGATCAAGCTGGCGTCGGTGCTCGGCAGCGGCCTCGTCGGCATGACCGTCCTGCTCGACGAACCGTCCCGAGGTCTGCATCCGTCCGAAGTGGACGCGCTCGCCGGCACCCTGAGCGAGCTGCGCGACGCCGGCAACACCGTCATCGCCGTCGAACACGACGCCACCCTCATTCGTGCCGCCGACGACGTCATCGAGATCGGCCCCGGTCCCGGACGAGCGGGCGGCCGGCTCGTCGACCTCGACAGCGCCGAGTCGGTCACCCGGGCGGTGCGCGACGGACGTATCGCGATCCCGCATCGCGACCGCCGGGTGCCAACCGAGTGGATGCAGGTCACGGGAGCGCGGGAGAACAACCTGTGCGGCCTCGACGTACGCATCCCGCTCGGCGTGCGAGTCGGCGTCTGCGGTGTGTCCGGGTCGGGGAAGTCCTCGCTCGTCGTCGACACGATCGCGCTCGGGCTGGCGCGTCCGGCGACCAACGTCTCCGGCGGCGGCATCGTCCGCGTCGAACCTGGGGTTCACCAGGTCATCTCGGGTGCTCCCGCTCGTACGATCGTCGCCGACCAGAGCCGCGCGGAGATCACGTCACCCGGCAGCTTCCTCGGGCTCATCACCGCGGTCCGCAAGGCGTTCGCCGCGAGCGAAGTGGCCCGCGAGCAGGGCATCACGATGAAGGACCTCACCTACGGCTGCGACGCCTGCGGCGGGAAAGGAACGTGGCAACAGGACATGTCGTTCCTGCCGTCGGTGACCCAGACGTGCGAAGCCTGCGGCGGTTCCGGCTACCGTCGCGAGGTCGCCGCCCTCCGCGAGCGGGGCCGAACGCTCGCCGACATCGAAGCCCTGACCATCGGCGAGCTCGTCGACGAGTGGGGCGACATCGACGCCGTACGTCGCGCCGGCGAGGCAGCCCTCGCGCTCGGCCTCGGCTACCTCGTCGTCCGCCAACCTGGTTGGAGCCTCTCCGGCGGCGAAGCGCAGCGACTCAAGCTCGCCAAGGAGCTCGCCCGTCCCGCCAAGGCCGGCAGCCTCTACGTGCTCGATGAGCCCACGCGTCGGCCTGCAGGCCACCGACGTCGCCGTACTCCTGCGCGCGCTCGACGCGATCGTCGACGCGGGCAACACCGTCCTGGTGGTCGAGCACGACCCGATGGTGCTCGCCACCTGCGACTGGCTCATCGAACTCGGGCCGGGCGGCGGACCTCACGGCGGACGGATCGTCTTCGAGGGCCCACCCGAAGAGCTGGGCAAGGCCGACACGGCCACGGCGCCGTTCGTACGGGCGGTATTGCCATGAACACGCTGCTGCTCGGAGACCCCTCGCCGTCGCTGCGCTGGCGCGCGGCCGTCGAGCTCGAGGGCGCCGCCGAGGACGATGACGACGTCAAGGCCTGGCGGGACGAGATCGCGGCGAGCCCCGCCGTACAGGCGCTTCTCGGGCGGCTGGCGGCGGCTGAGCGACCCCAGGACGCCGGGTACCTGCTCTGCCAGCTCGCGTACCTCGGCTACCGCGGCCCCGAGCTTGCCACTGCCGTCGACGCGATCTTCTCCCATCAGCAGCCGGACGGTTCGTGGCCGCTGCGGCTCGACGACGACAGGTCCGCAGGCAAGCCATCGGACGGACCACGGTTCATCACGATGCAGACCGTCGTACCGTTGCGGGGCATCGCCGCGGCCGGGTTCGCCACCGATCCTCGCGCTGAACGTGCCTACGAATGGCTTCTGCGCGAACGACTCCACGACGGCTCCTGGCCCTCCGGGCCCAAGGCCGACCTCGGTGGTCCGGGCCGTCCTCCGCCGCCGGAAAAGCGAGTACCGGCGACTCACCCGCGGCGACGGTTGCCGTTCGGCGACAACTGGCGCGGTGGCCTGCCTCGCACTGCACCCGCAGCGCAGCCGATCCGAGGCCGCCCGCATCGGTGTCGGCCACCTCCTCGCCCGCGAGACCCGCGACGAGTCGACCCTCGGCTGGGAGGTCTCCCGCCTGGTCGGCCTCGAACGCGCGATGGGACAGGTCACCTTCTACGTCACCGCTCGATCCCGCCTTCCTCCTCGACCTCGCCTCCCGCTGCGGCGTGCCCGTCGACGACGCCCTCATCAGCTGGCTCGAGTCCCGCCGAGGTCCGTACGGCCTCTGGCAACACCCGACCCACCCCCAGCTCTCCCGCTGGCTGACCTTCGACCTCGAATCCAGCCTCCGTCGACTGAATGGGGTGTCGCTGCCTGTCGATTTGGGCTGAGGAGGCTCGTATAGAGGGTGAGAAGGAGGCAACGATGAACCAATACATGCTCAGCATCTACCAGCCCGACGGTCCGGTCCCGGAGCCGGAGATCCTGGACCCGATGATGCGTGAACTGGAGGCCCTGAACGCCGAGATGCAGGCGGAGGGCGTGTGGGTGTTCGCCGCCGGCATGCACCCGCCGGAGAGTGCCACCGTGCTGAGGGCGCAGGGTGACGACGTCCTGGTGACGGACGGGCCGTTCACCGAGGGCAAGGAGCACCTCGGCGGATTCACCATCATCAAGGCCGAGGACCTCGACGCCGCGTTGCACTGGGCCCGCAGGCTCACCAAGATCCTCGGTCTGCCGGTCGAGGTCAGGCCCTCGCAGTCGTGACCCCTGACCTCGCCGCGATCTTCCGGGCCGAGCACGGGCGGGCGGTCGCTGTGCTGACGCGCGTCTTCGGCGACCTGGAGATCGCCGAGGACGCCGTCCAGGACGCGTTCGCCGCGGCGGTCGAGAAATGGCCGGAAAACGGTGTACCGCCGAGTCCGGCGGGGTGGATCATCACGACCGCACGGAACCGCGCGATCGACCGTCTGCGGCGGGAGTCGGCGCGGCCGGACAAGCAGGCCGAGGCCGCGCTGTTGCATGCCCAGGACGAGCCAGTGGAGGAGGGCGTCGTGCAGGACGACCGTCTCCGGCTGATCTTCACGTGTTGCCATCCGGCGCTGGCGCTGAACGTCCGCGTCGCGCTCACCCTGCGGATGCTCGGCGGCCTCACCACGACCGAGATCGCCCGCGCGTTCCTCGTTCCCGAGCCGACGATGGCGCAACGCCTGGTCCGCGCCAAGGCCAAGATCCGCACCGCGGGCATCCCGTACCGCGTCCCGTACGAGGCGGATCTGCCCGAGCGCGTCCGCGGCGTACTCGCGGTCGTCTACCTGATTTTCAACGAGGGGTACGCCGCCTCGTCCGGCGAAACCCTGGTCCGCGACGAACTCGCCGCCGAGGCTCTCAGGCTAGGTCGGCTGCTGGTCGAGTTGATGCCGGATGAGCCGGAAGCCGTCGGCCTGCTCGCGCTGATGCTCCTCCAGCAATCCCGTCGCCCGGCCCGTGTCGCGCCCGACGGCACGCTCGTCCTCCTCAGCGACCAGAACCGCGACCTGTGGGACCGCGCGCTCATCGACGAAGGGCAGGAACTCGTCCGCCGATGCCTGCGCCGCAACCAACCCGGCCCGTACCAGCTCCAGGCCGCCATCAACGCCGTCCACGCCGACGCCGCAACCCCCGACGCCACCGACTGGCGCCAGATCCTCCAGCTCTACGACCACCTCCTCACGCTGGATCCCACGCCGGTCGTTGCCCTCAACCGGGCCGTCGCCGTCGCCGAGGTCGAAGGCCCCGCCGCCGCTCTCGCCCTCGTCGACGCCCTGCCGCTCGACGCCTACTACCTCTTCCACGCCATCCGCGCCGACCTGCTGACCCGCCTGAACCGCACGTCCGAGGCCCAAGCCGCCTACCAGTCCGCCCTGGACCGAACCCCGAACCAGGCCGAGCAGGACTTCCTCCGGACGCGGATGAGATAGCCCGGCCCGGACTGCCGACCTTCTGTAGGGTCCGGAGGGTGTTCGAGCTGATCTGTGAGGTGGAGCCGCCGACGCGGCCGGATCTGAAGAAGGTGCGGCATCAGATCGGGGTGATGAGTCCGATCGCCGACGCGTTCCTGATCCCGGACAACCACATCGGGCGGGCGACCGTTTCGAGTGTTGCGGTGGCCAACGAAGTGCAGCTGATGGGTGCGCGCGGAATCGCGTGCCTCAACTCGCGGGACCGGAATCTGCTCGGTTTCCGGCGGGACCTGCTGACCGCGGCGGCGTACGGAGTAGAACGTTTTCTGTTCGTGCACGGGGACGACCCGGCGGAGGGCGCCCGCACGAGTCAGTTGACGGTACGGCGGATGATCGAGCAGACCCGCGAGACGACGTACCCGGGTTGTGAGCCGTTCAAGGTCGGGGCCGCCACCCGGCTCCGGCCGGTGCCGAAATGGAAGGCCGAGGCCGACTTCCTGTACGTCCAGGTCAGCTACGACCTCGACGAACTGCTCCGCTGGCGCGAGTCGGTCGAGCTCGACATCCCGGTGTACGCCGGGGTGATGGTGCTCGCGTCCGCGCAGATGGCCCACAACCTCGCCAAGCTGCCCCAGCTCACGATCCCGGCCGAGCTGATCGAGGCGGTCGAGCGGGACCGGGACGCCGGCGTCGACCACGCCTGCGAGCAGATCCTGAAGATCCGTGACTCCGGAGCCTTCGAGGGCGTTCACCTGATACCGGTCAGCCGGTACCGCCAGGTCGCGGCCCGCCTGGAACACGACCTGCTGGAACGCGACTTGTGACGCGGCAGATCGGCTAATGTCCTGCTAAGAGACGGGAGGTGGAGCGTGGGAGTGCCTGGCAAGGGCCTGGTCGAGGGGTTGAAGGTCACCGCGAGGACCCTGGCCCGTCGTTCCGTCACCGAGCAGTACCCGGACGTCCAGCCGGAGTTGCCGCCGCGCAGCCGTGGCGTGATCGCGCTGATGGAGGAGAACTGCACCTCCTGCATGCTGTGCGCCCGCGAGTGCCCGAGCTGGTGCATCTACATCGACTCGCACACCGAGACCGCGCCGTCGGTCGGTGAGCAGGCCCGGGAGCGCAGCCGGAACGTGCTGGACCGGTTCGCGATCGACTTCAGCCTCTGCATGTACTGCGGGATCTGCATCGAGGCCTGCCCGTTCGACGCGTTGTTCTGGTCGCCCGAGTTCGAGTACGCCGAGACCGACCTCCGGAACCTGACCCACGAGAAGGACCGGCTCCGCGACTGGATGTGGACGGTCCCGGCGCCGCAGCCGATCGACCCTGGCCCGGCGGCGTCCGAAACCTCCGCAACCTCCGAAACCTCCGAAGTCCCCGAGGCCTCCGAGGACGAAGCGTGACCACTGCTCTGTTCTCCGTCGCAGGCGTGCTGGCGGTGGTGGCCGCCGTTGTCGTGGTGGTGTCCCGCCGGATCGTGCACGCCGCGCTCTGGCTGGTGCTCGCGCTCGGCGCGGTCGCCGGCTGCTTCGGTGCGCTGCACGCCGAGTTCGTCGCGCTGGTCCAGATCCTGGTGTACGTCGGCGCGATCGTCGTTCTCGTACTGTTCGCGCTGATGCTCACCAAGGCGCCGACGAACCCGCTGCCCGAGCTCACCACCGGCCGCAGCCCGTTCGCGGCCGTCGTCGCCGCGGTGCTCGCGCTGGTCCTCGGCAGCGGCGTGGTGCTTGCCTTCGGCAACGAGAAGATCAAGCCGGTGACCGACGGATCCGCCACGACGGTCGGTACGCAGATCTTCAAGAACTGGGTGCTTCCGTTCGAGGTCCTCTCGGTCCTGCTGCTGGCCGCGCTGATCGGCGCGATCGCCCTGTCCCAACGCAGCGACTCGGCCCAGCGCAAGAAGGAGGACTGACGATGCCGTTGGTCCTCCCGCTGCTGCTGGCCGTGGTCCTGTTCTGCATCGGCGTGTACGGCGTCCTCGCGCGCCGGAACGTGATCACGATGCTGATGTCGTTCGAGCTGATGCTGAACGCCGTGAACCTGAACCTGGTCGCGTTCGACGCGTGGCGGGTGGACGAAGCCACCGGGCAGACGCTCGCGATCTTCGTGATCACGCTGGCCGCGGCGGAGATCGGACTCGGTCTGGCGATCGTTCTGCTGCTGTTCCGCGGTCACGGCCACGTCGACGCCGATGCGGCCCGCGACCTTCTCGAGCGCGAGGAGGCGTCGTGATCGCCACCGTCTGGCGGGTGGCCGGCGTCGGCTTCTCGCTGCTGATCCTCCTGTTCGCCGCGCTCCTGGCCGGCGCCACCCCGGACCAGTACGCGTTCCTGAACTCCCAGGTCGGCGACCTCACCATCGGCTTCGCGGTCCGCACCGACGACCTGACCGTCCTGCTGCTCGCGGTCGTCGGAGTGATCGCGACGTGCGTCCAGGTCTACTCACTCGGGTACCTGCACCAGCGCGCCGCGTCGTACCACGCTCTCGTCACCTTGTTCACCGCGGCGATGGTGACCGTGGTGATCTCGGACAGCCTGTTCTTCCTGCTGATCGGCTGGGAAGTGATGGGCGCCTGCTCGTACCTGCTGATCGGCCACTACTGGGAACGCCGCGACGCCCGCTCCGGCGCGGTGAAGGCGTTCCTGATGACGCGGTTCGCCGACGTCGGATTCCTGTTCGGAATCTTCGTGCTCGGTCTGGGGGCGCATACTTTCCGGATTTCCGAAATCGATCCGGCTCGGATTTCCCCCGGGGTGCTCACGACCGGGACGCTGCTGCTCCTGGTCGGGGTCGTCGGGAAGTCGGCGCAGGTCCCGTTGCAGACCTGGCTCCCCGACGCGATGCCGGGCCCGAGCCCGGTCAGCGCCCTGATCCACGCGGCCACGATGGTTGCCGCCGGCGTCTTCCTGATCGCCCGTATGTACAACGTTTTCTCGGCCTCGACGACGACGCTGACGGTGCTGGCGATCGTCGCCTGCGTGACGATGCTGTTCGCCGCTCTCTGCGCGTCCGCGGCGGTCGAGGTGAAGCGGGTCCTCGCCTGGTCGACGGTGAGCCAGCTCGCGATCATGTTCTCCGCGTTGTCGCTCGGTACGGCGGACGGCCGGCACGCGGCGCTCTTCCACCTCGTCACGCACGCCGCGTTCAAGGGCCTGCTGTTCCTCTGCGCCGGCGTGCTCCTGCACCAGGTCGGCAGCGCGGCCCTCGTCGTCCTGCGTCGGTACACGCGCCGCGGAAAGTTGCGGAAAACGCTGCAGGTCACGTTCCTGACCATGACGGTCGGGCTCGCGGCGCTCGCCGGCGTACCCGGGTTCGCCGGCTTCTTCTCCAAGGACACGGTGATCGAAGCCGCCTGGGAGAAGGCGCACGACGGCTCGGCCGTCGGCTGGGTGGTGCTGCTCTCGGTCTGTCTCACGGCGGCGCTGACCGCGTTCTACTGCGTCCGGTTGTGGCTGTGGACCTTCTTCCGTACGCCGGCGCTCGCCGGCGGCATCGGTGCGTTCGAGGACGGCGACGCGGCGGCCGATCTCGACGAGCCCGACAGCTCCAAGCTCCGCGACGCGCCCTGGGTGATGCTCGCGCCGCTCGTTCTTCTCGCGGTCGCCGCGATCGCGCTCGGGTACGCCGACGGCGTGCATCTCAACTGGGTGATCGGGCTGATCTCGACCGCGCTCGTGCTCCTCGGTGGGCTCCCGGCGTACTCGCTGTGGCGGCGTGGGGCGGATCCGCGGCCGCTTCTGCTGGAGCGTGAGTTCGGCGTTGACCCGGCGTACCACGGTCTGGTCGTCGTACCCGTGCGGTGGCTGGCGAAGCTGACCGTGGCGGGGGACCGCGATGTTGTCGGAGCTTACGTCCGCGCGGTCGGCCGGACGGGGACGCTGGCGTCGCAAGGGCTTCGGAGGCTGCAGACCGGGAACGTGCAGACCTATCTCACCGCGGCCGTCATCGGCGTGGTCGCGCTGGCCGTGCTGGCGGGGGTGATCAGCTCGTGAACGCTGTCCTGCTGGCGATCCTCGTCCTGCCGCTCTTGGCCGCAGGCGCGTTGTGGTCGGTCCCGGCGGTGATCGGGGACCGTCTCGCGGCGGCGTACGGATCGGTGATTTCCGGGCTCGTGCTGGTCGGGTCGGTGCTGCTCTGGCCGCAGAACGGCGGCTGGTTCGCGTACGGGCCGCAGGACCTCCCGGCGACCGAGATCGACGTCGCGTGGATCCCGTTGCTCGGGGTCCGGTTCCATCTCGGGGTCGACTCGATCTCGGTGCCGCTGATCGTGCTCACCGCGCTGCTGACGTTCCTGTGCTGCCTGTACTCGCTGAAGATCACGCCGAGGATCGGCCGGACCCGTTCCCTGATCGCGCTGCTGCTGGTCATCGAGGCGGGCGTGATCGGAACGTTTTCCGCGCTGGACCTGGTGCTGTTCTTCATCTGCTTCGAGATCGTGCTGATCCCGATGTGGCTGGTCATCGACATCTGGGGCGACCACCACGACCCGGCCGGACGGAAACGCGCCGCGAACACTTTCGTACTGATGACCGTGTTCGGTTCCGCGCTGATGCTGCTCGGTTTCCTGCTGGTGCAGCGGGTGTCGGGGACGCTCGACATCGTCGAGCTGACCAGTTCGCCGGTGCGCGGCGGGCACGGGATCCCGTTGGTCGCGGCGCTGCTGATCGCGGTCGGGCTGGCGGTGAAGGTGCCGCTCTGGCCGCTGCACATCTGGTTGCCGGACGCCCATGCGAAGGCGCCGACGGTGGGCTCGGTGCTGCTGGCCGGCGTACTGCTGAAGCTGGGGACGTACGGCATGATCCGGATCCTGGTGCCGGTGCTGCCGGACGCGACGGCGACGATCGCGCCGTACCTCGGGGCGTTCTCGACGGTGGCGATCGTCGCGGGCTCGCTGGCCTGCCTGGCGCAGACCGACGTGAAGCGGCTGATCGCGTACTCGAGCGTCGGGCACATGGGGTTCGTCGGGCTCGGGATCTCGACGCTGTCGCCGGCCGGTCTGCGCGGCGCGCTGTTCGCGAACATCGCGCACGGGCTGATCACCGGGCTGCTGTTCTTCCTGGCCGGTGCGATCAAGGACCGCCACGACACCAGCGACCTGCGGACGATCGGGCGGGCGCTGTACGCACGGTTGCCGCGGATCGCCGCGCTGCTGACGTTCGCCTGTCTCGCGTCGCTCGGGTTGCCGGGGCTGGCGGGGTTCTGGGGCGAGATGCTGGTCCTGCTCGGCGCGTACCACCCGGCGCCATGGTTGCCGCGGACAACGTTCCTGGTGTTCATGGTGATCGCCGGCCTCGGAACGGTGCTCACTGCCGCGTATTTCCTGCGGCTGGTCCGCAACCTGTGCCAGGGTGATCCGGCCGAGAACCCACCGGCCGCGTTCGCGGTCGACCTCAGCCGCATCGAGCTGATCACCTGGGCCCCGCTGATCACCTTGACCGTCCTGCTCGGCGTCTGGCCCGGCCTCCTCCTGCAGCAGTGGGGTGCCCTGTGACGCTGACGTGGATCGACTGGCAAGCAATCGCCGTACCGCTGGTGCTGGCGATCGGCGCGGTCGCCGTACTGCTGATCGACGGCTTCTGGAAGAGTGCCTCGGCCGAGCTCCGGCACACCGTGGTCACGTTGCTGACCAGCGTGGTGATCCTGTTCGGGCTCGTGTTCGTGTGGGCGCAGCGGGACGACTTCAAGCCCGCGTTCTGCCGGTCCGCGGTCGAGGGGCCGGCGCAGTGCAGCCTGGTCTTCGAACCGTTGACGGCCGGGTTGTGGGCGGTGCTGCTGGTCGGCGGGCTCGGCGTCGTCGGACTGTCGGCGTACCGCCTGCTGGCCGCGGACGTGCCGATCGGGGAGTACCACTTCCTGCTGCTGAGCGCCCTGACCGGTGCGACGGTGCTGGCGGGTGCGCGGGATCTGGCGACGCTGGTGATCGCGCTCGAGGTGGTGTCGCTGCCGAGCTTCGCGATGGTCGCGCTGCGGCGGGACCGGCGTGGGTCCGAGGGCGCGATGAAGGCGTTCCTGGTGTCGGTGCTGTCGACGGCCGTGATGCTGTTCGGGGTTTCCTACCTGTACGGCGTGACCGGTTCGCTGTACCTGTCCACGATCGCGAATCGGTTGACCGGGCTGGATCCGGACCTTTCGCGGGTGGCGTTCGCGGCCGGACTGTTCGTGATCGTCGGCTTCGCGTTCAAGATCGCGGCGGTGCCGTTCCACGGCTGGTTGCCGGACACGTACGTCGGCGCGCCGGTCGAGGTGACCACGTTCCTCGCGGTGGTGTCGAAGTCCGCCGGTGTCGCCGGGTTGCTCGTGCTGGTGACGTCCGGGATCGCGCCGGACGGCTCGCAACTGCGGACGGTGATCGCGATCCTGGCAGCGGTCACGATGACGGTCGGCAACCTGGCCGCGCTGCGTCAGGTCGAGGCGGTCCGGCTGCTGGCCTGGTCGTCGATCGGCCAAGTCGGCTTCCTGCTGGCGCCGTTGGCTGTCGGATGATGCGCAGGCCGTCGTCGGGTACCTGGCGGCGTACGTCGTGGTCACGCTCGGCGCCTTCGGGGCGGTCGCCGTCGTCCAGCGTCACCGCCCTGGCGGTCTGCTGACCGACTACCGCGGCATGGTCCGTTCCGAACCCGGTCTGGCCGCGTCGCTCATCTTCTTCCTCGTCGTGCTGGCCGGCCTCCCGCCGGGCCTCGCGGGCCTGTTCACCAAGTTCGCCGCGTTCCAGGCCGTCATCGACGGCCACCTCGGCTGGCTGGCGATCGTCATGGCCCTCAACGTCATGATCGGCCTCGCCGTCTACCTCCGCTGGATCGCGGAACTCTTCCGCCTCCCCGCGGACGACCCGTTCTCGGTGGACATCGAGACCCCGGCCGTCACCATGATCTCCCTCTGCACCGCGGTAGCCGCCGTACTGTCGATCCTCCCGAGCATCATGTTCGCGCTCGCGACCTGACAGGTTCCGGCCAGATGCGGAGCCGCGGGGCGCCGGCGGTCTACCTTCGACGGATGATCACGCGCGGCATCATCGTGCTGACCTTGCTGACCTTGCTGACGGCGGCGGCCGGTTGTAGCTCTGAGACACCGACCAGCCCTGCGACCTCGGCGAGCCCGACGGTTCCGGTCGCCAAGGACGGCCAGAACTACACGGCTTGTACCGACGGCGCCTGTGAGGTGCTGATCCGTCAGAAGGCCGCCCTCAACCTCAGCGGTGACAAGTTCACGGCGACGGTCCTGGACGGCGCGCTCAAGCTCACCGACTCCAAGGGGTACATCTCCTTGAGCAAGAGCGGTAGCGACGTCAGCCGCAGCGGCGGTGGCAGTGCCGGAGGCGCGTCCGGCGGCCTCGCCGCGGTCAGCTGGAGCGAGCAGGGCGGCCCACTCCACATCGCCACCCTGACGTACGCCGAAGGCGACACCGTCATCGTGACCTTCGCTACGAAGTAGCCCGCGTCAGGAACTCCTCGTACTGGGACCAGACGCGGCGCCACAGGGTGTCGCGGTCGGCGGCGGAGTAGTGGGGCAGTGGCAGACGGAAAATGTCCGCGAGTGCCGTGAAGTAGTCCGTGGGGTTCTCGAGCAGCGTGCTGTCGACGTGGTCGGAAAACGTTTCGCTCAGGCCGACGGAACGCAGTACGACAACGCTTTCCGGCGTACGGCGGAACGCGGACGCCAACCGTACGAACGGGGACGCGGGGTCGGCGGAAAGCGCTGCATGCTGGGCTGCGAACGCGTCGAGGGTGACCGGGGCCGACTCGAAGTCCATGCCGATCAGGCTCGCGCGCGGATCGTGGTCGAGCCGCCAGCCGTCGGTCTTCTCGGACGGGCGGAGCCGCAAGGTGAACGGGTACTGCTCCATCTCGCCGGTCTCCAGCGGCATCGGGTAGCGCAGCCCGTCGCCGAGGCCGGCGTCGACGAGCCACTGGCGGTCGGGGTCCTCGACCAGCCCGCTGACAGTCAGCACCAGGTGGCTGCCGTCGATGTCGCCGGGGCGGTTGACGGTCTGTACGCCGCCGCGGTGCATCTGGACGCGGTACCCGAGCTCGGTCAGCAGCAGCGCGAGCGTCCCGTTCAGCTGGAAGCAGTACCCGCCGGTCTCCCGCGCGACGATCCGCTTCGCCACATCCTCCGGCTCCAACGGACCACCCGGCGTGAGCTGGTACTGCACGGTCTCGTACGGCACCTGGTCCACGTACGCGGCGTGCAACTGCGTCAACGCCTCCAGCCGCGGAGGACCGTCGTACCCGTCGATTCCGATCCGCTGCAGCAGCGCCGTGGTGTCCATGCGCTTTAGGCTAGGCGAGGTGATCAGCGTCCTCGACCGAGTTGCCGCTCTCGCCATCGCCGACGAACTCGGCCACGTGTTCGCCGCCTCGTTCGATGATGCGAATGCCGAGCACTTCGCCACCGACCAGCTCCCCACCCACGCGGACCGCGACGACTTCAAACTGGTCGCTGCGCGCGACGAAAACGTTGTCGGGTTCGCGTACGGATTCACCGGACAACGTGGACAGTGGTGGTCCGACCGGATCGCCACCGCGATCGGCCCGCAGCTCACGGCGGAATGGATCGGCGGGCACTTCGAGGTCGTCGAGCTCGCCGTACTGCCGGACGCTCGGCGGCAGGGCATCGCGACCGCGCTGATGCAGGAGCTGATGCGCGACCTGCCGAACCCGCGGGCGTTGCTCACGACGTACGCCGACGACCGTCCGGCACCGCGCCTGTACCGACGGTTGGGATGGCAGCTCCTGGTCCCGGACCTCGGCTGGGGCTCGGCGCTCTACGGGCTGGACAGGGCTGTGCCCGTCGGCTCCTGACTGTATTGAATGCCACGCCTCCGGCGCGGCGGGTCGTGGGGCTGTGACTCCCGTCCTTCCCTCGTCGCTCCGGTCGCTTCGCTCCCTCCGCTCCTCAGTCCAGGACGGGAGGCCCCACGACCTGGCAGGGTATGGGCATGACTTCTGAGCGGATCTATGTCGGGAGCTATACCAGTCAGGCCGGCGGCGGGGACGGGATCGCGTTCGGTCCGCTGGACGGGATCGTTACGGTGGCGACGATCGCCGACCCGTCGTTCCTGGTCATTTCCGCGGACGGACGGTTCCTCTACTCCACCGACGAGGAGGACAACGGCCGGATCGCGGCGTTCGCGATCCAGCCGGACGGCGGGCTCGAGCTGCTCAACCAGCAGCCGACCGGCGGCGTGCATCCGTGCCACGTGGACATCGACCCGTCCGGCCGGTTCGTGCTGTCGGCGAACTACACGTCGGGGTCCGTTGCCGTCCACCCTCGGAACGAGGACGGTTCGCTGGGCGAGCGCGCGTACTTCGTGCAGCGCTCCGGGACCGGACCGAACGCGGAGCGCCAGGAAGGACCGCACGCGCACCAGATCGCGTTCGACGCGGCCGGTGCGTACGTGTTCGACATCGACCTCGGCTCCGACACGGTCTACTCGTCGACGCTGGACGAGGACGGCGTACTGCACGAGGTCGACCAGCTGCGCATCCACCCCGGCGCCGGTCCGCGGCACATGGTGTTCCATCCGACGGCGGACGCGGCGTACGTGATCAACGAGCTCGACTCGACGCTGACCGTCTGCAACTACTCCGACGGGAAGCTGCAGGCCGTGCAGACCGCGTCGACCCGGCCGGCCGACTCGCCCGGCGAGAACTTCCCGGCCGAGCTGCTGATCTCCGCCGACGGCCGGTTCCTGTACGGGTCGAACCGTGGAGACAACACCATCGCGGTGTTCGAGACCGCCGCCGACGGGCAGTCGGTCGAACTGGTGCAGACCATCTCGTCGGGCGGGGACTGGCCGCGGCACCTTGCCTTCGGCAACGACGGGAAAACGCTGTACGCCGCGAACGAGCGCTCCGACCAGATCGCGACGTTCAGCATCGACGACGGCCGGCTCACCCAGGTGGGCGAGCCGGCCGTCTGGCCGAAGCCGGTGTGCATCCTGCCGGTGTAGGACCTAGACGAGCTTCTCGAAGAAGAACTCGTGCTTGAGGAAGGACACGTCGTACTCGTGACCCGGGTACGGCGGGTTCAGCTGGGACGCCTGGAAGAGGCGCCACCCGTCCTTGAGCGCGTCCAGCCCGGTGTCGTACGGCGGTACGTCGCTGTCACCCGTCGTGGGGTGCGTCTCGCCCGTGCCGTCGTACGTCGACCAGCCGACCACGCGTGCGTCCAGCGCGGAGGAGGCCAGGTAAAGGACCAGCACCTGCTGACGCAGGCCCGTCTGCTGCGGAGTCTCTGCGGTGGCGGTCATACCATCTCCCTCTTCTGCTTGGCGTGCGGGTTGTTGGAGCGGTCGGCCACGACGCGCTGCGGGCGGTTCGAGACGCGAGTGACCCAGTAGTTCGGGTCGTAGGTGTCGTCACCGGTGATCGCCTGCCACAGCTTGATCCGGTTGTACTTCTCCAACCGGCCGGTGGCGTTCTCGTACCAGGGGAAGTTCTGCTCCAGCTCGGCCGCGACCTGCTCGTCGTACAGGTCGTCGGTGTTCCAGAGCCGCACCTGGCGGACGGTCGGGTTGAACCGGATCTTGAACATGTAGCGGTCGAGGTCGCTGTCGTTCTTGCGGCCGCCGTGCCAGATGCCGTGGTGCAGGAACTGGACGGTGCCGGCCGGGCAGACCAGGCGGGTCTGACCGCGCAGGTTCTGGTAGCGGCCGGTGTCGGACTCGTTGGTCCGGCGCAGGTGGCTGCCGGGAACGCTGAGCGTGCCGCCCATCTCGAGCGTCACGTCCTGCGGGTAGTACATGAGCTGTACGTCGAAGGCGTCCGTGCGGACGTCGATGATCGCGTCACCGTGCAGGTTCTGCGCCTCGCCCTCGTGGGCCTTGCGGATGTGGACCGCGTGGTGGTCGACGGTCGGCTCCGGGCCGACCAGGCTGTGGATCGCGCCGGCCACCTCGGGCAGCTGCACCAGCCGCTCGACGAACTCGCTGTCCACGAACGCCTCCGACAGCGGGGTGCCGTACGGAACGCCCGGAATGCCGGCTTTCAGGACCTCGATCGCCTGCTGGTTCATGTCGTCCGGTACGACGGCGTCCATCCGGAGCGCGCCGGTGGCCACGAAATGTGCCACCTGTACCGAGGTGAGCAGGTGCTTGCGATGCGGATGGGGCATGGAGACTCCCATGGTGGGTAGTGGTTGCTACTCCACCAGGCTAGGTAGAGATGGCGCTTCCTCGCGTTGGTTGTGTTCACCACTACTGGTAATTTCTCACCATGATCGAGTTGCACCTCGCGCAACCGCCGGAGGTCGTGAACGCCGGCGCGGGCATCCACGGCGTCCGCGGACTACGGGACAGGTTCCGGCTGCCGGACCTCTGGCAGCTGCACCTCTTCAACTACTCGGCCGAGCTGACACTGCTCGGTACGACGTATTCCGTGGCGCCCGGCTACGTCTCGCTGACGCCGGCGGGGACCCAGGTGCAGTTCGACTACCGCGGGCGTTCCGAGCACCTTTACGCGCATTTCCGGCCGGTCGTCGCGGGCGATCCGTCGTACGTTCCGGTCGTCCAGGATGCGGGTGCCGCCGCACCGTTGCTGTCCGCTCTGCTGCGGTCCGCGATCGAGTCGTCTCCGTCCGGTTCGGCCCGCACCACCGCGGAGGTGTGGACGGCACTGTGGCGGATCGTCGAGCTCGCACCGGCCACCACCGAGGCCGGCCATCCAGCGGTTGCCGCCGCGATCTCGTACATCGAGGCCAACCTCGCCCAGCCGCTCGTCGTACCCGAGCTGGCGCGCATCGCAGGCGTCTCCCACAACCACCTGACCCGCCTGTTCCAGGAGGAGACCGGGTCCACCGTCATCGCGTACCTCCGCCAACGCCGGATGGCGCGGGCCCGGCACCTGCTGATCTCGTCGACGCTGTCGATTCCGGCGATCGCCGCGTCCGTCGGGATTTCCGACCTGCAGGCGTTCAACAAGACCTGCCGCCGGGAGCTGGGCGCGTCACCCCGATCAGTGCGGCAGGCCGCGGAGGAAACTGTTTCCGGAACACGGAAAATGCAGCTGCGGAAAACGTTGCACGGCGACTAGGTTTCGGCACATGTACGAGTTGATTCCGGCCGCCGAGGGCCCGCAGTACGACGCCGAGGCCGAGCAGCGGTTCGCCGAGGACTGGCCGGAGTTCATCTTCCACGACGAGGGTGTGACGCCGTACCGGGAGCGGCGGGTGGAGTACTTCCCCGACTGGGAGTTCTACCTGGTCGCCGAGGACCGGCTGATCGCCGGGTGCTGGGGCGTGCCGATCGCCTGGGACGGCACCGTGGCGGATCTTCCCGGTGGGTTCACCGATTCGCTCGGGCGCGCGGTGACGTCGTACGAGGAAAACGTCGTACCGAACACGTTCGTGCTGATGGCGGCCGCCGTACGGTCCGACCAACAGGGCCGCGGGCATGCGGGCCGGGTGATCACGGCGGTCCGCGACCGCGCCGTCGACAAAGGCCTGGGCCAGGTGATCGCCCCCGTGCGCCCGACCCTGAAGTCGAGCTACCCGTTGACGCCCATCGAGACGTTCATGACCTGGACGCGCTCCGATGGCTTGCCGCTCGACCCGTGGCTTCGCACCCACGTCCGCCTAGGCGCCACCCTCCTCGCGCCCGCCCCCGCCTCCCAAACCATGACCGGCACCGTCGAGGACTGGGAGAACTGGACCAAGATGCCCTTCCCATCCACCGGCACCTACACAATCCCGGACGGCCTGACCACCCTCGCCATCGACCGCGAGTCCGACACCGGCCTCTACATCGAACCCAACATCTGGCTCCGCCACGCCTGACCCCTCACCGGCGGGCCTGCCACTCGTCGGGCCGGAGCGTTGTCACCGCGTCTCTCGAGAAACCGCTAGCGCTGCTAGGCCCTTCGGCGAGGATGCCCTTGGTCACCTTGAGGGCGTCGGCCTCGTCAGGGCCGGTGATCGCCTGGTGGGACCAGCCGACCACGTCCTCGTACGCCCGGACGTGGCGGTAGTAGTGGACAGCGTCCTGATCGAGCGTGTGCGGTCCGTAGCCGGTCAGGAAGGCGTCCTGCTGCGCAGGGTTCGTGGGGCCGACCTCGCCCATGCCACCGAGCATGAACATCAGATCCTGCTCACGGGGCGCGGAGATGACGTCGTCCCAGTCGATCAGGTGCAGCCCGTCGTTGACCAGGACGTTGCCGAGATGTGGGTCGCCGTGGCACACGACCCGCGGGCCCTCCGGCGCGGGCGGTCGATTGGTGAGCAGGTCCTCGATCACGTACTCGTACCGCTTCCACACCACCGCCAGCTCCTCCTGGACCTCGCCCTCGGGGGTCTCGAGCCGCGTACGAACCTCCTCCGCGAGCGCCGGCGTACGCGCATCGATGTGACTGTGCTTCGGCAACGCGTCCCGCAGCCGAGGCGGCAGCTCTGCATCGTGCACACGACGCAGCAGTACGCCGTACTCCGACCACTGCTCGTCCGTCAGCCCGGACTCAGCCGCCCGGAGACCGTCGATCCACGGCGTGATCGTCAGCCGCTTCTTCGCGTGCACACTCCACAGACCGCCCTCGGACGTCCGAATCAACTCCGGTACGCCGGGCAGCCCGCTGTCGGCCAGGTACGCCGCGACCTGATGCCCCGTGTTCGTACCCGCGCCGCTCCACTTCACGGCGTACGTGTTGGTCGCCGTAGTCACCCGCCACACCTGCGCCGCGACGTCCGCCCCATGCACGACCGGTGTGAGCTCCACCACCTCAAGCCCGAAGTCCGCCAGCAACCACTTCCGCATCAACGTCTCACCCACACCCGCCAGCATGCCCGGCAACCAGCCGACCAGCGAACCGAATACGGCCGGTGCCCTCGCGAGCTGGAACGATCGCTCGGATGGAACACGCTCACTCCGACTGGGAGGCCGTTGTACAAGCGGCCCATCACCGTGCCGCCGAGCGTCAGGAGCGCCTGATCAAGCGGCTCGGCCAGGACGCGCAGTACTTCTGGGACCTCGACCAGGCCGCCATCACCTGGACGCGGGCGGGCGCCGAGTTCTGTACTGCGCGGCTCACCCTGATCGGCACGGTAAGCCTGGCCGAGTCGAGCTGGCTCTGGTCCTGGGCCAATGACTCGCTACCGCGCAGCGCGGTCGGCGACATGGGCAAGGTGCGCGAGTACGGCGAACTCAACCGGTTCCCGGTCTTGCCGCGGGAGTCGTTCGACCATCATCCGGCGCTGGTGCAGGAGGCCAGGGTGGTGTCAGCCGCCGTACTGGACGCCGCCGGCCTGTGGACCGACCAGGCCGGCGACGTACAGCTGCACTTCCTGCTCCACGACCTCAGCGGTAGTTGACGAACTGCACGGCGAAGTCGAGGTCCTGGCCCTTGATCAGCGCCTGAACCGACTGCAGGTCGTCGCGGCTCTTGCTGGAGACACGCAGCTCCTCACCCTGGATCTGGGCCTTCACGCCCTTCGGGCCCTCGTCGCGGATCAGCTTCGACAGCTTCTTCGCGTTCTCCTGGGTGATGCCGGCGTCGATCGTGGCGTTGATCTTGTAGATCTTCCCGGACAGCTTCGGGTCGTCCGCCTGCAGACCCTTGAGCGAGATCTGCCGCTTGACCAGCTTGTCCTTGAACACGTCGAGTACGGCGTTCACCCGCTCCTCGGTGCTCGCCTGCAGGTCGATCGCCTCACCGGACCACTTGATCCCGGCATCCACGTTCTTGAAGTCGAACCGCTGGCTGATCTCCTTCGCCGCCTGGTTCACGGCGTTGTCCACCTCCTGATGGTCCACCTTGTTCACGATGTCGAAGGAGGACTCCGAAGCCATGGGCACATCCTTTCCGATTTGCTGTCAGGGCCACTACCTGTTGTATCGTCTCCCACGCCGGTTCACGAACCGGCAGCACCCTGGCGGGTTGCCCGAGCGGCCAAAGGGAGCAGACTGTAAATCTGTCGGCTTATGCCTACGCAGGTTCGAACCCTGCACCCGCCACGAGTGCGACAGGCGACCTGTGTCCGCGGAAAGCGCGGACCGGGTCGCCTTCGTCATTTGTGCGGCTTCGCTCCGCTCGCCGCTAGCGGGGGCTCCGCCACCCGCACCCCCTTGCGCCTTCGCTTCGCTCGGCTCCGGTGGCTGGGTCTGGCGGGCAGCTCGGGTGCGGAGGTTGGGTTTGGGTGGGTCCGGTGTGTGGTGCGGTGGAGGGCTCGTAACGCGCTGTGGTTGGGGAGCGATGTGTGTCTTGAGGGGGAATTATGGGGAGGGACACGTTCGCGGAGGGGTATCAGAGGGTTGTTGAGTGGCCGTTGACGGGGGCGGCTGTGTTGTTCTTGGGGGCCTACTCTTGGCCGGTTCTTGAGCCTGGGATGGCTGGGTCGCTGCGGCGGGTGTGTTCGGTCGCGACGGTTGTGATCTGGGTGGCGTTTGCGGGGGACTTTCTTCTTCGGTTGGGGCTTGCTCGGCAGCGGGTGCGGTTTCTTCGGGAGCATGTGGTTGATCTGGTGGTGCTGGCGTTGCCGCTGCTTCGGCCGTTGCGGGCGCTACGGGTTGTGACTGCGTTGGGCCGGCTGAATCGGCGGGCGGCGACCTCTTTGCGTGGGCGCGCGATGGTTTATGTGGTTGGTGGGGTCGGCATCTTGGGGTTCACTGCGGCGGTTGCGGTGCTGGACGCAGAGCGTTCCGAGCCGTCGGCGAGCATCAAGACCTTCGGCGACGCCGTGTGGTGGGCGGTGACGACCATCACCACGGTCGGGTACGGCGATCGGTATCCGGTTACTGGCGCGGGCCGAGTTGCTGGTGTTGGGCTGATGCTCGGCGGGATCGCGCTGCTTGGTGTGGTGACTGCTGCGCTCGCTTCGTGGTTCGTCGAGCATGTCACCCGGCAGGAACGCGAGGAGGCGGATCTGCGAGTGCAGGTCTCCGCGCTCGTCGAAGAGGTACGGGCGTTGCGCGTCGAGTTGCGCCGTACGCCGAGCGAGCTGGCGCAGGACGCACCGGGTACAGGGATCGGCCCGGCTGCTTGACTGCCAGCACCTGGGTTACCTGGTGCGGGGAGTGTTTCCGGGGCGGTGTGGGGTGGTGGTTGGGCGGGTCGGGCTCGGGGCGGTGTTTGGGCGGTTGGTGGTGGCGGGTGGTGGGCCGACCAGGCCTCGTAGTTTGGTGAGCTCGTGTTCGGGGGTTATGGCTGGTAGGGGGATGCCGGCTTCTTGGTAGAGGCGGTTTGTTTCGGCAAGGGCTTTGGTTAGTTGGGTTTGTAGGTGGGCTTGGGAGGCGGGGGTCCCGTGGTGGGTGTGGTGGTCTAGGGCGTTGGCCGTTTGGGTTAGGTGTTCTAGGGCGATCAGGCGTTCGGGGAGGAGGGTCTTGCCGGGAGGTTCTGCGGCGAGCCTGCGTATTGCTTGGGTGGTGGCGGTGCGGATTTGGTCGGTGGGGGAGCTGGCGGTCTGTTCGGGTTCGGGGGAGTCGATTGACCCGGCTTGTAGGGCTAGCTGGGTGACGAGGTAGCGGGTGATTGCGCGTTGTTCCAGTAGGTCGGACTGGTTGACGGCTCGGACTGCTTTGTTGGTTTCCAGGGCTTCGTGGAGCTTTAGTTCGCGGCTTCGGAAGAGGTAGCGGGCGGCGGGGGTTGCGGTCATGGAGCCTGCTGCGCCGGCGGCGGTCAGGACTACGGCGAGGTCTGGGAGGTCTAGGAGGAGGTCGAGGCCTACTGCGCCGGCTACTCCGCCTAGGGACCCGGCGGCGGCTTGGACGGCGTACGCCGACCATGGGGCTCGCGCCGAGGGTCGAGTGCCCTCTGGTGGGGCGGTGACTGTAGGCAGGGCCTGCTGGGTGCTGGGCGTGCCGGTCTGTTCTTCGAGGCGGTCGACGAGTTGGCGTAGGGCTCGTAGTTGCGGTTCGAGGGTGTGGGCGAGTTCTGCTGCTTGGGTGGCTTCTTGGTGGCTGCGGGACCACTGCTTGGAGGCGTCTCGGGCGGGTTCGTCGCGGTTCAGGAAGTACTTGTCGCCCATCGCGCCCGTCACCGCACCGAGCAGGCCGGGGCCGGCTGCGCTCAGCAGTGCCTCCAACTGCGGGTGGTCGGTGTTCGTCGTACGTTTTCCGCCGAGCAGGGCGCGGCGCGCGCTGCCCGACACGTTCTCGATCAGCTGAGCAGCAAGCGCCACGGTGTACGGCGGGGACCCGGGCACGTCCGCAGCGGCCTCACCGGTAGTCCCATCTTGGGTGTGGATGCGGTTGAGGCGGGTCTGCAGGTGGGTGAACTCGGCGACCAGTTGGTTGACGTACAGGGTGGGGTCGGCGAGGCGGATTCGTTCGGTGGCGTCGATGCGGCGGAGCCGGAAATCGAGTTTCTTGGTGTCGACCAGGCGTTCCGCGAGGGACTTGGCGAGGGCCGACGACGCGATCACCATGGCCGTCGACAGCGCCGGTACGCCGAACGGCGTCAGCACGCCCGCGACCGCGGCGGTGGCCAGGGTCGGCATCGCGTACCGGCGCAGGTAGTTGCGCCAAGCCGTTGCCCGCGGCATCTTTACCGCCTCCGGCCGGACCGGTTCCTCCCCGTCGAGCAGCGAGCGCAGGCCCGGAAACTCGTACTCGCGCTGTTTCCGCTCAGCCGTGTACGCCGGTTTCCGCCCGGCCATCTTCTGCTCGTCCAGGCGCCGCTCGGCGAACGAACCGACGGCCGCGTTGACGATCGTCGGCACCGCGATGCCGAACCCGACGAGCGGGTTGCCGGTGAACACCGCCGCCGCCGTACCGATGACGGCCGCGGAAACTCCGGATCCGCCGAGCGCCTTCGCGAGGTACCCGGACCGATCGACACGGTCCTCCAAGGGACGTGCCGCCGGGTCCGCGGCGCGGTCGAGGATCGTGCGTTCCTCCTCGGTGAGGAGGGTCCGGAGCAGGGCGGCGTTCGGCTGTCCGTCGGCGACGCCCATCGTGAGGGCAAGCTGCCGGACAGCGGAAATGTGGCGTTTTCCGGCGAGCAGCCGACCGCGCTGCCGCAGTTCGGCGCGGAGACCGGCGTCCGCAGGCCGCTGCACAGCATCCACATCAGGCGTGCTCGCCGGCGAGAAGACCCGATCGCCCGCACCCGCAGGTGCCGTCGACTCGGCCAGGACCCTGGCGAGCACCGGCGCGACCTCGTCGACGGCCAGCCGCTCGGAAAGCGTGAGCGCAACCGTCGGTACGTCGTCCTCGAAGTCGACGCCGTACTCGAGCCGCACACCCGGAGGCAGCGGGCCGACGCGCTTGATCAGCCGGATCGTCTCGCCCGCACCGGTGGTGATCGTGTAAACCCCGTTGCCGTCGTGCCGCACGTCGGCGAGATCGACGGCCAGCTGGTCCGGATTCTCCAGCAGGCGCCCGGACTCGGCGCTCACCATCACCCAGCCGGGCAGGAACCGCGCCGCCATACCCCTCCTCAGGAAAGTTAGTGCAGCCTAACCTGATCAACCGGCCGAACCGGGGGTCTGTCAGGATCGGCGGGTGGCTGGATTACGGGGCATGTGGGATGACGGGGTCCCTGGTGCGGGGGCGCTCGCGGACGAGTTGGTGGGGCGGTACACGGAGAAGGGGCGCGTGGCCTACCGGGATCGGTACCTGGTCGATGTGCTGACTGCGCTGGAGTCGTTGGAGCAGTTGTGCACGGATCCGGTCGCGGTGCGGTTGGCGGCCTGGTTCCATCGGGCGGAGCATGCCAAGGCGAACACGGCGCAGGAGGATGCGGAGACGTCGGCGCAGTTGGCGGAGGAGCTGCTGCCGACGTACGGCGTGACCGCGGTGCGGACCGCAGAGGTTGCCCGCTTGGTTCGGCTCACCGGCGATCGTGCCCAGGGGCATGGTGCCAACGCGGACGTGCTGCTTGATGCGGTCGACGCCGTACTCGCGGATTCTCAGCAGTTGACGTTTGCGTCCGAGGTACGTCGCGACACTCGGTTCGACGCGAAGGCGCGGCGGGAGCAGCTCCAGGCCATGCTCGCGTCCGAGCGGATCTACCGGACGCAGCTGGCGCACGAGCGGTACGACGAAGCAGCCCGGGCCAATCTCGCCGCCGAGCTGGAGTTGCTGGACCAGCTGACTCCGCCCGTATGGCGTGGCTGGCAGCGGACCGGGCTGTCGGTGCTCGCTGTGCTGACCGCGTTCCTGGCCTTCGTGGCGGGCGCCGCGGCGATCGGGCAGCCGTGGCGCATCCCCGCGTTCAAGAGCGATCCGAAGTGGCAAGCGATCGTCATGGCGCTGCTCGCGGCGGCATCGGTCGTCGGCCTCTGGTGGGCGGTACGGCGTGCCGACCGCAAGGCCCGCATCCTCACCGCCGTGCCGGCCGCGATCGGGCTCGTCTGCCTGGTGATCGTCCTGCTCACCGTCCCGCCGACCACCGGAGCCTCAGGGGTCGGACAACGTGTTCCGCTTCTGGTGATCCTGTCCGTCCTGCTGATCCTGGCCAGCGCGGCAGCCTTCGCCGCGACCAGGTTCGCGCCCGGCGTCACCAGCAATCGCGGCCAGATGCTCGCCGGCCTCGGCGCGGTCGTGGCAGTGGTCCTCGTGATCCTCTACGTCATCGACCCGCTCCAGCGCGCCTACATGCTCAGCGCGAACGAGCACGTCGAAGGCGACCATCCTCCGGCGAACCGCGACGCGGCATCCGTTGTGTACGGCAGCGACCGGATGTGGACCAACACCGGCCGGCTCGATTTCGGTGAGACCGTCGCGACCGCGCACGGGATCGCGGTCGCGCGCGGGCGCGGCACGGTCGAGATGCTCGACCCCGCGACCGGCAAGTCCCGCTGGCGCTACCTCCGCGCGAACACGAACGACAAGCCGAATCTGTCCGTCCTGGACGGCGGCCAGAAACTGCTCGTCCGGTACGACGACTTCGGGTACCTCGTCCTCGACGCCGACACCGGAAAACGTACGGCGGGCTGGCGCGAACGCACCCGCGACTACGACATCGACGACAACGACCCGCTCATCACCGGAAAGTCGGTCAGCAAAGGTTCCGACAAGCTGTACGGCACGAACCTGGACGGCTCCAACCGCTGGACGTACGAACCCGGCCGCTGCACCAGCATCAGCGCCGAGGCCACTGCCGACATGGTCGTCGTCAACCTGGGGCACAGCTGTGGCAACCTCCCCGACCAACTGGTCGGCCTGAACCTGAAGGACGGCGGAAAACGCTGGATGCGCGACGGCTCGCTCAGCGACCTGACGACGGTCGGCGGCCTGGTCGTCGGCATCGAGAGCAGCGCCGACCATTCGAGGCAGCTGACCGCTGTCGATCCGCGGTCCGGGGAAGTGCGCTGGCGTTCCGAGATTGCGCAGGACCGGACCTGCCCGGCCCAGATGGAGGCGGCCGGCAACCGCGTCGTACTGCTCAGCTGCCCGGGCGCCGCCGAGCGCGCCACCCAGACCGTCGTGCGCTTCGTGGACGCGGCGAACGGTCAGGTCGTCTCGACCGCTCAGGCGAGCATTCCGTGGGGCAGCCGGCACGCCGTGACACCCGGTGGCCGGGTGTTTCTGATGGGCAACGAAAGCGCTTGCCGGATCGCGAAGGTCGTCGAGGGCGCGGCCGTCGAGTACGTCGCAATGGATCCGGAGGTCACCTGCCGAGCAGGTGTCGTCGCTGCCGGCGAGCTGATCCTGGTCAGCGGCCGAGACAGCCTGATCGCCCTGAGATAGCGGGGAACGAGGCGGCCGGGAATAGGGTCTGCTTGGGCGGGAGTTGAAGGTTGAGTCCGAGTGTCTGAGCGAGGAGAACGATGAAACCCACCGAGTTCGTGAAGGTGAACAGCCAGTTCTGGGGGGAGCACCTCAAGGAGGCCGCCGGGCATCTGCCGGTGAGTCACCGGACCGAGCTGCCCGGGCCGATGCTGTTCCCGCGGATGATGGTGCTGACCGAGACGCCGGACTGGAACATCCTCGAGCTCGTCGGGCTGAGCCGTGAGTACCGGACGCTCGAAGTCCGGCGGCAGAAGGCCGGCAGCGTCGAGGAGTACTTCGGGCTCGGCGACGGCCGCACCGTGGTTGCGAACCTCAAGGGACAGAACTGGTTCAAGGACGCGACCATCACGACCGAGGCCGGCAAGAGCGCGCTCGAAACACGTTTTCCGAGCGCCGGGAACATGCTCGGAAACGAGGTGGTCGGGCCGGCGGACGAGCTGCTGCGGTTCGCGCCCGGCAACTACTCGACCTTCGACCGCGCCTTGCTCGTGCACACCGCGGGCGACTCGCTCCGCGCGCACTGGGTGTTCTTCGCGCTGGCGATCCACCGCTCCGAGCCTGCCGACAAGTACCTCGATTTCCTGCGGAACTACTCCAACGCCAGCCCGCACATCGACCCGATCGGCACGGTCAGCCTGCCGATCGACCCGGCCGTGCTGAAGGCGGACGCGTTCGAGAGCACCTACCTCGCGCACGGTCTGCAGGATTCGACCGTCGACGAGTTCCTGGACAAGCACGAGGGCATCCTGCTGTCGGCGTTCGACGCGACCAAGCTGGTCCGGCAGCCGGCGCTCGGCGACCTGCACCCGGACTTCATCCTCGAGCGCGCGGACGGCAGCCACGTCGTCGGCCGGCTCGAGCTCCCGGTCGTCGACACCGTCAACGGAAAGAAGCGCCGCCGCGGTTTCCGTACGCCGGTGCAGGACAGCGCGACCGAGCTCGCGCAGTACGCGGAGTATCTCGCCAACGCGGAGAACCGTTCCCAGGTGAAGTCGAAGTACGACGTCGACGTCAGCGATCTGCGGCAGCTGGTGATCGTCGCCTCCCAGGAAACCGTGACGCCCGCGGCCGGTGTCGAGGTCGTCGACTACGACACGATCCTGCGCATTCACCTGGCCGCCACGGCCTGACCCGCGCGGCACTCCATGCTCCGGCCCGTAGGGTCGGAGCATGGAGTACTTCGTTTTCGGGCGTGACAAGCCGGATGGGTTCGAGATCAAGGTCGCGCTGAACGAGGAACACTGGACGTTCATGGACGGGTACGCCGACCGCCTGATCGCCCGCGGCCCGACGCTGACCGACGACGGCGAGCGAACCACGGGCAGCCTGCACATCGTCGAGCTACCGGACGACGCTGCGGCCGGCGAGTTCGCGTACGACGAGCCGTACTACCGCGCCGGCGCCTTCGAGACCGTCGAAATCCAGCGTTTCCACAACCACAACCCGGGCCGCACGATGTGGGACTTCGCGACCGCCGTCGAGGGCTACAACCGCTACCTCGTCCTCACCAAGGACGCCGCCCGCCCGCTCACCTCGGACCACCTGATCATGTACGGCGACCTCCTGAGCAACGACAGTCACGTAGGACGAGCCGCCTTGCTGGAAGCACCAGACCCAGAGGCCGCCGGAAAACTCATCCAGGCCGACAACGCCGAAGTACACCCGTGGGAGTTCGGCGGCAGGCGCTAGCGAGTATCGCGACCAAGTAGCCGATCCACCACCGTCTGAGCGACGCGCCGACCGTCTGCCGACTCGTCGCCCAGCCCGCACGCGGCATGGCTCAATCCGTCGAACTCCAAGTAGCTGAAGCCGATTCCTTCCAGCACCGGCTTGAGTTTCCGGAGCCGGCGGATCGCCGGGTCAGCGGTACCCATGTACGCCACCTTGGTCCCCGCATAGGACCTGAGCTCGTGGTGCCAGTCGTACGCGCGATAGCTCCGCCAGAACTCCAACGCAGCCTTGGGCATCCGCGGGTCCCGCTCCATCCGCCGCATCGTGCCGTCGGTCGGAAACCCGATCGGCGTTACGCCGCCCATCACCAGCGCAGCCGCCCGATCCGTCGACCGAGCAACGATCGCCGACATACAAGCCGGCTGTGAGAATCCCCAGACGGCGAACCGATCGATGCGTTCGTGATCGAGTACGGCGAGCACCTGCCGGCCGATGCTGCCGAAATCGTATTCCGCCGGCCGGTCGCTGGCGCCGAAGCCGACGGGATGGATCTGCAGGACCCGGAATCGCTGGGAGAGCAGGTCCGCAACCGGGTAGTCCAACGGGCGGCGGTTGTTCTTCATCAGTACGAGCGCCGGCCCGGAACCGCTTGCCCGGTAGGCGATGCGGGCGCCGTCCACAGCGACGTACTGATAGCTCATCGGGCCAGGATCGCCTGCAGCGCCGTGGTGATGGTCGCGCGAGTGGCGCGGGGCAGGTCGGCGGTCATGGCGTTGATGCGGTCGACCACCGCGTCGTGGGCCTCGTGAGCCAGGGCCAGGCCGTCGGGGGTCAGCTCGATCTGGCTGGCCCGGCGGTCGGTGGGATTGGGGGTGCGGGCAACCAAGGTACGGCGTTCCAGGCGGTCGACCATGCTGGTCAGGCTGGAGCGCTCGATGCTCAGGATGCGGCTGAGTTCGGTCATGCCGAGGGGGCCGGCGAGCAGCACACACAGGAGATGCGCCTGCTGCGGGGTCAGGCCGAGCGGGCGGCTGGTCTCGGCGTGCAGGTCCTGCAGCCGGTGCATCGTCTGCACCAGCGCGCTCGCGAGATCGGTGTCCCGGGCAGCCGTCGTCGTCACCATGTCCCCATGATAGTCCGTTGGCCTAATAGTTTGCAGTTCTAACTTTTCGTGCTACAACTAGTTAGGACAACGAACTATCTGAGGAGTCGATATGAACGTGCGATTCGGCTACGGGTCGCCGGACGCGGTGCGGGAGGCGGCCGGGATCGTCCGGCTCGCGCAGCAGGCCGACCGGGACGGTCTCGATCACGTCAGCCTCGCCGACCACCCGTACGTCGCGGACATGCTCGACGGGTACGCCGCGATCGCCTTCATCCTGGGGCGAACGGAGCGACTGTCGGCGTTCGTCAACGTGACCAACCTGCCGCTGCGGCCCGCGCCGGTCCTCGCCCGTACGGCGACCTCGTTGTCGGCGCTGTCCGACGGCCGCTTCGTGCTCGGCCTCGGCGCCGGCGGAGCGTGGGACCGCATCACGATGATGGGCGTGCCGGAACTGCGCCCGGCCGAGGCGGTCGAGGCGTTCGAGGAGGCGATGCAGCTCGTCCACTCGATGTCCGACGGCGGTACGCCGGCGCCCACCAAGCACTACCCGATCGGCGCCCTCCGCCCCGCCGCCGTACCCGCGCCGCTGATCTGGACCGGCTCGAACGGCCCGAAGTCGCTCGCCGCGACCGGCCGGAACGCCGACGGCTGGATCCCCGGTCACGCGGCCGACTGGCTCAGCGACCGCTTCCGCTGGTCCCGCCCGATCATCGACGAGGCGGCGCTCTCGGTCGGCCGGAAACCGTCGGACGTCGCGACGATCTACAACTTCCCCGGAGCGATCACCGCGACCCCATCGCGCCGTCCCCGCGACGAGGAAGGCCGCTGGGTCGGCGGCTCGCCAAAGCAATGGATCGAGGAACTCACCGACGCGATCCTCAACCACGACGCCGCCGGTTTCACGCTGTTTCCGCGCGGCTCTGACCCGTTCGAGGTCCAGCTTTCCCGCTGGTCCCAGGAGGTCGTGCCCGCAGTCCGGGCGGCGGTCGGCTAGTCGAGTGTGGTGAGTTCCTCGGGGCTCAGGTGTAGCGACGCGGCGGCGATGTTCTCTTCGAGGTGGGCGACGTTGCCGGTGCCGGGGATGGCCAGGATGTTGGGGGAGTGGTGGAGGGTCCAGGCGAGGCGGACCTGCTGGGGTGTCGCGTTGTGGGCCGCAGCGATCGCGTCGACGGCGGCTGAGTCGTCGGCGTCGGTGATCGTGCCGAACGGAACGTACGCGATGTCCGCGCTCGGCGCAGAAGCGGATGATCGCGTCCTCGTCGCCGCGGCGGTCGACCGCGTAGCTGTTCTGGACGCAGACGATCGGCGCGATCGTGAGCGCCTCCTGGACATGGGCGAGCCGCACGTTCGAAACGCCGAGCTGCCTGATCAGGCCTTCGTCCCGCAGCTGCACCAGCCAACCGAGACGGTCCCCGAGCGAGCCCTCCCCGGTGATCCGCAGGTTCACCACATCCAGACAGTCGACGCCGAGCTGGAGCAGGTTCGTCTCGACCTGCTCCCGCAGTTCGGCGGCCGTCGTCGCGTTGTAGAAACCGCGTTCCGCATCACTCCCCGGCCCGACCTTCGTCGCGATGACCAGATCGGCAGGGTACGGCGCCAGCGCGTCGCGGATCAGCTCGTTCGCGAAACGTTTTCCGTCCGCATAGAACGCGGCCGTGTCGAGGTGGTTCACGCCGAGCTCCACCGCGCGACGCAGTACGGCGATCGCTCGGTCCGGGTTCGCCGTGATCCGCATCGCGCCGAACCCCATCCGCCCGACGGAGACCTCACCCAACTGCCACGTGGTCATTCCTCGATCGCTCCCCGCACCGAGCGCAGATGCTGGCGGAAAGTCAGCGAAGGATCAGCCGCCCGGCGCTCGAGGTACTGCTTGAAGCTCACCTGCTCACGCAACGACCGCCCGGCCCGGATCTCGTCCGCCTGCCGGTGCTCGGTGTCCCGGATCGTCTCCGCCAGCCCGAGCAGTTCGTCCAGGCGATCCGCCGGTACGAAGACCGCCCCGTCCTCGTCCGCGAGTACGACGTCGTCCCGGGTCACCGTCCACTCACCGATCGTTGCCCTGGACAACGCATCGGCGGGCTGCGGGTCGAGCCGCAACGGACCGGTCGGCAATGCACCGAGGCTGAACACCGGCAACCCGATCGCGGCGATATCGACCGTGTCCCGATGCAGTCCCCAGATCACGATCCCGGCGACACCGGCGGCAGCAGCCTCCAGCGCGGCCAGATCGCCGACGCACGCCTCGTCCCGCCGGCCACCGTTGTCCACGACCAGTACGTCGCCCTCGGCGGCGGACTCGAACGCCTCCAGGAAAACGTCGACACTTCCGACATGCTGCGCCGGCAGCACCCGCCCCGCGACCCGGCCGCCGGCCACAGCCGTCAACGAAACCGTCCGCACCGGCACCCCCGCCCGCACACAAGCATCCGCGACATGTGCCGTGGTCAACCCCGCAAACCGCTCAAGCATGTGGATCCCCCTCCGCGAAGCGCTAACGACAGGAGGTAGTCCACCACGCCCCTCGACTCGCCGCGTGCGCGCCCCGAAATCGGCCACTACCTCCTGTCGTTAGCGCGACAAGAACGCGAGGATCTTCTCCATCGGCAGCTCGGTCGTGGTGTCGACAGTGATCGAGGGCACTGGGAGATCAACGGGCTGAAAGGAGTTGTGGGTGCGGAGCCGGGCATCCGGGCTGATCTGGGCGTCCTCGTGGGCGGAACGGCGCGGGTCCGAGCTGGACCGGGCGGTGATCCGCTCCAGCGCGACCTCGGCCGGGACCGTGCAGTGCACGATCCGGACGTCGGCGCGGCCGAGCAGCGGGCTCAGGCCCGGGTTCCACAGCCGGTCCTGGAACGCGGCCTCCGCGACCACCGTCGTACCGCGGCCGATCAGCAGGCCGAGCACGTCGAAGAACGTCGACAGCGTCCGCATCGTCAGCGGGTCGCCGGGGCCTGGCACGAAGCCCGGGGTCGCGTGCGCCATGCCTTCCTTGATCTCGTCCCGGCAGATCGCCGGGCAGCCGATCGCGGCCGCGATCCGGTGCGCCAGCGTCGTCTTCCCGGTCCCGGGCGGACCACTCACCACGACCAGCATCGGTTTCGACTGCACCCGCCGTACCTTAGCCGTCACGGTGGGCACTCGGTGTAAAACGCGTGTCAGAACTGTCGGTGGTCGCGTCTAGCGTGGTCTCGTGACCACCTATTCCGCGGTCCGTACGACGGGGATCTACTGCCGGCCCGGGTGCGGGGCCAAGCCGCTCGCGGAAAACGTCAGCACGTTCGAGCTGCCCGCCGCCGCGGAGGCCGCCGGGTATCGCGCCTGCCTGCGCTGCCGGCCGTACCGGGTGGCCGGGACGGTGGCCGACGAGACGCCCGAGCTGGTCTGCCGCGCGGTGCAACTGATCATCGCGGGCCTGCTCGACGAGTCCGGTGAAGAGGCGTTGGGTGCGCGGCTCGGGGTGTCGGCGCGGCACCTGCGGCGGATGTTCCACGAGCACCTCGGCGTCACGCCGGACCAGTTCGCCCGCTCACGACGGGCGCACTTCGCGCGGCGTCTGCTGGACGACACCGATCTCGGCGTCGCGGAAATCGCGTTCGCGTCCGGTTTCGGCAGCCTGCGCCAGTTCAACCGGGCGATGCGCGAGATCTTCCGGGCGTCACCGCGTGCGCTGCGCGATCGCCGGCGTCGCGGCGATCGCCTCGCCGCGGACGGTGGTCTGGTACTGCGGTTGCCGTTCACCCCGCCGTACGACTGGGAAGCGATGAGCACCTACCTCGGGGCACACGCGGTCCCGGGTGTCGAGTCGGTCGAGGACGGCGTGTATCGGCGGACGATCTCGCTCGACGGCGAGCCCGGCGTGCTGGAGATCAGCGCCGGCGGGGACGATCACCTGATCCTGCGCGCGCATCTCCCGTTCTGGGAGGGCGTCATCCATGTCGTCGACCGGGCCACCCAGCTTGTCGGGCTCGACCACGAGCCGATCCGCGCCCGCGCACATCTGGCCGCGGACGCCGATCTCGGGCCGCTCGTTGCCGAGCGCCCCGGAATACGTGTTCCTGGCGCGTGGGGTCCGTTCGAGGTCGCGGTCCAGGCAGTCGTCCGGGACCAGCTGGACCGCGACGACGCGACCGAGGCGTTGCGCAAACTCGTCGAGGTGTACGGCGTACCGGTCCCAGGGCTCGGGCACGGACTGACGCACGCGTTCCCGGGTCCGGAGGCGTTGACCGGAGCCGAGCTGGTCGGCGAGCTCGCGCGAGAAGTTGCTAACGGCAACATCGCCCTCGAGGCCGGCGTGGAGCTCCGGTCGCTCGAGGCGGTCACGAGTCCGCGCGCCGCACAGGAGATCGCGTTGCGCCTCGGAGCTCGCGACGCCTGGCCCCTCAACGGCGAGAGCGACCACCTCACTCCCTGGCGGTCGCTCGCCGCTGTCTACTACGAGATCAGCGCCTCATAGGTGCCGGTGGTCAGCAGTTCCTTCGCCGCCGCCGTCGCCAGCGCGTACGCCGCACTCGTGATCGCCGGCCCGACGCTGATCCGCACGACCCCGAGGTCCGCGAGTTCGGCGACCGTCGGCGCACCCGGACCGACCATCACGTTGAGCGGAAGCGGCGATTCCTTCACCAGCTCCGCGATCGTCGGCGCGTCGACCACGCCCGGTACGAACAGCACGTCCGCACCCGCGTCGGCGTAGATCTTCGCGCGTTCGATCGTGCCGGTCCGGTCGCCGAACAGGTACGTGTCGGTCCGCGCGTTGATCACCAGATCGATGCCGAGCAGCAACAGCTGCAGCGCGTGCCGCCTTGATCCGCTCGGCGTGCACCAACGGATCGTCGAGGACCCGTGCCGTGCTGTCCTCGAGGTTGATGCCGACCGCACCCGCCTCGACGACAGCGGTCACCGTCCCCGCGACATCGCCGTACCCGGCCTCGATGTCGGCCGTGACCGGAACGGAAACCGCCGCGCAGATCGCGCGCAGCGCAGCGACCGCGGACTCCCGGTTCAGTCCGCCGGCGTCGTCCACACCGGCGGCCCAGGCGACACCCGCGCTCGTGGTCGCGATCGCCGTCGCCCCCGCCGCCTCGATCGCCCGCGCCGAGCCGGCATCCCACGCGTTCGGCAGCACGAGCGGCGGCTGCCCGTGCAGTTCGCGCAGCCGCCGCGCCAGGTCGGTCACAGGCTCACCAGCAGTTCGTGGTCGATCTCGACGAACTCGACGATCAGGTCGGCGAACCGGCCCGCGATCAGTTCCTCGTACGCCGCCGACCCGGTGTGCGCGTCGTACGCCGCCTGGTCCGCGAAGTGCTCGACGAACAACAGGTAGTCCGGGTTCGACGGGTCGCGGTACACGCGGAAGGACAGCGTGCCCTCCTCGGCGCCCGGTCCCTTCGGCGCGAACTCCTGCACGATCGCCTCGGCGGCGGCCTGGTTGCCGTCCTTCAGCTTGATCGGAAACACCTTTGCCAGCATCGGAATCCTCCTTGTGGTTTCGCAGTACCTCAAGGTTCGCCTGCGACCCAGGCGGTCGGTCTGGCCATATTCGGTCACGTCCATCGTCTCGCATTGCAAGATGATATGTCTCATTCAGCAAGATTCTGGATTAGCGTGAGGATCGTCGAGAAGGCAAAGGAGCCTGGGATGAACAACGTGTACACGCACGGCCATCACGAGTCGGTACTGCGGTCGCACAGCTGGCGGACCGCCGAGAACTCGGCCGGATACCTGCTCCCGCACCTGCGGCCCGGGATGTCGTTGCTCGATGTCGGCGCCGGTCCCGGCACCATCACCGCCGATCTCGCCCGCCTGGTCGAGCCCGGCCGGACGACCGCGCTGGAGGCGAACGCCGCAGCACTCGACATCACCAGGACGGCATTCGAGAACCTGGACCTCGACGTGGAGTTCGTCGTCGGCGACGTCCACGCACTGGATCTGCCGGACGACACGTACGACGTCGTCCACGCGCACCAGGTCCTGCAGCACGTGGCGGATCCGGTGCAGGCGCTGCGGGAGATGCGGCGCGTGTGCAAGCCCGGAGGCATCGTCGCGGTCCGCGACTCGGACTATCACGGTTTCGTCTGGTACCCGGAGCTTCCCGAGCTGGACGAGTGGATGGCGCTCTACCAGCGGATGGCGCGCGCCAACAGCGGCGAACCGGACGCGGGCCGGCGACTGCTGTCGTGGGCGCTCGCGGCCGGCTTCGAACAGGCGGACGCGACCACGTCGACCTGGGCGTTCACCAATCCGGAGGACCGTGCGTTCTGGGGCGGCATGTGGGCGGACCGCATTCTCAAGTCGGCTCTGGCGGATCAGGCGCGCGCATCCGGCGTACCGGAACAGCAGCTCGAAGCGATCTCACAGGCGTGGCGGACCTGGGCCGACACTCCCGACGCCACCATCTCCATCCTGCACGGCGAACTACTCTGCACGGCGTGAGCGCTGGCGCGAGATCTCGTAGAGCACCGCGGTCGCGGCGTTGGCGGCGTTGAGGGAACTGGCCGATCCGGTGATCGGGATCCGGACCAGGTGGTCGGCGGCTTCCTTCCACGCCGTACTCAGGCCCGCGGTCTCGTTGCCGATCAGCAGCAGGACCGGCTGGGTGAAGTCGAAGTCGTAGACATCGGTCGACCCGTGCTCGTCGGTGCCGACCACGGCGATCGGCTCGGTGGATCGGCGTACCCAGTCGAGGACCTCCCGATGCGAAGGCGCGCGTACGGCGGGAACCGCGAACAGCGATCCCGTCGTCGCGCGGACCGCCTTCGGGTCGTAGATGTCGGCCGCATGCCCGGTGACGATCACGCCGTCGGCGCCGAACGCGTCGGCGGACCGGATGATCGACCCGATGTTGCCCGGCCCGGTCGGCCGGTCGAAGACGACGCCCAGGAACTCCGGGCCGACCGGGATCCGATCGAGATCGTCGGCCGGCAGCTCCAGTACGGCGATCAGCTCGGGCTCCTCCTTCTCGCCGAGCTCGGCCAGCAACTCCGGCGCCATCGCGACCCGCTCGACTGCGGGCAGCCGTTGGAGCAGGTCCGAAGCCCAGCGGGACAACGGGCGCGAGGCGTCGGTGATGACGGTGCGCACCGGCCAACCGTTGTCCACGGCAACCGAAATCGGGCGCACGCCCTGCACCAGGAACTCGCCGGACCGCTGCCGTTTGGTGCGATTGGTCAGCGATGCCTGCCACACCTGGAACCGGGCGTTCCGCGAGGAGATCCGTTGCACCGCCCCACCCTACGACGGCGTGGCGCCGCGGGACGTCAGACCGGTGGTGCGGTCGACTCGCGGACGATGAGTTCCGGGCGGAACAGCAGTGACTGGCCCTGGGTCGGGCCGGAGTCGTCCAGCCGGGACCGGAGTTGGGTGAACGCGGCCGCGGCCATTTCCTTCATCGGCTGCCGGACCGTGGTCAGCGTCGGCGCGTACAGGTCCGCGAGCACGATGTCGTCGAACCCGACCACCGACACGTCCTTGCCCACCTCGAGACCGCCGTCCCGCAGCCCGCGGCAGACCCCGAGCGCGCACATGTCGTTGATCGCGACGATCCCCGTCGGCGGTTCCTCCAGTGCGAGCAACTCGGCCGCGGCCGCACGCCCCAGCTCGGACGCCTCGACATCGCCGAAGTCGTCCGCGTCGCCCTTGACCGGCGCGCGAACCGAGGTCGCCGGATCGATCCCCGCCTGTTCGAGGCCGGCGGTGAACCCGCGGTACCGCTCCTTGCGGTTGACGCTCGCCAACGCGCCGGACACGAACGCCAGCCGACGATGCCCGAGGTCCGTGAGGTGCTGCGTTGCGAGCTGGCTGCCGATCGCGTTGTCGACGCTGATGCTGACGAGCGACGCCGGGTCCCCGGCTTGCGACGTACGGTCGAAGGCGACCAGTTGCAGCCCGCGCTCGACCAGCGGCATCACATGCTCGAGCGACGGCAGCGACGAGCACAGTACGACGCCGTGTACGCCGTCGGCCCACAACTCGTCGACGTAGTCGCGCTCGCGCCGCGGATCGCGCTCGGAGTTGCAGAGCAGTACGTGGTACCCCTCGGCCAGTGCGGCGGACTCCAGGTGTCGCGCGAGCGCGCCCCAGAACGGGTTGCCCACCGACGGGACGACGAGCCCGATCGTGGTGTTCCGGCCGGTGCGCAGTTGCCGGGCGGCCCGGTTCGGCCGGTAGCCGAGCTTGTCGATGGCGCGCTCGATCCGCTGCCGGGTCTCCGGCAGCATCCGGTGGCTGCGCCCGTTGAGCAGGTTCGACACCGTGCTCGGCGAGACGCCCGCCTCGGTCGCGACCTGCTGGATCGTCACCTCGCCAGTCCTCAATTCACCGCCCACCCGCGCATTCTGTCACCCCATTGGTGCTGCCGTGTTGCAGTGCAACGATGCATCAGGTCTCGGCGAAAGTCCAGCTGCGACTTGGTTGGCTCCGACCTCTTGACGTGCCGTGAGATCCGTTCCTAACATGCGGTGCATCGTTGCACCAGCACTCGCACAGCTGCGCCGCCTCCGGCTGGTAGATCGTTGCACCACATCTCTCGTTCCTGCCTTCCCTTGTCTTTCTCCCTTCCGCAGCACCACGAAAGGCGCGCCATGGAGTACACCCGCAGATCAGTCCTGACGGCCCTGGGGCTCGGCGCGGTCGCCGCCGCCACCGGGTGCTCCGCGTCGTCCGGCAACAGCCAGGCGACCGCCGACGGACCCGTCGAAGGCGAGATCAGCCTGCTCACCCCGCTGTTCGAGGGCAGCACCGGCAAGGACCTGCTGGAGGGCAAGCTGCTGCCGGCGTTCAAGCAGAAGAACCCGAACGTCACGGTCAAGGTCGACTACACGACGTACGCCGCCCTGAACGAGAAGATCACCACCAGCCTGGCCGGAGGCCTGATGCCGGACGTGGTGATGCTCGGTGTCGGGTGGATCCCGCCGTTCGCGCACAAGAAGGTGCTCGCGCCGCTGCCCGACGACCTGGCCAAGCGGTACGAGTACGAGGACCGCGTCCTGGAGCCGTCCCGGTACGACGGCAAGCTGTACGCGTTGCCGATGGTCCTGGACACCCGGATCGTCACCTACCGCAAGGACCTGTTCGCCGAGGCCGGGATCAAGGCGCCGCCGAAGGACTGGGCCGAACTGCGGGCGATGTCCAAGGAACTGGCCCGCAGCGACGGCTCCGGCAAGCTCACCCGGGTCGGCTTCGACCCGTTCTCGATCGATCTCCGGCAGTGCTGGGAGACGTTCCTGTTCGCCAACGACGGCAACCTGTTCGACGACAGCGGGCAGCAGGTGAAGTTCAACGACGATCGCGGTGTCGAGGCGTTGCAGCTGTTCCTGGACGTCATCAAGGACAAGTCCGCCGACTACTCGTTCAAGTCGTCGGCCGGTCAGCCGACCACCCTGCAGCAGGGTCGTTCCGCGATGATGATGTCGAACAACTCGCTCTGGGTGCAGCTGAAGAAGGAGAGCCCGGAGCTGCTCAAGGAGGACAAGGTCGGCGCGTTCATCCTGGCCAACAAGGTCCCCGCGATGCTGCAGGGCGGCACCATGGTGGCCCGGTCGGCCTCGTCCAAGCACGCCGCCGCGGCCCAGGCGCTGGTGGAGTTCATGGGTACGCCGGAATCCATCCTGCCGACCGCGCAACAACGCGGTTCCGTGCCCGGCGTCCAGAACCTGCGGACCTCTGACTATGTCAAGGAAAACGGTTTCGTGAAGCTTGCCCTGGACAACATGAGCAAGGCCCGGTCCGAGGGCGGTACGGCGGCCTGGATGGAGATCCGGGAGAAGATCAAGACCACTCTCGAGACCGCCGTGGTCGGCAAGCGGTCCGCCAAGGAAGCGATCGACGAGCTCGCGAACCTGAGCAAGGAAGCGATTTCGCGGCTGTGAGCGGAACCATGGTGTCGACGCGGGACCGGGTGCGCGCAGCCGCGTCCGGGCCCTCCGCTGCTCCGCCCCGGCGCCGGGGGTTGCTACGTGCCCGCCGCCGGGCCGGTCTGCTGATGGTCGCGCCCGCCGTGCTGCATGCCCTGATCTGGATCGGCATCCCGCTGGTCGCCGCGATCGTGCTGAGTTTCACGTCGTACGACGTGCTCACGCCGCCGCGGTTCATCGGGCTGGAAAATTTCCGCGATCTGTTTTCCGACAGCGTTTTCCGGCGTGCCGTACTGAACACCAGCATCTACACGTTCTTCACCGTGCCGGTGGCGATGGGGATCTCGCTGCTGATCGCGCTGATGCTGAACACGCAGTTGGCCGGACGGGCGATTTTCCGGACCGCGATCTTCATTCCGCAGGTGACCGCGACGATCGCGGTGGCGCTGGTGTGGCTGTGGATCTACGACCCGCGGAGCGGTCTGGCCAACGCTGTCCTGTCGTTCCTCGGCCTGGACGGCCCGGCGTGGCTGTCGTCGACAGACTGGGCGATGCCGGCGGTGATCGTGGTCGGGATCTGGCAGGGGATCGGCCTGAAGATGCTGATCTACTTGGCCGCACTGCAGAGTCTGCCGACCGAGCTCTACGAGGCCGCGTCGGTGGACGGCGCCTCGAAGTTCCGGCAGTTCTTCAGCCTGACCCTGCCGTTGCTGCGGCCGGCGACGTTCTTCGTCTTCGTCACGTCGGTGATCGGCGCGTTCCAGTCGTTCGACCAGGTGTACATCCTGACCGACGGCGGGCCGGCCAACAGCACGACGATGATGACCTACGAGATCTACAAGTCCGCTTTCCGGGAGTTCCGGATGGGATACGCGTGCGCGCAGAGCCTGGTGTTGTTCGCACTGCTGCTGTTCCTGACGTTGCTCAACCGGCGGATCACCGGAGGCGACCGTGGCACCCGTTGAGACCTCCGCCCGAGCCCGGACCGGCCGGATCGCGCTCTACCTGACGCTGACCGCGATCTCGCTGGTGATGATCGTGCCGTTCGTCTGGATGCTGCTCACCTCGGTGAAGACCCCCGGCGACATCGCCGCGGTGCCGCCGCGGTTGTTCCCGACGGAGTGGGCCTTCGGCAACTATGCGGACGCGTTGCGGGCCGCGCCGTTCGCGACGTACGCGCGGAACAGCTTCGTGATCGCCGCGAGTCACACCGTGCTGAACGTGCTGATCGCCTCGATGGCCGGGTACGCGCTGGCGCGGCTGCGGTTCCGGGGCAGTTCGCTGATCTTCCTCGCGTTCGTCGGGGCGCTGATGATCCCGACGTACACGAAGATCCTGCCGGAGTTCCTGATCGTGCGGTTCATGCCGCTGTTCGGCGGGAACGACATCACCGGGCAGGGCGGCACCGGGTGGCTGGACACCTGGTGGGCGCTGATCATCCCGGGCGCGGTCAGTCCGTTCTCGGTGTTCCTGTTCCGGCAGTTCTACCTGGACCTGCCGGTGGAACTCGAGGAGGCGGCCCGGCTGGACGGCCTCAGTGAGCTGGGCATCTACGCGCGGATCATGACGCCGCTGGTGAAGCCCGCGTTCATCACCGTCGCGCTGCTCACCTTCGAGGGGTCGTGGAACAACTTCCTCTGGCCGCTGCTGGTGACCAAGAGCGACAGCCTGCGGGTGATCCAGGTCGGACTTTCCGTTTTCCGCACCGAGAACGACACCCAGTGGGCGTTCCTGATGGCCGGGACCACGCTGGCCACCGTGCCGATGGTGGTGCTGTTCCTGATCGGGCAGCGCTACTTCGTCCAAGGTTTCGCGACCGCGGGCATCAAATGACACTCACCTGATACTGACTGAAGGGATTCATCTATGACCGGGGAACTGCAGGGGACGCGCGCGCTGGTGACCGGTGCCGGGCACGGCATCGGCCGCGGGATCGCGCTCGGCCTGGCGGCGGCCGGGGCGGACGTGGTGGTGCACTACGGAAAGTCCGCCGATGCTGCCGCGCAGACCGTTTCCGACATCGAGGAACTCGGCCGGAAGGCGATCGCGGTCGGCGCCGACGTGACGAGTACGGCGGACGTCGACCGGCTGCTCGACGAAACAACCGGTTTCCTCGGCGGTCTCGACGTCCTGGTCTGCAACGCCGGCCACCTGATCGGGCGGGTCAAGGTCGCGGAAATGTCCGACGAGCATTTCCAGCAGGTTGTCGACGTGAACCTGGGCGCGACGTTCCGGACCACCCGGGCCGCGATTCCGCACCTCGCGCAGTCGCCGAACCCGCGGATCATCACGATGGCCTCGCTCGCCGCGCACAACGGCGGCGGACCCGGGTCGGTGATCTACGCGGCGGCGAAGGCCGGGATCCGCGGGTTCACCAAGGGCCTGGCGAAGGAGCTCGGGCCGCAGGGGATCACGGTCAACTCGATCGCGCCGGGGTACATCGCCGAGACCGCGTTCCATCAAACGTTTTCTACCGACGCGGCGCAGGCCAACATGGTCGCGGGCACGCCGATCGGCCGCGCCGGGCAGGTCGAGGACGTGGCGAACGCGGTCCGGTTCCTGGCGCTGCCGGCGTCCGGGTACCTGACCGGGATCACCCTCGACATCGACGGTGGCACGTGGCCCCGATGAATCCCCCGACCGAGCGTGGCGGCTGGTGGCACGAGTACGTGTGCCCGGCGCACGGTGTCGAGCTGGCGCACGTCGGATTCGATTCCGGAAACTTTCCGGCCGGCGGAGTTCCGTGTTCCTACGGCTGCCGGGTCGACACCCCCGCGGTGCGCGGCGCGTGGACTGTGCTGGCGCATCATTTCTGGGCGCGGCGGATCCGGTTGCACTCGTACGACGGTGGTGGCGCTGAGCTGCTCACGTCGTACGCGCGGTTGTATTCGGACCTCACGAAGGCGGGGGAGCACGAGCAGGCGCAGGGGTGGATGCAGCGCGGGCGGCTCTTCCATCAGGCGCTCACCGACGCGGTGTGGGGTGTGCCGATCGCACACTCGATCCTGAACCTGGCCGGGCGGGCCGAACTGCGTGAGATGTTGCCGATGCTCGATGACATGGTTGCGGGGGCGCACCGGGCGCGGGATGCGATGGTTGCCCAGGACAAGTTCTCGTCGAACTACACGGCGTGGTTCAACGCGCTCGGTACGACGGCGAGCCAGGCGGCTGCTGCCGTTCGGGGTGAGGTGTGGTCCGGGGAGAAGGAGTGGCTGACCGGCGAGCACGGGCAGTTCGCGCATCTGGAGGCGGCGACCGGCGAGGACGGCTGGGAGTGGGAAGCCAGCACGTACTACCACGGGTTCGTGCTGCGCGCCTACCTGTTGAGCCTGCGCGGCTTCGACCCGTCCCGGGTGCCTGACCGCCTGGAGAAGATGATCGCGACCCTCGCCTCGATCGCGACCGACGGCGGCATCCTCCCGGCCCTCCACGACGGCCCATACCTCCGGGCACCGCTGGCGTTGGAGTGGCTGGAAATCGTCGCCCTGGCCCGCCAGTTCACAACAACCCACGGCCTGGACGCCGTCGCCGCTCGAGCCTTGGCAGAGGTCGGCGAGGAGTACGACGGCCTCGAGGACAAACTCACCGGATGGTTCGACGGTCCGCCTCGGACCACGTCCCCGCACTCCGCCGCGGCTTCGTTCCATCTCAGTTCTTCCTATGCGGTGATTCGTACCTCCGGCATTCACGCGATCCTCGACCACGGGCCGCACGGTGGCTCCCACGGACACCACGACAAGCTCGCGCTCTACCTCTACGGCGCCACCACTCCGTGGCAGCCCGATCCCGGCCAGGTCCCGTACGGCCATGCCCAGTGGCGCGCCCACTACAAGTCCGTCGCCGCCCACCCGACGATCCGCATCGACAACCTCGAACCCGCCGAGGCAATGGGTGAGCTGACGCACGACGAGAACTCGGTGACGGCCACGATCGACGGCTGGTACGACGGTGTTCGCGCGACGCGGAAGCTGATTGCCGGCGACAACTACCTGGTGGATGTCGTCCGGGTGGTGGCGGACCGCGAGCGCGAGATCGTCCTGCAATTCCGCCCCGACGTCGAGTTGACCGTTGAGGTCGGACCGGACGCGATCCGGACGACCTGGGTCGGCGACGAGACGCTCTACGGCTACCACGTTGGCGGCGCGCCCGCTGACGCCGGATCGGACGACGTTGTGCGGGGTGGTGCTGTGCCGGTGGCTCGGCCGGGGGCTGGGCCGGCTGATGATCCGCAGCGGGTGCGGACATGGGTCGACTGGACGGTTGTTGGTGCGGCCGCGACGTACTGCTCGGTCTACTCGACCACACCTGTGGACGTTCGGCTGGTCGGAGACGTGATCACCGTCGATGGGCATGAGCATCCGATCGGAGGGTTGTGATGTTCGACGAGCGGCTCGCGGAGGTGCGTGATGGGCTCGACGGGCGGTACGCCGCGGAGTGGCGCCGGCTGCGGGAGCAATGCGACTGGTACCGGACGCAGACCCCGCCGACCGAACACCCGTCCGCGAGCATCACGTACTTCGGCCCGGCCGCCGCGAACCTCGCGCTGGCCTACCGCCTGACCGGCAACGAGGGCTATCGCGCCGAGGCAGCACGCTGGATCTCGGCCGCAATCGGTTTCCCCCACTGGGGCAAGGCGCACCTGCCGGATCACGATCTGGACGCCGGCTGGCTGCTCCACGGCTTGTCCCTCGCCTCCACCTGGCTCGGCGACGACTTCGAGTTGGCCGACGAGTTGCGTGCGAAACTTGAGCTGCAGGGTTCGCGGTTGTACGAGTTCGCCGTCGAGTCCGAGGGCTCGTGGTGGAGTTCGTCGTACTGGCAGAACCACAACTGGATCTGCTACACCGGGCTCGCCGGGGCCGGATACGCATTGGGTCGTACCGAGTGGACCGACCGCGCTCGGCGGAACTTCGAGACGGTCATCGAGTTGCTGCCGGCGGACGGGTCGGACATGGAAGGCGTCGTCTACTGGCGGTACGGCGTTCCGTGGCTGGCGACGTACCTGGATCTGCTGCAGGACCAGGAAGGGCTCGACTGGTGGGGGCGCTGCCGGTTCCTGGCGAACACGTTTTCCTACCGGTTGCAGCAGTGCGCGCCGGGGTTCGAGGAAAACATCGATCACGGCGACTGCCACGACCGGCGGAGCGGACACAGCGTTGCGCTGTACCGGAAACTCGCGTCCGCGTACCGGATCGGTGAGGCGCAGTGGCTGGCGGATCTCGTTTCCGAACGTTTCTTCTGGCGGGAGGCGTACGCGAGCGGCGTGAAGCCGGGCGTCATGCCGGAGGCGTACCTCGAGTTGCTCTGGTACGACGACTCGCTGCCGCCGGTCGATCCGGCGAAGACCGCACCGCTTTCCGCGTACTTTCCGGACCTCGGCCTCGTCACGGCGCGGACCGGATGGGACGACGAGGCAACGATGGTGTCGTTCAAGGCGGCGCCGGGCGGCGGGCACCAGGCCTGGGAGACGTCGCACCGGCTGGATCGCGAGCGCGGGTGGGACACGTTGAGCGCGGGGCACCATCATCCCGACTCGGGGTCGTTCGTGCTGACGTCGCGGGGCGCGTTCCTGGCCGTGGACGAGGGGTACAGCAATCGCAAGCGGGCGGGGGACCACAACCTGATCCTGGTCGACGGGTTCGGGTACGCCGACGAGGACCGGTACCACGTCTACAAGGGGATTCCGTACGAGCGGCAGGCGCGGATGGTCGACGTCCACGCGGTCGACGGGATGGCGCATGCCACCGCGCAGATCGCGGCGATGTATCCGCCCGAGCTGGGCATCACGCGGCTCGATCGGACGCTTGGTCTTCACCCCGGGTGGGCGGCTCGTTCTGCTGGATCGCTGTGCGGCCGACTCGCCGCGTGACTGGACTCTCCTGCTGCACGCCGACTGGCCGATCGAGTACGGCGATGGAGATCGCGCTGCGGTCGGGGTCTGCGCAGGCGTGGGTCCGATTCCATACGCCGTTGACCGTGGAGTCCGCGGTGACGGAGGTCGAGGCCAACCCGACGTCCAGCACCCCGAGCCTTCGCCTCACCCGCACGATGCATACCCTCCGAGCCACCGCGCACCAGTCGACGACCGCCACCCTCCTCACCACGATCGAACCGACCTCTGCCCTCCACCCGACCCCGCCGACGGCCCGGCGGCTCGACCTCACCCACGGCTTCGGAATCGCCTTCGACGACGAGACCGTGCTACTCGCCGACGACGAAGGAATGCTGGACGCCCAGCCCATCACAACTGCCGCCGATGCGACGCTCCGAGCGGGCGGACACCCGCAGCGAGCCGATCGTGATGGCGTGGCGGTCCGCGCCATCATCCACACCACAGACCGGACGGTCACCTTATGACACCCGCTCCATGCGGGGTGGCCGAGGGTGCGGTCGGCGGGCGTTGGATTGGTTGGGGTGGGTTGCCAGTCCGGCGGCTGCGGGGGCGGCGTTCACGGTTTTGTGTTTGGGGATCGTGACGTGGTTGCCGGCTTTGGCGGCGGTCGGGTTCGCGCTCAACCGGTGGCGGACCGACGGTGACACGCGGTGTTTCACGGGAGTGTTCGTCGGCTGGCGGAAGTACTGGCGTCGGTTGCTTCCGCACTCGGTGCTGATGACGATCGCCGCGGTGATTGCCGCCAGCAACTTGTCGTTCCTGTCCGGCCGGTCCGGGCCGCTCGTCCTGACACTGTTCATGATCCACGTCGGCCTGATCGCCGCCGCGGTCACCTATCACCTCGCGCTCGCGGTCGCCGCGGGCCGCAACCCATCCGGATCAGCCGCCGACTGGCGCCGTACGGCGTTCCGTCTCGCCTTCACGTCCGTCCCGCGCGGCACCGCACTCCTCGGCGCCGCCATCGCCGCACCGGTCTTCTCGCTCGTCGTACCAGCAGGTCCTTTGCTCCTCGGCACCACAGTTCCGGTTCTGGTCGGCCTGCTCGTCGCCGACCACTCCTAGACAGCACACACAGGCAGCAAACCGCCCAATCAGGAGGACCACCATGTCCCGAGCTGTCCCGATCCTGCTCCTCGGCGCCGCGCTGGCGCTGCCCGCGGTCCCGGCGCACGCCGCGACCGACTACTACGTCGCCACCACCGGCAGCGACGCGAACTCCGGTACGTCGACCGGTACGCCGTTCGCGACCATCCAGAAAGCGCTTGACACCGCGCCGCGCGGAGCGACCGTACATCTTGCCTCCGGCACCTATCTCCAGGACGCGGTGACGATCCGGTCCGGTGTCACGATCACCGGCCCGTCGACCGCGGTCGTGAAAGGCGCCGGAAACTCGCGTATTTTCCAGATCCAGCACGACAGCGTGACGCTGGACGGGTTCACGATCGACGGGCTGTTCGGGTCGTCGTCCAGCAAGGACGGGTACCGGGACAAGCTCGTGTACGTGATGAGCACGTCGCCTGGTGACGGCGTGGGCACGTTGACGATCCGGAACATGGGCTTGAAGAACGCGGGTGGCGAGTGCCTGCGGCTGCGGTACCTGATCACGAACGCCGACGTCCACGACAACACCGTCGGTCCGTGCGGGGTGTACGACTTCAAGTTCAACGACGGCGGGAAGAACGGCGAGGGGATCTACCTCGGGACCGCGCCGGAGCAGCAGGGTGAGAACGGCGCACCGGACGCCCAGGCGGACCGTAGCCGGAACAACCACATCCACGACAACACGATCGCGACGTACGGCAACGAGTGTGTCGACGTGAAGGAGAACTCCACCGCGAACGTGATCGAGCACAACGACTGCAGTCAGCAGAAGGACTCGAGCTCGGGCGGGCTGGACGCCCGCGGTAGCGGAAACACGTTCCGCTACAACACGATCCACGACAACACCGGCGCCGGCGTCCGCCTCGGCGGCGACACGGAAACCGATGGCGTCGACAACAGCGTCTACGGGAACACGATCACGAGCAACGCGTCGGGTGGCGTGAAGTTCATGCGGACGCCGCAGGGGCAGGTGTGCGGAAACACCATGTCCGGAAACACCGGCGGAGATTCCGTCGGCACGTACGCCGCCGACTTCAACCCCACGGCGGCCTGCTGATGGGTGGGGTGTCGCGCCGGTCGATCCTCGGCGGCACAGCCGGTGGAGTGCTGGGCGGCGTCCTCGGCACAGCCACAACCGCAGGTGCAAGTGCCGGTCAGACAACGGCGGATTCGGCACGGCTCCGGTGGGCTGCGAGTTGGGCAACCGCGCAGACCGCCCCCACCGCCACGGACGCCGACGCAACAAGCGGCTTCACCAACACCACCCTCCGATACAAACTCCACCTCTCCGCCGGCACCACGGCGAGTGGGGATGCTGCCGCGTACCTTGGCAGGTGAGGGCGCCCTGCCTCCTTGGTGGGTGAGGGTGCCGCTGGGCAGGCGGTTGGTGGTGGGGGCGGCGGCGGGGATGGTCTGCGGTTCGGTTGCGGTTTGCTCATCCGTTCGGTGTTGCGCCTGTTGTCCTGGGGTCGGTGACGGCCAACGCGAAGCCGGTGTTGTTCGGTGGCGAGAAGGACGTGGTGCTGGCCGCGGGGGCGACCGTGGTGAGTGATCCGGTCGGGCTGGTCGTGCCGGACGGTGGGGATCTGGTGGTGAGCATGCACCTGCCAGGTCCCACCGGCCCGCTGAGCTTCCACCGGAACGCGCATGCGACCGGCTACATCGGGGATCGCGCCACGAACTCGGTGTTCCTGCTCACCGGCGTCGACGTACCGGCGACCGGACGTCAGGTGCGTCGCGGTCCTCGGCGACTCGATCACCGAAGGCGTCGGCACGCCCGACAACGCCAACCTCCGCTGGCCCGACCAGTACGCCGCACGGTTCCGCCGGCGCCCCGCCGTCGCCAACCTCGGAATCAGCGGAAACCGTGTTCTGCTCGACGACGCCCGCTTCGGACCCGGCGGCCAGTCCAGGTTCGACCGCGACGTACTCGGCCTCCCGAACCTCGCGACGCTGGTGATGTTCCTGGGCATCAACGACATCCAGCAACCACCCAGCCAGACCGACCCGACCCGGATCCTGACGCCTACGAGCAGTTGGTACGCCGCGCGCACGACCACGATCTCGAGGTGATCGGCGCGACCATCGGCCCGTTCAAGGGCTGGATCCGCTACACCGAAGCACTCGACCAGGTCCGCAACGACGTCAACGCCGTACTCCGGCAAGGACGTCTCTTCGATCGCCTCCTCGACGTCGACGCCGCGCTCCGCGACCCGGCCGATCCCGCTCGGCTCCGCCCCGACTTCAACAGCGGCGACGGCCTGCACCCCAACTCCGCCGGCGCGAAGGCGATCGCCCTAGCCCTCTGAGAGGACCCACATGCCCGACCTCACCCTCCGCCGCCGGACTGTTCTCGGCGGAATGATCGGCGGGGCCGCACTCCTCGCCCTCCCCACGCCCACCTGGGCCGACGCGTCCACCGACGAGCTCCGCCTCCGCTGGCAGACGCTGCTCACCGGCGGCCCGACCGTCGACCCCGCCGACCCGGACCTCGCCGTCGCGATCGCCCGCGTCGACCGCCTGGCCCAGTCCGCGCTCGCCACCCTCGACCGCTCCGCGAACCGCACGACCCTCTGGCCGGATCTCGCGAGTACAACGCTTTCCAACCACGTCGCCTCGAACTTCCGCCGGATCAAGCAGATCGCGGTCGCCTGGGCCACGAACGGATCGGCCTACCAAGGAAACGCGTCGGTTGCCGACGACATCCGCGGCGCCCTCGAATGGATGCACGCGAACCGCTACAGCCCCACCCTCCCGCGGTACGACAACGACTACGACTGGGAGATCGGCGGCGCCTCCGCCTTCGCCGACACGCTGGTCCTGCTGTACGACGTGATTCCGGCGGACGTGCGGACGACGTACACGCAGGCGATCAACTACTACACGCCCGACCCGAACCTGTGGCGCGCCGACCGCCAGATCGCCACCGGCGCGAACCGGGTCTGGATTGCCACCGTGGTCGCGGTCCGCGCTGTCCTCGACGGCGACACCGCCGCGCTCGTCCGCGTCCGCGACGCGATCAGCGACGTCGAGGGCAGCGGTGCGAACAGCGTGCTCGCGTTCAACGACGCTCCCGGCCGGGTCGACGGAACCGGCGAGGGGTTCTACAGCGACGGATCGTTCCTGCAGCACTACAAGCATCCGTACAACGGCGGCTACGGCAAGGAACTGCTCGGAACGCTTTCCTCGCTGCTGTACCTGCTCGGCGGTACCGAGTGGACCGTCACCGATCCGGAGCTCGAGAACATCTACGGCTGGATCAACGACGCGTTCGATCCGCTGATGGTGCGCGGCGACCTGATGGGTTCGGTCTGCGGTCGTGAGATCGCGCGTCCCAGCAAGCAGAACCACGCGCCGACGCAGACGATCATCGAGGGCACGCTGCGCCTGATCCCGGCCGCGCCGGCGGAACGTGCCGCGGAATTGACCGCGCTGGTCAAGCAGTGGATCACCGAAGATACTTTCCGGGATTTCCTGACGGTCACCGATCCGGCCTCGCTGGTGGCGGCCCGGAACATTCTCGCGTCGTCGGCAACACGCCCGCGGTCCGCTCGTCCTGCACAAGCAGTACCCGCGGATGGACAAGGTCGCGCACCACCGCCCGTCGTTCACGATCGGACTGAGCGCGTACTCGTCGCGCATCTACAACTACGAGTCGATCCAGACCGAGAATCTGCACGGCTGGCACCTCTCCGACGGGATGGTGCTGCTGTACGACGACGACCTCGGTCACTACTCGGGCGACTACTGGCCCACGGTCGATCCATACCGGTTGCCGGGGACAACGATCGACACCCGGCGGCTGGCCGACTCCTACGGTTTCCGCAGCACCAGCGAGGCCGACTGGGTCGGTGGCGTGTCGGTTCCACAGCGCACGATCGGTGCCTATGGCATGGACCTGCGTGGGTACGGGACGAACCTGCGGGCCTTGAAGAGCTGGTTCCTGATCGACGACGTGATGGTGTGCCTCGGGTCGGACATCACGCGGCGACGGCACAGTCGAGACGGTCGTCGAGAACCGCAAGCTGCGCGACCGGCGAACGAGACCTTCACCGCCGCGCCGGGCTGGTGTCATCTCGAGGGGACCGGCGGCTACGTGTTCCCCGATCGCACGCCGGTCCAGACGCTGCGCGAGAACCGGACCGCGACCTGGCGGGAGATCAACCTCAAGTACGGCACCGACACCCCGGTGACCCGGCCGTACCAGACCGTGTGGTTCGCCCACGGTACGGCGCCGGCCGGGCAGGGCTACTTCTACGTGCAGTTGCCGACCGCAACGCTCGCGGAGACGAAGTCGTTCGCCGGCAAGCTCCCGGTCCAGAAACTGCGGGCAGACAGTACGGCGCACGCGGTCCGGCTGCGCAACGTACTGGCGGCCAACTTCTGGACGGCCGGCACCGTCGCCGAACTCACCGCCGACGGCCCCGCCTCGGTCGTGGTCGCCGGCGGAACGGTCGCGATCTCGGATCCGACGCAGACGCGGTACGTCGGTCACCGTCGATCTGGACAAGCCCGATCTGCTGCTGACGAAGGCCGATGCCGGTGTCACGGTCAGCCGCCGCGGCCGCGGCTGGCGCATCGTCGTCGACACGACCGACCGCCACGGCAACGCCGCCACAGCCTGCTTCCACTGAAAGGAAAGCTAGATGCTGGTCGACATGCCCCTGGACCGGTTGCGTGAGTACCGGCCGGAGCCGGAGGAGCCCGCGGACTTCGACGCGTTCTGGAAGCAGACGCTCGACGACGCGACCGGCCGCGCCGATCGACGCCCGGTTCACGCCGTACGACGCGCGTCTTGCGACCGTCGAGGTCCAGGACGTCACGTTCAGCGGGTGGGGTGGTCAGCCGGTGAAGGCGTGGCTGCTCCTGCCACGCCATCGCACCGGTCCGCTGCCCGCGGTCGTGCAGTACATCGGGTACAACGGTGGCCGCGGGATTCCGTACGAGTGGCTGACCTGGAGCGCGGCCGGGTACGCGCACCTGATCATGGACAACCGCGGCCAGGGCGGTGGCGGAAAAACTGTTTCGGAAACCCCGGACATCGCGCCGGAAGGACACGGATCGTCGTCACCGGGTTTCCTGACCCGCGGAATCGAGGATCCGGCCAAGCACTACTACCGCCGGCTGATCACCGACGCGGTCCGTGCGGTCGACGCCGTGAAGAGCAGCCCGGACGTCGACAGTGATCGTGTCGCCGTGGTCGGCGGCAGCCAGGGCGGTGGGCTGGCGGTCGCGGTCGCCGGTCTGCGCGCCGACCTGTCCGCCGCGATCGCCGACGTACCGTTCCTGTCGCACTACCGGCGGGCGTCGCAGATCACGGACAACGGTCCGTACGCCGAGATCGCGCGCTGGCTCAAGGGCCACCGGTTCGAGACCGAGACCGCGATCGGCACGCTGTCCTACTTCGACGCGGTGAACTTCGCCGCCCGGGCGACCTGCCCGGCGTGGTTCTCGGTCGCGCTGATGGACAACATCTGCCCGCCGTCGACGGTGTTCGCGGCGTACCACCGGTACGCCGGTCCCGCGGAAATCGAGGTGTTCACCTACAACGGGCACGAAGGCGGCGCGGAGTACGACCTGCCGCGCAAGCTCAGTGCGCTCGCTTCCGCCTTCGGCCGCGATGCCTGAGGCGGAGCGCACCCCAGAGGATCAACGCCGGTAGCCAGAGCAGCACCAGCCAGGGAAGCCGCCACCAGCCGGACTCGCCATGGAACTCCGCCTGGTCGCCACTTCCCTGGTCGGTGGCGACCAGCGGCCGGGCGGACGTCGACCAGGCGAGGAAAGCGTCGCCGATCGGCACCGCGCCGAACAGGTACCGCTTCGTCTTCAGCCCGCTGAACGGCAGGCCGACCAGTTCACCCTCGCGCGCCAGTCGGTCCGCGAGCGGATCGTGATGCACCCGCGCCGCGCCGACCGCGACCACGGTCGCGGACAGACTCCTCCCGAACACCAACGGCCCGGAATCGACATCGCCCTGTCCGGTCGTCCCCTGCGGGTACTCGCGAACACCGAGCCCGGTGACGAACTTGTCCTTGAAGATCTCGTACTGCGTTCGCGCGAAAGCCGGATCGACGTCGATCAGAAACCGCTGGATCATCGCCTGCGACGAACCACGCGCGCCGGAAACCTGCGGAACGACCTGGTGCGGGAGCAGCCCGGTCGCCGGATCCAGCTTCGTCTTCGCCGTCAGTCACCCAGTTCCGCGCGATCTGCCCGAAGCGCGGCGCCACCAACGCGTCGTACAGGCTGAGCGAGGCGATCGCGACGACCGAGTCGACCGGCCAGGCCTGGCCCGGGTACGCCGCCAGGAACGGGGTCTTCGCGGTTCGGAAAGCGGTGGCGATCTCTACCGATTCGCTGGTGAAGGTGTCGCGGTCGGCGGCGTCCGAGTGGCCGAGCGCGATCAGCCCGCCGCGCAGCCAGTTCGTCCAGCCCGCGTAGAAGACGCCGTACTGCGGTTGCAGCGACTCGTCGAACGGAGCGGTCCCGTCCGTGGACGTGATCCGGTCGAGCGCCCACCGCACCTCCGCGGTCGCGTCCGCAGATCGCGCGGGATCGTCGATGCCGACCTGGACCCAGCTCAGTCCGTACAGCACGTTCAGAAAGAAGTAGCCTTCCGGAAACTGTTTCTGCGCGGCCAGGTCTGCGCCGCCCTCGAGCTCGGCCCGCAGGAACGCCAGCTGTTTCACCACGCCACGGGCGGGATCGGTCCACGGGAGGACCAGACGCGCGGTCCCCACCCCCGCCACCAACGTGGCGATGACCGCCACCCCGATCACGAGCTTGCGCAGCACCCGCACCAATCTAGAGGGTTTCGGCAACCAACGGCGGTCGTGCGGGTGACCATCCGAAGACTGGACGCGCGCTGCCGGCAGATCCGCTCAGGTGCCGAGCGTCGACTCGCGGGTGATCAGGCGGGTGGGGAGAATCAGCTGGCCGCGGCGGGGCGAGCCGGCGATGACGTCGAGGAGCAGGTTGGCGGTCCGGCGGCCGAGTTCTTCGAGCTCCATGTCGACGGTGGTGAGCGGCGGGCGGCTGGCCAGCGCCATCACGGACCAGTTGTCGTAGCCGGTGACCGCGATGTCGTCGGGGACGGAGCGGCCGAGCTCGCGCAGGCGGTCGCAGACGCCGCGGGCGATCTGGTCACTGCCGCAGGTGATCGCATCCACGGTCGGCTGCGCCCGGAGCAGTACGTCGACCGCGTGCCGGCCCCAGCGCTCGCTCCACTCGCCGTACAGCGGCTGGCCGACGAACGCGTCCCGCGCGGCCCCCATGGTCGCCGCGGCTCGAATCTGTGCGCTGAGGTGTGACTCCGGGCCGGTGACGTGCGCGATCTGCTCGCGGCCGAGGGACAGCAGGTGCCGCGCGGCCGACGCGGCGCCGCTGTGGTCGTCGACGATCACCGATGTGTCGTCCGGATCGGTCGACGGACTGAACGCGTAGACGACCGGGATCGGCACGTCGATCGGCTCCCGCGCCTCGGTCCGGCGGCCGGTCACGATGATGCCGTCCACGCGGCGCGACACCAGCGACTTCAGGTAGTGCTGCTCGCGGAGCGGGTCGTCGCGGGTGTCGCAGAGAACGAGCGCCATCTCGCCCGCGCTGAGCGCGTCCTCGGCGCCGAGCACGATCGGGATGCTGAACCGGCCGGAGCTGTCCGTGGTGATCAGACCGACCGTGAAACTTCGCCCGGACGCGAGCGCGCGGCCGCGGCTGTCCGGGGTGAAACCGAGCTGTTCGGCCGCCTGCCGGACGCGTTCGCGGGTGGACGCGCGGAGCTGCCCGGTGTCGTTCAGCGCCTTCGACGCCGTGCTCGCCGAGACGCCGGCCAGCGCGGCCACGTCCTTGATCCCGGGCGTGCGGATACTCCGTGAGGCCATGCGGCAACTCCTTTCCTGAGGTTTCCGGCACGGTACCGCACGGAGCGCGGCCGGACCGGAAGTTATCCACAGGTAGGGGTTGACCTGACGCTGCAGGCTCTCTACCTTCGTCCAGGAAAACGTGTTCCGGATTTTCCTAACTCAGGAGTCACGGCAGATGAGCGCTTCCCCGGAAACTGTCACTACTTCCCGCAGCCCGGCGGCCACGACGAAGGGTCGCCGGCACCCCCTCGGACTCGGCCAGGCCACGATCACCGGCGGCTTCTGGGCGCCGCGGCAGGCCCGCAACGGCGCGGACGCGATCCCGAGCGGTCAGGACCAGCTCGAGAAGGCCGGAAACCTGCAGAACCTCCGCCTCGCGGCCGGCATCGGCGAGGGCGAGGCGATCGGCCCGGTGTTCGCCGACTCCGACGTCTACAAGTGGCTCGAGGCCGCGGCGTGGGAGTACGGGCGCAACCCCGACGACGACCTGCTGCAGCGCATCCGCGACCTGACCGCGGTCGTCGCCGCCGCGCAACGCGAGGACGGATACCTCGACTCGGTCGTCCAGCTCCGGTACGGCGACGAAGGCCGCTACCAGCAACTCGTCTGGAGCCACGAGCACTACTGCGCCGGCCACCTGATCCAGGCCGCGGTCGCCCAGGTCCGCTGCACCGGCGACCGGGCGCTGCTCGATGTCGCGACCAAGCTGGCCGACCACCTGGTGGCGACGTTCGGCGACGACAAGACGGTCGACGTGGACGGCCACCCGGTCATCGAGATGGCCCTCGTCGAGCTTTATCGAGAAACCGGTACGACGGCGTACCTGGACCTGGCGAAATGGTTCGTGGAGGCCCGCGGGCACGGGATCATCGAGCGGCACGGCCACTCGCCGGCGTACTTCTCCGACCGGGTCCCGGTCCGCGACGCGACCTCGGTCGAGGGGCACTCGGTCCGCGCGGTCTACCTCGCCGCCGGCGCGGCCGACGTCGCGCTGGAGACCGGTGACTCCGAGCTGCTGGATTCGCTGAAGCGGCAGTTCGACCACATGTGGTCCACGAAGACGTACGTCACCGGCGGGCTGGGTGCGCGCTGGGAGGGCGAGGCGTTCGGCGACGAGTACGAGCTGCCGCCGGACCGTGCGTACGCGGAAACGTGTGCCGCGATCGGCGGAATCCAGTGGGCCTGGCGGATGCTGCTCGCGACCGGCGAGGCGTCGTACGGCGATGCGATCGAGCGGATGCTGTACAACGGTTTCCTTGCCGGCGTTTCGCTGACCGGAACCGAATATTTCTACGTCAACCCGTTGCAACTGCGCGGGGCGGCGTACCCGGACACCGGCCGCAGTCCGGCGCACGGACGGCGCGGCTGGTTCGACTGCGCGTGCTGCCCGCCGAACATCATGCGCACCTTGTCGAGTCTCGACGGCTACCTCGCGACGACCACCGACGACGCCATCCAGATCCATCAGTACGCCGCCGGCGTCATCAAGTCCGGCGACGTCGAGCTGACCGTCGACACCAACTACCCGTGGGACGGCACCGTCCGCATCACCTCCGCGAATCCGGCTGTGGTTGAACTACGCATTCCGGCGTGGGCGGCAGGTGCGACGGTGAACGGGGATTCGGTGGACGCGGGCGGCTATGCCCGGGTGGAGGCCTCCGAGATCGAACTGGTTCTCCCGCTCACACCGCGCGTGGTAGGTGCAGATCCACGCATCGACGCCGTGCGAGGTTGTGTGGCTCTCGAACGCGGCCCACTGGTGTACGCGGTCGAACAGGCCGACAACCAGGCGAACGTGGACGACCTGCACCTGTTGCCTGAGGCACCCACCGCTGAGGCCTCGAATCTGCTGGATGGGGTGACAGTGCTGAAGGCCCAAGGACGTGCAGGTACGGGGCACAAACCAGGGTGGTCGTTCGAGCCCGGGGCGACCGATTCGACCGGTGAGGCGGTTGAGGTGGTGGCGGTTCCGTACTACGCGTGGGCGAACCGGGAGATCGGTGCCATGCGCGTCTGGCTGCCCAGGGCCTGACGATGCTCACCCGGCGGAAGTTCCTCGGCGCAGGCGCCGCGGCGACCACGGCCGGTCTGCTCCCGGGCTGCAGCTCGGTCCTGCCCGAACCCGACGTCCAGGCGGCGGGTTTCGGGCAGGACGCCACCGGCACCGTGCAGGTGTGGTGCCGGGCGGCGACGCAGACCGGTCTGACCGACCTGGTGAAGAAGTTCAACGCGTCCCAGAACCGGCTCACCGTCGAGCTGACACCGGTCCTGGACGCCCAGTACGTGACCAAGCTGGCGACCGCGATCCGCGGCCGGACGGTGCCGGACCTGGTCGACATCGACGACATCAACTCGATGCTGTTCATCTACCGCGACGCGTTCACCGACCTGACCGAACCGCTCGCCGCGCTGGACTTCCGGGACAAACTCAGCCCCGGTCACCTGCGGCTCGCGACCAAGGACGATCGCGCGTACGGCGTTCCGTACCTCGCGGACAACTCGATGTTCTGGTTCAACACCGAGCTGTGCGACCGGGCCGACGTCGACCCGGACGAGGCAGTGAAGTCGTTCGGGAACCTGCTCGACGCGGCACGGAAATTCCGGAAACTCGGCGACGACATCTACGCGTGGAGTTTCCCGGCGAACAGTCCGGGAGCGCTCGGCTTCGTCGTCCAGCCGATGGTGTGGGCCGCGGACACGGATCTGATCCAGGGCACGATCGGCAACCAGTCCGGGCACATCACCGGGAACGACGTCGTCCGGCAGATGCTCGAGCTGCACCGGCAGCTGTGGGTCGACGGCCTGGTGCCGAGGGCGAACTTCTCCGACGACGCGTCGCGCTGGGGGAGCGATTTCCGGGCCGGCAAGATCGGCATCTTCCCGTCCAACTACAGCGTGGTCGTGTCCGCGTCCGACGAGGCGTTCCACCAGAAGGTGGCGCCGCGGTTGCTGTCCGGGCCCGACGGCGGTGCGGCGTTCTTCGACGGCGGCGACAACATGTGTATCCCACGCGGCGCGCGCAATGCATCGGGGGCGTGGGAGTTCGTGCGGTTCGCGCTGGACCTGCCGCAACAGATCGACCTGCCGGCCGGCGGCTACACGCCGGTGCGGTCCGATGCGCGGACCGAGGAGTTCGCGAAGAAGTATCCGTTGGCGACGCTGCCGCTGGAGCGGATCCAGGAGGGGTACGCGCCGACAACGCTTTCCTACAACCTCCTCTACAACCAGCCGGACGGGCCGTGGCTGCAGATGTTCCGTCGCGCCGTGTTCGACGGCGAGCTGGAGGCCGCCATGAAGGAAGCACAACAGAACTACGACCGCATTCTGAAACAGGGGCAGGCATGAGTACGCCGCGTTCGCTCACGCATCCCGGCCGCACGGGACTGCTCCTGGTGAGTCCCGCCGTACTGTTCGTCGGGGTCTTCGTCCTGATCCCGCTCGGGTTCGCGCTGGTGATCTCGCTGACCAACTGGCCGTTGATCGGCACGGTGAAGTTCAGCGGGCTGAAGAACTACACAGCGATCGTTTCCGACGCCGCGTTCGCCAAGTCCGTCCTCTACACCCTGCTCTACACGGTCATCGTGACCGGGCCGATCCTGGTGCTCGGCTACGCGCTAGCGGTCCTGGTACGCCGGAAGCGACGCGGCTCCACGTTGCTGCGCACGGTCTTCTTCCTGCCGTTCGTGGTCGGACTGTCCACGCTCAGCTTCGTCACCGTCCTGGAGGCGCAGCCGGAGAGCGGCGTGATCAACATCGTGCTCCGCAAGCTCGGCATCACCGACGGTACGACGGCCTGGCTGGTGGACGGGCCGCTCGCCACCGGACTGATCTGCGTGCTGGTGATCTGGGCGGTCAGCGGGCTGACGATGATGCTGCTGATGGCCGGCATGCAGGCGGTCCCGCGGGAGTACTACGAGTCCGCCGAGCTGGACGGTGCGGGCTGGTGGAAACAGGAGTGGGAGATCACGATCCCGATCCTGCGGCGGACGATCGCGATGGCGGTGATCATCTCGGTGATCGGCTCGCTGCTCGCGTTCTCGCAGTTCTACATCCTCACCCGCGGCGGTCCGGGAACCGACACCACGACGGTGGTCCAGTACATCTACAACCGGGCCTTCGTCCAGCTGCAGCTCGGCGCCGCGACCGCGCTGTCGATCGTGCTGGTGGTCGTGGTCGGCCTCGTCACCGCGGCCCAGTTCCGCCTGCTCCGGGAGAAGGACTGACGATGCGACTCAAGAACACGTTTTACGTGATCGGCGGTGGCGGCGCGTTCCTGGTCTTCGCCGTACCGTTGCTGTGGGCCCTCTTCCGGTCGATGCAGCCGAACGACGTGATCGTCGCGGCCCCGGACGGGAAAACGTTCTTCGACCTGACCTGGGACAACTTCCGGACGTTGATCGAGGGGCCCGGAAACTTGGTCCGGGCGGTCGGAAACAGTCTGGTCGTCGCCGTCAGCACGGCGATCCTGACGGCCTTGCTCGCCACGTTCGCCGGGTACGGGTTCGCGCGCTTTCGGTTCCGCGGCGGACCCCTGCTGTTCGCGCTCGTGGTGGTGTCGATGATGATTCCGTTCCAGGCGATCCTGACGCCGCTGTACCTGGAGATGAACGTCCTGCGGCTGACGGACAGCCTGCTCGGGCTCGTGCTGTTCTACACCACGGTCAACCTGCCGTTCGGGGTGTTCGTGATGCGGAACTCGTTCGCCTCGGTGCCGGTGGAGCTCGAGGACTCGGCACATGTCGACGGTTGCGGAACGTTCCGAATGCTCGGTTCCGTCCTGCGTCCGCTGATCACACCGGGCGCCGCGACCGTCGCGCTCTACGCGTTCCTGGCGGCCTGGACGGAGTTCCTCGGCGCGCTCACCTTCCTGACCAAGGACGAGCTCTACACGCTGCCGGTCGCGCTCGTGAACGTCCAGGCCGGCGCGTACGGCGAGATCAACTTCGGCTCGCTGGTCGCGGGATCGGTGATCGCGATGATCCCGTGCGTGGTGCTGTACGTGGGCCTGCAGCGGTTCTACGTCAGCGGTCTCGCATCAGGGGCTGTCAAAGGCTAGGCCGGATCAAAGGCTGGGCCGGATCTCGTGGTCGGCGTGGGCGGTGGCGTGCGCCTCGCCGACCTCGCGGCACAGCGCCATCAGGTCCTCCTCGTTCCACACCTGCTGCTTGGCCTTCGGGCCGAGCTCGGTGATGTGGTCGCGGGCCCGCAGCAACCGCTGGAACACCCGCTCCCGCTCCGCCGGGTCGTCGGTGTACTCCGGATCGAGGTACGCCGTCGCATCCCGGCGGATGTGGGCCATCGCGGTCTGCGTCCGCCCGCGGGTGCTGAACAGGGACGCGAAGATCGTGATCACCAGCACGGCCAGGATCACGACCAGCGAGAGGCCGGTGCTGATCTCCGCCACCTCGACGTGGTCGCCGTCGTTCACGAACGGCAGGTTGTTCTCGTGCAGCGCGTGCAGGATCAGCTTGGCGCCGATGAACGCGAGGATCGCGGCGAGCCCGAAGGACAGGTAGATCAGCCGGTCCAGCAGACCGTCGAGCAGGAAGAACAGTTGCCGCAAGCCGAGCAGGCTGAACGCGGTCGCGGTGAACACGACGTACACGTTCTGTGTCAGGCCGAAGATCGCCGGGATCGAGTCGAGCGCGAACATCAGGTCGGTGGCGCCGATCGCGACCATCACCAGCAGCATCGGCGTCAGCATCCGGTGTCCGTCGACGACCGTCGTCAGCCGGTCCGAGTCGTACTCCTCCGAGGTCCGGAACAGCCGGCGGCTCAGCCGGACGACCAGGTTCTGCGCCTGGTGCGACTCCTCGGTCTCCGGTTTGAGCATGTTTCCGGCGGTCAGCAGGAGCGCGATCCCGAACAGGTAGAACACCCAGGAAAACGTGTTCAGCAACGCCGAGCCGATGAAGATGAACCCGGCCCGCGCGACCAGGCTGACCACGATGCCGACCAGCAGGACCTTCTGCTGGTTCTCCCGGGGCACCCGGAAGCCGGTCATGATGATCAGGAACACGAACAGGTTGTCGACCGACAGCGCTTTCTCCGTGATGTACCCGGCGAAGTACTCCGAGCCCATGTCGCCGCCGCCGAGGATCAGCGTGCCGAGTCCGAACAGCACCGCGATCCCGACGTACAGCGTGGACCAGACGGCGGCCTCGCGCAGGGTCGGGACGTGCGCCGATCGCACATGGAAGAAGTAGTCGAACAGCAACAGGCCGACGATCACCAGCAGCGTCAGCACCCAGACCAGCGGGGACACCGTCATGGGCTAACCCAACCATGTCCGACTCGCTGTCATGCCAGGTCTGAAGAAATTGCCTAAAAGGCATCTTTGCTCTTTGGGCAACTTCTGTTACGGTCGAGACATGGCCGATGGGTTGCGGGAGCGGAAGAAGCAGGAGACGCGGATCGCGTTGAGCTGGGCAGCGGTCCGGCTCGCCGTCGAGCGCGGGTACGGCAATGTCCGGATCGAGGACATCGCCGACGAGGCCGGCGTCTCGCTGCGGACGTTCCGCAACTACTTCGACAGCAAGGCCGACGCGATCGCCGCGCGCGAGGTGGACCGCAGCCTGCGGATCGCCGAGGAGCTCCGGGCGCGGCCCGCCGACGAGCCGTTGTGGGTCGCGATCCGGGTGGCGATCGAGAAGCACTTCGCCCTCGGCGAGGAAGGCCACGGCGGGCGGCGGCCGCCGGACGAGCAGTGGCTCACCGGCATCCGGTTGATGATGAACGAGCCGGCACTGCAGGGCGCGGTCGCGCGCGCCTACGCCCGGGTCGGTGAGGAGCTGGCGGCCGCGGTCGCCGACCGGACCGGGACCTCGGGGATGTATCCGCGGCTGGTCGCCGAGGTGATCGGCGCGACCCGCGCCGTCGTGATGGCGGAGTGGCTGCGAGCCGATCCGCCGCGCTCGGTCGCCGACCTGCTGTCGTCGGCGCTCGACCAGGTCGAAGCCGGCCTGCCCGTCCCCGAATAACAACCAAGTACTCGACCCCGGTCAGTCGCCGGGGCGGTCAGTCACGCCTAAATGGAGGACGCCATGGACGCAGAAGTTGTCATCGCCGGGGCCGGACCGAACGGCCTCATGCTGGCCAGCGAACTCCGGCTGGCCGGAGTCCGGCCGATCGTGCTGGAGAAACTCCCGGAACGCAGCACGGTGCCGCGCGCCAACGGCCTGGTCGGCCAGGTCATCAGAATGCTCGACCGGCGCGGACTGTACGAGCAGTTGAGCGGTACGCCGGGTCCGCCGCGGCCCGCTCCTGGATTCGTGTTCGGTGCGATGCCGTTGCCGCTCGACGTACTCGAGGAGAACCCGGTCTATCTGCTGCAGGTTCCGCAGGTACGTATCGAGGAGGTGCTGCAGGGGCGGGCGCTGGAGCTCGGCGTCGAGATCCGGCGTGGTCACGAGTTGACCGGGTTCACGCAGGACGAGGACGGCGTCACGGTGTCGCTGTCCGGGCCGGACGGGGAGTACGAACTGCGGGCCGGCTATCTGGTCGGCGCCGACGGCGGGCACAGCCCGACACGGAAACTGGCCGGAATCGACTTTCCCGGCGTCACCAACGACTCGATGGTGTCCCGGACCGGAAGCGCCGCGGTGCCGCCCGAGTACGTCCAGGACGGGCTGCTGAAGATCCCGGGGTACGGCGTCGTGCCGCCGTTCCTGCACCAGCGGACGGAACGTGGGCTGTTCGTCTGGGCGCCGTTTCCGAATCGGCTGCCCGCGATCAGCACGGGAGAGTGGGACACGCCGCCGGACGGAGAGGTGACCTTCCAGGAGTTGCAGGAGAGTGCCGATCGGGTGCTCGGCGTTCATCTACCGTTGGTCGAGCCAACGGGTGAGGGTGTGCGGCAGCTTCGGCGGGTGGTCGGCGGGAACAGCAGGCTGGCCTCGAGTTTCCGTTCCGGACGGGTGTTGCTGGTCGGCGACGCCGCGCATGTGCACTCCGCGATCGGCGGGCCGGGGCTGAATCTCGGGCTGCAGGACGCGGTCAACCTCGGCTGGAAACTGGCGGCCGAGGTGCAGGGCTGGGCGCCGCCGGGACTGCTCGACACGTACGAGTCCGAGCGCCGGCCGGTGGGGGAGCGGGTCGTGATGCACACCCAGGCGCAGTCCGCGTTGATCGCACCAGGTGAGCAGGTGACGGCGTTGCGGAAACTGTTCGGCGAGTTTCTGACCGATCCGCGGAACGTGCAGCGAGTTGCGGAACTGATTTCCGGCGCGGACATCAAGTACTACGAGGGTTCGCATCCCCTGGTCGGCCGCTGGGCACCCGATCTGACGGTCGGCTCACAGCGGTTGGCCGAGCTGACGCGGTCCGCTCGCCCACTCCTCGTCGACCTCACTCCCGGCGGCTCGTTCGCCGATCTCGTGTCGGATCCGATCGAGGTCGTCACCGGTCACCACGAGACTTCGATCGCCTTGCTGATCAGGCCGGACGGCTACGTCGCTTGGGCCGCCGATCAGGACGGCACCGCGGAACGGGAAGGTCTGCGTGACGCCGTGGCGCAGTGGTTTCAGCCACGTCCCTTGACCAGCGCGACGAGGTAGCGGCACATCGACGTACCGGGATTGTGGAAGGTCGTCGGTAAGGGTGGACCGAGTTGCAGGCAGTCGCCGGTGTGCAGTTCGTGAACCTGTGATCCTTCGTGAAAGCGAAGCCGTCCGTCGAGGATCCACAACTGCTGGTACTTGAAGATGTAGGCGTCGGCCGGATACGAGACCGACGCCCCGGGAGGCAGTTCCACCTCCACCAGTTCCAGTGGGCCGTCGGTCACCGGGGACACCGCGCGCCGGCGGTACCCGGTGACCGGGTCGGTCCAGACCGGCTGGTCGTCCACTCGACGGAGCAGCTCACCTGTGTTCTCGGCGCGGGCGACCAACTCGGACAACGTCATGCCGAGCGCACCGGACAGCTTCCCCAGCAGTACGGCGGTGGGCTGCGCCTCGCCTCGCTCGATCTTCCCGATCATCGCGCGCGAGACCCCCGACCGTTCGGCGAGCGCGTTCACGGACAGGTCCTGCGCAACCCGCGCCTGCTGCACGGTCGCGGCCAAGGATCGAGACAGATCATCCATCACGCTTGCCACTATAGCGGCAGTTGTGGCTACTATCGTGTCATGGTTCAGGTCAGAGACGCTTCGGCCGCCGATGCCGAGGCCTGCGCGGCGATCTACACGCCCTATGTCACCGGTACGTCGATCACGTTCGAGCTCGATCCGCCGACGGTCGACGAGATGGCCGAGCGGATCACCAAGGCCCAGTCCACCCACGCGTGGCTGGTGCTCGAGGACGACGGCCAGGTCGTCGGATACGCGTACGGCGGTCCGATGAAGCCGCGCCCGGCGTACCGCTGGTCCTGTGAGGTCAGCGTCTATGTTGCCCCCAGCCACCATCGCACCGGTGCCGGCCGAAAGCTCTACAACGCCCTGTTCGAGCGCCTGTCAGAACGCGGTTTCCGCACCGCCATCGCCGGCGTGACGCTGCCCAACCCCGCCAGCGAGGCCCTGCACAAATCCCTCGGCTTCGACCCGATCGGCACCTACCGGAACATCGGCTGGAAACTCGACGCCTGGCACGACGTCGCGTGGTCCCAGCGCCCCCTCGCCAAACTCCCCGATCCCCCCGAAGAACCGGTCTGACTGGTCCAGGCCGGTGAACCGGTAGGGACCTAACCTCTGCCCGGTGATGAAACGAGCACTGGCGACGGTTTCGCTCTGCGGGCTGCTACTGACCTCCATCTCCTGCAGTGCGGAGCAGGGCGCGGGCGGCGCGAGTCCCTTGCCGAAGGCAACACCTTCCGCGGTGCCCCAGAATCCCGACCGTGATCCGGCCGCCGTCGTCAACACGCTCAACCGGCTCAACCCGTGCGACCTGCTCCCAGCGGTCGCAGGACTGCCGGCGACAACTCTGGAACCGCTGAATTCGCTGTCCGTGTGCGGCCGCTCGAACGACGAGCTGTCGGTCTTCGCCGACCTCAGCGGGACCAGCACGCACGAGACTCGCTTCAGCCAGGAACCCCTCGTCCTTGCCGGTGCGCGCGGATATCTCTCGCCGACGGATCGGAACCATTGCGCGCTTGTGCTGCCGGTGAGCTTCACTCAAGCAGTGGTGATCGGTGTGACCGACAAGCGCGCGTCCGCGGACGCGTGTGCGGTCGCCCGCGCCTCGGGGACCGCGGCCGTCCCTGTCCTCGCCGGCCCACGACTCCAGTCGGCTGCACGGTGGGACGCCTGCTCGGCGTTGTCCCGGGCGCTCGGCGGCGGGAGCGAACTGGAACGAAAGAGCTTCGGCGTGTGCATGGCGAAGACCACCGACGAGCGGCTGAGTCTGGACTACAGCGTGCCTCCGAACGGGAAAGATTCGTTCCGGATCGCCGGAAAGCCGGCGGAACTTCGCTCCCACGGCGACACCGATTGCCAGGTCTTCTGGGACCAAGGTCCGGTCGGGCCGGGCGGCAACCCCAGCAGGAGGCTGACCGGCAAGGTGCACGCCGCCACCTGCGATCGAGCCACCGCCGTGGCGACCACGATCGCCACGCTCATGAACAGTCCGGCTCCCGTCACCCCGGTCGTCACCGGTGCTCTCACGCTGCGCGCCGACCAGCCCGACTCGCCGTACCCGGGCGGTTGCGACGACCTCCGGCACCCGCGCGACTGCGAGCCCTACCGCCCGGTGGAGTTGCCCAAGGGCGCCGACGAGATCGCCCGCCAGGCAGCGGCCGATCCGCACGTCAACTGCGCTCTCGCGGTCGCGGCCGTCGGGAAACACCTCGGAAAGACTTTCCGTCCCGTGTACGTCGGCACCCGCGAAGGTCCGATCCCGTGCACCTTCGTCGAGCCGACCCACGTCCTGCAACTGAGGGTCGAACTCACCCTCACCAACTCGCGTCAGGCCCTCAACGGATCTCCGACCAGCTTCACGCTCGCCGACCGTCCTGCCGATCGGACCGACAAGCCCATCTACACCACCATCCGCGTGGCGCCGACCGACAAGACCCTGCTCACTCTGACGCTCGACCACGGCCCGGTCCGTGGTCCTGACATCCTGCCGCTGGCCGGAACGGTCCTCGCCAACCTCTAACCTCTCGGGTCGGTCATGGGCGGGCAGGCTCCGCCTGGGCTGGTGACCAGTTCGAAGTGCCAGATCTCGTTGGAGAGGGTTTGGCAGAGGCCGTAGCGGTTGCCGTGGCGGATCAGCCAGTAGTCGGCGTCGGTGGGGCCGATGTCGACGGCGTGACCCGTGACGTGGTGCGACTCGTCCGGGTCGGCGACGTACTCCTTGGCCTTCTTCTTGCTGCCGTACTCGCGGATCGCCTTCTTCATCAGCTCTTCCTGGTACTTCTTGCTGCGCCATCCCGTCGTGACCTGCATCTTGATCCCGTCCGCCTTCATCGCGGTCTCGGCCTGCTGGACGGCCTCGCGGAGGGCGGGATCGAGCTTCGTGATCCCGGGCAGGCTGGTGTTGTACGCCGAGGTGTGGTCGGGCAGCTTGCCGTCCGACGCGCCGGGCGGTCCGCCCTGGGTCGAGCCGGACTTCGAGGAGCGGCTGGATCCGGTGCTCGACGACGACGAGTCGTCCTGCGCGGAAACCGCTGTACACGAGGTCAGCGCGAGACTGATGACGGCGGCAACGACCGCCAGGCGGCCGGGTACGGCGGGCCGACGATCGCGCCTCAGGTGATTGGTCAGCATGCCGACAGTTCATCCAAGGCGATGTTGTGGCAGCGTCTGCGATTTCCGATACGTTTTCGATACCGGCGCCGGAACCTGACCCCGCAGACAGTTGGCCCGCACGGCGGGTGAGGATGGTGCGGTGATTGACGAGCGCCGATCAGGTGACCAGCAGGTGACGGTACGACGTGCCGTCGAGGAGGACGACGCGGTGCTGCTCGCGATCGAGCGGAGCGCGTGGGACGCGTCGTCGGGATTCCCGTCGTACCAGGACACCCTGCAGGACACGTTCTTCAGCCGGAGCGGGCCGGAGGCGCATCTGGTGGCGGAGCACGAGGGTGCCGTGGTCGGGTACTTGCGTCTTCAGGACAAGTACCCGTTCCCGGAGGGTTCCGGCGTACTGACGATCAACGGCCTCGCGGTCGCCCACGAGGCACGCCGCCTCGGCGTCGCCTCCGCCCTCATGGACGCCGCCACCGCCGAGGGTCACCTCCGCGGCGCGCGCAAGATCAGCCTGCACGTCCACAGCACCAACACCGCCGCCCGCCGCCTGTACGAACGCCACGGCTACGTCCTCGAAGGCACCCACCCCAACGAATTCCTCATCGAGGGCAACTACATAGCCGCCCTCGACATGGCCAAGACCCTGTAGGAGGTCTTACGGGTTGAGGCCGTGGTCGCGGAGCCAGGGTTCCGGGTCGATCGGGTCGCCGCCGCCTGGGAGGACCTCGAAGTGGACGTGGGGGCCGGTGGTGTTGCCGGTCATGCCGATGCGGCCGACCATGGTGCCGGCCTCGACCGAGTCGCCGACGGAGACGTCGAACTCGGACATGTGGCTGTACGACGTGACGGTGCCGTCGGCGTGCCGTACCTTCACCTGGCGGCCGTAGGCGCCTTCGAAGTCGGCCTGGATGACCTCACCGGCCATCACCGAGCGGACCGGCGTACCCATCGGGGCCGCGAAGTCGAGACCGGTGTGGTTGTGCGCCCAGCGGCCGCCGGCCTGGTTGAAGCGGGCGGTCAGGTGGTAGCCGGTGGTCGGCAGCACGATCTCCGGGGCCGCGGCCGCCTTGATCGCGGCAGCCTTCGCGAGGGCTTCCTTCTTCGCGGCGGCGAGGGCCTTGGCGTTCGCCGCGGCCTTCTTCGCCGAGGCTGCCTTCGCGGCGGCCAGCGCGAGCGACCGGCGCTGCGTCAGCGTCGCGTTCGCGGCCAGTCGCGCGGCCCGCTGCTTCGCGGCGGTCTCGGCCGCCGCCTGCCGGGTCGAGGCGAGCGACAGGTCGATCCGGGACACGTCCCGGGACCCGAGGTCGCGCCGGTCGATCCGGGCGGCGGTGAGAGCCTCGGCCTGTGAGGGGTTCAGGCCGGTGCTCCCGGATGCGTTGGCCGGACCGGTCACGGACGAGCTGAGTCCGACGGTCGTGGTGCCGGCCGCGGCGGCCAGTGCGGCGGTCAGGCCGATCAGCTGGGTACGGCGGGTCGCGTTGCGGCGGGAGGAGCGGTGCTTTGCCACCCGGCGCGAAGCAGCCGGGCGGCCGGACGCCTGCCGATCTGATTGCGGCGCGTCTTGGTGAGTGGGCACGAGAAGCCTTCCAGGGAGGGGTATCCGCCGTTGAGGGGGTACGGCGACTGGACGACCATAACGAGAAGGTCACGGACGCCTCAAACACGGATAGCGAAAAGATCAACGAAATCGAACACGCTCGGTGAGGGCATCCTGCCGTCCGGTGCATGCTCAGGCGTGAACCGGTCGGGCAAGAAAGTCGGGGCGACCGTGACGCGGATCACCTGCGGATTGGCGTCGAGCAGGCCCTCCAGGCCGGTATAAGGCGTCCATATATTGAGAGCTTTGTCGACCGACTTACTAATCTTTCAACCGCGTCCCATACTGAAATGACACGACCGACGAGAGGGGACGGGAATGACGCGCAAGCCGCCGTACTACCGCCTCCACATCGACCTCCTCCGGGTTTCCAGCGCCCTCTGTCTGCGCTGACCTGAGTTTCCTCACGTCCTGTCAGGGCGTCCGTTTCCGGACGCCTGCTGCCCGCTGCCGCCCTCCGCCGTCGCAGGGCCCGCGAAGCCTGCCCACCGCCAGGGAGTGTCATCGTGTCCACCACTTCAGTCACGTCTGCATCCGGTACGACCGGACCGCCGGCGCCCGCAGTACCACTCGAAGAAGATCTGACCGTCGTCGCCCGGCGGCACCCGTGGCGCTGGGTCGGCGTCGGAGTCGTACTCGTCCTGCTCGCGATGTTCGTGCACGGACTGGCCACCAATCCGGGCTGGGACTGGCCGACGTTCTTCCAGTTCTTCGCCACCCGGACCGTCTTCTCGGCGCTCTGGGTGACCGTGCAGCTGACGGTCTACGGCACGGTGCTCGGGTTCGTGCTCGGCGCCGTTCTCGCCTCGATGCGGTTGTCCGGCAGCCCGTTCCTGCAGGTAGTTGCCTGGGGCTACATCTGGGCGTTCCGCTCGATCCCGTTGATCGTGCAGCTGCTGTTCTGGTTCAACATCGCGTACCTGTACCAGGAGCTCAGCCTCGGCATCCCGTTCGGCCCGGAGTTCGTGCACTTCAGTACGAACAACCTGTTCGGTCCGCTCGGCGCCGCCGTACTGGGACTGGCACTGCATCAGGCGGCGTACGCCGCGGAAATCATCCGCGGTGGAATCATTTCCGTCGACGCCGGCCAGACCGAAGCCGCCGCCGCACTGGGGATTCCGAAGGGTCGGCAGTTCTTCCGGATCGTGCTGCCGCAGGCGATGCGCTCGATCCTGCCGAACGGCGCGAACGAGGTGATCAGCCTGTTCAAGGGCACCTCGATCGTCTCGGTGATGGCGATCCCGGAGCTCTTCTACCAGGTGCAGGTGATCTACGGCCGCAACAGCCGCGTCGTACCGCTGCTGATGGTCGCGACGGTCTGGTACATCATCCTGACCACGCTGCTGTCGATCGTGCAGTACTACGTGGAACGCCGCTTCGCGCGAGGTACGACGCGATGATCGACGTGAAGGGTGTGCACAAGAGCTTCGGCGAGCTCGAAGTACTGAAGGGGATCGACCTCGAGGTCCAGGCCGGCGCGGTCACCGTGATCCTCGGCCCGTCCGGATCGGGGAAGTCGACGCTGCTGCGGTCGATCAACCATCTGGAGAAGGTGGACCGCGGGCTGATCCGGATCGACGGCGAGCTGATCGGGTACAAACGTCGCGGCGACAAGCTGCACGAACTGCGGGAGCGCGACATCCTGCGGCAGCGGTCGCAGGTCGGGTTCGTGTTCCAGAACTTCAACCTGTTCGGGCATCTCACCGCGTTGCAGAACGTCGTCGAGGCGCCGGTGTCGGCGCAGCGCCGCAAGCGCAGCGAGGTCGAGCCGTTCGCGCGGGAGCTGCTGGAACGCGTCGGCGTCGGTGAGAAGGCCGACGCCTACCCGCGGCAACTGTCCGGCGGTCAGCAGCAACGCGTCGCGATCGCTCGCGCGCTGGCGCTGAAACCGAAGGTCCTGCTGTTCGACGAGCCGACCAGTGCGCTGGACCCGGAGCTCGTCGGCGAGGTCCTCGACGTCATCAAGGAACTCGCCCGCGACGGCTCCACGATGGTCGTCGTCACCCACGAGATCGGCTTCGCCCGGGAGATCGCCGACACGGTCGTCTTCATCGACGACGGGCGGATCGTCGAGTCCGGTCCACCGCGCGAAGTGCTCGACAACCCCGTCCACGAACGCACGCGTGCGTTCATCTCGAAGGTGCTGTGATGAAACGACTTCTTGTCCTCTCCCTTGCGCTGCTCACGCTGGCCGGTTGCGGCGCACAGGCCACGGCTGCCTCGGACACCGGGGTCAACACCTCCGCCGAGCAGAACCGGGTGACCACCACTCGCAACGACGCCGCTGCCGCGTTGCTGCCGGCCAAGGTCCGCGACCGCGGCACGTTGGTCGTCGGCGCCGGTTTCGGCAGCGGCAGCGTGCCGCTCGGTTTCTACGCCGACGACAACAAGACGCCGATCGGGCTGGAGATCGACATCGCCTATCTGGTCGCACAGGCACTCGGGCTGCAGGCGGAGATCCAGGTCACCAGCTGGGAGAACCTGTTCGTCGGCCTCGACTCGGCCAAGTACGACGTGGGCTTCTCGAACATCACCGTGACCGAGAAGCGCAAGCAGAAGTACGACTTCGCGACGTACCGCAAGGACGACATCGCGTTCGAGGCGAAGAAGGGCGGGACCTGGCGGGTCACCAGCGGGAAGGACATCGCCGGGAAAACGATTGCGGTCAGCTCGGGGACGAACCAGGAGAAGATCCTGGTCGACTGGAACGAGGCCAACATCAAGGCCGGGTTGCCAGCGGCAACGATCAAGTACTTCCAGAAGAACACCGACACGTACCTGGCGTTGAGTTCCGGCCGGATCGACGGGTACTTCGGCCCGAACCCGTCGATCGCCTACCACGTGAAGACGTCCGGCGAGACCGAGACGATCGGCAAGTTCTCCGGCGCCGGGCCGACACTGCAGGGCCTGATCGCGGCCACCACGAAGAAGGACAACGGCCTGGTGAAGGCCTACCAGGCGGCCATCGAGGGCGTGATCGCGGACGGCAGCTACGCCAAGGTCCTGGACCGCTGGAACGTGTCGACCGAGGCGGTCGCCAAGTCCGAGATCAACCCGCCCGGCCTTCCCCTGACGAGCTGAGGACAACTGATGAGAAAACGTTGGAGCTTGGTGCTCGGGGTGGTTCTGCTGGCAGCGGCTGCTTGTGCGGATCCACAAACTGAGCCCGCTGCCAAGAGCGGTGACCCGTCGGTGGTTTCGTTCGACACCTCGGCCAACCAGCAGCACATCACCTCGGCGAAGGTGGACAGCATCGCGGCCGAGTTGCCGGCCTCGGTACGGGAGTCCGGGAAGCTGGTGATCGGGAACGGCTCGGCCGGTGGCGGTCTGCCGCCGCTCGGGTTCACGGCGGACGACAACAAGACGCCGATCGGGGTCGAGATCGACGTCGCCTACCTGGTCGCGAGCGTGCTCGGGCTGCAGGCCGAGATCGACACGACGAGCTGGGAGAACCTGTTCCTCGGGCTGGACTCCGGGAAATACCAGGTCGGAATCTCGAACATCGGGGTTTCCGAGCTGCGCAAGGAGAAGTACGACTTCGCGACGTACCGGCTCGGGCTGCACGCCTTCGAGGCTCGGAAAGGCTCCGGGCTGAAGATCGCCGGTCCGGCGGACCTTTCCGGAAAGAACGTCGCGGTCGGTTCCGGAACGCTGCAGGAAGCGATCCTGGTCGACTGGAACAAGCAGAACGTCGCGGCCGGGCGGAAACCCGCGAACCTCAAGTACTACCAGCAGGCCGCGGACACCTATCTCGCGCTGCAGTCCGGCCGGATCGATCTGTACCTCGGCCCGAACCCGAACGCGTCGTACCACGTCGCGACCCAGCACAAGACCGAGATCGTCGGCACCGTCTCGTCCAGCTATCCCGTGCAGGGCCTGGTCGGGATCACGACCAAGAAGGACAACGGTCTCGTCAAGCCGCTCGCGGACGCGCTGAACGCGGCGATCGCCGACGGCAGCTACGCGAAGGTGCTGGCCAAGTGGGGCCTGCAGGGCGAGGCCGTCCCGAAGTCCTTGATCAACCCGCCCGGTCTGCCGAAGAAATAGGAGAACTCAATGGCGACCATTGCAACGATCTCCAGCAGCCCATCGGTCCCGTCGCGGACCGACGCGGTTCTCGACTATGTCACCAAACGCCTGATCAGCCACGGCCACACCGTCACGCCGATCGTGTTGCGCGACCTTCCGGCCGAGCCGTTGCTGCGCGGACAGGCCGACGATCCAGCGATTTCCGCAGCGGCCTCGGTGCTCGAGAACGCGGATGCCGTCGTGGTCACGACCCCCGTCTACAAGGCGGCGTACTCCGGCTTGCTGAAGGTGTTCCTGGATCTGCTGCCGCAGTACGCGTTGAAGGGCAAGACAGTGTTGCCGTTGGCAACGGGTGGTACGCCGGCGCATGTGCTGGTGATCGACTACGCGCTTCGGCCGGTGCTCACCAGCCTCGGTGCCGGCGCGATCGGGCAGGGATGGTTCGTCCTGTCCTCGCACGTCCAGCTGTACGACGGTGGCGGGCTGCTGCTCGATCCGGTGGCATCCGTCCCGCTCTATCAGGTGACGGAGGCGTTCCTCGCGACCGTCGAGGGCGGGCAGCCGGTGGAGAGTGCGCCGGTGCAGATCGCCGCGGTGGAGGCGGTCCGGACGCGGCCGGAGGATCCCGAGGCGGCGCCGTTGCTGGCGGATCTGGTCGTCGAGTACAGCACGCGGTACGGGCGTACGAACGAGAACACGCAGCTGACCGAAGTACCGCCGTCGGACTTTCACGCCGAGCGGGGCGGCGCGTTCGTCCTGCTGCGGTACGGCGGCCAGACGGTTGCCGGGGGCGCGATTCGTCGGTACGACGATGAGACCGCGGAGGTGAAGCGGATGTGGACGTCGCATCTGCATCGCCGGCAGGGACTGGGGCGTCGTGTGCTTGCCGAGCTTGAGGCGGCGGCGGTCGATCTCGGGTATCGGCGGCTGTATCTGACGACGGGTCCGCGGCAGCCGGAGGCGGCAGGGTTGTATCTGTCGGTCGGGTTCGAGCCGCAGTTCGACACCGAGGCCGATCCCGAGTCGATCGGTCCGCTGCCGTTCAGGAAGGACCTCCCGGTGGCGTTGAAGGTGGCGTCATGATTACGGCGATCGAGATCGACGGGGCGGGTGGGGATCCCGGGGCGTGGCGTGGGCCGGAGGTTGATCCGCGGGCGATTCTGACGGGTGAGCTCGCCGTACGCGCGGCGCAGCGGGCGGAGGCGGCGGGTGTCGACCTCGTGACGTTCGCGGATGCGCTCGAGGCGCCGGACGACGTACTCGATCGGGTGAGTGTCCGGCTGGATGCGCTCGGCCTGGCCGCGCGAGTCGCGCCGGTGACGCAACGGATCGGGTTGCTGCCGACGATCACCGTCACGCACACGGAGCCGTTCCACGTGCAGGCGTCGGTCGCGACGCTCGACCACATCTCGGGCGGCCGCGCCGGGTGGATCGCGGACGTCTCGACGTCGGCGGAGGCGGCCGCGGTGATCGGGCGGCGCGAGCCGGCGCCGGCCGCCGAGACGTGGCGCGAGGCGCGGTACGTCGTCGACGCCGGGCGTCGCCTGTGGGACTCGTGGGAGGACGACGCGATCATCCGCGACGTTGCCACCGGGCGGTTCGTCGACCGGGAGAAGTTGCACTACGTCGACTTCGAGTCGCCGACGTTCAGTGTCAAAGGCCCGTCGATCGTCCCGCGGCCGCCGCAGGGGCACCCGGTCACAGCGATCCGGGTCAGCACCCCGGAGGCACTGGAGGCGGCAGTTGATGCGGAACTGGTGTTTCTGCCGGATTCCGACCACCTGTCTGCTCAGGTGCTGGCGCTGCGGGAAAACGCTGGTCGCAGTGTGACGCTCGCCGATCGGAGTGTGACATTGACGTCGGACCAGGCGGTCGGGCCGCTGATTCTCGTGTCCGTCGAGGTGCGGCCGCACGTCGACGGTGTCGAGCGGCTCGCCTCGTTGATCGAGGGATGGGCGGCGGCGGGTGTTGACGGCGTACAGCTTCGGCCGGCGTCGCTCGAGCTCGACGTACCGGTGATCGCGGAGCAGTTGCTGCCGGTGCTGCGGGAACGCGGCTTGGTCGGTTCCGGGGAGCGGGGCGGGAGTTTGCGTGGGCGGCTCGGGTTGCGGCGGCCGGTGAACAGATACGCGAGGAGTGCGCGATGACCAAGCAGATCCACCTTGCGGCGCACTTTCCGGGCGTGAACAACACGACCGTCTGGTCGGATCCCGCGGCCGGGTCGCAGATCGATTTCGGATCGTTCCGGAAACTCGCGGAAACGGCGGAACGCGGGACCTTCGACTTCTTCTTCCTGGCCGAGGGGCTGCGGCTGCGTGAGGCGAAGGGAAGGATCCATGACCTCGACGTGGTCGGCCGGCCCGAGTCGCTGACCGTGCTCAGCGCACTGGCCGCGGTCACGACGCACCTCGGCCTGGCCGCGACCGTCAACTCGACCTTCAACGAGCCGTACGAACTGGCGAAGCGACTCTCGACCCTCGACCACATCTCCAACGGCCGCGCGGCCTGGAACGTCGTGACGTCCTGGGACGCGTTCACCGGCGAGAACTTCCGCCGCGGCGGGTACCTCGACAAGGGCGACCGGTACGTCCGCGCGCAGGAATCGCTGCGGATCGTGCGGAAACTCTGGGACTCCTGGAACGGTGACGAACTCGTCCTCGACCAGGCGGCGGGTGCGTTCGCCCGCGAAGGCGCTGGGGCCTTCGCGGACGACGGCGCGCACTTCACCATCCGCGGGCGGTTCGGTCTGCCGCCGTCGCCGCAGGGCCGGCCGGTGATCATCCAGGCCGGCGACAGCGACGAGGGGCGCGAGTTCGCGGCGTCGAGCGCGGACGTGATCTTCAGCCGGCACGGGACGTTCGAGGGCGGGCAGACCTTCTACAAGGACGTGAAGTCGCGGCTGGCGAAGTACGGGCGGACCGACGAGTCGCTGAAGATCATGCCCGCGGTGACGGTCGTGGTCGCGGACACGGACGCCGACGCGATCGAGAAAGCGGCGTACATCCGGGAGCAGCAGGTTTCCGGTCCGACCGCGTTGGTGCTGGCCGAACTGCTCTGGGGACGCGATCTGTCGGCGTACGACCCGGATGGTCCGCTGCCGGCCGAGGACCCGGTCGTCGGGTCGTCGGTGACGCAGGGGCGGGTCGGGTACAACGATCCGTTTCCGATCGTTTCCGAATGGCGGGCGCAGGCGGAGGCGAACGGCTGGTCGCTGCGGCAGACCGTCATCAACCAGCAGAACCGGCAGACGTTCGTCGGGTCGCCCACGACGGTCGCGGAGGCCGTCAACCGGCACGTCCAGGAAAACGCTGCCGACGGTTTCGTACTCGTTCCGCACCTCACCCCGTCCGGCCTCGACGACTTCGTCGACCGAGTCGTCCCACTGCTCCGCGAACGCGGCGTTTTCCGCACGGAGTACGCCGGCACAACCCTCCGCAACCACCTCGGGCTTTCCTCATGACCGTGGCTGATCTGCATCCGTGGAAGGAGCCGTCGGCGACGGTGGTGTTTGTGGGGGGTGGGCCGCGGACGGCCGGGTTGCTGGAGCGGTTCGCGGCCAGTGCCGACGAGTTGCTCGGTGGGCGCCGGGTCGAGATTCACGTGGTGGATCCGTTTCCGGCCGGTGGCGGGCGGATCTGGCGGCGCGAGCAGTCGCGGCTGCTGTGGATGAACTCGATGACGTCCGACGTCACGATCTTCACCGACGAGTCGGTCGACTGCGAGGGACCGATCGTGCCGGGGCCGGACCTCGCCACCTGGGTCGCCGGCGAGGGCGCGGTGATCCTCGAGAAGGCCGGGCTCGAACCTCCCGGCCCGATGGACTTCCCACCGCGTCTGGTGCAGGCGGAGTACCTGGCGTGGGTGTGGGAGCGCGTCGTCCGCGATCTCCCCGCGACCGTCGTCACCCATCCGGAGCGAGCCGTCGAGCTCACTGCGGACCAGCGGGTGATCCTCGGGTCGGGGCGGGAGATCGCGGCCGACGCGGTGGTGCTCGCGCTCGGCTACCTGGATCGGTTGCCCACGGCATCGGAATCGGCGTGGGCGGCGCAGGCCGTTGACGCCGGGCTGACCTACATCCCACCGGGGTACACCGCCGACGTCGATCTGGACGGACTGTGGCCGCAGGCGCCGGTGATCGTCCGCGGATTCGGGCAGGCATTCGTCGACCTGATGGTGCTGCTCACCGAAGGCCGCGGCGGCTGGTACGACGAGTGCGACGGCCTGCTCAGCTACCACCCCTCCGGCGACGAGCCGATCCTGTACGTCGGTTCGCGCCGCGGCGTCCCGTACCACTCGAAGCTCGGCTACACCGTCCCGGGAACGAAGCCGGTCCCGACGCGCTACCTCACGAAGGAGGCGTTGGGCGAAGGCCTGCTCGACTTCGACCGCGACGTACAACCCCTGATCGAGAAGGAGTTGGCGCACGCCCACTACAAACAACTCTTCACCGCCCACCCGGAACGCACCCTGTCGTCGTGGGACGACTTCGCCGAGGCACTGGACCGCTGGATGCCCGGTGTGCCAGGGGCGGCCGGTGGCGATCGCACTGCATCCGACGCCGAGTTCGACGCTGTGGTTGACGCGGCTGTGCCGGGTGCTGCCGACCGGTTCGTTCGGCACGAGGTGGATCGGCCGTTGGCCGGGCGGTTCTTCGAGGATCGCGAGGGGTTCGAGCGGTTCCTCACCGAGCTGATCGAGAACGATCTGCTCCGGCGCGCGGATCCGGCGTACTCGGCGGATCTGGCCGTGTTCAACGCGCTGCTGAGCATCTACAGCGTGTTGTCGCGGGCGATCACCGACGGGCAGTTGTCGGACGAGGATCGGGTACGGCGGGTGGAGACCGAGTGGCACGGGTTCTTCTCGTTCGTGGCGAGCGGACCGCCGCCGCGGCGGCTCGAGGAACTGCTCGCGCTGCACCGGGCCGGCGTCGTCCGGTTCGCCGGACCGGATCTTGAGGTTGCTATCGACAACGATCAGTTCGTTGCCACGAGCCCTGCTGTCACGGGTGAGATCCGGGCGCGGGCCTTCGTCGAGGCGCGGTTGCCGCGTCCCGACGTACTCGCGACCGCCGATCCGTTGCTGCGCGGTCTGCTGGACTCGGGTGCGCTGGCGGCGGACGAGCTGTTCGCGGCCGACGGAACGAGTCTTGGCGGCGGCCAGCTCAAGGCGGACTCGCGGTGCCGCGCGATCCGCTCCGACGGATCCACGCAGGAAACGCTGTTTCTGCTCGGTCCGTCCGTTTCCGGATCGGCCGGCTCCTCAGGTTTCTCCCGGCCGCATTTCAACGGTCCCGGCTTCCGGCAGAACGACGCCGTCGCCAGGGACCTGCTCAAGCTGCTCGCACCCACCGTACGGAAGGAAGAACGCCATGCCAGTTGAGTTCCTCGGCATCGCCGGAACCAACCCGGCCAGCGAGGTGACGCCGCGAACCGGCGGCCCGCTGGACCTGGAGTACACCAGCAAACTCGCGCGCGCCCACGAGGACAACGGATGGGACCGCATCCTGTTCGCGTACCACTCGGGCTCACCCGACCCGGCCCAGGTCGCGGCGTACGTCGCCGGCCGCACCGAGCGGATCAACCTCGTCGTCGCCCACCGGCCGAACGTCGCCTACCCGACGCTGACCGCGAAAACGTTTGCGACCCTGGACCACCTGAGCGGCGGCCGGTTCGAGGTGCACGTGATCACCGGCGGGTCGACCGCGGACCAGGCGGCCGAGGGTGACTTCCTGGCGAAGGACGACCGGTACGGGCGGACGGCCGAGTTCATCCAGATCCTCAAGCAGGCCTGGACGTCGGACACCCGGTTCGACTTCGACGGAAAGCACTACCGGTTCGAGCAGTTCCTGGCCGACATCAAGCCGGTCCAGCAGCCGCGGCCGCGGATCTCGTTCGGCGGCTCGTCCGCGGCGGCGTACGAGGTCGGTGCGGCCGAGGCGGACATCTTCGCGCTCTGGGGTGAGCCGCTGGCCGGGACCCGGGAACAGCTCGCGACCATCGACGCCGCGGCGGCGCGCGCGGGGCGGACGGACCGGCCGACGATCCAGATCGCGTTCCGGCCGATCCTGGCGCCGACCGAGGAACTCGCCTGGGAGAAGGCGGAACGCATCCTCGGCCGGATCAAGGACGTGCAGGCCGGCGGTGTTCCGGCGAGCACCCGGCTGCGGTCGAAGACGCCGGAAAACGCTGGATCGCAGCGGTTGCTGAAGGCGGTCTCGGCCGGTGAGCGGCACGATCGCGCGCTCTGGACCGCGCCGACCGGCCTGACCGGTGGCGGCGGAAACTCGACGGCACTGGTCGGAACGCCGGAAACAGTGGCCGCCGCGCTGCTCGACTACTACGACCTCGGGATCCGGATCTTCTCCGCCCGCGGCTACGACATCTACGACGACGCGATCGACTTCGGCCGGTACGTGATCCCGCTGGTCCGCTCCGAGGTAGCCCACCGCGAACAAAGGAAAGCGTCATGACCGTTGTTTCCGATCTGGAGCAGGACTGGCAGACCTGGCATGCGGCGCGGGAGCGCGACCTGGACACCGACTACGGCTGGCTGTCCGTCGTCGCCTTCAACTGGCTGTCGGCCACGCCCACCGCGATCGACGGTCTGGCCGGACAGTGGTGGGCGGACGAGCAGGCTCACGTCACGGCGTCCGGTGAACTGACGGCGGGCGGGGAACCAGTACACGGAACGGTTTCCGCCAGCGTTCCGGAGGCCGGCTCACTCAGCTGGCTGCTGCACGGAAACCGTTTGGCGGAACTCGTTCTCCGCGGCGGCCGGTACGCCGTCCGGCAACGGGATCCGGGCGCCGCGACGCGGAAGGGCTTCCAGGGCGTACCGACGTACCCGATCGACGACGCCTGGGCGGTCACCGGGTACTTCAGCCCGTACCCGAAGGCGCAGCGGGTGGAGGTGTCGACCGCGCGAGACGACCTGCGTCAGCACATCACCGCGGTCGGCACGGTGCACGTGGCGTTGGGGAGTACGGCGTACGAGCTGGTCGCGACCGCTGCGAGTGACAGCCGGCTCAACCTCTCGTTCCACGACAAGACGAACGGTGAGGAGACAGCGCCCTGGCGGACGGTGACGACCGGGCCGGTGGAGCGGGACGGGTCGGTGCGGATCGACTTCAACCGGACGATCAACCTGCCGTTCGCGTTCACGGCGTACGGGACCTGCCCGGCGCCGGTGCCCGGAAACCGGCTCGGTCTACCGGTGACTGCGGGCGAGAAGAAGGTGCGGATGAAGTTCTGTACCTACACGCTGATCGACAACTCGCCGGACCCGATCAGCGGCGTGCAGCTCACGCCGTCCGAGCGGTTCCGGCGCGTCGTCCAGCAGGCGCAGTGGGCGGAGGAGCTGGGCTTCGACGGGTACGGCGTGGGGGAGCGGCACGCGCAACGGTTCATCTCGTCGTCGCCGCCGGTCGTCCTGTCCTACATCGCGGCGGTGACGTCGCGGATCCGGCTGCTGACCACGGTGACGGTGCTGTCGCTGCTGGATCCGGTACGGGTGGCGGAGGATTACGCGACGCTCGACCAGCTGTCGGGTGGACGGCTCGACATCATCATCGGGAAGGGAAACGACCCGGACCAGAACGCGCTGTTCGGGTACGACCTGGACGGGCAGTGGGATCGGAACCGGGAGAAGTACGAGCTGCTCCGGCGACTGCTGCAGGAAACCGGAGTTTCCTGGTCCGGGAGCTACCGCCCGGCGCTGACGGACGCGACCACGCAGCCGCGGCCGTACCGACCGGAGGGCATCCCGCTGTGGCACGGATCGGCGTCGTCGACCGAGTCCACCGAGCTGGCGGCGCGCTGGGGTGACCCGTTGTTCTCGGCGAACGGGTTCCACCCGTTGGAGAAGTACGCCGGGCTGATCCGGCACTACCGGGAGCGCTGGGAGGCGTACGGGCGGGACCCGGCGGCGGCTGTGGTGGGCGCCGGGTTCAACGGGCTGTACGTGAAGAAGACGTCGCAGGAGGCGGTCGACGGGTACCGGCCGATCTTCGACGCGTTCATGGACTCACCGGGCGCCCGGCACAACCAGCTGCCGTTCCGGACGCTCGAGGAGTTCCTCGACGGCGGATCGGTGCTGGTCGGGTCGCCGGAACAGGTGATCGACAAGTTCGGCCGGTACCAGGAAGCGTTCGGGCACGAGCTTTCCGGCATCGCGCTGGAGGTCGCGGGACTCCCGGAGGAGGACAACCGGGAGTCCGTCGAGACCTTCGTCACGGAGGTCATGCCGGTACTGCGAACGTCGTACCCGAGCCGCGTCTGGACCTAGCCGAGTCTGCCCCTAGCCGTACGTCGGTTTCTGCGGCCAGCCTGCCGGGGAGTCCTCCCAGTCCTGCTGGCGGCCGTACGCGGCGAGGTCGGAGACGCTGTTGCTGAACAGCAGCCGGTCGACGCCGCGCTGGCCGGTCGTGTAGGTGCGGAAAACGTTGTCGCCGTCGCGCAGGAACATGCTCAGCAGGAAGCCGCCGCCGACGCCGCAGTCGGCGGAAAACGTCGTACCTGCCGAGGACGCGAACGGGATGTGCTCCCAGCCCATCTCCTTCCAGTACCCGGCCATCTGCTCGATCGGCATGTCGGAAACGGTCGCCCAGGCCACGTCGTTGTCGGCCAGGCCGGGGAGGTTGGCGACGTTCTTGGTGAAGTACGTGCAGCCGGGGCAGAACGCGTCCGGCCCGGCGTCCATGAATTGGTACAGCGCGAGCTGGCGGTGCTCACCGAACAGCTCCAGCAGCGTGACCGGCCCGTCCGCCGACGTGAACGTGTACTCGCCGAACCGCACCATCGGCAGCCGCCGCCGCTGGGCCGCGATCCGGTCCAGCTCCCGCGTGACCTGCTTCTCCGCGACCAGTAGCTCGGCGCGCGCCCGCGCCCACTCGTCGACCGGCACCACCGGAGGCATTGCTGTCTCGGACATTCGTGCTCCTTCCATAGGTTCTGCCAGTAAGACGGAGCCGTCCGGCGGTTCTCGACACCCGATGTCTGCCGATCGCAGACGAGTCTCGTCCCAAGGCGTCCGGAGCCGGTAGGACTGTGTCCATGCGAATCGCGATCCTAGGCGGAACCCAGTTCATCGGCCGGGCCGTCGTCGAGCGGCTGGCCGCGGAGGGACACACGCTGCTGGTGGTGCATCGCGGCGACCACGAGCCCGACGATCTGGTGCCGGTCGAGCACGCGCACGTCGACCGCCACGACGGGACGGCGTTGGCTGCCGCGCTGAAACCGTTCGATCCCGAGGCGCTCGTCGACATCTCGGGCATGAACGCGGCGGCCGCCGACGCGGCCCTCGGCGCCGTCGGGTCGTCCGTCAAGCTCGTCGCCATCTCCAGCGGCGACGTCTACCGCGCCTACGACGGGCTGCACTCGGACCGTACGACGGACGCGCTGCCGCTGACCGAGGAATCACCGCTGCGGGACCGCCGGTTCGTCGACGGGCCGAAGTACGAGAACCTGGAGGTGGAGGAGCGGTACCTCCCGCGGGGCGCGACCGTGCTGCGGCTCGGGGCGGTGTACGGCGAGCACGACTATCAGCGGCGCTTCGAGTTCGTCCTGCGGCGGGTCCGGGCCGGGCGGCGCCGGATCCCGGTCGGCTCCGGGCAGTTCCTCTTCAGCCGGGTGTACGTCGGCGACGTCGCAGCCGCGGTGTCCTTGGCGCTGGGTGGCGACCACCCCGGTGCCTTCAACGTGGTGGAGCCGTCGACCGCGCCGTACCGGCTGTTCGCCGAGCAGATCCTGGCGGCGGCGGGGGTCGAGGACGCGGAGCTGGTGCGGGTGCGGGACGACCTGCTGCCGTCGGACCTGTCGCTCACGGGGGCGATCGACCAGCACCTGCTGATGGACCCGTGGAAGGCGCGCACGGTGCTCGGCTGGGCGCCGGTGGATCCGGCCGAGACGCTCCGCGCATCGGTCCGGTGGCATCTCGCACATCCGCCGACGGACGCGTCGGCCGACTTCTCCGAGGACGACGCCGTACTGGACGAAAATGGTCAAGAGCACTCCGCCGGACCCGGTATGCTTTCCGGGACGGACTGAGGGGCCTGCAAGGTGCGGCCGGCTCGATTTCACATCGGGGCGGCGGACCGTGTAATCTCTCTCCTCGGCCCGCCCCTTTAGCTCAGTCGGCAGAGCGTCTCCATGGTAAGGAGAAGGTCTACGGTTCGATTCCGTAAAGGGGCTCTGAGAACGGCATCCCACCTCCGGGTGGGATGACGAACTCACCCGGCGGGGTAGCTCAGGTGGTTAGAGCACACGGCTCATAATCGTGGTGTCGCGGGTTCGACTCCCGCCCCCGCTACCTGGCAAGGCAGTATCTCGAGAGTGCGATCACCTCAGTTGCGCACTCCTGAACAGAAGAGGCAGCAGTGGCCAAGTCGACCGACATTCGCCCGAAGATCACCCTGGCATGCACGGTGTGCAAGGAGCGGAACTACATCACCAAGAAGAACCGGCGTAACGACCCGGACCGTCTTGAGCTGAAGAAGTACTGCCACCGGTGCAACGACCACACGGACCACCGCGAGACCCGCTGATCTCAGGTCTTTCGCAAGGGCCGCTTCGGACTCCCGAAGCGGCCCTTTGCCGTTCCCTCAGACGGTCAGAATCGGGCGGCCGCCCTCGTACGCCGTGAGACGCTCGTCACGCGGAGTGAGGCAGCACGAGCCGCAGAGGGTCCCGTTGCCGACTTCGCTCGTGTAATACAGACAGCACGTGTTCCGCAGGTAGACGAGCTTCCCGGCCGCTACCTCCACCTCGCCGAGCCGCGCGAGCCCGCCCGGCGCCTTCGCCGTGAACGTCCGCCACCGCTCCAGCAGGTACGTCGGCTCCACCGTGACGTCCTCGCGCGTCGCGGCACAGAATCCCATCGCGACGCCCGCCGCAACACCGCCGTACACCTGCCGCAACCCGGCCCGCGTCCGCCGGTGCAGCTCCTCGGCGAGTGGCAGCAGATGCTGGCGCAGCACCACGTCGTACAGCGTCTCCAGCCCGCCGGGCAGGAAGCGGGCGGAGCGTACGGCGACCGCCGCGATGCCGTGCCCGTCGTGCGGCCGGACCCACAGGTTCTGCGGGCGGACGTCGAGGACGCGGCCCTCCAGCGCCCAGAGCAGGAGCGCGGTCGCGGGCGCGCGGCCGGCGTAGAACGACATCATGCTGAGGGCGTTCGCGTGCGCCGTACGGTGGCAACTCGCCTCGTCGTCCCGCTTCAGCAGCTCGGTCAGCTCGGGACTGCCGGGCTCCAGGACCCGGTCCACCCGCAGCCACTCGGAGCCCTCCGGCTCGCCGATCTCCAGCCGGTACCGAGGCGCGTACCTCGCCAGCGCCGCCACTGCCGTCACGTTCAAACCTTCTCCGTCACAATCGTGGGCGGCGGAAACCCGGACCACAGTCTGCCAGTAGGGTTAGCGGATATGACGATCGACGCCACGATGGTCGGCCGGAGTTACGCGGCCGCCGAGTCCTACCAGGTCGGCCGGGAGAAGATCCGGGAGTTCGCCGACGCGATCGGCGACCGTAACCCGGCGTACCGGGGCGATGACGCCATCGCGCCGCCGACGTTCGCGTTCATGGTCGGCAGCCGCGCGCTCGAGGAACTGCTGAACGACGAGGAGCTCGGCCTGCGGCTGGACCGGATCGTGCACGGCGCGCAGAAGTTCAACTACACCCGCCCGATCAAGGCCGGTGACACCATCGCCGCGACCGCCACCATCACCACCGTGCGCAAGGCCGGTCCCGTCGAGGTGATCATGTACGAGACCACCCTGACCACCGTCGACGGCGAGCCGATCGCCACGGCGACGTCGACCCTCTCGCACAACCGGGCGGACGCATGATCGAGGTAGGCACCGAGCTGCCGGCGTTGACTGTCACGCTGCGGCGCGAGGACCTGGTCCGGTACGCCGGGGCGAGCGGGGACTTCAACCCGATCCACTGGAACGACCGGATGGCCGCGGCGCTCGGTCTGCCCGGCGTGATCGCGCACGGGATGCTCACGATGGCGTCCGCGGTACGCGTCGTCACGGACTGGCTCGACGATCCGGCCGACCTGGTGGAGTACGGCGTACGGTTCACCAAGCCGGTCGTCGTACCGGATGACGACAAGGGCGCCAGCGTGACGTTCACGGCCAAGGTCGACAAGGTCGCGGACGGGTTGGCCGAGATCGACATCACGGCCCTCGCCGGCGAGGAGAAGGTGCTCGGCCGGGCCAGGGCGGTCGTGCGGGTCCGGTGAGTACGCATGTGTCGCTGGCCGAGTACACCACGCTGCGGATCGGTGGTTCGGCCGACAAGTTCGTCGAGGTCAGTACCGAGGACGACCTGATCACAGCGGTCCGGGACGCCGACGCGGCCGGGGAGCCGGTGCTGCTGCTCTCGGGCGGCAGCAATGTGGTGATCGGGGACGACGGGTTCCGCGGGACCGTGGTGAAGATCGCGACGTCCGGGATCCGCGTCGACGCGGACATGTGCTCCGGCGCGATGGTGCACATCGCGGCGGGGGAGGACTGGGACGGCGTCGTACAGCGCGCGATCGCGGAGGAGTGGAGCGGGCTCGAGTCGATGTCCGGCATCCCCGGGCTCGCCGGGTCGACGCCGGTGCAGAACGTCGGCGCGTACGGTCACGAGGTCGCCGAGACGGTCGCGTCCGTGCGGGTGTGGGACCGGGTCGCCGGCAAGGTCGAGACGATCTTCGCGGGCGACTGCGGGTTCAGTTACCGGAACTCGCGGTTCAAGGCTGACCCGTCGCGGTACGTCGTACTCGAGGTCACCTTCCAGCTGACGCTGGGCGATCTGTCGGCGCCTGTCGGGTACGCCGAACTCGCCCGGGTGCTCGACGTCGAGCCGGGTTCGCGCGCGCCGATGGCCGAGGTCCGGGAAGCCGTCCTCGGCCTGCGCCGCAGCAAAGGCATGGTCCTCGACCCCGCCGACCACGACACGTGGAGCGCAGGCTCCTTCTTCACCAACCCCATCCTCGACACCCCCGCCGAGGTCCCCGCCGGCGCTCCCCAGTGGCCGCAACCCGACGGTCGCGTCAAAACCAGCGCCGCCTGGCTCATCGAACACGCCGGCGTCTCCAAAGGCTTCACCATCGGCAACGCCGCCGTCTCCACCAAACACACCCTGGCCCTCACCAACCGAGGCCAAGCCACCGCCAAGGAACTCCTAACCCTGGCCACCCACGTCCGCACCCAAGTCCAGCAATCCTTCAACATCACCTTGGTCAACGAACCCGTCCTGGTGAACTGCACCCTCTAACGACAGGATGTACTGCCTGCTGAGCTGTTCCTGAGCGATCGGCTAAGCGCGCCGGGTCTTCGCCGGGCCGACTACCTCCTGTCGTTACCGGGCCTGTGGATAACTTCGGTCGGGCAGTCTGCGCGAATCCAGCAGTATCGATGGGTGACGTTGTCGTCGAGATCCTGGCCCGGCTCGGTGGCTGTGCCACCGCCGCGCAGTTGCTCGGACTGGTCTCGCCCGGTGCCTTGAAAGCGGCGGTGCAGCGAGGCGAGGTCGAGCGGCTGGCGCGTGGTGTCTACGGGTCTGCCCAGTCTCGGTCCGGACCGACTTGCTGCGGTCGCTTACGACGGCGTCGTTTCCTACACCAGCGCCGCAACGGCCTGGCGGACTGCCGCTACTTGTACGGCGCCGGAGAAGCCGCATATCACGGTACCTGCGAAGCGCAGGCCTCGGCCGGGACGCCCGGCCGAGCTGCATTGGGCAGCGGTCTCGCGGGCGGAGCGTGATGGTCGGCTGACGGGCCTGCTGCGAACAGTTCTGGATTGTTCACGGATCCTGCCGTTCGGCGAGGCGCTGGCGGTGGCTGACGCGGCGTTGGCTACCGGCAGGCTGGCGAAGGACGAACTGGTGGCAGCCGCCGAGGCGATGCGTGGTCCGGGTCGGCCGAACGCGGTGCGGGTCGCCGCCGCGGCCACCGCGAGGTCGGAGAGCTTCCTGGAGTCGATGGTGCGGAGCCTGTTGATCGACGCCGGGATCGACGGGTTCGAGCCGCAGGTCGTCGTGTACGCCGGCGGTATCCGGGTTCGGGTCGATCTCGGGCATCGAGCGGCGCGGATCGCGCTGGAGGCTGAGGGCTACGAGTTCCACGGTTCGCCTGGCGAGTTCGCTGCGGATTGCCGCCGGTACGACGACCTGGTCGCTGCCGGTTGGTTGGTGCTGCGGTTCACCTATCAGCAGGTGATCGGGGATCCGCGCCTGGGTGGTTGCGAGGTCCATCCGCACGCGCGCTCGCGGTGGCGGCAGAACAACAGGTAGTGGTCGTGCGCCCGTCGACCCGCGCCAGATGCGCTGGCGAGCAGGCGCCGGTGGCTGGGTGGGCGCTACTACCTCCTTCGTTACGGGCGCGGAGTCCGTGAAAAAGATTTGCGTTGGGGGTTGGCGGGAGGGGTTGGAGTCGCTAATCTTTTGCGCAATCTGGTGGGAGGTGGGTTGTGAGGCGTAAAAGATTTTCTCGGCGGGAGGTGTTGGCCGGGGTGGGGGCAGGGCTGGCTGCTGCTGTGGTGCCGGGGTGTTCCGGTGGTGACGGTGGGCGGTCGGGGGCTCTGCAGGTGTGGGGCGGGGTGCCGGCGGCATCCGGGCCGGCCGATGTGGTGAAGGCGTTCCAGGCGAAGTTTCCGCAGTACAAGGTGAACTACACGCGGTTCGTGAACGACGACCGCGGCAACCTCAAGCTCGACACCGCCCTCCAGGGCGGCGTCGACATCGACGTGTACTTCACGTACTCGCAGGGCGCGATGGCGCTGCGGGCCGGGTCCGGACTGGCGGCGGACCTGACCGACCGCGTGAAGGCGGACCCGGACCTGCAGGTGTTCCTCGACACCGAGCAGCCGCGGTCGTACATCGACAACGGCAAGGTCAAGGCGCTCGCCACCGCCCGGGAGCCGTTCTTCGTGCTGTTCAACGAGAAGCTCCGGCAGCAGGCCGGCGTCGAGCTCCCGCAGGCGTGGACGATCGACGAGTTCCGCGCGACGGCGAAGAAGCTGACGACGGACAAGACGGTCGGCACGTACACGCTGCCCGACATCGCCCGGATCGCCCTCGGGCCGAACTACTGGTACGACGGAAACCGCTCGAACTTCGGCGATCCGCACTTCGAGCAGGGTTTCCGCCTCGGCCGCGAGATGATCGCCGAGGGTACGGCGTTCCCGTGGACCGAGGTGCTGTCCCGGCACCTGGACGCGTACCAGCAGAACTCGTTCCTCAGCGAGGAGTTCCACCTCTGGTCGACGGCCCCGTTCAACCTGCGCTACCTGTACGACGCGAAGAAGTACCCGCACGACTTCAAGGTCGCGTTCGCGCCGTCGCCGACCGTCGACGGCCAGAACTGGAACGGCGGCTCGTTCAGCAACTTCATCATGGTCAACCCGAAGTCGCCGAAGTTCGAGGCGGCCTGGGCGTTCGTGAAGTTCTGGCTGACCGAGGGCGCGACGCCGATGCTCAAGGGCGGCAAGATGCCCGCGCTCGGCAACGTCACCGACGAGCAGATCGTTTCCGGAATGCTCGGAAAAGAGCCGGAGAAGTACTTCGATCTCGACTCGTTCCGGCGCGTCGTCCTGACGTCCGATCCGAAGCTCGCGACCGACACCCGGCTGACCGGATTTCCGGAGATTTCCCTCGCGGTGAAGCAGCAGCGCGACCTGTGCTGGCTCGGCGAGAAGGACCCCGGGGTCGCGATCCGTGAGGTACGGCGGCTCGCCGACGCCGCGATCGCCCGTAACGAGAGGAGGCCCTGATGGCTACCGCCACGGTCGTCGCGGCCGGCACCAAGGCCCGCACCGAGCAGGGCTCCGGGATCCGCCCGTCCGGCTGGATCGGGTTCCTGTTCATCGCCCCGAACCTGCTCGGCGTGATCGCGTTCACGCTGATCCCGCTGATCAGCGTGGTGGTACTCGCCTTCACGGACTGGAACCTGGTGTCCGGCCTCGGCGGCATCACGTTCAACGGCATCGACAACTTCGTCGCGATCGCCCGGGACCCCGGGTTCTGGCACGCGATCGGCCTGACGCTGCTGTACGTCGTGGTGTCGGTCCCGCTCACCGTCGTACTCGGACTCGCCCTCGGGATCGCGCTCAACCGGCCGCTCCCGGGTCGCGCCGTACTCCGGGCGATCTTCTTCCTGCCGTACATCGTCAACGTGGTCGCGATCGGCATGACCTGGTTGATGTTGATGAACCCGAAGGCCGGCCTGGTCAACCAGGTCCTCGACGCGTTCGGAGTCTCAGCCGGGATGGTTCGCCTCCTCGCACTGGGCGTTGCCGGCGTTGATCGTGATGGCGGTCTGGGGCGGCGTCGGGTACTGCTCGCTGATCTACCTGTCCGCGCTGCAGGACGCGCCGCAGCAGCTGTACGAGGCGGCCGACATCGACGGCGCCTCCGCGTGGTCGAAGTTCCGCGTGATCACCTGGCCGTCGTTGCTGCCGACAACGATCTTCCTGCTGGTCACGCTGATCATCGGGGCGTCGCAGGGCTTCGGCCTGATCGCGTTGATCACCGCGGGCGGTCCGGGCGACGCGACCACCACGATCTCGTACTACATGTACCAGACCGGCTTCCAGTTCTACCGGTTCGGCTACGCGTCGGCGATCGGCCTGGTGACCTTCGTCGGCGTACTCGTCCTGACCCTGCTCACCTGGCGGGCGCAGCGAGGGAGGGCCCTCAATGACTAAGAAGTACAGCAAGTGGATCTGGGGCGTCCCGCTGTGGATCCTCGCCATCGCTTTCCTCGCGCCGTTCGCGTGGATGATCTCGACCGCGTTGAAGCCGGACGTGGACGCCTACAAGATCCCGATGCAGTGGATCCCGAACCCGTTCCAGTGGGACAACTTCAGCACCGTCCTGAGTCGGGGCGACCTCGGTCCTGCCGGCGTTCGGCCGCTCGGTGTTCGTGGCGCTGCTGCGGGTCGCGGGGGAGCTGATCACCGCGACGATGGCCGGCTACGCGTTCGCCCGGATGTCGTTCAAGGGCCGGGACAAGTTGTTCCTGCTGTACCTGGCGACGGCGATCATTCCGGCCCAGCTGCTGCTCGTTCCGCGGTTCATCTACTTCCAGAAACTCGGGCTGTACGACACGCTCTGGGCGCTGATCCTGCCGGGGATGTTCACCGTGCTCGGAACGTTCCTGATGCGCCAGTTCTTCGTCAGCCAGCCGGCCGAGTTCGCCGAGGCGGCCCGGATGGACGGCGCGAACGAGTGGCGGGTGTTCACCCGGATCTACTTGCCGTTGGCAACCCCGGTGATGAGCGCGCTCGGCATCCTCGCGTTCGTCTGGTCCTGGAACGACTACGAGACGCCACTGGTGCTGATCAGCAACCCGGACCGCTACACGCTGCCGCTCAGCCTGACCAACTTCGTCGACGAACAGGGCGCAGATCGCGCCCGGCCTGACGATGGCCGCCTCGGTGATCTCGATCGTGCCGGTGCTGATCGTGTTCGTCGTCCTGCAACGCCGCTTCATCGCCGCCATGACTCATACAGGGATCAAATGATGCAGAACGTTTCAGGTGTCTTTCCGCATCTCGCGCAGATCGGCGACTTCGGGCCGCCGCGCAGCGAGCTCGGCATCGGTTCGCTGATGCCGTGGAACGGGAAGCTCTACGTCCAGAACTACAACTCCCACAAGGCGCCGTCCGGCGCGGGCGTCAGCCTGCGCCGGGTCGACGCCGACCTGTCGATGGAAATCGTTCCGGAAACTCTCGGCGTGGACGGAACGTACACCAACCGTTTCGTGCATTTTCCGACCTCGAAGCTGGTCCTCGGGCCGCACGTGATTTCCGCGGACCACAAGATCGTGACGGTCCCGGAGCTCGACGCCGCTCCGGGTCTGCGGTACGTCGCGGCACCTGACGAAACCGGACACGCACGTCTACGTGCTCGCGATGGAGGGCGAGCTGTTCGAGCTCGACGTCACGACGTACGAGTGCACGCAGCTCTTCGACCTGAACGACGAGCTCGGGACCGACGGCGAGATGAAGGTGCACTACAAGGACTGCTACACGAGCTTCGGCCGGCTCGTGGTGTGCTCCAACGAGTACGCCGAGCCGGAGTGGGCCGGCGAGCGGTCGCGCGGCCGGCTGGCCGAGTACGACGGCCAGCGAGTGGAAGGTACTGCGGGACGACCCGTTCACCGCGATCGGCGGGCGGCACGAGTTCGGCGGGACGATCTTCGCGACCGGGTGGGACCGGGCGTCGGCGATCCTCGAGGTGTTCACCGAGGCCGACCAGCAGTGGACGCGGTACCGGCTGCCGAAGGCGTCGCACTGTTTCGACCACAAGTGGCAGACCGAGTGGCCGCGGATCCGCGAGGTCGAGCACGAGCGGCTGCTGATGGACCACCACGGGATGTTCTACGAGCTGTCGCCGTGGGCGTACGGCGGCCGGATCTGGGGCGTCCGCCCGATCTCGACGCACCTGTGGGTGCTGGGCGACTTCTGCTCGTGGCGCGGGATGCTCGTGGCCGGCGCGGACAACGCCTCGCCGAGTCACGGCCTCAATCCGACGACGGCCGAGCCGCAGTCCGGGCTGTGGTTCGGGAAGACCGACGACCTGTGGAGCTTCGGAAAGCCGGCCGGGTGGGGCGGTCCGTGGTGGGAGACGCCGGTTTCCGCCGGCGTGCCGTCCGATCCGTACCTGATGACGGGCTTCGACGGAAAGTGCCTGCACCTGGAGAACTTCTCCGACGTCCCGCTGACGATCACGGTCGAGATCGACTTCCACGGGCACGGCCGGTTCGGCGCGGTGGAGACGTTGACGGTCGAGCCGGGGCAGGTCCGGTCACACGTTTTCCCGCCCGGGTTCAGTGCGCACTGGGTGCGGGTGGTGAGTGACGCCGACGGCGTCGCGAGTGCCCAGTTCGTCTATACGTGATGATCACGGAATGGATTCCTCGATGGAACGAGCCGGTACTCCTAGTCCGTTGCAGCTGGTCAAGCGGGCCCTGCCCGAGCTGAACGGTGCGATGCAGCGGGTCGCCGACCACATCCTGGCGAACCCGGACGAGGTCGCGCGCGGTTCGATCACCAAGCTGGCCGAGGCCGCGCAGACCTCGGCCGCGACGGTCACCCGGCTGTCGACCCACCTCGGGTACGCCGGGTATCCGGCGCTGCGGGCCGCGCTGGCGATGGAGGTCGGCCGCGGGATGGAGGCCGGCTGGGCGAGCGACATCGGCACGGCGATCGGCCCGGCGGATCCGCCCGAGCAGGTCCTGAACGTGCTCGCGTCGACGCAGGCGAACGCGTTGCGGAACGCGTTGGCCGCGGTCGACCTGACCGCGGCCACCCGGGTCGCGGACGCGATCGCCGGCGCCCGGCGTACCCACATCTACGGCGAGTGGGGCGACGCGATCCCGGCCCGCGAGCTGTACATCCGGCTGCTGCGGATCGGTATCCCGGTGTGGTTCTTCGACGGTCCGCAGTCCTCGCAGATCGGCGCCGGCCTGCTCGGCGAGGGCGACGTCGCGCTGACCGTCACGCGGTCCGGCACCGATCCGACCACGCTCGACTTCGTCAAGCGCGCCCGCGAGCAGGGCGCGCTCACCGTCGCGATCACCGGGATGCCGGACGCGCCGATCGGCCGGATCGCCGACGTCGCCCTCGACACCGGTACGCCGAACGGCCCGAACTGGACCGAGTTCTTCGCCGGCCGCGCGAGCGACGTACTGACGGCCGGGCTGTTGTTCGTCCTGGTCGCACAGCGGGTGCCCGATCACCTGACCGCACACCATCCGAACGGGCCGGGGCAGCCCGTCGTCCAGCGAGATACCTGAAAGGTCCATGCATGCAGCAGCTCGAGGTCCAGTCCGATCTGACCGTCGTCGGCGGCGGGCTCGCCGGGATCTGCGCGGCGATCGGCGCCGCGCGGCAGGGGAGCACCGTGGCGCTGGTGCAGAACCGGCCGGTGCTCGGCGGCAACTCGTCCAGTGAGGTCAGGGTGTGGGTGTGCGGGGCGACCGCGCACGGCGTCCAGAGCTTCGCCCGCGAGACCGGCATCATGGGTGAGCTGTTCGTCGAGAACCAGTTCCGGAATCCGCTCGGAAACCCGTACTACTGGGATCTCGTGCTGCTGGAGGCGGTCCGCGCCGAGCCGCGGATCACGCTGTACCTGAACACCGACGTCCGGTCCGTGGAGGCCGCGGACGGCGAGATCCGGTCGGTGACCGGGTGGCAGATGGGGTCCGAGAAGGAGATCCGGTTCGTCAGCCCGGTGTTCGTGGACTGCTCGGGCGACGGTCTGGTCGGCGTCCTCGCGGGGGCGGAGTACCGGACCGGGCGGGAGCCGCGCTCGGAGTACGACGAGTCGTGGGCGCCCGACGTACCGGACTCGAACACGCTCGGCAGCACGATCCTCTTCTACAGCAAGGACGCCGGGGAACCGGTGCGGTTCGTGCCGCCGTCCTTCGCCCGGGACATCACGGAAACCGCGATTCCGGAACGCCGCGTGATCCGGACCGATCTGAACGGGTGCGCGTTCTGGTGGATCGAGTGGGGCGGTGAGCTGGACGTCGTCGACGACAACGAGGCGATCCGCGACGAGCTGCAGGCCGTGGTGTACGGGATCTGGGACCACATCAAGAACTCCGGGCAGTTCGACGCCGACAACCTGACCCTGGAGTGGATCGGGTCGGTGCCCGGAAAGCGTGAGTACCGGCGTTTCCTCGGCGACCACGTGCTGACCCAGCACGACGTGCTCGACCAGACGGACTTCGACGACCGCGTGGCCTTCGGCGGCTGGTCGATCGACCTGCACCCGCCCGGCGGCGTGTACGCGGCCGAGCGCGGTTCGAAGCACTGGCATCCGGACGGGAACTACCACATTCCGCTGCGTTCCCTGTACTCACGGAATGTCCGGAATCTGTGGATGGCCGGACGGAACATCAGCGCGAGCCACGTCGCGTTCGGTACGACGCGGGTGATGGCGACCTGTGCGCTGCTCGGTGAAGCGGCCGGCGTCGGCGCAGCTGTTGCCCTGCGCAACGGACTGACGCCGCGGGAGCTGGCGCACGACCGGTTCGGCCTGATGAAGCACGCGCTGACCCGCGCCGACTCGTCGGTCCTCGGCGTCATCGACGACGACCCGGAAAACGTTGCACTCTCGGCGGCCGTCACCGCGTCCTCCACCCTGACCCGGCCGGCGCTCGAGATCTCGTCCGGAACGCTGCCGCTGACCACCGACCTCGGAATGGTCATCCCGGTCGACCCGGCTCTCGACGGCTTCGAGCTACTCGTCGACTCGACCGGAGGCTCGCTGACCGTCGAGCTCCACGACCCGGTGAAGGCGCAGAACTACCTCCCGGCCAAGCTCGTCGACTCCTGCACGGTCGACGTGCCGGCCGGCGAGAAGCGCTGGATCCACGTCCCGCTGGCCTGGCACCCGTCCGCGCCGTCCAACGCGTTCGTCGTACTGCGAAGCACACCGGACATCTCGGTGCACACCGCTGCGACGGGTCTCCCCGGCACGGTTCACTTCGCCCATCGCGACCCGGCGCCCGACGAGCAGTGGACGGAGCAGTTCCGTGCCTGGAAACACATCCTGCCCCGCGGCGGCCTGTGCATCCGCCTCGGCGAGACCGCGGCGTACGCGCCCGAGAAGGTGATCGGCGGCTACGCCCGCCCGTACGGCGGCCCGAACCTCTGGTCGTCCGAAGACCTGGCCTGGGACTCCGAACCCTGGCTCGAACTCACCTGGCCCGAGCCGGTCGAACTCTCCGAGATCGTCGTCGTCCTGGACGCGGACGTCCAAGAGGACCTCATCAACCTCCACCACCACCGGACGCCGTTCGAGTCCCTCCCGACTCTCATCGCGGCGTACGACGTGGAGGTCCGCAACGGCGACGGTCCGTGGCAGCAGGTCACCCAGGTCACCGACAACCACCACCGCACCCAGCACCACCACGTGCAGACCCGAGCCACCCACCTCCGCCTCACGACAAGGCGCACCAACGGCGCCCCACGAGCCCACGTGGTCTCCATCCGCGCGTACTAGTAACGCCACTCGAGTTCGTGCTGCAGCATCCAGTGCTTCAGAGGTTCACCGGCGCCGGCCGACGCTGCACCCGTTAGTAGGTCTGCGAGGACCTGCGCGGGTGCAGCGAGCCGAAGGCCGCTGTCGGTCTTTCGGGAGCGGGTGTAGACGACATCCCCGGAAGGCTCGGCCAAGATGAGGGCCCTGCCTCTGGCCGGCACGAGCTCCCACACCGTGGCCGCAGCCCGCGCGTCCGGGGTGTAGATCACCGTTGGGCCGGCCGGTGTCTCGGGCGCCCACACCCGTGCCGCATGCGCCCCGCTGACCGCGTGACGGACAGGTGTGGTCGCGACGCGGTCCAGCAGCGGCTGAGCACTGTGTTTGCTACGCCAGTACGTCAGACGGACGTCGCGGCTGAAGCGGACCTCCTCGTTCCAGCGGCGGAGCAGGGTGAGCCAGCTCGGTACGGCGATGACTCCGGGCGCCTGACGCTCTACGAGTTCGTCGCGCTCGAGCCGGCTGACCACGCGCCTGATGGTCTGCGCGGGAACGCCGGTGGTCGTCACGAGGTCATGGGTGGTCCAGAGGCTGCGGAAGTCCAGGAGTGCGCGGATGATCAGCGAGGCCGCGTCGCCGGCCAAAGGGCTGACGGTGCTCATGAGCTCGCTCCGCTCGGCCGTGCCCCGAGTCGGAGACTCGCGTAGGTGGTCCACTCGTACTGGTTGTGATCGCGGTTCAGGTTGATCAGGCTGACCCGGCTGATCTCGGTTCTGGCGACACCGCCGGCCAGTGCGTTGACGCGTTGGCGGAGCGGCTCGGCGGGGGCGGGCTGGTTCCAGTAGCCGAGGGAGACGTGCGGGTCGAGCTCGGGCAGCGCGGGCACGGAGTCGCTGCCCCAGACGTCGGTGATGGCGGCGCGGAGCTGGGCGCGCAGACGGCGCAGGCGGTCGACGGGGGACACCGGGAGCTGCAGGCTCTCGACGTCGACGACTGCGGGGCCGAGCTTGATCTCGAACGGCCGGAAGTACTCGAGCCGCCGTTGTGCCGCTTCGATGATCGGGTCGAGCTCCTCCTGCGGGACCTTGTCGACGAACCCGATGCCCTGCAGCGTGAGGTGCAGCCATTGGACCGGCACCGGCGTGATCCCGGGCAGCGAACCGACCACCCGCTGGTACGCCGCGTGCACGTCGGTCAGCACGGCGTCGTTCGGGAAGACGACGTGCCATGTGTAGAACGACCGCCCGGGACGCCAGTTCGGGCGCCAGTACCAGTGATCGCGGACTTCCCTGATCATCTGTGCTCCTCGATCACGCGTCGTCGGTTCGGGATGGTCAGGCGACCCGGGAGTCCCGGTTGCTGGGTGAACTCGGCGATCCGGTCCCGCAGCATCCGGCCCTTCGGGCTGCGCGCGTACGGCGCTGTCAGGGCCGCGACCTCCGCGAGGCGCTGGATCAACGGGCGGACGCGGTACTCCGGCTGGAGCTCCAGCACCGGGTCGACCGCGTCGATCGCACCGTCGAGGTGTCCGAGGAGCAGTCGCGCCTTCGCCTGCTGCAGGCGGGCCATCCGTTCGGAGCCGGCGTTTCGGAGTGCGTACGGGACGGCCTCGAACAGGGCGATGCTGTGGTCGGCATGATCCGCGGTGCGTTGTGCGTCGCCGAACGCCAGGTGCGTGTCCGCCCACAGTCCTTCGGCGCGTTCCGGCGTACAGAGCAGGACGCCGCCTGGTTCGGAATCGGCCGGGCGGACGGCGAGGGTCCGGGCGACGTCGAGGAGGTCACGGGCACGGTCCGTGCGTCCGGCGCGGGCGAGGTCGACGGAGGCCGCGCTGGCGAGGAAGAGTCGTGCCGTGCCCGCGTTGTACCGCAGGCCGTCCTCGGCGCACGCCGCCGCGCGGGCGAAGTCCTCCTGCCAGAACGCGGCGGTGTGCTGGGTGGCGCGGATCCAGCCCCGCAGTACGTCGTGGTCCGCGGCCTCGGCGCACGCCCACGCCGTCCGGGTGTGGCCCTCGGCGATATCGGGCCGGCCGAGATCGACCGACATCCACGCGAGCAGGGTGATCGCCCAGCCGGCAGCCGAGTACAGGTCACGGGACTGACGTGGCGACTGGTTGCCCGCCAGCAGCCCGAAGGCGCGGTCCCGGATCGCTCGGCTCTTCGCGAACAGCGGCCGGATCGGCGTCCGCAGGTAGGACTGCGCGATCCGCTCGATGTCGGCGTGCAACTGCTCGACGGTGAGCTCGCCGACGTTCGACTCCTCGGCGAACGACAGCAGCCCGATGGACTCGTCGCCCGCGTTCACCAGGTCGTCGTCGCGGCCGGCCATCGACGCCGGCGGCGACAGCTCCGGCTCGGTCAGGGCGAGGCCGGCGGGCGGGAAGAATCCGAGGTCGTTGTCGGAGGCAACGCCGAGCACGTGGCGCAGACCGGAGCGGTACGCCGCGCCGGGCCAGCGGACCGCGCCGCGTTCCAGCTTGGCGATGTAGTGGCCGTCGAGCTCGTACTTGATCTCGGTCGTGTCCCAGAGCCACGCGCAGATGGTGTCGGCAAGCTCGCTCCGGGACATGTGTTCACCCGGCGCGCGCCGTGATGGGGTGCGCTCCCGCGCCTCGCGGAGAAACTCGTTCGGCCCTGACATGGCGGTAACTGTAAGACGCTGAACACCCTCTGCGACGGGTAAATCGGACCTTGTGGACGATCTGCCCCATGCTGCCCCGATCTGCCCCGAATCCCTGTGGAAAAAGGGGTTCTCGGCCGCCGCGGATGGTCCGCGGCGGAGAATCGGCGGTGATTTCGGCGCGGAGAGACGGTTGCTGAGCGTGAGGACGCCGGGGCATCCCGGGGCAGATAGGGGCAGCCCCTCGCTGTCGGCGCTCTAAAGTTGGGGGATGCCCGAGGAAGCCGTGACGACGTTGCACGCCGAGCTGGAGCGGTTCGGACGGGTGGAGGAAGGGTTCGCGCTGCTCGAGGTGTTCCTGGAGGTGGCGCGGCCGCGGTTGGGTGCGGTCGTGCTGGATCCGGTGGGACTGGAGTTGCCGACAGAGCTCACCGACGATCGCGTCGTCGTGCAGAAGCTGATCGACGAGATCGAGCAGGAGCCCCAGGGCAAAGGGCGCATGGTCGAGCGCCCCTTCGACATGGACGACGAGCAGGCACGCTGGGACTACGTACGGCTCGCCTACAGCTCGCACCAGGCCACGGTGTGGAGCCCTCGCCAACGTACGACGTACTTCGAGGCGTCCGGCCGCCACAAGGCGACGTACTGGCTGCCGGACAGCCTGAAGGCGCAGTACTTCGACGCGTTGGCCTCCCGCGGGTGGGCCATCCCGGAGGACTGGCTCACCGCGGTGGCGAAGCGGCCCAAGCCCTGGTGGAAGCGCGGCGGCCGCTGACCTGTCAGCCGATCGCGGGCAGGTGGGTCAGGGCTTCGGCCACTGCTGACTGGATGTCGGCGTCCTCCCAGGTGCGGTCGACGATGGCGTTGGACAGGTAGGCGTCGTACGCGGCGAGGTCGAGGTGGCCGTGGCCGCAGAGGGCGGTGAGGATGACCTTCTCCTCGCCGGACTCCTTGCAGCGTTGGGCTTCCTCGATGGTCGCCGCCAACGCATGGGTGGGCTCGGGAGCGGGGACGATGCCTTCGGCCCGCGCGAACTGGACCCCGGCGGCGAAGCACTCGGACTGTGGTTTGGCGACGGCCTCGATCTCGCCGGTCTCGTAGAGGTGGCTGATCAGCGGGCTCATCCCGTGGTACCGCAGGCCTCCCGCGTGGATCGGGTCGGGGATGAAGTCGTGGCCCAGCGTGTGCATCTTCATCAACGGCGTCATCCCGATCGTGTCGCCGAAGTCGTACGCATACGTGCCTTGGGTGAGTGACGGGCACGCGGCCGGCTCGACCGCGCGCACGACCGGGGACATCCGGCCGGCCCATTTCTCCCGCAGGAACGGGAACGCCAGGCCGCCGAAGTTCGACCCGCCGCCGGTGCAGCCGACGATCAGGTCGGGCGTCTCGCCCACCATCGCGAGCTGCATCAGCGCCTCCTCGCCGATGATGGTCTGGTGCATCAGCACGTGGTTGAGCACCGATCCGAGGGCGTAGTGCACCTCGGGATCCTGCACGGCGGCTTCGACCGCCTCGCTGATCGCGATCCCGAGCGAGCCGGTGGAGTCCGGGTGCACCGGCGAGGATCTTCCGCCCGGCCTCGGTCAGGTCGGACGGGCTCGGGTGCACGGTCGCCCCGAACACCTGCATCATCGTCCGCCGGTACGGCTTCTGGTCGTACGACGCCCGCACCTGCCAGACCTCGCACTCCAGCCCGAACTGCGCGCAGGCGAACGCGAGCGCCGTACCCCACTGGCCGGCGCCGGTCTCGGTGGTGAGCTTCCGGACGCCGGACTTCGCGTTGTAGTACGCCTGTGGGACCGCGGTGTTCGGCTTGTGTGATCCCGCCGGCGAGACGCCTTCGTACTTGTAGTAGATCCGGGCCGGCGTATCGAGCGCCTTCTCCAGCCGGTGCGCGCGATACAGCGGGCTCGGCCGCCACAGCCGGTAGACGTCGAGTACTTCGCCGGGAATGTCGACGTACTGCTCCTGTGAGACCTCTTGCAGGATCAGGTCCATCGGGAACAGCGGCGTGAGATCGTCCGGCCCGATCGGTTGCCCTGTGCCCGGATGCAGCACCGGCGGCGGAGGCGTCGGCAGGTCGTGGAGCACGTTGTACCAACGGGTGGGCAGCTCGTCCTCTGGCAGCAGGATCTTCGTCGGCGTCATGCACGCAAAGTTAGGCCCGCACCGACCCCCGGACAATGACCTGAACCGGAACGCAACCAGCACTTATCCGGAACTCGCCAACCGCTCCACGACGCCACCCGCACGCACGCGATAGACCACATCGGACGGCTGCCGCGTACCGAGCGCATCCGGTACGCCGAGCCGCCGCAGCAGCATCCGCCCGATCATCTCGTGCGACACCAGCAAAGGCCGCCGTACGCCGCTCCGCCCGATCTCCTCCAGCACTCGTCCGGCGCGCACCTCGCCGTCCGCGTAGCTCTCACCCTCCGGAAACCGATAGGTGTACTTCTCCCGCTCCCGCGCATCCCGCTGCCCCGGCCACCGCGCATCGATCTCGACCGACCCGAGCCCCGACCACAACCCGTGGTCGATCTCGGCCAGGTCGTCGACGACCTCGACGGTCAGACCGAGCTCGGAAGCGATGATCGAGGCCGTACGCCGTGCTCGCTCGAGTGGGCTGGCAAACACGGCATCGATGCCCTCGCCTGCCAGCAAGAGCGCGTTCCGATGAGCCTGTTCGAGGCCGAGCGGAGTGAGCGGCGAGTCGAGAAGGCCTTGCCGGCGGCCCGCGACGTTCCACTCGGTTTGGCCGTGCCGGGCGAGGTAGGTCAGGCCGGGACTGTGACGGGAGTTCCCAGCCATTCGTCGATTTCGGTGAGGAGGGTCTTTTGGACCTCGGGTGGGGCGGTGGACGCCAGGACCGAGCTGCGGGCGAGGTCGGCCAGTTCGGGGTCGGTGAATCCGTGGACGGTGCGGGCGGTTTCGTACTGTTCGGCCAAGCGGGAGCCGAAGAGCAGCGGGTCGTCCGCGCCGAGGGCGATCCGGGCGCCTGCCTCGTAGAGCTTGCGGAGGGGGACGTCCTCGGCGCGCCGGTAGACGCCGAGCGAGACGTTGGACGCGGGGCAGACCTCCAACGCGATCTGCGCGTCGACGACGCGCTTCAGGAGGTCGGGGTCCTCGACGGAGCGGACGCCGTGGCCGATGCGGCCCGCGCCCAGCTCGTCCAGACAGGTCCGCACAGTCGCTGGACCGCACAGCTCGCCGCCGTGTGGCGCGGCGAGAAGCCCGGCGTGGCGGGCGATCCGGAAGGCCGGTTCGAACTCTGACGTCGTACCGCGCCGCTCGTCGTTCGACAGTCCGAACCCGACCACGCCGCGTCCGACGTACTGCGAGGCGAGCCGTGCCAGTGTGCGGGCGTCGAGCGGATGCCGGGTCCGGTTGGCGGCGATGATCACCTGGACGGCGATGCCCGTCGACGCCGACGCGTCGCGGGCGGCGTCCAGGACCAGGTCGGTGAACTCGGTGATCCCGTGGAACCGGTTCGCGTACCCGGACGGGTCCACCTGGATCTCCAGCCAGCGTGAGCCGTCCGCCCGGTCGTCCTCGGCCGCCTCACGGACCAGACGACGTACGTCGTCCTCCGTGCGCAGCACCGAGCGAGCGATGTCGTACAGCCGCTGGAACCGGAACCAGCCGCGCTCGTCCGCCGCGGACAGTTCTGGCGGCCAATCGGTCCGCAGCGCGTCCGGGAGCCGTACGCCGTGCTTGTCCGCCAGCTCGACCAGCGTCAGGTGCCGCATCGACCCGGAGAAGTGCAGATGCAGGTGTGTTTTCGGCAGCACCCGCAGATCCCGCTGCGTCATTACCGAAGGTTACCGATCCCCTACCCGCCCCGCGAAATCAGCACAGCAATTTGGCTATCCGGCCGAGGCCCTCGGCCAGGTCGTCGTCGCCCAGCGCGTACGAGAGCCGCAGGTACCCGGGCGCGCCGAACGCCTCGCCCGGCACGACCGCCACCTCGACCTCGTCGAGGATCAGATCGGCCAGCTCGGCGGACGTGGTCGCCGTACGCCCGTTGATCTCCTTGCCGAACACGCCCTTCACCGACGGGTACGCGTAGAACGCGCCGGTCGGCTCCGGGCACTCGACACCGGGGATCTCGTTGAGCATCCGGACCATGGTCCGGCGGCGCCGGTCGAACGCGACCTTCATCTCGTCGACCGCACTCAAGTCGCCGGACACCGCGGCGAGCGCGGCCCGCTGGGCGATGTTGCAGACGTTCGACGTCTGGTGCGACTGCAGGTTCGTCGCCGCCTTGACGACATCCTTCGGCCCGATCATCCAGCCGACCCGCCAGCCGGTCATCGCGTACGTCTTGGCGACACCGTTCAGTACGACGGTCTTGTCGGCCAGCTCCGGTACGGCGACCGGGATCGAGGTCGCCTGTACGTCGCCGTACGTCAGATGCTCGTAGATCTCGTCCGTGATCACCCACAGGTCGTGCTCGAGCGCCCAGCGGCCGATCGCCTCGATCGCCTCCGGGCTGTCGACCGCGCCGGTCGGGTTCGACGGCGAGCAGAACAGGAGAGCCTTGGTCTTCGGGGTCCGGGCCGCCTCGAGCTGCTCGACGGTGACGCAGTAGTTCTGCGACTCGTCGGCCAGCACCTCGACCGGGACGCCGCCGGCCAGCCGGATCGTCTCCGGGTACGTCGTCCAGTACGGCGCGGGCAGCAGCACCTCGTCGCCCGGGTCGAGCAGCGTCGCGAACGCGTTGTAGACCGCGTGCTTGCCGCCGTTCGTGACCAGGACCTGCGACGCCTCGATCTCGTAGCCGGAGTCCCGCTTGGTCTTGTCGGCGATCGCCTGCTTGAGCTCCGGCAGGCCGCCGGCCGGGCTGTACCGGTGGTTCTTCGGATCCCGCGCCGCCGCGACCGCCGCGTCGACGATGTAGTCAGGCGTCGGGAAGTCCGGCTCGCCCGCGCCGAACCCGATCACCGGGCGCCCGGCCGCCTTGAGCGCCTTGGCCTTCGCGTCGACCGCCAGCGTCGCCGATTCACTGATGGCGCCGATCCGCGCCGAGATCCTGGAACCCATGCGGCCCATCCTGGCACCACGCCGTACGGCGGTGCTTCCGGGTTTCACGGGGTGGGCCGGGAACGCGCCGGGGGGACTGTCCGTTGGGACCAACTGGAGGCTGTATGGTTCTGACCGCGGTGCGGCGCCCAACCAGGGGTCGTGCGGGCAAGGTCGGGCCGAACTGACGCCGAGAGGCTGAGTTCGACCAGGTGGCTCGAACCCCGTACACTTCTCTAGGTCCGGGCGTTGGTGGCCCTGATCCGGCATGCCCGAGATCAGGTCCGACGCGGCGTCCGGATGGATTGCAGAGGGCACTAGCTCAACTGGCAGAGCATCGGTCTCCAAAACCGAAGGTTGGGGGTTCAAGTCCCTCGTGCCCTGCAAATCCTGACCGGCGCAGGGCCGGTCAGGCCGCCGCTAGCGAAAGAGGTAGGTCGTGACGGAGACGCGCACCCCGGCACCGTCCGGCGCCGGCAAGCCTGCGGAAGGCAAGCAGGGCAGGGGCCTGCTGCGCTTCTACCGCCAGGTGGTCGCCGAGCTCCGCAAGGTCGTCTGGCCGACCCGCAAGCAGCTCTCCACCTACTTCGTGGTCGTCCTGACCTTCGTGGTGTTCGTCATCGCGATCGTCTCGGTCCTCGACCTCGCCTTCGGCTGGGCGATGTTCAAGATCTTCGGCTGAGGCCGCCCACCACGATCCCCACCGTAGGTCCCGGGCTCCTGACCCGACCCGAAGCAGAACAAGACCCGATCCACAGATGACGGAGTACGACGTGTCCGAGCGCGACGACGAGGTCCTCGACCAAGAGGACGAGTTCGACGTATCCGACGCCGACCTCGAGCTCGACTTCGACGAGAACGCCACCGATGACGATCTGTTCGCTGACGACGACGATGACGACGACGACCCGTTCGCGGGCCTCGACGACGACGCCGCCACCGGCGAGGACGAGGACGATGTGGACGACGACGAGTACTCCGCCGACGACGAGGCGGAGACGCCGCGGGCGGACGCCGACACGTCCGACGACGAGCCGGTAGTGGTGGTCCCGGCGGCCGACGAGGCCGAGGCCGCCGAGGTCGTGACCGAGGACGATGTCGAGGACGCCGCCGAGGAGCTGGCCGACGAGACCGCCGAGACCGCTCCGCTGACCACCGCCGAGGTGCCTGCCGCGGCCGACGAGGTGGTCTTCTCCAGCGGTGACGACGAGTCCGGTGACGACGACTCCGAGGATGACGCGTCCGAGGACGACGCCGACGTGGACGCGCTGGCCGCGGCCGCCGTCGCGACGGATGACGACGACGCGGAGGCCGAGGAGGCGGAGCCCGAAGAGCCGGGCGACCCGCTCGAGGAGCTGCGCAGCCGGCTGCGTTCGCAGATCGGCGACTGGTACGTCGTCCACACGTACTCAGGGATGGAGAACCGGGTCAAGGGCAACCTCGAGAACCGGATCAACTCCCTGAACATGGAGGACTACATCTTCGAGATCATCGTGCCGACCGAAGAGGTCGCCGAGATCAAGAACGGTCAGCGCCGGATGGTCAAGCGCACCGTCCTCCCCGGCTACGTGCTGGTCCGGATGGACCTGACCGACGAGTCCTGGTCGACCGTGCGGCACACGCCGTCGGTGACCGGCTTCGTCGGGAACAGCCAGAAGCCGGTCCCGCTCAGCCTCGAAGAGGTCGAGAAGATGCTCGCTCCGGCTGTCGTGGCGGCAGCCGAGGCGGCGGCAGCCGAAGCCGGCGCCGCACCCGCCAAGACCGCGGCGAAGAAGAAGGTCGAGGTTGCCGACTTCGGTGTCGGTGACTCGGTCATGGTGGTCGACGGGCCGTTCGCGACCCTGCACGCCACAGTCACGGAGATCAATGCCGAGGCCCAGCGGATCAAGGCCCTGGTGGAGATCTTCGGCCGGGAGACCCCGGTGGAACTCAGCTTCAACCAGATCCAGAAAGTCTAAGGACCCGACAGAATGCCTCCCAAGAGTAAGAAGATCGCTGCCCTGGTCAAGGTGCAGCTCCAGGCCGGTGCCGCGACGCCGGCCCCGCCGGTCGGTACCGCGCTCGGCCCGCACGGCGTCAACATCATGGAGTTCTGCAAGGCGTACAACGCCCAGACGGAATCCATGCGTGGCAACGTGGTGCCGGTCGAGATCACGATCTACGAGGACCGTTCCTTCACCTTCATCACCAAGACGCCGCCGGCGCCGGAGATGATCAAGAAGGCCGCGGGCCTGCAGAAGGGCTCGGCCGTCCCGCAGCGCGACAAGGTCGGCAAGATCACCAAGGACCAGGTCCGCGAGATCGCCACCACCAAGATGCCGGATCTGAACGCCCGCGACATCGACGCGGCGATGAAGATCATCGAGGGTACGGCGCGCTCCATGGGCGTCACCGTCGACAAGTAGTAGTCCACCAGGCCCACAGTGGGTCAGCAGGTGTGGAAGGGCGATGAACGACCGCCCGATCACCACAACCCGCGAACGATGAACACCGTTCGCACACAGGAGACAAGCAATGGCACAGCGTAGTAAGGCTTACCGCGCGATCGCGGAGCACATCGACTTCGACCACCTGTACACCCCGCTCGAGGCCATCAAGCTGGCCAAGCAGGGCGCGACGGGCAAGAAGTTCAACTCCACGATCGACGTCGCAATGCGCCTCGGGGTCGACCCCCGCAAGGCCGACCAGATGGTGCGCGGCACCGTCAACCTTCCGCACGGTACCGGCAAGACGGCACGGGTCCTCGTCTTCGCCACCGGTGAGAAGGCCGAGGCCGCGAAGGCCGCCGGCGCCGACTTCGTCGGCGACGACGACATGATCAAGAAGGTGACCGACGGCTGGCTCGACTTCGACGCCGTCGTCGCGACTCCTGACCTGATGGGCAAGGTCGGCCGCCTCGGTCGCGTGCTCGGCCCGCGTGGTCTGATGCCGAACCCGAAGACCGGCACGGTGACCCCGGACGTGGTCAAGGCCGTGAACGACATCAAGGGCGGCAAGATCGAGTTCCGGGTCGACCGGCACGCGAACCTGCACTTCATCATCGGCAAGGTCTCGTTCGACGAGGCCCAGCTGGTGGAGAACTACAGCGCCGCGCTCGAGGAGATCCTCCGGTTGAAGCCGGCCAGCTCGAAGGGCCGCTACATCAAGAAGACGGTCTTCTCGACCACGATGGGGCCGGGCGTCCAGGTTGACCCCAACCTGAGCCGCAACCTCACCGAGGAGTCGGTCGAGGCCTGAGCCTCACCTCTTCGTCACCAGCAAGCCCCCGGGACCAGAACTGGTCCCGGGGGCTTGCTGTTTCCGGTGACCGAGGCGGGGTTGTTCGGCTGTTGTGCCCACTCCCCAGCCACTCCCCGCCGTCGCCCCGCTGGTGGGCTACCGCCTGTCGAGTAGACGACTGGTTATCCCCTCGCGTTGTGGGTTCTCTACGGATACGCGAGGGGAGAACCCTGCACGCGAGGGGATAACCGGTCCTTGTGACCGATCCGTGGGTGGTCGTGGTCGCACGCGACCAGCGAACCGGACGCCCCGCCGCGACGTACGGTCCTGCTGTCCTTGGCGCCCGACCCCAAAGCACGCTTTCCGGAACATTTTCGTCACCGGCCGGCAGTTTTGTTCCGTAAACCACCACCCACCGATCGGTCACCAAGCGCCGGACAACCTCGGCTGCTCGCGTCGAGTCGTGGATCGAGGCTGCTCGGGTTCATGGGGTGGTTGCAACACCTGGTGTTCCTGGAGGTGTTGTGGTGGTTGAGGCTGGTAGGGCGTCGGATCAGGGGTGGGTCAGGCGGAGGGGGTGGTCTGCGGTTTGGATGGTCCAGCCGTCGGGGTGTTTCTCGAGGATGGTGCCTGGGCGGCGGTGTGGTTGGTGGTGGCCGGGTCGGTTCGGGTGATGAGGTGGGTGGTGCCGTCCAGCTCGACCTGGGCGGTGGGGGCGGTGACGTTGAGAGCGGCTGCTTTGCGGCGGATCGTCCGGGACGGCTCGGTGAGGTCGAGAAGTCGTTCGTCGTCGGTGAAGAACGGCGCGTCGGAGGCGTATCGCCGGGTCCTGCGGCTGACCGGGGTCGCCGGCGACGAGCTTGGGCACGGCCTCGTCCAGGCACTCGCTGAGTAGCGTCCGCCAGGACTGCATGAGCCCGGAGCCGTTCAGGTCCTCGGGCAGCGGCGCGATCCGCTGGGCGAGGATCGCGCCGGTGTCGAACTCCGCCGCGGTCCGGTGCACGGTCGCCCCGACCCGCTCGTCACCTTCGTAGATCAGCCGCTGCGGCGTCGGCCCGCGCCCGGCCGGCAGCGGCGACGGGTGGCAGTTGATCGCGCCGTACTTCGGGATCTCGAGGATCTCGTCCGGGATCAGGCGGGGGAACGCGGCCGAGATGATCACGTCCGGCCGGAGCGCGGCGATCACCGGCGCAGCAACGGTCCGGAGCTTGCGGGTGATCAGCACGTTCAGGCTGTCCGGCAGACCCGCGACCATCGGGTCGGAGGCGCCGTACCTGCTGGTTTCCGGCAGCGTCGCGACCAGGACTAGTTCGTGGCCGTTCCGTTCGGCGAACTCGTGGACGAGCCGGAATCCCGGCAGGAACGCGTTCAGGCCGACGATCCGCAGGCTCATGTCTCCCCAGGTGGTTCAGTTCGCGACGAGGTCCGGTGTCAGCGACGACGGCGTGGAGACGCCGACCAGCCGCAGGGTGTGGTCGAGTTCGGTGCCGAGGTCGGTCAGCAGGCGAGTGACGCCGTCGGACGAGCCCGACGGCCAGGGACCACAGGGCCGGACGGCCGACGAACACCGCGCGGGCGCCGAGGGCCAGAGCGGCGAGGACATGTTCGCCGCGGCGGATGCCGCCGTCGACGTACACCTCGAGGTTGCTTCCGGCCACGGCTTCGGCGACCTCGGGCAGGGCCTGCGCCGTGGGGATCGAGCCGTCGAGCTGCCGGCCGCCGTGGTTCGAGACGATGATGCCGGCGGCGCCCGCGTCCGCGCAGCGCTTGGCGTCGTCGCCGCGGAGGACGCCCTTCACGACCACGGGCAGGCCGGTGCGTTCCGCGAGCCAGCCGATCGCGTCGGGGTTCAGGTCGTCGGCCTTCGCGAGATCGTCGTCGGTCCAGTCGCCGTCGGGCAGGTTGGCCAGGAACTGACCGGGTTGCGCCACGTCCCAGACCGTCTCGCCGTCGTCCTCCTTCCGCCCGACGACCGGGGTGTCGACGGTGAGCACGATCGCCCGCGCCCCGGCCTCGACGGCCGCGTCGAGCATCCGGACGGTGATCTCCCGGTTCCGCACGATGTAGATCTGCAGCCACCACGGAACGCCGGTCGCCCCGAGCTCGGCGAACGTCGAGCCGGCGTTGCTGGAGACGCCGAGCACCGACTTCGCCGCGCCGACGCCGCGGGCCATCGCGAGCTCGCCGTCCGGGTCGGCCAGCCGCTGCATCGTCGACGGCGCGACCAGGATCGGCGCGTCCACGGGTGTGCCGAGCACCGTCGTCCTCAGGTCGACCGTGGACACGTCGTTCAGCACGTGCGGACGGAACCGGTACGCCGACCAGGCCGAGGTCGCCTCGCCGACGCTGACCCCGCCGGCCGAGCCCTGCCGGAAGTAGCGGTGCACGGCCTCCGGCAGCTTCTCGGCGGCCGCGCCTTCCAGGGTGTCGATCCATCGCATGCGGCCCATCGTCGCACCCGGTGGTCCCGCGGCGGACCGAATTTCGCGGCGGAGGGTGGTGGCCGGACGGTACAGTGGACGGCATGACGCAGTACGGGCGGCGATTTCTGCGCCCCGGCCGGCACGACGGTGCCGACGGGGTGAGCTGCTGCTGCGCTCTCTCCTGAGGTGACCGCGGCCGACCGGGGTGGACCCCCGTCGAGACCGTCATCCTGGAGAGAAACTCATGTCTGTCCTCACTGTTGAAGAACTGCACTCTGCCCTCGCGCTGCGCGACCTCACCGATCCGGCCCAGGGCCCGCACGCCGTCCAGCTCGTCGTCGATTCGATCCGTACGGCGCTTTCTGCCGCGTGGCCGTACACCGAGATCTGGACCCGTCGCGACCATCCCGTCGTACCGATGGCCGACAACTACGACAACCTCGGGTACGCCGCCGGCGCGGTGACTCGCGAGGCTCGCTACACGCGCTACGCGTCCGAGACCGAGGTGTTGCGAAGTCACACGTCGGCGATGATTCCGCCCGCGCTCCGTGAGCTCGCCGGGTCGGAGGCGTCCGATGTGCTGATGATCTGCGCCGGCATCTGTTACCGCCGGGACTCGGTCGACTGGCAGCACACCGGTACGCCGCATCAGCTCGACCTGTGGCGGGTCAGCCGCAACGTGACGCTGGGCGAACCGGAGCTGGAGGACATGATCGCCCGCCTGGTCGACACCGTCCTGCCAGGGCAGACCTACCGCACCGTGCCGGCCGTCCACCCGTACACGATCCACGGCCGGCAGATCGATGTCCTGCTGGACGATCAGTGGATCGAGATCGGTGAATGCGGGGTCGCCGCCCCGCACGTCCTCCGGATGGCCGGTCTCGACGACAGCTGGACCGGCCTCGCGATGGGCCCCGGCCTGGACCGGCTGATGATGCTCCGCAAGGGGATCCGTGACATCCGCCTGCTCCGGTCGACGGATCCGCGGGTGGCGGGTCAGATGCTGGATCTCGCGCCGTACAAGGCGGTCTCGTCGATGCCGCCGGTCCGTCGGGACCTGTCCGTCGTGGTCGGCGAGTCGGCGGACGTGTCGGCGGAGGTACTCGGTGACAAGGTGCGCGCCGCGCTCGGCCCGGATGCCGATGCCGCGGAGTCGCTGGAGGTGCTGGGCGAAACGTCGTACGACGACTTGCCGACGGGGGCCCGTGAGCGTCTCCAGATGACTCCCGGTCAACGGAACCTCCTGGTCAGACTGGTCCTGCGGCCGGTGGATCGCACGCTCACCGACGCGGAGGCGAATGCGTTGCGGGACAAGGTCTACCGCGCGCTGCATGAGGGTCCTGTGCTCGAACTCATCGGCTAGACCCGACGGAGTTCGCGGGCGGCGACCACGAAGGCGCACACGGCCAGCGGGAGCTCCAGGAGGAGCGCCTCGGTCACCGAGAGGGTGCGGTCGAACCCGGCCGCCGCCGTGCTCACGTCGAACCAGGCGTCGGCCGTGAGCAGCGTCCCGGCGGCCATCGCGGTCAGAGCGGCGTACCTGTTGCGTGTGTGCAGCAGGTACGCCGTGAGGCCGGCGGCGATCGCGGTGCCGCAGTCGAGGCCGATCCAGGTGAGCTTCCAATGGCCCGCCTGGTACGTGCTCGGCAGCGTGGCCGCGAGAATCAGGCACCAAGGAAGCAGCACTGCCGCGACCCCGGCGGCGACCAGCGCGGCCAGACCTCCGGGGGAGCGGCGGGCGCGGAACCTGCCGTCCAGCCGGCCCTCGGCGAGGTAGTCGTCGAGGGCGTCCGCCACGCGGTCGTCGATCGCGTCACCGAGTTTCCCGTCTATCGCCCGGCTGAGATCGCCGCTGATCGCTGTCGTCGTCATACCTTCGAGGATTCCGGCGACGGCCGCTCGGCACATTCCGGCCAGCCCACGAACAGGGGTAGGGATAACCCCCGGCCGGGTCCGTGGGCTGTCCTCATGTCGCCCGCTCGCGACGACGACGTAAGTTGTGACGGCAAGCAGGCGCTGACACGGGGAGGTGGTCCGGATGACGGTTGCTGCGAATCCGGTTCCCCGGACGCCCTGGCGACTCTGGCGGTCGCCGTACTTGTGGTTGGCAACGATCCACGTCCTGGGTGACGCGGTCGTGGTGCTCACCTCCGGACTGCTGGTGCTGGCCGCGGTCCTGGTCGCCTTGCTGGCTTGGCCCCTCGGGTACGTCGGGATTCCGCTGAGTGTCGGCGCGAACCGGTTCGTGTACCGGGTGGCCGGATGGGAGCGAGCGCGGGCGCGGATCACGCGCGGTCAGGTCATCCCGCCGTTGATCCCACCGCCGCCGGCCGGATCACGGGTCGCCGACGCGAGGCTCGCGGTGACCGACCGCGGGATGTGGCATCAGTTCCTCTACTACCTCTTGCTGTTGCCGCTGGCAATCGTTTGGCTGGGGCTCATCCTGGCTGCGTGGTCGGTGCCCCCGGTGCTGATCGCGTTGCCGCTCTACTACAACCGGTTCGCCGCCTCGCAGGCGCAGGTCGGGCCGTTCGTGATCGACTCGCCCAAGTCCGCCGCGATGGTGGCGATCGTCGCGGCCCTGTTCCTGCTGGTGGTGTCGCCGTTGCTGATGCGGCTGGCGTCAACCCTGGACGCGGAGCTGGCACGGAGGTTGCTCGGCCGGTCCGAGAGCGGTGCCCTGGCGGAGCGCGTCACACAACTGGTGACGAGCCGGCAGCAGGTGGTCGACTCCGTCGAGGCCGAGCGGCGGCGGATGGAGCGCGACCTGCACGACGGTGCCCAGCAGCGGCTCGTCTCGCTGGCGATGACGCTCGGCCGCGCCAAGAATCGCCTGGGGGACAAGGAGCCCGCGGTGCGCGCGTTGATCGAGGATGCGCATGCGGACGCGATGCAGGCGATCGTCGAGCTCCGCGACCTGACGCGTGGGCTGCACCCGCCGGTGCTGACCGATCGTGGTCTGGACGCGGCGCTGTCGGCGTTGGCGGTCCGGTCACCGGTGCCGATGCATGTGCGGATCGGCATCCAGCAACGGCCGTCACTGACGATCGAGTCGATCGCGTACTTCGTGGTGACGGAGGCGCTGACCAACGTGGCCAAACACGCGGAGGCGGCGCACGTGGAGGTAACGGTGGTGCGGAGGGGCGACGTCCTGCGGGTCGAGGTGCGGGACGACGGGCAAGGTGGCGCCGATCCTTCCAAGGGCACCGGGTTGCGTGGGCTGACCGATCGGGTGGCCGGCGTTGACGGATGGCTCACGGTGGAGAGCCCACCGGGTGGCGGGACCACGCTGACCGCGGAGGTGCCCTGTGCCTGAAAACACGGAGGTTGAGGAGACCAACCTGATGCGGGTGGTGATCGCCGAGGACTCGGTGCTGTTGCGTGAGGGCATCGTGCGGCTGCTGGAGGAGCAGGACTGCGCGGTGGTCGCGGCAGTCGGCGACGGCGATGCGCTGCTCAAGGCGGTCGAGGCGCACCAGCCGGACGTGTGCGTGGTCGACGTACGGATGCCGCCGACCTTCACCGACGAGGGGTTGCGGGCGGCGTTGGTGATCCGCGAGCAGTACGCCGAGGTCGGCGTACTCGTGCTGTCGCAGTACGTCGAGGAGCGCTATGCGAGTGAACTGATCGGTGGCAACCCGGGCGGTGTCGGGTACCTGCTCAAGGACCGCGTGGCGGATGTCGATCAGTTCATCGACGCGCTGCGACGGGTCGCGGCCGGTGGCGCGGCGCTGGATCCGGAAGTGATCTCGCAGTTGCTGGTGCGCTCGCGGAAGGTGGATCCACTCGCAGTGCTGAGTCCGCGGGAACAGGACGTTCTCCGGGCGATGGCGGAAGGCAAGTCGAACGCCGGGATCGCCCAGGCGCTCGTCGTCGGTGAAGGCGCCGTCGAGAAGCACATCAGCAACATCTTCCTGAAGCTCCGGTTGTCGCCGACCGACGGCGAGCACCGCCGGGTGCTCGCCGTGCTCAAGTACCTGGACACGTGATGACGACCGCGCAGCGCAGGATGCTGATCATCGGACTGGTGCCGGTGCTGGTGCTCGTGATCACCGGCGCCGCGGTGACCGTTTCCATGATCCGGGGGAAGCTGCCGTACGAGTACTCGGCGTCGTTCACGCCCGGACCGCAAGGGGTGAAGGTGGTGTCGGGCGTGCCGATGCAGTTGCTGGCGAGCGCCGACGGACAGGTGCATGTGACGGTCGACGGGACGTACGCCGTCGCGCAGCCCGCCGTGAAGGCGTCGACGGTCGGCGGGGTGCTGGACGTCGAGACCACCTGCCCCGATGTGCACTGCGACGTGGAGCTGACGGTGGAGGTGCCGAGCGCGGCCGCCGTCCACGCGAAGGCCGAGGGGACGTCGATGTCTGCGACTGGCGTTGCTTCACCGCTGACAGTGGAAGCCACCGACGCCTCGGTCAGCCTGACCCGGGTCCGGAGCCCGCGGGTTTCGGTGGACGCGGTGCACGGTTCCATCGACATGCTCTTCGACAGCGCGCCGGCTCAGGTCACCGCCACGGCCAGCGACGGTTCTCTCATGGTGCAGCTTCCGCGTACGGCGACGTACGCGATCGACGCGCTCGCGGCCCAAGGCTCCACTCAGGTCGACGTACCGAACGACCCGAGTTCCTCGAACCGCCTCTACCTACGAACCAGCTACGGCAGCATCACCGTTCAATAGCTGCGCAGAAGCTCTTGGCCTTGGTCGTGATGGAGTCCCAGTTGGCGGCGGCTACGTCGGCGGGGGAGACGACGTCGGTGCCGGCGGAGACGGCCAGGGCGCCGGCGGCCAGGAAGTCCTGGGCGTTGGTGGCGTTGACACCGCCGGACGGGATCAGCGGGACGCCGGGGAACGGGCCGTTGAGGTCCTTGAAGTACTTCGGGCCCAGCTGGTGGGCGGGGAAGATCTTCACCGCGGCCGAGCCGAGGGCGAGCGCGGTCATCACCTCGGACGGCGTGAAGGCGCCGAGGACGACGGGGATCCCGGCATTGCGCGCGGCTTCGGCGATCGCGGCGGCCTCAGGGCCTTGGCCGGGCGTGACGAGGAACTGGGCGCCGGCGTTGATCGCCTGCGTGGCCTGGTCGCCGGTCTGGACGGTGCCGGCGCCGACGACCGCGCCGGTCTCGGCGGCGGTGGAGGCGGCGCGTTCCAGGTGCCGGGGGAGATCCGGGGTGGTGTAGGTGAGCTCGACGACGTGGATGCCGCCGGCAACCAACGCGGCGCAGAGGTCGCGGGCGTCCGAGATCTCCGGGGCGCGGACGACAGTCAGAACCCGATCGGCTCGGAGCAGCTCCAGGGTGTTCACAACAAGTTCCTTTCAGCTGGGGTACGGCGAATGGCGCGGCCGGGGCGGGTGGGCGTTCGCTGCGAGTCGTCGATGACGGGGGTGCCGTTGACGAAGACGTACGGGATGCCTGCGGCTTGCCGGCGAGGTTCGGGGAACGTGGCGGTGTCCTGGACCGTGGCGGGGTCGAAGAGGACCAGGTCGGCGGCGTACCCCTCGCGGATCAGCCCGCGGTCGGGGAGCCGGAGGCGGCGGGCGGGACGGCCGGTGAGGTGGTGGATGCAGTCGGCGAGATCGAGTACGCCGAGCTCGCGGACGTAGCGGGCGAGGTACCGCGGGAACGTGCCCCACGATCGCGGGTGCGGTTTCCCGCCGACCAGGATCCCGTCCGAGCCGCCCGTGTGCGACGGGTGCTGCATGATCGCGCGCACGTTCTCCTCGTGACCGACGTGCTGCAGGATCGAGGTGGCGAGGTCGTCGGCGAGCAGGATCTCGAAGAAGACGTCCGAGGACGGCTTGCCGGTGCGTGCCGCGAGGGCCGCGACGGTGTTGCCGACCGCGTCGGACAGGGCCGGGTTGCGGACGCCGCCGATCTCGATCGTGTCCCACTCCACCACGCAGCCGTGGCACCCGTCGGATCCGACCTGCTCCAGCTCGTAGCTGATGCGTTCCCGCGCGGACGGATCGCGGAGCCGGGCGAGCAGCGCATCCGGTCCGCCCTCGGCCGTCCAGCTCGGCAGGATCGCCGCGAGGGTCGTGGCCCCCGGCAGGTACGGATAGGTGTCGGTGGTGACGTCGACCCCGGACGCGAGTGCCTTGTCGATCATCTCGACCAGCTCGGAGCCCCGGCCCGCGTTCGGAGCGAAGTTCATCACCGCGTGGGTCAGGTGCAGCGCACACCCGGAACGGCGTGCCACGTCGACCATCTCGTCGTACGCCTCGAGCGCGCCCTCGCCGTACGAGCGCTGATGTGGGGCGTAGTACCCGCCGTACGACGCGACGACCTCGCAGAGCTCGACCAGCTCGTCGGTGCCGGCGAACATGCCGGGCGTGTACGTGAGCCCGCTGCTCATCCCGACCGCCCCGTCGCGCAGTCCGTCGGCGAGCAGCTGCTTCATCCGCGCGAGCTCGTCGACGGTCGCCGGACGGTTGGAGGTGCCAACGACCATCAGGCGCAGCGTGCCCTGCGGGACCAGGTACGCCGCGTTGCAGGCGATCCCCTGGTCGAGGCGGTCGAGGTACCCGGCGACCGTCGACCAGGAGAAGTCGAAGTCGTCCGGTTCCCCGTTCCAGCCAGCGATCTGGCGGCGTACGACGGCCCGCGTCGGGTCGTCGATCGGGGCGAAGGACAGGCCGTCCTGACCGAGGACCTCGAGCGTGACGCCCTGGCTGACCTTGGCGGTGTGGTCGGGGTTGACCAGGATCTGCAGGTCCGAGTGCGAATGCATGTCGATGAACCCGGGCGACAGCACCAGCCCGTCCGCGTCGATCGTCCGGTGCGCGGCCGGGAGATCGTTGCCGATGGCGACGATCCGCCCGGCGTCGACCGCGACGTCGGCGTGGTACCCGGGCGCGCCGGAGCCGTCGACGACCAGCGCCCCCGTGATCAGGAGATCGCTCATGTCAGAAGAACGTCCGGACCAGGTCGACGATGACGGGATCCGCGGCGTCCGGGTCGTCGATCACCGGGATCAGGCCCCACTTGTCGAAGGCCGTGCAGGGGTGGGACAGGCCGACGCGCAGCTCGTCGCCGATCACCACGTCCTGGTCGTCGCCGAACTGCAGGTAGCCGTGCTGGTCGTTGAGGTTCGTCACCTTCATCCCGGCGGCCGACAGGATCGGCGAGCCCTCCGACCGCGGCCGGATCAGCTGCGGCTCGGGGTAGTCCTGGTCGAACGGGAAGTCGCGGCGCCCGCCGTCGAAGATCGCCAGGCCGGGCTCGGGCTGCGACGTGATCCGCATCCACCCGTGCATCGCCGCCACGAGCTGCTCGCCGTCCGTCCGCGGGTGCTCGCCGAGCGGCGACAGCCGCCGGTAGAGCCCGTCATCGTGGGAGATGTACGCGCCGGAACGCAGTACGACCCGAGCGCCTTCGCCCGCCTCGGAGGCGAGCACCTTCGCGACCTGCTCGAAGTACTGGCTCCCGCCCGCGCTGACCACCGGTACGACGTCCTCGTCGTACAGAGGTCGCAGCCGGTGGTGAACGGTCGCGAGCTCCCTCAGGTACGCGCGGACTTCCTCGAGGTTGGCCTCGTCGACGCCGTGCCCGATCGCGCCTTCGTACCCGGCCACGCCGGCGAGGCGCAGCGTCGACGCGTCCGCGATCGCGTTGCCGACGGCCAGCGCGGTCTCGAGATCCCGCGCGCCGGTCCGGCCGCCGATCCCGCCGACCTCGACCATCACGTCGAGCGGTCGCGCGTCCGCGCCGACGTACGCCGAGCGGGCCGCCTCCATCTGCTCGACGGTACGGACCGAGTCGGCCCACATCAGCACCTCGAACGACGGGTCGGCCGCGAGCTCGTCGGCGATCCAGCGCAGCTGCAGCGGCGAGATCACCGCGTTGGCGATCAGTACCCGCTGTACGCCGTACGCGCGGGCGACTCCCAACTGGAATCCGTTGGCCAGCGTGATTGCCCAGGCACCGGCGTCCAGCTGCATCGCCCAGAGGGCGGGCGCCATCGTGGTCTTGCCGTGCGGCGCGAGCTCCACGCCGTGCCGGGTGCACCAGGTGGCGAGGGTGTCGACGTTGTGTCGCAGGCCGGGGGCCGACAGCGTCATCAGCGGAGTGGGGAGCTGGGACAACCGAGGGCCGGTCGGCCAGCACCTCCGCGACGGTACGGCCCCAGAAGGCGGGCGGCAGGGCCTTGTCCTGCCAGCTCACCTGCTGATCGGCGAGCGCGGCGACGGTGTCGGCATCGTAAGCAGGCATCTGACCCCCTGGGGTTGGGATTGCAGAATACGCAACGCTCATTGCGCATTCTGACTCGTCGGTTGTAGCATCGCGCCCGAAGTCGCGTCAACGCACGCGGACCATCCCATCACCCCGCCGCCAAGGAGTGCCGATGCCCGAACCGCTCCCTGAGACGGACGCGCTCTGCCTGGGTGAGGCGATGATCATGCTCGCGGGCGGGCCGGGACCCCTCAAAGACGTGGAGACGTTCCGGCGGTCGGTCGGCGGGGCGGAGTGCAACGTGGCCGGTGGGCTGGCGGCGCTCGGCGTACCGACCGGGTGGATCTCGCGGCTCGGGGACGACGGCTTCGGTCAGCATGTACTGCGTGATCTGCAGGCGCGTGGTGTCGACGTCGGGGGTGTCGAGCTGGACCCGGTCCGGCCGACCGCGCTCTACGTGAAGGAGTCGGAGGACGGGCGCTCCCGGATGCACTACTACCGGACCGGCTCCGCGGCTGCTGCCATGAATCCGGAGTTCCTGGACCGGCCTGAGGTCAGCGAGCGACTCAAGCAGGCCAAGCTCGTTCACACGACTGGAATCACTGCAGCGATCTCCACGACCAGTGCGGAGATGCTGGAGCGGCTGGCGACCGAGCCGCGTGAGTTCCTGCTCAGCGTCGACCTGAACTGGCGGCCGGCGCTCTGGCGTGACAGGGACCCCGAGCCGTTGTGGCGGTTGCTGAAGGCGGCCGACATCGTGCTGATCGGTGCTGACGAGGCGGAGGCCTTCGCAGGCACTGGAAACCCGGACGAGCTGTACGAGCGACTGCAAACGCCTGTCTTGGTGGTGAAGGACGACGCGCACACTGCGATGGTGCTCGAGCAGAACGGCCGTACCGAGGTGCCAGCGCTGTCTGTGGATGTCGTGGAGACCGTCGGAGCTGGGGATGCGTTTGCGGCGGGATTCCTCACTGGCACGTTGCAACAGCTTCCGATGGTGCAGCGGTTGCGGTTGGGGCATTTGACTGCGGCAGCTGTTTTGACGGCGCCAGAGGACCACGCACCGCCCCCGGCGCGAGACGTGCGTGAGCGACTGCTGACCTGCACCGACGAGGAGTGGGCAGCGACGAAGATCGGGCCGGTATGAGTCAGAGCCTCGGCAGGGCGTTGCAGATCCTCCAGAGCCTCGGCGAGGGGGAGCGGTCGCTGGACCAGCTCGCGACCGAGCTGGGCGTGCACAAGACGACGGTGCTGCGTCTCCTGCGCACCATGGAGGCAGAGCGGTTCGTACGGCGTGACTCGGCGCACCGCTACCGCCTGGGCTCGCGGTTGTTCGCGCTCGCGGACGTTGCGCGCGAGCAACACGTCGTACGGCAGGTTGCTGCACCGCATCTGCGTGAGCTGAACCAGAAGACCGGCCAGACGGTTCACCTGGCCGCCTGGGAGAACGGTGAGGTCATCTACGTCGACAAGCTCGACAGCGTGCGCTCGGTGCGCATGTACTCGCAGGTCGGCGTACCGGCGGCTCTGCACTGCACTGCTGTCGGCAAGGTGCTGCTGGCTGCGCAGCCGAAGCGGCAGCGGGAGGCGGTGCTGGCGACGCTGGACTACAAGGTGTACACGCCCAACACCATCACGGACGCGGACCGGTTGCGGGACGAGCTGCAGGTGACCAAAGAGCGTGGCTGGGCGCAGGACAAGGCAGAGCACGAGTCGTTCATCAACTGCATCGGTGCGCCGCTGAGTGACAGCACCGGGCGCGTTGTCGGGGCCGTGTCGTTGTCGGTGCCCGACGTACTGCTGAACTATGACCAGGTGCTCGAGCTGCTGCCCGAGTTGCTCGCCACCGCCGAAGCGATCAGTGCCGACTACAACTGAAGTGCCGACTACAACTGAGAGGTGTCAGACCTGATGTCCGACAAGACCGCAGTCTCCACCACCGACGCGCCGCCGCCGATGCCGGTGTTCTCGCAGGGCGTCCGCAAGGGCAACATCCTGCAGGTCTCCGGCCAGGGCTCGGTCGACCCGGCCAGCGGCGACTTCGTGTTCAAGGGCGACGTGAAGGGCCAGACCACGCGGGTCCTGCAGAACATCGAGGCGATCCTGAAGGCCGGGGGCGGGAGCATCGACGACGTGGTGATGCTGCGCGTCTACCTCACCCAGCGCGAGGACTTCGCCGCGATGAACGAGGCGTACGCCGAGTTCGTGTCGACCCGTACGCCGAGCGGCGTGCTGCCCTCGCGGACCACCGTCTTCACGGGCCTGCCGCTGCCGGACATGCTGGTCGAGATCGACGCACTGGCCGTTCTCAGCTAGGTCATGACGCGGCACCCGGATCAGTGGCTCGTCGTTGACGGTCTGCTGGTCCGGGCCGCGGTCCCACCAGAGCTCCTGGTGGGTGGTGAGGTACGGGTACCAGCCGTTGACGCCGGTGCCGTGGTGCAGCGAGTGCACCACATCTGAGAGGTACGACGTGAGGTCCGGCCAGCTGACCGTGAAGTCGCCGGTCCCGTCGTGAGCCGCCATACCCAGTCGCCCGCGCACAGGGCCGGGGCGTAGGTCGATGACGTGCAGATCGCCGTCGGCGTCGGCCCACGGGATCCACGCCGGATGCCAGTAAGGCTCCGGCTCCGGCTGATGAACGGCGAAACCGTCGACGTCCGCGGCGAGGTCCATCCGCAGCTGCCAGTTCTCGGCGATCTGCGCTGCGCTCGACGGCGGCGCCTCCGGTAGGAGGTTCGCCCAGGACGTCAGGCCGTTGTGACACCTGAGTGACTCGATCAGCTCGGGTGGCAGCTCGACCACGCGCTGAGCCGTCTCCAGCTCCGCGTCGGTGGCCGGCGGTGCGAGTACGGCGTACGTCGTTGGAGCGTGCTGGGCGAGCCATTCGTCGAGCCGGCTCCAGGAGGCGGTGATGCTCACCGGCTGGACACTACCTCGACAGCTTTCCCGTATCGCGGGATATGGTTTCACCATGCAGGAAACGCGCGGTTCGGTGCAGTCGATCGATCGCGCTGTGGCGATCCTCCGCTGCTTCGACGCGCGGACGCCGGACCTCGGGATCAGCGACCTGGCGCGGGCGACCGGCCTGTCCACGAGCACCGTGCACCGACTGCTGCTGGCCATGCAGGAGAACGGGCTCGTCCGGCAGACCGCCCACCGGCGGTACGCGATCGGCCCGCTGGTCGTGCAGCTCGCGCACAGCGGCGGGATCCCGGCCGGCCTGCGCGACGCTGCCCTGCCGGTGCTGCGTGCACTCCGCGATGACACAGGGGAGACCGCGGCCGTGCACGAGTTGCTCCCGTCAGGGCAGCGCGTCGTCCTCGACCAGGTCGAGAGCCATCACCAGTTGCGCCGTACGTACACGGAGTTCGGCCTGCCGGTCGCGCTGCCGCTCGGTGCACCGGGGAAGGCGTTGCTGGCGTTCCTGCCGTTCGAGCGGCAGCAGGAGGTCCTGAAAGGCCCGCTCGAACAGGTGCAGCCCGCGACCATCACCGACCCGGAGGTGCTCGCGGAGCAGTTCGCGGCGATCCGCCGGCGCGGGTACGCGATGTCGAGGACCGAGCGGACGCCAGGGATCTGCAGCGTCGCGGCGCCGGTGTTCGGCTACTCCGGTGAGGTCGCCGGTTGTCTGAGTGTCTCCGGCCCCGAGATGCGGATGCCGGTCGAGCGGATGGAGGAGTTCGGGATGAGGGTCGCCGAAGGTGCCTGGTCGGTGTCTGAGTTGCTGGGGGCCACCCCGGTCGCCAGGGACCGCAGTACGGCGCTGGCCGGCGGCCGGTGATGTCACAGGCCCGGGACCTCTGGAAAATCGCACCTGCGGTCTATCTGCCCGCTCTGCTGTACGGAATCGGTCAGGGCGCGATCGCACCCGTCGTAGCGCTGTCGGCCACGCACCGGGGCGCCTCGGTAGCTGTAGCCGGTCTGGTCGTTGGTGCGGCCGGACTGGGCCAAGTGATCGGTGACCTCCCAGCTGGTGCACTCACGAACCGCATTGGTGAGCGCAGCGCGATGCTGTCCGCCACCGTCCTCGTAGCGCTTGCGCTGGGAGCCTGTCTGGTCGTGCCAACGGTCTGGGGTCTGGCTGTCGCCATCGGCTGCACCGGACTGGCCGGAGCCGTCTGGGGCCTCGCCCGCCAGGCCTACCTGAGCGAGGCCGTACCGATCCAGCTACGGGCCCGCGCACTGTCCACACTGGGCGGCGTACAACGCATCGGCTCGTTCATCGGTCCGTTCCTCGGTGCGGGCGCCATGAAGTTCCTCGGTACGGACGGCGCGTACTGGGTGCACCTGGTGGCCGCAGTACTCGCCTGTGCGGTCCTGGTGAGCCTCCCGGACGTCGCCAACAGACGCGGGAGGGGACCGATCGCGGCACAGTCGACCTGGGGCGTCATCCGCGACCACTTCCCGGTACTGCGGACTCTCGGTGTCGGAGCGTTGCTCGTCGGGGCGGTGCGGGCGTCGCGGCAGGTGGTGATCCCGCTGTGGGCGTTGCACATCGGACTGGACCCGCAGACGACCAGCATCATCTTCGGACTGTCCGGTGCGGTGGACATGTTGCTGTTCTATCCGGCCGGTTCGGTGATGGACCGGCTCGGCCGCAAGTGGGTCGCCGTACCGTCGATGATCGTGCTGGGGCTGGCGCACCTGCTGCTGCCGTTGACGCACACCACGGTGACACTGACCGCGGTCGCACTGCTGATGGGGATCGGGAACGGCCTGGGCGCCGGGGTGATCATGACGCTCGGCGCGGATGCGTCACCGCCGGTCGGACGGGCCCAGTTCCTCGGCGCCTTCCGCCTCTTCGCCGACACCGGCAACGGCGCCGGACCTCTACTACTCGCAGGCGCGACGGCGGCCCTCGGACTGGCGCCGGCGATCATGATCATGGCCGGAACCGGCTGGGCCGCAGCCACGGCGATGCACCGCTGGATCCCACCGCATCCGAAAGCGGAACAATCTGCGTGAACAGCCGATTTGGTCGCCAAGCTAGACGTTGATACTGTTATCGAGCCGAAGACCGCTGGTTGCTGCCCTAGGTAGCTGAAAGTCCCACTCAGGTGGGCGGCCCGCGTAGGTGACTTGGATAGTGACATCAGTATGTTCACGCCCCTTGCGCCTGCGCAGGGGCGTTTTTCATTGTCAGGGGTCTCAGGCAAGGAAGCCGAAAGAAGGAGACCCCCATGGCGAGGCCGGACAAGGCAGCCGCTGTCGCGGAGCTGACGGACGAGTTCCGTAGCTCCAACGGCGCCGTGCTGACCGAGTACCGCGGTCTCACCGTTGCGCAGCTCAAGCAATTGCGAGTTTCGCTCGGTGACGACGTGAACTACGCCGTGGTGAAGAACACGCTGACCAAGATCGCGGCCAAGGATGCGGGAGTCGACTCGTTCGACTCGCTGCTCGAAGGCCCCTCGGCAATCGCCTTCATCAAGGGCGACCCGGTGGTTGCGGCCAAGGGACTGCGTGACTTCGCCAAGGCGAACCCCCTGCTCGTCATCAAGGGTGGAGTGCTGGACGGTAAGGCACTCGGCTCTGACGAGATCAGCAAGCTCGCTGACCTGGAGTCGCGTGAGGTCCTCCTCGCGAAGCTCGCAGGTGCGATGAAGGCGGCCCCGCAGCAAGCGGTGTCGCTGTTCGCTGCTCCGCTGTCGCAGGCCGCGCGCCTGTTCGCGGCGCTGCAGGACAAGTTGCCCGCCGCCCCTGTGCAGGACGCAGTGGCGGACGTCCAGGACACCGTCCAGGACACGGTCGAGGCACCTGCCGAGGCGAGCACCGAGGAGACTGCCGCAGCGGACAGCTGAGGCAGCTCACGCAACACCCCCATCAGTGATCACCAGCAACATTGTTAGGAAGGACCGCCACCATGGCGAAGCTCAGCACCGAAGAGCTCCTCGGCCAGTTCAAGGAACTGACCCTGCTGGAGCTGTCGGAGTTCGTTAAGGCTTTCGAGGAGGAGTTCGGCGTCACCGCCGCCGCCCCGGTTGCCGTTGCCGCTGCTCCGGGCGCCCCGGCTGCCGCTGCCGAAGAGGCCGCGGAGCAGGACGAGTTCGACGTCGTCCTCGAGTCGGCCGGCGACAAGAAGATCCAGGTCATCAAGGAGGTGCGCGGTCTCACGAGCCTCGGCCTGAAGGAGGCCAAGGACCTCGTGGAGTCGGCCCCGAAGCCGATCCTGGAGAAGGTCGACAAGGCTGCCGCGGAGAAGGCCAAGGAGGCCCTCGAGGGCGCCGGGGCCACCGTCACGCTGAAGTGACTTCGATTACGTTCCGCTGCGGGACGTAACGAATGTGTAGAGAAGGGCGGTCCCCGCAGGGGGGCCGCCCTTCTGGCATTTCGGATCGCTAGGATCTCATCCGCTTGACTTTCAGGGGTTACGCAAAACCGTACTCGTGCGTAACCTAGGCCACTGCCCCGTCGTTGGGACGGCAGAACGTCGTCGGTCGGGGACCAGCAGACATTCCCGTGAGGAGGGCCGGTGGGCGTAGAAGTCCGCGTCGAAGGTCTCACCAAATCCTTCGGCAGCCAGCTGATCTGGGGCGATGTGTCCCTGACGCTGCCGGCCGGTGAGATCTGCGTGATGCTCGGCCCGTCCGGTACCGGCAAGTCCGTGTTCCTGAAGACGCTGATCGGTCTGCTCAAGCCCGACAAGGGCCACGTGTACATCGAGGGCACCGACATCGCCACCTGCAGCGAGCGCGAGCTGTACGACGTACGGCGGCTGTTCGGCGTGCTGTTCCAGGACGGCGCGATGTTCGGCTCGATGAACCTGTACGACAACGTCGCGTTCCCGCTCCGCGAGCACACCAAGAAGTCCGAGTCCGACATCCGCTCCATCGTGATGGAGAAGATGGAGATGGTCGGCCTGGTGGGCGCGGAGAAGAAGCTGCCCGGCGAGATCTCCGGCGGTATGCGCAAAAGAGCCGGCCTGGCCCGCGCGCTGGTGCTGGACCCGCAGATCCTCCTGGTCGACGAGCCCGACTCCGGCCTGGACCCGGTCCGTACGTCGTTCCTCAACCAGGTGATGATCGACCTGAACGAGGCGTTCAGCCCGACGTTCCTGATCGTCACCCACGACGTCAACACCGCGCGTACGGTGCCGGACAACATCGGCATGCTGTACCACCGGCACCTGGCCATGTTCGGCCCGCGGGAGATGCTGCTGTCGAGCGAGGAGCCGGTGGTCCGCCAGTTCCTGAACGCGCAGATGGTCGGCCCGATCGGCATGTCCGAGGAGAAGGACGCCGACGAGCTGGCCGCCGAGGCCGGCCAGGAGCTGCCGCCGCTGCCGCCGATCCCGATCCAGCAGCTGCCCAGCAGCGGCATGCTCCGGCCGACCCAGCGCCCGCCGGGAGATTGGTGCCGCGAGAACGGCGTCACCCCGCCGCCGGGCTCCTTCGAATCAATGCGGTGGGCGCCCGGTGACTGTATTGAATGCCGCGCTGCCGCGCGGCCGGTCACGGGGCTTTAACTCCCGTCTCCCCGCTCCGGTCGCTTCGCTCCTGCGTCCTCAGTCCAGACGGAGGCCCCGTGACTGTGAGCGCTACCGCCCCGCTGAAGCAGCAGGTTCGCTGTTCGCCTTCGCTCTCGACACCGGCCGGGCCGCGTTCCGCCGGCCGTTCCAGGTGAAGGAGTTCCTCCAGCAGGCCTGGTTCGTCGCGAGCGTGACGATCATCCCGACCGCGCTGGTCGCGATCCCGTTCGGCGCGGTGATCGCGCTGCAGGTCGGCGGCCTGATCAAGCAGTTCGGCGCGCAGGCGTTCACCGGGTCCGCCGCGGTGCTGGCCGTCGTCCGGGAGGCGTCGCCGATCGCGACCGCGCTGCTGATCGCCGGAGCCGGCGGCTCGGCGATCTGCGCGGACCTCGGATCGCGGAAGATCCGTGAAGAGCTGGACGCGATGATGGTGCTCGGCATCGACCCGATCCAGCGCCTCGTCGTACCGCGGGTGCTGGCGACGATGCTGGTCGCGTTCTTCCTGAACGGCTTCGTCAGCGTGGTCGGCGTGATGGGCGGCTACGTCTTCAACGTCGTCCTCCAGGACGGGACCCCCGGTAGCTACATCGCGAGCTTCACCGCGCTCGCGCATCTGCCCGACCTGTGGCAGGGGCAGGCGAAGGCGCTGGTCTTCGGGTTCATCGCGGCGGTCGTCGCGTCGTACAAGGGTGTGAACGCGGGCGGCGGCCCGAAGGGCGTCGGCGACGCGGTGAACCAGTCGGTCGTCATCACGTTCATGCTGCTGTTCGTCGCGAACTTCTCGATGACCGCGATCTACTTCCAGCTCGTTCCGCCGAAGGGGGCCTGACGTGTCGGCCCTCGTGGACGTGCTGGTCAAGAAGCCGCTCAACTCGCTCGACCATCTCGGTGAGCAGCTCGCCTTCTACATCAAGGCGCTCGCCTGGTCCGGCAAGTCCGTCACCCGGTACCGCAAGGAGATCCTCCGCCTGCTCGCCGAGGTCACGCTCGGCACCGGCGCGCTCGCGGTCATCGGCGGCACCGTCGGCGTGATCACGTTCCTCGCGTTCTTCACCGGCACCGAGGTCGGCCTGCAGGGCTACTCGGCGCTGAACCAGATCGGTACGTCGGCCTTCGCCGGCTTCGTGTCGGCGTACATCAACACCCGCGAGATCGGCCCGCTGATCGCCGGCATCGCGCTCGCCGCGACCGTCGGCTGCGGTTTCACCGCGCAGCTCGGCGCGATGCGGATCAGCGAGGAGATCGACGCCCTCGAGGTGATGGCGATCCCGTCGCTGCCGTTCCTGGTCACCACCCGGATCATCGCCGGCCTGATCGCGGTCATCCCGCTGTACGTCGTCGGCCTGCTCGCGTCGTACTTCGCGACCAGACTCACCGTCACCACGTTCTACGGGCAGAGTACGGGCACGTACGACCATTACTTCCATCTGTTCCTGCCACCCGGAGACGTGCTCTGGTCGTTCGGCAAGGTGCTGGTGTTCTCGGTCCTGGTGATCCTGGTGCACTGCTACCACGGCTACCACGCGAGCGGCGGCCCCGCGGGCGTGGGCGTCGCCGTCGGTCGCGCCGTACGGACGTCCATCGTCGTGATCAACGTCGTCGACCTGCTGCTGTCGATGGCCATCTGGGGTACGACGACCACCGTGAGGTTGGCCGGATGACCAAAATCATTTCGCACAAGGTGCTGGGCGTTGCGTTCATCGGCGTACTGGTGTTCCTGCTGTGGCTGACGTACGCGTTCTACGCCAAGGTCTTCACCAAGACCGTGAACGTCGAGCTCAAGACCAGCCACATCGGCCTGCAGCTCAACGAGCACGCGGACGTGAAGCTGCGCGGCATCATCGTCGGCGAGGTCCGCGGGGTCTCCACCGACGGCGACGAGGCGACCGTCGACCTGGCGCTCAAGCCGGACCAGGTGGGCGAGATCTCCGCCGCGGTCAGCGCCCGGATCCTGCCGAAGACGCTGTTCGGCGAGAAGTACGTCGCACTGGTGCCGCCGAGCGGAGCCGAAGGCCCGCACATCAAGGCCGGCGACGTGATCAGCCGGGACAGGACCGCGGTCGGCATCGAGATCGAGAAGGTGCTGAACGACGCGCTGCCGCTGCTCCAGGCGGTCGACCCGGCCGACCTGAACGCCACGCTGAACACGCTCGCGACCGCGCTCGAGGGCCGCGGCGCCGAGATCGCCGGCACCCTCACCCAGCTCGACGGGTACCTGAAGAAGCTGAACCCGCACGTCCCGAAGCTGATGGACGCGCTGGCCAAGCTCACCCAGGTCTCGGACATCTACGGCGACGCGACGCCGGACCTGGTCCGCGCGCTGCGGAACCTGACGATCACCGGCAACACGGTCGTCGAGAAGCAGAAGCAGCTGCAGCAGTTCTTCGTCGACGTGCAGAACCTGTCCACGACCGGGGACACGTTCCTGAAGGCCAACGAGGACCGGGTGATCCGGCTCGGCCAGGTCACGCGTCCCGTCCTCGACCTGCTGGAGCGGTACTCGCCCGAGGTGCCGTGCTTCCTCAAGGTGATGACCGACACCGCCCCGATCCTGAACGACACGTTCCGCGACGGCCGGCTGAACATCAACCTCGAGCTGATCACCAACCAGCCGACGCCGTACGAGCCGAACGAGTTGCCGGTGTACAAGGACCACCGCGGGCCGACCTGTGTGGGCAAGAACTACAGCCACCCGGGGTCGAAGCCGGGTCCGTACACCCAGGAGAACCCGGCGCCGTACATCACCGGTGACGACGGCGTGATCGGCGACCACAACAAGAACCAGCGCTTCCCGCTCGACCTCAAGCTGAACCGGGCGATGCCCGGGTTCGCGATGGACACCCAGGGCGTCGGATCGCCGGCCGAGCAGAAGGTGATCGACTCGGTCGTCGGCCCGGAGATGGGCGTCGCCGCGAACGACGTACCGGACCTGACAACCCTGATGGTCGGCCCCCTCCTCCGCGGAGGGCAGGTGAATCTCAAATGAGCTTCTTCGACCGGAAGACCACGTTCGACACCGTCCGGCTCGGGATCTTCGTGGTGGTGACGACTGTCGCGACCGCGCTGCTGGCGGTGACGATCGGGAACATCAGCTTCAACCCGACGACGAAGTACAAAGCGGTCTTCACCGACGCGGTCGGGCTGAACCAGGGTGACGACGTCCGGATCGCCGGCGTGAAGGTCGGGCAGGTCGACAAGATCGCCCTGTACGAGAACACGCTGGCGATGGTGACGATCAGCGTCGACTCCGACCAGGTGATCGACACCTCGACCCATGCGACGCTGCGCTACCGCAACCTGGTCGGCAACCGGTACGTCGCGCTCACCGACGGCATCGGCGGCGGCGACCGGCTGAAGAAGAACGGCGTCATCCCGAAGGAACGCACGACGCCGGCGCTCGACCTGTCGGTGCTGTTCAACGGCTTCAAGCCGCTGTTCACCGCGCTGACCCCGGCGGACGTGAACCAGTTCGCGTTCGAGGTGATCAAGGTGCTGCAGGGTGAGGGCGGCACGATCGAGTCGCTGCTGGCCAAGACGGCGTCGCTGACCACCACGCTGGCCGACGCGGACCAGGTGATCGGCGACCTGATCACGAACCTGACCTCGACGCTGCAGATCGTCTCCCAGCGGCAGGCGAACTTCTCCCAGCTGCTGGTCAACCTGCAGCAGTTCATCACCGGCCTGAGCCAGGACATCACCCCGATCCTCGGCTCGCTGACCTCGATCAACTCGCTGAACACCAAGACCGCCGGCCTGCTGCAGCAGACCCGGGTGCCGATCAAGGCCGACCTGGACAAGCTGCGCACGGTCGCCAGCACGCTGGACGACACCCAGGCGATCTGGGTGAAGACCCTGCAGTTCATGCCGGAGAAGCTGAACTCGATGACCCGGACCGCGTCGTACGGCTCCTGGTTCAACTTCTACCTCTGCAACTTCGACGGCAACGTCACGCTGCCCACCGGCACCCGCATCCCGGTCGCCTACGACCTGAACTCGGCGAGGTGCAAGAAGTGAAGCCTTTCCGCGAACAGAACCAGGTGACGATCGGCGTCATCGGCCTGACGGTCATCGGGCTGATCATGCTGGCCGCGTTCAAGGCGCAGGACCTGCCGCTGATCGGCGGCGGGACGAAGTACTCCGCGCAGTTCTCCGAGGCCGGTGGCCTGAAGGCGAACGACGAGATCCGGGTGGCCGGCGTCCGCGTCGGCAAGGTCCGCGACGTCGAGCTCGAGGGCACCCACGTCCGGGTCGACTTCGTGGTCGACAAGGGTGTGAAGCTCGGCGACCAGACCGGCGCCGAGATGAAGATCAAGACCCTGCTCGGCCAGAAGTACCTGAAACTCAACCCGGCCGGCCCCGGCGAGCTCAAGCCCGGCTCCGAGATCCCGCTGGCCCGGACGATCTCGGCGTACGACGTCGTGGACGCCTTCACCGACCTGGCCAACACCACCGAGCGGATCAACACCGCCCAGCTGGCGAAGGCCCTGGACACGCTGTCGGCGACGTTCAAGAACACGCCCGAAGAGGTGCAGGCGTCGCTGACCGGCCTGTCCCGGCTGTCCCGGAACGTGGCCGCCCGCGACGAGCAGCTCAAGCTGCTGCTGCAGCACTCGAACGTGGTCACCAAGGTGCTTGCCGACCGCAACCAGCAGCTGATCAAGCTGATGAAGGACGGCAACAAGGTCTTCCAGGCCGTGCAGGCCCGGCGGGCGCTGATCCACCAGTTGCTGGTGTCGACGCAGAAGCTGTCCGCGCAGATCACCGCGCTGGTCCGGGAGAACCGCAAGGACCTCGGGCCGACGCTGCAGAAGGTGAACGCGGTGCTCGCGCGTACTCCTGCAGAACCAGACGTCCCTGGACGCGAGCATCAAGGGTCTGGCGCCGTTCGTCCGGGTCTTCACGAACACGCTCGGCACCGGGCCGTGGTTCGACACGTACCTGCAGAACCTGGCGCCGGTGCCCGAGATCCCGCTGCCCAAGGTGCTGCCCACCGGGCTGCCCCCGATCCTGGGAGGTGGCGGCTGATGCGGGTGAACGCGATTTCTCGGCTGATCGCGATGGCGGTGGTCCTGGTGATCATCGTGGTCGGCGCCGTGTCCCTGTGGCCGAAGCCCGAGCGGGTGTCGGCGACGGCGTACTTCCCGCGCGCGGTCTCGGTGTACCCGGGGTCGGACGTCCGGATCCTCGGCATCAAGGTCGGCGAGGTGGAGAGCGTCACGCCGGCCGGCCGCAGCGTGCGGGTGAAGTTCTGGTGGGAGGCCAAGCACAAGGTGCCGGCCGAGGCGAAGGCGGTGATCGCCTCGCCGTCGATCGTCGCGGACCGCTACGTGCAGCTCACCCCGGCGTACTCCAAGGGCGCCGTGATGGCCGACGGCGCGCAGATCCCGCTCGAGCGGACCGCCGTACCGCTGGAGCTCGACCAGATCTACCAGAGCCTCAACGACCTGTCCGTGGCGCTCGGGCCGAAGGGCGCGAACGACCAGGGCGCGCTGGCCCGGCTGCTCGACGTCTCGGCGAAGAACCTGAACGGCCAGGGCGCCAAGCTGAACCAGACCATCACCGACGTCTCGAAGCTGACCAGCACGCTGTCGGGCAACTCGTCGGCGCTGTTCAACACGATCCGGCAGCTGCAGACGTTCGTGTCCGCGCTGGCCGCGAACGACCAACTGGTCAAGCAGTTCAACACGAACTTCGCCGCTGTCTCGACCACCCTGGCGGGCGAGCGCAAGGACCTCGGCACGTCGCTGTCGCTGCTCGCCACCGCGCTCGGCGAGGTCGCGACGTTCGTCAAGGAGAACCGGACGCTGGTGAAGAACACCGTCACCGGCGCCACCAAGCTGTCGCAGATCCTGGTGAACGAGAAGGCCGCGCTGGCCGAGGTGCTCGACACCGCGCCGCTCGGCCTCGGCAACCTGGCCCGGATCTACAACCCGCAGTTCGGCACGCTGGACCAGCGCATCAACCCGGGACAGCTCGACGACCCGGCGACGTTCGTCTGCTCGCTGCTGCTGCAGGCGAACCAGCCGCTGTCGATGTGCTCCACGCTGAAGCCGGTCCTCGACGCCCTCGCCAAGCTGCCGCTGATCGAATCCCTGACCGGCACCGCGCCGGTCAGCGGCGGCCCTGCCGGTACGCCGTGGGCGCCGGCGCCGAAGGCTCCGCTGAACAGCCCCGACCCCGTGGACCCGACGCTCGGGGGGTTGGTCCGATGAGACGCCGTACGTCGATCGTCGCCGGAGTCATCGCGCTCGCGACCCTGCTGAGCGGCTGTGACTTCTCCGTCTACTCGCTCCCGTTGCCGGGCGGCGCGAAGATCAAGGGGCCGTCGTACACGGTCACCGTCGAGTTCGCCGACGTCCTGGACCTGGTGCCGAAGTCGTCGGTGAAGGTCGACGACGTCACCGTCGGCACGGTCGAGAAGGTCTGGCTGGACGGGTATGTCGCGAAGGTGCGGATCAAGCTGCCGAAGAGCCTCGCGCTTCCGGACAACACGCATGCCACGATCCGCCAGACCAGCCTGCTGGGCGAGAAGTTCGTGTCGCTGGCCCGGCCGACCGGGACCGAGCAGGCGCGCGGCAAGCTCGACAACGGCGAGCTGATCCCGCTGTCCAGGACCACCAGCAACGTCGAGGTCGAGGAAGTCCTGTCCGCGCTCTCGCTGCTGCTGAACGGCGGCGGCGTCGCGCAGCTGCAGATCATCACGCAGGAGCTGAACAAGGCGCTGACCGGCAACGAGCCGGCCATCCGCAGCGTGCTGACCCAGCTGAACACGTTCGTCGGCACCCTGGACCAGAACAAGGCGCGGATCGTCACCGCGATCAAGTCGGTGGACGTGCTCGCCAAGAAGCTGAACGCGCAGAAGGCCACGCTGGCGACCGCGATCGACTCGCTGCCGACGTCGATCGCGACCCTGGACAAGCAGCGCGCCGCGCTGGTCAAGACGCTGCAGGCGCTGGCCACGCTGGGCAACACCGCGACCCGGGTGATCACGTCCGCGCAGAAGGACCTGGTGGCCAACCTCCAGTCGCTGTACCCGATCCTCACCAAGCTGGCCGAGGCGGGGGAGAACCTGCCGAAGTCGCTGGAGCTGCTGTTCACCTATCCGTTCCCCGACAACGCCGCCAAGGCCGCGAAGGGTGACTACACCAACCTCGGGATCACGGTGGACGTGAACACCAAGAAGGCACTCGACACCCTGCTCGGGATCCAGCTGCCGACAGTCGGCCCGACCGCGCTGCCGACCGGCCGGATCAGCCTCCCGGTGCACCTGCCGACCAGTCCGGCGCAGGGCAGCGTGCTGCCGTCGCTGCCGGTCCCGACCGGGACCGCGACGACCTGCATCACGGTGCTCGGCCTGCCGGTCTGCTCGCCGAAGCTGAACCGCTCCGGGTTCGATCCCGACCTGGCCAAGGCGCTGATGCCGGGGGTGGTCGGATGATCATCACCAGAACGGTCCGGATCCAGCTGATGGTGTTCCTGCTGATCACCGTCGTCGGCGTCGCCTTCGTCGGCGCGAAGTACGCCCAGATCGACAAGCTGATCGTCGACACCGACTACACCGTCAGCGCCAGCTTCATCGAGTCCGGCGGCATCTTCGCGGGCGCCGAGGTGACCTACCGCGGCCAGCCGGTCGGCCGGGTCGGGCAGCTGAAGCTGCTCGACGACGGCGTCCAGGTGGACATGGACATCGAGAAGAAGTTCAAGATCCCGAACGACCTGCTCGCGGTGGTCGCGAACCGGTCCGCGATCGGCGAGCAGTACGTCGACCTGCAGCCGCGCCGCGACGGGGCGCCGTACCTGCAGGACAACTCGAAGATCGACCGCAAGGACACCGCGATCCCGATCGACACCACCGAGCTGCTGCTGAACCTGGACCAGCTGGTGAACTCGGTCGACAAGGAGAGCCTGCGGACCACGGTGCGCGAGCTCGGGGCGGCGCTGAAGGGCAAGGGCACCGACCTGCAGAAGATCATCGACAGCTCCGGCAAGCTGATCGACGACGCGGACGCGAACGTGCTGCAGACGATCAAGCTGATCAACGACGGCGACACCGTGCTCGCCACCCAGGTGGCCAGCGGCGACGCGATCAAGACCTGGGCGAAGAACCTGGCGCTGCTGTCCGACACTCTCGTCAGCTCGGACAGCAACCTGCGCAAGGTGATCGACCAGGGCTCGCTCGCGTCCACCCAGATCACCGGCCTGATCCAGGACAACAGCGCGTCGGTCGCGGTGCTGCTCGGTAACCTGCTGACGGTGAGCGAACTGACCGCGGTCCGGCTGGACGCCGTCGAGCAGCTGTTCGTGGTGTACCCGGCGGTGTCGATGGGCGGGTACGTCGTACCGGCCAAGAACGCCGAGGGGCACTACGACGCGCACTTCGGGCTGGTCGTCGGGCTGCAGCCGCCGGCCTGCCGGCCCGGGTACGGCGGGACGAACAAGCGGGTCCCGCAGGATCTCAAGGACACCCCCGCGAACACCAAGGCCGGCTGTACGGCGGACCCGTCGAGCGGGATCAACGTCCGCGGCTCGCAGAACAAGCCGTCGCCGTCGACGCGCGAGGACCTGAACCGGTCCGGCTACGGCCTCGGGTACGACCCGGCGACGGGCGCCGCGGGCGGAGCCGATGGGATGCCGGGAATGACCCTCGGCTCCACCGGCGGACAGCAGGACCTGCTCGGCAGCGATTCCTGGAAGGCACTCATCCTTGGACCGGTGACCGGCAAGTGATCGTACGGAACGGCCGGCTGGTGCTGGCCTGGGCTCTCAGCGTGCTGCTCCTGGTGTCGATCGCCGGCCTCACGCTGTCGGTGGTCGCCCTCAGCAAGCAGCGGGCCGACGACTCGCAACGGGACGGCGCGATGAAGGCGGCGCGGCAGTTGGCGCTGGACTTCACGACGTACGACTACCAGACCTGGGACGCGGACTCGAAGCGGGTCATCGACGACTCGACCGGGCAGTTCAAGCAGGAGTTCCAGCAGGGGATCGACGCGGTGAAGACCGACGTGGTGACGAACAAGGCGACCTCCAAGGGCGACGTCAAGGAAGCCGCCGTCGTCTCGAACGACAAGGACTCCGCTCAGGTGCTGGTGATTGTGAACGCGGTGGTGACGAACACGGCCTCGGCCGAGGGCGTCCAGCGCCGGTACCGGATCAAGCTGGACATGGTCCGCGAGAAGGACCGCTGGCTGACCGCCGACCTGCAGGTGGTGGGCTGATGTCCGACCGCCGCAGCCGTCCGCGGATCGCCGGCCAACGCCGTACGGCGAAACCCGACCAGCCGGTCGAACTGGTCGAGGAGACCCGTGCGGAGGATGTGACCCCGGCCACAGAAGAGGCCTCGGAGGCCGTTTCCGAGAAGTCGCCGGCCGCCGAAATCTCTACGGAGAGTGAGCAGAAACGAGGTCTCGGGGCCGCGCTGACGGCCGCGCTCGGCATCGTCGTCGTACTCACTTTGACCGTCGCCGCGGTGCTCGGCATCAAGGCCTGGCACGGCAAACAGGCCGAGGACGCCCGCAACCAGGCCGCCGCCGCGGGCCGGAAAGCGGCCGAGACGGCGCTCAGCTACGACTACCGTGACCTGGACAAAAGCTTCGCTGCCGCGCGGGCGACGATGACTCCGGAGTTCGCCGCGAAGTTCGACGAGACCGCGAAGGTGGCCGGCGAACTGGCCACCAAGACCAAGGCCACGGTGAAGGCCGACGTCCGCGAGGTCGGGGTCCGCGACGGCGACGCCGACCGGGTCACGCTGATCATCTTCGTCAACCAGACGACCACCAGCACGATCACGAAGGGTAGTCCCCGGGTGGACCTGAACCGGACCCGGTTCACGATGGTCCGAAACGGCGACCGATGGCTGGTCCAGGAGATCGCCGGACTGTAATCTCTAGGTAACTCCGCACCAGAGGGGCGCTGGGTGTCTCGTGGGTGATCTACCCACTGGAGACTCCGGGTCGGTCCTTGACGGAGAGGGTGGTCCAACGGCAAACTATTGGACCCCATTGGACAGGCTTGCCTGGATCATGTAGCCTATTGCTTTGCGCTGCCTTTTTCCTCGCCTCTGCTCGGGTCTCCGACTTGACTGGGGCGGCTTGGCGTGCGCTCCCAGCACCGATGTGATTTTGCGAGCCCGTGGAAGGACGCCCCTTGGTCGCCTCGCGCAACCCCCAGTCCGACAGCATTTCCAACGTCACCGGCCCCCGCCGCATCTCCTTCGCAAAGATCTCCGAGCCTCTTCAGGTTCCGGATCTGCTTGCGCTTCAGGTGGACAGTTTCGACTGGCTGGTCGGTAACGAAACGTGGCAGGCCCGTGTGGCCGCCGCCGAGGCCGAGGGGCGGTCGGACCTGTCCGGCCCCAGCGGCCTGGAAGAGATTTTCGAGGAGATCTCCCCGATCGAGGACTTCAGCGGCACCATGTCGCTGTCGTTCCGCGACCACCGCTTCGAGCCTCCGAAGAACACGGTGGACGAATGCAAGGAGCGGGATGTCACCTACTCCGCGCCGCTGTTCGTCACCGCCGAGTTCATGAACAACGAAACCGGTGAGATCAAGAGCCAGACCGTCTTCATGGGCGACTTCCCGCTGATGACGCGCAAGGGCACGTTCGTCATCAACGGCACCGAGCGGGTCGTCGTGTCCCAGCTCGTCCGCTCGCCCGGTGTGTACTTCGAGCGCACCCCGGACAAGACGTCCGACAAGGACATCTTCACCGCCAAGATCATCCCGTCGCGCGGCGCGTGGCTGGAGTTCGAGGTGGACAAGCGCGACATGGTCGGCGTCCGCCTCGACCGCAAGCGCAAGCAGAACGTCACCGTGCTGCTCAAGGCGCTCGGCTGGACCGACGCGCAGATCCTCGAGGAGTTCGGGGACTACGAGTCGATCCGCCTGACCCTGGAGAAGGACCACACGTCCGGCCAGGACGACGCGCTGCTCGACATCTACCGCAAGCTGCGTCCGGGTGAGCCGCCGACCCGCGAGGCCGCGCAGGCGCTGCTGGAGAACTACTACTTCAACGGCAAGCGCTACGACCTGGCCAAGGTCGGCCGCTACAAGATCAACAAGAAGCTCGGCCGTGACGAGGCGCACGACATGGCGGTGCTGACCGTCGACGACATCGTCGCCACGATCAAGTACCTGGTCGCGCTGCACGAAGGCAAGACCGAGCTGCCCGCCCCGACCGGCGAGATCGTGGTCGAGGAAGACGACATCGACCACTTCGGCAACCGCCGGCTGCGGACCGTCGGCGAGCTGATCCAGAACCAGCTGCGCACCGGCCTGGCCCGGATGGAGCGCGTGGTCCGGGAGCGGATGACGACCCAGGACGTCGAGGCGATCACGCCGCAGACCCTGATCAACATCCGTCCGGTGGTGGCGGCGCTGAAGGAGTTCTTCGGCACCTCCCAGCTGTCGCAGTTCATGGACCAGACCAACCCGGTCGCGGGCCTGACCCACAAGCGCCGGCTGAACGCGCTCGGCCCGGGTGGTCTGAGCCGTGAGCGGGCCGGGTTCGAGGTCCGTGACGTGCACCCGTCGCACTACGGCCGGATGTGCCCGATCGAGACGCCGGAAGGCCCGAACATCGGTCTGATCGGCTCGCTCGCGTCGTACGGCCGGGTGAACGCGTTCGGCTTCGTCGAGACGCCGTACCGCAAGGTCGTCGACGGCCAGGTCACCGACCAGGTGGACTACCTGACCGCCGACGAGGAGGACCGGTTCGTCATCGCGCAGGCGAACGCCGCGCTGAACGACGACAGCCGGTTCGCCGAGGAGCGCGTGCTGGTCCGTCGCCGCCACGGCGAGGTCGAGCTCGTGCCGGTCGACGACGTGGACTACATGGACGTCTCGCCGCGCCAGATGGTGTCGGTGGCGACCGCGCTGATCCCGTTCCTCGAGCACGACGACGCCAACCGCGCGCTGATGGGTTCGAACATGCAGCGCCAGGCGGTGCCGCTGATCACCTCGGACGCCCCGCTGGTCGGTACCGGCATGGAGTTCCGCGGTGCGGTCGACGCCGGCGACGTGGTCGTCTCCGACAAGGCCGGTGTGGTCAAGGAGGTCTCGGCCGATCTGATCGAGATCGCCGCCGACGACGGCACGTACCAGACCTACCGGATGGCGAAGTTCCGCCGCTCGAACCAGGGCACCTGCATCAACCAGCGCCCGCTGGTGGACGCCGGTCAGCGGGTCGAGATCGGTACGCCGCTGGCCGACGGTCCGTGCACCGACGAGGGCGAGATGGCCCTCGGCCGCAACATGCTGGTCGCGTTCATGACGTGGGAGGGCTACAACTACGAGGACGCGATCATCCTCAGCCAGCGCGTCGTACAGCAGGACCTGCTGACCTCGATCCACATCGAGGAGCACGAGGTCGACGCTCGCGACACCAAGCTGGGTCCGGAGGAGATCACCCGGGACATCCCGAACGTCTCCGACGAGATGCTGTCCGACCTGGACGAGCGCGGCATCATCCGGATCGGCGCCGAGGTCACCACCGGTGACATCCTGGTCGGCAAGGTCACGCCGAAGGGCGAGACCGAGCTGACGCCGGAGGAGCGGCTGCTGCGCGCGATCTTCGGTGAGAAGGCGCGCGAGGTCCGCGACACGTCGCTGAAGGTTCCGCACGGCGAGGAGGGCACCGTCATCGGTGTCCGCGTCTTCGACCGGGACAACGGCGACGAGCTGCCGCCGGGCGTCAACCAGCTGGTCCGGGTGTACGTCGCCCAGAAGCGGAAGATCTCGGTCGGCGACAAGCTGGCCGGCCGGCACGGCAACAAGGGCGTCATCTCGAAGATCCTGCCGGTCGAGGACATGCCGTTCCTCGAGGACGGCACCCACGTCGACGTGATTCTGAACCCGCTGGGCGTGCCCGGCCGGATGAACGTCGGCCAGGTCCTGGAGACCCACCTCGGCTGGATCGCCAGCCGCGGCTGGGAGGTCGACCCGGAGAACGAGGAGGAGTGGGCGCAGCGGCTGATCAAGATCGGCGCCGGTGCGGCCGAGCCGATGACGAACGTCGCCACCCCGGTCTTCGACGGCGCCACCGAGGAAGAGGTCACCGGCCTGCTCTCCTCGACGCTGCCGAACCGGGACGGCGTCCGGATGGTCAACGGGCAGGGCAAGGCGAAGCTGTTCGACGGTCGTTCGGGTGAGCCGTTCCCGGACCCGATCGGCGTCGGCTACATGTACATCCTGAAGCTGCACCACCTGGTCGACGACAAGATCCACGCGCGTTCGACCGGTCCGTACTCGATGATCACGCAGCAGCCGCTGGGCGGTAAGGCCCAGTTCGGCGGCCAGCGGTTCGGCGAGATGGAGGTGTGGGCCCTGGAGGCCTACGGTGCGGCCTTCGCGCTGCAGGAACTCCTGACCATCAAGTCGGACGACGTGGTCGGCCGGGTCAAGGTGTACGAGGCGATCGTCAAGGGCGAGAACATTCCGGAGCCGGGTATCCCGGAGTCCTTCAAGGTTCTGGTCAAGGAAATGCAGTCCCTGTGTCTGAACGTGGAAGTGCTCTCGTCCGACGGAAGCCGGGTCGAGATGCGCGACAGCGAGGAGGACGTCTTCCGTGCAGCGGAGGAACTGGGCATCGACCTGTCCCGGCGCGAGCCGAACAGCGTCGAGGAGGTCTGAGCGGGTTGCCGCTTGAGATCAACAACCAACTCACTCAGACCATTTTTAGCAACGGGAGATAACACATCGTGCTCGACGTGAATTTCTTCGACGAGCTTCGGATCGGCCTGGCCACCGCGGATGAGATCCGTCAGTGGTCCCATGGCGAGGTCAAGAAGCCGGAGACGATCAACTACCGGACGCTCAAGCCCGAGCGTGACGGTCTCTTCTGCGAGAAGATCTTCGGTCCCACCCGGGACTGGGAGTGCTACTGCGGCAAGTACAAGCGCGTTCGCTTCAAGGGCATCATCTGCGAGCGGTGTGGCGTCGAGGTCACCCGCTCCAAGGTGCGCCGCGAGCGGATGGGCCACATCGAGCTGGCCGCGCCGGTCACCCACATCTGGTACTTCAAGGGTGTCCCGTCGCGGCTCGGCTACCTGCTCGACCTCGCCCCGAAGGACCTGGAGAAGGTCATCTACTTCGCGGCGTACATGATCACCGACGTCGACGAGGAGTCGCGGCACCGCGACCTGTCCTCGCTCGAGGGTCGCGTGGACGTGGAGCGCAAGCAGCTCGAGAACCGTCGTGACAACGACATCGAGACGCGGATGAAGAAGCTCGAGGAGGACCTGGCCCAGCTCGAGGCCGAGGGCTCCAAGGCCGACGTACGCCGCAAGGTCAAGGAAGGCGCCGAGCGTGAGGTCAAGCAGCTGCGCGACCGCTCGCAGCGCGAGATCGACCGCCTCGACGAGGTCTGGACCCGGTTCAAGAACCTGAAGGTCCAGGACCTCGAGGGCGACGAGATCCTCTACCGCGCCATGAAGGAGCGGTTCGGCAAGTACTTCGAGGGCGCCATGGGTGCCGCCGCGATCCAGCGCCGGCTGGAGACCTTCGACCTGAAGGCCGAGGCGGACAACCTGCGCGAGACGATCAAGACCGGTAAGGGCCAGCGCAAGACCCGCGCCCTGAAGCGGCTGAAGGTCGTCACCGCGTTCCTGGCCACCAACAACAGCCCGATGGGCATGGTGCTCGACTGCGTCCCGGTGATTCCGCCGGACCTGCGGCCGATGGTTCAGCTCGACGGTGGCCGGTTCGCCACCTCGGACCTGAACGACCTGTACCGCCGGGTGATCAACCGGAACAACCGGCTCAAGCGGCTGCTCGACCTGGGCGCGCCCGAGATCATCGTCAACAACGAGAAGCGGATGCTGCAGGAGGCCGTCGACGCGCTGTTCGACAACGGCCGCCGTGGTCGTCCGGTCACCGGCCCGGGCAACCGGCCGCTGAAGTCGCTGTCCGACATGCTCAAGGGCAAGCAGGGTCGTTTCCGTCAGAACCTGCTGGGCAAGCGTGTCGACTACTCGGGCCGTTCGGTCATCGTGGTCGGCCCGCAGCTGAAGCTGCACCAGTGCGGTCTGCCGAAGGCGATGGCGCTGGAGCTGTTCAAGCCGTTCGTGATGAAGCGGCTGGTCGACCTCAACCACGCGCAGAACATCAAGTCCGCCAAGCGGATGGTCGAGCGTCAGCGCGCCCAGGTCTGGGACGTGCTGGAAGAGGTCATCACCGAGCACCCGGTCCTGCTCAACCGTGCACCAACCCTGCACCGGCTGGGCATCCAGGCGTTCGAGCCGCAGCTGATCGAGGGCAAGGCGATCCAGATCCACCCGCTCGTCTGCTCCGCGTTCAACGCGGACTTCGACGGTGACCAGATGGCGGTGCACCTGCCGCTGTCGGCCGAGGCGCAGGCCGAGGCCCGGATCCTGATGCTGTCGACGAACAACATCCTGAAGCCGGCCGACGGTCGTCCCGTCACGATGCCGACCCAGGACATGATCATCGGCATCTACTTCCTGACCATGCTGAAGGAAGGCGCCAAGGGCGAGGGCCGGGCGTTCAGCTCGGTGGCCGAGGCGATGATGGCCTTCGACCGCAACGAGCTGGCGCTGCAGGCCAAGATCACCATCCGGCTGAGCGGTTCGGCCGCTCCGCAGGGTGCGCTCGAGCTGGACCTGGCGGGTTCGCGCTGGAGACCACGCTGGGCCGGGCGCTGTTCAACGAGGCGCTGCCGGCGGACTACCCGTTCGTCGACACCGAGGTGGGCAAGAAGCAGCTCGTGGGATCGTCAACGACCTGGCCGAGCGGTACACCAAGGTCGAGGTCGCGCACGCCTGGACGCGTTGAAGGACCTCGGTTACTACTGGTCCACGCGTTCCGGTGTGACGGTGTCGATCGACGACTTCAGCACGCCGCCGTCCAAGCCGGAGATCATGGCGCGGTACGAGTCGCAGGCCGAGAAGGTCCAGAAGCAGTTCGAGCGGGGTCTGATCACCTCGTCCGAGCGGCGTCGGGGGGCTGATCGAGATCTGGACCGGCGCCAACGCCGAGGT
>CAWGHT010000011.1:0-76233 GCA_963822475.1 uncultured Actinomycetota bacterium
CTATGTGCTGGGGTGGCCCGTTTCCCAACCAGGCCGTGGCGGTTGTCCACAGACCCGAAGTTCGGGCCGCCGATCGGGGTGCGACAGGTGCACCTTCTCCGGGTGACAGCACACGCTCTCCGAACGGAAGGACCCGTCATGAGCCTCGGCGAAACCTACCTCACTGTTCTGGGCTGGATCGGCAGCGAACCCGATTTCAAGGAGATCCGCCAGACTCCGCACGCCAGCTTCCGGCTCGGCTCCACTCCCCGCCAGTTCGACAGATCCCTCAACACCTACGTCGACAAGCCCACTACGTGGTACACGGTGCAGTGCTGGCGGAGCCTCGCCCAGAACGCCTTCGAATCCGTCCGGATCGGCCAGCCCGTCATCGTCACCGGCCGGCTCCGCACCCACGAATGGACCGACGACTCCGGCGAGCAGCGCAGCCGCGTCATCCTCGAAGCCTTCTCTCTGGGCCACGACCTCAACCGAGGTACGACGACCTTCGCGAAGAACGCGCCGCGCGCGGACTCGGTCCGTACGCCGGCGGAGCCTGTGGAGTCTGTGGAACGCCCGACCGAGACGACCGCCGCGCCGTACCCGCCTGACGAGTACTCCGTCGCGCCGCTCCCGCTGTCCGCGACGGCGGAGGCGGCATGACTATCTCACTCTTGACTTATATAAGTCCTGCCCGGCATTCTGAGGATCGTCTCAGCAGCCCAGCAAGGAGAGGGAACCATCCGTGATCGACATCCTCGAGCACATCAACGCGGTCCAGCGCGAGGTCAGCCGCACCGGCGAGACCGTGACGGTGCTGATGCGCCGCACCTACCAGGCCGAGCCGGCGGAGGTGTGGGACGCCCTGACGGATCCGGAGCGGATGCGGCGCTGGTTCCTGCCCGTCACCGGGGACCTCAAGGTCGGCGGCACGTTCCAGCTGGAGGGCAACGCCGGCGGCGACATCCTGGAATGCGAACCGCCGAAGAGCTTCAAGGTGACCTTCGGCGGCCCGACCAGCCTGCTCGAGCTGCGACTGCTGCCCGGCGCGGGCTCCTCCACCGAGCTCGAGCTCGAACACTCGATGGGCGAGGCCCCGGCCCCCGGTGGCTCCGGCGCGCTGTGGGTCGGTCCGGGCTGGGACGGCGGCCTGCTCGGCCTGGCCCTCTACGTCACCGGCGAACTGCCGGCCGACGTCGACCCGGTGCAGATGGCCGACTCGCCCGAGGTCATCGAGTACAACGAGCAGTCCGTCCGCGCCTGGATCGAAGCCATCCGGGCGTCCGGCACGACCAGCGAGGAGGACCTCCTCAGCGCCGCCAAGATCTCCTTGTCGCAGTACGCGCCAGACGCCGAGCTCTGAGTCCTACTTGGGACTTGCAGCGGTCGAGCGTCGCCTGCCCGCCGGTAGGACTACTGGCGGGCGGTGGCGACGCTGTCGCGGCACTTGGTGTAGGCGGCAAGCTCCTCGCGGGCCGGCGCGACCACGTGGCTGTCGGCAACGTTCACGAGCTCGGCCCGCAGCGCCGTCGCCACCTGCCGGGATCGCCGCAGCGCCCCGTTCGTGGCGGCCAGCCGGCAGACGAAGGAGATCGCCAGCCCCAGGACGCCACCACCGACCAGCATGATCCACGCGTAGGGAATGCCGTTCCACTCCGGCAGCGGCGGATCGTTCTGATCAGCGATCCGCGCCACCAGCAAGGCGATCAGCCACGCGGCGCCGCCGAGCGTCACGAGGAACAGCAGCCACTGCACCACGCGGGCGAAGCTCCACCACCCGGGGTTGCTGGACACGCCAAGGTCGGTCCGCGCGACGGCCTGGTCCAGCTCGTCACCGAGCGACTCCTCGCGCCGCCGGATCGCCGAACGCACCGAGTCCGCCCACGGTCGCGACAGCCCTTCGGCGGCCTTGTTCGTGATCGTGCGCACCGCGGCATCCATCCGCGCCCGCTGCACTGGAGTTGCCGCAGGCAACGAAGAGCGGGCGATCGCGACCTCGCTCGCCGCGGACTTGCGCAACGCCTTGCCCTGCTGGCGCGAGACCTGGTCGCCGTGCAGCCGCCGCAACGGATCCGGACGGAACCGGCCGAGCCACTTGGTCACCGGCCATCCCGTCGCAGCCCGGGCGCGCTGCAGGTAGGAGCGCCGTACGGCGTCCGACACGACCGTCAGCCCACTCGCGTCCGCGAGCGAGTCGACGAGTTCGGTGACGTCGCCCTCGGCGATCTCCGGCGTCTTGGCGTTGCCGCACTGGCTCGCCATCCGGTCCGCGACCCGGTCGACATCGGCCGCGAGCCGCACGCGCGCGGCGCGCTTGTTGCTGACCCGCTTGACGAGCAGCGAACGAACCTCTTCCAGGCCGTCGCCGCTGACCGCCGACGTCGCAACGACCGTCGGCGACTTGAGGCCGTCCGACTTGAGGAGCTTGTCCAGGTCGTCGAGGCAGCTCTTCCGCTGCTCCGGCGTCAGCTTGTCCATGTGGTTCAGCGCGAACACCATCACCCCGGAATGCGAGGCGAACGGCTTGATGTACCGGTTGTGCAGCGCCGCATCGGCGTACTTCTGCGGATCCACCACCCACACCAGCATGTCGACCAGCTCCACCAGCCGGTCGACGATCAAGCGGTGCTCCACCTCGGTCGAGTCGTGGTCCGGGAGGTCCAGCAGGACCAATCCGTCCAAGTCCTCGGACCGGGCGTCCTCGAGCGAGCTGCGGTGCTGCACCTGGTGCCGGCGCGGGATGCCCAGCCAGGTCAGCACCTCACCGGCCGGTTCGTCACCCCAGACACAGGCGAGCGGCATCGAGCTGGTCGGCCGGCGCGTTCCGATCGCGGCCAGGTCGAGCCCGGTCAGCGCGTTGAACAGCGACGACTTCCCCGAGCCCGTCGCGCCCGCGAGCGCGACCACCGTCAGGTCGCCCGACATGCGCAGGCGCTGCCCGGCGCGGTCGACGATCTGCGTGGCCTCGGTGAGCACCACCGGGTCCAGCCGGCCGTCGCCGGCCTCCGCGGCCGCCTTGAGCGCGTCGATCTTCTTCAGGACATCGGTCTCGGCTCGCGTCGGGGTCTCGACCGTATCCACTGTGTCCGTCACGTGCAGTCCTCCACCGCGCGCGCGGCCTCCGTCAGTTGCCTGGCCGTCTCGGCGTCGACCGGATGCTGGTCAAGGACAGCCAGATAGCGGGCGAATTCGGCATCCATCAGGGCATGAACCTTACCGTCAAGATCCTCGCGCGCCCTATCGACCATGCCCTGAACGGCCTTGTCGCCGAAAACTGCCTCCAGCAACCGCCTCCCGACGACCGCACTGCCTGCTCCGACACTGGCCTGAGCACCCTTCGGGATGCCGGTCCCGCTGGCGAAGACCACCACCATCAACGAAAGGCCGAGCCCATTGACGCCGTACTCCAGAATGCGCGCGGTCGACTTCTTGTCCGCGCCTTCGTTGCGGACCACCTCGAGGACGAACGTCTGCCATTCCCGCACCGTGCGGCTCGCCGCCGCCGGGAACTCCTCCGACATCGCACCGAGCGACCGTCCATCGTTGCCCTCGGCACCGTTAGCGGTCCGGTCGGCCCCGGCGGCGGCCAGGAGCTGGCGACCGGGAGCGGTTGCCTCCCACACCTTCTCGGCGCGCTCCGCGGCCGCGGCCGCGTGCTCACGCAGCAGCGACTCCAAGCCCGACTGGATCGCGTCGCTGACGTCGCGGGTCTCCGCCGGCTTGTTGCCGATCGAGCTCTTCAACCGATCCCGCAACCGACCCGCGTTGGACTGCAGACCCTTGAGCAGTTCGCCGGTTCCGACGAACTCCTGCCACCGCGCCAGCACCTCGCCACGCAGCAGCGTCCCGTCCTGGCACGCCTTCGCAATGTCCTTGACGCCCTGGTCGTACGTCGACTCCACAGAGGTCCGCAGCTCGACAGCGGACTCGGCCTGCGCCCTGACCGCGGCCGCGAACGGCGGAGCCTTCTTCACCATCGCGCTGACCGCGCCCTGCAGGGTACGGCGGACGACGGACGCACGCGCCTCCGCATCGGCGGCCAGGTCGACCAGCCAGTCCTTGATCGAGGCCACGGACGACTGCGGCAACATTCCGTTGTCGTCGACAACTGTCTCCTGGATCGAGAACAGCGGCGAGTCGCCGAGCCCGCGCTCGAGCAGCATCTGCGCGAGGTGCCCGGTGATGTCGTCGATCGTCTCGCTCGGCGCCCGGTCGAGCACCACCGCGACCGCCGTACTGCGATCCGAGGCACTCTGCAGGAACTCCCACGGCACCGCGTCGGAGTACCGGGCCGCGGTCGTCACGAACAACCAGAGATCGGCCGCCGCGAGCAGTTGGGTCGCAAGATCACGGTTCGCCTCGACGACGGAGTCGATGTCCGGCGCGTCCAGAATCGCCAGCCCGCGCGGGACGGTGTCGGCCGCGACCAGCCGCAACTGTCCCGCGTCCTCCATCCCACCAGGCTCGTCCGAGCTCGTCCGCGCCATCCCCGGCAGCACCCGGTCCCCGACGAACCAATCGGCGTCCGCCGGATGGTGGATCAACACCGGGGATCGCGTCGTCGGCCGCAGTACACCCGGCTCGCTCACGATCTTGCCGATCACGGTGTTGACCAGCGTCGACTTCCCGGCCCCGGTGGACCCACCGACCACCGCCAGAATCGGCGCCTCGAGTTGCACCAGCCGAGGCAACAGGTAGTCGTCGAGCTGATCCAGCATCGCCTTCTGCTGCTGCCGAGCCTCGTCAGCCCCCACAACCTCCAACGGCAACTGACTCCCCGCCAGCACACCGCGCAACTTCATCAAAGCAGTAATCAAAGCCATAGCAGCCTGCTCAGCCGCCAACCGCTCCCCCAACTGCTCCGCAGTCAGCTCCTCCTCAACATCCTCGCCCGCCGACTCCTCCCCAGAGCCATCCACCCCACCGTCACCCGACGACCCCTCGCCCTCAGCACCGTCCTCGCCCCCACCAGCCGAGTCGTTGCCCACAGCACCATCCGCGGCCGGACTCTCCTCAACAGCATCCGACCCAGCAGCATCATCCGCCGAATCATCCGCCGCCGAGTCGGCTACCGACTCGTCCGAGACATCCTCCGCGCCCACGGAATCTGCATCTGCGGAATCCGCATCCGCCGTGTCGTCCTGCGTTTGGTCGGCTGCGTCGACCGCAACCTCATCGCGATCGTCATCAGCGGCGTCAGCCACAACATCGTCTACAGGCTCATCCGCCGCGTCACCTGCGAGCTCATCCGCGCCGACAGGTGCAGCGTCGTCGACAGACTCGCCGCCGGCAGCCGTCGCGTCGGCGCCTGCTGGTTCGTCACCCGTGACCTGCGCGTCCTCCGCCTGCTCCTCGCCCGCGGCGTCCGATGCTCCGGAACCCTCCGCCTGCTTCGGGAGGCCGACAATGATGTTGCCGAACTCCAACGGGAAGCCGTCAGGAGACTCGTCAGGCTCGTACACGACACCAACAGCCGACCGCGGCCGATCACCCGGATTATCCGAAGGTACGCCGCCGTCCTCGGCCCCCGACGTACCGCTCGAGCCCTCCCCAGCAGCCGACGAACCGCCGTCTACGCCTTCCGACCCATCCGAAGCCTGGCCGTCCGCACGATCTCCTGCTTGTCCGTCCGCGCCACCCTCTGCCTGGCCGTCTCCGCCAGAGCCGTCCTCCGCCGAGCCGTCCGCGTCCGAGCCGTCCTCGCCCGAGCCGTCCGCTGTCGAGTCCACGGCGGTGTCGTCGGCCGTGCTGTCGTCAGCGGTGGTCGTCTCGGCCGCACTGTCGTCCGCAGACGCGCCTACAGCACCATCCCCAGCCGAAGCATCTGCCGCCCCGTCGCCTGCACCGGTGTCTGTGTCGGTGTGTGCGGCGGAGGCGTCAGCCGAGCTGCCCGTGGCGTCTGCGTTGTCCGTCGATTCGGTGGATGCCGACGCCTGCTCCACTGAGGTGTCCGAGTCTGCTGACTCGGCGGCGTCCGCGGGCGGGGTCGTGGGCTGGTCAGGCGTGGCTGGTTCGTCAGGGATGGACTTGCGGCGCCGGCGGCGCCAGAAGCCTCGGGGCTTGGGGGTCGACTGGGCGATGAGGTTCGCCAGCTCCTGGGCAGGCTGATCCTGGTTCGGAACCCGCGGTTCCGAACCTTCACCTGCTGCTGACCTGATGTCAGCCACGGTGTCCGCCCACGAGCACAGAGTGCCCGGTCGGACAGCGCAGAAGCAAAGTCATCGTCATCCCCGTTTGGCGGCGTGGACGGGTGGCAGTCACTGCGGTGGTGGATACGGACCGTATCCTCCCGGCGGTCCTTGTTGACCGGGGGGTCCCGGTGGGTAACTGGGCTGACCGGCTCCGTGACCGGATTGCCCGGAGGGATACCCGGGCTGAGCGGGCGGATAACCATCCTGCGGCCGCGGATACGGTCCCTGGCCACCCGGTCCACCACCCAGTGCACCACCCGGCCCGACACCAGGCCCGGGCATTGCCCCGCCAGGTCCCATCGGCGCGCCGGGCGGCACGGGTGCACCGGCGTACTGCGGGGCGGCCTGGGCGAACGCCGGCATCGGGGGGAACGGGACGCTCGGCCGGCGTTCCCGGAGTTCGTCGAGGAGCGCCTTCTCGGTCTCCAGCGCCTCGGGCCCGATCACCTGGCGGACGATCTTGTCCCGCAGGTACGCCAGTTCGGTGGCGTTGTGCTGGAACGCCTTCGCGGCCACCTCCGCCTGCGAGCCGTACCGCCGCGCGTTCTGCCGCAGCGCCTTGCGCCCGCGGAGCGTCGCGATCAGCGGTACGTCCTGTGGCACCAGCCAGCCGAACCGCACATAGTCGTACAGCCTGGACGCGATCATCTGCCCCTCCCGGGACCGCATCACCAGCGCGAAGACCACGAGGCAGATGAAGAGCGGAACCATCAGGCACAGGTACGCGAGGATGAAGCCCCCACCGCCGGCCCAGCTCGCGGACGCGTTCCACGCCGCATGCGCCAGTACCGCGGCCAGATATCCGACCACAGGAGCCAGATACCGTACGACGGTACTTCGGTGCCGTATCGCGACGCCGATGCCGATCGCCGTGAACGACGTGAAGAGTGGATGCGCGAACGGCGAGATCACGCCGCGGATGATGAACAGCGCGAACGCACCGCGCAGACCGGCGTCGCTGCCGGCCTCCTCGGAGAGCGTGTTGAAGACGCGGCCGTAGTACAGGATGTTCTCGGTGAAGGCGAAGCCGACGCCGACCATCCCGGCGTACACGAGGCCGTCGATGATGCCGTCGAACTCCTTGCGCCGGACCAGCGCGAGCAGCAGGATCACGGAGCCCTTGGCGAACTCCTCCACCGGCGGCGCGACGAAGACCGCGGACCGGTCGCCGCCGACGCCGGTCTCGGCCAGCCGGTGCGACACCTCGGTGTTGATGAAGATGGCGGCCAGTGTGGCGATGAAGGCGCCCCAGCAGAGCGCGACGACGATGTACTTGGTCGGCTCGGGCTCGTACCGGTCGAGCCAGAGGTAGAGCGCGATCACCGGGATGACCGGGACGAACGCGAACACCAGGCCCCAGGTGAAGCCGCCGGCGCCGGTCGACTTGGCCACGATTCCGAAGATCACCAGACCCGCGATCGCGAAGACGACCGCGATCACGATGCCGATCAGCACGCCGCGGTTCCGCCGCTGCCCGGGCACGGGATGTTTCCCGAGCACGTTGGGCTGCGGGTACGGTCCGCCGGGCGAGTACGCCGACCCCGCCGCGGGTTGCGGCGCGCCGGACTGGCCTGGTGAGGGGTAACTCATGCCCCGCAGCCTAGTTGGGGTGCAGATCCAGCGGCAGGACCACCCACTCAGCGTTACCGGGATGGAACGACAGCCCTGTACTTCGTCCAGCCCCGAACCGCCGCGATCGGGAACCCAGAGGCACGATCACCCGGTGATCTGAGAGACTCTTCCCTGCCGTTCGCCCCCGTAGCTCAGCTGGATAGAGCGACAGACTTCTAATCTGTGGGTCGCAGGTTCGAATCCTGCCGGGGGCGCTCCAGGCCTCGCGCCGCTTGTGATGGCGATCACAGGGTCCGTTTTGAGGGCTGCGGCTCTCAGGGAGTTCCTAGCGACTTCTCAGTTCGTTCTCGGGGCGATCCACGCGTGCCGTTCGTCTTACCGGTACGCGTGGGAAGGACGGACCTGATGCATGCAGGAGTCATCGAAGGAGCACTACGGACCCGGGAGCTGCGGTACGCCGTTGATGCTGTCGTACTGCTGGCCGGTATACCCGGCGCAGGAAAGAGCACGTTCCTGCGCCGGGTGTTCGCCGACAGCAGCACAGTGCGGGTGCTCGACTCCGCACACATCCGCGAGCGCTGGATGCCGGTCCTCGGAGCACTCCCCTATGCCCTGTGGCGACCGCTCGTGCATCTCGTGTACTACGTGACCCTCCTGAACGCGATGCGCCCGGGCCGCGGGCCTCTGGTGATCCATGACTGCGCCACCCGCCGCTGGGCACGGCACCTCATCGGCTGGCGTGCCCGGCAAGCCGGCCTGCCGCTACACCTCATCCTCCTCGACGTACCAGGAGACGTAGCCCGCTCCGGCCAGTGGGCCCGCGGACGGGTCGTGCGGTCGACCAGCATGGAGACCCACTGCAGACGGTGGCCGGACGTGGTCGCGAAGGCGAGTGACCCGGGCAGTGTGGTCCCAGGGGCACTATCGGCGGTCGTCCTGTCACGCCGCGAAGCCGATGAGGTGGAGAAGATCGCGTTCGGTGACCAAGACCTGAGGTCTGGTTGCCGCTGACCTCACGCGGGAACATGTGTGGTTGTCGAGGGACCCCGCCCACTCGGTCCCGTGATGCCTCAGGAGGAACCCGTGAGGATCGAACGTACGTCACGCGTGCGCCGTACCGCCCAACTCCTTGCCGTCGTCAGTGCGGTCGCAGCATCGCTGTACGCCGTACCGGCGGAGGCGAAGGCCCCGTCCCCGGCTGCGCAACTGGCCTCGGCGCAGTCTGCGGTCGAGCAGTCCACAGTACGAGGGGTCGCGTGGTACACCGACGCGGCCGCGGGCAAGGTTGTCGTGACAGCCGACAGCACCGTGTCCGCCAAAGACCTTGTGTCGCTGCAGCGCGACGGCGTGCAGGTCAATCGGACGAGCGGTGTCTTCAGGCCGCTCCTGTCAGCTGGTGACGCGATCTACGGAGGGCAGTACCGCTGCTCGCTCGGCTTCAACGTGCAGAAGGGCGGCAGCTACTACTTCCTGACCGCAGGCCACTGCGGCAAGGTCGCCAAGACCTGGTACACCAACTCCAGCCACAGCACGCTGATCGGCCCGACCGCCGGCTACAGCTTCCCTGGCAACGACTACGCGCTGGTCCAGTACACGAACGCCTCGCTGAGCCACCCAGGCGGCTTCACGGCGGCGAACGCCTTCGTCGGTGAGAATGTCACCCGTAAGGGCTCGACGACCGGCATCCACAGCGGCAAGGTGACAGCCCTCAACGTCACTGTGCGGTACTCCGGCGCGGGCAAGGTCGGCGGCCTGATCCAGACCAACGTGTGCGCCGAGCCCGGCGACTCCGGCGGCCCGCTGTACGACGGCACGAAGGCGATCGGCATCACGTCCGGCGGCAGCGGCGACTGCAGCAGCGGAGGTACGACGTTCTTCCAGCCCGTCACCGAGGCGGCCTCGGCGTACGGCGTGACTGTCTACTGACCTTCGCTCGTTGACGATCCGGCCGCGCCCGGTGTGCGGCCGGATCGTTCGCGTTCAGAAACTGTCGGTGGCGGCTGATTGAGTGGGTCTTCTGGATGGGGAGGAGCTGGGATGAAGGTTCGGGTCGCGCGTGAGGTGCTGGCTGAGGCTGTCGGATGGGTTGCGCGTGGGCTGCCGAGCCGGCCGAGTGTGCCGATTCTGGCCGGGATGGTGGTCGAGGCCGGGGACGGGCAGGTGACGTTGTCCGGGTTCGACTACGAGAGCTCGGGGCAGGTCAGCGTGCCGGCCGAGGTGGCCGACGAGGGGCGGGTGCTGGTGTCCGGTCGGTTGCTGTCGGACATCTGCCGGAGCATGCCCGGGGAGTCGGTGGACCTGAGCGGTGAGGCGGCTCGGGTCCAGGTGAACAGCGGGGCCGCCCGATTCGTCCTTCACACCTTGCCGCTCGACGAGTATCCGGCGTTGCCGGAGATGCCTGCGGTGAGCGGTGTGGTCGACGGGGACGTCTTCGCGCACGCGGTGGCGCAGGTGGTGAGCGCGGCCGGCCGGGACGACACGCTCCCGGTCTTCACCGGGATCCGGCTGGAGCTCCGCGGGTCGACCATTTCGCTGCTGGCCACCGATCGGTACAGGCTGGCCATGCGTTCGTTCCCGTGGGAGCCGGTCGACGCGGGCGTCGAGGCCAACGTGCTGGTGCCCGCCAAGCTGCTCGCGAACGTCGCCAAGGCGATGTCCGGTGACGAGTTGACGCTTGCGCTCGGTTCGACCCGCACCGGGGACGGGCTGATGGGGTTCGCGGGCGGTGGGCGGCGGACGACGAGCCGGCTGATCGATGGCGAGTTCCCGAAGGTTCGCGGCCTGATCCCGGCCGAGAGCGCGATCACCACCACCGTGACCGTAGAGACGGCGGCGCTGATCGAGGTCGTCAAGCGGGTCGCACTGGTGGCGGAGCGGTCGGCGCCGGTGCGACTCACGTTCGCGGACGGTACGGCGACGCTCGATGCCGGCAACGGTGAAGAGGCGCAGGCGTCGGAGTCCGTCGAGGTCAAGCTCACCGGCGACCCGGTCGTGACCGGCTTCAACGCCGGCTACCTACTCGACGGCCTGTCGTCCCTGGGCACCCCGATCGCACACTTCGCCTTCACCCAACCCACCAAACCAGCCAACCTGACCGGCCTGCAGTCCCCCGAGGACACACCAACGACCGACTCCGCCTACATCCTGATGCCGATGCGTCTACCGACCTGATGTCAAGCTTCCATCTATTGCTCCGACCAGAAGGCACAGACCTAGCGGAGGAGTAGCGGATGGAGTTCGAGCGGCACTGTGCACTGATCGTCGAGCAGGCTGAGCTGCTGGCCGGCCACCTGAGCGAGGGCAAAGACCTGGGTACTGCGGTCCCGTCGTGTCCCGGGTGGAACGTCGGGCAACTGGTCCGTCACGTCGGCGGGGCGCACCGCGAGGCGACCGCGATCGCCACGACCGGCGAGGCACCGCCCGACGACGAGTTCCGCGACCCGACCCACTGGTACGACGACGCGTCCGAGTGCACCGACGAAGCGGTCCGCGAGCTCGCCGAGTGGATCCTCGACGGCGCACGGGAGCTGGCCGAGGCGCTGCGCACCGCCGGTCCCGACGTACCGATCCGGATGCCGATCGACGAGCCGACGACCCGGTTCACCGCCCGGCGGATGGCGCACGAGACGGTGATGCATCGAGCCGACGCGGCGCTGGCGCTCGGGGTGGCGTACGAGCTGGATCCCGAGGTCGCGACCGACGGGATCGACGAGTGGATGGAGCTCGGCGCGCTCCCGCTCCACTTCGACGTGCACCCGTGGATGCGCGAGCTGCTCGCGCCGGGCCGCACGCTGAAGTTCACCGCGCCGGAGCAGTCGTGGGTCGTCGACCTGACCGGCGACGCGATCCGCTGGCGCCACAGCGCCGAGCCGGCCGCGGTCACCGTCCGCGGCCCGGTGACCGACCTCCTGTTGCATCTCTACAAACGTCGTGACGAGATGATCGAGGTGGACGGCGACAAGGATCTTCTCGAGTACTACCGGGAGCGCGTCAGCTTTGGATGAGGATGTGATCGCGAGGTACCTCGCGCGACGCGACCCGATCGATCAGCCGGTTGATCGGGTCGTGTTGATGGGCTCGGCGGTGGTGGAGTCGGTGGAGGTGGCCGCGGAGGCGCATCGCGTGTACGGCGTGCCGATCCTGGTGAGTGGCGGGATCGGGCACTCGACGAGTTTCCTCGAGGAGGCTCTGCGCCAACGAGGCGTGGAGGCAGCGTCCGGGCGGCCGGAGTCGCACGTGTTTCGCGACCTCCTGATCAGCGCCGGCGTCGCACCCGAGGACGTCACCGTCGAGGATCGGTCCACGAACTGTGGTGAGAACGCGGCGTTCACCCGCGAGCTGATCAGTACGCCGCAAACGCTGCTGCTGATCCAGGACCCGACGATGCAACGCCGTACCCACGCCTGCTTCGAGCGATCCTTCGCCGACCTCCCCGGTACGACGCTCCTCAGCCGCGCGCCGCTCATCCCGTGGATCGGCCCCGACCACGTGGCCGCCGGCCCGGACGCCCCCGAGATCTGGACCCGCGACCGCTTCCGCTCCCTCCTCCTCGGCGAGATCCACCGCCTCTCACCAGCCGTCTACGGCCCTCACGGCCACAACTTCATCGACCACATCACCATCCCCACCGAAGTACTTGCCGCCTACAACCGTCTCGCTACCGCGTACCCCGCATCCGGCCGTCATCCGTAGGGTCGAGCGATTCACGCACTCAGGAAGTAGGCCGACAGGACTCGCGTCAGCGTCTCCGGCGGCAGCGTGTGGAACGTCCCGTCATGTCCCTCCACCGTGCCCTTCGGCAACGCAGCCACAGCTTCCTGCACAGACCGCCGCAGCCACTCCGGACTGGCATTGCTGTACAGCCCCAGCGTCGGTACGTCGACCGACGCCAGCAGCTCCACCGGTACGGCGCTGTCCCGCAACTGCAGCGCGTCGTACACGAGTGTGTGCGCGATCGCCTCCAACCCGGCCCACATCGGCGACTGCCGAATCTGGTCGACGACCTCCTTCGGCTGCCCGACCGCCTCGACCATGAACAGTTCGGCCGCTCCGCCCGGGTTTCCGGCGGCGACGAACTCCTGCAGGCGCTCGAGGTAGCGCTCCGGGGCCGGCGGCGCGCCCTCGACCCGGAACGGCGGCTCCATGATCGCCTGCTTCTCGAACGGCAGTCCCGCCTGCAGCAGCACCATCGACCCGGACGAGTACGCGCAGGCGAACCGCGCACCGGTCGCCGAGCGGACGACGTCGAGGTCTTCCCATTCACGCTCCACCGCGTACGGCAGCGTGTCGCCGGAATCGCCACGTCCCCGCCGGTCGTAGTTCACGACGGTGAACGCCGCGGACAGCGCCCGGGCGTCCTCGACGTACCGCGCGCGGTCGGTGAACCCGCCGGCCACGAGCACGAGGACCGGCCCGCTGCCGTAGGTGTCGTACGCGAGCTCGGTGCCGTCCTTCGAGACAACCTTCTCCATCACAGCTCCTTTGCCGAAGAGATCTCTGCTCATCCGTCGAGCGAGCGACCGTCAGACAGACACAGTGTGATCCACCTCACACGGCAACGAAACCTTCCGGCCGGCCACAAGCCTCACTACAGTTGGATTATGTATACAGGCGACTGCACACCATTCCGGGATCGTTGATGCTGCTCCGGCAGCTGGAGTACCTCGTCGCCCTCGCCCGCGAGAAGCACTTCGCCCGGGCGGCGGATGCCTGTTACGTCTCCCAGCCGTCGCTGTCCGCCGCGATCCGCAAGCTCGAGCAGGAGCTCGACGTACCGATCGTGCGCCGCGGCCGCCGCTTCGAGGGCCTGACCCCCGAGGGCGAGCGGGTGCTGCTCTGGGCGCAGCGGATCCTCGCCGAGCAGGACGCGCTCCGGCACGAGTTGTCGATGATGCGCGGCGGCCTGAACGGCACGCTCCGGCTCGGCGCGATCCCCACCGCGATGCCTGTCGTCTCGCTCCTGACGACACCGTTCTGCGAGCGCCATACGAACACGCGCGTGACACTCGAGTCGCTGTCGTCGCGGGACATCACGCAGAAGCTGGCGGAGTTCGAGCTGGACGTCGCGATGACGTACCTCGACGACGACACGCTCGGTCAGGTGCGCAAGACACCGCTGTACGAGGAGCGGTACCTGCTGCTCACCCCGAAGCACAGCGACCTCGCCGACCTGCCGGTGGCGACGTGGGCGCAAGTCGCCGAGTTGCCGCTCTGCCTGCTCTCCCCCGAGATGCGCAACCGCCGGATCATGAACGGGTACTTCACCGACGACGGCGCGATCGCGACACCGTCGATCGAGAGCGACACGGTCTCCGGTCTCTACAGTCATCTGCACGGCAACCACTGGTCGACGGTGATCTCGCACGCGTGGTTGCACATGTTCGGCGTACCGGACGGGATGCGCGTCGTACCGCTCAAGCGCCCGGCGCACGGACCGCGCGTCGGCCTGGTGATCGCCGCGCGCAGCCCCGAGCCCGTACTCGCCCGCGCACTGCTCGACGTCGCCCGGCAGGCCGGCGTACACAAGGCCCTGGACAGCCTGCTCGACGTGCACTTGATGGGCTCGGGCTATCTCGACATAGCGAGCAAGTCTTTGACCGTCGGTCCTTGACCCGGCGATGGTGGAAATCCCTTCAGAACAAGGAGATTCCCACCATGGCGAAGATTGTGTGCGTGCTGTACGACGACCCTGCCGCCGGCTACCCGACGTCGTACGCGCGCGACAGCATCCCCTCGATCGAGCGCTACCCGGGCGGGCAGACCGCGCCGAGCCCGAAGTCGATCGACTTCACCCCGGGCACGCTGCTCGGAAGCGTGTCCGGTGAACTCGGGCTGCGCGATTTCCTCGAGAGCCAAGGACACACGCTCGTCGTCCTCTCCGACAAGGAGGCTGCCCTCGACCGCGAGCTTCCGGACGCCGATGTGGTGATCTCGCAACCGTTCTGGCCGGCGTACCTGACGGCCGAGCGGATCGCGAAGGCGCCGAAGCTGAAGCTCGCGATCACCGCCGGGATCGGGTCCGACCACGTCGACCTGGACGCGGCGATCGGCGCCGGTATGACGGTTGCCGAGGTCACCTACTCCAACAGCATCAGCGTCGCCGAGCACGTGGTGATGATGATTCTCGGGCTGGTGCGGAACTACCTCCCGTCGCACCAAGTGGTGGTCGACGGCGGATGGAACATCGCGGATTGCGTCGCGCGTTCGTACGACCTCGAGGGCATGCACGTCGGCACGGTCGCGGCCGGCCGGATCGGGACCGCCGTACTGCGGCGGCTGGCACCGTTCGACGTCAACCTGCACTACACCGACCGGCACCGCCTGCCGGAGTCGGTGGAGCGGGAACTCAACCTCACCTTCCACCCGAGCGCGGCCGACATGGTCCCGCACTGCGACGTGGTCACGATCAACGCGCCGCTGCATCCGGAGACCGAGGGGCTGTTCGACGACGAGCTACTCGCGACCATGAAGCGCGGGTCCTATCTGATCAACACCGCGCGAGCGAAGATCGCCGACCGGGACGCGATCGTGCGAGCGCTGGAGAGCGGACAGCTGGCCGGGTACGCCGGTGACGTCTGGTACCCGCAGCCGGCGCCGGCCGACCACCCGTGGCGAACCATGCCCCACCACGGGATGACGCCGCACATCTCCGGCTCGTCGCTTTCCGCGCAGACCCGGTACGCCGCGGGCACGCGGGAGATCCTGGAGTCCTGGCTGAGCGGTACGCCGATCCGCGACGAGTACCTGATCGTCGACGGTGGGCGACTGGCCGGTGCCGGTGCGCACGCGTACTCCACCACGGTGTAAGCGGGATCACGTGAGATCTGGGCATGACTGGTCAGTACACCTGGTTGAATGTATACAGAAGCCAGAATTCAGGGAAGGGTAGAAATGATCTTCACACGTAGGTTCGGTGCTCTGGCGGCGCGGCCGCAGTTCCCGGATGCCCCGGAGCTGCAGGAGCTGAACAAGCCGGTCGACCTCGACGCCGAGCTCGCCGGGCTGACCGCCCAGGAGACACGTGGCGCACACGACAACGGCCGCCGGAACGCGGACGAGTCCGCGGCCTGACCTCGCCGTACCGGGCAACCGGTGCCGGAGGTATATGTCAAGGCATGGCACTTGGTAGACTGTCTACCAAGTGCCATCGCTGTAGGACCGGAAGGGACCTCATGACGACGATCAGTGCGGGGCCAGGGGCGGGTGCGGAACCGGCCGGTGTGCGGCACGTCAAGCGGCCGACGCCGTTGCGGGAGTCGGTGTACGAGGCCCTCACCGAGATGATCATCGACGGCACGCTCGAGCGCGGGCGGCACCTGGTCGAGGTCGAGCTCGCCGGGATCCTGGGCGTCTCGCGGCAGCCGGTGCGCGAGGCCCTGCAGCGCTTGAACAACGAGGGCTGGGTCGATCTGCGGCCCGGGTTCGGCGCGATGGTGCACGTGCCGGCCGAGGACGAGGTCGACCAGTTGCTGGCGGCCCGTGCGGCGCTCGAGTCGGAGTCCGCACGGCTCGCGGCCCGGCACGCGTCGAAGGACGACGTCGCCAAGTTGCGCGAGCTGTGCAAGATCGGCACGACGTACCAGGAAGCCGGCGACATCGACGGCACGGTGCGAACCAACGCCGAGCTCCACAGCCTCATCACCCAGATGTCCGGCAACCGTTTCCTGGTCGACTTCGCCGCCCAGGTCGACCGCCGCGTCCGCTGGTACTACACCCCCGTCGCCCCCGTCCGCGGCGCGGCCTCCTGGCGCGAACACAACCGCCTGGTGAAGGCCATCAGCGAAGGCGACGAAGACAAAGCCGCCCAAATCATGCGCGAACACACCGAACACACCCGCAAGGCCTACCACGACCTCCAGGCAACCACCGCCCCGGTCGAGTCCCCCGAAGCCGACGCATCCCCCCGTCGCCGCCGCCGCACAACCTCCTGACCACGGCCGACTTGGGGAGGGTTTTGTACCCAATTCGGCACAAAACCCTCCCCAAGTCCCGTTGTCGTAACAGCACATATCGCGCTCGCCGCGAAGCGGTGTCCTTTCGGTCGGTTAGCGGTTGCGGCCGGTGGTGGCTTTTCGGGCGGCTAGGGCGGTGGCTAGGTGGGTGTACTGCTCGACGATGCGGCGGGCGTACTGGTTGCGGTCGAGGATGTGTGGCCACCAGAGGCGGCCTATCTGTTCCTGCATCCAGAGGAAGCCGATCGCGAATCCCATGCTCACCAGGGCACGGAAGGCGAGGAACTTCCACGGTTCCGGTGGCAGGCCCGGCGAGCCGGTGATCACCCAGGCGGTGACCACCGAGTGCACCAGGAGCGCCAGCGGGAACGCGATCACCCAGTAGACCGCCGCCGGCGCGAACACGCCCGCGGGGACCTTGCCCAGCGCAACCAGTACGGCGTACCCGGACCCGAACAGGATCAGCGGTACGCCGAGACCGAGCCCGGTGACGACTGCCCACCCGGCGGGCTGGCCGACGAACGCGGCCAGTCCACCGGCGATGAGTCCTGCTGCCGCGCCGACGGACGCGGCCGGGAGACAGTACTCCGCCAACTGCTTCAAATCAGCCATGTCATCCCACAGCCACGCCGAAGCGGAACAGGCAGTAGAACAGCATCCCGAGGTAGAACACCGCTCCGAACCCGATGATCACGTTCCGCACCGGGCCGGGACGGATCTTCTTCGGCAGCAGCATGTTGTTGGTCAGCAGCAACACGATGCAGTACGCGCCCATCGCGAAGGTGGACAGGAACGCGAGCGTGTCCAGGATCCCGGCCGGACCGTCGGCAGGACCGAACAGCAGGATCAGGATGCCGAACAGGATCACGCCCCACAGGAACCCGGCGTACAGCCGCGACATCGAGAACCGTTTGGCGCCCGGCACGAAGTAGTACGTCATGTCCGCCTGGCCGCGGGAGAACGAGTCGAACAGACCGAGGGTCGCGTTCAGCCCGATCAGTGCGATGAAGGCGAAGAACAACTTCCCGAGGATCGGCGAGCCGGCCGACGCGAACGCGTCCGACATCGCCTTCAGCGCCGCTTCCCGGTCACCGCCCTCGATCAGCGAAGCGACGTTCGGGTTCTCGCGCGCCGCCGACATGGCCAGCACGGTGAACGAGACCGTGACCAGCATCGTGATGCCCCAGAAGAGCAGCAGCGCGTCGAACGTGACCCACTTGCGCCAGCCCTTCCACTTCGCCATCTCGGCCGGGTCCTCGGTGTCGAACATGAACCCGCGCGACGGCATCGACTCCGCCTCGTTCGCGGCCCGCAGCCCGCGGATCTTCGGGATGTGCGCACCCATGCCGGCGCCGCTGTCCCGCAACTGCAGCGTGTACCACATCTGCTGCATCCCGGACGGTCCCGCGAACGCGATCGAACCGACCACGACCGGGAACCACGCCGACGTCATCGCGTCGTCCGGGAAGTACCCGAACGCGAACATCCCGGACAGGGTGCGGCCGAGGTCGTCGAAGTTGCCGACGATCGCCGCGATCACCGACGTACCGACGACCAGCAACCCGATCAGCAGACCGAGCAGCTTCTCGAGGAAGTTGTAGATCACCGACAGCAGACTGAACAGCACACCGACGAACACCAGAGCCACGCACGCGGTGACCTGCCAGGGTATGCCGCTGATCTCCTCGAACGCGGCCGCGCCGGCGGACAGATGGCCCGGCCACATGTAGATCAGGATCGCCGCCGCGTAGAAGAACCACATCAGCGGTTTGAAGATCCGGGCCGCGCCGAAGAAGATGCTCTCCCCGGTGGCCATCGCGTACCGCGCCATCTCCAGCAGCACGAACGCCTGCAGCGTGACACCGACCATGAACAACCAGCGGATGTCCGGCCCGAACACCAGGACGAGCCGGGGCCACATGTACGACTCCCCCATCCCCACACCCAGCGCGACCAGGAAGACGGTCGGGCCGAGGATGTGGATGGACGGCGGTGCGTCCGGAAGTTTCCGGATCGGCATCGGTTCGAGCCTGCCCGCTTTCCAGACCTTCTCGGTCGCAGAGGTCGCAGTTGCCGCGGCCGGCTCTTCGGGAACTTCTGAGGTCTTGCTCGTGACGTCCAAGGCGGACTCCTTAGTTCGACGCCAACTAGCGGATCAACGTCCCCCGCGTGCTCCTTCCTCCAATCAACTGATGCCTAGCGGCCCGGCGTTGCGGGCCCAGCGGTACTTGGCTCCGAGGACCTGGACCGGGGTCTCGGTGGTGTACGGGTACGCGACCACACCGTGGTCGAACAGGTACTGACTGGCTTCCTCGACCTCGACGTCACCGGACAGCGAGGCGACCACGGGCTTGTCGATGCCCTTGGCCCGGAACTCCTCGACGACCTCGGCGACCAGCTTCGCGAACACCATCGGCGGTGTCACGATCGTGTGCCAGTACCCCAGGATCAGCGCGTGGATCCGCTCGTCGGACAGCCCCAGCGCGATCGTGTTCCGGTACGTCGACGGCGGCTCGCCCCCGGTGATGTCCACCGGGTTGCCGGCCGCGCCGAACGGCGGGATGAACTTCCGGAACGCCGTGTCCAGATCTGACGGGATGTCCATCAGTGTCAGCCCGGCGTCCACACAGGCGTCCGACAGCAGTACGCCGGAACCGCCCGCGCCGGTGATGATGACGACGTTCTCGCCCTTCGGCGTCGGCAGCAACGGGATGCCGCGCGCGTACTGGAGCATCTCGTTCAGCCCCGGCGCCCGGACCACCCCGCTCTGCCGCAGGATGTCGTCGTACACCTTGTCGTTGCCGGCCAGGGCGCCGGTGTGCGAGCTGGCCGCCCGCGCGCCCATGGACGTACGCCCGGCCTTCAGGACGACGACCGGCTTCTTCTTCGACACCCGGGCCGCCGTCTCGGCGAACGCCCGGCCGTCCTTCAAATCCTCAAGATGCATGGCGATCAGGTTGGTGTTGTCGTCGCTCTCGAAGAACGTCAGGAGGTCATCCTCGTCGATGTCGGCCTTGTTGCCTACCCCAACGATCGCGGAAACTCCCATCCGGGTGGACCGGCTGAAGCCGAGGATCGCCATCCCGATGCCTCCGCTCTGTGACGACAGGGCGACGGACCCGCGGACGTCGTACGGCGTGCAGAACGTCGCGCACAGGCTCTCCGGCAGGTAGTAGTAGCCGTAGATGTTCGGTCCCAGAATGCGGACGTTGTGTTTGCGGGCGATCGCGACGACCTCGTCCTGCAGCGCCTGCTCACCGGTCTCCGCGAACCCGGACGGGATCAGGATCGCGCCCGCGACACCCTTCTGACCGCACTGCTCGAGCGCCCCGCCGACGAACTTGGCCGGTACGGCGAACACCGCGACGTCCACGTCACCCGGTACGTCGGTGATCGACGGGAACGCCTTCAGCCCGAGCACCTCCCCGCCGCGAGGGTTGATCGGGTAGATGTCCCCGGCGTACCCGCCGTTGACCAGGTTCTTCATCACCGAGTTGCCGATCTTGCCGTCCTCGTTGGACGCCCCGATCACGGCGACCGCGCGCGGCCTCATGATCCGGGTCATCGCGGTCAAGATTTCCTCGGAGCTGTACCGCTCGACCGGCTTGCCGGCCTCGGCGTCCACGATGATCCGGAAGTCCACCGCGGTCGCGCCGTCCGGCCCGGCGAGCACCGGGTTCAGGTCGACCTCCGCGAACTGCGGGAAGTCCGTGACCAGGTCCGACACCCGCTTGATCAGATTGCCGACAATCTCCTTGTCGACCGGTCGCGCGCCCCGAACGCCCTCGAGCATCTCGTGCGCCTCGATCCCGTCGACCATCGCCCGGGCCTCGTCGTCACTCAGCGGAGCCAGCCGGAACGTGACGTCCTTGAGCACCTCGACGAGTACGCCGCCCAGTCCGAACGCGACCACCTTGCCGAACGTCGGGTCGGTGACCGCGCCGACGATGACCTCCTGCACGTCACCACCGGTGACCAGCATCTTCTGCACCTGCACGCCGACAATGTCGGCATCCGGTTTGTAGGCTGTCGCGTTGTCGACAATCTGCTTGTAGGCCGCCAGCACGGCATCCTCGCTGTCGACGCCGACCACGACGCCGCCGGCGTCGGTCTTGTGCAGGATGTCCGGCGAGACGATCTTCAGCACGACCGGGAAGCCGATCCCGGCCGCGAGGCCGACGGCCCCCTCGGCAGTCGTGGCCAGTCCCTCGCCCGGCGTCGGGATGCCGTACGCGTCGGCGACCAGCTTCGCCTCCGGCGCGCTCAGCGAGGTGCGGCCGTCCGCCAGAGCCTGGTCGAGGATGGTCCGGACTGCTGCCTTGTCATAAGTCATGCCCAGGTCTCCATTTCTGCACTCCTGTTCAGATCACGCCGGCGGCTTTGAGTTCGGAAAGCTCGGCGATGTCGATGCCGAGCGAGCCGTAGATGACGGAGTTGTGTTCGCCGAGGCCCGGTGAGGTCTGCACGTCGACCGGGGAGTCGGACAGCTTGATCGGGCAGCCGACTGTCTTGAACGTGCCGCGCTGCGGGTGCTCGACCTCGACCACCGCGCCGAGGTCGGCGAGGGTCTCGTCCGCGATCAGTTCGGCCGTGGACATGATCGGGCCGCACGGCACGTTCAGCGCGTTGAGCTTGTCCATCACCTCGAACTTGGTGTGCTGATCGGTCCACTGCTCGATCAGCGCGAACATCTTGTCGAGCTTGTCGAGCCGCGCGGTCGGCGTCGCCCAGTCCGGGTCCTCGGCCAGTTCCGGTTTGCCGATCAGGTTGGCGATCGGCGCCCAGCCCGGCGGCTGGACGATCACGTAGATGTAGTCGTTCGGTCCGCCGGGCGCGCAGCGCAGCGCCCAGCCGGGCTGGCCGCCGCCGGACGCGTTCCCGGACCGCGGCACCTCGCCGTTGAAGTTGTCGTTCGGGTACTCGCGCAGCGGGCCGTGCGTCAGCCGCTGCTGGTCGCGGAGCTTGACCCGGGTCAGGTTCAGGACCGCTTCCTGCATGGCCACGGTGACTCGCTGGCCCTTGCCGGTGTGCGTCCGCTGGAGCAGCGCGGCGAGGATGCCGGCGACCAGGTGGATCCCGGTGCCCGAGTCGCCGATCTGCGCGCCGGTCGCGGTGGGCGGTCCGTCCTCGAACCCCGTCGTACTCATCGCGCCGCCCATCGCCTGGGCGACCACCTCGTACGCCTTGAAGTTCTCGTACCGGCCGGGGCCGAAGCCCTTGATCGACGCGAACACGAGGCCGGGGTTGAGCTCCTGCAGGCGTTCCCAGGTGAAGCCCATCCGGTCGATCGCGCCGGGGGCGAAGTTCTCCACCAGGACGTCGGAGTTCTTCACCAGGTCGACGAAGATCTCCTTGCCGCGGTCGGACTTCATGTTCAGCGTGATGCTGCGCTTGTTGCAGTTCAGCATCGTGAAGTACAGGCTGTCGACGTCCGGCAGGTCGCGCAGCTGCTGGCGGGTGATGTCGCCGGTCGGTGCCTCGAGCTTGATCACATCGGCGCCGAGCCAGGCGAGGAGCTGGGTGCAGGACGGTCCGGACTGCACGTGGGTCATGTCGAGAACACGGACACCCTCGAGGGCCTTGGTCATGCGTGGTCCTCCTACTTGTACATGGTCTGGTTCATGGTTCCGGGGGCGTAGGCGTCCGGGTCGACCCAGACGTTGATCAGCGACGGCAGCCCCGACTCGCGGGCCCGGAGCAGCGCCGGCCCGATGTCCTTCGGGTCGCGAACCTCCTCGCCGTACCCGCCGAGCATCCGGGCGAACTCGTCGTACTTCACGTCGCCGAGGGTGTTGCCGATCCGGCCGCGGTCCTTGCCGTACTTCGCTTCCTGGCCGTAGCGGATCTGGTTCATCGACGAGTTGTTGCCGACGACACCGACGAACGGAAGGTTGTAGCGGACCAGCGTCTCGAAGTCCCAGCCGGTCAGCGAGAACGCACCGTCGCCGAACAGCGCGACCACTTCCTTGTCCGGTCGCGCGTACTTCGCCGCGAGCACGAACGGGATGCCGACACCGAGCGTGCCGAGCGGGCCCGGGTCCATCCAGTGGCCGGGCGACTTCGGCTGTACGACGCCACCGGAGAACGTCACGATGTCGCCGCCGTCGCCGATGTAGATCGAGTCCTCGGTGAGGAACTCGTTGATCTCGTGCGCGAGCCGCAGCGGGTGGATCGGGTTCGCGTCGGACAGCTGCCGCGGCAGCCGCTTCTGGTACGCCGCGTCCTCCTCGGCGCGCAGCTCCGCGAACCAGGCCTTGCGATCCGTCTTGTGCAGCCGGCCCGACGCCGCCTGCGTGACGGCCGCCAGGATCGCGCCCGGGTCGCCGACCAGGCCGAGGTCGATGTCGCGGTTCTTGCCGACGGTGCGGTAGTCGAGGTCGATCTGGACGACGGTGGCGCTCTTCGGGAGCCGGCGCCCGTACCCCATCCGGAAGTCGAACGGCGTGCCGACGATCAGGATCAGGTCGGCGTTGTTGAAGCCGTACCGCCGGGACAGGTGGAAGTGGTGCGGGTCGCCGGGCGGCAGGGTGCCGCGGGCCGAACCGTTCATGAACGCGGGGATGTCGAGCGTGCGGACGAACTCGGTCGCCGCGTCGCTGCCGCGGGAGGTCCACACCTGGCTGCCGAGCAGTACGACGGGCTTCTCGGCCCGCACCAGGAGGTCGGCCAGCGCCTCGACACTCGCCGGGTCGCCGATGCTCTTCGTCGAGGCCCGGTAGTGCCCGGCCTCGGGGACGGTCGCGGACTCGACCGGGACCGAGTTGTCCAGGATGTCGCGCGGGATCTCCAGGAACGACGGGCCGGGGGCGCCGTTGTAGCACTCGCGGAACGCCATCGACACCATGTCCGCGGCCCGCGCGGTGTGCGGAACGGTCGCGGCGAACTTGGTGATCGGGGTCATCATGTCGACGTGCGGCAGGTCCTGCAGGGACCCCATCTTGTGCTGGTTCAGGGCGCCCTGGCCGCCGATCAGCAGCATCGGGCTCTCGGCGCGGAACGCGTTCGCGACACCGGTGACCGCATCCGTCGTACCGGGGCCGGCGGTGACGACCGCGCAGCCGGGCCGGCCGGTGACCCGTGCGTATCCGTCGGCGGCGTGCGCCGCGACCTGCTCGTGCCGGACGTCGACCACCGCGATGCCCTCGTCCACGCAGCCGTCGTAGATGTCGATGATGTGACCGCCACAGAGCGTGAAGATCACGTCGATTCCCTCGGCCTTCAAGGCCTTCGCGACGAGGTGACCACCGGAGATGGTCTCCGGCTCCTTGACCACCGCTGTGGGTTGGGTCTCCGACACTGTCTGCGCCATCTGCAGTCAACTCCTCGGAAGGGGCCTGATCAGCCTTGATGTAGATTGCATACCGTATGGTGTAGTCGTAGTCTTATCCCAGGGCGTAGCGGTTGTCCAGAGTTCGCCAGGAGGCTGTGATGACCATTTCCGACGAACTCGACCGGACCCGCGCCGCGCTGCTCGCGCTGGAAAAATCCCTTATGGCGTTGAGGAATCGCGTCGGCCCGCATCTCGACGTACTGCGGCTGCTCGACGATCTGGAGCGCTGTACGGCGGACCTTCGGCGCCTCGAGCAGCAGGTCCGCGCCCCTCGCCGGCACGAACTGGTGGCGATCCCGGACGACGACTACGACCACGATTTCTGGGCGGACGCCGAACACGAAGGCTTGGGCTGACCGGTCTTGGGGCCTCCCGTCCTGGACTGAGGAGCGGAGGGAGCGAAGCGACCGGAGCGACGAGGGAAGGACGGGAGTCACAGCCCCAAGACCCGCTGCGCCGGAGGCGTAGCAATATGCACCGCGAGGCACAGCTTCAGCAGGCTGCGCAGGCGTACGTCGCGGTCACCGTTCGCAGTACGAGCGGTGACCGCGACTGCTTCTGCTGCGTGTTCCGTGGCGACGAACGTGCGGTAGAACGGTTCGCTCCAGCCCAGTCGACCGAGCGCGGGCAACCACCAGCGCGCCGCTCCCCCAGGATCCTCCTCGGAACCGAGCAGGTGCAGCGCAGTCCGGTGGGCCGCCGCCATCCTCCGCCGCTCGTCACCGGTCAGCTCGCCGCTCGCGAGCGCAGTGGAAACGCACAACGCGACCAGACGAGCCGATGCCTCGAAGCCCACGGTGCAGGTGTTGATGAAGCGTGGCGCGAGCGGCAGCAGATGCCGACGACCGGTAGAACTGCTGTGGTCGTGGGCTGCCCGCGCAACCGAACTCAGGACGGGATGCACGCAGGCGGGACGATCCGTCCACGGTTCCCGCGCGAGGCGGGACACCAGCTCCATCACGCACGGATCGGGTCGCGCGACCTTCCCGTAGCCGTTCACTCGCCCGCCACCGGCGTACCAAGCTGAGGCCGCACGGGCAACGCCGGTCGGCCGGGTTGTTTGAGGAGGCGCACGCTCAACGCAGTCAGTACGCCGAGCAACCCGGCGCCGAGGAACAGCGGCCGGTAACCGATCAAGGCGATCACGGACGCGGCGACACCGATGCCGACGAGACCGCCGACCGCCTTCGCCGAGTACAGGATGGCCTGGTTCTGCAGCAGGCTGTTCTCGCCGAAGAACTCCAGCACGAGGTTGGCCATGATCGCGTAGAACGCGCCGCCACCCAGGCCCGCGAACATCGCGCACACCACGAACGCCCAGCCGGCGTCCACGACCACCAGACCGACATGGGCGAAGCCTTCGATCATCAGTACGGCGGCCAGCACCCGGCGGCGACCGAATCGATCGGACAGGTGACCTGCCAGCGATCGGCCAAGACCGTTGACAGCGGCAAGCATTCCGGCAGCCGTCGCTGCGACCGTCAAACCGAGGTCGGCGCTCACGCCGTAGCTCACCACTAAGCCGATTCCGAGCAGCGACAACGCCGTACTGATTGCCAGCAGCAACCACATCAGCGGAAGTGCGCCGGTCCGCATCGCCTCACCGGGACGATACTGCCGGACCGCTGGCGCGTTGTGCGGGATGCTGCGGTTCAGCTTCCGGTCGATGGCCCATGCCTGCGCGTCGATGTCCGCGGGCCACCAGTGCCGCGGCGGATCCTTCAGCAGACCGCCGGCGACCAGCACGACCAGCACCGCCACCAGAGCGGTCAGGTCGAACACGATCGATTGGTTCATCCGCGTCAGCAAGAAGATGCTCGGTACGGCGCCGACCGCGAATCCACCCGTGACGAAGCCGATGGTCGCCGTACGGCGGTCCGGGAACCAACGCGCCGACGTGGTGATGCAGGCGGCGTACACGAGTCCTGCTCCGGTGCCGCCGAGGAGCGAGTAGCCGACGAGGACCGCGCCGTAGCTGTGCACGTGGGCGAGCGTGACGAGGCCGATCGCCGCGAGTACGCCGCCTCCCACGACGAGCTGTGTTGGCGTTGCCCGCCGTACGCGATGGGCCCAGGCGGCGGGGATCGCGACGAGTGCTTGGCAGGCTACGAAGACCGCGAGGAGCCACAGGGTTTGGGCCGCGCCCCAGCCGCGGTCCGAGGTCAGACCGAGGGCTGCGGTGCCGAACGAGTACTGCAAGGGACTGATCGCGACCATGCAGGCCCAGGCCGACCAGAGTTGCCAGCGGCGCGAGTGCCCGGTCAGTTCACGGGCCTCCTCACCGATCCGGTACCGCCGGCCGTAGACGTCACGTACATCCCGGGGAGTCACATGATTCATAGCGCCTCCTGACTCTATTGATGCCGCGCATCCGCGCGGTCGTCACGGGGCCTGGGTTCCCGGCCTTCCCTCGTCGCTCCGGTCGCTTCGCTCCCTCCGCTCCTCAGTCCAGGCCGAGGGCCCCGTGACTACTGCATACCGTATGAAGTCTGTGGTACTCCTCTCGGCCGGAGCTTGTCCAGACCTGAGGCGTCACTCTTGTGACGAGATTGCATACCGCATACAGTCGTCACCACACATTCTTGGAGGCGACGTGGACCTCATGGAGTACCAAGCCAAGGAGATGTTTGCTCGGCACGGCGTTCCGGTGACGCTGGGGCGGGTGATCGAGGATGCGGCCGATGCCGCGGAGGCGGCGCGTGAGCTCGGCGGGCGCGTGGTGGTGAAGGCGCAGGTGAAGACCGGTGGCCGCGGCAAGGCCGGCGGTGTGAAGCTGGCCGCCACCCCGGACGAGGCGCAGGCGAAGGCGGCCGAGATCCTCGGGATGGACATCAAAGGTCACACCGTGCAGCGGGTCCTGCTGGCACCGGCCGCGGACATCGCCGAGGAGTACTACTTCTCGTTCCTGGTCGACCGAGCGAACCGCGAGTACCTCTGTATCGCCAGCACCGAAGGCGGCGTGGAGATCGAAGAGGTCGCGCACACGAATCCGGACGCGATCGCGAAGGTGCCGATCGACCCGGCAACCGGGGTCGATGAGGCGAAGGCTGCGGAGATCGTGACGGCCGCCGGGTTCCCGGCCGAGGCGTCCACAATCGTCCAGCGGTTGTGGGACGTGTTCATCGCGGAGGACGCGTCGCTGGTCGAGGTGAATCCGCTGGTGAAGCTCGGCGACGGGTCGCTGGAGGCGCTCGACGGCAAGATCACGCTCGACGACAACGCGGCGTACCGGCACGCAGATCACACCGGCTTCGACGACACGGCGGCCGGCGATCCGCTCGAGGCCGAGGCGCACGCCAAGGGCCTGAACTACGTGAAGCTCGACGGCGCGGTCGGCATCATCGGCAACGGCGCGGGCCTGGTGATGTCGACACTCGACGTGGTCGCGTACGCGGGTTCGCCGTACGGCGTGAAGCCGGCGAACTTCCTGGACATCGGGGGCGGCGCCTCGGCCGAGGTGATGGCGAACGGGCTCGGGATCATCCTGTCCGACCCGCAGGTACGCAGCGTCTTCGTCAACGTGTTCGGCGGGATCACCGCCTGCGACGCGGTCTCGAACGGCATCGTGCAGGCGCTAGCACTGCTAGGCAACCAGGCCGACAAGCCACTCGTCGTCCGGCTCGACGGCAACAACGTCGAGGAAGGCCGCAAGATCCTTGCCAAGGCCAACCATCCGCTGGTGACCGTGGTCGACACGATGGACGGCGCCGCGGCGCGCGCCGCCGAGCTCGCCGCCTAGAAGGGACTGTTCGAGATGGCGATATTCCTGACCGAGAAGAGCCGGGTCGTCGTGCAGGGCATGACCGGGTCCGAGGGACAGAAGCACACCAGCCGGATGCTTGCCGCCGGCACCAATGTGGTCGGCGGCGTGACGCCCGGCAAGGGCGGGCAGTCGGTGGACTTCGCGCGGCGCTCGATCCCGGTGTACGGGTCGTGCACGGACGCGGTGAAGGCGGCGGACGCGGACGTGTCGGTGGTGTTCGTGCCGCCACGGTTCACCCGCGGAGCCGTCATCGAGGCGGTCGACGCGGGGATCCCGCTGGTGGTAGTGATCACCGAGGGCGTTCCCGTCCACGACACCGCGGCGTTCTTCGCGCACGCCCAGGCCAACGGGACGCGCGTCATCGGGCCGAACTGCCCGGGGATCATCAGCCCGGGGCGCGCCAACGCGGGGATCATTCCTGCCGACATCGCGGGACCCGGCCGGATCGGTCTGGTGTCGAAGTCGGGCACGCTGACCTACCAGATGATGTACGAGCTGCGGGACTTCGGGTTCTCGACCGCGATCGGGATCGGCGGCGACCCGATCATCGGGACCACGCACATCGACGCGCTGCGGGCGTTCCAGGACGACCCGGACACCGACGCGATTGTGATGATCGGTGAGATCGGTGGTGACGCCGAGGAGCGGGCGGCCGCGTTCATCAAGGAGAACGTGACCAAGCCGGTCGTCGGGTACGTCGCGGGCTTCACCGCGCCGGAGGGCAAGACGATGGGCCACGCCGGCGCCATCGTCTCCGGCTCGTCCGGGACAGCGGCCGCGAAACAGGAAGCTCTGGAAGCAGCCGGCGTACGCGTCGGCAAGACGCCCACCGAAACCGCCGACCTGATGAGAGTCGTGCTAGCGGCTGCCGTGGCCTAGAGGTGGGGCGGTGCTGCGGCGGACGACGAGTTCGGTGGGGACGGCTACTGGCGCATGGTGATTGGTGGCATGGATCTCGGCGAGGAGAGTGTCCACGCCGCGGCGGCCGATGTCGGCGAACGTCTGACGGACTGTGGTGAGAGGCGGCCAGAACTGGGCCGCCTCTTCCATGTCGTCGAAGCCGATCACACTGACCTCGTCCGGCACTGTCCGGCCGTGCTCGTGCAGGGCGCGGAGCAGGCCGAGCGCCATCTGGTCATTGGCGGCGAAGACCGCGGTCACGGCGTCGTCCGCGGCGAGCTGGCAACCCGCGTCGTACCCGGCCGTCGACGACCAGTCGCCGATGAGCAGCGGCGGTACGTCGCAACCGTGGTCGCGGAGCGTCTGCTCCCAGGACCGGCGGCGCTGATCCGCGGCGAACGACGACGGCGGCCCACCCAGATGCCACACCGTCTTGTGCCCCAGCCCGAGCAGGTGCTCTGTCGCCAGCCGGGCACCTTGCGTCTGATCGGTGTCGACGACCGGGTGGTCGTAGTGGACTCCCGCATGAACGACCACGACCGGCAAGCCGACGGGCAGTTGTACGTCCTCGAGCACCTGCGCCTCGATCATCATGATGACGCCGTCCACGGCCTGCTCCCCCAGCCTGGTGAACGCGTCCACCACGGCCTGGCGGCTGACCGCGACCACCGGCATCAGGTTGATCGAATACCCGCGCTCGGTCGCAGCCGTGGCGATCGCGTCGAGCGTCCGCGTCGTACCGAAGGTGGAGAGTTCGAAGACGATCACGCCGATGCTGCGGAACTCACCGCTGCGCAAGGCGCGGGCGGCGCCGTTGGGGCGGTAGCCGAGTTGGCGCATCGCGTCCTTGACCTTGGCGCGGGTAACCGCATCCACGTTCTGCCGGCCGTTCGCGACGCGGGACACAGTCTGTCCGGACACCCCGGCCAATCGCGCCACATCAGCCATCGACGGACCTCGCCGCCGCCTCCCCAAGGTTCCTTCCACCCGGCACCTCCCGTGGTGCAGGAGTCTAGACATGTTTGCGTCAACAAGCCGTTCGTACGGCGAGCCGAGGCGAGCTGGACACAGGTGGGTCCGGCGTCGCTGTGGCCGGACCCACCTGGCTCAGACGCCGACCTTGCTCGCGAGCAGGTCAGCTACCGCGTGGACTGCGCGGAGGGTGGGGGCTTTGACGCCGGTGAGGTCGGCGAGTTCGACGACCGCGGCGAGGATGACGTCGAGTTCGAGCGGCTTGTCCTTCTCCAGGTCCTGCAGCATCGAGGTCTTGTGCTCGCCGACGCGTTCGGCGCCGTCGATCCGTTTGTCCACGGAGATCTCCGGGTGACAGCCGAGCGCGGCGGCGATCTCCAGCGACTCCTCCATCATCAGCCGGACCATCTGCCGGGTGCCCTGATGCGTCGCGATCTCCACCATCGTCGCCCGGGCCAGCGCGCTGATCGGGTTGAACGCCGCGTTCCCGAGCAGCTTGATCCAGATGTCGTTGCGGATGTCGTTCTCGACCGGGCACTTCAGTCCGCCCGCGACCATCGCCGTACTGAAGGCCGTGCACCGCTCCGACTGCCCGCCGCCGGGTTCGCCGATCGAGAAGCGGGTGCCTTCCAGGTGCCGTACGACGCCTGGGCCTTCGAGCTCGGTCGAGCAGTAGACGACGCAACCGATCGCGCGGTCGAGGTCGAGCACCTGGGTGACGGTGCCACCGGGGTCGACCGATTCGATCCGGCGGCCCTCGTACGGGCCCTTCAGACCGTGGAAGTACCACCAGGGAATGCCGTTCTGCGCCGCGACCACGACCGTGCGGTCGTGCAGCAGGGGCTCGAGCAACGGGCCAGCGTTCGCGTACGAGTTCGCCTTGAGCCCGAGGAAGACATAGTCGACCGGGCCGATCGCGACCGGGTCGTCCGTGGCCGGCGTCCGGGCCGTGAAGTCACCGCGTGGGCTGAGCACCGTGACGCCGTCCGACCGGATCGCTTCCAGATGCGCGCCGCGGGCGACCAGGTGGACCTCTGTCCCACCACGGTGCAGCGCCGCGCCGACGTACGCACCGATCGCACCGGCGCCGAGAACCGCAACTCTCATAAGGGTCCCTGCCTTCCGCGAGCTTTGTATACCGCATACAGTAGGCTGGCCGCTGAATGCGGTCAAGATCACACTCCCCGGCAAACGCTCGCCAAAAAATTCGGTGCGCAGCGATGAATCGGGGCCTGCCCGGCGGTAGGTACCTGCGTGAATCACTCGACACAGGGAGCAGGAACCATGGGCCACGTCATCGTCACCGGATTCGTCAGCCTCGACGGCATCGTCACCGACCCGGACGGCTCCGGCGGGACCCCGGCCGGTGGCTGGGCGTTCCGCCACGGCCCCGAGACCGTCGGCGGCGACAAGTTCCGGCTCGGCGAACTGATGGACACCGGCGTACTGCTGCTCGGCCGGACCACCTGGGAGCTGTTCAGCCGGCTCTGGCCGAACCGCACCGACGACTTCTCGACCCGGATGAACAAGATGGCCAAGGTCGTCGCGTCACACTCGCTGACCGACCTGTCGGCCTTCCCCAACTCGACCCTGATGGAGGGATCGTTGACGGACTACGTGCGGACCGAGACGCGGACCATCGCGGTGACCGGGAGCCTCAGTGTGATCCGGGCGCTGCAGGCGGCCGATCTGGTCGACGAGTACCGGCTGATGACCTTCCCGTCGGTCGTCGGCAGCGGCGAGAAGCTGTTCGGTCCGTCCGACGCACCCGTTCACTTCCAGCTCGCCTCGGCCGTCCAGACCGGCGCGGCATCGTTGGCGACGTACGTGCGGCCCTAGCGAAATGAGTGGGTGACCTGGCCGGGTACGCCGGACGAGTACGACTCACGGCGTGGCGAAGGGTGGCTGACGGCTCATCCAGCGTGCTAGGGTTTTGACTCGATAGCAGTTTTGCAGTTCCACGTTCGTGTCGAAGCGCCCGCGGATTTGTGATCCGCAGGGCGTTTTGTCGTATCAGGAGAAAATCATGGCTTTGGGAACAGTGAAGTGGTTCAACGGCGAGAAGGGCTTCGGCTTCATCTCCCAGGAGGACGGCGGCGCCGACGTATTCGTGCACTACTCGGCGATCCAGACGCAGGGCTTCCGCTCCCTGGACGAGAACCAGCGGGTTGAGTTCGAGATCGCGCAGGGCCCGAAGGGCCTGCAGGCGGAGAACGTCCGCCCGGTCTGATGCTGTAGGCGGCAGACCCGGTTCACGCCGGGTCTGCCGTGTTCCACAGGTACTCCCCGTCTTCCAGTACGTCGGTGCGGGCGAGACCTATCGCGGCTGCGACAGCGGCCGATGCGGTGTGGTCCGGATGTACGTGCGCGATGATCCGGCCGATTTTCTGAGCCCGCAGCCAGGTGACGAGTCCCTGGGCGGCCTCCTTCGCGAAACCGCGGCCTTGCCAAGCGGTGCCGATCACCCACGCGATCTCCGCCGTACCGTCGATGACGGTCGCCTGGACGTAGCCGATCAGCGTGTCGTCGTACTTGATCACCCAGTTGAGCCACTGCTCGTCCGGACGTCCCGGACCGGCCAGTTGCCGGCGGTAGCGTGCCTCCAGAGCCGCTACGGACGGCGGTTCGCCTCCCGTGAAGCTGTAGAGGGCGGGGTCGGACAGCACCTCTGTCATCGGTTCGGCGTACTCGACCTCGAGCGGCAGCAGCGTCAGGCGGTCCGTGGCGATCACCCGCGCAACGGTAACGCCATTTGCCGGACCGGCAACATGACGTGGGCCTGGTCCGCTGCGGGGACGAGACTGTCGTCATGATCGAGATCGATTGGGCTGATGAGGCCGGACGGTTGCGCGCGTCGGCCGAGGGCGAGACCGACTGGAACGCGGCCGTGGCCCGCAGTCTGGTGCGGGACGGCGACAAGGTCGTCGCGGACGTCGGCTGCGGCGGTGGCGGGATGGCCAAGGCGCTGGCCGACGCGTTGCCGGGTGCGACGGTGGTGGCGATCGACGCGGACCCCGACGTACTGGAGCAGGCGCGGGAGCACACCGCGGGCCTCGTGCGGTGTGAGCTGGCGTCGATGGACGACGGGGCCGAACCGTTGCGTCGGGCAATCGACGGTCCGGCCGACCTGATCTGGGCATCGGCCTCCGTGCACCACGCTGCCGACCAGCAGGCTGCTGTCGACGCGCTGGCCTCGCTGCTCGCGCCCGGTGGGCGGCTGGCGCTCGCGGAAGGCGGGCTGCCCGCGCGGTCCCTGCCGTGGGATCTCGGGGTCGGCGAGCCTGGGCTGGAGCTGCGGCTCGACCTGGCGCAGGACCGGTGGTTCAAGGTGATGCGGGACTCGTTGCCGGGGTCGGTTCCGATGCCGTACGGGTGGACCGAGGCGCTCACGCGGGCAGGGCTGACCGGGGCGACCACGCGGAGCGTCCTGACCGAGACGCCGGCGCCGTTGCCGCCCGAGCGGCTCGAAGGCGTCGTACGCGCGTTCCGGACGCGGATCGAGCGGCTCACCGGTTCCTCGCACGGACACGGTCACGGGCACGTGGTTTCTGACGAGGAGTGGCTGACTCCGGAGGATCTGGACGCCTGGCGGCAGCTGCTGGACCCGGACGGACCGCACTACCTCGGGCAGCGCACAGACCTCGCCGTACTGTCCGTCCGCAGCGTCCACCTGGGGCACGCGCCGCGCTGACAGGGCACGCCGTCGCCGCACTGTCGGCGCGTCACCGTAAGGTGGGTGCCCATGAACGACCGGCTGGTGTGGATCGACTGCGAGATGACCGGCCTCGACCTGGCGAACGATGCCCTGATCGAGGTTGCGGTTCTGGTCACCGACTACGAACTGAACGTGCTCGGCGACGGGATCGACCTGGTGATCGCGCCCCCACCGGCCGCGCTCGAACAGATGGGTGACTTCGTCCGCGACATGCACACCGCGTCCGGGCTGCTCGAAGAGCTCGCCAGCGGCATCCCGCTCGCCGACGCCGAGGAGCAGGTCCTCGACTTCATCACGTCGTACGTCAAAGAGCCGCGCAAGGCCGCCCTCGCCGGCAACTCGGTCGGCACCGACCGGACCTTCCTGGTCCGCGACATGCCCCGCGTCGAATCCCACCTGCACTACCGCAACGTCGACGTCAGCTCGATCAAGGAGCTGGTACGGCGCTGGTACCCGCGCGTGTACTACGCGACGCCGGCCAAGACCGGCAACCACCGCGCCCTCGCCGACATCACCGAAAGCATCTCCGAACTGCGGTACTACCGGGAGACCGTGTTCGTGCCGCTGCCCGGCCCCGACTCCAGCACCGCCCGGGCCGCCGCCAACCTCGTCGCAGCACCGACCGAGGACAGCACAACCGGCGCCTGACCTGCTGATCCGCCCTCGATTTCTGGTCCGGACAGTTCGTCGCTATGATTGCTCAGCCGTCGCGGTTCGGACGGCAATGGTGGGTGTAGCTCAGCTGGTAGAGCACCTGGTTGTGGTCCAGGTGGTCGCGGGTTCAAGTCCCGTCACTCACCCCAACAGAAAACCCCAGAGCGGGAGCCCGAAAGGGCTCGTGCCCTGGGGTTTCTTCATACACACCCCATTCGGCCATGTCACAGCGCACCTGGGACCTGGTGGTGCCGCTGCTGCGCGACGGGAGTGCGTGGGCGTGCGGCTGCGTCCTTGAGTGCGTCGAGGAGGGCGCGTACGGCGGGCTGGGTCAGGGCGATGTCCCGCACCGCGGTGTAGATCGCCCGGATCGGCTCGGGGTTGCGGACTCTTCGGACGGCGAGACCAGGATGCCTGGTCGTGCTCAGACCCAACCGAGGGATGAGGCTGACTCCGATGCCTGCGGCAACGAAGCCCTGCGCCGTCGTGTGATCTTCACTCCGGGCAACGAAGTTGGGGCTGAAACCCGCGGCGGCGCAGGCGTTCAGGACCGGCTCGAGGCAGGGGCCGGGCGGTTCGCTGCAGACCCAGGACTCTTCGGCGAGGTCGGCGAGGTTCAGCACCCGCTGGCCGGCGAGCCTGTGCCCGGCCGGCAGCACCGCCCGGTAGGGATCGTCGAGCAGATGTTCCACACAGACACCTGGTCGCCCCGCGGCCCCCGGGCCTACCAGAAGTGTCAGGTCGGTGCCGTCTTGCCGCACGCCTTTGAACGGGTCGTCGCTGTCGGTCAGCTTGAGGTCGATGGTGAGCCCGGTGTACTCCTGCCGGAGCCGCGCCAGCGCGGGGGCGAGCAAGGTCGGACCGACCGAACTGAAGTAGCGGATCGAGAGTTTGCCCGTCCGGCCGGCCCGCAGATCGCGCAAGGCGCTCTCCGCCTCGGCGAGATTCTGGCCGATGGTGGCCGCGTGTCCGGTGAGCAGCCGGCCGGCTGCGGTCGGTTGAACTCCCCGCCCGACCCGTTCGAGCAAGGCGATGCCGGCTTCCTTCTCCAGCGCCGCCATCTGCTGGCTGACCGCGGAAGGCGTGAAACCCAGGTGCGCCGCGGCGGCCGTCACCGAACCGCTGCTGACCACCGCCCGCAGGACTTGCAGACGCCGAGCATCAAGCATGTAGCAGAGCTTAATCCACCTTCGGAACTTTTCGCTTGTCCTTCCAGGTCGCGCAAGGCACCGTACCTGCGAAGACCCGAGTGAAGGAGACAACACATGAGCGGCGCCACCGGCAGGACGGGAGCCTTGGCGCGGGTCGCCGTACTGGCTCTGCTCTGGGGAGCGACCTTCCTCTGGATCGAGCTGGCCCTGGACGCGCTGTCCTCGGTCCAAGTGACACTCGCGCGTTGCGTGCTGGGGTCAGTCACGCTGCTCGCGGTCTGCTTCGGCACCCGTCGGCGGCTCCCCCGGGGCTGGGCGATCTGGGGACACGTCATCGTGGCGGCGTTCTTCTGCAACGCCTTCCCCTTCATGATGTTCAGCATCGGCCAGCAGACCATCGACTCCGGCGTGGCCGGTGTCCTGAACGCGACCACGCCACTGTGGTCTCTGGTGATCGGCGTCCTGATCGGCACCGAGCGGGGAATCGGCGCGATCCGGCTGCTCGGGCTGGTCCTGGGCTTCGGCGGTGTGGCCCTGATCTTCGCGCCGTGGGAGCAGACCGGACAGGTGGGAGCCGGCGCGTTCGCGATCGTCGCGGCCGCTGCGAGCTACGCCGTCGGGTTCGCCTACATGAGCCGCAAGCTGGCCGGCCGCGGGATCCCGACGATCTCCCTGTCCGCCGCGCAGCTCTGCGCCGCGACGGGGCTGACCGCACTCGCATTGCCGGCAGGCGGTCTGCGGCCGCCGGTCGGACTCGACCTGAAGGCCGTGCTCGCGGTGATCGTGCTGGGCGTGTTCAGCACCGGCATCACCTTCCACCTCACCTACCGGATCATCGCGGACGAGGGCGCCACCAACGCCGCGTCGGTCGGCTACCTGCTGCCGGTGGTGTCAGTGCTGTTGGGCGCCGTCATCCTCGGCGAGGACTTCAGCGTCCGGATCGCCGCGGGCATGCTCGTCGTCCTGATCGGCGTCGCGATGACCCGGCGCGCACGCAAGCCTCTGTCGGTCGTCCCGCTGGCCTCTCGACCCACGATCGGAACCAGCAGGTGACGCACACAGCCGATTCGGGTGTACCCGAACCGTTCGGCCATTACTCGCCGTCGACCATCTCGCCGGACGGGACGATCTGGGTGTCGGCACAACTGCCGGTCGGCGGCGGTCTCCGCCCCGACTCCCCGGTACCGGACCAGGCACGTCAACCGATACTGCACCTCCTGTCGATCGTCGACGCGTGGCGGGTTCACCGTTGATGATCCTGTATCAGGTCGACGCGTTCACCAGTACGCCGTTCACGGGCAACGCAGCGGGCGTCGTACTGTCGGCAGAGGGCATGTCCGACGCACAGATGCTCGCCGTTGCCCGCGAACTCAACAACTCCGAAACGGCGTTCGTTCTGCCGGCCGATGGCGCCGACCACGACGTCCGGGTTCGCTTCTTCACCCCGACGGTCGAGGTCCCGACCTGCGGGCACGCCACCGTCGCGACACACTTCGCCCGAGCCGTCGAGTACGGGCTCCCGTCAGGCACGCTGGTCCAGAAGACCGGAACCGGGCTGCTCCAAGGGATCGAGATCCAGCGCGCGGGAGACCGGGTCAGCATCGGCATGGACCAGGGCATCGCGTCCTTCGGGCCCGAGTTGCGTCCCGCCCAGGTCGACCGGCTCCTGTCCGCGCTGGGATGTGGGCGCGCCGATCTCGGCGCCGGTCCCGTCCAGGTCGTGTCGACCGGGCACTCGAAGGTCCTGGTGGAACTCCGCGGCCGTGACGTCGTCGACGGGCTCCGGCCCGACGCGGCCGCATTGACGACCCTCAGCCAGGAGGTGGGCAGCAACGGCTACTTCGCCTTCACCCGATCCACGGACGACACCCGGCTGCTGACCTGGTCCCGGATGTTCGCACCCGCGATCGGGATCTCCGAGGATCCGGTGACCGGCAACGGGCACGGACCGCTCGGCGCCTACCTGGTCCGGCACGGCCTCGTCCCTGCGACCGACGGCGTACTGACATTCACCGGACGCCAAGGCGAAGCAATGGGCCGCCCCGGCGAGGTCCGGGTCACCGTCCGAACCCGAGAGAACCAGATCCTGTCCTCCATCGCCGGCGACGCCGCGATCGCCTTCCGCGCCAACCTGCACCTCTGACCACCAGAGGCCTAGCGACTCGGTACGGACAAGGCGGGTCTGGCCTCGTGGGAGGATGCCCTGGTGAAGTTGAGCGGGAGCGCGTGGTTCGGGTACGGCGTCGTGGTACTTGTGACGTTTGTGGTGGGGTTCTTGGCGTTCTCGGTGTGGGTTCTTTCGAAGGTCTTCTGAATCGGGTGTGATCTGGCCGCCTCCTCGGTGCGTCTCTAGTGGCAGAGGCCTACAGGAGGTGTGGATGGGTACGACTGAGGACTTCGAGGAGTTTGCGCGGGTGCAGATACCGCGGCTGTACCGGACTGCTTGGTTGCTGGCTGGGGATCGGCATCATGCCGAGGATCTGGTGCAGGAGACGCTGGCGAACCTGTTGAAGGTTTGGCAGCGGATCGACAGTCCTGCCGCTTATGCGCGGACTGCTCTGGTGCGGACATACATCTCTCAGCGGCGGCGGAAGAGTTGGTCGGAGCGGCCTACTGCTGAGCTGCCGGAGAGTGCTGAGCGGGTTGGGGATCCGGAGCTGCGCATCGCTCTGCAGAGCGCTTTGGCGGAGCTGGCGCCGTTGGATCGGGCCGTGTTGGTGCTGCGGTTCTTCGAAGATCGCAGCGTCGAGCAGGTGGCGCTCGATCTTGGCAAGAAGACCAGTGCGATCACCACTCGCACCGCCCGCGCCCTGGACCGTCTGCGGGCGGTTCTCGGTGACGGTGCCGACCATTTGATCGCGCTCTGACGCTGAGGAGAACCATGAACACCCAACTCACCGATTTGATGCACCGGGCCACCGAGAACCTCGAGCCGGTCACACCTGATCTGCTGGAACGCTCCGTTGCGCAGGGGTTGCGGCTGCGGCGTCGGCGTACGGCGATCGCCACGGCCTCCGGTGCTGGGGCCGTGCTGGCCACCGCGGGGCTGATCGCCGGCGGGATTCACCTGGCCGGCTCCCCCACGAACGCCTCGGTCGCCGGTTCCGCCGTCCCGAGCGCCAAGCCCTCGACCAGTCAGTCGGCCAAGCCCACTCCGACTGCCAAGCCTGCTGGGGTGAACCCGAAGCAGACGCTGGCGACGCTGAAGACGCTGGTTACGGCGCCTGGCCGGACCTTGGCGAGCCCCGAGACGTGGGGCGGAGGCGACTACGCCGGTGCGGCGTACGTCGTCAACGACGGTCACGGCGCCGCCCGGGTCGACGTACTGCTCTCCGGCGGGGGTGAGCAGAACCCGTGCCTCCCCAAGCGCGCGGGGTGCAGCATTCTGCCTGACGGGTCGGTCCTCTACGTCTCCAAGGAGTCGCCGGAGTACACCGACAGCCGCCAAGCGGAGTACAGCGTCACCAACAACTACGTGATGCTGTACCGCCACGACGGCCGCAACGTCAGCCTCACGAGCTACAACGGGCCGGCGCAGAAGGGCAAGCAGCACACCCGCCCCAAGCCGCTCCTCTCGGTCGAGGACCTCACGGCCCTCGCGAAGAGCAAGGCCTGGAAACTCCCTCCGGTCTCCCCCTCCAAGGGCATGAAGTAAAGGCGGGGTGAGCCCATCGCGTCCCTCCCCCGAGGCGACGCGATGGGCTCGCGCGTCGCCAGCTGCGCTTCCAGGTTCGCGCCACCAACTCGGCCGGCCAACTCGTCGCGGACGGCGAACTCGAACGCGTCGTGGCCTTAGACCGGTCGCTCGACGTACCAAGTGGGCAACTCACCGGGCTGGAGGCTGGTCGGGTCGCCGGGACGGGACAGTGTGAGGATCGCCTGCTGGATCTCCGGTCGGGCGTTCAGCGCGTCCTCGATCGCGTAGAGGCGGGCGGCGACCTCGGACTCGACGTCGTTGCCGACGACGTCGACCGCGGCGACCAGGAAGATCCGGTCGGCGCCGACCCACTCCATGTGCAGGAAGGTGATCCGCTCGATGTCCTCGTGCGCGAGCAGCGCGCGGAGCACCCGGTTCCGGGCCAGCGGGGTGACCGCCTCACCGGTCAGGAAGTCCATGTTCCGGCTGATCAGGAACAGCGCGACACAGCCGAGCAGGATCCCGACCACGATCGAGCCGATCGCGTCCCAGACCGCGTTGCCGGTCAGTTGATGCAGGAGGATCGCGAGCGCCGCGATCACGATGCCGATCAGCGCGGACAGGTCCTCGACGAACACGGCCCGGAGCACCGGGTTCGACGTCAGCCGGACGTACCGCCACGGGCGCAGCATCCGCTCCAGCGCACCGGCCTTGGTCTGCCGCAGCGCCTGCGTGAACGAGATCCCCTCGAGCACGAACGAGACCCCGAGCACGGCGTACGCCCAGCCGTACGACGTGCCTTCCGCCTCACCGTGCTGCAGCGACTGGATGCCGTGCCACACCGAGACCGCGGCGCCGACCGTGAACAGCCCGAACGCGGCGAACATCGACCAGATGTACCCGACCCGCCCGTACCCGAGCGGATGCGACTGGTCGGCCGGCTTCCGCGCCCGCCGCTCCCCCACCAGCAGGAACACCTCGTTGCCGGTGTCGGCCCAGGAGTGCGCCGCCTCCGCCGTCATCGAGGCAGACCCGGTGATCACCGCGACCACGGTCTTGGCGAGTGCGATCAGGAAGTTCGCGGCGAGCGCGACCAGCACTGTCAGGAGGCTCTCGCCACCGGGCGCTTCGTCCTCCGAGCTGCTCACAGTCAGACCTTACTCAGCTGACTGGGCGGATGATGCGCTGTTCGATCGCGCGTCCCACGGCCGGCAGGAGTGGCCTTCAGTCGCGGGTGAGGCAGCGGGATGGGAGTTCGAACCAGCGGAGGTGGTCGAAATCGGTGTTGACGTGGCCTTCGGGGTCGGTGCTGTTCTCCTGACAGGTGGAGAGCAGGTCGCGGGCCTCGGCGAGATAGTCGTCGAGGGCGGACTCGGGAGCCGTGTGGTCGTGGCGCGGGTACCTGAGCTTGCCGTCGGCGTCGTACCCGACCTGCGAGAGCCGCATCGGCGGCTCGACCGGGCCGCGGTGGTGCCGCCACAGCCCGTTGGCCGGGTCGAAACGGTAGTCACCGAGCAGCCGCCATCCTTCGCGGGCGACGAGTTTCACCGCCTCGACGACGTACGTGAACACGGCATCCGAGATGAAGTAGTTGAAGTTGACCCGCACCCAGCCCGGCTTGATCCCCTCGCAGCCGTGCAGGATCTCCTCCTCGAACTCGTGCGACCGGTCGAGGTCGATCCCGAGCAGAGTGTGACCGTACGGACCCGCACACGAGCACCCGCCGCGGGACTGGATGCCGAACAGATCGTTCAGCAACGCGACCACGAAGTTGTGGTGCAGATACCGCCCCGACGGCGCCTTGACCACGAACGACACGATCGAGAGCCGCTCGGCGTCCAGGTTGCCGAGGATCTGCAGGTTCGGCTCCGCCTTCCACGCCTCGACCGCACGCTGCAGGTACGCGTCCTCGTGCGCGCGGATCACGTCGATTCCGACCGCCTGCTTCAGCTGGAACGCCAGCCCGGCGCGGATCGACCCGATGATCGCCGGCGTCCCGCCCTCCTCACGGTGCACCGGGTCGTCCAGGTACCGGTGCTCGAGCGGATTCACATACGCGACAGTGCCCCCGCCCGGTACGTCGGGCACTCGGTTGCGGAGCAGTTCGCGGCGGGCAACGAGTACGCCGGGCGTCCCCGGACCGCCGATCAGCTTGTGCGGGCTGAGGAAGATCGCGTCCTTGTACGACAACGGGTCCTGGTCGCGTCCGCCGTACATCTCGATCTCGACGTACGGCGCGGCCGCGGCGCAGTCCCAGAACGACAGCGCGCCGTACCGATGCAGGAGGGCGGAGACGCGCCGCGTGTTGCTGACGATGCCGGTGACGTTGCTCGCCGCCGAGAACGAGCCGATCTTCAGCGGGCGGTCGACGTACTCGCGCAGTCTCGCCTCGAGCTGGTCGATGTCGATATGACCGTCCGTGTCCTGGGAGATCACCACGACGTCGGCGATGGACTCGCGCCAGGGCAGCTCGTTCGAGTGGTGCTCGTACGGGCCGATGAAGACGACGGGACGTTCCTCCGGCGGGATCTGGTCGGTCAGGTGGTACGTGTCGTCGAGCTCGGCCGGGATCCGGAGGCCCATGATCCCGATCAGCTTGTCGATCGCCCCGGTCGCGCCGGAGCCGCAGAAGATCAGCGCGGTCTCGTCGTCGCCGCCGACGCTGTTGTGGATGATGCGCCGGGCGTCCTCACGCAGCCGGGTCGTCTGCAGGCCGGTGCCGCTCGACTCGGTGTGAGTGTTCGCGTACCGCGGGAGAACCTCCTCGCGGATGAAGTCCTCCAGGAAGGTCAGAGCACGCCCGGACGCGGTGTAGTCGGCGTAGGTGACACGGCGCGGACCGTACGGCCCGGGCATCACCTGGTCGTCGCCGATCACCGACGCCCGGATCCGCCGCAGCAACGGCGACTCCGGCGGCATCGCCGCTGGTTCCCCCTGGATGTTCATGTCTCAGAGTATGGCCAGGAAGTGATCTGCGTCTCGTCCTGACTGCGTGCCCTCTGGATAGGGTCGGTGCCAGTCGACGGCGAGGAGTGGGGATGACGTTTTCCAGCGAGTTGTGGGACCGCGGGGCCGCCTCGGTGTACGACGAGATCGTCCGGCACCCGTTCATCACCGGGCTCACCGACGGCACCCTCGACCACGACGCGTTCCGGTACTTCATCGTCCAGGACAGCCACTACCTGCGCGCGTACTCGCGGGCGCTCAGCCTGGTCGCCGGCCGCGCACTCGACGAGGACGCGGTCAGCATGTTCGCGTTGCACGCCGCCAACGCGATCGCAGTCGAGCGGGAGCTGCACACGTCGTTGCTGGCGTCACTGGGTCTGACAGCTGAGGACGTGGACGCGGCCGGGTCCGGTCCGACTACAACGGCGTACATGTCCTATCTGACGGCTGTGTGCGCCACAGGCACGTACGCCGAGGCAGTGGCCGCTGTGCTGCCCTGCTACTGGATCTACCGGGACGTGGGCCGGGAGCTGCTCAAGCGGTCGTCACCGGACCCGGCGTACCGGAAGTGGATCGAGACGTACGGCTCCGAGGAGTTCGACGCTGTGGTCGAGTCCGTGCTCGCCGTCACTGACGGGCTGGACGTGGGAGCCGCGGAGCGGCAACGTTGTCACCAGCACTTCGCTATGACGTGCCGCTACGAATGGATGTTCTGGGACGCCGCGTACCACAAGCTCGATTGGCCGGTGGGATGAAGGACTTCTACGACGTCGTCATAGTCGGCGGGGGGCACAACGGCCTCGTCGCTGCTGCGTACCTGGCCCAGTCCGGGCTCTCCACGCTGATCCTGGAGCAGCAGTCGCACACCGGCGGCGCAGCAGTCAGCGAGCGCGTGTTTCCGGGTGTAGACGCGCGGCTGTCGCGCTACTCGTACCTGGTCAGTTTGCTGCCCGACAAGATCGCCGCCGACCTGGGCCTCAACCTGGAGCTCCGGTCCCGCGCGGTCGCGTCGTACACCCCGGTACGCCGCTCTGGACGCGACGTCGGCCTGATGATCGAGCGGCCGGAAGGCCCTGGTACCAGGGACTCGTTCCGTGCACTCACCGGGAGCGACGCGGAGTACGAGGCTTGGACGGACTTCTACGGCTCTGTCGCCTCGCTGGCCGCTGCTGTCGCTCCCACTCTGCTGGAGCCGCTCCAGCCGGCGGCTGACCTCCGCTCCCGTGTGGACGGCGCACTGTGGGAAGAGCTGATCGAGCGGCCGCTCGGCGAGACCATCGAGCGACGCTTCGCCGACGACACCGTCCGTGGGGTCGTCGCGACGGACGGCGTCATCGGGACGTTCGCCGGGCTGCACGACGAGTCAATGCTCCAGAACAGGTGTTTCCTCTACCACCTGATCGGCAACGGCACCGGCGAATGGCGGGTACCTGTCGGCGGCATGGGCGCGGTCACTGACGCACTGGCAGCTGCAGCGCGGCGTGCTGGCGCCGCACTGGTCACCGACGCAGCAGTCACCGCTGTCGAAGCAGACGGAACCCGTGGATCGGTCACGTGGCTCGGTGGCGACGGTGAGCGATCCGTCGACTGCTCCTGGGTGCTGTCGAACGTCGCGCCGTCGACACTGGCTGCACTGCGTGGTCAGACCGGTGTCGAGAAGCCCGAGGGGTCGCAGCTGAAGGTCAACCTGCTGCTGCGTCACCTGCCGGCGTTGAAGTCCGGTGACGACCCGGCACGAGCGTTCGCCGGCACGTTCCACATCGACGAGGACTACAGCCAGCTCGAGACGGCGTACCGATCCGCAGCGGGCGGCGAACTGCCCGCCGTACCGCCGTCCGAGGTGTACTGCCACTCGCTGACCGACCCGTCGATCCTCTCCCCCGATCTGGTTGCCTCCGGCCACCACACCCTGACCGTCTTCGGCGTCCACTTCCCGGCCCGTTTATTTGCCTCCGACAACGATTCGGCACGGGCCGAATCCACACGGCGCGTGCTGGCCGGCCTGGAGTCGTACCTCGCCGAACCGCTCGAGGACTGCATCGCCCGGGACGCCGACGGCAACCTGTGCATCGAGGCCAAGACGCCGTACGACATCGAGGAATCCGTCGGCATGCCAGGCGGTCACATCTTCCACGGCGACCTCCAATGGCCGTGGGCCACCGACCCCGCCGACGCCGGCCGCTGGGGCACCGAAACCGACGTCGCCAACCTCCTCATCTGCGGCTCCGGAGCCCGCCGCGGCGGCGCCGTCTCCGGCCTCGGCGGCCACAACGCCGCCATGACCATCCTGACCCGCTAACCGATTTCGCATCTCCCCGATCCCCCTGCTACGATCCTCTTCGTTCGAAAGCAACACCAAGCGCCGCTAGCTCAATTGGCAGAGCAGCTGACTCTTAATCAGCGGGTTCGGGGTTCGAGTCCCTGGCGGCGCACAAAAGCCCAGGTCACCAAGGTGCCCTGGGTTTCTTCATGCCCGCAGGACACCTTTTATTCGACGCTTTCAGCCACGCATCCCTCGCGGCGTCCCAACCCTGCACCCTCAACCGACAGTGACTGTGCGTCACATCACACAGGCAGGTCATCACTGAACTAACCGGTCCTCTACACCGGCGTGCGTTGAACAGGTAACGCTCACACCGGTTGGAGGCAACACATGCCGAGGACACCGCTGCCCATCGGAACCTGGGGAGAGATCTCCACCAGGACCCTGAAGACCACCAAGAACGGCAAGAACGGCAAGCGCGCCAAGCATCTGGCCCACGCCAGGTTCCGCGACCACGACGGCAAAGTCCGCGCCGTCACCGCCACCGGCACAACCAAGACCGCCGCCCGAACCGCGCTGCTCCTCAAGCTCCAGAACCGCGCCAAGACCAACCACTCCGGCGACCTCAACACGAACCACAAGGTCAACCATCTCCTCGACCTGTGGGAGAAGAGGTTCGAAGGACTGGTCGCCGACGGCACGCGATCGCCTACCTCACTCGCCACCTACCGGCGCGCCCTCAAGAACCATGTCCGTCCCGCCATCGGCGAATTCCACATCGGCGAAGCCACCACCCAGCGCCTCGACATCGTCCTCACCGACATCAAGCACCACGCCGGCGCAGCGACCGCCAGAACCTGCCGTGCCGTCATCTCCGGCGCGATGAGACTCGCCGTCCGCTACGGCGCCATCACTGTCAACCCCGCGCGCGAAGTCGACACCATCGAAGCCAAACCCAGGAACCCACCCCGAGCCCTCACCGCCGAAGAAGTCAACCTCCTGCAAAGAAGCCTGACCGCCGACGCACACGCCGTCGCGGCTGACCTTCCCGACCTGGTCACGTTCATGCTCGGCACCGGCGTCCGGATCGGCGAAGCTCTCGCCGTCCTCTGGCACCAAGTCAACCTCGATGCCCGCACCGTGGAAATCACTCACACCATCGCTCGGCCGCCCGGCGAAGGCCTGATCCGCAAGACCACCAAGTCCAGAACCGGCGAACGCATCCTCAGCCTTCCCACCTGGGCCACCGCCAGCCTCCGTGCCCGCCACGCGATCGACACCCGCTCCGGTTCTCCAGTCTTCGCCAATTCGATCGGCGGCTTCCGCGATCCTTCGAACACCCGCCGCTCTCTCCGCACCGCCCTATCCCCTGTCGGCAGCAGCGCTCGCTGCGAGTTGGGCCAAACTCTCCGTGCCCTCCGCTGCCAGGTACGCCTCAGCCGCAAGCAAGCCGCACAGATCCTGCGCTGGCCACAAACCAGACTCGAACTCATCGAAACCGGCCGCATCAAACCCGACCGCCGGCTGGTCAGCAGCCTCGCCAAGACCTACGGCATCGACCTCAACAACGCACCTGATCTGCTCGCCCAGCTCAAGGAAGCCGCCCAACCGGCCGAATCGGACAAGCTCGCCTGGATCCGCTCCCACGCACTGCGCAAGACCACGGCCACCGCCCTCGATGACGCCGGCCAAACCGCCCGCCAAATCGCCGACCAACTCGGCCAAGCCAAAGTCTCCATCACCCAAGACACCTACCTGCACCGCCAACCCGCCAACCCCACCGCCGCCCAAGCCCTCGAACACGCCTTCGACGACCACGACCTACGGTGAACGGCGAGCAGGTTCACAGTTCTACGACGACGAATCACGACGAGTTCACGGGCGCCCGCGACCTGGACAAGATCCGCACAGTCTCAATCAAGGCCGGGCGTCGTTCAGCGCCTGCCTTGGCCTGCACAAGCACGAACTACTTGCCGCGATTGGGCACCGCGTCCTGCCCGACCTCTGGCAACACTGCTCACCGGTCCCGACCTCTCACTCAACAGCGACGGAATAGCAAGCGGGCGTGTCCAGGAAGGTCTGTGGCGACGCGCCGGATGCCGTGCAGGCTGCGCGTACTCGTGTTGTCCTGGTGTGTGCGGAGAGTGACGGGAGGGGATGCTGGTGGTCACTCGGACTCCACGAGCGCGACAGGTTACTTTGCATCGGCTGTGGCGCACGCCTGACGACCCGGCTGCACTCGTTGATGTCCTCGACCAGGAACAACTGGACGCGCTCGAGGACTTCGACGTGGACGCCGTCACCGTAGCCGGGTCTCCCGGCCTCTGGGTCGAGGGATCATTTCGAACCTCGGACGGCGAGTCGGCCGAGTGGTGCGTGGCCGCCAGCCGCACCACAGGCCGCCTCGTTCATTTCGTCGACTCGCGGTCGGCCGGGCTCCTGTTGCTGATCGTCGACAAACGGACCTATGCCATCGGCTACGGGCAGGGCCACCGCCTCCTGTCCAGCGACGAGAAGGACCGACGGTTCGGACTCGAGTTCGCGATTCGCGCGCTCGATCCGAAACAGGTCAGCAAGCTGATGCGCCGGCGGCCGGGCGCCCGCGGCCGGACCGAGGTGACGCGGATGCCCAGCGGGTCGTCGATCTGGGCGATCGACGTGTCCGATGCGTACGCCGACCTCGTGGGAGGCGCCGGCGGAAAGTCGGAGAAGTCTTCAGTTGAGCCACACGCGCCCGGATCGTCCCGTGCCGGTCGACGGCGGTGTCGGCCTGCGCATCCGGCTCGCGACCGACCCGGACAAATTGGTGGCGGACATCCGCATCATCGCTGAGGTCCTCGACCGGGAACGCATCGCGGACCTGGAGTTCGCCGACCGCATGCGTCCATTGCAGGACACCGACACCGTCGCTCGTCTGGACGACGACCTTGAGATGATGCTGAGCAGTAACGTCGACGAGGTCGGGCACCGGCTGAGCAGCGTCGTACCCATGGGACTTGCGGACGCGATCGACGATGTCAGAGCTTTCAAGGTCAGGCTGAACGGCGGGAGCCGACGGGAGACCGAGGTCACCGCGGAGAACCTCCTGAACCGGGCGCACATTCTCCGGCCCGGAACCAGACTGCAAACCTTCCGAGAAGGGCGTATCTCGGCGTACGCCGATGACGGCTGCAACCATTTGCTTGGTGGCACGAAGGCCATCGAGTGGCTCGAGGCGGTCACGATCATCGACGACCGACACTTCGCACTGGTGGACGGCCACTGGTACGAGATCAACGTCGACTACCAGGAGCGGCTGCGCCGACGGTCGGCGAACTGCTCGAGGTCAGGTCCGACCTGGGTCTGCCCGACTGGCGGGCCGGTCAGTCCGAACGCATCTACAACGAAAACGCTGCACTCGATCCCGACCTCGACCTGGTCTGTCTGGATCGCAAGGGAGTCCAGGACGAGTTCCACACACGCTGGGGATTCGAGGCATGCGACCTGCTCGGACCGGACAACGAGTTGATCCACGTCAAGAAGGCCTCAGGATCCTCGCCGTTGAGCCACCTCTTCATGCAGGCCTGCGTAGCGATCCAGGGCCTCGAGGGATCCCCGCAGGCACGCACCCGATTCCGCGAACTCGTCCAGCGGCACGGACGCGGTCGCGAACTTCCGCCCGACTTCAAGCCGACCAAGATCGTCTTCGGGATCCTACTCAAGGCCGGTGAGGAAATCACCTCGCGCACCCTCTTCCCGTTCTCGCAGGTCGCACTCGTCCAGGCCGCTCGACTCCTGCAGTCGGCACCATCGAAGTGGAGGTTCGCTCCATCCACCTGGCAAAGAGCTGATGGCGCCCGCATACCGGAAGGCGCATCACTGGTCGACTGCGCGGTCAAGGACGTGGGAAGTCTTACGGCGTGGGTGACGCGCGTAGCCCCGGCGTATTCGTCGATCATTGGCCGCGTACAACGTCGATGATGCCGGAGAGCGTCTCTGTGGTGCCAGTGACGAGCACGTCCGAGCAGGCACTCCCGCCGATGCCGGTGGGAAGTCGCTCGAATCGATTGCGCCGGATCAGGCGACGGGGCCGTGGCCGGAGCGGAGATCTTGGAGGAGGTCTTCGAGAAGATCTTCCTCGAATACCACCCTTGCTCCGGTTGTCATCGCCGGTCCCAGCGTGGGGTCCCATGGCGCGTCGTCGGGGGTCAACTCGAGAGGCGTCACATCGGAGATGCTCGCCGCCGCGATACGGTACGTCGTTGCGTCCATGCGCCAGGGAACGGCGGACCTGCATCCGCCCAGCAGAGAGCGGACGTGGAACAGCCCAGCCGGGTCGAAGTCTGCCCGAACCGCGACCTTCCAGCCGGCATCGGCCAGCGCGCCAATCGCCGCGATCTCGATGCCCGATGGCGTTCCGATCGTGCACACGAGACGAACTGGAGCGCCATCGTCCGCGACCACCGCGCGGTCCAGCGCGGCCGCGACCACGGATGGGTTCTCTGTCAACGAAGACCCACCCGGAGTCAGCAGGGCCCGGCCAACGAACGCCATCGAGTACACGCGGTGGCAGGGTCAGCACCGCGCCGGCCGAAGATGCCAGCTCTCTGGCTGGATTCCCAGGGTCAGCAGACCACCGGTGAGATCGTCGATGTCGACGCCGACGCTGTCCCAGGCACGTCGGGGCCGTTGGGAATTCGCTCCGACCAGCGCGAGCACGATCCACGCGAGCGGCGTCCCGTCGTCCAGTGCGTGCGGAGCACCGCGTACGAGCGTTCGACAATCTACGCGCTCTCCTGGAGTGGGAAGTTTCGCGAGCACCTCTCCCGCTCGGCCGATCAACTCGACGGCGTCCGCACGATTGACCAACCGCGTCGCGGACCCCGTGGACGTGAGCCGCTGCCACATCGTCTCCGGTCCGATTCTCTAGTCACGTGCTCCGGCAGAGCGGCGACTACAGACCGCAGACGCTGTCGGAGCAACTCTTCGCGGGCCGTGCGCTTGGCGCTGGCGACTGCCTTAGCCGCGAGCCTCCGGCGTACTGCGTGTGCGGCGACGGCGCCTGGACTGAGGTTCGGCCCGCGGATCTGCACCCGGCGAGTCAGGTCTGCCAGGTTGAGTTGCCGCTTCTGGCCAGCTTTCAGCGATCCACCAGCCAACCCAGTCGCGGCTGCCCGCTCCTCGGCGCCCACGGGAGCGGTCAGCATCAAAGTGCCGGCGTGGAGCGAAGGATCCCCACGACGATCCGCGGCGTCGGCCACCTGCTGCCAGAACCAGGTGAGCTCGCGGGTCAGCAACGGGTCAAGCTCTGCTCCGGTGCAGGCGCCGTCGCACCACAGGCAGCGATTACTCATCGTTGGCCGATCCAGCGAATCCGTCGTCGGCAAAATCCAGTAAGCCCCTGATCAGCATCGGGAAGGCGACGACGGTCCCGTCGCTGCCGGCCTCCAGGTCCCAGGCGTCGATGCCGTCCCAGGCCCCTGGCGCGCCGTCCCACAGGTAGCTTGTCGCGATCAAATCCAGGTCCAGTTCCGCGAGGTAACGCGCCAGACCCTCACGGCCGCGCTCGTCGACCTCCGCCGGTACTTCGTCGAGCGCCGCGATCCGCAGTCCCTGCGCACCGAGGCTGTCGTATCCGGCTGCAACTGCTGCCAGCATCGGTGCGAGCACCACCAGCCGGCGTTCCCCACCCGAGAGCGCGGTTCGCGAACCCCACCGCTCGATCTTGCCGGTGCCACGGTCGACCTCATAGTGAATCGTCACCCACGACCGTACGTCGACCGCAGCGCCGATCCGCTCCACCATCGAGTCACCGTCGGCGGCCCCGATGAGCTGGGTAAGTGCCTCGCCGATGTCGGCTTTCTGTTCCCGGGTGCGGTCTGCGTCTGCCACCTGGCAGGACAGCTCGTACGCCGTCCGCTCCGCGGGGCTCAGGTCGGTTCGCAGCCGCAGTCTGACCTGCACCCCGACTCCGGACCAGGCGGCAGCCGATCGCATCTTGCGATTCACCTCGTCGGCCCAGTCGTGCATGCGGGTCCACGCGACACCGATGGCGGCCGGCAGCCGACCGATCACGAAGTCACGCAACGCCCCTTCCTCCGCAGCGTCCAACGCGGCCCTTGCGCGCTCCTTCAGTTGCTGGCCACGCCTCGCGGCCTGCGGCGGTGTGTAGCTGAGGTCGTCGTGCGTCAGGACGTACGTCTCCAGCTCGCCGACGCCGTCGGCCGGATCCAGGGTCCACGTACCGGCAAGCGCAGCACGAGCCTGGTCGTACCGTTCACGAAGCGTACGGCGAACAATCGACCGTCGGCCTTTCAGCAGAACGCCTGTCGCGCCGACCGGATCGTCGCCCCACCACGGGCTGCCCTCCTCCGGACTCGCTGTCTCAGCAGTGCCGCGATCGGACAACGCCCCGGCGACGCCATCGGCTCGCAGTACCGTCTCGAGCCGCCGGACGGCCTCGTCTGCAGCCGGCTGCGCAGCCTGAACGGCATGCTCCGCCAGGCCGACCTCGGTCTCCAACCGAACCGCCTCGTTGCCTGCCGCAACAGCGGCCTTGTCGGCCTCGGCGGATTTGCGTTCAAGCTCGCCGATGAGTCTGTCAAGATCGCCGATACGTCGCAGTACTTCCTGTGCGGCCGCCCCGACGTTGGCCACCCTTGTCTCGTACTCGACCCGTTTCGACTCCGCGACTTCGTGCGCCTGGCGCGCTTCGTCCACCAGCCCCGCCAGGTCATCCGCCGACAGTGTCACCGTCCCCCGCCCGGTCGCCGACTCGGGCGGGATGTCGAGGTGTTCGACGCGTGGCAGAACTCGCATCAGCCCCATCGCACCGTGTGCCAAGGCCGCGGCGCTCTCGGACGCGGCAACCAGCGCTGCCTGGATGTCGTCGATCGTCACCGGAAGCTGCCGAGCACGGTCCGCTCGATCCAGGAATCCCGTTGCTCGCGGACAACCTCCTCAGCAACGGCCTGAGCTTCAAGCGCGGAGGACACCTCCGTCAGCGCCTCGCTGAGCTGAGTCGCGAGCAGCGCCCGGAAGGACTCCGCTCGCTGGGCTTCGACGGTCGGTGGGAAATCCCTCGCGGCTGCCTCGAAGGCGTCGGCCTGTTCGTCGTACTCGTTGGCTTCCAGTGCCAGCAGCGCGGCCTTGTCCTCCAACTCGGCAGCCTCGGAGTCGAGTTGCACCGAGCGGGCCAACGCCGCCTCGCGCCGCTGCCTGGCTCCGATGTGGGTGGCCGGGGGCAGATCGTCATCGGGTAGCGAGCCTGGCGCCCAGCCTCGCAGCGGTCCGGCCGCGAAGGATCCGTCGCGGCCGATCGTGAGACCGGAAGATTTACTGCCCGCAGACAGCTCCAGCGGGATTCGGCCCAGGACGGCGCTCGCAACTTCGGCCTGCTGGCCTGATCCATTTACCTGCAGCACCGATGCCAGCGTGACCTGGTCGCCGACAGGGCCGATCCCGTCGACCGTCACGAACCAGTCGCCACCATCGGCGCCCTGGGGTGTGACCTTCGCGCCGAGCACACCGCTGGCCGACAGTGCGGACTCGATCAGAGCCCGCTCGGTCTCGTCGGACACCTCGTCACGCCAACCGATCATCGATCCGAGCAGCAGCTCCTCGGCTACCGTATCCGCCTTACGCCGTGCGGCCACGCCGTTGATCCAGCCCGGGCGGGGCAACGCGAGGAGCTTCCCACCGCGCAGTTCATTGGCCTCCGCCCGACAGGACCGCGCTTCCGCGGCCAACTCCAGGCACGCCGTTCGAATCCCCCCGGCCCTTGTCCTTTGCCGAGCGACCTCGGAGACAGCATCCGACTGCACGAGCTGACGCCACTCGTCGACCTGTACGACGATCTGCGACACCTCCGCGACCGCCAGCTCCTCGACATCGGTCACCGACCAACCAGTGACCGCCCAGTCGCCATCTGGCTGGAGCTCCAAGCCGTCACCGTCGGCCGAGAAGGCCGGGCTGTCGCCGTCTTCCTCGGCGTCAAGGCCGTCAACTCCTTTCTGGAAGGCCGGGCCGTCGCTGGCCCCAGTGCCAGCGGGGTCCGGAAGGCCTGGGGCCGCCAAGGTCAGACCGACCGGAGAAGTCACCCAACGCCGCAGCCGACCGAGCAGGCGCCCCGCGTCTTCGCGGGCCGCCACCTCGGCGCGCTGGTGCGCCTGCTGGATCCTGTCCGCGGCCGCTCGAGTCTCCGAGGCGCGTCGCACCAGCATCGCGAGCTCGTTCTCGGCGGGAGCAACGGCGCGGGCATGATCGGTCAGCGCCAACTGGGCGTCCGAGGCCCGCGCACGTCGAGCAGCTGCCACATCGGTCCAGTCCTGCGCTTGACCACGCAGCGCGTCCAGGTCGATGGTCACCGATACGTCCGGCCCAGGGTCGACCACCACATCGCCAACGCTGATGATCGCTCGCGGGCGCGTCGTCCACGTCAGGAGAGGTCCGGCCGGCGCGGCGTCCGGCTCCTTGGCAACAACTCCAGCCACGATCCGCTCAATGTCCTCGCGAAGCAAACCCAGGTCCGCCAGTAACCGCCCGGCGCGCGCATCGCGTTGCGGCCCTCCTGCCACAGTGCACGCAGTACCGAATCCCGTGTCTTCGCCGTCGCCTCCTGCGCTTGCCGCAAACCGTCCAAGCCGCGAGCATCCTGGTAGTCCTGGCTCTCCAGCAGACCTTTGTGCTCGGCCCGCGTGTCACGGAGGCTCTCCTTCACCCCGTCCGCGATCTCACGCACCTCACGTTCGCCGCGCCGAGCTTCCTTGGCGTCGCCCACCAGCCCTCGATGCTTGCGCTCTGCGCGACCTACCTCGGCGCGTGCGCCAACGGCGGCCTGATGAAGTTCGCTCACCACGGCCACGACGTGTCCCGCCCAGACTTCGGCGAACTCGGCGAGAACCTCCGCGGCAGCCTCGTCCCGGGTGAACGCGCCGCGGGTCGCATCCGACTCGGCGAGAGCCTCGGCAGTCGCCTCAACGACCTCTCCGTTCACGGTCGGAAGAGCGTCCCGCAAGGCCTCGGCCGCCGCCGCGGGTGTCAGGTCGCCGAGCAGCGTCGGGTTGCGCAGTACGCGCAGCCTGGCCGCCAGTTCTTTCATATCCTGCACCGTCGCCGACCAGACGCGGGCCGCCAGATTGCCGACATACTCATCGTCATCGTCGAACACCTGGCCACCGGCCTCGTCGACCGCGGCCGTGAAGTCCTCCAGATTCAGACTGGCCCGCCCGTCACCGTGCAAGGCGACATCCCGCAACGGTCGTCCCGGCACGACGAACGGAACGACCCGGACCGGCGTCGACTCGCTGTACTGCAAGCGCACGCCGTACGACCACTCGCCCTCGCTGCCGGGGCCATGCAGTGTCAGCCACACATATCCGAAGCGGCGCTTCCCGGCTGCGCCCTCGCGCATCAACGACCGCAGACTGGTTGTTCGCGCCTTGCCGGCGTTGAGTTTCAGCGCGTTGAGGTCCAGCAGGTACGGCCACAACGCTTCCAGTGCAGTCGTCTTGCCTGTCCCGTTAGGCCCGCGCAACAGCAACCGGCCGCTGTCGGCTTGCATCACCAGGTCGCCGTAGCGCCAAACGTCCGACAGGCCGGCCTCGACCAGTCTCCACCGGCCGCCGAAGCGGTCGGCCGGGCCGGCCGGCACGGCCTGATCGACGATCAACATCGGAAACTCGTCACCGTCCATGAAGTTCCCCTCCCGCCACAGCTGCGGATAGCCATCTACCGGTCACCGGCGAGAACAACCAGACATCCGCGGACTCTCCGCCACTACCCGCCTCGATGCCAGCCGGTCTGATGCGCAGCAGATCCAGCCCGGTCAGGAGCGCGGCGATCTTGCCCGCCAGGAGCTCCGGACTCTCGACGTCCTCCGTCGCCCAACCACCCCGTCCCGAGCCGATCCGGCGCCCCCACGCCGACAGCTTGTCCAGCACAGCGGCTCGCGACAGCAGCCGCCACCCCGTGCGCTCCGGATCAACACTTCCGTCGATCGCCGCCGCATCGACCAGAAGGAGCGCCGCATGCCCGACAGTTCCCGGCGCCGGGAACCGCCGCGGCCCCAACTCGCTCGGATACCGGAAGGCAGCGTCCGGTACGACGAACGCCGCGCCCTCAGCTCGCCGCTCCAGATGCAGACCGAGCGCCGCCGCCAGCGGGGCACCATCGTCACCGCGCACACGTCGCCGCAGCCAGTCGGCCTCGGCTTCGTCGAGATCCTCACTGTGCACGGCGGCGTCGTCGAGCAGCCGCCGCCGCATCCGCCGTGCCGGATCCGGCTCGCGTTGCACCGACTCCAACCAGCCGACCGGGTCCTTCCCAGGATCCACAGGCGCGAGGTTCGCCACCACGTGCAGCAGGCGCGTGTGATGAATCGCCAACAGCACCGGAGCCTGCTCGTCCTGCAAGGAATCCATCCAGATCGCCGTCCATCCGCTCGATCACACCGCGCTCGTCCAGGAGACGCAGCGCCGCCAGAATCGCGTGCCGCTCCGGCTTGTCATTCGTGACCGCGACCCCTGCCTCCGGCGCGACTGCCCGCCCCGCCGTCACCAACTGGGCGATCGACACCTTCGGTGCCAGCCCTTCAGCCGCCGCTACAAGTAGGAAGAACCACGAACACACCAGCGGCGCCGGCGCATCCGCCGCATACGAGGCCAGGCGCGTAGGCGGTGACTTCCGCAGCCGGACGAAATCACGCTCGACGACCAGCACCCACCCAGGCCGACCGAAGACCTCACGCAGCACTGTCTCGTTGCGGCGTACCGCCGCGATCGACTCGTCATCACGACCAGCGCTCAACCACGGCCGCGCCATCACGAGGCGGGCCGCTGCGGCGACCTCGTCACCGACCTCGGGCGCCCACGCTCTACGTCGCCGGCTCTGCACCGACTCGCCACCATCGGCCGTCGACAGGCTCATGCGATTCCCTCCTGCCAGGAACCTCGTACGTCGGCGATCGCCACATCGTCCGGCGCCGTCACCGCGGGCGCAGCGGGCCGGAGACCAGGCCGGTGGAACACCGCAAGTCGATCTGGCGTGATGACTCGCCAGGTCGGCGCGAGCAGCTCGCCGGTCCGGCCAGGACAGTGGAACAGCGAGCAGGCCAGGCCGTCGGAGACCGCCATCCGCCGTGCCGAACTGGAACCTCCCGGTCTTGCTCTGGCCGCCGCCATCAGCGCGGCAAATGCTGCTCGCGCTGCACGATCGCTCAACGGTTGCTCTGGCCGTCGCCGCCAGCACTTCCTGCAAAGCAAGGGAATGCAGCTCCGCACGTTCTGCCCGCCGACGACGGACCTCCTCACGTGCAGCGGTGTTGTCCTTCGCCGCGGGCGCCCGCCCACGGGCACCCTCTCGCCCGATTGCTCGCAGCAACTCCGGAACGGTGATGCGCGGACCGTCCCGCCACGGAGGGTTGTGTGTCAGATCGTGATCCGCGGCCTCACCGGACAGCTTCCGCCACGCGTGATCACCTAGCGCCGCGACAAAGATCGCCTGCCCCACAACAGGATCGCTACAGGCCCTCGCCAGCATCACCGCACGCCCGCGACCGGTCGCCGTACCGACCGACGCATGCAGCCGGCGCAGATTCGCATGCATCCCAGGCAACGCCCGTATGAGGCGCAGGGCGAACCGGGACGCCCGGCCGACCTCTGGATCGCACCAGGCTCGCAGCCCTTCCCAGTCACCGCGCCGACCGCCGCGACTGGCCAGCAGAGCGCCACGATCGATCAGCGCCTGTGCATCCGAGTTCTCGACCGCGATCGACGCCAACTCATCGAACCGGTCCCGGAGCCGGTCGAGCGCGCGGAACGCCCGTGCTGCCCCCGTTTCGAGCTCAGCCGCAACCCGCGTCGCATAGTCGACCAACAGGCGCTTCAGCTCCCCGGTCGACGTGTCGTCCAAGTCGAACCGGTCGGCCAGCCCAGCCAGACTGTCCTCGGCCCCGACCAACGCTGCGTCGAGATCATCGTGGCTGGTGAACAGCCGGCCGATCAGCTCCGCGACCCGGTCGTGGGTCGCCTGATCTGACAGCAGCACCTCGACGAGGTCCTCCAGACAGTCGACGACCCGTGCGAGGCTCGACAACGGGATCTCTCGCATCGTCGGAGTCTCGGCCAGCACGGTCGTGTAGAAGCGCTGCACCTGCCGTCCCGCCGGTGTCGCCGTCCAGCGCCAGTTCCGCGCCAGCAGATCCGCATGCCGCAGAATCCGCGACGTGTCCGTACGGGCCGTCGCGGCGCCCCACAAAGGAGCTGATCGAGACGTTTCTCCACCACACGCTCATCGAGTACGACGCCAATCCCGAGGAGACCTCTCACCACGTCACGCGGGGTCAGGTCACTCACAGACGACTCCAGCACGGCCATCACCGCGACGTACTCGTCGGTCTCAGGCACGACCAGATATGTCACCACCTGCCGCGAGTCGCCCGCGACCTCACCTTTTAGCACTCCCAACCACCCCTGCCCAACGTTACTGAGCGCGGTCAACAGTCGCCCTGAGCGTAAACGGGCGTACCGACAGTTCTGCGGCTTCGCGTGATATTGGCTTTCCAAGAGTGATCATGGGCACGCAGGAAGGTATTCAGTGACGAGGGATCGCTCTGCGGCCGGGATCAGGGCCATTCTCGGCATCGAAGGGCCAGCGCCCACCGGGCCGGAGTCACACCGTGATTGCCACACTGGCCTGCGCTGATCTCGAGGCGCAACGGGCGTATGTACCAAATCGCACCCTTCAACACCATTGCGGGGTATGATTTGATACATGACACCCGTCGAGCAGCCATCTCGCGCACACGAACGGCTGGCGATCCTGCCGCCTACTTTCACCACAGCGCAGGCGCGCCGGAGCGGTCTGCCGTCGCGGGATCTGGCGACCCTGGTCAGCGAAGGGGCCGCGCTTGAGCTCTCGCGCGGCGTCTACCGGCGCTCCGACGCCCCCGAGACTGCGCATCTGGATTTGCTAGCAGTACATACACGAGCATCCCATGCAGTCGTCTGCGGCGAGTCCGCGCTCGCGCTGCACGAGCTGATCGACGACATACCAGCCGCCGTACACATCGCCGTACCGCGTGGCGCCCGGCGTCCGGCGATCTCGTACCCACCCATCGTCGTCGCGCAGTACGCGGCCAAGACCTTCGACCTCAACATCGAGCAGTACGAGGCGGCACCGGGCGAGTTCGTGCCGGTGTACGACGCAGCCCGCAGCGTGGTCGATGCCATGCGCCACCGCAACCGCGTCGGTCACACACTGGCCCTGGCGGCACTCGGCCGGTACCTGCGAACCAGTGGGCCTGACGGGGTTGCGAATCTCCAACGCATCGCGCGCGAACTGCATGCCCTCTCCGTCATCCGGCCAGCTGTCGAAGCGGTGCTCGCCTGATGGTCAATCCTGCCCGCGACACCACTGCCGGCCGCGTCTACAACGACTTGCGGAACTCAGCACGCCGCGAACGGCGCGCCACCGACGAAGTCATGGTCGAGTACGTCCTCGAACGATTCCTCTACCGGCTCGCCACATCTCCGGCCGGCCGCGAACACTTCGTCCTCAAAGGCGGCCTGCTCCTGGCCCAGTTCGGCGCTCGCCGTACGACGCGGGACATCGACATTCTCGGGCAAGCCTTCACCGGCGAGGACACCGAGATCATCCGACGCATCCGGGCAATCGCCGCGACCGAAGTCGAGGACGGCGTCGCGTTCGACGGCGCAAGCCTGAGAACCGCGCCGATTCGAGACGACGGCCGCTACCACGGGCTCCGACTCGTCATGCCCGCCGCAATCGCCCGAGCCCAACTCAAGCTTCAACTCGACGTCAGTCTCGGCGATCCCATCACCCCCGAGCCCCAACTCATCGCATACCAACAACTACTGGAAGCCGGGACCTTCACCATCCTCGGCTACCCACTCGCCACCGTCATCGCCGAGAAACTGTCCACCGCCATCGAACTCGGCGACCTCAACACCCGCGACCGCGACTACGGCGACCTCTACCGCCTGCTACGCGCCAACACCCTCCCAGCCGACGAAGTATCCACCGCTCTCGAAGCCACGGCAAAGCACCGACGGATCACCTTGCGACCACTCAGCTCGAGCATCACCGACCTCCCCCAGCAACGACAGCCCTCCTACACCGCATGGCTACGACGTCAAGGCCCAGCCGCCGCCGGCTACCCAACCAGCTTCGCGGTTGCAGTCGCCGTGATCACAGCCTTCGCGGACCCACTCATCAGCGGCTTGGCCCGCGGCAAGGACTGGGATCCCGAGAACGCCCGGTGGACCTGAACAACACCTCACCCCACGGACCGCCAGGACGCCCTTCTTCGACAGGTCCACCAACGGGTCGACCAACCGGCGACGCACCTCTTTACGCATCTCAATCAGCGCGAGAGGATGGTTGCCGATGAGAACTTATGCGCAACAAGCAGCCGCGGAATCCGTTACCTGTAAGGGATTCCGAGCATCGTTGACAACCGATGATCAGTCTCAGTTGGAATTCAGCGGGTTCGGGGTTCGAGTCCCTGGCGGCGCACAAAAGCCCAGGCCACCAAGGTGTCCTGGGCTTCGGTGTGTCTGGAACAAACCACAAACTGACCACTTTGCCGTTCTGACACACCATCGCGTGCGTCCCGGCAGGTCGTTCAGCTGGCCTCTGCGACCATCGCCCGATCGTGACTGTGCGTCACATCACAACTGTTCGCATCGTTACCGGATCCGCGGATTCCTCACCCTGGCCAGCGTTGAGCCTCCAAGCGTCAGACAGGTTGGAGGCTCGCGTCGCCTTCGCCATGCCCGCGGATCGGGTCAGCGCCGTGATCGGTCCTGAGCCGCTGCGGGGAGGCCTCTGCCCCCGTTCGGCGGCCCGTGCCGTCAGCTCTGCCGTTTCGGCCGGCGGCTTGGTGCGGCGGTGCTGCTTCGGAGGACCAGGGAGGTGTCGACCACTGTCTCGCGGGGTCGCTCGTCCCGGTTCTCGATTCGGCGTACGGCGGCCTCGACAGCGGAGACGCCGATGAGTTCGGGGTCTTGTCGCACGCTGGTCAGGTCCACCGAGGACAGCCGTGCGATCGGCGCGTCGTCGAAACCGGCGACCGATATGTCGTCGGGGACGCGTACTCCGTCGCGGATCAGGGTGTGCAGAAGGCCTACGGCGGTGTCGTCGTTGGGCGCGATCACGGCGGTCGGCAGCCGGCGCCGGGCGAGGAGGGTTCGTCCGGCAGTGCTTCCCACTTCGTCGAAGTAGCTGGCCTCGGTGTAGTCGCCCGGCACGGGCACGATGTCGATGGATAGGTCGAGGCGCTTGACCGCGCGCTCGTAACCCCGGCGGCGAAGGCTGCCGGGCGGCATCGACGCCGGATCGACGTACGCGATCTGCCGATGCCCGAGCTCCACGAGGTACTCGACGAGCTGCTCGATCCCCTTGTCGCCGGACGACCGTACGACGTCGTAGAACTGGTTCCGCCGGCCGTAGCCCACGTCGACCAGCGGCACGAGACTTCGCTCGGCAACCGCCTTGAGTCCGGCGTGCTTGAGGTCGGAGCCAATGACGATGAGCGCAGCGCAACGGTGGCCCAGCAACTCCTCGACCGCCTGCTCGGTACTCCGGGTCGCCGTCTCGGCGCTGAGCACGACGTCGTACCCTCGGGCCGCGGCCGCCGGGTAGATGGCTTCGACGATCTCGGGCTCGGTGGAGTGGGCCGGGGCGAAGATCACGCCGAGATCCTTGCTGCGCGCGCGGCGCAGCGACCTGGCACCGCCGTGTGGACTGAAGCCGAGCTCTCGGGCAGCCTCGCGCACTCGGCGGCGGGTCTCGTCGCTGGCCCCGGGCTGGTCGCGCAGGACGATCGAGACGAGCTGACGTGAGACGCCGAGATGAGCCGCGACGTCAGCCATTGTCGGCGGACGAGGCGTCTCGGCCGCGTCGCTGCTCATCGGACCTCCTTCGCTCGCCACACTGGGAGGTTAGCTCTTCACGACCACCGAACCTGCCGCGCCTTCCCGTCCTCGTAGCCGGTGCGACCGGAAAGCGCCTCGGGTACGCCGGTTTCCCACCAGGCACCGGCCTCGGTCCAGGACGACGGGTGCGTGTGACAGACGACGACAGCGGGGCGGTTGGTGGTCCGGGCTGCCTGCCGAGCTCGTTGGTAGGCCGCCCGGAAGGCGTCGGTGCCTTCCGTGACGTGTTCGACGGTGCAGCCGAGAGCTTTCGCGTGGCCGGCGAAGTCGACGCGGAGGCCGTCGGCGCCGGGGCCGCGTGAGTCGGTGAGCATGTTGTTGAAGCCGGCGGCGCCTTGGTTGGTTTGCAGGCGGTGGATGACGGCGTAGCCGCCGTTGTCGCACAGTACGGCGACGTACGGGTGGCCGGAGAAGGCGGCGGAATACAGCTCGGAGTTGAGCATCAGGTAGGAGCCGTCGCCGAAGAGCGCGGTGACGAGGCCGTCGGGATGGGTCGTCGCGCGGGCCATGGCGGCACCCCAGGGGGCGACGACCTCGTAGCCCATGCAGGAGAAGCCGTATTCGAGGTCCATCGTGGCGCCGGAGGTGGTGTCGGGCTTGACGTCGCCGGTTCGCCAGCCGCCGTGGAGTTCGCCGGGCATGCCGCCGGATGCGGTGAGGACGTAGTCGTCCTGGCCGGTGGCGTCGTTCACGGCGCCGACGACCTGGGCGTAGGTGAGAGGTCCGCCGCCGGTGCGCAACTGGTCGATCTGGGCGTCCCAGGTCGCCTTCTCTTCGGCTGCCCGTGCCATCCAGGCGATCGGCGCGGTCCAGCCGGCGAGGTTCGCGGTGAGCTCGTCGAGAGTTTCGCGGGCGTCGCCGACGATGGCCTGGGCGGCGTGCTTGACCGCATCGAACCGAGCGGTGTTCACGGTGATGATCCGCGCGTCCGCAGCGAAGCCGGTCCACGACGACGTGGTGAAGTCCTGTAGTCGTGTGCCGACGGCGAGTACGACGTCTGCGGCTACGGCGAGGTTGTTGGCGCTGGTTGAGCCGATGATGCCGAGCGCGCCGCCGTACAGATGGTGGTCGTGTGGCACGAGGGTGCGCCCGGCCACGGTCTCCACGACCGGCAAGCGGTGGGCTTCGGCGAAGGCGAGTGCTTCGCGGGCGGCGCCGGAATAGCGCACGCCTCCGCCGAGGACGAGCAGCGGTCGCTGTGCGGTTCGCAGTACGGCGGCTGCGGACGCGAGCGCGTCGCGGTCCGGGCGAGGCCGGTCCAAGACGTGAAGCCGGCGCTGGAACATCGCGACCGGGAAGTCGTACTCCTCGGCCTGCACGTCTTGCGGCAGCGCCAGTACGACGGGCCCCGCGTCAGCCGGATCGGTGAGGACACGGGCGACCTGGGGCAAGGTGGTCACGAGCTGCTCAGGCCGGGTGATCCGGTCGAAGTACCTCGACACCGGGCGGAACGCGTCGTTCACCGTTGTGGTCGGGTCGCCGAAGTGCTCCACCTGCTGCAGGACGGGGTCCGGTGCGCGGCTCGTGAAGGTGTCGCCGGGCAGTAGCAAGATCGGCAAGCGATTCGCGTGGGCGACTCCTGCGGCCGTGACCATGTTGAGCGCGCCAGGTCCGACGGAGGAGGTTGCCGCCATCACCTGCCGGCGGTCGGTTGCGCGCGCGTAGGCAACCGCCGCTAGAGCCATGCCTTGCTCGTTCTGGCCACGCCAGGTCGGAAGCTCGTCCTGGACGTCGTACAGAGCGGTGCCCAGGCCGAGGACGTTGCCGTGTCCGAAGATGCCGAAGACCCCGGCAAACAAAGGTACTTCGGTCCTGTCGAGCAGCTCCGAGCGTTGCGCGATCATCCACCGCACCAGCGCCTGCGCGGTCGTCAGGCGAACCGTGCTCATGCTGCCGCCTCCGCTGAGCTCAGGATCTTCGCGGCCGCGTCCACTGCCGCTCGGACGTCGCCGTCCGGCGGGTACAGCAGCGCCCGCCCGACCACGAGCCCACGCACCACCGGCTGATTGAGGGCGGCGCCCCAGGATTCGAGGTCCTTCGCAGGGTCAAGGCTCGGGACCCCGCCGAGCACGACACAGGGCAGCGTGGTCGCACCGAACACCGTGGCCGGGTCGTCGCAGGACGGCATCTTCAGCCAGGTGTGAGCGCTGGTGCTGCCGAGCGCGCTGCCGACAGCGATCGCACGGGCCAGGGCGGGCGCGTCCTTGCGCAACCGCAGTGTGCCTTCGTCGTCGCGGTGATACGGCAGCGGTTCGATCATTGCCATCAGCCCGCGTGCGGCAAGTTCGGACACCGCCTGCGCACAGGCTTCGATAGTGCTCGCGGTCGCCGGATCCGTGTCGTCGATCCGCAGCAGCATCTTCCCGCCCTGCAAACCACAGTCTGCGATTCCGGCCGTGTGGTACCCGGTGAACCGGTCGTCCATCGTCCACGTTGCACCGTCGAGACCACCTCGGTTCATCGACCCGATCACTACCTTGCCCTCTAGTGCTCCGAGCAACAGCAACTCCTCGACGATGTCCGGGCTGCCCAGGACGCCATCGACGTCGGGATGTTCGAGCGCCTCGACCAGCCGCGCCAGCAGCGATCGTCGATCGGCCATCGCCATCGTGTTCGCACCAACGGCCAACGCGCCGCGGGCCGGATGGTCCGCAGCGACCAGGAACAAGGTTCCCCGCGCGCTGAGTACTCGTTCCGGCTGGGTCCGAGCCGCATAGGCCCGCTTCACCGCGTACGGATCGGTCGCGCGAGTGCGCAGCAGCCGGCGCCACCTGTCCGCGTCGAGCAAAGGACCTGTCACGCTCTCACTCCTTGCGATGCGAGCAGAGCATCAAGCTCCGCCGCGGCGGGCATGGCGTCGGCACAAGCAAGGCGAGATGCGACCAGTGCGCCGGCCGCATTGGCGTATTCGGCGATCCGGGTCGCCGGCCATCCGGACAGGAGACCATGCACGAGCGCTCCACCGAACGCGTCGCCCGCGCCGAGTCCGCACACGACCTCGACCCGATGCGGCGGCACGACGGACCGCTCCTCGGGGGTGGCGACAAGGACGCCGCGAGCCCCCAGCTTCACCATCGCCAGCTCCACACCGCGATCCAGCAGCCGATCGGCGGCCAGTTCGGGGTCGGCGGTTCCGGTGGCCACCTCGACCTCCGCACGGTTGCCGACAACAACGGTCACCAGATCGAGCATCGCGCCGTACTCGGCCCGGGCCTGCTCGGGAGAGGACCAGAACATGGGACGCCAGTCGAGGTCGAGCACCGTCCACCGCCGCCGGCCGCGGTGCTCGAGCATGGCCAGCTGAGTGCTGCGAGCAGGCTCGACACTGACACCGGTACCGGTGACCCACAACACCGGAACCTCCGGTACCAGGTCCCAGGGCACGTCGTCGGAGGTGAGAGTCAGGTCCGGCGCAATCGGCTGTCTGATAGAACAACAGCGGCGGGTCCTCTGGAGGGTTCAATTCGCAGAACACGACCGGTGTCAGCAGCTCGGGCGAAGTTCCGACGTACGAGGGATCGACACCGAACCCGCTCAGCGCCTCGCGCACATAGTCACCGAACCCGTCCGCACCCACCTTCGTGAGTACGGCCGTACGGCGCCCCAGCCGGGCAGCGCCGACAGCGACGTTGGTCGCCGTGCCGCCCAGATACCGGCCGAACGACGTCACGTCCTTCAGCGGACCCGGCTGCTGCGGATACAGATCGACCCCGACCCGGCCCACCGTCAGCAGATCAAGACCGATCACCACGAACCCACATACTTGTTGACGGTTTCCCGCATGTACGTCGCCGAGTCGCGGGCGCGGTCCTCCCAGGCAAACACACACGACGTCATGATCGTCTCCTCACGATCACCGAACCCCAGCTCACCCAGCGTGCCGAAGAAGGTGCCCCAGTCGACCTCGCCCTGGCCGATGTCGAGATGCTGGTGGACCCGGGCCGTCGATCCCGGTGGGTTGACGATGTAGCGCAGGCCGGACGAGGCGCGGTGGTCGAACGAGTCCGCCAGATGGACCTGGGTCAGCAACGGCCCGGCGTACTGCATGATCTCGGCCATGTTCCCGCCCATGTGGAAGGTGTGCGGGGCGCAGTACAGGAACGACACCGACGGTGAGTTGATGCCGCGGATCATGTCGATCGCGGTCAGGCCGTCCTCGATGAAGTCGTCCGGGTGCGGCTCCAGACGCAGCCCGACGCCCTCGCGCTCGAAGACCGGCAAGAGTTCTTCCATCGACTTCCAGAACATCGCCTCGCTCCGGCTCGCCTGCTCGGGGCGGCCGTTGAACTCCGAGTTCATCACCCGGCAGTCCAGGTCCACGGTGAGCTGGATCGCGCGTTTCCAATAGCGCACCGCGGCCTGGCGTTCCTCTTCATCGGGCCCCGACCAGCGGTACAACGGCAGGTGCGAGGCAACTCGCACGCCGGCGGCGTCCAAGGCCTTCTTGAACTCCTTCACCGTGTCGTCGCCGGCCCGGGCGTGCAGGAAGAACGGCGTGAAATCCTCCCGTGGCGACAGCTCGATGTACTGATAGCCGAGATCGGCCACCAGCGCCGGAAGCTCGAGGAGCGGAGTACTGCGGAACATGTAGGGATCGAGAGCAATCTTCATGTGTCAGCTCGCTGTCGGGAAGTGGAAGCTGGAATCGACCGGGTGCTCGACATGCGGCCATCGAGATGTCACGGCCTTCGCCCGCGTGTAGAACGCGACGCCTTCGGGGCCGTGGATGTGGGACTGACCGAACAGCGAGTCCTTCCAGCCGCCGAAGGAGTAGTAGGCCATCGGCACCGGGACGGGAACGTTGATGCCGATCATCCCGACCTTCACGCCCCGCATGAACCGGCGCGCCGCCTCGCCGCTGCCGGTGAAGATCGCAGTCCCGTTGCCGTAGGGGTTTGCGTTGATCAGATCGATCGCCGCGTCCACACTGTCGGATCGCAGGACGGACAGCACCGGGCCGAAGACCTCCTCGCGGTAGACGTCCATGTCCGGCGTGACCTGATCCACCACGGTCGGACCGACGAAGAACCCGTTCTCGTGGCCGGGGACCACCAGGCCGCGGCCGTCCGTGGTGATCTTCCCGCCCTGGGCCTCGCCGGCGTCGATCAGGCCGACGATCCGGTCCCGCGCCTCGGGCGTGACCACTGGCCCCATCTCGCTGCGTTCGTCCCGGCCCGCGCCCACCACGACATCGCGCGCCTTCGCATTGACCGCCTCGACCAGGGCATCGCCGGCCGCACCGACGGCCACGGCGGCGGAGATCGCCATGCAGCGCTCACCGGCCGACCCGAACGCCGCCGCGACCAGGTGACCCGACGCAAAGTCCAGGTCTGCGTCCGGCAGGACGATCGCGTGGTTCTTCGCGCCGCCGAGTGCCTGCACCCGTTTCCCTGCCGCCGTACCGCGTTGATGGATGTACTTCGCAATGGGCGTGGAGCCGACGAAAGAGATCGCGGCGACATCCGCGTGGTCCAGCAACGCGTCGACGGACTCCTTGTCTCCGTGCACCACGTTGAACACCCCGTCGGGGAGGCCGGCCTCGGCCCACAGTTCCGCGATCAGCACTGCCGCCGAGGGGTCGCGCTCACTGGGTTTGAGTACGAAGCTGTTGCCGCAGGCAATCGCCACCGGATGCATCCACATCGGCACCATCACCGGGAAGTTGAAGGGCGTGATCCCCGCACACACCCCGATCGGCTCGCGGAACGAGAACGCGTCGACGCCTCGCGAGACCTGATCCGAGTAGTCGCCCTTCAACAGCTGCGGGATACCGCACGCGAACTCCACGACCTCCAGGCCACGCTGCACCTCACCGGCCGCATCCGACACGACCTTGCCGTGCTCGTCGCTGACGATCTCCGCCAACTCGCGCACTCGGGCGTTCACCAGCTCGCGGAACGCGAACAACACCTTCGTCCGCTGTGACAGCGACGACTGCGACCACGAGTCGAAGGCCCGCTTCGCCGCCTGTACGGCGGTATCCACATCTGCCGCCGAGGCCAGCACGACCTCCGCCTGCTGCTCACCCGTCGCCGGATTCCACACCCGGCCACGCCGGGACGAGGCGCCACTCGTCGACGCTCCACCAATCCAATGCTCGATCGTTCTCACGGTGAGCCTCCGTTCAGTTTCGGTAGAGCGCCGGCTTGTCGCCGAGGACGATCGGTACGCGCTCAGAGGTGGCAAGGGAACGCACGCCCGCATCGCAGACCACGGTGGCTGCGTACCCGTCCCACGAAGACGGACCTGCCGGTTCCGAGGCGGCGGCGATGGTGTCGATCCACTCCTGGAACTCGGTATCGAAGGCCACGGCGAAGCGCTCCCGCCAATCGCCTGGAACCCCGCCGGAGCGGATGCCCGCGTGCCGGAGGTCGATCTGGTTGCGGTCGGCGAGCGCCACCGTCCCGGTCTCGCCCACGACCTCGCCGCGGATGTCGTAGCCGTAGCGGATGTTGACGCTGGTCTCTACGTTGACGAGCACGCCGCTCTCGGTCTCGACGACCATCAGCAGCGGGTCCTTGAGGCCGCCACCGAGGCTGTTCTGCTTCGCCGGCAGGACCCGGATCGCGGCCAGTTCTTCGCCGAGCAGCCAGCGAGCCACATCGAAGTCGTGGACAGCGGTGTCCACGACGGCCATCTCGCTGGTGTACGTGCTCGGTACGTCGGGATTGCGGTGCGCCGAGTAGTACATGAGCGGAGCGCCTACCGCGCCGGAGTCGATGACGGCCTTCAGTTGCCGATACGCGGCGTCGTACCGACGCATGAAACCGACCTGCACGAAGCGCCGGCCGGCGGAGACTTCCGCGGCGATGATGCGCCTGCAGGCCTCTGCCGTGGTGGCCAGTGGCTTCTCGCAGAACACCGGCTTGCCCGACGCGATGGCAGCGAGCACGAACTCTTCGTGCGTGGGCCCCCAGGACGTGACCAGCACCGCGTCGACCTGACCCGAACCGATCAGATCGTGACCGTCGCCGAACACCTCTGTATCCGGCAGGTCCTGGGCGACCTGCTTGGCCAGATCGAGGTTGGCGTCGGTAACGGCGGTGATCTCGGCTCCCGACAGCACCTGGGTGATCCGGCGGATGTGGTCAGTGCCGATCATCCCGGTGCCGATGACTCCGATACGAAGCGTCATGAGTGTCCCCTCTCAGTAGGGCCAGCGACGAACCGGGCCCAGACCGCAGCCGACGTAATAGCCGGCGGTCCGCGCGCCGATCGGCAGCGGAATGTGCGGCTGTACCGGGTACAGGTCCTGTTCGATGACGCAGAAGGTGTCGCGGTCCAGTTCGCCGAGCGCCTCGAGCAGCGGCGGCATGTCAGGTTCGCCGTACGGCGGCTCACACATCACGCCGAGCTTCACCGCCTCGGACAAGGGCAGGTTCTCGGCCAGCGCACGTGCCCGGATCGCCGGGTCCACCGACTTCAGGTGGACGTAGGTGATCCGCTCGGGGAAGCGCTTGATGATCTGCAGGTTGTCGCCTTCGCAGTACGCGATGTGGCCCGTGTCCAGGCAGAGGTTCACCAGCTCCGGGTCGGTGTCTTCGAGGAAACGCTCGATGCGCTGCTGGGTATCGACGTGTGTGTCCACGTGTGGATGGAACACGAGCTTCACGCCGTACGACTCGTACAGGTACCTCGCCAGCTCGTCGGTCCCGGTGACCAGGTTCTTCCATTGCTCCGGGTCGATGTCGGCAGCCTGCGTCGCCTCGCCGGTGTGCATGTCGGTGTACTGCTCCGGTAGGTGCACCAAGTACTCCGCTCCGAGCGCGGACAGCAACTCGGCTTCCCGGCCGAACGCCGCCTTTGCCTTCCGCAGCGCACCGGGTCCCTCGTGCAGCCCGGCGAAGACCGTGCCACCACACACCGACAGTCCGCGCCTGGCGAGTTCGTCCTTGAGCTGTTCGGGATCCTGCGGCATGAAGCCCTGAGGGCCGAGCTCGGTGTGGACGTAGCCCACAGCTGCGATCTCGTCGAGGTATACGTCCCACGTCACCTGATGCGGATCGTCGGCGAACCACACACCCCAGGAATCGGGCGCGGTACCGAGACGAAGCTTGGAAAGGTTGGTCACGTCGATCATGGAACTAGCACGTGCTAGTAGCTGTCAAGACTTCGTCGCTAGATTCACTAGCACGTGCTACATCCACATGTCGTTCGGTCTTGACGCCACCTTTGTCCGGACCTACTGTCCCGATGCAAACGTGAAGTCTGGCACGTGCTAGTGCGTGGCCAGTCAACGATCCGCGGGGGCAGAACCGTACGGAAGGTTGACCCATGACTCAAGCAACCGGAACACCGGGGGCGCAGCACTCGGCCCTACCCGCCGACCTACCAGGCCCACACTCCCGACGGCTGGGGCTCATCGCCGTGGTCGCGACCTTCGGCGGCTTGCTGTTCGGCTACGACACCGGTGTCATCAACGGCGCCCTCGCACCGATGAAGGAGGACCTCGGCCTCACCGCGTTCACCGAGGGCTTCGTTGTCAGCATCCTGATCTTCGGCGCCGCCGTCGGTGCGCTCATCGGGGGCCGGCTCTCCGACCGCTACGGCCGCCGGCACAACATCTTGATGCTCGCGGCGATCTTCGCACTGGGCACGATCGGATGTGTGCTCTCCCCGTCCTGGCCGGTACTCGCGCTGTTCCGGTTCGTACTCGGTCTCGCCGTCGGCGGTGCCTCGGCCACCGTCCCGGTGTACCTGGCCGAAGTCTCGCCGTACGAACGACGCGGCAGTCTGGTCACCCGCAACGAGGTCATGATCGTCTCCGGCCAGTTCGCGGCGTTCGTGATCAACGCGATCATCTTCCAACTCTGGGGCGAACACCAGTCGATCTGGCGATTCATGCTGCTCGTCGCCGTAGCCCCCGCGATCCTCCTGTTCGTCGGCATGCTGCGGATGCCCGAGAGCCCACGGTGGCTTTCCTCCCAGGACCGCGACCCCGAGGCGCTCGCCGTACTCCTGCAGGTTCGATCACCACAGCGCGCGGAGGCCGAGATGGCCGAAGTACAGGCGCTCGCCGAGGAGGAGAAGCTCGCACAGACCGGCGGCTGGGCCGACCTCGCGGTGCCGTGGGTCCGCCGGCTCCTGCTTGTCGGGATCGGACTCGGCGTCTTCCAGCAGTTCACCGGGATCAACTCGATCATGTACTACGGCAGCCAACTCCTAGAGGAGGCCGGCTTCTCCGCCGATGCCGCGATTCTCGGGAACACCTTGTTCGGCCTGGCCAGTGTCGTAGGCATTTCGGTCGGCATCCTGGTGATGAACAAGGTCAACCGCCGCACCATGCTGCTGGGAGGTTTCGCGCTCACCACGAGCTTCCACCTCCTCGTCGGGCTCGCCGCCCTGCTGATGCCGGACAACTCGGTCAAGCCCTACGTGTTGCTGGTGTTCGCGGTCCTGTTCGTGTTCTCGATGCAGGGCACCATCGGGCCCCTGGTCTGGCTACTGCTGGCCGAGATCTTCCCACTGAAGATCCGCAGCTTCGCCATGGGCGTGTGCGTCTTCTGTCTCTGGATGGCCAACGCCGGCGTCGCCTTCGGGTTCCCACCCGTCGTCTCCTCCATCGGCATCGCACCCACCTTCTTCATCTTCGCCGGCCTCGGCATCCTCGCCCTCGTCTTCATCGCCACCTCGGTCCCGGAGACCCGCGGCGTCACCCTCGAACAGTTCGAGGACTCCTTCAAGAACGCCCACGTGTAGAAAGGCTCATCCGATGACTGTGATGGTCGCCGTACCCGACAGCCCCGAGGGCATCGTCGCGCTGGCCGCCGCCGCGGTCGAAGCCGAACTCCTCGGCACCGACCTCGTCGCCGTCAACCTCGCCCTCAACCCACTCGACACCTCGACGATCCCGTCCACGATCAAGGTCACCGTCCTGGAACGACACGGCAAGTCCGACCGCGACCCGGCCGACGCCGTCCTGGCCGACATCGAGGAACACCGCGCCCAGCGCCTCGTCATCGGCATCAAACGCCGCTCCCCTGTCGGCAAAGCCCTCCTCGGCAGCATCAGCCAACGCCTCCTGCTGGAGTCCCCCATCCCTGTACTGGCAGTAAAAATCAACGAAGACCGCGCCTGACACAACCCTTGAGCCAGATCGGCGGCCGAGCCCAGGCCCCGGTCGGCTTGAGGCCGTTGGTTGCGATACCACTCAGAAGCGCCCGGGCGTACAGCCACTGCAGTTGCGCCTCCTCGCTCGAGGTCCTCCTCGCCGAGGCGACTCCCGCGGTGCGAGACGGCAACCCGGCGGGCGGCCGGCGGACGCCGGCCGCCCGCACTTCCGGTTCGGGTGCGTAAAAGACGACCTGCCGGACCAAGCCGTGCGCGTACGCTCGATGTCACCTTGAACGAGCTGGTCATCCGGCAACGAGCTGATGGTCAAGAAGGAGCGGGTCGCGCCGGCGCGCGAATCCGGCAGGACCGCCCATCGGCCTCGTCCGCGACTACAGCGCGGGCATGGCCGCTCACCGACTCGCCGCGACGTACGGCGTCCTCGCACAGGCGACCAGAGCACCGGTCGCGATCAGGACGAGTGAGGCTGCGTCCCCTTCGCCGCTTCTACAACCTGGCCTGCGAGTGTGCAGCCCTTGGCAGCCCTGACGATCGCAGTGGGCTGGTGTTCCTCGCTGCTCCCCCCCATGTCCGTGGCGATGTCGGCACGGGCGGCAACCTTTTCGGTTCCGGCGGCAACTGCGCTGTGGAACGTCGACTGGATCTACCGAACGGATGGACATGAGGACAACGATGCACGGCGCGGCGGAGCCGCGGCGCAAGCGCCGGCGGGCCATCGGCATCCCGCTGGTTCTGCTGGCTGTCAGCGTTGTGGTCTGCCTGGCTGCGGCGCTCCTCATCAAGGGCGGCGCTGATACCCGGCGTACGGCCGACGAGTCCGTTCTTGCTGCTCCGGCGAGCGTCGCGGCCGATTCCGGCTCACCGACCATGGCGGCCGACGCCACGACGGCACCGACGCGGGCGCGGGTCACGAGCCCGCCGCCATCGCCCCGCCGTACCCCAACGCCGTCGACCGCCAGCAGGCCGCCAACCGCGTCTCGCAGCCCGCGCACGCCTGCCAACAGCCCGCGCACGCCTTCCAGCACCCCGCGTCCGGAATCCGCGGTGTCCACGGGGTCTTCGGCCGGACGGATCAAGCCCGGTACCCGTTACCGGGGCGTCGCGACCGCCTACGAGGCGGGTGACGGGAATGGTGCCTGTCTCTACGGCCCGTCCGGCGACCTCATGATCGCGGCGATGAACCACACGGACTACGAGTCGGCCAAGGCATGCGGAGCGTACGTGCTTGTCCGCGCGGCGAACGGGGCTTCCATCACGGTGCGGATTGTCAACGAGTGCCCGTTGCCCTGTGCACCCGGGCAACTCGACCTCAGTCAACAAGCGTTCTCCAGACTCGCCGACCTCTCCGTCGGCCGGCTCCCGATCACCTGGACGCTGGTGAGCCCCGCCGCGTCCGGCACTCTCTCGATCCGGTACAAGTCCGGGTCCAGTCCGTACTGGTGCGGCGTCCAGGTGATCGGCCACCGCAACCCGGTGGCCGCGCTCGAGGTCCGGACCGCCAAAGGCTGGCGAAAGCTGCACCGCACCGACTACAACTACTTCCTCGCCCCCGACGGCGACGGATGCGGCAGAGCGATCAGGGTCACCGACATCTACGGTGAGCGGATGACCATCGACGGGATCGCCCTCGAACCGGACGCCGTACAGCCGACGCGGCTCCAGTTCGCCCGGCATTGACCGTTACGATCGGCCCGATTGTTGACGCGCACACTGCAAGGAGAGGGCAACCGCGGGAGATGCTGGTCGACGACGCGTCCGCGGAGTTCCACGACTTTTTCGAACGCCACTACGCCGAACTGGCCCGTCTCGCCCACCTCCTGACCGGCGAGAAGGACGTGGCCGACGACCTCGCCGCCGATGCGCTGGTCGCTCTGTGGCATCGCTGGGACCGGCTGCGGGCAGCACAATACCCGGTCGCTTACGCCCGCGGCGTGGTGGCCAACATGGCACGGGAATGGATCCGGAGCAGGGTCCGCGAGCGACGGCGAGTAGCACTGTTCTGGTCCCGCAGTACGGACGTGGTGGACGGGCCGGACGTTGCGGGCGTGCTCGACGTCCGGGCCGCGCTCACCCGGCTGCCGTTCCGCAAGCGGGCGTGCGTGGTCCTGCGCCACGCCTTCGACCTGTCGGAGAAGGACACCGCCGCTGCGCTGGGCGTCTCGGTCGGTACGGTGAAAAGCCAGACCTCGAAGGGGATGGCCGAGCTGGAATCGTTACTCGGCGCGGAAGCGGTCGGCGAACTGGCGGCAGGAAGGAGGAACCGGTGAACGACGAGATCAGCCGACGACTGCGAGATGCCGCCGAGGCTCACGAGCCCAACCGCGCAAGGATCCTGGCGCGCGTGGAGCGCGGCGCGGCCGACCCCAACGTCCGGCACCGCACACCTTCGATCGCGAGATCATGGCCCCGGGCGGCAATCGTCGGTCTCATCGCCGCCGCCACCCTGGCGACCGGTGGTCTCGCCGCCGCTGTCGCCGCCATCGGCGGAGCTCCGTCGCCGCCGGCCACCGCCCCCACTCCCACGGTCCCTTCCCGGACAGTCCCCTCCCCAACCGTCACGTCCACTCCGACGCCATCAACCCGCACCACCACTACCGGTCCGGTCCCGACCACCACCTCGCGCAGCGTGCGCCCGACTCCGCCGGCCGGCAGCCGGGTCAATGACGGGCCGTTGTGGTCCGAAGGCTCGCTGGACGTGCACAGCACCATCTACTGGGCCCAGAACAACCTGACTCTCAAGACCACCGAGCCGCTCACCTCGCTCACCGCGGAGCTGCGCGTTGCCCAGACCGGCGACGTGCGGAACACCGGCAACTGGCAGACCCTGCCGAGCGACGACTTCACCGTCACCGTTCAGGAGTCCGGCGGTGCGCTGCTCTACCGCTGGGCCCTCAAGCCGGGCCGCACCGTGCCGGCCGGACAACACGAGTTCGCCGTCCAGTACAACCACGCCACCGGCGTCCGCAAGGTCAAGCGCGACAGCTACCACGTCCGCGCCCAGAGCTCAGGCCGTTCCGTCGCAGTCTGGGGAGGGTTCGCCCCACCCCGGTGAGGACGGTCCCGCACGTTCATCGCCGGCAGCAAAAAGATCCCGGCCCGCGGCAACCTTTGCCGCGCCTGTGACCACTAGGGGGCGGATCAGGCCGCTCCGTTGCCTGGATCCGTCTTCCTCCGGTGAATGACAGGCAAGGAGTACATCCTCCATGGACAACCCCACGCGCCGCAGGCGTTACCGCGGCCGCTGGACTGCCACCGGTCTGCTGGTCGGCGTGCCCGCCATCGTCGTACCGTGCCTCCTGTTCGCGCAGCAGGACTCACAGGCCGCGACGATCGACGGCAACGCCTACTACCAGCTGGTTTCCGTGCGCAGTGGCAAGGTGCTCGACGTCAACGGCTTCTCCACCGCCGACGGCGCCCGTATCCAGCAGTGGACCGACCAGCACACTGCCAACCAGCAGTGGACGCTGAGGGCCACCGGGAACGGCTACTACGAGTTGGTGAACCGCAACAGCGGCAAAGTGCTTGGCATAGCGGGCGATTCGACCGCCAACGCGGCGACCGCCGAGCAGCAAACCGACAGCTCCTCCACCGCCCAGGAGTGGAAGCTCAGTGAGGTGAGCGGTTCTGAGGCCGTCACCTTCACCTCCCGCAAGAGCGGCCAACTCCTGGACGTCTCTGGAAACTCCACCGCGCAGGGCGCTGCAGTCATCCAGTTTCCCGGCACTGGCGGCACCAACCAGCAATGGAAGCTGGTGAAGTCGGACCAGCCCGAGACCGCCGGGTCCGGACCGTACACGTGGAAGAACGCGCAGGTGGTGGGCGGCGGATACGTCACCGGTCTGGTGTTCAACCCGCGCGAGAAGGGCCTGCTGTACGCGCGCACCGACATGGGCGGCGCCTACCGCTGGGACACCGCGGCCGAGCAGTGGATCCCGCTGACCGACTGGCTCGGCGAGAAGGACTGGAACCTGCTGGGCATCGATGCGCTGGCCACCGATCCCGTCGACCCCGACCGGCTCTACCTCGCGGCGGGCACCTACACCAACGAGTGGGCCGGCAACGGCGCAGTCCTGCGCTCCACCGACCGCGGCCGCAGCTTCCAGCGCACCGATCTGCCGTTCAAGCTGGGCAGCAACGAACCCGGCCGCGGGGCGGGCGAGCGGCTCGAGATCGACCCCGCTGACCACGGCACCCTGCTACTGGGCACCCGCAAGAACGGCCTGTGGCGCAGCACCGACTACGGCACGACATGGAGACAGGTCTCCTCGTTCCCCGTCAAGGACGGGGCGAGCAGCGGCGCGGGCATCTCCTTCGTGACGTACGGCCCGGCCGGCAGCAACACGGTCTACGTCGGCGTCAACGACAAGGACACCTCCCTGTATCGCTCCACCGACGGCGGCAACAGCTGGCAGGCCATCTCCGGGCGGCCCACCGGCCAGATGCCGCAGCACGGTGTCGTATCCGGTGACGGTTCGCTGTACCTGACGTACAGCAACAACATCGGCCCCAACGACGCGACGGCGGGCTCGGTGTGGAAGTACACGCCGTCCGTCGGCGCATGGAAGAACATCTCCCCGTCCCAGGGCAGTTACGGGTTCTCCGGTCTGGCCGTCGACCCGCAGAAGCCATCCACGGTGATGGTCACCACCCTCGACCGCTGGTGGCCCGAGGACGAGGTCTACCGGACCACCGACGGCGGCACGACGTGGAAGGCACTGGCCTCGCAATCGGTGCGGGACGCCTCCGCCGCTCCTTATGTCGGTACCGGCATCGGGCACTGGATGACCGCGCTGGCCATCGATCCCTTCGACTCCGGTCACGTGCTGTACGGCACCGGCAACGCCATCTGGCGCAGCAAGGACGCCAACGCCTCCGACAGCGGCGGCACCAGCCAATGGACCTCCGGGGCCCGCGGGCTGGAGGAGACCTCGCTGGCGGACGCGATCGCCCCTCCCGGCGGCGCCACCGTCATCACCTCCATGGGCGACCAGGGCGGCTTCCGCCACGACTCCTTGACCGAGGTGCCCGCCGGACGGCTGAAGAACCCGCTGATGAGCAGCAGCACCGACATCGATTTCGCCCAGTCGGCCCCCGCGGTGATGGTCCGCGTCGGCACGGGCGGCGCGCAGGACGGCGCCTACTCCACCGACGGCGGCAGCAGCTGGAACGGTTTCACGGCAGAGCCGGTGGGCAGCGCGAACAGCGGCCATGTCGCGCTGGCGGCGGACGGCTCCACGATCGTGTGGACCGAGGCCGGCCAGGCCCCGTACCGCTCGACCGACAAGGGAGTGAGCTGGTCGAAGGTCAGCGGCCTGGGCACCGACGCCGTGGTCGTCGCCGACCGCTCCGCGGCCAATACCTTCTACTCACTCACGGGCGGCACGCTCTACGCCAGCACCGACGGCGGCGCGACCTTCACCGCCCGCGCAGGCAATCTGCCTGCCGGCCGGCTCACGGCCGTCCCCGGCATCGCAGGAGACCTGTGGATCTCCGGCGGCGGCAAGGGGCTGCTGCACTCCACCGACGGGGGCCGCAGCTTCACCGCGCTCACCTCGGTGCAGTCCGCCTCCGCCCTCGGCTTCGGCAAGGCCTCGTCGGGCGCCACCTACCAGGCCCTGTACCTGATCGGTACCGTCAAGGACATCACCGGGGTCTTCCGCTCCACCGACAAGGGCGACACCTGGGTCCGCATCAACGACGACGCCCACCAGTGGGGCAGCATCGGCGGTGTCGGCGTCATCACCGGTGACCCCGACACCTACGGCCGCGTCTACATCGGCACCAACGGACGCGGTCTGCAGTACGGCGACCCGTCCTGACCCCACGATCCATTAAGCCCCCGGGTCAGCTGCCAGCAGGCTGCCCCGGGGTCACTCGACCTCTCCACAGCCCGCGAGGCCCACTCTTCGCCCAGCCGGACATCAAGCCTGTCCAAAAGGCATTGCCGAATCCATCGATGCCGCGTCGCACTGCTGGCTAGGGTGGGCGCCGGATTCGAGGAGGAGGAAAGATTTGAGACGCCTGATCGGGCCTGTGGTTGTGCTCGCCGCTCTGGGGCTACCGCCCGTGCCGGCGGTCGCGGCTGGGACGCGGGCGGCGGCACCTTGATCCTCACCAAGGACAGCGACTTCTCGTTGCCCAGGGCAACGCAACGGCAGGCGGTCCGGATCCTCGGCGGCAACCATCCGTACGTCGTGGTCACG
>CAWGHT010000012.1:0-380034 GCA_963822475.1 uncultured Actinomycetota bacterium
GTCATGACGCAGTGGATCGCCGGCGTTGTCGCGTCGGTGATCCCTGTGTTCGATACGGCTTCACTGGCCGCCGCCGTGCTTACGGCGGCGGCTTTGCTGTTGGCGCTGGTCGTTGTCGCGCGAACGTCCGCACGCTGGTCGGTGCACACCGCCGCGCCGCTGCTCGCCCGCGCGACCTCGGTCCGGGACCGCGCCGAGCAGACCGTGTTCCTCCGCCTGCGCGATCCTGACGCGGCCGGTCGACCACGCCCACGAGCACCGGGACGGTAGCGAGCCACCTCGCTACCTGTTCCTACACACTCGTGGAGTTTTGCTGTGCCTTCCTTTCTGGAGGCACCGGTCGCCGGTGCCTATCACTTGCTCACGTCCCTCGTCGCCACTCTCGAACCGCTCACCGGCGCGTACGCCGCGGTGATCGCAATCGTGCTGTGCACCCTCGCCGTACGGCTGTCCCTCGTCCCGCTGAGCGTGCGGGCGCACCGCGGGTTGAAGGCCCGCGCGGAGTTGATGCCGCAACTGAAGCAGTTGACCGAGCGGCATCGCGACAACCCGGAGCGCCTGCAGCGTGAAGTAGCGAAGCTGCAGACGGAGTCCGGTACGTCGTTGTTCGCCGGCTTCCTGCCGACGCTCGCGCAACTGCCGTTCTTCTGGCTGATGTACACGCTGTTCTCGCGGACCATGGTGGCGGGGGAGTCGAACCAGCTCATCAGCGGCAGCCTCCTCGGCGCCCCGCTCGGCGTGCACTGGCCGATCCTCACCGGCACTCCTGCGTACGTCGTGATCGCGGTGCTACTCGCTGTGGTCGCGTGGTTCTCGGCGCGGCTCCAGCTACGGCAGCTGGACTCGTCAGCGACGACGTTGTCACGACGGGTCGCTCAACTGCTGCCGTTCGGGACGTTGCTGACTGCCGCGTTCGTACCGCTGGCGGCCGGACTCTATCTGCTGACGACGACCACGTGGACCGTGGTCGAGCGGACGATCCTGCAGCGGTAGTTGCCGCTGGCAATAGTCGTTGCCTTACGCCGATCCATTCTGCTACCGTCTTTATTAAAGCCGGTTCCATAATGGGTTGGGGTCGATGGACACTGCACGCGGCGCCGCTCAGGCGGAGCGATCTGCGAACCAGGTCGCGTGCCTGCGTTTCCTCGCCGACGCCGACGAGGCGCGTACGGTCGGGGCGATCAGCGAGGCCACCGGCCTGTCGCGACCGACTGTGCACGCCGTCCTGGACGATCTCCTCGGGACCGGGCTGGTCCAGGCGGCCAGCCCGGCCACGGCCGGTCCGGGCCGGCCTGCCCGTGCATTCCGGTTCGCCCGCGAGACCGGGTTGGTCGCCGGAGTCGACCTCGGTCCCCGCGGGGCACGCGCGATCATCTGCGACCTGTCCGGCCGCCGGCTGGGGTACGCCGAACTCGCGCCCGAGCGGAAGGCCGATCTCTCGCTGATCCCGCGAGCGCTCGACGCCGCAGCCGCCTCGAACGACCTGGGGCGTCTCCGCGCGGTGGGTGTGGGTCTGCCTGGTGTGGTCGAGGCTGACGGTCGCCTGCGTGCCAGTCTGGCGATGCCGGACCTGGTCGGCCTGCCCGTCGCGGAGTTGCTGGCGAAGGAGCTCGAACAACCGATCGTCGTGGACAACGACATCAAGCTGGCGGCGCTGGCAGAGCAACGCGGCGGCGCAGGCCGTGGGTACTCCGATGTCGTCTACCTCCAGATCGGTCATCGGCTGTCCGTGTCGATCGTCCTCAACGGCGTCATCCGGCAGGGCCGCCACCGTCTCGCCGGCGAGCTCGGCGCCCAGCGTGGCATGCGATGGACGCGCAACGCGCAGCGCGGGCAGCTGGTGTGGTCCGTGCGGCCGACCAGCGCGGAGGTGCTGAGTGCTGCGGCCGGCGGCGACGCCGACGCGCAGGCGGAGGTCGAGGACTTCTGCGCGCAGATCGCCGCGCGGATCGCGACCGTGCTGCTGGTCGTCGATCCCGAGATCGTGGTCGTGCGCGGCGGCGCCTTGCAGGACAGCGGCGCTCTGCTTCGTCCGCTCGCGGCAGCGGTCGAGCAGGAATTGGTCTTCCCCGAACGGCCACCGTTCGTCGCCTCCGCGCTGGGGCGCGAGGCGGTGGTGCTCGGGGCGGTCGGCAACGCGTTCGACCGGTGCAGCTCAGGTATCTACGGTCTCCACGGCTACCCCAGTCCGTGGGCCCACATCACTCAAGAACTCGAGAGGACCACGCAGTGAAGCTAGGAGTCAGCTCGTATTGCTTCCGCCAGCTCATGACGAGCGGCGAGATGGACCTGATCGCGGTCCTGGACTGGGTCGCGGCCTCGTCGGCCGGTCACATCGAGGTCGCCGCGATGGACGGCGAGTACTACCTGGAGAACGAGAACGTCGTCCGTGACACGGCGAAGCACGCCGAGGAGATCGGCGTACCGATCGTGAACTACCTGGTCAGCGGCGATCTGCGGACCGCCGACAGCGAGGAGATCGACCGCCTCCGCCGGCAGTTGGACGTCGCGCACCGGTTCGGCGCCCGCATCTTCCGGCACGACGTCGCGCCGTGGGCGTGGCGTGAGCAGGACCCGGGCGAGTTCGAGACGACGTTCGAGAAGGTCGTCGAGGGCTGCCGGGCGGTCGCCGACCACGCCGCCGACCTGGGCATCGTGTCGACGATCGAGAACCACGGCTTCTTCATGAACGGCAGCGACCGGCTGGCTCGGCTCGTGTACGCCGTCGACCGCCCGAACTTCCGGGTCACGCTCGACCTCGGCAACGGCCTGTGCGTCGGCGAGGTTCCCGGCAAGACCGCGGCGGGCCTGATCGACGTCGCGGCGTCCATCGGCGTGAAGGACTTCCACATCCGCCGTTCGGCCGGGGACGGCTGGCTCAAGACGCTGGCCGGCGACTACCTGCTCGGCACGGTCACGGGCCACGGCGACGTGGACGTGGCCGGTCTGCTCGCACTGGCCGCGACCAAGCCCGACGTACCGGTGAGCCTGGAGTTCGAGGGCATGGAGGCTCCGCTGCCGGCCATCGAGCGCTCGCTCGCGAACATCATCCGACTGACCGAAAGCGTGGCGTGACATGACGACGCGGATTGCAGTGATCGGGCTCGGCTCGATCGCCGTCGAGCATCTGAAGGCGTACCAGAAGAACCCCCAGGCCGAGCTCGTCGCTGTGTGCGACGTGGACCTCGAGCGGGCGAAGGCCCGCGCCGAGGAGTTCGGCGTCGAGCGGGTGACCGGCGACGCCGCGGAGATCTTCTCGGACCCGAGTATCGACGCGGTCAGCGTGTGCGTACCGAACACGCTGCACGCGCCGATCGCCGAGGCGGCGCTGCGGGCCGGCAAGGACGTCCTGGTCGAGAAGCCGATGACCGTGACGGTGCCCGAGGCCGAGGCGCTGGTGAAGGCGGTCGAGGAGACCGGCAAGGCCCTGCAGATCGGGTACGTACGGCGGTATGCGCCGAACGCGCTGGTGACCAAGCGGTTCCTGGACGCGGGCGAGTTCGGTGACATCTACGCGGCCCGGGCCACGCTGCTGCGGACGGCCGGCAACCCCGGCGGCTGGTTCGGTGACCTGGAGCTGTCCGGCGGCGGTCCGCTGATCGACCTCGGCGTCCACATCATCGACCTGTGCTGGTACCTGATGGGGATGCCGAAGGCGGTGTCCGCGTCCGGTGCGACGTTCACGCTGCTGGGTGCCCGCGACAACATCCAGAACCTGACCCGGTACAAGGCCGCGTCGGCGGCGCGGCCGAACACGGTCGAGGACTTCGCGACCGCGCAGATCCGCTTCGAGGGCGGGGCGGTCCTCGATGTGGCCACGTCGTACTCGCTGCACGCACGCAACGAGATCAGCGTCCGCATCCACGGTGACAAGGGCGGCGCCGAGATCGAGCCCGAGCTGCTCATGATCACCGAGCGGCACGACACGCTGCTGCACGTCCAGCCGCAGATCGACTCGCTCGGGTTCGACTTCCGGGTCGGGTTCGCGAACCAGATCGACCACTTCCTGCGGATCTGCCGCGGCGAGATCCCGGCCGACGCGACCGCGGAGCAGGGCCTGGAGATGGCCCGCATGCTGTCCGCGATCTACGAGTCCGCTAAGAGCGGCGCCGAGGTCGTCATCACCCGCTGATCGCTCGGTTGCCCGGGGCTTCCGCCTCGGGCAACCGGCCGGTCACAGGCGAGCTTCGAGGCCGTCCAGGATCCTGGCGAGGCCGTAGCTGAAGCTGTCCTCGCCGCCCGCTTCGAGGTCGGTGTTGCTGTTCGCGGCGTACAGCGCCCGCATGTGCGGGTACGGCTCGGCGGCCTTGACCGCGGCGGGCCAGACCTCGGCCTGCCACGCCGTCATGTCCTTGCCGGTGCGCTTGAGCTTGCTGATGGTCGCGGCCTCGACCGACGCGACGCCGATGACGTAGCCGAGCACGGTGTTGGCGGCCTGGTCCGCTTCGATCAGCTCGAAGCCGGCCGCCAGGTAGGTGCCGAGCAGATCGTCGGAGATCCGCATCAGGTTCGGCCCGAGGTAGTTCATGCCCACGTCGGCGAGCGTGGGTGCGACCCACGGGTGCCGGACGATCATCGCGCGCACGCTGCGCGCCGCGGCGTCTGCTGCCGGGCGCCATTCCGACGGGTCGGCGACCCTTGGCACCTCGACCTCGCCGTACACCTCGTCGACGACGAGTTCGAGTAGCTCGTCCTTGTTCGCGACGTGCCAGTAGACCGCGGTCGCGACCGCGCCGAGCGCCGCGCCGAGCTTGCGCATCGTGAGCGCCTCCAGCCCGTCGGCGTCCAGCAGCTTGATCGCCTCCGCGACGATCTGCTGCTGGGTCAGCGCGGGCTGCTCACGGCGCCGGCCGCGCTTCGGCCGGGTCCAGACCGACGTGTACTCCTCGCTCGCCATGCCTCCACCCTAGCCGATCACTGAACACTGTGCAGGACTTGACCAGCGTTCAGTTCTAATTGCACACTGTTCAGGCAAGCTGAACGCTGTTCAATTGACGACTCGAGGAGGTGCGCGATGACCGCTCGGCATCCGCGCAGGTGGCTGATTCTGGTCGTGCTCTGCCTGAGCACGATGGTGCTGGTGCTGGACAACGGCGTCCTGAACGTCGCGATCCCGGTGCTGACCGAGGACCTCGGTGCGAGCGCGCAGGAGATCCAGTGGATCGTCGCGAGCTACATCCTGGTGTTCGCCGGCCTGCTGCTGACGGCCGGCAGCCTGTCCGACCGGTACGGGCGCAAGAAGGTGATGATCGTCGGCCTGGCGATCTTCGGCGCCGCGTCCCTGCTGGCGACGTACGCCGGAACTCCGGAGACGCTGATCGCGGGACGGGTGCTGATGGGCGTCGGCGGGGCGGTCGTGATGCCGAGCACGCTGTCGGTGCTGATCACGGTCTTCGACGACGACGAACGCCGGAAGGCGATGTCGATCTGGAGCTCGGTGCTGATGGTCGGGCTGATCGGCGGACCGGTGCTCGGCGGCGCGCTGATCGCGAAGTTCTGGTGGGGTTCGGTGTTCCTGATCAACGTGCCGGTGGTGGTGCTGGCGATCGCGGCGGCGGTGATCCTGATGCCGGAGTCGAAGGGGCCGTGGCGCAAGCCCGACCCGATCGGGGCGCTGCTGTCGATGGTCGGACTGGTGGCGCTGGTCTGGGTCATCATCGACCTGCCGGAGCACGGTTTGTCCTGGCCGATGCTGGCGGTCGCCGTTGCCGGCCTGACCTTGTTCGTCGTGTGGGAGTTGCGGACGCCGGTGCCGATGGTGCCGCTGGCGCTCTTCCGGGACCGGAACTTCAGCGGCGGCAGCCTGTCGCTGGTGCTGTTGCAGGTTGCGAACGGCGGGTTGATTCTGGCGCTGACGCAGTACCTGCAGTTCGTGCTCGGATTCTCGCCGACGAAGGCCGGTCTCGCGATGGCGCCGATGGCGGTCGCGGTCATTCTGGTGAACGGCGTCGGGGCGACGCTCGGTCAGAAGATCGGGAACCGGCCGATGACTGTTGCCGGGTTGGTCGTGCTGGCAGGTGGTTTCTGGGTGATGTCGAGGCTGTCCGCGGACGACGGGTTCGGGATGGTCGCTCTGGCGCTGGGTGTGTTCGGTGTGGGTGCCGGACTGGCGCAGCCGGCCGCGACCGCAGCGCTGATGGGTGCGGTGCCGCACGAGTACGCCGGTGTCGGGTCGGCGTTGAACGACACCGTGCAGCAGGCGGGCGCGGCGTTGGGGATCGCGATCCTAGGGTCGGCGCTGGCGAACAATTTCACCGCGAAGATGCCCGAGTCGGCACCGGCCGTCGCGCGCCGCTCGATCGGCGAAGCGTTCGCTGTCGGGGACGCAGGGTTGGCTGACGTCGCCCGGAAGGCCTTTGCGGAGGCGATGTCGGGCACCTTCGTAGTGAGTGCGGTCGCGGTCCTCGGGTCCGCGGTCCTGGCGTTCGTGTTCCTGCGGGACCGCAAGACGCCGGATCAGGAGCAGATCAAGGACGAGGTTGCCGTCAGCTGAGTAGTGCGGTGGTGAGGGAGTCGGCGTTCTCCTCGAGCCAGGTCTGCCGTGCGCGGATCTTGTCGCCGACTCCCTCGCTCCACATCCGTTGCCAGCCGCCGCCCAGAGTGTCGGCGCGGTACTTCATCGTGTGCCAGGCGCGCACGTTCAAACCGATCGTGAGCTCCAGGGCGCGGGCCCGGTCTGCGGGGGAGAGGTCGTAGGCGTCGGCGAGAAGCCGGCAGCGGCGGGGACGATCGAGGCCGCGGAGTTCGGGGTCGAGATCGGCGTCGACGCCGAGCGGGGCCCACCACAGCATCAGGTTCACGAACTCGCGGGCCCGGCTGACCGGGCGGGCGAGATCGAAGTCGATCAGCGCGTACGCGCGACCTTCCCGGAAGACCACGTTCTCCGGCGTGACGTCCTGGTGGCCGACCAACTCCGGCGGATCGTTGAGGTTCGGCAAGTCCGGCGGCTCGATCGGCGCGGGCAGGTTCTCCGGGATCCCGAATCCCTCGGCTGCGTCGTCGTACGCACGCAGCAGCCGCGCGACCGAGACCATCCGGTCCTCGTCGGCGATCCAGTCGGGACGTGGGCGGCCGGCGACCTCGCCGTCGATGTAGGTCAGCGTCTCGCGGCCCTTCGCGTCGACGCCCAGGAACCGGGGCGCTCCCGCGAACCCGACGGATTCGAGGTGCTTCAGGAGGGCGCGCACCATCTCGTGCCGTTCGCCGGGCGGGCGCCGTACCGTGTCGCCGACGCGCACCAGGCCCTCGGTCACGTCGCCGCCGAGCAGCGGGATCTCCTCGCCGTCCTCGATCACTCGAACTCCATTCCATTGGACGAAACGTTTGTCTGCCGTACGAGGTACCTGATCCTAGGGCTCGCGTTCGTCGGGCTCTCACTGAATTACCTGGTTCTTCTGGGTGGTGGCGGTGATCGGGGCGCTGACATACGCGTTCGTGGTCGGGAAGGCCGAGCCGCTGCCGGTCCGGGACAACTAGAGTTGCCAACTCGGCAAGAATGTTTGCCGCTTCGTGGCACGTTCGCGCACTATCGGTTCATGACGACCGAACAGCTCCCTGACGAGCACTGGAACGCGTTCTACACCGAGCACGAGCAGATCTGGAGCGGCAAACCGAACGCCGCCTTCGTCGACGAGGTGTCCGGCCTGACGCCGGGCCGGGCGCTCGACCTCGGCTGCGGCGAAGGGGCCGACGCGATCTGGCTCGCTGAGCGGGGCTGGACGGTGACGGCCGTCGATATCTCGACGGTCGCGCTGGGTCGCGCCGTCGAGCATGCGAAGGCGGCCGGGGTCGGCGACCGGATCGATTGGCAGCAGCACGAGTTGGGGAAGTCGTTCCCGGACGGCGAGTTCGACCTGGTGTCCGCGCAGTTCCTGCACTCGAAGACCGAACTGGCGCGGGACGCAATCCTGCGTAGCGCGGCGGCGGCTGTCGCGCCAGGCGGCGTACTGCTGATCGAGGGGCACCTGGGGTTCCCGCCCGACGAGCACAACCCGCATCCCGATATCCACTTCCCGGAGCCTGATGAGGTGATCGAGAGCCTGGCGCTTCCGGACGGCGAGTGGGAGACGCTGGTCAGTCGCGTGCACGACCGGGCGCAGGTGCTGCGCGACGGCGTACCGATCAATCGCCGCGACTGCACGGTCAAGCTGCGTCGTCACTGAGGCTTGTTCACCTGGGCGTCATCCTCGGGGTCGAGCCTGTGCTCATGAACACGCCTGATCTGGTGCAAGAGCTCGGCTTCCGTGTCCTGGACGAGGAGGACGACGACCCGGTGCTGCTGCGGGCCGACGGTACGCCGGTGGATACGTGGCGCGAGGGCTACCCGTACGGCGAGCGGCTGGCGCGGGAGGTCTACGACCGGGACAAGCGGCTGCTGCAGATCGAGCTGCTGAAGCTGCAGTACTGGGTGAAGCGATCGAAGCAGCGGCTGGTGATCGTGTTCGAGGGTCGCGACGCCGCGGGCAAGGGCGGGACGATCAAGCGGTTCATGGAGCATCTCAACCCGCGCGGGGCGAGCATTGTCGCGTTGGAGAAGCCGACGGAGCGCGAGCAGACCCAGTGGTACTTCCAGCGGTACGTCGCGCATCTGCCGGCGGCCGGTGAGATGACATTGTTCGACCGGTCCTGGTACAACCGCGCGTGCGTCGAGCACGTGATGGGGTACTGCGACCAGGAGCAGTACGAGGAGTTCATGCGGCAGACGCCCGAGTTCGAGCGGATGCTGGTGCGGTCGGGGATCCTCTTGGTGAAGCTGTGGTTCTCGGTGTCGCAGGCCGAACAGCAGACGCGGTTCACGATCCGGCAGATCGACCCGGTCCGGCAGTGGAAACTCTCACCCACCGACCTCGCGTCCCTCGACAAGTGGCAGGCGTACACCGAGGCCAAGGAGGCGATGTTCCACTACACCGACACGCCTCACGCCCCTTGGACCGTTGTCAAAAGCAACGACAAGAAACGAGCCCGCCTGGAAGCCATGCGCCACGTCCTCTCCCTCTACAACTACACAGACAAGGACGAGGACTTGGTCGGTCACCCAGACCCCAAAATCCTAGGCCCAGCAGCCCAAGTCCTAGAACACGGCGAATCCGCCACCCGAACTTTCCCCGTCCTGTAGCCGCGAAGTCGTGGGGCTTAGGTGGTGAGGGGGAGGTGGACGGTGAAGGTGGCGCCGTGGGGGTTTGTGTCGGTGGTGGTTACGTGGCCGTGGTGGGCGGCTACCAGGGCGGCGACTATGGAGAGGCCTAGGCCGGAGCCGCCGGTGGAGCGGGTTCGGGCGGTGTCTACTCGGTAGAAGCGTTCGAAGATGCGGGCCTTCTGTTCGTCGGTGAGGCCTGGACCGGTGTCGCTGACCTCGAGGATCGCTTCGGAGCCGCGGGTGCCGACGGAGACGGTGATGGGCGCGTCGACGGGGGTGTAGTGGAGGGCGTTGCTCACCAGGTTCCCGAGGACCTGCCGCAGACGTGCCTCGTCACCGGAGACGACCGGCGCCTCCGAGTCGGGCAGGATCGTCAGCGAGATGTGGCGCTCGGGCTGTACCGCTTGCGCGTTGTGCAGTGCGTCGGCCGCGATCGGGAGCAGGTCGACGGACTCCGAACGCAAGCGGCCGCTGCTGGTCCAGTCGCGCGAGCAGCAACAGGTCGTCGACGAGCAGCCCCATCCGCTTGGCCTCGTCCTCGATCCGGCGCATCGTGTCGGCGTCCGTCACGTCACCCCGGTGCCGGGCCAGTTCCGCAAACCCCCGGATCGACGTCAACGGCGTACGCAGCTCATGCGAAGCGTCCGCCACGAACCGTCGCATCCGGTCCTCGGACTGCCGAGCGGCCTCCTCCGACTGCCTCGCCGCGTCCTCACTCCGCCGCGCCGCGAACTCCGACGCGGTGCGCTGCGCGAACGCGGTCTCGATCTGCCCGAGCATCTGGTTCAGCGCCAGCGACAACCGCCCGACCTCGGTCCGCGGGTCCCGCTGCGGCACCCGCCGGCCCAGGTCCCCGCCGGCGATCGCGACAGCAGTGTGCTCCACGTCCTCGAGCCCGCGCAGACTTCGCCGTACGACGTAAGTCCCGAGGCCCGCCAGCAGCACCAGCAGGATCACCCCGGCCGCGGCCTGGATCCCGACGAGCCGCTGGATCGTGTGGTCCATGTCCTTGAGACTCTGCGCCACCATGACCGACCCGTCGCCGTTGGCGTTCTCGACCGCAAGCACCCGCCACCGAGCACCACCGGAGACCGCGTCCACCACGAACGGCCGCCCGTCGCGCGCACGGACCTGGTTGAGGTTCAGAACGGGCAGCTTCGGCAGCGGATCGGGATCGGCCAGCCGCGCACCGTACGCACCGTCGGCGCTACTACCGTCCGCCTCGTTGAACTGCACGACGTAAGCACTCGGTAGCGGCCGTCGCTCCCCGAAGCCTCCCGGAGGCGGCGGACGCCGGTCCTTCCCGACGTGGGCGAGTTGCGAGGCGGTCTGCTGCAGTTGCTCGTCGACGCGGTCGGTCAGGTAGCCGCGCATGATCGTGGTCGCCAGCACACCGGACGCGGCGAGCGCGAGCGCGACCAGCGCCAGCAGGACCACGACGATGGTGACGCGCAGCGGGTACCGGTCGGCGAACCGCCGGTGGTTCAGTTGCATCAGTTGGGGCCTCGCGGAGTGCGCAGGACGTAGCCGACCCCGCGGACGGTGTGGAGCAGCTTCTGGTCGCCGGTGTCGACCTTACGGCGCAGGTAGGACATGTACGACTCGACCACACCGGCGTCCCCGGCGAAGTCGTAGTTCCAGACCGCGGACAGGATCTGCCCCTTCGACATCACCCGCTCGGCGTTCTCCAGCAGGCACCGCAGCAGCTTGAACTCGGTCAACGACAGCTGCACCGCCTGACCGGACTTGAAGACCTCGTAGCTGTCCTCGTTCAGTTCCAGATCCGCATAGCGCAGTACGGCGGCCTCGGTCGTGGTCTGTTCGCGGTGACCGGAACGGCGGAGCAGCGCACGGACCCGGGCGACCAGTTCGTCCAGACTGAACGGCTTCGTGACGTAGTCGTCGCCGCCGGTCTGCAGGCCGAGCACCTTGTCCTCGACCGCGTCCCGGGCGGTGAGGAACAGCACCGGCACGTGCCGGTCCTCACCGCGCAAGCGGCGTACGACCTCGAAGCCGTCCAGCCCGGGCATCATCACGTCGAGCACGACCAGGTCCGGCTCCACGTCCCGCGCCTTGCGCAGCGCCTCGGCGCCGTGGGTCGCCGTGGTCACGTCGTACCCGGCGAACCGCAGACTCGCGGACAGGAGCTCGACGATGTTCGGCTCGTCGTCGACAACCAGCAGATGCGGACTCATGGTCTCAGTGTGCAGGCGAATCCCATGCGAACCCTGGAAGGTTCCTGGCAATCACCTGTGAGTCGTCCGCGTCTGCCCAGTGCGAATTCAGCGTGGACCGTGCTTGAACCCCCACTTCTGGCCGGCCGCGTCGCGGGCGGTCCCGTCGTTCACCGAACTGGCGGTCGCCTTGCCGTCGGCGACCACGGCCGTCACGGTCACGGTGTTCCCGGTCTTCACGTCGTCGATGCCGTCGCGGGCCGCGTTCACCAGCGTGTCCTCGGTGAGCGTGTAGGTCCGGCTGTACCCGTCCGCGCTCTTCACGGTGATCGATTCCTTGCTGACCGCGGTGACCTCGCCGCGCTGGGTCGCGACGGTCTGGTACCCGCCGCCGTCCTTCGGTACGACGAACTCGCCGTGCAGCGCCCCGCCGAGCCCGAACTCGCCCCGCCCGAATCCGCCCTTGCCCGGTCCGTCCGGCTTCTGTTGCTGCCCGGGCGTCGACGGGCTGGAGGGGGAGGCCGACGGCGACGGTGTCGGGTCCGCGTTGCTCGTTGCCCAGGCGACCCCGCCGGCCGTGGTGGTCACGGCCACGGCGGCCACCGTGCCGAGCAGCCGCCATCGCTTCTGTGAGAGCTTCATTCCTGCGCCTTCCGTACTGCGCACCGGGACGTCACCCGGCACTGTTCCTTCACACGGTGTCGCGCGGACCTTGGACGAACCTCCGCTGCCGATAAGAACAACCTGGCAATCACCTAAGAAACGACGAACAGCACCGCGATCAGCCAGACGGCGGCGGCGAGGGAGGTGCCGACGAGTTCGATCAGGATGGAGACGCCGGTCTCGCGGAGCGCGTGCTTGGTCGAGGTCCAGGCCGCGGCGTGGTCGCGCTGGCGCTGGAGTTCGGACAGGTAGACGCCGATCGGGAAGCCGATGAACATGCCGACCACCGGGATCACGAAGAACCCGACGATGCCGAGCAGGATCCCGAAGATCATCGACCGCCGCGGTACGCCGGCCTCGCGGAGCCGCCGCTCCGGTACGACGTACTTCACCACCTGACTCGCACCGATCAGAGCCACGGCGATCGCGAACACCACCCACCCGATCGCGCTGCCCTCGACGATCGCCCAGACCAGGATCGCCGCCAGACTGAGGATCGCCCCGGGCAGGATCGGTACGACGATGCCCACGATCCCGACGAAGATCGCGATCCCGACCAGTACGGTCACCCCTGTCTCCATACCCACACTCTCTCGCACGGACCGCCCTTTAGGGTGGAGACATGTCCCCTTTGCACGAACTGGTCACCGCCCTCGCTGCTCCGTGGGTGGTCCTGTCGCCCCGGTCCGGACAGCTCACCGGTTCGGGCGCCGAGGGCGTGTACGCCCGGGACCGCCGGATCCTGTCCCACCTGAGCGTGACGGTCGACGGACGCGAGCCGCTCCCGGTGCATGTCGACGAGCGGGACGCGGCCACCCATCAGTACGTCGCGATGGTCGAGGGACTCGGCGACACCCGGCACGACCCGACCGTGATGCTCTACCGGACCCGGACCGTCGACTCCGAAGGCCTGACCGAGCGGATCACCCTGGTGAACCGTTCCCGGTCGGCGATCGAGGGTCGGCTGGATGTTGCCCTCGGCACCGATCTCGCCGGCACGGCCGCGGTCCGCAGCGGCGCCGCCACCAGCTTGCCGCAACTCGCGCCGCTCCCGGACGGTCCCGGCCGCACGCGGTGGGAGAGCGACGACACCCGCGTCGTCGTCACCGCCGAACCTGGCGTCTCGGCCACGCCGCGCATCGAGCCGGGGGAGGAGTTCACCATCACCGTCCGCGTGACGGCCGACTTCCCGAAGTCGAACACCGGCTTCTCGATCGAGCCGCCGGCCGAGCGCACGCCGTACGACGTCACTGTCCGCTGTGACGACAAGCGCGTCGAACGCTGGCTGGATCGTTCACTGGAGGACGTCCGCGCACTCCAGCTCGCCGCCGACGACGACCGCTACCTCGGCGCCGGCCCGCCCTGGTACCTCACGCTCTTCGGCCGCGACTCGCTCATCTCGTCGGGCATGCTGATCCCCGTCGACCCGACGCTCGCCGCCGGCACGCTGCGTGCGCTGGCCGCGCGGCAAGGCACCAAGGTCGACGCCGGGTCCGCCGAACAGCCGGGCAAGATCCCGCACGAGCTACGCGCCGAGGTCGCCGACCACGGCGGCGGCCTGGTCCTCCCGGCCGTGTACTACGGCACCCACGACGCGACCCAGCTGTGGATCATGACGCTGCACAAGGCGTGGCGCTGGGGCATGCCCGCCGACGAGGTTGGCGATCTGCTGCCGAACCTGAAGCGCGCCCTCGCCTGGATGAAGGAGTACGCCGACCCGGACGGCGACGGCTTCCTCGAGTACGTCGACGAGTCGGGCCACGGGCTCGCGAACCAGGGCTGGAAGGACTCCAACGACGCGGTGCAATGGCCGGACGGGACGCTGGCGACGGCGCCGATCGCGTTGTGCGAGGTGCAGGGATACGCGTACGCCGCTGCGGTGAAGGGCGCCGAACTGCTCGAGGCGTACGGCGAGTCCGGCGACGAGTGGCGCGCCTGGGCGGCCGCACTGCAGGAACGCTTCCGGGGTACGTTCTGGGTCGACGGCTACCCGGCGATCGCGCTCGACGGCGCGAAGAATCCCGTCGTAGGCCGCGCCTCGAACATGGGCCACCTGCTCGGCACCGGGCTGCTCGACGCGGACGAGGAGCAGACGGTCGCCGACGTACTGGCCGGCGAGGACCTCAACAGTGGCTTCGGACTGCGAACGCTGTCGACGGCGATGACCCGCTTCAATCCACTCGGCTACCACACCGGCAGCGTGTGGCCGCACGACACCGCGATGACGGTCGAAGGCCTGTTCGCGAGCGGTCAGTCCGACGTGGCGTCGTCGTACGTCGCGGGCCTGGTCCGCGCGGCGGAGGCGTTCGGCTACCGCCTGCCGGAGTTGTACGGCGGACGCGGGACGAGCGCCGAGAGTACGCCGACGCCGTACCCGCTCTCGTGCCGCCCGCAGGCGTGGGCAGCGGCCTCGGCGGTCGCCGTCCTGGTCGCAGCGTTCGGCATCGAGCCCGACGTACCCGGCGGCACGCTGGCGATCAATCCCGCTGACTCGGTGCCTTGGCGGGTGCTCGAACTCGGCGGGTTGCGGGTCGGCGGCGAGACATTGTCGCTGCGGTACGAGAACGGCTCGGTGGTGGTTGTGGAAGGTCCTCAGAGTGCCGTGATCAGTGCGAACGCGGACAGTCCCAGGTAGATCGCCGCGACGATCAGGTTGCGCCGTCGGCTCGTCGTACGGACCCCGCGGAAGCGGCGTCCCACGGCGTCGGCGCCGACCGCGTAGCAGAGGTCGAGGGTGAGGCCGATCAGCAAGGCGCCGACGCCGAGCAGCAGGAGTTCGGTGCGGAGCTGAGTGGCGTCCGCGCCGCGGGTCGCGAACTGTGGAAGGAACGCGAGGAAGAACAGCGCGGCCTTCGGGTTGAGCAGGTTCACCACGACGCCGTCGCGGAACACGCGGCCGAGCGGCGCCGCCTGGACATCGGCGGCGTGGTCGCTTGCCGGAGCCTTGAGCAGCTTGAGACCGAGGTACGCGAGGTAGAGCGCCCCGGCGACGGTGATCGCGGTGAAGAGCGTGGGCGAGGCCTGTACAAGGGTGGCGAGACCGAGCGCGGTCACCACGATGTAGACGAGCGTCCCGGTCTCGATGGCCAGCGCCGAGACGACGCCCGCGCGGCGGCCCTGGGTGAGGCTGCGGAGCGAGATGTACAGGTTGTTCGGCCCCGGCATCCCGACCAGCACCACCGTCGCGCCGGTGAACCCCAGCAGCTGACCGATCATCATGTCTTCTCACTCCTGCTCTCGAACTGGACTGCCTTCCGGTACTAGCCTGGCGGCGCGAGAAGCAGTCCACCCGAGCCAATATGAGGAGAAGTGGACCGTTCTGGAGACCCGTCGGCACTGGCCGACCTGATCGGCAACCGGCTGAGCACCCGCACCGGCGGCCTGTACCGGCGCCTGGCCGACGAGATCGCCGCCCTGATCGGCTCCGCCGAGCTCCCGGTCGGCGCCCGCCTCCCGGCGGAACGACGACTGGCCGACTCGTTGGCGATCAGTCGCTCGACGGTCGTCGCGGCGTACGACGAACTCCGAGCCCGCGGCCTGGTCGAGAGCCGGCGTGGCAGCGGTACGACGGTCGCACGCGCCGCCGGACGTGGTCGTTCACGATCGGACAAGCAGATGCCCGCCGGGTACGGCGAGTCGCTGTTCCACCGGATCACCGTCGGACCTGGCGAGGTCATCTCGCTCACGTACGCCGTGGATCCCGGACTGCCCGAACTCTCGTCGGAGCTGATCGAGCTCGCCTCCGACGAGCTGCCCGCACTGCTCGGCGACGTCGGGTACCACCCGCGCGGTCTGCCGGTACTGCGCGAGCGCATCGCGGACCACTTCACCGAGGGTGGACTGCCGACATCGCCGGACGAGATCGTGGTGACGACCGGCGCGCACCAGGCGATCGCGCTGGCGACGCAGATGTACCTGCGCAACGGCGCCGCGGTCGCCATCGAGCAGCCGAGCTGGCCGGGATGTTTCGACCTGTTCGGCGCGGCCGGCGGGCGAGTGGTCGGCGTACCGCTGGACGACGCCGGGATCCGGCCTGACCTCCTCGAAGTCGCGTTCGCGGAGCATCAGCCGGCGATGCTGTTCGTGATGCCGACGTTCCACAACCCGACCGGACTGCTGATGTCGGCGAACCGCCGCCGGCAGGTCGCGGAGCTGGCGGCACGTCACGGGGTCGTCGTGGTCGAGGACAACGCGTACTCGGCGTGGGATCCGGCCGGTCCGGAGATCCCTCCGCCGCTGGCGGCGTACGCGCCGGACGGTGCGGAGGTGCTGACGATCGGGTCGGTGTCGAAAGCCGTGTGGGGCGGACTGCGGATCGGGTGGATCCGGGCGTCGCGACCGCTCGCCGAGCGGCTGGCGCGGCACAAGGCCCTGGCCGACCTCGGAAGTCCCGTCATCGACCAGGCCCTGACGGCTCGGCTGCTGCCGCGGCTCACCGAGCTGACGTCGGCGCGGGCGCGGGTGGCGACCATACGGAAGAAGCTGATCGGGGAGTTGCTGACCGAACGACTACCGGACTGGGAATGGTCGCCGCCGGTGGGCGGGTCGGCGTTGTGGGTCCGGTTGCCGGACACGGATGCCCGCGTGTTCGCGCAGGTCGCGTTGCGGCACGGTGTCGAGGTGGTGGCCGGACAGGCGATGGATCCGTCGGGTGCGCACGACGACTACCTAAGGGTGCCGTTCGCCTACTCCGAGCAAGTGCTTGATGATGCGGTCGCGCGGTTGGCGCGGGCGTGGCAGGAACTGCGGCGGCACGGACCCGGTCCCGGTGTACCTGTCGTGTAAGCCAAGTGGGGTAAATGAGGGATGGCGGTTCACCCCTCGGGTGAACCGCCATCGAAGCCTGTGATGACTTTGGCGCCGGCGCTGGCGCGTTTAGAACAGCGTCTGGGTCACCGCTCGTCGTCTACGGCGACCGTGGTGGGGGTGGCTTCGAGCCGACCGGTCTCGTCGTGGATGGTGATCGCGATGTCGCGCAGCTTCTCCGAGTGCTCGCGGCCGTGGTGGGCGCAGAAAAGTAGCTCCCCACCGCTGGTCAGGGTGACTCGGACGTAGGCCTGCGCACCGCAGCGGTCACAACGATCCGCGGCCGACAGCGCCGAACTCGGGGCGAGTGCTGTAGTCATTGAGGCCTCATCTCATCTAGTTCCGTACTCACCAGATTGCAACATCCTGACACGTGGATCGCTTCCCGGTGCGGACAACATGTCCGTATGTGAGACGAACCACCTGTCTTCGTATGACGCTTGCTGACGCGGAATCGTTTCGCTGGCGGGCGACTTTGTGGTGAGACACGGAGGCTGGGTGCTTCTTCTCTCACTGTGCGCCATGAATCGATCACCGTCTGCTCGGATTCGGAGTGTCGTACGCCACTCTTAATCGAGTCCGGATCGATACCTGCCGCGACACTCATGTCTTGTACCCACCAGCGGGTCGTCTCAGGCCCCGCTTGCCGCGTTTTGGGGGTCCGGCCGCATAAGCTGCGGTGTGTAAGTGTGGCAATCCAGTGAAGGAGCCCTGTGGCCGCCCCGACGCCTCGCAGTACCGAGATCGACCCGGCGTACAACGCCCGCCATCTGCTCGTCCTCGAGGGTCTCGAGGCCGTCCGGAAGCGTCCCGGCATGTACATCGGCTCCACCGACAGCCGCGGCCTGATGCACTGCCTGTGGGAGATCATCGACAACGCCGTCGACGAGGCGCTTGCCGGGCACGGCGAGCGGATCGACGTCGTGCTCCACAAGGACGGCTCGGTCGAGGTCGTCGACCGCGCGCGAGGCATCCCGGTCGACATCGAGCCGAAGACCAAGCTCAGCGGTGTCGAGGTCGTGTTCACCAAGCTGCACGCCGGCGGCAAGTTCGGCGGCGGGTCGTACAACGCGTCCGGCGGTCTGCACGGTGTCGGCGCGTCGGTGGTGAACGCGCTGTCCGCGCGGCTGGACGTCGAGGTCGACCGTGGCGGCGTGATCTGGACGACGTCGTTCCGGCGCGGTGTCGCCGGTGAGTTCGACGGCGAGGGGGCCGGGGCGAGCTTCACCCCGGCGAAGGGGCTGCGGAAGGCCGGCCGGGCGAAGAAGGGTGTCACCGGCACCCGGATCCGGTACTGGGCGGACCGGCAGATCTTCACCAAGGACGCCACCTTCAACTACGACGAGCTGGTCACCCGGGCGCGGCAGACGTCGTTCCTGGTGCCGGGACTCGAGCTGGTGATCCGCGACGAGCGCAGCGACGAGGCGACCGAGGAGACCTTCAAGCACGACGGCGGCATCAGCGAGTTCTGCGAGTTCCTGGCGACCGACCAGAAGGTGACCGAGGTCGTCCGGCTGGCCGGGACCGGTCACTTCACCGAGACCGTGCCGATGCTCGACGACGCCGGCCACATGACGCCGTCCGACGTCGAGCGGGACTTGGACGTCGACATCGCGGTCCGCTGGGGCGACGGGTACGAGACCGAGCTGCGGTCGTTCGTGAACATCGTCGCGACCCCGAAGGGTGGCACCCACGTCGCCGGATTCGAGCGGGCGCTGTCGAAGAGTTTCACGAACGCACTTGACGGCACCCGGCTGCTGAAGAGCGGCGAGGAGATCATCAAGGACGACGTACTCGAGGGTCTGACCGCGGTCGTGACGGTGCGGCTGGCCGAGCCGCAGTTCGACGGGCAGACGAAGGAAGTGCTCGGTACGCCGGCGGCGTCGCGGATCGTGGCGAAGGTCGTGCAGACCGAGCTCGAGTCGTTCCTGACGTCGACGAAACGTGAGTACAAGGCGCAGGCGCGCGCCGTACTGGAGAAGATCGTCGCCGCGTCCCGGACCCGGGTCGCCGCGCGTCAGCACCGGGAGCTGCAGCGGCGGAAGACCGCGCTGGAGTCGTCGGCGCTGCCGGCGAAGCTTGCGGACTGCCGGAGCAACGACGTCGACCGGTCCGAACTGTTCATCGTCGAGGGTGATTCGGCGCTCGGTACGGCGAAGCTGGCGCGGAGCTCGGAGTTCCAGGCGCTGCTGCCGATCCGGGGCAAGATCCTCAACGTGCAGAAGGCGTCGGTCGGGGATGTCCTGAAGAACGTCGAATGCGCGTCGATCATCCAGGTGGTCGGGGCGGGCTCGGGGCGGACGTTCGACCTCGAGCAGGCGCGGTACGGCAAGATCATCTTCATGGCGGACGCCGACTCCGACGGCGCCCACATCCGGACGCTGCTCGCGACGCTGTTCTTCCGGTACATGCGGCCGCTGGTGGAGGCGGGGCGGGTCTACACCGCCGTACCGCCGCTGCACCGGTTCGAGCTGACGAACCCGAAGAAGGGGCAGGACAAGTACCTGTACACGTACAGCGACTCGGAGTACCAGCGGAAGACGGCCGAACTGATGAAGAAGGGCGTCCGCTGGAAAGAGCCGCCGCAGCGTTACAAGGGCCTCGGTGAAATGGACGCCGACCAGCTGGCCGAAACCACCATGGACCCCCGGCACCGCACCCTGCGCCGCATCACCGTCGACGACGCCGAAGCCGCCGCCCAGGTCTTCGACCTCCTGATGGGCAACGACGTAGCCCCCCGCAAGGAGTTCATAGTCCAAGGCGCCTACGACCTAGACGAAAACCGCATCGACGTCTAACCGACACCGCCCCGCGCCGACGCACAACGGACGCCCAGCCCATCACAACTGCCAGCCACCCGAAGCTGCACGCTCGCGCCCGCCAACCGCAACCAGTTGTGATGGCCTGGACGTCCGCGGTCTGCGTGTGAGGTGGTGCCGGCCGTGGGCTGGGGAAGGTGCTCGGGTGACTGCGCGCTGCGTGCGTGGACGTCCAGGCCATCACGATTGCCCAGTTGTCAGCGGATGCACGCTCGCGCACGCCAACAGTCACCGGTTGTGATGGCGTGGGGGTTCGTGGCCTCGGGCTGAGGGGGTGCCGGGTGTGGGCCGGCGCGCGGCTTTCCGGAAAGAACTTTGCACGTGCTGGCGGAAATGTTCCGAAGAGCGGGTGTGGGCGGTGGGCGGCTGCTGGGGCTTCCGGGGTGTGTGAGGGTGGGGGTGTGGAGCGGATGCCTCGGTTGGTTTGTTTTGATTTGGATAACACGCTTATTGATCGGGATGGGGCGTTTCTGAAGTGGGCTCGGTGGTGGGTCGAGCTGAATGGGCTGGGGGAGTCCGCTGTTGAGTGGTTGGTTGCGTCATGATGACGGTGGGTTCAGGCCGCGGGTGGAGCTGTTTGAACTGGCGCGGGCGCGGTTCGGGCTGACGGCTTCGGTGGACGAGTTGGTGGCGGCGTACGACGAGGAACATCCGTTGTTCGCCTGGGTGGAGCAGCCCGTGCTCGACGGACTGGCCGACCTGCGCGCGGCCGGCTGGCGGATCGCGGTGGTGACGAACGGCGGCACCGTGCAGCAGAACCTGAAACTCGAGTACACCCAGATCGCCGACGCCATCGACTACGCCTGCGTCTCCGAGACCGCCGGCGTCCGCAAACCCGACCGACGCATCTTCGAACTAGCCGCCACCCAAACCGGCACAACCCTCGACGACGGCTGGATGGTAGGCGACCACCCCTCCCACGACATCGCCGGCGGCATCGCAGCAGGCCTCCACACGATCCAGATCGGCAGCCGGCAAGTGCCAGACGCACCGGCCGCGGATCATCAGTTCGATTCAGTAGTGAAGGCGTTCCCGGTCATCTTGGCGGGATGACCTGGCCCGGTGCGACCTCGCACCCGTCGACAGTGATCGTCGTACGACGGGACTCGATGGCCACCTCGATCGCGTGGCCGCGGTAGCTCAGGTTGGTGAGCCTGACGTTGCCCGCAGCAACTGAATTGGGCCTGATGGTCAACGACCCGTCGGGGTGCGGGTGGATGCCTAGGAGCCCGGTGAGGAGAGACTCGGCTCCGGTGAGGCCGGCGATGATGTTGATGCGGCGGCCGGTCGCGGGAGCGCCGGGTTTGTCGGAGTAGTGGTCCTGGGGGAAGTAGGGATAGTGCTCGCCCATCCAGAACAGACGGCGTAGTACGTCCCAGGCACGGTCAGGTTCGCCGTGCTCCCAGAGGGTAAGCGCGAGTTGCGGGGCCTCGCCGGTGTAGGCCCCGGCCCCGGACCAGTCGATGTCCGCTGTCTCGTAGTGCAGTGAATCCTCGGCGCTGACGCTGCTGACGCCGTACTCGCCGAGGAACGCGCCCGGACGCAAGTGACTGATCAGCGCGGCGCCGACGTCGGGTGGACAGGCGCCGGCGCGGAGTACGTCGTACGCCTGGATCGAGTACGCGAACTCGGTGTGGCCGTCCGGGTAGCGGCTGCGGAACCAGCCGGCATCGGCGTCCCACAACTGGCGGATCACCTCGGTGCGGATCTGTTGTGCGGATTCCCGGAGTTCGTCGGTCGGCAGTGCGGCGCCGGTGAGGTCGGACAGGTCGGCGAGGGTGTCGAGGGCCCACGCACGTTCGGCGTTGGGGCTCGCGACGACGTGCTCCCATCCGGTACTTCGCATCTCGAGGAGGTTGCTCTGGTCGCCGTAGTCCCGCAGTACGCCGGTCTGATCGTCGGGCTGGAACCGCTTGTCGAGTGCGATCAGTACGTCGTACAGCCGGGACACCAGCGTGGGATCGAGGGGACGTTCCGCGGCCGCGGCGCGAGCGAGGGAGACGAGTGACCAGCCGCTGTATGCGTAGGCCACGCCGAGGCCGGTGCCGTTGGGGGCGATCGCGTACCGGTCGGTGAGGTCGGCGTCGAGGAACGACTCGATGATGTCGACGACACTGTCGCCGAGCATCAGGCTGAGGAGGTTGGGTGCGTAGCCGCCGGTGTCCCAGGCGTAGGCACAGAGGGCGCCACCGTCGAGGCCGGAGGTTGCGATGAACGGCTGGGTGACGAAGTCCGGGTGATCCCACCAGCAGACCAGACCGCTGGCCAGCGAGCGACGGTAGTACTGCTCGAGCCCCGGGATGTCGGAGGTGAGTACCGGGAGGCGTTCCAGCGGATAGTTGGAACGGGTCGAGTGGGACGGCGATCCGATGGTGAAGGTGAAGCGGACCTCGCCGTGAGGTGGGAGGGTCGCGGTCAGATTGCTGTGGTGGAAGGGGATTTCGTCGTCCGCGCCGGGGGCGGGTGGGACCCAGCCCCAGTCGGAGAGCGGCACCCGGTGGGTCTTGGTCGGGGCGAGGTCGGGCTGGATCGACACCTGGTGGGTGTTGGTGGAGCGGTTGGTGATTGTCAGCGTGAGCTCGTAGCCGATCGCGCCCGGAACGATCGTGGACTCGACGGCGAGCGAGGTCAGTCGACCGTCGGCGTACTGGTGGTACGTGCCGTGGCGGACCAGGCGATCTGGGCGCCAGGTGCCGCCGGCCGGGAGCAGCCCGCGATCGCCTGCGCCGGGTCGCGCGGCGTCGACGATGCGTCGGCCGTCGACCTCGAACGAGATCGTCAGCCGGCTGTCGGGCGCGGCCAGTGGGGGAGCGAACCAGCCGCCGACGCCGCACACGGTGTTCGCGAGTTGGGTGACGGTCGCGGTGGCGCTACGCACCCAGAGCTCGGCGGGCGGCACGGCGCGGCGCAGGTCGAAGCTGAAGTCGTCGAGCGAGTACGACGGCATGGGCGGCCTTCCTGATCGCGGGCAGCGCGAGGCATCCAACCGAGTGCGCTGGGGCGGGCGTGGTGGACCGGTCTGGGCAGGTGATCCCGGCCTGCGTAGGACCGGTCCAACACGGTGTGGCGATCGTGGCATGAGGATGGTGTACGGCGCAATGCCCTGGTGGGAAACCGTTTTCGGGCGAGGTGTTGACGGGGTTACGGGCCGCTGTTACGTTCCGGTGCACAAGCCGTTGGACCAGTCCAACGGATCCAGCAGGGGAGGTGGGCCGGATGGCGAAGCTGACGATTCGTGACATCGCCGCGCTGTCCGGTGTCTCGAAGTCGACGGTCTCCCTGGTGCTGAACAACAGCCCGAAGGTCGACCCGGCGACGCGGCGGCACGTTCTCGCGGTGATGCGCCGCAACCGGTACGTCCCGAGCTTCGCGGCGACCGCGCTGGCCAAGGGGAGTACGCGGCTGATCGGGATGGTCGTGCCGGGCCTGTCCTGGCACATGGTTGCCTCGATCAACATCGGGGTGGCCGCGGTGACCGAGCGCAGCGGGTTCGACATCATCCTGTACACCGCGACCAACGACCGTGACTACGGTTCGCTGATCGACCGCATCCTCACGTCGAGCATGGTGTCCGGCCTGCTCGTGGTCAGCCACGAGCAGCCGCTGGAACCGCTCGTCCAACTGCATTCCGACGGCCTGCCGGTCGTTCTCGTGAACACCGTCGACGCCGATGTCGCGCTGCCGTCGGTGACCGCCGACAACTACGACGGCGCTCTGACGGCGATGGACCACCTGCTCCAGTTGGGACACGAGCGCATCGCCTGTGTCCAGGGACGGATGGTCTACCGGTGCTGCCAGGACCGCTACCGCGGGTACCTGGACGCGCTCCGGTCGGCCGGCATCCAGCCCGATCCCGAGCTCACCAAGCCCGGTGACTTCCTGCCCGAGCAGATCCGCGCGCGTTCGCGGGAGCTGTTCGCGCTGCCCCCGGACCAGCGTCCGACCGCCGTGTTCGCGCACTCGGACGTGACGGCGTACGCCGTGATGACCGCCGCGGCCGAGGCCGGACTGCGGGTCCCGGAGGACGTCTCGGTGATCGGTTTCGACGACATCGAGTCGGCGGCCCAGATCCGGCCGCCGCTGACCACCATCCAGCAACCGTTCGTTGACATGGGCAAGCGCGCCGCCGAGATGCTGCTCGACGCGATCGGTCCCACTGACGAACCTCCCGCAGAAGAACCGGCCGCCGAGCACCCTCGGCTCGTGATGCCGACCAGCTTGATCGTCCGGGCGAGTTGCGGGCCGGTGCCCGTGACCCGATCCCCGCGCGGACGCTCGCAGACGACCTCCAAGGCCTGATCCGTACCGGATCGAGGTCCCGCCCGACCGCCCGATCGCAGCAGTCCCCGTTCAGGACCCCGGCGTACCGCCGGCGGGTCCGCGCTGCTGTGCGCCCTCTGGAAGGAACGTCCAGTGATCAGAAAACTGGCCACCGGGGTGAGTCTTGCTCTGGTCGCGGCCGTCGCAGTGGTCGCGCCCGCCGCGCGCGCCGACGCCGCCCCCGTCGAAGTCCTCCCGCCCGATGCCGTCGCCAACTTCACCGAGTTCAAGAGCCTCCCCGCCGACGCGACCCAACAGGTCCCGATCACCGGCAATCCCAACTTCACCAAGGCGCTCCAGATCGCCGTCCCGAACGGTCCGCAGAGTCCCGGTCTCGACGGCGAGTACGAGATCACGCTCGGCGTACCGGCTGCCGCGACCGTGACCGAAGGCGATGCGCTCGTCGCCACGCTCTGGGCGCGGTCGATCTCGCCCTCGGCCGGCAACGCGCACGTGGTGTTCGAGACCGACGGTTCGCCGTACAAGAAGTCGCTCAACGCCGCGCTGCGGTACGGCACCGAGTGGCAGAAGTTCCAGTTCCCGTTCCGCGCGACCACGACGTACACGGCCGGAACCACGACGGCGGCGCATCTGAACCTCTGGCTCGGGTACGGCGCCCAGACCTTCCAGATCGCCGGCGTCTCTGTGCAGAACTGGGGCCCTGGTACGCCGTCCGGCTACCCGCAGGTGACGTACGACGGCCGGGACGCGAACGCGGCCTGGCGTACGGCGGCCAACGCGCGGATCGACCAGTACCGCAAGGGGAATCTCGCGGTCTCGGTCGTCGACCCGGCCGGCAACCCGGTCAGCGGTGCGACCGTTTCCGCCGTACAGCAGACCAGCGCGTTCAAGTTCGGCGCCGCGTCGGACGGCGCGCGGCTGATCGGCGATCCGTCCAGCGGGATCAGTGCGGCCGACCTCGCGCAGTACCAGAGCAAGGCCTCGACGATCTTCAACCAAGGGGCCCTGGGCAACAACCTGAAGTGGAACCACTGGGAGAACCCGACCGAACGCGACACGATCACGCTGCCGGCGATGCAGTGGATGCGTGAGCGCGGGCTGCGGATCCGCGGTCACAACCTGGTCTGGCCGTCGTGGGGATATCTGCCGCCCGACCTGAGCACGCTGCAGAACGACCCGGCCGCGTTGCGGACCCGTGTCAACAATCACGTCCTGGACGAGGCCGGCGCACTGGCCGGGATCGTCGACGAGTGGGACGTGGTGAACGAGCCGTACTCGGAGCACAACCTGCAGGACATCCTCGGGCCGGACGAGATCGCGTCCTGGTTCCGGCTCGCGCACCAGGCGGACCCGAACGCGAAGCTCGCGCTCAACGACTACGGCCTGGTCGAGAACAACGGCTGGGAGACGCGCCACCGCGACCATGTGTACAACATCGTGCAGTCGCTCAAGACCACCGGTGCGCCGATCGACCTGGTCGGCTTCGAGAGCCACTTCAACGGGGTGCAGCTGACCTCGCCCGACGATCTGCTGTCGATCGTGGACCAGTTCGCCGGGCTCGGGGTGAAGGTCGCGATCACGGAGTTCGACGTGGACACCGACGACCTGCAGTTGCAGGCGGACTACACCCGCGACTTCATGACCGCGATGTTCTCGAACCCGAACGTCAACCAGATCAGCAACTTCGGCCTCTGGACGAAGAACATCTACAACCCGCGCGTGGCGCTCTACAACGACGACTGGTCACCCAAGCCGAACGCACTTGTGTGGGAGGACCTGATCACTCGCCAGTGGCACACCAGCGCGAGCGGTCAGACCAGTGCGGCCGGAACGTACGGAACACGCGGTTTCCTCGGTGACTACCTGGTGACAGTCACCGTGAACGGCGTGTCCAAGCAGGTCAAGGTCGCGATGCCAACGACGGCAGGCGCGTCGGTCAAGGTGATCGCCGACGGTATCGCCACCACCGTCCGCACCGATCAGCCGAACCCGATCGGCGACGGCGACTTCGAGAGCGGCACCCGCGGCTGGACGCCACTCGGCACCGGTCCCGCAACCGCGGCGAACGCGCACAGCGGCCACACCGCACTGTCGCTGAGCCCGGGCTCCGGCGTCACGCAGAACCTGACTGGCATCGCCCCGGGCACGAGCTACCTGCTCTCGGGATGGGGCCGTCTGAGCGGCGGCGGCACCCAGTGCTACGTCGGCGTACGTGGGGGAGCGACCGCAGGTACGCCGACCTTCCAGTACGTCCTGTCCTATGCCGACGAGCGCGCATACACACAGAAGCTGGCCGCCTTCACGCCACCGACAGGGACGAAGTGGGTGCAGGCGTTCGCCTGGTCGAACCCCGGTGCCACCTCGACCGAGTGCACCCTTGACGACCTCGCCATCACACCGACAGCCGGCACACCGCCGCCGGCCCAGGGTCCGCCGACGACAGCGCCGTACCTGCCGACGCCTTCGGTGCTTTTGAACGGGTCGTTGGAGAACCAGTCGAACACCACAGGCTGGTACTGCCTGGGGACCTGCACGTTGAAGAACGCGTCGACGACTCCGCACGGCGGCAGCGGTGATCTGTCGGTGACCGGTAGAGCGGCCGCCTGGGCCGGTCCGGCGCAGGGTGTGTCGGTGGTGAACGGCGGTCTGTACGACTCGTCCGCCTGGGTGCGCCTGGCCAGTGGCTCGGACACCGCGATGGTGAGTCTGAAGCTCACTACCTCAACTGGATCGACCACGATCCGCCTCGGCACAGCTGCAGTCACGAGCACCGGGTGGACCCAACTGTCGGCCGCCAACGCACAGGTCACCTGGACCGGCACGCTGACCAAGGCCGAGTGGTGGATCAGTACGACGACCGGTGCCGGCGACCTGCTGGTGGACGACGCGTCCTTCGCTCCGATGGCCAAGACCGTCACCGATCCGGGCACCGGCCCTGCGGAGACCGCGTTCAACCCCGTGCAGCCGACCGCGGCCTGCGTCGTCCACAACACCGGCGACAACACGTACACGGCGTACTTCGGCTACAACAACGCGAACAACTACTACATCCCGGTCCCGGTCGGCGCGGACAACGCGTTCAGCCCCGGACCGTCCGATCGCGGCCAGACCGTCTCGTTCCTGCCCTTCCAGCGACCGCGCCGCGTGGCGGTCACCTGGGACGGCAGCCCACTCACCTGGCGGCTCGGCGCACTGACCCAGACCGCGTCGTCGACCACGCCGGCCTGCAGCTAAGTCACTGGAGGAACCACTCATGTCATCACGCATCTCACGACGGACACTGCTCCGCGGGGCGGCCGGACTGGCCGGCGCCGGGGCACTGGCCGGCTGCTCGTCGGACGGCGACGCCCAGGGGTCGAAGGCCGCGACGACCATCACGTACTGGGACTGGTACGCCAGCCAGGCCGGCTGGGTCGACAACGAGATCAAGCTGTTCCAGGAGGCCCATCCCGGGATCGCGGTCAAGAAGACCACGCAGGTCAGCGACAAGTACGCCGACCTGGTGTCGCTGGCGTACCGGAGCAACAACGCGCCGGACATCCTGATGGTGCCGAAGAGCCCGCAGCTGAGCCAGCAGATCTCTCAGAGTTGGCTGATGCCGCTGGACAAGTGGGCGACCGACACCTGGCAGGGACGGTTCCCGGAGAACAGTTTCGTCGAAGGCGTCGACGTCTTCAGCGGGAAGGTCTACACGGCGCCGTTCGCCGCGCCGGCTCCGTCGCTGCAGCTGTACGTCCACCATGGTGTGTTCAAGGACGCGGGGCTGACGAACGCGGACGGCAGCGTGAAGCTCCCGAAGACCTGGGACGACGTCACCAGCGCCGCGGAGGCGATCGCGTCGAAGAGCGGTGGCAAGGTCGCACCGTTCGGGTTCGGCAACTCGACGAACACGACCCTGGCCTGGTGGCTGGATCTGTTCGTCCGCGGCGCCGGTACGCCGGGTGGTGCGGCCGTCGGCGGCATCGACGGGATGGACTACCGGGTCGGCAAGTGGACGTTCGGCAGCGACCGGAACTACCTCGACGTCATCAACCTGCTGCTCGAGTGGAAGAACAAGAACTGGTTCTACCCGAACTCGATGAGCATCTCCGACGAGCAGGCCCGCGCCTTTTTCGAACGCGGCCGGTTCGGGATGACCGTCGGCGGGGTGTGGAACCAGCCGGAGTGGACCAAGCACAAGTTCACCGACTACAGCCTGGTCACGCTGCCGACACCGACGGCCGGTGACCCGAAGGCACTGTTCTACGGCCCGCCCGGCGGCAAGTTCGTCGCCGTCAACGCGAAGACGCCGCACGCCGACGAGGCGTGGGCGTGGTTCGACTGGCTGTACAGCGCCGACGCGGGGAAGCGGTGGGTCGAGCAGGGGCAAGGCCTCTCGGTGTACGCGAAGAACAACGACCCGAAGAGCGTGACCTTCGCACCGTTCGCGCAATACGTCGCGATGTCAGGCGCTGCCGTAGTTGGGCCGCAGCCGACGATCCGGAACCCGAAGGTGTCGGCCGTTCAGCTGCCCGGGGTGAAGCCGGACATCAACGACGTACTCGCCGGCGTCTACACCGGACAGCTGAAGGATCCGCAGGCCGCGCTGAACGAGCTGACCGACAAGATGAACCAAGCTTTGGGCGACGCCATCAACGAAGGCCCCGGAGTCAGCGCGAAGGACTTCACGTTCGCGGACTGGGATCTGACCAAGCCCTACACCACCAAGCCGGGCGCCTGATGGTGATGACCGCCACGGTCCGCGAGGACGTCGCCCGCGCCGAGCCGCCGCGCTCGGCCGGGCGGCGTCGTGCGCGCCGCCGGACCTACCTGTGGTCGTACGTGTACCTGGCGCCGATGATGATGCTGCTGCTGGTCTTCGTGGTGTACCCGATCGTCGCCTCGCTCGGCTACACCTTCTACAAGTGGGACGGGATCGGCGATCCGTCCGACTTCGTGGGGCTGGAGAACTTCCGCCAGATCGTCCACGACAACATCTTCTGGCGGTCCCTCGGACACACCTTCGTGTACGCCGCGTTCGTCGTACCGATCCAGCTCGTCCTGGCGTTGGCGCTGGCGCTCGTACTGAACAACAAGAAGTTGCGGTTCGCGTCGTTCTATCGCACGTTGTTCTTCCTGCCGGTCGTGACATCCGCCGCGGTGATCGGGGTCGTGATCCAGCTGCTGGTGTCGAACTTCGGCGACTCGATCAACAACCTGCTGATGAAGCTGCACCTGATCGACCGGCACATCGACTGGCTGGGGGATCCGCACTTCGCGCTCGGGATCATCATCCTGGTCGGGATCTGGCACACGTTCGGCTACAACCTCGTGTACTTCCTCGCGGGCCTGCAGACCATCCCGGAGGAGCTGTACGAGGCTGCCCGGCTGGACGGTGCGGGCCGGTTCGCGATGTTCCGGTACATCACGATCCCGATGCTGCGTGCGGTGGGCGTGGTGATCGTGATCCTCGCGGTGATCGGGACGTTCCAGATCTTCGACCTAGTGCAGGTGCTGACGAGCGGCGGACCGTTCTTCGCCACGGAGGTCGTGAACACGTACATCTACCACCTGGCGTTCGGTGGCAGTAACGCGAACGCAGTACAACCGGACATCGGCCTCGCCTCAGCCGCGTCGTTCGTGTACGGCGTACTGCTCATCGCGTTCTCGGTCGTGCAGGTCGTCGTACTGCGCTCGCTCGCCAAGCGCCGCGGGACGGGAGGCATCGCATGACGCGCCGACGGGCAGTGACCGCGATGACGCATGTCGCGCTGCTGGTCAGTGGACTCGCGTGGCTCTATCCGTTGTTCTGGGCGCTCGGGAGTTCGCTGAAGAGCGACGACGACTTCTTCACCGACGGGCTGAATCCGATGCCGTCGCACTTCCTCTGGGCGAACTACCTGAATGCCTGGCAGGAGGCCTCGTTCAGCCGGTACTTCATGAACACAATTCTGATCACCTTGGGCACGGTGGTGATCACTTTAGTAGTCACTTCCTGCGCGGGATACGTACTTGCCCGTACACGGTTCCCTGGGCGTGGGTTCTGTCTCGGGCTGGTGTCCGCGACGCTGTTCCTGCCGCACGGGTACACGATCATCCCGGTATTCGACCTGATGCAGCGGCTGCATCTGCTGAACAGTCTGTGGTCGGTGATCATCGTCCAGGCGTCCGGGGGAGTGGTCTTCGGAACGTTCCTGTTCATGGGCTACTTCATGGCGGTCGACCGCGAGCTCGAGGACGCTGCCCAGGTGGACGGCGCGAACTTCCACCAGACGTTCGCGCGGATCATGCTGCCGTTGTCCGGCCCGATGCTGGCCACAGTCGGCCTGTTCACCGCGATCACCGCCTGGAACAGCTTCTTCATCCCGCTGGTGTTCACGCTCGGCCGGCCCGAGCTGCGCACGTTGGCGATCGGCATGTACGCGTTCATCGGCGAGAACTCGACCGAGTGGACGCTGCTCTGCGCGGGAACCGTGATCACGCTCGCGCCGATCATCCTGCTCTTCGTCCTCCTGCAGCGTTTCTTCGTCAACGGCCTGGCCGGCGCCGTCAAGCAATAGGGGGTCTGAATGACCGAACCAGTGCGAACCGCGATCGTCGGCACCGGCAACCGCGCCCAGTTGTTCACCGAGGGCCTGGCGAAGCGGGACGGCTACGAGGTCGTCGCATTGTGCGACCCGAACTCGGTGCGGATGGCGTTCCACAACCGGATGCTGCTCGCGGCCGGCCGGCATACCGCGCATCAGTGGCCGCCGGCGCGGTTCGAGGAGATGCTCAAGGTCGAGCGGATCGAGTTGCTGGTGGTGACGAGCGTCGACGCGACCCACAACCAGTACATCGAGGCCGCGCTGCGGGCCGGCGTACGGGTGATCAGCGAGAAGCCGATGACCACGGACGCCGTGAAGGCACAGCGCATCCTCGACGTCGTCGACGAAACCGGCGGCTCGCTGTCGGTGGCCTACAACTACCGGTTCAATCCGGTCCACCGCCGGGTGCGGGAGCTCTTGGCCGAGGGTGCGATCGGTGACATCCACTCGGTGCACTTCGAGTGGCTGCTCGACGTGTCCCACGGCGCCGACTACTTCCGGCGGTGGCACCGGGACAAGGCGAACTCCGGTGGCCTGATGGTCCACAAGGCCAGCCACCACTTCGATCTGGTGAACTGGTGGCTGGGCGCCGAACCACGGATCGTCTACGGGCAAGGGCAGTTGGCCTTCTACGGGCCTGGGCAACGGCACGGGTACGCGCGGGACTACTCGCGGGTCAACGGTTGCGCGGAGGCTGTGGACGATCCGTTCGCGCTGCACCTGGCCCGCAACACGACGCTGCGCGAGCTGTACCTGGAGGCCGAGGCGGAGGACGGCTACTACCGGGATCGCAACGTCTTCGACCCAGGTGTGTCGATCGAGGACGACATGGCGCTCCTCGTCTCGTACGACAGCAGGGCGACGATGACGTACCACCTGACCGCGTACTCGCCGGCCGAGGGCTACCGCGTGATGTTCAACGGATCCGCCGGCCGGCTCGAACTGCATGTCGAAGAGTCGACATTTACCATGCCTCATCACCGGGTCGAGTCGGTCAAGGGATGGGTCCACGGCGACGTGGCCGCGCCGACCGCGGGCCGAACCAGCATCACCTTGCGGCCGTTGTGGAAGCCGCCCGTCGATCACACGGTCGACCATGATCATGCGGGCCACGGAGGCGCCGACGCGCGAGTTCTGGCGGCGCTTCTCGACGACGACTCGACTGACGGTGCAGACATTGCCGACGCGCGACAGGCGGCGCTGGCGCTGGTGACCGGGCTGGCCGCGAACCGTTCCTTCGAGACCGGGCTGCCGGTCCGAACTGCCGACCTCCTCAAGCTGTGATCAGAATAGTGATCACATGACCACTATTCTGATCATGAGAGGGCGGAGCGCAGGATTACGTGGGCTCCGTTGACGATCGCGTCGCGGTTGGCCTCGTAGGTCGGGTCGGTGATCGCGGTCTTGTTCGCAAGGTCGAACGACAGCACCGGGACGTGCAGATGGCCGGCCGGCATCGACGGGTCGAGCAGGTCGCGTTGCAAAGTGTTGCGGTAGGCAACTTCATTGGAGAGGTAGCCGCCGCCGGTCCCCTCGGAGGCGATCGAACCAGCCGTGGGACCGTCCAGCCGGCGCACCGGCGTGGTCTCACCGGCGGGGATCTCCAGCACGGAGGTGTTGACGCGGGTCCGGAACGGCGGGACTTCGGTCTGCGCCATCCGCGCGAGCGGCAGGCTGGAGGTCAGCCACTCCGGCCCGGCAGGCATGCTGGGGGACACCACTGGGGCGCTGATCGTGCCGCCGCCCCAGAGGTTGTTGTTGTCACCGATCGAGCTGACCGAACGCCGACGTCCGTTGAAGACCTCGAGATCGAAGATGCCCACCCGGCCTTGGCTCGCTGTCATCACCAGATCGGCGTGCTGCGGACCGGGGCGGTAGTGCGGTGCGAGCGCGTTCTCGACCATGCTCTCGTCGAAGTCGGTGTACCGGACCGGGAACATCACCGTCTGGATCTCGTACGTCGTTCCGTTCACCCGCCAGCGTTGGCCGTCGAGCGTCAACGCGTTGGCGCCGGACGGATTGCCGATCCGGATGTCCGCGTCGAGCGTGAACGGGTCGAAGCCGGTGACGAGGATCTTGCGGACGCCTGGCGTGAAGCGGGTGCTGGTGATGCCGCGAGAGGCGTACTCGAACGAGCGGATCAGGTTGGCGCGTTCCGTCGTACCGAGGCCGAAGGCTGGTTGCCATTGGCGCAGGGCGAGGGCCATCGAGATACGCGCCCAGTACAGGCCGCGGTCGTCTGTCGCTGGTAGGGCGTCGGTGCCTTGTGGGGTGCGCTGGGCGCGTTGGGTCGCCGTACGCCAGAGGGCCTCGCCTTGGGTGCGGACGAGGGCTGCTGCGGCTTGACGGCTCGGAACCCGGCACAGGAGTTGTGTGAACAGGTCGACCTGACGGTCGAAGCCTGAGCGGCGCAGGATCTCCGCGGGCACCGACGGGCCGCCGTTGACGCCCCGGCTGAGTCGCTGCTCCTCGACCGTGCCGACGATCGACGGGTCCAGGCAGCCGGTGACCGGGCCGCCGCGGTACGCCGGCGCGGTGGCCGGGAGCGCCTGGGCGATCGGCGCTCCGGAGAGTACGGCGGTCAACGCCAGGGCGCCGGCGACCAGGGAGCGGTGGAATGAGCTGGGGCGGAGTCTCATAAGGGGTGTCTATCAGATTTCGGGGCGGGATCCGAGGGAACCAAAGTGACCGTCACCTGACGATAGGTTCTGGAGCTGCTCGTCTCCCGCTCCGAAAGGCTCGTTCGTGGCAGACCTCTACCAGCACCACCGGATGATCCTGCGTGACACCGACACCGGCCCGGTGACCATCGCCGGACTGATCCACCGTGAACCGACGGACGGCACGCTGCGCGCCCGCGCCGAGCTGATCGCGACCGGCGGACACTGGCCGCTGGTGGAGAGCAACGCCGGCGAGGCGGACGAGAGCTACCGCTGCTATCTCCTCTGGGGCATCACGCCCGAGCTCTGGATGATGTATCTGGAGGACCGCACCACCCAGACCGCCGCCATCGAGTTCTTCGGCACTGACGGGTCGGAGGTCGCGGAGATCGCCCGCCGGGTGACCCTGATGTTCGATCTCCGCCCGTACCAGCGGGACGAACTGCTCACCGATGCCGCCCAGCTCAGCGGGCGTGAGAAGGTCCGGGCGGTCCTCCGGATTGCACTGGCGCTGGGTTCCGACGACGCCCCGGAGTACTTCGGGGCCATCCTGCAACGCCTCCCACGACCCCGATCCCGACGTCCGGAACGCCGCCGCCTGGTCCACGCTTTATCTGTCGAGCGTGGAGTCACTCGCGATGCTTGCCCGGATGGCCGAGGAGGACCCGGATCCGAGGGTGCGCAAAGCGGCCGCGGAGCTGCTCTCGGAGATCAGCTGAGGCGCGGGCTCAGTCGATCTCGGTGAGGCGGCCGTTGTCCACGTCGTACATGAAGCCGCCGACGAGGATGTCGTCGCCGATCAGAGGGTGTTCGCGGACCGCGGCGACGTCGCGGCGAAGGGCTTCGAGCTGGTCGGGGATCACCGAGATCGGCAGGTAACCGGCCGGTTTCCCGGCGGCCAGTTCGACCTTCTCGCGGAGCTCGTCCTCGGACATCGCCGCCATCGCGCAGCGGGTGTGCGGGATGATCATGATCCGCCGGACTCCGAGCAGTTGGACGCCGAGGATCAGGCCGGTCATCGTGATCTCGGTGACCCGCCCGCCGGCGGAACGCAGGACCTTCGCGTCGCCCGGCTTGAGACCGAGCATCTCCAGCGGCGGGATCCGCGAGTCCATGCAGGTGACCACGCCGATCCCGGCATGAGCGATCCCGTCGAATCCGCCGTAGTGGAAGTCGGCGGCATACTCCGCGTTGGCGGCGAGCACGTCGTCGAACCCGCCGCTCATCGCGCTGAACCTGACACTGAACCTGACACTGGGCCCGACATTGGGGTACCGGCTTGCAGAATCGACATGGCGAACGGTTCCTTTCCGCAGGAGTCCGGACGGGGTGGGTCGGCTGGTGCGCTGGTGACCGGCACGATCCACGACCGCCCGTCGGCATGCTGGACAGTGACAGTGTCGGCGCCTTCGCCGACGACTTCCAACGAATCCAGTGAGAGATCTCCGATCAGTGACCGTACGGCGACCTCGGCCGCCTGACCGCGTTTGGTCCAGGTGGACCGGCCACGCAGTCCGGTCAGTACTGTTTCGCCGCGGTCGGCCGCGGCCAGCACCTCAACCGCTGTGTCGACCGTGAGATGCCCGTGCATGGTCCCGGCCGGCAGGTACGTCGCGGTCGGCGCGAATCGATGCCCGCCCAGGTGATTGGCCTCCCACACCCGACCCGGCACGCGCTCGGCGAGCCCGGACACCAGCGGCCGACCGAGTACGGCGCAACACTCGTCGCGCTTCCCGTTGGTACAGACCAGCACGATCGGTTCGTCGAGCGGCGTCAGGACGGGCAGTGACGCAACAGCTGCCGCGCGATCACCACGGGCGACCGCGCCGAGGTCGAGGTCGTTGAGTTCGGACGGGTCCGCGACCCGGCCGCCGAGCAGCCACGACTTGCCCGGCCTCGTGGAGGCGACGAACACCTGGTGGGCCCGCTCGACCGAGTCAGCGTGCCGGCCGGGGGAGCGGATCAGGCCGAACCGTACGTCGACCTTCTTGCACTCGTCGTCGAAGGATCCACCGAATCCCGGGTCGAGGTGACTCTGCGTCGGGGCCTTCGCGCCCCACGGACCGGGCTGCTCGACAACGACCCATCCGGTCGCGACCACCGCCGTACCGGGCAACGGCTCCTGCAGTACCCGACAGAACGTCGAGCACAGGCCGGCGGCAGGTGCAGGGGTCCCAGGCGTCACAGCCTCACGGTACGCGACCTGAGACGCCTGTCCCTCATGATGATCATCATGTGTGCAGTGCGCCACGCCGCCCGAGCAGGAGGACGCCCAGGACCGCGGCCAGGAACGCGCACACGGCGGCTCCGGCGAAGATCGCGTGAACTTGTGAAACGGCCGCGTCGCGGAGCGCGTCGACGAACGGGCGGCAGTTGCCGGGGGAGGTCGGGCAGAGCTCGTTGGGCGATTTGATGCCGTCGGCAATCGCGTAGTACCGCCGGAGCCCGATCGCGGTCAGTGCCGAGACGCCGACGAGCATGCCGACCATCCGCGCGACCACGACGAGCGCGCTCACCAGACCGTGGCTGTCGGCGGGCGTCGCGCCGAGCATCGCGGTGTTCAACGGTGACAGCGCCAGCCCGAATCCGAAGCCGCAGACGAGCAGTACGACGGTCGCCGGCCAGTGATCCAGCGCCGTACGGCTCCAGAACGCCATCACCACGAACATCGCCCCGGACAACCCGAGCCCGGCGCCGGTGATCAACCCGAGCCCGTGGCGCCGCGTCAGCCACCCGCCGACGACCGCACCGACCGGCAGCGCGATCAGGAACCGCAGCAGCACCAGCGCCGCCGCCAACTGCCCACCGCCCTGCGTCGTGCGAGCAAACACCGGTACGTCGACCAGCGCCGCGATCAGCGCGCATCCGATCAGAAAACTGACCACCAACGAACCCCACGCCGGGCGACCGGCCAACAGACCACGAGGCACGATCGCGGCCGCCGTACGACGCTGCCACAGCGCGAACGCGACGGCGAACACGGCTGCCGCGACGAGCAGCCAGGGCCCGGCCGGCGACATCAGCTCGCGCTCGGGATCCGCCGTCGCGAAAGCTAGTACGACACCAGCCAGCGCGAGCGCAAGGAGCAGCGCACCGACCAGGTCGACTCGCGAGAGAACTGCAGCCAGGTGGCCACGAGTCCGCAACAGCACGAGGCCGAGCCAGACAAGCGCCAGTACGAGCGTGACGACCCCGATCGGCGTGAGCAGCCGGGACGTTCCGGTGAAGGGCACGAAGGGCAGACCGAGGGTCACGCCGGACGCGAGTCGATCCGGTGCTGTGAGCGTCAGGCCGAGCGCGATACAGGCGAGCAGCCCGATTGCGCCGGAGATCCGGGGCCGCCAGCGACCGCGGAGGAGCAGCGCGAGGACGACGGCGACGACCAGGTTGAGCCAGAAGATGTACCGCCAGTCAGCGACCGCGAGTACGGCGGCACCCAGCAGCGGACCCAGGACGGAGCCCAGCTCCTGCACCGCCCCGACCACGCCCAACGGCAACCCACGACGCTCCGCCGGCCACAGGTCAGCGACCAACGCCAGCGTCGCGGGAACCAGCCCACCACCGCCGACCCCTTGAAGAAACCGACCGGTTACCACCAGGGGCAGGTCGTACGCACCGGCCGTGATCAGCGACCCGACCGCGAACAGCAACAGCGCCCCGACAAGCACCGGCGTACGCCCGGCAACATCCGCGATCCGCCCGATCAGCGGCAGTACGGCGATGTACCCGAGCAGGAACCCGGAGATGATCGGCGCCGCCCGCTGCAACTCGTCCGCGGACAGCCCGACGCCGGCCATCATGTCCGGCAACGCGAGCACGACGACGTACGTGTCAGCCGCTGCAAACGCAACCGCGATCGACGCCAGCGTGAGGCGTGTCCTCGGGGTCACGGCTTCGTGATTTCGATCTTCTCGCCGTATTTGTCCAGGGTGATGTCGTAGCTGCTGGTGGCGCCGGCGTAGAACGGGCCGGTGATGGTCGCCGAGATCAGCTGCTTGCTGCTCTTGTCGATCTTGAAGGTGCTCGGGAAGCTCTGGTCGGCCGGGGCCTTCGGGAAGATGCCCTGGAGGGTCTTGCCTTCGACGGAGCCGGTGACCTCGGTGAGGACCTTCGCGCCCTCGCGGGTCTCGCCCTTCACCTTGGCGTCCTTGAGCGTCGGCAGGACCGCGGTCAGGCCCTTCGCCGGATCGAGCAGGATCGCCGGGTCGGGCGCGCCGAGCCCGGCCAGCTGCGTCGGCGTGAGCTCGATGTAGCTGGGGGAGAACGACACCTTGGCGTAGACCTTGCTCCCGACCGCGACCACGTCGGCGTCGATCGGCGAACCGCCCGACCGCACCGTCAGCTTGCCCTTGAACGCGGGCGCGTGCGTCGCGACGCCGTCACCGCTGGCGAGCGTCTGCCCGCTGTCCGGCAGGTCGCGCCCGGTCAGCACAATGTGCACGCTGGCGGCGTCGTCGATCGTCTTCTTGACGTCCGTCAGCAGCGCGACCGCGTCGCCTCCGGTCTGGCCTCCGCCGCCGGACTCCTTCTTGTCACTGCAGCCCGCCACCGCAAGCACCACGACCGCGCACAGCGCGAGCACTCTCTTCACAGAGGTCAGCCTGCCAGATCGGGAGCGCATGCAGCGATGGGCTGAGCCACCGGCACGCCGGAGCCGTCGCGCCGCATGTCGATGGGCGGCAGTTCGACCGGTGCACCGCTGTTCGCGCTGGCCTTCACCGGCGCCACGCCGATGTACCCGAGCAGCAGCCCGTCCTCGCCCTTCAGCAGCCGCTGGCATCGCACACCGCCGGTCCCGCGGCCCTTGCCCGGGTACTCGCTGAACGGCGTCACCTTCACCGCACCGACCTCGGTCCCCGGCAGCGCGGACGACGAGCCCGCGATGGTGACGACCTGCGCCTCGCGCCCGGTGTCGACGGCGCCGAAGAAGACCGCCTTCGCCTTCGCAGCGAGCCGTACGCCGGCCATACCGCCCGCGGTCCGCCCCTGCGGCCGCACGGCCGACGCGGGGAAGTGCAGCAGTTGCGCGTCGGAGGTGATGAAGCACAGCGCCTCGTCACCCGTGGTCAGCTCGACCGCGCCGATGACCTCGTCGCCGTCCTTGAGGCCGATGATCTCCCACGAGTCCCGGTTGCTGAGGTGATCGGGTACGACGCGCTTCACGACGCCACCCGTCGTACCGAGGGCGACACCGACCGAGTCCGGATCCATCGTGGTCAGCGCCAGCGCCTTCTCGCCCGGGTCCAGCGACACGAACTCCGCGATCGGCGCGCCACCTTGCAGGTTCGGCGCGTTCGCCGTCGTCGGTACGGCGGGAAGGTCGAGCGACTCGAGCCGGATCAAGCGGCCCGCGCTGGTGATCAGGCCGTACTGCCCGCGCGCGGTGCTCTTCACCGCGGACACGATCGCGTCGTGCTTCGCGCGCGCGTCGCTGGGACCGAACGGCTCCACACCGTTCGTCCGCGCGAGCAGCCCCGTCGAGCTCATCAGGATCCAGCACGGGTCGTCGCTGACCTCGAGCGGCACGGCGGCCGTCTTGGTCGCGCCGGACGACTCCAGCAGCACGGTCCGCCGCGGCGTCCCGTACGTCTTCGCGACCTCGGCGAGCTCGTCGCCCACCATCTTGCGGAGCAGCGCCGGGTCTTCGATGATCGCGGTCAGCGCCTCGATCTCGCGCTCCAGCTCGCCCTTCTCGGTCTCCAGTTCGAGCTTCGAGAACTTCGTCAGCCGGCGCAGCGGCATGTCCAGGATGTAGTTCGCCTGGATCTCGGACAGCTCGTAGATCTCGATCAGCCGGGACCGGGCCGCGGCCGCGTCGTCGCTGCTCCGGATCACCTGGATGACCTCGTCGATGTCCAGGATCGCGATCAGCAGGCCGTCGACGATGTGCAGCCGGTCCTGGGCCTTCTTCCGGCGGAACTCGCTGCGCCGGCGCGTCACGTCGTACCGGTGCGCGAGGTAGACCTCGAGCAGCTCCTTCAGGCCGAGCGTGCGCGGCTGTCCCTCGACCAGGCAGACGTTGTTGACGTGGAACGCGTCCTCGAGCGGGGTCATCTTGTAGAGCTGCTCGAGCAGCGCCTCGGGGACGAAGCCGTTCTTGACCTCGATGACCAGCTGCGTGCCGTGGGTGCGGTCGGTGAGGTCCTTGACGTCCGCGATGCCCTGGAGCTTCTTGCTCTGCACCAGGGTCTTGATCTTCTCGATCACCTTCTCCGGACCGACGGAGTACGGCAGTTCGGTGACCACGATGCCCTTGCGGCGCGGGGTGACGTTCTCGATGCGGGCGGTGGCGCGCATCTTGAAGCTGCCGCGACCGGTCGCGTAGGCGTCCTTGATGCCTTCCAGGCCGACGATCTTGCCGCCGGTCGGCAGGTCCGGCCCGGGGATGAACCGCATCAGGTCGTCGAGGTCCGCGCCCGGCGTCTTGATCAGGTGCCGGAGCGCCTGGATCACCTCGATCAGGTTGTGCGGGGCCATGTTGGTGGCCATCCCGACCGCGATCCCGGCGGCGCCGTTGACCAGCAGGTTCGGGAAGGCGGCCGGCAGCACGTACGGCTCGGTCTCCTGGCCGTCGTAGTTCGGCTTGAAGTCGACGACGTTCTCGTCCAGACCCGTCGTCATCGCCATCGACGGCGGCGCCATCCGGCACTCGGTGTTGTGGTTGACGAAGCCACCGGCGAGGAAGGAGTGGTCGTCGCTGTCCACCCTGATCGAGTAGACCGCCTCGGGCGTGCAGTCCTCGATCGCAGCGACCTCGACGAAGCGATAGCCGGAGTCCATGATCGGTGCGACGACGCCGAGGATCTCAGGATCCTTGAACTTGCTGACCAGCAAGCTGCGGTCAGCCTGCCAGCGCTCGAAACGATCGAAGTTGTGATTGAGCAGCCAGCTCTTACCCGTACCCCGGCCGGCGCCGAGAGACTCGCGCACGAAGTCCGCGACGTACGGCGCGCGGTCGCGGGTGAGCCGATGGGTGTACCTCGGCGTCCGGTGCAGCAGCTCCTGGAGCTTGTGACGTTTGGCAGCCAGGAAGCCGACCCGCTCGTGGAAGGCGTGGATGTTGTGTCGGCCGGAGATCACCAGCCGATACTCGCCGCGTGCGTAATGTGTCAGGTTGCTGTGCACGCCGAACTCGAGCAGGAGCTCCTGGAGCTCGGCGGCCAAGGTCTGGCTGTACGTCGAGTACTGAACAGTTATCGAGGCGTCATTCGCGCGGCGGATTCCACCGTCGCCCTCGTAGAGCGACATCAGGAAGGCGCGTTTGAGGCCGACCGTGCCGTTCCAGACTGCTTCCGGGATGTGCTTCTCGGCTGCCTTGAACCCGATCAGCGTCGCGAGCGGGCTCTCCCGGAATGCGGTCAGGTTCTGAACGTCGAGCTCCTGGATGGTGCGCTCTGACCGTGTCTTCCTCGAATAGACGTAGCGCGGGCCGCCGACAACAGCGTCGTACGCCGCGAGAATGTACTCGAAGTACTCCGGGTCGGTGTTGTTGAATCCGGCCCGTTCCGTGGAAGCGAACCCCTCTGACACCCAGGCGCCGAACAGCGTGCCGAGTTCCATTTCGTGGGCCATCGGAACGTCCGTCGTCCACGCGTTGCGGGCGAGGCAGACCACCGTGCCGGGCTTCACCTCGTCCAGCCGCAGCCACTGGAACATCGGCACGCCGAGTACCGGCACAAGGCACAGCACCGGGTGGTTGTGACTGCCGCGGAGCGAATGGCCGCTCTTCGTCACCAGTCTCTTCACCGGATGTACTCCGGAGTTGAAGATCTTGGTTGCGCGGACCGGTTTGCCGTCCTTGTCGAGAACCTCCAGGTCCAGGTAGGCCTCGGAGTTCTCCGGCAGGTTCATCAGGTTGGCGATCTTGGGGGAGCTGCCGTCGGCGAGCCGCACCCGGGTGTCACCGGTCACGCAGTACCGCATGGCGGCCGGACCATCGTCCAGGGAGCCGAAGTTTCCGTGGCCGTCGATCAGCGGCACCCGCATCGACCACGGCTGCGCGGTCCGGACCAGGGCGTCGTAGATCGCGCCGTCGCCGTGCGGGTGGTACTTACCCATGACCTCACCGACGACGCGGGCCGACTTCACATGGCCGCGGTCGGGGCGGATGTTGTTCTCCGCCATCGAGAACAGGATTCGCCGCTGGACCGGTTTGAGCCCGTCCCGGGCGTCGGGCAGCGCGCGGGCGTAGATCACCGAGTAGGCGTACTCCAGGTAGCTGGTACGCATCTCGTCGGAGACGTCGATGTCGAGGATGCGCTCCTCGAAGTCCTCGGGTTCGGCGGTGCTGGTACGGCGTGCCATGCGGGTCTACGAACTCCTCGATCAAGCGGGACGGGCGCCGCGACGGTCCGGCGCGCCGTACCCATTGTCCCTGGTGAACGGCGATTCTCCCGGCCACGACGCACCCTGTCGCCGATCTCCTCCGCCGTTGCGGACTAGTCCACCGCTGCGGAGGGCTGCGACCGGCGCAGGAGGTATGTCGTCGGGGCCAGAGCGGACCCTACCGCCAGGATCAGACAAAGCGCGCCGATACCCAGCAGGATGCCCCACGGCACGGTGGTCGGTACGTCGGCCACACCCGCGGTCATCGCGTGCCGGATCAGCACCCCGACCGTGATCGTGATCGCGGCCCCGAGGCTCAGAGCGATCGTCCCGACCAGCGACGACTCCCAGAGCACCATGCGCCGCAGCTGGGCCGGCGTCGCGCCGAGCAACCGCGAGGTGACGAACTCGTGGCGGCGCTGCAGGCTGCCCATCAGGAGCGTGTTGGCGATCGCGATGGCGCTGTAGAGCGCGGCCGGCCCGAGCAGCATGACGAGCCCGAGCTTGTTCCCCTCCCGAACACCCTCCGCCTGGTCGGCCTCCCAGTCGGTGGCCAGTTGCGCGCCGGGAATCTGCTGCACGAGATCCGCCGGGGCAACCCCGTCGGCGGGCAGCACGAAGCTCCGCTCGACCTGCGCCTCCGGTGCATGCTTACGCGCCAGGTCGAGCGGGATCAGGAACGACGGATTCACGCCGAAGGCGTCCTTCACGATCGCGACCACCCGAAGCTTCACCGGCGTCCGGTCGGGGAACACCACCGGGATCTCGTCACCGACGCGGTAGCTCTCGAACCCCGCCATCTCCTTGCTGACAGCAACCGTATTGCCGGTCAGCCCTGCGAGAGATCCGGACCGCACGCCGAGGTCCCGGGTCTGCGACGCGATCGCCGGATCGATCCCCTCGGCATCCTCGAGCTCCGCGTAGTCGGCCGCGACCCGCACGACCTGAACCGGCAGCCCCGCATCAACCGCTTTCACTCCGGCGCTGTCAACAGGTGCTGCGCCGGTGACGACGATCGGCGCCCGGACCGCGTCGCGGACGGTCGCCGCCGCGCTGTCCGCGGCAAAGCTGAGGCTCAGCACCATGGACCCGGCGATCGCCGAGATGGCGAGGATCGGCGCCGCGAGGGACGCACTCCGCCGCGGCGCGGCGACCACGTTGCTCCGGGCCAGTCGCCCTGACACCTGCGTCCACGCGACCAGCGGTATCGCCCAGACCCGTCCGACCAGCGGTACGACGAGCGGCGCGAGCAAGGTCAGCGCGATGACCATGACCATCGGCGTGAACATCGCGAGCGGTACGGCGCCCTCACCGCTCGACGGCCGAATCAGCGACAGCATGGTGATCGCGCCGGCCAGGAACAGCAGCCCGAACACGACCCGTACCGGACCGATCCGCGGCGGCTCCAGAGAGGCCTCCCGCAACGCGTCGATAGGCCCAACTCGGCCCGCCCGCCGCGCCGCCGAACGCGCACCGAGCATCGCGACCAGCAACCCGGCTCCGACGGCGATCGCGAGCGGAACCCACGGCGACGCCGGCTCCAGCTTCACGGGCGCCAACTCGGTGTACGACGCCTTGCGCAGCAACAGCGGCGTCGCGAGCTGGGCCGCGATCGCCCCGGTCAGCGACGCGGCGAGCGCGACAGCGACCGCCTCGCCGAGCACCATCCGGCGGATCTGCCGCGGCGTCGCGCCGATCAGCCGCAGCAGCCCGAGCTCCCGCCGCCGCGACGCGACGGCGAACGCGAACGTACTGGCGATCACGAAGATCGTGATGAACCCGCTGATCGTCCCGACCATGCTGAGCACGGTCTGCAATCCGGACACGTCGGCGTCCGACAACGGCACCTTCACGGTCTCCGGCGCCGTACCGTCGCCGCCGAGGGTGGTGACGCTGATGCTCGCCGAGGTCGGTCCGTGGTATGCGATCGTGGCGGCCGTCGCGGTCGCGGCCAGCCCGAGCAGGAACACCCCGACCGCGAGTGCCACGAACGAACCGGCGTACAGCGATCGGTGCCGGCCGACGGTTTGCCGGCTGAGGAAGAACATCACCGCTCCAGATCGCTCATCGCCGCGGCGATCTGGGCGGGCGTGGCGCGGTCGAGGTGGCCGGCGAGCAGTCCGTCGGACAGGAACAGCACGCGCTCGGCGTACGCGGCCGCGACCGGGTCGTGCGTCACCATCACCACGGTCTGGCCCGCGCGGTCGGTTGCCTCCCGCAACAGTCCGAGGATCTGCCGGCTGGTGCCGCTGTCCAGCGCGCCGGTCGGCTCGTCGGCGAAGAACACCGATGGCTTCGTGATCAGCGCCCGCGCGATCGCGACACGCTGCTGCTGCCCGCCGGACAGCTCGGCAGGCCGCCGCTTCGCCTTCGCCTCCAGACCGACCTGTTCCAGCACCTGCTGTACGTCGTTCCGCGCCGGGCGGCGACCGGTGAGCCGCAGGGGAAGCGCGACGTTGTCGTACACGGTCAGCGACGGCAGCAGGTTGTACGCCTGGAACACGAAGCCCATCTCGGCGCGGCGCAGTTTGGTGAGCTCTACCTCGTTCAGCCCGAGGAGGGTGACTCCGTTGAGTACGACGGTCCCCGTGGTCGGATGGTCGAGTCCGGCCGCACACTGCAGCAGCGTCGACTTGCCGGAGCCGGACGGGCCCATCACGGCGGTGAACGAGCCTCGGGCGAAGTGGTACGTCACCCCGCGCAGCGCGTCGACCGCTCCGGCCTTGGAACGGTACGTCTTGGTGATGCCGTCCAGCAGCAGCGCAGGCGGCTCGGCCGGTGCAGTGAACGGATAGGAAGGCGCGGTAGCGGTCATAGTCCCAGCAAACCGCCGTACGGCGACCTGAACCCTGGCCTGCGGGGGAGACCTGCGGTAGCGCGCAAGCTACCGCGCCCCGGGCTGTCGCCCGCCTAGGGTTGGCACAGTGGAGAGACCTAGGACGGTGTGGGCCGCGCTGGCGTCGCCGCGCTACCTCGTCTCGTCGTGGCCGTGGCGCGTGTACGCGTACCTGCTCACGTCGGTCCCGGTCGGTGTCGGTGGCGATCGGGGTCCTGATCGGTCTCGCCGGTCTGAGCGCGCTGCTGAGCCCGATCCTGATCGGGATCCTGATGCTCGGCGCGTTCCCGCTGATCGGGGTGCTGATCGGGCGGCTGGAGCGGTGGCGGGCCGGGCTGATGCTCCTGGACGGGATCAGCAGCCCGCACGCGAAGCTGCCGGCCGGGTTGTCGCTGAGGGCCCGGCTGACGTTCCGGAGGCGCGAGCAGGCGTCGATGCGTGCCCTCGGGTACGGCTTCGTGCTCGGCGTCTTACTCTGGCCGCTGAGCGCCCTGTTCGCGGGGATCAGCGCGACCACCCTTCTCACGACCGTCGCGGCACCGGTGATCGCGGACGGCGATCAGATGGGCATGGGTCCGTGGACGATGGACACGGCGCGGGAAGGGCTCTTGTTCCTGGTCCTGTTCGGGCCGGTGTTCTACGTAGTCAGCTCGTACCTGCTCGGGGTGATCGCCGGAGCGGAGGCCTCGTTGGCGAAGGCGATGCTCGGCCCCCGGCAGGAGGAGCTGCAGCGGAATCTCGCCGAGCTGCGCCGTTCCCGGCTGGACCTGGTCGACGCGTTCGAGACCGAGCGGGTGCGGATCGAGCGGCACCTGCACGACGGCGTACAGCAGCGGCTGGTCGGGCTCACCATGACGCTCGGTCTGGCCGAGTTGGACCTGCCGGACGGCGAAGGCCGGCGGCTGGTGGTGAAGGCGCACGGCGAGGCGGAGGCGGCGCTGGCGGATCTGCGGGCCGCAGTACGAGGCATTCATCCGCGGGTGCTGGTGGATCACGGGCTGGAGGCCGCCGTACGGGAAGTGGCCGATCGGATGCCGCTGCCGGTGACGCTGCAGTTGTCGATTCCGACGCGATTGCCGGGGCCGATCGAGGCTGCGGCGTACTTCGTGGTCAGTGAGGCGCTGGCGAACGTGGCCAAGCATGCGCAGGCGTCGACGTGCGAGGTGACCGGCTGGGTGGACCGCGACCGGCTCGTCATCACGGTGCAGGACGACGGCGTCGGTGGCGCGAAGCTCGGTGCGGGGACGGGTCTCACCGGGCTGGTGACGCGGTTGGACGCCTTGGGCGGGACACTCGACGTGGACAGCCCATCCGGTGGGCCGACGCGATTGAGGATGGAGTGCCCGTGCCGACTCGGCGATGAGCCCCAGATTGAGCATCGTGCTGGCGGAAGACTCGCTGCTGCTGCGGGAGGGTTTGGCCAGCATTCTGGATCGCGCCGGGCACGAGGTACGGGACGCTGTCGGGGACGGGGACGCGCTGCTGGCCGTTGTGCGCAAGGACCCGCCGGACATGGTGATCACCGACGTACGGATGCCGCCCGGGCACAGCGACGAGGGTCTGCGGGCCGCGGCTGCGATCCGGGCGGAGCTGCCCTCGATCGGGATCCTGGTGCTGTCGCAGTACGTCGCCGACGCGTACCTCTCGTCGTTGCTGGAGACAACGACCGGCGGGATCGGGTACCTGCTGAAGGACCGGGTCGGGCATGTGACCGAGTTCCTCGAGTCGCTCGACCGGGTCGCCGACGGCGGGACCGTGGTCGACCCCGAGGTGGTGCGGCAACTGCTGGCGCGGCGGCGGAACGACGGGCCGTTGGCGGCGCTGACGCCGCGTGAGCTGGAGGTGCTCGCGCTGATGGCGGAAGGCCGGGTGAACGGGTCGATCGCGGAGCAGTTGGTGGTGAGTGAGGCCGCCGTCCGCAAGCACGTCGGGAATATCTTCGCCAAGCTGCGGTTGGACGAAGGGTTGGACCGGCGCGTTTCCGCAGTGCTGACGTATTTGAGGGGCTAGTCATGGACGAGGCGATTCGGAAGATCCTGGCCGAGTGCGACACGTGGGCCGTGGTGGGGCTGTCGAACAACACCAGCCGGGCGGCGTACGGCGTGGCGCGGTTCTTGCAGAGTCACGGGAAGCGGGTCGTGCCGGTGCATCCGGCGGCGGAGACGGTGCATGGCGAGCAGGGGTACTCGACGCTCGCGGAGATCCCGTTCCCGGTGGACTGCGTGGACGTGTTCGTGCGGTCGGAGCTGGCCGGGGACATCGCGGACCAGGCGGTGGGAATCAACGCGAAAGCGGTGTGGTTCCAGCTCGATGTAGTGGATCAGGACGCCTACGCACGGACGACGGCCGCGGGTCTCACCATGGTGATGGACCACTGCCCGGCGATCGAGTGGGGACGTCTCGGACCGATCTCTTCCGAAGGGCTCTGATGTTCACGATCGACACGTCCACCGGCTTCGGCAAACGGATCGCACGGCAGCTCGACGACGAGCGGGTGGTATGGCTGACCACCGTCGCCCCGTCGGGCACGCCGGCGCCGACCCCGGTGTGGTTCCTCTGGCACGACGACGAGATCCTGATCAGCAGCGAGCCGGACAAGGCCAAGCTGCGCAACGTCGCCGGCCACCCGCAGGTCACGGTCAACTTCAACGCCACCCACACCGGGGGAGACGTCGGCGTCATCTCCGGTACGGCGACCATCGACCCGGACCCACTCACCGGCGACGAGCTGTCGGCGTACAACACGAAGTACGCCGAAGACATCGCCGGCCTCGGCATGACCCCGGACCAGTTCCACGCCGCCTACTCGGTCCTGATCCGAATCACCCCGGAGAAACTGCGCGGTTTCTGACCTTCGAGCCGGTGCTCGCTACGCAGGTCGGCTACTGAGCGGGAATGACGCCGAGCTGCTGGAGCCAGGACAGCTGATCCAGGCTCAGCCAGTGTTCGACGATCCTGCCCTCGCGGACCCGCATGATGTCGACGTACTGGACGGAGACGCGCATTCCGGTCGCCGGGATGCCGCCGAACTCGCCGGTGTTGGTTCCGGCGAACGTCTTCTTGGTCACCACCTGGTCGCCTTCGGCGATCATGTCCTGAATCGTCACCCGGGCATCCGGGTACGCGTCGGCGAGGGCCTGCAGGTAGACCTTTCCACCCGCGCGATCCGCCGGCACGCCCGGAGGTGCGCTCAGGTTGACGAAGTCCGGGTCGTTCAGCTCGTCATAGGCGTCGAAGTCCTGGTTGTTCTGGACCTCCTCGACGAAGCGCCGGATCACCGCCTTGTTCCGCTCCGTCTCGCTGTCCTGCGTGTGCTTGGCTGCCTCCCGTGTGAGTGGCATCCGAATCACCACCTTTGCCTGCGAACCCGCACCGGTGAATCCGGTGCTCGTGATCCGAGCCTCGAACACTTTGGATCGCGGCGGCAGGGTACGGATTCCCGCTCGGCCGGGCACCTTTCCCGGCCGATCAGGAAACGCCACGGTTCAGCCGAGGTAGCCCTCGACCGTCGAGGGGTTGCGGGCGGCGGCGTCGTCGGGGTTTTCGCCGAACTCGCGCTTGGCGCGGCGCTGGCGGAGCAGGTCCCAGCACTGGTCCAGCTCGACCTCGAGCGCCCGGAGCCGGGTGTGCTCGTCGGCGTCGTTGACCTGTCCCGCCGCGTGCTTGGTCCGCAGCTCGTGCTCCTCGGCCACCAACTCGTCGATCCGGCTGAAGATGCTCTTGTCGTCGCTCATGAAGAAACCGTACGCCCGTCCGGAAGTGCCGAGCGGGACAGCAGCTCCGTGATCACCAGGATCGCGATCGCCTCGGCGGCGACCAGGCCGATGAGTACGACGAGTTGGAGGGCGGCGGCCTGGGTTGGTGAGGCGCCGCCGAGGACCATGCCGACGAACGCGCCCGGCAGCGTGACGAGGCCGACGGTGCGGGTCTGATCGAGGGCCGGGAGCAGGGCGTCACCCGCGACCGGGCCGACCACGAGCTTGAACGCGTCCGGTTGCAGCAGCCCGATCGACAGTCCCGCCTCGAACTCGCCGTACCGGTTGCCGTACTCGCTCAGCACCCGCCGTCCGGCGAGCGTGGTCGCGGTCATCGCGCCGCCGACGATGATGCCGCCCATCGGCAGGATGCTCGCCGGGTTCCGGGGTACGACGCCCGGCAGGATCAGGAGCAGCAGTACGGCGAACGCGCCGCTCCCGATCGCGGCCGCGCAGTACAACCACTGCCGCGGGACGACCACGGTGTGCTGCAGCCGCCGGGTGCTCGTCACCGTCGCGACCACGAACATCAACACCACGAACGCGATCGCACCGAGCGCGTGCTGCAGCGCGATCCCGACCACCGCCCCGACCGCGGCGAGCTGCACGACCGCACGCAACGCCGCCGTGACGATTCCCTTGTCGTGCCGGAGCCCGGCGTACCGGGACGCCCCGACGCCGATGGCGATGAGCAACGGCAGGACGACGACAGCCGACCAGCCGAGTCCGGTATGGAGCGACATCTACTTGAAGTCGGCCTCGTCGTACGTCTGCCCGCCGCTACCGCCCTCCACCTTCGCGGCCTCGTCCGCGCGCAGCTCGACCCGCCGGATTTTCCCGGAGATCGTCTTCGGCAGCTCGGCGAACTCGATTCGCCGGATCCGCTTGTACGGCGCCAGGTGTTCGCGGCAGAACGCCAGGATCTCCCCAGCCAGCTCCCGTGACGGTTCGTGCCCGGCAGCGAGTACGACGTACGCCTTCGGTACGGCGAGCCGCACCGGGTCCGGCGACGGTACGACGGCCGCCTCGGCGACGGCCGGGTGCTCGATCAGCACCGACTCCAGCTCGAACGGGGAGATGCGGTAGTCGCTGGCCTTGAACACGTCGTCCGAGCGTCCGACGTACGTGATGTAGCCGTCCTCGTCGCGGCTCGCGACGTCGCCGGTGTGGTAGTACCCGTTCCGCATCACCTCTTCGGTGAGCTCGTGCGCGTCCCGGTACCCGCGCATCAGCGGGACCGGCGCGGGTGCCATCTCGATGCAGATCTCGCCGTCGTCGCCGATCTCGTCCGTGGACGGGTCGATCAGCGCGATGCTGTACCCGGGCAGCGGGCGCCCCATCGAGCCGAGCTTCACCGGCTGGCCGGGCGGGTTCCCGATCTGCGCGGTCGTCTCGGTCTGGCCGTACCCGTCCCGGATGGTGATGCCCCAGGCGTTGCGGACCTGCTCGATCACCTCGGGGTTCAACGGCTCACCGGCCGAGATGCACTCGCGGATCCGGACCTCGACCGCGGACAGGTCCGCCTGGATCAGCATCCGCCACACCGTCGGCGGCGCGCAGAACGTGGTCACGCCGTACTCCTGCAGGACGTGCAGCATCTTCTCGGCGTCGAACCGCGTGTAGTTGTAGAGGAAGACGGTCGCGCCGGCGTTCCAGGGCGCGAACACGTTGCTCCACGAGTGCTTCGCCCAGCCGGGGGAGGAGACGTTGAGGTGTACGTCGCCGGGCTGCAGGCCGATCCAGTACATCGTGGACAGGTGGCCGACCGGGTAGCTCACCTGCGTGTGCTCGACCAGCTTCGGTTGGCTCGTCGTACCGGAGGTGAAGTAGAGGAGCAGCGAGTCGTCGGCCGCGGTATCGACCTCGGGCACCGGACCGTCGTAGGCCTCGGAGTCGGCGAAGTTCAGCCAGCCGTCCGCCGCCGCAGCACCGACGGCGACGCGGATGCAGTTGTCGGCGATTCCGGCGTACCGGCCGGCGTCGGCGCCGCTGGTGACAACTGCGCGGACGTTACCGCGGGAGATGCGGTCCGCGAGGTCGGCGTCGGTGAGCAGGGTGGTGGCGGGGATCATCACCGCACCGGCGCGGATGCAGCCGAGCATCGTCTCCCACAGCTCGACCTGGTTGCCGAGGACGATCAGGACGCGGTCGCCAGGCTTCAGCCCGGCCTCGGTCAGCCAGCCGGCCACCTGGTGGGACCGCTCGCCCATCTCGGCGTACGTCCGCGAGTTGACCTCGCCGTCCTCCTCGACGATCGTCAGCGCGGCCACCTCGGGCTGCTCGACAGCGAGCGCGTCGAACCAGTCCCGCGCCCAGTTGAACCGCTCGAACGCCGGCCAGCTGAAGTCCCGGTACGCCGTCTCGTAGTCGTCCCGATACGCCACCAGGAAGTCGCGCGCCGTCCGGAACTCCCGGGTGACCTCCGAAGTGCTCTGCTCCGTCGCCATGCGACGCACATTACCCATTCAGCGCGAGGACAGCTCCGGTCACCACGAGTGGCGTGAGAATCAGGCCGCGCCAGAGGAACGACCACCAGGAGATGTCGACGCGGGCGGCGTCGCAGCGTGCCCGCCAGAGCAGTGTGGCGAGCGAGCCCCACAGGGTGAGCAGGCAGCCGCAGTTGACGCCGATGAGCAGGGCAAGCATGCGGTGCGGACTGTCCGCGGCGACCGGTTCCATGGCGAGGTACGCCGGGAGGTTGTCGAACAGGTTCGCCCCGAGCGCAGCGGTCGCACTCAATCGCAGCTCGGAGGTCGTGCCGGCGACCCGCCGCAGGATGTCCTCGAGTCCGTGGGAGCTCAGGAACCCGACCACGGCGAACAGCACCACAACGGTGCCGACCAGCTTGAACGGGATGAGCGACCACTTGAGGACGCTGCGCCGCCGTACGGCGAACAGGACGACCAGCACGAGCGCGCCGATGCTGGCGGGCCACGCCACCTCGATGCCTGAGACGAACGCCGGGCCGAGCAGCAGGCAGACACCAGCTGAGCCCCAGAACAGAACCTTGTCCTCGACCGCAGGGGTCGGCGGGACGACGTACCGCCGCGGCAGGTCGCGGTGGAAGAGCGCCGCGAGCACTACGACGGTGATAAGGATCGCGGCGAGCGCAGGGCGCCAGCTCACGGACAGGTAGCTGACGTCCAGCTTGCGGAACGGGTGCAGGGCGAGGAGGTTCGTGAGGTTGGACACCGGCAGCAGGAGCGACGCCGTACCGGCCAGCCAGACGGTGGTGAACGCGAACAGCTTCGGCGGGATCTGCAGCTGGCGGGCCATCGACAGCACGACAGGTGTCAGCAGTACCGCACAGGTGTCCAGAGACAGCACGATGGTGAGGCCCGTGGCCAGCGCGACGACCAGCAGCCAGAGTCGCCAGACCCGGCCGCGGGCGAGGTGCGCGGCCTCCCGCGCCGCGACGTCGAACACCTTGGCCTGGTCGGCCAGCTCGGCGATGACGGTCACTGCGACCAGGAACACCAGCACCGGCGCGATGCGCTCGACCAAATTCACAACCTCCGAAGTGCCTGTTTGAGTACGCTGTCAACGTGACTCTCTTGATGCCACGACTCCGTCGCGGCGGGTCATGGGGCTGTGACTCCCGGTCTTCCCTCGTCGCTCCGGTCGCTGCGCTCCCTGCGCTCCTCAGTCCAGACCGGGAGGCCCCATGACCAAGGGCCAGTATGACCACGAGCCTCCGGACGGCTATCCGGCGGAGTACGAGGCCGATGTCGTCCTGCGGGACGGCGCGACCGCGCACCTGCGGCCGATCACGCCGGACGATGCCGCGCTCCTGGTGGCGTTCTACGCCCGGGTGTCCGAACAGTCGAAGTACTACCGCTTCTTCGCCCCGTACCCCGAACTGTCCGACCGCGATGTGGCGAGATTCACGCAGGTCGACTACCACCAGCGGCTCGCCCTGATCGTCACGGTCGGTGACGAGATGATCGGCGTCGGACGGTACGAGGGCACCGACCGGCGTACGGCGGAAGTCGCGTTCCTGATCGAGGACGCGCACCAGGGACGCGGTCTCGGCCAATTGCTGCTCGAGCACCTGGCGCAGGCGGCCCGGGAGAACGGCATCCACCGGTTCGTCGCCGAGGTGCTGCCGGACAACCGCAAGATGATCACGGTCTTCACCGAGGCCGGGTACAAGGTCGCGCGGGAGTTCGAGGACGGCGTGATCATGGTCGAGTTCGACATCGCGCCGACCGACACGTCGTTCGGGGTGATGCAGGCCCGCGAGCAGCGTTCCGAGGCACTGTCGATCGCGCGGTTGCTGACCCCGTCGTCGGTCGCCGTCATCGGCGCGAGTCGCCGCGAGGGCACGATCGGCAACGCGCTGCTGCGCAACCTCCGCGACGGCGGCTTCCCGGGACGGCTGTACGCCGTGAACACCGACACGAAAGCGTCTGAGATCGAGGGCGTCCCGGCGTACCCGACGATCCGGGAGGTCGAGGACACCGTCGACCTCGCGGTGGTCGCGGTCAAGGCGGACATGGTCGCGGACGTCGTTCTGGACTGCGCCGCGAAGGGTGTGCGCGGGCTGGTCGTGGTGTCGAGCGGGTTCGCGGAGATCGGTGACGAGGGACGCAAGCGGCAGCGGTACCTGGTCGGCCTGGCGCGGTCCTACGGCATGCGGGTGATCGGTCCGAACGCGCTGGGCCTGATCAACACCGCGAGCGGGGTGTCGCTGAACGCGACGCTGTCGCCGCTGATGCCGAGCAAGGGCCGGGTCGCGTTCTTCTGCCAGTCCGGTGCGCTCGGGGTGCCGATCCTCGCCGACATGGTCGGGCGTGGTCTGGGCCTGTCGAGCTTCGTGTCGGCCGGCAACCGGGCGGATGTCTCGGGCAACGACCTGATGCAGTACTGGTACTCCGACGAGGCGACGGAGGTCGTCCTGCTGTACCTGGAGTCGCTCGGCAACCCGCGCAAGTTCAGCCGGGTGTCGCGGCGGCTGGCGGGGCGGAAGCCGGTGGTCGCGCTGAAGTCCGGGCGCGCCACCCAGGGCGTGCCGGTCGGGCAGATGGTACGGCGCAGCCATTTGCCAGCGGCAACGATCGAGTCGATGTTCCGGCAGAGCGGCCTGATCGGTGTGGACACCACGGGTGAGCTGTTCGACGTCGCGCAGTTGCTCGCGCACCAGCCGTTGCCGAAGGGCCGCCGGGTCGCGATCGTCTCGAACTCGGACGCGCTGACGCTGCTCGCGCTCGACACGATGGCGGGCTGCGGCCTGGAACCCGCGGGCGAGCCGCGGAACCTGAGCGCCGACGCGACGCCGTCCGACTTCGGTCTCGCTTTGTCCGAGGTGTTCGCGGACGACAGGGTGCACTCGGTCGTCGTGATCTACACGCCGCCGGTGCAGTCGAACGGCGGCGAGGTCGCACAGGTGCTCGCTGCGGCCGCCGCGGGCTCGGACAAGCCGGTGGTGTCGACCTTCCTCGCGTCCCGGAGCGTGCCGGCCGAGCTGCAGGTGCCGGACGAGGACGGCGGTGCCGCGCGCGGTTCGATCCCGTCGTTCCTCAACCCGCAGTACGCCGTCGGTGCGCTGGCGAAGGCGACGCAGTACGCCGAGTGGCGGCGCCGGTCGGACAGCCGCATCCCGGACCTGCCGGACGTCGACACCGCCGGGGGAGAGGACTTCGTCGCGGAGTTCCTGCAACGGCACCCGACCGGCGCGGACCTCGACGAGGCGGACCGGCAGCGGCTGCTGAACTTCTACGGCATCTCGGTGCTGCCGGCGTTCCCGGTGCAGTCCGCCGACGAGGCCGTCGACCGGGCCGCGGACCTCGGGTTCGAGGTGATCCTGAAGGCGACCGCGGAGCAGTGGCGGATGCGGCCGGACCTCGCCGACATCTGGCGGCACATCCACGACGAGGAGGACATGCGCGCCGCGTGGGCGGAGATGACCCACACGTTCGGGGTCGCGTCGGATCCGGGGCGGGCGCAGTTCGTCGTACAGAAGATGGCGCCGCCCGGCGTACCGGTGGTGGTCTCGACGATCGAGGACGTGTCGTTCGGGCCGGTGGTGACGTTCGGGCTGTCCGGCGTCGCGACGGATCTGCTCGGCGACCGCTCGTACCGGATGCCGCCGCTCACCACCCGCGACGCGGCCGAGATGGTGCGCGAGGTGAAGGCCGCGCCGCTCCTGTACGGCTACCGCGGCTCGGACCCCGTCGACATCCCGGCGATCGAGGACCTCCTGCACCGGGTGTCCCGTCTGACCCTCGACCTGGAGGAGGTCGTCCGCCTGGACCTCCGCTCGGTCCTGGTCGCCGCCCAGGGCGCCACCGTCCTGGACACCAGAATCCGCATCGCCCCGAACGAGAAGCCCCGCCAGGACACCCCCGCCCGCCGCCTCACCTAACCCGCCGCCCGTCGGCGGTTGTCACCTGGGGCGGGTGGCGTTCCAGAGGTATTTCTCGTAGCCGGAGGGGCCGACGTCGCCGGCCAGGTTCTTGTCGTCGGAGTCGAACGCTATGTGTTGTCCGTCGTCGGAGATCGCAGGGGCGAAGCTGCCGAGACGGCCGCCCCAGGGGTCGGTCTGGTTCTGGCGATGCGTGACCCAGACGAGGGAGCCGGTCTTGCGGTCGAGCCGGTACACGTCGCTGAGGGTGCCGTGGTCCGTGGGTGAGATACGGGCCGGCGTCCCGAACGTCACATACCTGCCATCGGCCGAGACAGTGCCAGAGGCGCCCCCGAAGGCCGTCGAGGGATTGCCCAGATGGTCGGCCGAGATCAGTTGCGCTCTGTTGGTGCGGAGGTCGCGGAGCCAGACGTTCGCAACCGCGTCGGTGCCCATCGTGCTGTAGACCGAGAACACCACGAACCGGCCGTCACTGGAGACGTCGGCAGTGCCGTAGTCGTGGATCGGGGACCGCGGATCGCCCGTTATGCCCTCCGAGACTGAGCGCGTCGTGTCCTTGTCGCGGTCACGGACCTGGAGGGACGTGGCGCCGCTGAGAGAGGTGAAGGCCACGATCCGTCCATTGCCGGAGATGGCGGGCTGGAGCGAAGGCCAGTCGGTCTGCTGTCCGGCGGACGTCAGCGACACCCGTTCGGTGCTACCGGCGCGGAAGTTCCGGACGAAGACGTCCTGAGTCTGGTTGGTGTCGCCGGGCACGAGGTTCGTCGAGCTGGACTCGAAGGCGACATGCTGCCCGTCGGCCGAGATGTCGGGGAAGACCGCTCCCTGGTCCCCGGGACCGTTCAGGCCTCCCGAGGCCAGCGCGGTTCGTCCGGTCAGCAGGTCGCGCCGGAAGACGTCGGGACTGTCGTTGCTGTCACCAGGCACCAGGTTCGAGGCGAACGAGTCGAAGGCGACGAAACGTCCGTCGGCCGAGATCGAGGCCTCCCGGCTGTCGCCGTTGCCCTGCACCCCGCCCGGGCCGACCGAAGCCAGCGTCGTACGACCGGTCACCATGTCGCGGACGAAGATGTCCTGCTGGCCGTTGGTGTCGTCAGCGACGAGATCGCTCGCGGACGAGGCGAAGACGACGTAGCGCCCGTGTTCCGACGTCCCGGAGGCGTTCCCGTTCGCTCCGGAGGCACCGTCGCCACCGGTCCCGCCCAGTCCGACCGAGACCAGACTGATCGTGCCTGGATGCCGATCACCACCGGCGGTCGCCGTACCACCGACCGCTCCCGCCGACGCCGCGGTGACGACGATCACGGCAAGCGCGGTTCGGATCGGCTTGTGGACGTGGATGCTGGGAATCAGCTTCATGGTGTCCCCCTTGGACACCAGTTAGATGCACCCCGAGGACAAGAAGTTATCCGGTGACTCGCGTGCGCGTGTAGATGCTGTTCTCGCGGACGAGCAGCGTGGCGTCGACCAGGCCTCGGCGGAGGGCGGCGTGGTCGGGGTGCCAGCGGTTGAGGAGCTCGTTGACCTCGGACTCGGGGTACGGACGCCCCACCTCGAACGACTGCACGATGTATTCGAGGACGATCTGGTACTTGTCCGGGAACGTCGGGAAGTGGGTCAGTCGCCCGTCGCGGATGAACGACTTCAGCACGTTGTCCCGGGCCGGATCGGGATCCAGCGGAACGCGCTCCGGCCGGCTCTCCCGTACGGCGTCCTTGAACGCGGCCCCGTCCGCCGTGAACCCGTCGCGGCTCGCCGCGATCAGCCCGCCCTTGGTCAGCCGCTGCAGTGCCTTCACCACGACCGGCGCGGGAAGTCCGGTGCTCCCGGCAACCTGGTCGGGAGTGGAGGCGCCGAGGACGATGGCGGAGTACGTCCGCAACCTCGACGGTTCGGCCAGCAGACCACAGAGCTGATCGGCGTTCATGCCATTCACGCTAACGCTGACCGCAACCGGATTAGGATCGGCGGCATGCAGCCTGGACCGCGGAACGCGATCACCGATGTCCCTGGAATCCTGGTCGGCCAGGTCGAGCGCGTGGACCCGCCGTACCTGACCGGTACGACGGTTGTGCACGTGCCGGGAACCGCCGTCGCCGGGGTCGATGTCCGCGGTGGCGCGCCCGGTACCCGTGAGACCGACCTGCTCGCACCGGTGAACTCGAACGGCGGCGTGAACGCGATCGTCCTGACGGGCGGTAGCGCGTTCGGGCTCGACACCGCCGGCAGCGTGATGCGCTGGCTGGAGGAGCGGGGCGAGGGTGTGCGCGTCGGTCAGGGCGAGCACGACGTGGTGCCGATCGTCCCGACCGCGGTGATCTTCGACCTCGCCCGCGGCGGCGACTTCAAGGCCCGGCCGGAGCCGTCCTGGGGAGCAGACGCGATCGCCGCCGCCACCGACGGTCCGGTTGCCCTGGGCAACCACGGTGCCGGGGCCGGCGCCCGGGCCCGTTCGCTGAAGGGCGGCGTCGGTTCGGCGAGCGTCCGGCTGGACGACGATACGACGGTCGGCGCGCTGGTGATCGTGAACGCGGCCGGCTCCACGGTCGATGCCGACGGCAACCTGTACGGCGCCCGCCTCGGACTCGGCGACGAGTTCGCGCACCTACGCACCCCGGTCGAGCCGCCGCCACCCGCGGCACCCGGCCGCAACCTCATCCCAGGCCCGTCGATGAACACCGTGATCGCGATCGTGGCCACCGACGTACCGCTGGACAAGGCCGCGACGCAGCGGATGGCGATGGTCGCGCACGACGGGCTGGCGCGGGCGATCGACCCGATCCACACACTGGTCGACGGCGACAGCATCTTCGCGCTGTCGACCCGGACGTCGGACGAGCCGCGGCTGAGCGTGACCGATCCGATGGCGATCGGCCAGCTGGAGACCGTGTACGCCGCCGGCGCGCGGACGCTGTCGCGGGCGATCGTGCACGCGATGCTGAACGCCGAGTCGGTGGAGACCCCGGGCGGGACGATCCCGAGCTACCGCGACGCCTATCCGTCGGCGTTCCGCACCGACTGACGTACGACTTGGGTCGTACGCCGTACCGGTCTAAAGACGACGACAGGACCGGTCCCCAGGCCGACGATCGCGGGCGGCGATCGCGACAGGCTCTGGGCATGAACTTTCAGAATCCCCAGCCACAGGTTGTGTTGAGCGGACACGGCCTGGTCAAGCATTACGGCAGCGTGGTCGGCCTGGCCGGAGTGGACGTTGCCGTCCGGTCCGGCGAAGCGCTCGCGGTCATGGGTCCGAGCGGCAACGGCAAGACGACCTTGCTGCACGTGCTCGCCGGCATCCTCACGCCGGACCAGGGCGAGGTCTGGCTGGGCGGTGAACGTGTCGACCAGCTGAACGACGCCGCCCGGACGGTACTGCGGCGCCGCCGTCTCGGCTTCGTGTTCCAGGACAACCAGTTGCTCGCCGAGCTGCCCGCGGACGAGAACGTCGCCCTGCCGCTGATGGTCGACGGCCTGAGCCGGAGCGAGGCGATCGGCCGGGCGCGGACGACGCTCGCCCAGGTCGGGCTGGCCGCTGAGGTTGGTCGTCGCCCGGGTGAGCTGTCCGGCGGTCAGGCGCAGCGGGTGGCTATCGCGCGGGCGCTGGTCGGCGAGCCGCAGGTGGTGTTCGCCGATGAGCCGACCGGCGCCCTGGACGCCACCACCGGGTCGCAGGTGATCGACCTGCTCGTAGGCGCCGCGACCTACCGCGGTGCCGCGGTAGTCGTCGTCACCCACGACAACGCCGTAGCGGCCCGGTGCCATCGGGCCCTCCACATCGTCGACGGCCGAGTGAGCGACGCCATGGGAGCCGTGCGATGAATCCGATGACTGAGCTCGGCCTGCGGTTCGTACGGCGGCCTGGGCCGGGCGGACGTGCCGCGAACCTGGCCGCCTTCGGTGCGACCGCGGTGGTCGCACTGCTGGTCACGTTTCTGATTGCCGGCTCGCTCGGGTTGTCGCAACGGTCGGAGCGGATCGGGTGGCGGAGTGCGGACAAGGCTGATCCAGCAACGGCGATCGGCTCATTGAACCTGGACGACGACCAGAGCGTCGACGGTCACCGCCTGAGTGTTCTCGACCTCGCGGTCCTCCGCCCCAACGAGCTCGCACCGCCACCCGGCCTCGACCACACACCCAAGCCCGGCGAGGTATTCGTCTCGCCTGAGGTCGCCAAACGCTGGTCCAGCCTCGCCAAGCAGTACGGCCATGACGATATGGACAAGCCGACCGGTGTGATCAGCGACAAGGGCCTGTCCTCGCCAGAAGAGTTCATCCTCATCCGCGGCGTCCAGACGATCCCTGCCGACCAGCACCCGCAGTACGTCAGCAGTTGGAACGAGAACGCCTGGGACAGCCGCATGCTCGGTCTGCTCATCGCAGTGGCGTTCGGCATCATCCTGGTGCTGTTCCCGATCCTGAGCCTCGTCGGACAGGCCGCTGGTGTCGCAGCCAAGCGCCGCGAGCACCGACTGGCCGCGCTGCGTCTTGCTGGTGCCACCCGGACCCAGGTGCTCTGGCTGAGCACAGTAGAACAAGCCGTACTCGCCGCGGCCGGTGCAGTCGTCGGTCTGGTCGGCTACACCGTCCTGAGCCCGCTGATCGCGCAAGTCCCACTTGGCGGCGGACGCTGGTACGTCGGCGACATCACGGTCCAGTGGTGGACAGTCCTCGTCGTACTGGTCGCCGTACCCGTCCTGTCCGTCATCAGTGCGCTCATCGGTCTCGGACGCGTCAGCATCACCCCGCTGGGCGTCGTACGCGGTCAAACGCGCAAGGGCCTCAGTGTGCTGCGCATCGGGTTGCTGGTCATCGGTCCGGTGATGCTGGCGTACTACGGGATGCGGGCTGCCGTGCTGCCGTTGCTGATCGCCGTCGGCTTTGCGGCCCTCGCCGTACGCGTGGTCGGGCCGTGGGCGGTGCAACTGGTCGGCAAGGCGATGGCGAAGGCAGCAAACGGACCCGTGATGTTGCTGGCCGGTCGACGCTTGGTAGACGACCCCAAGGGCGCTTTCCGACCTGTCGCCGCACTGGTGCTGTCCGGCTTCGTCACTGGGTTCATCTCGGTGTTCATGCCCACTGGTGAAGACGACCCGAGCTTCAACGACATGCGGATCGGTGTCGCGTTGCTGCTCTCACTGGTGTTCCTGACTGTGGCCGCGTCGACCGCTGCGGGAGCAGTGGGTACGGCGCTGGACCAAGCGGCTCCTGCACGGGCGCTGCGGCGGTCCGGAGTACCGCTGTCGGTCATCGAGCGAGCATCTCGAGTGGCGGCCGTCGTACCGGTCGTTGGCGTCGGCCTGCCTGTTGTCGGGTTCGGTGCGCTGTGCGGGCTGGCGTTGAGCGGCGGCAAGATGATCACCCAGGGGAGTTCCGGCGTACTGCTGCTGCTCGGGCAGGTCGTCGCAGGGCTTGTGCTGGTCACGGTCGCGGGCGCTGCCGGTGCACCGGTGCTGCGGAAGGCAAGTGCGAACTGATCGCGGTTGTCCACAAGGGTGAAACGCTCCGGGGTGCGATCGTGCGAGGATGAGGGCATGCGTGACCTGAATACACCGGAGCTCGCGGATGCGTCGGCGGACCTGCGCGACGCGATCGACCGGTGCGGCTATTACCCCGACGTGGTGACCGATTCCCTCGAAGTGGCGGTCGCCGGCGAACCGATCCGGGCCTTCGTGCTGCAGCACGAGCCGACGTTCGACCGCGACGAGGTCCGGCGGCACATCACGATCCTGGCGCTCACCCCGACCCGGCTGATCGTCGGGCACACCGACGAGCACGCCGCCGACGAACTGATCCGCGCGCCGTACGCGTCCACCTCGACCGAGGCGATCCCGCTGCACCGGGTGAACGCCGTCGTCGTGAATCGCGTCGTACCGAATCCGGCGGGCTACGCCACCGGCAAGGCCGACCCGGCGGTGGCGGGCAGCGGCGAGGTGGTGCTGACCATCGGCTGGGGCATGGTGAACCGGATCGACCTGGAGCCGGCCGTCTGCGCGGACCCGAACTGCGAGGCCGACCACGGGTACACCGGGTCGGTCGCGGCCGACGACATCTCGCTGCGGATCAGCGCCGCGGCCGACGGTCCGGCCGGGATCCAGCAGGTGCTCGAGTTCGCGAAGGCACTCTCGTTCGCGACCACCAGCAGGTAGCGCCGTGATCGAGCCGGTTTCGCCGCAGTACGGCGGCGGCGCGCTCGCCGACGTCCTGCCGTCGGTGGCCGGCGCGCTGTCGGTGCCGGGGGAGACCAACCTCCTCGGCCTGCCGCCCGCCTCCCGGTACGCCGTCCTCCTGCTGGACGGACTCGGCTGGAAGCTGCTGCAGCGGTACGGCGAGGCCGCGCCGTACCTGTCGTCGCTGATCCCGAAGAGCCGCAGTCTGACCGCCGGCGTGCCGTCGACAACAGCTGTCAGCCTCACGAGCCTCGGTACCGGTCTGCCGCCGGGTGCGCACGGCATCGTCGGCTACACGTCGATCGTCCCGGAGACCGGCGCACTGCTGAACGCGCTGTCCTGGGACGCGCCGGTCGACCCGCGACGCTGGCAGCCGCACGGGACCGTGTTCGATCGGGTAGCGGCAGCAGGTGTTGCCACGCGCAACGTGAGCAAGGCACGGTTCGACACGTCCGGGCTGACGGCGGCCGCGTTCCGAGGGAGCGCGCACCGTGGCGCCGACACTGTCGAAGACCGTCTGGACGCGACCCGTTTCGCGAGTCGTGAAGGGCAGTCGTCACTGGTGTACGTGTACGACTCGCAACTCGACTACATCGGCCACCAGCAAGGCTGCGACTCCTGGCAGTGGCAGAAGGAACTCGGTGCAGCCGACACGTTCGCCCAACAGGTCCGCTCGGCGCTGCCGCGTGACGCCGTACTGCTCGTTGTCGCCGACCACGGCATGATCGACATCGCCCCCGAGCACCGCGTGGACCTGGACGCCGAGCCCGCATTGACCGACGGCCTGACCCTCATCGGTGGGGAGTCGCGTTTCCGTCACCTGTACTGCGTTCCCGGCGCGGAGGCCGACGTACTCGCCGTCTACCGGGAACGTCTGGGCGACAAGGCCCTGGTACTGACTCGCTCCGAGGCGATCGCGCGTGGCTGGTTCGGTCCGGTTGTCGAGGACCGGGTGTCACCGCGTCTCGGGGACGTCATCGTCGCGGCGCTCGGACCGGTCGCGCTGGTGGCCAGCCGACGCCACGCGCAGGAGGCCGGTCTGATCGGTCTGCACGGCTCACTGACGCCGGACGAGATGGAGATCCCGATGCTCGTCGACTCGGGGTATTAGAAGCTCCAGACGTCCCAGAAGAAGCTGGTGCTGGCGGTCTTCGCTTCGCCGTCGCGGGCGGTGACAGTCACCTTGTACCGGCCGGCGCCGGGCGTCAGCACGCCGGTGATCCAGCCGCGCTCGGCGTCGATGGTGAGGCCGGGCGGCAGACCGCTCGCCGAGTAGCTGATGTCACCGGTACCGCCGGTGCCCTTCAAGAGCAGCGGAACAGCCGGGATGCCGCCGACGCCGAGCTGCTCCGACGGCTGGGTCACCGAGATCGCGCCCTGCGGCTGCGCGGCCGCGGCGCCGACCGCCTCGGCCGCGTCGACGAGACCTTCGCCGTAGTACGAGTTGTTCGCCGCGGACCCGGAGCACTCACCCGAGGCCGCGGGCGGGCATGCGAGGTCGTTGGCCTGCTGCGCCAGCCGGGCGCGGACCTGCGTCGGGTTCAGCTTCGGATCGGCGCTGCGGAGCAGGGCCGCGACGCCGGCGACGTGCGGCGACGCCATCGACGTACCCTCAAGGATCTTGTAGCCACCGCCCGGCACCGTCGAATACACAGCCTGGCCCGGAGCGGCGAGGCTGATCTTGCCCTCGCCGAAGTTCGAGAACGGCGACTTCGCACCGGTCGGGTCCACCGACGCCACCACGACGACGTTCGGCAGCTCGGTCGGGAGGCTGATGCAGTCGTTCGTGACGGTGCGGTCGGCCGCGGTCGAGTCGTCGGGGCTGGACACGTCGTCGGTCTTGTTCGCGAGGTCGTAGTCCTCGTTGCCGGCCGCGGCGACGTTCACGACGCCCTTGCTGTCCGAGTACGCGACGGACCGCCGTACCGCTTCGGCGATCGCGTCCTGGTCCTTGTCGCTCGGGCAGTTGAACAGCCACGGGTCGACGTAGTAGCTGTTGTTCGTCACCGAGACGCCCTTGTCGGCGGCGAACATGAACGCGCAGACCGTGTTCTCCGGGAAGAACAGCTGGCTGCCGGCCTCGGCGACCCGGATCGACGACACCTTCACGCCCGGCGCGACCCCGACCATCCCGATGCCGTTCTTGGCGCCGGCGATCGTGCCCGCGACATGCGTTCCGTGCTCACCGACCGGCCGCCACGCGCCGGGCCGGACGTCGACCTTGCCGTACGCGCAGGACGCCGACTTGGCCGCGTCGAAGTTCGCCTTGAGGTCCGGGTGCTGGTCGTCGACCCCGGTGTCGAGTACTCCGACGGTGACGCTCTTCGAGCCCGGGTTCTTCGCCCAGGCGCGGTCCGCGCCGATCTGGGTCATGTCCGCGCGGTCGCTCTCCGGCTGCGTCGTCGCGGTCTCCGGAACAGCCGGCGGGACGGCCGGGTTCGCGACGGCCGCGGGGAGGTCGGAGGTGCGGGTCGCGCCGGCCTTCTGCACGCCCTCGACGCCACGCAGCTTGTCGGCGAAGTCGGTGGCCGTCGAGTGCGCCACGATCACCCCGATCGCGTCGTACGTCGCGTAGACCGTGCCGCCGTTCTGCGCGATCGCGCCGGTCACCTTGCCGGTCTCGTTCGGCGCGGTGATCACGAAGTACGCCCGGAGTCCTGCCTCGGCGCGGGTCGGCGTCGCACCGGCCGGAAGCGGGGCGGTGGCGACGGCCAGGAAGACCGCGAGGACGAGGAACAGGGCTTTGCGCACAATCCATTCAAGCTGAACGGAGGCTCAGAACCCAACCCATCGCTCCGACACACCCCGGAGTGCACCCCGACATGCAGAGGGAACCTTTGACTTGGCAGGATGTTCGCCCGTGGCGGACCTCCTGTATTTCACCGGGACCATGGACTGTGGCAAGTCGACGCTGGCGCTGCAGATGGATCACAACCACAAGGCACGCGGGAGGCTCGGAAGGATCTTCACCAGCCACGACCGGGCGGGGGAGTCGGTGCTCTCGTCGCGGCTCGGACTGTCCGCGGACGCGGTCGAGGTACGCCCGGACTTCGACTTCTGGGACTACGTCGTCAACGAGCTGACGGCCGGCGGCCGGATCGACTACGTGGTGTGCGACGAGGCGCAGTTCTACAGCCCGCTGCAGATCGAGCAGCTCGCGCGGCTGACCGACGAGCTGCAGATCGACGTGTTCTGCTTCGGCATCCTGACCGACTTCCGGGCGACGCTGTTCCCGGGGTCGGCGCGGCTGGTGGAGCTCGCGGACCGGATGGAACTGCTCCAGGTCGAGGCTCTGTGCTGGTGCGGTGAACGGGCCACGCACAACGCCCGTACGATCGGTGGGGAGATGGTGACCGAGGGCGAGCAACTGGTGGTGGGCGACATGGTGTCGCTGGACCACGAGGTCGCGTACGAGGTCCTCTGCCGCCGGCACCACCGCCGCCGCCTCACCCAGGCCCGCGCCCGCGCCACCCTGTCTCCCGAAGTCCTGCCGTTCGGAGGAGCTGCGTCATGAGCCCGTTGATCACCGTTGACGACCTGCGGGCACTCGGCGCCGCTCCGGTGCTGGTCGACGTCACCTGGAACCTGGCCGGCCCACCCGGCAAGGAGGCGTACGACGCCGGCCACCTGCCCGGGGCGTACTTCGTCGACCTCGACACCGAGCTCGCCGCCGCCCCCGGCCCCGGCCGTCACCCCTTGCCTGCCGCAATCACCGTCACGGAGACGTTCCGCCGCCTCGGCATCAGCTCCGCCGACACCCCGGTCGTGGTGTACGACGCCGCCAACTCGATGTCCGCCGCCCGCGCCTGGTGGGTATTCCGGTACTTCGGGCTGACCGACGTACGCGTCCTCGACGGCGGACTGGCCGCGTGGAAGGCCGCCGGGGGAGAGGCGACCGTGGATGCACCGGCTGAAGGTGCCGGTAACTTCACCGCGACACCCGGCCACCTGCCTGTGCTCGACGCCGACGGTGCTGCCGCGGTGGCCGCGAAGGGCGTCCTGCTGGACGCACGCGCCCCCGAGCGGTTCGCGGGTGAGGTCGAGCCGATGGATCCGGTGGCCGGCCACATCCCCGGGGCCGTCAACGCCCCGACGACCGCGAACGTCGACGAGACCGGCCGCTTCCTCCCGCCCACCGACCTCCAGGCCCGCTTCACCGCGCTCGGCGTCACCCCGGCAACCGACACCGCGGTCTACTGCGGCTCCGGAGTCACCGCCGCCCACGAAGCCCTCGCTCTGGAATCGGCCGGCCTCCCCGCCACCGTCTACATCGGCAGCTGGTCCGAGTGGATCACCGACCCCACCCGCCCAGTCGCCACCGGCAAGGACTGACCGCTCACCAATCCACAGGACCGAGCCGGTCCTCGAACGTACCGGTGGGGCCGTCCGGGCCGAGCGTGGCCATCCGGATGATCGCGTCGGTGCCTTCGGTGACGGTCAGCTGACCCTTGTGGTTGTTCATGTCGGTGGCGGCGAACGTGTGCTTCGCGGTCTCACCCGGCGTGATGGCGTTGAACTTGATCGCCGGCAACGCCTGCGCGTACCTGACCGTGAGCATGTTCAGCGCCGCCTTGGACGAGCTGTACGCGAGTTCGTGCATCTTGGAGACCGGCTGCGTCGGGTCGAGCACCACACTGAAGGCCCCACCGCCGCTGGAGACCATCACGACCCGCGGGTTGCTCGCCGCTTGGAGCAGTGGCAGGAACGCCTGCGTGACCCGCACCGGTCCGTAGACGTTGGCGTCGTACACGCCGTGCAGCTCGTCAGCGGTCGCCTCGCTCGGGTGGACGGCACGCCCTGGCGCGCCTGCGTTGTTGATCAGTACGTCGAGCCGCTCGGTGTGCCCGGAGACGACCTGCAGGGCGCCGGCCACGGACTCGTCGGACGTGACGTCCAACGGCACCAGCACCACATCCACGCCGTCGGCCGCCAACTTCTCGACAGCGACCCGCCCGCGCTCCTCGTCACGCGAACCGAGGAAGACCTTCCAGCCCATCTCTCCGAGCCGACGGGCCGCCTCGTAGCCGAGACCCTTGTTCGCCCCGGTGATCAGTACGGCGGTCTGCTCCGCGTTCGTCATCATGTTCCTCCTGTCGAAACAACTGTTCGACCACGAGATGCCGCGGTGCTCTCGTCCGTGACAGCCGATCGACGTGAGCTGAGTCACCGCTCGTGCACGGGAGACGAAAGGGTTGACTTCGTTGTAGAGGCGCGGGATGGTGTGCGAGCAATCGATTTCCCATCCTTCGATCCGCCCCTGGGAGACAGTCGATGATGAAGCGATCCACGTTCCTGCGTGCGGCGGTCGGCGCCGGCCTGCTGGCCGCCGTACCGGGTCGTGCCTTCGGGAGCAGCCAGGCTGTGCTGACCAACAAAGTGGCCGATCTGACCGGGCCCGGCCTGACCGACCGGTTCCGGATGGCGGCGACCGACCTCGGAATTCCGGCGCGGACGCCGGACGGGCGGCTGCTGTTCATGTTCGGCGACACCTTCGAAGAGGCGCGCGTCGGCGGCGGCTGGTGGCGCTCACCGGTCGCGCTGTGGTCGACGACCTCGGACCTGAACGGCGGCGTGCAGTGGTCCGGCGCGGTCGGGGGAGACGCGGCGCAGCAGCTGTGGGACTACCCGCACGACAATCCGACGTTCTCGACCGTGCTGCCGTCGGACGTGATCACGATCGGCGGGTCGATGTACCTGCACGCGATGGTGAACAAGGGTCTTGGAAACGTTGTGTGGACAGAGATCTGGCGTTCGGACAACTCCGGCGCGAGCTGGTACCACACCGGTGCGAAGTTCGACCCGAACATCGACGGCGGGATGTTCCAGCTGCTGACCTGGGGACTCGGCAACGACGGGTACGTGTACGTCTACTCGACCGGGTTCCAGCGCAACAAGCCGATCATCCTGAAGCGCGTCCGCCAGGAGCAGATCGCGAACCCGGCGGCGTACGAGCCATGGGGTTACCGGGACGGGGTCTGGGCGTGGGGCAATCCCGCGACGCCGATCCTGTCCGGGAGCTTCGGCGAGATGAGCCTGCGTCCGCTCGGTGGTAAATGGGTGCTGACGTGGTTCAACGCCGGCGACTACCGGATCGACGGCATCATCATGGACACGCCGACGTCCAACCTCTACACGGCGTACCGGCAAACGCTGATCTACGGCGGCGCCTGGGGTTCGGAGGACGACAACCACGTCGCCCAGCTGTACGGCGGGTACGTCATCCCGGGCTCCACGCTCTCGGACATGCATCTGTCTGTCAGCCAGTGGAACACCGACAACGGCTGGCCGTACCGCGTCATGCAGTTCCGGGTCCGAGGCTTCGGCTAAAGCTCGAGCACCATCGTGTCGGAGGTGCCGACGACGCCGACCTTCCGGAACCCCAGCGATTCGTAGAGCTTCCGGGCCGGGTTGTCCGGGTCCACGCTGAGCGAGAGTCGTTCGTACGACGCTGCGCGCGCCTGTGCGATCAGTTCGGTCAGCACGCCCCGGGCGACCCCGCGCCGCCGGAAACCGGCCGCCACCCCCAGGGTCAGCTCGGGTACGTCGGCCGCGATGTACCCGTACCCGGGCCGCTCCGCGGTGAGGCATCGCGCCCACGCCGCACCGGCGGGGGAGCCGTCGATCTCCGCCACCACGCCAAAGTCACTATCGCTCGGCCACCCGTCCAGGTACCGCCACGCGTGATCGTCGCCCCGCGCCTTCGCCTCGTCGTACCAGGGAGTCCCGTCCCAGTTGCACGCCTCGAGCAACATCTCGAGCAGGAACGGAAGATCAGCGGCGGTCGCCGGTCGCAGATGCATGTGCCCATCCTCGCCTCCGCCGATCGCCACCTCCACCGGTTTAGAGCGGCCCGGGAACGTCGGAGTCGGTGTGGCTCGTTCGACGGTTATGGATGTCGATGCCCAGGGTGTGCGGACGTATTACGACGAGCTCGGCACGGGCGAGCCGGTCGTGCTGTTGCACGGCGGGGGAGTGACGGCGGACAGCTGGCAGGCGCAGGCGCCGGCGTTGGCCGCGCAGTACCGGGTTCTGATCCCCGAGCGGCGTGGGCACGGGCGTACGCCGGACGTCGACGGGCCGGTGTCGATGGAGATCTTGGCCGCGGACACGGCCGCGTTCGTCGAGGCACTCGAGCTCGGGCCGGTGCACGTGGTCGGGTGGAGTGACGGCGGCAAGGTCGGGATGAATCTGGCGCTGTCCCGGCCGGACCTCGTCCGCAAGCTCGTCCTGATCGGCACCGAACTGACCCACGCCGGCGGCACCGCCGCCAACCAGGCACTCCTCGAGCCAGCGGGTCTGGAGTTCCTCGCCGCTGCCTTTCGCCCGCAGTACGAGCCGCTCTCACCTGACGGGCCCGAGCACTTCGACGTGGTCTTCGGTAAGTGGGCTCAGATGTGGACGACCCTCCCGGACGTCGAGCTCGCCGCACTCAAGACGCTGCCGATGCCTGTACTGCTCATGCAGGGCGACGACGACTGCGTCCGGATCGAGCACACGGCAGAGGTTGCTCGCGCGATCCCGGACGCCCAGGTGGCCGTCGTACCTGGTTCGTCGCACGGGCTGCCTTTGGAGAAACCTGAGCTGGTGAACCGGCTCCTGCTGGATTTCCTGGCCGGTCCGCAGGCGGCGAAGTTCATGCCGCTGGGTGATCTGAACTCCTGAAGGACAGCGTTTCCGCAGAGATGGTGATCAAGGTCTTGAGTTAGTAACACGCTTGGTTTAACTTACTCGGGACCTGGCCGGTGTGTGGCTCAGAGCGCATCGGCGGCATCCGGAAACCTGAGGAGTTCCGATGACGAGAGTGAGCAGGTGGGGCAGGTTCGGGACTGCCCTTGGGGTTGCGGGGTTGGTGCTCGCCGCGGCGGGATGCGCGAAGGACACGCCCGCCGCGTCCGGCGGCGCCGGTGGCGGCATCGACGAGAAGGCGCCGGTCACGATCACGATCGGGGACCGCCCGACCCCTGACAAGCCGAACGACATCAAGGCGTTCGAGCAGAAGATCAAGGACTTCACGGCGAAGTACCCGAACATCACGGTGAAGTCGACCGAGACCAAGTGGGAAGCGCAGACCTTCCAGGCTCAGGTGGCCGGCGGCACGCTCCCGACGGTGATGAACATCAGCTTCACCGAGCCGGCCAACATGATCCCGAACAAGCAGCTCCCGGACATCACCGACGAGCTGAAGCTGGTCGACCTGACCAAGGACCTGAACCCGAACGTCCTGAAGATCGTCCAGGACGCGAACGGGCGAATCTACGGCGTACCCATCGATGTCTTCTCGGTCGGCATCGCCTACAACCGGGCCCTGTTCAAACAGGCCGGCCTCGACCCGGACAAGCCGCCGACGTCGTGGGACGAGGTCCGCCAATACGCCAAGCAGATCGCGGACAAGACCGGCAAGGCCGGGTACGCGCAGCTGACCACGAACAACACCGGCGGCTGGATGCTGACCACGATGACCTACAGCATGGGCGGCACGGTCGAGAGCGCGGACGGCAAGAAGAGCACGTTCAACGACGCGCCGACCAAGAAGGCGCTGCAACTGCTCAAGGACATGCGCTGGACCGACAACTCGATGGGCAGCAGGTTCCTGTACAACCAGGAGGAGGTCCGCCAGGACTTCGCTGCCGGCAAGATCGGCATGGTCCTGCAGGCGCCGGACGCCTACGACATGAGCGTGAAGAACTTCGGCATGAAGCCCGCCGACTTCGGCGAAGGCGCGCTGCCGCAGGACGGCGGTCCGCACGGCACGCTGACCGGCGGCTCGCTGAAGATGATCAGCCCGAAGGCGACCAAGAACGAGGTCGTCGCCGCCCTGAAGTGGATCAAGTTCGACCAGTTCGACAAGTACACGACCGAGTCGGTCGCGGTGCAGGACGCCAAGACCACGATCGCCGACAAGGGGTTCGTCGGCCGGCCGGGGATCACGCCGCTGAGCCAGGCGACGTACGACCAGTTCAACAAGTGGCGTGAGCCGTACGTGAACGTCCCGGTGAAGCAGTTCCAGGGCTACATCGACTCGACCACGTCGCTGAAGCTGCTGCCCGAGCCGTCGAACAAGGGCCAGGAGGTCTACTCGCTGCTCGACCCGGTGGTCCAGCAGGTACTCACGAAGAAGAATGCGGACATCGACAAGCTATTGAGCGACACGGCCTCGAAGATCGACGCGCGTCTGGCCCGGTAGCCCATGTTCCAGCAACGAACGCAGAAGTCCGGCCGGAGTGTTGCCACCTGGTACCGCTCCGGCGGGCTGAGCGCCGTCCTCTTCGCCGTGCCCCTGGTGCTGATCTTCCTGTACTTCTCCTGGGGCCCGATCGTCCGCGGCCTGGTGCTCAGCTTCCAGAAGAACAACCTCGTCGCCCCGCCCGAATGGGTCGGGATGTCGAACTTCAGCTACGTGCTGACCGATCCGCAGCTCCCGCAGGCCGCGCTCAACACGCTGTACTTCTGCCTGCTGGCCCTGGTCTTCGGCTTCCCCGTGCCGCTGTTCCTGGCCGTGTTCATCAGCGAGCTGCGCAAGACCGGCTGGCTCTACAACGTGCTCTCCTACCTGCCGGCCGTCGTACCGCCGGTGGCCGCGATCCTGTTGTGGACGTTCTTCTACGACCCGAGCGGGGCGGGCGTGTTCAACTCGATCCTCGGCTGGTTCGGGCTCGGGCCGTTCGCGTGGCTGAACTCGCAGACCCTGGCGATGCCCGCGATCGTGCTCGAGGCGACGTGGGCCGGCGCGGGTGCCACGTCGATCATCTACCTGGCAGCGCTGACCGGCGTACGGACGGAGTTGTACGAGGCGGCCGAGCTGGACGGGGCGGGGATCTGGAGCCGGGTCTGGCACGTCACGCTGCCGCAGATCCGCGGAATCATCCTGATCATGATGCTGCTGCAGCTGATCGGGACGTTCCAGGTGTTCACCGAGCCGTTCCTGTTCACCGGCGGCGGCCCGAACAACGCCACCACGACGATCCTGCTGCTGATCTACCGGTACGCGTTCATCAACGGCGACTTCGGCGCCGCGACCGCGCTCAGCGTGCTGCTCGCCGGGGTGCTGTGCGTGCTGTCGGTCGTCTACCACTTCGTCACCCGCCGCTGGAGTACCACATGAGTTACGAGCGCGGAATCATCTCGACCGCGGACCGTCAGCGCGGCTTGGTCCGCTACGGCCTGCCGACGATCCAGGTGCTGATCTTCGTCGGTGTCCTGATCGCCGGCGTCGGACCGCTGCTGTGGCTGCTCAAGTCCGGTGTCTCGACGAGCCAGGACATCCTGCGCGGCCCGATGCAGCTGTGGCCGCGGGATCCAGCTGCAGAACATCCCGGACGCCTGGAACCGCGTGCAGATCGGCGCGTACCTGGGCAACACGGCGTTCATCGCGATCGGCTCGATGATCTCGACGCTGTTCGTCTGTACGACGGGTGCCTTCGTGCTGAGCATCCTTCGGCCGAAGTGGGGTCCGATCGTCACTGGCGCCGTACTCGCCACGCTCTTCCTGCCCGGTGTCATCTCGCTGGTCCCGCTGTACATGACGGTGCTGAAGATGCCGGTGCTCGGGATCAGCCTGCAGAACACGTTCTGGGCGGTCTGGCTGCCGCAGGCGGCCGGCGCGTTCAACGTGCTGGTGATGAAGCGGTACTTCGACTCGATCCCGCGTGAGCTGATCGAGGCCGCCCGCATCGACGGCGCGAGCAACCTGAGGCTGTTCACGTCGCTGATCCTGCCGCTGTCGAAGCCGATCGTCGGAGTCGTCGCGCTACTGACCGTCATCGGTTCGTGGAAGGACTACCTCTGGCCGCTGCTCGTGCTGCCGGACCCACGGCTGCAGCCGATCTCGGTCGCCCTGCCCCGGGTGGCCAAAACCACAGAGATCTCCCTGCAGATGAGCGCGCTGTTCCTCGCGGTTCTGATACCTGTCGTGCTCTTCTTGTTGTTCCAGAAACAGTTCCTGCGCGGCGTGGGGATGGCGGGAGGAATCAAGGAGTGAACGAACTGAACGGTCGGCGGGTGGTGGTGACGGGGGCCGCCGGGCGGATCGGGCTGGTCACGGTTGCGCACCTGAACGAGCTGGGTGCGAAGGTGACCACCCTGTCGAACGTCGAGCACCCGGATCTGAAGGCGGACCGGGTGCTGATCGGCGACACCCGGTCCGAGACGGACGTCGCGCATGCCCTCGAGGGCGCGGAGTACGTCGTGCACCTGGCAGCGCTGCCGCACCCGTCGGCCGGTACGCCGTACGAGGTGTACTCGATCAACGTGGTGTCGACGTTCAACGTGCTGGCCCAGGCCGGTGCGCTCGGCATCGACCGGGCCGTGATCGCGAGCAGCATCAACGCGACCGGCGTACCGTTCAACCCGCACGAGATCCGGCCGCCGTACTTCCCGTGGGACGAGCAGGCGGCGAGCGACATCGGCGACGCGTACTCGTTGTCGAAGCAGAACGACGAGAACACCGCGCGGATGGCGTGGCGGCGATGGGGGATCGACGTGGTCGCCTTCCGGTTCCCGCACGTCAACTCGGCGGAGGTGCTGCAGGAGATGTCCGACTACGTCCGGGAGCATCCGGGAAGCGGCCTGCGGGAGGCCTGGAGCTACTTGGACACCCGCGATGCGGCGTACGCCGTCGAGCTCGGACTGACCGCGCCGTTGTCGGGCGCCCACACCTTCTTCGTCACCGCGAGCACCACCAACGCGCCGTACCCGACCGAGGACCTGCTGGACGCGTACGCGCCGGACGTGCCGCGGCTCGCGACGGTTCGCCGGACGCGAGGTGCCGATCGACCTGACCGCCGTACGGACCGTGCTCGGCTTCGAGGCCCGGCACGAACTCGACCTACCCACCCTCTCCCTGGAGAACTGAATGCCCTCGAACTTCGACCAGCCGTGGCCAGTGCGGGACGACATCCGGATCCGCGAGGTGAAGGCGATCGTCACGGCACCGCAAGGCATCCCGCTGGTGGTCGTGAAGATCGACACCACCGAACCGGGCCTGTACGGGCTCGGGTGCGCCACGTTCACGCAGCGCTGGAAGGCCGTCCAGACGTTCGTCGACGAGCACCTGTCCCGGCTGCTCGTCGGGCGCTACCCGGGTGACATCGGTGACCTCACCCGGCTGGCGTCGTACTCCGGCTACTGGCGTGGCGGACCGGTCACGAACAACGCGATCTCCGGTATCGACCAGGCGCTGTGGGACATCGCCGGCAAGCGGGCCGGCATGCCGGTGTACGAGCTGCTCGGCGGCAAGGTCCGCGCGGCCGCCGACACCTACATCCACGCGAGCGGGCGGACGATCGCCGACACGATCGACCACGCGCAGAAGCTGATCACACAGGGCTGGCGGCACATCCGGCTGCAGGTCTCGACACCGGGCGGTGGCGGGTACGGCGCTCCGCAGGTGCCGACGCTCTACCCGGATTCGCCGTACCACAACGGCTGGTCGGTGCGGGACTACCTGCGGACGACGCCGGAGCTGTTCGCGGAGGCGCGGCACGCGCTGCCCGACAACATCGAACTGCTCCACGACGTGCACTCGCGGCTGACGCCGAAGGAGGCGGTGCTGCTGGCTCGTTCGCTCGAGCCGCACCGGCTGTTCTTCCTCGAGGACGTGCTCGCGCCGGAGCTGTGGGACCGGCTGCCCGAGGTCCGGGCGGCCTCCCCGGTGCCGCTGGCCGTCGGCGAGCTCACGACGTCGTTCGGTGACGCGGTCCGGCTGATCCGGGACGGCGGTGTCGACTTCATCCGATCGCATGTCTCGGACATCGGCGGTCTCACCCCGGCCCGCAAGCTGGCCGACCTCGCCGAGATCTCCGGCGTACGGACGGCCTGGCACGGTCCGGGCGACACCTCGCCGATCGGCGCCGCGGCGAACGTCGCGCTGGACGTGTCGTCTGTTGCCTTCGGCATCCAAGAGGGGCACATCTACAACGAGGCGACGTACGAGGTGTTCCCCGGGACGCTGCGGATCGAGGACGGCTGGCTGCGGCCGAACGAGGCGCCAGGCTGGGGAATCGACGTCGATCTGGAGGCCGCCGCCCGTTATCCGGCGGAACTGTCCGGTCACGACGAGTGGGCGGCCGGCGTACGGCGCATCGACGGTGCGCTCGAAGCGCCGTGACATCGGGCGCCGGGCAGTACGATCACGGCCAGTAGGGACGAGACGGGGAGGTGGAGATGAGCGATTCGGTCGAGGGGCTTGCCGAGCTGCGGCGCGCGGGGGCGAACCAGTACGACCTGGGCTCGTTCAACGAGGCCGTGATCATCGAGACGATCCGGCTGGCCGGCATCATCAGCCGGACCGAGATCTCCCGCCGTACCGGACTGACCCAGCAGTCGGTGTCGCGGATCCTGCGTCTCCTTCTCCAGCAGGGGTTGCTGGTGGAGGAGGCGCAGGAGCGCGCTGAGCGGCTCGGCAAGCCGCGGACGCCGGTGCGGTTGCGGTCGAAGGCGGCCCACGCGGTCGGCATCCACATCGATCCCGAACTGCTCACCGTTGCCGTGGTCGACCTGGACGGCACGATCGTGCGCCGCGAGACGGTCGACCTCGCCGACGACCTCGCGGCGGACAAGCTGATCGACCTGACCGCGGCCACGGTGAACGCGGCGCTCAGCATCAGCCAGGTCGACCTCGCGTCGATGCTCGGCGTCGGCGTCGCCGTACCGGGCCCGATCGACACGGACGGGACCCTGCTCGCGCTGCCGTTGCAGCCGGCCTGGCGCGGGCTGAAGATCCGGCAGCTGCTGCAGCAGAAGCTGAACCATCCGGTGCTGGTGGAGAAGGACGGTACGGCGGCCGCGATCGGCGAGCGGTGGATCGGCCGGTCGGCGCGGGCGCGGGACTTCGCGTACCTCTACCTCGGTACGGGCGTCGGCAGCGGTCTGATCCTGAACGGCTCGATCTACCGCGGCGGCACGGCGAACGCCGGCGAGTTCGGGCAGATCGCGGCGCTCCGGATGGGGGAGTGGGACCCTGTCGACGGACCCCGCATGATCCCCGAGTGCAACCCGACGGCGTCGCTGCCGGTGATCGCGGGCGAGTTCGGGTACGTCGAGACCGATCCGGCCGCGACCGACGAGGCCAAGCGGTACCGGGCCGTGTGCAAGGCGGCGGCCGACGGGGACGCGGCGGCGGTGAAGGCGGTCACGCAGGTCGCCCGCGTGATCGGGCAGGGCGCGGTCGGGCTGGTGGATCTGCTCGACATCGATCTCGTGGTGCTCGGCGGGCCGGCGTACGGCAAGGAGATCTCGGAGATCCTGCTGACCGAGATCGGGCGCGCGGTGAACGCGCATCCGGTGGCGCGGGAGACCCGGCCGGTCGCGGTCGAGGAGTCGATGCTGCAGACCGACGCGGCCGCGGTCGGGGCGGCGTCGACGATCTTCCACGACGCGTTCACCCCTCGGGTCTCGGGATCGAGTCAGGCCCGTAGGCTGCCCAAGTGATCGAACAATGATCGAACCCCGCCCGCTGACGCCGGACGTCGAGCTCCGGATCGCGACCCTCGACGACGCCCCTGCTCTCGCCGACGCACAGACCCGGAGCCGCGAACATCTCCGGCCCTGGGAGCCGGTCCGGGACGAGAAGTGGTTCACCACCGTCGGGCAGGCCGAGCGGATGACGTACCAGCTCGAGCGCTACAAGAACGGCCAGGTCGTGCCGTGGGTGCTGGCCACGGACGATCGGATCGTCGGCCAGATCACCTTGAGCGACCTGGTCCCCGGCCCGTTCCGCAGCGCCGCCCTCGGCTACTGGCTGGCCGTCGACGTACTCGGCCGCGGCCTCGCCACCCTCGCCGTCTCGGCCGTCGCGGAGATCGCCGACACCGAACTGAAGCTGCACCGCATCGAAGCCAGCACCCTCACCGGCAACGCCGCCTCGCAACGAGTCCTCCAACGCACCGGCTTCACCCAGATCGGCTTCGCCCCGACCTACCTGCACATCGACGGCTATTGGCAGGACTGCAACCTCTACCAGCGCATTCTCAACACCCGCGAGCCCGGCGCGTGAGCGCCCAGGCCATCACAATCGGTGCCGCCGAGCGTGACACGCTCAGCCGCGTCTGCACGACGGATCGTGACGCTGGGGCGGTCAGGTGGGTGGGAGGCCGACGCCGCGGGACACCTCCACGTCGTCGTACCGACCCTCCAGCACGTCCACGAACTTGACCGGGCGTTGGAGGGTCGAGGCGATGTAGACCGCCCGCACCGTGGCGAGGGCGTCGATGGCGTCCTGGACGGTGATGGCCGGTGGGGTGCCGTCGGCGATCGCCTTGAGGATGTCGTCGTACTGCGCTTTGTGGCCGCCGGGGCCGCCGACGTCGACGGGCTGGTCGTCGTTGGAGCCGTCCACGTTCAGGCGACGGAGGCGGTCGTCCTCGACCTCGGCCCCGCCCTCGGTGCCGTGGACGGAGACCCGGGTACGGCCGCCGGGGAACGCCGCGGTGGTCGCGTGCAGCGTGCCGACCGCGCCGTTCTCGAAGGTGATCGTGGCGACGACCGTGTCCTCGACCTCGATCGCATGGTGGGCGGCCCGCAGTGCCTGGGCCTGGATGCTCACCGGGCGGCCCATGAACCACAGCATCAGGTCGACGGTGTGGACGCCCTGGTTCATCAGCGCGCCACCGCCGTCCTGCGTCCACGTCCCGCGCCAGCCGGCCGACGCGTAGTACTCGTCGCTGCGCCACCACGCCACCGTCGCGACGGACGACGTCAGCTGCCCGAACCGCCCGGCGTCGATCGCCTGCTTCACGACGGCGCTGCCGGCGTCGAAGCGGTGCTGGCTGATCACCGACGACTGCACGCCGTGGCTCCCGGCCCGGGTGGCCGCGGCGCCGAGGCGGCGGGCCCGGACCAGGTCGACGTCGAGCGGCTTCTCGATCACGACGTGCTTCTTCTCGTTCAGTGCCTGCTCGGCCAGCGCGGCGTGCGTTCCGCTCGGGGTGCAGATCGCGACGAGGGAGACGTCCGACCCACCCAGCGCCGCGGTCAGGTCGTCGTACACCTTCGGCTCCGGCTGCCCGAGTTCGACCAGTTGTGCCTTGAGTGCCTCCGCGGCCGCGGCGTCACCGTCCACCAGGGCGGTGACGATCGCGTCCGGCCGTTCCGCGATGGTCTTGGCGTGGGTGCGGCCGATGATGCCGCACCCGACGATCGCGACCTGCTGTTGTGTGTCAGCCATCTCGCTCCTACTCCGGTCCTGTCCACGGTCCAGTCGCGGAAAACGCTATCCGATCCTGGCGCTGCCGTCACGGTGACCTGCGCGCCGAGTGGGTCGGCGGCTTAAGTTAAACCAAGCGTGTTACTTATCCAAGAGCCTGACGCCGGGGGAGAAAGAACGCCGGTACGGCGGCCAGGACGGTGAATCCGATCGCCCACCCGAAGGTGTGCGCGTACGCCGTCGACGCGTGGTGCCCGGTGAGCTGGCTCTGGAGTACGACGGCGAGCGTCGCCGCACCGAAAGCGCCGCCGAGCTGCTGCATGATCCGCGTCGTGCTGCTGGCGTGCGGTATCTGCACCGGCTCGAGGTCGCGGAAGGCACCGACCATCACCGCGAGATTCACCGCACTCAACCCGGCGCCGCGGACCACGAGCGCGACCCCGAGCAGCCAGTACGACGCGTCCGCGACCGCGAACGGGATGGTTCCGAGCGTGGTGAGGATGATCCCGGCGAGGACCACTGGACGCGGGCCGAGGCGATCGGTGAGACCCCCGGCAGTCCGGGCGAGCAGGCTGCCGATTCCCTGCGGTACGAGGAGGAGGCCGGCAGCAGTCACCGTCTCGCCGCGGGCCTGCTGGTAGAAGAGCGGGAGCAGCAGCATCGCGCCGTACAGACCGAAGCCGGTGAGGAACATCAGCGCGATTGAGGCGGCGAACGATCTCGTGCGGAAGAGCGCCAGGTCGATCAGTGGCTCGGCGGCGCGTCGCAGTACGAAGGCCGTCAGCAGCAGCACTCCGACGGCGAGCGGCACGAGTACGGCGGAGTGTCCGAAGCCGTGGTCGCCGACCTGGCTGAGGCCGTAGATGATCGCGGCGAGCGCGGGGGAGACCAGCAGCAGACCGAGGACGTCGAGCCGCGCCGCGGTCGCCGGCGGATCAGGCCTCAGTACACGGACGGCGAGGGCGATCGCGACAACGCAGAGCGGCGCGTTGACGTAGAAGATCCAGCGCCAGGCGAGGTGGCCGACCAGGACGCCGCCGATCACCGGGCCGAGAATCGGGCCGAGCACCGCGGGCAGCGTGACGACCGCCATCAGCCGGCCGATCCGTTCGCGGCCGGCGGCGCGCAGCAGCAGTGTCTGCAGGATCGGCAGCATCAGACCGCCGCCCACGCCCTGGACGACGCGGAACGCAATCAGTGAGCCGATGTTCCAGGCCGCGCCGCACAGCATCGAGCCCGCGAGGAACAGTCCGAGCGCGACGATCCACATCCGTTTGGCGCCGAAGCGGTTCGCCGACCAGCCGGTGATCGGGACCGCCATCGCCAGCGCGAGGAGGTACGCCGTACTCACCCATTGGACGGTGGCGACCGAGGCGTGCAGGTCGGCGCCGAGGGTGTGGAGCGCGACCGTGACGATCGTGCTGTCGAGCAGCGGGGCGAGCGCGCCGAGGATGAGGACGGCGGCGAGTTTGAGGACCGACCGATCGAGTTGGTCAGTGGTGGTGGTCATTCGAGCAGCTCCTTAGAGACGTTGCGTCTCTTACGGATTTCAGGGTAGGCTCGAATCGTTAAGAGACGCAAGGTCTCTTTTTTGGAGGGTGTGTGGAGCGTCGACGAGGTGCGGAGCTCGAGGCCGTATTGCTCGATGCCGCCTGGGATGAGTTGATGGAGGCCGGCTACGCGCAGCTGACGATGGAGTCGGTCGCGGCGCGGGCGCACACCGGCAAACAGGTGCTGTACCGGCGGTGGCGGAACCGTGCGGAGCTGGTGATCGCGGCGATGCGCCATCACACCGGCTCGATCGTCGACAACGTCCCGGATACCGGAACGCTGCGCGACGACGTACTGGGCGTCCTGCGACGCATGGCCGATCGGTTCACTGCTCTCGGCGCGGACACCATCCACGGGCTGATGGCCGAGGCTCCGGATCTGGATCCTGAGGTCTATACCCGGATGACCGGAGTGATGAGGACCGTCGTGGAGCGGGCCGCGGCGCGCGGTGAGATCCCGACGGCCGACGTTCCCGCCCAGGTACTCACCGCGCCCACGAATCTGCTCCGGCACGAAATCTTCTTCACTCACGAACCGGTGCCGTCGTCGATCCTCACCTCGTTGGTCGACGACGTGTTCCTGCCGTTGGTCAGCGGAACGCCTCGACGTTCCGGCTGACCCAGTCCGCGAACGTGTGCGGCGCGCGGCCGAGCACGTTCTCGACGTCGGGACTGACCTGCTGCTCGGCCGCTGACGGCGTACCGAGAACGTCGAGGGTGGCCTCGACGACGGGCTCCGGCATGAAGTTGAGCATGCCGGTGCGAGCCTGGTCGCGGGTGAGTTCCGTGAAGTGGATCGGCTCGCCGATCACGGTCTGGATCACCTCAGCCTGCTGGCGGGGTGAGATCGCGGCGGGTCCGGTCAAGGTGTAGACGGCGTTCGCGTGGGCCGGGTCGCGGAGGGCGGCCGCGGCGACCTCGGCGATGTCCTGCGGGTCGACGGCGGGGAGGGCGACATCGGCGAACGGCGCGGCCATCGCCCGCTGGGTGCGGATCGAGTCGGCCCACGCGAACGCGTTGCTGGCGAAGTTGCCGGGGCGGAGGATCGTCCACTCCAGACCGGACGCGGTCACGGCGTCTTCGTGGATCGACGGGTGACGCTTGGTGCCGACGCCTTGCGACGACAGCAGGACCACGCGCGGTACGCCGGCGTCGCGGATCACGTCGACGACGTCCTGGAGGTTGCCGTTGGCAAGGAAGTCGGGGGAAGTGAGGAGGAAGACTGCCTTCGCGCCGTCGAGGACCGGCGTGAGAGTTGCGGGATTGGTGAGGTCGACCTGGTGGCCTTTGGTGTTGCGTGAGACGGGGACGATGTCCTCGCCGGCGGCGGTCAGGGTCTGGACGAGGGGACGGCCTACGTTGCCGGTTGCTCCGGTGATCACGATCATGGAGATGACGCTACTGGTCGCGGGATAGTAGGTACCTAGAGGATAGTATTGGGTTTGTGAGCGAGAGCACAGCAGTTGATGCGGCAGTTGATCCGGTGCAGGCCTGCCCGATTGCACCCGTCGTCGACCTGGTCTTCAGCCGGTGGACGACGCCGATTCTGTGGACGCTGAACGAGTACGGGCAGCAGCGGTTCGTCGAGCTGCAGCGCCTGATCGGGGTGATCACGCCGAAGGTCCTCACGCAGCGCCTGCGCCAACTGGAACGCGACGGCCTGGTCACCCGCACGTACCACGCCGAGGTCCCGCCTCGCGTCGAGTACGCGATCAGCCCCCTCGGCCGCAGCCTCGCCCCGCTCTTCCACTCGCTCGCCGAATGGTCCCCCAACCTCGCCCAGGTAGAGGCCGCCCGCGAAGCCTTCGACACCAACGAACCAGCCCACCGCCGCCCCTGACCAGCACACGCGAGGGCATATCCGTTCGTGTTGTCAGGCGACGCCGACGAGGGTTCGGGTGCGGAGGGTTTCGAGGAGGGCCAGGAAGTGGGTGGTGGCGTCGGCCAGGTGGAGGAGGCCGGCTTCGTGGTGGTGCCAGCCGAACTCGAGTTCGCCGTCGATGGTGCGTTCGTCGAGCGGTACGGCGTACCGGCTGAGCGTCACGCGGGACGGGCCGGTCTGCGGGTGGTGGTCACCGCAGCCGCACTCGGCGGGGATCGTGATCGCGGTGAGCGCGTCGGGGGAGTAGCTCCGCAGCCGGAGCGTCGTACCGCGGGCGGTGAACCGGACGATCGTGGCGTCAGGCAGCTGGACGAGCAGCTCGACCGGTACGGCGTACGAACCGGGAAGGAGCCGGAGACCACGAGATGCGAGCAGATCGGCGAGAGCCGGGAGATTCATGCGAATTCCTGTGAGTGCTGTGTCGGCGGGCGGGCCACGGAAAGGTCAGGGCCTCGTGCGCCGGAGAGTCGGCGCGCGTCAGCGACAACAGCAACAACACAGCATCTGCATGCCGACGATCATGACAGCACCCAGGGTCCACCACCAAACACCGTCCGCGATACGGGACGACTGTCCGTGATGTGTCAACCAGCCAGCAGCTCGGCCATCCGTTGTTCGGCCTCTTCCACGAGTACGGGGAGGTCGGTGTGGTCCAGCGTGTACTGGTACCAGTGGAGCGCGGTCTCCTTGTCGCCGAGCCAGTACGCCAGTTCGCCGAGATGTACGACCTGCCAGGCTGCTCGCACGGCAGCCTCGGGGGCACCGTAGGCATGGTGCACGGCGTAGAGCGTCAGAGCCATCAGGGATCGGCTCCGTGCGTCGAGCGTCCTCACGAGGTGTGGGAGGACGTCGGCGCGAAGTTCTGGGTGGTCGGGCCAGATCAGGTCGTCGGTGAAGTGAGTGGTCAGGTCATCGGTGAAGTTGATCTGGTCGAGAACGGCGATCAGCTCGGCGGATGCGCGGTACCAGGCGCCGGCGAGTGCGGGGGCTTCGAGATTCCGGGCGGCCAGCAGGCCGGCGAGGAGTGCAGCTCGGTCCGTCAGGTGCGGCTCGGTCTCGTAGGAGACGGCAGCACGGAAGCACTCCCAGGCCTCGGTCGGTTCATCGAGCGCTAGGTATGCCCAGCCGACCAGGAGCGCGATTTGCTGGCCGTCCGGCACCTGATCCGCGAGGGCTGCCCGGCAGTTCTCTACGGCCTCGGCAGCGGTCGGGTCTTGTTGTACGGCGAGTTTCGCGGCGGCCAGCGCGGATCGTTCGAGGTCGGTGGGCACGGTCCGTGAAACTACGGGACCGCGGGTTCAGTCGGCTTTCTTGCCGAACATGATCTCGTCCCAGCTGGGGACACTGGCGCGCTTGCCTCGGCGGGCGGGCTTCTTCTTCGGCTCGGCCGTGTCGTCGGTTGCGGGCTCGGCGTCGTCGGGCTGGGCCGGCTGTGCGCTGGCTGCTGGGGGCTGCTCGGGAGTGTTCGGCTCGGGGGACGAGCTGGGTGCCGGGTCGCGGACGGGGTCCGGGCGGCGGGGTTCCGTCGTACGGGCTGCTGGCCGGGGGGCTGGTTCGGAGCGCTCCGGGCGGGCCGGCTCGGGGCGGTCGTCCGGGGTGGCGGGGGAGGCGAAGGCGGGTGGGTCGGCCGGGCGTTCGACAGCGCGGACCGCAGGGCGTGGGGCCGGGGGCTGGTCGACCGGTACGTCGATCAGCGTGGGCTCCTCGTCCGGGTTCGGCACCGAGTGCACCCGTCGCGGACCCCGATCGGCCTCACGCGAACTCTCCCGCGCAACCTCACGCTCGCGAGCATCCCGCCCACCATCGCGGCCGTCACGTCCAAAGTCACGCGCACCGTCGCGAGCATCCCGACCCTCGTCCGCTGTCGCGGACGCCTTCGCGGGATTCCAGGCCGAACTCTCGACCGTCGCCGGAAACCGGGTGGTTTCGGCGGCGGAGACCAACGGTGTCCTCGAAGCCTGCTTCGTAGCTGTCGGCGCCGTGGTCCGGCGCGATCAGCGGGTCGATGTCCGCGACCGCGGCCAGCCGCCGCTCACCAGGCTGCGGCTGGACCGGCGTCGTCGTCGTGACCTGCGCCTGCTCGCCGACGAGCCACCGCGCCTCGTCGTCGTCGGGCACCGCGTACCGCCCGGGGGCGTCGTACGCGAACATCGCGATCTTCTCGTCCTTCTGCTCCGCCTCGATCTCGGACTCGACGAAGTACGAAACCCGGACCGCCCAGCGACCGTCCTCGCGCCGCCACGCGTCCCACTCGGCCGAGGCCGGGTCGACCTGCCGCGTCCGCAGCCGGTCGGTCACCCAGGCGCCGAGGTTCCGCGTCGGGGCGTCACCGCCACCACGACGACGGACCGAGGCACGCTGCGCGAGGCTGGCGATGTGGTCCCGCTCGGCCAGAACGGGGCCGGCGAACGCCATCACGCGCTCCATCGGCATCTGGGCGATGGCAGCGACCGCCTCGGGACTTTCGCCGGCGCGGATACGAGCCTGGATGTCTCGTGGGCGCAGCGCGCTCTCCATTTGAATCTCCAGCTGGCCGAGTCGGGCACGGTCGCCGCGGAGGGCCGCACGCAACCGGTCGTCGACCGGTACGGCGAACTCCTCACCCGTCTCTGCCATCGCCAGGATGAGTTGCTTGCCATCCTGGCTCAGACCGACGAGCCTCGCCTCGCGCATTGACCTTGTTCTCCTGTGCGGTTCTCGACAGTCTCTCCCGGGACGTACTGCCTGACCAAGACCGGCGCGCCGTGCCGCGCGGTCATTGTGGAGGTTACGTCACGAATCCACATCTTGCCTGGTCACCAGGGTCCTCCTGATCACACCAGTCACATTAGTCACAACACGGTGTGACTGCTAACCACTCGTCAGTCAGCAAAGACGGATCGCACCGCAAGCGCACGCTTCAGGTCGTCCGCGCGGTCGCCGACGGCCCGCCGGATCGCGGCCGCCACGGACTCGTCGGCGATCAGGTCGGCGGCCCGGTCGACCACCCGCTGCTCGATCGCGTACCGGGGGAACGCGCCCTGCGCGCTGGTCCCCACGACCCAGCCGGAGCGGAGCTTCTCGGTGCCGGGGATCTCCGCGAAGAACCGGTCGACGTACGACGCGGTGAGCTCGGCCTGGGTCGGGTGCCAGAACCCTTCGCACGCGGCGTAGAGCTCGTAGTTCGCGATGTCGGCGTCGGTGATGATCTGCGTCCACGCCCGCTCCTTCGCGGCGGCCGTCGGCAACGCGGCCCGGCACCGGGTGGCGTGCACGATGCCCTCGGACGAGGAGTCCCGCTCGAGCTCGGCGTCGATCTCGGCCTCGCCGATCGCGCCGAGCCGGGCGAGCTGCAGCGTCACGATCCAGCGCAGGTCGGCGTCCATCGTGACGCCTTCCGGTACAGAGAAAGCGCGTCACCCGCGAGCCAGCCCTGCAACCGGTCGACGTCGTCGCTGAACCGCGCGAACCCGCGGGCCACCGACAGCTGCACACTGCTTCCGGTCTCGACGGTCTCCAGCCGCGCACGCAGTACGTCGGCCAGCTGCCCGCGGTACGGCTCGTACGGCAGGTAGACGCCGAGCAGGTGCGTGTTCGACCAGTTGAGCAGCGTCCCGACCGCGATGTCGCTGGTCTCGGTCGGCAGCATCCCGAGGACGACGTCGAACCCGATCTTCGGGTCCAGCTCTGCGTCGGCGACCGAGTCCCGCACGCTGTTCAGGATGACCGCGCGAGTCACGCCGTCCTCGATCTTCGGCAGCAGAGCGGCCAGGTTCTCCAGGCTCACGGAGTCGAGCCGGATCTTCGCCCAGCTGTCGTCGCCGACGTCCGGGATCACGACCGCGAGCGACGGGTCCAGGTCGACGTCCACCTCGTCGGCGTCGACCAGGACGTCGACCGTCGTACGGCGGCCCTCGGCGTCGTACCCGCCGACCGTCAGCTTGTGCGGTCGCACCGCCGGGTAGGCCTCGGGGGCCTTGCGGTGCAGCTTGATGCCGGTGGCGGTCCGGGAGACGGTGAGCGTGTCGATGCCCGGCGTCCGCAGCCAGGCCTGTGCCCAGTCCTCCAGCCCGACCGCGCCGGCTTCGGTCCACTTCGCGACCAGGTCGGCGAACGTCGCGTTGCCGAACTCGTTGGCGGCGATGTGGGCGTTGACGCCGGCCAGGAACACGTCGTCACCGAGGTACGCCGCGAGCTGCTTGAGGACCGCGGCGCCCTTCGCGTACGAGATGCCGTCGAAGTCGTCGAGCGACGCGAGCGCGTCCTTGACCGCGTCGGCGGCGATCGGGTGCGTCGAGGACCGCTGGTCCGCCTGCAGCCCCCACCACTTGCGCATGTAGGCGAAGTCGATCCAGTTGTCGGTGTAGCGGGTCGCTTCGGTCGACACCCGGTGTGCCATGTACTCGGCGAACGACTCGTTCAGCCAGAGGTCGTTCCACCACTTCATCGTCACGGTGTCGCCGAACCACTGGTGCGCCATCTCGTGCACGATGGTCCGGGCCCGCTGACTGCGCTCGCCGTCGGTGACCGCGGAGCGGAACACCATCTGGTCCCGGAAGGTCACGCAGCCCGGGTTCTCCATGGCGCCGGCGTTGAACTCCGGCACGAACGCCTGGTGGTAGTCGCCGAACGGGTACCGGTATCCGAACATCCGGTGGTACGCGTCGAAGGACTGCTTGGTGACCTCGAAGATGTCCGCGGCCTCACGGTCGAGCGCGTCCTTCAGCGACTGCCGCGAGACGACGCTCAGCGTGATGCCGTCGTGCGAGTCGGTGAGCTGGTGGTACGGCCCGGCGACCACGGTGACGAAGTACGTCGACAGCGGCTTGGTCTCGGCGAGCTCCCAGCGACCGGGGGAGACGTGCGTCGCGGCGCCGTTGCCGAGCACGAGCCACTCTTCCGGGGCCGTCACCTTGAAGCGGTACGGCGCCTTGAGGTCGGGCTGGTCGAAGCACGCGAAGATGCGCGGGGCAGCGTCCAGGAACGACATCGCGTACGTGTAGGCGAGACCGTCGGCGGCGTCGACCGCGCGGTGCAGTCCCTCGCCGTCGTGCGAGTACAGCATCGAGGCGACCACGACGAGTTCGTTCTCCGCCTGCAGACCGGTCAGTTCGAGCCGTCCGTCGTTCAGTCCGGCGACGTCGACCGCCGTACCGTTGAGCGTCACGGAGGTCAGCTCGTCCGGTTTCACGTCGAGCCAGCTCGACGGCGAAGAGGCGGTGAACCTGATCGTGGTGGTGGACCCGAACGTCCGCTCGCCCTGGGTGAGGTCGAGGTCGACGTCGTACGAGTGGACGGAAAGCGCGGCGGCCCTGGTGCGGGCGCCGTCGACGGTGAGACTCGGCATGAGGGCCACTGTATGCCGAGACTAGGCTGAGCACATGGCGGATATGGAGTACCGGCAACTGGGTGACTCTGGTCTCACTGTCAGCGTCGTCGGACTGGGGTGCAACAACTTCGGGCGGCGGCTCGATGCGGGCCGGACGGATGCGGTGGTGAACGCCGCGGTCGACGCGGGAATCACGTTGTTCGACACCGCGGACATCTACCGCGGCGAGCACGGGTTCAGCGAGGAACTGCTCGGCAAGGCGCTCGGTGCGCGCCGCGACGAGGTCGTGATCGCGACCAAGTTCGGCGGTGACCTGGGCGGCGTGAACGGCCCCGACTGGGGCGTCCGCGGGTCCCGCCGGTACATCCGCAAGGCGGTCGAGTCGAGCCTTCAGCGGCTCGGCACCGACTGGATCGATCTCTACCAGCTGCACTTCCCGGACCCGGTGACGCCGATCGAGGAAACCCTCGCGGCGCTGTCCGAGCTGGTTGCCGAGGGCAAGGTCAGGTACATCGGCAGCTCGCAGTTCGCGGCCTGGCAGGTGGTCGACGCCGACTGGACCGCCCGGTCGAACGGCCTGGAGCACTTCATCAGCGCGCAGAACCAGTACTCGCTGCTCGAGCGCGACGTCGAGGACGAGCTGGCCCCGGCCTGCGAGCACCTCGGCCTCGGCATCCTGCCGTTCTTCCCGCTCGCCTCCGGCCTGCTCTCCGGCAAGTACCAGCGCGGTACGGCGGCGCCCGACGGCTCCCGCCTCGCGACGCAGCCCGAGCGGCTGGCGGGCGCGGACTTCGACAAGATCGAGGCGCTGGAGACGTTCGCGGCCGAGCGCGACCTGACCATGATCGACGTCGCGATCGGCGGCCTCGCCGCCCAGCCCGCGGTCGCCTCGGTGATCGCCGGCGCCACCACGCCCGAGCAGATCACCCAGAACGTCGCAGCCGGCCGCTGGGACCCGACCGCCGCCGACCTCGCCGCCCTGGACGACCTCACGTGACTCTGATTCTTTTGCCGCCGTCCGAAGGCAAGACCGGGCGGTCTCGGGGTCGTGCCGTGGACCTCGGCGCGTTGTCGTTTCCGGAGTTGAACCCGGTGCGCGAGCAGGTGCTCGAGACGCTGGCGAAGGTCTCCGCGTCCGCCGACGCGCACGACGTACTCGAAGTCGGCGCCTCGCTGCGTGACGAGGTCGAGCGGAACACCCGGTGGCGCACCGAACCGTCCGTGCCGGTCTCCGAGCTGTACTCCGGTGTCCTGTACGACGCCCTCGGCTACTCCACGCTCTCCGCCGGCACGAAGCGTCGCGCCGCGAATCGGCTGCTCGTCATCTCGGCGGCCTGGGGCGCGCTGCGGCCGGCCGACCGCGTCCCGCCGTACCGGCTGTCGATGGGTACGACGCTGCCGGGCCACGGACCGCTCGCGTCGGTCTGGCGCGATCCGCTGAACGCCGCATTGGCCGGCGTCGACGGCGTGATCGTGGACTGCCGGTCCTCGACGTACGTCGCGGCGTGGCGGCCGTCCGGCGACCAAGCGAACAAGTGGGTGTCGGTGAACGTGGTGCGGGAACGCGACGGCGTGCGGTCGGTCGTCTCGCACAACGCGAAGCACACCCGCGGCCTGGTCGCCCGGCACCTGCTTGAGTCCGGCAAGGACCCGGGCACGCCGAAATCACTCCACAAACTGATCAGCGACCGCTGGAACGCCGAGCTCGACCGCACGGCGGCCGGCTGGACGCTGACCGTGGTGGAACACGACTGATCCTTGCCCTCGGCACCTCCTCCGCTCCCGCGCTTGACACGGTCCGGATCGCGGCGGACGCTCCGAAGAAGACCATCTCCGGGGCCGCTCGCCGTGGGTGACGGCGGCACTCCACAGGGGGAACCATGCGGATCAATCGTGTCGGCGCTGACATCAGCGTGCTCAGTGACCAACTGCCGGTGCCGGGCATCGGCTTCCTGCCCGTGAACGCGTTCGTACTGCTCGCGGCCGAACCGCTGGTGGTCGACACCGGGTTGAGCCTGCCCGGCCGCGGCTTCATGGACGCGCTCGGCTCGGTGGTCGATCCGGCCGATGTGCGGTGGATCTGGCTGACCCATCCGGACCGCGACCACACCGGCTCGTTGTTCGACCTGCTGGAAGCCGCACCGCAGGCACGCCTGATCACGACGTTCGTCGGCGCCGGCATCATGTCGACCGAGCGGCCGCTGCCCATGGACCGGCTGTACCTGCTGAACCCCGGCCAGTCGCTCTCGCTGGGGGACCGCACCGTGACCGCCTTCCGGCCCCCGCTCTACGACAGCCCGGCGACCGTGGGGTTCTACGACGACCGCTCGCGGGCCTGCTTCAGCTCCGACTGCTTCGGAGCGCCGATGCCGACCTCGGAGCTCGCCGACTGCGGCGATGTCAGCGATGCCCCGCGGGACGCGCTGCGTGGCGGGCAGCTGCTGTGGGCGACGCTCGACAGCCCGTGGGTGCACAACGTCGACCAGGAAGCGTTCCGGCGTACCGTCCAGCCGTTGCGGGAGATGAACCCGGACGTCATTCTCAGCAGCCACCTGCCACCGGCTCCGGGGCACACCACGAACTTCCTGGATCTGCTCGAGACGGCGCCGCAGGCCGATGCGTTCGTCGGACCGGACCAGCACGCATTGGAGGAGATGCTCGCCGGCTTCGAGCCGGCCGGCGCCGCACCCTGAGCAGGCGCCGCTCGTCGAGCGCCGGATGGGCAGCTTCCCACGTTCACGCGACTGTAACTGGTGAGTGGTTTCCTACAGCGCGTGATCGGGGAAGGCTGAAGGGCAGCACGTCAGGGGGGATCCGCCCTAACCCTCGGAGGCCTGACCGATGCCACGTACTAAAAGGCGAATCACCGCCCTTGCCACCACCGTGGCAGCAGCAGCGACCGCGTGGACGCTGAGTGCTGGACCGGCGCTGGCGTACCCGCCGACCCCGCCGTCGGCGAGCACCGCCGCGACCCAGCTGGCGAGCCTGACCGTGAAGACGGAGGGTTCGAGCGACGGCTACAGCCGGGACAAGTTCCCGCACTGGATCAATCAGTCCGGGACCTGCGACACCCGCGAAGAGGTGCTGAAGCGCGACGGCTCCGGCGTGACTGTTGACAGCAGCTGCCAACCGACCGCCGGCCGCTGGTACAGCGTGTACGACTCGACCTGGGTGGAGGACTCCTCCGACGTCGACATCGACCACATCGTGCCGTTGTCCGAGGCATGGAAATCCGGCGCCAGCGCCTGGACCACGACCAAGCGTCAGGAGTTCGCGAACAACCTGACCATCTCGCAGCTGATCGCGGTGACGGCGTCGAGCAACCGCTCGAAGGGTGACAAGGACCCGTCGGAGTGGAAGCCGCCGAACACCTCGGTGCACTGCATCTACGCCCGCGAATGGATCTGGGTGAAGTACACCTACAAGCTGTCGCTGCAGTCCGCGGAGAAGACGGCCCTCACGCAGATGCTCGGTACCTGTTAGTCCTCGAGTAGGTGGCGGCGCTGGGCGTGGATGCCGGCCTGGAACCGGGTCCGCGCACCCAGCGTCTCCATCAGCTCGGCCACCCGTCGGCCGACGGTCCGGCTGCTCAAAGCGAGCTGCCGCGCGATCGCGTCGTCCTTGAACCCGGCCGCGAGCAGCGTCATCAGCCGGGCGTCCGTCGGGTCGGCCTTGGCGGCCGGGACCACCGGCACGGCCTGGTCCCACAGCAGCCAGAACATCTCGATCAACGCGTCCAGCAACGCACACGGATGTACGACGAGCGCACTGTCGACCAACTGATCCACCGACAACGGCAGCAGCGCGATCTTCCCGTCGAACACGGCCAGCTTCATCGGCACCTGCGGATGCACCCGCGACGTCTCGCCGGCGTCGGCCGCGCTGTACGCCTCGTCGACGCCGCCGGGGATGTCGAGCGAGTCGGGGGAGTAGATGCCGTGGACGACGACCCCTTCGCCGAGCAGCCCCCGCACGGTGCTGTCCGATTCCGCGGCCTGCGCGGCGTACGGCGGCCGGTCGAGGACGAGCAACTGGTGGTTGGTGCCGTTGAGCAGCTGCGCGAACCGGGCAGCGATCGCCTCCTGACCGACGATCACCTCGACCAGGTTCTCCGGCCGGTACTGCTCCTGTGTGCTCAGCTCGGACAGCAGCACCCGGGCCTCGGCGCGCACACGATCGAGCTCGGCCCGGCGTACGGCGACCAACGCGTCGACTGCGACGTCCGGGCGGGTCGGGAGCAGGCGGACCGGGTCGTCGGAGGTGCTGGTCAGCAGACCGAGCTTCTCCAGCCGGCCGATCGTCTCGACGACCTCCTGCTCGTCGCGGCCGAGGCAGTCGGCGAGTTCGCGGACGCCGCAACCCGGCGCCGACAGCAACGCCCGGTAGGCCTCCTCATCGGACGGCTCCACCCCAACCGACTCCAGCATCCGATCAGGCTATCTCGTCCCGTGGACGGACTCGACCGGTTTGGCTACTTCGCGCCATGTCCGGGATACGTCAACACCCTGTCAGGTGCGGGGACCCCTCAGGTGGGGTATGCCTGACGGTGCCGGGCGCGCGCGGATCGGACAGGGGACGTCTGGTCAAGCCTCAACGCGCGCGCCCGTCCTTCGCTTCACCCTCAGGTAGCCGCGCCAGATCAGCCGCTGCAGCATCAGGGTGACCACACCGGCAGCCGTCATTCCCGCGAGGTTGATGCCGAGCTGCGCCGCGGACCCACCGATCTGATGCGGTGCCCACAACGCGACGGACAGCGCCAGGTCGCCCGCGGCAGGAACCGTCGTGACCGAGATGAACACGCCGACCAGCGCGTTGCCACGGCCGGCGGTCTGCGACAGCACACCGGCACATCCCGCGAGTACGGCGACGACCACGGACCACCTGTCCGGCCGCCAGATGAAGCCCGTCAGCGGCCGTGCCGCCGTGACGTCAGCGACGTCGACCCAGCCGACCGCGCGGGCCAGCAACGCCGTCAGTGCTGTCAGCGCGATCGCGAGCACGAACCCCTTCACGAGCAGCGACAACGACCTCTGGCTCAGGCCGCCCTTGCGCAGGAAGAGGCCGACGGCCAGGGCGGCGACGACGCCGAACTCCGGACCGACCACCATGGCGCCGACGACGAGGATCGCGGAATCGGTGATCACGGCAACCGAGGCGATCATGGTCGCCAGCGTGAGGAACACGTAGTACACCCAGGACCCGCCGGCCTCGTTGTACGCCTGGTCCACGACCGCGTCCCAGATGACCGCGTCGTCGGGTGCTCCGGGCGCGGCCTTCTCCGCGGCCTGGGCGTTCCGCGACGGCGCCGCGTCCACGGTCGCCAGCGCCACCGAGCCCTCGTCGTACAGGCCCTGTGCCTTGAGCCAGCTGAGGATGTCGGAGGTGGCCTCGCGGGTCACGTCGCACTCGACCACATCGCCTTCGGGACGGCGGGCGGCGCCGGGCAGCTGGACGATGCTGGTGACTCGCGGGTCGGCGACGAGCGTGTTCAGGACGCGCTCGCTGCGGTCCGATGGGACGATGAGTCGAAGGTGCATCACGGGCCACATGCTGTCAGACCGACTCCGGGGAGCCTTCATGAGTGATTCCGCCGCAGTAGCGCAAGCTGGTGACCGTCCTGAGCTGAAGCGGGTCATGGGCCCCGGACTGCTCCTTCTGTTCGTCGTCGGAGACATCCTCGGCACCGGCGTGTACGCGCTGACCGGCAAGGTGGCCGGTGAGGTCGGCGGCGCGGTCTGGCTGCCGTTCCTGTGCGCTTTCGTGGTCGCGCTGCTGACGGCAACCAGTTACCTCGAGCTCGTGACGAAGTACCCGAAGGCCGGTGGCGCCGCGGTCTACACGCACAAGGCGTTCGGGATCCACTTCATCACCTTCCTGCTCACGTTCGCGGTGATGTGCTCCGGCCTGACCTCGGCGTCGAGCGCGTCGAAGGCGTTCGCGGCGAACTTCTTCTCGGCCGCGCACATCGACCCCGACCGCGGCTCGCTGCTGATGATCAGTGCGCTCGCCTTCATGACGCTGATCGCGCTGGTGAACCTGCGCGGGGTCGGCGAGAGCGTGAAGGCGAACGTCGTGCTCACCTGCGTCGAGCTCAGCGGTCTGCTGATCGTGATCGGGATCGGCGCGTGGGCGCTGATCGGCGGCGACGGCGACACCTCCCGGCTGACCGACTTCAACGTGCCCGACGGCGAGTCGCCGTTCAGCGCCGTGACGGCCGCGACCGCGCTGGCGTTCTTCGCGATGGTCGGGTTCGAGGACTCGGTGAACATGGCCGAGGAGACCAAGGACCCGGTGCGGATCTTCCCGAAGATCATGCTGATCGGGCTGTGCGTCACCGGTGTCATCTACGTCCTGGTCGCGATCTCCGCGGTCGCGCTGGTGTCGCCGGACGAGCTGAACAAGGGCGCGACGCCGCTGCTCAAGGTCGTCCAGGCCGGCGCGCCCGGGTTCCCGCTCGAGCTGTTCGCGTGGATCACGATGTTCGCGGTCGCGAACTCGGCGCTGATCAACATGCTGATGGCCAGCCGCCTGCTGTACGGCATGGCGCACGAGCAGGTGCTGCCCGGTCCGCTCGGCCGGGTGCTCCGCAGGCGCCGGACGCCGTACATCGCGATCCTGTTCACCACACTGCTCGCGTTCGTCCTGATCGGGTACGCCGACCTCGCGGCGCTCGGCGGTACGACGGCGCTCCTGCTGCTGTGCGTGTTCGCGATCGTGAACTTCGCGGTGCTGGTCCTGCGGCGGGACCGGGTCGAGCACAAGCACTTCCACGCGCCGACCGCGTTGCCGGTGCTCGGTATCGTCCTGTGCCTGTACCTGGCGAGCCCGTTGTCCGGGCGGGCGGCGGCGGACTACAAGATCGCCGGCTGGCTGATGCTCATCGGCATCGGTCTGTGGATCATCACCTGGCTGCTGAACAAGTACGTGTTCAACCGGCACGCCGACTTCGACCCGTCGCACCTCGATCCGCAAGGCCCGGTGAACTGACGGGGACGAGCGCGGCGAACAGCACGGTCGCGAGGGCCGCCGCGCCGGTGCCGACGGCGATCCAGCCGAGTGCGGGGTAACCCGCACCGGCGTCGATCGCCAGTCCGCCGAGCCACGGCCCGACCGTGATGCCGACGTTGAACGCGGAGAAGTTCGTCGCGGTCGCGAGCGTCGGCGCGTCACCGGCCAGGCTGAACACGCGGGCGTTGAGGGCGGGGTTCGCGGCGAAGCCGAAGCCGCCGAGCAGCGCGATCACGGCGATCGCCGGCACCGGAAAGGTTGCCGTGAGCGCCAGCACGGCGGAGAGCGTGATCAGCCCGACGATGCTGATGAAGAGGGTGTGGAACGGCAGCGCGTCGGAGAACCTGCCGCCGATGGTGATCCCGATGAACGACCCGAGACCGTAGAGAGCCAGGACCCCCGGGACAGCGCCGGTCGGGAGGCCGGTGGTTTGCGTCAGCAGCGGGGCCAGGTAGCTGAACACGACCATGATGGTCGCGGTGACCGTCACTGTGGTGCCGAACGCGAGCCAGAGCCGGGCGTTGCGGAGCACTCGGAGTTCGTCGGTGAGGCGGGGTGCGCCGGCGGGGTCCGGCCGGTAGGCCGGCAGCGTGGCGAAGACGCCTGCCATCGCGAGCACGCTCATCCCCGCCACGGTCCAGAACGCCGACTGCCAGCCGAAGTGCTGGCCCAGGACGGTTCCGAGCGGCAGACCGACGATGGTCGCGATCGTGAGGCCGCCGGTGACGATGCTCATCGCTCGCGCGCGGCTGTGCGCCGGCACGAGGGCAACCACGGTCGCCGCGGCGACCGACCAGAACCCGGCGTACACGAAGGCGCCGACGATCCGGGTGCCGAGCAGTACGGCGTAGCTCGACGTCAGTGCACCGACGACGTGGGTGAACGCGAAGATCGCCAGGAAGACGAGTCCCGCCGTACGACGGGACCAGGTGAGCGTGACGACCGTGAGGACCGGGGCTCCGACGAGCATGCCGATCGCGAACGCGGAGATCAGCAGGCCGGCCTGAGGGATGGTGACGTGCAGATCCGACGCGAGTTCGGGAAGGAGGCCGGCGAGCATCAGTTCGGACGTGCCCTGCGCGAAGATGCTCAGCCCGAGGACATAGACAGCTATCGGCATCGTTCCCCCTCACCTCGACGAGTGCCACTCGCAGTGTCTCAGGGATCACTGTCCGCTGTCGCCGCGCCTGTCACAGGCTGAGATTTGAGCCGATACGGCATCGTTGAGGCATGAGCTACCAGACTCCGGCCAAGCGCACCGGGCGGGCTGTGGACACCGCCCGGATCGGTAGTGGGCTCAAGCTGCTCGTCGGTCTGGTGGGGCTGATGTGGCTCAGCGAGGTCGTCGACACCGTCACCCACGGCGCCCTCGACCAGTACGGCATCATCTCCCGCGAGCCCCGCGGCCTGATCGGGATCCTGACCGCGCCGTTCCTGCACCTCGGGTTCGGTCACCTGATCTCGAACACGCTGCCGCTGGTCACGCTCGGTGCGCTGATCGCGGTCAGCGGCGCGGCCCGGCTGTTCGCGGTGACCGCGATCGTGACGGTGATCGGCGGGTTCGGGACCTGGCTGGTCTCACCGCCGAACACGATCACGATCGGCGCCAGCGGACTCGTCTTCGGGTACGCGTCGTACCTGATCCTCCGCGGCCTGTTCAACCGCCGGCTCCTCCAGGTGCTGCTCGGCATCGTCGTCGTGATGGTGTGGGGCAGCGCGCTGTTCGGCGGGCTGCTGCCGCAGGACGGGATCTCCTGGCAGGGTCACCTGTTCGGCGGGATCGCCGGTGTGCTCGCGGCCTGGGTCCTGGCCGACGACAAGCAGCAACGCGTCAAATGAGCGTCGCGGGGTCGGTGTTCGCCCCGCAGACCACGACGGCCACGCGCTCACCGGCGGCTGGGCGGTAGGCGCCGGAGAGCAACGCGGCGTACGCCGTCGCGCCGCCGTGCTCGGTCGCCAGGTAGTACTGCCGCCACAGCTCATTGCGGGCAGCAACGATCGCCTCGTCGTCGACGAGCACCGGCCGGACGCCGTACGTCTGGGCGGCCTCGAAGGCGAGTGAACCGATGCGCCGTGCTCCGAGCGAGTCCGCGGCCACTCCACCGACGGCTCCGTCGGTCGGCTCGCCCGCTTCGAGTGCCCGCTGCAGGGTCGGGGCGAGCGCCGGCTCCACGCTGACGACCTGCGCGTTGTCACCGATGGCGGTCGCGATACCGGCGATCAGGCCGCCGCCACCGACTGCGACGAGGACCGTGTCGAACATGCCGGCCTGTTCGAGCAGTTCGAGGCCGACGGTGCCCTGCCCGGCGACGACCTCCGGCTGGTCGTAGGCGTGCACCAGCAACGCACCCGACTCGTCCTGCGCCGCGAGCGCCGCCTGGTACGCCTCGGCGTACTCCGATCCGACCTGCACGATGTCCGCGTCGAGGGTCCGCAGCTTGCCGAGTTTCGCGGCCGGGGTCGTCTCGGGGACGAAGATCCGGGCCGGTACGCCGAGCTCGCGCGCCGCGTACGCCGCCGCCAGCCCGTGATTACCACCGGAGGCGGCGACGATGCCCTGACCGGTCAGCTCGCCGCTGTCCTTCGCGGTGAGCAGCCGGTTGAACGCGCCCCGCGGCTTGAACGAGCCCGTGTGCTGGAGCAGTTCCAGCTTGAACGTGAGCCCCGGCGCCACCTCGATCACCGGCGTACGGCGTACCCGCCCAGCGATCCGCTCCGCGGCCTGCTTCACGTCGTCGAGGCTTACCGTCATGCCTCAACCCTGCCACGATGGTGAACAGCCGACGGACGGAGGCCATGGGATGGGCGCGTACGAGGAGACCTACCGGCGGAGCCTGGACGACCCGCACGGGTTCTGGCTCGAGGCGGCCGAGGCGATCTCCTGGACGAGGCCGCCGACCCAGGCGCTCGACGCGACCGATGCGCCGATCTTCCACTGGTTCCCCGACGGCGTGCTGAACACGTCGTACAACGCGCTCGACCGGCACGTCGAGGCAGGCAACGGCGGCCGTACGGCGCTGATCTACGACTCACCGGTCACGGGGACCGGCCGGACCTACACCTATGCGCAACTGCGGGACGAGGTGGCGACGTTCGCCGGTGCGCTGGCGTCGCTCGGTGTCGGCAAGGGCGATCGGGTGATCGTCTACATGCCGATGATCCCGGAAGCGGTCGTCGCGATGCTGGCCTGCGCGCGACTCGGCGCGGTCCACTCGGTGGTGTTCGGCGGCTTCGCGCCGCGTGAGCTCGCGGCCCGGATCGAGGACGCCGGACCGCGCGTGATCGTCGCGGCGTCGTGTGGCATCGAGCCGACGCGGATCGTCGAGTACAAGCCGATCATCGACGAGGCGCTGAAGATCTCGTCGCACCAGCCCGAGCACACCGTCGTCTTCCAGCGCGAACAGGCCCCGGCTGAACTCGGCGAACGCGATCTCGACTGGGCCAGGCTGACCGCGACGGCCCAGCCGGTCGGCCCGGTGCAGGTCGCGGCGACCGATCCGCTCTACATCCTCTACACGTCCGGTACGACGGGACGTCCGAAGGGCGTCGTCCGCGACAACGGCGGCCACGCGGTCGCACTCGCCTGGACGATGCGCAACGTGTACGACATCGGGCCGGGCGACGTGTGGTGGACCGCGTCCGACGTCGGCTGGGTCGTCGGCCACTCGTACATCGTCTACGCGCCGCTATTGGCCGGCGCGACCACGGTCCTGTACGAAGGCAAGCCGGTCGGGACGCCGGACGCGGGCGCGTTCTGGCGGGTCATCTCCGAGCACGGCGTGAAGGCGTTGTTCACGGCGCCAACCGCGATCCGTGCGATCAAGAAGGTCGATCCTGAGGCGGGCGAGCTGGCGAAGTACCCGCTGGACACGTTCCGGACGTTGTTCCTGGCGGGGGAGCGGCTCGACCCGGAGACGTACCACTGGGCGCACGAGCACCTCGGCGTGCCGGTCGTCGACCACTGGTGGCAGACCGAGACCGGCTGGCCGATCGCGGCCAACCCGCGCGGACTGGAGGCGCTGCCGACCAAGCCGGGCTCGGCGACCGTGCCGATGCCAGGCTGGAACGTGCAGATCCTCGACCCGAACGGCAAGGAACTGCTGCCGCACGAGGAGGGCGCGATCGCGATCAAGCTGCCGCTGCCGCCGGGCGCGCTGCCGACGCTGTGGGGCGACGACCAGCGCTACATCGACAGCTACCTCAGGGAGTACGACGGCTACTACCTGACCGGCGATGGCGGGTTCATCGACGACGACGGCTACATCTTCGTGATGGGCCGCACCGACGACGTCATCAACGTGGCCGGCCACCGCCTGTCGACGGGTTCGATCGAGGCGGTCGTCGCGGCGAACCCCGCGGTGGCTGAGTGCGCGGTGATCGGTGTGCATGACGCGTTGAAGGGGCAGTTGCCGCGGGCACTCGTCGTACTCAAGGCGGGCGCGACGGTGTCTGACGACGTACTGCGGGACGAACTGGTGGCGGCCGTACGCCGGGAGATCGGGCCGGTCGCCGCGTTCCGGGACGTGTCGGTGGTCGATGCGCTGCCGAAGACCCGCTCGGGCAAGATCCTGCGCCGCACCATGCGCGGAATAGCCGACGGCCGCGACGAACCGGTCCCATCGACCATCGAGGACCCCACCGTCCTGGATGCGCTACGCCCCGTCCTGCGCGGCGGTCACGAAGGCTAGGACCGCCGGACTCGCGACCGACCGGAACTCGTGGAAGTAGGCGTGCCGGGCACCCGGGATCAGTTCGGCCCGTGCCCCCGGGATTCGGTCGGCGAGCAGCTGCGCGTTCGCGACCGGACTGAAGATGTCGTCGGTGCCGTGCAGGATCAGCGTCGGCGCGGTGATACTCGGCAGGCCGTCCCACGCGTCGTGCTTGTTGCTGGCAACCAGATGCCTGCGTTTGGCGTACGACGGCATGGTCGGGTCACCGAGCACGTAGTACGGGCCGGGATTCTGAGCGAGCCACGCCGGGGTGTACATCAGGTCGAGCAGCACGCGCTCGGTTCGCGCCGGATCGGCGAGCGCCTTGCGGATCTCCTGGCTGCGCTCGTACCCGTGCAGCGCACCAGGTGAGGTACAGCCCAGGACCAGTGCGCCGACACGCTCGGGATGGTTGATCGCCAGCCACTGCGCGACCCGCCCGCCCATGGACGTCCCGTAGACGTGCGCGCTGTCCAGCCCGAGGTCGTCGAGCACCGCGACCACGTCGTCCGCGAACCCGACCGTGCTGTAGACCTCGTCCGGCTTGTCGCTCTCGCCGGTTCCTCGCCAGTCGAGGGTGATCGTCCGGTACTGCGCTTCGAAGTCCGCCCGGATCGGATCCCACCAGGTGTGGTTGTTGGACTGCCCGGCGAGGAGAACAAGTGGTTGCCCGACGCCCCGAACCTGGTAGGCGATCCTCGTCCCGTCGATGGCTGCTGCGTTGGGCACAGAGATAGTCTGCAGGTATGCGAGTCGTGATTGCGGGTGGACACGGACAGATCGCGCTGCGGCTGACGCGGGTGCTGAGCGCTGACGGGCACCAGGTGGTCGGGGTGGTGAGGAACCCGGATCACGAGGCCGACATCACCGAGGCCGGCGGTGAGGCCGCCGTACTGGATCTCGAGCAGGCCGATGTCGGCGCGGTGGCCAAGGTGCTGGCGGGCGCGGACGTGGCGATCTTCGCGGCGGGTGCCGGGCCGGGCAGCGGGAGCGCACGCAAGGACACCGTGGACCGTGGTGCGGCCGCGCTGTTCGCCGACGCTGCCGAAGAGGCCGGCGTACGGCGGCACATCCAGGTCGGCTCGATCAACGCGGAACTTGCCCCGTCGCTGACCGACGACGAGACGTTCACGGTCTACCTCCGGGCCAAGTGGGCCGCTGAGGAGGACCTCCGGGCCAGAGACCTGGACTGGACCGTGCTGCGGCCCGGCGGTCTGACTGACGACCCCGGGACCGGCACCGTGCACCTCGCCGACAAGACCGGTCGCGGCCAGGTCACCCGCGACGACGTCGCGCTGGTGCTGGCCGGCCTCTGTGACACCCCGGCCTCGATCGGCCGGACACTCGAGCTCGTCGGCGGGGACACCCCCGTCCGTGAGGCCCTCGAGAACCTCTGACCCTTGACGTTGCCACAAGCAACAGAATGTGACGGGACTGCGACACTATGGCAGACACACTCCGGCAGGTGACCTTCGAGCGCCTCGCGAACAGCAGCTACGAGGTGCGGAACGCCCGCGGCGGGAGCATCCGGATCGGCTCGGGCGGCGAGGACACCGACTTCACGCCGGTCGAGCTGATGCTGGCGGCGATCGGGACCTGCTCGGCGATCGACGTCGACGTCGTGGTGAGCCGCCGGGCCGAGCCGACCGAGTTCAGCGCGGTCGTCCGTGGCGACAAGATCCGGGACGCCGAGGAAGGCAACCGGATGGAGAACCTCGTGGTCGAGTTCACCGTGCGCTTCCCGGAGGGCGAGGACGGCGACAAGGCCCGCGAAGCCCTGCCGCGCGCCGTGAAGATGTCCCACGACCGCCTCTGCACGGTCAGCCGCACCGTCGAACTCGGCACCCCGGTCACCACAACGGTCAACGACGCCTGAGCACCTCGCGAAGACGCTGCGCATACGCCTTCGGGTGGCTGAGGTTGCCGTTGTGACCGCCCGGGAAGGTCTCCAGGTCCTGGCCGATGAGCTCGGCCAGGGCCTCGGCGCACCGGTAGTCGAAGACGGTGCGCGGAGTCGTCGTACCCGCTGCCGGAATGATCCGCACGCCGGTTGCTGACAGCTCGGCCGGATCGAGGTCGTCGTCCGCGGCGGCCGGGAAGTCGTGGCGGATGAAGTAGTCGAAGTTGGCGAGCCGGTTCGCGTCCATCGGGAAGTCGGTGCGGCCCGGTTCGCCGTTCGACGCGTCGATGCCGAGCGAGCGGACGATGGCCGGGATCGTGGCCTGGAGTCCGTTGGCCAGGTACTGGTGGCGGAGCTCGGTGAGTTCGTCGCGGTGCAGCTTGGGCTCGGGGAGCAGCCATGGGGCGATCGGTTCGTGGGCGACGAGCGTGTGCACCTGGGTCGGATGCTTCACGGTCAGATGCAGGCCGATGACCGCGCCGAGGCTGCAGCCGAGCATGGCGACGGGTTCGTCGGTGACGTGCGCGAGCAGACGGTGTACGTCGTCCGCGTGGTCGGCGATGGTGGCTGGAGCGTGGAGCTTGCTCCGGGACAGGCCCCGGCGGTCATAAGTGAGCACGGTGTACTCGTCGGCGAGCTGCCGGACGAGGTCGGTACTGCGGTCCGCATCGCCTTCACCGCTCTGCGAGATGAGCAGCAGCGGCCCGTTGCCTTCGAGCTGGTAGTGGAGGACTGCTCCGGGAACGTCGATCATGATCCGGAGATTACATCTAATTAGATGCATTGATCAAGATGCATCGGGTTTGATGTAGATTCTCGGGGGTGAACGGTGTGGAGCTCTTCCTGCTCGGGCGGGCGCTGATGAAGATCGGCGAGGACGCGTTGCCGGAGCCACCGGGCGGCGCGGCAAAGTACGCCGGCAGCGCCCGGATGGTGCTGATCGTCGCGAGTGACATCGCCGAGCATCCCGCGAGCGCGGTGGGGGAGATCGCCGCCCGCACCGGCCTGCCGCAGAGCCAGGTTTCGACCGCGATCGCCCGGCTGAAGGAGGCCGGCTCGGTCATCACGACAATCGATCCCACCGACCGCCGCCGGGCCTTGGTCAGTCAGGCGCCCGACGTCTCGGACCGCCTGGCTCAGGTCCGTGCCACGAGCATCGAGCCAGCTCTAGCCGCGGCGCTGGACACCGACGACCACGCACGAGTCGCAGAGGTCGCGAGGATGCTGCAGCAGCTGGCCCGCGACCTGCAGACCTCAGGGGAGTAGGAACTCGCTGGCCGGTCGAAGTCGGGTCTTCAACACGTCCTGGGTGCCGCGGCTGTCGAGACGAATGTCGGACGGCGTACCTGGCGCGGACGGCAGCGCCCGCGGGTCGATACGGTCGCGAATGGCGATCAGTCGTCCTAGGTCGAGTCGGCTGAGCGCCTCGGGGCCGGCGACGTGGGTGACGCCGATGACATCGGAGACGAGCAACTCGAGCAGCGCCGACGCGAGGTCGGAGACGTGCACCGGGCAGCGGATGTTGCCGGTGTAGAAGGCACCAGGTTCACCGGACGCCAACCGTCGTACGCGCTGTTCCTCCTCCGAATGGCCGTCCGATCCGATGATGAGCGACGTCCGCGCGATGACTGCGCCCGGCTTGATCGCCCGGATCGCCGTCTCGGCTGCCGCCTTGGCCGCGCCGTACGGCGTGATCGGGCACGGCAACTCGTGCTCGGTGTACGGCGCTTCCCGGGGACCGAAGACCGCATCGCTGGACACGAACACCAGCCGCACGCCGTCCGCCTCAGCGGCAACGTTCACCGCGCCATCGGCTGTGGTTCGCCAGTCGTCCTGCTTGTAGGCGGTGTGGATGATCCCGTCCGGCCGGACGCTGCGGATCACGTCGCGCACCGCGTCACGTCGCCGTACGTCGAGCTGCACCCCACCCGGCACGACTTGCGAGTGGTACGCCGGGATGACCTCGTGCCCGGCCGTGCGCAGGAGTTCACGCCCCAGGAGACCAGCGGCCCCAGTGACGAGCAACCTCACCCGACCAGTTTATGACGCTCGAGCCGCCAGCCGGCGGTCCGCGTGGCGCGCTTCACCTCGGCGACCGTCCGCCCCGGTACGTCGTCCTTGCCGCCGCGCTCGGTGTGATTCGCGAGCCATTCCTCGAACGGCTCGCGCACCATCCACACCGACTCCGCACCTTCGACCCCGCAGGCCGCCATCACAGTGCCGAAACAGTTCGGCCCACTGCCCTCCGGGAACGTGCCGGCCAACTCCTGCACGCGTGGCAGCGCCGCAGGCCAGGTCCGGACCTCGGCATGCCGGCTCGGCCCGAGATCCTCGCTCACGACCTCGGGCAGCACCCGCGCCGGCTCCCGCAGCAGCGACTTCCACCAGACGAACCGATGCCCGTCCGCCTGCTGCCGAACCTCCGGCCCGACGATCCGCGTCCATTTCCTCACCGTCGGCACAGCCCCACGGTCGTAGTCGACCTGCGCCCTGACCAGCGCGGCACGCGTCGCCTTCGGCAGGTCGTCGTACGCCGCCTCGCTCAGCCATGCGGTCCGAGCGGCCTTCCCGTCGATCGCGTACGTCCGGTAGGTGTCGCGCTCCTCCCGGCTCGGCCCCCGATCGTCGGTCGGCAACTTCCAGGCGGTCGCCTGCTTCTTCGTCACGAAGAACGGCTGCTCGTCCGGTGCGAGCCAGTCGACCCATCGCTCCAGCAGATCGGGCGAGACGTCGATCCCCAGCACGGTCAGCACCGGGCCACGCTCTCATCCTCAGCTGTGATCGGCCACTGGCTTTTGCGGGCCTCGGTAGCGCTGCGTCTGGGAGTAGACGAGGTTGGTGGTCGTGCTGCCGAAGTCGGTGAGTTCGTTGACGAGCTCCTCCAGGTGCGGCATCGACGCGGCGGCGACCTTCAGCGTGTAGCAGTCGTCGCCGGTGGTGCGCAGGCACTCGAGGAACTCGCGCCGCTCGGCCAGCAGGCGGTGCAGCGGCTCGTGCTTGTTGCCCGGGTACTTCAGCCGTACGACGGCCAGCACCGGGTAGCCGACCTTCGTCAGGTCGACCTCGGCGCGGTACCCGGTGATCACGCCGATCGACTCCAGTCGGCGGACCCGCTCGGTGGTGGCTGAGGCGCTCAGGTTCACGCGCTTGCCGAGCTGCGTGAGCGACAGCCGGGCGTCCTCCTGCAGTTCGGTGAGGATCGCCCAGTCGGTCGGATCGAGACTCTCGGTCATACCTCTAATCTACCGGCGATTCCCCGGCTTGATGCGACGTACGCCGGGATGATTCTCTTCAGAACTGGGTCATCGCCTGGATAGTCTGAGGGCGTGGAACTTGGAGTGAATGTGCCGAACTTCGGCCCGGGGACGAATCCGGCGCGGCTGCGGGACTGGGCGCGCGTCGTCGAGGGACTCGGGTACGACCTGCTGATGGTGTCGGACCATGTGGTGATCACGCCGGACGTCGCGGAGCAGTACCCCGCGCCGTTCTACGAACCGTTCACCACGCTGAGCTGGCTGGCCGGGATCACCGAGCGGGTCCGGCTCGGGACGACGGTGCTGATCGCGCCGTACCGGCATCCGTTGCTGGTGGCAAGGATGGCGGCCAACCTGAACGCGTTGAGCGGCGGCCGGCTCGTGCTCGGCGTCGGAGTCGGCTGGGCGCGGCAGGAGTTCGAGGCGCTCGGCGCGGACCATGCGGCCCGCGGTCGGCGTACGGACGAGGTGCTCGTAGAGGTACGGCGAGCATGGGCCGATACGGCGGACTACGGGGACGGGGAAATCCCGATCTGGGTCGGCGGTTCGAGTACGGCGGGACTGCGGCGGACCGTCCGGTACGGCGACGCGTGGCATCCGCTGCGGCAGACGATCGAGCAACTGCGGGACGGGCTGGATCGTCTGCGAACGGTCGCGGTGGCAGAGGACCGGCCGGTGCCGGGGTTCGCGCCGCGGATCCTGCTCCGGCTGACGGACGAGCCGCTGAGCGACGATGATCGGGTGGCGGGGGAGGGGTCGATCGAGCAGGTGATGCAGGATCTCGCCGTACTGCGGGAGCTCGGCGCGCAGAGCGTCGTACTCGATCCGTTCGTCGGCGACCCGGACGAGACCGAACGGCCCGAGGCGGCCTGGCAGGCGCTGGCGACGATCGCCGCGCAACGAAGTGGACTGGAGACGACGTGACACCTGAGGCAGAAGGATTCCTGCGCCGTGCGATCGCGCTCGCGGGGGAGGCACGCAAGGACGGGAACCCGCCGTTCGGCTCGCTGCTGGTCGGCCCGGACGGCACCGTGCTGCTCGAGGAGCGGAACACGACGATCACCGAGGGGAACATCAGCTTCCACCCGGAACTGAAGCTCGCGGTGTGGGCCGCCCAGCAACTGTCGCCCGAGGTCGCTGCCGGCACGACCATGTACACGAGCTGCCAGCCGTGCGGGATGTGCTCGGGAGCGCTCGCGAGGTCCGGCCTCGGCAAGGTCGTGTTCGCACTGTCCGGTGAGCAACTCGACGGGCTCAAGTCGACGGGCGGCTTCCCCGACGTACCGCTGGAAGGACCGGCGCTGTACGACGAGGCGCGCGTGCCGGTGGACGGGTACTACAGCTGAGCTGCGGGGTCCCGTCGCCGGGACCCCGCACTCGCTACTTCACCGGTGTCAGGCAGAGCGTGTACTTCGTCGAGCCGCTTCGGTAGACGTACGACGCCTCGGCGTCCTCACCGCACTGGCTGTCGTCGGTCGAGTCGTCGATCTTGTCGACGATCTTGTACTCGGCCTCCGACGACCCGCAGTCGACGACCTTCACGTCCGGGTTGACCGACGTGCCCTGGTTGACGACACAGGCACCGATCTTGGCCTTCGACTCGGTCGAGTTCAGGTTCGCGACCACGATCGCCGCGATCAGCGCGATCGGCAGCAGCAGACCGAGGATCGCCGGCCGCTGGAACAGCGGTTTGCCCGGGTTCATCGGCCGGCCCTGGCCCGGCGTGGGCTCCGGGCAGACGCCTTGAACTTCTGCATCGGGCCGATGTTCAGCAGCATCGTGATCGGGTTGATGATCGCCGAACCGATACCCCACCAGCCCTGCCAGAGGCTCTTCGCGGTCATGTCGCGCACCGACGCGATCCCGCAGGTCCGGCAGAACGGGCCCTGCAACTTCAGGAACCGCATGATGATGATCAGGCCCTGGTGGCCGCGCACGGTGGCCTCGACCGCCGGGTAGCCGCCACAGAAGCGGCAGGCCATCTGGCCCTGGGGCGCCTGGCCCTGCTGGGGGAACGACTGGCCCTGCTGGTACTGCTGCTGGCCCTGGTACTCCTGGCCCGGGTACTGGCCCTGCGGCGGGTACTGCTGGCCGCCGTCCTGCGGGTACGTCTGACCCGGCTGCTGCTGGTACTGCTGGCCGCCGTACTGCTGGCCCGCGTACTGCTGCTGACCGGGCTGACCGGGCTGACCCGGCTGCTGCGGCTGGCCGGGCTGCTCGCCGTACTGCGGGAACTGCTGCTGTGGCGGACCGTAGCCGGCCGGCTGACCTGAGTACGGGTTCTGCGGCGGCTGGGGAGGGGATGTGGTCACGGATCGTTCCTGAGGCTGATCGAGGGGGTGTCGGGACACGTTGACCCACGGCACCTTACTCATCCCGGTGGTCCACCGCGGCATAGCGCCGCGTCAATTCCCGGCCAAGTCGCGCCAACTCCGCCTGTACCGACGGCGGATCCACGACCTCGATCGACCCGCCCCAGCCGGCGAGATGCTGCGCGATCATCAACGGAGTGGGCGCGGTGACCTTGAGCCGGACCCGGTCACCGTCGGTCCCGTCGACCTCACAGTTGCGACCGAGCCGGTCCTGCATCACCCACACGAACCGCTCGTCCATCAGGACAGTTGCCGTCAGCCCCGATCGTCGTTCCTCCATCCGCTCGACGATCTCGGCCCACGCCGTCGACAGTTCGAACCCGTCCGGCCGCTCGAAGGTTTCGCCGGTCGTTCCGACGTCGACCACCCGATCGATGCGGTACGTCCGCTGCCCCTTCTCGGTCCACGCGATCAGGTACCAGACGTCGTCCTTGTCGACGAGACCGAGCGGATCCACGACACGTTCCGCCGGCTCGCGGCCGCGTCCCGAGTAGACCAATCGGACCCGTTCCCGGCGTACGACGGAGTCCTGCAGGCGACGTACCAGCTCCGGCCGTTCCTTCACGTGCTCGCCCCAGCGGGCCGGGTCGATCACCACAGCCTCGGCCGCCGCCTGAGCGTGCTCGCGGAAGGTGCCCGGCAAGGCCTGCACGAGCTTGCGCAGGGCCGCTTTCGCGTCGGGAGCGATCGACGCCGCCGGACCCACGAGCAGGAACAAGGCCTGCGCCTCGGTTGCCGTCAGCCCGCTCAGATCGGTCCGTGCACCGCCGACCAACTGCCAGCCGCCGTTCCGCCCCGGCTGTGGATAAACCGGAATGCCGGCCGTCGACAATGCCTCCAGGTCCCGGCGCGCGGTCGCCACCGAGATCTCCAGTTCCGCCGCGACATCGGCCGCGGTCACCCGGCCCCGGGCCTGCATCAGCAACAGCACCGCCACCAACCGATCCGCCCGCATGCCCCCGATCGTCGCAGACAAACCGCTCACCATCTGAGCAGTTAAAACGGGCTACCCTCAGTTCCGGACGGTCTTCTTCCGGAATGGTGACTGATGGCGTACGACGTGAGCCCGACGGCGCGGACCCTGATGGTCCTGGAGCTGATCCAGAACAGTCCCGGCATCACCGCTGAGCAGCTGGGGGACAAGCTCGGGGTCTCCGAGCGCGCGGCCCGCCGCTACGTCGCGATCCTGCGCGAGGCCGACATCCCGATCGAGTCGGTCCGCGGACCGTACGGCGGCTATCGCGTCGGACGTGGCTTGCGGCTGCCGCCGTTGATGTTCAGCCCGACCGAGGCGCTCGGCCTGGTGATGGCGGTGCTCGAGGGGCCGCGTGGCGCCGCGGATCCGGTCGAGGACGCACTCGGGAAGATCGTCCGGGTGCTGCCCGAGGCCGTCGCCCGGTCGACCGACGCGATCCGGCGGGTTTCTGCACGCGGACCCGATCCTGGGGCGCGGACCCCTGATCCAGAGATCACCGCCGCCCTCGTGTCGCACAGCGCGGACTCCCGGCGCGTGACGATCCACTACCGCCGCCACGAGGACGAGTGGCCGATGGACGTCGATCCGTGGGCTGTCGTCGTACGGCGTGGTCGCTGGTACCTGCTGTGCTGGTCGCACGCCAAGGACGCCCGGCGCGTGCTGCGCGTTGACAAGGTCACCAAGGTAGAGGCGCAGCCGGCCTCGTTCGTGCCACCAGTTGATCTCGATCCGCTGGCGGCTGTGGAGGAACACCTCGCGATGGGCTGGCGGTACCCGATCGAGGTCGAGATCGACGCGCCTCTCGACGACGCCGCCTGCTGGATCCCGCGCAGCATGGGCCGCCTGGAACCCATCGACGAGAACCGGACCCGACTCCTGGCCAGCACCGACGAACCCGACTGGTACGCCGGCAAACTATCCGAGATCCGCGCCCCGTTCCGGATCATCGGCGGCCCCGAACTCCAAGCCGCCTGTCAGCTAGTCGCCCACCGCCTACTCGCCGCAAGCACGCCCGACTGATGCTGGAGGAGATGGGATTCTGGGTTCGGTCGGTGCCGGGTGCGGGGCATTCCGTTTGGTACGGGCACCTCGACGAGTTCATGGGAGTGCTGGACGAGTGGCTGGAAGCGGGATGAACGACATCGAGTTCTCGGGGGAGATCTGGTACTGGCGCGGGCCGGCGCCGTGGTACTTCATCACCGTCCCGGACGAGGAGAGCGCGTACTTCGAGGCGGAGTCCAACTTCGTCACGTACGGGTGGGGGATGATCCCGGTGACCGCCGAGATCGGTGCGAGCGTCTGGGACACGTCTATGTTCCCGAAGGACGGGCGGTACGTCCTGCCGGTGAAGGCCGCCGTACGGCGGGCGGAGGATCTCGACGACGGCGACGTACCGACCGTACGGCTGCGGTTGCGGGGTTGGACGAACGCGTGACGAAAACTGTCGGCGGCCGGGTCTAGCGTTCGCCGTACACATCTTTTTGAGGGTTTTCGAGAGGTAGGAGACGAGATGTCCACGCTGTCCGACCGGCCGCACACGGCCGTGCTCGTGGTCGACGTCCAGAACGGTGTCGTCGGGGAGGCGTACGAGCGGGACCGCGTCGTCGCCAACATCAGCACGCTCGTCGGCAAGGCCCGCGCCGGGGGAGTCCCGGTCGTCTGGATCCAGCACTCCGGCGAGAACCTCGTCAAGGACACCGACCAGTGGCAGTTCGTGCCTGAACTGTCCCGGGACGGCTCGGAGCCGCTCGTCCACAAGACGTACGCCGACAGCTTCGAGGCGACCGACCTGGAGGACGTCCTCGCCCGCGCCGGCATCGGCCACCTGATCGTCACCGGCGCGCAGACCGACGAGTGCATCCGCTCGACCATCCACGGCGCGATGGTCCGCGGGTACGACGTGACACTGGTCGCCGACGCCCACACCACCGAGGACCTGAGCGAGTACGGCGCCCCCACGCCCGACAAGGTCATCGCCCACACCAACCTCTACTGGCAATACCACCGCGCCCCAGGCCGAACCGCCACCGTCCAAAAAACCGACGAACTCACCTTCTGACCACCTCCAGAAGCCGAGTCAACACCCGCACCCGCGGCACGTCGACGCCCGCATGCGCGTCGTCCCGGTCGATCAGCACGGCCTGGATCCCGACTGCCTGTGCGCCGCGGACGTCGTTCTCCAGCGAGTCGCCGACCATCACCACGTCGTCGGCGCTCGATCCGAGGCGATCCAACGCGTGCGTGAACGCCCGCGGATCGGGCTTGCCCATCGGCAAGCTGTCACCGGTGATCAGTTCGTCGATCTCGTCCGCCAGGCCCAGCCGGTCGAGCTTGAACCGCTGGTGATCCCCGTTGCCGTTCGTCAGCACCACCACGCCGAGCCCGGCGTCCCGCACCGCCCGCAGTCCGGGCACCGCGTCGTCGAAGACGGTCCACCCGTCCTCGTACCGCCGTACGTAGCCCTCGAACATCGCATCCGCCTCGGCATCGCTCGCCTCGACCCCGAGAAACTCCCGCACGCGCAGCCGCCGCTGCTCCGGGAACGTCAGCTCCCTGCGTTGGTAGCGCCGGTAGTGCTTCTCCGAGACGGCGGCCCACCGCGTGGCGACGTCCGGCCCGGTCACGCCGTACTCCGCGGCCCACTCGACGACTGCCCCAGCGGCCGCCGACTGCTGGTCGACCAGGGTGCCGTCGAGGTCGAACAGGACAGTCCTCAGCATCCGAACCACCCCTCGAAGGTCGTCATCGGATCACGCGAAGGTCGGGGCCGGTGTGGTTGGTGTGCGCGAGCGCCCGAGCCTTCTCCGTCGAGTTGAACCCGATCGCCAGACCCGACCTCGCCGAACAACGGAAGGTCCGAGAGGCTGTCGCCGACGGCCGCGCATCCCGAGAGCGCCAGCCCGCGATCATCCGCGAACCCGCGCGCGAAGTCCCGCTTCCGGAACTCGTCGCTGCCGGTCAGCGAGATCGCGGTGTAGACGCCGTCCCGCACCTCCAGCGTCGGCCCGGACGCCCGACGAACCCGAACCGCGAACACAAGAACTCACCAACCGGCCGCCACGCAAGAGCCGCCAGCACCGGCACGACGTCATGCGCAACACACCGATCGACGATCTCGGCGATCCCGTCCACCAGCGGAAGGTCCTTCGGGCCACTCCCGAATCCTGCCCCTCACTGGTCCCCGCCCATCCACGAGCATCAAGCTCCTCGACGGCCCGCGGCTCCATCAGCCCGGGATGCCATCGACCGGCACTCGGACTAACCACCGCTACACTCGGCGCCGGCTGCGGCGCAATTCCGACCCCGAGTACTGACCGCCGAACAGATCCTCGGCACCAAAGTCCCATCCACATCAAAGAACGCAACCGCCTGCACGCCAGAGCCCCTTCTCCATCACCAGCCGCGATGGTCTGGCCCCGACGCGACCCCGACGCTGGGGGTTGCTCACGGGGACCTTCAGTGGGCAACCGCCGAGCGCTGTAATCAGTCGACCAGGGCGTTGAGTACGGCGACGTCCTCGGGGGAGAGGGTGAGGTCGGCGGCTCGGAGGTTCTCCTCCAGGTGTTGTGCGCTCGAGGTGCCCGGGATCGCGAGTACGTGGTCGCCGCGGCTCAGCGTCCACGCCAACCGCACCTGCGCGACCGTCGCCCCATGACGATCCGCGATCTCCTGAACCGGCCCGGAATCAGGCACCCCGCCTCCCTCCCGCGACTCCGCGGTGAGCGTGAAGAACGGGATGAACGCGATCCCCAACTCACCGCACAACTCCAGCATCTCGTCGTTCACCCGCCCGAATCCCACGCTGTACCGGTTCTGTACCGCAACCACTGGCGCGATCTCGAGCGCCTCGTGGAGGTGCGGGACCCGCACGTTCGAGATACCCAGATGCCGGATCATGCCCCTTCTCCCGCAGTTCGGCCAGCACGCCGAAATGTTCCGCAATCGACTCCAGCCTCATCTGCCGCAGGTACACGAGGTCCAGCGAATCGACCCCGAGAACCCGGAGATCGGTCTCCACGAGTTCCCGCAACTGGTCCGGCCGCGCCAGCCCGAGCTTCGTCGGCCCGACCTTGGTCGCGATCACGAGCTCTTCCGGGTACGGCGCCAGCGCGCGCCGGATCACGTCGTTCGCCCAGCCCAGGCTCTCGAAGCCCGTCTCGCCGGACCGTCCGTAGCTCGGGTAGAACTCCGCGGTGTCGAGGTGATTCACCCCGAGCTCGACGACTCGCCGCAGCAGCGCGATCGCCCGGTCCTGGACGTCGGCCCCGCCGCCGTCACCACCCGCGAGCCGCTTCGTCCCGAACCCGATCCGCCGCACCGGCATCCCTCCGAGCGACCAGAATTCGCCGGACTTGCTTTCCGCAATTTCCGATGATAAGCTAATTGATAGGGACGCATTCTCCTGTGAATTCTGCATTTGGCCAGGATAAACCCTTCCAAGTAATTCGTCCACCTTTTCCCGCATTCTTCTTGCGCTACTGTCATGCGCGTGGGACTCACCGAGCGACAGCAACAGCTCCTCGAGACGTGGCTACCGTCAGCGGCGATCGTGCGTGACCACAGCTGGGGTCTCATCGGCACGCTCGTCCTGGAGCTCGAGCACCACGGAGAGCGCTACATCGCGAAGGCCGGCGACCATGCCGACCACCATCTCGCCCGCGAAATCCGTGCCCACCGCAACTGGTTGCAGCCTTGGACCACGCGGGGGAGCGCGTCCGAACTGATCGACGCGGACGAGGACGCCAAGCTCCTCCTGACCCGTTTCCTGCCCGGTGAACTCGTCGAAGGCACGCCGTACGAATGGGCTCCCGACACCTATCACCAGGCCGGCGAACTGCTCGCGGCATTTCACCGGCAATCCGCCGTACTGGACGACAACTACGAATCACGTGAGAACCGGCGCACGCTCGCTGGACTCGGCAAACCGCACCGGATTGCGCCGGACCTCGCCGACCTTCTCCGGGCAACGATCGAGGCCTGGCCGACACCGCCCGCGACGCTCGTACCGACCCATGGCGACTGGCAGCCCCGCAACTGGCTCATCGACAACGGCACTGTCCGCGTCATCGACTTCGGCCGCGCGGACCTGCGCCCGGCGTACACGGACCTCGCCCGCCTGGCCGCGCAGCAGTTCCGGTCCGAGCCAAGCCTCGACCCGGCGTTCATCACCGGCTACGGCTCGGACCCGCGCGAACCGGCGGCCTGGCGGCGCGCCCGGCTCCGGGAGGCAATCAGCACGGCCGTGTGGGCGCACCAGGTCGGCGACGAATCCTTCGAGCAGCAAGGACATCGAATGATCGCCGAGGCCGTCGCCGAAATTGCGTTGTGAGCTCACAGAGCACGCTGGCATCGTCACGCCATGTCCAACGAACTCCTGCGCGAAGCGCTCACCCTTGACCGTTATCCACGATCGAACACCTACGACCAGCAATGGGTCGTCGACAATCTCATGGGCCCGCACCCGCTGTGGAGCGCCGAAAGCCTGCTGCAGGTCATGGCGTTGCGGCCCGGCATGCGGGTCCTCGACCTCGGCTGCGGTACGGCGCTGACGTCGATCTTCCTGGCCCGCGAATGCGACGTCGACGTCTGGGCCACCGACCTCTGGGTCGACCCCACCGAGAACTGGCAGCGCGTTCAGGACGCCGGGGTGGCCGACCGGGTGCATCCGATCCAGTCCGACGCGCGAAAGCTCCCGTTCGCGCACGGGTTCTTCGACGCTGTCGTCAGCGTCGGCGCGTACAACTACTTCGGCACCGGCGTCGACTACCTCGCGTACCTCACCGAGTTCGTCCGCCCGAACGGGATGCTCGGCATCGTTGCTCCCGGCATCCGGACGGCTCCCGACTTCACCCCGCCGCCGTATGTCGCGGACCGCTGGGGACCGGATCTCTGTACCTGGCTCCCGCCCGACTGGTGGCGGCACCTCTGGGAACGCACCGGCCTGGTGACCGTCGAGACTGCCGACTTCGTACCGAACGGCTGGGCCGACTGGCTCCTCTGGCTGCAGACGTGCGCACAGGTCGGCCGGGGGTACGAGCCCGACGAACATCTACTGGAAGCCGACCAAGGAAACCTCCTCGGCCTAACCCGCGTCGTCGCCCGCCTGAAGTAGACGCGTCAAATGCTGCCGCAGCTCGGCCGGGTAGATCCCGAATTCCTCCAGGTCCGCCGCGTCGGCCCACCGCAATTCGAAATGGTTCGTCGCACAATGCTCGACCGCTTCGTCACCTGACAGTTCCGGTACGCCGTTCACGTCGCTGACCAGGAAGTAGTACGCCGGCCGCCCGTTGTGCGTACCGGTCCACAGCAACCGCTCCAGAGTCCCGGTGAGCGTCGTCTCCTCCTCGAGCTCCCGAAGCGCAGCACCCGCCGCCGACTCACCCGCCTCCACATGCCCGCCGGGCAGAACGGCGTACCGATGCCCCTCACACCGAGGCCCCGACACGTCGCCGTACTCACACATCACACACTCAGCCGACGCCCCCAGCCGCAGATACCGCTTCACAACCAAAACCCTGCCCGCCTCAACCACAACCGCCGCCCCACGCGGAATCCTCAAACTCATAACCCCCAACCCTGCCCACCCCCACCGACAATTCCCCGCCCCACCAGGTCGCGCCAGACGACCACCCCTCCAGCCACCCCACACCACCCCGGCGCCAACTGCCCGCGGGCGTGGATATTCGGTCGCCGGAGTGGCCGCTTCGTGGTGGGGTCGGGGTGTTGTTGTCGAGCGTGGAAGGATTCGTAGATGCCCAGTGCGCAGATCGAGGTTCGTCGTCAGTACTCCGAGGCAGATGAGGCCGGACTGATCGAGGCGGTGCATGGGGCGGTGGTGACGGCGTTCCAGATTCCGCCGCAGGACAAGGACGTGCGCCTGGTCGTCCACGCGCCGCACCGGTTCGCGTGTTCGCCGCGGCTGACCGAGCCCGAGTTCTTCACGCTCGTCACCGTCGACTGTTTCGCCGGCCGCTCGATCGACGCGAAGCGCAAGCTCTACACCGAGATCGTCGGCAACCTGGAGCCCTTCGGTATCCCCGCGGACCACGTGACGATCCTCGTCCGGGACCACCCCACCTCGAACTGGGGCATCCGCGGCGGCCAAGCCGCGTCCGACCTGGACCTCGGCTTCAACGTCAACGTCTGACGTGCCACTCCGCTCGGCCCGGCACCTGACGTCGGTCTTCCTCGTGCGGGAGGGGAGCGTGCTGCTCCTCTACCGCCGCGGATCCCGCGCGATCGCGGACTCCTGGGTCGGCATCGGCGGTCACCTCGAGCCGCACGAGCTCACCGACCCGACAGCGGCCGCACTCCGGGAACTGAACGAAGAGATCGGCGTAGCGCCCGACCAGCTGACCGACCTCGCGCTGCGGTACGTCGCCGTACGCGACACCGGCGACGAGGTGCGTACGACGTACTACTTCACCGCCAACCTACGCCCCGAGGCGCCCGTACCGACGGAATGCACCGAGGGCGATCTCCGGTGGTTCGAGCTGACGATCGACCCAACGACACTCGACATGCCGCCAACCGCACGGATCGCCTTCGCGCACTGGCTCTCCGACGGCGAGGACGAGCAGCTTCGGTTCATCACGGTCGACGCCGACGGCCGCGAGACAGGCCCGTTCTGATGATCACCGTGCAGTTCCATCCCAATTGGCCGCACGGTGCGCGGACGGTGATCGAGTCGCTGGCCGCGGACGGCGTCTATCGATCGCAGTTCGCGACGGGCATCTCGAACGGCGGACTGACGGCGTACCGCGGGGGAGACCGGTGGGAGTGGGAGAGCCGCTTGTTCTCCGGGCGGTACGACGACCATCCGGAACTGGATCGGCCTGTCTACGGGGTGTGGAACCGGCGACGTGACGTGTACGGCGGAGCGATCCGCTTCGGGTCGTCGTACCTCCGCCTGAAACCCGACACGACCTCGCGCGCAACGTTCTGCTTCCCGGATTCCGCGCGCGATCCGGCCGACTTCGGCGACCGGAGCGTCCTGCCGCACTTGTGCCAACTGGCCGACACGGCGCGTCTCGACGACCTGGACGATTACGTCGAAGCACATGTCCACGGCACAGTCCGCCTCAAAACCGACGTCGAGGCGGTGGTCCTGGACCCGTCGTTCATCGGCACACCCATCGAGGACGCAGCCCGCGAGCTCGGCTGCCCGGTCGAGTACCACCCGGGCTTTCGCGCGGAGCCGGCCAGCTTCGACCCGGCGTACCGCGGCCCCGAGATCGTCGACCTCGCCCGCGAGCTCGGCCCCGAACTCACCCCCGACCTCCTCGGCAGAGCGGCCGGCGCGCATCCGCCGCAGTCGATCAAGTACGTCTGGCACTACCTCGCGCGCTACGGCCGTCAGTTGACCAACTGATCGCGTCGACGGCTCAGGTACGCGACCTCGGCCGTGTTCTCGGCCAGCTCGATCGCTGCGTCGTACGCGGCCCGCGACTCCTGACTGCGGCCCAGCCGCCGCAGCAGGTCGGCGCGCGCGGCGTGGTACGCGTGGTACCCGGACAGCTTCTCGCCCAGCCGATCGATCGTCGCCAGCGCAACCTCGGGACCGTCGAGCTCGGCGACCGCGATCGCGCGGTTGAGCGCGACGATCGGCGAGCGGTCGACCCGGACGAGCTGGTCGTAGAGCGCCACGACCTGCGACCAGTCGGTGTCCGCCGCGTCGCGAGCCGAGGTGTGTACGGCGTTGATCGCCGCGAGGATCTGATAGCGGCCCGGAGGCAGCCGGGTCGCGAGCCGCTCGCGCACGAGACGGTGGCCCTCGGCAACCAACGCCGTGTCCCAGGCGCCACGGTCCTGGTCGCGCAGGGAGATCAGCTCGCCGGCAGCAGACACTCGTGCGGTACGTCGGGCCTCGGTGAGGAGCATCAGGGCGAGCAGGCCGGCGACCTCGCCGTCGTCCGGCAGCAGCGCCCGGATCAGGCGGGTGAGCCGAATCGCCTCGGCGGTCAGCTCGTGGCGGACCGGATCCGTGTCGGGACCGGTCGCCAGGTAGCCCTCGTTGAAGACAAGAAACAGCACGGAGAGTACGCCGGACACGCGGCTCGGAAGGTCCTCCGCGGACGGGACCCGGTACGGGATGTTGGCCGCTTTGATCTTCGCCTTCGCCCGCGTGATCCGCTGGCCCATCGCGGTCTCCTGGACCAGGAACCCGCGGGCGATCTCCGGGCACGGTCAGGCCGCCGATCATCCGGAGCGTCAGCGCCACCCGGGTCTCCATCGCGAGCGCGGGGTGACAGCAGGTGAAGATCAGCCGGAGCCGCTCGTCGTCGATCGCGCCGAGAGGCTCGGGTGGTTCGTCGTACGACATCTGAGCCTCCTTCTGCTTGTCGTCACGTTTGCTCTCGCGCCGGATCCGGTCGATCGCCTTGCGGTTGGCGGTGGTGGTCAGCCAGGCGCCGGGGTTGGGCGGTACGCCGTCCGCGGGCCAGCGCTCGACCGCCGCCGCGAACGCCTCGGCGGCCGCCTCCTCGGCGATGTCGAGATCACGGAACCGCTTGGTCAGCGAGGCGACCACCCGCGCCCATTCCTCGTGGTGGACCCGGGTGATCGCTTCCTGGACGTCGCTCACAGGAACGGCCGCACCTCGAGCCGGCGGTTGCACGCCTTCGACGCCGCGGCGGCGAGCTTCAGCGCCACGTCGAGATCCGGCGCCTCGAACACCCAGAAGCCGGCCACGTACTCCTTCGACTCCAGGTACGGCCCGTCGGTGAAGATCGGCTCGCTCTCACCCCGCGCGTCGATCACCGTCGCGTCGCTGGGCGCGCTGAGCCCACCCGCGAACACCCAGTGCCCACCCGCCACCAACTGCTCGTTGAACGCATCGATCGCCACGTCCTCGTCCGCAGTCGACGACCCAGTCCGGCTGTCAATCACAGAAATCAGATACTGCATCACGATCTCCAGTCCACTCTGCCAACCCTGCCTACACCCACCCAACGAACCCCGCCCCACCATTCCTACACACCCCACCAAGATTTCCTTACATGCCGCGCAGACTGTCACAGGTGGTGGAGGCGGACGTTGGCGTAGGTGGGTGGGGTTCGGGTCAGGTCGAGGGCTTCGCCGGTGGCGGAGAGGTAGAGGCCGGGGCGGTGTCGGTGCAGGCGGACGGTTCCGCCGCGCCAGTCGTCGAAGAGGTGTACGCCGTTCTCCTTGCGCAGCCGTGGCGGTCCCGTCGCGGACGCCGTACACACGGACCGCATAGTCCCGGTTCCACGGCCCGTCTGGCTTGGCCGGTTTGGTCGGTGCGGATTCCGGTACGTCGTTCCGATAGCGAACGTGCCCGTCATCGAGGCGCTCGAGGTACGCCGGGCGTCCCGCGTCGTCGAGATCGCGGAACCGGAACCGCTCGCCCAGCTCGATCGTGAACTCGAAGCGACCGACGAATCGAACCGGATGCCGCGCATCGTCCTGGACCAGGACGCCACCGTCTCCTTCCACCGCGAACGTGACCTGGTCGGTCCCGCTCCCGCTGTAGTTCCCCACGAAACCCGCTAACGACCCAGCCGACACCTCCGGGGGAGAGGCGACCGCTGCCGGAGGGCGATGCGGGACAACCTCACGGAAGATCTCCGCAGCGAGCTCCCACTGGAACGGGTGCGCAGTCGAGTTGGTCAGTACGACGACACCGATCCCCGCATCCGGCGCCCAGTAGATGTCCGACAGGAACCCGAATCCACCACCGCCATGCCCGCGGACAGGGATCCCGTGCGCGCGGGTGATGGCGAGACCGAGCCCGTACCCCCGGTCGCGGCCCGGCAATCGGTGCATCTCGGCCAGGACTGCCGGATCGCCCAACTGGAACTGCATGAATCGGCACGCGTCGTTGACACTCGTGTACAGCCCGCCCGCGGCCACCATCGGAACCCGGACCGGGATGTGCGGGTAGCCCGTGGCATGCCCGATCGCCCGGTCCTTCTCACGCCGGATCTCCGCGGCGTTGAACGTCGTACGCGTCAATCCCACCGGCTCGAACAATGTCCGGCGTACGAAGCGGTCGAACGGCAATCCGCTGCGCCGCTGCAGAATGTAGCCGGCCAGATCTATCCCGAGATTCGAATACTGGAAGTGGTGACCGACAGGAAACCGCAACCACGTGTCATAGATGCTTCGGCAATGCGCCTCGAACGACTCCCGGCCGACCACATAGTTCGAACCGACCGGAGCCTCATGCGTGAATCCAGCGGTGTGATCGAGCAGATGCCGCAGCGTGATCACGCGCTCAGGACGCGCCTCGAAGGAACTGTTGAGACGGATCTCCGGCAGATACTCGACGATCGGAACGTCGAGATCCACCAGCCCTTCCTGAACCGCGAGGAGAATCGCCGTCGCGGTGTACATCTTCGAGCACGACTGGACGCCGAACATCGTCTCCGGACCAACCGGTTCACCGCCACCGGCCCGCGTACGCCCGAACCCGGCCGACCACAGCATCGAGTCCTCGTCACAGACCCCGACCGCAATCCCCGGAACCCGATGCTCCTCCAACAACCCAGCCACACGCCGCTGGTAGCACACGCTTATTCAGCACGTCACGTTTCTACAGCCCGGCAGGCTCACAGGACTACGGGTTCTGGGTTTCCCCATGCCACGTCTGCCAGAGCCGGCCGTAAACGTGTCCTGCGCTGACGAGTTCATCGTGGGTGCCGAGCTCGACGAGTTCGCCGGCCTCCATGACCGCGATCCTGTCGGCGTCGTGCGCTGTCTGCAGACGGTGCGCGATCGCGATAACGGTACGACCCCTCAGGACCCCGGCCAGCGACTGCTCGGTTTGCCGTGCCGTCTTCGGGTCGAGGAGCGCGGTGGCTTCGTCCAGGATCAGGGTGTGCGGATCGGCGAGGACGACGCGTGCGAGCGAGAGTTGCTGGGCGCCGGCGTCGTCGAGTTCGGTGTCGTCGCCGACCTCGGTGTCCAACCCGTGAGGCAGGTCCTCCCACCAGGTGGCTCCGACCGCGGCGAGCGCAGCGCGCAGCTCCTCGTCCGTCGCGTCCGGCTTCGCGATCAGCAGGTTGTCGCGCACGGTGTCGTGGAAGACGTGCTGATCCTGGGTGATCAGTACGACGTGTTCGCGGAGCTGATCGGGCGGCAGATCAGCAACCGGCGTACCGCCAATGGTCACCGACCCGGTGCGCGGGCGATCAAGTCCGGCGAGCAGACGCGCGAGCGTCGACTTTCCGGCTCCGGACGTGCCGACGATGGCCAGGCGCTCTCCGGGCTGCACCACGAGGTCGATTCCCTGAAGTACGTCGCGTGCGCCCGTGTAGCTGAAGTGCGCGTTGTCCACCCGGATCCGGTCGCCGTCAGCGTTCTGGACCGCGGACTCGGGCTCTGTCTTCGGGACATCCGCCAGGCCCTCGACGCGAGCGTAGGAAGCGCCGGCACCTTGTAGTTGCTCGATCCAGAGCATCAGCGTGTCGAGCGGGCCGACGAGCTGGCGAAGGTACACCGTGGCCGTCACCACGACTCCGAGACTGACCAGATCATTGGCGTACAAGGCGCCGCCGATCAGCAGGACTCCCACCACCGGGAGCGCCAGCGACACCTCCGCCCACGGAAACAGGACCGTCCGCAACCACAGCGCGCTCAGACGCGCGGAGCTGGCGTGGGCGACGGCTGCCTCTGTGGCCTCAGCCCGGCGACGTTCCAATCCGAGAAGTTCGACCGTACGGGCGCCTTTGGCAGTGCTGGCGACGACATCGGCCATGTCCGCACCGGTCGCCGCAACCGCCAGGTAGGTGGGCCGCGCACGCCGTACGTACCAGCGCACCGCCGCTCCGACGCCGAGCAAGGAGACGAGTCCGCACAGCCCGAGCCGCAGGTCCAGGACGAGTACCGCGACGATGAGGAACAGAGCGTGGACGAGCGCCACGAGAACCTCAGGCACGGCCGATCGCAAGGTGAACGCCACCACGGAGGCGTCGGTGCTTCCGCGAGCGATCAGATCGCCGGCCGGAAGATGGTCTGCCACGCGTGGAGGCAGCGCCAGAGTCCGCCGCAAGAACCGTTCCCGAACCCGCGCCGCCGTACGTTCGCCGAACCGGTACCCGATCTTGAGCGCCCACCACGCCAGCACTGTCTGCACCACGGTGAACACCAGAGCGCCGAAGGCAAGCCGGTCGACCGCGCTGAGCACGTCCCCGGAGCCCGATTGGATCGTGTCGATGATGCGGCCGAGCAGCCACGGACCGATCAGACCTGCCGCGGACGCGAGCCCGTTGACCAGGACAAGGCCGACCACGGTACGTCGTTCCACGCGGAGGTCACGCCGCGCCGCGGCACGGACCTCGGCGGGGCCGGCGACCGGCAACTGGCTGCTCATTGGTCGTCCTGCGCGCGCGAGACGAGCTCGCGATAGTAGGAATCGCTGCGCAGAAGCTCCGCGTGGGTCCCGACCGATGACAACTTGCCGTCGACCAGGACGACGACCTCGTCGGCGCGGTCCAGCACAAGCGGCGACGACGTCGTGATGACCGTTGTCGTGTCGCGCCGCGCTTCCCGGATCCGGTCGATCATGGCCGCCTCGGTGTTCGCGTCGACCGCGGACGTCGGCTCGACGGCGAGCAGAACGTCGGGTGCGGCATAGACAGCGCGGGCGAGCCGGATCCGCTGCCGTTGCCCGCCGGACAGATCACTCCCGCCGGCGGCGACTCTCGCGTCCAGACCACCGACCAGTGCCTCAACGACATCCTCGGCCACAGCGACTCGGAGAGCCGCACGAATCCGGCTGTCATCAGGCTCGAGACGGCCCGCCACAACGTCCCGCACCGTCCCGGCGAACACCTCGGCATCGTTGTCGGCAACAACCAACCGGCGCCGGAACTCTTCACGCGCAACATCACTGATCGGCACACCCGCCCACGTCGCACTCGCGTCAGCGTTCAGCCGGCCAAGCCGCTCGATCACCGTCCTCGCCTCCGCCGGCCGGGCCGCGACCAGGGCCGTCAACAGGCCAGGACGAACGACCACTCCCGAGGCAGGGTCGGCCAACGGACCGCAACCGCTCAGAACGGCTCCCTCCCGGTGGTCGTCGCGGGCGGGGGGCAGGTTGAGCAGCTCGATGATGCGTCGCCCGGCCACGCGAGCGCGGGCAATGTCGCCACCGCCCTCGATGAAGGCGGACACGGGGATCACGAGTACGGCGACGTACCCGTAGACCGCGACGACATCGCCGATCGTGATGGATCCGGTGGCAGCCATCCGCGCCGACAACCACACGACCGCGGCCAGGAACAGCGCGGGCAAACCGGTCGACAACGCGCCGACCCAGCTCGCAGGTCCGGCGACCCGGTAGCCGTGTCCCACGAGTCCCTGCGACTGCTGCTCGTACCGCTCGGCGACAAACTCCTTCCCGCCAAGGCCGTTGAGCACGCGAAGCCCGCCGAGCACATCGACGAGGCGGGTCGTCAACCGTCCCTGGTGCACGCGGTACTCTCCGCCGGTCCGCTCGATGCGCTGCAAGAACGGTCCGACTGCGACAGCAAGCAGCGGGACACCGGCGAGCACGACCGCGGCCAGCAGCGGGGAAGTGGTGAACAGTACGACGGCAACCACGGCGTACGCGACGACTGCGCCAACGCCGGGACCGGCGACGGTCAGCGCCATCGCGACTGTGTATACGTCGGTGATGCCGACCGTCACCACCTCGCCGGTACTGACGCGCCCAGGCAACGAGGCACCCAAGCGGGAGGTGTGTTCGACCGAGGCGCGGACTGCGCGGAACGATGCGTCCATGCGGACCTTTGTCATCGTTCGGTGCCGAGCGATACCCAGCAGGGCGTTGAGGACGCTGACGGCGAGCAGAACCAACGCCCAGCTGACTAGGGCGCCGGTGTCGCCGGCCACAAGTCCTTCATCGACTGCACGGGACAGGACCCACGGAGGCACCGCGAGGCCAACCATCCAAAGAGTGCCCAGCACTCCGCCCGTCGCAATCCGCCGGGATTGCGATCGTGCGAGCCAGAAGAGGAAGCGGAAGGGGCCGGCCAGATCGTTGGCGGTGGCGGGGTTCCCGGTCTCGCTGGTCCGGTCCAGCCACTCGCGTATGCGCGCCGTACGTCGCCGTGCACCGTCGCGCGTCATCGCATCACCCTACCGTCCCTTGTGATCGCCTTCACAAGGGGGAGTGGCTATCCTCTGAGGGTGCAGTACAGCGGCGACGACTTCTATTGCGATGTGGCGATTCCCGATCCGGGTTCGCTCGACGTTGTGTACGAAGACGAATTGGTGCTGGCGTTTCATCACACCCGGCCGTTCTGGACGCACCACATCGTCATCGTGCCGAAACAACACATTGCGTCATTCACTACAGTGAGCTCGGCGGACGAGCACGTCGTACGTCGGTTACTCGCGGTCGTGCAGTCGATCGCGGCCGAGACCGAGCGAACGACCGGGGCAGCCGCAGTGCTGACCAACCTCGGCGAATACCAGGACTCCAAGCACCTACACGTCCACGTGCACAGCGGCCCTCAACGCTGAACGCTTGCAACGATGTGCAGGAACAGCGGAATCCGGTACCACTTGTTCTCGGGATCGTCGGAGGTCTGTTCCCGGAGCCGCTCGATCACCAGCCCCGCATCGGCGAGAGCCTCGGTGTAGGTCTGCAGCGGCCGGTGAATCCCGTGGTACGTCATCGAGAGACCGTCTCGGCTACGAGTGTTGGTGTAATGCCTCGCTTCGGTATACGAATCCGGGATGATGTATGGCGGATTCGCACCGGCCGCCTCTCTGTCGAAATCACCCGCTGAATTGAGCGGGTGCACGATCGCCATCACCAACTTCCCGCCGACCGCGAGAATTCGGCCGATCTCCGCGATGGCCGGTACGACGTTGTCGATGTCGTGCAAACTCATGAACGCCACGGCACAATCGGCGGCCGCGTCCGGCAGCGGGAGGTTCATGGCGTCAGCGACGACGGCCGGTACAGGTTCCTCGGGGTGGGTCGCTGCGGAGCGAATCATGGTCGGCGACCGATCGATCGCCAGGACGCGATGACCTCGTGCCCGCAGTTCACGGCTGACCCGACCTTCACCGGCGCCGATATCCACGGTGAGGCGGCCAGGCGGCGGGATCAACGGCAGAAAGGCCAACTTGTGGCTGCTGTAGCTGTCGAGCCCTCGTCTGGTCCACTCGATCCACGCCTCGGCGTTGGCATCCCAGCCGTCAGCCAAATGCGATCGCCCCTCGGATTGCATTCCGGCAGCCTATACACCGCAAAAGCACGTGCGCGATCGCTGTGGGGTGCGCTTGGATCGGATCGTGTCGATGAACAGAGTGACTGCGCCATGAAGTCTTACCCGCTCTTCGATGTGCGAGTGAGCACGCCGACGCTGGAGCTGCGTGGCGCCACGGACGACCTGTTGGACCAGCTCGCCGAGGACGTACGCGCGGGCAAGACCCACGCCGACCCGCTGCCGTACGACGACCCGATCTCGCTTTACGAGCCCGATCCCGACCTGCGGGTGGCCAAGTGGCTGCAGGCGATCTGGCGGGGCCGCGGGAGGGTCGAAGCTGATGCCTGGCGGCTGTACTTCGTGGTTGTGGTCGATGGTCAGCCGGTCGGCATGCAAGACCTGTGCGGGGTGAGGTTCTCTACCTTCGGGACGTTCACGACGTTCTCCTGGCTGTCTACCGATCACCGCGGCCGCGGACTCGGACGCGAGATGCGGTCAGCGATCCTGCACCTCGGATTCGACGGACTCGGGGCGAAGGAAGCGAGCAGCGACGCCTTCGAGGACAACCACAGGTCCAACGCGATCTCGCGAGCTCTCGGCTACGAGCCCAACGGTTCGGACTGGGACACCAGACAAGGCGAATCAGCCCTCATCAACCGCTGGCGCCTCACCAGAGAAAACTGGGAACCGCGCCGCAGAAACGACATCCAACTCCACAACCTCGAAGCCTGCCGAACATTCCTGCCTTTGTCAGACGGTGAGCGTCGTGTCTGAGATTGTCAGCCAGAACCGCGAGTACTGGGAACGGCTCGCGCCACACCGGCACGGTGAGCCGGTCGAGTTCTTCTTGAACGGTGGCAGTGCGCTGACGGATGACGAGCTCGCGGCAGTCGGGGATGTTCGCGGTCGTCGCGTGTTACAGCTGGCGTGTTCGGTGGGTGATGAGGCGTTGACCTTCGCACAGCGCGGCGCAGACGTCACCGCTGTAGATATTGCACCGTCGCACCTGGCCACCGGCCGAGCGAAGGCCGAAGCGCTCGGAGTGGACGTCACGTTCATCTTGCAGGACATGATGACGCTGGACTCGGAGATCACTGGATTCGACATCATCTACATTTCGTGGGGCGGTCTGTGCTGGGTTCCCACCCTCACCGAATGGACTCGCTTGGTCGCCGATCGACTCAATCCCGGTGGCGTTCTGGTGATCAGCGAACACCATCCATTGTGGGAGATCCTGACAGTCCGTGGAGACAACGCATTGTCCGTCAGCGGCGACTATTTCGGCAGCGACCGAGACGGCTACACCGACCCGCTGAAGGCCCCGGAGATCACCCGAACGCTAGGCACTCCGGACGTTCCGCACCGCAGCTTCGTCTGGAGCATCAGCAGCGTCGTCACCGCAGTCCTCACCGCCGGCCTGACCGTCCGATCGCTCCAGGAGTCTCCCGTCACAGAGATGTACCCAGGCCTGGGGGAGCAGGCCATGAGCATCCCTGCCACCTACCTTCTGACTGCGACTGCTGGTCAAGCACTGGTGTAGCGGGCGATCACTTCCACGCAGCGTCGGACGTTTGCCGGCGAGGCAGGGTTCTTCCAACCGAGCTTCTCGAGTGCCCAGTCGATGGCGAAGGCCGATGTCCAGCCCGCCTCGGCCAACTCGGGATCAGCGACCCGCGCGTACCCACGACGTACGAGATCCAATCGGTCATGCAACACGTCGCCGGCATCCAGCTCCCATTGGGCGAAGTCGTACGACGGCGCCGTACGGCCGGCGAACTCCCAGTCGATGAAGCCGACGACCGACCCGTCGTGGATCAGGAGATTCTTCGGGCAGAAGTCGCCATGGACGAGCGAGGCCGGGGGAGTCCCACGGGTCGTGACCTCCTTGTAGAGAAAGTCTCCACCGCGCTCAACGACCGCTGCCGCCGCCGGGCTGACCGTCTCCCTGACGATGCCTGCGACCCGCGCGACTTCGCGCTCTTCGGGCAACAGCAGTTTGTGCCGGATACCTCGCTGGTCGTCGTCTAGGACCACGCTGTGTATCCGCGCCAGAAGCTCACTGGCGTCCAAGACCAACCTCTCGAGGTCAGCGGCAGACAGTTCGCCGATGAGCTCGTCGAGTGAACGGCCCGGCAGGAACTCTTGGATGGAGAAGGACAGCAGCTCGCCGTCGTGATCCAGATGCTCGAGCCCGAGCACCTCTGCGGTCGGAACGCCCACGGCACGCGCCTGCGTCATGAAGTACGCCTCGTCGATGAACCACGGCACATCCTGGCGCGCGATCCGGACGACCACAGCACCATCGCCGGCAAGCTCAACGCGGTACGTCTCGTTCATCCCGCCACCGGCGAGCGGAACAAGGTCCTCGACGTCGCGACCGCAGACAGATCGCACCACGGAGTCGATGATCGAGCGAGGCGTTGTCACCATCGCCTAAGTCTCACCCAACGATCCACTACGAAGCACCTGCATTTCGAAACGCTGAGTCACACGAGCAGCGTCTCGAACTGGGGGAGTCGCGCGAACATCCCGGGGAGTCCGCGGATGCCGTTGCTCGCCGACTCCTGCGACAGCGCGAGGTCAGGGCCCGTGTTCGCCTCGGTACCGGCGAGGCAGCGGAGGATGTTCCATCTCGTGTGCCCCAGCCAGCCGCCGATCATGAAGACGAACCAGCTCGGCCCCGGCGGCGGCAGCGTTCCGCCTCCTGCGACGTACCCGTCGAGGACAGCACGGAAGATGGCGGGCTCGATGTGGTCGAGACCAGGTCCCTTCGCGATGCTCAGCGCGGTCGAACCGAGCTCACTGGACAGGTCGAGCATCCCCGAGAGCTCCCAGTCGAGCACCACCGGCCGGCCGTCTCGAGCGAGCAGGTTCCACGGTTGGATGTCCTTGTGGGTCAGTACGACGGGGCCCGGCCGCTCGCAGGTGTCGACGAACTGGGCAATCTCGAGGAACGTCTCGACGTGGGAAGCGAGTTCGTCGGCCCACGGCTGACCGGTCGCTGCCGCCCGTACGGCGAGCTCGGGCCAGTCCCGTGACACCGGCTCCTCGACCAATCCGTGGGGCCACTCGACGTCGAGCCCGTGGATGCGCGCGAGGATCTCGCCGATCTCGAACGCGTACGCCGCCGACACCGGTGCCTCAGGCACCTTTTCTCCCTCGACCCACCGATGGACGAGCGTGTCGCCGCTCGCCGAGATCGGCTCCGGCATCGGGACGCCGGCCGCGAAGGCCGCCTGCTCGAACCTGAACACGTCCTCGACGTGGTAGGTCGACCGACGATCGGCGAGATTCAATTCCTTCACCGCGAACGACCCCTGGTCGGTGTCGAGCCGATACATCCGGTTGGCGAACCCACCGCCAACACGTGTCATCGGCCCAACCGGCGTACCAAGCTCCGAAAGATCCACGCACCGCAATCTAGGCCCGGTGATCGTTCGACGCACCGGAATTACCTGGGAGACGGGGGACTAAGGTCTGTCTCGTGGCGATGTCAGACGACTCACAGGCGGCGACAAGTAGTCCTGGGGATCCGAGCGAGGCGTGGCTGGAACTCGCTCCGGACTACGAGCGGGCGCGCACCAGGGAGGACTCGCTGGATCGGCTTGTCGAGTGGCCCGCGCAGCGAGACCTTCTGGGTGATGTCACCGGACGGTCGGTGCTCGATGTCGGTTGCGGCAACGGCGGCAAGCTCGCCGAACTGATTGGAGACGGTGCGACCGCCTCCGTAGGTATCGATGTCAGCGGCAACTTCCTCAGCGCCCCGCCGCCTGGCTCGGAGTTCATCCAAGGTGATCTCTCTGAGCTGGATTCGGTACCCGGGCTCGCCGGCCGCAGGTTCGACCGGATCTTGTTCCTGCAGTCCTTCGGCTACGCGAAAGATCCGGTACGCCGTCGAACGGGCCGAACAGAACGGGACGTCCCTGGGCGAAGAGTATTTCTCCGCCGCCCCGTTCTCGTACCTCACCGGCTGGAACGACCAGATCACCCTCACCAAGCGTCCGTACACCATCTCTGACCTGATCAACGTGTTCAGTGCGGCAGGTCTGTGGATCGAGACCGCGATCGAGCCGCAACTGTCCGAAGACGCCCGACGCCGCTACCCGCACAAACAGGCATGGATGAACAAGCACCTCGGCATCCTGATCTTCAAGCTCCGACCCCACTCCAGCCAATAAATGAACCTTCAGGTTCGTAGTGCTGCGACTGCGCGGGCCGCGATTCGTTCGACTTGATCGGTGCGGTCGGCGGCCCAAGCCGGCCAACCGTCTTCCAGAGTTGGCGTTCTGCCGCTGCGCACCGCCTGGCGATAGTCGAGGCAGCCGAGCCACAGCGGTTTCATGTGGAGGACACCGGGGAGTCTGTCGATCTCTTCGCCGGTGAGCTGGACGTGTTCGGCGTACCCCCGAACAGCCTCGTCGACGCGTGACAGATCGCCCTCTGCCGCGGTCGTGAGGAGCCAGGCGAGCGCAGGCAGCCGTGGACCGCGCCCTGATCCGGCCCAGCCGACGATGACAAGGCTTCCCGGCGTACCGACTGCGGACCAGGCGTGGTAGTTGCCGTGCGTCAGGGCTTCGGGAAGGCCTTCGGCGTCATCGGCATTCTCGACCCGATCACGGAGCAGTTCGAAACCGTCCCTGCCCTCGGGGGCAACGTCGTCCTCGACGCTGACCAGGAAGTTCATGGCCGCGGCGAGGTCCTCTTTCGGTCGTCCGACATGGACGCCGCCGCCAGACTCGTCGGAGCCGCCGGGCCGAGCGACCGCGCCGTCGGCCGCGGGAAGGCTGTGCAGCCGGCCGAGCAGGCTCCCGAGTTCGTGGTGGATCGCGGCCGCATCGGGACGGCCGCCCTCGACGAACCGGGTCACGATCACGCCGCTGCCGTTGAACACCGACACCGGCTCCTCATGCGCCAAACGTTCAGCAGGAAAGTTGTGCGTGGACAGGAAACGCAGGATGTCCGCATCGCCCGCCACCCGGCTGACCTGGTCGGCGGGGGAGGAGAAGATCCGCGCGATCCATGGCGGGCCGTCCTTGCGCCTGAGGAGCAGGGTTGCGGGGTAGTGGCCGGGCCACGAGTCGCGCGGCCGGGTGCTGGGGTCGTCGTCGATCGAGGCCAACGAGGCGATCTGAATCCCGTACTGCGCTTCGAGGTGAGCCGTGAGCGCGTCGTGTTCGAACGGGCGATCATGGACGAACGCCTGTCGCTCGGCGATCTCCAGGTCGGCACGTGCCGCGGTGTAGCGCTGCCCTGAGCGGCGTGCGTGTTCACGCACCGCCCGCTTGAAACTGCCCTGCTTGGTCATGACAAGCCTCCTCGACATGTCCTCGCCCCCCAGCAACGCGACACTCGAAACAGGCCTGGAAAGTCAGCAACGACCTTGAGGGCAGATTCCCCTTCGCCATCACGAGGCCCGGCTGGGGCAGATCCTCAGAGGCTCGGCGTCAGTCAACGCCAAAACCGATCCTGCTGCAGCCACCGCCAGCCTGTCAACCACCCCCAGCTCCCGACCACACACCCCGCCAACCGCGTGCGTATTCGGCCCGTACGACGCTCGGAGACCTCATCGAGGGGCTGCGAACACCTTGGTCAGCCGGCAGTCTCAAACTTCGTGAGAACAGGATCACCGTCTAGGACGTCACGCAACTTTGTCGCCCCTTCGCCCTGTCGCCACGCACGATAGGCGAGATCGTGCTCGTTCGACTCCCAGAGTTCATAGGCAACGTAATGTGCAGGGTCGGCAATGTCTGCGAGTAAGTCGACACGCAGGCAACCCGCGAAATCCCGAGTTTCCTTGAGGATCTCGGCAAACATGGCTGGCCCGTCGACCAAATGGTCGGCAGCGAAGTGCACGTCGAGCATGGCGGTTATCGGCATGAGGCTCCCGTTTGTCAGCTGGTCGGTGGTGCATGAACTCCGTGCGATGCCCTTACGACAGATGAATCAGCCTAGAGCAAGGTCGTCCCGGCGGCTGTACCGGTCGGGGTAGTGGTCTCAGGCTTGGTTGGTTGATTCCTCTGGTGCGGTACGCGGGCTACCGTCCTTGCGAAAACCATTGGCGCCCCGGCTTGCTCCGCTGATGGACTGACGTCCCGCCAGGAGTCTGCCGTGTGACGGAGGTAGTGGTTGTGACGGATTATGACGTGCTTGCCGAGGTGTACGAATGGCTCATCTCGGATGCAAAGTTGCCGCCGGCCGAGTTCGCTGCGTCGTTCGATGACGTCCTCGGTCTCCTGCCGTCGAACGCTCACGTCCTCGACTGTTCGTGCGGAACCGGACAGTTGGCGGTTGGCCTCGCCGGTCGTGGCATGCAGGTTGTCGCAACTGACGCCAGCGAAGCGATGGTTCGTCGGACGGCAGAGTTGTCTGAGGAGTTCGGGGCATCCGTCCGGGCCGTGCGGGCGAACTGGGAAGAGTTGCCCGACCATTTCGAGGACGGCACGTTCGACATGGTGTTCTGCGTTGGCAACTCGCTTCACCATGCCGCGGGCGCGACAGGCAGGGGTGCTGCTCTGGAGTCGATGTCACGCCTTCTGCGCCCTGGCGGGCGCTTGGTACTCACATCCCGCACCTGGGAACTCGTGAGGGCCAGAGGTTCCCGGCTGGACATCAGTAACCGACTTGTCCGCCGGAACGGTCGCGATGCCGTCGTGGTCTACCGCTGGGAGATTGCGCCGCATTGGGAGGAGGAGCACCACATCGAGATTGCGATCGCGCAAGTTGATGCGACTGGGTCGGTTCGTGTCCGCTCGGAACTGCTGTCCTGCTGGCCCTACCGGCACGAGGACCTCGAAGTCGAGCTGCACCGGGTCGGACTCCGGACGGAAGTGAGCACGTTCGATCCTGAGGCCGAGAACTACATGGTCGTCGCGAGCAAGGCATAACGCAGACCAGTACCGGAGACGCTGCGTATTTGAGCTAGGTGAAGTACTTGAGTGGGTGCCGGTGGCGTCGCTGTGGTCTTACAGGCCCCCAAGTGGAGAGCAGCGTCGATTTCGGCACGCGCGACCACTTTATGACCACTGGCTGAGAGCGGTGCGAAGGAAAGCGTCGCGCCTTTCGGTGACGGCAGCGGCGCCCAGGAGGCTACCGTCGTCGGCGAATCCCGCCCAACCGTCCATCACTGTCGGCGTGTTCAGCGCGGCCACGGCATCCCAGTAGGGCACGCCGACTGCCTCCCGGCCCGCCTGCCGCTCCCAGCCCTCCAACACATGGGACGGCGCGTCCTGGCCGTACTGAAGGGTCATCTGCATCCGCAGGCTGCCGAGATCGACGCCCGGATTACCAGCCCCGGCTGTATTCCAGTCGATCAGCGCAACGCAACGGTCACCCTCCCACAGCATGTTGCCGCCCCAGGCGTCACCATGCACGAACACCGACGCGACTGCCGGCATCCCGTGCGACCTGACCCGCTCGTCGGCCTGCTGCAGCAAAGGTGTGGTCGGCATCAGGCCCCGCCAGCGTTCATCGGCGCGGTCGTCGACGGCGCACGGCCGGGGCCGGTATGGCAGGTGGGCCTGCGGAACCAGCCGGAAGGCGTGGACCCTGGCAAGGGCCGCTCCCGCTTCGCGGAGCCGGGCGACCGAAACCGTCGGCGAGAGACCGGCGCTGCCGGGCAGGAAGGTCTCCAGGGTGGCGACGGTTCCGCTCGCCTTCCCGTCGAGATCCGCAGCGATCAGCCGCGGCGCGGCCAGGCCATGAGTCTCGGCCAACTGAAGCGCGCGTGCGTTCGTGATCACCCACGCGGCGGCGATCCATCCCCGGACAGGGACCTTCAAGATCACGTCCCTGGTCCGGGCCGCCGGTCCTTCGATTCCCAGGCGGAACGTGCCCGAAGGGCGGTGCTCGCCGCGGGTCAGGCCGTCGGACGAAACGACGCTCGTCCCGCCAACCGCCTCGGCCGCCCAGCGCAGAACCTGGTCATTCGGCATCTTGCCTGTGTGCTTGCTCATTTACCATTTCATGGGTCACGGCTTGTATTACTCCAGCCCGCGATTACCCTATTTTTCCCACGATTTCTTTTCTTTGCCACCAAGCCCCCTTGAAGTGCCACCCTACATAGGGCAACGACCACCCGTCGGCGTCGTGTAAGACGCTGACCGCCGCCAAGGATTGCACAGGTCGCTAGCTGTTGGCAGTAGGCGGGGATCGGACAATGTCTACTGAATTACCCGACACTCTGCGTATCAAGATCGTGCGCATTCGGCGTCCGGTGGTCGTCAGCCCGGTGGTGAAACCGCATGCAGAGCTGGCTGGCGGGGCGGTAGGTTCCATGGCTGACCCTGCCCATCTGTCGTCGGAGAGGTGTGTCCACATGTCCACGATCAGTAACTCACAGGCGATCGCAGCGTGGTCGGCGATGCCGACTGACGCGATTGAGGCGTACGACGATCAGGGCGACTTTCCCAAGCGCCACTTGATGAATGGGAACCTGCTCCGGATGCTGGGGCCCGTCGATGGTCGGAAAGTCCTCGATGCAGGCAGTGGCGAAGGCTATTTGAGCCGGCTGTTGGCCGAAGGCGGAGCTGAGGTCGTTGGTGTGGAGCCGGCTGCCGCGCTGCTGGCGCGCGCTCAGAAGATCGAGCAGGAGCGGCGTCAGGGGATCAGGTTCGTGCAGGCTGATCTCTCGACGTTGCCGGAGGTTGGTCAGCCGTTCGATGCGGTGGTCTGCAGCATGGTGCTGCTCGCCATACCCGCCTGGCAGTCGGCGATGGCGGCGTGCGTCGGCGCACTGAGGCCGGGCGGCCGGTTCGTGTTCTCGATCACCCATCCGGCGTTCGAGAACCTCTACCCAACGTGGCGGGATCACGGTCATTACCAACTTGATCGGTACCTGGATGAGTACGAGATGCCAGAGGGCCATGCACCCGACTTCCACCGCCCGCTGTCGGCCTACATCAACGAGGTCGTCGGTCTCGGGTGTCGCGTGACTGAACTGTGCGAACCGAGACTTGATCCACAGGTCGCACGAGCCAGCGGAATCGAGGCGATCGAGTCCTACGTCGCACTGCCGAACTTCCTGATCGTCAGCGCCGAACGCGACAAATGAGCGCCATTCGCCGGCACCGCCTTCTGACCGCCGCGGGGCAAGTAGTCCGGTCGTCCAGCAACGCTCATCGACCGTGGCCTCGACCGCTCCGATCAAGGCCCGTCAATCTGCCGGCCGGCATAGCGGGCCCATGGCTCGGCAGCCTTGTCAGCGTGCAGGAATGCGACCTTGGCGCTGTAGCCGAGTGCGTCGGCAACGATTGACGGCGGAGCCTCGAGCACGAGTTCGCCGATCGCTCGGTTGCGCGCCCCGAGCAGGTTGACACCGAGGTCACGGAGCCGATCCATCACGGTGTTGGGGTGGAGGTGTCGTCCGGCGAGGGTGCTGGGAAACAGCCAGGGACTGTCTGGCCCGGAGCCGGTGCGCAGATTCGGGCGGCGCGCGATGTGGTCGCGCAGGAGTCGAGCGAGGCGTCAGACCGACCGGTTTGGTGTGCGGGGTAGTGGTCTTCGGCTACGCACCTGATTCATCTGATGCAATACGCAGACTTCTAGTTGACATAATGTCCATTATCGGCGCTAAACCCACGGGAGTTGCATTAGATGCAGGAACTCCCGCCTCGAGCCGTTGAAGCCGTTTGCCCAGCTCAGGACCCTTCTTCGCTAGATGGTTGGCCGCTCGTACGGCGTGTTGCTGGCGGCGTTCGCGCAGGTAGTTCTAGGTTTCGTGCATCTAATGCATGATTCCACGGCAGCGAGGTGCGATGGACGGCAGTGTTCCAGGGTTCGTTCCGAGGCTTCTGAGCGACCCGACCGTCGGGCTGTTCCGCGCTGACGAGCGCGTCTTCGATGCCATGCTGGATGGCTGGCGGGCGCAGATGCTTGCCCGAGGGCTGACGACCGCGACGATCGAGAACCGCTGCCGCCTGGTGCGCAGGTTCCAGGAGTTCACCGGTGAGTTTCCCTGGCAGTGGCGTCCCGCGGACATCGAGGACTTCTTGGCCGAGACGCCGCTCCGGTGACAAGCCGATCAGCCTGACCACGCTGCGCTCTGACAGCAACTCGGTCGCGATGTTCTGCGCCTACGTCACGCACCAGGCCTACGGCTGGACCGAGTTCTGCGAGCGGACCTTCGGCGATGTCCCGTCGCAGATCTGCTTCGACTGGAACACGCCCAAGCACACCGCCGATGACGCGGTGCCGGCTGGGCGTCGTGCGTTCACGAAGAAGGAGCTGCAGCGGCTGTTCGACTACCTTGACGATCTCGTCGACCGCGAGCATGCGGCCGGCTCCAAGCGCTGGCTCCCGGTGCTATCGAGATTCGATCGCGTTCAAGCTTTGCTACGCCTACGGGCTTCGCCGGCGCGAGTTGACGATGCTGGACGTGCACGACTTCGGCCCGAATCCGCACGTCTCCGACTACGGCATGTTCGGCGCCGTCACCGATCCGGTGGGCCAAGGGCACCGCAGGATCCGGACCGCGTCGTCGCACCGTGCTGACGGTGCCCGAGTTCGACTGGGTCGTGCCGATGCTGCAGACCTGGACCTCACGCGGGGCGTCGTGACCGCTTCACGACCGCGGATCGCTCCGCAGCGCTATGGCCAAGCGAGCGCGGTGACCGCGTCACCCTCGGCAGCTTCGGCGATTCCTTTGCAGCCGCGCGCGATGCGGTCGGACTCCCGAAGGAACTCGGATTGCACTGCCTCAGACACTCCTACGTCACCCACCTCATCGAGGCCGGCTACGACCCAACCTTCGTCCAGGCCCAGGTTGGGCATTCATACGCCTCGACGACCAGCCTCTACACGTCGGTCTCGTCGGACTTCAAGCAGAAGACCGTCCAGCAGATGATCGCCCGTCGTATCGCCAAGCCCGAGGAGGCCATCGATGGCTGAACAGCGCCGCATCGGCTTCAACTGGAACCTGCGCACGATCATGGCTCAGCGGAACCTGTGGAAGACCACCGAGTTGATGCCGCTCCTCAAGGCCCGCGGGATCAACCTCTCCGAAAGTCAGGTCTACCGCCTCGTCACAGGTACTCCGGAGCGAATTCCCGCGCGCACCTTTGCCGCTCTGTGCGACATCTTGGACTGCACTCCCAACGACCTGTTCGAGCCCTACGTCGAGATGCGAGCAGCCGCGACCGCGCAGGCTCCCAAGCGAAGCGAGGACATCGGGGTGCGACCTGGCGACCCGATCGCACATCGCGTGCGCTTGGTCCCACCCGACGAAGATGAGTAGGCCCCGCAAGGCCGAGGACCCCACCCGCTGGCCAATCCCCTGCAGCCGTTGCCGCCAGCACAATCAAATCGTTGCGAACTGGACCGACGGCGGCATCTGCGGGTACTGCTACCAACAGGCCAAACGGACCCGCGGCACATGCCAGTGCGGGCACGAGGGCGTCCTGCCGGGACGCGTCGACGGCCGTCCTGCTTGTCGGCGATGCTCAGGCGTCAGGCTCAACGTCGATTGCAGAATCTGTGGCGCGGAGGACGAGCTGTATGCCGGCGGATGCTGCTGGAACTGCACTCTGGCAGCCACCATCGACCGTCTCCTCACGAACGCGTCGGCGGGATCTATCGTGCCCGAACTCGTTCCACTGGCCGACGCGCTGAAGTCGATGAAGCGAGCCAACAGCGGCCTCACCTGGATCCGCCAGAAGCACGTGACCCAGTTCCTCCAGACTCTCGCCGAGACCCCGACCGTGACGCACGAAGCATTGGACACACTGCCGCAGTCGCGCACGCGCGAGTACGTGCGAGGCCTCCTCGTCGAACACGGCGTGCTCCCGCAGCGAGACCTCTATCGAGCTCGTTACGACAAGTGGTCCCGAGACGCACTCGATCGGCTCACAGATCCCGTCAATCGCGAGGTGGTTCGCCGCTACATCCGCTGGCAGCACCAACGCCGGATGAACCAGATGGACCATGTTCCGCAAGGCACGTTCCTGCGCAGCAAACAGACGGTCACAGTCGCGATCGACTTCCTGAACTGGCTCACCGACCAAGGCGTCGAACTCGGCGAACTCGAGCAGCAACACCTAGATGCGTGGCAAGCCGCTGGACCGTCCACCAGGTTGGTCGCCGACCGCTTCCTCCGCTGGGCCATCAAAACCCGCCTTGTCCGCCCGGACCTCAAGATGCAGCGCCACCGCCGCGGCACAAGCCCCCGCATGACCGCGATTGACCAGGAGCACGCGGTGCAACGCGTCGTCCACACCGACGAGCTCAGCCCACGCGACCGCGCAGCAGCGATCCTCGTCCTCGTCTTCGGCCAGCACATCGAGGACGTCGTCGGACTCACATGGGACGACGTGAAAACCACCGACGAGCGTCGTCACTGTTCGAGTCGGGGCGATCGAAATCGCGCTCCCAGACCCGCTCGACGGACCCTGGCGCCAACTCAACGCGAACCCCGGCAATGACCTGACAGCCGCGCACCCCAACAGCAACTGGGTCTTCCGCGGCTACTCCCCCGGCCGCCACATCGACGCCAGTCACCTCCGTAACCGACTTCGTCAGGTCTTCAGCACGCGCGCCGCGCGACTCGGCACGCTGCACGAGCTCACCAAACTCGCCCCAGTCGCGATCCTGGCCGACGCGCTCGGATATCACCCATCGACCATCGAACGCCACGCCGTCGACTCAGCGACCGCATACAGCCGATACGTCGCTGCTGTCCGGGGCAGCTGACCCACACACCTGTCATGCTCCGCAGGTGGAGCGAATCCTGAACATAACGGCTGACGAGCTAGCCGCGGAGCGGCCCGACACCGCGTCCGAAGACGTCCACTTCACCCAAGCGCTCGTCCGTGAAGTCGTTCAGCAGTATTCCTCTGTCGGGGACGTAGTCCTGGATCCGTTCGCCGGCTATGGCACGACGCTGGTCGTCAGCCATGAGCTGGGCCGGAAGCCGATCGGTGTCGAACTGCTGCCCGAGCGAGCGGCGCTCATCAGGCAGCGGCTCGATTCCAGCGGCGCGGTCATCGAAGGGGATGCGCGACAACTCGATCGGTTCCAGATCGGTCCGGTGGATCTTTGTTTGACGTCACCGCCCTACATGAGCGCAGTCGACCATCCTCAGAACCCGCTGACGGGGTACACAACGTTGGATGGTGACTACTCGACCTACTTGGATGAGCTGCTGGGTGTGTTCCTGGCCGTCAAAGGCTGCCTGCGCGACGGCGGCTACCTCGTGATCAACGCGGCCAACATCCGAACTGGCGATGTCGTCACTCCGTTGGCCTGGGACATCGCGCACAGCCTGCGACCCCACCTCGCCTTCCGCGGAGAGACCTACCTTCAGTGGGACAACCCGCTCGACTTCATCAGCGGTGACTACTGCCTCGTCTTCCAGAAGGTCAACTAGACGGGCGCGCCAACCGGCTGCCACAGTCCTGGAGCCAACCGCCAGCCACTCCCGGCTCACCAACTCCCGCTCTTGCCAGTTCGTCAACAGGGGTGGCACGGCCTCGGAGGGTTCAGGTCGTGGCCTTGACGGTCACGATGTCCAAGCTGATGTTTCGGACTCCGGAGCGGGTCTGGTTCTCGGCGTTGCCACGAACATTGTCCGCGAAGGCCACGGCCGCATCGAGTTCGGAGAAGACGATGAACGTGTGTGACCGTGCCGGGTCCTCATAGTCGCTCCAATAGCCCTTCGTCAGGCCGGGCAACTGGCTCACACCGGCAACGATCCCTTCCAAGGCAGCTCGCTGTGCCTCATCCCTGGCGCGATCCATTTCCCATACACCGACTACTGCGTACATAGCCGTCCCCCTCGCCTGTCGTCAGGCATCGTCTTCGTGAGTGTCTCCACGTTAATCGAAGTTTCGACGTTCTTGGGCGGGGTTGTCGGATTCTGGGTGGCGGGTTCGTGGAGAAGGCAACCGGACCGAACAGGGTCCCAGACTCAAGGAGAACGCGATGAACGACCAGGCCAGGCGAGTAACCCGACCATTCCGATTCGGAGTCGTTGCGCCGATCGGTTCTGACCTGCCGACGTGGCGAGATCGCGTGCGCCGCATCGCCGACAGTGGTTACTCGACGTTGCTGATGCCCGACGTTCCTACGTGGCAACCAGCACTCGGCCCTACGCTGGCAACCGCCGCCGCGCTCACTGACCTGCGGATCGGCTCGTGGGTCTATGCCGCCGCGCTGCGCGAACCGTGGAGCACAGCATGGGAGGCCCACTCACTCTCAGTACTCACGGAAGGCCGCTTCGAAATGGGCATCGGCGCCGGCCGACCCGGGATCGAAGTCGAGCTGGGGCTGCCTGTCGTCTCCCCCGCTGAGCGTAGCGCCAGGATGCGCAAGACCGTGGACACCCTGCGTACGTTTGACGGCCCCGATCTGCACACGCCGGTTGTCATGGCCGTGAGCGGACCGAAGTCGCAGGCGCTGGCGCTCGAAGTCGCTGACGCAGTCACGTTCGTACTCTCACCTGAAGATGATCGGGCCGAAACCACGAAGCGGGTCAGCGAGTTGGCCGGCGGCCGGGACATCGAACTCGTCCAGCACGTCTCCGCTGTCGGCGACGGTGTCGCTGCGTTCATGGCGCCGCCCACCCTCGACACCGCGGCGCTTCGCGCAGCCGACTCGCTCCTCATACTTCCGAGCGACCCCGCGGCAGCCGCCGAAGAAATCCAGCGGCGACGCGAGGAGATCGGCTTCTCCTACTTCATCATCGGCGCCGATTTTGCCGACACACTCGCGCCGGTCGTGGCCGAGCTGGCCGGACAGTAGGGTCCGACCGACTCCCCCGCTCTTCAACTCCCGCTCCGGGCTGTACCCGGTAGGCTCGGTGACAGATGGTTGCCCTCAACAACCGGAGGAGAGCGTGCTCGAGATCAGTGCCGTCACCTGGGCCGTCACCATCGGCCTGATCGTCGTCCTGCTGGCCGCCGACCTGCTGATCGCCGCGCTCCGGCCGCACCGGGTCGGGTTCCGCGAGGCCGCCGCCTGGTCGGTCTTTTATGTCCTGGTGGCGATCGCGTTCGGCCTGTGGTTCCTGAGCGCGTACGGCGGTGAGTTCGGGGCGGAGTACTTCGCCGGCTACATCGTCGAGAAGAGCCTCTCGGTCGACAACCTGTTCGTGTTCGTGATCATCATGACCACGTTCGCCGTACCCGAGGAGCACCAGCACAAGGTGCTGACATTCGGCATCGTGCTGGCGCTGGTGATGCGGGCGATCTTCATCGCGCTCGGTGCGACGTTGCTGTCGCTGTTCTCGTTCATGTTCTTGTTGTTCGGCCTGCTGTTGCTCTACACGGCCGTGCAGTTGTTCCGGCATCGCGCCGAGGATCCCGACGTCGAGAACAACGTCATCGTGAAGACCGCGCGCCGGGTGCTGCCGGTCAGCGACGACTACGTCGGCGGCAAGCTGACCGCACGGATCGGCGGCCGCAAGGTGGTCACGCCGCTGTTCGTCGTACTGGTCGCCATCGGCGGGGTCGATCTGCTCTTCGCGCTCGACTCGATCCCGGCGGTGTTCGGCGTGACCGAGGAGGCGTTCATCGTGTTCGCCGCCAACGCGTTCGCGCTGCTCGGCCTGCGGGCGCTGTTCTTCTTGGTCAAGGGGCTGCTGGACCGGCTCGTCTATCTGTCCGCCGGGCTCGCCGTCATCCTCGCCTTCATCGGCGTCAAGCTGATCCTGCACTGGGCCCACGTCGACATCGACGACCGGATCCCGGAGGTGTCCACCGCGATCAGCCTCGGCGTCATCATCGGCATCCTGACGATCGTCGTGGTCGCCAGCCTGATCAAGACCCGCAACGACCCCACCGCCAAGGCCCACGCCGGCTCCCTGCACGGTCACCGCGAGAACCAGCATGCCCCGGCCGATCAGCCGGGGCATGCTGACTGATCAGCTGACGGGGGATCCTGTTGGTGCGAGATAGTTCAGAATCGATGGATGGACGATCCGCATGCTCAACTCGAGCGTGAGCGGCAAAAGACGATCAACCGCCTGGCGAGCCTCACCGAGGACTTCGACAGAGTCGTTGCTGCCTCGCGCGACAGCAACGCCGACGACGAACACGATCCCGAGGGTTCAACGATCGCGTTCGAGCGGTCCCAGCTCGGTGCGCTGGCCGAGCAGGCCCGGAACGCCCTGACGGAGATCGATGCCGCACTGGCACGCCTCGCGGCTGGAACCTACACAACGTGTGAACGCTGCGGCCGACCAATCTCGAACGAGCGGCTCCGGGCGCGTCCGATGGTCCGCACCTGCATCGCCTGTGCATCTGGCAGGTGACAACCGCTCCCCTGGCGCATACTCCCGGCACCCGCCAAATGACATCCCGAGAGGTTCGGCATGCGCTACCCGTTGACGATCGAGCGACAAGACGCCGTACTGGACGGACTCACCTCCATTTGTGGGCGGCGGCCCGTCATCGTCGATGCGCAGCAGGTCGGTGACGACTGGGCTCCCGTCACTCGGCTGGTGTTCGACCGTGACCTGACCGGCCTGAGCACCGATCCTGCCGAAGGCCCAGGACGAACGGTTATCGTCAAAACCAGGCGAGTGGACGGCGAAGGGCACGGCGGACCGGCCTATCTGCGGCGAGAGGCCGCCGGGCTGCGCACCGCAGTCCTCAGCGACGTGGCTGCACGTGTGATCCTGACCGACGACCAAGCCGGCGTCGTCGTCCAGTCAGACCTCGGGACGTGGCCAACCCTGGAGACAGTGCTGCTCGGCAACGACCCCGAGCGGGCAGCCACCGCGATGGTGAGCTTCGCGCAAACCATAGGGCGGCTCCACGCCACCACACTGGACCGTCGCATCGAGCACGACCTGGCGCTGGCAGAGTTCGGCTCCGCCGACGTCACTACCGGCGAGGGAGCCGGAACAGGAGGCGTACGCCGATGGCACCTCGTCGAACAGGCCTGCGCAGAGCTGGGATTCCCAGACGCCCGCACCGCGCGGGACGACATCGCCTTCGTCCGCTCACAAATGGACGCACCAGGCCAGTACGCCGCCCTGGTGCACAACGACCTCAACCCGACGAACGCACTGGTCACTGACCGAGGCATCCGGTTGGTCGACTTCGAAGGCTCTGGTTTCGGGCACATCGGTTTCGACGCCTCGTTCCTGCACTACCCCTTCCCACACCACAGCGCGAACTGGTCCGTGCTGCCAGAACCGATCACCCAGGCCGCAGACCACGCCTACCGCAACACGCTCGCAACCTCCCTCGCTGCGGACGCCTTGGATGGGTACGACGAGATGCTCGCAGTTGGTGCGGCAGCAGCACTCGCCAGCAGAGTGACCCGCCTTCCGCTGATCGCCCGAACCGACCAGACTCCCCACGACAGTTGGCGCCGTCGTGCACAGCTTGTCCAGCAGATCGGGGTGTTGAATCAGCTGACCGATCGTGCCGGCATCCTGCAGGACTTGGCGCGCTGGTTCTGCGAACTGGCCGACGCCATGACAGAGCGCTGGACCGACGCCACCAATCCCCCACCGACACTGTTTCCCGCCTTCGCGGAGTCGGCTGCGGCAAGAACGCCCAGCTGAGCGGCCCGGAACAGAACGACGCGACTGGCCGGCTCGCCGCAGTCATCGGCACCAGCACGCTCGATCGGATAATCGCCTGTGCAATCACTTCGATGGTCCTACAGTGCCGTGATGGACCCCATCGCTGCGCCGCCCGTCGATCTGGACTGCCACGATCTCCCGGACGCCGCGATTCTCCAGTCCGGTCGAAGAACCCGCATCCGCACCTGGCCCGGTTCGGACTCCCCTTTCCTGACCGGCCCACTCCGCGTCGAGGGCGTAAGCCCGGGCGACACCCTCGCCTTCCACCTCCACGCCCTTGAACTGGACCCCGTCGGTCATTACGGCTTCGCCACCACCACGAGGCCCGAGGAGCCGTGGGGCGGCGTCCTCCGCGAGTCCGCGGGCCAGGAGTACGCCGGCCGCGCCGAACTCCATGGCGACCAGGTGATGCTCGACGGCCAACACGTCGTACCACTTGTCCCGATGCTCGGGTGGCTCGGTCTGGTCCGGCCTGAACTGATCGCCGACCCCTGGGACCACGGCGGCAACCTCGACACCAAGGAGTTCGCCCCGGACTCAACCCTCTATCTCTACGACGAAATCGGGGCCGGCCGGTTCGTCATCGGCGACGCGCACGCCGCAATGGGCGATGGCGAAATCAGTGGCCAGGGCATTGAGATCGCCTCCTGGTGCGACCTCACCGTCGAGGTGATCCCCGCCACCTCTCCGCACCGTCCCATCGTCCGCACCCCCGATGCGATCGTCCACCTCTGCAGCCGCTTCACCGAGAAAGACGCCTACACCCAAGCCATCTCCGACGCCGTCCACCACCTCGGATTCACCCAGCAACTCGGCTTCGAGCAGGCCAACGCCCTCCTCAGCTTGATCGCCGACCTCCGCGTGTCGAGCGTCGTCTCCCACTCGCCTACTTACAAGCTCCTCGTCCCGTCGAGCTGGCTTGGCCCGATCGAAAACCTCCTGACCGTTGAGAAGCCGTTGCTGCCCTAAACCCCCAGATGATGGTCCGTCGCGGTGATCGGCCCTTCGAGTCGACGAACCAGAGCAACCATCCCGAAGAGCTGCCGGCCGAGGTCCTGGACGACGTGGCCAACGTGGTCGGGGCAGAGGTCACGCTTCTCAGTCGCCTACCCGGAGGCTTCGATGTGGGTGCCATGCGCGTCCAATTGGCCGGAAGGGCAAATGCAGTGCTCAAAGCATGGCCCCGGGCACGGCCAAACCAGCTGGACGAGTCGTTGCGAGCCCAGAGAGTGGTCGAGCACATGTGTAGGCGCGGCTATCCCACCCCGGCCTGGCTCGGAGTGGGGGCCACAGCCACTCATGTATGGCATCTGATGGACTTCGTTGACGCGGCTCCCGCGCCGGAGCTGACCCCGTCCCTCGTTGAGCAACTGATGGAGATCAACGAACTCCAGGCCGGCCAAGCCTCCGAGCCCTACGACCACTGGTCGTACGCCTGGCGGCTCGCGACCGGTCAGGAATTCGGTCGAGACTTAGCTCCGAGTTTGTCGAGGGCTGTCGCCGGGCTTTCGGGGTATTCCTCCGTGGTGTCGGCCTTGGTCGAGCGCCTGCGGCTCATGTGTGGCGACGTTCCGCCACCACGAGAAGGCACCTGACATGGTTCATGCCGATTTCAAGCCCGACAATGTCCTGGTCCGTGACGGAGCGGTGGTGGCGGTCGTGGATATCGGGAACGCCGGTAGCGGTACGCGGGCGACTGATCTCGCCACCCTCCAGTGGCACACCTTCGAGGATCCGCAGCTGGACGGTGTCCGAAGGCGGCTGTGGACGAGAATCCTCGACCTGGTCGGTTGGGAGGGGGCGGCGGTGCTCGCAGCGACACAGATCCTCGTGCAGCTCGAGTCGGCCCATCCGTCACGGGCGCCACGATGTTGTTCCAGGGGTGGTCGAGCGCGGCCATCGCGCCCTCGACGAGCTGAAAGCGCTTCGCTAACTGTCGCCGGTGGAGGTGGTGTGCGAAATATCGTCGGCTCGTCCACCTCCTCACTCGTGCGAGGACTGCCCGGCAGCCGCCTGTGCCCCAATACTCTTTGCGTCGTTGGTGGCGTGCGGCGATGATCGACGGCATGCGGGAGGTCGAAGTCGTTGTCGCGCATTCGGAGCGCGTGACGCTGCGCGTCGGCGATGTGTTCCTGAAGATCGACACGGATCAGGCGCGCATCGACCGAGAGGTCGAGGTCATGGCGAGGGCGCCGATCGCCACCCCGGAGGTCCTCTGGCACAAGCCGCCCGTGCTCGCCATCGCGGCAGCTCGTGGAGCGGCGCTCGGCCGGCTTGAAGAGCCTTCGCCTGCGTCTTCGGCGGCGTGGGTTGCAGCGGGTGCCGCCGTCCGCACGCTGCACGACGCTCCGCCGCCGCCGTGGCCCAGCAGCCAATGTCAGCAGAAGCCCATTCGCAGCAGTCGGGGCACGGTCGAGTTTCCGCCGCTGCTCGACTCGGAGTGTGAGTGGCTCGTCGCCAACGATGTCGTGTCTGCCGACGTGGTCAGGCGCAATCGTCAGGTCGCGGAAGCTGCGCTGCGGCCGTGGACACCGGTGTTCATCCATGGCGACCTGCAGCTCGTTCATGTGTTCGTAGACGGTGACGAGGTGAGCGGCGTCGTCGACTGGTCCGAGGGCGGCCACGGCGATGCGATGTATGACCTGGCCACTCTGACCCGCGCACACGAGGAGCACCTCGACGACGTCATCGCGGGCTATGGCGGCGACATCGAGATCGACGTAATCCGCGCGTACTGGTCGTTGCGAAGTCTGATGGAGATCCGGTGGCTGGCTGAGCACGGCTACGGCGAGCCTGCGACGTACCCACAGGTCGCGGTGCTCAACTCCCTGTCAGACAGCGCTTAGACACGTTCCGCCGACCGACCCGAGGACCTTCATATGGACGTGAAACATCGAATGATCGTGTTCGACGCTGCGGACGTTGACGCCGAGAGCGCCTTCTGGGCCGGGCTGCTCGGCGGGACGGTGGTTGAGGACGGCACACGCTGGCGCAACATCTGGGTCGATGGCGAGTGGCAGCTAGGCGTCCAACTGGCTCCGGACCATGTCCAGCCCGAGTGGCCGGACGGCACCCCGCAGCAGGTCCACTTCGACTTCTACGTGGTCGGGATCGAAGGGCTTGATACCGCCCACGACGAGGTGATCGGGTTGGGTGGTCGACTGTTGAAAGCTGCCGACGACCGTACGGCGGTGCGAGGGGTCCAGACCTATGCCGACCCCGCGGGCCATCCCTTCTGCATTTGCTGGCTGCCGGGCGATTGAGGAGGCGTCCGATGCCCGTTCACCGCGAGGACACGAATCCTCCCCACGTGGAAGTACATGTAGTGACCCCCGACCGCTGGAACGACCTGGTCCAACTCTTCGAACGCAAAGGTCCACGCGGCGGCGTTCCGATTCCGGGTCACTGCTGGTGCATGCTCTGGCGAGACGAGCAAGGGCCGGCCGATCGCCGCAAGGCAGCGCTGAAGGCCACGATCGATCAAGGCCAGTATCCGGGGCTCGTCGCCTACATCGACGACCGTCCGGTTGGCTGGGTCGCCGTCGCGCCGCGTGAGGACCACAGCCGTCTTGAACGGTCTCGGCAGTACGGACCAACTCCCGGGGATCATAATGTCTTCGCCGTCACCTGCTTCTACGTCGATCGCGATGTCCGGGGAACCGGGGTTGCCGGCGCGTTGCTGGACGCAGCGATCGACCATGCGCGAGAGGCAGGCGCAACAGCTCTTGATGCGTTTCCGAAGACGAGTCTCTCGCCGCACGCGCTAGCCAGTCGCAGAGCCGAGGAGAACGACAGCTGGATGGGACGCCTCGCCTCGTATGAGGCACGTGGCTTCGTCAGGATCCGCGCCTCCGGTGCCAGAAGCGTGATGCGCCTGCGATTCGACTCCCGTCCTGCCAGTTGAAGCACGGAAGTTGCCGTCGGCTGTCGGCGCCAGCTCCTAGGATCCCCGCATGACCAACAACAGGGCCTGCGACTCGGAGCCTGCTTTGTCAACCTTGCTGGCGCAGGCGCTGATCGCGTACCGGATCGAGCTGGACAACGAGTTCGAGGCACAACTGGCGCGGTCGGGATTCCCCGGGTTCAAGCTGCCTGTCGTGTTCTGGCCGCTGCTACGCCACGTCGACAACCCGGGTACGACGGTCGTCGCGCTGCTCGAGCGGACGGGCTGGACCGAGAAGGATCTGTTCCCGATGATCGGCGGCGTGGAGCGGTGGGGGTACGTCGAGGTGCGGCTCGAGGCCGATGCGCCGGTCCGGCAACCGTCGAAGGACGGGTACGGCAGCAGTCGCCGGCTGCGCGGCACTTCGGTGCTCATCCCGAAGGCTGTCTGTCGCCGCGCCAAGGAACTCTGGCCGCCGATCATCGCGGCGACGGACGATCGGTGGACGGAACGCTTCGGCCGGGAGTCGATGGGTGAGCTCCGAAGTTCGCTGGCAGCTATCACGGGCACGTCCGCGGAAGGTTCGATCGCTGATCCGCTCGCGGCCGCGCTGGAGGCCTTTGCGCGGGAGGTCGAGACGGATTCGCCGCTGCCGATGGCGATCGCCGCGAACTTCCTGCCCGCGCTCAGTACCGACCCGATCCGGGTCCGGGACCTGCCCGGGCGGACCGGCGTGACCGGCCGACCGGTGGTCCCGGCGCTCGGGGTGCTGGAACGGTCGGGAATGATCACCGTACGTCCGGCCGAGACAGGCCGCGGCAAGGTCGTCGCCCTCACCCCAGCAGGGCTGCGAGAGCGTGACGCCTACGCCGAGCGGGTGACCCAGGTCGAACGGACCTGGCGTGCCCGGCATGGCGCAACCGTCATCGAATCCCTACGCGGCACCCTCGAAGCGATGAGGCCCCGACTCGCCGAAGGCCTGCAACCGCCCGAGGGAGGTTGGCGGGCAACCCGCGAGTACGCCGCGCAGACCAGGGCGATCCTCGACGACCCGCAGTCAGCCCTACCCCGGCACCCCACCGGCCCCTGGCTCACAACAAGCTGAAGCGACGAGCTATCCCCAAGGGCCCGGTCCAGCGATGGCCCTCACAACTTCCAGATAGCGACGAACCGCAGCAGCAAGTTGACTCGTGTCCTTCAACCCGCGAGAGTACGACGGACAGTCCGGCTCCGACTTCGACGTCGGAGGGCGCATCTAGCATCGACGCCATCGCCGCAGCCTTCTCCAAGTCGCCTCGAGCGATGTGCTTCGCCGCCAACGGCAGCATGGCGAGGGCGAACACATTCGGGCTCCGGTGCAGGCCCCGGCAGACCTCGGCCGACCAACTCCAGCGTCTCCGACAGATCGAGGCTCCCAGCTACGCCGGCACCGGCCAGCAACCGCGATTCTCGAGGCACCGGCGCATCCAGCGGCCACAGATACCAGTCAACCCACAGCGGGAGCGGCCCAACGTCATACATCGCCCCGACATACCCGCCGCCGACCGGTCCGTTGCCCGGCATCTCCAGGGTCAACAGCGCCTCGCCGAGCACGCGCTCTCCGCCGACAACGATGATGTCCACATCACTCCACTCATCGTCCGTTCCGGACGCGAGTGAACCAACCAGCCAGGCTCCGTCGGCCTGCAGCGCCGGCACGGTCTCCGCCAACCATCGTGCCCGTCCAGCAGCCAGCGCAGCCAGCATGCTCAGTGCTTCATCTCGCGTCACGCGGCGGAGGCTATCCGGTCTGCTGCTGAAGAGACGACCGAGTTTCGACCTCCGCTCAACGGGCGCCACTGGCGTCGACGCAACGCGGACCGTTGCCATTATCAGTTGACGCTCGGTGCGGTTCCTGTTGCGTAGCCTGGCGGGTGTGGAGGAGCTTCGTGGGCAGCTGACGGTCTGGGTGCAGAAGTGGCTTTGGTACCAGCGGGGTTCGTTGCCCTGGAACCGGGGGCGGATCCACTGGGAGCTGATGCGGCGCGGGGCGTTCGCGCGGTGGCCGTTGCACGGGAACGTGCTGGAGGCTTTGCAGGACGGGCGGCTCGAGGTCGGGGCCAACACGATGTTCGAGCCTAACGTGTGGATCACCGTGGGCGACGAGGGACGGGTGCGGATCGGTGAGGGCACGTTCCTGAACATCGCGGTGATGGTCGCGGCTCTCGACCTGGTGGAGATCGGGTCGCACTGCATGCTGGCGAACGGGTGCTTCGTGACAGATGCCAATCACCGGTTCGACGATCCGGAGCGGCCGGTGCCGTGGCAGGGGTTCGATTCCAAGGGGCCGACGCGGATCGGCGACAACGTCTGGCTGGGCGCGAACGTGGTCGTCACGAGCGGGGTGACGATCGGCGAAAGGTGCGTGATCGGCGCCAACAGCGTTGTCACGCAGGACATTCCGCCGTACTCCGTCGCGGCCGGCGCACCGGCAAAGGTCCTGCGACCCGTCACCTACCCAGATGCCCGACCCTGACCTCAGTACGGCGGTCTCACGCCGTCATCAGCTCCACCAGTCCGTCGACCAAGGCGATCAGCCGGCTGCGGTGCGTCGGGTTTGGGCCTAGGGTGCGTCCATGGCCGCCCTGATTTCGCTGTCTGTTGCTGTCCTTGTGCGCGACGGTCTCGTGCTCCTTGTGCATCGCCATCCATCGCGTCGGTGGTATCCCGACAGCTGGAGCTTCTCCGCAGGCGGACATGTCGAGTCGGGCGAATTGCCTCACCAAGCTGTCGTCCGGGAATGCTTCGAAGAACTCGGTGTCCGCGTCCACGACCCGGTGCCCATCCCGATGACGGTCAACGACCCGACCCTCGACGTACACGCGTTCCTCGTCACGAGCTGGGACGGAGAACCTGTCAACGCCGCACCCGAGGAGCACGACGATCTTCGCTGGTTCCGGCCCGGTGATCTCGCGGACGTGAAGATGGCACACCCCGAGAGCCTGTCGGGCATCCTGAGCGCCGTCCAGCTCGCAACCGACTAGTCAGTCGAGGTCAAGGTAGACCGCGTCCAGCAGATCCGGCAGCCGCTGGGCGTGAGATTCGGCGTCTGCCATGCCGTTCCAGTAGACGGCGACGGCCAGGTCCCGCGAAGGATCAGCGAAGCCGACACTCCAGGTCCGACCGCCGTGGCCGAAGGCCCGAGGAGAGGCAAGTGCCCCATAGCCGTGCGCAGGATTGGATGAGCCGAGCATGAAGCCCAATCCGCGGTCTACGGTCTCCTGCAGGTATTCGTCCAGTACGCCGCACAGATGTCGAGTCGTCATCGCCTCCAGGACCGGAGCCGACATCAGCCGACCGTCGAGCAGGGCCTCGTAGAACCGGCCCAGCTGGGCGATCGGACCATGTGCTCCGCCGGTCGGACGGGCCCAGGTCACCCAGGCCTCTGTGCCAGATGGGCCGAAGCCTGGGATGACCGCAATTCTGCTCTGCTGGTCTCGGTACACCTCGGCCGGCATTCCGATCCAGCAGTCGTCCATGCCGGCCGGACCGAAGATCTCATCGTGGACGAACTCTCCGAACGGACGGCCGCTGACTCTCGACACCAGTTCTGAGACGATCCACATCGCGATCGAGTTGTAGGCGCAGCGCGCGCCCGGGGTCCACCCATCCACCAGCGGCGCCGCGCAGATGTCGGCCACGATCTCTTCTGGTGGAGCTATGCCGGTGATCGTGCTGGTCAAACCACCCGTGTGAGTAAGCAAGTGCCGGATGGTGACATCCTGTTTGCCCGCTGCTGCGAACTCCGGGATGTGCAGCGAGACAGCGTCGTCGAGGTCGACCAGGCCACGTTCGCACAACAGTCCGATGCTGACGCATGGGATTGGTTTGGTTGCAGAGGCCCACTCGACGATCGTCGAGGTCGTCATCGGAGTACCTGGACGTGCCTCTCCCACCGCCAGATCGATCAGAACTTGTCCTCCGATGGAGGCGTACACCTGCGCACCGGTGTGCCAACCGAGATCGATGCCGCGGTGTATCTGGGCGAGCGTCCGCGACGGTGTCTGCACGGCGGTCAGTCTGTCAGGGCTGCGACCATGGTTCCGAGAACCACTGCGGCGACCGCGAAGCCGAGGGCGCACAGCAGCGAGAACGCGATCAGGTTCCGCCCGATCCAGCCCACGGTGCCGGGTCGTTCGCGGGCCAGCTGTGCTGTGGTGACCGGCCCGTTCAGCCGGCCGATGGGTAGCCCGAGGTGGTTGACCAGACGGTCGAGATCGGCGGGCGCGTAGAGGGCGCCGTTGATGGTCAGCAGCGCGTGTTCGCCGGCGTCGAGGATGACGATGGTCTCGGAGACAGCCCCGGGCTGGACCACCGTGGCCCGGATCACCGAGGCGGCGAGCGCGCGGTCACGACGGCGGTGGAACGTCAGGCCGCGCGCCGAAATATCGGCCGGGGTGACGACGATGCGGGAGCGCCACAGATAGACGGCGATGGTGGCCGCCAGCAACAGGACGAGACCGATGCAGGTGATCAGGGCCGGCCTGCCGCCGGCCATGACGCCGGCGACAACGAGGACCACAGCGATCACGGCGGCGATGCTGACGACCTGCCGGCGCGGGCCCGGAGCCGGCCGCAGGACGAGGACGTCGGTTTCAGACACGGCCAAAACCCTACCGGCACCGCGGCGCTCCGATCGTGACTGGCGCGGCTCCCCGTGTTTAGCAGGCCTCGAGCACGAAGAAGATGAAGCTGATGAACCTCGCCGGGTGTTCCATATTCGGCGGACGCAGTTCGGTCGGCGTGTCCGCGGAGATCGGCGGCTCGCTGATGACCGAGATCCGGAAACCCGCCGCCGTGAACGCGTCGCTCATCGCCTGCAGCGGCCGGTGCCAGATCGAGTAGACGACCGTACGGCCGGCATGCTCGGCGTCGAAGGTGAACTCGGCAACGTCGAAGTACTCGCCCTCGGGGTTCAGCGCCGTGTAGACCATCGGGTGGTTCAGCGACAGGATGAGCCGTCCACCCGGCTTCAGCACCCGGCGGAGCTCTGCGAGCGGCTCGGTCCAGTCCTCCAGATAGTGCAGGACGAGCGAGGCAACGACGTCATCGAAGGCGGCATCGTCGTACGGGAGCGGCTTGGCCAGGTCGGCGACGGTCAGGTCGGCGTCCTCCCCCAGCCTTCGGCGGGCCAGTTCGATCATGGCCGCGCTCAGGTCGAAGCCGGACATGATCGCGCCCTTGTCACGGAGCGCCGCCGACAGCGGGCCGGAGCCACAGCCGACGTCGAGGATGCGCCGGCCGTCCACGTCGCCGGCAAGGCTCAGCACCGCCGGCCGCTCGTAGTGGCCGTTGAGCAGATTGACCTCGTTGTCCGCGGAGTACGCCTCAGCGAACTCGTCGTAATCCGTCTTCGGCACCAAGCGCTCCTTCTGTCGGCAGAATCGCACCGTCGGCGCGACCGGTCCGACGTGAGACGTCGCCTTGGCCGACAAAGTTGTCACCATCAAGGCTCGGCTCGGGCGCGGAACGTGCGGCGGTAGGCCATCGGTGAGGTTCTGATGTGTTTGGCGAAGTGCTGGCGCATCGCGATCGACGTACCGAAACCGCAGTGCCTGGAGATTTCCTCGACCGACAGGTCGGTGGTCTCCAGCAGTTCCTGTGCATGATGCACTCGTTGCCGCAGCAACCATTGCAGTGGCGTCGTGCCCGTCTGTTCGCGGAATCTCCGGTTCAGCGTGCGCGGGCTCAATCCGGCGTACGACGCGATGTCCGCGAGGGTCACCTGCTCCCCCAGGCGTTCTCGGAGCCACCGCATCGTCGGCTCGAGTGATCCGTGATCGTCTCCGGGATCCGGATGTGCGATGTACGGCGCTTGGCCGCCGTCGCGTTGTGGAGGCACGACCATGTGCCTGGCGACATCGGCGGCGACCGCGGATCCGAAGTCCTGACGGATCATGTGCAGGCACATGTCGATGCCACTGGCCGCGCCGGCTGACATGAGTACGTCGCCGTGGTCGATGTAGAGCACGTCGGTGTCGATCACGACCTGCGGGTAACGCTCGGCAAGCAGGTCCGCCCGCGACCAGTGCGTCGCCAACCGCCGGCCGTCCAGTAACCCGGACGCCGCCATCACCCGGGCACCGCCGGCGCTGATCGAGGCGATCCGGATGCCACGCCGGTGCGCCTCTCGCAGCAGATCGAGCGCTTCGGTCAGCGGTTCGCGGCCTCCCGGTACGCCGATGACCACGATGGTGTCCGCGTCGAGCGCCTCGACCAACGGGTACGGCGGCGTGAACCGGTACATCTCGACTCCCCCGACGCCGGCGACCAGCAGGTCACGCTCGTCACCACAGACCCGCACGTCGTAGAGCCGCGGACCGAACAACTCCCCCGGCGCCCTCTGCAGCGAATGCGCCGTACTGAACACCTGCAACGGCATCGCCAGGTCGAAGCTGTGGATCCCGTCGACCGCGACAACTGCCACTCGATGCATGACCAGAATCTATCGGAGAACGGCATTCTTGCCACTGTCTCCGTGCCTCGATCTCTTCGACGATGAATGACATGTTGCTCGCAGTACTCATCACGGCCGGATCCATCGGCCTGCTCGTCGCCATGGGATGGCTCACCGACAACCTGCTCGGTGGCCACGCCGAACACTGGGCGAAAACCCTTGTAAACAAGGACGAGGTGGAGCGTCGGCGATGAAGGTTGTTGTCATTGGAGTGGGCGTCCTCGGAGCCTGTGTCGGCTGGAACTTGTCCCGGCTCGGCGCCAAGGTGATCTTCATCGACGCCGGCCGACCGGGCGAAGGCGTCACGAACTGGTCGTTCTCGTGGGTCAACGCCAGCAACAAGACCGCGCGCAAGTCCTACTTCGACCTGAACGTCGCGGGTATGGCGGCGCATCGTGAACTCGCCAGCGTCATCGGGCCAGGCTCGTGGTGGCATCCCAGCGGCCACTTGCGCTGGGCAGACGATCCGGCACAGCTTCTGAAGACAGCAGATCTGTTGGCCGCCTGGGGCTATCGGGTTGAGGTGCAGACAGGAGCCGAGGTACGCCGCCACCTCGAACCTGCTGTCGTGATACCCGACGAGGCTCCAGTCGTGTTCTACCCGGACGAGGCCTGGGTCCACGGGCATCAGCTCGTCGGCTGCCTCCTCCGCCACGCCGTTGAGCGGCGCCGAGCACCGGTTCGGCACCGCGGTGCGGGAGATCGGTGTCGACGGGACCATCCGGAGCGTTGCGCTCTCTGATGGGACCCGTCTCGACGTCGACGTGATCGTGAACGCGGCAGGCCCCAGCGCCACCCACGTCGCCGGCCTCATCTCACGGCACCTGCCGATGCGCCGCGAGCCCGGCGTTGTCACGCGGCTCAGCTGTACTGAGGTCCCGGTTCATCGGGCCATGCACGCACCTCATATCGAGATCCGTCCTGATGGTGACGGCTCAGTGGTGCTCCACAGCCGTGAGATCGACGCGCTCATCGACACCGGCGAAGATCCTGCCGAGCTCGGCCGTCGGCTGCATGAAGCGGCGCAGTACGTCGTACCCGAGCTGGCTAGCTCCCGCATCGCACAGACACGCGTCGTCGAACGGCCGATCCCGATCGACGGGTTTCCCTCGGTGGGAGCCGTGCCGTCTGTGCCGGGATACTACGAGGCCGTTTCCCACAGCGGCATCACACTCGGACCAGTGATCGGCCGGCTGCTCGCGTCGGAGATCGTCAGCGGGAAGAGAGACAAGCTGCTCGCAGACTTCCGCCCGGAACGGTTCCTGCCGTGATCTCCGTCAGGGACGCAGTGGGTAGTGCAGGGTGGCGATCAGGTGGTCGTGGAGGGCGGCGTTCGAGTACAGGCCGCCGCCTTGGTCGCCGGAGTTGCCGCCGGCGGGATTGGTGAAGCGGCCGCCGGCTTCTTCGACGATCAGGATCCAAGGGGCGTGATCCCATTTGTGGTGCCGCTCGACGTGGAACGCGTCGATCTCGCCGTGAACGAGTTCGATGAGCGGCAGCGGGCTCGACGGCGGGCGAGCTGAGGGGAGGTTTCCGGAGCCGTTGTCCAGAGCAACCAGTGCAGCGTTTTCCGGCGATTCCGTCGTACTGACTTCTAGACGGCGTACCTCGTCACGTGGCCACGACGACTCGAACGCACCGCCGCCTCGCGTCGCCCACCAGCAGCGACCCAGCGCGGGAGACGCAACCACTGCGAGCTCGGTGACCCCTCGAACCTCCAGCGCGATCTGGATCCGCCAGTTCGGGTCGCCCTCGCTGAAGAACCTGGTGCCGTCGATCGGATCGAGAATCCAGACCCGATCGGACTCCCCCAACTCCCCCAGTTCCTCTCCCAGAAACGCATCACCGGGCCGAGCCTCCGACAACGTCTCCCGAAGCAGCCGCTCGACAGCCCGATCGGCCTCCGTCACCGGCGTACCGTCAGCCTTCAACGTCGCCGTAACCCCAGCCCCGAAGTACCCAACAGCAACCTCAGCCGCCAACCCCACCGCACCAAACGCCAACCGAAGATCCCCATCCATGCCTGACAGCACCCGGCGCTAGACGTTCTGTTCTTCGCGGCTGCGGTAGGTGAGGAGGCCTTCCACTCCGCGGAGGAAGGTTTCGCAGACGGGTTTGGGGTCGGTCAGGCAGCCGGCGGCCATGGCGCCGTCCCGGAGCATGACGAAGTGGCGGGCCGCGGGCTCTGCGTCGATCTTTCCGAGGCCGGTGAACAGCTCCGCCATCGTCCACAGGAACCACTGCCGGTGCTTGAGGACGGCCTGGTGCACGGCGAACGCCGGGTCCGGGTACTCGGCGGCGGCGTTGAGGAACGCGCAGCCCCGGAAGCCGCGGCTCTGGATGTCGTCGGCGATGGAGCGGCTGACAGCTCGAATGATGTCGGCCGGGCTCGCGTCCTGCGCTCGCGCGGTGTTCAGCTGCGCCCGGATCGCCTCGTCAGCCTGCGTCAGGTACGCGACGATCAGGTCGTCCTTGCTCGGGAAATGCCGGTACAGCGTCGCGCGGGTCACCTGCGCCTCGGCGATCACACGGTCGACGCCCACAGCGCGAATGCCCTCGGCGTAGAAGAGCCCAGTGGCCGTGTTGAGCAGTCGCGACCGTGCTTCCGACATACCGCTTCCCCTTCCGATCCTTCCGACGACTTCGACGGTAGCAGATAGAACGATCGGTCTTGACAACGGGAGACAGCTTGCGGCACGCTCCAGGTGTACCGATCGTTCTATCTACCTGATGAGGGGCAACTGGTGTCCAGTTCATATGCAGCAGCCACCGGCACGGCGGCCGGCGCCGCCGACAGTACGAAGACGCTGCGCACGCTGTACTACGTCCGCTTCGGGTTCGCCATCGTCTGGGCGGTCCTGATGATGGCGATCGCCAAGAAGATCAACCCTGGAGCAACCGCTCTCCTGGTGATCTACCCACTGTTCGACGTCGCGGCGGCCGTGATCGACTTCCGTTCCTCGGGTACGACGCGACCGAAGGCGCCGCTCTACGTCAACATGGCGCTGAGCCTGCTCACCGCCATCGGGTTGGCCGTCGCGGCCGGATCCGGGATCCCGAGCGTGCTGCGGGTGTGGGGCGCGTGGGCGATCACGGCGGGCATCGTCCAGTTGGTCGTCGCGATCCTGCGCTACCGGCTCGGTGGTCAGTGGCCGATGATTCTCAGCGGCGGCATCTCGGTCCTCGCGGGCGGCAGCTTCATCGTGATGGCCGGTGGGGCGAAGCCCTCGCTCACGAGCGTTGCCGGGTACGCGATCCTGGGCGGCATCTTCTTCCTGATCTCCGCGATCCGTCTGCAGCGCCTCGCCGCGAAGGTGCGCTGACATGACGGAGAAGCTCTTCGACGTCGTGATCATCGGTGGCGGACCGGTCGGTGAGAACGTCGCCGACCGCGTGGTGCAGGGCGGCCTGACCGCGGCCATCGTCGAACACGAACTCGTCGGCGGCGAGTGCTCGTACTGGGCCTGCATGCCGACCAAAGCCCTGCTCCGCGACGCCGCGGCCTTACGCGCCGCTCGCGCACTGCCGGCCGCAGGCCAAACCGTCAACGGCGACCTCGACCCGGCCAAGGTTCTCGCGCGACGCGACCGCTTCGCCTCCAACTGGAGCGATGCCGGCCAGGTCGAATGGCTGAACCACGCCGGGATCAACCTGGTCCGCGGCCACGGACGCATCACCGGGACCCGTACCGTCACCGTCACCCAGACGGACGGTACGACGACCACCGTGCAAGCACGCCACGCGGTCGTGATCGCCACCGGCAGCAGCGCCCACGTGCCGCCCATCCGCGGGCTGGCTGACGTGGAACCGTGGACGAGCCGCGAGGCGGCCGCCGTACAGAACATCCCGGCGAGACTGGCCATCATCGGTGGCGGCGTCGTCGGCTCCGAGATGGCGACCGCCTTCAGCGCGCTCGGCTCGCAGGTGACGCTCGTTTCGCAGAGCCGGCTGCTGCCCGGGGTGGAGCCGTTCGCCGGAGAACACGTGACGGCTGCTCTCCGTACTGCGGGCGTCTCGCTTCATGTGGACGTCGAGGTCGCTGAGGCTCGTCGAGATGCCGACGGCGTACATCTGACTCTCTCCGACGGCGCGACCGTCGAGGCCGACGAGGTTCTCGTCGCGACCGGACGCACGCCCAACACGAAGGATCTCGGCTTGGATCATGTCGGTCTTACGCCGGGAGACTGGCTGCGCGTCGATGACACGCTCGCTGTTGTCGACGATGAGGGCGATCCTGTCGGCGAGGGTTGGCTGTACGCCGCGGGCGACGTGAACAAGCGGGTTCTTCTCACCCATCACGGCAAGTACCAAGGTCGCGCGCTGGGCGACGCGATCGTCGTACGAGCTCGTGGCGAGGAGCTCGACCTGAGTCCGTGGGGACGGCACGCGGTCACGGCCGACGAACGGGCCGCGACGCAGGTGATCTTCACCGATCCCGAAGTCGCCGCGGTCGGTCTGTCCGCCGAAGCCGCGTCGGCTGCCGGTGAGAACATTCGGATTGTCGACTACGACCTCGGAGCGGTCGCCGGCGCGGCGCTGCATGCCGACGACTACCGCGGGCAGGCACGGATGATTGTCGATGCCGACCGCAACATCCTGATCGGGTTCACCGCGGTCGGGCCCGACGTGGCCGAGTTGCTCCACGCGGCGACCATCGCCATCGCCGGTGAGGTCCCGCTGGATCGTCTCTGGCACGCGGTCCCGGCGTACCCGACGATCAGCGAGATCTGGCTCCGGCTGCTCGAGACCGACCGCCCGCACTGGGATCCGGCTCCGTGAAAGACTCGGGTCGTGCGGATCAGTCAGGCTGGTGCAGATGATGTTGCGGGGCTCGCGCGGTTGCTGTGGTTGAACAGCAGTGACGAGGAGCTGGAGGAGCGGGCGGTCGACGCTTTCACAGCGGAGTTCGGGCAGTGGTGGGCCGCTCGCGACAACGCGCACGTGGCGTACGTCGCGCGCCTCGACCAGCCGGAGATCGTCGGCATGGCGTGGGTTGCGCTCGTTCCGCGCGTTCCGAGACCTGGTGCGACGAGCCGGATGTCCGGGGACATCCAGAGCGTCTTCGTCACGCCGGACGCCCGCGGCCGAGGCATCGGGTCGGCGCTCGTCAAGGCTGCATCGGAGCACGCGATGGACGCAGGCGCCCTACACGTGACGGTCCACTCAGGCCGCAAGGCAGTCCCGGTCTACGAGCGCCTCGGCTTCGAGTCCTCCCGCCAACTCCTCCAGCGCCACCGCGACTAGGTACGCTTCGGAACATTTTTGCCAGCTGGTGCCGAATAAGTTCCGGAGTGCCCGACTGCTCGGTGGAGAAGGCGTTGGCTAAGTGGTCGGGTTTGAGGGTTGCGCTAGGGCTCGTAGGCGTTCGGCGCTGGCGGTGTCGGCGGGGAGGAAGGTTTCTATGGCTAGGTTGGCGGCTGTTACTTCTAGGGGCGCGCCGATGGTGGCTATCAGGGTGAAGAGGCGGACGGGGCCCAGGCGGGTTTGGAGGTCGAGGGTGACCATGGGTTGTTGGGTTGGGCCGGTGAGGGGCGCGGAGGGTAGGTAGGGCTCGAGTTCTTCGAGGAGGTCCGACAGTGGTTGGTCGGCGGTGTCGCGGCTCTTGCGCTTCAGCTGGTGGATGAGCGGGACGCTGCACGCCGCGGTCATGGACGAGATGCTGGGCAGGCCGCCGGGGTGGAGTGCGAGGCGCAGCATGTTCATCGGTGGCTTCAGGAGTTCGGGGTCGACGCCGTCCCAGAGGAGCGACGCGGCGTCGTTCGCGTCGATCAGGTTCCAGAGGCCGTCGACGATCAGGGCCGGGTTCGGCAGATGCGCGTCGAGGAGCTGGTGCAGCGGTTCGCGGAGCGGGAGCATCGCGTCGGAGTGGTACGGCTCGTCGAGGTACCGCGGCGCGAACCCACCCGCGAGCAGCAGCCGATTCTGCTCGGCCAGCGGCAGGTCGAGATGGTTCGAGAGATGGACCAACAGTTGCCGGCTCGGCTGCGCGCGGCCCGTCTCCACGAAGCTCAGGTGCTTGGTCGACACCTCGGCATCGAGCGCCAAATCGAGCTGACTCAGCCGACGGTGCATCCGCCAGAAGCGAAGCATCTCTCCCGCGGTCTGCGGCTCCTCCAGCACGGTCACAGATTCAGCGTACGGCGGGGCACGCCGCGCATCCATTAACAAAGAGGTAATTGAGTCACTCCCCCATCGCCCCGGATCGTTGTCCGCATGAACCCCACATACACAGCAGTAGCAACCTCGTCCGGACGCGACGCCCGCGCCGTCACCGCCGATGGACAGCTGGATGTCCAGCTCGCCCTGCCGAAGGAACTAGGCGGAACCGGCGACGGCCTCAACCCCGAACAACTACTCGCCGCGGGCTGGGCCGCCTGCTTCTCCACGGTCCTGGACCGCATCGGCCAGGCCCAGACCCTCGACGCAAAAGACGTAGCGGTGACCGCCGAGATCAGCCTCGTCCCGACCACCGGGAGGTTCACCCTCGCCGCCGTACTGCGGATCGAACTCCCCGACCACCTCCAGGGCGAGCCCGGCCGCAAACTGATCGAAGCAGCCCACAACATCTGCCCCTACTCCCGCGCCACCCAGGGCAACATCTCAGTTGAAATAGTCGTCGAGTAGGCAGTTCAGCCTGGAGTCGTGGACGATCAACTGCGAGCGGCGCCGGCCGATACCGCTGACGGGGGGACTGACGCCATGACGACACCCATCGGACCAAGACAGCTGAACCGGGCGACCCTCGCCCGCCAGTTCCTGCTCTTCCGGACCGATCGATCGGTCCCGGACGTGATCGAGCACCTGGTCGGCCTGCAGGCGCAGACACCGCATACCTGGTACGCCGGTCTGTGGACCCGGATCGCCGGTTTCCGTCCCGAGCTCGCAGCCGACGCGCTCGTCGACCGTTCACTCGTGCGGACGGCGCTGATGCGATCGACCATCCACCTGGTCACCGCCCGCGACGCGGGCGCGTTGCGTCCTCTCGTTCAGCCGGTCCTGGACCGCGACCTGTTCACCAACCAGATCCACCGCGACGCCGTCCGCGAGCTCGACGTGGACGCGGTGACGGCCGTTGCCCGCGAGCTGCTCGCCGTACGCCCGCGCACCCAACGCGAACTCGGTGGGCTGCTGCACGAGCGGTGGCCCGAGTGTGCACCGGCCAGTCTCGCCTACGCCGTTCGCAACCTGGTGCCTCTGGTCCAGGTCCCGCCTCGTGGCATCTGGGGCCGGAGCGGGCCGATCGCCCACACCACCACCGAGGCCTGGCTCGGTGGCGAGCCCGGCGAGGCTCTCGACCTCGCCGGCCTGGTACGTCGCTACTTGACCGCCTTCGGGCCCGCGACCGTGCGCGATATCCAGACCTGGTCCGGGCTGACCCGGCTGAAGGAGGTCGTCGAAATGATCCGCGGTGAGTTGCTTGTCTTCCGCGACGACGACAACCGGGAGCTCTTCGACCTGCCCGATGCCCCACGCCCCGATGCCGAGACACCCGCTCCCCCGCGGTACCTCTACGACTTCGACAACCTGCTGCTCTCCCACGCAGACCGAACCCGGATCATCACCCCCGACTTCCATCGGCATTCCTTCCGCCCCCACGGCCCGGTGCCCTCGGTCGTCCTCATCGACGGAACGACCGGCGGGGACTGGACCATCGAGCGCACCGGAGGCGCCGCCACATTGCGAGTGCGTACCTATCGCCAATTGTCCGAGGACCTCACCGACAGCCGTCAGCGCTGAAGGCACCAAGCTCCTCGCCTTCGCTGCCGGCGACGCCGAGCACCATGACGTCCAAGTACAGCGGATCCGCGACTAGGCGGCCGTGACCCCGTGAAGCGTGAAGAGCGTGTGGAGGGCGGAGTGCCCCTGGGTGAAGTCCCATTGTTCGGCGTGGAGGCCGGCGGTGCGGGCGCCGGTGATGTTCTTGGGCATGTCGTCGATGAACAGGATCGAGTCCGCGTCGGCGCCGATGCGTTCCGCGGCGCGGGTGAAGAAGGCCGGGTCGGGTTTCGCGACGCCTAGGTCGTACGAGTAGCAGCTGACGTCGAACAGGTCGTCGTACCCGAGGGCCTCTCGCATGTGCGCGCCGCGGTAGCACTCCTGGTTGGTGCCGAGGTGTACGCCGTACCCGTTGCGCTTCAGGGTCCGCACGATGTCGAGTGACTCCTCGATCAGCACGATGTTCTTCCACACCGCGTCGTACACCTCGGTCGCCGGTGTGCTCACGCCGTACTTCTCCAGCGACGCCGCGAGCACCGGCAGGTAGTCACCACGCCCGGCGAGCATCGGCAGCTCGTCGGACCAGGTCTCGTGGAGGAAGTCCCGCGCCCGGTCGCCCAGATAGGGCTCCATCGCCGCGTACCAACCGCCAGGAAGATCCTGCAGTACGCCGTCAGCGTCGAACAGCACGTGCCGGATCGGGTCGCCCATGGACCAGATCATGCCTCAGCTGCTCGTCCGCGCACACGGGGATTTCCTCGACGGCGACGGCCTCCTCCGGCTGACGGCGTACGCCGAACAGCGCCGCGCGGTACTCCTCCGGGACGTGGCACATGATCAGGACGGGTCCTGGAGAATGCCGAGAACGTTGCCGTCGGGGTCGGTGAGGGTGGCGACGAGCCGCCCGGCGCCGACGTCCTTCGGGGCGTCCTTGAGGGTGCCGCCGGCCTCGGTGATCTCCGTGATCTTGGCCTCGATGTCGGCCACGTGCCAGTACGCGATCGGCGAGGTCATGTCGCTGTTCGGGACCAGCCCGATCTGCTGGCCTTCGGCCTCGAACCCGACGTAGTACGGCGAGTCGGCCATCGGCTCGACACCGAGCAGCGCGGCGTACACCGGCTTGGCCTTCTCGAGGTCGGTCACGGGGTGCAGGATCGTGTTGACGCCTTGCGTGCCAGTCATTTCGTCTCCAAGTTTCCGTTGACGTTCAGTGACTCTCACGCTATTCCGGACCGCTACCGGCTGCTTCTCGATTCCTGATCAGTTGGCGACGTACTCCGCGAGGTGCTTCGCGGTCAGGGTCTTCGGCTTTTTGATCAGGTCAGCGGGAGTGCCTTCGAAGACCACCTTGCCGCCGTCGTGGCCGGCGCCGGGGCCGAGGTCGATGATCCAGTCGGCGTGGGCCATGACGGCCTGGTGGTGCTCGATGACGATGACCGACTTGCCGGAGTCGACCAGGCGGTCCAGCAGGGCGAGGAGCTGCTCGACGTCGGCCAGGTGCAGGCCGGTGGTCGGCTCGTCGAGGACGAGGATGCCGCCCTTCTCCCCCATGTGCGTCGCCAGCTTCAACCGCTGCCGCTCTCCACCGGACAGGGTCGTCAACGGCTGCCCGAGCGACAGGTACCCGAGCCCGACGTCGGCCAGCCGCTCCAGGATCTTCTCCGCGGCCGGCGTCTTCGCGTCACCCTCGGCGAAGTACGTCAGCGCCTCCGAACCGGCATCGCGAGCACCTCGGCGATGTTCTTCCCGCCGAACGTGTACTCCAGTACGGCGGCCTGGAACCGCTTCCCCTCGCACTCCTCGCACGGAGCCTCGACGGTCGCCATCACGCCGAGCTCGGTGTAGATCACACCAGCGCCCTTGCACGCCGGGCAGGCGCCTTCGGAGTTCGCGCTGAACAGCGCCGGCTTCACGCCGTTCTCCTTCGCGAACGCCTTCCGGATCGGGTCCAGCAGCCCCGTGTACGTCGCCGGGTTGCTCCGCCGCGACCCGCGGATCGCGCCCTGATCGATCGCCACCACGTCCTCGAGATCGGCGACCGACCCCTGGATCAGCGAACTCTTCCCCGACCCCGCGACCCCGGTCACGACCACCAGAACACCGAGAGGTACGTCGACATCCACGTCCTGCAGGTTGTTCGTCGAGGCGCCGCGGACCTCCAGCGCGCCCGACGCCGACCGCACCGAGGACTTGACCGAGGCCCTGTAGTCCAGGTGCCGCCCGGTCAGCGTCCCGCTGGTGCGCAGCTTGTCGAGCGTTCCCTCGAACACCACCTCGCCACCGCCGGAGCCCGCGCCGGGACCGAGGTCGATCACGTGGTCCGCGATCGCGATCGTCTCCGGCTTGTGCTCCACGACGAGGACGGTGTTGCCCTTGTCGCGCAGCTGCAGCAGCAGCTCGTTCATCCGCTGGATGTCGTGCGGGTGCAGGCCGATCGTCGGCTCGTCGAACACGTACGTGACGTCGGTCAGCGACGATCCGAGGTGGCGGATCATCTTCGTCCGCTGCGCCTCGCCGCCGGACAGCGTGCCGGCCGGCCGCTCCAGCGACAGGTACCCGAGGCCGATGTCGACGAACGCGCCGAGCGCGTCGCCCAGCGCCTTGAGCAGCGGCGCGACCGACGGCTCCTTCAGCTCGCGGATCCACGCGGCCAGGTCGGTGATCTGCATCGCGCACAGGTCGGCGATGTTCTTGCCCTTGATCTTCGACGCCCGCGCCTCGGCGCTCAGCCGGGTCCCGTCGCAGTCCGGGCAGATCGTGAACGTCACCGCCCGCTCGACGAACGCGCGGATGTGCGGCTGCATCGCGTCCACGTCCTTGGACAGGAACGACCGCTGGATCGCCGGGATGATGCCGGTGTAGGTGAGGTTGATGCCCTCGACCTTGATCTTGGTCGCTTCCCGGTGCAGCAGGTCGTGCAGTTCCTTCTTGGTGTACTTCTTGATCGGCTTGTCCGGGTTGAAGTACCCGGCGCCGCGGAAGATCCGCCCGTACCAGCCGTCCATGCTGTAGCCGGGGATCGTCAGCGCGCCCTCGTTCAGCGACTTGTTCTCGTCGTACAGCGCGGTCAGGTCGAAGTCCGTCACCGAGCCCATGCCCTCGCAGCGCGGGCACATGCCGCCGGCGTACACGGCCTCGCGGACGACCTTCGTCTCCCCGGCGCCCTTGTCGGTCTTCATCGAACCGGTCGCGGTGCGCTTCGGGACGTTGAACGAGTACGCCGTCGGCGGGCCGGCGTGCGGTTTCGCGATCCGGCTGAACAGGATCCGGAGCATCGCGTTCGCGTCGGTCGCCGTACCGACCGTGGAGCGCGGGTTGGCGCCCATCCGCTCCTGGTCGACGATGATCGCGGTGGTCAGGCCGTCGAGTACGTCGACCTCCGGGCGGGCCTGGTTCGGCATGAAGCCCTGGACGAACGCGCTGTACGTCTCGTTGATCAGCCGCTGCGACTCCGCCGCGATGGTGCCGAACACCAGCGAGCTCTTGCCCGACCCGGACACCCCGGTGAAGGCGGTCAGCCGGCGCTTCGGGATCTCGACGCTGACGTCCTTCAGGTTGTTCACCCGGGCCCCGGTCACCCGGATCAGGTCGTGGCTGTCGGCAACATGCTCGTCGCGGCTCATGTCTTGTCTCCCAGAGTCGTTTCAGGATGCCTGGTTGATCCGGATGTGGTTGCCGGCCGGGTCGCGGAACGCGCAGTCGCGGACGCCGTACGGCTGGTCCACCGGTTCCTGGATCACCTCGGCGTCGGTCGCCTGCAGCCGCTCGAACAGACCGTCGATGTCGTCGGTCTGGAGCACCACGGTGGCGTACGTGCCCTTCGCCATCATTTCGCCGATCGTACGGCGCTCGTCCTCGGTGATACCGGGGTCGGCGAACGGCGGGCAGAGCACGATCCCCGTGTCGGGCTGGCCGGCCGGGCCGACGGTGATCCAGCGCATGCCGCCGTACCCGACGTCGGTGCGGACCTCGAAGCCGAGGATGTCGCGGTAGAACTTCAGCGACTCCTCGGGGTCGGTGTGCGGCAGGAAGCTGGCGAGAATCTTGATCTCCATGGGCGTCAACCTAGCTGCCGGAAGTCGGAGATGCTTCTCGATTCCTGATCGGTCGCGTCACCTGTTTCGCGACACACGACGGGATGCCGAGGGTGGCGTCGCCGGCGTGCTCCTTGTAGACGCTCGGCGGCATTCCGACCAGCTCGGTGAACCGGGTGCTGAACGTGCCCAGCGACTGACAGCCGACCGCGAAGCAGACGTCGGTGACGCTCATCCCGCCGCGCCGCAGCAGCATCATCGCCCGCTCGATCCGCCGGGTCATCAGATACCCGTACGGCGACTCTCCGTAGGCGCGCTTGAACTCGCGGCTCAGGTGGCCCGACGACATGTGCGCGCCGCGCGCCAGCGCCTCGACGTCCAGCGGCTGCGCGTACTCCCGGTCGATCCGATCCTTCACACGCCGCAGCCGCGCCAGGTCCTGCAGGCGCTGCTCGTCCGTCGTACCGCTACTCACCGTAGGAATCCTGCCATGTCAGCGAGGCGAAGTCACCCGCCTCGCTAACGAGTGTGTGGCGCGGCTCTGGTCTCCTTCGCCGCCGCAGCCGTGCCCGCGTTCGCCGGGCGTTCGGCGGCACCGTCGGTTCGCTCGCCTGCCGCTGCCACTCGCGGCGCGGGTTGAGCGCCGAGGGTGTGCTGAACGGTCCGGGCAAGCGGGTTGTCCGGGCGTGCGGCAAGGCCGGCCTTCACTGCCCGCACACCGGCATCGGCCGTCACGTACCCGAGGCGGTGGGCGAAGTTCTCGTCCGGGACGGCGGTCGCCTGCGGGTCCCCGTCCCGACCGTCGAGCAGTTGCACGCTCATCGCGTTGCGCACGTCGCTGACCAGCTCCGGGTCCGGGTGGTGCCAGCGTTCGCCATGCTCACCCGGATCGGCCGAGGCGACGATCGCGGTGGCCGCGGTCCGGAGGGTCTGGTCCATCGTGCTGCGGGCCATGTCCGAGCGGACGTTGGGCAGGAAATCGGTGTTGTCGATCTGAAACCCGACGCGTCCCTTCTGGAACATGTACTCCTCGGCGAGCCGCTGGGCGAACCCGTCGGCCAAGTTGCCGATCGGGCCCTTCGGGAGGTCGGCATAGCGTTCGTTGTGGCGCCAGCCCATGCTCACCGCGGCGCTCGCGTTCATCACGGCATCGGACCAGTTCACCTCTTGCCCTCCCCGCTCGTAAGCACGAAGCTGCATGCTCGCCGCGGTGGCATTGAGCGCCCGGCGCCACCAGCCGTCGTCGGAGGGGTTGCGGTACGAACCTGTCTCGGGGTTCGGCTGCGACATCGGCGTCCTTGTCTGGTCCCGGCGGATGGGCGACGACAAGATGTCACACGGGTCGGGTCACCGGCCGGTGGTGCCGTCGAGTTGTTCGCGGATGATGTCGGCGTGGCCGGCGTGCCGGGAGGTCTCGCCGATCACGGCGAGGATCGCCCAGCGGAGATTGTGCGTCTTGCCGTTGCGGGTCACCGGGGCGTCGGGGTCCGCGAGCTTCGCGATGATCTCGTTGGAGGCGACGCAGGCGGCCTTGTACTCGGCGCGGAGCGTTCTGAGCGAGAGATCGGGTTCGACCTGCATCGTGCGTCGGCCGCGGGTCGGCGTACCGCCTGCGACGACTTCTTCGAACCACAGGGACTCCACGAAGGTCAGGTGCTGGATCAGGCCGGCGACGTTCGTGCCGGACTCGACGGTGCTGCGTCGCGCGTCGGTCTCACTGAGCCCGGCCAACTTCTTCAGCACGCCGGCCCGCAGACCATCGAGCGTCGCGACCAGTTGGTCGAGTTCGGTCATCGAGCTCCCCAGTTCAGGTACGCGACGTTCGCCAGCAGCCAGCCGAAGCCGATCGCCTGCTGACCGTCGCGTTCCGGTGTCGGCTGGTAGCGGTTGTAGAGGGCGAGACAGTGTGCGTGGACCTTGGGGTCCCACGGGCTCACCTGCATCCAGCGCGGGGCCTGGTGCGCGACCGAGGCCGCGCCGATCGCGGTGCCGCCGACGGTCGTGTGTACGGCGGGGAGCCCTTCGGCGTCGGTCGTCGCGACGTTCTGGGTGAACGTCCGCGCGAGCCGCTCCATGTCCTGGCCGGTGAACGCGAGCCGCGCACGGAACGCCCGGACGGCGAACTCGACGTCGATCGCGCCGTGGCTGATGTCCTCGAACTGCCGCGCCGGCCCACCCGACGGCGTGAAAATCGAGACATCGCTCTCCGGGTTTCCCGTCTTCGTGAACCCCTCGTAGATCCGGCCGCCCGCCGGCCAGTAATGCCACACGTCGGCGTCGCCGGCGTCCACCGTCAGCTGCCCGGCGAGCATCCGCCCCATCGCGGCGACCTTCCGCCGGTAACCACTCTCTCCGGTTGCCAGCGCGAGCTCGACCAGCGTCTGCCCGAGACCGACCGACTGGTTGATCGGCTGCTCGCACCCGTCGTACGCGAGCGGCTGCCCCTTCGGCCAGATCAGGTGACCGCCGCCCTCGTCGCTGACGTACTCCCAGTCGTGCACGGCGACCGCCTCGCGACAGGCCGTGAGGTACTCGGCCGCCTTCCGCTGGTAGCGCCGGCGGAGAACCGGGGAACCGGCGACGAGCCGGACGAAGCTCGCGATCGGGTACGTGATCATGCCGGTGTGAACGGCGAAGATCACCGGCTTGCAGTGCATCTCGTAGGTGCCGAGGCGCGGTATGTCGCCTGCGCGTGGAGCCGGCCGTCGATCCGCGGCGGTGAGCTGGAGCGGTCCGGGGGCGGCTGTGTAGATGCGGCTCACGGCGTAGTCGGGGCTCGCCGGGTCCAGTGAGAGGTCGGAGAGCGTGACCGTGCGGTTCACGAAGGTGTTGACGAGCTGGACGGTGAACGTGTCCGGACGGGTCCCGGCGGTGACGGTGACCGTGGTGTCCTCGGCGTACGAGAGGGCCTCGCGGAGATCGAGCAACGGCTGACCGTTGCTGTCGGCAAGGGTTGCGTAGCCGGTCGTGTACGGGTGGTCGGCCCGCCAGGCGGGGAGCGAGAGACCGCGGTAGTCCGTGACGCCGCGTTCGCTGTCGCGGACCGCGAGGACCTGGTCGACGTTGTCGATGAGGCGGTCCAGGTAGTAGGTGTCGCGGTACTTCTCGTACATGCGGACCAGACCGAGCAGCACGTACGACTGGCTCCAGGCGAGCATGCCGGACCGGCCGTCGCGGTTCGTGTTGTCGTTCGGCTGATCCGGCTGTCCAGGACCACCCTCCTGAAACAGCCGATCCCAGTCGTCGAACGTCTGGCGCGCCGTGTAGTCGATGTCCGCCGTGCCATCGGCGTACGCCGGGAACGCGGACAGAGCGCTCCCCGCCGTTCCCGCGACGGCACCGGCGGCCGTCAGCCGGAGGAAGTCACGGCGATGGAGATTGCTGTGGGAAATGTCGGGCATGGCAGGCGGCCTCCAGCTCTTCAAGGGCGGCGTCGAAGAACACAGCAGGCGCAACATTCTCCCGCAGGGAAGTCGTTTACGGCAGGTCGAGCGTCAGCGGTAAATCCTTGAGGAACTCGACAGCGTCGAACATCGCCCCCGCCGACGCCACCCCAGACGAGCGCGTCTCCCCCGCGAGGATCCGGCGTACCGCGCCGACCGCGAGCGGCGCCGAGATCGCGTAGATGTCCTGCCCGGTCGCCGTCGCCCGCCGCTCCTCGCCGCCGGTCCGCACCCGCACATCCACCACGAACGTCTGATCCGACCGCCCAAGCTCGTCGACCGCAGCCGGCGCCGGCGTCTCCGAGTCGGCGAGATCCCCGGCGGCCTCGAGCGTCATGTACGTGCGAACTTCGGGTACGACGATGTGCGTCGGGATCGTCACCACGTCGGCCATCGTGAACTCGGCGATCACGCGCCGCCGGCCGAGCGGCTCCGGGAACGTCCAGTCCTCCTGCACCGCCGGGTCCTGGTGGTACTGCAACCTGCCGCCGCTGAACCGCACGCGGTTCCCGTTCCGCCGATCCTGCGAAACCTGACCGGCAGCGCGTGTGCCCAGCGTGGGATACCAACTGCTCAGCCCGTACGCCACATGCACCTCGTCGGCGCTCGTCCGCTCCCCCAGCGCCGCGGTCGTCAGCAGATCGCCGAGCCCGCCGTAGAACGCCATCGCCGGGATCACCGGAAGAGCACTCTCCCGGGCGAACGTCGACACGTTCGCCTCGAGTTCGGCCGCGACGTCGACGTACGGAATGCCCGCCCGCGCGGCCGCGTCGATGATTGGGTCGGCGGTCGTGGCGAACGGCCCGGCGGCGTTGATCACGGCCGCGGCGTTCTTCAGGGCCAGGTCGAGGGCATGCGGGTCGTCGACTGCGGCCGGCCGGACGTCGAGATCGCCCCACTGCGCGGTGAGGGCCGCCGCGTTGCGTCCGGAGACAGCGGTGGGAAGGTTCTGCCGGAGGAGTTCCTCGACGACGAAGCGGCCGGTGTGACCGGTGGCGCCGTACACCACGATTGCGTTCATGGGACGAGTCTCGCCGGTTTCCACCACCCGGCGTGAGAGTCCGGAACGACACCATCCGTACACTTTCGGACATGCACACCGTCGCGCTCGCCACCGCCGGACACCTGCTCCACTTCGAGCTCGGGATCGCGTACGAGATCTTCGGCAATCCACCGCTCGGCGTCGACGAGTGGTACGACGTGCGCCTGTGCGGACCGCGGCCCGCGAAGGTCGGGCCGTTCATGGTCGAGCCGACCGAACCACTCGACGCGATCGCGCGGGCGGACACCGTGCTGGTGCCGGCGCTCGCGGATGTCGACGAGCCGGTGTCGAGCGAACTGGTCGAGGCAGTGCGAGCGGCGTACGAGGCCGGGGCAAGGATCGCGTCGTTGTGCACTGGTGCCTTCGTGCTCGGTGCGGCCGGCCTGCTCGACGGACGCCGGGCCACCACGCACTGGGGGCACACCGACGCACTGAGCGCGCGGTATCCGGAGGCCGTCGTGGATCCGGACGTGCTCTACACGGACAACGGCAACGTGCTGACCGCGGCGGGCAAGGCGGCGGCGGTCGACCTGTGCCTGCATCTGATCCACCTCGACCATGGCGCGACGATCGCGAACACGGTCGCCCGGCGGCTCGTCGTACCGCCGCATCGAGCTGGTGGTCAGGCGCAGTTCGTGGCGACGCCGGTGCAGGTCAACGGCGATCATTCGCTCGCGCAACTGCTGGCCTGGGTGCAGGAGCGTCTGGACCAGCCGCTGACCGTCACGGACCTGGCGAAGCGTGCCAACACCAGCCCGCGGCACCTCGGCCGGCAGTTCCGCTCGGTCACCGGCCAGACGCCGCTCCAATGGCTCCTGACCCAGCGCGTCCGCCGAGCCCAGCAACTCCTAGAGTCCACCGACGACGGAATCGAAAAGGTCGCCACCGCCACCGGCCTCGGAACAGCCACCACCCTCCGCCGCCACTTCCAACGCGTCGTCGGCGTACCCCCGAACACCTACCGACGCTCGTTCCGCAGCACGTAGGCTCGGTCGGCATGAGCCTCCAGGAGCTCCGCTTCCGCGCCACGCATCTCGACGCCGTCCGCGCCGGCACCAAGCGGATCACCATGCGCTTCAACGATCCCGTCGAGGTCGGACCGGCCACCCTGGTGTTCGAGTTCGACGAGGAGGTCCGCATCCCCGGGCGGATCGTGTCGACGGTCGCCAAGCGGGTCGACAGCGTGACCGACGACGAGGCACGCGAGGACGGCTTCACGACCGCGGCCGACGTACTGCCCGGACTTCGCGACTACTACCCGGACCTGCAGCCGAGCGACGAGCTCGTCATCGTCCGCTTCGACGTCGGTTCGACCTATCCGCGGCGGATGCACACCGCGCTCGACACGACGGACGGGCGTGGGCTGGCCGAGTTCTATCGGGAGCTGCTCGGGCTGCGGTACCGGCCGGGCGACGAGCCGCCGGCGGACGGTACGGCGGACGACGCCAGTTGGCTCGTGCTCGTTGACGAGGAAGGGACTCGTCAGCTGGCGATCCAGCAGGTGGACGAGCTGACCCCCTCGACTTGGCCGTCGTCCGACGTGCCGAAGCAGATGCACCTCGACTACGCCGTACTGTCGGTGGACGAACTCCATCGGCATCGGCAGCGCGCCGAGGAGCTCGGTGCAAGGGTGTTGTACGACCGGACCGCCGACGAGAGCGAGCCGCTGTTCGTCCTGGCGGATCCGGCGGGGCATCCGTTTTGTCTACTGGTGGGAGAGCTGTGAGCAAGCAGACTGGGTACGCCGACGTCAACGGGCTGCGCATGTACTACGAGGTGCACGGCGAGGGCGGTACGCCGTTGGTGCTGCTGCACGGCGGGCTGTTCAACATCGACCTGCAGTTCGGCGAACTGCTCGAAGGGTTGTCGGCGGGGCGGAAGGTCATCGCCTGCGACTTCCAGGGACACGGGTACACGAACGACATCGACCGCCCCTTGGGTACGGCGGAGCTGGCCTCGGACGTGGTGGCGCTGCTCGCGCGCCTCGACGTAGCGAGGAGGGCCGACCTGTTCGGGTTCAGCGTCGGCGGCGCGGTCGCGCTGTACCTCGCGATCGAGTACCCGGAGCTGGTCCGGAAGGCGATCATCTCGTCGGTCTCGTTCAACCCGTCCGGCGACCGTGCGGAGAACGCGGAGGCGGTCGGGTCGATGAAGGTGGAGATGATCGCCGGTACGCCGATGGAGGCCGACTACCTGGCGAAGTCGCCGCACCCCGATCACGAGCACCTGCAGACTCTCCTCGACAAGCTCGGCAGCTACGACCGCGGCATGAGCGGATGGAGCGACGACGACATCCGTGGCATCGAGGCGCCCACGCTGCTGACGTTCGGCGACGCGGACGCGGTGAAGCTCGAGCACGCCGTCCGCTTCCACCAGCTCCGCGGCGGCGACGTCAACGGCGACTTCGTCGGCGTCCCCGCCTCGCAACTGGCGATCTTCCCCGGCACGACGCACTTCACCGGCCTCGCCCGCACCCCCCTGGTCCTCGACACCGTCACCACCTTCCTCGACGCCTGACCTCGCGATGGAGGAGCTGCGGGAGCTGATCGTCAAAGCGGTCGGGCGTGAAGACGCCGTCGACGGGCTACTGCTGTCGGTGGTGACGGCGCCAACTCCGCCGACGTCCAGCCTCGCCTCGCCGAGGTTCGCGCTGGTGGCGCAAGGCCGGAAGCGGCTGGCGCTCGGAGAGCAGGTCTTCGAGTACGGCGCCGGCGACTACCTCGTCGTGTCGGTCGACCTGCCCGTCACCGGCCACTTCGTCGAAGCATCGCCCGCCGTACCCTGCCTCGGCGTCGGTCTCGAGTTGAAGCCGGAGGTCATCGCGGAGCTCCTGCTCGACGCGGCCGAGAAGCCCGGCGGACCCGTCCGCGGCCTCGACCGTGAGCCGCGCCTCGACGGACCTGGTCGACGCAGTCGTCCGCCTGCTCCGTCTGGTCGACCAGCCCGACGACGCGCCCGTACTCGCGCCGCTCGTCCAGCGCGAGATCCTCTGGCGCCTGCTCCGCAGTCCACAAGGCGCCGCCGTACGCGACATCGGCCTCGCCGACAGCAGTCTGTCGCACGTCGCGCGCGTCATCCGCTGGATCCGCGACCACTACACCGAGCCGTTCCGCGTGGAGGAGCTCGCGGCGATGGCCGGCATGAGCACGTCGGCGTTCCACCGGCACTTCCGCACCGTGACCGAGCTGACCCCGATCCAGTACCAGAAGAAGATCCGCCTGCAGGAGGCGCGGCTGCGGGTGGTCGGGCTCGGCGAGGACGTGACGAGTGCCGGGTACGCCGTCGGCTACGACAGCCCGTCCCAGTTCAGCCGCGAGTACCGCCGCGAGTTCGGCGCGCCGCCGAGTCGCGATCGAGCAGGATCAGGCAAGTCGTCGCGAGCATTGGTCTAACACTCCACCTGCAATCACTCGTGTACTGGTGAGGTACCTGTTCCTGACCAGTAGGAGTTGTGCACGATCATGCATGTAGCTGTGATTACCGGCGGGAGTTCCGGCATCGGCCAGGCGGCGGCGTTCGAGCTCGCGAAACGCGGGTCCGCCGTCGTCGTCACCTATCGCGGCAGTCGCGAACGCGGCCTGGAGACGGTCGAGCGGATCGAGAAGGACGGCGGTACGGCGGCCGCGCTGCCGCTGGACGTCGGCCGTCCCGACACGTTCCCGGAGTTCCGCGCCGCGCTCACCGATGTACTGAAGCGATGGGACCGCACGTCGTTCGACTTCCTCGTCAGCAACGCCGGTGTCGGGCAACCTCCGGTGATGTTCGAGGACACGACCGCGGACCTGTTCGACCAGATGGTCAACGTCCATTGGAAGGGCCCGTACTTCCTCACCCAGACCCTCCTCCCGTTGATCGCCGACCAGCGGCTCGATCGTCTACACGACCAGTACGTCGGCCCTCGAGTCAGCACGTCCGTCACCCGGGTACTCCGTCTACGCGAGCGTGAAGGGCGCGCAGATCGTGCTCACCCGGTACCTCGCGAAGGAGCTCAGTGCCCGCGGAATCCGGGTCAACGCCGTAGCTCCCGGCGTGACCCGGACCCGTCTGGGCGACGACGCGTTCGCCCAGCACCCCGAGCTGATCCCGCCGATCGCCGAACGCACCGCGCTCGGCCGGATCGGCGAGTCCGACGACCTCGGCAAGGTCATCGCGTTCCTCGGCTCCCCCGACGCCGGCTGGATCACCGCGCAGACCGTGGAAGCCTCCGGCGGTTACGGGCTCTGAGGCCAGGCATCACCCCAGCTCGTCCGCCGCGCGGCGCGGTACGCGTCCGACGACTTCGGTACGACGACCCGCTGCCGACGTACCGGCCGACGTACAGAGGTCGAGCACGACCCGGTCCTTTGGACTGCTCGGCCGGGTGAGTCACTCGCGCCGCGTGCCGGGCGGGTCGGGCAGCGGGTCGCGACGACGTACGCGAACTTCTCGTCCTCGTAGTTGCGGGTGCCGTCCTTCAGCGCCCGGTGCAGTTCGGTTCGGGGCAGGCGGGCGGCGAAGTGGCACCAGTCGACCGGGCATGGTCCCTGGTGCGGGCAGGGTGCCGCGATCGTGAATCCCTGCTCGATCAGGAGATCGCGGGCGGCGAGGGTACGGCGGTGACCGCTCGGGGTGCCCGGTTCGACGAGGACGATCGTCTTCGCCTGGCGGGCGGCGGTGCGGATCAGGTCGCGGCGGGTCTCCTCGGTCAGCTCGTTCAGGACATAGCCGATCGTGATGAGGTCGACGGTGGTCGGTGAGGTCCAGTCGCGGAGGTCGGCGGTCGTCCAGCGCCAATCAGGCGAGAAGTTGCCGGCGGCAAGTTGCTGGCCGAGGCGGATGGCGGCGGACTGGCGTTCGACGATCTCGGTGGTGACGGACGGCCAGAGTGCGGCGGCGGCCCAGGCGGCGGCGCCGGTTCCGCCGCCGAGGTCCACATGGGTGGTCGGGCTGGTGTTCTACGGTCGAGAGCGCGGCGTGCAGCGCGCGGAAGGTGGCCGGCATTCGTACGACGGCGTACGCGAGGGCGTCGAGCGCGTCGCGCATTCCGGGGGCGGTGTCGGCGACCTGTTCGGTGCGGTAGCGGTGTGAGAGCGCGGCTACGCGGCCGCGGAGTTCGTCCTGCGGTACGCCGGCGGCGGCGCGCGCGAGGGCAGCATGCAGCTGAATGTCCACGGAGGACATGAGGGATCTCCGGTTCGATCGGCACGGAGTGCGCACCTGTGCGAGGGCGCACGTGATCCGCGGCCAGACGCCGCGACGCACCAATCGGTCCGGGAAGAGCTGTCAGCGTGTCAGCGGGCAGCAGCCGAGGAGGGAATGGCGCGGAACCGGATCACCTTGCAAGCCATCACACACCTCCTCGATTCAGCACGACCGTAGCAGAGCACGCCCTGCTGCGCTTCCCGTTTTAGCGGCTCTCCGACGTACACAGACAGACCTTGTTGCCCTGGGGATCCGCGAGCACGATGAACGCCGGCGCCTCCTCGTCGTACGTCACCTTGCCGCCGGCCGCGAGCGCCGCCTCGATCCGCCCCGGCACGACCTCCGGCGGCAGCCAGAGGTCGAGATGGAACCGCTGGCGAGGCGTCTCGTGCGGTGTCGTGCCCTGGAACCACAGGGTGGCGACGCGGCCCGTCGGATCGACGATGTCGTTGACCGTGAAGGATTCCGTGCTCCCGGTGAGCACCGCGGCCCAGAACGGACCGAGCTCGACGAGATCCGCCGTGTCCAACCCGATCTCGAGCTGCGCCACGGCCGTCGGGTCGGCCGTCAGACCCTGCTCCGCCGCGATCGCGCTGATCCGGCCCGCCAGCTCCGCGTCCTGAGTGGCGACGTCCACGAAGGACGCACCGAGCCGCACATCAGGTACGGCGTCCTGGCTGGTCTCCCCCACTGCCGCCACGAAGCGCACGCCGTCCGCGTACGCGTCGATCAAGAACCTCGCGTGCAGTTTCTGCGCCAGCTTCCGCCAGTCCTGCAATCCAGTCTCAGACACCATGAGCCGAGGCTAGGACTCCGCACCGACAGTTCTCTCCTTCAGGGTCGCGAGATCCCGCTCGGCGTACCGGCGATGCTCGAACTCCTCGTTGAGGATCGCGCCCAGACACCTGCTGACCGCGTAGCTTTCGGGCTCGGGGTAGCCGGGCTCCAGGACGGGCGTCGTGCGCTCGGCCAACTGGTCGTCGGTGAGGTCCGCGAAGACCGCCCGCACCGTCGCCATCCGATCGGCCCGCACTACGAGTACGTCGTCGAGCGACGGACGCATAGCGCGGTCCCGCGGCACAGGTGGGCGGTCGTGCATCTCGTCGTGGGGCAGGTCCAGCGGGTGCCACGGCTCGGGCTCGCCAAGGAAGGCACGACGTACCCAGGCGTCGGTGGCGAACACGAGATGGCGGAGCGTCTCGATGAACGACCACTCGCCGTCCACCGACTCGTGCAGCAGCTCCGGCGGCAGCCGCCGGGCCCTCGTCACGGTCTCGGACCACATCTGCTCGAGCAGGTCCCACGCAGCACGGTACCCGTCGGCGTCGGTCGGACTCATGAGTTCGCGGCCCGGGTACCGGCGGTTGAGCTCGGCGTCGATCAGCGGTAGGACGTCGATGCCCCAGACCGTCAGGTTCTGGATGTCGCCGTCGAGCGACACGTCGACCAGTCGCGCGTTGCGAATCGTCGTACCGCTCAGGTCCACGTCGTCGAAGTACGACCCGCTCAGATCGACGTCCTGGAACACCGCGTCCCGGAGCGTCGACTCCTCGAATCGTGCCCCGGTGAGATCCTGCGCCTTGAACTCGGTCACACCGTCAGCTTTACAGACCGCGGCGCACAGCGGAACCGGCCCGTGATAGATCTGCTGTCGGTACGCCGTGATCGGACGTGCCTCCCGCCATCAGAACGGAGCGGCATGTACCGCAGGCTCGTCCTCAAGCTGTCCGGCCAGGCGATCGCCGGCCCGAACGAGTTCGGTTTCGCGAGCGACCGGCTCACCCATCTCGCGACCGAGGTGATCGCGTTGCGCGCCACCGGCGTCCAGGTCGCGGTCGTCGTCGGCGGCGGGAACGTGTTCCGGGGCAACCGGGCAGAGGACTGGGGCATCGACCGCGTCGAGGCGGACAACATCGGCATGCTCGGCACCGTCATCAACGCGGTGCTGCTCCGCGGACGGCTCGCGGCGCTCGGTGCGCACGGCGTACGGCTGATGACCGCGATCCCGATCGACAACCTGGCCGAACCGTACATCCGGCTGCGCGCGCTCCGGCACCTGGAGAAGGGCTCGATCGTACTGCTTGCCTGCGGCAACGGGCAGCCGTTCACCACCACCGACTACCCGTCCGTACAGCGTGCCGTCGAGCTGGAGGCGGACGCGCTACTGGTCGCGAAGAACGGCACCGACGGCGTGTACGACGCCGACCCGAACAAGCACCCCGACGCGCGCCGCTTCGACCACCTCACATACGCCGAGGTCATCGACCGCGGCCTCGGCGTGATGGACCAGACCGCCTTCATCCTCGCCCGCGACCACCACCTCCCCCTCCACGTCTTCGACATCGACCGCCCCGGCGCCGCCTCCGCCATCCTCAACGGCACCCCACTGGGCACCCTCATCAACTGAGCTCGCGCGCGATCACGTCAAGGTGCGGCTGAAACCAGTCGCCACCCGCCGCGTGCTCCGCCTGTAACGCCATCAGCGACCACAACACCCGATACACCGACAGCGTCCGAGCCGGCGCGTCAACGTCGCCGTACCCCGTCAGGAACGCCGCCGTCACGTCCGGCCCCGCCATCGAGAGGCGGGCGAGGTCGAACAGCGGATCGCCGTACGTCGTGTCGCCCCAGTCGAGGATCCCGGTCAGCTCGGCGCCCTCGGCGTACACGTGGCGCAGATGCAGATCCCCGTGCAGCAAAGCAGGCGTCACGCCCGCAACGTTCTCGATGAACTCCGGCACCACCTCCCGGACGCGCGCCGCGAGGCGATCCGGCAACACGTCCAGCCCGTCCAGCACACCCCGCAGCCGATCTCCCCAGGACGCCGACGGGTCGACGATCGTGTGCACGCGCCGCATGCCTTCCCCAACCATCCGCACCACCGCGCCGAGGTCTGGCGAGTCCGCCGCGAGCGGCCGGCCAGGAAGCTCCCGCGTGATCAGAGGAGACGACGCGATCACCTCCGGCGCAGGTACGCCGACCGTCCGCGCGAGCTGACACGCGTCGGCCTCCTCGGCGACCGTCGCGCCGGCCTTCAGGTAGTAGACGCCGGCACGCGTCTCCAGGCGGAACGTCTCGTTGCCGACGAAACCGTTCACCGGAGTCGCACGGGCGACGGCTCCCACATGCGGTGTCGCCAGGGCGATGGGATCGAGCATCTGAGTCAGCCTACGGGTGGGTGTAGGTAGGAGCTAAATGGTTTGTTCCGGTGTGGGAAGGGTTGGTGTACTCGGGGCGTACCGAAGAACAGGTGTCTTGTTAAGGAGTCCGTCATGCGACCTCGCTTCATGGCTGTTGCGGAGACCTATGGCCCCTGTTCTAAGGACATGAAGCGGCGTGGAAGTACTGAATCTTGGGATCCTGGCGCATGTTGACGCCGGAAAGACCAGCCTGACCGAGCGGCTGCTGTACGCCGCCGGAGTCATCGACGAGGTCGGCAGCGTCGACGACAGGAACACCCAGACCGACTCGCTCGCGCTCGAACGGCAGCGCGGGATCACGATCAAGTCCGCGGTCGCGGCGTTCACGATCGGCGACGTCGGCATCAACCTGATCGACACCCCGGGGCACCCGGACTTCATCGCTGAGGTGGAGCGCGCGCTGAGCGTGCTCGACGGCGCGGTCCTGGTCATCTCGGCGGTGGAGGGCGTCCAGGCGCAGACGCGCGTACTCATGCGCACCCTGCAACGCCTGCGCATCCCCACCCTGATCTTCGTCAACAAACTCGACCGCGCCGGCGCGCAGTACGACGGCGTACTGCGGCAGATCGCCGCGAAGCTCACCCGGGAGATCGTCCCGATGGGCGAGGCGGCGTACCTCGGCACGCCCGAGGCGACGTTCAAGCCGATCGTGCAGGAGGATGCCCTTCTCGAGGTCCTCACCCGGCACGACGACGCGCTCCTGCAGCGGTACGTCGACGACGAACCCCTGTCGTTGCACGAGGCACTCATCGCCCAGACGCACCAGGCGATCGTCCACCCGGTGTACTTCGGATCCGCGATCACCGGTGCGGGCACCGAAGCCCTCGCCGACGGTATCCGCGAGCTGCTCCCCCGCGCCCGCACCACCGGCGTACCGCTCGACGGCACCGTGTTCAAGGTCGAACGCGGACCAGCCGGCGAGAAGGTCGCGTACGTACGGATGTTCTCCGGCACCACCCAGGTCCGCGAGCGCGTCCGGTACGGCGAAGCGGACGGGAAGATCACCGCGCTCGAGGTCGTCGGCGAAGGCCCCGCGGCGACGATCCGCGCCGGCCAGATCGGCCGCTTCTGGGGTCTCGCGGAAATCCGCATCGGCGACACCCTGACCGATCTCCGGAACATTTCCGGCACGGAACGGCACATCGTTTCCGCACAAGCGTTCTCCCCGCCGACGCTCGAAACGGTCATCACGCCGAGGAAGCGCTCCGACAAGGGCAACCTCCGCGTCGCGCTCACCCAACTGGCGGAGCAGGACCCGCTGATCAACCTCCGCCAGGACGACCTGCGCCAGGAAACCTACGTTTCCCTGTACGGCGAGGTGCAGAAGGAGGTCATCGAGTCCACGCTGGCGACCGACTTCGGGATCGAGGTCGACTTCCGCGAGACCACCACGATCTGCATCGAGCGGATCGCCGGGACCGGGCAGGCGGTCGAGTTCAACAAGAAGGACGCGAACCCGTTCCTCGCCACCGTCGGGCTCCGCGTCGAGGCGGCACCGGTCAACGCCGGCGTCACCTTCGAGCTGGAGGTCGAACTCGGCTCGATGCCGTACGCGTTCATCAAGGCCGTCGAGGAAACCGTCCGCGAAACCCTGCACCAGGGCATCCACGGCTGGCAGATCCCGGACGCCCGCGTGGTGATGACGCACTCGGGCTACTCCGCCCGCCAGAGTCACGCCCACGCCGTGTTCGACAAAAGCATGTCCAGCACGGCAGGCGATTTCCGGTTCCTCACCCCGCTGGTCCTGATGACCGCACTCCAGGAGGCAGGTACGACGGTGCACGAGCCGATGCACCGCTTCCGTCTGGACATCCCGACCGACACGACCCGCGCCGTACTCGCGGCCCTCGCCCGGCTCCGGGCGATCCCGCAGGTCCCGGCGCTGGCCGCGGAAACCTCAACCCTGGAAGGAGAAATCCCCGCGGCCGCCGTGTACGAACTCGAGCAGCAACTCCCCGCCCTCACCCGCGGCGAGGGAGTCCTCGAGTCGGCGTTCGAGCGCTACCAACCGGTGACCGGCCCGGTCCCGGAACGCCCACGCACCGACCACGACCCCCTCAACCGCCGGGAGTACCTGCTCCATGTACAGCGCCGGGTCTAAGCCGGCGTTGCCCATTCGACGAGTTGAACGACGACACCGTTGGGGTCGGTGACCTGGAGCAGCTTCTCGCCCCAGGGCTCCTCGCGCAGCGGCATCGAGATCGTGACGCCCTCGGACCGCAGGCGCTGCTCCTCGGCCTCGATACCGGTGATCGTGAACGCCAGGATCAGGCCCGAGGCGCGCTGGTCACGCTGCTCGGGCGGCAGGATCTCGATGCCGCGCTGCAGCAGGACGACGTCGACGGCGTCGTCGTCACGGGTGAGTTTCGCGAAACCTTCCGCCGCGACCTCCTCGGAGTACCCGAGGTGCTTGGTGAAGAAGGCGTGCGAGGCGGCGACGTCGTCGACGGTGAGCGAGAGGGTGGATGCGTTGATCTTCATAGGATTCCTTCCGGAGAACTCGGTGTACGGACGGACTGCGTTCAGCGGTTGCCGCGCCGCGTGGTGAGGCGGCGGGCCACCGGCTGCTGGTAACGCACGACGCGAGACTGCGCCGTACGCCGTTGGTCGCCCCGGCGGTCGAACGCCGGGCCGGCTGCACCGTGTTTCGGAGTGCGCATCCACTACTTCCCTTCGGGGTATTTTTACGACGGGAGTAACTTTAGCCAGAGGCCGAGTGTGCTGTCAACATACTTTTACGTCGGGGGTATGATTTCTTCATGGACACCACGACGACCGCTCCGCTCGGGCTGCGCGAGCTCAAGAAGCAGGAGACGCGGCAGCTGATCTCCGACCAGGCGACTCGGCTCTTCATCGCGCAGGGTTTCGAGGAGACGACCATCGCCGAGATCGCGGACGCAGCCCGGGTCGCGAAGAAGACCGTCACCAACTACTTCGCCCGCAAGGAGGATCTGGCCCTCGACCATCAGGCCGCGTTCGTCGCCTCACTGGCCGATGCGGTGACCTCGCGTCCGGCCGGCGAATCGGCCTACGCGGCACTGCGGCGTGCGTTCGGCTCCGCGGTCGCGGCGCAGGATCCGGTGGCTGGATTCGCCGGGCCGGAGTTCACGCGGATGATCGCCGACAGTCCCACGCTGACCGTCTGCCTGCGCAGCCTCCACGATCAACGCGAGCAAGCCCTGGCCGCTGCCCTCGCGGAGACAGTCGGCGCAGAGCCGGACGACATCGCCGTACGCACGGCCGCCGGCTTGCTCGGCACCGTGCACCGCATCCTGTTCCAGCGCATCCAGGAGCTCACGCTCGCGGGCCTTCCGAACGCGGAAATCGCCGGCATCGTCGCCGAGGAAGGCAACCGCGCATTCGACGTACTCGCTCCCTCGCTCGGCGACTACCCGACAACCTGAGCGCGGCGGCCGTGGACGACGTTCGCGCCGAGGTCGTCATCTGTGGTGATCTCGGCATCCAGTCCGTGTTCGACCATGACCGCCCGCGCGACCGGCGCCTGCTGATCACTCATTTCCACGAACAGGTGCCCACCCGGCGCCAGCCAATCCGCGGCACCGGCGACCACGCGGCGCAGGGTCGCGAGCCCGTCCGCTCCCCCGTCCAGCGTGACGTGCGGCTCGTACAACCGAGCCTCCGGTGGTAGTAACCGGATCTCGTCCGTCGGCACGTACGGAACGTTCGCCAGCAGTACGTCGACCTCACCGCGCAACCGCTCTGGCAACGCGTCGAACAGGTCGCCCTCATACACCGTCCCGCCCAACGGCTCCAGATTCCGGCGAGCACATCGCACCGCGGCCGACTCGATGTCAGCGGCGTACAGCGACACCTCGCGCTCGGCCGCGACCGCGGCGCCCAACGCACCGGAGCCGCAGCCGAGGTCCACGACGACCGACCCCGCGACGGTTACCCGCAGCGCTTCGGCGACCAGGAACTCGGTACGGCGACGCGGGATGAACACCCCCGGATCGACAGCGATCCGCAACCCGCGGAACGACGCCCAGCCGACGACATACTCCAACGGTGACCCAGCCACTCGCTGGTCGACCATCGCGGTGAGCTCGGCCGCGTCCCGCGCGGTCCCGACGATCAGCGCGGCCTCGTCCTCGGCGAACACACAACCGGACGCGCGCAACCGCTCGACAACGAGGCCGAGCTCAACAGTGGTAGGTGAAACAGACACAGAACCCCTAAGAACCGCGTCAGCCTACCCGAACGCGTTCACTCCGGTGAGCTGTGCCGACACCGTCCACAGCCGCTCCGCCGACGCGGGATCGATCGCGTACGGCCGTACTCCCGGCGCGTCGTCGGTCGACACCTCGGCGACCTCGCAGTCCTCGAGGAACACGCCGCCTAGCCCGTCGAGCTGCGGAGACGTCGCCGCCCAGACCTGCGTCGCCGCACCCTGCTCCGGGCTCTTGAACGCCGGGTTCAGTGCGTTGCCGTCCTCGTCGATCCAGCCGAAGTCGACCATTTCCTGCTTCTCCAGGTGCCGCTGCAGCGGGGTCAGGATCCCGCCCGGATGCAACGCGAACGCCCGTACGCCGGAATCCTTGCCGAGGGCATCGAGCTGTACGGCAAACAGCACGTTGGCCGTCTTCGCCTGCCCGTACGCCTCCCACTTGTCGTACCCCAGCCGGAACTCGAGGTCGTCCCACCGGATGTCCGACCGCCGGTGACCGGCCGACGACACCGACACGACCCGCGCCCCGCCGTCGGCCGCGAGCGCCGGCCACAGCCGGTTCACCAGCGCGAAGTGACCCAGGTGATTGGTCGCGAACTGCGCCTCCCACCCCGGCCCGACCCGCGTCTCCGGCGACGCCATGATCCCTGCGTTGTCGATCACGATGTCCACCGACCGCCCCGACGCGAGGAACCGCTCGGCGAACGCCTTCACACTCTCCAGCGAGCCCAGATCCAGCTCGTCGACCTCAGCCACCTCGCCCAAAGCTTCCCGTGCCGCCTCCGGCCGCCGCGCCGGTACGACAACCTGCGCGCCGCCCTTCGCCAGCGCCTTGGTGGTCTCCAGACCGAGACCGGAATATCCACCGGTGACGATCGCCAGCTTGCCGGTCAGGTCGATCCCGGCGAGGACGTCGTCCGCGGTGCTGTCGTGCCCGAAACCCGAGCCGATCTTGTGTTGTGCACTCATACCGTCGAGCGTACGAATTAGAGTTCGCTCTAGGTCAAGTCGCGAGGTGCGGGTCCAGCCGCAGGGATTCGGCCAGGCGCTGCAGAGCCGGATTGGGATTGTCGGGGCTCCAACAGGCGTGCAGGGTGACCGAGTGCGCGTCGGCCGCGTCGAGTTCGCGGTAGCGGACGCCTTCGACACCCATCGCCATGATCGAGCGCGGGATCAACGCGCAGCCGAGGCCGGCGCGGACCAGCGCGAGCATCGTCGGCACCTGCGACGCCAGCTGGCTGACGGCATAGCGATCCATGCCGATCATGGCCGCGCAGATGTCGTGCAGGTACTGCGATCCCTCCGGGCTGTACCCGATGTAGTCGTCGGTCACGTCCACCAGCGACACGGCCCTGTCGCCCTGTGCCAGTGGATGCGAGGCGGGTACGGCGAGAACCAGGTCCTCCGAGTGCACCAGCAACGACTCGAACTGCGCCGGGATCGGCGGCCGGACCAGGCCGACGTCGATCTCCAGGTTCGCCAGCGCCTCGAACTGCGCCGGGCTCACCAGCTCGGTCAGCTCGGCCGTCACGCCCGGCGTTCGTTTCCCGACCATGGTCAGGAAGTCGGCGAGTACGGCGTACGCGCCGATCGCGGTGAAGGCGAGGCGGAGCGTCCCGGTCGTCCCGTCCGCGGCACGACGGGTCGCTTCGGGCGCAACTTCTAGCAGTGCTAGCACCCGGCGGGCGTGCTCGAGGAAGACTCCCCCGGCCGCGGTCAGCCGGACGCCGCGGCCGGTCCGGTCGAACAGGCGGACGTCGAGCGTGCGTTCGAGGCCCTGGATCTGGCGGGTCAACGGCGGCTGCGTCAGGTTCAGGCGCTGGGCGGCGCGACCGTAGTGCAGTTCCTCGGCGACGGCGACGAATCCACGGAGTTGCTGGAGCGACAGGTCCATGGCGGCCATGCAAGCACGGTATTGGTCCATACGTAAATGGGCTTGGACCTGCATAACGGAAAGCGCCTACCGTCGGAGCACCACCCACCGAAGGAGCCGACACGGTGCCGAAACTCGCCGCCCTCTTCTCCCCCGAACGCGCCGCCGACGTGATCGACCCGGAGACCCGCCGCCTGCTCGAGGACCGCTTCGACGTGGTCTGGGCAACCGCCGACCACACCACCGGCCCGGGCTCGCTCGCAAAGCCGCCGGCCCTCGACCCGGCCGCCGTACCGCTGCTCGCCGAAGGCGCCGACGTGCTGCTGACCAGCTGGGGTACGCCGCACCTCGACAAGGAACTGTGGGCCGACGGCAACGGCCCGAAGGTCGTCGCGCACGCCGCGGGCACCGTGAAGAACCTGATCGACCCGGTCATCCTCGACCAGGGCGTCGGGGTGTTCTCGGCAGGCCCGCGGATCGCGTGGTCGGTCGGCGAGTACTGCCTGGCGTCGATGCTCACGCTGGCCCGGCGGCTGCCACGCTTCGACGGAGCAGTCCGCGGCGGCGGGTGGAAGCAGACCGAGTACCGCGGGCATGAGCTGGCCGGCGCGAAGGTCGGGATCATCGGCGCGAGCAGTACGGCGCGGGCGTTGATCACGCTGCTCAAGCCGTTCGGGTGCGACGTTGTCGTGTACGACCCGTACCTGAGCGCCGAGCGCGCCGCGGAACTCGGGGTTCGGCTGGCCGAGCTGCCGGAAACGTCCGAGAGCACCTTCTTGACGATCCACGTGCCGAACGTGCCTGAGACGAAGGGCATGATCTCCCGTGAGCTGATCGAGCGGCTCCCGGACGGGGCGGTCGTGGTGAACTCCTCGCGCGGTCCGGCGATCGATCAGCAGGCACTCCTGGAGCACGCCGTCTCCGGGCGGATCTACGCGGCGCTCGACGTCTACGATCCGGAGCCGCCGGTACTCGCCGAGAGCGCTCTCCGAGCGGAGAACCTGTTGCTCACGCCGCACATCGCCGGCGACACGGCCGAGGGCCACCTCGAGCTCGCCGGCTACGTGTTGAAGGACGCCCTCCAGTGGCTCGAAGACGGCACCCGTGGCCCCAGCTTCGTCGATCCCGCCCTCTGGTCGATCGCCGCCTGACCGATTGAGAGGACTGATCATCATGTCCCGCATTACTCAGGTTGAGGTCTTCCCGGTTGCGGTGCCGTTCGCGCGCCGGTTCGTGCTCGGCAGCGGTGCCGTCGGCTCGCCCGACGCTGCCCCGGACCAGGCCGGCGCGGTGATCTTCGTGAAGCTCACGACCGAGGACGGCGTGGTCGGCTGGGGAGAGCAGAGAGCGCTCCCCAGCTGGAGCTACGAGACCGCAGAGACGATGGCGGTCGTCATCCGCCGCCACCTCGCCCCGATCCTGCTCGAACTCACGCCGTTCGACGTCGAGCTGTTCCACCAGCGCGCCGCCAAACGCCTCAGCCCGGCAGTCTCGAACGGCTTCCCGTTCGCCCGCGCCGCCGTCGACGTCGCGATGCACGACGCGGCCGGCAAGCTCGCGGGCGTCCCCGTCCACGCGCTGCTCGGCGGCAAGATCTACGACGAGATCCCGCTCTGCTCCGCGATCGGGGTCGGCGACCCGGAAACGGTCCGAGAACACGCTCTCCAGTCGTCGGACTATGCGGCGTACAAGGTCAAGATCGGCGGCGACCTGGACGCGGACACCGCCGCGATCGAGACCGTCGCGGAAGTTGCCGACGGCAAGCCACTGTGGCTGGACGCCAACCAGTCCTACCGCCCGGCCGCACTCAAGCAACTCCGCGACCGGACAGCGCACATCCGCACGATCCACTGCGTCGAGCAACCCGTCCCGAGCACCGACACGCTCGCCATGCAGCGTGTGCGCGAGCTCATCGACCTACCGGTCGCGATCGACGAGGGCAGCTTCTCCGCGCAGGACCTCGCCCGCGCGATCCGCCTGAACGCCGCCGACCTGGTCGTGGTCAAGGTCTGCAAGTCGGGTGGACTGCGCAACGCCCTCAAGACCGCCCAGACAGCGCTGGCGGGTGGCGTAGAACTGCTCGCCAGCGGCCTGACCGACTGCGGAATCGCGTTCGCCGCCGCACTGCACGTGTTCAGTCAGCTCGAGCTCGCGCTGCCCGCCGAGCTCAACGGGCCGGAGCTGCTGACCGATCTGTACGTGGACGGGCTGAGCATCACCAAGGCCGTCGCAACGGTCCCCACCGCCCCTGGATTGGGCGTCGAGGTCGACGAGGAGCGCATCCGCGCCGAATCGATCGACCTGCTCTACCGGTGAGGAGAACCATGAGTACCAATCTGACGCGCCGCAGCGTGCTTCAGCTCGGCGGTCTGGCCGGCGTCGCGTTCGCGGCCGGCTGTTCATCGGGGCCACCGGCCGGCGCTGCCACCTGGGCGATGTGGTCGAGCAGCGCCGCCGAGAAGAAGGTCTGGGAGGACTTCGGCAAGTACGTCGAGCAGCAGCTCGGCGTGAAGTCGGTCGCCACCCTGACCCCGTCGAGCGGGTACCCGACCAAGCTCGACCTGCAACTCGTCAGCGGTACGGCGAGCCTGGTCACCGCGCTCAACGGCACGCTGATCCCGACGTACGCCGCCCGCGGCGCGCACCGCCCGCTCGACGACCTGATCGCCGCGGATCCCGACTTCAAGCTCGACGACTTCTACGACACCAGCCGGAAGATCTCGGGCTTCAACAACAAGACGTACGCGATCGGCTTCGACGTCGCGCCGACCGTCATGTACTACAACAAGGACCTGCTCAAGAAGCAGGGCATCCCGCTCCCGTCCCGGACCGAACCGATGTCCTGGGCAACCTTCCGCGACCTCGCCAAGCAGCTCACCAAACCCGGTGAGCAGTACGGCTTCACCTGCGCGCCGGCCATCGACGACCTGGTGTCGTGGATCTACTGCGCCGGCGGGAACGTGATGAGCGCCGACGCCAGCCGCAGCGCGCTCGGCGATCCCGAGGCGATGGAGGCGCTGCAGTTCGTCATCGACCTGTTCGTGAAGGACAAGGTCACGCCGCCGATCAAGAACCTGGTCACCGAGAGCTCACTGTCCAACTTCCTGCAGGGCAACGTCGCGTTCATGCAGAACGGCCCGTGGCAGGTAGTCAACGCCCGGAAGGCCAAGTTCGACTGGGACATCATCCCGTTCCCGGCCGGCTCGAACGGAAGCACGCCGCGCGTCTCGGGATCCAGCTTCGCCATTCCATCGGGGGTACGCGAGGGCGCCGAGCTCGACCTCGCGTGGAAGCTGCTCAAGACGCTCACCAGCACCGGCGCGCTCGACATCTACGCCAAGGCCGGCCGCAACAACCCGGCCCGGCTCAGCGCCGGGAGTGCGTTCCAGCCGCCGCCCGACAACCTCGGGATCGTCCAGAACATCCTGGCCGGCAAGATCGCCGGCGGACACGCCTTCGACGTCACCACGAACTGGAACCAGGTCAAGCAGCTGCTCGGTCAGGATCTCCCGCGCACGTTCCTCGGCCAGGTCGGCGTCCCGGAAGCCATCAACGGCCTGACGCCGCGTCTCGACGTACTGATGCGGCAGCATCTCGACACCGTCCGCCAAGCCACGGCCAGGAAGGGGTGAGCGCGATGGCCATTTCCACGGCAGACACCGCACCCGTCACCACCGCACCGGCACCGGCCAAGCAGTCCCCGCCGCCGCGCTGGCGCAGCCGGGAAGCACTCACCGCCTGGCTCTTCATCCTGCCCAGCCTGATCGGCTTCCTGATCTTCACCGCCGGACCGGTCGTCGCCGCCGGCGTCATCTCGCTGCTGAACTGGAACCTGTTCAGCGCGCCCACCTGGGCCGGCCTGCACAACTTCGCCCGCCTCGGCCCCGATCCGACGTTCTGGTCGGCGCTCGGCAGTACGGCGTACTTCACCCTGGTGAGCGTCCCGCTGACGATCCTGGTCAGCCTGCTGCTCGCGCTGCTGCTCCACCAGGGTGTCAAGCGGATCGCCGTCTTCCGGTCCCTCCTGCTGTTGCCGTACGCAACCATCACGGTGGCGGTCGCGTTCGTCTGGATCTGGCTCTACATCCCGCACGACGGCCTGGTGAACGCCGTGCTGGGATGGTTCGGCATCAACGGTCCGGCCTGGCTCATCTCCGACAGCTGGGCGATGCCCGCGTTGATCCTGATGAGCGTCTGGAAGAGTTTCGGCTTCGGCATGGTCGTCTTCCTCGCCGGCCTCCAGGCGATCCCGCAGCAGCTGTACGAAGCGGGTCGCGTGGACGGTACGTCGCCGTGGAAGAGTTTCCGGCACATCACGCTGCCGATGCTGTCCCCCGCGCTGTTCTTCGTGATCGTCACGTCGGTGATCGGATCGTTCCAGGTCTTCGACCAGGCGCTGATCATGACGAACGGCGGTCCTGGCACCCGCACCACCACGCTGGTCATGTACATCTACCGGACCGGCTTCGAGAACTACGACCAGGGGTACGCCGCCGCACAGTCGCTGGTCCTGTTCGCGTTCATCGTGCTCATCACAGCAGGTCAGTTCCTGTTCCAGCGGAGGCTGGTGCACTATGACAACTGAGATCCGGCGCAAACTCGTCGTCTTCACCTGTTTCCTGGTCACGGCGATCACCCTGGTTCCGGTCGTCATGATGGTGCTCGTCGCGTTCCAGTCCGACGGCGAGTCGATGGCTGCGAAGCCGTCGTTCTGGCCGAGCAGTTGGCACCCCGAGAACCTGACCCGCGCGTTCGAGCTCGTCCCGCTCGGCAGGTACCTGCTGAACACGATCTACTTCGCCGCCGGTACGACGCTCCTCGAAACGGTCACCGCGGCGCTCGCGGCGTACGCGTTCGCGCGGCTGAGCTTCCCCGGCCGAAGCTGGCTGTTCGGCATCTACCTGGCGACCTTGATGATCCCGTCGCAGGTGACGCTGATCCCGCAGTTCGTGCTGGTCGCGAAACTGCACGGGATCGACACCTGGCCCGGCATGATCCTGCCGCACGCGTTCACCGCGATCGGTGTGTTCCTGCTCCGGCAGTTCTTCCTCGGCATCCCGCGCGACTACGAGGAGGCCGCCCGGCTGGACGGCGCCAACCGGTGGCAGGCGTTCGTCCGCGTGATCGTGCCGCTCGCGGTGCCGGCCATCGCGACCCTGGCGGTCTTCAAGTTCATCGGGCAGTGGAACAACCTGCTCTGGCCGTTGGTGATCTCCAACAGCGACGCCACCCGGACCGCATCGGTCGGTCTGCAGGTGTTCCAGGACACCAACGGCACCCAGTGGAACCTGCTCCTGATGGCGGCCACCGTCACCACCGTGCCCCTGATTGTCCTGTTCTTCCTGACGCAACGCTGGTTCGTCCGAGGTATCACCATGAGTGGGCTGGGAGGCCGCTGAACATGACCTATCTGTGGTCCGTCTTCACCAAACCCTGGATCGGGTTGCCCGGTGACGAGCTCGGCCGGCTGATCTCCGGGCTCGGATTCGCCGGCGCCGAGGTCCCGGTGCGCGACACGGCGTACGTGACACCGGCGACCGCCGAGGCCGAGCTGCCGAAGTTCACCGCCCAGTTACGGGCCGAGGGCATCGAACCGATCAGTGTCGCGAGTGACCTGTCCGAGCAGGTCTTCGCGGCGTGCGCGGAGTCCGGCGTGCCGATGATCCGCATCATGGCCGACCTCGGCCCCGACGGGTACGCCGCTTCCGTACGACGCAACCGCGAGCTGCTCGAGCAGGCCGTCGTACTCACCGAGCGGTACGACGTACAGGTCGGAGTGCAACCGCATCACGGGCGGTACGTGTCGTCGACGCTCGGCGTACTGCAGCTGCTCGACGGACTGCCCGACCGGTTCAAGCTCGTGTGGGACGCGGCGCACGACGCGCTCGCCGGTGACCATCCCGCGGTGACGCTCGAGCTCGGCGCGGACCGGCTCGGCATCGTGAACCTGAAGAACGTCCACTACGTCCGCGCGGACGGCGGCTGGAAGACGAACTTCGTCGAGGCCGAGGACGGGTTGTCCGACTGGCCGGCCGTGTTCGCGACACTGCGGCAGCTCAAGTACAGCGGCCCGATCTGCCTGACAGGTCAGTACTCCGACCCCGCCGTACCGGTGGAAACCCGGCTGGAAAGAGACCTGCGGTTCGCTGTCACATCGGCGGCGCAGCATCCGTCAAGGGAGTGAAATCAACAGACCACAGCTTTTGGAGACCTCCCATGCAAGCACGGATGAACAACCCCGCAATGGTTCTGCCCGACGCCACGAAGGGCATCCAGAACATCTACAAGGCGATCGGGCAGTCCGGCACCGACGGCACCACGCTCGAACTCGTGCACCTGCGCGCCAGCCAGATCAACGGCTGCTCGCCGTGCGTGTTCGGCGGCGTCAAGTCGGCCCTGAAGAACGGTGAGACCGACGAGCGGCTGCACCAGGTCGCCGCCTGGCGGGACTCCGACCTGTTCACCGACGCCGAGCGGGCCGCCCTCGAGCTGACCGAGGCCGCGACCCGGCTGGCCGACAACCCGACCGCGGTCACCGACGAGATCTGGAGCGCCGCCGCCGACCACTTCGACGAGAAGGAACTGTCGGCGATCATCCTGATGATCGGCCTCACCAACCTGTTCAACCGCCTCAACACCACGGTGCGGGCTCCCGCCGGCGCCACCTGGTAGTCACTACTCTGGGCCCCGGATGTCGAGAAGATGTCCGGGGCTCCGACGTACCCGGGTGAATGGAGGCAAGCGATGAAATACATGCTGCTGATCTACGGGAACGAAGAAACCTGGGACACGCTGCACGCCACGGGCATGGACCAGGTGATGGAACAGCACGGCAAGCTCATCGACGAACTGAAGGCGCGCGGTGAGCACGTCGACGACAGACCGCTGACCACCGCGAACTCGCGGGTGGTCCGGGTGCGGGACGGCGTACCGACCGTGACGGACGGGCCGTTCACCGAGGCGAAGGAAGTGCTGGCCGGCTACTACATCGTCGACTGCGCGAGCCTGGATCGCGCAATCGAGATCGCCGCGCGACTGCCGGAGGCGCCGTACTCACCCATCGAGATCCGTGAGTTCACGGATCCGATGGAGAGCTAGCTGCGCTGTCCAGGGACTTGCCGGCCTCAGCTGGGCGTTGGACACCTGAGACCGGCGAGTCACTGACTCAGACCGTCGACGCCCGAACTGGCTCGCTGGAAGCGAGGATGACCCCACCTGAGGCAGGTTGATCACCCATGCCCCGGCCACCTTGGACGTAGACAGTAGTGCCGGGCGCCGGCGCCTGGGCACCGTCGCCGAGTCGTAGCGTGGTCGTCATTCCGTTGCTCAGTCTGAGCATCGCCACGCGTCGCGGTCGCACCGACGGAATCGACGAGCTCACCTCGTGGATGCCGGTACACACCGCCGGTTGGATCGAAGCTCGCCCGAGTCGCGCGTTGCCGTGACTCCTCACATCACGACACTGCTCGGCGAGCCTACTCATCGCTGACACACTTCCCCCTTCTCATCGCTGTTCTCCCCGAGTGATGGCGGTTGCGGTCGTCCCGAACTCCTCATGTTCTTCGGCACGGCCGCACACTCCCCCGTCCTTCCCGCACCCGGAAACGACGCGGAAGTGATCCGAATACCCTTGCTGAGAGTGACGGTGTTTTCAAGAGATCGTGACCGGAATCCCGAGTTCCGAAACTGTTGTCCACGAAATTACTGACCACCGAAGCCAGTGGTAGCAATGCCTTTGATGATCTGGCGCTGGAAGAACAGGAACACCACGACCAGCGGAAGCGCTGCCAGGATCGCGGACGCCATGTTCTGCGCATACTGCAGTCCGTAAGCGCTTTTGACCGTCTGCAGGCCGACCGGCAACGTCATCAGCTCCGCGTCCGTGGTCACGATGAACGGCCACAGGAAGTTGTTCCACGCCCCGATGAACACGAAGATCGCCACCGCGGCGAGGATCGGCCGCGACAACGGCAGGACGACGGACCAGAACACCCGCAGCCGTCCGGCGCCGTCGACCCGTGCCGCGTCCTCCAGTTCCACCGGGATCTGGTCGAAGAAACGCTTGAGAATCAGGACCATCGCGGGCGCGAACGCCTGCGGCAGGATGATGCCCCAGTACGTGTCGACCAGGTTGAACGCGAGCATCTGCCGGAACAACGGGACGATCAGCAGCTGCGGCGGGATGATGATCGCCGCGATGATCGCGGCGTACAACAATCGCTTGCCCTTGAAGTTCACCCGCGAGAACGCGTACCCGGCCAGCGCCGACGTGGCGACCGTGATGAAGGTGATCGCCACCGACGTGATCAGGCTGTTCCATGCCCAGGACGGGATGTCGCCCGCGGAAAGCACCTTGCGATAGGCCTCGAAGCTCAGCCCGTCCGGCGGGTTCAGGGTGATCTGCGACGCACCGGCGTCCGCCTCGGACTTCAGAGACGTGAGCACCGCCCAGGCGAACGGCACCAGCCACGTTACGGCCAGGACCGCAAGTACGAGCAACGCAGCCATTCTGGACACACTCCAGGGGTTTTCGCCCGGCTTGTGCGTTTGTTTGATCCCACGGCTGAGGGTGTAGGTGCTCATGAGGCGCTCCTGCGGTTGATCAGCTTGTACTGCGCCAGCGACACCAGGACGATGAGCGCGAAGAACAGGTACGAGATGGCCGACGAGTAACCGAACCGGTAGCCGGTGAAACCGGACTCGTAGATGTACTGCACGATCGACCGCGTCTGCCCGGCCGGACCGCCGTTGGTCAGCATGTAGATCTGGTCGAACACCTTCAGCGACGCGAGGATCTGCAGCGTCACGAGCAGCGCGGTGGTCGGCGTCAACTGCGGGATCACGATCGAGAACAGTTGCCGCCACTTCCCCGCGCCGTCGAGCGCCGCGGCCTCGAACTGCTGCTCGGGGATGTTCTGCAGCGCCGCGAGATAGAGCAGGAAGTTGAACCCGATCGTCCACCACAGCGTGGTGATCACGACCGAGATCATCGCGACCTTCGGATCCTGCAGCCACGCGACGGGCTCGGCTCCGAACTTCGCCAGTACGCCGTTGATCAACCCGAGCTTCGGGTTGTACATCCAGCTCCAGAACATCACGACGACGGTCGACGCGAGCAGGTACGGCAGGAAGAACGACAGCCGCCACAACCAGCGCCCCGGCAGGCCGAGGTTCACGAGCAGCGCCAGTGCGAGCGACAGGACGATGAGCGGGATCGTGCTGAGCGCCGTGAACCACACGGTGTTCCCGAGCGACTTCCACATGTCCGGGTCGCGCAACGCGTCCACGTAGTTCGAGAAACCGACCAGTTCGCTTCCCGCGCCGGTCAGCGTCTCGCCGGTGAAGCTGAGGTACAGGCCATAGATCGCCGGCACCACGAGAAAGAGCACGAACAGTACGGCGAAGGGCGCCGCGAAGGCCCACCCGGCGAGGGTCTCGCCACGCTTCGCCCGCGCCTTGCCCTGAGCGGTGACCTCCTCCGTCGTCACAGGCGGAGTGTCGATAGCAGTAGACATCTGTGCCTCTCCTCTCACACCGGCTGCGGACGGTCGAGCAGCTTGTTCAGCCGGGCGACGAAACCGTCGAACCCGGCCGCTGGATCACCACTGCCGAGGAACACGTTCTGCACGTTCTCGGCGAAGTAGTTCTGGAAGTCGCTGCCGGCGCCGCTGAACCACACGTCCGGGTCGTAGTTCACGTACGCCGGGATCCCCGCGTAGTTCGACTGCGGCTTCAGCGCCTGGTACTCCGCACTCGTCGCCACCGGCTGGTACGCCGGGATGTGGCCGCCGCCGGCCCACTTCGCCGACCGCTTCAGCAGCTCGGCCACCATCGTGTACACGTGCTTGCGGCGCTCCGGCGACACCTTCGACTGCCGCGGCAGCACGAACGTGTGCGAGTCCGCGTACGCCGCCTGCGTCCCGAACATGGTCGGAATCGGTACCGCGTCGACGGGCAGCTTGGCTTCCTTCAGCACCGGGAGCTCCCAGACGCCTCCGAAGAACATGCCGCTCTCGCCGTGCAGGAACTCGCTGGTCGCCGTACCGCCGTCGCCGCTGCGCGAGGCGATCGTGTCGTTGAGCAAGGACTGGACGAAGGTCAGCGTCTTGACCGCGGCGTCCTTGTCGACCTCGGCCTGCTGGCCGGGCACGAGCTTCATGTCGGCGCCGGTCTGCTTGTAGAGCGTGTACCAGAGACGCCACATCTGAGCGCCGTCACCGAGATAGCCGTACGACAGGCCGTGCTTCCCGGTGACCTTCTGCAGCTTGGTCGCGACCTCGGTGAACTCCTCCGGGCTCTTCAGCGAGTGCAGAGCCTCCGTGACACCGGCCTTCTCGGCGTGATCGGTGTTGTAGTAGAGCACGAACGGGTGCGTGTCGAGCGCGATCGCGTACAGCTTCCCGTCGTACTGGCACTTCTCCCAGACACGGGCCGGGAAGTCCTCTTTGCGCAGGCCGGCCTCTTCGAGCAGGTCGAGATCCCACGGCTCGAGCAGGCCGCCCGGCGCGTAGCCGGCGATCCGGGACGCGTGCATGATCGCCACGTCCGGAGCGCGGCCACCGGCCGAGGCCATCGCGAGCTTCGTGTAATACGGCGGACCCCAGGCGAGCACCGTCTGGGTCGTGCGAAAGCCGAGGTTCGCGGCGTTGACGGCGTCCACCAGGCCTGCCATCACGGTGCCGTCACCGCCGGTCAAGAGGTGCCAGTAGTTCAGGTTGGTCGTCGAACGCGACGCACCGGGCGCGCAGCCGACGAGCAACCCGCCACCGGCCAGCGCGGCTGCTGCTTTGAGCAGGCTGCGCCGGGAGAAATCTTCACTCATTCGGTCTCCTTCAGGGGGCGGACCGAAAATTACATCGTTAGAATGAGCCGCACAAGACCCCGATGTGCGATTTTGTGGAAACGTATCGGTTAGCGTGCGGTACTGGCGCGCTCGACCACGCGGTGCGGAATCATCACCCTGCGTGGCGGTGCTCCCTTGTCCGCCATCCGCTCGGCCAGCAGGTCGAGGGCCGCGGCGACGAACTCGCGCCGGTCGAAGGCGATCGTGGTCAGCGGCGGGATCATGAACTGGCTGTCGAGGATGTTGTCGAACCCGGCCACCAGCGTCTGCTTCGGTACGTCGATGCCCGCGCTCCACAGTGCGGACAAGGTGCCGGAGGCCAGCGTGTCGGTGAAGCAGAAGAACGCGTCCGGCAACTCATGCTCGGCCAGGTACTTCCCCACCACGGTCGCCGCACCCTCGGGCCGCCAGCGGTCGAGACTGATCTCCAGGCTCGGATCGATCGGTACGCCGGCCTGCTCGAGCGCCTCGCGATACCCCTTGGTCCGCAGCCGCGAGGCCGCCGTACCCGGGGAGTGGGCCGAGCCACCGAGGACTCCGGCGCCGCTGGAGCCGCGCGGGATCTCCGGCGTGCCGACGGCCGCGATTCGGCGGCAGCCCTGTGCCAGCAGGTGTTTCGTCAGGTCTCGCGCGGCCGCCACGTTGTCGATCGCGACCTGGCTGACGACGTCCTGGTCGACGTCACCGATCAGCACGAGGGGCGGCAGCGGGCCGGCCGTCATCACCGCGCTGTCGTCGAGGTTCACCGGGTTCAGGATCAGGCCGTCGACGAGGTACGCGCGGGCCTTCGAGAGCAGCTCGAACTCGCGCTTGGGCTCGGCCGCGGTCTGCTCGATCTGCACACCCCAGCCGCGCTCGTGGGCGAGCTCGACGACCAGGTGCACGATCTCCGCGGAGTACGGCCGGAGCAGGTCGGGCAGCGCCAGCGCGATCATGCCGGAGCGGCCGTTGCGGAGTCCGCGGGCGCTCATGTTCGGCACGTAGTCGAGCTCGGCGAGCGCGCTCTCGACGCGGGCCCGGGTGTCGGGGCGCACGAAGACGACGCCGTTGATCACGTTCGACACCGTCTTCGGCGACACCCCGGCGAGCTTGGCGACATCTTTGACGGTGGGACGCATGCCGCCCATTGTCACATCTGACACACGTTGTCACGCATCAGCGCGAAATGAGCGCTCCGCCGTTCACATGCAGGACCTGACCGCTGATGTGGCGGCCGGCAGGCGAGGCCAGGAAGTGGATGGTGCCGGCGATGTCGTCGACCTCGCCCTCGCGTTTGGTCAGCGTTGCCTGGAGCAAGGTCTGACGGCGCTCGTCGGTCAGGCGGCCCTGGAAGAACTCGGTCTCCGCGGTGAAGCCGGGTGCAACGACATTGGAGGTCACCCCGCGAGTCCCGAGCTCGGTCGCGGCGTCGACGTTCCACATCGCCAGCGCGGCCTTCGAGGCGCCGTACGAACCTGCTCCGCGGGCGCCTGCGATCGAGCCCAGATGTACGACGGCAGTGGTCAACCGGGGCGCGAGCGCGGTTGTCGTGAGGACCGCACTGAGCAGGTTGGCGTCGAGGTTCGCCAGCCAGTTCGCCTTCAGTTGCGCGAGATCGCCGTCCGGCCGGCCGAAGTCGGTGTTGCCGCCGGCATTGTTGACCAGGACATCGACCCGCTCGGGCAGCTCGTCCAGCAGCCGCTCGACCTGCGCCGGGTCGGTCGCGTCACACACCACTCCCCTGGCTCCAAGGTCCGCGGCGGTCTTCTCCAGTACGTCGGCACGCCGCCCGGTGATCACCACCTCGTCACCGTCCGCACGGAACCGCTCCGCGGTCGCCCGCCCGATGCCGGTCGCTCCCCCGGTCACCACGATCGTCCTCATCCAGAAATCCTCCTCACGTTTAGCTCTAAATGTTTAGACCTAAACGTACCATGGGTCCCGTGTCCGACTCCTACCCGCTCGATGCCCCGAGCCCGTACCCCGCCGCCGAGATCGCGCGTGCCTGGCAGCGCGAGCGCCCCGGTACGCCGACCGACTCGATCGAGATCGTCACTCCCCTGTGGCGGCTGGCGAAGCTGTTCGCCGACGACCGGCGCCGGGTGCTCGCGGACGCCGGCGTGGATCCCGCGACGCTCGACCTGCTCAGTGTGCTGCGGCGCGCGGGTACGCCGTACGAGCTCGGTACGCGCGAGCTGTCCCGCCGTACGCTCGTCACCGCCGGCGCGATCTCGCAGCGGGTGGCCCGCGCCGAGGCAAGCGGACTGGTCACGCGGCGATCCGCGGACGACGGGAGTCGCGCGGTCGTCGTCACGCTCACCGAGGCCGGCCACGACCTGGTCGAACGGACGGTCGACCAGGTGCTCACGCGGGAGTCCGAGCTGGTCGCGTCGCTCTCCCCCACCGCCCGCACCCAGCTCGCGGGCCAGCTCCAGGATCTCCTCGACGAGGTCGCCCGGGTCGCCCGCAAACCTTCCTGACGGCGTTGAAACTTTTCTCCGACCGTGCTGGTTGAGAAGTTGGGCAAAGTTCGTATGGGCGGTTCAATGACACCATTGAAGGATGCTTCCTGCTGACAGCCACGACGTCATCCAGGTGCGCGGCGCCCGCGAGAACAACCTCAGCGGCGTCTCGCTCGACATCCCCAAACGCCGGCTCACCGTCTTCACCGGAGTCTCCGGTTCCGGCAAGTCCTCACTCGTCTTCGACACCATCGCCGCCGAGTCCCAGCGGCTCATCAACGAGACCTACACCGCGTTCGTGCAGAACTTCATGCCGAGCCTCGGCCGGCCGGACGTGGACGCGCTGCAGAACCTGTCCGCCGCGATCATCGTCGATCAGGAACGGATCGGCGCCAACGCCCGCTCCACCGTCGGTACGGCGACCGACGCCCACACCATGCTGCGGGTGCTGTTCAGCCGCGCCGGTACGCCGTACGCCGGACCGCCCTCGGTCTTCAGCTTCAACCGGGCCGAAGGCATGTGCCCGGTGTGCGAGGGGCTCGGGCGGACCACCGAGTTCAACCTCGACGAACTCGTGGATCGCGAGAAGACCCTCAACCAGGGGCCGATCAAGGCGCCCGGGTACTCGGTCGACACTTGGCACTGGCAGCTGATGGCCCAGTCGGGTCTGTTCGACCCGGACCTGCCGCTGAAGGACTACCCGGCCGAGGCGTGGCAGCAGTTCCTGCACCAGGAGCCGATGAAGATCCGGGTCGGGAAGAGCAACCTGACCTTCGAAGGGCTCGTCAGCAAGCTGAAGCGGCAGTACCTGAGCAAGGATCCGCAGTCGATGCAGAGCCAGGCGCGGGCGTTCGCCGAACGCGCGATCCGGCAGGAGACGTGCCCGGAGTGCCACGGCGTACGGCTCAATGCCGCGGCCCGGAGCGTGACCGTGGACGGGCGGACGATCGGTGAGTGTTCGGCGATGCAGATCAGCGACCTCGCCCAGTTCGTTGCCGGGGTCAAGCATTCGGGCGTCGGGCCGATGCTGGACGGGCTCCGGCACACTGCTCGAGTCCTTCGTGACGATCGGCCTCGGGTACCTGAGCCTGGATCGCGAGTCGTCGACGCTGTCCGGCGGTGAAGCGCAGCGGGTGAAGCTGGTGCGTCATCTCGGGTCCAGCCTGAGCGACGTCACCTACGTGTTCGACGAGCCGACGGTCGGCCTCCATCCGCACGACATCCAGCAGATGAACGACCTGCTCCTGCAGTTGCGGGACAAGGGCAACACGGTGCTGGTCGTCGAGCACAAGCCGGAGACGATCCGGATCGCCGATCACGTCGTCGACCTCGGTCCGGGGGCGGGGATGTCCGGCGGGCGGCTCTGCTTCGCCGGCGACGTGGACGGTTTGAAGACGTCCGGGACGCTCACCGGGCAGTACCTCGATCACCGGGTGACCGTGCGGGACGACGTACGGCGGCCGGCCGGGAAGATCTCGATCGAGCACGCGACGCTGCACAATCTGCGTGACGTGAGTGTGGACGTTCCGCTCGGCGTACTCACGGTGGTGACCGGGGTCGCGGGATCCGGGAAGAGTTCGCTGATCCACGGCTCGCTGGCCGGGCGGGACGGCGTGATCATCGCGGGTCAGGAACCGATCCGCGGGTCGAAGCGGAGCAATCCGGCGACGTACACAGGGCTGCTGGATCCGATCCGCGCGGCGTTCGCCAAGGCGAACAAGGTGAAGCCCGGGTTGTTCAGCGCGAACTCGGTCGGTGCCTGTCCGACCTGCAAGGGCATCGGGCTGGTGTACACGGACCTCGCGATGATGGCCGAGGTCGCGTCGGTGTGCGAGGACTGCAACGGCGCGCGGTTCACGGCTGAGGTGCTCGGGTATCGCTTGCGCGGCAAGAACATCAGCGAAGTACTGCGGATGACGGTGGCCGAGGCCCGCGAGTTCTTCGGGACCGGTACGGCGCGGACGATCCTGGATCGGCTCGCGACGGTCGGGCTCGGGTACATCGGGCTCGGGCAGCCGCTGACCACGCTGTCGGGTGGTGAACGTCAGCGGCTCAAGCTGGCGATCAACATGGGCCGGACCGGGTCGATCTACATCCTCGACGAGCCGACGACCGGGCTGCACCTCGCCGACGTCGACAAGCTCCTCGGCATGCTCGACACCCTCGTCGACCAAGGCAACACGGTCATCGTCATCGAGCACCACCAGGCGGTGATGGCGCACGCCGACTGGCTCATCGACATCGGCCCGGGAGCCGGCCACGACGGCGGTCAGGTCGTCTTCACCGGAACTCCCGCGGACCTGGTCGAGAGCAGCCCGACCATCACGGCCGAGCATCTCCGCGAGTACGTGTCAGTCGCCTGAGAAGCGGGCGAGGTCTGTGAGTTCCTGGGTCAGGTCCGCTGGTTCGAAGAGGTCGACCGCGAGGGTTGCGTGCTGCCAGGTGCCGATCGGGCGGCCGGCTCGCACGATTGCGGGGCGCAGCATGCCACCGCCCGGGAAGATCGAGGTCGGTAGGTCGAAGTGGCGGTTCTGATAGCCGAGTAGATAGGTGTCGAACTCGCCCACCAGGCGTACGTCGTGGCAGCCAGGCAGGTCGTCGACGGCGTGGAGTTCGGTGGACTCGATCTCGAAGGAGGTCGTGGCCACCGCCTCCACGGCCCGGCGCGCGAGTGGGACCGGCAGTCCCGACCAGGTGGCGAAGTCGCGGGGCGTGGCGGGCCCGTAGGCGGTCAGGTAGCGGCGGGCCAGGTCCTCGAGGTCGCCTTCGAGGACCAGTGGCTTGCCCAGCCAGTCGCGGACGGCGACCCAGGTTTCGCCGGGTCCGTAGCAGAGGCGTCCGAGAAGACCGGCGTACCGGATGAGCGCGTAGACCGCCTGCCCCTTCGGCTCGGCGATCAGTCCCGCGCGGACCAAGATGTCGGCCAGTTCGGCGCGGTTGCTCGGGCCGTGGGCGAGCAACCAGTCTTCGAGTACGTCGGCGGCCTCGGTGCGAATGCGTTCCGTCAGGCCGAGTTCGCCGTACCGGCGTTCGGTGTCCTTGATCAGTTTCGGGCCGAGCAGGCCGAGCAGCGGGCCGGCGTCCTCGGTCGCGACGAGTTGGAGGGTGCCGCGCATGAACCAGCCGCGGATCACGGAGCGGCCGGTTTCCTGCGCCGTCGAGACGTCGGCGAACGTCGTCGCGGTCGATCGGGCGCGGACGGCGTACGCCGCTCCTCGCCAGGTCTGGGCCTGGAGTCCCCCCGCCCGGCGTACGACGTCGGCCACCCCTCCGGGGCCGGCCTCGTTCACCGGACGCTCTAAGCCGTTGGCCTGCATCCTGGCCGCCAGTAACCAGTCCACAGACCTCCGTGCCACCTCAGCATGACACCACGATCTGGGCCCGTCCGCATCTCCAAATGCCCAGGTGCCGCCCCGGTCGAGCCGGGGCGGCACCTGGGAGGAGCGTCGTCAGAGAGCAGGCTGGACGAGATCGGCGTACGACGCCTGGCCGGTCACGTTCGGGTGGTAGGACTCGCTGACCGGGTTGGACAGGCCGTTGATCCACTCAGGGCTGCCGCACACCGAGTGCCCGATGAACGTCGACGTCGGGTTCACGAACGTGAAACCGGCCGCGCTCGCCGACGCCGAGACCTTCGAGTTCAGCAGGTCGGCGGTCGCGTTCAGCCTGGTCATCTCGTCCGGGCTGAAGAACGTGCCGGCGTTGCAGTCGGTGCCGTTGAACAGGCGCGGGTACCCGACCACGACGACCTTCGCCGAGGACGCCCGGCTGCGGATCGACGAGTACAGGGTGTTCAGCCGGCCGGGCAGCGTGTTGTTGATGATCGACTGCGCATTCGCGACCGCGCCGGTGCAGTCGGCGAGCCAGGACGGCTTCGCGCACTCGGTGATCACCGACGAGAACCCGGCGTCGTTGCCGCCGACCTGGACGGAGACGAGGTTGGTGGAACTCGTCACCGACGACAGCTGATTCGCGGTGACGTCGGCGACCCTGGCGCCGGAGCAGGCCACGAACGTGAGGTTCGCGCCGATCCGGCCGGCGTCGATGTACGCGTACGCCTTCGTGGAGCGCTGGCAGGACCCACTGCTCTCGATGTAGGAGCGGGTCCCGACACCGGAGGCGTACGAGTCTCCGAGTGCGACGTAGTTCGGTGCCGCGGCGTGCGCGACACCCGGGCTGAGGAGCATTGCGGCGCCGAGAGCCGCAGCGGAAAGCAAACTGGCGAATGACTTCATGGGGGCGGACCGCCTTTGCCTGAGCGGGAAGTAGCGACTGAAGTACTCAACGTCACCTTCCCCCGACCCGCCAGTAACACACAAGGTCTTGGTAACAAATTCACCGTTGATTCCAGGTGACTGTCACCAACTAGCCGTCCCAGGACGACAAACCCGGTCCTGTCGGCAACGGATAACAACCGTCCACCAGCTGCACACCCGCCGGCAGCAGCCCGCTCTCGACGTAGATCGTGTTCGGCAGGGCCGCCAGCACATGAATGTGCGCGCCACCGCCGTGCGACGCGTACGGTACGCCGAACCCGGCCGCCATCAGCCCGATCTCGAGGCAGTCCGTCAGCCCACCGGCCCGCCGCAGATCAGGCTGTACGACGCCGACGCCGCCGCGCGCGATCAGGTCCCGGAACGCGGCCTGCCCGTAGCGGTTCTCGCCCGTCGCGATCGGGATGTCCAGCTTGTCGGCCAGCCGGACATGACCGTCGGTGTCCCCCGCCGGCAGCGGCTCTTCGAACCACCGGCAGTCCAGGTCCTCGTACACGCGTCCGCGCCGCAGCGCCTCGGCGTACCCGAAGGCCTGATTGGCGTCGACCATCAACGGCGCATCCGGCCCGATCACGTTGCGGACCGCCTTGATGCGCTGCACGTCCTCGGTCAGCGGCCCGCCGCCGACCTTCATCTTCACGCCCCGGAAGCCCTGCTCCATCGCCTGCGCAGACACGCGTTCCAGACCGGCGACGTCGAGCTCGAGCCAGCCGACCATCGCGTACGACGGGATCGCGGTCCGCTGCGCACCGAGCAGCTTCCACACCGGCACGTCGAGCGACTTGCCGAGGAGATCCCACAGCGCCTGGTCGATCGCCGAGATCCCGTACGACGACAGTCCTGCCGTCCCCTGGTAGTCGGTGAGCGTCTGCAACTGCGCCCGGATCCCGCGGATGACGGCCGGATCCTCGCCGATGATCGCCGGCCCCAGCTGGTCGGTCACGATCTTCGCCAGCACGGCCGGTGAGCTCTCGACGCGACCGAAGTACGTCGTACTCACGCCGCTGATGCCTTCGTCGGTGTCGATCCGGACCCTGGTCACGCCGTTGCGATCGAGCAGCTGGATCGCGTCGCGGACGGGATGGGCCTTGGCCTCCGAGGTGACCTCGACGGTGACCGCGGTGATCTTCATGAACGCTCCGGACCGGGGACGGACAGGGGGTCGAAACCGTACGGCAGCTCGAGACGATGCGCGGTCATCAGGTCGGCGTCGCCGAGCAGGTCACGGGTCTTGCCGTCGGCCACGATCCGGCCGCTGTCCATCAGCAGGCTCCGCTCGCACAGCTGCAGCGCGTACGGCAGGTCGTGGGTGATCATCAGCAGCGTGACGTCGAGCCCAGCGAGGATGTCGGCGAGCTCGCGGCGGGCCGCGGGATCAAGGTTGCTCGACGGCTCGTCGAGGACCAGTACTTCGGGACGCATCGCGAGGACCGTGGCGACGGCGACCCGGCGGCGCTGACCGAACGACAGGTGGTGCGGGGCAAGGTCGGCCTGGTCCTGCATGCCGACCTGGACGAGCGCCTCGTGAACACGGTCGTCGAGCTCCGAGCCGCGCAGACCCAGGTTGGCGGGACCGAAGGCCACGTCGTCGCGGACCGTCGGCATGAACAGCTGGTCGTCCGGGTCCTGGAAGACCAGACCGACCTTGCGCCGGATCTCGGCCAGGTGCTCCCGGTGCAGGCCGGTGCCGCCGATCTGGATGCGGCCGCTCCCGGTCCCACCGGCGACCGACCCGAGGATGCCGTTGAGATGCAGCACGAGCGTGGTCTTGCCGGCACCGTTCGGACCGAGCAGCGCGACCCGCTCGCCGCGCTCCACGGTGAAGTCGACGCCGAACAGCGCCTGCCGCCCGTCGGGATAGGCGAACACCAGCCGCTCGACCTGAATCGCAGGACCGCTCACAAGCTCACCACCCTAGCCGCGACCGCGATCGCCACCGCAGTCAGGGAAATCGCGAGACCCTCGAGCCACTGCGCCCGGGTCGCGCCCGACACACTGAGCAGCGGCATTCGTCCGGTGTAACCGCGCGAGCGCATCGCCAGATGGACGCGCTCGCCCCGCTCGAAGCTCCGCACGAACAGGGCGCCCACTCCCCCGGCGACGGCCTTCAGATGACCGACGCGGCCGCCGGTGTACCCGCGGGATTCCCGAGCGACCCGCATCCGGTGCAGGTCGTCCGACACGACGCTCAGGTACCGGACCATGAACGACAGGATCGCCACCAGGGTCGAAGGCAGTCGCAGCCGCTCGAGCCCGGCGAGCAGGTCGCGCGGCGCGGTCGTCGCGGACAGCAGGATCGCCGCGATCACGCCGAGCGTGCCCTTCGCCAGCACGTTCCAGGCGCCGAGGACCCCCGACTGGGACAGATGCAGCCCGAGTACGTCGAATTGCGGGCCGGTCGCGACGAACGGCAGCAACAACGCGAACACGATGAACGGCGTCTCCACCGCGAGCCGTCGCGACACCACGGTCGCCGGCAACTTCGCCACGCCCACGGCCGCGACGAGCATCACGGCGTACAGGCCGAACGCCCAGAAGATCGCGGCCGGTGTGGAGACGACCGCGAGCACGAACACGAACAGCGCGACGAGCTTCACCTGCGCCGGGACGCGGTGGACCGGACTGTCCACTGCGACGAGCAGGCCGTCCCCACTCATGACGCCTTGTTGGTCCGGAGTGAGGCGAGCTTGGCGATCGCGAGACCGACGACGATCGTCACCAGTACGCCGATGATCCCGGCCAGAGCGCCGGACACCTGAGCGTTGCCGATCCCGTGTACGCCGTAGTCGGCCAGCGGGCTGCCGGCGACCGCCGAGTTCTTCGCGGCACCCTCGAACCCGAGCTTGGCGCCGACGAACTCCAGCCCGTCCGGATGCGCGCTCGCGAACAGGCTCAGCCCGCCCGCAACCAGCAGCGTTACCGCGACGCCCACACCGAGCGAGCGCCCAGCCGGCTTCGCGGCGATCGGCCGGTCCGGCGAGACCGTGGAAGTGTTGCCGTCGGCATCGACCAGGACCAGGTCCTGCTGCAGGTGCCGAGCGGCGTACACGAGGTCCGGCCGGGTCGCGACGACCGCACTCAGCACGGCCGCGGTGATCACCGCCTCGCCGATCCCGACCAGGACGTGCCAGCCGACCATCGCGGTCGCGAGTTTGCCGAGCGGGATGTCGACCGCGCCGCCGATCGAGTACAGCCCGGTGAACGCCAGGGCTGCGACCGGCACCGACACCAGCGCGCCGACGGTCGCCGCCGGTACGACGCTGCCGACCCGGCGCGGCAGCACCTTCAGCAGCGCCCGGGTCAGGAAATATCCGACGAGCACTGTGATCAGGCCCATCAGGGTGATGTTCGTACCCAGCGCCGTCAGCCCGCCGTCCGCGAACAACAGCCCCTGCACCAGGAGCACCGTCGACATCACCAGTACGGCGGTCCATGGCCCGACCAGCGCGGCCGCGAGCGCGCCTCCGAGCAGGTGACCGCTGGTGCCCGCGCCGACCGGGAAGTTCACCATCTGCACCGCGAACACGAACGCCGCCGTCAGCCCGGCCAGCGCCGGACCGGTCTCGCGGAGCTCCCGATTCGCCCGCTGCAGGCTGAAGCCGACCGCCCCGGCCGCGATCAGGCCGGTGGCGACGGACGTAGGCGCGTTGAAGAAACCGTCAGGGACATGCACGCGCTCATTCTTGTTCTTGTTGCGACCGAATCGCAACAAGGAGTCTCACAACTCCTTCAGTGCCTCACCGATCGCGCGATGGAATGTCGGATACGCGTAGATCATCTGACGCAGCGTGTTCACCGGTACGGCGGCGTGCACCGCGACCGCCAGCGCGCTGAGCACCTCGCCACCCGTCGGGCCCGCGCTCGTCGCGCCGACCAGCACGCCCCGGTCCGCATCCATCACGACCTTGATGAAACCCTCGTTGCCGGCCTTGTGGATCCAGCCGCGCGTCGAGGCCGGGATCGGGGTCGACCCGGTCCGCACGTTCAGCCCTGCGTCCCGCGCCTGCTTCTCGGTCAGCCCGACCGCACCGATCTCCGGGTCGGTGAACGTAACCCGCGGCATCGCGTGGTAGCTCGCGGTCGGCGCATCCGTCTCCTGCAGGATGTCGCGGACCGCGATGTCGGCCTGGTACATCGCGTTGTGGGTGAACGCGCCGACCCCGGTGACATCGCCGACCGCCCAGACCTTGTCGCCCGCGCGGACGTGCTCGTCGACCTCGACCCGCCGCGCCGACGGGTCCAGACCGAGCTTGTCCAGGCCGAGCTCCGCGGTCGCCACCCGCCGACCGGTTGCCACCAGCAACTTCTCGCCGCTCGCCGTCTTCCCGTCCGCGAGCGTGACGGTGAACGAGCCATCGGCGTACCCGACCTGCTGCGCGTGCGCGCCCACGCGGAACGTCACGCCGTCGCGCTCCAGCGCCTCGCGGGCCAGCACGCCCGACTCCGGCTCCTCCATCGACAGCACCTCAGGCGCACCTTCGACGACGGTGACCTGAACGCCGAAGCGCACGAACACCTGCGCCAACTCCATGCCGATCGCGCCACCGCCGAGGACCACGAGTGACTCGGGCAGCGTCTCGACCTCGATCGCCTCGCGGTTCGTCCAGTACGGCGTACCGGCCAGGCCATCGATCGGCGGGATGGACGGAATCGTCCCGGTCGCGATCACGATCCCCCGCGCCGCCTCGTACTCGGTGTCGCCGGCGCGGACAGTGTTCGGCCCGGTGACGGTGGCGACGTCCTTGATGACGGTCGCGCCCTTATTCACCAGCCGGTCGACCGCGACCTTGTCGTTCCAGGTGTCGGTCGCCTCCTCGCGGATCCGTTTCGCGACCGGAGCCCAGTCCGGCTGCACGGTCGCCGTACCGGCGATGCCGTCGACGCGACGGGTCTCCGCGATCAGGTTCGCGGCCCGGATCATCATCTTGCTCGGGATGCACCCGTAGTACGGGCATTCACCGCCGACCAGCCGGGACTCGATCCCGACCACCCGCAGCCCCGCTTGCGCCAGCCTCCCAGCCGTCTCCTCCCCGCCGACCCCGAGCCCCACCACGACGACATCCACCTGTTCAGCCATGCCGCCCAATCTCCCAGAGCAGCCCGAACCGGCCAAGTCTCCACCCGGCGCGTCACCGCACCGTAAGCAGGCGTTCACCCCCGGCGACTAGCGTCTTGACCTCGTAGAAGTGAGGACAGTGTTGTTCGATTTCTCAGGGCTGGGCACCATCGATCTCGGCACGGTCATCGCCCTCGTATCACTCATCGGTACGTCGATCGTGTGGCTACTCGACCGGTACTTCTGGCGCCGCAAACGCCTCGTGTACCGGGTCCAGGTGGACGCGCAGATCGGCGTACACCCGCAGCAGAACCGCGCCCGCGAAGTGGTCGACATCGAGGTCGTGCACCAGGGCACCGCGGTCCAGGAGCCGAGCATCGTGCTGCTCCGGGTCGACAACACCGGCACCGACATCGACGCGCGGGACATGCAGGGTAAGGTCGAGTTCAGCTTCCCGGACCGGAAGATCGTCCGGCTGAAGGTGGTCGAATCGCACCCGCCGAAGCTCGGGGCGATGATCGAGAAGGACATGAACCCGGCCGGCTACGTCGACCAGGACACGCTGGTGCTGCCCAGCTCGCGATCAACCACGGCGACCACTTCAAGTTCCTTCTGGTGCTGTCCGGGCGGGGCAAGGGCGTCACACACTCCGGTTATCTCGCCGGCGGGGCGAACGGTGGCGTCTACCACGAGCCCCGGCCGCGCGGACCAGGTCGACGTACCTTGATCTTCGGTGCGATGACGCTGGTACTCGTCGGCGCACTCGTCGCCTTCTTCCTGGTCGACGTCGTTCAGCCGCCGGACAACTGCGCGTCCGGTCAGCTGCGGGTGATCGGGTCAACCGCGGTGGAGCCGACGATGACCGAGCTGCGGAGCGCTTACGCGACCGATTGCACCCGCGCGGACATCACGATCGCGGCGAACGGCAGTCTGAGCGGCGTACAGGATCTCGTCGAGCTCGGCGCCAAGGACGCGAAGGCGGCGAGCAACGTGATCGCCATGTCGGACGGCGCCGCAGCCGACGCGCCCAACCTCAGCGGCGAGTCGGTCGCCGTCGTCATGTTCGCGGTCGTCGCCAACCGGGCGGCCGGCGTCACCGCGCTGACTGCGGCCCAGTTGCGCGACATCTACAGCGGGAAGGCGACGAACTGGAACCAGGTCGGCGGCAAGGACCTGCCGATCCGGATGGTCAGCCGGGTCGGACCCAACTCCGGCTCGCGGCGGGTGTTCCGGGAGAAGGTGCTCGGCGGCATCCAGGAGCTCGGCATCACCTCCGACGACTGCCGTCGCGACGACGACGCCACTGCGGCGAAGTACCACCGCTGCGAGGTCGGCACGACGGAGGAACTGCTCACCCGGGTGAACGACATCGACGGCGCGATCGGGTACGCCGAACTCGGCGCGGCCCGAAAGTACCCGGAGATCGTCGCCGCGACCCTCGACGGCGTCGTACCGGACACCTCGAAGATCGCCGATCGCTCGTACAAGTTCTGGGAAGTCGAGCACGCCTACACCTACAAGTCACCGGATCCGAAATCGCTGACCGCGGCGTTCCTCGACTACGTACGGTCGACGCAAGCGCGGCCGGTGCTGGAGCGGGGCGGCCTGGTTCCATGCGCTGATCTTCCGGCGGGGTTCTGCGGCTAATCTGCTGCCCATGTACGTCATCGCGCACCTCAGTGACCCGCACCTCGACGGCTCGGAGGAGGCGCGATCGCGGCTCCGGCGAATCACGTCGTACCTGCGAGAGTTCCGGCGGCCGGTCGACGTCGTCCTGGTCACCGGCGACCTGGCGGATCACGGCTTGGAGTCCGAGTACGCCGAACTCGCGGCAGAGCTGAAGCTGGACGTGCCCGTGCTGGTGTTGCCGGGCAATCACGATGTCAGTGCGCCGTTGCGCGCCGGCCTGGCGTCGTTCGTCGACTCGGCCGGCGAGGGGCATCCGGTGCACCAGGTGCACGACGTCGGCGGCGCGCGCTTCGTCCTGCTCGACACCTCCGTCCCGGGCGAGGACCACGGCTTGCTGTCGGCGGAGTCGCTCGCCTGGCTCGACGGCGTACTGGCGGAACCTGTCGACGGTCTGTTGTTCGTGGCGTTCCATCACCCGCCGTTCGAGCTGAACCACCCGGTCCTCGACCAGTGGCTGCTCCGCTCCGGGCCGGAACTCGAGGCCGTTCTCCGCGGCAAACCGATCACCGCATTGCTCGCCGGGCACGTGCACAACGGCCTCGCAACCACCTTCGCCGGACTGCCGTTCCTGGTCGCGCCCGGGGTCCGCTCGACCCCGCCACTCCCCTTCGAGCCCCCGGCCCCCGGCGGCGGCCTCGTCGACAGCACCACCGCCCACCCCGGCCTGGCACTCCACATCCACACGCCGGGCGCCCCGCTCCAAACGCTCTTCCGGCACCCGGCCTAGTGTGCTGACATGTACGTCATCGCGCATCTGAGTGACCCGCATCTCGACGGCTCGGAGGAGGCGCGATCGCGGCTCCGGCGAATCACGACGTACCTAGGAGCCTTCCGCCGCCCGGTCGACGTCGTACTGGTCACCGGCGACCTCGCCGATCACGGCCTGTCGGAGGAGTACGCCGAACTTGCCGAGGAGCTCGACTGGACGTGCCCGTGCTCGTCTTGCCGGGGAACCACGATGTGAGTACGCCGTTCCGCGCCGGACTCGCGTCGTTCATCGACATCTCGGGGCATCCGGTGCACCAGGTGCGCGACGTCGGGGAGGCCCGCTTCGTCCTGCTCGACACGACGGTCCCCGGCGAGAACCACGGCCTGCTGTCCGAGGAGTCGCTGGCCTGGCTGGACGGCGTACTGCGGGAACCGTTCGACGGACCGTTGTTCGTCGCGTTCCACCAGCCGCCGTTCAACCTGCACCACCCGACGATGGACCAGTGGATGCTCCGCACCCGCGAACCGTTCGCCGCCGTCCTCCAGGACAAACCGGTCACCGCGCTATTCGCCGGCCACGTCCACAACGCCATCACAGCAACCTTCGCCGGCATCCCCCTCTGTGTAGCCCCCGGCATCCGCTCGTCAGTCCCCCTCCCCTTCGAACCCGAGAGCCCAACCGGAACCCTGGTAGACCTCACCACCGAACCCGGCTTCGCCCTCCACATCCACGTACCCGGCGAACCCTTCCAGACCGTCTACCGGTTCCCGCGATGACGGATCCCTTGGTCCTGCACCCGATCGCACGGGTCGAGTCCAGCCTGCGGGACCGTGCCGACGCTCCCCGCCAGGGAGACGAAGGCGCCCCCGACGCGTGGGTGGTCTTCGACGAGTCGGTCCGCGCTGCCCTGGCCGACATCAAGACCGGCGACGAACTCATCCTGATCACCTGGTTCGATCAAGCCGACCGCACCGTACAGACGGTCCACCCACGAGGCGACACGTCCCGCCCGCCAACAGGCGTCTTCAGCACCCGCTCCCCCGACCGCCCCAACCCCCTAGGCCTCCACCGAGTCACCGTCCTGGCCGTCGCCGACCTCCGCCTCCACGTAAACAACCTGGAAGCCCTCGACGGCACCCCGATCGTCGACGTCAAACCTGTCCTAAGCGGCATCCCCGAACGCTAGGTTGTCAGCTCCAGAAGACTCTTCTGAGTGATCGGCCGCCCAGGTTCATCAGCTGGTGAGCGAGCTGACCGATCCGCCGATCCGACGGATCGCCTCCAGGGGATACGGGGTCTGCCTGCTCTCAAAACGGAACTCGCGGTAGTAGTCCGTCATCACCGCGGCGAGCGGGGCGTGGCGGGTGAGGATCGCCGCGATCTGCGCCGGGATTCCCGTCGGAGGCTCCCCTCGGGCGCAGGCGCGCACGAACGCGTTGCGCTCATCTCGCTCGTACCCGTACAGGGCGGTGACCAGCCAGCTGCACCAGGTGGCTGACGGTGTAGCAGCGGTCGTAGGTCTGGTGCTCGGCGAAGAAGTCGGCCTCCTCCTGCGACAGCTCGAAGCGGGAGGAGATCGCGAGGCCGTAGTCGGTGAAGAACAGACGCTTGCCGTCGGTCAGGATGTTCTGGAAGTGGGCGTCGAAGTGCAGCAGCCCGCGGGCGTTCATGAACGAGATGCCGACCTGCAGTTCCTTCGTCGACCATGGTGCAGGCCTGCTCGGCCGCCTCGTCGCCGGCGTTGACCTGGACACCCAGCCAGTCGTGCAGGTTCTGCGGGATGTATTCCAGGAACAGCGTGAGGCTCGCCGTGGACGTCCTGGAGCGCCTCGATCCGGCGGCGTACCTCCGGCCCGCCTCCCCAGTAGGCGACGGCTTCGTCCACGTCGGCCAGTTCCTCGGGAAGCGGCTGGCCGGGGTGCGGCAGCACCCGCCAGTGGTACATCAGCGGAAACCCCTCGTGGTCCTCGTGCGAGCACCCAGTTCGTCGTCATGGTGTGCACGGCCAGCTCCCGCCAGGCCCCGCACCCTGGGCCGCCGAGGATGCCGAGGCCGTAATGGCAAAAGGTCGGTACCCCGAAGAGGTTCGCCGTGGACCGGAGGTTCTCCGGCTGCCGTTCCAGATCGGTCAGCGGCAACCGCTTGACGAAGACCGGGGTCCCATCGACCTCCAGCAAAGCTGAGGTCCCGCCGATGCCGGAACCGATCGGCGCAGCCGCGTCCACTAGGTCGCGCAGTTCGCGATCACTGCGGCAGCGCCAGCGATGTGGAGACGGCACTGTGGCGGCCAGACGCGCACCACGCGACGCGTCGAAGCTCTCGACGCCTACCTCCACCAGGACACCAAACCTCTCTGAAATGCCGGGGACTGCCCTGGGGCGCGCACGCAACGGTTAGCCCGGCGATTCGCCCCGTGGAACGGGCAGGGCATCCGGGACCAGTTTGCGGAACGCCGACCCGAAGACCCAATTGGCCGCACTGTACGTGAAGATCGACATCAAGGTCGGCAAGCACGATCCCTCGGCCGACCGCCATGGCTCAGCGGCTCGGATCTGGTCTGTCTCGCCTGGTCGGGCTCCATCCCAACTGCCTTCGACGCCCGGCCGCGAACCCCCACCGGTCCCAGAGGTCGACCCCTGAAGGACCTCCGAAGCCAACCACTAAGACTGCCGTCGACCCGATGCGTGACCGCATGCCTTGCAGAAACTCATCACATGCCCGCTGCCGCGTCGAACTCGGTCGCGATGGAGGCGCGCGGGACTGGATGGGTGCCGACGTGGTCGACGACGAACCGGAATCCATGGGGACTGATGCATGCGACAGCCCCGGAGGGCAGACGTCGGCTCCGCCAGCCACCGAAGGTCGCGCGCGGTGGTGGATGCCCAGCGGTATGAGGTTGTCGGTGGTAGGTACTCCGAGTGGACCAGCGCGTTCGTACGGCGTGATGTGGTCTTGCTCCATCCGCACAGTGGCCTCGGCCCCGCTGGACGGGAACATGTCCACGGGTACGCTGCCGAACCGTTACCGGATTCCGATCCGGAATTTCATAGCTGTGAACGTTGACCTCATCCTGAAGATCAATCACCGGCTTCGACGATGATCTGGTCATGACCGAGCAGCTCAGCCAACTGGCCGGCGAGCAACGGCCCAAGCTCCTGAAACCGCACCACCCCGTTGCCGGTAGCAAGCGTCCGATCCGTCAGATGCACATACAGCGTGTGCCGCCGCCGCCCGCTCCCAGCCCCGAGCCCGTTCCGATACGCCTCCTGCTTGATCGCGGCCAACCGCGCAGCCAGCTCACCCGCAAGCATCCGCCGCGTAAACGCGTCTCCGTCTCCCCCACCGCCCTCGGACAGCACGCCGCCCGCCACATCCCGCTCCCCGTCCACGCGTCCCTCCGCGCCGGACTGGTCCTCCGCGCCGGACCGGTCCTCCGCGCCGGCCCAGTCGTCCGCACCGGCCCGGTCGTCCGCGCCGGCCCGGTCGTCCAGGTTGGCCCGGTCGTCCAGGTTGGGCCAGTCGTCCACGCCGGCCCTATCATCCGGGATGACCCAGCCGCTCGCGGGGTCATCGCAGTCGGGTGTGGGCTCGGTCCACGCACGAGGCCCGTCGTTCGTCGGGTCGTCAACTGCGTTCTCCGCTGGCTTGCCTCGCCCCGGAGCCGGCGGACTGACCTCGGACTCCTCAGACGCGCCCACATCCGCAGGTCCACCCGCCGCGGCAGCATGGCCAGGTCCGACGCCAGCGCCCTGGGTGCCGGTCGGCTCGGTGCCGGTCGGCTGGGTGTCGCTCGGCTCGGCAGAGGTCGGCCCAGCGGAGGTCGGCCCAGCGGAGGTCGGCCCAGCGCAGGTCGGCCCAGCGCAGGTCGGCCCAGCGCAGGTCGGCTCGGCAGAAGGCGGCGCGGCAGAAGGCGGCGCAGTGGAAGTCGACTGGGTATCGGTCGGCTCGGTGGGGGTGGGCTGGGTTCGGGCGAGGTAGCGGGCCACCTCGAGGAGTTGGTGGGCTGCTGCGGGGTCGGAGATCCAGCCGATCGCTTTCGCGCGGCGCTGGTCCAGGTCGTCGGGGTCGCCCAGGATCTTCAACGCACGGGCCAGGTCGTCGATGGTGGCGTCGAAGCGGATCACGTCACCGGCCGCGGCCCGGACCCAGATCCGTTTCGTGCCCTGGTCATCCGAGGGAGCCACGAACACGCCTCGGGTGCGTGCGGCTGCTTCTGCTTGGGCTTTTGCGGCCTCGGGGTCGGCCTCCCACAGGGCCGCGGTGACGATCTTCTTCAACGCACCCAGCGTCACAGTGTCGACGATCCCGACCACCCGGCGGTCGACGATCGCGGCTGCTTCCTGCGACAGGGACAGGCAGGCGTGGGCGATCTTGCGGGCTCGCCACGCGACGGCGTCCCCGGCCAGTACTGCGGCCCAGGTCCTGGGGAGCCGGTGGCGTAGCGCGAGGGCCTCGCCGATCAATCCCGCGGCTGCACCCGAGGACATGCGCATGACCGCGCCGAACTCGATCGGCGCGAATTCTGCGACGCCGGGGCAGCCGTCGCCGCCGTACACATGGATCTGTTCGGAGCCCGGCCGCGGCTCGCGATACAGCTCCGCGTGCCGATCGGCGTAGGCCAGCGCCGCCTCCAGTACTCGTACGGCGGCCCGGTTCTCGATCCGGCCGAACTCAGCTGCCGCGGACAGCAGGTCCGCGGTGTCGAGCTCTTCCAGATCTTCGTCGAACATGTGTTCTAGTTTACATCACTAACAGGTCTCGCTCAAATCGAGCAGGAGCCACAATCCCTTACCCATAAGGCGTTTCCGCGTCGCGAGGGCGGTAGCCGGCATTGTCTTCGATCAGCGGTTCGTACCGGGCGGCCATAGCGGTGGCTCGGCTGTGCAGAGCGGTTCGGAGGGATTGGGGCGCCAGGGCCTCGGCGTTGGCGCCGAGTTGCCAGAGGGCCCACTCGGCGTGCCACGCGTCTTGGAAGGTCAGTTCGAGGCGGAGCCAGCCGTCGGGGTCGGGGGCTTCGGCTCGGACGGCTACGGCGGCGTTCGAGGAGATCTTCGCGGCGTGCTGGGTTTACCCGTACCAGCGACGGTGAGGGTGGGCGTCGGAGAGGAACTGGGCGGAGCGGTCGCGCCAGATGCGGTCCAGGTCGACCTGGTTCGGGCGTTCGCGCCGGTTCGGGGAGTTCTTCGGCGGCCTGCATTCGCGAGAGTCGATAGGTGCGGTCCTCGCCGGTTCGTCTCGCCAGCAGGTAGCCCCGCTCGCGGACGGTGACCAGGCCGATCGGGTCGACCGTGCGCCACTGCGGTTCCTGGTGGGTGGCGGCGTACAGGATGCGAGTTTGTGGCCGGCCAGTACCGCACGCCGTACCTCGAGCATCGTGGCGTCGGGCAGCTCTTTCGTGATGAGACGACGTGAGAGCAGGTCGGTCGAAGGGTCCACGAGGATTCGCTGGGCTGCCTCGCTCGCGGTGGTTCGATGGGTTTCGGGAAGAGCGTCGACGACCTTGCGCATCGCGGAGGCGAGCGCGGAGCTGAGGCCGAAGACCTGCTCGCCGCGTCCCGAGCCGGCGGTCAGCAACGCCAGCGCCTCGTCGTGATTCAGCCCGGTGAGCTCGGTCCGGAACCCAGGCAGCAATGCGAAGCCGCCATGCCGCCCGCGCTCGGCGTACACCGGGACACCGGCCGCCGACAACGCCTCGATGTCCCGCAGCACGGTGCGAGTCGACACCTCCAACTCGCCGGCGAGCACGTCCGCTGTGAGCCGGCCGCGTTGACGCAGCAGCAGAACCAGCGAGACCAACCGGTCGGCGCGCACCCGAAAACAATACCTGACGAAGGGTGTCGTGATTTCTTGGAAAGCTCGCCGGCATGACGAATCGAGACAGCAACCGCAGTCAACCCGGTCCCGTGGTCGCTGGAGCTGGGCTTCAACCAGGGCGAATTGGTCTCCGGACACACCCGAACCCTGTACTGCTCCGGTCAGACCGCGATGAACGCCGACGGCAAACCCGAGCACGACGGGGACCTGCCCGCACAGCTGGCGCTGAGCCTGGACAACCTGGAGGCAGTACTCACCGAGGCCGGCATGACCCTCACGAACCTCGTCCGCCTCAACGTCTACACCGCAGACGTCGACCTGCTGTTCCCCCACTACGGCGTACTTTCCGCACGCCTGGCCGCCGCCGGCGTCAAACCGACCACCACAATGCTTGGCGTAACCCGACTAGCCATCCCCGGCCAACTGGTCGAACTAGAAGCAACCGCAGTCGCCTGAGCTTGGGGAGGATTTTGTACCCAGAACGGCACGAAATCCTCCTTCCAGTCCGCCGCTAGGTCGCCCAGGGCGGTGTGGAGCCTGGCAGACAGGTGGTCGTACGCCGTCTGCCAGGCTGGATCGCTCGTTGCCAGGCTGACCTCTCCTCGCGTCAGCCCGAGGCGGGAGCCGGTGAAGATTCCGTCAGCCGAGGTCAATCGGCTAGAAGTTGATCATGTGGCCTTCGAGGCCGTGGAAGGCTTCTTGGAGGGCCTCGCTCAGCGTCGGGTGGGCGTGGACGTTGCGGGCCAGTTCCTTGGTGGTGAGGTCCCACTTCTGGGCGAGGGTCAGCTCGGGCAGGAGCTCGGTGACCTCGGGGCCGATCAGGTGCGCGCCGAGAAGTTCGCCGTACTTGCTGTCGCTGATCACCTTGACGAAGCCGGTCGGGTCGCCGAGGCCGTGGGCCTTGCCGTTCGCGGTGAACGGGAACTTGGCGACCTTCACGTCGTGGCCGAGCTTGCGGGCCTCTTCCTCGGTGTACCCGAAGCTGGCGATCTGCGGCTGGCAGAACGTCGCCCGCGGGATCATCGCGTAGTCGAGCTCCATCGTCTCGTGCCCCGCGATCGTCTCGGCCGCGATCACGCCCATCGCCTCGGCCGCGTGCGCGAGCATCAGCTTCGCGGTCACGTCGCCGATCGCGAAGATGTTCGGCACATTCGTCCGGCAGAGGCCGTCGACGTTGATCGCGCCGCGCTCGGTGAGCTGTACGCCGATCTTGTCCAGGCCGTACCCGTCGACGCGCGGCTGGAAGCCGATCGCCTGCATGACCTTGTCGGCCTCGATCGTCTTCTGTACGCCGTCCTTGCCGGTCACGGTCACCTTCACCGCGGCGCCGGAGTCGTCGATCGAGTCGACGCGGGTGGACGTCAGGACGTCGACGCCGAGCTTCTTGTACGCCCGCGCGAGCTCCTTCGAGACCTCCGGGTCCTCCAGCGGGACCATCCGGTCCAGGAACTCGACGATCGTCACCTTTACGCCGTAGTTCGCCAGCACGTACGCGAACTCGACGCCGATCGCACCCGCGCCGGCAATCACGATCGAGCCGGGGAGGTCCTCGGTGAGGATCTGCTCCTCGTACGTCACCACGCGCTCGCTGAGCTGCGTGCCCGGCAGCAGCTTGGTGGTCGCACCGGTCGCCACGATGCACGAGCCGAACGTGACGGTCTCCGACGAGCCGTCGTTCAGCGTCACGTCGAGGGTGTTGGCGTCGGTGAACGAGCCCCAGCCGTCGAACTCGGTGATGTTGTTCTTCTTCATCAGGAAGTGGACGCCCTTGACCCGGCCGTCCGCGACCTTCCGGCTGCGCTGCACCGCGGTCGGGAAGTCGAAGGTCACCTCGCCGCTGATGCCGAAGGTCTTCGCCTCCGTCCGGAAGATGTGCGACAGCTCGGCGTTCCGCAGCAGCGCCTTGGACGGGATACAGCCCACGTTCAGGCAGACACCGCCCCAGTACTTCTTCTCGATGATGGCGGTCTTGAGCCCGAGCTGGGCGGCGCGGATCGCCGCGACGTACCCGCCGGGACCGGCGCCGAGGACAACAACGTCAAAGTGCGAGGCCATGCAGTGAACTTTAATAGGTCTCACCAGCCGATCCGACGCCGAGGCGGCAACTGTGGCCCGCCTCATGGTCACGGTATTGGTCACCGTGTGTGCATCGGGGTTCCGCGCGGACCGTACGCCGCCTACTCTGGCCAGGCGCGTGAGGCACATTCCATGGGGGACGGATGGATCTGGGCAGGCGCCGTGGGCTGCGGCTCGCGGCACTCGGCACATTGCTGGCGGCGGTCGCCGTACCGGCGTACGCCGACAATCCCACGCCCTCGACCACTCAGCCGCCGCCTGCCTCCGTCACTGACGTCAACCGCTCCCTCGAGCAGCTCCAGGCCGAAGCCGCCGCCGTCCAGGCCGACTTCGCCAAGGCGACCATCGCCTACACGAAGGCGCTGAAGGAGGCGCAGGCCGCCGAGGCGGCCGCGAAGAAGGCCGAGGCCAGTGCGACGGCCTCCAAGGGCATGTCCGACGAGGAGCGTCGCCGGCTCGGCGTGATCACCGCGCAGGCGTACCAGCTGGGCATCCCGACCGTGATGGGCACCGAGTCGATGCTCTGGTCGCTCGCCCCGATCGCCGAGAACCTCCAGGAGATCGCCGACCGGCAGACCGCGATCACCCAGCTCGGCAGCACCCAGGTGTCGCAGTACAACAAGGCCATGGCGGCCGAGGCCCAGTCCAATCGGCTCAAGGCGGACGCGACCACCAAGCGCGCCGCCGCGAACGAGGCCGCCGCCAAGGCTCAGGAACTCAGCAATCAGGTGCAGCACAAGGCCGCCAGCGCCTCCGCGGCGATGGCCGACCAGACCGCCGATCTCGATGTCGCCTCCGCGCTCTCGAAGCAGCTCCAGGTGGCGCGCAACCAGCAGGCGCTCGCGCGCTGGCAGGCGTACCTGACCGAGTTCGCGGCCACGAAGGTCACTCCCCCGGCCGCCGCCGTACTCAAGAATCCGAGCACGCTGCCGACCGGGCTGGCACCGCTGACCCGTCGCGGTGCAGCTGTCCCCGGTGTCGCGTCGGTGTCCGTCGCCGGGCGGACGGTGCGTGTGATGTCGGCCGAGACGATCCGGGCGGTCAATCGAGCCTTCAGCCTGGTCGGGAAGCCGTACGGCGTTGCCGCGACCGGCCCGGACACGTACGGCTGCCTCGGAGCGGCCCGCGTCGCCTGGCAGCCGTACACGACCCTGCCGAACCTGGTCGGCAAGGTCTACCCCGGCTACCGGGCCGTCCCGAACGCACAGATCCAGCCCGGCGACCTGCTCGTCATGGGCAGCAAGTCCGTCGGTCTCGTCCACATCGGCATCGCGCTCGACAACGGCGAGATGATCGCGGCCGACGAGTCGAAGGGCTCGGTCGTCGTCACGACGGTCCCCGACAACCTGTACGCCGCACTCCGCCCGACCCTCGGCGCCCCGGCCAAGCCCCAGATCGCGCCGGTGGCGACGTCCGAGGCGTACGCGTTCCGGTGCGGCAACACCGCCACGTCGTACGACGTCGGCTCGGGCTCCTGGACCTGGCCGCTGCCGGACGGCACCTACGAGATCGGTACGCCGTTCGGTCAGTCGGGATCGCATGTGGTCGACCGGATCCCACACCGGCCAGGACTTCCCGGCCGCAGTCGGTACGACGGTACGCGCGGTGACCTCCGGCGTCGTACGCGTCGAGCACCCCGCCTGGGCGGGCAACCTGGTGCGGATCGACCACGGCAACGGGCTGGAAACGCTCTACGCCCACCTGAGCCGGGTCGACGTCGCCGACGGGCAGCAGGTGACGGCCGGACAGCAGATCGGTGCCGTCGGCACCGAAGGCAACTCGACCGGGCCGCATCTGCACTTCGAGGTCCGGCTCGGCGGCGACCCGGTCAACCCGATGCCGTTCCTCGCGACCGGGTCCGCCAGCACCGGGTGGGGCGGCTTCAGCAACGGCATGATTCCGTCCGGCAAGCTGTGCGCGATCGGGTCCGGTCACAGCCTCAGGTGCGACGCCGCCGCGGCGTACCTCAAGCTCGCCGGTGCCTACCGAGCGCAGTTCGGCAAGATCACTGTGCATCACCGACTCCTACCGTTCGTACGCGTCCCAGGTCAGCCTCTACCAGCGCAAGCCCTCCCTGGCCGCGCTGCCGGGCACGTCCAACCACGGCTGGGGCGTCGCGGTCGACCTCTGCGGGGGCGTCGACAAGTACAACACCACCCAGTACCAGTGGATGAAGTCGCACGCGTCGGCGTACGGCTGGCTGCACCCGGCCTGGGCCGATCAGGGCGGTAACCGGGAAGAGCCGTGGCATTGGGAGTTCGGCAACCCGGCTGCTGCCTAGCCGCCCGGTAGGCTGGGGCCGTGGCCGAGAAACAGAGTCCCGACCGCACCGATCACAACATCACGCTCGATGCAGCGGACGACCGGTGGGAATGGCGGAGGCGGATTCGCGAGAATCCGAAGAAGTTGATGTTCTACCGGATCGGCGTGGGTGTTCTCGGCGGACTGCTGATCATCGCCGCGCCGTTGACCGGATGGTTGCCGGGACCGGGCGGGATCCCGTTGTTCATCGCGGGTCTCGCCGTGCTCGCGAGCGAGTTCGAGTGGGCCCAGCGGCTGCTGTACCGGGTCAAGGACTGGGTGAAGGCACTCACCGCCTGGACCGGCAAGCAGCCCGCCTGGCTGAAGGCGCTCGGGACACTCGCGCTGTTCCTCTGCGTGCTCGTCGCGATCTGGCTCTACATGGCCGTCCTCGGCGTGCCGGGCTGGCTGCCCGACTCGTGGGAGTCATTCCTGCACAAACTGCCCCTGCTGCACTGAGTACGGCGGCAGCTCGACGAGTTCGCTCATGTTCTGGGCCATCTTGAGCATCTGGTTCAGGAAGAACGGCCGGTCGAGGATCTTGTTCCGCGCCGCGATCCCGAACCGGGTCGCCGGCGCCATGAACTGGCCCGAGCGGCTGCCGTCCTGGGTCTTCGACGTGGACTTCCGCAGCCGCGCCTCGTAGCGGTCGAACGCGGTCCGGCAGGTCGCCCTGCGCCAACTCCCCCGCCAGTATGTAGGCGCCGACCACCGCCGTACCGGTGCCGAGCGCGCCGAACGTCGCGCCGTACCCCGCGTCGCCGAGCAGCACGATCCGGTCGGTCGACCAGCGGTCCACGCGCACCCGGCTGATCGAGTCGAAGTACAGCTCCGTTGCCGCTGGCAACGCTGCGAGCAGCTCGGGCACGTGCCACCCGAGGCCGCTGAACTGCTCCTGCAGGATCGCCTTCTGCTCGTCAAGGTCCCGCCGGTTGTACTCCAGCTTCGGCGACTTGAACACGAACAGCGTCCCCGCCAGCGCCGGATCGCGACGGTCCGCGCCGACACTCGCGAGCTTCCCGGGCACGTTGTACATCAGCGTGTCGCCGGAGATCCCCAGCGTGTTCGGCACCTCCCAGCCGCCCACGTAGTAGTCGAGGTGCCGCTCGACGACCTGCTCCGCCGGCCACGCCAGCCGCCGTACGACGGAATGCATCCCGTCCGCGCCGATCACCAGGTCGTACGTCTCCTCGATACCGCTCTCGAACCGCACGTCCACGCCGTCCGCGTGCTCCTGCAGGCTCGCGATCGAGTCGCCGAACCGGTACGTCGCCTGCTCGCGGCTGTGCTCGTACAACACCCGCGACAGGTCTGCCCGCAGTACCTCCAGCTCCCCGCCGGCGAACTCGGCGGGCAGCCGCATCAGCTTCCGGCCCGACTCGTCGACGAACCGCATCGCGTTCCCGCCGGTCTGCAGCGACCGCAGCTCCTCGAGCACGCCCATGCGCTCCAGAACGGTCTTGAACACCTCACCGCGGAAGTCCACCGCGTACCCGCCCTGCCGCAGCGCGGGCGCGATCTCGACCACTGTCACGTCGTGTCCCGCACGGCCCAGCCAGAGCGCCACCGACGGGCCCGCCACGCTCGCACCCGAAACCAGAACCTTCATCATCGCCTCCATCGAGTAACTGTGTCTGCCGGACACAGTAATGTGTATGGTAGACACAGTTCAAGTCGATACCGAAGGAAAAGCGATGACCGAACTGCTCTGGGGCAAGGAACCGGCCCGGACCCGCGGCCCGAAGCCGGCGATCACGCTGACCGCCATCGCCGAGGTCGCGATCGCGATCGCGGACGCCGAGGGCCTCGACGCGGTCTCGATGCAACGCGTTGCCGGCGAGCTCCCGGTCACGAAGATGGCGCTCTACCGGTACGTCCCCGGCAAGACCGAGCTGGTCGCGGTGATGAGCGACCTGGCGATGGGCGACCCACCGGACCGTCCCGACCTACCGTGGCGCGAGGCGCTCCGCACCTGGGCGATCGATCTGTACGACGGATTCACGCGGCACCCGTGGCTGCTGCAGTCCACCATCGGCCGCCGCCTGCTCGGCCCGAACGAGCTCACCTGGATCGAGCGCGGCGTCGCGGCCCTGACAGGCAGCGGGCTGAGCGGCGGCGAGCAACTCGACTCGATCCTGGTCATCACGAGTCACGTCCGGAACATCGCGCAGCAGTCCACGACCTTCCCCGGGCACACGACCGGACTGACCGAGGAGGACATGCAGCAGTCACTCGCCGAGATCCTCTCCACGGAGGCCGACCGGTTCCCGCACCTGACCAGCGCGATGCGTACGTCGGCAGGCAGCGAGAACCAGGGGCTGGAGTTCGGCCTGGCGCGGATCCTGGACGGCCTGGAGCTGCTGATCAATGGGCGGACGGGCTGAGCCTGATCCCATTGAAACGTTGCCGATAGACCGACGCGGACAGGCCGTAGTGGGACTTGAACCGGCGGGCGAAGTAGTTCTGATCGGGCCAGCCGACCGACTCCCCGATCCGGTTGATCGGCAGGTCGGTGTGCAGCAGCCGGTCGGCCGCCAGTTCGACGCGGTGCCGCGACAGGTACGCCATCGGCGGCAGCCCGGTGACCGACTTGAACAGGCGGACCAGATACCCGGGAGCGAGGTGCAACTCCCCCGCGAGATCGGTCAGCGTCCAGTGCCGCGCAGGGTCGGCCTCCATCATCCGCATCGCGTCGACGACGGCCGGGTGGGTGTACTCGCCGCGGTCGTCGGTTTTCGCGACGGTTCGCGCGACGCAACTGAGGTACAGCGACAACCAGCCGATGATCTCGCCGCGGTGCCGGCTCAGCGGCTGGTTCCGTAGCCGGCGCAATCCGTCGAGGTGGCCGACCGCCTCCTGCACGGTCGCCGGATCGAGATGGGTGGCGATCATGCCGCGGCGCTGGGCCGAGAAAGGACCGGTCCACAACAGGTAGCCCAGCAAGGGATCCTCACGTGCCCAGGCGAGCTCGCGCCGCACCAGGTCCGCGGAGAAACAGCAGTTGTAGACCTCGAGCCCGTCGCAGTCGACGTACTCGTGCCAGACCCCCGGACGCAGCAGGATCGCGTCACCGGCCTGCAGTCGCTGGCGTCCCGCGAGGCTGTGGTGGACGCCTTCACCGCCTGTGACGAGCAGCAGCTCGAAGAAACTGTGCGTGTGCAGCGGGTGGGCCTTTTCGTGCAGGTGCGGACCCGCGTGCACGACCGTCCCTTCGACGAAGTGCAGCACGGTCCCGCGGGTTCTCACCGGCTCGGCGGCCATCTCCGAACTGTCCTCTGGCACCGCTTCACCATACGAGCCAAGGTGCAGATCGTGCTAGATCGAGTGCACATCGGGCTAGCAGCCTGCGACTGCCGGTCGCAGGATCGGGGAACAGGCGAAACGTCCTCGCCGGTCCATCAGCCAAAGATCGAGCGTTTCGTCAGAGCACCCAATGAATCGTTTCACAGACCGTCCTGATCAGCGCCCTGGTTGGAGTCTCATGTCGCAACTCGCCGCACCCACCGCCCTCCGCTTCGAGCATCAGCCTGCGCCCGTAGTGGGCCTGGGCACCCCGAGCCCGCGGATCTCCTGGCAGGTCCCGGCCGCGGACCCTGGCTACGCGCAGACGGCGTACGAGGTCGAGATCACCACCGGAACCACAGAAGTCTTCACCGTCCAGTCCCCCGACCAGGTCCTGGTGCCCTGGCCAGGTGCGGCGCTCACGTCACGTGAGTCCGCGCAGGTACGGGTCCGCGTCCGCGGCAACGACGACTGGAGCGAGTGGAGCGAGCCCGCGTCGGTGGAGGCCGGGCTGCTCTCGCCGGACGACTGGACCGCCCGGTTCGTCAGCCCTCGCAACAACCCGCACGGGTCGCCCGCTCCCCTGATCGCCGGCACCGCGGACGTCCCCGACGGCGTCGTGAAGGCTCGCCTGTACGCGACGTCGTACGGGATCTACATCCCCGAGCTCAACGGGCAGCGGGTCGGCACCGAGGAACTGGCGCCCGGCTGGACGTCGTACCAGTTCCGGCTCCGCTACCAGACGTACGACGTGACCGAGCTTGTTCAACCTGGTGAGAACACGCTCGAGTTCCTCGTCGGCAACGCCTGGTACCGCGGCCGGATCGGCTTCCAGAACCAGAAGCAGCTGTACGGCGAGCGCCTCGCGGTCCTCGCCCAGCTCGAGGTGACCACCGAGGACGGGCAGGTCCACACGTTCGCGAGCGACGGCACCTGGACCTCCCGGGAGAGCAACGTCCTCGCCGACGACCTGTACGACGGCCAGACCACCGACCTGCGCCGGAAACCCGGAGAAAGCTCTGTGGTGGACGTTCTCGACGCCGACCTGAACCTGCTCGTCGCCCCCGACGGCCCGCCGGTCCGGATCACCGACGTCCTGCCCGCGGTCGAGATCACCACGTCCCCGGCCGGCAAGACCCTCGTCGACTTCGGCCAGAACCTCGTCGGCCGCGTCCGCCTGACGGTCCGCGGCCAGGCCGAGGGCGACGAGATCGTCCTGCGGCACGCCGAGGTCCTGGAGAACGGCGAGCTCGGCGTCCGCCCGCTCCGCACCGCGAAGGCGACCGACACGTACCTCCTCGCCGGACCGGACGAGGTGACCCTCGACTCGCCGCTCACCTTCCACGGCTTCCGGTACGCCGAAGTCACGGGAGTGAGCGCTCTCTCGAAGGACGACATCGTCGCCGTCGTCGTCGGTACCGACCTGCGCCGCACCGGCTGGTTCGAATCGTCTAACGACCTGCTCAACAAGTTCCACGAGAACGTGGTCTGGGGCATGCGCGGCAACTTCGTCGACGTACCGACCGACTGCCCGCAGCGCGACGAGCGCCTCGGCTGGACCGGCGACATCCAGGTCTTCTCGCCGACCGCGACGTTCCTGTTCGACACCGCCGGCTTCCTCACGAACTGGCTCGCGGACCTGGCGGCCGAGCAGCAGAAGGACGGATCGGTGCCGTACGTCATCCCGGACGTGCTGAGGGACCAGCACCCGGCGACCGCGGCTTGGGGTGACGCGGCAACGATCGTGCCCTGGGTGATCTACCAGCGCACGGGCGACGCCGGTCTGCTCGCCCGGCAACTGCCGAGCATGCGCGCGTGGGTCGACAAGATGGCCGATCTGGCCGGCAGCAACCTGCTCTGGTCCGGCGGCTTCCAGTTCGGCGACTGGCTCGACCCGACGGCTCCCCCGGAGAACGCGTTCAAGGCCAAGGCCGACGCCGACGTGGTCGCGACCGCACACCTGGCCCGCTCGGCCGAGGTCGTCGCGCAGGCCGCCGAGATCGTCGGCCAGCCCGACGTCGCCCGTCAGTACGCCGCGCTGGCCGACGGTGTCCGGAAGGCGTTCGCCACCGAGTACGTCACCGCCGGCGGCCGGGTACTGAGCGACGCGGCAACGACCTACGCGCTCGCCCTGCAGTGGGCCCTGCTGCCCACCGACACCCAGCGCCACGGCGCCGGCGAGCGGCTCGCCGACCTCGTCCGGACGTCGAGTTTCCGGATCAGTACCGGATTCGTCGGAACGCCGCTGATCTCGGACGCGCTGGCCGATTCCGGACATCCTGACCTGGCATACCGCCTCTTGCTACAGACAGGGTGCCCGTCTTGGCTGTACGCAGTGACGATGGGAGCCACGACGGTCTGGGAGCGGTACGACAGCATGCTGCCCGACGGCAGCATCAACCCCGGCGAGATGACGTCGTTCAACCACTACGCCCTCGGCGCGGTCGCCGACTGGATGCACCGCCGGGTCGCGGGACTGGCCGCGGTCGATCCCGGTTACCGGACCTTCGAGGTACGCCCGCTCGTCACCGAGCACCTGACCAAGGCGTCGGCCAAGCACCTCACGCCGTACGGCGAGGCAGCCGTGGCGTGGGTCCGCGACAACGGTCAGGTCACGCTCTCCGTGACGGTGCCGGTCGGATCCAAGGCCAGCGTCGCCGTACCCGGACAGGACGAACCGGTCGAGGTCGGTCACGGAACCCACGAGTGGACCGCCGCCGACCCGTACGCCGAGACACCGGCCGTTCCCGCCGACGCCACGATCCGCCAGCTCGTCGACAACGCACCGGCATGGACCGCGATCATCGCGGCCGCCGTCGAGGACGAGGTCGTCACCGCCGACACCGACCTCGCCGTCCGTCTGGAGCGCTACCTCGACAATCCGGCCGCGGAGCTGATCCCCGTGCTCGGCCGCTTCCGCAAGAACCCGGACGCCCACGCTTTGCAGGCCGAGCTCGACGCACGACTCACCCACTAACCCAACTCACCGACCGCCCCGCTGCCGCGATGTACATCCCTTGGAGGTCATGATGAGGTTCCGCCCAGGAGCCAGCGGACTCGCACTGCTGGCTGTCTGTTCCCTAACCCTTACCGCGTGCAGCGCGGGCAGTCTCGGATCCAGTGACGACGCCGGTGGCAGCGGCGCGGTCGAGATCACGTACCTGACCACGAACCAGGACCAGGACGTGAAGGAGGCCGAGCAACTCGCCAAGGACTTCCACGCGAAGAACTCGAACATCACCGTCAAGGTGGAGACCCGTCCGGGTGGCACCGAGGGCGACAACATCATCAAGACCCGGCTGTCCACCGGCGACATGGTCGACATCTTCAACTACAACACCGGGTCGCTGTTCAACGCGATCGCGCCGCAGAAGAACCTGCTCTCGGTCAACGACGAGCCGTGGGTCAAGGACCTGGACGAGAACTTCAAGAAGACCGTGACCGCCGACGGCCAGGTGTACGGCGCACCCGTCGGCGGCTTCCAGGGCGGTGCGGTCCTCTACAGCATCCCGGTCTACGAGAAGCTCGGGCTGAAGATTCCGAAGACCTGGGCCGAGTTCATGGCCAACAACGCCAAGATCAAGGCCTCCGGCGGCGGCGTCGCCCCCGTCATCCAGACGTACGGCGAGACCTGGACCTCGCAGCTGTTCGTGCTCGGAGACTTCCACAACGTCTCCGCGGCCGAGCCGGACTTCGCCGACAAGTACACCAAGAACCAGGCGAAGTACGCGACGTCACCGGCCGCGGTGAAGGGCTTCGAGCACACCGAGGCCGTCCACGACGCCGGCTACGAGAACAAGGACTTCGCCTCCGCCAAGCTGCCCGACGGCCTCAAGATGCTTGCCACCGGCAAGGGCGCGCACTACCCGATCCTGTCCGGCGTGGTCGCGAACATGGTCGCCACCTACCCGGACGCGGCCAAGACCGTCGGCCTGTTCGCGTTGCCTGGTGACGATGCGAGCAAGAACGGCCTGACGCTGTGGACGCCGGGCGGCCTCTACATCCCGAAGTCCACCGAGGGCGCCAAGCTGGACGCGGCCAAGAAGTTCCAGGCCTTCGTCGCCAGCCCGGACGGCTGCAAGTCGCAGAACACGGCCGGCGCACCGACCGGTCCGTACGCGGTCAAGGGCTGCACGCTCGGGGACGACGTACCGCAGGCGATCAAGGACATGCAGCCGTACCTCGACAAGGAGGGTTCGTCCAGCCTGGCGCTGGAGTTCCTGTCGCCGGTGAAGGGCCCCTCGCTGGAGCAGATCACGGTCGAGGTCGGGTCCGGCATCCGGAAGGCGAAGGACGGCGCGGCCCGGTACGACGAGGACGTCAAGAAGCAGGCCCAGCAGCTCGGGCTGGCGGGTTGGTGAGGTCGGTGACCGTTACCTCGGCCCGTCCTCAGGACCACGTTGATTCACCCCCGGCCGCGCCTGCGGCCGGGGGGAAGAAGTACACGCCGTACTCGTTCTGGTTCTACCTGCCGACCGCGGTGATCTACGCCGTGCTGTTCCTGGTCCCGACGTTCGCGTCGTTCTACTACAGCCTGACCCGGTGGAGCCTGTTCGAGTCGAAGTTCATCGGCTTCGACAACTTCGTGACGTTCTTCCAGGAGCCGGCGCTGGTCAAGGGCTTCACCAATACGTTGGTCTACGCCGTGGTGACCTCGGGCTCGAAGGTCGTGCTCGGCCTCTTGCTCGCCGTCCTGCTGACGTCGCGGATCATCGGTCGCGGGTATCTCCGGTCGGTCGTGTTCTTCCCGGTGCTGGTCAGCACCGTCGGCGTCGGCCTGCTGTTCCAGGTACTGATGAATCCCGAGCGCGGCATCATCAACGGCGCCCTGGGCGTGCTCGGCATCGACGGCCCCGGGTGGCTGACCGACCCGAAATGGGCGCTGATGTCGATCGCGGCCGTCGATGTGTGGAAGGGCGTCGGACTGGCGACCCTGATCTACATCGCCGGCATCGTGTCGATCCCGCGGGAGTACATGGAGGCCGCCCGGGTGGACGGCGCCGGGGCGTGGGAGTCGTTCCGCCGGATCGTGCTGCCGCTGTGCAAGCCGGCCACCGTCACCGTGATCATCCTGTCCCTGATCGGCGGCCTGCGGTCGTTCGAGCTGATCTGGGCGATGACGCGCGGCGGGCCCGGGTTCACCTCGGACGTGATCTCGTCGGTGATCTACAAGCAGTACCAGGCCGGGTTCTACGGCCTGTCGACGGCCGGCAACGTGATCCTGTTCGTGGTCGTCACCGCGATCATCCTGCCGCTGTCGTGGTTCCTGAACCGAAAGGAGGTGGACATGTGAGCACCTCCGAACTCGTCAATCACCGGCCGGGCCGGAGCTACGTGCTCAGCGCGGTCGCGATCGTGTCCTCGATCGTGGTGTTCATCATCCCGTTCGCGTTCATCGTGCTGACCGCGGTGAAGGACCGGCAGCAGTCGGCGGACCTGGACTTCTCCTGGCCGCACCAGTTCCACTTCGTGCAGAACTTCGTCGACGTGGTCAAGGCCCGCGACTACATGCTGGTGATCGCGTTCATCAACAGCACGATCCTGACCGTGGCCAGCGTCGCCGGGATGGTGGTGCTGGCGGCCATGGCCGGGTTCGTGCTGCAGCGGCGGAAGAGCAAGTGGAACGGCTTCATCAACTTCCTGGTGCTGTCCGGGCTCATCATCCCGCCGGCCGTCGTACCGACGATCTGGGTGCTGCAGAAGCTCGGGCTGTTCAAGACCATGCCGGGGCTGATCCTGATCGAGATCGCGTTCGGGCTGTCGTTCTGCATCCTGTTGTTCCGGGCGTTCGTCGCGACCATCCCACGCGAACTGGACGAGGCGGCGATCATCGACGGGGCCGGGCCGTTGCGGCTGTTCTTCGGCGTGATCTTCCCGCTGCTCAGATCCGTCATCATCACCGTCGTCGTGGTGCAGTCGGTCAACGTGTTCAACGACTTCGTGAACCCGCTGTACTTCCTGCCCGGCGACAAGAACGCCACCGTCCAGCTGACCCTCTACAACTTCTCCGGCCAGTTCAGCACGCAGTACAACCTGCTGTTCATGGACATCCTGCTGATCACGATCCCGCCGCTGATCATGTTCCTGTTCTTCAACCGGCAGATCGTGGCGGGTATGACGTCCGGAGCGGTCAAGGGGTAGCCGGTTTGCGGACGATGTGGGCCGCCTGGCCCGCGTCCTTCTCGTTGGGCAGCGCCGCGCGCGTCAGGGTCGCCACCTCGGCGAACCCGGCGCTCGCGAGCAGCCCGGCGACGTCCGCGACGTCGTACATGTAGACCTCGAGGTCTATGTCATGACCGTAGGCGTTCTTCAGATGCCGGCTGCCGTCACCGACCTTGAAGCCGTAGACGAGGTGGCCGCCCGGTCGCAGCACGCGGAACAGTTCCGCGAACACCGCCGGCACGTCCTCGCGTGGAGTGTGAACGAGCGAATACCACGCGAGGGCCCCGGCGAGTTCGCCGTCCTTCAGGTCCAAGTCGTACAGCGAACCGACCTCGAACCGCAGCTCCGGGTACTCCCGCCGGGCCACCTCGATCATCCCCGGCGTCAGATCGACCCCGAACACGTCCATCCCCCGGCCGGCCAGGTACGTCGTGATCCGCCCGGTCCCGCACCCGAGATCCCCCACCGGCCCGTCCGGGACCAGCTGGATGAAGTAGTCGAGGGCACCTTTCTCGAACGGGTCCGCGCGGTGGTAGTCGCGCAGAATCGCGTGGTAGTCGGTGGCAGCGGTGTTGTACGACCCTTGGATATCGTTCACGCCAGAACCTTAGGAAGGCCCTCCGACAGTTTCTCGTAGTCCGCGATCGAGTTGTACGCATGCGCCGAGAGCCGGATGAATCCACGGCCGTCGAAGCCGGTGAGCGTGATCTCGGCCTTCAGCTCGCGGGACACGCGCAGCTTGAGCGCGTCGCCACCGCTGAGGTCGACCGAGGACGGCAGCTCCACCAGCCGCATCGTCGCCGGCGGGTGCGCCACCTCGGCCACGCCGGTCCCGAGCGCCTTCGCCAGGACCTTCGCGCCCTCCTCGACCAACGTGGTCAGCTGCGGGCGACGCGTCGGCCAGTCCAGCTCGGCCAGGACCCGCAACGACTCCGGCGCAGCGATCCACGGCACGTAGTCGTACGTGCCGAGCATGTCGAAGCGCTCCGGCATTCGCTCGTCGTACTCCGACCACGACACGATCAGCGGCATCGACGCCGTACGCCATTGCTCGGCGACGACCAGCCCGGCCGTTGCCCGCGGCGCGGCCGGCCACTTGTGGAAGTTGCCGGTCCAGAAATCGGCGCCCGCGGCGGCGGGTGCGTCGATCAGTGCCGGGGCGTGCGCGCCGTCGACCACGATCGGTACGTCGCGCTCGTGGGCAGCCGCCACCAGTGCATCGATCGGGAACACCTTCGCCGTACCCGAGGTGATCTGGTCCACGATCAGGACGGACGCGCCGTCCAGGTGGTCGGCGATCAGCGCGACCACGGTCTCGTCGTCGGCCTCGATCGGGATCTCGACGATCACCACCTCGGCGCCGTGCGCCTTCGCGAACCGCTCGGCCGCGAACCGGACCGCGCCGTACGCGTGGTCGGTCAGTACGATCCGGCTGCCGGCCGGGATCGGGAGAGTCTGGAGCGCGACGGTCACACCGGCGCTCGCGTTCGGGACCAGCGCGAAGCCGTCCGGGTCGGTCTCCAGGTACGCCGCCAGCGCCAGGCGGCTCGCGGTCAGCCGGTCGGCGACGGTACGGAACCAGACCATCGGGTTGGCGTCCATCTCGGCGCGGAGGCCGGCCATCACCTCCTGCGTGCGGCGCGGCACGGCGCCGTACGAACCATGGTTGAGGTGCAGAACATCGGGATCGAGAGTCCACAGATCGGGGCGGGAGCGGAGTACTGTCACCACCCAAACGGTACATACTGCACTCGTGTACCCCTACCTCGACCACGACGGACCGATCGCAATGGCGCATCGAGGCGGCGCCAAGCATCCGGACATCGTCGGCTACGAGAACTCGCTGCACGCCTTCCAGCACGCCGTCGACCTCGGGTACCGGTACCTGGAGACCGACCTGCACGCGACCAGCGACGGTGTCGTGATCGCGTTCCACGACGACAAGCTCGACCGGGTCACCGACCGGACCGGGGTGATCGCGGAGCTGCCGTGGTCGGAGGTCAGCAAGGCGAAGATCAACGGCCACGAGCCGATCCCCCGCCTGGACGAGCTGCTCGAGCACTTCCCGGACGTCCGGTTCAACCTGGACATCAAGGCCGAGGGCGGTCTCGAACCGGCCGCGAAGGTCCTGCAGGCGGCGAACGCGATCGACCGGATCTGCGTGTCCTCGTTCTCCCAGTCGCGGGTCAACCGGATCCGCAAGCTGCTCGGGCCCCGGCTGTGCACCGGGTACGGCGAGTTGGAGATCGTGCTGATCCGCTTCCTGCCGTTCGCGCTGCCGGCCCGCGGCGCCTGCCTGCAGATCCCCGAGCGGTACCGCGCCTTCCACGTGCTCACGTCCGGCCTGATCCGGCGCGCGCACTCCCGCGGCAAGCAGGTGCACGTCTGGACGGTCGACGACCCGGACGCGATGCGCCGGATGCTCGACGCCGGCGTCGACGGCCTGATCACCGACCGCACCGACCTGCTCAAGGACGTGCTCGTGGAGCGGGGTCAGTGGAGTTGAAGTGTTATCCGCGGGTACGCCGCTTCGTCCCCGGGACCTGACACACTTCCGCGCATGGGATTCCTCTCCGCCCCGCCGGCGGTCGACAAGCGCGAGTACTGGGGATTCAGTCTCTACGACTGGGCCAACTCGGGCTACGTCACCACCACGGGCACCGTCCTGTTCGCGCCGTACCTGACATCGGTCGCGGAGAAGGCCGCCTGCGGGTTCGTCGGGACCACCGACAACCCGTGCCACACGAACCTGAACGTGCTCGGGCTCGGTATCTCCCCCGGCTCGCTCGCGTTCTACGTCGTGACGGTCGCGACCCTGGTGTCGGCGCTGTTCCTGCCGGTGGTCGGCGCGATCGCGGACCGGATGTCGCACAAGAAGCTGCTGATGTGCGGATTCGCCTGGGCCGGTGCTCTCGCGGCTTCCTGCATGGTGTTCGTCGACGGCGGACGCTGGCAGCTCGGCGCGCTGCTGCTGTTCCTGGGGAACCTGTGTCTCGGCTCGTCCCTGGTCGTGTACGACTCGATCCTCATCGACATCGCTCCACCGGACCAGCGCGACGCCGTCTCGTCCCGCGCCTGGGCCTTCGGGTACGCCGGTGGCTTCCTGCTGCTCCTCGTCAACCTGGCCGTCGTGACCGCCCACGACGCCCTCGGGCTGAGCCAAAGTACGGCTGTCCGCCTCAGCCTGCTCACTGCGGGGCTCTGGTGGGGAGCCTTCACGTTCTTCCCGTTCCTGCGGCTACGGAACCGGCCGCCGACGAACGTCGTGCAGGTACGCAACGGCAGCCTCGTGCGCCAGAGCTTCGGTCAGCTCGCCGCCACGCTGAAGCACCTGCGCACCTACAAGATGACGATGCTGTTCCTGATCGCGTACCTGTTCTTCAACGACGGGATCCAGACGGTCATCTCGGTGTCGTCGACGTACGGCGAGAAGCAGCTCGGGTTCGAGACGCAGGTGCTGATCGCGACCATCCTGCTGGTCCAGTTCGTCGCGTTCTTCGGGGCGCTGGCGTTCGGCCGGTTCGCCCAGCGGTACGGCGCACATCGCACGATCTCCGGCGGTCTGCTGGTCTGGATCCTGATCGTGATCGCCGGGTTCCTGCTGCCGGAGCGCCAGATCGTTCCGTTCCTGGCGATGGGGATGGCGATCGGGATCGTGCTCGGCGGGACGCAGGCGCTGTCCCGGTCGGCGTTCAGCCAGCTCATCCCGAAGGGCCGCGAGGCGGAGTACTTCTCGCTCTACCAGGCGGGCGAACGCGGTACGTCGTGGCTCGGCACGCTGGTGTTCGGTCTCGTCCACCAGCTCACCGGCTCGTACCGTCCCGCGATCGTCGCCCTCGGCCTCTTCTTCATCGTCGGTCTCGCGCTCCTGGTCCGCGTCGACATGCGCCGCGGCATCGACGAAGCCGGCAACAGCCAACCGACCGTGGTCTAGGCGGCTCCGGGACCGACGTCCGCGGAGGTGAGCGGACGTCGCACGGGTACCGCGGTCGAGTACTCATCAGCACCCACGTCGTACGGCGCCGTACGAGCCTGCCCGTCGACGTCATCGCTTACCTGACCCGAGTGATCGACGGCAGCGGCATTCACGGCGGCACTCCCCGACCCGAGCCGGTAGACGCCGTCCGTGCCCGCAGTCAGCTTCGGATCGGCCCGCGTGACCCCCGACGACGGAATGTTGCCGTTGGCCGCCGCGCCCCACACGATGTTCCCCGCCCAGGCCAGACCCTCGAGATACGGCATGTCCACCAGCTCGCCGCTGTCGCCGACCATCAGATTGTCGGCCACCACACAATCCAGCGGAGGAACCGTACGCTGACTCTCGCCGACCAGGGCCTGTCCGTTGTTCCGAAGCGTGTTCAACGCAATCGTCACCCGGTCAGGCGCATCGTTCCCGGTCCGAGAACTGGACGGCTCGCCCTCGTAGTGATCCCGCTCCGTACCGCTCCCGAGCACCACGCCGGCACCGGCGATCCCACTGACGTAGTTGTTCACGACCAGGTGGTCGTTGCCGTAGATCCGGATCCCGTTCTCCCCCGACAGCAGATAGTTGCTCTCGACCCGGTTGTCGTTGCCGTGCCGCAGGACGAGCCCGCCGAGCGACGTGCGGATCGTGTTGTACCGGATCGTGTTGCCCGACGACTTCACCGAGATCGCCTCGGGATCGCCGTTGCACCGCTCGAACAGGTTGTACTCGACCGTCGCGTCGGCGGTGCTGAGCGCCCGGCTGCTCACGCCGAGCCGGATCGGCTCCCCGCCGTTCGCGCCGCTGAAGGTGTGGTCGCGGAAGTAGTTCCGCAGGATGTGCGTGCGCTGCGCCATCGCCTCCGAGCCGGGGCCGTCGATCACCAGGTACACGCCGACGGTGGACTTGTCGTGGAAGACGTTGCGGTCGATCTTCGCGTCGTCGCCGCGGACAACGACCCAGTGGCCGGTCGACGCCGCGAGTTGGAGGTCGTTGCGGGTCAGCCGGATCCGCGGGCAGTCCGCCGGGATCTCCAGCGTCGTACTCTGCCGGAAGGCGAAACCGCTGATCGTGATGTCCGACGACCCGGAGAACACGAAGCTCTGCGCGCCGGTCAGCGTCACGCCGCCGCGGGTCTGGGCCACGATCGTGATCGGCCCCTGCCGGTTGGTGACGGTGATCGGTGATCCTGGCGGTACGGCGTACGAACCGTTCGCCATCGTGATCGTGGTGCCGGCGGTGGCGCTGTTGATTGCCTGCTGCAACGCTGCCAGCGAGGTCACCGTAGCGGTCTCCTTGGCGAGCGCCGGTCGTGCGCTCACGAGGGAAACTGCGACGGCGCCACTGCCGGCCAAGAACGTACGACGGTCCATGACGAGGCTCCTAGTTGTGGGGGCGGTACAACTTTCGGTACTCGCTCGGGGTCACCGAACTCACCTGGCGGAACACCTTCGAGAAGTAGGACTGATCCATCCCGACGGCGGCCGCGATCTCCTCCATCGGGCGCGCGGTCGCGGTCAGCTCGCGTTGGGCCCATTCGATCCGGGCCCGCTTGATGTACTGCTTCGGGGACAACCCGAACTCGGTGCGGAAGTGCCGCATGAAGCCCGCCAGGTCGTAGCCGAACACGGCCGCGAGCTCCTCGACGCTCGGCAGCGTTGCGAGGTTGTCCTGGATGTACTGCACGATGCCGGACTCACTCGTCTGCCGCTCCGACAACCGCACCGAGCCGGGCGGCGCACTGTCCAGGTAGTGCGCGAACAACGCGGTCAGCGCCGAACGCAACCGCAGCGGCGTCGCGAGACCGGGCGGGTCCCGGTCGGCAGCACCGACCTGCTCGAACAGGGCCGCCGCTTCCTCGGGCGCTTTGCTCGGGACGATGTACGGCAGCGTCAGCATCTCGCCGATGTCGCGGTCGCCGATGAGCGCGTTGAAATGCAGCCAGTGCTTGCGGAAAACGTTGTCGCTGATCGTCTCGTACGACACCGGCACGTCGGCCGGCAGATACACGAGCTCACCGGGCCGCGGGAAGAGCTCCTCATCCCCCACGACGAGACGCCCCTCCCCCTCCAGAATCAGGTAGAGCCGAGAGAACGGATCCGCCACCAGACCCCGCGACCACTCCCGATGCACCTTGGTAATCCGAGCCGCCACCACCAGATCCAGCCGCAACCGATCAAGACACGCCCGAACAACCTCCTGCTCCCCCACCACACTCTCCCGGGCCGTCTTCATCGGGCGTGCGGCCCGACGTCGGTCGACGTCAACGGACGGTACGTCGGGCGGCGGGGCGAGTACTCGTCCGCGCCGACATCCGCCGCACGACCGGTCCGATGGTCCCCGTCCAGGTCAGTAGCGACCTCCGGATACGACCGGGACGCCGCGTTGATCGCGGGACTTCCCGCCGTAAGCCGACGTACCCCGTCCGCTCCTGCCGCGAGCCGCGGGTCGACTCGGGTGAACCCAGCCGCCGGTGCGTTGCCGTCCGCGCCCTGTCCCCAGTGGATATTGCCTGACCAGCTGATGCCGTCCTGGAACGGCATGCTCACCATCTGCCCGCTGTCCGCCACGAACAGATTGTCCGTCACCGCGCACTCGAGAGGCGGCAAGGTCCGATGACTCTCGCCACTGACACCGACCTCGCAGTCGAGCACGGTGTTCAACGCGATCCGCACCCGGTCCGGCGCGTCGTTGCCGCGCCGGGAGTCGGCCGGCTCGCCGGGATAATGGTCCCGGACGCTGCCGCTGCCGAGTACGACGCCGGCGCCGCTGATCCGCTCGACGTAGTTGTTCACGATGAGGTGATCGTTGCCGTAGATCCGGATCCCGTTCTCCCCCGACAACAGATAGTTGCCCTCCACCCGGGTCGCGTTGCCGTGCCGCAGCACGATGCCACCCAGACTGTCGCGGATCGTGTTGTGCCGGATCGTGTTGCCCGACGACTTCACCGAGATCGCCTCGGGATCACCGTTGCACCGCTCGAACAGGTTGAACTCCACGACCGCACCAGCCGTCGACAGCGCCCGCGGACTGACGCCCAGCCGGATCGGCTCACCACCGTTGTCGCCGGCGAACGTGTGGTCACGGAAGTAGTTGCGGTTGATGTGTACCCCGCGAGCCATCACGTCCGTCCCGGCGCCCTCGATACCGAGGTAGATCCCGAGCGTGGACTTGCCGTGGAACTCGTTGCGATCGATCGTCGAGTAGTCCGCCCGCACCATCACCCAGTGCAGACCCTCGATGTCGGCCAGCTGGAAGTCGTTGCGAGTCAGCCTGATCCGTCGGCAGTCCGGCGGTACGTCGAGCGTCGTACGCTGCCGGAACGCGAAGCCGCTGATCGTGATGTCCGAGGAGCCGCTCAGCACGAAGCTCTGCTCACCGGTCAGCACCACGCCACCGACCGACTCCGCCCGTACGACGATCGGCTCGTCGCGGGTACCGCGCTTGCCGGTGATCGTGATCGGCGCGGTCACCTCATAGGTGCCGTTGGCAACCGTGATCACACTGCCCGGCGTCGCGCGGACGATCGCGGCCTGAAGCTCGTCGAGCGAGCGCACCACCCGGTGCGGCGAGCCGGCCGTCGCCGGCAGCGTCGTCACGGTGGTCAGCCCCACGACACCAGTTGCTGCAAGGAAGGTACGACGATGCATGCCTCACCCCTTGAGTCCTCATTTGTACTTTTTGCGCCTCATTTCGTCGGAAGATAGCGCTTTCCAAGCGAATGCGTCAACGCCTCATCGGATCTCTCGTCGCCACCGTCCCGCGCCGCCCACCCCGCAGCACGCCACCTGACCCGCTTTCCGGAACATTTCTGGCGCGGAGCGCAACATTTCTTCCGGAGTACGGCCGGCGGACGGGTCAGCGGGACGGGTTCGGCACGACGGATGCCACGAAAGCCCGCACGTCGGCCGGCGTCGGGCGGGTGCCCGTGCGGTCGGCGAACATCATGTGGGTCGAGCCGATCAGCGTCAGGCCGAGTACGTCGGTGTTGGCGTCCGACGGGATGCGGCCGTAGGTCTGCTCGGCGGCGAGGTAGTCCCGGATGACCTGGCCGGCTTCGCTGAGGATCGGTACGCCGGTGGGCACCGCCTCGCGCAGCCGGGCGCGCAGGCCGTCGCGGGAGATGGTCAGGCTGATGATCGCGACGGCGACCGAGCCGAACAGATCGGTCAGCATTTTGGTGAGGTTGTCGACGACACTCCCCTGCCCCGCGGATTTCAGAAGCGCTTCGGCCTGGTCGTCGAGGCGGCGGATCCGGTCGAGGACGAGCTCGGCGAGGAAGCCGTCGAAGTCCTTGAAGTGCTTGTGCAGCACGCCTTTCGCACATCCCGCCTCGGCGGTCACGGCCCGACTGGTCAGCGCCTCAGGCCCGTCCCGCAGCAACACCCGCTCAGCCGCGTCGAACAACTGCTCCCGCGCATCCCGCAGAGCCACACCAGTAGGCATCCACACCATCCCTTGACAAAAGTGGGCAACCGCCCACTACCGTGGGCACATGCCCACTCTATCCTCCACCCCCGACCCACAGCACCCCACCGACCCGCATCGGCATCGTGAGATGGCCGAGTCTTTCGGGGCCGACGCGGCGCTCTATGACCGGGCTCGGCCGTCCTACCCGACCGCTCTCATCGAGGCACTGGTTGCCGCGGCACCGGGTCGCGACTTCCTCGACGTCGGATGCGGGACCGGCATCCTGTCCCGCCAGCTCCAGGCGGCGGGATGCCGAGTGCTCGGCGTCGACGTGGACGAGCGAATGGCGGCGTACGCACGCTCCACCGGAGTCGAAGCCGAGGTCTCCCCCTTCGAAACCTGGGATCCAGCCGACCGCACCTTCGACGCGCTAGTCGCCGGCATGACCTGGCACTGGATCGACCCAGCCGTCGGCGCCACAAAGGCCGCCGACGTGCTCCACCCCGGCGGAACATTCGCCGTCTTCTGGTACGTCCTCCAACCACCACCCGCCCTCGGCGAAGCCTTCGCCGCCGTCCAACGCGACGTACTGCCTCAGAACCCAGCCGCCGCCTCGCCCCTAGGCGCCTACGAACAGTTCCTGGACCGAACCGCCGACAACCTCCCCGCCGCCTTCACCAACGTCAACCGCGCAACCTTCCCCTGGTCCCGCACGTACACCCGCGACGAGTGGCTGGACCAGCTCCGCACCAGCGGCATAGCCAAACCCCTCGCCACCGCCGGCAAACTCGACGCCGTACTCGAAGGCACCGCCACCGCAATCGACGCCGCCGGCGGCAGCTTCACCCTCGACTCCGTCGCCGTAGCCCTCACCGCCACCCGGACCTGACACGATGACGCGGTGAATCCGCCCGCCCTCGTGCCCGAGCTCCTCGTGAAGTCCGTTGCCGCCAGCACGCATTTCTGGTGCGAGCTCTGCGGATTCGAGGTCCTGTACGACCGACCGGAGGAGGGCTTCGCGTACCTCACCTCCGGCGACGCGCACATCATGCTCGAGCAGATCGGCGTCGGCCGGAACTGGATCACCGGACGACTGCACCGGCCCCTGGGTCGCGGCATCAACTTCCAGATCGCCGTCCCCTCGATCACGCCGCTCGTCGAGTCGCTGCGCGCCGCCGGATGGGCCTTGTTCATGCAGCCCGAGACGAAGTGGTACCGAACTGGTGACGGCGAGGCAGGCGTCGAGCAGTTCCTCGTGACGGACCCCGACGGCTACCTGCTCCGCTTCCAGTCGTCCCTCGGACACCGCCCTTGAACTGACGTGCGCCCGGCCGGGGTGCTGGCCGGGCGCACGGATCGAGGCGGACCGCCAGGCCATCACAATTCGCCACCGGACCGCCGCGGCACGCTGGGCGGCGCGGTGAGCGCGCGATTGTGATGGCCTGGGGATCCTCAGCGCGAGGACGGAGTCGCGCTCGGGTTCCGGAACCCGCCGAACGAGCCCTGGCGGACCGTGTTCGCGGTGACGGTGCCGTTGGCGTTCTGGCCGCTGACGACGACCTGCTCGCCCGCCTTCAGGTCCGCCGCGGTGCCCTTCGAGGTGATCTCGTACGTCGTGTTGCCGGTGAGCTTCACCGTGACGTTGCCGGACTGGGTCTTCACGACCAGCTCGGAACTGGTCGCCGAGACGACCGTGCCGACCGTCCCGCCGCCACCCTGCGCACCGCCGGGGCCCTGACCGGGCGCGTTCTGGCCGTACCCGTTCTGGCCGCGGAACCCGCCGTACCCGCCGGCGCCCCGACCACCGGCCTGCGGCTGGTTCGACGAGCTGTCCGAGGCGAACGCCGCATGCAGCCCGGCGCCGCCGCCGAGTCCGATGGCGAGGACGACGATGCCAGTCAGGATCGCCGTGGCCAGCGGCAGGTTGAGGGTCTTCTTCGGCTTCAGCGCCGCGTCGACTTCCTCGTCGGACCCGATCTGCGCGAACTCGTCGGGGTTCTGGTTGCTCATCAGAAGGTGCCTCTCACTCGTGACGTAGTGCATCGATGGGACGGAGGCCGGCTGCTCGGTGCGCCGGCATGCTGCCGAAGAACAAGCCGACCGCCGCGGACACGCCGAGCGCGAGCCCGATCGACGACGGCACCAGCGCCGGCTCAACACCGGCCAACTGGAAGCGGGTGACGATCAGCGCGGCCCCGACCCCGACCGCGCCGCCGATCAGGCTGAGCAGCGTCGCCTCGATCAGGAACTGGCCGAGGATCGTCCGCCGCCGGGCGCCGAGCGCCTTGCGGATCCCGATCTCCCGGGTCCGCTCGGTGACCGTGACCAGCATGATGTTGGTGACGCCGATCCCGCCGACGACCAGGCTGATCGCGGCCACGGTCGCGAGCAGGGCGGTGAACGTCGCCGCGGTGTCCTGGCTGGTCTGCAGGATCTGCGCCGAGTTCGTGATCCGGAACGGCGAGGTCTCGGTGGCGGGCACCTGGTGCCGAGCGGTCAGCAGCTGCGTGACCTCGGCCTGCGCGGTGTCGACCCGATCCTGACCGGCCGCTTGTACGACGATCTGGTTGAGGGCGCCGTACCCGGCCTGCGTCGCCCGGAGCGTGGTGATCGGGACGATCGCGGTCGCGTTCGGGTCGTTGAACCCGGTGCTGTCCTTGCTCGCCAGTACGCCGAGGACGGTGAAGTCGACGGCGCCGAGCTTGATCGTCTGACCGACCGCGCTCGCGGGCCGGGTGAACAACTCGGTCGCGGCGGTCTGACCGAGCAGGATGACCCGCTGCGAGGTGTCCACATCGGCTTGCGTGAACGAGCTGCCGATCTGCACCGGCGTGTTGGTGGCCGGCATGTACGCCGGCGTGGTGCCGATCACCTGGTTGACCGTGTAGCTGGTGTCGCCGTTGGTCGCCGTACCGGAGCTGGTCATCACCGGCGCGACCGAGGCGATGTCCGGGGCCAAGTTCTTGTCGGCGAGCGCGGCGGCGTCGTCGAGGGTGAGGCTGTACTGCTGGTTCGCAGGGCCGGCCTGACCGCGGACGAACCCGCCGCCACCGCCCGTGGTGGAGACCGTGAGGAGGTTGGTGCCCATCGCCTCCAGGCGGTCCTGCACCGCCTTCCCCGAGCCGTTGCCGACCGCAACCAGCACGATGACGGCGCCGACCCCGATCGAGACGCCGAGGACGGTGAGGAGCGATCTCAGTTTGTTCGCCGTGAGGCCGCGGAGCGCGGCGCCCATCAGGTCGCGTGGGGACATCAGCGGGTCACCTCGTCGGAGACGATCCGTCCGTCGGACACCTGCACGAGCCGCCGGGCGCGAGCCGCGACGTCGTGCTCGTGGGTGATGACGATGATCGTGCGGCCGTCGGCGTGCAGATCGTCGAACATGCCGAGCACCTCGGCGGTCGAGTGCGCGTCGAGGTTGCCGGTCGGCTCGTCGGCGAGCAGGATCCGCGGACCGGTCGCCAGCGCCCGGGCGATCGCTACCCGCTGCTGCTGACCGCCGGACAGCTCGTTCGGCCGGTGCCCGGTGCGGTCGGCGAGACCGACGAGTTCGAGCGCCCGGTTGGCCCGCTTGCGGCGTTCGCCGCGGCGCAGGTGGGCGTAAGTGAGGGGCAGTTCGACGTTCGCGAGCGCGGTGGTGCGCGGGATCAGGTTGAACGACTGGAAGATGAACCCGATCTTCCGGCCGCGGACGAGCGCCTGCTGGTCCTCGCTCAGCCGGGCCACGTTGCTGCCGTCGAGCCAGTACTCCCCGCGGGACGGTACGTCGAGGCAGCCGAGGATGTTCATCAACGTCGACTTGCCGGATCCGGACGAGCCCATCACCGCGACGTACTCGCCGGCCTCGACCCGCAGCGACACACCCTGGAGAGCGTGCACCGCGGTCTCGCCCTGGCCGTACGTCTTGGTGACCTCCCGGATCTCGATCAGGGACTCAGCGGCCACGGAAGCCTCCGGCCCCGGTTCCCTGGCCGACGCCCGCGCCCGGGAACTGCCCGCCGCCAGGCTGCTGACCCTGCCGGCCTTGGCCGTTCTGGGTCCCGGTGCCACCGATCGCGCCCTGCAGCAGCTCGATCTGGTCGCCTTCGTTCAGGCCCGACGTGATCTGGGTGTAGCTGTCGCCGCGGACGCCGACCTGCACCTCACGCGTCCCGCTTCCATCAGCCATCGTGACCGTGTACGTCGTACCGCTGGTCGCGATCGCCGTGCTGGGGACGTAGAGGGCGTTCGCCGCCTTCGCGGTCTGGACCGTGACGTTCGCGGTCTGGCCCATCCGGGCGTTGGCCGGGAGCTTGGCGAGGCTGAAGGTGGCCGAGTACGAGACCACGCCGTTGGTGGTGGTCGGGGTCGGCGACACGGTCGCGAGCGATGCGGTGAGCGTCGTACCGGGCTCGGCGTTCAGGGTGACCGTCGCGGCCTGACCGGCCTTGATCTTGATCGCGTCGGCCTCGGCGAACGCGGCCACCACCTGGAGAGTCTTCAGGTCGGCCATGTCGACGAAGCCGGAGCCGGACGTGGTCGTAGTGGAGGTCGAGGCTGAACCTTGACCTGAGGTCGAGCCTTGCCCGCTGCTGCCTGAACTGGAGCTCGAACTGGAGCCGCCGGTCACCGAGCCGACCGAGCCGTTGACGGCCGTGATCGTGCCGGCGATCGGCGCCTTCAGCGTGGTCGCGTCGACCGCGGCCTGGGCAGCCTCGACGTTCTGGTCGGACTGTTCCTTGTCCGCCTTCGCCTTCGCCAGGGTCGCTTCGGCGTTGCTGACGGTGACTTGCGGGCTCTGACTCTGACCTTGACCTTGAGACTGCTGAGTCTGCTGTTGCTGGCCGTTGCTCGGGGTGGGGGTCGGCGAGGGTGACGCCGAGGCTTCCTCGGCTGCCTCGAGGGCATCCTCCGCGTCGCTGAGCGTCTCCTCGGCCGCGGTGACCGAGTTCGCGGACGCGATCTGGTTCTGTTGCGCGATCCGCAACTGCCGCTCGGCGGCGGACGGGTCGACCTTCGCGATCGCGGCGCCCTTCGCCACCACCTGACCGACCTTCACGAGCACCTGCGTCACCGTGCCGGACGTCTCGAACTGCGGGGACGCGGTCTGCGAGCTCTGCAGGGTGCCGCTCGAGCTGACGCTCGCGGTCACTTCGCCACGCTGCACGGCCACCGACGGCCGGGTCGCGCTGGCGGCCGGCGGGTCCTTCTTGAAGAACAGGAAGTAGGCGGTGACGCCGATGGCGAGGACGATGGCCACCAGGGCCACGTTCACGAAACTGAGGCCACGGAGCTTGTGGCGGGGTAGCACCATGGATGCTGAGGCTAGGGACACTTGCTGAGGAAGAGATCCTCGATTCCTGGCAACGGGCTGTGAACCAGGTATCGATTTGGTGCGTCGTACATCGGGCGGTCCGCGACACGCGGTGACACTGCGGGATCTGTGAACAGTCGATGACAGCAGGTCACGGCGCCGGTGTCAGGTGCGTACATACGGCTCGGGCATGCCAAAATGGGAATGATCCGGGCCGGCCGACCGTTGGCACGGATGACGATCTCGGAGGTTTGACATGTCTAATCGCGTACTGCGTGGTTCGGGGCTGGGTGGGGTCAGCTTCGAGGATGACCGCGGTGTGGAGTTCGCGCCGCGCCAGATGATCACGTACGACTGCCCCCGCGGCCACGTGGTCGAGGTCACCATGGCGCACGACGCCGAGGTGCCCGCGATCTGGGAGTGCCCGCACTGCGGCAGCGAGGCCGCCCGGTCCACCGGCGAGAAGCCGGAGCCCAAGCAGGAGAAGCCGGCCCGTACGCACTGGGACATGCTGCGCGAGCGCCGGAGCATCTCGGAGCTGGAGGAGCTGCTCGCCGAGCGGGTCGATCTGCTCCGCAAGGGCGAGATCGGTCCGGCGCACCTGCACCGGACTAAGCGCACGGCCTGATTCACCGGGAACCCTCACCGCAATGGCGCGGTGAGGGTTTCTTCTTGATCTGATTTGCCTAAAGCCTTTAGGCATCTACATAATAAGTTATGGCTAGAGCGGGGTTGAGCGGCGCGCGGCTGGCGCAGGCCGGGGCCGAGCTGGCCGACGAGGTCGGGTTCGAGCAGGTCACCGTGTCGGCGCTGGCCCGGCACTTCGGCGTCCAGGTGGCGAGCCTGTACTCGCACGTCCGCAACTCCGACGACCTGAAGGCCCGCATCGCCACGGTCGCCCTCACCGAGCTGGCCGACCAGGCTGCCGCCGCCCTCGCCGGGCGCGCCGGCCGCGACGCCCTGCATGCTCTCGCCGACGTCTACCGCGACTACGCACGAACCCACCCGGGCCGGTACGCCGCCACCCGCCATACCGCTGCCGCCTCAGTTCTGGGCGAGCAGTACGTGGCTGCCGGGCGTAGGCACTCGGAGCTCGTCCGCGCGGTCCTCCGTGGGTACGACCTCGGCGAGCCCGCCCAGACGGACGCCGTACGCCTCCTCGGCAGCACGATCCACGGCTACATCACCCTCGAGCTCGCCGGTTCCTTCTCCCACAGCGAGCCCAGCGCCGACGACAGTTGGCCACGCATCATCGACGCCCTCGACAACCTCCTCCGCAGCTGGAGCTGACATGATCACGACCCCCATCACCGCCGACCTGGTCCGCGGTGCGCTCGAACTCGAGCCGACCGACCGCGGCATCCTGCCGCACCGCCTGCCGGCTTGGGCGCGAACGCAGTACGACGACGGCCAGATGTCGATGGTCGAGTCACAGCCGTCCGGCGTACGCCTCGTCTTCCGTACGTCGGCCACCGTCGTCGAGCTCGACACCGTGCCGACGAAGCGGGATTACGTCGGCGCTCCCGCGCGACCGGACGGCGTGTACGACGTACTCGTCGACGGCCAACTGACGACGCAGCTCACCGCGTCGGGCGGCGACGTCATCACCATCGACCTGACGACCGGCGCCACCTCGACCCGCCCCGGGCAGCCCGACACGCTGCGAGTCGCCGGGCTGGACGCCGTACCGAAGATCGTCGAGATCTGGCTGCCGCACACCGAGACCACCGAACTCGTTGCCCTGCGCACCGATGCTCCGATCGAGCCGGTTCCGGCCGCGGGCCGGGTCTGGGTGCACCACGGGAGCTCCATCAGCCACGGGTCCAACGCCACCCACCCCACCGGCACCTGGCCGGCGCTGGTCGCCGCTCAGGCCGGTGTGGAACTCGTCAACCTGGGCTTCGGTGGCAGTTCGTACCTGCAACCGTTCATCGCCCGCACGATCCGGGACACGCCCGCCGACCTGATCAGCCTCAAACTCGGCATCAACATCGTCAACAGCGACGGACTCCGCCTCCGCAGCTTCACCCCCGCCGTCCACGGCTTCCTCGACACCATCCGCGACGGCCACCCCGACACGCCGCTGCTGGTCGTCTCCCCCATCCTCTGCCCGATCCACGAGGACACCCCCGGACCCACTGCCTGGGACCTGACCGCCTTGGCCGCCGGCGAACTCCGCTTCACCGCCACAGGCAACCCCGACGAGATCCCCGCCGGCAAACTCACCCTGTCGGTCATCCGCACCGAACTGGCCCGCATCCTCACCCAACGCGCCCTCACCGACCCCAACCTCCACCACCTGGACGGCCGCACCCTCTACGGCGAAGCCGACAACATCACCCATCCCCTCCCCGACGACCTCCACCCGGATCCGGCCACGCACGACTGATTGCCGCCCGGTTTGCCGAGCACGCCTTCACTCCGAAGGGTCCGTTCGCGGCCTGAGCCGAGCAGGTCTACTTCGGATCGGGATCGATGACTTCGCCCTGGATGACGTCGTCGGATGGCGACTGGGGTCGCGTCGGTCCGTTCGCGCCCGGCATGCCGCCGGGGCCGGGGATGAAGGTGCCGAGGCCGGGGCCGCTGAACTGGGTGGCTACGCGGCGGCCGAAGAAGGCGGTCATGGCGCGGCGGGCGAGGGGGCGGGTGAAGGGGAGGACGAAGAAGAAGCCGAAGATGTCGGTGAGGAAACCGGGGGTGAGCAGCAGGGTGCCGCCGACCAGGACCAGGGCGGCGTCAGCCAGCTCCTTGCCGGGCATCTTCCCGGTCTCGAACGAGCTCTGCAGCGCCCGCCACGCCCGCCGGCCTTCGCGCTTGATCAGCCACGCGCCGAGCGCGCTCTCCACGAGCAGCAGCGCGACCGTCGGCCACCCGCCGATCACCTGACCGACCTGGATGATCACGAAGATCTCCGCAATCGGAACTACCAGCAACGCAAGCGCCACGAACCACGGCATGTCCTACCCCTTCCTGCCTGAGACACCAGCGTACGGAACGAGTGGGCACGACAAACCCTGAATGAACCCTGACTCAGACCGGGACCTTCTCGCGGCTCGGCGTCGCGGCCGGCGGTGGCGGGGTCTTGTCCGTGCGGCCACGGCGGCGCTCGACCAGCGCCAGCACAAGACCCAGCAGACCGAGCCCGGTGAGAATCCACTCCGGCCAGCCGCCGAGGGTCGTGGCCAGCGTGTGACCGTTCTGCACCGGCACGGTCGCGACGTACACATCCGGCACGAACTGCGCCGACTTGTGCTCGACGCTGCCGTCCGGACGAATCACACCGGAGATCCCGCTGGTCGACGCGATCAAAACGGTGCGCCCGGTCTCGATCGCCCGCATCCGCGTGATCGCGAACTGCTGCTCGGGCTGACCGGTTCCGCCGTACGTCGCGTTGTTGGTCTGCACGATCAGCACCTGGGCGCCGCCCTTGACCACGTCGTGGATGACGTTGTCGTACGCGAGTTCGAAGCAGATGACGTCGCCGTACGTGACCCCGCGGATCGGCATCACGCCCGGCCCCACGCCGGGCACGGTCTGCGCGCCGATCATCTCCAGCCGCTTGATGTATGGCAGCAACTGGTCGCGGAACGGGATGTACTCACCGAACGGCACCGGGTGCCGCTTCGCGTACCGCTGCCCCGGACCGGTCACGGGATCCCACACGATGCCGGTGGTCTGTCGCTCGTTCTCCCCCGGTCCCTCGGTGACGGCGCCGACCAGGATCGGTACGCCGACCGCCTTGACCGCGGTCTCGATGTCGGCGCGGGTCTCAGCGTCCTTGTACGGGTCGATGTCGGTCGAGTTCTCCGGCCAGATCACCACGTCCGGCTTCATCTCGGTCCCGGCCTCGACCCGCTTCTGCAGTTCTAGCGTCGCCTGGAGATGGTTGCGCGTCACGGTCCGGGCACGGCCGAGGAACTCCAGCCCCTTGCCCGGCACGTTGCCCTGCACCATCGCGGCCCGCACGGTCTGCCCGTCGCCCTCGATCGACAGGTGGATCAAGCGCACTCCCGAACACGATCGCCAGTCCCGCGACGAGCGCCACGGCCCGCAGGCGGAGCGCGGTCCCCCGGCGCAGTACGGCGTACAGCAGGACGCCGACGAATGCCACGACGAAGCTCAGGCCCGGGATGCCGACATACGCGGCCAGCTTGCCCAGACGAGTCGTCGGAGAACGCCCACGCGAGCCGGCCCCACGGGAACCCGCCGAACGGCACCGACGCGGTCGCGAACTCGGTCGCCACCCACAGGCACGGGATCCACAGCGCCCACAGCCGAAGCTTCAGGACCTGGGTCGCGAACAATCCGAAGACTGCGTAGAACAGTCCCTCGAGGATCGCCAGCGCGATCGCCGCGTCGCCGCCGATAATGCTGAGCCAGGGAACCAGGACGGCGTAGTACGCGATCCCGAACCCGGCGCCGACCAGGAAGCCGGCCTTCATCGAGATCCCGTTCAGCGCGGCGAGGAGGAGCGGTACGGCGACGATCGTCAGCCAGGGATGATCATGCGGTTCGAACGCGAACCCGAGGAGCGCACCGGCGGCCACCGCCACCACCACCCGGGGCATGATCCGCCCCAGAGCCTTCAACCGGTCCACGCGGAAACCCCTCTGCCTCACGCACCGACGGACGCCGGTCGAATGACCGTACAACGTCCCGGACACGCAAATGTATCCGGCCGGTAGCCATTCGGCACCGATCGCGCAAAGTGAAGGAGTATCAACAGTCCGTGGTCCAGCCAGAGGAAAGAGGCTCGGCGCGCCTTCGGACCAACCGTCGATGTGCTGGCTGCACACTGTCTGGCTGTTGTCTACTGGCCGCCGAGCCTCTTTTACCTCTGCCCCGCGGGGGGCTCACCGCCGGTGATCTCAGCCCCCGTCGACTCAAGCCTGGCTTTGGCCTGGTCAGCGTCGCGGGATCATCCGGCGGCCGAACTTCGTGTGACCGTTGAACAAACGGGTTATGACGACTCCCAAAACGATGCTCGCTGGCGCCGACGGTGTCAACCTCTCCCCCGGCTCTTTGAGCCCGTTGTAACACTATCGCCTGCCCTACAAGGGAAAACGAAGATCCTTCAGTCGAGTCACGTTACAGAGCGATATCGGCACGCCATGTGATCGTTACCCAGGGCAACCAATCGTCACCCAACCGGTACGACGACGGTTCCCTTGGCGCGGGTGATCTCGAGCGGTTCGGCGAGCACCTCGGCCGCCGACCCGGATTGGTCCGGACGTCCGCGGCACACGACGTACGCGCTGAAGTCGAGGTCGCGGCTGCGGTTCCCGACCCGGCTGATCGTTGCCTTCACCTCGACGACGTCACCGGCCCGCAGCGGCTGCAGGAACTGCACGTCGGAGTACGACGCGAACAGGCCTTCGTCACCGTCCGCCTGGATGCAGACCTCGGTCGCGACGTCGCCGAACAGCGCCAGTACGTACGCGCCGTCGACGAGGTTGCCGGCGTAGTGCGCGTGGCTGTACGGAACGTAGCGCCGGTGTGTGACCGTCAATCCAATGGTTGCCTTAGACACCTTTATGCAGTCTTCCTGTACATATGACGCCTGGTCACCAGCGCGTCGACGAGATAGCTGGCCACTTCACCCGGAGTCGTCCCGCGGCCGAACACCCGGTCGACGCCGAGCTCGCCGGCCATCTGCTCGGTGAATCGGGGGCCTCCGGCAACAAGTACGGGTCGCGCGTCCTCGGCGTACGCCTCCCGGAACGCCGCGGACATCTCCTTGGTGTTGAGTACGTGCGCCTCGCGCTGCGTCACGACCTGCGAGACCAGGATCGCGTCGGCCTTGTCGGCCTTGGCCCGCCTGACCAGTTCCGGTACGGCGACCTGCGCGCCGAGGTTCACGACCTTCACCTCGCGGTAGTACTCCAGGCCCTTCTCCCCCGCGAACCCCTTGATGTTCAGGATCGCGTCGATGCCGACCGTGTGCGCGTCGGTGCCGATGCAGGCCCCGACCACGGTCAGCCGGCGGCGCAGGCCCTTGCGGATCGCGAGGTTGACGTCCTTCGGCGACAGCAACGGGTAGTCGCGCTCGATCACCTCGACCTTCGAGGTGTCCACCAAGTGGTTCACAGGTCCGTAGACCACGAAGAACGTGAAGTCCGGACCGATCGGCTTCGAGTGCACGACCAGGGCCGGATCCATGCCCATCTTGTTGGCCAGCTGGACCGCCGCACCTTCGGCGCGCTTGTCGTGCGGGACCGGCAACGTGAACGACAGCTGCACCATCCCGTCGCCCGTGGTGTCGCCGTACGGCCGGATGATGCTCACTGGCCCTCCTCCAACAGCTCGATCGCCGGGTTGTAGTACGCCGACGACTTGCGCGCGACCCCGTCCAGACCGCGACCGGCGTCCTGCGGACGTTTCATCAGGCCGAAGGTGCCGTCGCCGATGGCGTTCAGCAGGCCGTCTTCGACGATCCGGTCCAGCAGCTCGACCGACTCGCCGAGGACCTGGCGGGCGCGGGACGCGATGAACCCGTTCGGCTCCGGCCGGAAGTCCTCGTGAAGGTTGCCTGCGGCACCCAACACGTAGCGGACGTTCTGCAGCGCCAGGTCGCGGTCCGAGATCCACGGCGTCACGACCGCCTCGGTCATCATGCCGACCAGCAGGATGCCCTGCCCGGTCATCGCACCGACCAGGTTGAAGAACCCGTCCAGCAGGTAGCCGCGGAACACGTCACCGGTCATGTGCCGGGTCGGCGGCATCCACTTCAGCGGTGCGTTCGGGAACAGCTGCCGCGCCAGCATCGCGTGCGCGAGCTCGAGCCGGAACGAGTCCGGGATGTCCGGGTTGATCTCGAACGCGTGCCCGAGGCCCAGCTGCCAGTCCTCGAGCCCGGCCTCCTTGGCGAAGTACTCGTTCAGCAGCTGCGAGACCGTCACCGTGTGCGCGGCCTCGACCGCGTCCGCGGTGGTCAGGTAGTTGTCCTCGCCGGTGTTGATGATGATTCCGGCGCGGGCGTGGATCTGGCGGCTGAACCGCTGGTCGACGAACGTCCGGATCGGGTTGATGTCGCGGAAGAGGATCCCGTACATCGAGTCGTTCAGCATCATGTCGAGCCGCTCGAGCCCGGCCAGCGTCGCGATCTCCGGCATGCACAGACCGGACGCGTAGTTGGTCAGCCGCACGTAGCGGCCGAGCTCCTTGGACGACTCGTCCAGCGCGGCCCGCATCAGCCGGAAGTTCTCCTGGGTCGCGTACGTACCGGCGAACCCCTCGCGGGTCGCGCCCTCCGGCACGTAGTCGAGCAGCGACTGCCCCGTCGACCGGATCACCGCGATGATGTCGGCGCCTTCACGCGCCGCCGCCTGCGCCTGCGGGATGTCCTCGTAGATGTCGCCGGTGGCAACGATCAGGTAGATCCACGGCCGCTGCTCCGGGTCGCCGTGCCGTTTGACCAGCCGGTCCCGCTCCCGCCGCCGCCCGTCGATCCGCTTCATCCCGGCGGCCGCCGCCTTGCGTGCGGCGGACCGTGCCCGTACGGCGTCGCGTCCCTCGGGCATCCGGAATGTCACGGAACCCGACGCCGCCTTCTGCGCCAGCACTGCTAGGTCCTCGGCCTCGCCGCGGAGCAGCGCGTCCCACACGGGCAGCGCGAGACCGTGCTCGAGACCCACGTCCGCGCGCACCGTGTCCGCGAGCCGGTTCACCCACGGGATGCCTTCGGTGTCGGCACCGGTCAGGCCGGTGAGCCGCAGTACCGCTCGCTCGACCGACACCGTGGTGTGCTGCCGGGCCAGGTTGACGATCGGCTTCCCGGCCTTGCGCGCGAGGCTGCGCGCCTTCCGGACGGTGACTGGATCGAGGTCCAGCTTCTTCTTCATTGCGACCATCCCTCGGCTTCATAGACCACACGACCACCGACGACGGTTCGCAGGCAGGTAGGTGTTCCCTGGCTCAGATCCGGCAGCACCGGTACGCCGGCCCGCGGGTCCGTCGACCACGCCGCGACGCGGGTGTCCGGCGTCTGTACGACGAGGTCGGCATCGCTCTGCCAGATCGCGTACGTCGCGGCCGTGCTCGGCGCGAGCACTCCGGCGTCATCGATCCCCGCCGCCCGCCAACCGCCCCGCGTGTGCGCCTGGAACGCCGCCCGTACCGTGATCCGCTCCGACTGCTCGTGGTGGAACGCGGCCGCGCGCACGGCCTCCCAAGCACCCAGCTCCGTCACCGGCGCATCCGAGCCGAATGCGAGTACGACGCCCGCACGGGCCAGCGAACCGAACGGGTTCATCCCCCGCCAGCGGTCGCCGACGCGCTCGGCGTACATGCCGTCCGGACCGCCCCACAGGCCGTCGAACCTCGGCTGCACACTCGCCACCACGCCGCAGCGCGCAAGCGTCGCGATTGTTGCCTCGTCCACCATTTCGACATGCTCGAGCCGGTGCCGCGCCGCAACGAGCGCCTGGACGCCGACCTTCTCGGCGGCGAGCTCGAAACCGCGCGCGATGTTGTCGAGCGCCTGGTCGCCGATGCAGTGGAAGCCGGCCTGCACGTTCCGCTCGGTGCAGGCGATGACGTGCTCGGCGATCTGCTCCGCCGTCAGGTACGCGTGGCCGCGCTGGTCGGCGCGATCGGCGTACGGCTCCCGAAGCGCCGCCGTACGCGAGCCGAGCGCCCCGTCCGCGTTCAGGTCACCGGCAAGGCCGGCGAGACCGTAGGTGCCGAGGTGCTCGAACGCGCCCGGCTCACCCCAGTACAGCGTCGCGCTCAGGCCGAGCTGCTCGGCCGTCTCGCGCACGATCGGCAGCTCCCACAGCGGCCCGATGTGCGGCGCAGCCATCTCGTGGAACGCACCGATTCCCTTGGCAGCCATCGCCTTCAGGGCAGCCTCGATGTCCTGCCGCCGCTGATCCGGTCCGATCAGATCGCCGAGAGCATCCCGTACGGCGTGATTCGCGGAGCGCTCCACGCGGCCGGTCTCGTCGTACCCCTCTTGATCCTTCGCCACCGCGACGAGCGCCGACGAGATGACGCCGGAGTGGCCGTCGATGCGCGACAGGTAGACGCGACGGCCGCCGGCAGCGCGGTCGAGCTCCTCGGTGGTCGGAGGACGACCCTCCGGCCAAGCGGTCTCGTCCCAGCCGGCGCTGTCGATGACTGCGTCCTTGGGAAGGTTCGCCGCGAACGCTGCGAGTCGGTCGAGCGCGTCCGTCAACGACGTCGTACCGGCAAGGTCGAGACCGGTCAGCATCGCACCGGCGCCGGCCGTGTGGACGTGGGCGTCGACGAAGGCCGGCGTCACCAGCTTGCCGTCGAGGTCGATCACCTCGTCGGCACCGTCGGCGTACGAACTCGCGCCCGTGTCGTCACCGAGCCAGGTCACCACCCCGTCGTCGAACGCGATCGCGGTCGCGTGGGGGTCGGCGGGCGAGTAGACGGAACCGTTCGTCAGAAGTGTGCGCACGGCCTAATCCTCCGCCAGCCTGCTCTCGAACAGACCACGGACACCCGGCTCGGTCCGCAACAGCTCCATCGCGTAGTCCGCATGCCCGGGCACGTACCCGTTGCCGACCAGCATCGTGACGTCCGCGGCGAGACCCTCCGCGCCGAGCGCGGCCGCGGAGAACGAGGTCGCCATCGAGAAGAAGATCACGGTGCCGCCGGCCGCCGTGGACAGGACGGCTCCGTGCTCACAGCCCGGTACGTCGACGCACACCACGGTGATGTCCGCGGGTCCCCCGGCCTCCTCGACCGCCTTCGCCAGACGCCACCGGATCGCGGGCGTCGGCCAGCGTGACCACATCGGCCAGACCGGCTGCGGTCAGGCGTTCCTGCTCGTGTTCGACCGGCACGACACCGATCGTGCGAGCGGCTCCGGCGGCGCGGGCGGCGGCCAGCGACAACGAGCCGGATTTACCTGCGCCGCCAATTACTGACACGACAGGCTTTATGCCTTTGTCGACATACGATCGCACCACGCGAGCGGTCAGCGCCGGGGCGCCGCAGACGTCCATCACGGCCAGCGACAGCTCCGGCTTCAGGTCGTCGGGCAGCTTCGCGACGATCGATCGCGCGAACAGGATCGCGTGCCCCTGCGCCGGAACCTGCTCGCTCTTGCCGTCCCAGTCGCGCAGCTCGTCGGTGATCTGCAGCGGGGTCAGGGTGAGCGAGACCAGCGTGGCCACTCGGTCGCCAGGCGCGAGACCGAGGGGCGAGTCCGGGCCGGCCTCGTCGACCACGCCGACGAGCATGCCGCCGGAGCCGGTGACCGGGTTCTGCATCTTGCCGCGGGTCTCGACGATGTCCAGGACCGCGCGGCGGATCGCCGTACCGTCACCGCCGTGTTTTTCGGCGAGCTGGCGGTACGACGCCGCGTCCAGATTCAGCCGCTCGACCGCGATACGAACCTCGTCGGGCCAGATCCCGGAACGTGCGTCGAGTTTCTCCGCCGCCTGCGGCAACACGCCCGACGGCGCGAGTACACGATGCAGTCCTACCGGGCTCGATGACACGGATCCTCCTCTGTGTGGCCAGGCTGTGCGGTCGGGCAAAATACTACTCATAGCGTGCCGTGACGGGAATTCTTGCGGCATACCGTTGGATCTGACGGACGTTCTGTCGCTATCCTCGCATCAGACAGCACTAACCCGAAGCCCCGCGGAGGACCCGTGACCGACCTGATCACTCCGGAGCTGACTCGTTCCGAGCAGCCTCGCGATGGCCAGCCGTACCTGTACCGCCGCGCCGAACTGGTCGAACCGGACTGGACCCGGCTGCCCGGCTGGAAGGACGTCACGGCCGAGGAGTGGCGCTCGGTGCAGTGGCAGCGGTCGCACTGCGTGAAGAACGTGAAGCAGTTGCGTGAGGTGATGGGCGACCTGCTCGAGGACCGGCTGTACGACGACCTCACCCGGGACCAGGCCGAGCGCGCGACGATGTCGATGCTGCTGCCGCCGCAGATGCTGAACACGATCGTTCCTAACGGCGCGGACGACTACACGGAGGCGTTCTACGCCGATCCGGTCCGCCGCTACATGCTCCCGGTCTTCAGCGACCGCCGTTCCGACTGGCCGTCGCACCCGCACGCGGCCCGGGACTCGCTGCACGAGCACGAGATGTGGGCCACGGAGGGGTTGACCCACCGCTACCCGACCAAGGTCCTCGCGGAGATCCTGCCGACGTGCCCGCAGTACTGCGGCCACTGCACCCGGATGGACCTGGTCGGGAACTCGACGCCGGTGATCGACAAGCTCAAGTTCGTCGCCAAGCCGCAGACGCGGCTCGACGACATGCTCGACTACCTACGCCGTACGCCGGGAGTCCGGGACGTCGTCGTCTCCGGCGGCGACGTGGCGAACATGCCCTGGCCGCGGCTCGAGACGTTCCTCACCAACCTGCTCGAGATCGAGAACATCCGCGACATCCGGCTCGCCACCAAGGCCCTGATGGGCATGCCGCAGCACTGGCTGTCCTCCGACGTCCTCAGTGGGGTCGAGCGGGTGGCCCGGATCGCGCGCGATCGCGGCGTCATGCTCGCGATGCACACGCACGTGAACGCGGCGCAGTCCGTGACACCGCTGGTCGCCGAGGCGTCGAAGGCGATGCTCGAGGCCGGTCTGCGCGACGTGCGGAACCAGGGCGTCCTGATGCGCGGCGTCAACGACACCATCCCGCAGCTGCTCGACCTGTGCTTCGCGTTGCTCGACGGCGCGAACATCACGCCGTACTACTTCTACATGTGCGACATGATCCCGTTCTCGGAGCACTGGCGGGTCTCGGTCCGCGACGCGCAGCACCTGCAGCACGGCATCCTCGGGTACCTCCCCGGCTTCGCGACGCCGCGCATCGTGTGCGACGTCCCGTACGTCGGCAAGCGCTGGGTGCACCAGCTGTCCGAGTACGACGAGGTCCGCGGCATCTCGTACTGGAAGAAGAACTACCGCACCGGCATCGAGCAGCAGGACCCTGAGGCGCTGAACCGCACGTACGAGTACTACGACCCGATCGACACGCTGCCCGTCGAGGGCCAGGACTGGTGGACCCAGCACGCCGGCAACCACCTGGCCGAAGCCGAGGCTCGAGCAGCCGCCTCCCGCAACGCCGCCGAGGCCCAGAAACTCCTCGACATCAACTGACCGTCTTGGGTGCCACAAATGCAGGGGGTGGCACCCAAGACTTGCAACTTCCTGCAATTCGCTCTTGGTGACCCACTAGATGCACACGGCAACCGCTAACATCTCCGATCGACCACCAACCCGATTCGGAGCCCACCCGTGCACGCCGCCCGCTGGACCCTCGCCGCCACCACCGTCCTACTGACCGGCTGCGCCGCAATCCCCCAACCCGACACGGTCCAATCCCTCACCCGCCCCGCCATCACCAACGAGACAGCCCAGACGGTCGTCAAGCACTACAACGCCATCGCGACCAAAGCAGACCAACGCCTGTCCGAGGAACTGATCACGGACGTCCAGACGGGCGATCTGCTCCGCCAGACCACGGCGGCGTACAAGATCGGCCGGCTCTTGAAGAAGCCCGTCGAGCGGGCCTCTATGGTCACCGTAGGTTCGGTTGGTGCGCCGGAGTACAGCGGCTATCCGATGCGGTTCGTTGCCTCAGGTAACAAACAGCTCAGTGTCTGGGAACGCCCGTCGGCCGGAGCCGGCTGGCGGTCGACCTTCGTAGTGCCGCCCAGCGCAGCGGAGAAGGTTCCGGACATCGGCGGTGTGCGAGAGGTCGCACCAACTGCGGCAGCCGGACTGGTCGAGTCACCGTCAGCCGCGGCCACGAAGTTCGCGGACCTCCTCACGGTCGGTGCGAAGTCGCCGTCTGCGAGGTTGTTCGCACCAACTCCAGAGGTCAGCAAGCTGCAGAAGAATCTGGCGGCCGACCACGCGACAGGCGGCGCCCAGTACGTCCTCGCGGTGACGGACACCTTCACGGTCAACGCGCCACCGACTGCGTTTCGGACATCGTCCGGCGAGGTGCTCGCCTTCTTTGCGCTGACCGACGCGAATGTGATGCGTCCTCGGTTCGGTGCGATGTGGCCAGTTGGTCAGGACACGGCGGCGTTCAGCGCGCCCAACCACCTCTACCGCAACGCACTCACCACCAGTCGGCTGCATCAGGTCGCGATGGCGATCCCGGCGGATAAGGGCGCGAAGATCCGGATCCTCGGCTTCACGACCCAACTGGTGGATTCGGGCGGGTACTGACGGTCAGAAGTTGGGGCCGGGGGCGTTCGGTGGGTTGGGGTGGGGTTAGGCTCACGCGTCTGTTTGTCGGGCGGTTTGTCTGGGGCATGCCGCGATCTCGGGAGTTTGTGTGCGGGTGATCCGCAGGATATTCGGCGTACTGCTGGCTTTGATCGGGTTGATCGTTGCGGTCGTCGGTGGGGCCGCGGCGTTCTGGTTGATCGGGCCGGACAACACGGTTCAGTCCGGTGAGCAGCATCTCTCCAGCAAAGGACTGGCGATCGCGAGTACGCCGGATCTGCTGAACCGGCACGGTCCGGTGCTGCACGTCGACGTACGGTCGGCCAAGAATCAGCCGGTGTTCGTCGGGGTCGCTCGGGACTTCGACGTCAGCAGTTATCTGAAGGGCATCGCGCACACGAAGCTCGTGCAGGTGCAGTATCCGATCGCGCTGTCGACGCAGGACGAGAAGGGTACGGCGGGTCCGCTCGCGGCGCCGGACACGCTCGACTGGTGGGTCGCGAAGGCGAACGGCACCGGGACTCAGTCGATCGCGTGGCCGATCGAGGACGGGCCGTACGACGTCGTCGTCATGAGCGCCGACGGGAAGACGGCGCCCGACGTACAGGTCGACCTGGGCATTGAGATCCCGAAGGCGTTCGCGAGCGCGCTGGGCGTGTTCGCCGTAGGCATCGTTCTCCTTGCCCTAGGCATCCTCCTCATCCTCATCCGGCGCCGCCCCACGAAACCTCAGCAGGGCGAGACCGCCAGCACGGAGTGGTCCTACCCCGAGGGCAACTCTCAGCCCCCGCAGCCGCAGTACCCACCGACCCAGCACCCGCCTGTTCAGGTCCCGCCCGCACGTCCCCCGATGCCGGCCGGCCCACAACAGCACCCCCAAGGCCAGCCACCCGCACAAGGCAGGCCCCCGCAGCAGCAGCCCGCCCAGGGGCAGGCGCCTGTGCAAGGGCAGCGGCCTTCGGGTGGTGGGGTGGCTTGGCGCGTGGTTGTTGGAGGGCTGGCGATCGGGCTTGTTGCCGGTTGTGCGGCGGTGCCGCAGGCGGACAGTGTGACGGCGTTGAGTCGGCCGGCGATCACCGACGCCGCCGCGGTGGATGTGATCAAGCACTACAACGTCGTGAACAACAAGGCGAACAGCACCCGCGACGACAAGCTCATCGCGACCGTTGAAGGCGGCAACCTCGTTCGCGAGAGCCAAGCCGGATTCGAGATCGACCGCGTCGCCAAGGACAAGCCGACAGGACCGTTCGTCTACACGAACCCGGTGATCGGCGCGCCGCAGTCCGCCGGCTACCCGATGCGCTTCGTCAGCAACTCAGGAATCTCCACCAACAAGACGTACCGCCACCTCGGCGTGTGGGAGCGCGAGACCGCCGGCAGCCCTTGGATGATCACGTTCGCCGCAGGTGTGCCGACGACCGTCAAACTCCCGGACTTCACCGGCCTCCGCGCAGCGACCAAGGCGGACGACACCAAGCTCGCGGCCGCCCCACAGGTCGCCGCGACGAGCCTGGCGACGTACCTGACCGGCGGCGCCAAGTCACCACGCGCCGCCGCCTTCCAGCCGAACGCGGCCATCACGAAAATGCTCGCGGGCTTCGTGAGCAACAGAGCCGCGAAGGCGAAGAAGCGCGGATCCACCCAGAGCATCACCGACGAGTTCAGCGCTCCGCCGCAGTCGCCCGCGTTCGTCACGAAGTCCGGTACGGCGGTGGTCTTCGTCTCGCTCACCCACGAGTACACGCTGGTCCCAGGGCCGAACTGGCACTTCTGGTGGGACGGGATGCCGGAGAACGCGTTCAGCCCGAAGTCGGTCAAGTACAACAACCGCCTGACCTCGGAGACGATTCACGACGCCGTCCTGCTGATCCCGCCGAAGGGCAAGGGCAAGATCCAGGTCGCGTCCTTCGAGTCCCAGGTCGTCGACGCCGGCGGCTACTGAGTCAGGTAGGTCGTGAGCTCGGCGTACGTCGTGATTGTCGGCCCGGACCAGGTCGGGTCGCTGTCCGCGTGTTCCGTCGTACGGATCGCGTGCATGCCGAGCGCGGCGGCGGCCGGGAGTTCGTTGTCGTTGCCGTCGCCAACGTAGAGGCAGTCGCTCGGGTCGGCGCCGAGGGCCGCACAGGCGAGCTTGTAGATCGCGGGCTCGGGCTTCGCGGCTCCGACCTCGGCGGAGAAGGCTGTTGCGTCGAAGTACTGGGCGAGCGGGCTGGTCGGCCACTGGACCTGGGTTTCGGCGGTGATGTTGCTGACCAGCCCGATCCGCCAGCCCGCCGCCTTGAACGCGGCCAAGGTCTCGAGCGTCGCGACAGGCGCCCGGCCGAGCAGCCGTTGCGCGAGCGCCCGGCGCAGGCCCGTTGCCTCCTGCACCTGTTCGTCGGTCGGCGTACCACCGCACCGCTCGGCGATCACGCGCAGTGTGCTCGGTAGATCGCCGTACGCACCGACGAACCGCTCGTACGACGACGCGTCGAACGCCCGCTGGAACGCCACGGCGTCGACCCCGAGCACGGCACCCATCCGCGCGTTGACCAAGTCGCGCTCATCGTCCCCGCCCGAGATGAGCGTGCTGAACAGGTCGCTGAGGAGAACCTTCACAGGGCCGGTGGGCGACGTTCGTACGGCGTGCTGAGCACGATTGTCGTGGTCGTCGAGACGTTCGCGCGCGCCCGGATCACAGCCAGCAGGTGCTCCAGCGCGGCGGGCGAGGCGACCCGGACGACGAGGATGTAGCTGGAATCGCCGGCGACCGAGTAGCAGGACTCGATCTCCGGGACCTCCCGGAGCCGCTCCGGTGAGTCGTCCGGCTGCGACGGGTCGATCGGCCGGATCGAGATCAGCGCGGTCAGCGGCAGGTCCAGTGCGGTGTGGTCGACGGTGGCGGCGTACCCCTGGATGATCCCGCGCTGCTCGAGCCGCTTCACCCGCTGGTGTACGGCCGATGTGGACAGGCCGGTCGCCTTGCCCAGGTCGGTGAAGCTCATCCTGCCGTCGGACGCGAGCAGCCCGACAATCTTGCGGTCCAGGTCCTCCATCCTGGAGACCCTACTGCCGCGAGCGCCCGGCATGAAAGCATCTCCCCATGGCTGAGACAGTTCCAGCGACCGGACAGCGGCTCATGCTGCTCGACACGGCGTCCCTCTACTTCCGTGCGTTCTTCGGCGTACCGGACACGATGAAGGCTGCCGACGGTACGCCGACCAACGCGATCCGGGGGCTGCTCGACTTCATCGCCCGGCTGGCCGACAACCACAAGCCGACCCATCTGGTGGCTTGCTGGGACGACAACTGGCGGCCGTCGTGGCGGGTCGCGCTGATTCCGTCGTACAAGGCGCAGCGGGTCGAGTTCGTATCGGCGAAGGGCGAGCAGGTCGAGGACGTACCGGACCGCCTGGAGGCGCAGATCCCGTACATCCGGGCCTGCCTGGAGGCGATCGGGATCCCCATCGTGGGCGCAGCGGACCACGAGGCCGACGATGTGATCGGCACGCTGTCGCACCAGGCGACGATGCCGGTCGACATCGTCACCGGGGACCGTGACCTGTTCCAGCTGATCGACGACAGCCGCGGGATCCGGATCGTCTACACGGCCGCTCGCGGCGTCGGGCGGGCCGAGGTGTACGACGAGAAGGCGCTGCTCGCGAAGTACGAGGTCCCCGCTCAGCGGTACGCCGACTTCGCGACGCTGCGTGGTGACGCGTCCGACGGCCTGCCCGGCGTGAAAGGCGTCGGCGAGAAGACGGCTGCCGCGCTCGTCACGGCGTACGGCGATCTGGACGCGATCCGCGCCGCGGCGGCCGACCCGAGTACGCCGATGGCGCCCGGGGTGAAGAAGAAGATCGTCGCGTCGGCCGAGTATCTCGATGTCGCGCCGAAGGTGGTCGCGGTGGCGAAGGACGCGCCGGTCGGGACGTACGACGCGACGCTGCCGCGCGCGATCAAGGACCCGGAACGCTGGCTGGATCTCGTCGAACTGCTCGAGCTCGGCAGCAGCGCCCAACGCGTCATGGCCGCCCTCGACCTGGGCCCCAAAGCATGAGCACGCGCGAGCTGGCGGAGCAGTTCCGCGAGGAGATCGTCACGTTGCGCCGAGCGCTGCACCAGGTCCCGGAGTACGACCTCGACCTGCCGAAGACGCAGCAGCTGGTCCTCGACGCGCTCGAGGGGTTGCCGCTGGAGATCACGCTCGGCAAGGAGCTGTCGTCGGTGACCGCCGTACTGCGGGGCGGTGCCGGACCCGGTCCCGTCGTCCTCCTGCGCGGCGACATGGACGCGCTGCCGGTCACCGAGCGGACCGACGTACCGTTCGCGTCCCGGCATCCCGGGATGATGCACGCCTGCGGTCACGACCTGCACGTCGCGGGACTCGTCGGCGCCGCGAAGGTGCTGTGCGCGATGCGGGACGAACTGGCGGGCGACGTGGTGTTCATGTTCCAGCCGGGTGAGGAGACGACCGGTGGTGCACCGGTCATGATCCGCGAAGGGGTTCTCGACGCGGCCGGCCGGCGGGCGGATGCGGCGTACGGGCTGCATGTCGGCTCGTCCTCGCAACCGTTGGGGATGTGGAGCAGCAGGCCCGGGTCGTTCATGGCGGCGGCCGACCAGTTGTCCGTGCGCGTCATCGGCGCGGGTACGCACGGCTCCACGCCGTACCGCGGTAAGGACCCGATTCCGGTGCTCTGCGAGATCGTGACCGCGTTGCAGATGATGATCACGCGGCAGTTCGACGTGTTCGACCCGGTGGTTCTCACCGTCGGGCGGATCGCGGGCGGCACGAAGGAGAACATCATCCCGGACGACGCGTTCTTCGACGCGACCGTGCGGACGTTCTCCGAGGTGGCCCGCGCGAAGATGCAGGAGGCATCGATCCAGCTGGTCGAGGGGCTCGCGGCCGCGCACGGGCTGCAGGTCGAGGCGGAGTACCGGGTCGGATACCCGGTGACGGTCAACAACGAAGCGGAGTTCGACTTCGCTCGCGACACCATCGTCGACGTCTTCGGCCCGGACCGGTTCCGCGAACGCCCGAACCCACGCTGCGGCGCCGAGGACTTCTCCTACATCCTCCAGGAGGTCCCCGGCGTCTACCTCAACCTCAGCGCCTGCGCCTCCCCCGACCCCGACGCAGCCGCCGACAACCACTCCCCCCTGGCGAACTTCGACGACTCGATCCTCCCCGACGGCGCCGCCCTCCTCGCGGAACTCGCCGTACGTCGTCTCCGCCGTACCCCTGCCTAGGAGCCAACTTGACGCTGACATCGGTAACGTACCGACCTCTGACCGGTCCTGAGGAGATCGAGCTGTTCTGCCGGCTCTCCTATCTCCTCGACCACGAGCTGCCCGACGATTTCGCCAACGGCTCCCGGCGTCCCGAGTGGAGCTGGGTGGCTCTCGACGGCGACCGGCTCCTCGCTCGGCTGGCCTGGTGGACGACGCCGGGTGGGGACGTCCCGCTGCAGTTCGACTTCTTCGACATCGACGACACGCTGCCGCAGGCAGATCGTGACGAGGTCGGCCTGCGGCTGTTCGAGACGGCGAAGGCGGCGGTCTTTCCGTCGGGCGCGAAGCTGCCGGAGTACGGGCGTTTCGTCCCGCCGGACTGGCGTGAGGACCCCGCGGCCCGCGAGGTGGTCGAGTCGCGCACGAGCGTCCTCGAGAGCACGGGCGCGCGGCTCCTGGTCGAGCGGCTCCGGCTGCAGTGGACCCCGGCGTCCCTGCTCCCAGAATCCAAGGGCCAGCTCGTCTTCCGCCCGGTGGCCGACCGCGAGGATCTGCTCGCTCTCATGACTCCGGTGATGGAGGGCACGCTCGACGCCCACGGCCAGGCGGACCTGGCGTCCGGACTGAGCCCGCGCGAGGCGGCGGAGCAGCACTACGACGGAGAGTTCGTCGAGTTCAAGAGCCCGCACGAGTGGTGGCGGATCGCCGAACTCCCCGGCGGCGGCGGTCCGGTGGGGTTCGTGGTGCCCGCCCGCAACAACTACCACCCGATCATCGCGTACATCGGCGTACTCCCCGCACACCGCGGCCACGGCTACATCGACGAGATCCTTGCCGAGGGCACCCGCATCCTCGCCGCCGAGGGCGTCGACCGGATCAGGGCCTCGACGGATCTCGGCAACGTCCCCATGGCGAAGGCCTTCGCCCGCGCCGGCTACATCAACTTCGAACGCGCGCTCAACTTCGTCTGGGAGTGAGTGGGTCAGCTCAACGCCTTGTCCAGCCAAGCCATGAACGCCGAGTAGTCAGCTGACGCCGACATCGCGATCTCAACCCCGTCGGCACTCGGCGTCATCCGCGCGATGGAATCCAGTACGACGCGCTCACGCACGAAACGCACGCCCGGCCAGAGCAGCGCGGCCGCCAGCGTGAGCGCATCGTGCTGGATTGCCGGGTACTTCGCGGTCCAGCGATCGAACTGCTCGCGCAGCACTCGCTCCCACGGGCGCGCGTCCGGCGCGGCCCACCGCTTGTAGAGCGGCGACTCCGCGGTGATCTCGATGGCCGGATTGAACGTCACGTCGGACAGCACGAACGTCGGCGGCCCCCACCGCTCCAGGGTCGGCAGGATCCCGATCACCGCATCCGGATCCGCCCGGAAGTTGTGCTCGGCCCGCGGCCGGTACGACGGGACCCGACATCCGCGCGAAGATCGGCCAGCATGTCGTCGGCCACCCGCACCATCAACGGCGCCGGGAACTCGTAGGCGACGAGGTACGCGTCCTGCAGTGCGGCCAGGTGCGCTGGATCAGTGAGGCCCAGCATCGCCCCGACCAGCTGCGCATGCTGCTTGCCACGTCGCCGTACCGGGTCCGCGTCAGTCGCCATTGCTCAAGTACGCCACAGTCGGCGTATGTCCCGCGGAAGTTATCCACAGGCATGCAGGACGGGGACGCTCGGCTAGCGTCCCCGTCCTGGTGAGGTTAGCGGGCCATGGGGCGGCCGGCTGGGGTTGCTACTGGGGTGGCGATGGCGGCGGCTTCTTCGTCGATGTCTACTACTGCGCCGCTGAACTGGGCGTTGTAGAGGCGGGCGTAGGCGCCGTCGACGGCGAGGAGGTCGCGGTGGTTGCCCTGTTCGACGATGGCGCCGTCTTCCATGACGAGGATCAGGTCCGCGTCGCGGATGGTGGACAGGCGGTGGGCGATGACGAAGCTGGTGCGGTCGGAGCGCAGGGCGGCCATGGCGCGCTGCACCAGGACCTCCGTGCGGGTGTCGACCGAACTGGTCGCCTCGTCGAGGATCAGCAACTGCGGGTCGGCGAGGAACGCGCGGGCGATGGTGAGCAGCTGCTTCTCACCGGCGCTGACGTTGCTGCCTTCCTCGTCGATGACCGTGTCGTACCCGTCGGGCAGGCTGTGTACGAAGCGATCGACGTACGTCGCCTTCGCTGCCGCCAGCATGTCCTCCTCGGTGGCCTTCAGGTTGCCGTAGAGGAGGTTGTCGCGGATCGTGCCGCCGAACAGCCAGGTGTCCTGCAGCACCATGCCGATCCGCGAGCGCAGGTCGTGCCGGGTCAGCTCGGTGATGTCGACGCCGTCGAGCGTGATCCGGCCGCCGTTCAGCTCGTAGAACCGCATGATCAGGTTGACCAGCGTGGTCTTCCCGGCACCGGTCGGGCCGACGATCGCGACCGTCTGGCCGGGTTCGGCGACCAGGCTCAGGTCGGAGATCAGCGGCTTCTCCGGGTCGTACGAGAACGACACGTGCTCGAACTCGACCCGCCCGCGAGAATCGGAGACCTTCTCCGGCGTCGCGTCGTCCGGCACCTGCTCCTTCGCGTCCAGGACCTCGAACACACGCTCCGCCGAAGCCACGCCCGACTGCAGCAGGTTCGCCATCGAGGCCACCTGCGTCAGCGGCTGGGTGAACTGCCGCGAGTACTGGATGAACGCCTGGACGTCACCCAGCGACATCGTGCCGGAGGCGACCCGCAGACCGCCGACGACCGCGATCACCACGTAGTTCACGTTCCCGATGAACATCATCAGCGGCATGATCAGACCGGAGATGAACTGCGCGCCGAACGCGGCCTTGTACAGCTCCTCGTTCTTCTCCGCGAAGCTCGCCTCGATCTCCTTCTGCCGGCCGAAGACCTTCACCAGCTCGTGCCCGGTGAACGCCTCCTCGATCTGGCCGTTCAAGGCGCCGGTATGCCGCCATTGCGCGACGAACCGTACCTGCGAACGCTTGGCGATCGCCGCCGTCAGGATCATCGAGATCGGGATCGTGACGAGTGCGATCAGCGCCAGCAGCGGCGAGATCACGAACATCATCGTGACCACCCCGATCACCGTCAGCAGCGACGTGAGCAGCTGGCTCAGGGTCTGCTGCAGGCTGGTCGAGATGTTGTCGATGTCGTTGGTGACCCGGCTGAGCAGCTCACCGCGCGGCGCTCCGTCGAAGTAGCTCAGCGGCAGCTTGTTCAGCTTCTCCTCGACCTCGGACCGCAGGTCGAGGATGGTCCGCTGGACGACGCCGTTCAGGATGTAACCCTGTGCCCAGGACAGGAAGAACGCGCCGACGTACAACCCGAGCGCCAGCAGCAGAACGTTGCGCAGGGCATCGGTGTCGATGCCGACGCCGGGGATCAGGTCGATCCCCTGCAGCAGGTCCGCCAGCCGTCCGTTGCCGGACGCGCGCGTCTGCTCGATGATCTGTTCCTTGGTCAGGCCGCGCGGGAACTGCTTGCCGATCGCGCCGGAGAAGATGATGTCGGTCGCGCGACCGAGGATCTTCGGGCCGAGCACCGACAGGCCGACGCTGAAGATCGCGAGCAGGACGACACCCGACACCTGCACCCGGTGCGGACGCAGCCGCTTGAGCAGTCGCTTCGCCGAGGGCAGGAAGTCCATCGACTTGTCCCCCGGAATCCCTCCCGGAGGCCCGAACGCGCGCCCGGTGTTCGGGCGCTCGGTCGCCTTGACCGTCTTGCTCGCTGACGTGTTCTCTGCCTGGCCGTCCGCAGCAGGCTCTTGTGACTCGCTCATGCCGCCTCCTCCGCGGAACGCTGGGACTCGACGATCTCGACGTACGTCGGGCACGTGTCGAGCAACTCCTGATGGGTGCCCTTGCCGACGATCGCGCCGTCCTCGATCACCACGATCTGGTCGGCGTCGATGATCGTCGAGACCCGCTGGGCGACGACGACCACGCACGCCTCCCGGGTGACCGGCCGCAGCGCCGCCCGCAACCGGGCGTCCGTCGCCAGGTCGAGCGCCGAGAACGAGTCGTCGAACAGGAAGATCTCCGGCTTCCGGACCAGCGCCCGCGCGATCGCGAGCCGCTGCCGCTGACCGCCGGACACGTTCGTGCCGCCCTGCGCGATCGGCGCGTTCAGTCCTTCCGCCATCGCCTCGACGAAGTCCTTGCCCTGGGCAATCTCCAGCGCCTCCCAGAGCTCCTCGTCGGTCGCGTCCGGGTTGCCGTACCGCAGGTTGCTGGCGATCGTCCCGGAGAACAGGTACGGGCGTTGCGGCACCAGACCGATCCGCTCCCACAGTGCCTCGGGCTCGATCTCCCGTACGTCGATACCGTCGACGAGCACCCGTCCCTCGGTCGCGTCGAACAGCCGCGGCACCAGCGACAGCAACGTCGTCTTGCCGGCGCCCGTACTGCCGATGATCGCGGTCGTCTGCCCCGGCGAAGCGACGAGGTTGATGTCCTGCAGCACCGGCTCGGCCGCGCCCGGGTACTTGAACGAGGCGTGCTCGAACACCAGTTGGCCGCGACCGGTGAAGGTCTTGATCGGCGTGACCGGCGGCCGTACCGACGAGTCGGTGTCCAGGACCTCGGAGATCCGGTCCGCGCAGACCGAGGCCCGCGGCACCATGATCATCACGAACACGCCCATCATGACCGAGAACAGGATCTGGATCAGGTAGCTCAGGAACGCGGTCAGCGCGCCGACCTCCATCGTCCCGTTCTCGATCCGGGAGGCGCCGAACCACAGCACCGCGATACTCGACACGTTCAGGATCAGCATCACCGTCGGGAACACCAGCGCCATCAGCCGGCCGGCCCGGATCGCGGTGTCGGTCAGGTTCGCGTTCGCCTCGCCGAACCGCTCGACCTCGTGCGGCTCACGAACGAACGCCCGGACCACCCGGATGCCCGTGATCTGCTCGCGCAGCACCCGGTTCACGCCGTCGATGTTCTTCTGCATCTTCCGGAACTGCGGGACCATGCGGCTCGCGATGAACCCGATACAGATCGCCAGCAGCGGTACGGCGACCGCGACCAGCCAGGACAGTCCGACGTCCTCACGGACCGCCATGATGACGCCGCCGACCATCGTGATCGGCGCGGCGACCAGCATCGTGCAGGTGGTGACGACCAGCATCTGGATCTGGGTGACGTCGTTCGTGCTGCGCGAGATCAGCGTCGGCGCACCGAACTGGTTCACCTCGCGGGCGGAGAACTCGCCGACCCGGTGGAACACCGCGGCGCGTACGTCGCGTCCGAACAGGGCGGCCGTCTTCGCACCGAAGTACACAGCCGTGATCGTGCAGGCGATCTGCACCAGGCTGACGGCGAGCATCCAGCCGCCGGTGTCCATGATGTAGCCGGTGTCGCCCTTGGCCACACCGTTGTCGATGATGTCGGCGTTCAGGCTGGGTAGGTAGAGGGAGGCAATCGTCCCGACCAGTTGCAGGACGACCACCAGGAGCAGGTTTCCCGCGTACGGACGCAAGTGCGTACGCAAGACGCGAAGTAACATCAATCATCCCCAGAATCGTGATGGCGGGCACCGTCGAGCGCGAATCCGACGATGTCCTCGGAGGCCGGTGGCTGACCGGTGTGGTGCTTGCGGAGACCGTCGAACGCGAAGTCGACGATCTCCTCGGCGGTCAGCACGTGGCCGCCGGAAATCATTGGGTGGGTGGCTGAGAACGTGAGCAGGCCGATCATCCGGACGACGTCCTCCGGCGGCACCCGGAGCTGGTCGGCGTCCGGTCGCAGCAGGTCGGCGAACGCGGCGTTGGCCAGATCGTTCTGACGTTTGCGCCGCGCTTCGTCCATCGGTGTCGCGTGCTTGAACTCAGGTGGCCGGCGGATCCGCAGCGAGAAGAGCAGCTTGAACACACCACGCAGCCGCTTCTGGCTGATCTCGACCGCGACAACGGTTCGCTCCCGCAGCGGCAGCGTGCGATCGACCTGCTCGAGGGCACGAATCAGGTCCGAGGGGTCGAACACCGTCGCCATCGCGGCCTCGACCAGCGCGTCCTTGCTGCCGAAGGCCCGGAAGATCGTCCCCTCGGCGATCCCGGCGGCCTCGGCGATCTGCTTGGTACTGACCTCGGTGCCGAACTCCTCCAGCAACGGCAGCGCGGCCGCGAGGATGGCAGCGCGCCGTTCCTCGGGAGGCAGTGGGGTCGCTCGTGGGCTCACGGAGTCAAAGGTAACTGAGTGAGTACTCACTCACAACTACAATTACCCTTCCGGCGCAGTCCGGTTCCCGACCAGCGCGGATACGCCGTCCAGCACCCTTTCCAGACCATACTCGAACGCGTGTTCGGCATCATACGGGGCGTCGAACTCATTCCCGACCGCCGTCCCGACCCGGGACGAGAGTGGGAACTTCTCCAGGTCACTGATCTGGTCCAGGTGCGGTACGTGGGCCAGCCACCATTCCTTGTCCGTCATCCCGGACCGCTGGATCACCTGGCGCGCCTCGACCGCCGTACGGACGGCGCCGTGCACGTAGCCGTTGACGAGGGCGACCGTCGCGTCCATCTCGAGATCGGTGAGCCCGATCCCCTCGACCGCGGTCAGCTCCCACTCGTACTTCGCCATCACGTTCGGGCCGAGCGGCGGCCGGTTGATCGCGACCTGGAGCAGCCACGGGTGCCGCAGGTACAGCTCCCGGTTCTCACGGGCGACCTCGTCGAGCGCTGCGCGCCAGTCCCCCGGTACGACGCGGCGCGGCAGCTCGCCGTACACGCTGTCGAGCATGACGTCGAGCAACTCGCCCTTGCCCGGGAAGTAGCGGTACAGCGTCATCGCGCCGACGCCGAGCTCGTCGGCGACCCGGCGCATCGACATCGCGGTCAGTCCTTCGGCGTCCGCGACCTGCACGGCGACCGCGACGATCCCGTCGATGGTCAGCGCCGGCTTCGGCCCGCGGGTCGGCACGGGACGGCGGCGCCACAGCAGCTCGAGACTCTTCGCGGGGTCCCCGCTGCCGCTGTGTTCCTGATTCATGTGCGCGATTCCTTGTCACCGGCTATTCTTCGTACAGTGTACGCAGTTGACCTCAAGTTCCGTAGAGGTTCTAGCGTGAGGTTTTGTCGGTGGTGTGCGGAATCATCGACCGTCCCAGCCGATCGAAGCAGCGGAGCACAGCCGTGAGTATGGAAATGACCGCGTGGAACTCGCTCTACCACGCGATGCACGCCCAGGACGAGAAGAGACCCTTCTCCCGAGCCACCCTGCGACGCATCCTTGCCTTCGCACGACCTCACCGGCGGTATCTGGTCTCGTTCCTGGTGCTCAGCATCGGCGGTGCGGTGCTCGCGGTCGCCACGCCGGTGCTGGCCGGGCGAGTGGTCGACGCGATCGTCGGCGGCAAGGCCTTCAGCGTCGTGCTGCAACTGTCGCTGCTGATCGCGGCCATCGCGGTCGCGGAGGCCGGACTGGGCATGGTCACCCGCTGGCTGTCCGCGAGCATCGGCGAGGGACTGATCCTCGACCTGCGGACCGCCGTGTTCGACCACATCCAGCGGATGCCGATCGCGTTCTTCACCCGCACACGGACCGGCGCACTGGTCTCCCGGCTGAACAACGACGTGATCGGTGCGCAGCGTGCGTTCAGCGACACCTTGTCCGGTGTCGTCAGCAACCTGGTGATGCTCGTGCTGACACTGGTGGTGATGCTGGGGGTGTCGTGGCAGATCACTCTGCTCGCGCTGGTCATCCTCCCGGTGTTCGTCATCCCCGCGCGCCGGTTCGGGGCCAGGCTGGCGGGCCTGCAGCGGGAAGCGGCGGACTACAACGCGACCATGAGCACCCAGATGACCGAGCGGTTCTCGGCGCCGGGCGCGACGCTGGTCAAGCTGTTCGGGCGGCCGGCTCGCGAGTCCCTCGAGTTCGCGGTCCGGGCGCGGCGGGTGCGCGACATCGGTGTGCGGACCGCGATGGTGCAGTGGATCTTCGTCACCTCGCTCACGCTGGTGTCCGCGCTTGCTCTGGCGGTCGTCTACGGGCTGGGCGGGTTCTACGCGTTGCGTGACCAGCTCGACGCGGGCGCGGTCGTCGCGATGGCGTTGCTGCTCACCCGGCTGTACTCGCCGTTGACCGCGCTCGCGAGTGCGCGGCTCGAGGTCATGACGGCGCTGGTGAGCTTCGAGCGGGTCTTCGAGGTGCTGGACCTGGAGCCGCTGATCAAGGACAAGCCGGACGCGGGCCGAGTGCCCGAGGGTCCGGTGGCGGTCGAGTTCTCCGGCGTCAGCTTCGCGTATCCGTCGGCGGACAAGGTGTCGCTGGCTTCGCTCGAAGAGGTCGCCAAGCTCGACACGCGCGGTGGCGTCGAGGTGCTGCACGACGTCTCGTTCCGCGCCGAGCCGGGGCAGATGGTCGCGCTGGTCGGGTCGTCGGGTGCGGGCAAGTCGACGATCGCGCAGCTGATTCCGCGGTTGTACGACGTGGACTCGGGAGCCGTGACGCTCGCCGGGGTCGACGTACGGGACGTGTCCGCGGAGTCGTTGCGGGAGACGCTCGGGATGGTCACGCAGGACGGGCATCTGTTCCACGACTCGATCCGGGAGAACCTGCTGCTCGCGCGTCCCGAGGCGGCGGAAGAGGATCTGTGGGACGCGCTCGAGCGGGCTCGTCTGGGTGAGCTGATCCGGTCGCTGCCTGATCAGCTCGAGACGGTCGTGGGTGAGCGCGGGTACCGGCTGTCAGGTGGTGAGCGGCAGCGGCTGACGATTGCGCGGTTGCTGCTCGCGCAGCCGCGGGTGGTGATCCTCGACGAGGCGACCGCGGCGCTGGACTCGACCAACGAGGCGGCGGTGCAGGCGGCGTTGACCGAGGCGCTTTCCGGACGTACGGCGGTCGTTATCGCGCACCGGTTGTCGACCATCCGGGCCGCCGACCAGATCCTCGTGATCGAGGCTGGGCAGATCGTCGAACGCGGCACGCACGCGGACCTGCTCGCGGCCGGCGGGCGGTACGAGGAACTGCACCGGACCCAGTTCGAGCAGCCCGGGACGGAAGGCGCCGAAGCAGTTCCGGTCTGAGTTTCTTGTTGTTGATCATTGCGAGTGGGAGGTTGTCGGGTTGGTGGGCACGGGGCAGGAGCTGGCTGGGTGTGCGGTGGTTTTCCGGCCGGCCGATCCACCACGGACAAGTCGGGTGGCGTTCTGGGATCCGGAGGGCGGACCGCTCCCCCTCGGCGTGGGCGAGCAGGTTGACCTAGAGCTGGTCGACTCCCCCGCTGGAGGAGGTGCGGGGCAGTCGGTCGGGGGCGTGCGGCTTCAGCCCGTCCGCGCTGTCGAGCTGGCGGTGGCGGAGGCGGTTCCGATCCTCGGGCGGATGCGGCGGGCGCCTGGGGCGCACCCGTCGGCGGCGTTCTGGGGTGGCGCCTCCTTGGTCGCGCTCCAACTGGTTGCCCGCGGCAAACTCCTGCCCGGGGTCACCCCCGAAGGTCACGACGCCTGGCGGGTCGGCCCGCTCGACCCCGACGACATCACCCGCGTACTCGAACTCGCCGAAGCCATGCCCGCCTCAGCCCGAGCACTCCCCCTCACCAATTTGCGGGTTCCTGTTGCTGAGGACCTGTTGCGGGAGTTTTTGGATGCGGTGGCCGACGGCATGCCTCGCTCCCCCGCCGCCGCGAAGGCACACCAGACCAACCTCTTCACCGCGACCGCACCCCAGCGCGCCGACCGCCTGCGGACCTGGGCGGACGAGGTCTCGGCCGGACTCGACACCGGCGTACGGATCTCGCTCCGCCTCGAGTTGGCCGACTCGCTCGCCTTCAGCGCCGTCGTCCAACTGCACAGCCTCAAGGACCCCACCCTCGTCAGAGACGCGGACGACGTCTGGTCCGACGACGTCCCCGGCTTCGGACCACGGGCGCGCATCGACGCCACCCTCGCGATCCGCCGCGCAGCACGCGTCTGGCAGCCACTCGGCCGCCTGCTCGACTCCGCCGTACCGGACCGGATGGATCTCGCCGACGAAGAGGTCGCCGAGCTACTGGCAGGCTCCGCCCAACGACTCGCAGCAGCAGGCGTCGATCTCCACTGGCCGCGAAGCCTCGGACGGGAACTCACCGCACGCGCCGCGATCACGTCGACGGACGGGCCGCCCAGCGATCTCCCGAGCTTCTTCGGCGGCGACCGCACCCTCGACTTCAGCTGGCAGGTCGCTCTCGGCGACGACCCTCTGACCGAGGCGGAGCTCGACCAGCTCGCGGAAGCGACCCGCCCGGTCGTCCGGCTCCGGGACCAGTGGATGCTGATCGATCCCGACCTCGCCCGCAAGGCCCGCGAACGCATCCTCAAACCCGTCACCGCGATCGACGCGCTGGGCGTCGCCCTCACCGGCACCACCGAGATCGACGGCCGGCAGGTCACCGTCACACCGACCAAGTGGCTCGACGACCTCCGCGCCAAGATCGCCGACCCGGACCGCGCCGACGAACCACTCGAAGCGCCGGCCGGTCTCCAGGCGACCCTCCGCGACTACCAGTTGCGCGGTCTGCGCTGGCTGTCCCGGATGACGTCGCTCGGTCTCGGCGGCTGCCTCGCCGACGACATGGGACTCGGCAAGACGATCACGCTCATCTCGCTGCACCTGCATCGCCAGCAGTCCGCCGACACGGCCGGTCCGACGCTGGTCGTCTGCCCGGCGTCGCTGCTCGGCAACTGGGAGCGGGAGGTGCAGCGGTTCGCTCCGGGCACCCCGGTACGGCGCTTCCACGGCACGTCGCGTTCGCTCGACGAGGCGCGGGAGGGCTTCGTGCTGACGACGTACGGGACGCTGCGGCGTGACGCCGTACGGCTGGCCGAGCATCCGTGGGCGCTCCTGGTCGCGGACGAGGCGCAGCATGTGAAGAACCCCTCGTCCGGTACGGCGAAGGCGCTGCGGACCGTGCCGGCCAAGGCGCGGGTGGCGTTGACCGGTACGCCGGTGGAGAACAACCTGTCCGAGCTGTGGGCGATCCTCGACTGGACGACGCCCGGGCTGCTCGGCCGGCTCGGATCGTTCCGCAACCAGTGGGCGCAGCCGATCGAGGCGGACAAGGACGAGGAGGTCGCGGCGCGGCTCGCGAAGCTCGTCAAGCCGTTCCTGCTCCGCCGGAAGAAGTCCGATCCGGGGATCGCGCCCGAGCTGCCGCCGAAGACCGAGACGGATCAGGCGGTGTCGCTCACCCGCGAGCAGGTCGTGTTGTACGAGGCAACGGTTCGCGAGCTGATGGCGGAGGTCCAGGCGAGTGACCGGATGGCGCGGCGCGGCCTGATCGTGAAGCTCCTGACCGGCCTGAAGCAGATCTGCAACCACCCCGCGCAGTACTTGAAGGAGCCCGCCGACGCGCGGCTGACCGGTCGTTCGGGCAAGCTCGAGCTGCTCGACGAGTTGCTCGAGACGATCGTCTCCGAGGACGGTGCTGTGCTCGTCTTCACGCAGTACGTCGCGATGGCGCGACTGCTCGAACGGCACCTCGCCGACCGCGGCATCCCGACCCAGTTGCTGCACGGCGGCACACCGGTCGCCCGGCGCGAGGAAATGGTCGACCGCTTCCAGGCCGGAGAGGTCCGCGTGTTCCTCCTGTCGTTGAAGGCGGCCGGGACCGGGCTCAACCTGACCCGCGCCGATCATGTCGTGCATTTCGACCGCTGGTGGAATCCCGCGGTCGAGGACCAGGCGACCGACCGGGCGTACCGGATCGGGCAGACCCGGCCGGTGCAGGTCCACCGGTTGATTGCCGAAGGCACCATCGAGGACCGGATCGCCGGAATGCTCGCCGCCAAACGCGAGCTGGCCGAGGCCGTGCTGTCCGGCGGCGAAGCCGCGCTGACCGAACTCTCCGACGCCGAACTCGCCGATCTGGTCCAACTGCGGGGAGGTGCGCGATGACCGAGGCACAGGGTTTCCCGGCCTTCGCGGCCCAGCACCGCAGCACCCGGGGCAGGTCGTGGTGGGCCCGAGCCTGGGTCCAGGCGATGGAGGACACGTCGCTGGACAACGGTCAGCTCAAGAAGGGCCGCCGGTACGCGAACTCCGGGCAGGTCGGCACGATCACCGTCAGCCCCGGACGGATCGCGGCCACTGTCTACTCCCCCGAGGACACGTACGAGTCCGTCGTCCGCGTCGACCAACTGAGCGATGACGACTGGCACCGGTTCCGCGAGCAGCTTGCCGCGCGCGCCGGCCACATCGCGGCGCTGCTCGACGGCGAGATGCCGCACAACCTGGTCGAGGCAGCATCCGACGCGGGCGTCACGCTGCTGCCAGGCATCGGCGATCTCGATCCGAGCTGTACGTGCGACGCCTGGGAACTCCCCTGCCAGCACGCGGCCGCCCTCTGCTACCAGGTCGCCTGGCTCCTCGACGCCGACCCGTTCGTGCTGCTGCTCCTCCGCGGCCGCACCCGCGAGACCCTGCTCGACGAACTGCAGGTCTCGTCCGCCGAGCCCGCAGAGGCCGGCGTTGCCATCGCCGACGTACTGGCGGGCACGCCCGGCGAGCTGCCCGAGCCACCGGAGCTCCCGGCGCGGGTTGCGATCGACGAGCTCGCGGTTGCGGGAATCGAACCACCCGGCGACCTCGGGCCGCAGGTGCTCCAGTTGCTCGTGCTCGACGCCGCTCGCCGAGCCCGATCGATCCTGAACGCACTCCTCCACGGCACCGCCGAACCACGGCCGCTCGACGACTGGCAGGACACCGTCCGCCTGGCAACGGACTTCCCGCAACTCGTCACGACGCTGACCGAGTCGACCGGCCGGAACCTTGCCCCCGGCATCCAAGCCTGGCAGTACGGCGGCGCGCCCGGTCTCGACGTACTCGAGCACACCTGGACACCCGACCCGGCCGAGCTCAACCGGGCGCGGACGGAGCTGCTCGCCGCGGACGACGACCTGACCATCAGTACGTCGGCGAACCAGTTGACGCTCGGCGCCGACACGCAGCTCCGCCTCGACCGGGATGGCCGCTGGCATCCGTACCGGCTCGTCGACGAAGCCTGGATACCGGCCGGTCCGCCGTCCGGGGATCCCCTGGTCGTCGAGTGGTGAGAGTCAGGACTGGGTGACGGGACGCATGGCGAGTCCCTCGGTGCCTGCCCAGTACGTGACGCGCTGGCCGTCGTCGGCCTCGAACGAGGTGACAGGCATCTTCACCTTGACCGGCTTCTCGGCCTCGGCCTCGCCGCCGGGGCTGCCGAGGCTGACAGTCATGAACTTCACGGGATAGGTGTCCATCTTGCCGCCGGTGGCGAGGATGCCCGCGTACGCCTTCTCACCGGGAGCGAGCGTGACTGCCTCGTCGGCGGCGGTGCCCTGCTTGACCGGCGCGTGACCCTTGGCGTCGCCGAGCGTGACCTCGGGATAGTTCTGCACGTCGCACTTCTTGGCGCTCTTGTTGGTGGCGACGAGCATGAGGTGCCGAACCTCTTCGCCCGGCCCGTCGTAGTTCGTGACGGTGAAGGTCAGATCCGCCATGGTGCACAGATCGACGCTTGAGTCGTCGGTGGGCTTCTTCGACGGCGTCGCAGCCGATGTCGATGCCGATGTCGATGCCGCAGGTTCCGTCGACTCCACCGGACTCGACGAGGTCGGTGCGGAAGGTGTCGAGCTCGTGGTGCTCTGCTGGTCCGAAGGCTTGCTCCCGTCCGACGCGTTGGCGGATCCGCACGCGGCGGTTGTGAGGAGTGCGGCGACCGCACCGGCCCCCAGGGCATACCTTCTCAAACTGCCTGCACGCTTGCGATTCACGTTCACTGAAGACCCCTTGTTCAGCTGACGAATTCAGGGTGATAGACGCCTCGCACTCCGCTAAAGTTGGCCGCGACTTCGGAGCAGGAGGAGGTGAGTTGATGACCGCGTCGGCCTGCGCTGCGGCACGTCCGGCAGCGCCATCGGTCATTCAACTCATCCACTGAACCTCCGAAAGGGACCTTCGTTGTCCATCACTTGGAACACCCGTGTCGAGACTCGGTCCGACATCGAACCTCTCCGCGACCTGACCCGCGACGCCTTCGGCCGGCAGTTCGAGGTCGACTTCCTGGACGCGCTCCGCGCGGACCCGGTCGCCTGGATTCCCGGGCTCTCGTTCGTCGCGACCACGTCCGACGACGAGCCGATCGCCTATGCGCTCCTCACGCGTTGTCACGTCGACGACGTACCGGTCCTTTCGCTCGGACCGGTCGCCGTGCTTCCGGCGTACCAGCGGCAAGGTGCCGGCGGGGCCGCCGTACGGGCCGCTTTGGCGACGGCGCGTGACCGGCCCGAGCCTGCGGCGGTCGTTCTCGGCCACGCGGAGTACTACCCACGGTTCGGTTTCCGGCAGGCGACCGGGTTCGGCATCCATCACCCGCAGTACGACGGCCCGAACCTGATGGCGATTGCTCTCGGCAACCACGCCGTCCCCGCCGGGACCCTCACCTACCCGGTCACTGGCTGACCACCGCCGCGATGTACGTCGGGCGGCAGTAAAAGGTTCAGACAAACTCGCCGAATCACTTGCGCACGTGCCTTGTATACATGAAACAGTCGACAAGAACCCGCCTACTCAGGAGCAACCGCGATGACTCGTCGACTCCCACTGAACCGTTTCATCTCCGGCACCCGCCGCCGTACCGCGGCTGGGATCGGCGCGGCCGTCGTTGCGGTGGCCCTCGTCGGGACCGCCTGCTCGCCGGTCGAGCCGGCCGGTGGGGACAACCCGTCGGGCGGTCAGTCGTCCGCCGGGCAGGACGTGTTCGGCGAGGCGGCCGACGCGGCGAAGGTGAAGCAGGGCGGCACGCTGACGGTCGCGCTCTCCGCCGACCCGGACAAGCTCGACCCGACGCTGTCGCGCAGCCTGTACTCGCGGTACGTCTTCCACACCATGTGCGAGAAGCTGTACGACCTCGGCCCGGACGCGAAGCTGGTCCCGCAGCTCGCGACCGCGCTGCCGACGATCTCGTCCGACGGGCTCAGCCTGACGATCCCGCTGAAGGAGGGCGTGAAGTTCGCCGACGGCGGCACGTTCGACTCGAACGCGGTCAAGATCTCGCTGAACCGGGATCTCACGCTGGCCGGTTCGGCGCGCAAGAGCGAGCTCGGCCCGATCACCTCGATCGAGACGCCGGACCCGAAGACCGTCGTCATCAAGCTCTCGAAGCCGTTCGCCCCGCTGACCGCCGCGCTGGCCGACCGGGCCGGGATGGTGCTCAGCCCGGCCGCGGTCGCGAAGCTCGGCGCGAACTTCTCCAACGCGCCGGTCTGCGTCGGCCCGTTCAAGTTCGCCAGCCGGGTCGCGCAGAACTCGATCAAGGTCGTCAAGGACCCGCAGTACTACGACGCCGCCAAGGTGCACCTGGACGCGATCGAGTACCGGATCATCACCGACTCCAGCATCCGCTCGGCGAACCTGAAGTCCGGGGACGCGCAGGTCGCGGACTCGTTGTCGTCGCAGGACGCGCCGACGCTGCAGAAGGACGACAGCGTCAGCGTGCTGCAGTCGCAGTCGCTCGGGTACCAGGGCCTGACGGTCAACATCGGCAACGCCAACGGGATCGGCAACCCGATGAAGCAGCTCGACACCCCGATCGCGAAGGACCCGAAGGTCCGGCAGGCGCTGGCGCTGGCGATCGACCGCGAAGCGCTCGTGAAGTCGATCTTCAACGGGCTCAACACGGTCGCTTGTTCGCCGGTCTCGCCGAAGAGCGAGTTCACGTCCGACGCGGCGCAGGTGTGCCCGGCGCACGATCCCGCGAAGGCCAAGCAGTTGCTGGCCGACGCCGGCGTGAGTACGCCGTACAAGGTCGAGATGATCACGTCGAACAACCCGGACAGTCTGCGGCTCGCGCAGGCGCTGCAGGGGATGGTGAAGGACGCCGGGTTCGAGCTGGTCATCAAGCCGGTCGAGTACGCCGCTCTGCTTGACCAGCAGGACCGTGGTGACTTCGAGCTGCTGCAGCTCGGCTGGTCGGGGCGGGTCGACCCGGACGCGAACATCTTCAACTTCGTCGGCACCACCGGCAGCCAGAACGTCTCCGGCTACAGCAACCCGGCCCTCGACAAGCTGCTCACCGACGCGCGCCAGGCCACCGACAAGGCCGAGCGCGTGAAGCTCTACGGCCAGGTCACGACCTTGCTGCAGCAGGACGACCCGATCATCTACATGTACCGCCAGCGCAACCTGACCGGCGTCTCCAAGAAGCTCCTCGGCATCCAGGTCTACCCGGACGGCGTGATCCGAACGGCCTTCGCGGGATTCGCCAAGTGAGGCGGTACCTCCTCAATCGGTTGTGGCAGTCCGCGGTGACGCTCGTGCTCGCGACGATCGTGGTGTTCGCCGGGGTGCGGGCGTTGCCGGGGGATCCGGCGCTGGCGCTGGCGGGTGAGGATCGGGATCCGGAGTCGCTGCGGGCGATCCGGGAGCAGTACGGGCTGGACCAGTCGTGGCTCGTGCAGTTCTGGCAGTTCGTGAGTCATGCGGCGCGCGGCGATCTCGGGCAGTCGATCCGGACCGGTACGCCGGTGCGGTCGATGATCGTCGAGCGCGCTGCCGGTGACGATCGAGCTGTCGGTGCTGGCGATTCTGATCGCGAGCGTGATCGGGGTCGGGGCCGGTGTGATCGCCGCCGTACGCCGTGGGCGGCCGGCGGAATGGGCCGCGAACGCGCTAGCACTGCTAGGACTGTCGGTGCCGCACTTCTGGCTCGGCCTGATGGCGATCCTGTACCTGTCCGTTGCCCTCGGCCTCTTCCCCGCCTCGGGCTTCGTGCCGTTCTTCACCAACCCGGTGGCGAACCTCCACCACCTCATCCTCCCCGCGCTGATCCTCGGCACCGGCCTGTCCGCCGTGATCATGCGCCAGACCAGGTCCTCGATGCTCGACGCCCTGTCCGCCGACTACATCCGTACGGCGGAAGCCAAAGGCCTCTCGACCAAGGCAGTCGTCGGAAAGCATGCCCTGCGCAACAGCCTGATCGTGGTCGTCACGATCGTCGGCCTCCAACTGGGCGCGCTGATCTCCGGCGCTGTCGTCACCGAACGGATCTTCGCGCTCCCCGGTTTCGGCAAGCTGACCGTCGACGCCGTCTTCCAGCGCGACTACCCCGTGATCCAGGCGGTCGTCCTGGTGACCGCGACGGCGTACATCGTCATCAACCTGCTGGTCGATCTCCTGTACTCCGTCATCGATCCGCGGATCCGCGTGCGAGGTGAGGCGTGATGGCAGTCGCCGAAGTGACCGACTCCGTACCGACGGCCCCGCTCCGCAGCAACCGCCGCCGAGTGGTACGCCGGATCCTGCACAACCCGCTCGCTCTCACCGGGCTAGCAGTGCTAGCGATCGCGGTGATCCTCGCCGTGTTCGCCAACTGGCTGGCACCGCACGAGCCCACCCAGACCCACCTCGACCGCGCGTTCGCACCTCCAGGCACCGCCGGGTACCTGCTCGGCACCGATGACCTCGGGCGCGACGTGCTCTCACGGATCATGTTCGGGCTCCGGGCGTCCCTGCACGTCGGTGTCCTCGCAGTCGCGTTCTCGCTGGTGGTCGGCGTACCGCTCGGGCTGATCGCCGGCTACTTCCGACCCGTCGACGCGCTCATCTCCCGGCTCACCGACCTGGTGCTGGCGTTCCCGTTCCTGATCCTCGCGGTCGGGCTGGCGGCGATCCGCGGCGCGAGCCTCGGCAACGCGGCGATCGCGATCGGCATCGCGCAGATCCCCGGCATGATCCGGATCGTCCGGTCCGAGACGCTGCGGATCAAGTCGCTCGACTTCGTCGCCGCGGCGATCGTCGAGGGCGCGAGCGACGCCTGGGTCCTGGGCCGGCACATCTTCCCGAACGCCGGCTCCGCGATCATCGTCCAGGCCACCGTCGGCATCCCGGCGGCCATCCTCGGCGAGGCGGTGCTGTCGTTCCTCGGCCTCGGCATCCAGCCACCCGCTCCGAGCCTCGGCACGATGCTCGCCGACGCGCAGCAGTTCGCGTCCCGGGCACCGTGGGCCGCGGTGATGCCCGGTGTCGCGATCATGCTGCTCACGCTGGCGTTCAACATCGTCGGCGACAGCCTCCGCGACGCCCTGGACCCGAAGGCGAGCCGCCGATGAAACCTGTCTTGGCAGTCAAGGATCTGTCGGTCACGTTCCGCACGGAGGACGGCCCGTTGTCGGCTGTCGATCGGGTCAGCTTCGAGGTCGGTGACGGCGAGGTGCTCGCGGTGGTCGGTGAGTCCGGCTGCGGCAAGAGCGTCACCGCGATGAGCATCGCCGGCCTGCTCCCCCGTACGGCGACCGTCAACGGCTCGGTCGAGCTCGACGGGACCGAACTGATCGGCGCCGACAAGCGCACGCTGCGCTCGATCCGCGGCCGCGAGGTCGCGTACATCTTCCAGGAGCCGATGACTTCGCTGAACCCGGTCTTCACTGTCGGCCACCAGATCATCGAGGTACTGCGGACGCATATCGGTCTCAACCGCAAGGCGGCGCACGCCCGCGCGATCGAACTGCTCAAGCTCGTCGGCATCCCCTCCGCCGAGCGCCGCGTCGGCGACTATCCCCACCAGCTGTCCGGCGGCATGCGGCAACGCGTGATGATCGCGATGGCGGTCGCCTGCGACCCGAAGGTGCTGATCGCCGACGAGCCGACCACGGCCCTGGACGTCACGATCCAGGCCGGCATTCTCGACGTACTGCGTGGTCTTCGCGAACGGCTCGGTACGAGCATCGTGCTGATCACGCACGACCTCGGGGTGGTCGCCGATCTCGCCGATCGGGTTGCGGTGATGTACGCCGGACGCGTCGTGGAGACCGCCGAAGTCCATGACCTGTTCGCACACCCCGAGCACCCGTACACCGTGGGACTGCTCGGCGCCTCCCCCGCCGCCGGACGGCACGCGGACTCCCAGCGCCTGAACGAGATTCCCGGCCTCGTCCCGGTCCTCAGCGAGCAACCCGACGCGTGCACGTTCGCCGACCGCTGCTCCCGAGCCGTCGACACCTGTACGTCGTCCCAACCGCAGCTCACCGACGGTCCGCACCGCGTCGCGTGCTGGAACCCCGTGCGCGAACGAGTGGAGGTCTGATGGACGCCCTCGAAGTCGAGGATCTCGTCATGCACTTCGGTCCCGTGCGGGCCGTCGACGGCGTGACGCTGCGGATCCGGCAAGGCTCCGTCGTCGCGCTCGTCGGTGAGAGCGGCTCCGGCAAGTCGACCGTCGGCCGCTGCATCGTCAGGTTGCTCGAACCGACCGGCGGCACCGTCCGTCTCGCGGGCGCCGACATCACGCACCTGAGCCGTCGTCGGCTCCGCCCGCACCGCCGCGACGTGTCCATCGTGTTCCAGGACCCGGCCGGCTCGCTCGATCCGCGGCTGTCCGTCGGCGACATCGTCGGCGAACCGCTCCGCCTGATGCGCCGCAAGGACATCTCCACCAAGGTCTCCGAGTCACTGCGCCGGGTCGGCCTCCGTCCCGAGGTCGCGCAGCGGGCACCCCACGAGCTGTCCGGCGGTCAACGTCAACGGGTCAGCATCGCGCGTGCCCTGATCTCCGAACCGCGGCTGCTGGTCGCGGACGAGCCGACCAGTGCGCTGGACGTCTCGGTGCAGGCCGCCGTACTCAACCTGCTCGCCGACCTTCAGCGTGATCTCGGGTTCGCGTGCTTGTTCATCACCCACGACCTGTCCGCGGTCGAGTACCTCGCCGACGAGGTGGCGGTGATGTACCTCGGTCAGCTGGTGGAGCAGGGACCGCGCGCCAGGATCTTCGGGAAGCCGGCCCACCCGTACACGCAGGCGCTCCTGTCCGCTGCGCCCGTACCCGATCCGGCCGAGCAACGCGCCCGCCGGCCCGTCCTGCTCGGTGACGACCTCCCGTCGGCGATCGACCCACCGTCCGGCTGCCGCTTCCACACCCGGTGCCCGGTCGCGGTGGACACATGCCGGACAGTCGTCCCGGAACGGCGGACGATCGGCGAAGGTGGACACCAGGTCGCCTGTCACCTCGTCAACGACGACGGCACCGGCCCCGACGTACGACCGACTGAAGGAGTTGCCCCATGACGTTCACCACCCGGCCTACGCTGCGTGGCACGTTCGGGATGGTTTCGTCCACGCACTGGCTGGCGTCGCAGTCGGCCATGCGGATCCTCGAACTGGGCGGGAACGCGTTCGACGCGGGTGCCGCGGCCGGGTTCGTGCTGCATGTGGTCGAGCCGCACCTCAACGGGCCGGGCGGTGAGGTTCCGGCGATCATCGCGACCGCCGACAACCCGGCGCCGCGGGTGCTGTCCGGTCAGGGCGTTGCGCCGGCTGGTGCGACCATCGAGCACTACCGGTCCCTCGGTCTGACGTTGGTGCCCGGCTCCGGTCCGCTCGCGGCCACGGTTCCCGGCGCGGTCGACGCCTGGCTGCTCCTGTTGCGCGACCACGGCACGCTGCCGTTGAGCGTCGTACTCGAGCCTGCCATCGAGTACGCCCGCAACGGGCACCCGCTCGTGCCGCGGATCGCCGACACCATCGGCACCGTGCAGGAGCTCTTCGAGGAGCACTGGCCGACGTCCGCCGCGCTCTGGCTCAAGGACGGCCGCCCGGTGACCGGCCGGTTCAGCAATAAGGCGTACGCCGCAACACTCGAGAAGCTGGTGGCTGAGGCCACAGGTGCGGATCGGGAAACACAGATCGAGCGGGCTCGGGCGATCTGGCGGGAAGGGTTCGTCGCGGAGGCGATCGACAAGTTCTCGCGGCTGCCGCATCGCGACTCCAGCGGCGCGGACCACGCCGGCCTGATCACGGGCGACGACCTGGCCGCGTTCCAGGCGACCTGGGAGGACGCGGCGACGTACGACTGGAACGGGCACACCGTCGCCAAGACCGGCCCGTGGGGTCAGGGCCCCGCCCTGCTGCAGTCCCTCGCCGTACTCGCGGAACTCGGCGACGTCGACCTCGACAGCGCCGAGGGCGTGCACACGACGGTCGAGGTGATGAAGCTGTCGTACGCCGACCGCGAGGCCTGGTACGGCGACGGCGCCGACGTACCGCTCGACACGCTCCTCTCCCCCGGGTACGCCGCCGAGCGCGCGAAGCTGATCGGCTCGGACGCCGCCCTGGACCTGCGCCCGGGCACCCCGGACGGGCGCGCACCGAAGTTGCCTTCAATTGCTACCGGCAACGAGACGGGCGACGCAACAACTGGTGAGCCGACCGTCTCCCCGGTCGGCGAGACGCGCGGCGACACCTGTCACGTCGACGTGGTCGACCGGTGGGGCAACATGATCTCGGCGACGCCGAGCGGCGGCTGGCTGCAGTCCTCGCCGACGATTCCCGAGCTCGGGTTCTGTCTGGGCAGCCGCGCGCAGATGTTCTGGCTCGAGGAAGGTCTCCCGGCCTCGCTGGCGCCTGGCAAGCGGCCGCGCACCACGCTGACGCCGACGCTCGTGCTCCGTGACGGCGAGCCGATCATGGTCTGCGGGTCCCCGGGCGGCGACCAGCAGGACCAGTGGCAGCTGCTCTTCCTGCTCCGGCACCTCGGCGCCGGCCTGGACCTGCAGGAGGCGATCGACGCGCCCGCCTGGCACACGACCGGCTTCCCGTCGTCGTTCTACCCGCGCTCCACAGAACCAGGTGGGCTCGTGATCGAGAGCCGGGTCGGCAAGGGCGTCCGGGATGAACTGGTACGACGTGGGCACGTCGTGACCGAGTCCGATGCGTGGAGCCTCGGCCGGCTGTGCGCCGTACGGAAGGAGGCCGACGGCGTCCTCGCTGCCGCGGCCAACCCACGCGGCATGCAGGGGTACGCGGTCGGCCGCTGAGTTAGGCCTTGGGGCCGAGCGCCGCCTTGGCGGCGGCCTCGACGTGCAGGCGGGCGGCCGTACTCGCGGCCGCCGGGTCGCCTGCCTCGATCGCCTCGACCAGCCGCATGTGCTCCTCCGTCGAGTGCGGCGCCCGCTGGGCCGCGCCGACGCGGAACACCCAGTGGACGTGGTGGTACATCGCGGCCGAGATCGAGTGCAGCCAGCGATTCCCGCTGACCTCGATCACGGCCCGGTGGAATGCGCTGTTCAGCTCGGCGACCCGGTCGAAGTCCTCGGCCTTCGCGGCGGCGTTCGCGTCCTCGACCAGCCCGCGCAGCGTCACGATCCCCGCGGGTGTCGCCCGCTCCGCCGCGAGTCCGGCAGCGAGCGTCTCGAGCTGCTGCCGTACGGCGAACAGGTCACGGACCGCGGTCTCGTCGAGAGTCGCGACGACCGCGCCTCGCCGCGGAAGGATCTGCACGAAACCTTCGGCCTCGACCACGCGCAGTGCTTCCCGGACCGGATTCCGCGACACCCCGAAGTCGTCCGCGAGTCGCGTCTCGGTCAGCCGCTCGCCCTCGTGGTACTCACCGTCGACGATCCGCCGGCGCAGCTCCGTGAGGACCTGCTCGCGGAGCGCGATGTGATCGGCACCGATCGTGCGGATGCCGTGCACCCCGTCCAGATCCTCCACCCCTGCTCCTCTCCCCGCTGTGGCCTCCGCGCCACGCTAGCGGATCGATCGCCACGCGGCACGTGATCCCGGGACGGCGTTATGTTGACGGCTTGAGCATCCGACTGATTCCCCTGACAGATCCCGACTACAAGCCGTTCAGCCGCCGGATCGCCTGGCTGGCCGCGCAGGCCGACGGTACGCCGGTCGGTTCCGCGTTCCTGCGCCTCAGCAGCCGCAAGGCGCAGGCGCACCTGGGCGACCTGGAGATCAACGTGCACCCGGCCGAACGCGGCCGCGGGATCGGAACGCTCCTGCTTGGTGCCGTCGTCGCCGGCGCACGCGAGCACGACGTACGGACATTGGTCGCGGACGTCGACGTCAACTCGGTCGGCGACCGCTTCCTCCAGCGCCACGGGTTCACGATCGGGCTGACGCTGATCTACGCGCGGCTGGATCTGTCGCTGCGGACTCCCGATGTACCGGAAGTCCCGGGCTATCGGCTGGTGTCCTGGGAAGGTGCGCCGCCGGACGAGCTGGTGCAGACCTTCACCGACGCGCGTGCGGGGATGAACGACGCGCCGTCGGGCACGATCGACGCCGGCGTGGACGTGTGGGACGTCGAGCGGACGAAGTACGCCGCGCAGCTGATCGAGCAGCGCGGCGAGCGCCTCTCGGTCGTTGCGGCGGTCGACAGCACGGGCCGCATCGCCGGCTTCACGGAGGTCGTCGTCGCGAGTGACGGGAAGGGCGACGGGCAGAACTACGGCACCGCCGTCCTCCCCGAGCACCGCGGCCGCGGGCTCGCGCTGTGGATGAAGGCCGCCCAGATCCACGAGACCCGTCGCCTGTTCCCCGATCTCGACGGCCTTCTCACCGACATGGTCGACACCAACACGGCGATGCGGCGTACCAACGAGCGGCTCGGCTACCGCCCGCAGTACGAGACGCACCGCCGCACGCTCGACCTATAGGAGCCCGGCCAGCCGATACAGCACGAGCGAGCCAGCGACCGCGACGTTGAGGCTGGCGCCGGTCCCGATCATCGGGATCTCGACCACGACGTCCAGCTCGTCGACCGCCTCGGGCGGGATCCCGGTGCTTTCGTGCCCGAGGACGGCGATCGTCCGGTTCCGCGCCGGCCGCAGATCAGCGAGCCGGATCGCCTCGTCGGCCAACTCGACACCGATCATGGTCGTGTCCGGTCTGCTCCGCTGATCGATCAGCCACCGCACCGGGTCGTGACCGGTCCAGTGCACGCAGGTCCGTCTGCGCAGCGTGTTGCCCTTGGCAAGCGCATCCGGCACCCACGGCAGCTTCGGTACGGCGAGACACGCGCCGACCGCGTCACAGGTACGGAGCAGGGTCCCGAGGTTCGCGTCGTGCATCGGCCAGAGCGGCGCGATCAACAGATGGTCCCAGCACGAGTGGGACTTGCGGCGGCGTTGGTGCTTGAGGTCCTTGCGGCTCCGCACCCGGATCCCGCTCATCGAGCGGCGGGATCGATCCTCCCGTCAGGAATTCGCGTCATCATGCGACCCAGTCTACTGGCCGAGGATCTTCAGCACCGCCGCGGTCGTGATCGGGTGATAGCCGGGGCGCGCCTTCGCGAAGACCTCCGCCGCGAACGCACGGTCGGTGCCGGCCAGCGCCTGGTAGACCGGGAGGACGAGCTTCATCCGCCCGACCTTGGTCAGGAACTCGGCCATCTCGGCGTACGCCGCCTCGTAGCTGCTCGCGGCAACGATCTGGTACCAGCGCCGCGCGATCTCACCGTTCGCCGTACCGGTCAGGCCGAACGCACGGTCGAGCTGCTGCAGCAGCACCGGGCTCAGTACGTCGGGAGCCGCGTCGAGGAACCGCAGCCACTCCTGCGTCGTCCACCGCTCCGCGCCGTGCGGCAGCTCACCCGTCGTCAGCCACAGACCGCGCGCCTCATCCACGACCTGGAACCGTGCCGACTCCGCGCGCCGCGCGAACGCCGGGATCCCCGGCTCGTACAGCCACGCGTTCAGCTCGTCTTCGGTGACCACGCCCGGATGCGGCGTGATCAGATGCTCCCGCAGGTGCTCCACGAAGTTGTCGGTGTTGATGCTGCGGAACGCGAACGTGTCGAAGTACCCGCGCAGGAACGGATCGAACACCTCCCGCGTGAACCGCTCCTCCAGCCAGGACAGGAACCACGACCCCTTCAGCGGGCCGGTCGACGTCGTCCCGTGGTACTCGGACCGGTGATGCAGGCCCGGCAGCTCCACCGCGAGCTCGGCCGGCGTCAGCGGGTCCAGCTTCACCACGGTCGCGTGCTGCTTGATCGCGGTCTCCATCACCGCGAACTCGGTCCCGTAGACAGCCTCGACGATCCGGTTCTCGACGTACGACGTGAAGCCCTCGTTGAGCCAGATGTCGTCCCAGCTGTCCTGCGTGACCAGGTTGCCGGACCAGCTGTGCGCCAGCTCGTGCGCGATCACGCTGACCAGCGACTTGTCGCCGATCACCACGGTCGGGGTCGCGAACGTCATCCGTGGGTTCTCCATACCGCCGTACGGGAACGACGGCGGCAGCACGAGCAGGTCGTAGCGGCCCCAGCGGTACGGGCCGAACAGCTCCTCGGTGACCCGCATCATCTCCTCGGTGTCGGAGAACTCCGTCGCCGCCCGCCGCGCCATCTCGGGCTCGGCCCACACCCCCGACCGCTCGCCGAGCGGCTCGAACACCAGGTCGCCCGCGGCGATCGCCAGCAGGTACGACGGGATCGGCTCCGGCATCACCACGTCGTACGAGCCGGTACGGCGCGACGTCGTACCGTTGTCGGCGCTCATCAGCACCATCAGCTCCGGCGGCGCCGTCACGTGCGCGGCGTAGCTGAACCGCACGCTCGGCGTGTCCTGCACCGGGACCCAGCTGCGCGCGTGGATCGCCTGCGACTGGCTGAACATGAACGGCATCACGCCGCCCGCCGTCATCGCCGGCTCCAGCCACTGCAGACCGGTCGCGGTCGGCGCGGTCCGGTAACTCACCTTGACCCGCGGATGGCCCGCCGTCCGGATAGTGAGCGCGGAGCCCAGCTCAGGGTCCGGAACCGCGAGGCTGTACTCCAGCGGCTCCCAGCCGTCGGCCGTCAGTCCCTCGACACCCAGCACCGTGAGGTCGCGGGTGTCCAGGACGAGCCGGCTGGTCGCACCGGTCCAGGCGAGGGTGTGCGTGGCACTGCCGGCCAGCACGTTCTCGTCGAAGTCGAGCGCGAGGTCGAGCTCGAGGTGGGTGGTCCGAACCACATTCGGCTCGGCGTAGGAGTGGCGATCGTGCGTCAAGGGATGCTCCCCGAGTGAGGCGTCCGAGGAACATTACCCACGTCCCGGTCGGATCGGACGACCAATCTGGGCCAGACGCACCACCGTGCCAAAACCCTCGGACGGTCCTGACTTGGCAGACTAGGGCCATGATGTCCCAGCGGAGCCCCGAGCTGGTGCTCAAACGGCGGCCGTTCGGATCCTGGCTGCTCGGTCCGGCCGACCAGAGCACGAAGCGGCTGCGGATCCGCCTCCACCTGCTGCTCACCGTGTTCTCGATCGCCACCAACCTGATCGGTGCCTTCGTCACGTTCGTCCTGGCCGTCTTCGTGCTGCCAGGGCCGTCACTGGTCGACCAGCTCCAGCTCATCGACGCGATCGTCATCCCGGCGTACTTCGTCTTCGCGATGGGGGTCTGTTACGTCTGGAGCAGCCGCCTCACGAAGCGCGTCACCCGCTGGATCGACCTCGAGCGGCCTGCCACCCGGCGAGAGCAGATCGCCACGCTGCAGTTGCCGCTGCGGCTCACGCTGATCGAGGTGTTGCTCTGGCTCGGCGCTGCCGTGCTGTTCACCGTGATGACGCTGGTTCTGCAGCCAGAAAACGCACTCCGGGTCGCCCTCACGGTCGTCGACGGGATGATCATCACCTCCGCGGTCTCGTACCTGCTGACCGAGTTCGCCCTCAGGCCCATCGCCGCACGGGCGCTTGTCGACTCGCCGCCACCGCGGCGCCTTCTCGCGGCCGGGTTGAAGGCCCGCATGGTGTTCTTCTGGGCGGTCGGCTCCGGCGTGCCCGTGGCCGGGCTGATGCTGGCCGCCGTACTCGCGCTGATCGAGGACAATGTCAGCTCGACCCGGCTCTCGGTCGTGATTCTTGCCCTGGGCATCGTGGCGCTCGGCAACGGTTGCCTGCTCACCTGGTTGTCGGCGAAGTCCGTGGTGGCGCCTGTGCGGTCGGTGCGGAACGCGTTGAACCTGATCGGCGAGGGGCGGCTCGACGTGAGCATCCCGGTCTTCGACGGCACCGAGCTGGGGTCGCTGCAGGCCGGGTTCAACCGGATGGCGGACGGGCTGCGCGAGCGGGAGCGGATCCGGGACCTTTTCGGGCGCTACGTCGGGCCGGACGTCGTCCAGGAGGCGCTGACCAGCGACAGCCTGGGCGGCGAGGAGCGGTACGTCGCGGTGCTGTTCGTCGACCTGGTCGGATCGACCGAGCTGGCGGCGCAGCGGCCGCCGGCCGAGGTCGTGCAGCTGCTCAACCGGTTCTTCGGGATCGTGGTGGCCGAGGTGGACCGGCAGGGCGGGTTTGTGAACAAGTTCGCCGGTGATGCGGTGCTGGCGGTCTTCGGGGCGCCGGCCGAGCTGGCGGATCCGGCGGGCAGCGCTCTTACCGCGGGGCGGGAGTTGTCGCGGCGGCTCGCCGACGAGTTGCCGGAGGCAACCGCGGGGATCGGTGTCACGGCGGGGATCGTGGTGGCCGGCACGGTGGGCGACGTACGGCGGCACGAGTACACCGTGATCGGGGACCCGGTGAACGAGGCGGCGCGGCTGAGCGAACTGGCCAAGACGGCGCCCGGGCGGCTCATCGCGTCGATGACTGCGGTCGAGAAGGCGGCGCCGGCCGAGTCCGATCAGTGGCGGCAGAGCGACCTGGTCACTGTGCGAGGGCGGTCGGTGCCGACGCGTCTTGCTGTCCCGCAGTGATCAGCTCGTGGAGCAGCGCGGCGCCGTACAGCATCGCCTTGGTCTGACGGTCGTGGGCGGCGCGGCGCTCGGCGATCGCGGTGCGCAACGCCTCGGTGCTGCCAGTTCGGCGCAGTCCGTCGAGGACCGGCTTGATCTGCTCGAAGTAGTACCGGCCCTGGCGGAGCATGTGGATGATCCGTGCGTCCCGCACTTCCTCGGGGCCGTAGCGCCGGTACTTCGTGCCCGGTTCGCGCGATGGGGCGAGCAGGCCGGCGGCCTCCCAGACGCGGAGGGCCGACGTACGGATGCCCAGGCGGTGGGCGAGTTCGCCGACGAGTAGGGACGGGCCGGTGACCGGCTGCTCGTCGACGTACTCCGCGGCCAGCGCGCCGAGGGCCTCACTGGCGGCGTCGGTGGCGAGCCGCTGCTCGTGCAGGGCGGCATGGGCCGCGTCCACCAGTCTGTAGGCAAGCGCCTCGTCGCCGTTGTGGACGGCGCGCATGATCTCGGTGGCGGTCTCGGCGCCGAAACCGGGCGCGAGCGCGCGGTACGTCAGCAACGCCGCCACATGCTCAGGGCCGTACTGCCGGTACCCGGTGTCCGACCGCGGCGCGGGCGGCAAAATCCCCGCCGCCTCGTAGTTCCGCACCAGCTGCGTCGACACACCCGCTCGCCGCGCCAGATCCACCGGCCGCAGTCCCACGCCCTACCTCCCTATCCCTCGGCTGCTAGCGGCCGCCGGAGACGTCGACGGTGGTGCCGGTCATGTAGGAGGAGCGGTTCGAGGCCAGGAAGGCGATCACCTCGGCGACCTCCTCCGGCTTGCCGGGGCGGGCCAGGGGCGGAGTCGCGCCGAGGCGGTCCAGGCGGCCCGGCTCGTGGATGTCGGTCTGGATCAGGCCGGGCCGGACGCCGAGGACGCGGACGCCTTCCTTCGCGACCTCGTTCGCCAGCCCGGTCGTGAGCGCGTCGACGGCAGCCTTGCTCGCCGCGTAGTCGACGTACTCGCCGGCCGACCCGAGCACCGCGGCGCGCGAGGAGACGTTCACGATGACGCCACCATCACCGCCGTTCGCCGTCGACATCCGGCGGACCGCGGCACCGGCGACGAGGAACGCGCTGATCGCGTTGATCCGGAACACCCGGTCGAGCCGTTCAGCGTCGTACTCCGCGACTCGGCCGGCCGGCGAGACGACGCCGGCGTTGTTGATCACCGCGCCGATCGGGCCCAGCTCAGAGGTGACCGTGTCGAAGAGCCGCTCGATCTGATCGGCCTCGGTGACATCCGCCTGGACGGCGATCGCGCGACCGCCGCGCTCCTCGCAGGCCTTCACGACCTGCGCCGCTTCGTCGGCCTGCGTCCGGTAGTTGACCCCGACGTCCCAGCCGTCCGCCGCGAGCGCGAGCGACGCGGCCGCGCCGATCCCGCGACTTCCACCGGTGACCAGAACAACCCCACGTCCGTCAGTCATGGGGTCTACTGTTTCATGCGGCGGTCACGCAGGCGGCTTCGCGAACCCGAGCTGGGTCTCCGAGTCGGTGAATCCGAGCGAGCGATAGATCCGGATCGCGAGGTACTCCGGATCCGCGACCATCACCAGGGTCCGCGCACCGCCTTCGGTCAGCCCGTACGTCGACGCGTGGTGGACGAGCGTGGTCGCCAGCCCGCGACCACGGTCCTCCGGGGACGTCTGCACATCCTGGAACCGGGCCAGCCCTTTGCCGTCGAACATCAACCCGAGCGCACTCTGCAGCCGATCCCCGTCGAACGCGCCGAACCACTTCCCGTGACCGGCGTCGACCAGCTCGCGCCTCGCCGCCAACCTGCGCCGGGTGAACTCCTCGTACGCCGCGTCGACCTTCATGGACGCGGTGGCGAGGCTCTGGTGGTACAGCTGCTCCCAGTCGTCGTCACTGCTCAGGAAGCGGTACGTCGCGTCCGCGTTCGGCCGCTGCGGTGGCAGGACCCGATCGGCCGTCATCACGACACTGCCGTCGACGGTGAACCCGGCGGCGGTCAGCTCGTCCTCAGCCCCGATCTCGCCGTCGACGGTATCGATGCCGATGGCAACGTGGTCCGCGTCCGGGAACTCCCGACGGAACTCGTCGAGGCGGACCTTGGTGTCGTCCGGGGCGAACGGCGTGCGGTACAGCAGGAAGTTGCCCCACCAGAAGCCAGGGTTGGCCGGCGTACGGATCACGACGTACTCGCCGGTGTCGTGGAAGGTGCTTCCACTCAGCTCCAGCAGCAACAGGTCGGTGCGATAGCCCAAGCTCGTGATCTCCACCTCCTCATCCTCGCGCAGGCGTCAATCGCCTTCTTCGACGATGCACTGGTTGACATGCAGCCAATTGGCTGCCTATGTTGGAGAGGCAGCCGGACGGCTGCATGAAGCGATCGGAGTGCGATGGACGACGAGGTGTTCCGGGCGCTCGCGGATCCCAGCCGGCGACGGCTGCTGGACCTGCTGAACGCGCGCAACGGGCAGACGCTGCGCGAGCTGTGCGCCGAGCTCGACATGGCGCGGCAGTCCGTCAGCAAGCACCTCGCCGTCCTCGAGAGCGCGAACCTCATCAGCACCGTGTGGCGCGGCCGGGAGAAGCTGCACCACCTGAACGCGGAGCCGATCAACGCGATCGCCGATCGCTGGATCCATCAGTACGACCGTCGGCGGGTTCAGCTGTTCGCCGACCTCAAGACGGCTTTGGAGGCTGAAGTGACAGACAACGACTTCGTTTACACCACGTACATCCGGACCACGCCCGAGCGGTTGTGGCAGGCGCTGACCGACCCGGCGTTCACCGAGCAGTACTGGCAGCTCCACCACGAGACCGACTGGAAGCCCGGGTCCCCGATGGTGTGGCACCAGGGCGACGTCGTGATCTCCGGACCGGGGCAGGTCGTGGTCGAGCACACGCCGTACACGCGGCTGTCCTACGCCTGGCACCACATCACCCCCGAGTTCGCGAAGAAGTACGAGATCGACGAGGCGACGTACGAGCGGATCAGCCGCGAGCCGTTGTCGACGGCAACGTTCGAGCTCGAGCCGGCCGACGGCCAGGTGAAGCTCACCGTGATCCACAGCGGCTTCGAACCGGACAGCACGATCCGGACCATGATTCAGGACGGCTGGCCGGCTCTGCTGGCGGACCTGAAATCCTTGCTGGAGACATCCGTCGCCACCGTGCAGTAGGAGTCCCGCGTGCCCCGTCCGAACCTCGTGATCATCTACACCGACGACCTCGGCTGGGGCGACCTCGGCTGCTACGGCAGCCCGGACATCCGGACGCCGCACCTCGACGCGCTGGCCGCGCGCGGCATCCGGATGACCGACTGGTACTCGAACTCCCCCGTCTGCTCGCCGTCGCGGGCCGCGCTGCTGACCGGCCGGCATCCGGCGCACGCCGGAGTCGAGTCGATCCTCGGCGCGAAGCGGGACACGCACGGTCTGCCGCCGCAGTCCACGCTCGCGTCGGACGCTGTCGACGGCCGGCTGGCGTACGGCGGTGTTCGGCAAGTGGCACCTCGGCGTCGAGCCCGGGTCGGCGCCGCTCCGGTTCGGGTTCGACCACCACTTCGGATTCCGGGCCGGATGCGTCGACTACTACTCGCACATCATGTACTGGGGTGTGCAGAACCCGCTGCACGATCTGTGGTCGGACGACGACGAGGTCTGGCACAACGGCGACTACCTGACCGACCTGATCACCGATCGCGCGGTCGAGTTCATCACGGACGCTCAGCGATCCGTTCTTCTGTTACGTCGCGTACAACGCGCCGCACTATCCGATGCACGCGCCCGCCGATGCCATGGAGCGGTACGCGGATCTGCCGTGGGACCAGCAGGTGATGGCGGCGATGATCAGCCGGGTCGACGACGGCGTCGGGCGGATCGTCGAGGCGCTGGAGCGGACCGGGCGGCTCGACGACACGATCATCTTCTTCTCGTCGGACAACGGGCCGTCGGCGGAGGAACGGAACTGGCTCGGCGGCGAGGAGATCGCGTACGCCGGCGGTTCGACCGGCGGACTGCGCGGCCACAAGGGATCGCTGTTCGAGGGCGGGATCCGCGTGCCCGGCATCTGGTCCTGGCCGTCCACGCTGCCGTCCGGTGTCACGTCCGCCGAGCCCGCGATGATGATGGACGTGGCGCCTACGGTGCTGACCGCCGCCGGCCTCGACCCCGCCTGCCGATATCGACGGCATCGCACTCTTCACCGGCAATGATGCTGAGCGCACCCTCACCTGGGAGTACGCCGGACAGCAAGCGGTCCGGCGCGGCCCGTGGAAGCTCGTCACCGACCCGGCCGAACGCCTGGGCGCCCCGCAGACTCCCGGCCACTACCTCTTCAACCTCGACGAGGACCCGGCCGAAACCAAGGATCTCGCCGGCTCACACCCCGAGGTCCTCGCCCAGCTCCTCGAGGCGAACCACGACTGGACCAGCACGCTCGAGAAGCTGGCGAGCCTCTTAAGGACGCTTGTGGATAACCAGCGGGAGAACCGCGGCCGCACCTGCTTCGCGAAGCTTGGCCGCGGCTACTGTGACCGGCCACTGGGACGACGTGGAGTCGACTAGGAGCAGGACAGTGCGTGCCGTGACGGCCTGGGCCGTCGCGCCGTCCACCTGGAGACCGTCCCGCCAGACCTTCGCCTCCTCGGCCGAGGACAGGTCGTCGGTGTAGCCGGTCCGATCGATGGTCAGCTCCGCGCGCTCTAGCCGACCCACCCCGGCAACATGATCGGCAACTGCCGACGTGAGCTCCCGGTAGCCACCAGCAGCGAGCGGTACGACGACATCGGGGCGGGCCGACCACGAACCACGCCACTTGGACAGAGCCGCGACGGCACCGGCCTGTAACGCCTCGACTGCCTCCGGCGCGGGCGAGCCGTTGAACGCACCCTGCAACACCTCGCGCCACTCGGGTGCGTCGGCGTACACGATGATGCGGCCCGGCTCGGCGGAGAGGGCGGGTGGGATCTTCCCGCGGGCGCCGAACGCGCCGCCCGGCCACATCTTCCGTGTCTCGAGGACGTGGACCTCGCCGCGCAGCGACCGCGTGATCGTCGCGACGGTCTCCGGGTCGGGCCGCTCCACCAGCGGCTCTGGCAACACCCCGAGGCACACCGAGCACCGGCCGCACGGCTCCGCCGACGGATCGTCGAGGGACTCCTGGAGAAGTTGCATCAGGCAACGATCGCCGCGGGTGTACGCGCGCATGATGTCGGCCTCGCGCCGTCGTACGGACACGATGCCGTCGTAGTGGGCCGCGTCGAACGTCCAGTCGGCGCCGGTCCGGATCCACCCGCGCTCGACCCGGTCGACGGCGCCGTCCACGGCGAGTTGCTTCAGCATCAGCTCGACCCGGGTCCGGCGCAGTCCGGTCTCGGCCTCCAGGGCCGGCACGGTCGCGGGCTGATCCGGTCCGTAGCCCTCCAGCGCCCGCAGCAACCGCTGCACGTTCTCCGGCACCGGGATCGTCGCGGTCGCGAAGTAGTCCCACACGCCCGCGTCCGCGTCGGACGGCAGCAACGCCACCACCGCGTGGTCGATGCCGCGGCCGGCACGGCCGACCTGCTGGTAGTACGAGACCGGTGAGGGCGGCGACCCGACATGCACGACGAATCCGAGGTCCGGCTTGTCGTACCCCATCCCCAGCGCCGACGTCGCGATCAACGCCTTCAACTGGTTGGCGCGCAGCGCGTCCTCGAGCCGCTCCCGCTCCCCCGCCTCCAGCTGACCCGTGTACGCCGCGACTGGTACATCTCGCCCGTGGACCTCCTGGACCACCGAGGCGAGGCGTTGCGCGTCGGCCACCGTCAACGCGTACACGATCCCCGACCCGGGAAGCGTCGGCAGTACGTCGACGACCCACGCGAACCGATCCAGCGGCGACAGCGCGTCCACGACCGCGAGCTGCAGACTCGATCGCGCCAGCGGACCACGCAGTACCAGCGTCGACTCGCCGAGCTGCTTCGCGACGTCCGCCGTCACGCGCGAGTTGGCGGTCGCTGTCGTCGCCAGCACCGGTGTCTTCGGGTTCAGCTGCTGCAGCACCTCGGACACCCGGCGGTAGTCCGGGCGGAAGTCGTGGCCCCAGTCCGATACCGCATGCGCTTCGTCGATGACCAGCAGACCGATCTGCCCGGCCAGGCCGTCCAGCACGCGGCGGCCGAAGCCCGGGTTCGCCAAGCGCTCCGGGGAGACCAGCAGGACGTCGATCGCGCCGGAGCGGAGGTCGTTCTCGATGTTCGACCACTCGTCGATGTTGTTCGAGTTGAGCGTCGCGGCGCGCAGGCCGGCACGGCTTGCGGCGGCGACCTGGTCGCGCATCAGCGAGAGCAGCGGCGAGACCACGAGCGTCGGGCCGAAGCCCTCAGCTCGGCGGATCGCCGTCGCGGCCCAGTAGACCGCGGATTTCCCCCAGCCGGTCGCCTGGACCACGAGCACTCGCGCTGCCGCCTCGCACAACGCGGCGACCGCGGTCTCCTGATCCGTCCGCAGGCGTGCCTCGTCCCCCGCGATCGCCCGGATCAGGTCACCCGCAACCTTCGCCCGGTCGTCGGTCAGAGTCAGCATCGCCGCAGTCTCGCCCATGCCAACGACCCTAGACGCCCCCACCCCCAAACCGCGCGCCCCGAGCCAACCACCTGTGGATAACGTGCTCAGGCGCATTTGCCTGGGTGGCAGGGTGCTCCTTCGGTGGTCATCAGGCGGCGGGGGCCTGGGCCCTTTGCGGCGAGGGCGTCGTACGGGTTGGCGAGGGCGCAGCGGTCGAGGGAGAGGCAGCCGCAGCCGACGCAGTCCTTGAAGTCGTCGCGGAGCTGTTCGAGGTGCACGATGCGACGATCGAGTTCCGCCTGCCAGCACTCCGAGATGCGCTCCCAGTCCGCGCGCGTCGGCGTACGGTTCTCCGGCAGCAGCTTGAGGATCGCGGCCACCTCCGCGAGCGGTACGCCGACCCGCTGAGCGATCCTGACCAACGCCACCCGCCGCAAGGTGTCCCGCTTGTAGCGCCGCTGGTTCCCCGACGTACGGCGACTGAGGATCAACCCCTGCCGCTCGTAGAAGTGCAGAGCCGAGATCGCCACGCCGCTGCGTTGCGACAGCTGCCCGACCGTCAACTCACCCGGCTCGATGTCCATCGTCCATCCCTCCAACCTCAACTTATATCGAGGCTAGCGGAAAGAGTCAGGCGGCTACGAGGCGGCGTCCGATGCACGCGGACATCAACGCAGCCGCCGCGCAGAGCCCGCCGGCCAGGTACCAGGCCAGGTTGTAACTGCCCTGCACGTCCCGGATCGCACCGGCGCCGGTCGCGGCCAGCGCGGCACCGACCTGGTGCGACGCGAACACCCAACCGAACACGATCGGCCCGTCCTCGCCGAACCACTCACGGCACAGCGCCACGGTCGGCGGCACGGTCGCCACCCAGTCCAGCCCGTAGAAGATGATGAACACCCAGGTGCTCGGCGCAGCGCTCGGGCCGAGCAGCGACGGCAGCACCAGCAGCGACAGGCCACGCAGCGAGTAGTAGGCGATCAGCAGGTACCGCGGGTCCCACCGGTCGGTCAGGTACCCGGAGAAGATCGTCCCGGCCACGTCGAACACGCCCACCAGCGCCAGCAGCGACGCAGCAGTCGTAGCAGGCATGCCGTGGTCGTGCGCCGCCGTCACGAAGTGCGTCCCGACCAGGCCGTTCGTCGACGCACCACAGATCGCGAACCCGCCCGCCAGCATCCAGAACGCCGGCCGCCGCGCCGCCATCCGCAGGGCGTTGAGCGCTCGCATGGCACTGCTACCGGTCGTTTCGACCCGCTGCCCCGCCGTACTGCCCTCCGGAGCGCCGTACGCACGCAGCCCGACGTCACTCGGATAGTCCCGCAGGAAGAACAGCACCAGCGGTACGACGGCCAACGCTGCACCGGCCGCTACGAGCGCAGGCAACCGCCAGCCGTAGTTCGACGCCAGCGACGCGATCAACGGCAGGAAGATCAGCTGGCCGGTCGCACCGGCCGCTGTGAGGATCCCGGTCACCAGACCGCGACGGTGTACGAACCAGCGCCCGGTGATCGTCGCTACGAAGGTCATGGACATCGACCCGGTGCCGATGCCGACCAGAAGACCCCAGCAGAGCAGTAGCTGCCAGGACGCAGTCATGAAGACGGTCAGACCGCTGCCCAGCGCGATCAGGACCAGTGCACCGCTGACGACCTTCCGCAGCCCGAGCCGGTCCATCAGCGCCGCGGCGAACGGCGAGATCCCGCCGAACAGCAGCAGGTTGATCGACACCGCCGCCGAGATCGTCGCGTGCGACCACCCGAACTCCTCGTGCAGTGGATCGAGCAGCACACTCGGCACCGACCGGAACCCGGCCGCGCCGATCAGCGTCACGAACCCGACCACAGCGACCGCCCAGGCCAGGTGCACCCTGGGGGCCTTCTTCGTCTCCAGCATCTGCGTCACGCGATCAAGGATGAGGGTTCGATCGTCATCGAACTAGTGGCCAGATAGCCAACATGTGTCAAGATATGGCCATGAGTCGTCATCTGGCCGCCGTCGGTCCGCATGTGGTCGCCGTCCTCGCACTCGAGCCGGTCGTCGGGTTCGACCTGACCATCCCGCCGACGGTCCTGGGCGCCGCGACCAAGGCCGACGGCACGAAGTTGTACGACATCCGCATCTGCGGACTCGGCGGACCGGTGCGGGCCGGCGCCGGGTTCAACCTCGTCCCGGACTACGGTCCCGAGGCGCTCGCCGAGGCGGACACGGTGATCGTCCCCGGAACCTACATCCCCCAGCCGCGGTACGAAGGCACGCTGCCCGACAACCTCGCCGCCGCGCTCGCCACCATCCGCCCGGGCACACGCATCGCCTCGATCTGCACCGGCGCGTTCGTCCTCGGAGCGGCCGGTTACCTGGATGGACGTCCCGCGACGACGCACTGGGAGCGGGCCGAACTGTTCCGCAGCGTGTACCCGCAGGTGGAGCTCGACGAGGACAAGCTCTTCATCGACGACGGCGACGTACTCACGTCAGCCGGCCTGGCTGCGGGCGTGGATCTCTGCCTGCATCTGATCCGCCGCGACTTCGGCAGTGAGGTCGCCAACCGGGCCGCCCGGCACTGCGTCGTACCGCCGTGGCGTGACGGCGGGCAGTCGCAGTACATCGAGCGCGTCGTACCCGAGGAAGGCAGTGAGGGTACGTCGCCGACGCGGGCCTGGGCGCTCGAACGGCTCGGTGAGGACATCAGTCTGGCTGCGATGGCGGAGCATTCGCGGATGAGCGTGCGCACGTTCAGCAGACGCTTCAAGGCCGAGACCGGGCAGTCGCCCGGCACCTGGTTGCTGCAGCAGCGTGTGCGACACGCGTGCCAACTGCTGGAGACCACCGACCTGTCGGTCGACCGCGTCGCCGAGGAGGCCGGCCTGGGTACGGCGGCCTCCCTGCGACACCACCTGCGGTCCGAGCTGGGCGTCTCCCCACTCGCCTACCGCAAGACGTTCCGGGCAGGTTAGGTGAGAACGACCAGGTCATGAGGCTGGTTGTTCATCGACTCGCCGCCGTTCGCCGTCACCACGACGATGTCCTCGATCCGCGCACCCCAGCGACCGGCCTGGTAGATGCCCGGCTCGACACTGAACGCCATACCTTCCTCTAGCGGCAAGTCGTTGCCCGCGACGATGTACGGCTCCTCGTGGACGTCCAGCCCGATCCCGTGACCGGTCCGGTGGATGAAGTAGTCGCCGAAGCCCGCCGCCGCGATGACCTCCCTGGCCGCGGCGTCGATCGACTCCGCGGTCGCACCGGGCCGAACAGCATCCACCGCGGCCTGCTGAGCCTCCTGCAGTACGGCGTACGTCGCGGCGACGTCGGCGTCCCGCGGCGTACCCACGGCGTACGTCCGCGTGGAGTCGGAGTTGTAGCCCTCGGCAACCGGTCCGCCGATGTCGACGACCACCACGTCGCCGGCCTCGATCACGCGGTCGGACAGGGCGTGGTGCGGGCTCGCGCCGTTCGGGCCGCTGCCGACGATCACGAAGTCCGCTTCGGTGTGGCCTTCCTCGACGATCGCGGCCGCGATGTCGGCGCCGACCTCCGCCTCGGTCCGGCCGGGACGCAGCCACTCACCGACGCGGGCGTGCACGCGGTCGATCGCCGCGCCCGCCTTCCGGAGGGCGTCGATCTCCGCTGCGTCCTTCCGCATCCGCAACTCGCGGACGATCGGCCCGGCCAGCACCTGCTCGGCCTTCGGCAACGCGTCCCGGAACCCGAAGACGTGCAGCGCCGGCGTGAAATCGCTGACCGCGACCCGCTCCGCGCCACCCAGCCGGTCGGCCACGAGGTTGTACGGGTCGACACCGTCCACCCAGGTAATGATCTCCACGCCCAACTCCGTCAGCCCGTCGAAACCAGGCGCTTCGAGCTTCGGAACGACGAGCGCCGGAGCACCGTCGGCCGGAATGACGAGCGAGGTGAGGCGCTCCAACGAGCCGCCCGACTGACCGATCAGATAGCGCAGATCGGAGCCGGGCGCGATCACCAGACCGGTGCCGGCCGCGGCCTCGCGGGCACGATCCAGGCGGGCGCGGAGGACGGCGACATCATGGACAGGAGGAAGTGCTGAGCGACGGGCCATACCTGAATCTAAAACTGTCGGGAGCGGTTGCTACAACTTCCCCCATGACCCTGCACCATGTGTCCTTCGGCGACGGCGTACCGGTTCTCGCGTTGCACGGCTGGACGCCGGACCACCGGCTGATGACCGGCTGCCTCGAGCCGATCTTCACCGAGCTGCCCGGCTACCGCCGCCTCTACCCAGACCTGCCCGGGATGGGGAAGAGCCCGGCCGGCGACATCGACAGCTCCGACGGCATCATGGCGGCGGTCCGAGCGTTCATCGACGAGCAGATCGGCGACGAGCCGTTCGTCCTCCTCGGCGAGTCGTACGGCGGGTATCTCGCCCGCGGTCTGGTCGCCGAGCGGCCCGAGCAGATCCTCGGTATCGGACTGATCTGCCCGATCGGCGAGCTCTGGCACAAGGACCGTAAGCTGCCCGACCACGTCGTACTGCGGACCGAGCCTGGGGTGCTCGAATCGCTGACCGAGGGCGAGGACTTCACCGATCTGGCCGTCGTACAGACCGCCGAGGCCCTGGCGGCGTACCGGTCCGGATGTGGCGCCGGGTCTCGCTGTCGCCGACACGGCAGCGATGGAACGCATCCAGAAGAACTGGGCACTGTCGACGGCACCCGAGAGCGGTCCGCCGTACGACGGACCGTCCCTCATCATGTGCGGCCGGCAGGACGCGGTGACGGGGTACGAGGATCTGTACGTCCTGCTCCCCCACTACCCGCGCGCCACGTACGCCGTACTGGACGTCGCCGGCCACAACCTCCAACTCGAACAACCCGCCCTGTTCGGCGCCCTGATCCGCGAATGGCTGCAACGCCTGCCGTAAATCGCTACCAGCGGGTAATGTCGGGCGCATGGTGACCGGGAAGCGTCCTCTGGGGTGGTCGTTGCTCGTCGCGCTGACGAACGGGCGGACCGGGATCTCCGACGAACGGCTGGCCGCGGCCGTCCGGGACAAGGTGGTTCTGGTGACCGGCTCGTCGTACGGGATCGGTGAGGCGACCGCGCGGCGCCTGGCCGCTGCCGGGGCGACGGTGCTGCTCGTGGCGCGTACGGCGGACCAGCTGCAACTCGTGGCGGACGACATCCGGTCGCGCGGCGGGACGGCGTACGTGTACCCGGCGAACCTTGCCGACCCGGCCGCGGTCGAGGAGCTCGTGCGGACCGTGCTGGCCGAGCACGAGCGGGTCGACGTACTCGTGAACAACGCGGGCAAGTCGATCCGGCGATCGATCGCGGACACGTACCAGCGGTTCCACGACATCGAACGGACCAACGCGGTGAACTACCTCGGGCCGGCCAAGCTCGTGCTCGAACTGCTGCCGTCGATGCGCGAGCACCGGTCCGGTCACATCGTGAACGTGTCGACGGCCGGCGTCCGTACGCCGCCGATGGCGCGCTGGTCGGCGTACCTGGCGTCGAAGAGCGCGTTCGACGTGTGGCTGCGATGTGTGGCGCAGGAGGTGCGCGGCGACGGGGTGACGACGTCGACGGTCTACATGGGGCTGGTGCACACGCGGATGAGTGAACCGACACCGCTGCTCAACAAGATGCCAGGGCTCACGCCGGAGCAGGCCGCCGATCAGGTGTGTACGGCGGTGGCGGAGCGCCCGCACAACATCACGCCGCCGTTCGTCCGGCCGGCCGATGCCCTCGGCAACCTGCTGCGGGTGCCGACGGATCGGTTGCTCGAGCAGTACTACCGGCGTACCGGAGGCGGGAAGAAGCGATGAGGACGATCCGCCCGATCGGGCCGCTGCGCCCGCCGGAATGGCTGGTGCAGAGCGCGGCCGAGGTCGGCGGGTTGTCGGTCGCGCTGATCAAGTCCGGGGTGTGGCGGTCGGCCGGGCCGGCGCAGCTCGTGCGGATCGAGCGGGCGCTGCGGACCTGGGGTCAGTCGATGGCGGCGCTCGGGGTGATCGCGGCGATCCGGTATCCGGAGCGGGCGGCGGTGATCTCCGGGGACGACGAGATCACGTACGCCGAGCTGGATCGGCGGTGCGAGCGGATCGCTGCAGGGATGCAGGAGCAGTACGGGATCGTTGCCGGGAGCAAGGTGGCGGTCCTGTGCCGAAACCACCGCGGCTTCCTCGAGGCAACGCTGGCGGCGTCCCGAGTCGGCGCAGACGTCCTCTTCGTCAACACCGAATTCGCCCCACCCCAACTCCAAACAGTCCTCGAACGCCACCGCCCGGACCTCCTCGTCCACGACTCCGAGTTCACGCCACCGGCGGGCATTCCATCAGTCCTGTCCGACTTAGCTGAGCTTGCTGAGAGTGTGGCGCCGGCGGCTGCTCCGCCCGAGACCGCTGGGCACATCACGATCCTTACGTCGGGGACTACCGGTACTCCTAAGGCGGCGCCTCGGGTGCCTACTGCGGTGGGGTTGGCGGGGTTGACCGGGAGTGCGCTCAGTCGGTTCGGGCTGCGGGCGGGTGAGCCGATGGTCGTGTGCCCGCCGCTGTTCCACGGGCTCGGTCTGCTCACCTCGATGCTCGCGCTGTTCCTCGGTTCGCCGCTCGTCCTGCGACCGCGGTTCGACGCCCCGACCTTGCTCGCCGACGTCGAAGCAACCCGCGCCGGCGCGATCGTCGCCGTACCGGTGATGCTGCGCCGAATGCTCGACCTCGGCCCGAACGCGATCGCCGAGTACGACCTGCGCTCCCTGCGAGCCGTCATCTCGGGCGCGTCCCAGCTCGGCGCCCCGCTGGCCGAGCGGTTCATCGAACGGTTCGGCCCGGCGCTGTGCGACGCGTACGGGTCGAGCGAGGTCGGCATCGCCACGATCGCGACATCCTCCGACCTGCTCGCCGCGCCTGGGACCGTCGGCCGGCCCTGTCTCGGCAGCACGATCCGGATCCTCGACGACCAGGACCGCACGGTGCCGACCGGCACGACCGGACGGATCTTCGCGGGCGGCGGGCTGGTGTTCGGCGGGTACTCCGACGGTTCGAGCAAGACCGTTGTCGACGGGCGGATGAGCACCGGCGACCTCGGTCACGTCGACGCCGCCGGGCGCCTGTTCGTCGACGGCCGCGAGGACGACATGATCGTGTCCGGCGGCGAGAACGTGTACCCGGTCGAGGTCGAGCAATGCCTCGCCGCACATCCCGCCGTCGCCGAGGCGGTCGTTGCCGGAGTGCCCGACGACGAGTTCGGCCAGCGGCTGATCGCGTACGTCGTACTCCACGCGCCGGCGACCGAGGACGAGTTACTGACGCACGTGAAAGCGAACCTCGCGCGCTACAAGACGCCGCGCCAGATCGTGGTTCTGGACGAGTTCCCGCGCAACGCGACCGGCAAGGTCCTGCGCGGCAAACTCAGCCCGCCGTGAAGAGTTTCCGGAACCTCGTCATCCGGTCCAACGCGGTCTTCTCGTCCCCGAAGGACACCGCCACGGTCTCCGCCCCGGCGTCGACGAGCTCGTGAGCCATCGCGACGACCGGATCGGGATCGCCACTTGACCAGTCGAGCCGCGTCCCGACCTTGATCGGCCGGTCACCGAACGACCTGAGTCGCGACACCGCCGCCGCGAACCCGGCGCCGTCCAGGCCGAGCCCCTGCCACTCGTCGCCGTACCGCGCGGCACGGCGCAACGCGGGCGCCGTCGTACCGCCGATCATGAGCGGGAGCGGCGCATGGAGCTTGGGCTCGAACACCCCGCCGCGGTCCCGGCCCTCGAAGAGATCCCGGATGATCGCGAGCGACTCGTCCGTACGCCGGCCACGCTCCTCGAACACGGCACCGACCGCCGCGAACTCAGCCTTCGCCCATCCCGCGCCGATCCCCAGTACGACGCGCTCGCCGGACAACCGGTGCAGCGTCGCCGCCTGCTTGGCGACCACGTACGGGCTCCGGATCGGCAGCACGAGCACCGACGTACCGAACCGGATCCGGCTCGTGCGCGCCGCGAGGTACCCGATCGTGACGAGAGGTTCGTACACACCGCCGTACGTCGGGCCGAACTCACCCGGCGGGAGGAGGTGGTCAGGCAACCAGGCCGTGCCGTAGCCGAGGTCCTCCGCGGCGATCGCCAACTCGACGAGTCGCTCGGGCGGCATCGACGCCGACTCGTCCGGGAGGACCACCTGGAGTTCGACCATGCGCTCGACCCTAACCGGTCAGAGTGAGCGCGGGGGGTGGCCGGTGTAGGTGGGGATGATTGCCTTCGGGAGCGGGCCCTTGATGCGTGTCGGTTCTTGTTGCTGCTCGCGGGCGTGGGCGAGCAGGCCGACGGAGCGGGACAGGATGAAGAGGCCGCGGGCGAGTTCGGCGGGGAGGCCGAGCTCGGCGTAGATGGTCGCCGTGGCGCCGTCGACGTTCATCGGGACCGGGGCGAGGACGGATTCCAGCGAGAGAGCGATCTCCAGGTGTTCTCCGCTGATGGTGCCGTCGGCAACTGCTTGCTGGGCGGCGGCGATGAGCGGGTCGCGGCGCGGGTCGTGCGGGTGGAAGCGGTGGCCGAAGCCGGGGACGTAGGCCTTGCGTCCTTTGTACGACGCAACGAGCTCCTGTGCGGCGGTCGTCGGGTCGGTGCCGGCGTCGACCGTGCGGCGCAGGTCGTACAGGACTTCGAGGCATTGCTGTCCGGCGCCGCCGTGGACGTCGCCGAGCAGGTTCACACCGGTAGCGATCGCGTTGTTGAGCGCCAGACCGCAGGAGGCGGCCATCCGGGCGGCGGCGATCGAGGGCGCCTGCGGGCCGTGGTCGACGGCGGCGACGAGAGTCTGCTCGAGCAGCCGCGCCTCCCCCGGCGTCGGCAGTTCACCGCGGACCATCAGCCAGATCATCTGCGGAAACGTGATCCCGCCGATCAGCTCCTCGATCGGGTAACCGTGAAACCGGATCACCCCCGGCCCGATATCCGAGATCCCGGTTGCCCACCAATCAGCACCCTCGGTACTCACGTAGCTCCCCTTGCTCGTAGTTCTGCGATCTCGTTCGGGGTGTAGCCGAGTTCGGCGAGGATCTCGTCGGTGTGTTCACCCAGGCGCGGTGGACGGGTCGACGGTCCGACCGGCCCGCCGTCCACGTGCACGCTGCTGCCGAGCACCCGCAGCTCGCGGTCCCGGCCGTCGGGCATCTCCACCGTGTGCAGGAGTTCCCGCTCGGCGAGCTGCGGCAGAGAGAGCGTTTGCTCGACGTTCAGCACCGGCGCGACGGGTACGCCGGACTCCGCCAACAGCTCGTCCCAGTACGCCGCGGAACGCTGAGAGAGCGTTCTTTCGAGTTCATCCTTCAGCTCGGCCCGATGCACCTTCCGCGCCTCGCGCGACCCGAACCGCTCGTCGGTGATCAGCTCCGGGCGGCCGAGCGCCGTACACAGCTCGACGTACTGCTCCTGCTTGTTGGCCGCGATGTTCAGCGCCCCGTCCGCCGTCCGGAACGTCCCGGACGGCGCCGAGGTCGCGTTCTCGTTGCCCATGGCACCGGGTTTGCGACCAGCGACCAGGTAGTCCGACACGACCCACCCCATCGCGGCAACGGCGGTCTCCAGCATCGAGACGTCGAGGAAACTCCCGGCGCCGGTCCGTTCCCGTTTCACCAGCGCCGCCGAGATCGCGAACGCCGCCGCGTACCCGCCGAGCGTGTCCGCGATCGGGAACCCGGTCCGGATCGGCGCGGTCTCCGGCGTTCCCGTGACGCTCATGATCCCGGACAGTCCCTGGATGATCTGGTCGTACGCCGGCCGCCCGCGCATCGGCCCGGTCTGGCCGAAGCCCGACACCGCGCAGTACACGAGCCCCGGATTCAGTGCCCGCAGTACGTCGACAGGGAAGCCGAGCCGCTCGAGCACGCCCGGGCGGAAGTTCTCCAGCAGCACGTCCGCCTCGCGGACCAGCCGCTCGAAGACCTCGCGACCGTCGGCGCTCTTCAGGTTGAGCGTGAGAGAGCGCTTCCCCGCGTTCTGGGCGAGGAACGAGATGCCGAGCCCGTCCTTGGACAGCTCCGGGTCGCCGCCGAGGTTCCGGGCGAGGTCTCCCGACCCGGGCACCTCGACCTTGATCACCTCGGCCCCCATCAGCGCCAACTGATACCCGGCAAACGGCCCCGCCAGCACGTTGGTCAGGTCGAGCACCCGCACCCCAGCCAGCAGATCTGCGTCAGGACGCACTGAAACCGCTCCACCCCGTTCGTACGATCGTCTCCGAGCAGCGGCGTACGGCGGTGATGTACGGCGGCAGCCGGTCGTCGCTGAACCGGGTCGTCGGCCCGCCGATCGCGATCGCCGCAACGACCCGCCCGTCAATACGTCGTACCGGAGCCGCAACACCCGACGCACCGAGCTCGCGCTCACCATGACTGACCGCGAACCCCCGCGCAGCCGCATCCGTGACCGCGGCCCGCAACTTCTTCGCAAACCCCGGCTGCCGCGGCGCCTCCAGCGCGAGCTCCTCGATCAGCGACGGATCGACCTCGAGCACCGGCGGATCCGTGAGCAGCACCTTCGACGCTGCCCCGCCCCACAACGGCATCGACGACCCGACGACCACCATGTGCCGGACGCTCAACGCGCCCGGCGCCTGCGCGAGACAGACTCGGGTCCGCCCAACGCGGATGTACAGGTTCGCGGTCTCGCCCGTGTCGGACGACAGCTTGCCCATCGCCGCGCGGACCGCAGGCGGGATCTCCATCGTCGCGCTGCTCAGCCGGGACCAGCGCAGGAAACCCGGACCGATCGCGTACTTCCCCGGGCCGATCGCCGCGACCAGGCCGCGCTGCTCGAGCGTGGTCACGAGCCGGAGCACCGTCGTCTTGGGCAGCCCACTCGCCGCCGTCAGCGCCGCGAGCGACCAGGTCGGATTCTCGTCGTCGAACCGCTCGAGCAGGTCCAGCGCCCGGTGCACACTCCGTACTCCGTCACCTTCACTCATGGCCCGACGATAACCCGCCGTGCCACGCAACGGAATCTCTGTACCTCCTGGTGGAATGCTGCTACGGTCGCCGGCAGTGAACCCTCGCCCTCAGGAGGTAGCTGCTCATGTCGCGACCCAGAACGGTACTGGTCGCCGCGGGTCTCACGATCAGCCTGCTCGTCAGCGGCTGCTCGGCCCTGGAGAAGACGCTCGACGGCGGCAGCGTCGCCGGCGACTTCCCGAGCCGCAACGTCGAGATCATGGTCCCCGCCGCGCCTGGTGGTGGTTGGGATCTGACCGCACGGCAGTTCCAGCACGTGGTCCAGGAGAAGAAGCTGCTCGGCGAGAGAGCGGTCTCCGTAGTGAACGTGACCGGCGCCGGCGGCGCGGTCGGCATCTCCAAGCTGGTCACGAAGAACCGCAAGGACCCGCACACGCTGATGATCACCGGCCTGGTGATGGTCGGCGCGCTCACCCTGAACCAGTCCCAGATCACCGTCTCCGACACCACGCCGATCGCGACGATGACCGCGGAGCAGGAGGTGCTGGTGGTGAAGTCGGACTCGCCACTGAAGTCCCTCAAGGACCTTGTCGAGATGTACAAGGCCGACCCGTCGAAGGTCAGTTGGGGCGGCGGCACGATCGGCGGCACCGACCACATCACCGCGGGCACGCTGGTGAAGGCGGCCGGCGCGGACCCGTCGAAGGTGAAGTACATCAGCTACTCGGGCGGCGGCGAGGCGACCGCGGCGATCCTGTCGGGCGACGTGACGGTGGGCATCTCCGGGCTGAGTGAGTTCGAGGAGCAGATCACCGCCGGGAAGATGCGCGTCCTCGCGACCTCCGGCACCGAGCCGGTCACGCTCAACGGCAAGCAGCTCCCGACGATGAAGTCCGAGGGGTACGACGCGGAGGTGCTGAACTGGCGCGCGATCGTCGCACCGCCCGACGTACCGGCCGCGGACCGGCAACGGCTGATCGACTTCGTGACGAAGGTGAACCAGTCCCCCGAGTGGGCCGAGATCCGCAAGAAGAACGGCTGGACCGACTTCTTCAAAACCGGTGACGACGCCACCAAGTTCATCGCCGACGAAACCACCCGCGTCCAGGCCCTGGAGAAGGAGCTGGGAATCCTGTGAGCACCTCAGAGGAAGCAGTCGAAGAAGTCAAAGCGTCGGACGTCGAGGTTGAGGCGTCTCGGTTGGTGCGGATCATTGCCGCGCTGGTGCTGATCGTGTTGAGCGTGACGTTCCTGGTGGGCGTCTTCGACATCCGCAGCCCCAAGGGCTTCGACCCGGCCGGTCCGCGGTTCTTCCCGCTGCTCGTGACGTCGGCGTGGCTGGTGCTGTCGATCGCCTATCTGTTCGAGGGCCTTCGTTCGCCCCGCAACGCCCGTACGACTGATCGCAGTTGGTTCGAGCCGGTGGCGATCTCCGCACTTCTCGTGCTGTACGCACTGCTCGTCGTACCGCTCGGGTATCTGATCGCCACCGCGTTGCTGTTCTTCGCAGCGGCGCGAGTGCTCGGCAGCCGGCAGTTGGTGCGGGACATCGTGGTGGCCGTCGTACTCACCGTGGTCGTGTACATCGCGTTCACGCAGTTCCTCGACATCTCGTTGCCGGGAGGGGTGCTGGGCCTGTGATCACCATGAGTGTCTTCGGCGACCTCCTGCACGGCTTCGGCACCGTGCTCGACCCGATGAACCTGCTGTGGGCGGTCCTCGGCGTGACGCTCGGCATGCTCGTCGGCATCCTGCCCGGGATCGGCCCGGCGCTGACGATCGCGCTGCTGCTGCCGATCACGTTCAACTTCTCCGACCCGATCGGCGCCTTCATCATGTTCGCCGGGATCTACTACGGCGCGATGTACGGCGGTTCGACCACGTCGATCCTGATCAACACCCCCGGTGAGTCGGCCTCGGTGGCGACCGCGATCGAGGGTCACAAGATGGCGCTCAAGGGCCGTGCCCGGGCCGCGCTGGCGACCGCGGCGATCGGGTCGTTCGTGGCCGGGACGATCTCGACCGTGCTGCTGACGTTCGTCGCGAAGCCGATCGGGAGCCTGGCGAGTCACTTCCAGGCGACCGACTACTTCGCGATCACGCTGCTCGCGATGGTCGCGGTGACCGCGATCGTCGGGCATTCGCTGGTGCGCGGGCTGCTGTCGCTGGTGGTCGGGCTGTTCCTCGGGCTGATCGGTCTCGACAGCCTGTCCGGTGCGCCGCGGTACACGTTCGGCACGCTGCGGCTGCTGGACGGGATCGACGTAGTGATCGTGATCGTCGGGTTGTTCGCGATCGGCGAGACGTTGCACGTCGCCTCGAAGCTGCGGTCCACTCCGGAGCGTCCCGCCGTACTGGAGAAGGGCCGGCTGCGGACCGGGTACCTGACCAAGTCGGACTGGGGCCGGTCGTGGAAGCCGTGGTTGCGGGGCACCGCGCTCGGGTTCCCGTTCGGGGCGATCCCGTCCGGCGGCGCCGAAGTACCGACGTTCCTGTCGTACTCGATCGAGCGGCGGCAGGCGCGCAAGAAGGGTCGCGACGAGTTCGGCGACGGCGCGATCGAAGGGGTCGCGGGTCCGGAGGCGGCGAACAACGCGTCGTTCTCGGGCGTCCTCGTACCGCTGCTGACGCTCGGTCTGCCGACGTCGGCGACGGCCGCGGTCATGCTCGCGGCGTTCCAGATCTTCAACGTGCAGCCGGGGCCGCAACTGTTCGAGGACCAGAGCACGCTGGTCTGGACGCTCATCGCGTCGCTGTACATCGGCAACCTGATCCTGCTGATCATGAACCTGCCCCTGATCCAGATCTGGGTCCAGGTCCTCAAGGTCCCCCGGCCGTTGCTGTACTCCGGGATTCTGGTCTTCGCGTGCCTCGGGGTGTACTCGCTGTCCGGCTCGGGCTACGAGGTGCTGATGGCGCTCATGATCGGCGTGGTCGGGTTCTTCATGCGGAAGCTCGACTTCCCGATCGCGCCGGTGATCCTCGGCGTGATCCTCGGGCCGACGATGGAGGAGCAGTTCCGCCGGTCGCTGGTGATCTCGAACGGCGACGCGAGCGTGTTCATCACGCGCCCGCTGAGCGCGGTGATCATCGTGCTGACAGTGCTCGCGCTGTTCGTCCCGTACCTGCCGCGGATCGTCGCCCGAATCCGCGGTACCCAACCCACCCGCGACCGCCTGACCTTCGGCGAAGACGATTGATGGGAGAGTGGGGCTGTGAAGATTCTCGTCGGATACGTACCAACGCCCGAGGGTGAGGCCGCGCTGACCGCCGCGGCGGCTGAGGCCGAGTTGCGCGGGGCCTCGATCCTGCTGCTGAACACGAGTCGCGGCGACGCCTACATCGACGCCCGCTACGCCAACGCCGACGAGTTGGCGGCCGCCGAGGCCAAGCTGCGCGAGCACGGCGTCGAGGTGACGATCCAGCAGGCCGTCTCCGAGGGCGACGTGGCCGGCGCACTCCTGAAAGCAGCCGCCGCCGAGGACGTCGGCCTGATCGTCCTCGGCCTCCGCCGCCGCAGCCCGGTCGGCAAACTCATCCTCGGCAGCACCGCCCAACGAGTCCTCCTCGAGTCCCCCGTCCCGGTCCTCGCCGTCAAGGTCCCGTCCCCCCACGACTGAAATCCGGGTGAGGTGCTGGGGTGGGGCGCCTAAACTGGTGTGGTTATGCCTGATGCCCGGACCGAGTCCACGAGTCCATCCCCAGCTCCCACCCAGGACCCAGCGAAGCGGCGTCGTCCGTCGCGGCGGCGTGGTGGGCGGAAGCCGTCCTCGGATCAGACACCTGTCACCGACGTGAACCTCGGCGAGGTCGCGGCTCGGTTGGAGGACCTGACGGCGTACGACCGGGAGCATCTGGGGCGGCGGCTCGAGCGGGTTCGGCGTACGTCGGATGCTCGTAAGCGGGCCGCCGAGCTGCAGGGTGTGGCTGAGGCGGTCGAGCAGGCCGAGCGGCGAGTGGAGGTACGTCGGAACGCCGTACCGGGGATCACGTACCCGGAAGAGCTGCCGGTCAGCCAGCTGAAGGACGAGATTGCCGCCGCGATCCGGGACCACCAGGTCGTGGTCGTGGCGGGTGAGACCGGTTCCGGGAAGACCACCCAGATCCCGAAGATCTGCCTCGAGCTCGGCCGCGGCATCCACGGCATGATCGGCCACACCCAGCCCCGCCGGCTCGCCGCGCGCACGGTCGCGGAGCGGATCGCGGAGGAGCTCGGCACCGAGCTCGGTGAGACGATCGGTTTCGCCGTACGGTTCACCGACAAGGTCAGCGAGCGTTCGCTGGTCAAGCTGATGACCGACGGCATCCTGCTGAACGAGCTGCAGCGCGACCGCGACCTGACGCGGTACGACACGCTCATCATCGACGAGGCGCACGAGCGCAGCCTGAACATCGACTTCATCCTCGGCTACCTCAATCGCCTGCTCCCCCGCCGCCCGGACCTCAAGGTCATCATCACCTCGGCGACCATCGACCCGGAGCGGTTCGCCGCACACTTCGCGGCCGCCGACGGGACCCCGGCGCCGATCGTCGAGGTGTCCGGCCGGACCTACCCGGTCGAGGTGCGGTACCGCCCGGTCAACGACCCCGAGGACCCACGCACGATCGACCGCGACCAGACCCAGGCGATCCTGGACGCCGTCGACGAGCTCGAGTACGAGGCGGACGGCGACGTCCTGGTCTTCCTCAGCGGCGAGCGCGAGATCCGCGACACCGCCGACGCGTTGAACGACAAGTTCCGCGGCGAACGCCGTACGACCGAGATCCTCCCCCTCTACGCGCGGCTGTCCAACGCGGAGCAGCACCGGGTCTTCCAGGCCCACTCGAACCGCCGCATCGTGCTCGCCACGAACGTCGCCGAGACCTCGCTGACCGTCCCCGGCATCAAGTACGTGATCGACCCCGGTACGGCGCGCATCTCGCGGTACAGCCACCGCACCAAGGTCCAGCACCTGCCGATCGAGCCGGTGTCGCAGGCCAGCGCGAACCAGCGCAAGGGCCGCAGCGGCCGGACCAGCGACGGCATCTGCATCCGGCTGTACTCCGAGGAGGACTTCGACAACCGCCCCGAGTTCACCGAGCCGGAGATCCTGCGCACCAACCTCGCGTCCGTCATCCTGCAGATGACCGCGATCGGGCTCGGCGACATCGCCGCGTTCCCGTTCATCGACGAACCCGACAAGCGCAGCATCACCGACGGCCTGCAACTGCTCACCGAGCTCGGGGCGATCGACACGCCGAAGGGCGGCCGGCTGACCCCGATCGGCCGGCAGCTCGCCCAGATCCCGCTCGACCCGCGGCTGGCCCGGATGATCGTCGAGGCCGACAAACACGCCTGCGTGCGCGAGGTCATGGTGATCGCCGCCGCGCTCTCGATCCAGGACCCGCGCGAACGTCCGACCGACGCCGAGGCGCAGGCCCAGCAGGCACATGCCCGGTTCCGCGACCCGAACAGCGACTTCCTCGGGTACCTGAACCTCTGGGCCTACCTGAAGAAGCAGCAGAAGGATCTGTCCGGCAACCAGTTCCGCCGGATGTGCCGCAGCGAGTACCTGAACTATCTCCGGGTCCGTGAGTGGCAGGACATCTTCGCGCAGCTTCGCCAGGTCGCCACCCAGATCGGCGTGAAACTCAACAGCGGCGAGCCTGCCGACCCGCAGAGCGTGCACATCGCGCTGATGGCCGGTCTGCTCAGCCACCTCGGGATGAAGGACCCCGCGAACCAGCACCAGTACCTCGGCGCACGCGGCACGAAGTTCGCGATCTTCCCCGGCTCCGGGCTGTTCAAGAAGCCGCCGCAGTTCGTGATGGCCGCCGAGCTGGTCGAGACGTCGAAGCTGTGGGCGCGGGTGAACGCGAAGATCGAGCCGGAGTGGGCCGAGGATCTCGCCCCGCATCTGATCAAGCGCTCGTACTCCGAACCGCACTGGGAACGTAAGGCCGGTGCCGTGATGGCGTACGAGAAGGTCACGCTGTACGGCGTACCGATCGTTGCCCGGCGCAAGGTGAACTACGGGAAGGTCGACCCGGAGGTGTCGCGCGAGCTGTTCATCCGGCACGCGCTGGTCGAGGGCGACTGGGACACGCACCACAAGTTCTTCCACGAGAACCGCAAGCTGATCGAAGAGGTCGAGGAACTCGAGGAGCGCACCCGGCGGCGCGACCTGCTGGTCGACGACGAAACCCTGTTCGCGTTCTACGACGAGCGTCTCGGGCCCGAGGTCGTCACCGGCCGGCACTTCGACACCTGGTGGAAGACAGCGCGGCAGCGCGATGCCGACCTGCTCGACTTCGAGCGTTCGCTGATCGTCCGCGAGGGCGCCGACGTGAAGGAGGACGAGTTCCCGCTGCGCTGGACGCAGAACGGGATGACGTTCGACCTGACCTACGCCTTCGAGCCCGGCACGGACGCCGACGGCGTCACCGTGCACATCCCGCTGCTCGTGCTGAACCAGGTGACCGCGGACGGCTTCGAGTGGAGCGTTCCCGGGTTCCGCGAGGAACTGGTCACCACGCTGATCAAGTCGCTTCCGAAGGCCGTACGGCGCAACATCGTGCCGGCGCCCGACCACGCGCGGCAGATCCTCCCCGAGCTCGACCCTGCGTCCGGACCGCTCACCGACGCGATGGCGCACGCCCTACGGGATCTCCGCGGCGTGGTGATCGAGCCGGAGGACTGGGACTGGACGCGGGTGCCCGAGCATCTGCGGATGACGTTCCGGGTCGAGGACGACAAACGCAAGACCGTGGCCGAGGGCAAGGATCTCGCGAAGCTGAAGGAGAAGCTGAAGCCGAAGACGAAGGCCGCGATCTCGCAGGTCGCGTCGAAGGCGGTCAGCGGACTCGAGAAGGCCGGACTGACCGACTGGACGATCGGCGATCTCCCCCGCAGCTTCTCCGAGCACCGCAACGGGCTGACGGTCGCGGGTTACCCGGCGCTGGTCGACGAAGGCAAGAGCGTCGCGATCCGGTTGCAGGAGACCGAGCGCGACCAGGCGGCGGCGATGTGGGCGGGTACGCGGCGGCTTCTGCTGCTGACGATGCCGTCGGTGATCGACGTCGTACAGCGGAATCTGAGCAATCAGCAGAAGATGACGTTGATGGCGGGTCCGCATCGCAACGTCGGCGAGCTGCTCGATGACGCGATCGCGGCCGCTGTCGATCAGTTGATGGCAACGGCGGGCGGGCCGGCATGGAATCTCACCGCGTTCTCGATCTTGAGAGACGCCGTACGGTCGGAGCTCGCGGACACCGTGTTGACGATCCTGCAGCAGGTCGAGCAGGTGCTCGGGCACGCGCGGACCGTGGACAAGCAGATCTCCCGCGCGGCCAGCCCGGCGTTGCTCGCTGCCCTGTCGGATGTCCGCGGTCAGCTCGAAAGCCTCGTGCATCCCGGTTTCATCACCGAGACCGGCGCGAAGCGACTGCCCGACCTGGTTCGGTACCTGCGCGGCATGGAGCAGCGCCTGGACAAGCTCGGCGCCAACGCGGCGCGCGACCGCTCCGGCATGGCCATCGTCGACATGCTCACCGACGAGTACCGCAAGAGGCTCCGCGCGAGTGCCGACGGGCAAGTACCCGAGCCCCGAACTCCTCGAGGTCCGCTGGATGCTCGAGGAACTCCGCATCAGCCTCTTCGCCCAAACCCTCGGCACGCCCTACCCGGTCTCGGAGAAGCGCATCCGCAAGGCACTACAGGAGGCCTGAGGTGAGCGCGGCGGCGACGGCCGCCGCGCGGTCCTTCACCTCGAGCTTGCCGTAGATGTGCAGCAGGTGGGTCTTCACCGTCGCCTCGGTGATGAACAGCCGGGCAGCGATGTCGCGGTTCGTTGCGCCGCCGGTGATCAGGCCGAGGACCTCGAGCTCGCGCGGGCTCAGCGCGGCGCGCCGCGTGGGGCGCTTGGTCAGTACCTCCGCGACCGCCGGCGAGAGCACTGTCTCCCCGCGGGCAGCCGCCAGCACCGCCCGCTTCAGCTCAGCTCGCGGCGTGTCCTTCAACAGGTAGCCGGTCGCGCCCTGCTCGAGCGCCGGCAGTACGTCGGCATCGTCGCCGAAGGTGGTGAGTACCAGGATCCGGATACCCGGCTGCTGCTCGCGAAGCCGGCGGATCAGCTCCGCCCCGGGCAGATGGGGCATCCGGAGATCCATCAGTACGACCTCGGGCTCGACGCGCCGCGCAAGCGCGAGCGCCTCCGGACCGTCACCGGCCTCCCCCACGACCTCGAACGCGTCGTCGGCGGCGAAGATCCCGTGCAGCCCGTCGCGGACCACCGGATGGTCGTCGACGATGATCAGACGGATCGGCATCAGCCCTCCCGCGATTCCGGCGCCGGTACGGCGGGAAGCGTCGCCGAGATTCCCGTGCCGTCGCCAGGTGCACTCTCGACCGCGAACGATCCCGCGAGCCGCGCGACACGTTGCCGCATCGCGACCAACCCGAAGCCTTCCACGGTACCGACCATGAAGCCGCGGCCGTCGTCGCGGACGTCGAGCGCGACCACGTCGTCCAGGTAGGACACGGTGACGCCCGCCCGGGTCGCCCCCGCGTGCTTGGCGATGTTGTGCAGGGCTTCCTGTGCCACGTGGAGCAGAGTGTCTTCGACCTCCGGATGCAGCGGCCGCGGGTCCCCGGTGATCGACACCGTCGCGGTGACGCCATGCGCCGACGACCACTGGTCGACGGCCTGTTCGATCGCGGAGGTGAAGTCGGCCGAGCCCAGCGCAGCCGGTCGGAGTGCGTTGATCGAGCGGCGCGCCTCGGCCAGGCTGTCCCGGGCGAGGGTGCGGATCGTGTCGAGACGTTCGGCGGTCCGATTCTCCTCGGCTGCCTCCACCTGGGTGAGGATGCCGGTCAATCCCTGAGCGATCGTGTCGTGGATCTCGCGGGCCATCCGTTGCCGCTCCTCGAGCACCCCGGACCGTCGCGCGCTCGCGATCAGGTCCGCGTGCAGCTCCGCGTTCTCGTCGCTCAACTGCCGCAACTGGTCGATGAGGCGCTGCCGTTCCTCGCTCTGCCGCCGCATCGCCGTGAACAGCTGTCCGGTCGCCGACGCGACGAGTACGGCGACGAAGAACGAGGCCGCCAGTTCCCGCGGGTTCGCGGTGGCGTGCGGTCGCGCCAGGACGACGACCGCCGCCGTCGCCGCGACACCGGCGTACGCCTTCCAGCCGTCGAGGAGCGCGAACATCTGGATGAACAGTCCGACGCCGGTGACGGAGAACAACGAGTCCTGGTGCACGAGGCCGGCCAGCAGCGCGAGCATGACGATCAGGTAGAGCCAGGCCGAGCGCGAGGACACGAGCGCGGTCCACAACGCGGCTGCCATCACGAGCACCAGGAGGATCGGGCGCCAGTCCTCGATCAGGGCGAACGTGGCCGGCAGGAGCAGGAAGAGGTACGGGACAGCGGGCAGCACGCGTTCCCACCGGCCTCCGATCATGCGCGGAAGACCTTCGCCGCGGCGGCCGTGGCGAGGACGGTGATGATCGCCATGATCGCAAGGGTAGTGGCGGACAGGTCGCCGCCGGACCATGCTGCGCGCAGCGTGGACACGACCGGAGCCATCGGTGTCAGGTCCCCGATCGTCCGCATCGCACCGGACGTCAGCTCGCGCGGAACCATCGCACCGGACACGAACACCATCGGGAAGAAGATCGTCAGCCCGGCCAGCGTCGCACTCCTGCTGTTCGGCACCAGGGCACCGATCAGCATCCCGATGGCACCGAGGCTCGCCGCGCCCAGCAGCCACGCCAGCAGAACCTTCACCACGCTGGCGGGAGCGGTCAGGTCGAACCCAACGGCGCCGGCCGCCACGATCATCGCCGTACCCAGCGCGGCGAGCAAGAGATGCGCGACCCACTGCGCACCGAGGAGCATGCCAGGCGCGGCCGGTGTCGCCATCAGCCGCTTCAGAATCCGCAGCTCGCGGTACTGCGCCAACGTCCCCGGCAGGACGACCAGGGCCGCCAGACCGATCACGAAGACACTGAGCATCGGCACGTTGGCGTCGATCTCGCGCACACCACCGGGTAGGGCGCCACCGCTGCGCATCTTCACCCACAGCAGCACGATGGGAAACGCCAGCGCGAAGAACGCCGACATCGGATCGCGGATGATCAACGTCAGCTCGGTCCTGATGACCTGCGGCAAGCCCTTCATGAGAGATCCTTTCCGATCAGTGCGAGATAGGCGCTGTCCAGGGAATCGGTCCGGGTCTGCGCGATGAGCTCACGCGGGCTGCCGGAAGCGATCACCCGGCCGGCGGCGAGGATCACCACTCGGTCGCACAACGCCTCCGCCTCGTCCATGAAGTGGGTGACGAGTACGACGGTCAGCCCGGTGTCACGCAGTCGCTCGATCAGCCGCCACGTCGTACGTCGTGCGGCCGGGTCGAGGCCGGTCGTCAGTTCGTCGAGGAACACCACCTCGGGCCGGCCGATGAGCGCCAGCGCGATGAACACGCGCTGCTTCCACCCACCGGACAGACTCCCGAACCGCGCCTTCCGTCGTTCGGTCAGGCCCCACTCGTCCATCAACGCGCGCCAGTCGACGGGATCGTCGTACAGGGAGGCGTAGAGGCGGAAGGCCTCGCCCACCTTGAGCGCGTCCGGCAGCGCGGATTCCTGCAGCTGTACGCCGATCCGCTGCTGCAACGCCCGGCGGTCGGTCTGCGGATCCATTCCGAGGACCCGCAGTACGCCGCTGTCGCGCCGGCGGAGACCCGACGCGCATTCGACCAGGGTGGTCTTGCCGGCGCCGTTCGTACCGGCGATGCCGAGGATCTCGCCGCGGTCCACCGCCAGCGAGAGGCCGTCGAGTGCTGGCCTCGACTTGTAGGTCTTGCGGAGGTTCTCGATCTGGATCGCTGTCATACTTCGAGAATCCCGGCCTGGCCCGTCCGCCACATCAACCGATCGGTCGATGCTAGGAGTCCAGCAGGCGGCGGGCGTGGTCGTGGACGGCGGTGCGTAGTTCGGGTGGGTCGAGGATTTCGAACGGCCAATAGATCCGGCAGACCTGGGCGACCAGAGGGCCGAGTTCGTTGGCGGCGAAGCGGACCTCACAGGTCGTCGCGTCGAGCTGTTCGACCACGCCCTGACTCGGCGGGATCATCTTCGTCACCGTGGCGGCCGGAGCCTGGACCCGGATCCGGGCGACGATGTCCCACGGTGCCACTCCAGTGCCTTCGGCAACGAGTGCGACCGGGTCCGGCGGATCGTCGAAGCGGTAGCGGGAGCCGGTGAGCGCGGGCTGCGTGATCCGGTCGACCCGGAAGGTGCGCCAAGCCTGCCGGTCGCGGTCGCGGGCGACCAGGTACCAGCGCCGGCCGGTGTGGACGATCTGCAGCGGCTCGACGCTGCGCTCTGACTCGCTGCCGTCATGGGTTCGATAGCGGAACCGGATCCCTTCGATGTGCCGGCAGCCGGCCGCCAGCGTGACCAGCACCTCGCCGTCCACCGGCGGCAGCTCGCCCTGCGGGAATTGCGTGGTGTGCGCCCCGATCGCGGCAACCTGCTCACGCAGCCGCACGGGCAGTACCTGATGGAGTTTGGCGAGCGCGGAGATCGCGGCCTCCTCGACTCCGGTCACCGTCGTGGTCGTCGCGACACGCAGGCCGACCGCGATCGCCACAGCTTCGGAATCCTCGAGCAGCAGTGGCGGCAGGCGTCCGCCGGGGCCGAGCCGGTAACCACCGCCGATCCCGGCCGCGGCGTCGATCGGGTAGCCGAGCGAGCGCAGCCGGGTCACATCACGCCGTACGGTGCGAGGCGTGATCTCGAGCCTCGCCGCCAACTCGGCGCCGTCCCATTGAGGGCGCGAGTGAAGCAAGGACAGCAAACGGAGCAGCCGGGCCGCGGTATCCATCGTGCGTCTATTCTGCCTCGACCTGCGGACCGATCCTGTCCGCAAGTCGTCCTACGGTGATCACATGACGACGCTCACGCAGAACCTGCTGGACCTGTCGGACTTCGCTTGGCAACGACTGCGGGGCCGGGTCGAAGGTTTGACCGACGCGGAGTACTTCTGGGAGCCGTTCGACGGCTGCTGGTCGGTTCACAAGGCCAACGACGGGTACGCCGCCGACTGGGCCTGGATACCGCCCGCTCCCCCGCCGTTCACCACCCTGGCCTGGCGGATCACGCACATCGCCGACCTGCTGCAGGCCGAACGTACGGCGACCTGGTTCGGGCACGAACCTGTTGCCACGGACGATGCGCCCACGGTTCCGGGGTCTGCCGAGGCCGCTCTCGAGGCGCTGGATCACGCGTACGAGATCTGGCGTCGGCGCCTCGCCGCGCTCAACCAGGAGGACCTCGACCGGCCGATGGGCGAGATCGCGGGCCCGTACGCCGACAACGACGGCACCTCGTTCGCGCTGCACATCCTCGACGAGCTGATCCACCACGGCGCCGAGGTGGGCACCGTCCGCGACTTCTACCGCGGTGCGCACGCCGAAGACCCGTTCGCGGCTGCCCTTGCGGGTGAGCTCACACCGGCCGACCGCCCCGCACTGCTCGCCGAAGCGGCCGCCGCGCAGCGCTGGGAGGTCATTCCGACGCTCGCCGACCTGGGCTTCAGCGTCAACGAGCGGACCCCGGACGGCGCGACCGCAGCCCACCTGGCCGCAGGGACCGGCTCGCTGGACACACTCCGGTTCCTGGTCGAGCGTGGCGCGGACCTGTCACTGACCGATGTGCGGTTCAACGCCGACGTACATGGCTGGGCGCAATGGTTCAAGCAGGCAGATGTTGCGGAGTACCTCGCGACGGTCCGATCAGCGCCTGAGGCCCGTTAAGAGCGGTGGCCGAAGCTCGACGAGCGAGAGCTGGGGTCGTGTCGATCGAGTTGTTGGATGGCGTTTGCGGCGACGGCGTTGCCCGTGATGGTGCCGGAGACGGCATGCCTCCTGCCTTCAGAACGGTGGCGGGTCGTGAGCTGCCTGCCGGGGGCGGGCGGTGGGATTTGCGTCGGGCTGCTGGGTGATGGGTCCGCGGGCGGGTGGGACGGTGGTGTAGCGGTGGCCGGTGGGCGTGGTCAGTGTGATCGACCCGTCGGAGTGAGCGGTGGTTTTCCAGCCCCAGGCTTTGGTGTCCTTGATGACGTGGTGGTACTCGCAGTACGGCGCCATCCCGGACAGACTCGTGCGCCCGGACTGTGCGAACGGGGTGAGGTGGTCGCGGTCGCATTCGCGGGAGGTGCGGTTGCAGCCGGGCCAGGCGCAGACGGGGTGGCGTGCGAGCAGGGTCTCGGTGACCAGCGCCCCCGGGTCGTGGCGGGTGGTGGAGGCCTCGAGGACAGTGCCGTTGGCGGGGTCGGTGAGGAGCCGGCGCCAGGTGCCGTCGGCGGCGATGCGGCGGGCCATGTCGGCGGGGATGGGTCCGTAGCCGGCGAGCTCGGCGGGGTCGTCGTCGAGGCCGAGCAGGGTCGAGGCGGGGACGACTACCTCGATGTGGGGGCGGCGGCGGTGCTGGTCGGGCAGCCGCCGGCCGAGCCAGTCCAGCCCGTTGCGCAGGATGTGCTCGAACAGATCCGCGGCCACATCCGCGCGCCGCTGCTCGGCGGTGCGGACGTCCCTCTCCGCGCCAGCACCAGCACCCGCACCGGCACTGGCGGCGGTGCTGGCGGCGGTGCTGGCGGCGGTGCTGGCGGCGGTGCTGGCGGCGGTGCTGGCGCCCGGATCGGGATCGGGTCTGGTGTCCGAGGATCCTGGGCCGGCGGCCGCGGGCGCCGGTAGTCCGGGATCCACGAGCGCGCCGAGCGGCGCGTCGGAGTCGGTGGTGAGGTTGGTGGTGGTGTCGCGTTTGGCGAGGGCGGCGATGGCTTGGATGATGACCCACATCTGCTGGATCTTGTCGGCGGTGTGGACGATCCACAGCCCGGCCATGCCGTTGGGCAGCGGGACGATCTTGCAGGTCCGCTCGGCGACCGCGTCACGGTGCTCGTCGGCCTGCTTCGCGGTGGTGTGTTTGGCGACCTGGCGGCGCAGCGACTCCAAAAGGTTCCGGTGGGTCTGCTTCGCAGCACGTTTCAGCACATGCGCCTCCACCGCTTGGGCAGCATCATCCGGCAGAACGCTGGTGGCCTCGGAGATCGCCAGCGCCTTACCCCAGGTCAACGCCCCGCACCGCAGCCCCGAAGAGGTGGCCGACAGTGTCGAGGTCAGCCGCAGCGCGGTATCGACCCGCCGCCCCACGGTGTTGGGAGACAGGCCGAGCGCCAGGGCAATCTCGCCGTGCCAGGACCGCTCAGGGTCGACCGGGCGACCCCTGGAATCGATCTGGGTCGGGCGCGGCGACTCGCGATGCTCGGCGCTCCGCTGCCGCATGAACGACGCCGTCGCACTGGTCTTGATCGCCTCGCCAAAGCTGATCAGCCGGTCCGCGGCCTTCATCAACTCGATCAGCGCCATCGGCGACATCGTCTCCGGCCGCGTCTGCTCCAGCGCGGCCGCGAGCGCGCCGCCGGGCGGCAGGAACACCCAAGCCGGCGCCTCCCGGCGTAGCATCTCCCGCTCCGCGGCGTCCTGTTCGACACCGTCCCACTCCTGCCACTCCAACTCATCCACCCGCGAGTAGCGGTTCCGGCCCAGCAACTCGTCCAGTTCCGCGTCCAACTGGTCTTCCTCATTGATGAAACGCGCATCATCCGGGAACGCGGAACAAGTCAGGTGGTACAGGTCGTCCGGGACGTAGCCGTCGTCCAGCGGCCCAGAGTCGCATTTGCAACGGGCACTCGCGACGCCACTGCGAGGGGCCGAATCAGTGCGCGAGGCGGCACCGGCGGAGACCCGATGGTCGCCGCCTGCCCTGGTGTCGGCACTCGTTCGCATGCGCCCATATTAGAACATGTGTTCGAGTTCGCCAACTCAAGGCACGAAGGCGCGTTGGGAGCGGAGGCGGAAGGTGGTGGGGGTGAGGTCATGGGCTGTGGTGAAGCAGCGGGTGAAGTAGGACTGGCTGGTGAAGCCGCAGCGGGTTGCTATGCCTGCGATCGTCGTGTTGGTGGCTGCTAGCAAGGATGCGGCGTGTTCCAGGCGGAGGTCGGTGACGAAGGCGGTCGGTGTGACGCCGTACGCCGCGCGCATCGAGCGGGACAGGTGGGCGGCGCTGACGCCGGCTAGTTCGAGCAGGCGCGGTACGCCGCCGCGGAGGTTCTCCTCGGCGCGCATCGACGTACACGCCTTGGCGAGCCAGTCAGGAATCCCTGAGCCGACGGGGTCGCCCGGCGTCAGTAGGTCGAGGAGGTCGATCCAGAAGCGCAGCAGGTCGTAGGAGGTCGGGGTGTTCTGGAAGCGGTCGAGGGCGTCTTCGAAGACCGGTACTGCGGACGGTTGGTGGAAGCTGACCGGACCTCTGGACGACCAGGTCGGTGTGCGGGTCAGGTCCAGGAAGCCTTGCCAGATCGAGCTCGGGAACGCGACGTTGACGAACTCCAGCCCGTCCGGCGCCGCGCCACGGACCGCGTGACGGTCGCTCGGCCGGACCAGGACGACGTCACCGGCTCGCAGTGGCACGACGCCCGTGGTCAGCAGGTGCTCGCCGCTGCCGGACACGACTCCCATGAACTCGTGGAAGTCCGCGTGCGTGTGCAGTTCGGTGTCGCGGGCGCGGGCCGGGATCCGGACGCGCGCCGCGTGGTACGGCCGGCCGAACGCGTGCGCCTCGAAGCGCAGTACCTGATCCACCTCAAGACAGTACAAATTCTCGTCGTACGGCTGCTAGTCCCTGGAGGCGCCGGACCGGGACGCTGGAGTCATGTTCGAAACCGACGGCTACGTCATCTTCCGTGACGTCATCGACCAAGACCTGATCAAGGAAGTGAACGATCATGTCGAGTGGCTGCAGGCTCGCCATCCCGAGGTTCGGCCCGAGCAGCTCGGGCACATCTACCTGCGCGACGACCCGTTCTGGGTCCGGCTGGTGAGCGACGACCGGCTCGTCGACATCGCCGAGCAGTTCGTCGGGCCGGACATCGCGCTGTTCGCGTCGCACTACATCTCCAAGCCGCCGTACTCCGGGCAGCCGGTGCTGTGGCACCAGGACGCCGCGTTCTGGCCGCTCGACCCGATGGAGGTGGTGACGCTCTGGCTGGCCGTCGACCACTCGACGCCGGAGAACGGGTGCGTCCGGGTGATCCCGGGAAGTCATCGCGCCGGGGTCGCCGGGATGCGTGACAACACCGACGTGGAGAGCGTGCTCGGCAAGGAGATCGCGGTCGAGGTCGACGAGTCGCAGGCGGTCGACATGGTGCTCGCGCCGGGCGACGTCGAGGTGCACCATCCGAACATCGTGCACGGCAGCACCGCGAACACGTCGCCGTACCGGCGCTGCGGGCTGACCATCCGCTACATCCCGACGTCGACGCGGATCACCGATCCGGAGTCGCCGTACCCGAGCGCGTTCCACCTGCGCGGCGAGCCGGGGGTGAACAGCTACCAGCCGCGGCCGCAGTACGTCGAAGGTCGGCACTTCCCGTACGCCGGCGCCTGAGACATGCGAAGAGCCCGCCCCGGGATGGGGCGGGCTCTTCGGTGACTCACTCGAGGCAGATCCGGAACGGATGCCCCGCGGGGTCCGCGTAGATCCGCCAGCCGCGCGCGTTGTCGGCGGGCGGCGGGTCCAGCGGATCGAGCGGCTCGGCCCCGAGGGCGACCACCGTCGCGTGCCCGCTGGAGAGATCCTCGACGATGAGGTCGAGGTGGAGATCCTGCGCGTCGGTGCCGGGCCACGTGTCCGGCACGTACTGCTCCGAGCGCCGGAAGGCCAGTGTCGAGAAGCCCAACGACGAGCCGGGGCCGGTCAGGCTCCGCCAGTCCTCGTCACCGTTCTCGTCGATCTCCAGCCCCAGCAGCGCCGAGTAGAACTGGGCGAGCTCAAGTGGGTCCGGGCAATCCAAAACCACCGAGCCGAGCCGCCCGGCAGTACTGCCCGGCTGCTCTGCCACCTGCGTCATCTGTCCTCCACAATCTGTTGCGTCAGCCTGCTCCTCATAAGGGGCAGGCGCACCCTAGGGCCCACTTGTCGGAAGGCCCGGCCGCCTACGATGACAGGTCGCGGGGACAATTCGCACCTTTCGACACGCGTTCTCGGCCAGTGAGCCGGTCGCTGACAGTGAAGGTTCGAGCGTGCTACCCCTCATACGGCTGTACGCCGGTAGCACGCCGGCGCTCGCTCAGTTTGCGGATCTTCGCCCGCGTCCCGCAGTCCTCCATCGCGCACCAGCGCCGCGAACCGTTCCGGCTGCGGTCGAGGAACAGCCAGCCGCAGCCTCCGTCGTCGACCGGGCAGGCCCGCAACTGGCGCAACTCGACGGTCCGCACCAGCTCGACCGCGGCCACCACCAGCCGATCCGGGATCAACTGCGCCGGCGACGTACCGACCACCAACTCCGCGATGCCTCGGTTCCGGTCCGCGTCCGGGATCAGCATCGATCGCGCTGCCGCGGCCGACCACCGGAGCATCAATCGTTCGAGTGCGGAACCCTCGCTGTGCTTGAGGCCGTCGCCCGCGATCACGGCACCGGCCGCCCGCGGAGCGAACACGTCGTACGCCGCCTCGCGGATCTCCAGCGTCGCGTTGAGGGACTTCGTGGCCAGCTCCGGCGCCGAGCGCCAGGTGCCCTCGACGGCGCTGTAGTCGCGCAGATCGATCAGCCCGATCCGGCGGGCCCAGGCGACGAGCTCGGCGGGCGACGTCAGATAGTCGTGCTCCACCGCGCCGCCTCGCACGCGCGGGGTGACCGTGTTCACCAGGTCGAGGGCAGGGTGCCCGCCCACGATCCGGAATTCCGCAGGAAAACTGTCGGTCACGGGTGAGATGCTACCACCATAGAATCCTTCACTGGAATCAGGTGCCTCATGCCTCTCTCGTTCCGCCGAGCAAGCCTCGCACTGGTGTTCCTCGGCGTTTCGACCTTCTCGTTCGTCACCGTCGAGGTGCTTCCGATCGGTCTGCTGACCGTGATCGCCGATGACCTCGAGCGATCCCGCTCCCAGGTCGGCCTCCTCGTCACCGGGTACGCCGCGGTCGTCGTGCTCGCGTCCATCCCACTGGCCCGACTCACCCACCACCTGCCCCGCCGTCTCGTGCTGACCGGCACGCTCGGGGTCCTGACCGCTGCCACGGCACTCTCCGCGGCCGCTCCGTCGTACGAGACGCTGTTCGCCGCGCGGCTGCTGATCGCACTCGCACAGGCGCTGTTCTGGTCGATCGCCCCGCCGATCGCGACCAGTCTGTTCCCGCCGGAGTTTCGCGGGCGAGTGGTCGCGCGGCTCGCGATCGGTACGGCGCTGGCGCCTATCCTCGGCATCCCGCTCGGCACCTGGCTCGGAGAGCAGGCCGGCTGGCGGGTGCCGTTCGTGGTGATGACGGTGCTCGGAGCGGCCGCCTGCGTCGGGATCGTCGTCCTGCTGCCGCGCACCGAGGTCGCGGACAGTCCGTCGCGCCGGGGCAGCTCCCCTGACCTCCGGCGGTACGTCGTCCTGCTGATCGCGTGCGCCGTCGGAGTGACCGGGTTCCTGACCTTCAACACGTACGTCACGCCGTTCTTGCTGGACATCTCCGGGTTCTCGTCCGGGTTGCTCGGTCCGATGCTGCTGGCCAGCGGTGCGGGCGGACTGGCCGGCACGCTGATCGTCGGCCGCGTGCTCGATCGGTACCCGTGGGGCGCGACCGTTCTGCCCCTCGGCCTCATCACGGTCGGCCTGTTGGGGCTGTACGCGCTGGGACAGGTGCAGGTCGTGACGGTCGCGCTGATCGCGGTGATCGGCCTGGCGTTCAGCGGGCTCGCGGTCGCCGTACAGAGCCGGACGCTCCAGATTGCCCCAGGCAGCACCGACATCGCGTCTGCCGGGACCAGCTCGGCGTTCAACGTCGGCATCGCCGCCGGAGCGTTCGTGGGCGGCGCGCTGATCGACACCACGAGTGTGCGGGCGGTTGCACTCGTCGGCGGCTTGCTGACGGCGACTGCAACTCTTGTCATGCTCAGCGAGCCCCTGCTGGTCCGGCTGGGACGGACCGTGCCAGAGTGCCGGGGTGACCACGCCGTTTGTGAAGAGCCGGTCTGACGCACCCGCGGGCTTCTTCGAGGTCGAGGCGGCCGGTCTGCGCTGGCTGGCCGTGCCAGGCGGCGTGCCCGTAGCTGAGCCGCTCCAGGTCTCCCCCACTCAGCTGGCGACGACCCGGTTGGACATGGCCCCGCCGACCGAGTCAGCCGCCGAGGACTTCGGGCGGCGGCTGGCTGTCACGCATGACGCCGGCGCCCGCTACTTCGGCGTACCGCCTGACGGGTGGAGTGGCGACGGCTACATCGGCGCTGCCCCGTTGCCGCACGCACCGGAGCCAACGAGCTCGTGGGGTGAGTTCTACGCAAACCTGCGCCTGCGGCCGTACCTGCGGGCCGCCTACGACCAGGGCATCCACCTGGACGCCATCGAGCGCGTCTGCACTCGCCTGGAGGCAGGTGCGTACGACGACCCGTCCGACGAGCCGTGCCGGATCCACGGCGACCTGTGGTCCGGCAACGTGCTCTGGACGCCGGACGGCGTACACCTGATCGATCCGGCCGCGCACGGCGGTCACCGAGAGACAGACCTCGCCATGCTCGCGCTCTTCGGACTACCGCGACTGGACCGCGTGCTGCGCGCGTACGACGAGGCGCACCCGCTGCGCGACGGGTGGGAGGAGCGGATCGGGCTGCATCAACTGCACCCGCTGCTGGTGCATGTCGTGCTGTTCGGCGGGGGCTACGCGGCACAGGCGATCGACACGGCCAGGCGGTATTGAAGCCTCTTGACGTAATGCCGGGAGCCGCGAACACTTTCGATCATGATTCCGCAGCCCACGGCGCAGCACGCGCTCCCTGACGAGACCTTCACGCTGCAGCCCGACGCCACCATCGGCCTCGACGACTCCTCCGCCCAGACGATCGCCGACCGCTTCGCTGATCAGCTCCGGCGGTCGACCGGTTTCGCGCTACCGGTCCAGGAAGGCGCCGGCACGATCACGCTGTCCACCAACGGCCCGGAGTCGTTAGGTGCCGAGGGCTACGAACTGCGCGCCGACGCGTCCGGAGTCACCGTCACCGCGGCGACCGCCGAGGGCCTGTTCCGCGGCGTCACCACACTCCGGCAACTCCTCCCCGCCAAGGCCGAGGCCGACAGCGAGCAAGAGGGTCCGTGGGAGATCGCCGGTACGACGATCTCCGACTCCCCGCGGTACGGGTACCGCGGGGTGATGCTGGACGTCACGCGGCACTTCTTCACCGTCGACCAGGTGAAGCACTTCATCGACCTGGTGTCGCTCTACAAGATCAACCGGCTGCACCTGCACCTCTCCGACGACCAGGGCTGGCGGATCCAGGTGGACTCCTGGCCGCGCCTCACGGAGTACGGCGGCAGCAAGCAGGTCGGCGGCTACGCGGGCGGCTCTTACACGAAGGCCGACTACGCCGACCTCGTCCAGTACGCCGCTGAGCACTACATCACCGTCGTACCGGAGATCGACACCCCGGGGCACACCAACGCGGCGCTGGCCTCGTACCCCGAGCTGAACAAGGGTGACCAGGCGCCGGACCTCTACACAGAGACAGAGGTCGGTTTCAGCTCGCTTGCCATCGACAAGGACGTGACGTACGAGTTCCTCGACGACGTGTTCCGGGAGGTGGCCGAGCAGACGCCCGGTGAACTCCTGCACCTCGGTGGGGACGAGGCGCACTCGACACCGCACTCGGAGTACCTCGCCTTCGTACCGAAGGCCGCCGAGCTGGTCGTGAAGTACGGCAAGCGGATGATGGGGTGGCATGAAATCGCCGACGGGCCGCTGCCTGTCGGCAGTGTCGTGCAGTACTGGGGCACCGAGGACCCCAAGGCCCAGGTGTTGGCGCAGCAGGCGGTCGAGCAGGGCGCGACGCTGGTGCTGTCCCCCGCGAACAGGGCGTACCTGGACATGAAGTACCACGAGGAGACGCCGCTCGGCCTCCAATGGGCCGGACTGGTCAGCGTGGAGCAGTCCTACAACTGGAACCCGGCCACGCTGATCCCGAACGTGCCGGCGAGTGCGATCGACGGCGTCGAGGCGCCGCTGTGGACCGAGACGCTCGACGACCTGGACAAGGTCGAGTTCATGACGTTCCCGCGGCTGCCGGGCATCGCCGAGCTCGGGTGGTCGCCGGAGTCCGCGCTCGACTGGACGACGTACCGCGACCGGCTGGCCGAGCAGGGACCGCGCTGGGAGGTGCTCGGCGTCAACTTCTACCGGGCCCCGGAGATCGACTGGCGCTAGCTGAGGATGCGGTCCAGCAGCCAGGCCGTGGTCGCGTCGACGTCCTGCTCTGCGACCGTGTGCTGCGTGACGTCGTCGGCATCGTTGGCGGCGTCACGCACCTCCAGCCGGTACACGTACCGGTCCGGCCGCGGCCGGCCGGTCCCCAAGTCCTTGGCCGCCAGCTCCCGCACAGCGGCCTCCAGCCGGTCGGCGTCCGGCTGGCCGCTGGTGTCCAGCTCGCCCTGCTTGGTCAGCCCGGCGAAACCACCGCTCCGGGTCACGCTGACGATCATTGTTGCCTCCTCGCTTCTTCCCCGCCTTGCCGCTGTCCACAGCCGCGCGACACGCCGGGAATTCCGATCAGAATCATGCGTCCATCACCCGGCGTACCGGGCCATTGTCCTTCGTTGCCAACGTCCTGTCCGTTCCGTCGGCCGCGAAACAGCAGGTCGCGCGGGATTTCCGGTTCTGGAGCGGCCCTGTGCGGCCCAGAATCGGGTGTGCACGGAGGGTAGCGAGTCGCGACAATCAGCGACACGTGTTTGTGGTCACCCCTACCATCAGCCCGCAGAACGGCTACAGTTATGCCGTTGCAGTTTTGGACTCCCTGACTTTTGCTGTGCTGCATGGCCGGTCTGTCGTCTGGGGCCTTTCGGCGACGCGCGGCTCATGAGGTGTGGGTCGCGGATTGTTAATAGCCATCGAGGAGATAGACAATGGCTGTCGGTACTGTCAAGTGGTTCAACGCTGACAAGGGCTTCGGCTTCATCACCCCGGATGACGGTGGCGCGGACGTGTTCGCGCACTACTCCGCCATCCAGATGTCGGGCTTCCGTTCGCTGGACGAGAACCAGCGCGTGGAGTTCGAGATCACCCAGGGCCAGAAGGGTCTGCAGGCGGAGAACATCCGCGCGATCGGCACCTGATCGCCCTTCCAGCACAGTGACGAGAGGGTCGCACACCACCAGGTGTGCGGCCCTTTCGCCGTCTCAGAACAACGGGCTCACCGCAACCGCGGTACGACGTCGTTCGCGATCTGCTCGAGGACGGATTCGGAGCCGGCGTACACGCCCTCGGTGCGGGGCCAGTGGGTGATGACGTCGGTGAAGCCGAGGGCTGCGGCGCGGCCGACGGCGTCCTCGAAGGCGGACGGGCTGGAGAGCGCGTAGACCTTGGAGTCGAGGGACAGGTACCGGTTCAGGTGGCGGCCCTCGAGGAGGTCGTCGAGGCGGTGGCTGAGGTCGGAGACCGACGTCCACCAGCTGTCCAGGTCGTCGCCCGCTCCCCCGGTCGTCATCCAGCCGTCGCCATGCCGGGCAGCGAACTTGAGCGAGCGCGGCCCGTTGCCGGCCAGGATGAACGGGACACGTGGTTGCTGAACGCAACCAGGCAGCGTGCGGCCGTTGCGGGTCTCGAAGTACTCGCCCTTGAAGTCGACGCCGTCCGTGGTGAGCAGGGTGTCGAGGAGCTGCACGAACTCCTGATAGCGGTCCTGCTTCTCCCGCGGCGTCAGGTCGGGCCCGCCCTGGATCGTCGCGTCCAGACTGCCGCCGGCCCCGATCCCGCACAGGAACCGGCCGTCGGACACGTCGTCGATCGCGAGGATGTCGCGGGTCAGCGCCAGCGGGTGCCGGAAGTTCGGCGAGGTGACGAACGTGCCGAGCTTGATCGTCGACGTGACGAGTGCGGCCGCCGTCAGCGTCGGCGTCGTCCCGTACCACGGTGAGTCCTGCAGACCGCTCCAGGTCAGGTGGTCGTACGTCCACGCATGGTCGAAGCCGTACTCCTCCGCTCGCCGCCACCGCGGCGCGGCGTCCTGCCAGCGGTACTCCGGCAGGATCGCAATTCCGAAACGCATGAGCGCACCCTACCGACCCCGACCGACTGTGGCCGAAACCACGATTGTTGCGTTTTGCCACGATCTTCGACACGGTCGTAAGGCACTGTCCCCGACACAACCGAACGGAGGCGCGCCTAAGCGAGGCGTGACTTACCTGTGGCGATAGATATCGACAACCAGGCAGACACCCAAGACCCCGCACTGCATCCCGCGATCGCAACACCCCCGCCGCCCGGCAGCCGAAGTCACGGCTCCGGCCTCGACCGCGTCGACCTTCGGTGTCACCGCGGTCATCGCCCTGGCGTTCGTCGCCTGGGGCATCGTCGACGCCGCCGGTCTCGGTACGGCGTCCGACTCGGCCCTCGGATGGGTCGAACAGAACACCGGCTGGCTGTTCGTCCTGCTGGCCTCCGGCTTCGTCGTCTACGTGATCTGGCTGGCCGCCGGACGGTACGGGCGGATCCCGCTCGGCCGGGACGACGAGGAACCCGAGTTCAAGACCGTGTCCTGGGTCGCGATGATGTTCAGCGCCGGTATGGGCATCGGACTGATGTTCTTCGGCGTCAGCGAGCCGCTCTCGCACTTCACCAGTCCCCCGCCCGGCACGGTCCAGGGCGGGTCGCCGGAGGCCCTCGAGACCGCGATGGCGACCACGTTGTTCCACTGGACCCTGCACCCGTGGGCGATCTACGCCGTGGTCGGCATCGCGATCGCGTACGGCACGTTCCGGCGCGGCCGGTCGCAGCTGATCAGCGCGGCGTTCGCTCCGCTGCTGGGACGCCGTACCGAAGGACCGATCGGCAAGGTGATCGACGGGCTGGCGATCTTCGCGACCCTGTTCGGGTCGGCCGCGTCGCTCGGGCTCGGCGCGCTGCAGATCGGTTCCGGCGTCCGGATCCTCGGCTGGCTGGACAACACCGGGAACGCCGTGATGGTCGGCGTGATCGCCGTACTGACCGCGGCCTTCGTGGCCTCGGCGGTGTCCGGCGTCGCGAAGGGCATCCAGTGGCTCTCGAACATCAACATGGTGCTGGCCGTCGTCCTCGCGGTCTTCGTGTTCGTGGTCGGCCCGACCGTGCTGATCCTGAACCTGGTGCCGACCGCGATCGGCGACTACTTCCGCGACCTGGCCGACATGGCCGCGCGGACCGAGGCCAGTGGCGGCGACGCGATGGCGACCTGGCTGTCCGGCTGGACCGTCTTCTACTGGGCCTGGTGGATCTCGTGGACGCCGTTCGTCGGCATGTTCATCGCGCGGATCAGCCGCGGCCGCACGATCCGGCAGTTCGTCACCGGCGTACTGCTGGTGCCGTCACTGGTCAGCGTGCTGTGGTTCTGCATCTTCGGCGGTACGGCGATCGACATGCAGCGTGACGGTACGGACATCGCCGGCGCGTCGACGTCCGAGGGTCAGCTGTTCGGCATGCTCGAGCACATCCCGCTGAGTGCGGTCACGACGGTGATCGTGGTCATGCTGGTCGCGATCTTCTTCGTGTCCGGTGCGGACGCCGCGTCGATCGTCATGGGCACGCTGTCCGAGCGCGGTGCGATCGAGCCGAAGAAGCCGCTGGTGATCTTCTGGGGCGTGCTGACCGGTGCGGTGGCGGCGGTCATGCTGCTCGCCGGCGGAGGTGGCGCGGACGCCTTGCAAGGCCTGCAGAACCTCACGATCGTCGCGGCGTTGCCGTTCGCGGTCGTGATGGTCGGGCTGGCGGTCGCCTTGGCCAAGGACCTCCGCACGGATCCCTTGATGTTGCGCAGCGAGATCGGCTCGGAGGCGGTCGAGGCTGCGGTCATCGATGGAGTCAGCAACCACGGCGAGGACTTCACGCTGGTGGTCACCGGCAACGGCGACAAGCAGGACGAGGCGCCTAAGAAGTAGGCGTCGGGAAGGTGGCTAGGGAGCTCGTACCGATGCTTCCTAGCCACACCTTTCCGTTGCGTTCGCGGACGCCGGTGGGCATGTGGAAGTTCGGGTGCTTGGCGCGCAGGTCATGCACCAGTTCGCCGGCTTCGTCGTACGCCTGGATCTCGATGATGTCCGCGGCCTTCGGCTTCAGCGCGTCCGGCAGCGACCAGACGACCTTGCGGAACACCGGGTGCTTGGGCAGCAGCAGATCGAGTAGGGCGTTGCGCGGCGACCCGACCGCCACCCAGATCAGGCCGTCGGAGCCACGCGCGATGTTGTCCGGCAGCCCAGGGATCTCCGCGATCTGCACCGGCTCGGCGCCCTCGGTCGTGAGGTCGAGTTTGTAGAGCCCGTACGTCGCGCTCTCGGCCCAGAAGAGCGCACTACGATCGCGGCTGAGCGCCACGCCGTTCGGAAAGCCGCGACCGGTCGCCAGCCGGGTGAGCTCCCCGTCGGGCGTACGGCGGTACACGCTGCCGGTCGTGGAGTGTTCGAGGAGATCGGCCATCCACTCGTCGATACCGAACCGGGTGGACGAGTCGGTGAAGTAGATCGTGCCGTCCTCGGTGACGTCCGCGTTGTTGCAGAACCGCATGGGACGGCCGTCGATCTCGGACAGCAGGGTCGTGATCCGGTTGTCCTTGTCGAGGGTTAGCAGACCGCGGTTCGCGTCGCAGATCAGCACCTTGCCGTCCGGCAGCCACTCCAGGCCGAGCGGCCGGCCGCCGGTGTCGGCAAGGGTGGTGATCGTCTTGCCGTCGGCGCTGACGCGCAGGATGCGGCCGTCGTACAGACCGGTGAGGACGCTGCCGTCGTCGTCGATCAGCGTGTCCTCGGGTCCCGCGCCCGGTAACGCGACGACCTCGACCTCGATGCCCTTCGGATGCCGCACCGACGGCGCGGGCGGCGGGGTCCAGCGAACAGGCGCGATCGACGTCTTCATGGCGCCGACCCTAGCGCGCTGCACCCACCCGACCACAGGGGGTAGAACAACGTGTGAGCCCGGACCAGAGCGGTCCGGGCTCAGACGGAGTTGCTAGAAGATGACCTCGCCGCGGGCGCGGCGGGCGCGGAGCTTCTCGAGGGCTTCGTCGAGGATCTCCTGCGCCTCCTGCTCGGAGCGGCGCTCCTTCACATACGCCAGGTGCGTCTTGTAGGGCTCGATCTTCGGCGGCGGGGGCGGGTTGTTCACATCGGTGCTGGTCGGCAGACCGCACCGTGGACAGTCCCACTCCTCCGGGATGGCCGCCTCGACCGCGAACCAGGTCGCGGTCTCGTGCCCGTTCGCACAGAAGAACACGATGCGCTGCCGGGGCGCGGTGTCGCCGCGCTCCGCCTCGCCCATCGGCCCGGCACCGACCCGGCTGCCACGAATCGCACTGCCACCACCAGCCACGGGAACCTACTCCCCCTCAGCCGAGCTTGTAGAGCAGGCCGAGCGCGACGATGGCGGCGAACCAGATCAGGCCGACGCCGATCGTGATCCGGTCCAGGTTCCGCTCGGCGACCGACGAGCCGCCGAGGCTGGACGACACACCGCCACCGAACAGGTCCGAGAGGCCGCCACCGCGGCCTTTGTGCAGCAGCACCAGCAGCGTCAGGAACAGGCTGCAGACGATCACGACGATCGAGAAAGCGAGAATCACGAGGAGTAGCCTAACTGAAGGTCCAGGTAACGGCAGATGCCGGCGAACTCGTCCACCTGGAGGCTCGCGCCTCCGACCAGGCAGCCGTCGACATCCGGTTGGGCCATGATGCCACCTGCACTGGCCATCTTGACCGACCCACCGTAAAGAATCCGTACCGAGTCGGCAACCGAGGGTGAGATCGTCTCCTCGATCCGGCCCCGGATCGCGGCGATCACCTCCTGCGCGTCCTCCGGCGTCGCGACCTCTCCGGTGCCGATCGCCCAGACCGGCTCGTACGCGATGACGACCTTGCGGACGTCCTCCGGCTTCAGCCCGGCCAGCCCGGCGTCGACCTGACCCAGGCAGTGCTCGACGTGACCGCCGGCCTTCCGGATCTCCAGGCCCTCGCCGACGCACATGATCGGGACCAGGCCGGCCTCGAGCGCCTTCGCGGTCTTGGCGTTGACGACCTCGTCGGTCTCGTCGTGGTACTGGCGGCGCTCGGAGTGCCCGGTCAGCACGTAGGTGCAGCCGAGCTTGGTGAGCATCGCCGCCGAGATCTCGCCGGTGTACGCCCCGGAGTCGTGCGTGGACACGTCCTGCGCGCCGTACTTGAGCTTCATCCGGTCACCGTCGACCAGCGTCTGCACGCTGCGGATGTCGGTGAACGGCGGCAGCACCGCCACCTCGACCCGCTCGAAGTCGTGCTTCTTGTCCTGCAGCGTCCAGCTCAGCTTCTGCAGCAGGTGCACGGCCTCGACGTGGTTCAGGTTCATCTTCCAGTTGCCCGCCATCAACGGCGTACGGGCAGCTGAGTTGTCGCCTGCCATCTCAGTCCTCTTCCAGTACCGCGAGACCCGGGAGCTCCTTGCCCTCCAGGTATTCGAGCGAGGCGCCGCCACCGGTGGAGATGTGGCCGAACGCGTCGTCGGCGAAGCCTAGCTGCCGTACGGCGGCCGCGGAGTCACCGCCGCCGACGACACTCAGCCCGTCCACCTCGGTCAACGCCTGCGCGACGGCCTTGGTTCCGCCGGCGAACGCCGCCATCTCGAACACGCCCATCGGGCCGTTCCAGAACACCGTCTTCGCCGCGGCGACCTCGGCGGCGAAGACCTTGGCGGACTCCGGGCCGATGTCCAGGCCGAGCTGGTCGGCGGGGATCGCGTCCGCCGCCACCACGGTGGCCGGCGAGTCGGCCTTGAACTCCGGGGCGACCACGATGTCGGTCGGCAGCACGATCTTGTCGCCGGCCTCCTTCAGGTAGCCGCGGACGATGTCCAGCTGGTCTTCCTCGAGCAGGCTCTTGCCGACCTCGTGGCCCTGCGCCTTCAGGAACGTGAAGACCATCCCGCCGCCGATCAGCAGCTTGTCGGCCTTGGCGATCAGGTTGTCGATCACCGCGAGCTTGTCCGACACCTTGGCGCCGCCGAGCACGACGACGTACGGCCGGGCCGGGTTCTCGGTGAGCTTCTTGAGTACGTCGACCTCGGCGAGCACCAGGCCACCCGCGGCGTGCGGGAGTTGGCGCGCGACGTCGTACACACTGGCCTGCTTGCGGTGCACGACACCGAACCCGTCGCTGACGAAGACGTCCGCGAGCGCGGCCAGTTCTTCGGCCAGCGCACCCCGCTCGGCCTCGTCCTTGCTCTCCTCGCGCGGGTCGTAGCGCACGTTCTCCAGCAGCAGGACCTCACCCTCGTCGAGATCCTGGACGGCGGTCTGCGCCGCGTCCCCGGTGACGTCGGTGGCGAACCGCACGGTGACGCCCTCGGGCTGCAGCAGCTCACCGAGCCGCTTCGCCACCGGGGCCAGCGTGTACTTCGGGTTCGGCTCGCCCTTGGGACGGCCGAGGTGCGCGGTCACGATCACCTTCGCGCCCGCCTTCGCCAGCTTCACCAGAGTCGGCAGCGACGCGCGGATCCGGCCGTCGTCGCCGATCACCTCGTCCTTGATCGGCACGTTCAGGTCGGACCGGACGAGCACCCGCTGCCCGGCCAGGTCGCCGAGATCTTCGATGGTCTTCACAGTTCAGCTTCCTCGTGAGAACGAGCTTTGCGCCCGAAGAAGCACCAGGGCTGCCTTCGGACGCAAAGCTTGCGGGAATGCTTGCGGGAATGTCAGAGCGAGGCGCCGACGTGGTTCACCAGGTCGACGAGGCGGTTGGAGTAACCCCACTCGTTGTCGTACCAGCCGACGACCTTGACCTGGTTGCCGATCACCTTGGTCAGGCCGGCGTCGAAGATGCAGGACGCCGGGTCGGTGACGATGTCGCTCGAGACGATCTCGTCCTCGGTGTAGGTCAGGTAGCCCTTCAGCGAACCCTCGGCCGCGGCGGCCTTGTAGGCCTCCTTGACCTCGTCCACGGTGACCTCGCGGCCGACGGTGACGGTGAGGTCGGTCGCCGAGCCGGTCGGGACCGGGACGCGCAGCGCGTAGCCGTCCAGCTTGCCCTTGAGCTCCGGCAGCACCAGGCCGATCGCCTTCGCGGCGCCGGTCGAGGTCGGGACGATGTTCAGGGCGGCGGCGCGGGCGCGGCGCAGGTCCTTGTGCGGACCGTCCTGCAGGTTCTGGTCCTGGGTGTACGCGTGGATCGTGGTCATCAGACCCTTTTCGATCCCGAACGCGTCGTTGAGGACCTTCGCCAGCGGGGCGATGCAGTTCGTGGTGCAGGACGCGTTCGAGATCACGGTGTGCTTCTCGGCGTCGTACAGGTCGTGGTTCACGCCCATCACCACGGTCAGGTCCTCGTTCTTCGCCGGGGCGGAGATGATGACCTTCTTGGCGCCGTTGTCGGCGTGCGTCTTGGCCTTGGTGGCGTCGGTGAAGAAGCCGGTGGACTCGATCACCACGTCGGCGCCGACGTCCGACCACTTCAGGTTGGCCGGGTCGCGCTCGGCGAACGCCTTGAAGCTCTTGCCGCCGACGGTGATGTCGTCGTCGGTGGCGGAGACCTCACCCGGGAACCGGCCCAGGATCGAGTCGTACTTCAGCAGGTGAGCGAGGGTCTGGTTGTCGGTCAGGTCGTTGACGGCGACGACCTCGATGTCGGCACCGGACGCCTGCACGGCGCGGAAGAAGTTACGGCCGATGCGGCCGAAGCCGTTGATACCTACGCGTACGGTCACGGGTCTGCGTCTCCTCAGAAACTAGCTTTGGCACTGCCGCTACAGCCCGAACACTAGCCCAACAGCCCACTCGATCAACTGGTAGCGTCCAGATGAGACCACCGGTAAATTTTCACGGCTTCAGACCAGACCACTGGCTGGTACGACGAACGGCGATTTCCGGAATGTCTCTCCGGAAACCGCCGTTCGCATCACTGTCTACGTGAGGTTCACCCGATCACGGGAGCACGTTCACGCCGGCCCACGCCTTGTCGACCGCGGCCCGCTCCGCGCTGCTCGCGCCGTACAGGTCCGTCGCGGCGTTCAGTGTCGCGGTCCGGGCGCCGTGGTAGTCGGTCCGCGACGTCATGTACGTCGTCAGCGCGCGGTACCAGATCTTCTCAAAATCCTTCGGTCCGGTGTGACCGGACCTCGGCCACTCACCAACCCGCACGCGGGGTGGACATCCAGCGGTCGCCGACCGTACGGACATCGCGATCCGGCCCGTTGGTGAGTGGCGGAAGTCCAGCTCCGCGTGCGATCAGCCGAGGCCGAGCGCCGGCTTCACGGCCCGTGAACCAGCCGCGCTTTCCTTCGCGCCGTCAGCGGTCTGTTCCGGCTTGGCCACACCGCCGAGGGGTGCCTGACCGCTGTTCAGCAGGTCCCGCGCGAGCTTCGCGTCACCTGCCGCGCCGATGCCGAGAGCGCCCTTGACCCCGTCCAGCCGGCCCGGCTCAGCAGCCTGGAACCCTTCGTCCGGCCAGTTCGCGACGGCAGGCTCCGGATCGGCGACCATGTTGCTCTTCTTGGCGGCTTCCTCGGCGGCCTTTCGCTGCTCCTCGGCCTTCCGGAACTCCTCGAGCTCCTTCATCCGCTTCTGGGTCTCTTCCTGGACCCGCAAGCGTTCGATCTCCATCTGCCGCTTGTAGAGCTCATTCTCGTACTCGCCCATCGGTCTCCGATCGTTGGTGTGATGGAAACCCCCGTAGTGGAATCCAACCAACGCGACAAGCCGGGTTTGAGAGGTGTTGGATAACGATCCGATCAAGCGGGGTCGAGCATGTCCGGGGTGAGGTTGGCCTCGGTGTTCGGGACGCCGAGGTCGCTGGCGCGCTTGTCGGCCATCGCGAGCAGCCGGCGGATCCGGCCGGCGACGGCGTCCTTGGTGAGCGCCGGCTCGTGCAGCTGACCGAGCTCCTCGAGGCTGGCCTGCTTGTGCTCCAGCCGCAGCTTGCCCGCCACCTGCAGGTGATCCGGTACGTCGTCGCCGAGGATCTCCAGCGCCCGCTCGACGCGCGCGCCCGCGGCCACCGCGGCTCGTGCGGAGCGGCGCAGGTTCGCGTCGTCGAAGTTGGCCAGCCGGTTCGCGGTCGCGCGGACCTCGCGACGCATCCGCCGCTCCTCCCACGCCAGCACCGACTCGTGGGCGCCGAGCCGGGTGAGCAGGGCGCCGATCGCGTCACCGTCGCGGATCACCACGCGGTCCACGTTGCGCACCTCGCGGGCCTTCGAACCGATTCCGAGCCGCCGTGCCGCACCGACCAGCGCGAGCGCCGCCTCCGGCCCAGGGCAGGTCACCTCGAGCGAGGACGACCGGCCGGGCTCGGTCAGCGAGCCGTGCGCGAGGAACGCACCGCGCCAGGCCGCCACCGCGTCACAGGACGCACCGGACACGACCGCGGGCGGGAGCCCCCGGACCGGACGGCCGCGGTTGTCCACGAGTCCGGTCTGCCGCGCCAGCGCGTCACCGTCCCGGACCACGCGGACGACGTACTTCGTCTGCTTGCGGATGCCTGACGGGGAAATCACCACCACGTCCGACGGGTGACCGAAGATCTCGGCGATGTCCTTGCGCAGTCGCCGGGCCGCGGCGCCGCTGTCCAGTTCGGCCTCGACGACGATGCGTCCGGACACCAGGTGCAGCCCGCCGGCAAACCGCAGGATCGACGACACCTCGGCCTTGCGGCAACACGGTTTCGTCACCTGAATACTGGTCAACTCGGACTTCACCTGTGCTGTCATCGCCATGAAGGCCATCCTCCCACCTGTGTCAAAGACCCAACGGGCGGAAGCTGCCCCGGTTACGCGCTCTGCAACCTTTCGGCGCACTCGGTGCGTTACCCCCGCGACGGTCCGAGAGGAGGGGTATGAAGGCACCGGACGACGCCGAGTTCACCGAGTTCGCCGCGATCACGATCCGGCGGCTGCGCAGAACGGCGTACCTGATGTGCGGCGACTGGCACCGGGCGGAGGACGCGGCGCAGGACGCGCTGGTCAAGGTGTACCGCCGCTGGCACCGCATCGACCGCACCCAAGGGCTGAACGGCTACGCGCACCAATGCCTGGTCACGGCCGTGTTCGACCAGTCCAGGAAGCCGTGGCGGCGGGAGCGGCTCGTCGACACCGACGAGCAGGCAGGACCTTTGCCTGATCCGGTCGGCACAGTCGACGACCGGATGCTCGTCGTCGAGGCGCTCGCCACGCTGCCGCCGAGTCAACGGGCGTGCGTCGTACTGCGGCACTACGCCGACCTCAGCCTCGAACAGACCGCCGACATCCTCGGCATCGGCGTCGGCGGCGTGAAGAGCCAGACGTCCCGCGGCCTCACCCGCCTCCGCGAACTTCTCGACCAGACCGAAAGGAGCGCCTCATGAGTACGGACATCGAACGCCTGCTGGCCGCTGCCGCCGACGACACCGACCAGCCGATGACCACCGACGTCGACGATCTCCTCGTCCGTGCCCGGCGCTCTGTGCGGAAGACGCGGATCGCAACGGTCTCCACCGCCGTCCTCACGACGGGCGTCATCATCGCTGGTGCCGCCACGTGGTCCGCGAACCGCAACGAGAGCACCGGCCCTGCGGAAGGCGCGCAGGTCCAGCCGCCTCCGCCGGTCAGCCAGCTGAGCGACGCCAACCTGCGCCAGCAGTGCAAGCAGGCCGACAAGGAGTACGTCGACTTCTTGCGCGAACGCGGCGCCAACCCGTTCGACAAGGGGCAACCGCTCGACGCCAACTGGAAGGTTGTCGTGAAGGCCGGCGCCGGCAACCGGGTGCAGGTGATGTTCCTGTCACCTGACCAGTCGATCGTCAGCACTTGCACATTGATGAGCGTCGGGCAAGCGCAGTCCTACGGGCGGAGCAGCACGAAACCGGAGGCCACCTCTGGCACGAAGCCGACCGGGGCCGTCGCGAACCGGGTTCCGGACGGTGTCCGCAAGGTTCTGGTCGACCTCGACGGCGAGACCCAACCCCGGCAGGCGCTCCTCGGCACGAACGGTTTCTACTCGCTCGGGTTCGACGCCTCGACCAGCGGGCGGGTGCGGCAGGTCCGCGGGTACGACGATCAAGGCCGCAGGATCTTCGAGTACACGCGCCCGCCGCTCCCGACCCCGCAACGGCCGTCCGTCCCGGACAGCGTCACGGTCAAGACCGCCGAGCCGATCACGCCGAACGTCGTACTCACGAAGGATCCGCTGACCGGGAAGACTCTCGCTCCCCCGCCGCCGGTCAGTCCGCTGACCGACGAGCAGATCACCACGCGGTGCCGTGAAGTGGACGACATCTACTTCAGTGGCAGAAGCAGCGCGCAGGATCCGCGGATCAAGGCCGCCGGCCCGGTCACCAAGGACTGGCAGGTCGCGCTCAAGACGGGCACCGGCAACAAGCTCACCGCCGTACTGATCTCACCCGACAAGAAGGTGTACGCGTGGTGCCACATGCTGGCGCCAACGGCGAAGGGCGCGTACGACTACACGCGGAGCGCCGTACAGGCGAACGGGAAGTTCGCCGACGACTTCAGCTTCGGAATGGTGCCGGACGGCGTCGCGCAGATCGTCGTCGACCTGCCGAAGCAGGGTCCGACCCGCGCGCTGATCTCGAACGGCTACTACATCTGGGGCCTGACCGGCGGGAACTCCGACATCAAGAACGTCCGGATCCGCGGGTACGACGCCCAGGGCAAGCAGGTCTACACCGCCAAGAAGGACGTCGACGCGGACTTCGATTAGCTGAAGATCTCCCGGTAGACCTTGGCGAGTTTGTCCGGGGCGTGGTGCAGGTCGCGGTCCTCGTCGGCGATGTCGGCGATCACCAGCTCGGCCCCGAGGGATTGCGCCGTACGGCGCAGTGACTCGGGGTCGGGCACGTGACCGGCGTCGGCGAGCACGACGTCGATCCGGAGGTCCGGCGCATGCCCGGCCAGCACCTCCAGATGCGTCTCGGGTGAGAACCCGTCGGTCTCCCCCTTCTGCTCTCCAAGGTTCAGCGTGAGGAGCCGGCGGGCGCTGGTCTGCTCGAGACCGCGGCACAGCGCGGGCACCAGCAGGTTCGGGATGACCGACGTGAACCAGGACCCCGGACCCACCACGACCCAGTCCGCTTCCGCGATCGCCACCAGGGCCTCAGGACAAGCCGGCGGGTCGGCCGGGTCCAGCGCGACGTCGACGACATGTCCCTCGGTCGACGCCACCTCGGTCTGACCGCGGATCTCCGTGATCACCTCCGGATGCGCCGGGTCCAGCCCGAGCACCCGCGCGGTGATGTCCAGCGGTACGGCGGACATCGGCAGCACCCGGCCCTCCGCGCCGAGCAGCCGGCCCACCCAGTCGAGTCCGTCGACCGCCTCGCCGAGCAACTCCCACAACGCGACGATCAGCAGGTTGCCGACCGCGTGGTCGTGCAGCTCACCGTTGCTGCGGAAGCGATGCTGCAGTACGTCGGCCCACGTCCGGCCCCACTCGTCGTCGCGGCAGAGCGCGGCCAGCGCCATCCGCAGATCACCCGGGGGCAGTACGCCGAGCTCCTGGCGCAGCCGCCCGGACGAGCCGCCGTTGTCGGCGACTGTCACCACCGCGGTCAGCTGATCGGTGACATGGCGAAGCGCGGAAAGGGATGCGGCCAAGCCATGTCCCCCACCCAGTGCGACGACGCGAGGGGTTCGCGTCACTCCCGCCCCAGATCCCGGTGTACCACTAACGTCGGTGACCCCTTCTCGCGCAGCCTGCGGGCGACCTCTTCGGCCATCGCGACGCTGCGGTGCTTACCCCCGGTGCAGCCGATCGCGACGGTGACGAAGCGCTTGCCCTCGTTCAGGTAGCCGGTCCGCAGGGTGTCCAGCACGTCCACGTAGTTCTGCAGGAACTGCTGGGCCAGCGGATGGCCGAGCACGAAGTCTGACACAGGCTTGTCCTGCCCGGTCATCGGGCGCAGATCGGGCTGCCAGTACGGGTTCGGGATGAAGCGCATGTCGGCGACCACGTCGGCGTCCACCGGGATCCCGTACTTGAACCCGAACGACACCACGGTCGCCCGCAGCTCCGCGTTCTCCTCGTCGCCGAACGCGTTCACGATCTTCGCGGCGAGCTGGTGGATGTTCAGGCTCGAGGTGTCGATGACGAGGTCGGCGCCGGCCCGGATGTCGCCGAGCAGTTCGCGCTCACGCTGGATGCCGTCGAGCAGCCGGCCCTCGCCCTGCAGCGGGTGCGGCCGGCGGACGCTCTCCTGCCGCCGCACGATGACGTCGTCGGACGCCTCGAGGAACAAGGTCAGCGGCCGGTACCCCTTCAGCCGCAGGTCGTGGATCGCCGAGCTCAGCTCCTCGAAGAACAGGCCGGTCCGGACGTCGACGACGACCGCGAGCCGCGGCGCCGCGCCGGTCCCGACGACCTGCTCGACGAGGGTGGTCAGGAACATCGGCGGCAGGTTGTCCACCACGAACCAGCCGAGGTCCTCCAGTACGTCGGCGACGGAGCTCCGTCCCGCGCCCGACATCCCGGACACGATGATGAGGTTGCCGCCCGTGTCGTCCATCAGTTCTCAGTTCTCCCTGGGTCCCCGTTCAGGCGTCCCGGCCGGCGCCGGGGCGTCGTCATCCAGTATCTCGCCTGTGGCCATGTTCACCGACGGAGCCCGGCCGGTTTCCGCCTTCGTTGCGGCAGCGTTAACCGCGAGTACGACGGATTCCGCCGTACGGCGCCCGAAACCGGGCAGGTCGGCCACCTCGTCGATCGTGGCCAGCCGCAACTTCTTCAGCGACCCGAAGTGCCGCAGCAGCGTCTTCCGGCGGACCTCGCCGAGACCCGGCACCTCGTCGAGGACGCTCTCGACCATCGACTTCGACCGCCGGTTGCGGTGGTGGGTGATCGCGAACCGGTGCGCCTCGTCCCGGAGCCGCTGCAGCAGGTAGAGGCCTTCCGACGTCCGCGAGAAGATCACCGGGTCTTCCTCGTCCGGCAGCCACACCTCTTCGAGGCGCTTCGCCAAGCCGCAGACCGGGATGTCGCCGAGGCCGAGCTCGTCCATCGCCTGCCGGGCCGCCGCGACCTGCGGAGGACCACCGTCGACGACCACCAGCCCCGGCGCGTAGGAGAACTTCCTGGCCCGCCCGGTCTCGGGGTCGATGAGAGCGCCGTTCGGATCCTCGTCGGCGGTCATGGTGGCCCGCTCGTCCAGGAGCCGCTTGAACCGGCGGGTGAGCACCTCGGCGATCGAGGCGACGTCGTTCTGCCCGTCGACACCCTTGATCACAAAGCGCCGGTACTCGCTCTTGCGCGGCAGCCCGTCCTCGAAAACCACCATCGAGGCGACCACCTCGGTGCCCTGCAGGTTCGAGACGTCGTAACACTCCAGCCGCAGCGGCGCCTCGGGCAGGTCGAGCGCGGCCTGGATCTCCTCGAGCGCCTGGTTGCGGGTCGTCAGATCGCTGGCCCGCTTGGTCTTGTGCATCGTCAGCGTCTGCAGCGCGTTGCGCTCGACGGTCTCCATCAGCGCCTTCTTGTCGCCGCGCTGCGGGACCCTGATGTCCACCCGCGCCCCGCGCGTCGTCTCGAGCCACTCGGTCAGCGCGGCCGCGTCCTCGGGCATCGTCGGGACCAGGATCTCCCGCGGGATCGCTTCGGCCGAGTCCCCGGCGTACGTCTGCTGGATGAACCGGGACACCAGGTCGCCGGTGCTCGCCGTACCGTCGGCCTTGTCGGCGATGAAGCCGCGCTCACCGCGGATCCGGCCGCCGCGGACGTAGAAGATCTGGACCGCGACCTCGAGCGGGTCCTCGCTGAGCGCGATCACGTCGGTGTCGGTGCCGTCGCCGAGCACCACCGCGTTCTTGGCCAGGGCCTTCTCCAGCGCGGCCAGGTCGTCGCGGATCTTCGCGGCCCGCTCGTACTCGAGCTCGGCGGCCGCGGCCTGCATCTCCTTCTGCAGCCGGCGCACGTACGTCGCGGTCTGGCCGGAGAGGAACGCGGCGAAGTCGTCGACGATCTGCCGGTGCTCCTCCTGGCTCACCTGACCGGTGCAGGGCGCGGCGCACTTGCCGATGTACCCGAGCAGGCAGGGCCGGCCGATCTGGCGGTGCCGGTTGAACACGCCCTTGCTGCACGAGCGCATCGGGAACACCCGGAGCAGCAGGTCGACGGTCTCCCGGATCGCCCACGCGTGGCTGTACGGACCGAAGTACCGCACGCCCTTCTTCTTCTGGCCGCGGCCGACCATCACCCGCGGATACTCCTCGTTGAGGGTGATCGCGAGCCACGGGTACGACTTGTCGTCGCGGTACTTCACGTTGAAACGCGGGTCGTACTCCTTGATCCAGGAGTACTCCAGCTGCAGCGACTCGACCTCGGTCGAGACCACCGTCCACTCGACCTTCGCGGCCGTCGTCACCATCGCCTGCGTGCGCGGGTGCAGGTTCACCAGATCCTGGAAGTACGACGACAGGCGCGCGCGGAGGTTCTTCGCCTTGCCGACGTAGATCACCCGGCCGCCGGAGTCGCTGAAACGATAGACACCAGGCGAGTCGGGGATCGATCCCGGAGCAGGACGGTACGAGGACGGATCAGCCACCCAACCACCCTAGTTCGGCCCGCCGACAAATCCGGAATCGCCGCACAAGTTTCCACTGCTAGTTCAATGACAGACTTGAAGGCATGACCATCGACGAACTGGATCGACTGATGCGCGCGTACGACGGTGTCCGGGTGCTCGAGGCCCAGGACGACCTGTTCTACCTCTACGACCCGGCCGCCGACCTGCCCCGGAGCGGCAGCAGCCGTTCGCCACCATTGTCACCGGTGACCACTACGAGAAGGTGTCCCGGCTCGACGCGCCCGGCTCCTGGCGTCTCAACCTCGGCCTCACCAAGACGACGTACACCTCGCTGTTCGGACCGGTGCCGACCGAGCGCGACGCCGACTGGGTGCTCGACTCGGGCCACGACTACGCCGCCCGCGACGTGTTGATGCCACATCCGTTCTATGCCACTCAGCATTGGGTCGCGATCGTCGACCCGACCGGTCTGGACCAGCTGGCCCCGTTGATCGTGGAGGCGTACGAGTTCGCGGCGCGCAAGTACTCCAATCACCAGGCCCGTCAAACCAGCTGAAGATTGCGGTCGTATTGCGGGTTGGCCCATAAGGCTGAGTTGACCCCCGGCTGGGATGGGCGCGCTGCCTAGCGTGTGGACCAGGGTAGATGAGCAGGTCCTTTGCGTGAGGCAACAAGGCCTTGCGCTGACTCGAGGGAGTTTCCGCCCATGTCCCCATCCCTTCGCAGACCGCGCGCTCTACTCGGTGCCGTCGCTGCGTCCGCGCTCGCCGTCACCGGAATCGCCGTTACAGCGGCCGGCAGTGACGCGTCGCAAACCGCTCCCGTCACGATTCGCGGCGCCGGCAGCTCGAACGCGATCCCCGGCAGCTACATCGTCGTACTGGCCGGCCAGAACTCGCGGGCCCAGACCCGGGCCGCGACGCAGAGCCTGGCCACCGGCTACGACGTCAAGATCAACAAGCAGTTCGACTCGTCGATCAAGGGCTTCTCGGCCGGCATGACCGAGGACCAGGCGAAGAAGCTCGCCGGCGACAAGCGGGTCGCGTTCGTCCAGCAGAACCAGAAGATCACGGTCAGCCAGGACGACCCGCCGTGGGGCCTGGACCGCGCAGACCAGCGCGAACTGCCGCTGGACAAGAAGTACGAGGCGTCGACCACGGCCGAGAACGTGAACGTCTACGTGATCGACACCGGGATCTACGCCGCCCACAAGGACTTCGGCGACCGCGCGTCGGTCGGCACCGACACCGTCGGCGACGGCCAGAACGGCGTCGACTGCATGGGTCACGGCAGCCACGTGGCCGGCACCATCGCGGGTACGACGTACGGTCTGGCCAAGGGCGCGAAGGTCTTCGGCGTCCGGGTGCTCGACTGCAAGGGCTCCGGCACGACCGAGTCCGTCGTGGCCGGTATCGACTGGGTGACCAAGAACGCCAAGAAGCCGGCGGTCGCGAACATGAGCCTCGGCGGCGGCGCCGACGACGCTCTGGACGCGGCGGTCAAGGCTTCGGTCGACTCCGGTGTCACGTACGCCGTTGCCGCTGGCAATGAAAGCGCGGACGCCTGCCAGGGCTCGCCGGCCAAGGAGCCTTCGGCGATCACCGTCGGCGCCACCGACGACCAGGACAAGCGTGCGGAGTTCTCGAACTTCGGCAAGTGCGTGGACCTGTTCGCGCCGGGCGTCGACATCACCTCGGTCGGCATCACCGACCCGGACGCCACCGCGAAGATGAGCGGTACGTCGATGGCCACGCCGCACGTCGCCGGTGGGGTCGCGCTGTACCTGGCGGACCACCCGGACGCCACGCCGGCCGACGTCGCCAAGGCGCTGGTCGACAACTCGACGGCGGACAAGGTCGGCGACCCGGGCACGGGCTCGCCGAACAAGCTGCTGTTCGTCGGAGCTGCCGACTAGTCCTGCCAACTAGCTGAAGGCCCGGCCACCAGTTTCCTCACCCCGGTGGCCGGGCCTTCGTCTGTTCCGCTCAGTCTCTGGTCAGGCGGACTCGACGATGTTGGTGCCCTCGACCTTCACGTTCACGGCCGGGAGCGCCGTCTGCGCCGGCCCGCTGACCGGGCTGCCGTCGGTGATGCTGAAGTGGCTCTGGTGGAACGGGCAGATGATCTGGCCGTTCTCCACCGAGCCGATCGGGTTGCCCTGGTGCGTGCACACCGCGGAGAAGCCCTTGTACTGACCCGCGGTCGGCTGCGTCACCACGACCTTCGCGTCGGTGAACACCTTCCCGCCACCGACCGGTACGTCGGACACCGGGCCGAGCACCGAACCGCCGCCGGCGGGCGCACTCGACGACGGGGCACTGGACGAGGCGCTGCTGCTGGCACTCGGCGCCGAGCTCGAGCCGCTCGCGGAGGGCGTCGTACCGCCGCCCGCGGCGTCGTCGCCACCGCAGGCCGCGAGGAGCGGCGCGCTGGCACCCGCGAGCGCGACCATCGCCGCGCAGCGGAGCACCGTCCTCCGGTCGCGCAGACCGTCGGCCGCCTTGGCCGCCGGCTTGGCCTGCTGCTCGGTGGTGGCTGGTGCCATCGTGTCATCGCTCATAGATCTGGACCTCCAGGAGCCTGCTGATCGAAATAGTTGAACGCTATATACCGAGTCAAACGACCGGATGGGCCGAACGGTTCAACCCGGCCGGGATTGAACCGCAGTTTGAAGGTTTGCTGTGAATCAGCTGGCAGTCCGCGTCACGATCCCGACGACGCGGGCCGCGAGTTCCAGGACGGCACGCCGCGTCTCGGTCTCCAGCTCGCTCGAGTGCAGCGGCCACGCGCCGGCGATGTGCGGGTCGTACGGCACCACGACCGGGTCCAGTCCGCGCTCCCGGAACGCGTCGCGCAGCGAACGCGCCGTGTCCACGGTGGAGCTGTCGACCACCGTGATCGCGACGACGCCGCGGTTGAGCAGCACGTCCTGTCCGGCAGGCGGCAGCTGATCGAGCTGCTGCAGGCAGTACGCCGCGACGTGCGGAACCGACGGTACGACGAGGACCGTGCAGTGTCCGGTGTTCGCCATCTCGGTGGCGATGTCGTCGAACATGCTTCCCGGGCAGTCCACGACGGCGAGCCCGACATCGCGCGCACCCTGACTCTGCGCCGCGGCGAGCGTCGACCGGAGCGCCGGAACGGTGGGGTCGCTGCGAACCAGGACGGCGCCCTCGATCGCGCCGGACCCGCGGGTCAGCTCGAGCCGTCGCGACAGCTCGGCACCGCCCGGATCCACGTCGACCGCGACCACCCGGTCCGCCCGCTGGGCCGCCAGCGTCGTCGACAGCAGCGCCGTCACCGTCGACGTACCGCCGTTGACCACCGGACTCGTCACCCCGACCCGGCGGGTGATCGCGATCGGACGGCGACAGGTGGCGATCAGGTCCACGTCGTGCTGCAGCTTGCCGGATCCACCGATCAGGTACGCCGCCTCAGACGCAACCCGCCGGAACCTGTCGAACACCGACTCCCCGCTGTCCCCCGCCGCCCGCCCCCAATCCGCACGCGGCTGATTCTGCTGGTACGCCGGATGCTGCTGCTGGTACGGCGGCTGCTGCTCGTACACCGGCGGCGGGTACGAAGGTGGCTGCTGGGGCTGGGGCGCAGGTGCTACCGGCTGCCCGGGAGGCGGCGCGGGCGGCGTGTCGTCGGGGCTGGCCGGTTCTTCCGCGGGCGGCTGCTCCGCCGAGATCCGGCGCAGCATGTCGCGCTGCCAGTCAGGATCAGTCATTCCATCCGGTCGTCAGAACTTGTCCAGCAAGGTGGCGTAGACGCCGAACACTCCCAGCGCCAGGGGAACCGTCACGATGATCACCCCGACCTCAAGATAGTCGAGCTGTTGTGTCAGCCGCGCGCGAACGTGCTCCGCCGGTGCGAAACTGAGACCGAAGGCGCAGAACATCGCCACGAGCACCAGCAGCCCGAGTGCGATCAGCGCACCGCCCTGTCCGTTGGCCGCGGCGATCAGCACGCATCCCGACACGATCGTGAACGCCGCCGCGAACAGGACGGCGACTTCGCTCGCCAACGGGTACAACCGCGACCGCGACGCGAGCAGGAACGCCAGGACCAGGGCCAGCCCGACCGCCCAGCCAGAGCCGTACCGCAGCAGCATGATGCCGGCGACCGCCGACGACACAGCGATCGGCACGGTCGCGAGCGCCAGACCCAGATGCGCCGCGTTGAGTGCACTCTGCACATCGGTCCGCATGATCTCGTGCCCGGCAGCACGCTTGTCGTCCAGGCCCGGCAGCCCGGAGAGCGCGAGCGCCATCCGCGGCAAGATGCCCAGCAGGACGACTGCCAGCAGCGCCGCGAGCGCGCCGACCCGGTCCGCGGCCAGCCCGGTGCCGACACCGATCATCCAGACAGCGACGAAGAGCACCGACGTCGCACCAGCGACCACGCCGCCGCCGACGAGCCCCGCGACCGCGTAGAGCATCGGGCCGAACGACAGGCAGAGCGCGCCGACCGTGAACACCAGACCGAGCTCCCAGCCCGCGTCCAGTGCCCAGAAGCCGATGGCGAGTGCGACGACGACCGTCGCGACCGTGACCAACGGGACCGCGACGAACTTGTGGCCGGCCCGGCCGATCGCGATACCGACGAACGCACAGATCGCGGCGACCAGGAGCAGCGCCGCCGCGGTCACCGCATGCGGGGCGATGACCAGGACCGAGAGCGCACCGGCGATGATCGAGAACCCCAGCCCCGCTCCGGCGAGGATCCGCCGGTGCTTCGGTGTGAACGTCGCGGCACGGCGTTCGAGGTCCTCGACCGCTTCCTCGGTGACGTCGTACACGGTCGGCGTCGGTGGCACCTCACCCTCGGCGGCGAGCCGCAGTACCGCGCCGTCGATGATCTGTGCGGACGCGAGCGTTCCCTCCGGTGACACGAGCGCACCGTTGGCAGTGGTCAGGAAGCGGCGTTGCGGAGTCTGCTGCATCGGCTCGTCCAGCATCCGCAGCAGATCCGGAAGCAGTACGCCGAGCGGCTGGTCGGCGGGAAGCACCGCATCCAGGCGCTTGCGCTGACCGATCACCGTGACCCGGCTGTAGATACTCATGTCACGCCCTCGCTCGGCCCCAGGGATCAGCTTCTTCATCAGGTTCGCGTAGGTCTGCCAGTCGCGCGGGCTGCGCCCGTCGCCGATCGGGTACCAGACCGCCGGCGTATGCGCGGGCCCGATCGCCAAGGCGCGGCTGATGCCCTCGACCTTCAGCATCTTCTCGAGGCCCGACGCCCGGACCGCCTCGTTCCCGGCGGCGACACCGATCGGGCAGGCCATCCCGAGGAACCGCGGTGCGTACGTCCCGTCCGCCGCGCCGTACGAGCCCACCGCCATCGCCGAAACCAGTTCGAAGTGGTCGGCGATGTCGTCGATCCACTCACCGATCTCGCTGGACGTTCGGGAGCTCACGTCCAGGCTGAGCGACCGCCAGGGTCACGGTCTCGTCCAGTCCGGACCGGGTACGACGGGTCGCGAGGGTGCCGACCGACGGCCTGACTTCCGGTCCGGGCGCCCGGCCAACACCAGCCAGGTCGGCTGTGGAGCGCGGCCGCGGCAGTACTCGGTCAGCGCCTCCGTGCTCCACGGCTGAGTCACTGGCTCGGACGTCGACCAACCGGCCGGCCCGGCCCCGGAGGCCGCGGTGAACAACCGCTCGGCAACGCGTCCCAGAACGATGCTCGCAACAGGCTTGTGCCGCACCCGAACAGTCAGCTGGAGCTGTCCGAACGGCTGTTCCTGGACGACGAAGTCAGGATGCACATCCGAGTTCTGCTCGCCGTGCACCGCTGGTGATCGAGCGATGAACAGATCGCCGTTCCACTTCAGCCGTACGCCGTTCAGTCCGTCGAAGTACTCGCCGTCGTCGCCGGTCACGACCCACCTGGAGAACGGAGTACCGAACAGGGTCGACCGGACCGGCCAGGTGATCCGGGAAGTCCTCGGCGTGACCAGCTGGACCGCGCGTCCGGCCGTCTCGGCCGACGCGACCGCGTCACTGAGCCAGGCCGACATGCCGACCACCGGGCGGTCCTGCATGACGACGGCGACCTTCTCGGTGATCAGGTCGACGCCAGGACTGAAGGTCAGTGCGTTCGGCATCTCACTCGTCCCCCTTGCTCGTGGTTGCCGGGCCGGTGAGGGTTCGGACGCCTGCCGACGTCCAGACCTGTCCACCGAGCCGGTTGATCAGAGTGGTCGCGTAGCGTTCCGCGAGCTCCCGGGCGCCGTCCCGGGCCGTCGCCCGGATCTCCACCCACCACGCGGGAGTCGTGACCGAGCCGACCGCCGTACCGAGCATTCGCTCGACCTCACCCGGGACCTGGATCAGCAGTGGCAGTTCGATCGACACCAAGGGCTGGTTCTCGTCATCACACAGCTGGATGACGGCACCCCCGCTCACCGCGCGGACACCCAGCTCCTCCCCCGCGGCCGCGAGGCCCGCCAGGAGGTCTTCGGTCGACGGAGGCTCGTCGACGAGAGCGACCAGGTCGTACGTCATGTTGCTCCTTCTGCATTGGTGACCGGGTCGGCCAGCGCGGTGTGTACGAGCTGCGGCCCGTCGCCCCGTCGTACGAACAAGCCCCGGCCGGGCGGGTAGTCGCCCGGGTACGCACCCGTGAAGAGCTGTCCCTCGCTCCGTTCGCCGGACAGCACCAGCCCGGCCGCTCCGGACTCCAGGACCGCTGACAGGAACGGCTCGTACATCTGCCGCGACGCGCCCGCGGCCCGCCGGGTGACGATGAAGTGCACCTTGATGTCCCGTCCGGAGGCGACGTACGGAAGAAACGCGGCCATCGGCGACTGGCCGCCCGTGGTCAGCAGGTCGTAGTCGTCGGCCAGTACGACGATCCGCGGCCCGCCCTGACCGGCGTCCGGAATCTTGCCGGTGTCGTCGGGCATCCGCTTCGCCAGCTCCTCGGAGACGCCGGCCGCGAGCCCAGCGGCGACCCGGCCGGTCGGCGCATAGCCGCCGACATACGCCTGAGGTACGACGTCGCGCAGGCCGCGGCGCGGATCCATCACCGCGAACACCAGCTCTTCGGGCGTGTGCCGCTCGAGCAACTGCTGCACGATCAGCCGTACGAGGTTGGTCTTGCCCGAACCGCTGTCGCCGAACACGACGAGGTTGCTGTCCCGGCCGGCCAGATCCAGGTACACCGGTGCCAGCGCCCGCTCGTCCACCCCGATCGGCAGCACGGCCGGCTGCCGAACCTCGTCGGCGACCTCGGCCCGCGGCAGCTTCAGCGGCAGGATCCTGACCTGCGGAACGCGCGGTCCCTGCCACGTGGACCGCACCGCCAGCGCCTGGGCTTCAAGGACCTCCGACAACCTCTCGTCGGACGCGACGCCGTCGACCCGCGGCAACGCGAACTGGGCGAACAGCTTGCTTCCCGGAACCAGCATCCGTCCCGGGCCGGCCTTCCGCAGTACCTCCTGCAGGCGTCGGTCGATGTTCGAGTCGGACGCATCGTTCAGCCGCAGCTCGAGCATGGTGCCGAACAGCGACTGGCTCTGCATCCGTACGTCGTTCCACCGCAGCATCGACGCCACCACATGGACGCCGTAGTTGCCACCCCGCTGCAGAATGTCGGTGACGGGCCCGTCCAGCTCGTCGAACGCGGTCCGGATCGCACCGATGTTGTCGATCACCAGGACAACGTCCGCCGTCGGCAGCTCGGGGATCCGGCCGGCCGCGTGCTCCTCGCGGAGCGCGTCCATGGTGTCGATGGCGTGGTTGCGGAACACCCGCTCGCGGTGGTCGATCATGCCCCGGATCTCCTCGACCGTCCGCCGGATCTTCTCCCGGTCGGTGCGCAGCGCGACCCCGCCGACGTGTGGCAGCTGTTCGAGCGCCTGCATGCCACCGCCCGCGAGGTCGAGCGCATAGATCGCGACCTCCTGCGGAGTGTGGGTGTGCGCCAGCGAGGTGACCAGCGTCCGCAACGCTGTCGTCTTCCCGGCCTGCGGACCGCCGACGATCGCGGCATGTCCACCGGCGCGGGTCAGGTCGAGCGGGAACACCTCCTGGCGCTGATTGCCCGGGTCGTCGATCACTCCGACCGGCGGCTGCATCCGCGGCGTCGACGCGGGGAGTTGCAGACCACGCCCGTCGACAAAGTCAGCGCGGCCCGCCAGCGCATCCAGCGTGCAGGCGGCCGGCAGCGGCGGCAGCCAGATCTTCAGCACCGGCTCAGCCGCACGGCGTACCTGATCGACGAAGAGCGTCAGCTCGGTTGGTCCCGTCGTACGCTCGGTCGCCTTCGATTCGACCGGCGCCTGCATCTCGTCCGCGATCACCTGGTACGGCGGCAGCGCCATCGGACGGGCGTCCGCATCTTCGTCCTCGATCGTCTCGTCGGTGTCCGCGACGTACGGCCCGGAGATGTACGCCGCCCTGAAGCGCTGGTAGACGCTCGTGTCGACCTTGAGGTAGCCGAATCCGGGCAGCGGCGGCAGATGGAACGCGTCGGTCGTGTCCAGGACCGTCCGGCTCTCCTCCTCGGAGAACGTCCGCAGACCGAGCCGATAGGACAGGTACGTTTCCAGCCCGCGCAGCTTGCCCGCTTCGATCCGCTGACTGGACAGCAGCAGGTGGACGCCGATCGACCGGCCGATCCGGCCGATCGAGAGGAACAGGTCGATGAAGTCCGGGCGTTCGTTGAGCAGTTCGCCGAACTCGTCGATGATGACGAACAGGTGCGGCAGCGGATCCAGTTCCGGTCGTTGTGCACGCAGCAGCCGGTAGTCGGTGATGTTGGCGATGTTGCCGGCGTCCTTGAGCACCTGCTGGCGGCGCAGCACCTCGCCTTCCAGGCTCTTGTACGCGCGCTCGATCAGGCTCGCGTCGTCGCGCAGGTTCGTGATGATGCCCGCCACGTGCGGCACTCCCTCGAACGGCGCGAACGTCGCGCCGCCCTTGAAGTCGACCAGCACGAACGCGAGATCCTCCGGAGAGTGCGTGGCCTGCAGCGCCATCACCATCGTCCGCAGTACTTCGGACTTGCCGGAGCCGGTCGCACCGATGCACAGGCCGTGCGGGCCCATCCCGAGCTGAGCCGATTCCTTCAGGTCGACCAGTACGACGGCGCCGTGGTTGTCGACGCCGAGCGGCACCCGCAGGAAGGCTCGATCCGGACGCGGCTGCCACAACCGGGCGAAGTCCAGCTGGGCGACATCGCTGATCCCGATCAGCGCCATGAAGTCGGCGTCGCCGCGCTGCGCGTCCTCCTCGAGCGACTCCGCCGACAGCCGCAACGACGCGAGCTCGCGGGCGATGCCCTCGGCGACCGCGGCCCCGATCCGATCCACCTGCCCGCCGGCGACCATCGGGTACTGCCCGCGCAGGTCCTCGACGCGCACCTCGTCGCCGAAGACCGTGATCCGCATCGTCACCGAACTGGGTTCCTGCACCCGGTCGGCGACCAGGTGCAGAACAGTGACTCCGAGCTCTCCCGGTACCAGCGTGTCGTCGGCCTGCGGGCGCACCTCGGCAGCGACGTCGCCGTACGTGTCATGCAGCACGAGCAACCTCTTGGTCAGCCGCCTCCGATCCTCGAACGCCACCGATCCACGGCGCGACTCGGACGCCCACTGAACCCGCCCGCCCAGGTCGTCGGCGAGCAGCCTCGTCAGTTCCTGCGGCGTCTCCGCGATCCTGCGAAACGGCACCGGACCTTCCTTGCGGTCTTGGTCCACGACGTGCGGCAGCCAGTTCATCCATTGCCAGTCCGCCAAAGCGGCCGGCTGGAAGCAGGCCGCCATCGCGACGTCCTCGGGCGCGTGGAACACCGCGGTCTGCACGAGCAGCGAGCGAGCCACCCGTACGACGCCCTCGCGATCGCCGACGATGCTGACATTGCCGACGTGGTCCAGCGGCACCGTCAACGGCATGTCGGGCATCAGCGTGAACCGCCGTACCAACGCCTCGGCCTCGGCCGTCATGAACTGGTCCGGCGGCTCCATCGCGGATCCGCCTTGCCCGACCGCTGCCGGGACCACCGGCACCCGGCCGGTGCCGCAGCGAGCCTGCAGGAAGTCGCTGTCGGTACGCCGCCGCTCCCACAACCGCGACACGTCCGCGACACAGTCGATCAGTGCGTCTGGCGGCGGGTTCAGCTCGAGCGCCTGGGCGCGGGCCTTGCGTTCCGCTTCCGAGAACTCGTTACGCATCCGCTCGAGGTACTCGAGATAGCGGGTCCGCTGCTGCTTGCGGTCCTTGCCGCCCTTCCCACGGGACGCCAGCATGCCGCCGAGCGACGCGACCAGCGTCAGCCCGAGCAGACCGACACCGACCATCACCATCGGGCCCGATCGGCCCATCGTCATCATCGCGACGGAACCGAGACTGCCCACCATCGGCAGCAACATCTGCAGCGAACCGCCGGCACCGCCTCCACCGGCGCCACCGAGCGACGGCGCAGGTTCGATCACACGTTGCTGCTGCACCCCGGGAGCAGGAGTCCGCCGCGCAGGGCGGTGCACGATCCGGCTTGCCACTATCGGTTCCTCCGCCGACCGGTGCCCCGCACCGTGGGGGACTTCGGCGACGGACTGACCGGGCCGGACGGTGTCGGTGTCGGCCGGTTCTGCTGCTCCTCCTCGGCCATCGACGACTTGAAGTAGGACACCCCGGCACAACCCGCGCAGGCGAGCGCGCCGATGAGCACACTCGCGAAGACCTTGCCGGTCTGCTCGTTGAGTGTGTTCTTCGTCCGCTCGACTCCGAACAGCCAGGCCTCCCGCAGCCGCCGGCGCCGCACGGCCACCGACTCGATGACCTGCGTCCCGTAGTTACCCGACACTGCCGCTCCCCTGATCCGATCCGTCCGTGACATCTACCGGCCCGCCGTGATCACGGACGCGCACGTGCCAGATCCTGTTCGCTTCGTCGAAGTACTTCTCGTACGGATAGAACTCGGTGTGCGGCGGGTGGATCACTTCGTCGATGCTGCCCGCGCGATCCAGGAACGACGTGTCCTTGCCGTGCTGCGCATCGATGTGCACCATGACCCGGCCGGCCGAATAGTTGCTGCCATTGAACTCTTCGGCATCAGCCTCACTCTTGGCCGAGTGCTGGAACGCGGGTTCCCGCACCGAACCACCGGGTTCGTACCGGCTCAGGAACGCCTCGAGGTCCGCCGCCGTGGAGAAGGAGAGGCCGCGGTGGATCTCGCCCCGGTAGTCGGGCAGCTTGTTCATCGCCGATGTCGCGACCCGGACGAGCGGCTCCTGTTCGACAGTCGGATCACCAGCACGGAACCGCTTGTTGATGTCCTGGTGGTCCATCCCCAGCATCTTCTCCATCGCCGTGAGATCGGGGTCCGACAGCTCGCCGATCACGTCAGGCAAGTGCATCCGTCCGCGCTTGCGGTGCTGCGACAGTCGCAGACTCTCACCTTTCAGCTTCCCGATGAACGCGTCCTCGTCCTGCGGAGACGCCCGGAACGAGCGGTCGGCCAACTCCGTCGGCGGCCACTCCGGAGCAGTCGGAGGGCGTACCGGCTCAGCCCGGCCGTGCACCGGCTCAGCTTGCGGTAACGGTGTCGGGTCCGGTGTCGGGTCCGGTGTCGGGTCCGGTGTCGGGTCCGGTGTCGGGTCGGGCGTCGGGTCCGGTGACGGCGTTCGGCCCGGCTGAGCTGTGGGCGCATCGGGGTCCACGATGCGTGGATCCGGCGAGCCCGTCTCCGGGGGGCGGGCGGACGGCGGGACCAGGTCTGTCAGGTCGTCCCATTCGCTGCGACCGGCGCCTTCCTCCTCCGGCGTACGCGACTCCGGTGTGTTCGGATCGTGCGGGTCCGGTACGTGGGGCTGCTCGCCGAGCGGGGTCTGCGGACGCAGGAACTGCAACTGCGAACCCGGCAGCATGTCCGGACTCCTCGGGACGCCCTCCCAGACTCCACCCGGCTCCCGGATCGCGAACTGCATCGAGTTGATGTCGATCGGGTCCCCGGAACGCAGCTCCCGGTACGGATTGTTCGGGCGCGGATCCGTATCGCCGTCAGGGAACGCGTCGACGAGCTTGCCGCCCTCGGGCTGCGTGTCGAGAAACTTGATCTTGCCCCGATGGTCGACGAACGCGTTGAAGACGTGGCCTACACCCGGAACGCGCGGATTACCGGACTCCCAGGTCACGAAGACATTCGCGTGGGTGCCTGGCTTCCTGTCGGCCAACGCGTCACACAGCGTCCGGTAGGCGCCATCGGTGAACTCGGCCGGAGTGCGCGCACCGTTCGGCGCCGCGAGCTTGTGCTCCGGCTTGAAGTCGGCCAGACCCATCCACTCGAGCGTGCCTTCCGGATTCTCGCCGCTCTTGAACGTGTTTCCGGCCGCGAGCCGCGGCCGGCCGCCGTTCAGGATGTCGGCGGCATTGCGCGACGTCTCCGGACAGTTCATCTCGTAGTGCTTGGACTTCCCGATATCTGGGTTGACCATGCCCTTCCAGGCGTACACGTTGCTCCACGGCGGGTCGCCGACGGTCTTGGTCAGGATGCCCCAGCGCCGATCGCGGATGTCCGCCGGAATATGCGAGAACGGGTCGACGTCCGGCCGGGGCTTCCCCGGCTCCGGGCGCAGGTACTCCGGCTTCAACTGGTCGAGCGCAACCTGCCGCCGCAGAGGGCTGTCCCACCGCGGGTCGTTCGCGGCGTCGTACGGCCGAGGCGGCGTGGGCTCCTGATGCGGCGTTCTCGTCGGACCGTGCGCGTTCGGCGGGTTGTGGGTCCGGTCTGGTGTGTCGACATGACCGGGTACGCCGGGATGCGCCGGGGCAACTGGGCCAACCGTTGGATCCACGTTCCTGGCACCAGGCACCTCCGGCCGCTCCACCGGCCCGGAGCTGTACGTACCCTCCTTCGCGGGACCCCCCTCAGCCTCCCCGAGCCTCCGCGTGGACTCGGTCGTACGGGTCGACTCCGGGTTGCGCGTGGACTCGGTCGTACGGGTCGACTCCGGGTTGCGCGTGGACTCGGTCGTACGCGTGGACTCCGGCTTACGCGTGGACTCGGTCGTACGCGTGGACTCCGCGGTGCGCGTCGACTCTGGGGTGCGCGTGGACTCGGTCGTACGGGTCGACTCCGCGGTGCGCGTCGACTCTGGGGTGCGCGTGGACTCGGTCGTACGCGTGGACTCCGGCTTACGCGTGGGCTCCGGCGTGCGCGTGGACTCCGGCGTGCGCGTGGACTCCGGCGTGCGCGTTGGCTCCGGGGTGCGCGTTGGCTCTGGGGTGCGGGTGGTGGGGGTTGTGGGTGCATCGGGGCGGTGCGGACGCGGAGTCGTGGTTGGGTCCGGCAGGTGGGGCGTGGGGGTTGTGATCGGGGCCGGGGTGTGGGGATCCGGGAACCTCGTGGGGTCGGGTGTGTGGGTGGTCGATGTCGTCGGGTCCGGCGGGTCTGTGCGGGTGACCGGGGTCGTCGTACCGGGATCCGCGGAAGAGGTAGTCGACGACGGGGTTTCGGAGTTGCCGGGTGTCTCGACGCCGTCCGGGGTGGTCGTGTGCGTCGACGACGAAGTGTCGATCGACGACCTGTCCACCGTCGCGTCCGCTGTCGTCGCGGCCGGGGTGTGGGTGGCGTCCGAGCCGTCCGCCGACGGAACGTCCACGTCGACGCGCGACGTGCCCTCCAGCTTGAATCCGTCGCCGAAGACCGGGATCTTCGACAACCCGTTGACCACGTCGGCGACCGTCGGAATCTTCGTCACCGTCCGGAGAACACCGTTGTGCAGGGCGATCCGCGTGTTCTGAGCGATCTCGGCGACCCTGGAAACCCGTGCCACCGTCGTGCTCATCGCACCGAACCGCCCTGCGATCGCCGCAGTTCTGATAGCACCGGCCGCACCACCGCTCGCCACGACCGACACCACGTTGGCGAGCGTGATGCCGAACGCCTTGCCCGGGTTCTCCTTCCACTCGTCCCAGGCGACGAAGGACTTGCCGATGCCCTCGGCCATGTCGAGGCCCGACTCGGTCCAGTCCTCCACCACGTCCAGACGCTCCACGCCGAAGACGGTTTCCTGGACCCACGCCCCGAACTGGAGCGGAGCAGTCGCGACCTGTGCCGCGACGAACCCCAGCCCGACCCACGCGTTGCCCGCGTCCTCCCAGGTCGGTATGTCGTAGTTGAGCTTGTCCTTCGCCCACTCCCGCAGGCCGTCGATCTCACCGAGCGCCGGCAGCACCGGTACGAGCGTCAGAACGCTCTCGATGGTTTCGCCGACGACCGTCAGAACGCCGAGGGCGACGTTCCCCGGAAACTGGAGAGTGTCCAGCCACCACGGGTGATCCACGTTCTCGGGAGTCCCCCAGGGCGGCTCCTCCGCTATGTACTCGTCGTCCGGCGGTGGCGGCGCCTCCTCGCCGTCGCGCACGCCGGTCTCCGGATCCCAGGTCTTGCCGCCGTGCAGCTTGACGATCTCGTTGGCAGCGGTGAAACACAGCTCCGGGATCCTGTCCGTCATGATCACCTGGACAAGCGCGACGAGCATGTTCATCTCGTCGACCATGGCCTGATCGCTCTGCCAGTCCGGGTCGGCCTCCATGCGGCGCTCCCAGTCGTAGGCATCCTCCCGGACGTTCTCGAGCATCCCCAACCAGCCGCGTACGTCGTCGGCGAGCGTGGTCAGGTGCGTCGCCATCGCCGGCAGGCTCGGGCCGAACTCGGTGAGATTGGTCTGGATGTTCACCGTCGAGCTGAGCAGCAGCTCGCGCTCCGGCGCCTCGTAGACCTCGTTCAGCCCTTGGAACGTGTTGTGGATGCTGTTGCCCAGATCGCTGAAGTGGCCTCCCAACCCGGCCAGCTCCGCGACGTGCTCATCGAGCGCCGCGACGACCGCGGCCACTTCCTCGACCGGGATGCCCTCAGGTGTGATCACGTCGGTTCGGTCCTCACGCGAGCCGCCACCATCGCGGCGCCGACCGTCTGCTCACTCGGTGCGAAGGAACTGATGCCGTGATCCGCCACCAGGAACATCAGATTGGAGTACCCCGGCGGAACGAACAGCAGGTACTCCTCCACCTGGTACGCCGTCCAGTCCGCCAACTGCTCCGGTGTCGCACCGAACTCGGGCTCCGATGCCTGGGCAGTCAGCCATTCGGCGAGGCGCTCCCTGCCCGCCCGGGCAATCCCGTCCGGTACCGCCGTCTGGCCGGTCATACCGCGGTGTCCCCGCCGTTCGGGTCCGTCACCGTGGACCCGGGAAGCTCGGGGATGTATCCGATGGAGGCCTGGTACTGGGCGTTCATCGCCATCTCTTCGTGCCCGTCCACGTAGGCCTGAAGGGCGTTCTGCAGTCCGGTCAGCGAGGCACCGACCTGCCTCGCCGCCGCGTTCAGGGTCGGCGCCCAGTGTTCGGAGTACTCGCCGACGGCCGTCGCCACCAGTGCGAAGATGTCGTAGTTCAGCCCCTCCATGATCGCCGCCAGGCTCTCGCCGTAATTCGTCGCGAGCTTGTTGAACGGCGCCGCCGCATTTGCCGTGCGCATGAGGACCAGGCCCGAGCCCTCGACGTCGATATCCCAATCCACTGCTGCTCCTCAGGTCTGCCGGTTCAGCCGCTGATGCCGTCGACGGCGGCCGACGCCTTCCGCAGCGTCGCGGCCGCGGTGGCGTCGTTCTGGACCAGCGTCTCCTTCAGCGAGGCGATGATCGCCAGGGTTGCATCGGCCGCGGTGTTGAACTTCTCCTCGACGGCGCGGTAGCTCTCGGTCACGCCACTCGCCGAAGCGTCCGACAGCGCGCCCTCGACGTTCTGGCGGTGAGCTTCGATCAGGCCGGAGATCCGCCCGGAGAGATTGTTGATGGTCGTTTGGACCTCGCTGGAGGCAGCGGTGTCGTAGCTGTTGCGGTTCGCCATCGTCAGGTCCTCTCTCAGCGCTTGCCGAACCTGGCGCCGGTGAAGTCCGCGGCGCCCTGGTTCTTCTTGGCGGTGTCGGCCATCTCGGTGTCACCGGTGCGGAAGGCGGCATCCATGCCGGCCTGGCCCTCGGTGATCGCCGCGAGGCCTGCGTTCAGGTCGGCCGCGATGCTGTCGACATTGGACTTGAAGGAGTCGAACGTCGCCTTGCCGGAACCGCTCATCTTCCCTTCCAGCGGTTCCGCCGCCGCAACCAGTTGTCTTACGAGGCCACCCAGGTCTTCGGTTCCCGTCGAAGTCTTCTTCACCAACTGGCCCAGGGTGTCCTGACCCATGTCCCATCGTCCGGTCACGTTCTCTCCTTCGCACGGCGACGCATCGACCCACAGTTCACCAGGCGGTGCTTTCCATCCGCTTACTGTTCGCTTTCTGGTCCCGTGCGGTGCGCCACCAGGGGCTGCCGGTCCGCGTCGACCCCGCAGGCGGCACACTTTGGAGCGTGGGAGAGGCCTGGAGATGACTGGTACGACGAACGATTCGACGGTTCTGAAGGCGATCGCGGACCTGGCGCCGATGTGGATGCCGGGGTGCGTCGTCGACACCGCCGAACGGACGGTCGAGGTCGGCTGGGGCCGCGGCGCGCTGCAGATGTCGGCCGTCGTCGGGCTCGGCGAGATCATCGATCGGTGCCGTCAGCTCCCCCAGCAGTTGTGGGCCGAGCAGATCGAGGCGTGGCTGCGCGCGGTCGTCGCGGAGGGTGAGCTGGCCACGGAGGAACACCGGTTCGGCGATGTCGCTGTCCGTCAGCGGGCGATGCTGCTGCAGCGCGGCTGGTCGGCGCGCACTTCCGGTCCGGTGGCGGACGCGTTGATCCCGTTCGGCGACCACTTCGAGGTCGTGGTGTTCGTCGGCACCGGTGCGGACTTTCGCCGGCTGACCGTCGTACGGCGCTCCATGCTCGGGCTCGGCGATCCCGACGTACCGTCTCCGGTGCAGCTGACGCTCGAGCACATCTCGGATCTGCGGCCGGTCGAGCACGACGGCTTCTCGGTGCTCTCCCGGGACGACGACCCGCTCGTATCGATGGCGATCGTGGACCGCGAGAAGTTGTTGCCCCAGGCGTCCATCGGGCTGGGCGTGCTGGTCGGCGTACCGAGGTTGAGCACCGTCGCGTTCTGCGCCGCCGATGCGGGGCAGCAGGCCGCGGACCGGTTGGCGCAGTACGTCGCTGACACCTATCGCGATGCACCGGACCAGTGCAGCCCTGACCTGTACTGGTTGCAGGGCGACCGCATGGTTCAGGTGCCGGTCACGCTCGCGAAGCCGCCGGCAGTCATGCTGCCGGCGGCGTTGCTGCCGTCACCGCGCCGCACCTGGGTCCGGCACCTCTGGCAGCAACTCTTCCGCCGCTGACTCGGTCAGCCCGCGATGCGCTTCCTGGCGGTCGCCTTCTTCGCGGGCGCAGTCTTCTTGGCCACGGTCTTCTTGGCCACCGTCTTCTTCGCGGCGGTCGTCTTCTTCGCAGCCGTCTTCTTCGCCGGTGCCGCCTTCACGGGTGCTGACTTCGCGGCGGCCTTCTTGGCGCTCGGCTTGGCCGCGCGGCCCGCGAGGATCTCGGCGAGGAACTGCCCGGTGTACGACGCGGGGTTGGCCGCGACCTCCTCCGGCGTGCCTTCCGCAACCAGCGTGCCGCCGCGACGCCCGCCGTCGGGACCGAGGTCGATCAGCCAGTCAGCGGTCTTGATGACGTCGAGGTTGTGCTCGATGACCAGCACCGAGTTGCCCTTGTCCACCAGCCCATTGAGGACGCCGAGCAGCTTGCGGATGTCCTCGAAGTGCAGACCGGTCGTCGGCTCGTCGAGCACGTACACCGTGCGACCCGTCGACCGACGCTGCAGCTCGGACGCCAGCTTCACGCGCTGCGCCTCACCGCCGGACAGCGTCGGCGCCGGCTGACCGAGCCGGACATACCCGAGGCCGACCTCGACCAGCGTCTTCAGGTGCCGCGAGATCGCCGGGATCGCCGCGAAGAACTCGGCCGCCTCCTCGATCGGCATGTCCAGCACATCCGCGACGGTCTTGCTCTTGTAGTGCACCTCGAGCGTCTCGCGGTTGTACCGGGCGCCATGGCACACCTCGCACGGCACGTACACGTCCGGCAGGAAGTTCATCTCGATCTTCAGCGTGCCGTCACCCGAGCACGCCTCGCAGCGGCCGCCCTTGACGTTGAACGAGAAGCGACCCTGCTGGTACCCGCGGACCTTCGCCTCGGGCGTGTCCGCGAACAGCTTGCGGATGTGGTCCCAAACACCGGTGTACGTCGCCGGGTTCGACCTCGGCGTACGCCCGATCGGCGACTGGTCGACGTGGATGACCTTGTCGACGAGCTCCATCCCGGAGATCTTGGTGTGCCGGCCGGGCACCGTGCGGGCGCCGTAGATCTGCCGCGCCAGCGACGTGTAGAGGATGTCGTTCACCAGCGTCGACTTGCCCGACCCGGACACCCCGGTGACCGCGACGAACACCCCGAGCGGGATGGTCACGTCGAGGTCCTTCAGGTTGTTCTGGCGCGCGCCGTACACCGTGAGCTCGCGACCCTCGGTGAGCGGCCGCCGGACGTTCGGGATCGGGATCTCCCGACGGCCGGAGATGTACTGGCCGGTGATCGAGTCGGGGTGGTTGCGCAGGTCCTCGACCGTGCCGGACACGACGACCTGGCCGCCGTGCTCACCGGCGCCGGGGCCGATGTCGACGACCCAGTCCGCGTGGTCGATGGTGTCCTCGTCGTGCTCGACGACGATCAGCGTGTTGCCGAGTTCCTTGAGCCGGACCAGGGTGTCGATCAGCCGCCGGTTATCCCGCTGGTGCAGGCCGATCGACGGCTCGTCGAGCACGTAAAGGACGCCGACCAGACCCGAACCGATCTGCGTCGCCAACCGGATCCGCTGCGCCTCACCGCCGGACAGCGAACCCGCCGGCCGGCTCAGCGCCAGGTAGTCCAGGCCGACGTCGAGCAGGAACCGCAGCCGCTCGCCGATCTCCTTGACCACGCGCTCCGCGATCTGCTTCTCGCGCGGGCTCAGCTCCATCTGCGCCAGGAAGCCGTGCACCTCGTCGATCGACATCGCGCTGATCTCCGCGATGTTCTTCCCGCCGAGGGTGACCGCGAGCGAGATCGGCTTCAGCCGCGCGCCGTTGCAGGCCAGGCACGGCACCTCGCGCATGTACTCCTCGAAGCGCTCCCGCCCGGTGTCGCTGGACGCCTCCGCGTGCCGGCGCTCGACGTAGGGAACGACGCCTTCGAAGCTCGTGTAGTACGACCGCTCGCGACCGTAGCGGTTCTGGTACGAGACGTGGACCTGCTTGTCGTGGCCGGTGATCAGCGCCTTCTTCGCCTTCGCCGGCAGCTCACCGAACGGCGTGCTGGTCTTGAACTTCAGGTCCTTCGCCAGCGCGTCCAGCAGCCGCTCGAAGTACTGCGAGACGTTCTGTCCCGACCACGGCTGGATCGCGCCCTCATCGAGCGACTTGGACGGGTCCGGAACGAGCAGCTCCGGGTCGACCTCCATCCGGGTCCCGAGACCGGCGCACACCGGGCAGGCGCCGTACGGCGAGTTGAACGAGAACGACCGCGGCTCGAGCTCGTCGATCGCGAGGGGGTGATCGTTCGGGCAGGCGAGCTTCTCGGAGAACCGGCGCTCGCGGTGCGGGTCGTCCTCCGGCAGGTCGACGAAGTCCAGCACGAGCAGCCCGCTGGCCAGACCGAGCGCGGTCTCGACCGAGTCCGTCAGCCGCTGCTTGGCCGAGCGCTTCACCGCGAGCCGGTCGACGACGACGTCGATGTCGTGCTTCTTCTGCTTGTCGAGCTTCGGCGGGTCCGTGAGCTGGATCGTCTCGCCGTCGACCCGGGCCCGGGACAGGCCCTGACCGGTCAACTGGCGGAAGAGGTCCAGGTACTCCCCCTTGCGGCCACGGACGACCGGCGCGAGCACCTGGAACCGGGTGCCCTCCTCCAGATCGAGCACGCGGTCGACGATCTGCTGCGGGGTCTGGCGGGCGATCGGCTCGCCGCACTCCGGGCAGTGCGGACGTCCGGCGCGGGCGAACAGCAGCCGGAGGTAGTCGTACACCTCGGTGATCGTGCCGACGGTGGACCGCGGGTTCCGCGAGGTGGACTTCTGGTCGATCGAGACCGCCGGCGACAGGCCCTCGATGAAGTCGACGTCCGGCTTGTCCATCTGGCCGAGGAACTGCCGTGCGTACGCCGAGAGCGACTCGACGTACCGCCGCTGGCCCTCGGCGAAGATCGTGTCGAAGGCCAGGCTGGACTTCCCGGATCCCGACAGGCCGGTGAAGACGATCATGGCGTCCCGCGGCAGGTCGACCGAGACGTCTTTCAGGTTGTGCTCACGCGCTCCGCGCACGATCAGACGGTCAGACACAAGCTCTACTCTCAGCCGTTCTCGAGGGGTCCGGGTGCATCTCTGGGTGGATCTCTGACTTGCCCGGTCATGCTAACGAGGCCCACCGACAAAAACTTCCGCCGCCAGATCCGGAGGCCGTTTCGAAAGTATATTCGATCACAGCGGGTGGTCGCTGCACCGGTGGGCAGGAGGTGCGAGGATCGGCGTGTCACCGAGATCAGGGAGAGGCGAGATGCCGGAGTACCACGGGAACGTCAAGGTCGGCGGGGCAGCGCAGACCCACGAGCTGGCCCACTTGATGATCACCAAGGTCGCGGTCGGGCCGATGGACAACAACGCGTACCTGCTGCGCTGCCGGCAGACCGACGAGCAGGTGCTGATCGACGCCGCGAACGAGGCGGAGACGCTGCTGCGGCTGATCGGTGACGGCGGCCTCGCGCGGGTGATCACCACGCACCGCCACCAGGACCACTGGGAGGCACTGGCCGCGGTCGTCGCCCGTACCGGCGCCACCACGGTCGCCGGCCGGTACGACGCCGAGGGCATCCCGGTCCCCACCGACCAGCTCGTCGACGACGGGAACCAGATCGCCATCGGTCAGTGCAGCCTCCGCGTCATCCACCTCGTCGGCCACACGCCCGGCTCGATCGCACTGGTGTACGACGACCCGGACGGCGCACCGCACCTGTTCACCGGCGACTCGCTGTTCCCCGGCGGCGTCGGCAACACCCAGGGCGACGACGAGCGCTTCACGTCACTCCTGAACGACGTCGAGACCAAACTCTTCGCCGACCTCCCCGACGAAACCTGGGTCTACCCCGGCCACGGCTCCGACACCACCCTGGGAACCGAACGCCCCAACGTCCCCGAATGGCGCAAACGCGGCTGGTAGACCTTAGATCTGTGAGCGAGCTGCTTCGATTTGTTCGGTGATCTTCAGGGCGCCGGACTCGGCGGCGAGGGTTGTGGCTTCGGTGGCTAGGGTTCGGGCTTCGTCGGGGCGGTTCTGGGCTATCGCCAGGTAGATGAGGCCGACGAGGTTGGCGGCGACGCCGGCGGTGAAGTTGAGCGTGCGGCGGAGTGTTGTGGACTCCTCCAGTAGGGCGCGGGCCTCGGCGTAGTCGCCGGACATTTGGGCGGCGATGCCTAGGTGGCGGAGGGCGTAGGAGAGGGTTAGCTGGTCGCCGGTTGTGCGGGACAGGTCGGCGGCCTTCGTGAGGAACGGGACGGCGGTCGGGTTGTCGTCGCGGACTACCTGGTGGAAGCAGCCGATCCAGAACTGAGCCTCGGCCTCACCACGCTCGTCGCCGACGAGGCGGAACAGGTCCGCCGCGCGCTCGAAGTACACCAGTTCTTCCACCGGCTCGACGCGCGATTCCAGGAAGCGGCAGTGCAGGATCCGCCCGCGTTGCAGGAACAGCCGCGCCTCGGCCGCGTCCAGAGCGCGGTCCGCGTCAGGCAGAGCGTCGTACTCGCCGTTGAAGACCGCACGCTCGTACAGTTCGTCGACCTGCCGCATGAGTTCGTCCACGTGACCGATCCTAGGATGCCTGCATGACCGGCTTCGCGGAATATGAACCCGGGGCCGCCCGGAAGACAGTCGACGTCCTGGTGCGCCCGGCCGCGGACGCGGATCTCACGACCTGCGCCGAGCTGATCGTGACGCGCACCGGCGGGCCGGTCGACGAGCGCCGCGGCAAGCTCCAAGCCGACCTCCAGAACCCCGACCGCTACACCGCCGTCGCGGAGATCAACGGTGAAGTCGTCGGGTACGGCGCAGTGATCCGGCACCAGATCTCCCCCGCCGACCCGCCGACGACGGCCCCGGACGGGTACTACCTGATCGGTCTGATCGTCTCGAACGAGTGGCGCCGCCACGGCATCGGCGACCTCCTCACACAGGACCGCATCCGCTGGACCACCGAACGCGCCGACGAGATCTACACCTTCGTCAATCTCTCCAACGGCCCCATCCTCGACCTCACCCGCCGCTTCGGGTTCAGCGAGGTCACCCGCGACTTCACCTTCCCGAACGCGCCCCTCAAACCGGGCACCTGCGTCCTGCTCCGCGCCGAACTCAGTCGCTGAGTTCGGCCGGATACGCGATCACATCCACCAGCGCGTTGTTCCGGATCGCCGTGATCTCGGTACGGCGCGCGATCGCGTCCTCGAACAACTGACGCTGCAACGACTGCGCATCCCGAAGCTGTACGCCGTTCACGGCCAGAACGAGATCGCCCTGCCGCAGACCCGCTGCCGCCGCGGGACTGGCCGGGATGACCTCGACGACCCGCAGAGCCGAGCGCTGATCGAACCGTTCCACGAGCGCGGGCTGCAGCGGCGCCGGCTTGGTCACCAGCCCGAGGTACCCGCGCCGTACGCGACCGTCCTGCAGCAGCGAGTCGATGATCCGGCGCGTGGTCTGGTTGACCGGCACCGCCAGCCCCAGCCCGATCCCGGCGACTGCGGTGTTGATCCCGATCACCCGCCCGTTGCCGTCGGCAAGCGCTCCGCCGGAGTTGCCCGGGTTGAGCGCGGCATCGGTCTGGATCACGTCCTCGATGATGCGCTGAGCTGAGCCGCTGCGCACCGGCAACGAACGACCCAGCGCACTCACCACGCCGGCGGTCACGCTCCCGGCCAGACCGAGCGGATTGCCGACCGCAACCACCAGGTTCCCGACCTTCAGCAGGTCCGCGTCTCCGTACTCGGGCGGATCAGGAATCTCCCGGTCGGCCCGCAGTACGGCGAGATCCGACAACCGGTCCACGCCCACCACCTGGGCCTGCGCCGTCGTACCGTCCGCGAATTCGGCCGATGCCTCGACGCCGTCGCCGACCACGTGCGCGTTCGTGAGCAGATGCCCGTCGCCGGTCAGGACGACGGCGGAGCCGGACGAGTCGCCGCGCCGGCTGTGGATCCGCAGGCTCGCGACCCGCGGGATCAGGTGTGCGGCCACGCCCGAGACCACACGGGAGTAAGCATCCAGTACATCGTCCCCGGCAATCTCGTCAGCCATCGCTCTCGCCTCCTGAATTACATCATTACACCGAGCGCAACCAGGTGAACCGGACCACAAAACTGACCGATCGGTTGAAAACTGGCCGATCGGTCAGGCATGATGCATGACATGGCAGTTACCACCCCGGCGCGGGAGCGGACCAGGCGCGAGATCGTGCGTCAGGCGATGGACCTGTTCCAGGCCGGTGGCTACAACGCGACGTCACTGCAGGACATCGCGACCGCGGCCGGCTGCTCCAAGGCGACCGTGCTGTACCACTTCAGCGGCAAGCCCGCCGTGCTCGCCGCCGTCCTCGAGCCCGCCGCCGCCGACGTCGCCGTGCTCGTCAAGGCCGCCGCCGAGCTGTCCCGGGCCGACGCACAGGAGCTCGCCATCCAGAGCTTCATCGACCTCGCCGTCGTCCATCGCGGCGTCGTCGACGTACTCCAGGACATCCTCCCGGTGATCGAGCAGATGCCCGAGGTCGCGCAACTGGTCGCCGACGGCCTGCAACTCTCGGACTACCTGGCCGGCTCCGACGATCCACTCGAGCGGGACCTGGCGAAGTTCGCCATCAACGGCCTCCTCGGCGAGTGCCGGCACGCGCAAGAACGCACCGACGACGACCTGCGAAAACTCTGCGACATCGCCCTGCGGAGAATCCTCCGCCGCGCCTGAGCACCAACCCGACTCCCCCGCCGCCACGGGGCGATCACTTCTGCCCGTACGCCGTACCGATCTGAACGGACGCTCTTCACGATGGCCAATCTGCTGTACCGGCTCGGCCGGTTCTCCTACCAGCGCAGGCGCCTGGTCGCCGCACTGTGGGCGCTGTTCCTCGTCGTCCTCGGTGTCGGTGCGCTCACGCTCGGCGGCAAGACGGCGAACACGTTCTCGATCCCGGGCACCGAGTCGCAGCGCGCACTCGACGCACTCAAGCAGGAACTGCCCGCCGCCAGCGGCGCGTCCGCCACGGTCGTCGTGAAGGCGCCGGACGGCAAGACGCTCGCCGACCCGACCGTGAAGGCCGCCGTCGGCGCCACCGTCGCCAAGGTCACGAAGGTGCCCGAGGTGATCGCGGCGATCGACCCGTTCACCAGCAAGGCGATCAGCCCGGACGGTACGACGGGATTGATCAGCGTCCAGTTCGACAAGCCGGCCGACGAACTGTCGCACGAGAGCAGCGACGGGTACGACGGACTGAGCGGACTCAGCTCGGGTGATCTCCAGGTGGTACCGGGCGGGCAGATCAAGGCCGGCGTACCGGAGATCGGCGCGACCGAGGTGCTCGGTGTCGCGGTCGCGGCCGTCGTACTGGTCGTCACGTTCGGGTCGCTCGTGGCGGCCGGGATGACGCTGGTGACCGCGCTGCTCGGCGTACTGGCCGGGATGGCCGGGTTGTTCATCGTGACCGCGTTCACCGATGTGTCGTCGACCGCGCCGATCCTGGCGCTGATGCTCGGGCTCGCGGTCGGCATCGACTACTCGCTGTTCATCAGTTCGCGGCATCGGGCGCAGCTGGGCGAGGGCATGGATCCGGAGGAGTCCGTCGCGCGAGCGACCGCGACCGCCGGGTCGGCGGTGTTGTTCGCCGGCGCGACCGTGGTGATCGCGCTCGCCGGGTTGTCCGTGGTCGGCGTACCGTTCCTGACCGCGATGGGCCTGGCCGCGGCGGCGACCGTGCTGACCGCCGTACTGGTGGCGTTGACGTTGCTGCCGGCACTGCTCGGGTTCGTGGGCAACCGGGTGCTGCCGCGGAAGCTGCGCAAGGCGCCGGCTGCGGCAGCGCCGTGTCGAAGGCTTCGGTTTCCGCTGGGGTCGGCTGGTGACACGCCTACGAGTGCCGATCGTTGCTGTCGGCATCATCGGGTTGGGCTTGCTCGCGATCCCGGCGAAGGACATGCAACTCGCGCTGCCGGACGGAGCGTCGGCGGCGGCCGGGACGCAACCAGCGGGTCGCGTACGACCTGACGGCCGCGGCCTTCGGGCCGGGCGCCAACGGGCCGCTCGTGGTTGTTGTGAAGAGCAACGACGCGGCGACCTCCAACGCGCTGGTGCAGCAGGTGCTGGGCAAGGCACAGGGTCTGCCGGATGTGGTCGCGGCGCAGCCGGCCGCGGCGAGTCAGGACGGTACGACGCGCTTGCTGCAGGTGATCCCGAAGAGCGGGCCGGCCAGCGAGGAAACCGCTGATCTGGTGAAGGATCTGCGGTCCGCGGTGCAGCCGCTCGCCACCGGCGACGCGAGTATCTCGGTGACCGGCAACACGGCGGTCGGGGTCGACGTGTCGAACAAGCTGTCCGACGCGCTGCCGACGTACCTGTTCGTCGTGATCGGGCTGTCGTTCCTGCTGTTGCTGCTGGCGTTCCGGTCGGTGCTGGTGCCGTTGAAGGCGACGCTCGGGTTCGTGCTGACGATCGGGGCGACGTTCGGGATCACGGTCGCGGTGTTCCAGGAAGGGCATCTGGCGAGCCTGTTCGGGGTCGACTCCCCGGGCCCGCTGGTCAGCTTCCTGCCGATCATCATGATGGGCATGCTGTTCGGGCTGGCGATGGACTACGAGGTGTTCATCGTGTCCCGGGTACGGGAGGAGTTCGTGCACGGTCGGCACGCGAACGACGCGACCGTCGCAGGGCCTCGGCCACGGCGCCCGCGTCGTCACCGCCGCCGCGCTGATCATGGCGTCGGTCTTCGCCGGCTTCATCCTCGTCGACGACCCGATCATCAAGGCGATCGGCTTCGGCCTCACCATCGGCGTCCTGATCGACGCCTTCGTGGTCCGCATGACCCTCGTCCCCGCCATCCTCAGCCTCCTCGGCGACCGGGCCTGGTGGTTCCCGAAGTGGCTAGACCGCCTTACTCCCCGGGTAGACATCGAAGGCGAAACCCTGCGGGTCGACGAGACCCCGGATCCCAAGGAACTCGCGAGCGTAAGCTGACACCGGACGTGGGGCGTCGGCATCATTTGGCGCCCCACTCCGCAGCAAGCTCGAAGCATCACCTACGCGGTACGCCATGTAGCTCTCCGCCGAGATGCCCACCCGGCCCGCCAGGACAGCGCTCGGGATGACGTAGATGCTCCCGTCACCGAGAACGATGAAGAACAGGTCGATCGAGTCAGGGTCGTAGGGCATCTTCCCCGCAGTCTTGTCGAGCACGTACGGACGCCGCCCGATACCGACATGCCAGTAGCCGCGCTTGGTTGGCGCTGCACAGGACTTCACTTGCACGCGCTGGACGCCGTCGGGCGTCGTGACCAGCAGGTCATATTCCTGAGGCTCGATTGGCAGTGCAACGGCACATCCGCGCAAGGTGAACCACGCCATCGCCAGTGCAGCTGCCGAATATCGAAGCATCTCGGGCCGGACCGGCTGGTCGAAGACCTCGATCGGTGCCGGCTGCGCCAGCGGCGACCTCAGATGCGTGCAGTCCAAGCCCAGTCGGACAGCATGACCCTTGATCCGCACCCGCTCTGCTCCGTTGTCGACAATGCCGAGTTCGACGATCACGTCCGCCCAGCAGCTCGCGCCCGCCACGGCCTCGCGGAGCCGCTGATCAGACCAGCGACGCTGTCCCGTGAAGTGCGACGTGTCCAGCTCGAGCCGCGCTGCGTGGCGCCTGATCGCTCCCGTGGAGGTGTTCTTCAACCCCAGCGCACGGGCGACCGCTCGCCACGACGGACTGCTCGCGACCGCCTCGGACAGTTGAGCATCGGTCCAGGTACGTCGGTTCTCGGTGTTGGTCATGAGGCAAACGTAAAGAGGGGCACCGACAGAATCGGTGCCCCTCTCATGCGGTCGGGCTGCCGAGATTTGAACTCGGGCTCTCCGGTCCCCCAGACCGGCGCCTTAACCAAGCTAGGCCACAGCCCGCCGACTCGTTCTACGAACGAACCGAGCATTACCTTACATCATCTGATCCAGTGGTTCGGACCGGGTTCGGTCAGCGTTTCTTGTTCTTCTGGCGGGCCCGGATCTGGACGTGGACGGGGCTGCCGACGAAGCCGAAGTCCTCGCGGAGGCGGCGTTCGATGAAGCGCTGGTACGACGCCTCGATCTGGCCGGAGGTGAAGATCGCGAAGGTCGGGGGCATCGTGGTGGCCTGCGTGCCGAACAGGATCTTCGGCTGCTTGCCGGAGCGGACCGGGTGCGGATGCGCGGCAACCAGGCGGCCGAGGAAGGCGTTCAACTGCCCGGTCGGGACGCGGGTCTGCCAGCCCTCCAGCGCGGCCGAGATGGCAGGCACCAGCCTGTCCATGTGCCAACCGGTGAGCGCGCTGATGTTCACGCGCGGCGCCCAGCGGAACTGCACCAGGTCGCGGTCGATCTCGCGCTCCAGGTAGTACCGGCGCTCCTCGTCCATCAGGTCCCACTTGTTGTACGCGATCACCAGCGCCTTGCCGGCTTCCTCGACCGCGTTCATGATCCGCAGGTCCTGCTCCGTGAGCGATTCCGAGGCGTCGATGACGACCACGACGACCTCGGCGCGCTCGATCGCGGCGTTGGTCCGCAGCGACGCGTAGTACTCGTGCCCCTGGACGTTCTTCACCTTGCGCCGGATGCCCGCGGTGTCGATGAACCGCCACTCCTGGCCGCCGAGCGTGATCAGTTCGTCCACCGGGTCCACCGTCGTACCGGCGACGTCGCTGACGACGACCCGGTCCTCCTTGGCGACCTTGTTGAGCAGCGAGGACTTGCCCACGTTCGGCTTGCCGACGATCGCGACCCGGCGCGGTCCGCCGAGCTCGCCGTCGCGCTCGGCCGGTGCCTCCGGAAGGGCCTCGAGTACGGCGTCCAGCAGGTCGCCCGTACCGCGGCCGTGCATCCCGGACACCGGGTACGGCTCACCGATGCCGAGGCTCCACAGGTTCATCGCCTCGGACTCGATGCGCTGGTCGTCGACCTTGTTCGCGGCCAGTACGACGGGCTTGCCGGACTTCCGCAGCACCCGGACGACCGCCTCGTCGGCGTCCGTGATGCCGACCACGGCGTCGACCACGAACAGCACCGCGTCGGCGGCGTTGATCGCGACCTCGGCCTGGGCGGCGACCAGGGCGGCCATGCCGACCGCGTCCGGGTCCCAGCCACCGGTGTCGACGACCGTGAACTCGCGGCCGGCCCAGTTGGCGTCGTACGACACGCGGTCCCGGGTGACGCCCGGGGTGTCCTCGACGACCGCCTCACGGCGGCCGATGATGCGGTTGACCAGCGTGGACTTGCCCACGTTCGGCCGCCCGACGATCGCGAGGACCGGCAGCGGGCCGGTGTCTTCGCGGTCATGCGTCGGTGCTTCGGTGGGCAGGTCAGTCATCAGGGTCCTTCTGGTCTCGCCAGCCCGGAAGCGGGTGGCCGGTTTCGTCGACGGCCGCCTTCACATGGGCGCGCAGCACGTCGCCGATCCGGTCGGCGACCGCCTGTACGTCGGAGTGTCTCCTGGGAAAGGGTACGCGCTCGACGGAGAAAGGCTCGCCGTACACCACGTCGATGCGGCTCCCGGCCGGTGGAAAGCCCTCTATGTCACCCCCTGGCAGCCGCGTCCCGATCAGCGCGACGGGCAGGATCGGGGCGCCGGTCACCATCGCGAAGTACGCCACCCCGGTCCGGATCCGGCGGAAGTCGCCCGGGCCGCGGGTGCCCTCCGGGTAGATGTTCAGCACCCGGCCGATCCGCAGGACCTGGATCGACTGCCGGATCGCGAGCACGTCGTACGTCGACCGGTCGACCGGGATCTGGCCGGTGCGGCGCAGGATCGCCCCCTGGAGGCCGCCGAACGCCTCGATCTTGCCGAGCTGGTGCAGCATCCGCGGCGCGATCGCACCGAGCAACGGCCCGTCCAGCAGGCTCAGGTGGTTCGGCGCCATCAGCAGCGGACCGGTCCGCGGGAACCGGTCCTCGTGGTGGATGGTCAGGTTGTACTTGCGGCGGAAGTACTGCCTGGCAACCCTCCGCAACGGCAGCCCGATCCGGTAAGGCAGTGCGGGCAGATCGTCAGTCCGGGGCAGGTCCTTGTGCCCGGTGACTTCAGCCGTCATAGATCACGGCCTTGAGGGACGGTCTCCTTGGCGAGCCGGCTGATCACGTCGACGACCTCCTCCAGGCTCAGATGCGTGGAGTCGACGGTGACCGCGCCGTCGGAGGCGACCAGGAACTGCGAAACGGTGGCGTCGTCGGCGTCGCGGCGGACGATCTGGTCCCGGAGCTGCTCGGCCGTCACCGAACCGGACCCGAGCTCGGCGGCGCGCCGGGACAACCGGGCGTCCTGGTCGGCGGTCAGGTGCACCTTGAGCTCGGCGTCGGTGGCGACCACGGTGGCGATGTCGCGGCCCTCGACCACGATGCCGCCGCCCGGCTGCGCATCGTCGATGATCTCCCGCTGGCGCCGGACCAGCTCCTTGCGGACGTCCAGGTTGGTGGCGATCTTCGACACCACCTCGCTGATCCGCGGCTCCCGGATCGCGGCCGTGATATCGGTCCCGTCGGCGATCACGAACTGGTTGCCGGGGTCGGTGCTGATCTCCAGCACGAGCTCCCGCGCACGCTGCGCGACCACCGCCGTGTCGTCCAGGTCCAGCCCGCGATCGACGGCCGACCAGGTCACCGCACGGTACGTCGCACCCGTGTCCAGGTACCGCAGACCGAGACGGGTGGCCACTCCACGCGCGGTGCTCGACTTACCGGAGCCGCTCGGCCCGTCAACAGCGATGATCATGCCCCGAAGATTACCTTCGCCCGGGGACAGCTCAGCGGTGGACTACCCACCCTCGGTCTGTCAGTACGTCGACCAGTTGGTCCACCGAGGCGGGTTTGACGGCCAGCTCGACCTCACCGGCCGGGCGGCCGGGGCTGTGGTCGATACGGAGGTCTTCGACGTTGGCGCCGGACTCGGCCGCGTCGGCGAACAGGCGGGCCAGCTGGCCGGGGCGGTCCGGGATCGTGACGAGGACCGTGACCAGGTCGATGTGCGGCGTACCGTGCTTGCCCGGGACGCGAACCGCGCCGGACACGCCCTGGCCGAGGATCGCGGTCAGTTCCTCGCCCGCCTCTTCCTTGCCGAGGGCAACGAGCAGCCGGTCGAGCTCGCCGCGGATCTGCTCCAGCAGGCCGGTGAGCGCGGTCGAGTTCGCGGACACGATCTGGGTCCACAGCCGCGGGTCGCCGGCCGCGATCCGAGTCACGTCGCGGACACCCTGCCCGGACAGTTCGAGATGGGACGATGGCGCGTCCGCCAACGTGCCCGCAGCGAGCGCCGACATCAGGTGCGGAAGGTGCGACACCCGGGCGACACCGAGGTCGTGGTCCTCCACCGACAGCTCCACCGTCCGTGCGCCGCAGGCCTCGGCGAGCCGCCGTACGAGATCGACCGCTTCCGGAGCGCTCGTCGCGTGCGGGGTGATCGCCCAGGTCGCGCCGTCGAACAGGTCCGCGCGCGCAGCGAGTGGGCCGTTGCGCTCGGAGCCGGCCATCGGGTGACTGCCGACGTACCGGCTGACGTCATCGGTCAGGCGGCGCGCATCGGCGAGCGGCTTCGACTTCACACTGGCCGCGTCTGTGACGATGGCGTTGGTTTGTGCGAGTTGCTCGGCCACCACGGCGCCGACATGATCCGGCGGTACGGCCACCACCACCAACTGCGGCTCGATCTCGACCAGCCGCGAGCCGGCACCGATCCGCTCGGCCATCAGCGCGTTGTCCGGGCTCCCGTCGACGAGCTCCACGACCACACCGAGCCGCACCAGCGCCAGGCCGATCGACGTACCGATCAATCCGGTGCCGACGATCCGAACCGGACCACGCAACTCGCTCACTGTGCGGCTCTCATTGGGCGCCGGTCAGATCCGGGCGGAGCGCGACCGCTCCGTGCAGGTACACGTGCTGGATCTTGTCCCGGGACCGCGACGTCTCGGTGTGCACCATCAGCCGCACCACCCGCGGCAGCGCGTGCGGCACCGGGATCTCCTGCATGCACATCAGCGGTACGTCGGTCAGCCCGATCTGCCGGCCCGCGACAGCGGGAAACTCCGAACGCAGGTCCGACGTGACGGTGAACAGGATGCTGATCAGGTCCTCGTTCTCCAGATCGTTCGCCTCCAGGACCGCCTTCACCAGCTCCGCGGACCGCTCGAGCAGGTGCTCGCGCTCGTCCACGTCCAGCTGGGTGGCACCCCGGATCGCCCGTACCGCCACGTCCGCCTCCTTAGATCTTGTCCACCAACCCTAGGCCAGCGTAGTCAAAGAGTGGACAGCCGTCTCAGCGGCGTCGACCGTCTGCTCGAGCAGCAGCGCGATCGTCATCGGCCCGACCCCGCCCGGAACCGGCGTGATCAGCCGGGCCACCTCGGACGCCTCCGCGAAGTGCACGTCCCCGACGTTGCCCTCGTTGTACCCGGCGTCGACCACGACCGCGCCCGGCTTCAGCCAGTCGCCGCGGACGAAGTTCGCCTTACCAACGGCGGCGATCACGACATCCGCCGTCCGGACCAGCTCGGGCAGGTCCCGCGTCCGCGAGTGCGCGTACGTGACGGTGGCGTTCGATGCCAGCAGCAACATACCGGCCGGCTTGCCGAGGATCGGGCTGCGGCCGATCACCACCGCGTGCGCCCCTTCGAGCGGTACGTCGTACGCCGCCAGCAGCCGCATGATCCCGCCGGGGGTGGCGGAGCGGAACCCAGGATCCCCGAAGGCCATCGCCGCGAACGACCGCATCGTGACGCCGTCGACGTCCTTCGCCGGGTCGATCGCCTCGAACGCGGCCCGCTCGTCGATCTGCGCCGGCACCGGGTGCTGCAGCAGGATCCCGTGCACGGCCGGGTCGTCGGAGAGCTTCGTGATCTCCGCGACCAGTTCGTCGGTGGTCGTCTCGGCCGGCAGTACGACGCTCAGCGACGCGATCCCGGCCTTCTTCGAGCGGTTCTGCTTCATCCGCACGTACGTCGCCGACGCCGGGTCGTCACCGACCAGCACGGTCGCCAGACACGGCTGCACGCCGTACTGCTCCTGCAGGACCCGCGCTCGTTCGGCGGCCTTGGCGACCATGTCGGCGGCGAGGTCGGTCCCGATCATCAGTTCTGCGCTCATCTGCGCACTCCTCTGCGGTAGCAGTGTGCCCAGGCGCGCGGCGAAGCCGGATGGCAGACCGTTCCCCGGTGGTCGTCCACCTCAGCGCCAGTCGCGGTCCGCTGTCAGGATACCTATTCTTACGCGCGCTTGAGCTCGAGCACGGGGATGGTGCGGACACCGGCCGTACGGCGCTCGTAGTCGGCGAAGCCCGGATACCGCCGGGCCTGCTCGGCGTAGATCCGGTCGCGGTCGGCGCCGGTCACTTCCTTGACGATCACTTGATAGGTCTCGGTCCCACGTTCGACCGTGCCCTTGCCGGCGGCGGTGAGGTTGCGGTACCACTCCGGGTTGGTGGGGGCGCCGCCCTTGCTCGCGAAGACGTAGATCAGGTCCGGGTCCGCGTCGTCGGCGAGGTACATCGTCGGAGCGACGTACTCCTGCCCGCTCCGGCGGCCGAAGTGGTGCAGCAGGACCATCGGTGCGCCCTCGAACTGGCCACCGACCGTGCCCGCGTTCTCCCGGAACTCCGCGATGATGTTCGTGTTCCAGTCGCTCATATCGATCCTCCACAGATTGCTAGAGCAAGCCTGCGTGGTCCAACGCGAGATAGGCGGCATCGATTCCCGTCATCGCACCGGGTGTGCGCAACTCGGCACGGAACGCATCCAGGGACAGCTCCACCGGGACACAGTCCTCGGTCTCGTCCAGTTGCTGTTTCCCGTCCGGACGGCAGCCACGCGCGATCGCGACGTACTTCCGGTACGTCGACGACGCCGACGCCCACTGCCAGCCGACGATGTCGATCGACTCGCACAGGTAGCCGGTCTCTTCTTCGAGTTCGCGTGCCCCGGCGACTGCTGGATCCTCGTCCGGCTCGACGAGACCACCAGGCAGGTTCGTGACCACCTTGTCCGGGCCCGCCCGGAACATCCGGACCGTCACGATTCGTCCCTCGGGCGTCAACGGCAGTACGGCGACACCGGACGTGATCCCGGCCGCGGACTTCGGGCCGAACACGTCCCAGTCGACCTCGCGCCCGTTCGGCATCCGGTACCGCCGGAGGTTCACGGTCAGGAACCGGTGGAAACCCTGCTCCTCCCCCAGCAGCTCCCACGGCGCCGGGTCAGCGGGCCGAGACGGCTCAGCCGCCACCTCGTCGGTGGCGGCTGAGTTCTCGAGCTGGTCCGTCACAGCGGACGGTCGACGTCGGGATCCTCCGGCGGCGCGATCGGTGCGTCGTCGGCCGGCGGAGCAACCGGGGTGTCACCCGCGGACGACTCACCGGAGTCGCTGTCGCTGGAGTCACCCGCGTCCGACTTCTCGTCCACCGCCGGGCTGGACTCGCTCAGGATGCCGGCCAGCGACTCCTCGGAGATCCGCTTGAACTTGCGCACCTGGGTCCGGGTCCGGTCCAGGACGGCGACCTCGAGCTGGTCCGAGGTGAGCTCCCGGACCTCGGTGCCGTCGTGGCCGAGCGCGTCCACCGCCAGCCGGAGCGCGCCCGACAGCGAGATGCCCTCGGTGTAGTGCTCGCCGATGTACTCCGCGACCGTGTCCGCGGCGCCGCCCATCACGGCGTACCCGCGGACGTCCGCGATCGAGCCGTCGTAGGTGAGCCGGTAGATCTGGTCGTCGGCCACGCCGGCGCCGATCTCGGCGACCAGGATCTCGACCTCGAGCGGCTTCTCGCCGCCGGAGGAGAAGATCGCGCCGAGGGTCTGCGCATACGCGTTGGCCAGCGCCCGGCCGGTGACGTCGCGCCGGTCGTAGGAGTACCCGCGCATGTCGGCGAGCCGGACGCCGGCGATCCGCAGGTTCTCGAACTCGTTGTACCGGCCGACGGCGGCGAACGCCATCCGGTCGTAGATCTCGGCCACCTTGTGCAGCGGCGGGCGAGCGGTTCTCCGCCACGAACAGGATGCCGTCGGCGTACTGCAGCGCGATCGCGCTGCGGCCCTTGGCGATGCCCTTGCGGGCGAAGTCGGCCCGGTCCCGCATCAGCTGCTCGGGCGAGACGTAGAACGGAACGCTCATCGAAGGTGTCGTCCTCTAATCAGTCGATCGGCAGGATCAAGGGGATGGTCAGGTCAGGGAGCCCGCGGCCGGGCCGTCCGGACGCTCGTGCCGCTGGGCCCAGGCCGCGTCGACGAGCGCCGCCACCTCGTCCTCCGGCAGCCGCCGGTACCCGTCCGCGGTGACCACGCCGATCACCGGGAAGATCCGGCGCAGCATGTCCGGGCCACCGGTCGCCGAGTCGTCGTCGGCCGCGTCGATCAGCGACTGGATCGCCACCGTCGCGCAGTCGGTCTCGGACAGGTCCTCGCGGTACAGCTTCTTCAGCGCGCCGCGGGCGAACAGCGAGCCCGAACCGACGCTGTAGAAGTGCGTCTCCTCGTACCGACCGCCGGTCGGGTCGTAGGAGAAGATCCGGCCGCCCTTGATGTCCGGGTCGTAGCCCGCGAACAGCGGCACCACGGTGAGGCCCTGCATCGCCATCGGCAGGTTGCCGCGGATCAGCGCGCTGAGCCGGTTGGCCTTGCCGTCGAGGCTGAGGGTGGCGCCCTCGAGCTTCTCGTAGTGCTCCAGCTCGACCTGGAACAACCGGACCATCTCGATCCCGAAGCCGGCCGAGCCGGCGAACGCGACCGCCGAGTACTCGTCGGCGGGGAACACCTTCTCGATGTCACGCTGGGCGATGATGTTGCCCATCGTGGCCCGCCGGTCGCCGGCCATGATCACGCCACCGGGGAAGGTGGCCGCGACGATCGTCGTACCGTGCGGGACTTCGCTGGACAGGTCACCCTGCCCCAGGGACCGTCGTCCGGGCAACAGGTCGGGCGCGTGCCCGGCCAGGAAGTCCATGAACGACGAGCCGCCTGGGGTCAGGAAGGCTTCCGGCAGCCGGCCGGAGGCATCAGATGTCATCGAGCGGTTCACTCCCCACCCTTTTGCACGAATCCGCGGACGAACTCCTCGGCGTTCTCCTCGAGGACCTCGTCGATCTCGTCCAGGATCGAGTCGACGTCCTCGTCGAGCCGCTCTTTCCGCTCCTGGACGTCCTCCGACGCCTCGACCTGCTCGACCTCTTCCTCGGTCGACGAACGCTTCGGCTGCTTGTGCTGCTGACCGCCGTCCTTCGCCATGGCACACCTCCTAGAACCGCTGGGAGGGCCGCCCAACCGACCCTCACTAGCGACCCTACCCGGCGGCGCCCCCAGTAATGGTGCGAACCAGGTCACTTGCGGTGTCGCATTGGTCAAGAAGTGCCCCGACATGCGCTTTCGTGCCTCGCAGCGGGTCGAGGGTCGGGATCCGCTGGAGCGACTCCTTGCCCGGCAGATCGAAGATCACCGAGTCCCAGGAGGCGGCCGCGACCTGCGGCGCGTACTGCTGCATGCAGCGACCGCGGAAGTACGCCCGGGTGTCGGTCGGCGGGTGCGCGACGGCCATCCGGATCTCCTCGTCGGTGACGATCCGCTGCATCCGGCCGGACTTCACCAACTTGTAATACAGACCCTTGTCCGGGCGCAGATCGGCGTACTGCAGGTCGACCAGGTGCAGCTTCGAGTCGTCCCACTCCAGCGCGTCGCGGTCTCGGTACGACTGCAGCAGTTTGTACTTCGCGACCCAGTCGAGCTGGTCGGACAGTTTCATCGGGTCGATGGCGAGCTGGTCGAGCACCTGCTCCCAGCGGTGCAGCACGTCCTTGGTCTGCCGGTCCGCGTCGTCGCCGTACTTGTCCTCGACGTACTTGCGGGCCTGCTCCAGGTACTCCGTCTGCAGCTGGACGGCGGTGATCTTGCGGCCGTCCTTGAGCGTCAGCAGGTGTGTGCAGGACGGGTCGTGGCTGACCTCGTGCAGCGCGGTCACCGGCCGGTCGACGCCGAGGTCGTCGGTGAGCCAGCCGTCCTCGATCATCGCCAGCACCAGCGAGGTCGTCCCGACCTTCAGGTACGTCGAGATCTCGGACAGGTTCGCGTCGCCGATGATCACGTGCAGCCGGCGGTAGCGGTCCGGGTTCGCGTGCGGCTCGTCGCGGGTGTTGATGATCGGCCGCTTCAGCGTCGTCTCCAGGCCGACCTCGACCTCGAAGTAGTCGGCCCGCTGGCTGATCTGGAAACCGTGCGCCGCGCCGTCCTGGCCGATCCCGACCCGGCCTGCGCCGGTGACCACCTGACGGCTCACGAAGAACGGCGTCAGGTGCCGCACGATCGACGCGAACGGCGTCGACCGGCGCATCAGGTAGTTCTCGTGCGAACCGTACGACGCGCCCTTGTTGTCGGTGTTGTTCTTGTAGAGGTTCAGCTGCGGCGCACCGGGAATCAAACGGGCCTGCCGCGCGCCCTCCATGATCACCAGCTCGCCGGCCTTGTCCCACACCACCGCGTCGCGCGGGTTCGTGGTCTCGGGCGCGGAGTACTCCGGGTGGGCGTGGTCGACGTACAGCCGGGCGCCGTTGGTGAGGATCACGTTCGCCAGGCCGGTCTCCTCGTCGGTGAGCTGGCTGGAGTCCGCCACCTCCCGGCTGAGGTCGAAGCCTCGCGCGTCCCGCAGCGGGTGCTCCTCGTCGAAGTCCCACCGGGTCTTGCGCGCGAGCGGCTGCGTCTGTGCGTAGCCGTTCACCACCTGGCTCGAGGTCAGCATCGGGTTCGCCCCGGGCTGGCCCGGCACCGAGATCCCGAACTCGGTCTCGGTACCCATGATCCGCCGAACACTCATGCAGCCGAGCCTACGCGGTACCGACGACTAAAGGGCTTGCTGTGTCCACAGGGTTATCTGTGAAACTGCCCGTGTGGATGAGATGGTGGCGATTCTGGACGAGGACAACCGTGTCACCGGGGCGATGCCACGGTCTGTGATGCGGCGCGACAACCTGCGTCATTCGGCGACGGGTGTCGTTGTTCTGAACTCGGCCGGTGAGATCTATGTGCATCGGCGTACGCCGACCAAGGACGTGTACCCGAGCCGGTACGACTTCGCCGCCGGTGGGGTCGTCGCGGCCGGTGAGGACCCGTTCCATGCCGTCGTACGGGAGCTGGACGAAGAGCTCGGGATCGCCGGTGTGGAGCTGACGCGGTTGCCGGAGGACGACTACGCCGACGAGAACACGCGGTACCACGCGTACCTGTACACGTGTGTCTGGGACGGTCCGGTGCGCCACCAGCCGGAAGAGGTCGCGTGGGGCGCGTGGATGTCGCCGGCCGAGCTCGTGGCCAAGTTCGACGAATGGTCGTTCATGCCGGACACGCTGGCGGTGCTCGGGCCGTACGTCCGGAGCTTGGTATGACGATCCTCGAAGGCTGGGACAGCCACGCCTGGATCGACGGGCCGTGGATCCACCGGGCACCGCGTCGCCCGGAGGTCCGCCCGCGGCTGCTCGCCGAGGCCACGCTCCTCCCCTGGCTCGCGCCGCAACTCCCCCTGCCGGTCCCGGTGCCTGAGCTGACAACGGACGGCGTACGCCACCTCTTGCTCCCCGGCGAACCGTTCACGGACGGCGGCATCGAGACAGGCCGGGCGCTGGGTGCCTTCCTGAAGGCGTTGCATGCGGTCGACACTGCAGAGGCCGTGGCGTACGGCGCATTGGACGCAGCGACCGCTACAGCCGAGAAGACCGCCTTTCTGGGCGAGTGCCGCGTCCAGATCGTGCCGATGCTCCCGGCAGAGGTCCGGACCGCGGCGACCGAGCTGCTGGACCGCGTAGCGAACGTCAGAACCGCCTTGATTCACTGCGACCTCGGCCCGGACCACATCCTGATGACCGACGGACAGATCACCGGAATCATCGACTGGACGGACGCCGTCATCGGCGACCCCGCCCTCGACCTCTGCTGGCCCCTCAACGGCGCACCTGAGTCCGTGGCAGCCGGGGTGCTCGAGGTCTACCAACCCACCCCTGACCTGGTCGAACGCTCCAGGGACTGGGCACGCCTCTCCCCCTGGTACGGCGTCCACCGCGGCCTGCTCCTCAACCTGCCCGAGGACGTCGAGACCGGACTGGCCGAGATCGCCGCCGCGCTGTGATGCAACCACTGCGCCGACGAGCGGTCACTAGCTGATGTGAAGATCATCCTGACTGACGACAGGGACCCGTCGATGGGATCCGTAGGCGCCGGTTCAGCGCGCGATCCGGCGCACGTCGACGGCTCCGACCAGGAGCTGTGGGAGCGGTTGCGCGCTGGGGACCATTTCGCCCTCGGCGAGCTCTTCGACCGGTACGCCGACGAAGTACGGGCGTTCGCGTTCCGGCGGACCGCCTCCTGGAGCACCGCCGACGACGTGGTCCAGGCAACGTTCCTGAGCACCTGGCGGCGGTTCGAGCGCAATCCACCGGGGCCGCTGACCGGACCGACCGCTCGCGGCTGGCTGCTCGTTGTAGCCGGCAACGAGTGCCGGACGCTGGCCCGGACGGCAAACCGCTTGCGGAACCTCGTCGATCGGCTGCCCGGTCCCGCACCCGATGACGACCATGCGCCGGACGTCGCCCGCCGCCTGGACGACGAGCTCCGGATGTCGGCGATCCGTCGCGCCGTGGCGAAACTCCCCCGGCACGAACGCGAGACGCTCGAGCTCGTCGTCTGGTCCGGACTGACCACCTCCGAGGCGGCGGAAGCCCTCGGCGTACCGATCGGCACCGTCAAGGCCCGGCTGCATCGCACCCGTCGCCGTTTCCCCGACCTGCTCACCCGGGTCGCCCTCAACGAGGAGCTCTCATGAACACCGAACTCGAACCGCCGCGCGTTCCTCCGCTGGACCCGGCGCGGCGCGCGCAGCTTCGCAACCGGGTCATGGACAAGTCGCGCCCGACCGGCCCCCACCCCTCCCGGCGCTGGATCGCTCCGGCGGTCAGTGTCGCGGCCGTGGCGGCCGTTGTGGCCGGCACGCTCATCGTCAGCAACCGTCCGTCCGACGGCCCCGCGGTCGCCGACCCAGCGACGGCGGCAACGCCGACCCGGAGCGGTCTCGAAGCCGTGACCGACGCCGAGGCGACCGCCGCCTTCGCGAAGTCGTGCGAGCGTCGCACGCACGGCAAGATCAAGCAGCCGCTCACCGTCGTCTGGGCGCGGAGGGTGCCGGGTAAGACGTCGAAGGCCACCGACATCCTCGTGATCGTCAAGGGCGCTGGAGCCTCAGGCGTCGCATCCTGCCTCGCCCCCTCCGGAGGCGGCGGGTGGCAGATGGATCTGTCGAGGTGGACCGACCTGCCGACGCAGAAACAAGGCCTCGCGGGCCTGTTCGGAGGCATTTCCTCGATTGCGGAGCCGAAGCCGGAGTCCCGGATCTGGATGCTCTACCGGGCCCGCCCGGAGATCGCGCGGGTCGAATCCCGCTACGTCTCGAACGGCACCGTGGGTCCCTGGCAACGAGGTTACGTCGACAGCGGCTACGCCTACACGGACAACCGGGCGAACAAGGTGCTCAGCGCCAGCAGCCTGCAGCAGCAGGTGCGGGCGTACGACGCCCAGGGTCGACCGATCCCGATCGAGCTGAAGTAGCACTGGTCAGCGGCGGCGGGCCATCGTCCGGGCGAAGTTGATCGCGACGAGGCCTGCCCAGCAGATGACGACGCCGAAGGGGCCGATCATGCCGGCTGCGATCGCGGTGATCGGGATCGCCGCGACGATCGACACGATCGCCAGCGCGAGCCCGCCCGGGTCGGTCTCGCGGCTCGGGTGCCGCCGCGGCGCGGGCTCGGGCAGCAGACCGGCGCCGCGGTGCCGGTCACGTGCGTCGAGCTTCTCCAGGAAGCCGTCGATGATCTCAGCCTCGTACTCCGGTCCCAGCTCCTGCCGCGCCGCCACCGCAGCCCGCAGGTCCTTCCGCACCTCGTCCGTCGCCATACCAGCACGGTAGGCCCGCAAAACCGCCGTACCAATCAGGGAAACCCCCCGATCGCACCGGGTGTTAGACCTACCCCACCACGCAACAAGACCGCCCCCGGACGCGATGTCCGGGGGCGGTCAGGTACGGCGGTGTTACAGGTACTGACCTGTGTTGGTTGCGGTGTCGATGGAGCGGCCTGGCTCGGTGCCTTGCTTGCCGGAGATGAGGGTACGGATGTAGACGATCCGCTCGCCCTTCTTGCCGGAGATCCGGGCCCAGTCGTCCGGGTTGGTGG
>CAWGHT010000013.1:0-330083 GCA_963822475.1 uncultured Actinomycetota bacterium
CCCCAAGGTAGGCGGCCGAGGTTAGGTGTGTGCCCAGCTCTCAGCGCGGTTCGAGTCTTCCTGGTCGGGTTACTGAGTGACTTTCCGGCGCAGCCGAGTGACTGCGGCGAGGCCTGCTCCGGTGACGGCGATCCCGCCGAGTGTTCCGGCGCCGATCTGCGCCAGGTCCAGATTGAAGCTGTTGTCTTCGGGGCGGATCGATGGTGGGTCGGCGTTCGCGGCGGGTTCAGGTTTGGTGATTGCGCCGGCCGGTGCGGTGATGGCCAGCGGGAGGCCGGCGATGCCGATCGTTGCAGCGATGGCGGCGATTCTGGTGATGGTCTTGATGGTCATTGGACTTGACTCCTCCGTTAGTTGGACCTGCCAATGACTGTCCGAGATAGGGAGGCTGCCGACATCGGGCACTCGCGCACAGTTCGGCTGTCGTTCGCCTTATGCCGCTGCCATTTGGAGCGGCTGTGCTTCAAATGCGGTCCTGTGTGCCGAGTACGGCTGCTCTGCGTGGTGATGTCGCGACTGCGAGGTACGCCGGAGGGCATGTGGTGCGACTGCAGGGGGTAGGACCTCTATGGCCACACGACGATCGCGGGGCATGATGGCGTATGGCCGACTTGATGGTCGGACGTGGGGGCGAGGCTGCGGTACTGCGAGGACTGATCGCGGATCTGCCGGAGCGCTCAGCGGCCGTGGTGGTTCGGGGCGAGGCGGGCATCGGCAAGACACTGCTCGTCCGATCAGTTCTGGACGAGCAGTCTGGCAGCGGTGTGCGGATGTTTCGCGGCGCGTGCGCGCCGATGTCCGGTGCGACCGCCTACAGCGGCCTCGGCGCCACAGTCACGGCGGCGCTGAGCCGATCCGCAGAATCCGGTCAGTTCTCGTCGGCTGCGGCGGCCCGGGCGTGGTCAATGCAAATGCTCGCCGGCGTGCTCGACGGCGACGCGGCACAGGGCACGGTTCTGCTGGTCGACGACGTGCACTGGGCGGATTGGTCCACACTCGACTTCCTTGCCCATTTGACGCGTAACCTGCCCAATCGACGATTGCTGGTCCTGCTGACCTGGCGCGACGAGACTGTCGATCACGACCGCCTGACCTGGCTGGGGGAGATGCTTCGAACCCCGGGGTTCGTCGATCTGCCTCTTCGCCGGCTGACCGAGCAGGAGACGTCGCAGCAATTGCACGGTCTCCAACCCAACTGTACGGCGGAGACGGTCGCTACCGTTTACGGGCGCAGCGCGGGCAACCCATACCTGAATGTCGAACTCGTCCGCGGTGACCTGACGGTCCCGGCTTCGTTGCGTCAGCTGCTGCTCGCGCGTCTGCAGGGACTCAGGCCGACGGCCCGCGCAGTCGTTGCGGCCACTGGCTCATTGGCTCGCACTCTCGATGACGATGACCTGCTGGCGGCGGCTGACTCTGCCGCGGACGCCGTCCGCGAGGCCTGTGAATCCGGCCTGGTGATCCGCGACTCGGAGGTCGGCTGCACCGCGCGGCACCCTGTGATCGCCGAGGTCGCTTACGACCAGTTGCTGTCTTCGGAACGTCGCGACCTGCATGGGCGACTCGCGAAGCATCTGGCGGACCGCGTTGGCGACGACAGCACCGCATCGGAGATCGCCGAGGTCGCCGAGCAGTATCACCGCGCGAGCGAGCGAGACGCGGCGTTCAGTTGGGCTCTGATGGCGGCCCGTGCCGCGGAGAAGGAGTACGCGTTCGCGGAAGCCGGCCACTGGTTCTCCGTTGCGTCGTCGTTGTGGCGGCTGCCGGATCTGGCCGATGCCGGGATGCCGCAGCGCCTCGTGCTCGCCGAGCGGGCAGCCTCACTGCTGAGCGGCGCCGGCCGGCATGTCGAGGCTCTCGCCTTGCTCGAGACGGCTGTGACTGAGCGAGACACCGAGGTGGGCACGCTCGAGGCCTTGCTGATGCGTGGCAGGCTGCGCGCACACGGCGATGACCTCGCCGGTGCGATGGCGGACCTCGAGCGAGCACGCCGTCTGGTGCCAGCTGGAGACGATCGACTGCTCGGCCAGGTCTCCATCTCGCACGGGATGATGCTGCATGGCTACGCGCACACGGCGGAGACCGCCGAGGCAGCCCAGGCGGCGCTAGGACACGCAACCCGAGCCTGCGACACCCGGACGATCGGTCAGGCTCGGGCGATGCTGGGAGCGGTCGCCGCCAGCGAGGGCCGGGTCGACGAGGCGCTCGAGGAGACGCTGACAGCACTCAAGATCGCTCGTGACCTCGCCGAACCCGAGGATCTGGCCATGGCCGCGATGCACCTGACCTATGTGCACGGATTGCGCAACGACACCGACCAGGTGGTGGCGATCGCGGATACCATCCAGGCCGAGCTGCGGGGTTTGATGGTCAACGAGCATTGGATCGAGGGCATCCTCGAGAGCAATGCCGTCTACGAGCTTTATCTCGCCGGTCGGTGGGATGAAGCGCTGAACAGGGACGACAAGGGTCGGCCCGATTCCGGGCCGGCGCCCAAGGACCCCCAGCTCGCGCTGATCCATATCGCGCGAGGGAACCTCCAGAAGGCCGTCGAACTGATGCGCGGACAAGAGGTGTTCGCGGTCGACGACCGTCCTCAGGACAAGAGCGATTACGTACAGACCATGGCCGAGCTGCGCCTGGCCCAGCATCGCCCGCGCGAGGCCCTGGCGCTTGTGCTCGACTCAGCCGAACTCAGCCACGACACCGAAGACGAACTGGTGGCCGGATCGCGGCTCTGCGTCGGTCTCGAGGCGGCGGTTGCAACGCAGTCAGCCGACGATTTCGATCGACTTGTGGCGCTCCTTCGGCGCGCCGTGTCCGGAGTTGACGCCGCAGTGCTGGCCGCGGTTGTCGACGGTGAACGATCCCGGATCCGCGGCACGCCCGACCCGGTGGCGTGGCTCACCGCTGCACAGGAATGGGCCTCACTCGGTCGGCCGTACTGGGAGGCGCAAGCCCGACTGAGGGCAGCCGAGGCGCTTCTGGCCCAGCGCAGGCAACCTGGCGCCCGACGCCGTGCGACCGGCGAGCTTGAAACGGCGCGACAGATCGCCGGCGAACTAGGCGCGGCACCGCTACTGAGCCGAATTCAGGCGCTGGCCAAGATCGCCCGGATCCGTCTCGACGACTCCGCGACCGAGCACCACGAGCATCGCGGTGCCACCCCAGATCTATTGTCACTGTTGACCGAGCGTGAGCGGCAGGTCCTTGCCTTGGTTGCGGCTGGGCGGACAAATCGTGAGATCGGCGCGACGCTGTACATGAGCTCCAAGACTGCCAGCGTGCACGTCACGCACATCCTCGAGAAGCTCGGCGTACAGAGCCGCGTCCAAGCCGCCGCCGAAGCGGTCCGGCTCGGCCTGACAGGCCACCCGGAACCACCCACCTGACGACTGGTAGCGGCACGAGATTCATGAGGTCTCTGTCCACCGGACGGCAAGCGCTCGACGAGATTGTGCCGAGCGTTCGGCTGGGCGGCGTGCGGTGCGAACCTGAGATCAGCCACACGATGCCATCGGAGATCCGACGGTTCTCGACATCCGCCGCCTCGGTAGGTGTCAACACAGCCAACTTGGTGGAGGGCGCCAGCTTCAGTAGTTGCCCGCGAGCGCCAGCTCGCAACCGGTCGGCGCCAGCCGGCAACCCCGACGCTAGCCGGAAACGAATGCTCCGGCGCTAAGCCGGGGGTGGGTGGGAGTGCGCGTAGCTGACGCGGACGAGGAGCGGAGCGACGAGGTAGCGGCTGCGTAGCACGCGTGGGTCTCTCGTCAGACGAGGTGGAGGCGGTCGAGTTCTTCTTCGTTGAGTAGTACGTCGAGGGATGCCAGTACGTCGGGGAGGTCTGCTGGGGGGACGTTGCGTTCGGTGGTTTGGCCGTTGGCGTGTTCGGTGGTGAGGGTGTTGCCTACTAGGCGGCGTACGACGCCTTCGGCGACTCGCATTACTACGGGGCGGCCGGTGAAGGGGGAGTTCGGGTGGGTTGAGACGTAGTGGTGGTAGACCTCGTAGTCGATCGGGCGGACCGGCTCGTCGTTCGAGGCGTGCTGGGGGATCCACCCGTCCGCGGTCTGCTTCGAGAGGGTCCACAGGTCGCCGTCGAGGGTGAGGCGGTGGTCCCAGCCCGCCTGGTCGACGACCGAACCGTCCTTCAATGGGGTCGGGTACAGCTGGCCGGCTCCGAATCCCACGTCGGCCAGGAACTCCTGCCCGTCGACGCCCACCTTCAGCAGTGCATGCGTTCGCGGTCCGGCCTTGTGTGGCTGCACCCGAGCAACTCGCCGTACGACGTCGAACCCGAGCTGCTCGAGCGCGGCGCCGAACAGCAGCGCGTGCTCGTAGCAGTACCCGCCGCGCTGCCGGCCGACCAGCTTGGACTGGATCGCGTCGAGGTCGATGCCGGGATGCGTGCCGAGGATCACGTCGATGTTCTCGAACGGGATCGCCAGCACATGCGCCCGATGCAGACTCCGCAACGCGTCAGCCGACGGCTGCACCCGCTCGTGGCCGATCCGGGCGAGATAGGCGTCTAGATCGAGGCGCTCGATGTTCCACATGCCGGCTACCTCAACACTTCTAGTTCACTTCAGGTCAAGCTCGGTGAACAAGGTCAGCTGGATACCGCCAGGGGCATCGAGGCGGGCGTTCAGCGAGTTCCACGGCGTACGGGTCGGCTCCGCGACGACCGTGGCGCCGGCGTCGGCCAACTCCTGCGTGGTCGCCGTCGAGTCCGCCACCTCGAACGCGACCCGGTACTTCCCGGCCACCCGCCGCCCGACCTCGACCTCGTCGATGTACTCGGCCTGCGCGGTATTCGCGATCTCGAGCGTCGCCCGACCCGACTTCGAGGATCATCACCTGAGCATCCCCTGTTGTGTATGACTCGCGCTCGGGCAGCCCGAGTACGTCGCGATAGAACGCCACCGCGGCGTCGTAGTCGTCCACCGTCACAACCAGCCGCATCTCTTTGACACTCATCCAGCCAGTATCTACAAGAAGCGCTACCAGGCCTGGGCCAAAGCGGTCGTCGCGGGGGTGAGGCGGTAGCCGGCGTTGGCGGAGAACTCGGCGGAGAGGGCGAATCGGTCGCCGCGGACGATGGTGTGCCGCCACTCGACCGGACGGTTCTGTGCGGTGCCCTGGCGGATGATCGAGAAGACCGCGGCGTCGTCCGGGCAGTGCAGGAGCGTGCGCTCGGCCGGGCTCGGGTTCATCGCGCGGATGTCCTCGCGCCCGTGGTCGAGGTTGATGCCGGTGCGTTCGGCCAGCTCGTTGTAGAGGCTGGTGTGGGTGAAGTCCGCCTCCAGCAGCGGCTCCGCGAGGGCGGCGGGTAGCCAGACGCGGTCGAGGGCGAGCGGCTCGTCACCGGCGTACCGGAGGCGCTCGAGGTAGAGCAGCGGGATCGACCCTTCGAGGTCGAGTCGGGCGGCGACGACGCCGTCCGCGCGGAGGTCGAGCGCCCGTACGACGCTGTGTTGCGCCAAGCCGGACTCCTCGACAGAGGAGAACAGGCTGTAGAGCGCACCCATCGGCTGCCGGATCTCCGGCGCGGTCGCGACCCGCGGCTGCCGGCCCCGCTCCGCGACGATCAGCCCGTCGGTGCGGAGCTGTCCGAGTGCCTGGCGGACCGTGTGCCGGCTGACCCCGTACTCCTCGACCAGCGCGAGCTCACCCGGAAACGCGTCATCGAACTCCCCGGAGCGCAGCCGCCGTACGAGATCCTCCTGCAACTGCTTCCACAACGGATCCCCACCGGCCCGGTCGAGCCTGCGCACGTTCACCCGGTTCCTCCCAGTTGCCAAATGTCCGGTCATCTCCTACCTTGAATGTACGTACATTTCTCGCAGGAGGGAACCGGCTAGTGGTGCAGCTTGAGGTTAGGCCACCTCGCCCCCACCCCGCCGCTCCCACCGTCCGTCGCTTCGGGTCTGCCGTACGTCGGATGCGCGGGTTGTGGATCGTGCTCCTGGTGACTGCCGTGGCGGTCCCGCTCGGGCGCCTCGTACCGCTCGTCGGCGGACCGGTCTTCGGGATCCTGCTCGGCGTGATCGCGGGCAGTCTGATCCCGACGCTGCGGTCAGAGGTCTGGCGTCCCGGGTACGACTTCGCCTCGAAGACACTGCTCCAGCTGTCGATCGTCGTACTCGGCACCGGCTTGTCGCTGCAGCAGGTCGCGCACGTGGGCGTCTCGTCGTTGCCGGTCATGCTCGGCACGCTGGCGCTCGCCCTCGGCGGCGCGTGGTTGTTCGGCCGGATCCTCGGCGTACGGGGCGACACCCAGATCCTGATCGGCGTCGGAACCGCGATCTGCGGCGGCTCCGCGATCGCGGCCGCGACCGCCGCGATCGGCGCCAAGCGCTCGTCCGTCGCCTACGCGCTCGCGACGATCTTCACCTTCAACATCGTCGCCGTCCTGACGTTCCCGCCGCTCGGCCATCTGATGGGCATGAGCCCGGAGGCCTTCGGGTTGTGGGCCGGTACGGCGATCAACGACACGTCGTCCGTCGTCGCGGCCGGGTACGCGTACAGCCAGTCCGCCGGCGATCAGGCGATCGTCGTGAAGCTGACGCGGTCGCTCACCTTGATCCCGATCGTGCTGACGCTGGTCGCGCTGAAGATCCGCCGCGAGAACCGTGCGGCGCGCGCGCTCGATGCGGCGTCCGAGGGTACGTACAAGGGCTCCACGGCGTCGATTCGTAAACCGTTGCCGTGGCGCAAGCTCGTTCCGCTGTTCCTGATCGGCTTCATCGCCGCCGCGGGCCTCCGCTCGGCCGGCGCCGTACCGGAGTCCTGGCTGCCGGCCCTCGCTGTCATCGGCAGCACCCTCATCACCGCCGCGCTGGCCGCGATCGGCCTGTCGCTGCGTCCGAGCGAGCTGCGCGACGCAGGACCCAGGCCGCTCCTCCTCGGAGCGATCCTCTGGGTCCTGGTCGCGGTCGGCAGCCTCGGGCTTCAGTCCTTCTCGTAAGCGGCCTGGCGGTCCTGGACCGCCTTGATCCGCGGTACGTCGAGCTTGTTGCTGCGGTCGAAGTTGTAGATGCCGTTCTCTTCCTGGAACACGTCGGTCAGCTGCGTGTAGCAGTAGCCGAACATCAACTCGTTGTCGAGCAGCGCGTCGACCAGACCGGCGAAGCGGGTGTAGAAGTCCTCTTCGTTCGCGACCCGCTGACCGTAGCCCCAGGAGTCCGCGGAGTTCCCGCTCTTCCCGGCGGCCGCCTTCTCCTCGTTCCACCAGATGCCGCCGAACTCGCTGCAGAAGTACGGCTGGCCGTCGTACGCCAGCGAGATCGGCTTGCCCTCGGGGCCGCCGGTGTTGCCGTACGGCTTGTCGTTCGACGAGATCTGCCATCTGCTTCGCGAACTCGGCCGGGTCCTGCTCGTAGTTGTGCGAGTCCCAGACGTCCGTCTCCGGCACGCGGTGCGAGTACCCGGACGCGTCGAGCACCGGACGGCTGGTGTCGGCGGCCTTGGTGGCCAGGAACATCGCGCGGGTCACGTCGTCGAGCTGGGTGATCCGGTCGTGCAGCAGCTGGTGCGTCTCGTTCAGCGGGCACCAGCCGACGATGCTCGGGTGGCTGTAGTCGCGTTCGACCGCCTCGAGCCACTGGCCGACGTACGACGCGGTCGGCTGCTGGTTGTCCTTGTCGGTGTTACCGACGCCGGATCCCCAGTCGCCGAACTCGCCCCAGACCAGGTACCCGAGCCGGTCCGCGTGGTACAGGAACCGCTCCTCGAACACCTTCTGGTGCAGGCGCGCGCCGTTGAACCCGGCCGCCAGGCTGAGCTCGATGTCGCGGACCAGCGCCTCCTCGGACGGCGCGGTCATCAGGCTCTCCGGCCAGTACCCCTGGTCCAGCACGAGCCGCTGGAACACGTGCTTGCCGTTGATCAGGATCGCCTTGCCGTTGATGCTCACCGACCGCAGACCGGCGTACGAGTCGGCTCCGTCGACCACGTTGCCGTCGGCATCGATCAGCTCGAGGCGTACGTCGTACAGGTGCGGATCCGTGGTGTCCCAGAGGCGGACGCGGTCGGCCGGGACCTGCAGGGTCAGGCGCGGGGCCAGGTCGAGATCGGCGCGGACCTCGTGGCTGACGATCTCGCCGTCGGCGTCCTTCAGGGTGGCCTTGATCGTGTAGCCGGCCTTGTTCGCCGAGACCGGTACCTCGAGGTGGAAGCTGGAGCCCGCGACGTCCGGCGTGATCCGGGGCCGCTTCAGGTGCACCGTGGGGATCGCTTCGAGCCAGACGGTCTGCCAGATGCCGGTCGTGCGGGTGTAGAGGCAGCTGTGGTTGAAGTACAGCTGGCTCTGCTTGCCGCGCGCCTGCGGACCGCGGTGCGTGTCGCGGGCGCGGACGACGATGGTCGCCTCCTCGCCGGGCTTGGCGACGTGGTGCAGGTTGGCGCTGAACGGGGTGAATCCGCCGCGGTGCCGGACCACCTCCTCGCCGTTCACCCAGACGGTGGTGTCGTGGTCGACGGCCTGGAAGTGCAGTACGGCGTCCTTGCCGTCCCACTCCGCGGGGATCGTGACGGTGGTGCGGTACCAGACCGCCTCCATGAAGTCGACGTCCTCGATCCCGGACAACTCGGTCTCCGGCGCGAACGGTACGACGATCCGCTGCGTCAGCTCGCGGTCACGCAGGCCGCGCTCCAGCCCGGAGTCCGACCGGTCGATCTCGAACTGCCACTCGCCGTTGAGGTTCACCCACTCGGGGCGGACGAACTGCGGACGCGGGTACTCCGCACGAGGCTGCGACATTGTGTCTCCCGTGGTGCTTGATCGGTGGCGGGACAGCTGCACTTTACAACGTTGGAATGGACCCAGCAATGGCCAGTTCCACCCACTGGAAACGGTCTGCTCAGGGCTGGCTTGTCGTGAGGAGGGCGGCGTTGAGGAAGTCGGGGCCGAAGGTGCCTTCGCGGTCCGGTTGTACGGCGCGGAGCTCGATCGGGGTGAGGGCGCCGAAGATCGTGCCAAGGTCCTCGAGGGAGAACGTCGCACCGCCGTACGTGTCTCCGGTCGTGACCATGTCGAGGTCGCTGGGCGTCTCCATCCGCTCGGCGGCGAACGCGACGATCCCGAACCGCCCACCGCGGCGCACGAGCGGGAGGACCCGCTGCAGGTACGTGATCCGGCGATGCGGGGCGATGTGGTGAAAGCATCCGGAGTCGTACACCACGTCGTACTCACCGGCCGGCAGCGGATCACGCAGTACGTCGACTGCCGTCAACGTGACCGCGGCGGGCATGCTCGGCCGGAGCGTGTCGAGGAGGTCCGCGGCGAGGTCGATCCCGTCGACGGTCGCGCCCTGCTCGGCGAACCACCTGGTGTTGCGGGCCGCACCGCAGCCGACGTCCAGAACGCGCGCATTCTCGAGGTCTCCGAGCAGACCTCGCTCGTGCCAGTCGACCAGCGGCTCGTCCGGGAGTTGGGTGGTCAGTGGGTGTCCGGGTGTGGTCAGCAAGCCGGTCCAGTACTCCGCGGCGGAGGTGCTGGAGCGGTCTCCTCGCCCACTCGCACTCACCACCTGATCGAGCACATCGAGCAACTGGTCAACCGTGAAAATGCGAGGTCCCGTCACCAGTGAATTCTACCGGAATTCCCTTTGCGTAGCAGTGTGTTCCGGGCTGATCGACGTACTTTCCCCAGGGTGCCGTGCGCGTGTATCCGCTCGATTCGTAGAGGGCGATCGCCTCGGGTTGGAGCTCGCCTGTGGTCAAGCGAAGTGTGGGGTAGCCGGCCGCTTCCAGGGCGGCCAGCAAGGCGCGCGCGTAGCCCCGCCCACGTGCGGCCGGAGCGACGTACATCCGCTTCACCTCGCCGTCGCCGGGGTACTCGCTGTCCGGCCCGAACGCCTGTACGGCGCCACACCCGACGGCGCGCCGCGCGTCGTCGAGCACCACGAAGTACCGCGCACCACCCTTGACCTGCGACCGCCCCTCTGTGCCGTACTTCGCGACCAACTCGCCGTATGCCGCCGCCAGCAACTCGCCCAGCTCGAGGTCCTCCGCCGGACGCTCCTCCACGATGTGCTTCACCCCCGCATCGTAAAAGCAGATGAGCTCGTACGGCGGCGCCCCCTAGGCTGTTGCTCGATGCAGCGTTTCTGAAGGTGTAGGTACGTCGTGGCGGGCCCTGGACGGGGTCGGCCCGATGTGACGTGCCTGCGCCGCGCTTCGACTGTCCTGTCGATCGCGAGCCTTCAGGAGCCTCCTTGTCCGGCATGCTCATGCCCTGCATCACCGATCACCTTGTCCTCCGCACCATCGACGGCGCGGCCGACCTCCTCATCGAGGAGCTGCGGGCGATGGCATCGATCCATTCGATCCGTCAGGCGTCCGTCGACACCGTCGAGTGCACGATCGACGGATCCCTCGACGAACTCGCCGCCTGCGGTCTGTACTCGACGGTCGCGCTGCGCGATCCCGAGAAGTCCCTGCAATTCGGCGTACTCGCCACCCTTCCGCAGCCGGTCAAGTTCCGGGTCGGCGTGGACGATCCGACCCGTCGACGCGAGGTCATCAACGCGACGGAGCAACAATTCGGCTGGGTGAACCGCCCGGGCGACTGGGACGTCAACCTCATCCCTTCCGTCGATGGGTGTATCGCGGAGTTCGGCCCGTTGTCGTGGACCCGCCGGTTCGGCTATTTGGAACGGTTGCCGTGGTCAACCAACCTGGTCGTCGCGGAAGTCTTGGTACGGCTGGCGAAGATCCACCCAACCCACCGAGTCCTGGACCCGTTCTGCGGCACCGGCACCATCCTCCAAGCGGTACGCCGCCAGCACCCCACCGCCCACCTCCTAGGCCTCGACCACGACCCCCACGCACTCCGCATCGCAGCCGACAACGCGCGCAAGATCGCGGCGGGCAGCGCGCGCACGATCGCAGGCGACAACGCACTCCGCGGGAACCAGCTCGCCCTCCGCGGGGACGAGCTCGCCCTCCGCGGGGACGAGCTCGCGCTCCGCCGAAACGATCTCGCGCTCCGCGGGAACGAGCTCCCCCTCGTTCGGGGCACGGCGGGCGCTCTTCCGCTTGAGTCCGGCAGCGTAGATCGGGTGGTTGCGAATCTCCCGTTCGGCAAGCAGGTCGGTAGTCATCACGCCAACCGCACCCTCTATCCCGCCACCCTCGACGAAATCGCCCGAGTCCTCACCGCCGACGGCCGCGCCGTACTCCTCACCGAGGACAAACGCCTACTCCACACCACAATCGAGCGCCAGAACGGCCTGAAGCTAGTCCGCCAACGCCTCCTCAAATACAACGGCGCCACACCAACCGCCTACGTCCTCACCCGCACCCGCCAACCCAAAACCGCCCGCACCCGTCTACCCAGAACCGCCCCGGCCCGCCTCCGCCCAGACCGCCCCAGAACCGCCCGCCCCCTTCCGCCCAGGACCGCCCGGCCCTCTACCCAGAACCACGAAGGCGCGATAACATCGCCGGATGGCGATGGGACAGGTTGAGGTTGACGAGACGGCTGCGCTGGCGGTGGCGGGCTGTTTGTTTCATGGGTTTAGTGATGCGTCGCGGCTGGCGATCGTGCGGCATCTGGCGCTGGGGGAGCACCGGGTCGTCGACCTGACCGAACACCTCGGGCTCGCGCAGTCGACGGTCTCCAAGCACCTCGCGTGCCTGCGCGACTGCGGACTGGTCGAGTCGCGACCCCAGGGCCGGGCATCGATGTTCACCCTGTCCCACCCCGAGGCGACGATGGACCTACTGGCCGCAGCAGAACGCCTCCTCGGCCTGACCGGCGACGCCGTAGCTCTCTGCCCGAACTACGGCCTGAACTCCGAGGAAACCCATGACTGAACCTCTGCAGATCGGCTCGGCGGGTCCAGGTTGGCCAGGCGGCGGGCCGCGAGGGTCTGCCTGGGTGGTGGATCCTGCTGAGCGTCAGCGGCTCGGGCGGCGGGCGCAGTTGCTGGCCGGCGCATCCGTTGCGTACAACGTGGTTGAGGCGGTTGTCGCGATCGCCGCCGGTTTGGTGGCCGGCTCGGTCGCGTTGGTCGGGTTCGGTCTCGACTCGGTCGTGGAGGTCTCCAGCGGACTGATCATCCTCTGGCAGTTCCGCCACCCGCTGCCCGAGTCTCGCGAACGTCGAGCCCTTCGACTGCTGGCGTTCTCATTCTTCGCGCTCGCGGCGTACGTCGGCTTCGAGTCGGTCCGCACGTTGATCACCGGAGCCGATCCCGAGACCTCCCCAGTCGGAATCGGTCTGGCCGTCGCGTCCCTGATCGTGATGCCGTTCCTCTCCTGGGCGCAACGCCGTACCGGAAAGGCGCTGGGATCGAACGCCGTCGTCGCGGACTCGACGCAGACGCTGCTGTGCACCTATCTGTCCGCGGTGCTGCTCGTCGGGCTCGTCCTGAACGCCACCCTCGGCTGGTCCTGGGCCGACCCGATCGCCGGACTGATCATCGCTGCCGTGGCAGTACGTGAAGGTATCGAAGCCTGGCAAGGCAAAGGCTGCTGCTCACCCCTCGGCGGCCCCTGCAAAGCCTGAACCGCGCGAATTGTCCTGGGAATTGTTTTGGCGGACCCCCAACGCCACGGCCCGGTTGTTCGTCTAGATCGGTGAGAGGACGGACGGTGGTGTGGTGGCGGATTGGGAACAGGCGTTCCGGACGTTGCTGGCTACGCGCGGCGGCGCGCTGCGTAGCTACGCCTATCTCTTGACCGGTGACCCGACAACCGCCGGCGATCTGGTCCAGGAAGCGCTCACGCGAGTGTTCGGTCGCCGGCGGATCGGCGACGACATCGACCAACTCGAGGCGTATGTCCGGCGCGCGATGCTGAATCAGTACGTCGACGGTCGCAGGCGGCTCAAGCGGTGGAATGCGACCCGCCATCTACTGGTCGAAGTACCTCACCACGACGACGACCGGCTCGCGGTGGCGGACGAGGTCCGGAGAGGGCTGGCGACCCTTTCGCCGAGACAGCGGGCGTGTGTTGTTCTGCGCTACTACGAGGATCTGACCGTCGCGGACATCGCCGACGAACTCAGTTGCGCCGAGGGCACCGTGAAACGACACCTGGCCGACGCGAGGGCGAAGCTCGCCGTGCAGCTCGGCATCACCGAGGAGAGCACGCAATGACTGCCAACGATCTACGAGACATGCTCCGGGCCGCGGCCTCGGAGGGCAGCGACCTCGTCGACCTAGCTGAGGACGCGGTCGTCGAGCGCATCCAGCGCCGCCGGATCCGTAGCAGGCGATTCGCAGTCGGGGGTGTCGCGTTGGCCGCCGCGGTGGTGGTCGCCGGCACCACGTGGGCCGTCTGGCCCGGCGGACCCCCGCCGACGGCTAGTGGCGGCCTGCCGCCTCGAATCGTCCAGTCCGACCTAGACGGTCCCAGCGGGATGGAGGCCCTGTTCCGAGCCACCTTGACCGTCGACGCGAGCGGATGCGTTCGGGCGGGTACGGGTCAATCCAGGACCACGCTCGTGTGGCCCCGTGGGTACACCGTCCGGGGAAATGCACAGTCGTTCGAGATCCTCGACGGTCCGAACCACGTCGTAGCGAAGTCGGGCATTCCCCTCGACATCGGCGGCGGTGGTGCCGACAGGTTCAAGGACACGTGGACAGGCCGCGACTGCGTCGGCGGCCCACTGTGGATGGTCGGCAACATCAGCCCTTCCCGATAGCCAGAACAATGACTTGAACCGGTGAACGGGCCATCGGACCGCCAGCGAGGATCGGGGGCGGCCGCGGTCGGGGTTCAGATTGTTGCGAAGGACGGCGGGCCGGCACCCGACTCGTTCGGCGCACGCTCACCCCACACCGCGAATCGGGCCGCTGCCGCGCGCGTCGATTCGTCGGCGTGCCATCGGCTCGGTCTGACACCCGGTACGCCGACTGCGGGCACATCTGCCCCACCCCAAGGACTGCCATCCGGTGCGGTCGCTGCGGGCAGGTCAGTCTCACCCGACGGGCCGACGTCCGGTGCGGTGGCTGCGGGCGGGTTGGTCTCGTCCCACGGACTGCCACCCGGTGCGGTGGCTGTGGGCGTGGAGGTCTCGCCCCACGGATCGGCTGGTGGGGTTGAGGTCTGGGGATTCGGGGTGCCGGTGGGCGTGGGGTCGCCGGCCGGTGGATCCGAGGGCGTGGGGTGCTCACCCGGCGGTTCGTGCTCTCGGGGTGGGGCGTTCGGTGGTTTGTGGGACTGGCGGGGTGGGACGGCCCAGGTGGGTCTGGTTACGTGGACTTCGCCGTTGGTGATGGTGATGGTCCAGTGGCCGTGGTGCAGGTCGGTGTGGTGGCGGCGACAGACCAGGGCGAGATTCTCGACCTTGGTCTCACCGCCGTCGATCCAAGAGATCAGATGATGCGCGTCGCAGATGATCGGCGGGGCTCCGCAGATGACGCAGCCGCGGTCGCGGGTGTTCAGGGCGCGGCGCATGGCGCGGGTGACGAGGCGTTCGCAGCGGCCGACGTCGAGGGGTTCGGAGTTGGAGCCGAGCACGATCGGGATGACCTTGGCGTCGCAGGCGAGGCGCCGGATGGTGGCTGCGGACAGTCCGTTGCTGTAGACGGTCTGTCCGATCGCGTCGGCGGTGGCTGCTTTCAGGTCTTGCAGGTCGATGGTGACGGTGATGTTCGCCTTCGCCCCGAACCCGGGCACCACATCACCACGCACCCCACCACCAGAACCAGCCACCGACCACAGCCGCAGCAGGACCAACGTCTGTGCGGTCGGTCGCCGTGGGACCGGAAGCCGAACCAGCCGCCGTAGAACCCGCAGTACCTGGCGCCGTGAAACCAGCTTCTGGGGAGCTGGTTGGGCGGGGGATGGTGGGTGAGGGGGTGCCTGCGTCGAGGGCGGTGGCGGCGAGGGTCAGCGTGGTGGTGAGGGCGTCTGCCTGGCGCTTTTCGCGGGAGCGGGGGTCTGGGGCGCCGTCAACGGTTTTGTGGGGGCGGGCTCCGGCGGTGATCAGGGTGCGGAGGAGTTCGGCGTTTTCGTTGGCGAGGTAGCCGTTGAACTTGACGCCTCGGTCCGCGGTCTTGAGGGTGAGGGTTTCGCGGGCGGCCGCCTTGTGTTCTTCGGGTTCGGGGCCGTCGGTGTCGAGGATGTCGCGGGATTGTTCGGCGGCCTTGCGGAGGTCGGTGGGTGCGAGGTGGCGGGCGAGGCGGACCAGTTCTTGTTCGGCGAAGTCGAGGTCGTCGACCGGGACGGTTGTGGGGACCTTTTCCAGGGCGGTCACGATTGCTTCGGCCTGGGCCGGGCGCAGGAACACCTTAGGAATCTCTCCGTCGTCCGCCGGTTCGAGGTCGGGGAGGGCGGCGGTGACGGCCGCATACTTGGGGAGGGCGCGGGCTAGGCGGACGTCGCGGTAGGCGCGGGAGTGGTCGAGGCGGTAGCGGTATTCGACGTACTGGACGGTGTCGCGGGCGCCGATGCGTTCGGCGTACCCGGACTTGTCCATGGCCCCGATGAGGCGTAGGCGGCGGGTTTCGGTGCGGGCGAGGTCGGCGTCGGCCTGGTCGAGAGCGTGCGCCAGTTCGGCGTCGCTCATCAACTCAGGCGGCCTGTCCATGCAGCAAAGCCTAGACACCCCCACCGACAGTTTTCAAAGCCAGAACGCCTTGTTTTCAAGGGATTCTGTTATCCACAACCTGAACGCCTTGTGGATCTTGCTGAAGGCAACAAAATTACAGACCGAGGAGTCGGGCTCCGTTCGTCCAGCAGACTGCACGTAGCCAGTCGCCGCCTAACCCAAGCGACTCGAGGGACGTGAGTTGGACGGCGTACTCGTAGGGGATGTTGGGGAAGTCGGAGCCGAGGACGATGCGGTCCTGGAGGTCGGCGAGGCGGGGGATCAGGTCGCGGGGGAAGGGCATCAAGGACTCGGTGAAGGGGGTCAGCGCCATCGTCGTGTCGAGGTGCACGTTCGGGTACGACGTGAGCGCGAGATGCTCGGCGTACTCCGGCATTCCGAGGTGGGCGATCACCGCGGTCAACTGAGGATGCCGTCGCAGTACCTCACCCATCGGCCCGGGCCCGGTGTGCCGTCCGGGGATCGGCCCGGAACCGCAATGGACGACAACAGGTACGCCGGCCTCCGCCAACTGGCCCCACACGTCGTCGAGCTCACCGGACCGCGGATCGTAGTCGCCGACCTGGACATGCACCTTGAAGATCCGCGTCCCCAACTCCAACGCCTCGCGGACATACCCAGCGGCTGAGGGCTCGGGAAAGAACGTCCCACTGGAGCACGCATCCGGGCGTGACAGCAGCGAAGTCCCGCGCCCACGCGTTCAACGACGCGGCCATCCCCGGCTTGTGTGGATAGACGAGCGCCGGAAACGCCCGCACCCCCAACGAATCCAGCGTTTTCAGCCGCTCCTCGACCGAGGTCCGGTAGGTGATCGGCCACTCGGCTCCGTAATGCTCCGAAGCCTGGTCGAAGTACGACCAGACCGCGTTCATCACCCGGTCCGGCAGGAAGTGCACATGCACATCCACCAGCCCGTCGAGCCCGAGCCGCCGCCACCAGGTCGGCACATCCGCATCACGCACGCCTCTAGCCTGCCTGATCGGCCACCCAGAGGTCGGTGAGGCCCTTGAAGTGGGACATGAACTTTTCCTGTTCGTGGATCGGGTACGTCGCGACGACCGTCTCCTGGAGGATCCGGGCGAAGTCGGGGCCGGCCACCCAGTCCCGGACCCGCAGGTCGAAGTCGCCCAGGTGGGCGGCGCACCACTCGTGGTACTTCGTGGTTTCGAAGTACTCGTCCGCGAGGGCCAGGTACGCGTTCAGCTTGGCGTCGTAGTCCAACGACGCGTCGTCGGCGATCTCGAAGTACCGCTCCGTGTGCAGGTCCACCGACGAACGCCGGCCCGTGGCCAGGCAGAAGACCGACCACTTCACCAAAGCGCTCAGCGCCCACGGGAAGTAGTAGTGCAAGGACGTGACAGCGACGTCCGGGCAGGCGTTGGCGTAGTCGATCGGGTGTACCGAGTCACCCTTGACCAGCATCTCGCAGGAGTTGAACTCCCAGCCGAAGAACGCGTTCACGATCCGGCTGATCGCGACCGCCTCGTGGCCGGCGGCGGGGCTGAGGAAGTCGTGCGAGACGGCGTACCGGTTGTGCATCGGCTCGTCCGGGCGGAAGTCCATCACCATCGTCTCGGCGCCGATCGACAGCGCCCGGGCGAACTTGTCGTACTCGACCGTCGCCTGCAGGTGCATCAGCATCTCGCCGGACTCGTCGTACGCCTTGTGCAGGTCGTCCTGATTGTTGATCCGGGACACCCCGCGCCAGCCGCCGCCGTCGAACGGCTTCATGTAGAGCGGGTACCCGAGGTCGTCGGCGATCGCGTCCAGGTCGAAGGGCCGGTTGTACGTCGCCGACGTGTACGCCCAGCGCACGTTGTCGACCGGGTTCTTGTACGGCACCAGCACGGTCCGGGGGATCTTCAGGCCGAGGCGGAGCATCGCGCAGTACGCCGAATGCTTCTCCATGGACTGGAACGTGAACGGGGAGTTCAGCAGGTACGTGCCGTTCATCAGCGCGGCCTTCTTCAGCCACTCGCGCGGGTGGTAGTACCAGTATGCGAGCCGGTCGATGACCAGTCCGACGCGTACCGAGTCGTTCAGGTCGAACGGCTCGATGGTGAGCCGCCGGGACCCGAACTCGTGCTCGTGCCCGTCGATCGTCACCGGCCCGACCCGCTGCAGCAACGCCTCGAACGCCTGCGGCCAGTCCTCCTCGGCGCCCAGCAACAACCCGATCAGATGACGTGAGCGGTCGGTCACGGTGCACTCTCCTCAGCAGAATCTGGGCAGATGATGGGCGAGCTGTTGCTGCCACCAGGGCCAGTCGTGTGCTACGTCGTACCCCCACATGTCCAGCTCATGCGGGATGCCCCTCTCGGTCAGCACAGCATCAGTCGCGCGGGCCGACGGCAGCGAGCCGGTCGGGTTGGTCTCCCAGTCACCCTGACCCACTGTGAGCACGATGAACAGCCGCCTGCGCAAATAGTCGAGATGGTCGCCCGACAGGTTGGGCAGGTAGTCGGCCGGGTTGTTGAAGTACGTCGTGTCGCCGCGCTCGCCCCACGCGTGCCAACTGCTCGCGTCGTAGTTCCCGGACTGACAGATCGCGACCGGGAACAGGTCGGCCCGCTTGAACGCGAAGTTCAGCGCGTGGAACGCACCGAGGCTGCAGCCGGTCGTGATGATGTCGCTGACCCCCGGCGAGTCCGACCCGATCGTCGGCACCACCTGGTTCACGATCCAGGACTCGTACAGCTCGTGCCGGCGGGCGCGGTCCTCGAGCTGGATGCTGCGGTCCGACCAGCTCACGTGGTCGTAGGAGTCCACGCAGTACAACTTGACCCGTCCCGGCCTCGATCAGCGAGGCGACCGCGTCGACCATGCCGTTGTTCTCGTAGTCCCAGGCCCGTCCCTGCTCGCTCGGGAAGACCAGCACCGGGCGGCCGAAATGGCCGTACCGGATCAGCGTTCCGCGGCGGTCAAGCCCCGGCGCCTCCAACTCGACCTGCTCCCGTTCCATCAGCCCCACCCCAGGTCCGTCGCAGTAGCTCCGTCAGCTCAGGATCCAGTACATCCCGCCACGCTGTGAAGTTGTGCATGTCGGGAGTTTCGTCGAGTACGACGTCCAGCCCGAGTTCGGCGAGCCGCGCAGCCATCACCCGGTTGTTATGCACGTTCTCCTCGGTCGTCCCCGCGGTGATCGCGACCGGCGGCGTACTCGGCGCCGTGGTTGCCCTCAGCACCTGCGCGACGAACCCGGTCACCTCGGCGTAGAACTCGAACTTCGACTCCTGTGGATCGGTCTCCGGCGTGAAGAACGACCCTGACTGCAGGAACAGCCCGGCGAACGTCCCCGGGAAGCTCCACTCCGCGTGCAGCGCCGCGAGCGCCCCCAGGCTCGCCCCCATCATCACGGGCCGTCGGCTCTTGTACTGCGCCTGCACCGCCGGCACGACGTACTGCGTCAAAGACAGGGCGTACTGCGGGTTCGCGGCGTACCAGAGGTTGCGGGCGGTCGGCTCGATCAGCGCCAGCCGGAACGGCGGTAGCGCGGACCCGGCAGCCATCGCGCCGGCGTATTGCGCCAGACCGGCGTACGCGGCGAACTCCGGACCGTCGTGAGCGAGCAGCAGCGGCAGCTCGAACGCCGGAGCGATGCCTTCCGGCGCCCAGACCTGTAGGTGGATCTGCCCGACCGGGGACTCGACGGTCACCGGGGTCAGCGTCGACGGGATCGGCTGCACGGTGAGCCAGGCCGGCTCGACGTACCCAGGCAAGCGGCAGCCAGGAATGGTGCCCGAACGCTCCGTCGACGGTCCGTGGATTGGTCGGATCGGTCCGCGTGCCGAGGCTGGCGATGTCGAACAGGTACTCCATCCGGTGCACCGACGGCCGCGGCAGCCGCAGCTCCCAGCCGTAGTCGACCGGCTTGAACTCGAGCAGCTCCGCCGGGAGGCCGAGCTCCTGCCACAGCCGAACGCCGGAGAACGCATGCGTGGGGTCACCGAGGCGGAACACCACCTCGGCTCCCTCGACCGCGCTCACGACATCAGGCATCCAACCAAGGTACTGGCGGAAATACTGACAAGGGATGTCAGTGATGACGTTCTATCGTGGGAAGGTGGTCGATCTCACCGATATCCGCGAAATCACCGCGGACCTCCCGCGCAGCTACGAGGTACTGGTCCGGGACCGGATCAAGTTCCGCGTCGGCCAGATCGTGTACCTCGCGGTCGCGGCCGACGAGCAGACCATCGGCCTCGGCTTCCCGCGCGAGGAACGCGCCGCCGCCCTCGCCGCCGAGCCGGACAAGTTCCTCCCGCCGCGCCCGTCCGACGAACGCTTCCAGTGGATCGAGCTCAACCTGGCAGCCGTCGAGTACGACGAACTCCGCGAGCTGATCCTCGACGCCTGGGCCCTGTGCGTCCCGAAGAAAGTCCGCGCCGAGTACTTCGGAACCTAGGTCACGACGACGACGGGCGTGTCCTTGCTGCCGATCAGGCCGAGGAGCTCCACAGCCTCCGCCTCGATCGCTTCCTGTTCGGCCGCGGTGACAGAGCCGTGGGTGGTGACCCGCAGGCTCGGGTCGGCGCCGCGGTGATGACGCCAGTCGGCCGCGTAGTCGCCGTCGATCAGGACGGTGCCCATCGCGGCGCCGTTGCCGGGCGGCAGCGGTACCGGCCGTCCGGACGGGTTGACCCGCCGCCGATCCGCGTGCCCCAGCAGCAGATTGTCGAACTCCGGAAGGAACCGCACCGGCGCGGGCGTCTCCGCGTCGGGCAACGGACCGTCCGGTACGTCGAACAGTTCGCGCCCGTCCTCGTCGGCATACACGCGCAACCCGGGCCGGAGCCGCTCCAGCACCTCACGTAGTTTCGTCAGCCCCGACCACATCTGTACGTCGGCCGCACTCGCCGGACCGAACACCGCCAGGTACCGCAGAACGAGCGCGTCGATCGAAGGATCCGGCACCGGCGACCGGCCGAGCCAGCTCTCGATCGTCTGCAGCGCGGCCGGACCCGTCTGACCCCACACTCCGCGTGGCGTGACCTGAACGGTGCCGATCAGCGAGCTGACGGCGTACGCCATCGCTGTTGCGTCCCAGTCCGGCCAGCGCTCGCCGAGCACCTCACCGAGCCGGCTGCGGCTGTACGGCTCCCGACTCAGCAGATCGCTGCCGAACGCAACGACAGCGTCGAGGTCGGCCCCGGCCAGTCGTTTGCCGAACGCGCCCCGCAGTCCACGTTCCGCGACCGGTCGCATGAGCGGCCACATCGTCAGACAGTCCTCGGCGGTGACGAGATGGATCGTGGCCCGCAGCAGCGTGCCGCGGACGACGTCCCGGTCGGTCATCAGCGCGGACAGGTCGGCCGGGTCGAAGCCCTCGAGCCTCGACCACAGCGCGACGTACGGCGCCAGCGGGGCCTGCGCCTGCAGACCCACCAGCCGCTCGACCAACTCCGCGACCGTGCCGCTCTCCCTGCGCAGCAGCTGTTGCCGCTGGAGGAGAGCACGATTGAGGTCACGACGGCTGAGCACGCGGACCGGGGACGAGGCGTTCATCGGCCAAGCGTACGGAAGAAGGCGCGCACGTCCTCGACCAGCAACTCGCCGCACTCCATCGCGGGGAAGTGACCGCCCTCGGTGAAGTCCGACCAGTGCGCGATCTCGTGCCCCGGATCGACGATCCGGCGAACGACCGGACTGCTGTTGAAGACCGCCCAGCCGGCCGGCACCGACGACTTGGCGCCCCAGCCGAGATCCGAGTGTGCCGCCTCCCAGAGGAAGCGGGCCGCGCTCGCGCCCGCGCGGCGGAACCAGTAGATGCTGATCAGAGTCAGTAGCTGGTCGCGGTCCACGGACTCCTCGGGCGACTTCGCCGGATCCGTCCACGCCTGGAACTTCTCCGCGATCCACGCCAGCTGCGCCACTGGCGAGTCCGTCAGCGCGGCCGCGATCGTGTCCGGCGTGTGGTTCTGCAGATCCAGATAGCCACGTCCCGCCTGCCAGGCCGCCTTGGCCTCCGCGACGACCGCCAGGTCCTCCTCGTCGAGGTCGTCGGGCAGCGGCACGAACTCGCCCGCCAGGCCGAGCGTTCCCCGGTCGCTGTTCACATGCGTGCCGATCACCCGGTCGGGCACGGTCGCGCCCAGATGCCCGGTGATACCGGCGCCGATGTCGCCGCCCTGCGCGGCGAACCGCTCGTAGCCGAGCCGCGTCATCAGCTCGGCGAACGCGGCGGTGGTCCGTCCCAGCTCCCAGCCGCCGCCGGACAACGGCGTCGAGAACCCGAACCCCGGCAAGGACGGTACGACGACGTGGAAAGCGTCCGCGGCCTGGCCGCCGTGCGCGACCGGATCCGAGAGCGGCCCGAGCAGGCGGAGGAACTCGACCGCCGATCCGGGATAGCCGTGGGTGATCAGCAACGGCATCGCGTCCGGCTCGGGTGAACGGACGTGGAAGAAGTGGATGACCTGCCCGTCGATCTCGGTCGTGTACTGCGGATAGCGGTTGAGCTCCTGCTCCGCCTTCCGCCAGTCGTACGACGTACGCCAGTACTCGGCCAGGTCGTGCAGATAACCGCCGGGGATACCGCGGCTCCAGTCGTCGGTGTCGCCCGGGACCGGATGCGGCCGGCGAGCGTGTTCGAGCCGGAACGCAAGGTCGGCCAGGTCGGCCTCGTCGATGTCGATCAGAAACGGGCGGATCTCCTGTGTGTTCGTCATGCTTCGACCGTAGAAGCCATTGCGGAAGACTTTCTTCCGCAATGTCCGCCATGCTGGAGAAATGCTGAACACGTCGGCTCGTCTGCTCCGGTTGCTGTCGTTGCTCCAGGCCCGCGCGCTGTGGGCCGGGCCCGAGTTGGCCGAGCGGCTCGGCGTGACCACCCGCACGATCCGCACCGACGTCGACCGGCTGCGGCAGCTCGGTTATCCGGTGGAAGCCGCGCCTGGACTCGCCGGTGGATACCGGCTCGGGGCAGGCGCCGCGTTGCCGCCCTTGCTGCTGGACGACGACGAGGCGGTGGCGGTCGCGATCGGCTTGCGCACGGCTGCCAACGGCGGTGTGGAGGGCATCGGCGAGACCTCGATCCGTGCGCTCGCCAAACTGGAGCAGGTCCTGCCGCCGCGCCTGCGCCATCGGGTGAGCGCGCTGCAGTCGGCGACTCTCGCCGTACCGGCCACCGGGCCGAAGGTCGACGCCGACGTGATGATCGCGATCGCGGCCGCGATCCGCTCCGAGCACCGGCTGCGCTTCGACTACGCGAGCCACGACGGGCGGGCGAGCAGCCGGGAGGTCGAGCCGCACCGGCTGGTCGTCATGGGACGCCGGTGGTACCTGATCGCCTGGGATCCGGAGCGCGACGACTGGCGGACGTTCCGGGCCGATCGGATCACGCCGAAGATCCCCGGCGGCCCGCGGTTCACGCCCCGGGAGCTGCCGGAGGCCGAGGTCGCCGCCAGGTTGCAGCGCGGCGTCGGCACCGCGACCTGGCGGTACTACGCTCGCGTGCTGCTGCACGCACCGGCCGCCGACGTCCGCGCCAAGCTCCCGCTGCCCGTCGAGATCGAGGAGCTCGGTCCGGACCGCTGCCAGATCAGGGTCGGCTCCGACACCCCGCACATGCTGACGCTCTACCTCGGTCTGCTGGACGTGGACTTCGAGGTCATCGACGCGCCGGAGCTGTCGGCCGCACTCACCGCACTGGCCGACCGGCTGCACCGTGCGGCCGGGCCGACGGTCCGTTCGGATGCCCCTGGCAACGACCAGTCATCCTCAGGTAGTAGACCAGAACCATCCTGACGGCCGATGGGCGGCGACGTTTCGCGAGCGACTCTTGAAGCATGACTGGGGACTTCCTACCCCGGCGCCGGAAGGCGTCGGCGCTGAGCCAAGCTGTGACCGTTGTGATTCTGCTGGCCGTGGTGGCGGTCGGGATCGTGCTGTTTACCTAGGAATCCCAGCGCACATCGGCTTCGCCCGGTCGGACCACTCCGGCCTCGTAGGCGACCACGACGGCCTGGACCCGGCTGGACAGGCCGAGCTTCGACAGCACCGAGCTCACGTGGGTCTTGACCGTGGTCTCGCTGACGAACAGCTTGGTCGCGAGGTCGCGGTTGGACAGCCCACGGGCCATCCAGACCAGGATCTCGCGCTCCCGTTCGCTCAGGTGGGACAGCAGCCCGGCCCATCGCGTATCCGGTTGCGCCGGCGCGCTGGTCGCCGTACCGCCGTCGACCTGACGCTCCAGCTCCATGCAGCGCTCGAGGAGCACGCGGGTCGAGGCCGGATCGACGAGCGAGTCGCCGCGGTGCACCGCCCGTACGGCGGAGACCAGGAGATCCGGATCGGTGTCCTTCAGCAGGAACCCGGACGCCCCAGCGCGGACGGCGGCCAGTACATACGCCTCGTCGTCGAACGTCGTCAGCACCAGTACGGCGGGACGCGCCCGGCCGGCCTCCCGGTTGGCGCTCGTGATCCGCTCGGTGGCGACCAGACCGTCCATCACCGGCATCCGGATGTCCATCAGGACGACGTCCGGGTCGTGCTGCTCGATCAGCCGGAGCGCCTCCTCGCCGTTCTCGGCCTGCGCGACCGTGGTCAGGTCCGGCTCGTGGTCCAGGATCATCGCCAGGCCCATCCGGATCACGCCCTGGTCGTCGGCGACCAGGATCCGGATCGGCTTCGCTCACTTCTGCGGCGGCAGCCATGCCTGCACTCTCCATCCACCCAGGGGGCCGGCCGCGACGGCGAGGGTGCCGCCGACCGCTGTGGCCCGTTCCCGCATCCCGATCAGTCCGTTGCCGCGACCGCTCTCCTTGCGGCGCGCGGTTTCCAGCACGTTCACGGGCGGCGGCCCGCCGTTGCCGTTGTCGTCGATGGTCAGCAGCTCGCCCTGCGGTCCACTCTGCCAGGTCACCCGCGCCGCGCTGGCCTTGGCGTGCACCATCACGTTCGTCAGCGCCTCCTGGATGATCCGCACCGCGGTCAGGTCGGTCGCCGTGGTGAGCTGCCGCTGCCGTGGCGGCAGCTCCATCGTCACGTCGATCCCGACCGCCTTCAGCCGCTCACCCATCCGCGCCACGTCGGTCAGGTCCGGCACCGGCGCGGTCCCGCCGCCGGATCCGGTATCACCGGCGATCTGCGGCGACGCGGTGTTCAGCACCCGCACCGTCTCCCGCATCGCGGTCAGCGCTTCCTTGCCGCTGGCAATGATCCAGCGGATCGCCTCGCGCAGTACTTCGGGTCGCTCGTCGGCCACCCGGTCCGCCGCCTGCGCGCGGATCACGACCGCGCTGACGTGGTGCGAGATCACGTCGTGCAGGTCGCGGGCGATCCGGGTCCGCTCCGCGACGGCGGCCCGCTCCGCCTCGACCGCACGCAGCCGGACCAGCTCGGCGTTCCGCTGCTCGAGCAGAGCCACCGACTTCCGGCGCCGGCGTGCGTCCGCGCCGAGCAGCACCATCCCGCAGATCAGTGCCTCCGCGAACACGAACAGTGACACGTCGATGTACGAGTACAGGCTCGGCACGTCCCGCGGGAGGCTCTGGTACCGATCGCCGCGCAGGATGTCGCGGTTGACATGGCTGAGGACGATCGCGACCACGGCCGGCAGCCCGATCATCAGCCCGGCCAGGCTGCCCATCGTGAAGAACAGACAGGTGAACCGCCGTACGCCGGCCGACGCCGCCAGGTACCCGACGACGAGCAGCGGGACCAGGTGGATCTCCGACTGCAGCGCCGCGTCGCTGATCTCGGGCTGCCCGAACATCGTGAGCCCGAGCTGTGCCGCCAGGCCGGTGCCGGCCGCGGCGTACAGGAACGGGTACAGCACCGAGACGGCCAGGAGCATCGTGCGCGGGATCCGCCGGACGAGGGCGACCGTGGCGACCAGGAAGACGCCTGTGACGACCGAGACGGCCGGGTTGTGCGGGCGCAGACCGGTGCCGTTGATGAGGTTCAGGACGACGAACCAGACCAGCCCGATGAACGCCGCGAGCAGCACATCCTGCTGCCCCTGCGACAATCGGCGCCAGACACTCATCATGTCGCCCAGCGTAGTCAGCCTGTCGTTTGCCAAAGCTTCATCTGCCCGGAGGGGCGGGCTCTCCAACTTTTGGAGGAGGCTCAGCGTCCGAACTGATACTCAGGGGCTACAGATGGGACGTGAGAACGGTCCCTGGGACCGATGCGCCGCCCCACCCGGATCCGAGAGGCTGTACCCCATGACTCTACTGATGCCACGACTCCGTCGCGGCGGGTCATGGCGCTGTGACTCCCGGCCTTCCCTCGTCGCTCCGGTCGCTTCGCTCCCTCCGCTCCTCAGTCCAGGCCGGGAGGCGCCATGACCGGGGACCTGCCCCCGCGTCGGAGAAGTGCGGGGCGGACGCCGTTGCTGTCCGTGATCGGTGTGGTCGGGATCGGTGCTGTCGCCGGAGCGCTGCTGCTGTGGCACGCGCAGGTCGGTGAGGTGCTCGGCCTGGGTGCGGACAAGGAGCCGGTGGTCTCGACCGTCGGCGCGCCCGCGATCGGCGCACCGCCCACCACCACGAAGCTGGTGACCCCGACGCCGTCCCGCCGTACGACGACGTCCGACGCCGACCACGCCGACGGCCCCGCCGAAGACGACTCCCTCCAAGAAGCCGACGAAGAAGCCGACGCCGGTATCGCGTGAGGAGAGCATCGACGGCCTCTCGCCGAAGCTGAAGTCGCGGCTGGCGAAGGCGATCACGGCCGCGAAGGCGGACGGCGTCACGGATCAGCATCACCTCCGGCCGGCGCAGCGCGGCGAAGCAGCAGCGGCTGCTGAACGAGGCGATCAAGAAGTACGGCTCGTACAAGCTGGCGACCCGCTGGGTGCTGCCGCCGAAGTACTCCGCCCACGTGCAGGGCAAGGCCGTGGACATCGGTCCGGCGGCCGCGATGACGTGGCTGAACAAGAACGGCTGGCGGTACGGCGTGTGCCGCCGGTACGACAACGAACCCTGGCACTTCGAGGCGCTCACAACGCCCGGCAAGAAGTGCCCGCCGCGGGAACCGCACGCGGTGGCCAAGGCAGATTGATACAAGGGGGAAACCGACATGACCATGACCTACGCACAGCCCCTCACCCGGCGCTACACCCGCGCCCGGCTCGCCGTACCCGCCTTGTGGCGCCAGGTGATCCGGACCAGCGACAGGGCCGAGCGCACGACCACTGAGCCGGACCGCTCCGCGCATACGCAGCTGGAGATCTACGACGGCGTACTGGCCGCGTTCGAGCGCCGTGACGAGGTGGCAGCGGTACTGCGGGCTTCCGCGGACCGTCCGACCGCCGTACGACGTCTGCGCGAGGAGTTCGCCCTCAGCCACCTGCAGGCGACCGCGCTGATCGACCTGCCGCTCACCACCGAGTGCCGCGATCGCATCGCGCACCGCGCCGAGGAGCTTCGCACCGCCCTCGGCCGCTGACTCTGCATCCTCCGCGCGAGCCGCACTCGGTGGTCGCGGCTCGCGCGGACCTGCGGAGTTTGCGTGCCGTGGGGAGGATGGAGGGGTGATCACGATGGAGCAGGCCGGACGACTGCGCAAGGCCGGGGTGCTGTGGACACCGGCGGCCGGGGATCGTTTCGTCGTACCGGACCGAGATATGGACGACGACGTGTTCGTGGTGAGCGACATGACCGTCGAGGTGCACGACTACCAGGGCAGCAAGGTGATCGGCTTCAACGGCACCACCGAGTGGGCCCTGGACAGCATCGAGCAACGCGAAGTCATCTGGCTCCCGCGCGAGGAGCAGCTCCGCGCTCTCCTCGGCTCGCACTTCCAGTCCCTCGAAGCCACCCCCGACGGCTACAAAGTCACCCTCACCACCAGCACCCACACCTCCGACGACGCCGAACAGGCGTACGCCGAGGCAGTCATCCACCTGCTCGGTGCCTAGGGCGTTGACCGCCAGTACTGCTTCTTGTCCTTGTCCTTGACGCTGTAGCCGAGGTTGGCCAGGTCGGTGCGGAGCTCTCGCAGGTCGGCCTTGCCCTTGTCGCCCTGGTCGAAGGCCTTGGAGCGGGCCCTGAGGAGTGCGTTGGCGGCCGGCGAGAGGTCCGGGTCGCCCTCGACCCAGCGGCGGAACTGGGACTCGTACGGGTCGCCGGAGTCCGACCACGGGTAGCCGTGGGCACGGAACGCGGCCGGGATCCGCTTCGCCTCGGACTTCAGCTGGTCGTGCTTCTCCCGGGCCAGCTCGCGCGACGAAGCGTCCTGGAGGACGATCTCCTTCCCGTCCAGGAACGCCACCGCGACCTTCACCCGCGGCACCGACACGGTCTTCTGGTTCTTCAGGAACTCGACCGACTGGCTGGTGATCGTCACCTTCAAAGTGTCGTCGAGTGCCATCCCGGCCAGCAGTACGCCGGCCAGGAGTCCGACGGCCACGCAGATCACCACGACCCACCAGCTGTCCCACGCGGCGATCAGCCTCAGCGGACCTTGGAACGGCACCCACTCCCGCCCGGCTGCCCAGTCGGCGATCCGCGGCAGGAAGAACCCGAGCACCAGCCCGGCCAGCGGCAACCCGCCGAACAGCACCGTCTTGTCCGCTGCCGAGTGGCCGATCACCGTGCGATCCGCAGTCGTAGGCCCCACTGGACCCGAACGTAGCGTGACGGCCTGAAACTAAAGTATCGATCGACGGCAACCGAAGGAGCCACGTGACGGACGGGATCTGGCTGCGCTTCCTCAGCGGCCCCGACATCGACGAGTTGGGGCTGACCCGGCTGGAGATCGTCGACGCCGTCGAGGACGCGGTCCGCGAGCACGGCGAGGGCCGGACGAGCTTCGAGCCGCGCATGCACCTGATGCCGAACAACGGCGGCATCGGCCACTTCAACGTCCTCCGCGGGCACCTCGACGGCCTCGGCGAGCACGGCGTGAGCGGCGTGAAGGTGGTCGGCGACTTCGTCCCGAACTACCAGAAGGGTCTGCCCAGCGAGCTCGCGATGGCGACTCTCTTCGACCCGACCACCGGCGTACCGCTCGCGGTCCTGGACGCGACGATGATCACCGCGGCCCGCACCGGCGCGATGACGACCGTCGGCGCCCGGCACCTGGCCCGCCGGGACAGCAAGATCCTCGCTCACGCAGGCGCACGCGGTACGGCGTGGTGGAACGTCACGATGCTCGACGACCTTCTCGACCTCGACGAGATCCGGGTGACGTCGAGGCGCCCGGAGTCGCGGGAGAAGTTCGCCGCGGAGCTCTCCGCGGAACTGACCACGCCGGTCCGGGTGTGCGCGACCGCGGAGGAGGCCTTCGACGGCGCCGACGTACTCGTCGAGGCGACCCGTCTCACCGAGCCCGAGCCGCTGCTGCGTACGGCGGCGGTCCGGCCGGGAGCGTTCGTCGTACCGTACGGGACGGTCTCGGCGGTCGAGCTCGACCTGCTGGACGTGATGGACAAGGTGGTTGTGGACGACTGGCGGGAGGCGCAGTCCGGGCGGTTCGGGTCGTTGCGTCGGCAGGTGGACAGCGGGCGGCTGTCACCGGAGACGCTGTACGCCGAAATCGGCGAGATCGTCGCGGGCCGCAAACCCGGCCGCGAGAACGACGCCGAACGCAACCTCTTCTGGCACCGCGGGCTGTCCCTCCTGGACGTCGCCATCGCCCACCTCATCCTCCGCCGAGCCGAAGCCGCCGAAGCCGGCACGATGCTCCGGTTCCACTATGATGATCGTCAACGACGCCAGTGACCTGGACCCGGCCAGCCGGGAGCCGATCGAGCTGGCGCCTGCCCTGCTCGACCGCTTGGCCGCGATCCGCACCGCCGCTCTCGAAACCCTCCGCTCAGGCGCACCCGTGTACGGCGTCAACACCGGCATGGGCAACCTGAGCAAGGTCCGCCTGACGGAAGACGAACAGCGCGTCCACCAACGCAACCTCCTGCTAGGCAGAGCAGTCGGCGGCCCACCCTGGCTCCCACCCGACGAATCCCGCGCCGTCCTGATCGGCCGCCTGAAGACCTTCCTCACCGGCGACGCAGCCGTCTCGATCGAACTGATCCACCAGCTGGTTGCCCTCATCAACACCGGCCCGCTGCCGAACATCCCGGCCGAAGGTGCCGGCTCCGCAGGCGAGATCATCCCGCTCGCCCACGCCTTCGCCTCCCTGGACCCCGGCCCCAAGGAAGGCATCGCCCTGCTGGCCGGCATCCCCGGCGCCACCGGCCGAGCCGCCCTCCACGCAACCAGAGCCCACCGCCTAGCGGATCACCTCACCACCGTCGCAGCCGGCGCGATCGCAGTAATCGCCGCCAACCGGGACCCCTATCAGCCGCTCGCGGCACGTGGCGACGACGTGCTGGCCGCCGAGTTCGCACGGCTCCGAGAGCTGCGCAGGCGCCCGAGCCGGAGCCGCGCAGTTTGCAAGCGCCGGTGTCGTTCCGGGTCGCGGGTCACGTGAACGCCCACGTTCGTCGGACCTTGCAGCACTTGGACGACGCGGTCGACCGAGCGTTCACCGGCGTGACGGACTCTCCGGCGTACCTCGACGGCGAATTCGTCGGCACCGCAGGCTTTCACGGACTCGATCTCGCCGCCCATTGCGATCACCTGACAACCGCACTGGCGCACGCAGCCGAAGTCTCGACAGCACGATTGCACCGCCTGCTCGACCCGAACGTCACCGGCCTCACCGCCCAACTCGCCCGCGAACCAGGCCCGCAAGCCGGCCTGGTCGCCGTCCACAAGCGCGCGGTCGCGACCACCCACCAGCTCCGCCGCCTAACGTTGCCCACGGCAATCAGTACGGCGGAGACGTCCAACGGTCAGGAGGACGTGCAGACGTTCTCCTGGGAAGCGGTCGGCAACCTCGGCGAAGCGATCCGCCTCACCCGCGAGACGACCGCCTGCGAGCTGCTCGCCGTACGCCAGGCCTTCGCGCTGTCGGACCGCAAGATCCCACCAGGTCTCCAAGACATCATGCGGGCGGTCGACGCCGTCGTACCTCCGATCGACGCGGACCGCCCGTTCGGCGAGGACCTGACCAGGCTCCTCACCGACGTCCTCTAGCCCTTCCCCGTAGCCCGCGCAGGGTCTGAGTCGTTGGCCTGGTGCGGGGGATCGGCGTCGGTGAGTGGAGGGGTTCTCTTTGAAGCGGTTCGTGGTGCCGCCGAGCTGGCCGTCCCCGCCCCGGCGCAACTGGGTCCCACCGACGACCTGGCGCCCGGATCCGTCCTGGCCGCCGGCTCCGGAGGGGTGGAAGTTCTGGGTCGACGGCAAGGGTGAGCCGGTCCTCGGCCCGATCGGCCGGTACGGCGCTCCGTCCCGCCGAGCCGCGTACGCCGCAGCCGCGGCGATGATCGTGTTCGCCGGGGTCAACCTCTGGGCGGTGCTCGTGATCGGCCAGCTCGGCGCACCGGACGACTCGGCGGTCGTGACGTTCGCCGAGGAGTCGCCGTCCGCGGGTCCGGCGGTCAGCTCGACGAGTCCCGTCGTACCGCGGACGACGTCCACGCCGCCGCGGACGATCCTGGTGCCGAGTGAGGGCCCGACGTCCCGGCCGACTCAGAAGCCGACCCAGCGCCCGACCCGGAAGCCGACCGCGTCCAAGACGACCGAGCGGACCACGTCGACGCCCAAGCCGACGCGCACGACCACCAGCACGGCGACCGTGAAGCCGTCGCGTCCGACCAGCAGCCCGTCGACGCGGGAACAACTCCTCCGGCAGTACTGCATCGACCGCGGCATCGACCCGGCCTGGTGCGACCCGTCCAACTGGGACCAGACACCTGGTTGACAGTCAGGGCGATCGGCAGCATCCTTAACCATATGGTTCTGAAACCACTTGGTTATGAAGACGGTTTGACCGGTGTCTTCGCGGCGCTCGCCGACCCGACCCGCCGGGCGATCCTGACCCAGCTCAAGCACGGGGACGCGACGGTCGCCGAGCTCGCGGCGCCGTTCAGCATGTCGCAGCCGGCCGTCTCCAAACACCTGAAGGTGCTCGAGCACGCCGGGCTGATCAGCCGCTCGCAACGGGCGACCGCTCGGCTCAGTCACCTCGAGGCCGAACCGCTCCGGTCGGCGGTCGGCTGGTTGATGGACTACCGCGCCTACTGGGCGGAGAGCTTCGACCGTCTGGACGATCTGCTCGACGACCTGAAGGAGGAGTCGTGAAGGTCATCGCGGAGCCGGGCGTCCCGCAGGTCGTCATCATCCGGGAGTTCCGGGCGCCGCGGGAGCTGCTGTTCCGCGCGTACACCGAGCCCGACCTGGTGAAGCGCTGGCTGGGTCCGGCCGAACTCGAGCTGGTCGTGAACCAGCTCGACCCGCGGCACGGCGGTCGCTGGCGGTGGACGCAGTACGACAGCGACGGCAAGGGCTACGTGTTCCACGGGCTGTACCACGGGGAGCCGACGCCGGAGCGCATCGTGCAGACCTACGAGTTCGACCACGCACCAGGAACCGTCTATCTGAACCTGATCACCTTCGACGAGGCCGACGGGGTCACCACCCTGACGCAGAACACCGTGTTCTTCGCGGTCGAGGATCGCGACCTGTACGTCGACGGCGGCATGGAGCGCGGCATCCGCGCCTCCATGCAGCAACTCGACGACCTCGTCACCGAACTGGCACAGGAGGCCAACTCATGATGCTCAACGACAAACAGGCGATCGTGTACGGCGCAGCCGGACCGATCGGCGGCGCGGTCGCCAAGGCCTTCGCCGCCGCGGGCGCGACCGTCCACCTCGCCGGCCGTACGGCGGAACGCCTCGAACGGGTCGCGGACGAGATCCGCGCCGCGGGTGGCAAGACCGAGGTCGCGGTCGTCGACGCCCTCGACGAACGATCGGTCGACGACCACGCCGCCGCGGTCGGCCGGATCGACATCTCGTTCAACCTGATCGGCCACACGCAGTACTTCGGTACGCCGCTGATCGACATGTCCGTCGCCGACGTCGAGGAGCCGGTGCGGAACATGCTGCGCACCTTCTACCTCACGTCCCGCGCGGCCGCCCGGCGCATGGTCGAGCAGGGATCCGGCGTGATCCTGACCTTCGGCGGGTACGGCGACCCGGCGGCGAACCTTGGCGCTTTCCAGGCGGGGTTCGGTGCTGTCGAGGCGTTGCGGCGCAGTCTGGCGCGCGAGCTCGGTCCGCACGGCATCCGGGTGATCACGCTGCAGACCAACGGCATCCCGGAGTCGAACCCGGACACCTACCCCGAGGATTTCCGTCGCGAGGTCGCCGAACACACCGCGGCCCAGACCATGCTCAACCGCGCCGCCACCCTCGCCGACGTAGCCGCGATAGCCACCTTCGCAGCCTCCGACCAGGCCGCCTCCATCACCGGCACCGCCATCAACCTCACCGCCGGCGCCGTCGTCAACTAACTCAGGAAGTCGACCGTCCGGGCGTCGCCCTTCAAGGCCTGGTAGACCGGCCAGGCAACCGCCAGGTCTTGCCACGGGAGTCCGACGGGTGCGTACACGGTGATCTCCGCCGGCGATCGTCGTCCTGCGGCGACACCGGTCAGCACTTCCGTCAGCGTCGCGTGCACCGCGCCGGCGTCGAGGCCGACGTTGCCTAGGGCGCCCATCTGTACGGCGAGTGCTCTGTCGTCGACCACGACGCACGCGGCGGACAACAGGTCGGCGGTGAGCTCCACCTTCCCCGGCTCGTCGGCGCCCAAGGTGGTGAGGTGAAGGCCAGGTCGCGCATCGGATGCCGTGAGCAACGGTTCCCGAGACCAGGTGGCCAGCACGACAATCTCGGCGGCCGCGGCCACCTCCTGCGGGCTGCTCACCACCACACCCGGAATCCCCTGCTGGGCAAGGAATTCCGAAGCCCGCTCCGGTGCGACGTCATGGACAACAAGGCGGTCGACCTGTCGGAGGGCGACCAACCCGGCAAGCGTCATCGCAGCCTGAGCTCCAGCCCCAATGACACCGACCGTTCCTGCTGGAGCCAGGGCGTCTGTGGCGAGGGCGGCTGCCAGGCCGGTGCGCCAGGCGGTGATGGTGGAGCTGTCGAGGACGGCGAGGAGGGTGCCGTCGGTGAGGTCGTGAAGACAGACGACGCCACGCAACGCGGGTGAGGCGCCGGGGAACTTGGCGTTGACCTTCACGGTGTACGCCGGGATCCCCGGAATCAGGCCCGGCAGCAGCGCGGTCGCCGTACCGGGACCAGGCAGGTCGGTCCGAATCCGCAGCGGCTCGATCTCACTCGACTGGAGGAACCCGGCACGCAACACGTCGAGCACAGCAGGTACGTCGAGCGCCCGCAGAATGTCCGACCGGGTGAGGAGAGCGGTCATCACACGATGTTCCGCTCGGGGCGGACGGTGGACTGGAAGCGGTCGGCGCTCAGCGGAGTGATGTCGACGAACGGTTCCCGACCTAAGTAGAGGTCGCGGATCACCTCGCCGACAGCAGGCCCCTGCAGGAACCCATGCCCCGAGAACCCTGTCGCATAAAGGAATCGCGAGACCCCGTCCGCCTCGCCGATCAGGGCGTTGTGGTCGGGAGTGACCTCGTACAGGCCGGCCCAGCCACCGGTCAGCCCGACCTCCAGCAGCGAAGGCGCCCTGCCGCGCCATGGCCTCGGTCAGCCGGGGGATCCACGTGTCCGTCCGGCTCAGGTGGAATCCAGGCTCCTCGTCGGGATCGGACATCCCGACGAGGAGACCGGGGCCTTCGCGGTGGAAGTAGAACGTCGTACCGAAGTCGATCGTCATCGGCAGCTCAGCAGGCAGTCCCGGGACCGCATCGGTGACCACGATCTGCCGCCGCAACGGAACCACCGGAAGCTCGACCCCTGCCATCTCACCGACCTGCGCGGACCAAGCACCCGCCGCACAGATCACCGTCCCGGTCCGCACGTCACCGCGGTTCGTCCGCACCGTCGCCAACTGGTTGCCCGCCGCATCGATCCCCAGCACTTCGCACCCGGTGATCAGCCGCGCCCCGAGGCGCCGAGCAGCCGATGCATACCCCAGTACGACGGACTCCGGCGTGCAATGCCCCGCGCTCGGCGAGAAGCACGCACCGACCAGCCCGTCCGCCGCAACGATCGGCGCCAAGGCGACCGCCTCGTCGACGGAGACCATTCGCGTCGGAAGGCTGGAGGTCTGCTGCAACCTGTTCTGCAACGCCGTGCTCTCGCGGAAATGCTCGACCTGCTCCGCACTGTCCAGCAAGAACAGATACCCGACCCGATGCAGATCGATCTCCTGACCGGGACGTTCGCCGAACCGCGCAAAAGCATCCAGGCTGCGGGCACCGAGCGCGATGTTCACCTCGTCGGAAAAGTTCGCCCGCACCCCGCCGGCCGCCTTACAGGTGGACCCCGAGCCGAGTTGGTCCTTCTCCAGCAACAGAACGTTCTCCACGCCGGCCTCGGCCAGGTGGAAGGCGATGCTCGTGCCCATCACCCCACCACCGACAATCACCACGTCGGCAAACCCAGGAACCTCAGCCACCACCAACCTCCTCCGGGTAGATCGGGGCGGTCAGGGGAGCTGGTAAGACAGGTCGGCTTCGACCGTCTCGGTGTCCATCTGGGCCTTCTGTAGCTTGCCTGAGTAGTCCCAGTTCATCGACTGCCAGCGGGTGAACTGGTCCAGCACCCACATCCCGCTCTGCCGGGAGCCGTTGCCGGACTTCCCGTTCCCGCCGAACGGCAGGTGCGCCTCCGCGCCGGACGTCGAGTTGTTGACGCTCACCATTCCCGCCGAGATCCCCTGTGCGAACCGGAACGCCTTGTTCGGGTCGGTCGTGTAGATCGAGCTGGACAGCCCGTACCCGGACTTGTTGCCCAGAGCAATCGCCTCGTCGAGCGCCGAGTACGGCGTGACGGCGACGACCGGCCCGAACGTCTCGTTCAGGAACAGCTCGTCGTCCGCGCGGACGTCGGCCACGATCGTCGGGTGGTAGAACAACCCGGCCGCCGGATCGCCGACGAACCCGGCGCGCGGGTTGTCCGCGGTGACCCGGCCGGTCCGGCCGATCACCCGGTGGTGCGCCGCGATCCACCCCAGCGACTTCTCGAACCCGGCCGCGAACTTCTCGTCCAGCAGCGGCCCGAACAGCACGTCCTGCGTCGGGTCGCCCATCGCCGCGTCCGCGGTCGCCTGCCCGAAGCGATCCAGGAACTCGTCGTACACGGACCGGTGCACGATCGCCGTCCCCAAGGAGGTGCACCGTTGTCCCGCCGTACCGAAGCCGGAGAACAGCGCGCCCTCGACGGCCAGGTCCAGCTCGGCGTCCTCGGTGATCACCATCGGGTTCTTGCCGCCGAGCTCCAGGCACGGCGTCTGCAGGTGCCGGCCGCACAACTCGCCGATCCGGGTGCCGACCGCGCTCGATCCGGTGAAACCGACCTTGTTGATCAGCCCGGCCTCCAACGCCTGCTCGAGACCGCTGAACGTGTCCGGCCCGTCGGCGTACACCACGTTGAACACCCCGGCCGGTACGCCGGAATGCGCGAAGATCTCGTAGAACGCGTCCGAGACGACCGCGGAGTACTCCGCCGGCTTCCAGACGACCGTGTTGCCGCAGAGCAGTGCCGGGACGATGTACCAGGACGGGACCGCGACGGGGAAGTTGCCGGCCGTGATCACCGCGACGGTGCCGACCGGGCGGCGGAACGTGAACAGCTGCTTGTCCGGCATCTCCGACGGCACCGTCTGCCCGTACAGCCGACGGCCCTCGCCGAGGAAGAAGTCGCAGGTGTCGATGATCTCCTGCACCTCGCCGAGCGCCTCACCCAGAGGCTTCCCGATCTCCCGCGTGACGAGCGCGGCGAGCCGCTCCTTGTTCAGGGTCATCAGCCGGCCCACGTTCGAGATCACCTGGCCGCGTTGCGGCGCCGGTGTCGCGGCCCAGGCGGCCTGCGCCGACCGGGCTGCTTCGGCGGCCCGCACGAACACGTCCGGCCCGGCGCTGCCGACCGTCCCGACGACGTCGCTCAACTGGGCGGGGTTGGTCGATCGAGTGGTCCGGCCGGGGTTCTGGACCCGCTCTCCGGCGACGACGGACAAGATCACGGACGACACAGATGGGTCCTCTCGTTCAGCGACTCAGGGGTATCGCCCACCCTCCGTCATCCACCCCGCCTTTGCCAACCCCCGTCGGTGCCGGCGGCGGTCCGGAAATTGTCGTTGAATACGCCACGAATATCGCGCGAGCAGAAAATCAATCGCACGAGTGATGATATTGGATGCGATTATCTTCTCGGTTCCCGATATTTCAGACAGCTGTTGCCGTGCGGGCCGAACAGGCATACGTTCAAGGCTATGGGCGGCTTGCAGAGGGTTTTCGCAGCTCGCCGAAAAACTAAATAAGGGGATATTTGTCCAATGGCTGACAATTCAGGCCCGCGACCGCTCGAGCTGAAAACACTGGCAGCGGCGCTGGAGGCCGCAGGCAATCCGTGGGAAATGGCGTACACCTCGATCACGGCTCTCGAGGAGAGCGAGCGCCTGATCCGGCTGGGTGTTCCGCCGCGTCCGGAGCTGGAGGAGACGGCTGCGTCCGACGCGTCGGCGGCGATCGCGGCGAAGGCAGAGGCCATCGGTGCTCCGGCCGCGTTCGACGTACGCAACGTCGGCGGTGTCAGTTACGACTCGCCGGTGAAGGATCAGGGCGGCTGTGGTTCCTGTGTCGCGTTCGGCACCGCCGGCGCCACGGAGGTCGTGTTCAAGTACACGCGGCGTACCACCATGCCGGTGGATCTGTCCGAGGCCCAGCTGTTCTACATCTATGCGCGGTCCGAGGGGCGGAACTGCGGCAACGGCTGGTGGCCGGACCGTGCGCTCACCCACGCCAAGGCGACCGGCGTGACCTTCGAGAACTACTACCCGTACACCGCCGGTGACCAGGACGGGAACACCAAGATCAACGCCGACTGGCCGAACCAGCTGGTCAAGGTGACCGACTGGGCCACGATCTCCGGTAACGCGCTGCAGATGAAGCAAGACATCTCCACGTACGGCGCGGTCACCGCCTGCTTCAACGTCTACCGGGACTTCTTCAGCTACCGGTCCGGCGTCTACAAGCACATCACCGGCGACCTCGCCGGCGGGCACTGTGTCGTCCTCGTCGGGTACGACGATGCGCAGCAGTGCTGGATCGCCCGGAACAGCTGGGGAGCCGGCTGGGGCGACGCGGGCTACTTCCGCATCGGCTACGGCGAGTGCGGCATCGAGTCCTTCCAGACGTGCGCCGTACGCGGCGTCGCGATGACGGCCTGGCTGCCCAACCAGCTGGTCACCGCTCTGTGGAGCAACGAGGCCGACGCGAACCTGTGGGCGTACGGCGCCCAGCGTGGCTGGTTGCACCTGGACAGCGGATCGCCCGTCACGTCCCACGCGATGGCCTCCGAGCTCGCCGCTGCGAAGGCTCTCGGCCGTCAGGTCGGGCTGTACGAGAACAACGGCAGCGTCACACAGATCTACGCATGGTGAGGAGCAGATCATGACCACGACTACCAACAACCTCGCCGGGCCGACGCTGGCCCCGCCGGGTGAGCTGTCCACGTCCGAAGCGGGCGGGCTCGCGGCGCCGACTGCCACCGAGGAGCAGATCGCCACGATCGCCGGGGATTCGGCGGCCGCCCCGACACTGACCCCGCCGAGCACCGCGGGTGCGGTGACCGCCGACGGCGTCACCGCCAGCTGGCACACGAGCGTACAGATCGACGCGCTGTGGTCCATCGACCAGACGCGCAACGTGTTCGTGCACATCGTCGGCGTCGGCTGGAAGAAGATCTTCAACGGCCGCGACGGCTCCTTCCAGGCCCTGGTGACACTGGCGAGCCAGGCGCGACAGACCAATCGGCCCGCCAGCCTGCGTGAAGAGGCCGACGGGATGATCTACGAGGTCTACCTCTGGTGATCCACGAACACGGTGGCCCGGGCCCGGCGCGCCAGCCGGTGTCCGGGCCACTGGTCTGTCTCAGCTCACTCGCACCGTGAGTCGCCGTTCCTCGAGCACACCGGATTCCCACTCCCGAGCCAACCGGAACCCGACCTGCCAGTCACCCGCTTGCTCGGCCCGTAACCGGAACACGTGTTCCGAACCCGCACCAACTGCCCCGCCCGCCGCGACGCGGTGGTCGTCCGCGAGGACGATCCCGTTTCCGAGCTCGGCGATGGACCAGACATAGCCGGTGGTGCCGTTCTCCGGCAGCCGCACCGTCACCGTGTCCTGCACTGCCACCGACACGTCCTGGACTCCTGCAACCACCTCTACGTCAGCCATAACTCCCCCTTGCGGCCACCTTAGGCGGGCGGCGGCACTTTGTGGTCGGGGTAGAGGTCGGGGATCGGGATCGGCATCCGCCACAGGCGGGACTCGGGGTGGATCATGCCGTGCCGGATGGCGACGTACCGGAGCAGGCGGAGCGGGCCGGCGATCAGTACGACGGCCAGCGGTAACTCGACCAGGAGCGCGCTGAGCAGCGCCTGGGTGAGGTCGCCGCCGCGCTGGCTGGTCATCACGTCGAACCAGGCATCGCAGATCAGCAGGACGCCGGACGCGAACGCCGTCGGGAACAGGAACTGCTTGCGCTTCCAGCCGGCCAGCGCGGTGAGCACGAGCATCGTGAGCAGCAGGATGTCGAACCCGACCCAGGTCACGACCCAGTTCCGCGCGACGTAGTGGCTCGGCAGGGTGATCGCCAGGTACACGGTCCACGGGATCAGGGCGGCCGCGCAGACCAGCATCAGGACCGTCCGCCACTTGCGGATCCGGTCGATCGTCCGCCGGGACGGCAACCCGGCAGGTCGCGGCGCGAGTCGCAGGATCAGGTCCCGCCGCTCCTGCGGCGACATCGCCGCGATCTCCTCGTCGGTCAGTTGCACAGGAGAAGTATGCCTTGTGATTGCATTCACAAGCCGGTATTCTGCTCGTACGAAGAAGCTGTCGATGATGACAGGCGGTGTGGCCATGACCAAGCGCAGACCACCGGGCATGAGTAACCAGGAGTGGGTCGAGTCGCAGATCAAGCTCGCGCAGAACCAGGGCGAGTTCGACGACCTGCCCGGTGCCGGCAAACCACTGAAGCTGGCGGACCAGCACGATCCCGACTGGTGGGTGAAGGACTTCATCCGTCGCGAGGACGTCGAGACCGAGGCGTTGCTGCCACCGGCCGTCCTGCTCCGCAAGGAGAAGCAGCAGGTTCACGAGAAGGTCCGCGGCATGCGGCGCGAGTCCGAGGTCCGCGAGTACCTGGCCGACCTCAACAAGCGGATCCGGCTCAGCATCCGCGACACCACCGGACCGGTCGTGCCGACAGGACCGGTGGACGAGGACGTGATCATCGCCCAGTGGCGGATGGAACGCCCCGCGCGCGAACCGCTGCCGCGGTCCACCGAGGAGCATCGCCCGACGAAGAAGTCCCTCTGGCAGCGGCTGTTCAGCTGAGCAGTTCGCGGGCCGCCTTCTCGATGGTCTGTTCGCTCAGCAGTACGTCGTGCGCGGCCGCGCCGAGCGGGACGTACGAGTCGTAGCTCGTCACCCGGGCCAGCCGTCCGGCGTACCCGTGGTCGATCAGCGTGGCCAGGACGCCCTCGGACACGCCGCCGGACCGGCGGGTCTCGTCGGCGACCAGCACCCGCCCGGTGATGTTTGCCTCGCGCAACAGATCCTCGACCGGCAACGGCGCGAGCCAGCGCAGGTCGAGCACCCGGATCCCCGGGACCCGGGCCGCCACCCGCAGGCTCATCGGTACGCCGTTCCCGAACGTGACGATCGTCAGCTCGGTGCCATCGCCGTACGTCCGGCCGCGCCCGATCGGCACCGGCTCGTCGGGGTACGGCGTCAGCCACTGCTCGTCGCCGTCCTCGTACAGGTCGCGGCGGTGGTAGAGCGCGATCGGCTCGAGGAACACGCTGACGGTGCCGGATGACCGGGCCGCCGCTGTGCAGGCATGCAGCATCGCCGCCGCGTCGTCCGGACGGGACGGTGACGCGATCACGATCCCCGGGATGTCCCGCAGGACGCCGATCGCGTCGTCGTTGTGGAAGTGGCCGCCGAAGCCCTTCTGGTACCCGTAGCCGGCGATCCGCAGCACCATCGGGTTCGCGTACTGCTCCTGCGAGAAGAACTTCAGCGATGCCGCCTCGCCGCGGAGCTGGTCCTCGGCGTTGTGCAGATAGGCGAGGTACTGGATCTCGGGGATCGGCAGCAGACCCGAGACGCCGGCCCCGAGCGCGAGCCCCAGGATCGACTGCTCGTCGAGCAACGTGTCGAAGACCCGCGGCGGCCCGAACGCCTTCTGCAGTCCGCGCGTCACGCCGTACACACCGCCCTTGCGACCGACGTCCTCACCGAAGACCATCGCCTCCGGGTAGGACGCCAGTACGTCGCTCAGCGCGCGGTTGATCGACTGGCTGAGCGTCAACGGTTCCGCGGCGGGCGTCCGCTGCGGGAGCGCATCGGCAACCGCCTCCGGCTCGGGGAAACGCAGCGGCGCGGCGACGACTTCGGGCGAGGTGAGCTGGGGAAGGCCCGCGACCTCGGCAGCGATCCGGAGCGCCTCGGCGTGCTTCTCGTCGTACAGCTCGATGATCTCGTCGGCGGTGTAGCCGGCTCCGAGCAGGTAGCGCGCCGTACCGAGCAGCGGGTCGAGCTCCTCGTCTGCGGCCAGCTCCGCGGGGGTCCGGTACGCCGCCTCGACGTCGGAGCCCGCATGGCCGAGCAGGCGAACCGTGCGCAACCGCAGGAACGCCGGGCGCCGGTTCCGCCGTACGAACGTGGCCGCCTCGGTCGCCATCGACAGGGCCGCGTCCAGGTCGGTGCCGTCCGCGTCGAAGTACCGCAGGCCGGGGCGCGAACCGTACGCCTGCCGGATCCAGCCGTCCGGGGTGCGCACGCTGATCCCGATCCCGTTGTCCTCGCAGACCAGCAGCAACGGCATCGGCAGACCCTGGTACGACGCGTGCAGGGCAGCGTTGATCGCGCCGGTCGCGGTCGAGTGGTTCGCGGACGCGTCGCCGAAGCTGGTCACCACGATCGCGTCGGACGGCCACGGGGACGGTACGCCGAGCTTCGCCGACCGGTTCATCGAGAACGCGACGCCCATCGCCCGCGGCAGATGGGAGGCGATCGTCGACGTCTGCGGGATGACCGACAGCTCGTGCCGGCCGAAGACCTTGTGCCGGCCGCCGGCGATCGGCTCGGTGGTCGCCGCCGCGACTCCGAGCAGGATGTCGCGCAGGCCGTCCTTCGAGCCGCACTGCGCGGCGCGGGTCAGGTAGAAGGCGCCGGACCGGTAGTGCAGGAGGGCCGGGTCGGTCGGCTCCAGGGCGGCGGCGACGGCCGCGTTGCCCTCGTGACCGGCCGAGCCGATCGTGTAGAAGCCGGTGCCCTGGGACTGCATCCAGCGGGCCGCGAGGTCCGCGTGCCGGCTGCCGAGCTGAGCGTCGTACAGGCCGCGGAGCAGCTCTGCGTCGTGCTCCCACGGGGCCGGGGCGAGGCCGCGGACGCGTTCGGCGAAGGTCCTCATTTCATCCATGATCCGGGATGGCCCCGCCGAACACAGCTCTGCCCACGAGTTGAACAGGTCACTGCGTGGGTTCGGGGAACCGGGCTTGGGGGTTGTTCGTTCTAGCTGGGAGGGGGACTCTGTGGGGTGTGGTGACGGTGAGTGAGCCTTGGTGATGCAGCTTTCCTGGGTACGGCGGGTGGGGATCGCGGCCGGTCTCGGAGTCGGGACGGCCGGCGCGCTCGCCGGCGTCCTGCTGCTCGGTCCGCTCGCCGCGTCGCTCCTGCTGGTCGTGGTGTTCGTGCTGGTCTGGCCGCTGGCCGCGGTGGTCCGGCATGTGGCCGACGATGCGCCGTACGGCTCGGCGGCAGTGGTCGCGGGCACGGCCGCCGCCGCGGTGTTGTGCCTGCCGGGATTGGTGCGATTGGTCGCGTGGGGTGCGCTCGGGGTGGTGACAGCGCTGATCCTGGCCGCACTGTTCGTGCTGATCGACCTCGCCGTATCCGATCGGATCCCACGCCTGCGTCCGTCGCGTGAGCAGCGCAAACTGGTGCGCCTGACCGAGATCCAGATCGTGGAGGACGAGAAGCTGATCGCGTCGCTGCAGTGTCCGCTCTCCATCGAGGAGCTCTGCGGGGTCTGGTCCGAGACCGCCACGCAGCTCACCCAGGGCGCCGACCCCCGCGACCGGCAGGCCGTCGCCGAGGTCCGCCGGATCTGTCTCGACGAATTCGAACGCCGCAACCCCGACGGCTTCAACCGCTGGCTGGACGCCGGCGCACCGTCCAACCCAGGCCACTACCTCCTGGGCAACAGCAACAACTAGGCAGCCTTCTTCTTGCTCCGACTGGTCTTCTTCTTGGCCGTCGTCTTCTTTGTGGTTGTCTTCTTCTTCGCGCCGCGGGCCTTGCGGGCCTCCTCGACGCTGGCGCGGAGGGCGGCGACCAGGTCGGTCGGGTTCGTCGCCTGCGGCTCCTCCTCGGAGTAGACGATCTCCTTGCCCTGGTGCTTGGTCTTGACCAGCTCCTTGACCCGCTCGGTGTAGGTGTCCTCGTACGACGCCGGCTTCCACTCCCCGCTCATCGCCTCGACCAGGTCGACCGCCATCGACAACTGCTTGCCGGCGCCGACCTTCCGCGGCAGATCGCCGAGCTCCTCGTCCGGGTCGCGGATCTCGTCGGCGAAGAACATGGTCTCGAGCACGAGCACCTTCTCGTCGGCCCGGATCGTCGCCAGGTACTCCTTGCCGCGCATCACGAACTTCGCGATCCCCGCGCGGTTCGTCTTCGCCAGCGCGTCCCGGAGCAGCGCGTACGACGAGGCGTTCTCGGGATCCGACGGGCCGAGGTAGTAGCTCTTCTGGAAGTGCATCGGGTCGATCTCGTCCAGATCGACGAACGTGTCGATCTCCAGCGACCGGGACTTGCCCGGCGCGATGTCGTCGAGCTCCTCGGGCTCGACGATCACGTACTCGCCGCCGCCGACGTCGTGACCCTTCACGATCTTCTCGTACGGGACCTCGCGGCCGGTGCGTTCGTTCACCCGCTTGTACCGGATCCGGTCCGACGTCCCCTTCTGGAACTGGTGGAAGTCGATCTCGTGTTCCCGGGTCGCGCTGTACAACCCGACCGGTACCGAGACCAGACCGAAGTTGATGTACCCGCTCCAGATCGCCCGCGCCATCGCCAGCTCCTCTCCGCCGCCCCGGCCGGTACCCAGTTCAGAGCCGGTTGTAGCGCTTCCGGGCCTCGCGGCTTTCCTTCTGGGCGTCGCGGGCGGCCCGGCGGGCCTCGTCGAGCTCGGCGCCGACGCGGTGGACCCGGGCCTGGGCCTCGGAGAGGGCTTCGCGGGCCTTGTCGAGCTGGCTGTCCAGCTCCTCGACCTTCGCCTCGGCGGCCTGGGCGGCCGCGACCGCCTCCTCGAACGCCTGCTTGGCCACGGCGCGCTCCGCCGCCTCGCGTTCGTCCTCCTCCGCCTGCTTGCGCTGGGCTGCCTCGTGCTCTTCCTCGGCGGTCGCGGTTTCGGCCTGCTGGGCCTTCCGGCGGTCGCGGGCGGCCTGACGGCGCTCGTCGGTGAGCGGGGTGACGTTGGACGGTTCGCCGTTCTCGTCGACGACGCCGAACCCGACGTGCCGCAGCGCGCTGCTCAACCGGCCCTCGCGTACGGCGTCGCCCGCGGCCGGATCCACCAGCGCGGCGTCCAGCGTCTCGCGGAGCTTCTGGCCGACGTCCGGGCTGATCTTCTGACCTTCGTCGGCGGCCAGCCGGGAGGCTTCCTTGGACAGTTTGTCCAGGAGCCGGTGGCGCTTCGGCGTCAGGTCACGCAGCCGCTCGCCGTCGAGATCGGCGGTCGCCTCCCGGAACTCGTCGCCGAGCGCGAGCAGGTCGTCGAGCTCGTCGGGCAGCTTGCGGGCGAGCAGGTTCGCGATCCAGGCCGCGACCGTCGGCTTCCGCAGCGCCTTCAGCCGGGTCGACCCGCTCGCGTCACCCCCGGCCTTGAGCTGCTTGGCCAGCTGGTTGCGAGTAGCAATGAAGTCGGCCGCCGGCGCCGCATAGACCGCATCGGCCGCCTCCTCGAAGTCCACGAAGCCGACGCTACCCGAATCAGCCGCCGGAGGGGCCGCGTTGCTGGGCCAGTTCGGTGCGGAGGGTCTCGAGGATGCCGCGGAGCAGGCGGGAGACCTGCATCTGGCTGACGCCGAGTTCGTGGCCGATCTCCTCCTGCGTGAAGCCGTTGCAGAACCGGAGCTGGAGGATGCGCTTGTCCCGCTCGCCGAGGTTCGCGACCGCCGGCGTCAGGGTGTGCACGTTCTCGACCAGGTCGTACCCGTCCTCGGCGTCGGCCACGGACTCCAGCAGGCTCGTCCCGCCGTCCGACGTACCGGGCGCGTCCAGCGACAGTGTGGTGAAGCAGCCGCGGACCGAGGTGGCCTCGGCGACCTCGGACGGATCGGTGCCGAGCGCTGCCGCGGTCTCCTCGTCGGTCGGCACGTGACCGAGCCGCTGGATCAGCTCGGGCTCCGCGGCGGCGATGCTGCCCTGCATCTCCTGCACCCGGCGCGGCGGCCGGATCGTCCAGGCGCAGTCCCGGAAGTACCGTTTCAGCTCGCCGCGGATCGTCGGTACGGCGTACGACAGGAACGCTGTCGACGCCTCCAGCTTGTAGCCGTTGGCGGCCTTCACGAGGCCGAGGTACGCGACCTGCTCGAGATCGTCGGCGTCGACGCCCTTGCTGCGGTACCGCGAGGCGATCGACCTCGCGACCGGTGCGTTCAGGAGAACGACCTCGTCGAGGCATGCCTGGTGCCGGGGGTCCGGGACACTGTCCGCCTCGAGCAGCAGCTCGTGGGTGGCGTCGGCGATGTTCTGCTTGTTGCGTTCTGCAAGTGCGATCGTCACGGGAGATACCTCGTCGTGTCGTCGTGCAGGCCTAGTGGCAGGGGCTGAACCACTAGCTCCACCAGATCAAACTTGGCCGGGAGATTGCAAGTACCCGACTGTTACGGGTGCTTGAAACGCTTGTCGCCTGACAGTAACTGTCAGGTTTCAGTGGTTTGCTCACACTCATGAACGAGTGTTGCGCCGTCGTCGACCTGCGCCAGTACACGCTGCACCCCGAGCAACGGGACGCCCTGATCGAGATCTTCGACACGTATCTCGTGGAGGGGCAGGAACAGACCGGTATGCACATCGTCGGTCAGTTCCGCGATCTGGACGATCCGGATCGGTTCGTCTGGATCCGCGGGTTCCGCGACCTTCCCGCGCGGGCGGACGCGCTGAACGCGTTCTACTACGGCCCGGTCTGGCGCGCACATGCCGCGGCGGCGAACGTGACGATGATCGACTCGGACAACGCCCTGCTGCTGAAGCCCCTGCGGCTCGGGGCCGGCTATCCGACGCTCGACGCGCCGCGGCCGGACGACACGGCGAGTTCAGTGATCGGTGGCGCGGTCTACCACCGCGCTGCCGAGGACGACGGGTTCGTCGAGTTCTTCACCGATCAGGTCGTGCCCGTGCTCACGGCGACCGGCGCCGAGCCGGTCGCGGTCCTCGAGAGTTTGGTTGCCGAGAACAACTTTCCGGCGTTGCCGCTACGGGACGAGGTGGTGCTCACCTGGTTCGCGCGGTTCGCCGACGACACGGCGTACGACGAGCATCGCCGGCGGCTCGCCGCGTCGCGGGTCTGGCAGCAGCGGGTGCTCCCCGAACTGGTCTGCCGGATCGGCGAAACCTGTCCAGGAACTGCGGCTTGCGGCCGACCGCACGATCGCAGGTCCGGTAAATACGTTGCGGTGCTCGGGGCAGGCGGGCATCCTGGATTGACCGAGCGGCGGCGAACGCTGCCTGGACTAAGGAGGGCTGACGGATGGCCATCACTGTGCTGCGGCATGTCCGCGTCAGTTCCACTTCTTCGTTCAGGAGCACACCAGTTGTCTGCAGAGTACGAACTCACAGCTAATTACTCAGGTAACCTCTCCGACCTCGACTCGCGCTGGGCAGATCTGACCCGCGACGAGACTCAACCGGATCCCTCCGACGCCTTCGTCTTCAAGTTCCACTCCGTGGACGAGGAACTGGGACCGGATCAGCGGTGGTCCACCTGGCTGGACGTCGAGCGCGGTTCTCGCGGGCCTGATCCCCGCCCCTCGTGGGTGGTGACGGAACAGGCCGCGATCGATACCGAGCTCGGCGTCCTCAAAACCGGTAAGGAAGCCGACGTCTTCCTGGTCGAACGTGCCGTCGAAGCCATCGGCGACAAACCGGCGAAGTCCTCGCTGCTGGCCGCGAAGCGGTACCGCACCGAGGAGCACCGGTCCTTCCACCGCAGTACGTCGTACGTCGAAGGACGCCGTACCCGCAACAGCCGGGACAGCCGGGCGATGCACAAGAAGACCGCGCACGGCCGCAGTGTCGCGGCCGGGCAGTGGGCGTACGCCGAGTGGGACGCCCTCAACCGGTTGTGGACAGCCGGCGTCCCGGTGCCGTACCCCGTCCAGGTGGACGGGACGGAACTGCTGATGGAGTTCATCGACGACGGTGAGGGCGGTGCCGCGCCACGGCTCGCCCAGGTCCGGCCGTCGAAGGAGCTGCTCGGTCAGTACTTCGAGCAACTCCGCGGCGGGATGCGTGAACTGGCCCGGGCCGGGCTGGCGCACGGCGACCTCTCGCCGTACAACGTCCTCGCCCAGGGGGAGCGGATCGTGATGATCGACCTGCCGCAGGTCGTCGACATCGTCGGCAACCCGAAGGGCATGGACTTCCTGCTGCGCGACTGCCACAACATGGCCGCGTGGTTCACGAACCGCGGGCTGGAGATCGACGAACAGGAGCTGTTCGCCGACCTCCTCACGATGGTGTTCTAGGTTCGCCCGCTGCAACAGGGGGACAAGCGGGACCAGCTGGTCGGGGTAGGTGTCGACGAGGCCGTCGACGTGGTTACCTGCCTCGACCCGCTGGTACGTGTGCAGGCCGGTGCCGCGGGCCATCTCGGCGTACACGTCGGAATCCTGGGTGATCGGCAGCAGGCTGTCGTACGTGCCCTGGATGGTGATCAGCGGCTTCTTGATCTTGCCGGTGAGCGCGATCCGCTCGATCGCCCGGTGTGCCTCGGGCCGTTGGGCGTAGTCGTAGTCGGCCTCGCTCCCGGTGTACGTCGGGTCGAGCTCGGCGGCGTAGATGCGCTGGGTCAGCTTCCAGTAGACCGTGTAGTGGTAGTCCCAGAGGAAGTCCGAGCGCGGGTCGAAACCCGCCGCGACGATCGCAGCCGGGTCGTGCTGCTCGTAGCCTTTGATTGCCTGCGGCAAGTACGTGAACAGGTTCGGCCCATCGGCCTTCCACAGCGTGCCTTCCAGGTCCACGCCGCGGGTGAAGAGCTCCGGGTGGTTCTCGAGCTGCCAACGGACCAGGTAGCCGCCGTTCGAGATGCCCGCGGCGATCACTTCGCGCGCCGGGTGACCGTAGTACTGCGAGACCGTGGTGCGGGCGGCTCGCGCGAGTTGCGTCGTACGGACGTTCCACTCGACGATCGCGTCGCCGGGACGTAGGCCGTCGGTGAAGAACGCGGCGCCGGTGTTGCCCTTGTCGGTCGCGGCGTACGCATATCCCAGTGAGAGCACGTAGTCCGAGATCGCCTTGTCGTTCGCGTACTGCGCTCGCACGCCGGGCGATCCGGACACGACGAGTCCGCCGTTCCACCTCCGCGGCAGCCGGATCACGAACTGCGAGTCGTGGTTCCAGCCGTGGTTGGTGTTGGTGTGCGAGTTGTCCGGGAAGTACCCGTCGACCTGAACCCCTGGTACGCCGGACTGCTGCGGCAGACCCGAGTGCGTGAGGCCCGCGTAGTCGGCGGGATTGGTGTGACCCGACGCGACCGTGCCGGCCGTCGTCAGGTCGTCCAGGTGTGCGACCTGTTGGTACTCCGCACCCGGAACGCGAACGGCACGGTGAGCTTCGGCCGGCACGGTTATACCTGCGAGCAGGACAGTGGCGGTGAGCAAGCTGAAGAGACGGCGCATGCGGTCACGCTAGGAGCCGCCCTTCAGCTCGGACATCGGATCGGAGCACACAACACCGGCTCCGGCGGTGGTCCCTCAGGACACCGCCTTGGCGGCCGCGCGTCCCGCCGTACGGCCCGTGAACAGGCAGCCGCCGACGAACGTGCCTTCGAGCGATCGGTAGCCGTGGATGCCGCCGCCACCGAAACCGGCGACCTCACCGGCGGCGTAGACACCGGGGAGCGGAGTGCCGTCGGTCCGCAGTACGCGCGACTCCAGATCGGTCTGCAGGCCGCCAAGGGACTTGCGGGTCAGGATGTTCAGCCGAACGGCGATCAGCGGGCCGGCCTTCGGGTCGAGGATCCGGTGCGGCGACGCGACCCGGATCAGCTTGTCGCCGCGGTAGTTGCGGGCGCCGCGCAGCGCGGTCACCTGCAGGTCCTTGGTGAACGTGTTGGTCAGCTCCCGGTCCCGCGCGACGATCTGCCGCTCGAGGTCGTCGAGCTTGATCAGGTTGTCGCCGGTCAGGTCGTTCATCCCCCGGACCAGGTCCGGAAGGTTGCCCCGGACAACGAAGTCGGCGCCCTTGTCCATGAACGCCTGCACCGGCGCGGTCGCACCGCCGCGGGCCCGGCCGAGTACACCCTTGACGTCCTTGTTGGTCAGGTCCGGGTTCTGCTCCTGGCCGGAGAGCGCGAACTCCTTCTCGATGATCTTCTGGGTCAGCACGAACCACGTGTAGTCGTACCCGGTCGTCATGATGTGCTCGAGCGTCCCCAACGTGTCGAACCCGGGGAACAACGGCACCGGCAGCCGCTTCCCGGTCGCGTCGAACCACAGCGACGACGGCCCGGGCAGGATCCGGATGCCGTGCTGCGGCCAGATCGGGTCCCAGTTCTGGATGCCTTCGGTGTAGTGCCACATCCGGTCCCGGTTCACGTACCGGCCGCCGGCCTGCTCGGTGATCGCGAGCATCCGGCCGTCCACGTGCGCCGGTACGCCGCTGATCATCCGCTTCGGCGGCTCGCCCATCCGCTTCGGCCACTGCGCCCGTACCAGGTCGTGGTTGCCGCCGATCCCGCCGGACGTGACGATCACCGCCTGCGCGGTCAGCTGGAAGTCACCGACCTCGGTCCGCGAGCTCGACACCCCACGCAGTACGTCGCTGGGCTCGAGCACCTTGCCCGCGACGCCGTCGACCACACCGCCCGTCACCGTCAGCTCGTCCACCCGATGCCGGAACCGGAACTCGACGAGCCCCTTCCCGACGGCCTCCCGCACACGGCGCTCGAACGGCGCCACCAGACCCGGCCCGGTGCCCCACGTGATGTGGAAACGCGGCACCGAGTTCCCGTGGCCGTCCGCGTTGTACCCGCCGCGCTCGGCCCAGCCGACGACCGGGAAGAACCGCACGCCTTGCGCATGCAGCCACGGACGTTTCTCGCCGGCCGCCCAGTCGACGTACGCCTCCGCCCACTGCCGCGCCCACTTGTCCTCGTCGTCCAGCCGGTCGAACCCGGCCGAGCCGAACCAGTCCTGCATCGCCAGTCCGTGGGAGTCCTTGATGCCCATCCGGCGTTGTTCGGGAGAGTCGACGAAGAACAAGCCGCCGAACGACCAGAACGCCTGGCCGCCGAGCGACGCCTCGGGTTCCTGGTCGAGCAGCAGTACCTTCCGGCCCGCGTCGGCCAGTTCGGCGGTCGCGGCCAGTCCGGCCAGCCCCGCCCCGACGACGATCACATCAGCGTCCATGGCGACATGTATAGCGCACTTGGGAAGATGGAGCTGTGACGATCCTTTCTGTTCAAAACGTCGTACTTCCTGCAGCTTCGATCGGTCCGGAGAACCCGCTCGCGCCGCTCCGCACCCAGCGCGAGCCGCACCACGTCGAGAACATCGCCGAGCTCCCCGCCGACCTGCGGGAGAACATCGAGTACGGGCGACTGCACAGCCCGCTGCCGTGCCTGAACCAGGACGGCTACGACCGCACCCTGGTCGAGACAGCGCTGCCTGCTCTGGTGCTGGAGAACGACCACGTCCGAGCGACCGTGCTGCCGAGCCTCGGCGGCCGGTTGCACTCGCTCGTCCACAACGGGACCGAGTTGCTCTACCGCAACCCCGTCTTCCAGCCCGCGAACCTCGCGCTCCGCAACGCCTGGTTCGCCGGCGGCGTCGAGTGGAACGTCGGCAGCACCGGCCACTGGACCGGCACCTGTGCGCCGATGCACGCCGCCCGCGTCGAGGGCCCGGACGGTACGCCGGTCCTGCGGCTGTGGGAGCTCGAGCGCACCCGCAACCTCGTCACCCAACTCGACTTCTGGCTCCCGGAGGACTCGGAGTTCCTGTACGTCGGCGTACGGCTGCAGAACCCGTCCGACGTCGACGTCCCGGCGTACTGGTGGTCGAACATCGCAGTACCGCAATCGGCGGACCGTCGCGTGCTCGTGCCCGCGGATCAGGCCTGGCGGTTCGGGTACGGCAGTCGCCTCGACCTGGTCGACGTGGACACGGATCTGACCTATCCGACGCGGCACCCGCGAGCTGTCGACTACTTCTTCGAACCGCTGGCGGAGGAGCACTCGTGGATCGCGTCCGTCGACGGGGACGGCAACGGTCTCGTGCAGGCGTCGACCGAACGGCTGCGAGGGCGGAAGCTCTTCGTGTGGGGTCAGGGTGACGGTGGACACCGGTGGCAGGAGTGGTTGTCCCCTGGGCTGGAGGGCGATGGGTACGCCGAGATTCAGGCAGGGCTCGCTCGGACTCAGATGGAGCATTTGAAGCTTCCTGCTGCGACCTCGTGGCACTGGTTGGAGGCCTACGGACGTGTCTCGCTGGACGCCGGCGCTGCGCACGCCCAGAACTGGAAGACCGCTCGGGAAGCGGGGGCTGCGGCGTTGGGGGTGCTGCTTGATGGGTTGGCTGGGCGTGAGGCTGAGTGGTTGGGCGTTGTGAACGCGGCTCCGGCGGAGCGGCTCGCGGTGGGATCGGGGTGGGGTGCGCTGGAGCTGAAGCGCACCGGCTGGAGCGTGTCGGACGGTACGCCGTTCAGCGACGACACGATGACGTCGCGCGAGGAGGCGTGGCTGCCGCTGCTCGACGGACAGCTGCCTGCGGTTGACGCCGTACCGGACGGGACTCTGGTGGCGTGGCGGGAGCTGCTGGAAGCGGCCGAGGACAACTGGCTCGTCTGGTACCACCGGGGCGTCGCGCGGCACTACGACGGTGACGTCGACGGTGCGATCGAGGCGTGGCGGCAGTCCGGGGACAACGCCTGGGCTCTACGCAACCTCGGTGTAGTCACGGGAGAGCTGGAGTACTACGAGCGCGCCGTCGAGCTCCTGCCCGATCTGGTGCCTCTGGTCGTGGAGGCGGTCGCGGCCGCACTCGACACCGACGTGAAGCGGGCGGAGCGGATGCTCGAGCAGGCGCCTGACGACCCGCGGATCCAGCTGCTGCGCGTGCGGCACGCGCTGGAGACCGGTGACCCGGCCGCAGCGCACGAACTGCTGGCTGCGGGGATCCAGCTCGCCACGGTCCGGGAGGGTGCGAACCCGCTCACCGACTACTGGCTGGCCGCCGAAGAGGCACTCGGCACACAGCGGCCAGTTCCGCCGCAGTACCAGTTCGGAATGGGCGGAAACTGACAACTTCAGGTCAACTCTACCTCTAGAAACACCGCTCCACCGGACTCTACTATGGACCTGTAGAGAAGTTTATGAATTACATGGAACCAAGTGGAGTCCGGTGGCGTCCCACCGGGTGAGCGGCAAAAGCCGCGCAAGGCAGTTTCGACAAACGACCGCGTCGCTCGCGGGCGACGCGTCGGGGGTGAGTGCCATGTTGACGATCGTTGTACTCGGTGGGTTCGGCCTGGTGCTGGTGGTCGCGGCCTTCATCGTGACCGAAGTTCTGGCCGGTCTTCGGCCGTCCCAGATCCCCACCGGCACGGAAGAGAAGACCGCGGGACGAGTGATCCGGGTGCGTGGCCCGGTCCGCGGCCAACTGCAGAGCGGTGCCCCGGCGATCTACACCGAGGTCATCGTCGAGTACTACACCCGCCGGGGTGAGGGACCGTACGAGGTCGCTCGCAAGTTCCCGGTCGGGAGCCGTATTACTTACGCCAAGGGTGACCGGGTGATCGTCGCGTACGACGTCCGGACGCCCCGCCGGGCCCGCCTGGCCGGCCGGGTCAGCCACTGGCCGGCCCTGGGCCTGCCTTCCGCGGCCTGACGGTTCACCTGCTTGAGCCTCCTCTCCGGCTCAAGCAGGAAGATGAGGGGCGAGCAGGTTGTAGAGCACCGGCCGGCCCTGATCCAGAACGTACTCCGCCTCGTCCGCGGACAGCCGGTCCGCGAGGTGCGCGAGCGCCTCGCCCATCGTGATGCTGAGCGTCACGGCCAGGCGGAAGTCCCGCGAGTCCCGCGCGCCGAAGCGCCCCGCCAGCAGCTCCGCGAACTCGCCGGCGTGCTGGTCGTCGAACTCGCCCGGCTTCGCCTCCAGCTCCGGATCGCCGAGCCCGCTCAGCACGACCGCCTTGAACCCCGGGTCGGTCCGGTGCATCTCCCGGAACGTCTCCAGCGTGACGTCGACCGCCGCGCGCCAGCTCGTCACGTCGGCCAGCCGCTCGCGCACCGCGTCGGTGTAGCGCGCCTGGTTCCGCCGCTCGATCGCCTGGATCAGGCTGCGCTTGTCCGGGAAGTACCGGTACACGCTGCCGACCGCGATCTCGGCCCGCTTCGCGATCCCGCTCGTCGACGCCGCGTCGTACCCGCGCTCGACCACCTCGGCGCAGGCCGCGTCCAGGATCCGCTCGACCTGCCGGCTCGCCCGGTCCTGGGTCGGCGTCCGGCGCAGCGGATACGCCCCCGAAGTCACCATTCACTCATTGTCCACGCTCCGAGGGACAACGTTGCCACCTCTTTGTGACAGATTGCCGACAGTTGGTCATGGGGCCTCCCGTCCTGGACTGAGGAGCGGAGGGAGCGAAGCGACCGGAGCGACGAGGGAAGGACGGGAGTTACAGCCCCATGACCCGCCGCGCCGGAGGCGTGGCATTCAGCAGGGTCATGAGCAGGAGGGGAACTCGTATGCGCATCAACAAATCCGCTGTTGTCGGCCTCGCATCCGTCGCGCTGGCCGCCTCCGGGGTCGCCGGTACGGCGCTCACCCGGGAAGACTCCGCGGCCGCGGAGAACGGTTCGGGCCTGCGGTTCAACCAGGTCCAGATGATCGGGTCGCACAACTCGTACCACCGCGAGCTCAGCCCGGCCGAGCAGAAGGTCCAGCAGGCCCAGAACCCCGGCTCGGTCGACCTCTGGTACTCGCACGCGCCGATCACGCAGCAGCTCGAGGACCAGAACGTCCGTACGCTCGAGCTCGACCTGCTCCCGGACCCGGCCGGCGGCCTGTACACGTACCCGCTGATCCGGAAGCTGACCGGGCAGGGTCCGCTCACCGACCCGGCGATGGCTCGTCCCGGGATCAAGGTCATGCACATCCCGGACTTCGACTACAACACCACCTGCGACACCTTCGTCCTGTGCCTGCAGCAGGTGAAGTCGTGGTCCGACCAGCACCCGAACCACGTGCCGATCACGATCAACCTCGAGCTCAAGCAGTCCGACCCGAACGTGGTCGCGGCCGGCGGTGTGCAGTCGCCGCCGTGGGACGCCGCCAATCTGGAGGGTGTCGACACCGAGATCCGGTCGGTGTTCTCCGAGAAGGAACTGCTGACGCCGGACGACGTCCGCAAGCCCGGTCTGACGCTGGAGCAGTCGGTACTCACCAAGGGCTGGCCGAAGCTGGACGACGCCCGCGGCCAGGTGCTGTTCTACTTCGACAACGGCGGCCCGGGCGCGATTCGCGACCTCTACCGGAGCGGTCACCAGAACCTCGAGGGCCGGGCGGTCTTCACCCGTGGTCCCGAGGGCGAGCCGGACGCGGCGGTCACGCAGGTGAACGACCCGCGGGGCGCGAACCAGGCGGAGATCCAGCGGCTGGTGTCGAAGGGCTACCTGATCCGGACCCGGTCGGACGAGCCGATGGCGACGATCCGGGACAAGGACTACAGCCGGCTCGGGATCGCCTTGGCCAGCGGTGCGCAGGTGGTCACGACGGACTGGCCGGTCGCCGGCATGGCCGCGCGGTACGACAGTGATTTCGTCGCCAAGCTGCCCGGGCACACCGCTGTACGATGCAACCCTGTGACAGCACCAAAGTGGTGCCATGGAGATGTCGTCGGAAGGTGATCTGAGTATGTCGGAGCATGTGGTTGACGTGAGCTGGAGCCGTGGTGAGCACGAGTTCACCTATGACGCCTACGACCGCGACCACGAGTGGCGCTTCGACGGCGGGATCACGGTGCCGGGCTCGGCGAACCCGAAGTACCTGGGCAACCCGGGCCCGGTCGACCCGGAGGAGGCGTTCGTGGCGGCGCTGTCGTCCTGCCACATGCTGACGTTCCTGGCGATCGCGGCCCGGAAGCGGCTGGTGGTCGACGCGTACGACGACCACGCGGTCGGCGTGATGGCGAAGAACGCCGAGGGTCGGCTGGCGATCACCGAGGTGACGCTGAACCCGAAGATCGTCTGGAACGGCGCCGAGCCGGACGCCGAGGCGATCGAGCGGATCCACCACCTCGCCCACCAGGAGTGCTTCATCGCGAACTCGGTCACCACCGAGATCACCGTCTCCGCGTAAGAAAACCACCCGCCGACCGGCCTGAACCTCGCGCAAACGGTGTCAGGACGGTCGGCGGGTGGTGAGGTGCACCTCTGTGGCGGTGCACCGGTAACGGATCCGGGGGCGCCTCGCACTGGGGCGCCTCTGCGTTTGATGTGCGACATCCGTGCGGTCTGGCTCGGTGGGCCAGACCGTCCGGGTGCGCCACCCGGGTCCGTTCGTCCGGCTGGCGCCTTACTGCTCGGCGGCGGCGTCGTTCCGGTCGTCTGTGGTCTGGGTGCTGTCGACGGCCAACAGGTCCTCGAGCTGGCGGACCTGCTCGGTGGCCATCGTGGTCATCAGTCGGTGGATCGTCATGCCAGTGAGACGCCGGAGGCCCGAAGGTATGACGGGAATCCGTGATGTGACCTGAGTCACCTGGGGTCGAGCTACTTCTCGTCGAGCCCGTCCAGACGGAGGGGGACGAGCTTCCGGGCGTCGTCGTACGACGTGCCGGTCAGTTCGAGCAGGTCGATGATCGTGGAGCGGAGCTGACCGAGGACGACGACCGCGGACAGCCCGATCGGCAGCGGCATGTCCGCCGTACGGCGGCCCAGTTCGCCCAGCACGCGGTGTGCGGCGACGTCGGCGGCCGGTTCGAACAAGGACTCGCCGATCAGGCGGGTGCCGTCGGCGAGGCGTTCGAGCAGCATCGGGTACTCGTCGGGCATCCGCTCGTCGCGCCACACCGACACCGCGCACCGGCGTACCAGCACCCGGGTGTTCCGGATCGCCCGGTCCAGCGGTACGACGAGATCGGCGATCTCCTGGACCCGCCCGCGGTGCCGGCGGCGGAACGGGGACAGCCGGACGACCGCGACCCCTTCCTCGGCGGCGCTGCGCAGGTCGTCGAGCCGGGACTCGCTGGCGCGGGCGCGGCGGAGTGCGTCGGTGACGGCCTCCTCGTCGCGTTCGCGCAGGCCGTCGGCGGTCTCGACCAGGATCTCGGCCAGCTCGTTCAGGACGCCGGACGCCTGTTGCCGAGGGCGCCTGATGGCCGCGGCCGGGGCGATCGTGGCGGCCGCGAGCGCGACCAGTCCGCCGAGCGCCGCGTCCTGCCAGCGGCTGAAGCCGGCGCCGGGGTTGGGCAGCAGCGTGGTGACGATCGCGGCCTGGACACCGGCCTGGGTGGTCATCAGGTTCCCGGCGCCGAGCAGTACGGCGACGCTCATCGCGAGCGCGATCACGAAGATCAGCTGGGTGATGCCGGTCCCGAAGACCTTGACGAACAGGTCACCGACGCCGACCCCGACCGCCACCCCGACCATCACCTCGGCGACCCGGCGGAGCCGCTGGCCGAAGCTGAAGCCGAGGCAGATCATCGCGGCGACCGGCGCGAAGAACGGCTGCTTGTGGCCGACGGCGTACCGGGCGACGGCCCAGGCGACACCGGCGGCGAGCGCGCACTGGGCGATGAAGAAGACCCGGCTGCGCCAGCGTTCGATCCGCCGGCGGATCGAGGCACGGGACCGCCGCGCGGCCTGCGGCGCGATGTCGTCGCGCAGCTCCCGCAACTGTTCCAACGTCAGCCTGACCGGATCCACGGGCCCCATTCTGCGGGATAGGTGCGCCAGCTTGATTCATCTGTGCCTTGCGGTTCAGTGTTGCCTCATGACCGACAACAACCGTGAGGACTACGGCAGCTACTCCGTGGACGACGAGGATCAGCTGCAGGCGGAGGACACCCTCAACGACCGTGGCGTGGCCGACCTGCTCGACGAGGGGTACTCGCCGCCGGAGAAGTGGTCCGCGGGCGAAGGCTTCGGTACGACGGCCGACGAGGCGCTCCAGGGCGAGACACTGGACCAGCGGATCGCGCAGGAGGTCCCGGACGCCGACCCGTACGCCGAAGACGGTGAGGACGTCGGCGGCCCGCAGGTCGGCACCGAACGCTCCGGTCGCCTGGTCGCCTCCGACGAAGGCGCGCGCAGCGACGACGACAGCGAGCTGTACGCCGAGGACGTCGGCATCGACGGCGCCGCCGCCGGCGCGGAGGAAGCCGCCGTACATGTCGTCGACGAAGAGTTCGAACTCGAGGACGACGACGAACAGGACCTCGAGAACTACCGCAACGTCGACCTCGGAGACGTCGGCGACCTGGAGGACTGACCTACCTGCGGGTGACGAGGATCTCGGCGCCGTGGCGGGGGACCAGGGTGACGTTCTTGGCCTGGGCCGGTTCGGGTTTGGGGTGCGGGGCCTGGAAGTTGTAGGCGGTGAGGGCGGCGCGGAGGATTTCGGTGGCTTCCATCAGGGAGAAGCCGGCGCCGATGCATCGCCGGGCGCCACCGCCGAACGGCATCCAGGTCCCGGGTGCGGGCGGGTCGTCGGACAGGAAGCGTTGCGGACGGAACTCCTGCGGCTGCGGGAAGTGTTCCGCGTCCCGGTGGACCAGACCGATCGCGGCCATGATCGTCGTACCGCGGGGCAGGCGGTAGCCGGCGACGTCGGTGGTCTCGGTGAGGCGCCGGCCGACCTGGTACACCACCGGGTGCCGCCGCAGCGCTTCCTTGACGATGGCTTCGAGTTCGTCGTCGGAGCCGGCGTCGGCAGCGTGCTGACCGAACTCCAGATCCGCGGGCCGGCGCGCCAGTTCATGGAACGCCCACGCCAGCGCGGTCGCCGTCGTTTCGTGCCCCGCCAGCAGCAACGTCACCAGCTGATCCCGCAGCTCGACGTCCGACCAGTTGCCCGCGGCAAGCAATCGTGAGAGTACGTCGTTGCGCCCGGCGAACGTCTCGCGCCGCGCGGCGATCTCGTCGTACAGGATCTCGTCGACCTGCTGCTGCGTGTCCAGGTACGTCTTCCACGGCCGCACCCGGAGCAGCGGTGGGTAGAAGCCGCCGAGCATGATCACCGGCGACACCGACACGATCTTGTCCATCAACGGGCGCAGGGTGTTCAGCCGGTCGACGTCGGTGACGCCGAAGATCACCTGCAGGATGATCTCCAGGGTCAGGTTCCGCATCCGGTGGTGCACCTTGAACGGCTTCCCGACCGGCCACTTCGCGACCTCCGCCTGGGCGAGTTCGAGCACCATCGCGGCATACCCGCGCAGCGCCGCACCGGAGAACGCGGGCATCAGCTGCTTCCGCATCCGCACGTGGTCCTCGTCGTCGAGCAGCAGCAACGAGTGCGAACCCATGATCGGCTCCAGCACCGTGTTGCCCTCGCCGGCGTGCATCACCGACGGCGCGCTGCCGAACACCTCCCGGATGTGGTCGGGGCGGCTCAGGACGACGCACACGCGGCTCGACGGCACCAGGCGGATCGTGAACACGTCGCCGTACTTGTCGCGCATCCGCGGGAAGAACGTCCTGCGGTGACTCGCGAACAGCACGGTCTGCGCGAGGGTCGGCAGCTTCGGTCCGGGCGGCAGGGTGCGGGCCGTCTGACGGTCGAGCGTCCGGGAACCGAGCAAAGGTGTCGGAGCCATACCTTTCACGCTACGTCAGCCGGGTGAACCGCTGTCGATCTCTGGGCATCGAACTCGTGCTGACAGCACGGACAAAGGTGAAGGCCCGCCCAAGGAGGGTTGGGCGGGCCTTCGGGATGTTGTGGATCAGGAGCGCTTGAAGCGCAGCGTCAGGATCTGGAACGGGCGGAGTTCGAAGGTGACTCCGTTGTCCTGCAGGTCCCGCTCCGCCAGGCGGCGCTCGAGCAGGTCGACCTCGGTCACCGACGCCGCCGCGAAGGACGGCGTGACGGTGGCGCGGGAGCGGCCGCCGCTGGACTCGTACAGCCGGACGACCACGTCGCCGGACTCGTCGTCGGCCAGCTTCAGCGCCTCGACGATCACGTTGTCGTTGTCAACGGCAACGATGGGCTCGACACCCGCGGCGCCGCTGACGACCCGCTCCGGCAGGTTGATCCGGTAGCCCTCCTCGATCGCCTCGGGGATCCCGGCGCCGACCACCAGCGCGTGGTTCACGGTGTGCACGCCCTGGTCGGTCAGCGGGTCGGGGAACCGCGGCGCCCGGATCAGCGAGGTGCGGATGGTGGTCGTCGTACCGCCGTCCTCCCGTGCGGTCCGGTTGATGTCGTGGCCGTACGTCGAGTCGTTGACCACGGCGACGCCGTACCCCGGCTCGCCTACGTGCACCCAGCGGTGCGCCGCGATCTCGAACTTCGCCGCGTCCCACGAGGTGTTCTGGTGGGTCGGCCGGAAGATGTGCCCGAACTGCGTCTCGGACGCCGACCGGTCCGCGTGCACGTCGACCGGGTACGCCGCCTTGAGGAACTTCTCCGCCTCGTGCCAGTCCATCTCGGTCTCGATGTCGACCCGCTTCGCGCCCGGGCGGACCCGCAGCGTCTGGGTCACCGTGGACCGGTTGAAGGACCGCTTCACGACCACGGTCGCGACCCCGTCCGCGGTGCTGAAGTCGACGCTGTCGACCTCGGTCACGTCCCGGACGTTGTTCTTGTAGAACGAGTCGACGTCCCACGCGTCCCAGTGGTTCGGGGTGTCCACGTGCAGCTGCAGAAGGTTGCCCACGGCACCCGGCGCGATGACCTCGCGCTGCGCCTCGACGTCGTACAGCGAGGTGATCAGGCCGCGCTCGTCGATCGTGACACGGATGACTCCGTTGTCCAGTACGCCGTTCTCGATCGAGACGGCCTGACCTTCGCCGGCTGCGATCCCCGCACCGAGTCCGGCAACGCCGTTGCGCGTGTGCGGCGCGGCGTTGAAGACGATCTGCGCGGAGCCCTCACCGGCCAGCGCCTGCTGCGCCTTGGCGATGATCGCGTTCAGCTCCTCGGCGACCCGGGCGTACGTCGCCTCGGCCTCGCGGTGCACCCACGAGATCGAGGAGCCCGGCAGGATGTCGTGGAACTGGTGCAGCAGCGCGACCTTCCACAGCCGGTCGAGGTCGTCGTACGGGTACGTGTCGAGCTTGCCCGCGACGACGGCCGCCGCACTCCACAGCTCGGCCTCGCGGAGCAGGTGCTCGCTGCGCCGGTTGCCCTGCTTGGTCTTCGCCTGCGAGGTGTACGTCGCCCGGTGGATCTCCAGGTAGAGCTCACCCGACCAGACCGGCGCGTGCTCGCTGTACTCGTCCTCAGCGGCCGCGAAGAACTCGGTCGGGGACTCGATGGTCACCTTTGGCGAGGACTCCAGGTTCGCCACCCGGCGCGCGGTCGCGACGAACTCACGGGTCGGGCCGCCACCGCCGTCGCCGTACCCGAACGGAACCAGCGACCGGGTCGCGGCGCCGTTCTCCTGGAAGTTCCGCTGCGCGTGCGCGAGCTCGCGGCCGGACAGGTCCGAGTTGTACGTGTCGATCGGCGGGAAGTGGGTGAACACCCGGGTCCCGTCGAGGCCCTCCCACCAGAAGGTGTGGTGCGGGAACTTGTTCTCCTTGTTCCAGGAGATCTTCTGGGTCAGGAACCACTTCGAGCCGGACAGCTTCACCAGCTGCGGCAGCGCGGCGGTGTAGCCGAACGAGTCCGGCAGCCAGACCTCCTGGGTGTCGATGCCGTACTCGTCGAGGAAGAACCGCTTGCCGTGCACGAACTGCCGGGCCAGCGCCTCGCTGCCGGGCAGGTTGGTGTCGGACTCGACCCACATGCCGCCCACCGGAACGATGGTGCCCTCGGCAACGGCCTTCTTCAGCCGCTCCCAGACCTCCGGGTAGTTGTCCTTCACCCAGGCGTGCTGCTGGGCCTGCGAGAACGCGAAGACCAGCTCCGGGTACTCCTCGGCCAGAGTGGCGACGTTGGAGACCGTCCGGGCCACCTTGCGGCGGGTCTCCCGGAGCGGCCAGAGCCAGGCCGAGTCGATGTGCGCGTGGCCGACCGCGGACAGCTGGTGCGCGCTCGCGTGCGCCGGCCGGCTCAGTACGTCGGTCAGCTGCGCGCGGGCGTCCGCGGCGGTGCCGGCGACGTTCTCGTAGTCGAGGACGTCCAGCGAACGGCTCAGTGCGCGCAGGATCTCGCGGCGGCGGGGCTCCTGGGCGGACAGTTCGTTCTGCAGGCCGAACAGCGCCTCGAGGTCGAGGATCAGGTCCCACACCTCGGCGTTGAACACGGCCAGGTCGGCGCGGGCCAGCTGGTAGATCGGGTGGTCGCCGAGCTTGGCGCCGATATCGGTCTTCGCGTAGGCGTTGTCGAGCGGGATCTCCGGGTTCGCGGCGCCCTCGACGTAGAACTCGATCCGGTCGCCGGGCGATGCCGCCGTACCGTCCGGGCCGAGGATCGACAGCGGCGCGTAGGTCTGCCGCGGGTGCAGGCCCTTCAGCGGCCGGCCGCCGGTGGTGTGCACCAGGCCCTCCGCGGAGAAGCCGGGACCGCCGCTGAAGCCGAGGTCGATGACCGCCTCGATCTCGCGGCCGGCCCACTCGGCCGGCACCTGACCGCTGAACTTGAACCAGGCGGTGCCCCAGGCGGGACCCCACGGCAGGCCGATCTCGGCCTTCTCGTAGGTCTGCGCCAGCGCCTCGGCGGGGGACACGGGCTCACCGTGTGCGTGCCACACCTCGATGTCCAGCGGGACCGCCGCGCCGTAGATCGCGGGGCGGAGCCGCTCCCGCAGGGCGCGCTTCAGCCGCTCCTCGATGAGTTGACGGTCGTCGTGCACGAAATCAGCCTCCGGGAAAGGATCCTCACGCGGCCGATAGGACCGCACCGATGACAACGCTGTCACACCGACCCCGGATGCGTCCAGACGCAGTTTGACTCTTGCTGTGTGAATCTCTGTGAGTAGCGGTTGGATTGCGGGGCGCCGACACGGCTACCCGCTAGGCCTCATTGTTGTCTAGGTTGTCTGCATGGATCGCCCCCGCCTGCTGCCCCCTGCCCGGCCGACTGGGATGACACGGACCGGAATGACGCGGCGTAGCGTGCTCGGACTCGGTGCCGCCGCCGCGTCGGGACTGCTGCTGCCCGGGTGCTCGCGCGGGCGCGCGGACGAGCCGGCGCCGTCGGAGGCCGCGGTGTTCTCGACCGGGAACCTGAACGGCGTCTACAACAAGTTCGGGACGGCACTCAGCGCGCTGGTCAGCGAGGTCACCGGCATGGAGCTGAAGCCGACGGTCAGCGACGGGTCGGTGGACAACCTGTACAAGGTCGCCGGCCGCAAGGCCGACCTCGGATTCTGTACGTCGGACTCCGCGCTCGCGGCGTACGAAGGCACCGGCGAGTTCAGCACCGGCGCCCCACTGCGGTTCACGGCGCTCGCCCGCGTTTACGACAACTACGTGCACGTCGTCGTACCGATGGCGTCGAAGGCGTCGAAGCTCGACGACCTGTTCCCGAGCAAGGACGACCCGAACCGGAAGATGGTCGTCGGCGTCGGCCCGAAGGACTCCGGAACCGAGATCGTCGCGAACATGATCCTGAACAAGGCCCGGGCCGACCTGATCCAGAAGAACCCGGACCTGGACCCGGCCAAGGTCGACGTGGTCCGGAAGAACCTGACCCTCGAGCAGATGGTCGCCGCAGTGCAGCCCACGGGCAAGGCCCTCAAGGGTTCGCTCGACGCGTTCATCTGGAGCGGTGGTGTGCCGACCGATCCGATCGCCGCCCTGCAGAAGTCCATCGGGTTCCGGCTGCTGGACATCAGCGCGGTCGCGCAGGCGATCGCGCTGAAGGAGTTCGGCGGCTTCCTGGTGTCCGCGATCCCGCCGTCGCAGTACGGGCTGGCCAGCTCGGTGCCGACGCTGGCGGTCCCGAACCTCCTGATCGCGAAGCCGAACCTGTCGGACTCCTGGGCGTGGTGGACGGTGAACACCCTGTTCCGCCGGCAGAACGACCTGATCCCGAAGCACCCCGAAGCCGGCGCGCTGGACCCCCGCTCGGCGATCGCGACCATGCCCGTCCCGCTGCATCCCGCGGCGGAACGCTGGTACCGCCAGAATCACATCTGAGCGGTACCGCTCACCGGCTCAGACGTCGTAGTCGTCGATCAGCGGGACGCGGACCTCGATCACGAGGCCGCCGCCGATCGGCGGCCGGGCGACCACGCGGCCGCCGACCCGGGCCGCCTCGGAGCGGACGATCGCCAGGCCGAGGCCGGTACCCGGCATCTCCCGGTGGTGCGCGCTGCGCCAGAACCGCTCGCCGACCTTCTTCAGGTCCCGGGACCCGAGCCCCAGACCGTGGTCGCGCACCGACATCACCACTTCGGTGCCGTCCCGGGTGACCGAGACCTCCACCGGCGGCGCGCCGTACTTGGACGCGTTGTCGAGCAGTACGTCGAGGATGTCGTCGACCTCGAGCTCCGGCGCGACCCCGCCCGGGACCATCTCGCCGATGATCAGCTCCAGGTCGTCGGCGGAGTACACGGCCTTCCAGCCGACCAGCCGCTCCTTGACCGCCTGGGCGAGGTCCAGCGGCTCCTCGTTGCCCTCGGCATCGGCCGACGGACGGTCGGAGCCGGCCAGCCGGGACAGCCGCTGGACGATCCGGCCGAGCCGGTCGATGTCGCTGAGCGCGAACCGCGCGGTCGGCGACAGCCGGGACAGGCCCTCGATGTGGATCCGGGCCGACGTCAGCGGCGTCCGCAGCTGGTGCGACGCGTCGGCGACGAACTCGCGCTCACGCTGCCGGGCCTGGTGCAGGCTCAGCGCCATCGAGTTGAAGCTGTCGCCCAGCCTTCGGAGCTCCGGTGCACGACCGTCGGTCGAGACTCTGGTGTCGAGTGCGCCGCGGGTGATCTGGTGGGTGGCGTTGTCGAGGTCCTGCAGCGGCCGCAGCACCCAGCGGGTGATCGGCCGGACGATACCGATGATGATCGCGCCGATGCTGATCAGCAGGCCGCCGAGGAGCAGCAGCAGGCCGCGCTGCACCTGGTCACGGGCGTTGTCCGTCGGCACCCGCAGTACGGCGGCGCCGAGCACGCTGCCGTTGTTGACGACCGGGCGGGACACGATCATCTCGCCGGTGGCCCACGGCCACAGCGCCGGCGGCTCGGGTGGGAGCCGTCCGGCCAGCGTGCTGTGCAGGGCGGTCGCGATGTCCTCTTCCTTCACGTCCACACCGGAAACCGACGTGGCGATGACGCGGGAGTCGACGTCGACGACGAAAACAGGGGTGTTGTAGAGCTCCTGGTACCGGACCGCGAGCTCACGCAGGTTCGCGATGTCGCCGGTCTGCAACGGGGACTCGGCCATCGCGGCGAACCAGTCCGCGTCGTTGCTGCGGGACAGGAAGAGGGTGCGCGAGTTGCTCGTGGCGATGAAGTTCGCCAGCGGGATCACAGCGACGATCGCCAGCGCGACGACCATCGGGACGAGGGACTGCAGTAGTCGACGGCGCAACGGTCAGTCCGACCCGAGGCGGTAGCCGACGCCGCGAATGGTCTGCACCAGTTCGGGCCGGCCGAGCTTGGCGCGCAGGCTGGCGACGTGGACGTCCATGGTGCGCGACGACGCCTCGAAGACCGACTGCCAGGCGTACAGCGCGACCTGTTCACGGGGAACCACCCGGCCGTGGTGCGCGGCCAGCACTGCGAGCACGTCGAACTCCTTGCGGGTCAGACTGATGGGCTTGTCCGCCACCTGAACCGTCCGGGCCTCGATGTCCACGGTCAGGTCGCCGACGGTCACCCGGGGGCGGGGCTGCAAAAGGCCGGTACGACGAAGTACAGCATCGATGCGGGCCAGCAGCTCGGAAATCGCGAACGGTTTCACCACGTAGTCGTCGGCGCCGCTGCGCAGGCCGCGGACCCGGTCGGCCGCCTCGCCGCGCGCGGTCACCGCGATCACCGGCACGTCGGACACCGTGCGGATCTGCCGGCACACGTTGATGCCGTCCCCGTCCGGCAGTCCGAGGTCCAGCAGAACCAGGTCGCCGGGATCCGCCGCCAAGGCGTCCGCCGCCGTGCGGACATGGGTCACCATCAGGCCGTAACGCCGCAAAGCGGGTATCAGGGCATTGGCGATATCGAGATCGTCCTCGACCAGCAGAATCCGCACCGCGCCACTCATGCGGTGATCGTAGGCCAGGTCACGGCCTGATGTGTCAGATCTTGGTAAAGACGTAATCACGCGACTCCACGCAGTGTTCGGCATCATTAGCCTTCGGACACAGGAGGGAACCGGTAGATGACTGTCGGTGTTGGTAGCGGGGGTGGCGTGACCGTGCCCTCTGAGGAAGAACTGGCCGAGTACGAGCAGGAACGGCCCGCTCGGCGGCTCGGCCTGCCCTGGACCGGGTGATTTCGGTCTGGTGCGCAATCATCAGCGTCGGCGTGCTCGCGCAGGTCTTCTTCCCACTACCACAGGGCACGCAGTTCTACTTGGTGATCTTTCTCGCAGCGATTCTGCCGATCACGTTGCTGTGTTACCGCGGTTTTCGTGTGCCTGGCCGAATCAGAGAGCACCGTGTGAATCCGTTCAAGGCGCGGTCGCACGACGACCCGGGCGTGGCGGACTGGATCCTGGCCCTCGTCGCGCTGGCGGTGTGCGTCTACCCGCTCTTCGACTTCGACGGGTACCTGGAGCGCCGGCAGGCTCCTTCGGCGCTCGACGTGGCGGTAGGGGCTGTGCTGTTGGTCCTGCTGCTCGAAGCGTGCCGTCGTACGACCGGCTGGGTGCTGCCGGCGTTCAGCCTGGTCTTCATCGCCTACGCGTACTACGGCGGCTACCTGCCCTACACCTGGTCGCTCTCACACCAGGGCTTCAACTTCGACGCGATCATCGCCCAGTTCACGATGGGTACGGCGGGGTTCTACGGGACGCCGTTGACGGTCGCGGCGTCGTACATCGTGCTCTTCACCATCTACGGCGCGGTGCTCGACTACTCGGGTGCGGGCAAGTTCTTCATCGACCTGTCGTTCGCCGCCTTCAAGCGCAGCCGGACGGCACCCGGCCGTACGGTCACGCTGGCGGGCTTCTTGCTCGGCAGCGTCTCGGGTTCGGGTACGGCGACCGCGGTGTCGCTCGGCACCGTGTCGTGGCCGATCCTGCGCCGGGCCGGATATCCGGCCGAACCGGCAGGTGGAATGCTCGCCGCGTCAGGTATCGGCGCGATCCTGTCGCCGCCCACCCTCGGCGCGGCCGCGTTCATCATCGCGGAGTTCCTGCAGGTCTCGTACCTGAAGGTCCTCGGGTTCGCCGTGATCCCGACGCTGCTGTACTACCTGGGCATCCTGCTCGCGATCGAGATCGACGCCCGCAAGCACGGGACGACGTCGGCCGAGGCGTCCGAGGACTCCGCCTGGCGGCTGCTGCTGCGGTTCGGGTACCACTTCCTGTCGTTGTTCGTGATCATCGCCTTCATGGCGGTCGACGTACCGCCGTTCAAGGCTGTGGTCTACGCGGTGATCATCCAGTTCGGGTTGTCGTTCCTGGACCGTGAGCACCGGCTGACCGGGAAGCCGTTGTTCAAGGCGCTTGCCCAGGGCACCCGTTCGGTGCTGCCGGTGGCCGCGACCTGCGCGACCGCGGGCGTGATCGTCGCGGTCACCACGCAGACCGGGCTCGGGCTGAACCTGGCCGAGATCATCGTCGACGCGGCGCGCGGGCTGACCGACAACCACACGGTCGTGCTGATCCTCACCGTAGTGCTGTCCGGGTTCGCCGTCCTGATCCTCGGACTCGCGGTGCCGGTGACCGCGTCGTTCATCATCGCGGCGGTGATCATCGCGCCGGCGCTGATCAACCTCGGCGTCACGCGGCCCGAGGCGTACATGTTCATCTTCTACTACGCCGTACTGTCCGAGGTGTCGCCGCCGACCGCGCTGGCCGCGGTGGCGACCTCCGCGATCACCGGCGGCAAGGTGATACCGACGATGTGGCAGGCGTGGAAGTACACGCTGCCGGCGTTCCTGGTGCCGTTCGCGTTCGTGCTCACCGACAACGGCGCGCACCTGCTCGGTCAGGGATCGTTCGTCGGCATGGTGTGGACCACGGTGGTGTCGATGCTGGCCGTGGCCGCGCTCGCCGTGGTCACCGGCGGCTGGGTGTTCGTCCGGGCGACCTGGCTCGAGCGGGCGATCTGCGTACCGGCCGCCGCGCTGCTGCTGTACCTCGCGCCCGTAACCATCACCGTCGGAATCTGTTTGCTACTTGTTGCCGTCGTCATCAATTTGGTCCGGCGGCAACGCCAGACCTCTGCCGAGGAAGGAACCCTTGCCTCATGAGACTCCGAACCGTTGCAGTGGCGCTGGTCACCGTGGTTTCGCTGGCTGCCTGTGGCGGCCAGCGGGAACCGACGGGCTCCGGAACGCAATCCGGCGGCCGGCTGACGATTGCCACCGGCAACACGACAGGCGTGTACTACCAGCTCGGTGGTGCGCTGGCCTCGGTGATCTCGGAGAAGATGTCCGGCTACCGGGCGACGGCCAGCGAGACCGGCGCCTCGGTGCAGAACATCCAGGGCCTGGTCGGCGGGAACTACGACATCGCGTTCTCGCTCGGTGACTCGGCGGCGGACGCGGTGAACGGCGTGAACAGCTTCAAGTCCAAGCAGGACGTGGTCGCGCTCACCCGGCTGTACAACAACTACACGCAGGTCGCCGTACGGACGTCCGCGAACATCAACTCGATCGCGGACCTGAAGGGCAAGCGGGTCTCCACCGGTTCGCCGAACTCCGGCACCGAGGTGATCGCGCGCCGGCTGATCGAGGCGGCCGGGCTCGACCCGGCCAAGGATGTCACCGCCCAGCGGCTCGGCCTGCCGGAGTCGGTGGACGCGATGAAATCCGGGTCGATCGACGCTCTGGTCTGGTCCGGTGGGCTGCCGACCGGCGGCATCACCGATCTGGTCACCAGCATGGGCAAGGGCGTCAAGCTCTTGCCGATCGCGGATCTGCTGCCCAAGATGCAGGAGAAGTACGGCTCGATCTACGCGCAGGCGCCGATCCCGGCAGCGACCTACAAGCAGCCGGCCGACGTGGCGACGATCATCGTGCCGAACGTGCTGCTGGTCCGTAAGGACATGAAGGACGAACTGGCCGAGCAGCTCACGAAGGTCGTCTACGACAACATGGACGCGCTGGTCGCGGTGAACGCGGCCGCCAAGGGCATCAAGCTCGAGAACGCCGACAAGACCGACCCGGTGCCGCTGCACCCCGGCGCGAAGAAGGCGATCGACGGTCTCAAGTAGCACCGGCCTGGGTACTACCGGTAGCTGTTCGGCACCCTAGGCGAACACAGACCGTCCTCCCCCGCACACCAGGCGCAGCGGGGGAGGACGCAGGGCCCCGGATCCGCACACCAGGCGCAGCGGCGACGGGGCCCGCACGTCGGCTCCCACAACCAGGCGCAGTGGGAGTCGGCAGACCGGGCCCGGCCCCGGCGGAGGCATCCGCCGGGGCCGGGCCTCTTTCGCTCTAGTGCGGTTCTTCCTCGTGCGGCATCGGTGTGCCGTACAGGTAGTGGGAGAGCGCGGAGTCACGCTTCGGATGTGCGTGGTACCTGATCGGTACGACGCGTCCCTCGGCGCTGTCCCACGCTGCGTCGGCCATCCGCCACATGCGGTGCGCCAGCCGCCCGGCCCTTCCGGTGTGCGGGGAGGCCGGGTGCGCTCTGGTCGGCGCTACCTCCTCCGCCTCCAGCAGGTCCTCGGTCAGCGTGTTCACGTCCGGGTCGTCGAGCTGCTCGGAGATCTGCCGGCTGTACGTCGCCTCGATCGTCTCGTGCTCGCTCAGCAGCCGGTCGATCTGCTGCCACAGGTCGTCGTGGTGAAGGTCCAGGAACCGGCTGTCGCCGTACTGCCGTCCTTTGAGGAAGCGCAGCGAGCGTTCCAGTTCCTTCGCGTTGCCGACGTACCTGGTGACCAGGTCATTCCCGTCGGGGAGCCGGCCGACGTGCGGGAGCAGGACGTCCTCGGCCGCGGCCAGATGCTGGGCCGCGATCGCGTAGAACCAGTCCGTCTGATGCCGGTGCTCAGGGTGCGCAGCATCAGGATGGTGAGCCGGCTCGGCCAGCTCCCGAATCCGTGCGTGTTCGTAGGTCAGGGCCATTTCGAGCGTCGAAGCGGTCATGGCAACCACCTCCAGAAGGTCTCCTTCCAGCGTGTGCCCAACCGTGCAGGACCGCAATCGTCCCGCTGCGCTCCGTGATCCAACCGCTGCGCAGATCCGGGTGAAGATTCCTCGGAATCGCTCGGCGCGGGGGCCTGCGTTCCATAATGTTGGGCGGTGCTCGCGACCTCCCTCCTGCTGGCCACGGTGATGTTTCCCGGGTCGGCGGCTGCTTCCGGTGACATCACGGCCGACATCCTCGCCGGACGGAACGTGACGCTCAGTGGTGACGCTGTCGTCACGGTGCCTGCGGGCACGACGACGTACGGCGGGGTGATCAGCGGCGAAGGCACGCTCCGGGTCCGCGGAAGCGGCACCCTGGTCATGACGCGCGACAGCGACTTCACGGTGCCTCGTACGAAGCAGCGGCAGAGCGTGCGGATTCTTGGCGGCAATCACCCGTACGTCGTCGTCGGCAACCCCGACCCGCCGGCGGTCATCGTCGACCGCGGCGCCACGCTGCAGTACGGGAACGGCGGGAGCACCGGGCTGATCGGGCGGTTCCCGTACAACACGCCCGGCTTCCAGCTCAACCAGGACAACATCGAGGTCAACGGCACCCTGCGGCTGTCCCTGACCCGCGCCTTCAACCTCGGCACGATCAGCGGTTCCGGACTGGTCACGCAGCCACGCTTCCTCTGGGGAACGCTGGACCTCGCCGGCACGCAGCCTTTCTCCGGCGTGATCGACAACGGCACCGGTACGGCGGCCGGCAAGCCCGAGACCGCGGTCGCACTACCCAACGCGCGGGCCGTGTTGAACCAGGGGACCTGGACGATCGACACTCCGCTGGATCAGACCGTCGTACTGCGGCAGAACTTCTACCAGCGCGAGTACGGCAGCGACATCAACGTTCAGTCGCGGCCGGGCGGCAAGGTCGTGCTCACCGGGCAGTACAGCTACTCCGACCGAGGTGGCGACACCGATCCTTCGCTCAGCGACCCGGGCCTGAACTGGCGGAAGATCCCGCACGACCGCAACAAGCGCGGGACCAACATCAAGGGCGCCGACGTGCAATGGGGTGACGGTACGTCCGATGAGATCTTCATGCCCGGCACCGCGGACACGGTCTACATCAACCTGCTGGCGGCGCGGTCCCGATCGAAGCTCACCTTCGCCTACAACGGCCCGGTGACACTGGGTGCGCCGATCGGCGGCGGCGTTTTCCATGACACGCTCAAGTCGCCGGGCGCCGGGGACGTCGTGATCAAGGGGGTGCGCGGCAACGACGTGACGTTTGCGGCCGACCAGTACTACGACGGCTCGACGACGATCTCGCGTGGCGCCGTCCTGCGTCTCGGCAGCGGGCGACCGGGCGGTGACGGCAGTCTGCTGACAAAGGCTTCGCAGTTCCGGGTGATCAACGGCGGCTCACTCGTGGTGCAGAACGTGCGGAACACCATCTCGCTGTCCAAGATCAGCGGCAGCGGCTCCTTCACGCAGGCGGGCCCGGCCACCACCCGCCTCGGTGGAAGCCTCACCTACACCGGCGCAACCACGATCTCCCGAGGCACGCTCTCCCTCATCGCCGGGAGCCTGCGCACCAGCAGTGCTGTCGCCCTCACCCGCGCCGGTGCCCGCCTGGAACTGACCGGCAACCAAAACCTGCAGAACCTCACCATGGCTGCTGGGACGAGGCTCACCTCGGGCCCTCGCGCTGTCGTGACCTTGAGCGGCAGGTCCACCCTCGCCGGCGCCGTGTCAGGCGGCACCCTGGTCAACGTCGGTGCTCTCGCCGGCTCCTTCACAGTCGCCGGTAGCTACCTCCAAACGCCCGCCGCCCGCCTCATCGTCCGGACCGACGGGACCGCGCCGCGGGTCACCGGCTCCGTGTCACTCGCCGGATCGCTCCAATTGGCGGGCAGCCCACGCCGCACCGAACAGATCATCCTGCTGAACAACGCCGGCCGAGCCCCCGTTGCCGGTACCTTCACCGGCCTGCCTGAGGGGACAGAGCTGACCCTCGGCGCCACCAAGTACGCCATCACCTACCTCGGCGGCACCGGGAATGACGTCACCCTGAAGCCGGTCCGGGCAAAGGCTCCCGCCGTCGCCTCGAACCGGCCCCCTGGGGACACCACGGCTGTGGCACCCACGGCGGCAACCGGCGGTTCGTCGTACCGATCTGCCGGTCTTGTCGCGGTGGCCGTCGTGGCCGTCGTACTCGGTCTGGTTGGTTTCCGGCGCCGTCTCAGGCGTCGGAGCTCTTCTTCCAGAGGTTGATGCCGGCTTCCACGGCGTCGGCGTCGATCGCCTTGAGTTCCTCGTCGGTGAACCCGAGGTTGCGCACGGTAGCGAGGTTGTCCTCGAGCTGCGCGACGCTGGAGGCGCCGATCAGCGCGCTGGTGACGCGGTCGTCGCGGAGGGTCCAGGCGAGCGCGAGCTGGGCGACGGACTGACCGCGCTCCTTGGCGATCTCGCTCAGCGCGCGGACATGCTTGAGCGTGTCCTCGGTCAGCGAGTCCGGGTTGAGCGACTTGCCCTGCGCCGCGCGCGAGTCGGACGGGATGCCGCCCAGGTACCGGTCCGTGAGGACGCCCTGCGCCAGCGGCGAGAACGCGATCACACCGACCCCGAGCTCACCCACCGCATCCAGGAGGTCCTCCTCGATCCAGCGGTTCAGCATCGAGTACGACGGCTGGTGGATGAGCAGCGGCGTACCGAGCTCCTGCAGGATCCGCGCCGCCTCCCGGGTCCGGTCCGCCGAGTACGACGAGATGCCGGCGTACAGCGCCTTGCCCGAGCGGACCGCCGCGTCGAGCGCGCCCATCGTCTCCTCGAGCGGCGTGTCCGGGTCGAACCGGTGCGAGTAGAAGATGTCGACGTAGTCCAAGCCCATCCGGCTCAGCGACTGGTCGAGCGAGGCGAGCAGGTACTTCCGCGAGCCGCCGCCCTGACCGTACGGCCCCGGCCACATGTCGTACCCGGCCTTGGTCGAGATGATCAGCTCGTCGCGGTACCGCGTGAAGTCCCGCGCGAAGTGCGTCCCGAAGTTGGTCTCGGCCGACCCGTACGGCGGGCCGTAGTTGTTCGCCAGGTCGAAGTGCGTGACGCCGAGGTCGAACGCCCGCCGCAGGATGTCCCGCTGCGTCGCGAACGGCTTGTCGTCGCCGAAGTTGTGCCACAGCCCGAGCGAGATCGCCGGGAGCTGCAGTCCGCTCCGGCCCGTTCGCCGGTAGGTCATCTGATCGTCGTACCGGCTCGCAGCCGCCTCGTAGTCAGTCACGGAACCCCAGTCTGCCTCATGTCACAACAAGTGCAAACCCCCTTGTTTTCAAGCAGAAACCGCATCACTGACATCAAGAACCCCGCCTTCTTGATCGCTAGGTGAGTCTGGACCAGGGCTGCGGTGGAGCAGTGGTGAAGAAGTGCAGGATGTTGAGCAAGCGGCTGGTGGTGGGAGCGGTCCAGTGCCGTTGGCCCGGCCAAGGGGCGGCGGGGAGTTTGGCGAGACCCCAGGACAGGTGGAACCAGAGGACTGCGGCGGCGAGTTCCTCCTCGGACTCTGGTGACTCGGAGTGCCGGAGGTAATCCGGGAGCAATGCGGCGACGTGGGTCAGGGGGAGCTTGGCGAAGTCCATGGCCCGTGGCGCCCAGGCCGCGTCACCCCAGTCGATGAGTGCCCGGAGGTCCCCGTCCGGCCCGGCGAGAAGGTTGTGAGCGGCAACATCTCCGTGAATCAGCACCTTCGCCCCACTCCCGTCAATCCGCTCCGCCAGCCGCGCAAACCACCCCCTCAACCAACCAGCCGTCCCCGAATCCACATACCCCCGATCAACAAGCCCGTCGACAGTCCCCCAAGGATCCCCCCACCCATCCTCGGCAAGCCCCGAGAGCTCCAGCGTCCGCTCGAGGTGGTGGAGGTGGGCGAGTTGTTCGGCGAGGCCGGTGGGGAGTTCGGTGGGTTCGGTGCCGTGGACTCGCTCCATCACCACGTACGGCGCAGCGATCAGCCGGCCGCTGTCGTCGTACTCCACGATCGCCGGTGTCAGCACCCCGACGGACCGCGCGGCCGGCACGACGTGCGTCTCCTTCAGCAGATCGGCCTCGTACCCAGGCCGGCACACCCGCAGAAACAGATCGTTCCCGAGCACGAAGCCCCGGTTCGCCACCCCGCCGGCGACCTCCTTCACCTCACCGGGGTCGACCCCGTGACGCCGCGCCACAGCAGCCACCTGGTCCAGGAAGTCGAGCTCCGCAGCCAATCCACATCTCCGTCGTCCGCACGAACCGCCGCCCGGATCCGCGAGGCGGGGTACGGCGGCATCCACCGAGTTTGATGTACTTCTGGCGTGCGTGTCGATGTGAATCCGGAGTCCGCCGGACGGCGGGAGTTCTATGCGCTGCTGAATTCCGTGGTCGTGCCACGCCCGATCGCGTGGGTGTCGAGCCGATCGGCCGACGGCGTACTGAACCTGGCACCGCACTCGTTCTTCACCGTCTCGTCCGTGCAACCGCCGATGGTGCAGTTCACCTCGGTGGGGCGCAAGGACAGCCTGAACAACGTCGAGGCGACCGGCGAGTTCGTCGTGAACTTCGCCGCCGAGCACCTCTACGAACAGGTCAACGCGTCCGGGACGAACTTCCCGGCGGACGTCTCCGAGTTCGAGGCGATCGGGCTGACGACCGAGCCGTCCCGCACGGTCGCCGTACCGCGGGTCGCGGAGTCGCCCGTTGCGATCGAGTGCACACTGCACACCACCCTCGAACTCGGCGACTGCACCCTCGTCATCGGTCAGGTCCGCCACCTCGCGATCGACGCCGACGTACTGGACGGCGACCACCCCGACGTCCGCCGCCTCCGCCCGCTCGCCCGACTCGGCAAGGACGAGTGGTCCACGATCGGCGAGGTCCGCTCGATCACCCGAATCCGCTACTCCGACTGGCCCGGACACTTCACACCTCCCGGACATCCCACACCTCCCGGCGAATAAGGCTCCTGGCGAATAAGGCTCCTGGCGAACAGGGCTCCTGGCGAACAGGGCTCCTGGTGAATAGGGCTCTTGGTGAACAGGGCTCCTGGTGAACGGGCTCCTGATAGTTGCTCCGGTCGATCAGCCGCTGCTGTACGCCGTCGTGCAGGTGCCGCGAGCAGGCGTCGATGCGCGCGCTCGGCATCTGTCATCGGCGGGACTCAGGTGCTGCCCTCGCGGGTTGCGAGGACCTTGGTGAGGGTCTCGAGCTCGGGGGACAGCCGCAGTGGTGTGTGGTCGGGTAGTGCGGTTGTGGCGGAGTGCCAGGTGAAGTCGGGAGTCACCAGGTAGACGTCCGGGGACAGCGGGCCGGGATCACGGGCGTGGCAGCGGGCGGCGACGTTCAGCAGGACGCCGAGCGCCGGGATGACGGTCAGTCCCTCGATCACGTGGAGCAGCAACGTGTCCCGGGCCGGGACCGCGGCGAGCACACCGTGTGGTGCGTGCTCGACGTGTAAGGACTCACGCAGAACGGTGTCGAGGACGAGCGCACGGGAGGCCGCGAAGGCGGTCCCGGAGACGAAGGCGATGCGGAGATCGTCGTGATCGACGTACTCCACCTGGTCCTCGAGGCGGCGGAGGTTGGCGAGGCCGAAGCGCTCGGCGTCCGACCAGGTGAGGCCCAGGTCGTCCGGCTCCAGGTACATGGTCAGGATGCCGTCGGCCTCCGCGGACGGGACGGAGATCAGGCCGGGGAGGAAATCGGGACGGTCCGCGGTCCAGTCGGGCGGCAACGCGTCGCGAGGGACGAGCCGCTGGATCAGCTCGCGCTCGGGGTCGTCCGGTGGTTTCGGTGGACCTTCGCGGAGTTGCTCCACGAGTTGGCGGAAGTGTTCCTCGATGAGCAGCGGCCAGCGGTCCTCGTCGAAGTGGGCGAGGAGGCGCGCGAGATTGCTGAGTCCGAGCACCGGGTTGCCGGCGGAGCTGTCGGTGGGCACAAGTGCGGCGCCGCCCTGGTACGTGACGGCGAGACCGAGGTCGGCCGCAGTGCGCAGCGCAAGATGCACGAACCGATCGGCTTGCCGCCTGGACAGCGGCGGCAGCACCAGGTCGGGACAGCTGGAGTGAGGGGAGTTGTTGCCTTGGGCATGTTCGGTGGTGTCGATGGGCATCGTCGGTCCTCCTTGTCGGCAGAGAAAGTACGAGGATCGGGCCGCCCCCGAGCACGCCAATCCGAACCTGTGGACAAGTGGGACCCTCGTGATGCAGGTGTGGGCAGGCTCAGACTGGCGGCCGCGGTGGATCTGGTGACGTGAGATCGGGAGCTGCACGACGGGACCTGAAATGCAGGGTCCGACGCCGAACTGGTTGGCGTCCCAGGAAGAACGCGTCCACACCGCGGTCAAGAAGACCGGCTATCCGGCTCTCCTGTCCGATGTGTGGGTGATGATTGGCCCGGTCCGGGGTCGTGCGACAGGTAATCGTGGGTCGGCACCTGCTATTGCCTATCCCCAGTCACCAGCACCTGTCCCCACTCCCCACCATCGCCCCGACCGTCGCCCCCGCCGGCCGGCCGCTGCCCGTTGAGCAGAGGGCGGGTTATCCCCTCGCGTGGTGGGTTCTCTACTGCTACATGAAGGGAGAACCCTGCACACGAGGGGATAACCCCGGCTGTGCTGACAGCGCTCGGGCGGCCTCGAAGGGTCGGTGCGGTTGTCGCGCGGAACGCCTGCGGTGTCCGGGATCGGGCCGAGTCGTGGCGTTTGGTTGGCCACTGGAACGTCGAGTCGTGGATCGTGGCTGCGTTTGGGCGGGGTCGACACGCCGAAATCCACGATTCGAGGAACGTGGGCGACGGAGGTCGAGAGGTCGACGGACCAGTCCAATCCGCCCACACATGCATCGCAAGAGCCGGATAGCGGGTCTGCTTGCTCGGGGCAGGTGAGCCTCAGTGGGCGGGATACGCTGCCGCAGACCTAGTCGGAGTGAGTCGAGGAGTTGTATGAGCAGCAGTCCGGCGTCGCGGCCTACCTCGGAGACGCGGCTGTCGCTGTCGCACATCACCGCGCAGAACGAGACGAACCTGCTCGGCACCGTGCACGGTGGCGTGATCATGACGTTGGTCGACTCGGTGGCCGGCGTGGTTGCGGCGCGGCACTCCGGCGGGGCCGCGGTCACCGCGTCGATGGACGAGATGGTTTTTCTGGTTCCGGTGCGGGTCGGGGATGTCGTGCACTTCAGCGCGCAGGTGAACTGGACCGGGCGGAGCTCGATGGAGGTCGGCGTACGGATCACCGCCGATCGGTGGGACGCGGTCGGTCCGCAGGTGCACGTTGCGTCGGCGTACCTGGTGTTCGTGGCGGTCGACGAGGACGGGAAGCCGCGGCAGGTGCCCGCAGGCGGTTCCGGAGACGGACGAGGACCGCCGGCGGTTGCGCGAGGCGGAGATCCGCCGGAGTCACCGGCTGGCCCGCCGCGCAGCCATCATCGCCTCCCGCGAGCAAGCGGCCCACGAGGAGCAGGCGGCACACGAAGAGGTGGCACGCGGGGAGGTGGCGCGCGGGGAGGCAGGAGGCGTAGGGGCTGCTCATGAGGCCGCGGGTGAGGGGGGTGGGCGGTGACGGTTCTTGGTGGTGTTCGGCGGAATCCTTCGGCGGTGCTGCTGGTCGTGCAGTTGCTCGGTGTGCTGGTCTATCCGGCGATGGAAGGGTCGCGGTCCGGTCGCGTTGCGTTCGAGATTCTTGGCATCGTCGTACTCGTGCTCGCGGTCTTCTCCGTCCGCGCGACCCCTGGACTCACCTGGGTCAGCGTCTGCCTGGGTATCCCGGCGGTGGCGCTGTCGTTGGTCGACGCGTTCAACCCGACCGAACCGGTCGTCGCGATCTCCGGCGCGCTGCATGCGGCGTTCTACTTCTACGCGGCGTACAGCCTGCTCCGCTACATGCTCTCCGACCACGAGGTCAGCGTCGACGAACTCTTCGCGACGGGTGCCACTTTCACCTTGGTGGCTTGGGGTTTCGCCTACCTGTACGTGTTCGTCCAGGTCCTCGTCCCCGGCAGCTTCACCGCAGCCGTTGCCCCGGCCAACGATCGCACCTGGATGGAGCTGCTGTTCCTGAGCTTCACCACACTGTCCAGCACAGGACTGAGCGACATCGTCCCGATCACGTCCTGGGGCCGCTCGGTCGTGATGCTCGAACAGCTCGCTGGCCTCGGGTACGTCGCCATGGTCGTGTCCCGCCTCGTTGGTCTAACCATCGCCAAGCGGAGCAACACCTAGACCCGAGGCCACCCCGCCAGCAGATCAGCGGCCGCCCGAGCCGCGACCTCAGGCGCCGAGGTCATCGCCGCGACCCGGTAACTGACCAATGCGCCCTCGTGGAGCAACAGCAGCCGATCGGCCAGCTCACCCGCGTCAGCGAACCCCGCCGCCTTCGCCTGCGCCTCGAACTCGGACCGCATCCACCGCTTCTGGCCGACGATCACCGGCATCGCCGGATGGTCCGGCGCGGCCAGCTCCACGCTCGCGTTGATGAACCCGCACCCGTTGCGCGATCCGGCCAGCCAGTCCGTCAGCGCGGCGAACAGCACCAGGATCACCGCCTCGGGCGTGGCCGGGTTCCGCGCGGCCAGCTGTTCGTCCAGGAACAGGTGCCAGGTCCGGTCCCGCTGCTCCAGGTACGCCGCGATCAGCCGATCCTTCGACCCGAACCGGTCGTACAGCGTCTTCTTGGTCACGTCCGCCGCCGCGGCGATCGCATCGACGCCGACGGTCCGGATCCCCTGCTCGTAGAACAGCGTCGAAGCGGCCGCCAGGATGCGCTCGCCGGCCGGGGTCAGCCGCGGCGCCGCACGGACCTCGCGGTCCACGATCAGTCTCACCTGATGGTCGAGCATACTGACAGTATACCAACCGGTATGGTTACCGTCGTTCCATGATCACGCACAGGGCGCTCACGCTGGCTGCCGGGACCGGGTTCGTCGTGTTCTGGAGCTGCGGCTTCATCGGTGCGCGCTGGGGGACGCAGTACACGAACGCGTTCGACCTGCTCGCCTGGCGATTCCTCGTCGCGGGCGCGATCGCCGCCGTGGTGCTGGCGATCCGGCGGCCGCGGATCTCCCGCCGGGACCTCGTGAGCCAGGTGTGGATGGCGGTCCTCACCCAGTTCGTCTACCTGGGCCTGATCTTCACCGGTATCGACCACGGCATCACGGCCGGCGTCACCGCACTCATCGGATCGCTCCAGCCGATCCTGATCGCGACCGTCGCCGGGCCGCTGCTCGGCGAACGCGTCAGCGGGCGGCAATGGCTGGGACTGCTCCTCGGTCTGTTCGGCGTCGGTCTGGTCGTGGCCGACGACCTCGGCGCCGGCCACGGTTCACCGCTCCTCTTCCTGGTCCCGATCGGCGGTCTCCTCGGCCTGGTCGCAGGGACCTGCCTCGACCGCCATCGAAAGCCGTCGACGAACTCGCTCGACGCACTGGCAGTCCAGAGTCTCGTGTCAGCAGTCCTGTTCACCGCGTTGGCCGCGTCGACCCAGCGACTGACCGTGCCCGAACAGCCGGCCTTCTACGGCGCCGTGCTCTGGCTGGTGCTGCTGGCAACCGGCGGTGGCTGGGGGCTGTACCTGGTCAACCTCAAGCTCTCCGGCGCAACACGCATCAGTTCGCTGCTCTACCTGGTGCCGCCGACGACGATGGTGTTCGCGTTCCTGCTGTTCCACGAGACGATCGGCGCGCTCGCCGTCGTCGGCATGCTGGTGTGTGCTGCCGCCGTACTGCTGATCCGGATCGGTGAACAAGTACGCTGCGGGGATGGCGGAACCCCGGTGGCTGAACCAGACAGAGGCGCAGGCCTGGCGCGCGTACATCGCGGCGCAGCGCGTAGTGAGCAGCCGGATCGAGCAGCAACTGCAGCGCGACGCCGGAATTCCGCACACGTACTACGAGATTCTCGTCCGGCTGTCCGAGGCGCCTGCCAACCGGCTGCGGATGAGTGAACTCGCGGTCGCCACGCAGGGCTCCCGCAGCCGGCTCTCGCACGCGGTCAACCGCCTCGAGCAGAACGGCTGGGTGAAGCGCGAGGGCATCGAGTCCGACCGCCGCGGCCAGGTCGCGATCCTCACCGAACTCGGCCGGCAGAAGCTGGTCGAGACGGCGCCGGGTCACGTCGAGGAGGTGCGCAAGTCGATCTTCGACGCACTCACTCCCGAGCAGGTCGAGCACCTGTACGACGTCTGCGCGACACTGGCCCGGCATTCCGGTGACACCATCGACCGCGCGGCGTGGGAGCGAAACTGAGATGAGGCGCCCGGTCACGCTGATCGCGCTGACTGCCCTCGCCGTGACCGGCTGTGGTGACAGTGGCTCCCCGACCGCAGGACCGAGCACCGTGCCGTCGTCCTCGATCCCGGTGACCGACGACCCGAGCTCCCCGGCGACCACGCCAACGGGCACACCCAGCGACACACCCAGTCCGGCGGAGCCAGCGACGCTCGAAACCGCCGACCAGCGCGGCGGGCTGCGTCGACGAGAAGCTGCGGACCCTGACCCTGCGGGAGAAGGCCGCGCAGCTCATCATGACCGGGATCAGCTCCACCGGTATGACGTCCGCCCAGCGCTCCGTCGTACAGCAGCAGAAGTCAGGCAGCGTGTTCCTGATCGGCAACAGCGGCAGCCTCTCGCACACCCGTACGGCGATGGCCGCGGTGAACACAGCCGCGACAGTGAAGGGCGTCCGCCCGTTGATCGCCGCGGACCAGGAGGGCGGCCAGATCCAGCGCCTCAAGGGCTCCGGGTTCGACCGCATCCCGGCGGCGACAGTCCAGGGCACCTGGTCGAGTTCCAAGCTCACCGCACAGGCCCAGCAATGGGGCAGCCAGCTCAAGGAGGCCGGCGTCAACGTCGACCTCGCGCCGGTCGCCGACGTCGTACCCAGCTCGCTCAAGTCGCAGAACGCGCCGATCGGCCAGTTGGATCGTGAGTACGGCGATACGCCCGAGGAGGCCGGTCAGGGCGTACGAGCGTTCGTCCAGGGCATGCGCAACGCGGGGATCGCGACGTCGGTCAAGCACTTCCCCGGGCTCGGGCGCGTGCGCGGCAACACCGACTTCTCCTCCGGGGTCGTCGACACCGTCACCGCCCGCGGCGACGCCGACCTGCAGCCGTTCGCGGACGGGATCAAGGCCGGTACGTCGATGGTGATGATCTCGACCGTGACCTACACGAAGATCGATCCGAAGAACCGCGCGGTGTTCTCGCCGACCGTCATCCAGGGCATGGTGCGCGGCGATCTCGGCTGGCGTGGGGTCGTGATCACCGACGACGTCGGCGCCGCGGCGGAGGTTGCCGCGGTCCCCGCAGGCGACCGGGCGACCCGATTCGTGGCGGCCGGCGGCGACATCGTCATCAACGCGAAGGCCGGGCTGACCGCTGACATGGTGGCCGCGCTGGTCGCCAAGGCCCAGCAGGACAAGTCCTTCGCCGCGCAGCTGACGAGTAGCGTGCGCCGTGTGCTGACACTGAAACAGGACCACGGCCTCGGTGAGCTGCGGATGACAGAGGAGGAACCCGACTACCGCTTCACCCTGGCGAACGAACGCACTTACCTTGCCTACCTGCGGACCTCTCTGGCCTGCTACGCCGGCGGGCTGTCCGCGGTCCAGTTCCTCGATCTCGGACCGGACCGCTGGCCGGCCCGGGTCATCGGCATCGTCCTGGTCATTGTCGGGATCGTCACGACCGCAGGTGCGTTCCGGCGCTGGCAGCTCAACCTGACCGCGATCCGTCGCGGCGGCGCACTCCCGGTGACCAAGCTCCCGCTGATGCTCGGAGCAACGATCGCCGTGGTGGGCCTGATCGGCCTGCTGTTCTCGCTCTGGCGGTGAATGTGGCGATGAGCACACCGGATCCAGGTCGCCAGCCGGAGCGGACCCTGCTCGCATGGCGGCGTACTGCGCTCGGACTGATTGCCAACGGCGTCCTGCTGCTTGCCTCCGGCCACGGCTCGTCGGAGGTCCGGACAGGTCTCGGGATCGTCGTTCTCGTGCTGTCGATGGGCTGCTGGGCGGCGGTGAGCGCCGTCTACCGCCGTACCAAGGGCGGTGCGGTTCATGCCCTGGGCCACGAGAACGTGCTCCGGATCGCGGCCGGTCTGGTGCTCGTGGTCGGGCTCTTCGACCTGTACGCCGTGATAACACGCTGAAACCGATCGGTTACCAGCCGTGCGCGCCTGAAAACGCGGTTCACCGCGACGCGCTACGTTGATCGGGGCGGATGCCACGTCAACCGGTGGTTCCCCCTAGCATGTTCACGGTTTGTCCCTCGTTCATCCGGAGCTTGAAGTGCCGTTACGTCTGCGTCCGAACGACCCGACGTTCTACGACCTTTTCACCGAGTCCGCCAACCACCTCGTCGACGGAGCGCGGATCCTTGCCGAGTTGCTCGGCAGTACGGCGGGAACCGGGCTGTCCGCGAGCCATTCGATCGCCGCCCAGATGAAGGACGCGGAACACGCGGCCGACGAGACCACCCACTCGATCATTCGCCGGGTGAACTCGACCTTCGTCACCCCGTTCGACCGCGAGGACATCTACCGGCTGGCCTCCGATCTGGACGACGTCATGGACTTCATGGAGGAGGCGGTGGACACCATCCACCTCTTCAACCTGGAGAAGCTGCCGGAAGAGGTGGCCGAGCAGATCGAGGTGCTGCAGCGGGCCGCCCAGCTGACCGCCGAGACGATGCCCCGGCTGCGGACCATGAAGGACCTGGCGGAGTACTGGATCGAGATCAACCGCCTGGAGAACACCGGTGACGCTGTGCACCGGCGGCTGATCGCCAAGCTGTTCAGCGGTGAGTACGAGGCGCTGACGGTGATGAAGCTCAAGACCGTGGTCGACCTGCTGGAGGAGGCGGTCGACGCCTTCGAGCACGTCGCCAACACGGTCGAACAGATCGCCGTCAAGGAGAGCTGAGCGTGGAGTTCGCGCTCGTCATCGCCGTCGTCGTCATCGCGCTGGCCTTCGACTACACCAACGGCTTCCACGACGCCGCCAACGCGATCGCGACCTCGGTGTCGACCCGCGCGCTGACGCCGCGGGTGGCGCTGGTGATGGCCGCGGTGATGAACTTCCTCGGCGCGTTCCTCGGCACCGAGGTGGCCGACACCGTCGGCAAGGGCATCATCAGCGCCCCGAGCGGCAAACACGGCCTGGTGATCGTGATTGCCGCCCTGACCGGTGCCATCACCTGGAACCTGATCACCTGGTACTTCGGTCTGCCCAGCTCCTCGTCGCACGCGCTGATCGGCGGCCTGGTCGGAGCCGGTCTGGCCTCGAGCAGCGTGGTGCTGTGGTCGGGCATCGTCGACAAGGTCGTCATCCCGATGGTGCTGTCGCCCGCGGTCGGGTTCGTCGGCGCGTTCCTGCTGATGACCGCGATCCTGTGGATCTTCCGCAACCGCAACCCCGGCAAGACCACGCGCGGCTTCCGGCTGGCGCAGTCGCTGTCGGCTGCCGCGATGGCGCTCGGGCACGGCCTCCAGGACGCTCAGAAGACGATGGGCGTCATCTTCCTGGCACTGCTCACCACCGGTCACGTGGACAAGGGCGACGGCATCCCGATCTGGGTGAAGCTGGCCGCCGCGACCGCGATCTCGCTCGGCACGTACTCCGGCGGCTGGCGGATCATGCGGACCCTCGGCCGCCGGATCATCCACCTGGACCCGGCCCGCGGGTTCGCCTCCGAGGCGGTCGCCGCCACCGTGCTGTACGTGATGGCGATCGGCCTGCACGCCCCGGTCTCCACCACCCACACGATCACCTCCGCGGTGATGGGCGCCGGCGCCACCAAGCGCCTGTCCGCCGTCCGCTGGGGCGTCGCCAAGGGCATCATCACCGCCTGGATCCTGACCATCCCCGCCGCCGGCATCGTCGCAGCCGGCGTGCTACGGCCTCGCCCACCTGATCCTCGAGTAAGGTCCCGAACCGGTTCATTTCGAGTTCACTCACCCGGCCTACGGTCGATCGACGCTGCTGATCGTCCGCCTAGGGAAGTGGTCGCTATGGACCTTTCGTTCCTCGTCGTCGTGGTGATCGTCACCGCGCTGGTGTTCGACTTCACCAACGGGTTCCACGACACCGCCAACGCGATGGCGACGTCGATCGCCACCGGCGCCCTGAAACCGAAGATCGCGGTCGCGCTGTCCGCGGTCCTGAACCTGGTCGGCGCGTTCGTCTCGACCGAGGTGGCCAAGACGATCTCCAGCGGCATCGTCGACGATGCCAAGGTGACCGTGCCGGTGATCTTCGGCGGGCTCGTCGGGGCGATCCTCTGGAACCTGCTGACCTGGTACCTCGGTCTGCCGAGCTCCTCGTCGCACGCGCTGTTCGGCGGCCTGATCGGCGCCACCTGGATCGCGTCCGGGAGCAGCGCCGTACATTTCGGCACCGTCGTCCAGAAGATCATCGTCCCGGCGATCGCGGCCCCGGTCGTGGCCGGCGTGGTCGCGCTGCTCGGGACCTACCTGGCCTACAAGATCACCGCGCGGGCGCGGAAGAAGTCGGTCGAACGACGGGTTCCGGGCCGGGCAGATCGCGTCCGCGTCGCTGGTCTCGCTCGCGCACGGCACCGGTGACGCGCAGAAGACGATGGGCGTCATCACGCTGGTGCTGATCACCTCCGGCAGCCTCGCCTCCGGGTCCCGGCCGCCGCTGTGGGTGATCCTCGCGGCCGGCCTGGCGATCGCGGCCGGCACCTACCTGGGCGGCTGGCGGATCATCCGGACGATGGGCAAGGGCCTGGCCGAGATCGAGTCGCCGCAGGGCTTCTCCGCGGAGACGAGCTCGACCGCCGTACTGCTGGCCTCCTCGCACCTGGGCTTCCCGCTGTCCACCACCCAGGTCTGCTCCGGCAGCATCCTCGGCGCCGGCCTCGGCAAGCGGCTGGCCGAGGTGCGCTGGACCGTCGCCGGCCGGATGGCCGTGGCCTGGCTGCTGACGCTGCCGGCCGCTGCGATCGTCGGTGCGCTGTCCGGCCGGGTTGCCGACTCCGGCAATCTCGGTGTGGTGATCATCGCGGTCCTTGCGGTCGCGGCCGGTGGCGGCATCTACGCCGCGTCCCGGCGCCGCCCGGTGACGTCGGAGAACGTCAACGAGTACCCGAGCTCCACCACCCCGTCCACCACCGCTGCCGCGGCCTGAGAGGAGTACGGCGATGCACATCAACTGGAGTGCCCTCGGTGAGGTCGCACTGGTCAGCCTGGTCTTCGGAGTCGGCCTGGCGGTGCTGTTCGCGTTCGGTGTGACCGCGATGTCGCGGCGGGCCGTGGCGATCGACGAGAAGCGGCAGCCGTCCTTCGTGGACACAGGTGTGGCTGCGCTGTGTTTCGCGGCCTGTCTGGCCGCAGTGCTTTACGGGCTGTACCTGATCATTCCGCAGTTCCACTGAGCTGTACGACGGGCTGTCTGGCGGCTGCCCGTCGTACAGCAGTCTTCAGCGGTTCCAGCGGCGTACTGACTTGGCTACGTCCTTGGCGCGGATGGAGCCGAGGTTGTACTCCCAGGCGGCCAGGAGGCGGTCGCCGAGGACCTCCGCGTCCAGGTACGTGCGTGGGCGGACAGCGACCGCCCAGGTGGCCGCGGCGGCGTGGCCCTGCTGGTGGAGCAGGTGGTCGACGGTCGCCTCGATCCGGTTCGACTGGACGCCGCCGAGGCCGTCCGTGGCCCACTCCTGCAGGATCTGCGCGTCGTCGGCCGTCATCCGGGCCAGGTAGGTCAGCGGGCCACGCCAGAAGCCCTTGCGGCCGATGCTGTCCAGCGACTCGAGCGGGAACCAGCCGTTCTGGTTGCGCCGGCCGTTCACCGCGGACTCGATCTCGCGGGCGCGCTCCGTGGACAGTCCCCGGGTCGCCCAGTCGACGAAGAACGCCCCGGCGTCCGGGATGTGCTCGGCCACGTGCGGGGCAGGTGCCAGCGCCCCCGGGTCGAACAGGTGCAGCTCTTCCGGTGAATCGAACAAAACCATCCCCGCCCGCTCTAGTACGCGAGCCACCCCAGCCGCCCGCCGCACAGGGACCCCCCAGGTTCCTGTTCTGTCAACGAAAGACTTCGTACCCTCGTACCGGGCCGAGGGTCAAGGTCTGGTCCGGTCTACTGACGTTTGGCTGCCCGCCTGGCGAGCTCCTCGGCGTCCAGCCGGTGGGCTTCTTCGGGAGTCGGCGCGCTGCCGCCGTACGCGGCCGGCAGCCACCAGGCGCCCGCCGGCTGCTCGGGGTAGGCGCGGATCGTCTCGTCGAGCATCCCCGACATCGTGGAGCGCAGGTGCGCGGTCGCCTCGGTCGGGTCGTCGTCACGCGTCACGGTGATCGGCGCGCCGACGCTGATCGAGATCGGCCGGTGCCGGGTGAAGTCCCGCGGGTGGTCCTTGGTGAACATCCGCTGCGTGCCCCACAGGATCATCGGCAGCACCGGTACGCCGGCCTCCGCCGCCATCCGCACCGTGCCGGACTTGAACTCCTTGAGCTCGAACGACCGGCTGATCGTCGCCTCCGGGAACACGCCGACCAGCTCGCCGGCCGCCAGGTACTCCAGGGCCTGCTGGTACGACGCGGCGCCCGCGTCCCGGTCCACCGGGATGTGGTGCATCCCGCGCATCAACGGACCGGAGTACCGGTTGCGGAACAGCACCTCCTTCGCCATGAACCGGACGAGCCGCTTGGCCGGAACCGCGCCGTACCCGCCGAGGATGAAGTCGACGTAGCTGATGTGGTTGAGCGCGATCAGTGCGCCGCCGGTCCGCGGCACGTTCTCGGCGCCGGTCAGGCGGATCTTCAGGTCCAGCACCTTGAACGCGGTCCTCGCGAAGGCGACGACCGGCGGATAGACGAGGTCTCGCATCTCTAGAACTTACAGGCTTCGTCTAGGGTGGCCGTCACAACTGGAAATCGCGGGAGCTCGCACCGTAGTGGGCTGAGAGGGCGGTTGGCATGGATTGCCGGCGCCGCCGACCGCCGAACCTGTCCGGGTAATTCCGGCGTAGGGAGCAGCAGCATGGTGAATGTCAGCACGATCCGTCCGGCCGTCACCACGGGCCCGATCTCGGGCTCGGAGAAGATCTATCGCGGAGAGCTCGGGGTACCGGTGCGCCGCGTGAATCTGACCAACGGCGAGCACTTCGACCTGTACGACACGTCCGGTCCGTACACGGACGCGTCGGCGCAGATCGACGTACAGGCCGGTCTGCCCGCGTTGCGGCGCGAGTGGATCGCCGGGCGCGAGTCGCGAACCCAGCTCGGGCACGCGCGGGCCGGGGTGATCACCGAGGAGATGCGGTACGTCGCCTTGCGGGAGGGACTCGATCCGGAGTTCGTCCGGGCGGAGGTGGCGCGCGGGCGCGCGGTGATCCCGGCGAACCGTCGGCACCCGGAGAGCGAGCCGATGATCATCGGCAAGAAGTTCCTGGTGAAGGTGAACGCGAACATCGGCAACTCCGCGGTCAGCAGCTCGGTCGAGGAAGAGGTGGAGAAACTCGTCTGGGCGACCCGCTGGGGCGCGGACACGGTGATGGACCTGTCCACCGGGAAGAACATCCACGAGACGCGGGAGTGGATCCTGCGGAACTCGCCGGTGCCGATCGGGACGGTGCCGCTGTACCAGGCGCTGGAGAAGGTGAAGGGCGATCCGGCGGCGCTGTCGTGGGAGGTGTACCGCGACACCGTGATCGAGCAGTGCGAGCAGGGCGTGGACTACATGACCGTGCACGCCGGCGTACTGCTGCGGTACGTGCCGCTGACCGCGCGGCGGATCACCGGGATCGTGTCGCGCGGCGGGTCGATCATGGCCGCGTGGTGCCTGGCGCACCACCAGGAGTCCTTCCTCTACACGCATTTCGCGGAGCTGTGCGAGATTCTCCGCGAGTACGACGTGACGTTCTCGCTCGGGGACGGGCTACGGCCGGGATGTATCGCGGACGCCAACGACGAGGCGCAGTTCGCCGAACTGCGGACGCTGGGGGAGCTGACGCGGATCGCCTGGGAGCACGACGTACAGGTGATGATCGAAGGCCCCGGACACGTGCCGATGCACAAGATCGCGGAGAACGTCCGGCTCGAGGAGGAGCTCTGCGGGGAGGCGCCGTTCTACACCTTGGGGCCGTTGGCAACCGACGTGGCACCGGCGTACGACCACATCACGTCGGCGATCGGCGCGGCCCAGATCGGCTGGCTGGGTACGGCGATGCTCTGCTACGTCACGCCCAAGGAGCACCTCGGCCTCCCCGATCGTGACGACGTGAAGACCGGCGTGATCACGTACAAGATCGCCGCCCACGCGGCCGACCTGGCCAAGGGGCATCCGGGGGCGCAGGCCTGGGACGACACGTTGTCCAAGGCAAGGTTCGAGTTCCGCTGGGAGGACCAGTTCAACCTCTCGCTGGACCCGGACACCGCCCGGTCGTTCCACGACGAGACGTTGCCGGCCGAGCCCGCGAAGACCGCGCACTTCTGCTCGATGTGCGGGCCGAAGTTCTGCTCGATGCGGATCACCGCCGACATCCGCGCGTACGCCGAGGAACACGGCCTGACGTCGGCGGACGCCATCGAGGCCGGCTTCGCCGAGATGTCGGAAACCTTCAAGTCAGGCGACCAGAAGCTGTACCTGCCGATCACGGACTGAGTACGGCACCCGTCCGGCCCGGCGTGAACCTGGCTCCGGGCCGGATACGGGGAGTAACTGGCTGAACCGATTCAGGTTTTGGCCTTCACTCTACGTGAATAAGACTGTAGCCTTAAGCCGTTCAGAAGGAGGTGCAGGGCATGGTCTTCGTTCTCACGGTAGATCAGCGCGGCAGCCGAAGCATGGGCGATCTCGTACCTGAGCTACTCAACTCCCTGAACCGCCGGCCGCGGCGGATCGGACTGCTGCGGAAGTTCGAGCGGACCGCCGGTGACGAGGTGCAGGGCGTGCTGTCCGAGGCCCGGCCGACCGTCGACCTGATCGTCGAGCTGCTCCGGTCGGACAACTGGTACGTCGGACTCGGCGTCGGTGAGGTCACCGAGCCGCTGCCACGCAGTACCCGGGCCGGAAGCGGCGACGCGTACGTGTTCGCGCGGGAGGCGGTGACGCGGGCGAAGTCGAGTCAGCACCACGTGAACGTGGTCGGAGCCGACTCGCGCAGGGCCGAGCAGGTGGAGACGGTGCTCTGGCTGATGGCGTCCGTGCTGCGGCGTCGCAGTGAGCGTGGCTGGGCAGTGGCGGACCTGTTGGGCGAAGGACTCACGAGGCGGGAGATCGGCGTGAAACTCGGCATCAGCCAGTCGGCGGTGACGCAACGCGCCCAGGCCGCGGGCTTCGCCGAGGAACAGCGCGGACGGGTGCTGGCCGCGGACCTCCTCGGCGCCGGGGTCGCTGCGTGACGGCGCTGATCCTGTCGCTGACCGGTGCCGCACTGGTCCTCGCCGTACTCGCCTGGGTGCCCAGGTCGTCCGGCTCCACCCTCGAGATCGTCATCAGCACAGTCATGCTGGTCTGTCTGACCGCCGTCGGCGTGCTGCTGCTCGCCGGGCATGGCGTGTCCGGTTGGGCCGAGCGCTGGTGGAACGTACTGCTCCTGCTGGCCGGAGCGTTGGCAGTGACGGGTGGCGGGCCGCTGACGACCTCTGTGATGGCCCTGGCCGACCGGAGGAGCACACGTGCCCAGTCGACCCAGAAGGCCGGTGAGGTACTGCGTGGCGGCGCTCTGATCGGTGCGCTCGAGCGAATGGCCATCTACGCGTCACTGGTCGCCGGCTGGCCGGAAGGCATCGCTGTGGTGCTGGCGATCAAGGGACTGGCCAGGTACCCGGAGCTCCGCAGCCCCGACCAGCCTGCCTCGGTCACGCCACAGGCCGTTGCCGAACGCTTCATCATCGGCACCTTCAGCAGTGTCCTGTGGGCCGTGGCCTGCGCCGGGCTCCTACGCTCGCACTGAGATCACGTAGGTGTTCATGACCTTGTCGTGCCACGTCTGCTTCTGGTCGTCCCACAGGGGCCACAGGAGGTTCAGGAAGCAGGCGTTGTTGAAGATGCCGCTGAGGAAGTCGCGGAGGAAGGACCGGCCGGCGCCGATCGGCTCTCCGGTCACGGCGTCGATCAGCTTGATGTGCAGTGCGCTCTTGCCCACGCTCTGGCCGGTCCGTCCCTGCCGGAAGACCCGGTCCCACAGGCTGAGCCCGATGCTGGCGATGATGCCGACGAGGAAGAGGATGATCGACCACCACTGCGGAACGTCGTCCGGGGGCGGGTTGCCGTCGCGAGCCGCGGTGTTCGCGATCAGAGCACCGAAACCGATCACCATCGGCGCGAAGGCGATCAGGCCGTCGATGAGCGACGCGGCGACGCGAGGTCCCCAGTCGGCCAGGGGAGGCAATTGAGAGCCATAGCCGTAGCCATAGGTGCCGTAGGGCTGCTGGCCGTAGCCCGAGCCGTACGGCTGCCCGTAGCCAGGCCCGTACGGCGCCTGCTGAGGATGCTGCTGCGGGTGCCCGTATCCGTAGCCCGGCTGCTGCTGCTCGTACCCGTACCCCGGCTGGTTGTTGCCGTACGGCTGGTCCTGCGGCCGGTTGTCGTCGGGTGGCGTCGGTGTGCTCATCGGAATCCGTCTCCCAGTCGATCGATGTCACCAGTATCGCGGGTACCGTTGGAACGTGACCTTCGCGGTGATGCCCCGTCCACAAGGACCGGTGAAGCCTGTCGATCGCCGCGTCTGGGGACTGGCCGGAGTGGGGATCGGCGGCTTCGCGCTGGCCGGGATCTACCGGCTGTCCGGCCTCGGCATCCCGTGCCCGCTGCACACGCTGACGGGACTCGACTGCCCGTTCTGCGGCGCGACCAGAATGGCCGCGGCACTCCTCGAAGGCAACCTGAACGCCGCCTGGCACTTCAACGCCGCGGTCCTGATCCTCGGCCCGCTCATTGGCGTTGCCATCGGCTACGAGGTCCTCGCCTGGTCGCTGTCCCGCGCCGGCTGGCTCAACCTGCCCCGGCAGCGCCTCAGCCCACGGGCGGTGGCGATCCTCACAAAGGTTGCTCTGGGCGCCTTGCTGATCTTCGGCGTACTTCGGAACTTCTGACGCCGGTCACCTGATCAGGCCGACGCGCTGCCACGCGGCCTGCACGAACGGCGGCACCACGAGATCGATCCGCCGGTTGAACGCGACGTGGTTCAACATGACGTCGAACCACACCGGCCGCGGCACCCGCAGCTTGTACTGAGTGTCCCCGTAAGCGAGGACAGTCCCGTCATGCTCGGTCCACATGCGGGTCACGGCCGCCAGGCCGAAAACCTGCTGGCCGTAGCGGTTGAGCAGCAGCACCCGGTGCGGTGTCAGAACCGCCGTACCGTTGTCGATGGTGCGCCACTGCGCTGCCGCCGCGTAGCCGTCGGAGTGCCCGAAGGCGAGCCGGACGCCGTCGAACCGTTGCACCTCGCAAGGTTCGACCGCGTGTGCCTGCTCACCGGGCTCCAGCGGCACCGGCGGCGGGAGAGGCTGCAGCTGAACACCCTGGCCCAATGCGCTCCACAGATTCCACGCATCCCACCAGTCCTGCTCAAATGGATTCAGCACAGCCCCTCCCCAGTCCTCAGCCGACTAACGAAGCCCGATCACCAGCGTGTTCGCGGCCTTGTCGTGCCAGCCCTGCACCCGGCCGGAGCTGTCGAACAGCGGCGACAGGTAGACGAGCAGCGCACCGACGTAGCACAGGGACGAGCCGATCATCGGCAGCAGCCAGCGCATGAACGCCGGACCGAAGCCGGGGACCTGACCGTCCGCGGAACGGACGACCTTGATGCCCATGACCATCTTGCCGACCGTCTGGCCCTTGAACGCGGTCAGCAGCAATTCGTAGCAGATCGTGATCAGGACGTGAGACGCCGAGGAAGGCGAACAACCCGCCGAGAATCGCCGGCGGCCTCGGACCGTCGGAGACGGTGCCGTCGTGTGAGTCGCCGCTCGCGCGTACCGCCGATCGAAGATAGAAGTACAGGATGCCGACGATGATGCCGAAGGATCACCGAGTCGATGATGCGTGCGAGCGCACGCGATCCGATGGTTGCCACCTTCACGGTGCCCGATGCCCGGGATCTGCACGAGGCCGCTCTGGGCCTGCGCTACCTGGCCGTAGTCAGGACCCTGCGGGTAGCCGCCGGGCTGGCCGTAGCCGGGCTGGCCCGGCTGCTGGCCGTACTGGGGCTGGCCGTAACCGGGCTGGCCCGGCTGCTGGCCGTACTGCGGCTGGCCGTAGCCAGGCTGACCCGGCTGGCCACCCTGACCGGGCTGCTGACCGTAACCAGGCTGACCGCCCTGGCCCGGCTGCTGGCCGTACTGACCCGGCTGACCAGGCTGCCCCGGAGGTGTCGCACCGGGGTTGCCGTACGGGTTCTGTCCGGGGCCTTGGGCGCCCTGTCCATAGGACGGCTGCCCACCGGGCGCGCCCGGTCCCTGGTTCCGGCCGTCCTCCGGTCCGGTGCCCGGGGGTACGTTCTGGTCGCTCACGATGGTCCTTTCGTCACAGTTCACCCGCGTTTACTGGGCAAAGGCTAGCGGTCGGAGGGCCACTGCGGTGGGCACGGCAGACGCGAAACGCCCGATCTGTGGACAGTTGCACCAATTGACACCAAATACAGCTGCGGGCCGGCGATTCGCCGGCCCGTAGCTGTGGATAACTCGTACGACGGACTAGCCGAAGCGGCCGGTGATGTAGTCCTCGGTGGCCTTTTCGGCGGGGTTGGAGAAGATCTGCTTGGTCGGGGCCATCTCGATCAGCCGGCCGGGCTTGCCGGTCGCGGCCAGGTTGAAGAAGGCCGTCTGGTCCGAAACCCGTGCCGCCTGCTGCATGTTGTGCGTGACGATGACAACAGTGAAACGGTCCTTGAGCTTCTCGATCAGGTCCTCGATCGCCAGCGTGGAGATCGGGTCCAGGGCCGAGCAGGGCTCGTCCATCAGGATCACCTCGGGCTCGACCGCGATCGCCCGGGCGATGCAGAGCCGCTGCTGCTGACCGCCGGACAGACCCGCACCCGGCTTGTCGAGCCGGTCCTTCACCTCGTTCCAGAGGTTGGCGCCGTGCAGGGACTTCTCGACGACCTCGGTGAGCTTCTTGCGGTCCTTGACGCCGTTCAGTTTGAGGCCCGAAGCAACGTTGTCGAAGATCGACATCGTCGGGAACGGGTTCGGCCGCTGGAACACCATGCCGACCACCCGGCGGACCGCGACCGGGTCGATGCCGGTGGCATACAGGTCCTGCTGGTCCAGCATCACCTTGCCCTCGACGCGGGCGCCGGGGATCACCTCGTGCATCCGGTTCAGGGTGCGCAGGAACGTGGATTTGCCGCAGCCGGACGGGCCGATGAACGCGGTGACCGAGCGGGGCTCGACCGTCATCGACACGTCCTCGACGGCCTTGAAATCGCCGTAGTAGACGTTGAGGCCGCTGACCTCGATGCGCTTCGCCATATCGACTCAGAACCTCTCGACTATTTCGACTTGATGGTGCTGAACCGGGCGAACAGCCGGGCCAGCAGGTTGAGGGCAAGAACCAGCAGGATCAGGGTGAGCGCCGCCGCCCAGACCCGGTCCGCGGCGTTCGGCAACGCCAGCTCGGTGCGGTCCTGGTTGATCATCGTCGGCAGCGCGCCCATGAAGCCGTTGAACGGGTTCAGGTTGATGTTCTTGGAGTAGCCGACCAGGATCAGCAGCGGCGCGGTCTCACCCATCACCCGGGCCAGACCGAGCATCACACCGGTGATGATGCCCCCGAACGCCGTCGGTACGACGACCTTCAGGATCGTCTTCCACTTCGGTACGCCGAGCGCGTACGACGCCTCGCGCAACTCGTCCGGCACGAGTTTCAGCATCTCCTCGGTGGACCGCAGTACGACCGGAAGCATCAGCAGCACCAGCGACAGCGACACCGCGAAGCCGACGCGGTTGAAGCCGAACACCGTGATCCAGACCGCGTAGATGAACAGCGCGGCGACGATCGACGGGACACCGGTGAGGATGTCGATCATGAAGCTGACGACCTTCGCGGCCCGGGTGCCCTTGCCGTACTCGACCAGGTAGACCGCGCCGAGAATCGCGATCGGGACCGCGATCACGGCGGTGATCAGGGCCATGATCAATGTGCCCATGATCGCGTGGTACGCGCCGCCGCCGGCCCGCCGGACCGTGATGCCACGCTGCGACTGGCTCCACCAGTCCGCGCTCAGCAGCAGGTGATAACCCTTGCTGACCACGGTCCACAGGATCCACAGCAGCGGGATCATCGCGACCGCGAAGGCCAGCACGATCAGCACGGTGGCCAGCGTGTTCTTGAAGGCCCGGGCGCCCGACTTCCCGGTCAGGTCCAGGACCTTCCCGTCGTACGCCGGTTTGTTCTCAGCGATCGCGGTCATGCGGATGCTCCTTCGGCTGCTCCCGCGCGGCGGTTGCGGCGGGGCCGCTTGGTACCGGGGGCGCTGCGGTCGACGATGATCCGGGCCGCGGAGTTGACCAGGAACGTGACGACGAACAGGACCAGGCCGGCCGCGATGTACGCGCCGGTCTTCTCCGGCGAGTCGAACTCGGCGGCGTTGTTGGCGATCTTCGACGCGAACGTCTCGCCACCGGCGAAGATCGACGAGTTCCACGGGTCGTTGCCGTTCGGCACCGACAGGATGATCAGTACGGCGACGGTTTCACCGAGCGCCCGGCCGAGACCGAGCATCGAGGCGCTGACCACCCCGGAACGCCCGTACGGAAGGACCGACAGCCGGATCATCTCCCAGCGGGTCGCGCCGAGTGCCAGCGCGCCCTCCCGGTGCGAGATCGGCGTCTGCGCGAAGATCTCCCGGCTGATCGCGGTGACCACCGGAAGGATCATGATCGCCAGCACCACCGAGGCGGTGAAGACCACGCCGACGTTGTCGCCCGGCGGCTTCTCGAACAGCGGGATCCAGCCGAGCGCCGTGGAGAGGCCGTTGATCACGGGGCGCAGGATCGGGGCGAAGAACAGGATGCCCCACAGGCCGTAGACGATCGACGGTACGGCGGCCAGCAGGTCGACCGCGTGCGCGACCGGTGCGGCCAGCCGTTTCGGGGCGTAGTACGTGACGAACAGCGCGACGCCGATCGCGATCGGGACCGCGATGAGCATCGCGATGATCGAGCTGATCACGGTGGTGTAGAAGAGCGCCGCGATGCCGAACCGCGGCTGGTCGCCGCCCGGCTCCCAGATCCGGGAGAACAAGAAGTTGCTCTTGTCATCGATCAGCGCCGGGACGGCCAGCGCCAGCAGGAAGATGCCGACGAACGCGACGATCACGACCACCAGGCCGCCGGAGCCGCGGGCGAGCCCGCCGAACAGCCGGTCGCCGAGGTGTCCGACCGGGCCGAGATCGAGTTTGCGGCCGGTCTCGGTCGCGGTCGTCGTACCCGCGGCCTCGACACCGGACTCGGTCATCACCTCGGCCGGTTCCTTTGCTGCCTCGTGTTCCGAGGCCAGGCTGCCGAACTGCGGGGTCGGGCCGGCGTCCTCGTGGACCAGATCCTCGATCTTCGGTTCTGTTGCGTCGGCGGCTGTGCCGTCCGGCCGGTCGGGCGGTGCCGTGCCGTCTGGACTACTCATTTCGATGCTGCTCCAAGCGCCTGAGTCGTGATGTCACGTCTGGGTCTGACTGACGAGGCGAGCCCCGGCGTCGTCCGATGACTCGGATCGGCCGGGGCTCGCATCAGTACCGCGTCTCGATCAGCTGATCGCCTGGATGGCTGCCTCGACCTTGGTCTGGATCTCGGCCGGGAGCGGCGCGTAGTTCAGGTCGGTCAGCGACGACTGGCCGTCCTTGCTGACGAAGTAGCTCAGGAAGCTCTTCACCAGCGCGGTCTTCTCGGCCGGAAGGCCCTTGGTGCAGGCGATTTCGTAGGTGACCAGGATGATCGGGTACGCACCCGGGGCCTTGGTCGCGTAGTCCAGCTTCAGGGCCAGGTCGGACCCGGTGCCGGCCGGCTTCGCGGCGGCCAGCGCCTTGCCGGCGGACTCGGCCGACAGCTCGACCGGGGTGCCCGAACCCGTCTCGATCTGGGCGACGCCGAGCTTGTTGTCGACGGCGTACGACCACTCGACGTACGTGATCGCGTTCTTGGTGCTCTTCACACCCTCGGCGACACCGGCCGACTTCTCCTTGCCGGCGCCGGTGCCGGTCCACTTCTTGGCCGGCTCACCGGTCCAGCCGCCGCCACCGGCCGCCTTCAGGTACTTGGTGAAGTTCTCGGTGGTGCCGGACTCGTCGGAGCGGAAGAACACCGAGATCGGTGCCGACGGCAACGTGACGCCCGCGTTCAGCTTGGCGATCGCCGGGTCGTTCCAGGTCTTGATCGTGCCCTGGAAGATCTTCGCGGCGGTCGGGCCGTCGAGGACCAGCTTGGTCACGCCGTCGACGTTGTAGGCGATCGCGACCGGGCCGATGACCATCGGCAGGTCGACGGCCGCGTTACCCGCGCAGCGCTTCGTGGCCGCGGTCACCTCGTCCGGCTTCAGGGCCGAGTCGGAGCCGGCGAAGTCGACCTGGTTCGCGTTGAACTGCTTGATACCCGCGCCGGAGCCGGTCGGGTTGTAGTTCACCGTGACGTCGGCGCACTTCTCGTTGTACTTGCTGATGACTTCCTCGATGGCGTTCTTCTGCGCCGAGGAGCCCTCGGCGTTCAGCGTGCCCTTGGGGCACTCGGCGCCGGCGGACGACGACGAGGCGTCGGGGCTCGACGAACCGGCCGGCTCGGGGTCACTGCCACAGGCGCTCAGGGCGAGGACGCCGAGGGAGGCCACGGCGACGGAGCCGACGCGGAACAGGCGATTGACGGACACGAGAGTGTTGCCCTTCTGCGGGAATCAGACTTCTGAACTTCCACAGACGGTAGGGAGACCAGATGACCGACCGGTCCGTCACTGGTGAACGAGCGGTGAACGGTTCCGGTAGCGTGCGCGACGCCTGGCGTGCCGACAGGCAGCCATTAGGTGAACTGAGTTAGGAGCCGTCACTCTCCGTCGAGATAAACGGCTGTTTGCTCACGCTTCGGTAACGCACAGCGCACCATTACTGTGAACGGTAGTACCTCGTCGTGCCATCCGCGGGCGCGGACGTCAGCTGGAGAAGTCCTCCGGGGCGACGCCGTCGAGGAACTGCCGGAAGCGTTCCAGCTCGGCCTGTTCCTCCTCGGGGGTGGCGATGCCGGCTTCGCGTAGTACCTCTTCGGTGCAGCGGATCGGCGTACCGAGACGGACCGCGAGCGCGACCGAGTCACTCGGGCGGGCGGAGACCCGGGCGCCGTTGGCCAGCACGAGTTCGGCGTAGAACACGGCGTCGCGCAGTTCGACGATCTCGACTGCTTCGATGTGGACGCCGAACGCCTCGATCAGGTCGCGCATCAGGTCATGGGTGAGCGGCCGCGACGGACGCAGGCCCTGTTCCTCGTAGGCGATCGCGGTCGCCTCGACCGAGCCGATCGAGATCGGAAGGTAGCGGTAGCCCTCGGTCTCGCGCAGCATCATCACCGGGGCCCGGTTGGGCGATTCCATCCGGATCCCGATCAGTGTCAGTTCTCGCATCATCGTCATGGTGCGCCCCGAACCTCTCCTCAGACCGGCACCCGGTGGGGCGCCGGTTCCTCGGGTAGGAACATACCCGTCACCACCAGTGTCACCCGGCCACCCCGTCGGCTGTGCCTGGATCGTCACCGAGCCGTGTCGCGGCGGCTACGGTGCGCTGAATCGCTCGTGCATCAGGCGGCCGTCGGCCAGCCGATGGGCGACCAGAAACGCACCTGTGGAGAACTTGCCGACCTTCAGGCCCAGCTCCCGCGCCAGCCCCGGCAGGACCGGCCGGTGCGAGCAGACGACCGTCACCTTGCCCGGCCTCCACACCCGCTCCGCCAGACCGCGCAGTCCGTCCGGGTCGGCGTCGTACCCGCGTTCGGAGATCTCCGGCCACAGGTGGATATGCCGGTCGAGAGAAGCGGCGTACGGCGCGACTGTCGCGGCACACCGCTCTGCGTCGCTGCTGATGATCCGGTTGGCGCCCAGTGCGGCCAGTACGCCGGTCAGTCGCTGCGCAACCGCCGTACCGTCGCTGGTGAGTGGACGGAGGGTGTCCTTGCCGTCCCAGTCCTTCCGCTTCACGGCCTCCGCATGCCGCACCACGACCACGGTGGCGACTACCGGCACCGCCTGGCCCAGTGCGTCCAGGATGTCCACGTCACGCGGGTAGCTGAGCTTGCCGCGGGCCTTGTCCTCCGAGAGCCAGCTGACCTGGTCCACCTCGTCGTTCGGCTCGAACTCGCCGCCGTCGAGCGGTACGGCGGACCAGTAGTGCACCAGCTTCTGGGTCGTCCCGCCGTTCTTGCGGATCGGGTACCGCTGCACGCCGAGCGGTGGGCCGAGGACGACCTGTAGTCCGGTCTCCTCCTCGATCTCCCGCCGCGCACCGAGCAGCACGTGCTCGTGCGCGTTGAGCTTGCCTTTCGGGAGGGACCAGTCGTCGTACCGGGGACGGTGCACCAGCAGCACCTGCCGGGTGCCGCGGCGCTCTCGCCACACGACACCACCCGCGGCGAAGACCGTCGCCGGGTTGCTCATGGATTCACCCTAAGACGTGGCTAACCGATCGGTTCGGAGGCCCGGCGGCGACCGCGGGTTGCGATCAGCCGTTCCTGCATGTCCCGCAGCGGCTCGCCGTCCGGTCCGCTGAGCCGGGCCTGCCAGGTGTCGTCCGCCTGCAGCCACCAGGAGCCGGTGCCGTCGTCCAGCGCCAGGTCGAACATCTCACCGAGCTCGTTGACGTGGTCCTGCTGCTTCAGCTGCACCAGCACCTCCACCCGGCGGTCCAGGTTGCGGTGCATCAGGTCGGCCGAGCCGATCCACACCTCCGGCTCACCGCCGTTCTCGAACAGGAACACCCGGCTGTGCTCGAGGAACCGGCCCAGGATGCTGCGGACCTGGATGTTCTCCGACAGACCCGGTATGCCGGGCCGGATCGTGCAGATGCCGCGGATCCACAGGTCGACGGGTACGCCGGCCTGTGACGCCCGGTAGAGCGCGTCGCACAGTGCCTCGTCGACCAGGCTGTTCACCTTGATCCGGATCCGCGCCGGGCGGCCCGCGTGGTGGTGCTGCACCTCGCGGTCGATCCGCTCGACGAGCCCCCGCCGTACCGACTGGGGAGCGACCAGGATCCGCCGGTAGCCGGCACTGCGACCGAAGCCGGACAGGTGGTTGAAGAGCAGTGCGACGTCCTCGGTGACCACCTTGTCGCTGGTCAGCAGGCCCAGGTCCTCGTACAGCCGGGCGGTCTTCGGGTGGTAGTTGCCGGTGCCGATATGCGCGTAGCGGCGCAGACCGTCCGGCTCGTCACGGACCACCAGCGACAGCTTGCAGTGCGTCTTGAGGCCGATCACGCCGTACACGACGTGGCAGCCGGCATGCTCGAGCTGACGGGCCCACTTGATGTTCGCCTGCTCGTCGAAGCGCGCCTGGATCTCCACCAGGACCAGCACCTGCTTGCCGGCCTCGGCCGCGTCGATGAGCGCGTCGACGATCGGGGAGTCACCACTGGTGCGGTACAGCGTCTGCTTGATCGCCAGGACGTGCGGATCGGCGGCCGCCTGCTCGATGAAGCGCTGGATGCTGGTGGAGAACGAGTCGTACGGGTGGTGGACGAGTACGTCGCGCTGCTTGAGCGCGTGGAACATGTCCGCCGGGTTGGAGGTCTCCACCTCGGCCAGATGCGGATGCGTCGACGGCACGAACGCCGGGTACTTCAGCTCGGCACGGTCCAGGCTGGCGATGGTGAACAGACCACGCAGGTCCAGCGGGCCGGGGAGCTCGAACACCTCCGACTCGGTGACGCCCAGCTCGGACAGCAGCAGCGCCTTCACCTGCGGGTCGATCGACTCCTCCACCTCGAGCCGGACAGGCGGACCGAACCGGCGGCGCAGCAGCTCCTTCTCGAGCGCGGCCAGCAGGTTCTCGGCGTCGTCCTCCTCGACCTCGAGGTCCTCGTTGCGGGTCACCCGGAACGTGTGGTGCTGGGTGACCTCCATCCCCGGGAACAGCTGGCCGAGGTGGGTGGCGATGACGTCCTCGAGCGGCACGAACCGGCCCTCGGCGACCTTCACGAACCGCGGCAGCAGCGGCGGCACCTTCACCCGGGCGAAGTGCTCACCGCCGGACTCCGGGTTGCGGACCACGACCGCGAGATTCAGGCTCAGGCCGGAGATGTACGGGAACGGGTGCGAGGGGTCGACCGCCAGCGGGGTCAGCACCGGGAAGATGCGGTCCCGGAAGAACCTGGTCATGTCCTCGCGCTCGCTGTGCTCCAGCTCGTCCCAGCGCAGGATGTCGATGCCCTGCTCGGTCAACGCCGGCTGCACCGACTTCCGCCACGTCTCCGCCTGCCGGTCCATCAGCTCCCGGCTCCTCGCCAGGCTGCGGTCGAGGACCTCGCGGGGGAGCAGGCCGCTGGCCGCCTTCACCGCGACCCCGGCCGCGATCCGGCGCTTCAGACCCGCCACCCGGACCATGTAGAACTCGTCCAGGTTGCTGGCGAAGATGGCGAGGAACTTGGCCCGCTCGAGCAGCGGGATCCGGTCGTTCTCGGCGAGCTCCAGGACGCGCTGGTTGAACGCGAGCCAGCTCAGTTCCCGGTCGGAGAACCGGTCCGCGGGGAGGTCACCGGCCGCACTGATGTCGTACGGCGGTTCAACGTCGTACTCCCTGTTGTGCGATGCCAGCAAGTCTCCAGCCACACCGCTCAGCATCCCATCCTTTGGTGAACAACGGGTAGCCGTCCGCGAGTTCCTGGATGTGACGTTTTCGTTGCCTGTCGACCGGTTCCGGGAGCCGATGTTGGCACCTGCTTGCTAGCGTCACCCCTTGTGAACCTACGACTGGACTCGGTACTGCGGGACACGGCGACCGCCGTACAAGCCAACGCCCTCGTCCCGCTGTACGCACTGCCCGCCGCCGTCCGCCGACGGCTGGCCGGCGCCCCGATCCAGATCGACGGCAACACCCTCGACCCCGACATCCAGCTGCTCCTGCGGGTCGACAACTTGTTGCCACGCACAACCAAGACCGACGCCGCGACCGCCCGGACGCACTTCCGCAACCTCTGCAAACTGATCACCGGGACCCCCGCCGATCTACTCCGGGTCACCGACCTGACCGTCCGCGGCGCCGCGGGTCAACTGGAGGCCCGCCTCTACATCCCCCGAGGAGACGCCGGCCGTGGGCTGCTGGTGTTCTTCCACGGAGGCGGATGGGTGGTCGGCGACCTCGGTACTCACGACGCGCTGTGCCGCGCGATCGCCGCCGACGCCGGCGTACGGGTCCTCTCCGTCGACTACCGCCTCGCCCCCGAAGCCCCCGCCCCGACCGCCGCCGAGGACGCCATCGCCGCGTTCACCTGGGCCGTCGAACACGCCGAGGACCTGGGCGCGGATCCCGCCCTGGTAGCCGTCGGCGGCGACAGCGCCGGCGGCAACCTGGCGGCGGTCGTCGCCCAGCAGACCGTCCGCCGCGGCCTCCCGCAGCCGGCCCTCCAGGTCCTCCTCTATCCCGCCGTCGACCTGGTCGCCCGCCGCCCCAGCCGAGACCTCTTCTCCGAGGGCTTCATCCTCACCGAGGAGGACATCATCTGGTACCGCGACCTCTACACCCCCGACCCCACACTCCGCCCCGACCCGATCGTCTCCCCCCTCCGCGCCGAAGACCTCACCGGCCTCCCACCCACCTACCTCACCACCGCCGGCTTCGACCCCCTCCGAGACGAAGGCCTCGAATACGCCACCGCCCTGACCAAGGCAGGCAACCCCCTAACCCACGCCCACCACGCCACCCTCCCCCACGGCCACGCCAACCTACTAACCCTCCCCGGCCCCACCCGCGAAGCCCACACCCACCTAACCAACCACCTAAAAACCACCCTCCACTAGCCGCTCGCGGACCCACCGCCCGACCGGACCTCCTGAACCGAGCTGGGGAGGATTCCCCACCCAAACCGGACAGAAACTCTCCCCAACCACCTGCAGTCAGTTACTGCATTGTCAGCGCTCTTCGAGTTTGATCTCGTACATGACCCAGTTGCCATTGCTCGGAGAGAGCGCGACCTTCTCGGTGTAGCTCCTCGACTTGCTCGCAACCGGCTTCGCGGTCCGTGAGTTCTTTGTCGTGTACGAGCCGATCGTGACTGCCGTGGAGCCGAACAGGCGGTCGCTGTTACTCCCGCGAGTTAGTCCGGTCACCTGGGCTACGCGCTCGAAGTAGTTCCCGCTGAGCGTTCCGTTTGCAGCATTGACCTTTGCTGCGATCTCGGCGTACTGCTTGCAGCCCTCGCATCCGCCCTCGCTCTCGGCAAGGAGGGGCGCACCGTCGCCGGTTTGGGACGCGTAGTTCATCAAGTCGACGTAGTGCCGGACGAACGCCTCACCTGCGGCCAGTGAGAGCCCAACGGTGGCTGTAGGCCGGGAGGGTGGAGCTGCAGGCGTGCTACTCGTCGCGGCAGTCGCCGATCCGCTGGATCGCGGATTGCCAGACGAAGGTGCCGGCCGTGAGGACGCGTTGGGATGGCCGGCGTCGGGGCTGCCCTGGCTGCAGGCGGTTAGTAGTGCGGTGGCGCAGAGGCAGGCCAGGAATGTGATGGTCGGCCTGTTGGGGTGTGGCAAGTGTGCCGACCTCCGTGGTGACGCGATTGAAGCGCGCTGGTTGGGCAGGGCGCGGATCCGGTACGACAGCGTGGACCGATTCGACGTTCCTGCTGGTGGGTCCCTGGCGAGACCGAGATCAGCGGTCGGGGTCGACGAGGACAGGGATGGCTTCGCGGATTTGGAGTTGGGTGGCGGGGCCGGTGATGGGGACGGTGCCTTCGATGTACTGCCAGCCGGTGTCGGCGACGTTGAAGCGGGCGGCGTAGTTGGTTGTCAGCGTGAGGCTGACGGTGCCGCGCTTCATGTACTTGTGGGTGATCTCCTTCGACGGGTACGGCTTGCCGGGCGTGCTCGTGGTGAGCGCCGGGCTGCCGTCACCGAACCGCCAGGTGTAGCTGATGGGCGTCGCCTCAACGACTACCGGGAATCCGAGCAGCGTGACGGTGGTGGTCGACACCTTGCTGTCGTCGGTGTAGATGATGGTGTCCAGATTCACCAGCGTCCGCCCGTCCGGCTGCACCTTGACCGAAAGACCCGGGAACATGACGTTCTTGGTCTCCGACCGCACCTGCTCCCAGGTAACGTCCTCAGGCCGCGGGCGCACCACCTCGGGTGTCGGGGTCTCCATGACCTTCTCGCCGACACCACCAGGCTGGCACCGATTCGGACCAGGCACAGTTCCATCCGTCTGCACGCGACCACAGATACCGATGTTCATTCGGATCTCCCGCCGGCTGTCGACAGGCTCTGGCTTGTAGGGCCGTGGTGGATTGGCGCGCGCGGTCTTCGTTGTGGTGATCCGTTTAGGCTCCGGTTTGGTCCCGGCGCCACGACGCTCCTGGCGGCCTCGTTTGGTGGACGATCCCTCAATCGTGCTGCCCCACCAATTGCTTCGTCCCTTTACCGTCGGCAAGGGCTTCGGCGGCGCCATTGCCACTGGAGCGGCCGGGCTCGCGCTTGCCTCGCTACCGTCGACGGCGAGCGCCATCGCAGATGCGCCGGCTGCAAGCATCAACATCGCGAGCGAAGCGATCGCACAGCGAACTAGGCCTGGCTTCATTACTTGATTTCCATCTCGTACATCACCCAATTTCCGCCGCTGGGCGACAAGGTGAATTCCATCGTATCCCGCCTCGCCTCCCTGCGGAACGGGTGAAGCGCTCGGTGATTCGCGTTCTGTGTATGTCGCCGCGCTTCAGGGTCGCCGAGCCGCCAAGCCGTCCGGCACTCCCCCGGAAGATCTCATTGACGTCAATGAGGTGGTCTCTGTAGTCGCCTTCGACGGGCCGTTGCTTGACGTTGATCCTCTTGGCGTAATCCGCGATATCCTTGCAACCGATGCATCCTTTGTCGCTGGCTGCGAGAAGCGGTCCGGGTCGCCTGTTCCGTGGGAGTAGTTGAGCAGATCCGCGTAATAGTCGGATGAAGGCTTCGCCGGCCGCGAGAGTGTGCCCTGCTGCGGCCTGTGGGCGCGCGGGTGGAGCCGTGGGAAGTGTTGCCGAAGGCGTGCCGGCTGGTTTGCTCGGGTCCGGGCGAAGCAGACATCTCGCCAGTTGAGTTGGCCCGACGGGGGGCCGTGTTTGGGCGGCCGGCTTCGGGGCTTCCCTGGCCGCAGGCGCTAGTAGGGCGGTGGCGCTTAGGCAGGCCAGGAGCGTGGTTGTTGGCCTGTTGCGGTGTGTCACGTGTGTCAGCCCTCCGTAGTTGACACGATCGTAACGGCGGGGTGGGGCGGGGTTCGATGTCAAAAGATGCAGTTGTGGATAAGGGGGTTGGGGCCAGGAGCCGCCCGGCTGGGGGGTTAGAGGCTCGGACGGCTCCTGGTGGTGGTGGGACGGGGTAGGTGGGGATTTATGACGTGACGTGAGCGGTTGACTTCGTTGTGATGTCGTTCACAGGGCGTCAGGTGCGGGGGCGTATTGGACGTCCAGGGCGGCGGTGGTGAAGTTCAGGGAGTTGTAGAGGGCTCGGGCTGCGGTGTTGGTGCCGTCTACGTAGAGGACGATCTCGTCGAGGTTGCGGGTGGTTTGTAGGTGGTGGAGGCCTTGGAGGGTTAGGGCCTTGCCCAGGCCCATGCCCTGGTGGGCGGGGGAGACGCCAACTACGTACACCTCTCCTATGCCGTCTTCGACCTTCGTCCAGTGGAAGCCGGCGACCGCGCCGGTGGAGTCGACGGCCAGGAAGAAGCCGTTCGGGTCGAACCACGGTTGCTGGAAGCGTTCGGCCAGGTCGGCGGCGGTCCAGCTGCCCTGCTCGGGGTGGTCGGCGAAGGCGGCTGCGTTGACCTTCAGCCAGGCGGCGTCGTCCTGGCCGGGGACGAACGTGCGTACGGCGATGCCGTCGGGCCACACCGGATCAGGCAACGAGGCCCTGGTACGGCGGAGGAAGTAGAGCTCCCGGGTGACCTCGAGGTTGAGGCGGTGGGCCAGTTCGTCGGAGCCGGGCAGGCGGCCGTGGGCCCAGACGCTGGTACGGGCGCCGCCGTGGTCGAGGAGGATGCGGAGGAGCGCCGTACCGAAGCCTTGGCGGCGGGCGGACGGGGCGACGAGGAGTTCGGCGGAGCCGTCGGGGGACAGGGCGCCGTACCCGACCAGGTTGCGGGCGCTCTGCAGGCCGCTGACCTCGATGGTGCCCGGATCGCCTTCGTAGGCGAGGACGTGGACGTCGCCGGGGTGTTCGCCGTCGAGGTGCAGGAGGGTGCGTTCGGAGAGTGGGTTGACACCGTCGCTGTGTGCTGCGGCGCGGGCGAGTTCCGTGACGGCGGCGGCAGTGGCCGAGGGCAACGGTGAGGGAACGGCTTCGAGGGTCACCTGAATACCGTAAAAGGTCCGGTCGAGTTCACGCTCAGGTCCTGGCGAGGGCGCGTCGTCACGGGTAACTTTCGCGGAACCGCGGAAGATTTCGCGGCACCGCAACAGCGGTGACCGAGACGACGGAGAAGAGATGGCCATCACAGGACGAGGCAAGGCACGGTTGGGGGGACGGCGGGCGGTCGGGCTGCTCGTCACCGGGACGGCCGTGGCGCTCGCGTTGGCCGCGGGGGGATCCGTGAGCCAGGCAGGAGCCGCGATGCAGGACGCGGCACAGGCGAAGAAGCCGAAGCCGACGCACAGCCAGATCCAGCTGCTCGCGATCAACGACTTCCACGGCAACCTGGAGCCCGCCACGGGATCCAGCGGCAACATCAACGGCATCCCGGCGGGCGGCGCGGCGTACCTCGCCACGCATCTGAAGGACCTGCGGGCCGCCGCGAAGGCGAAGGGCCAGGACACGGTCACGGTCGCCGCCGGTGACCTGATCGGCGCCTCGCCGCTGCTGTCGGCCGCGTTCCACGACGAGCCGACGGTCGAAGCGCTGAACGGGATGGGACTCGAGGCTGCGTCGGTGGGCAACCACGAGTTCGACGAGGGCTGGCACGAGCTGCTCCGGATGCAGACCGGCGGCTGCCTGCCGGACGGCGACGGGGCGAACAACCAGAACTCCTGCCCGGACGCGGCGCACCCGTTCGAGGGCGCGAAGTTCAAGTACCTCTCCGCGAACGTGTTCTTCGAGAACACCCGGAAGACCCTGTTCGCGCCGTACACGATCAAGACCTTCAAGGACGGCAGGAAGGTCGGCTTCATCGGTATGACGCTGGAGAACACCCCGAACATCGTCACCAAGTCCGGTGTCGAGGGGCTGACCTTCAAGGACGAGGTCGACACCGCGAACGCGCTGGTCCCGGTGCTGAAGAAGAAGGGCGTGGAGTCGATCGTCGTGCTGCTGCACGAGGGCGGTTTCCCGGCCGACCCGAAGGCGTACAACAGCTGCCCGGGCATCTCCGGCCCGATCGTGGACATCAACGCCAACCTGGACCCGGAGATCGACGCGATCATCTCCGGTCACACCCACCAGGGGTACAACTGCTCCCTGCCGGACAAGGACAAGAACCCGCGGCTCGTCACCAGCGCCTCGTCGTTCGGCCGGCTCGTGACCGACGTCCGGTTGAGCATCGACAACGCGACCGGCGACGTCGACCGGGTGAACACACTGGCGAACAACCAGATCATCACCCAGGACGTCGTGCAGGACCCGAAGACGGCGGCTCTGATCGCGAAGTACAAGGCGCTCGTCGCCCCGATCGAGAACAAGGTGATCGGCCACATCACCACCCCGACGGTGGTGCGGACACCTGACGATTCGCTCGAGTCGCCGCTGGGCAACCTGATCGCCGACGCGCAGCTGGCCGACCCGAGCGTCGTGACGGGTGGGAAGACGCCGGTCGTGGCCTTCATGAACCCGGGCGGCATCCGCGCGGACCTGGCGTCCAACAGCGGTGAGGTCACCTTCGGGAAGGCCTTCACCGTGCAGCCGTTCAACAACTTCCTGGTCTCGATGGACATGACCGGGACGCAGATCAAGGCCCTGCTGGAGCAGCAGTTCTCCGGGGTCAACGGCCCGGACGCGCCGAAGTTCAAGGTGCTCCAGGTCGCGGGCATCACCTACACCTGGAACCCGGCCGCCGCGGCCGGCTCGAAGGTGGTGGCCGGCTCGATCAAGATCGGCGGGCAGCCGCTCGTCGACGGTACGACGTACCGCATCGTCACGAACAACTTCCTGTCGGACGGCGGTGACGGCTTCCCGGCCTTCACCACCGCGACGAACAAGTTCTTCGGTGGGTTGGACATCGATGCGTTCGCCAACTACCTGACCGCGCACGACCCGTACACGCCGGTCGCGACCGACCGCATCTCCGTCGGTTCCTGACCGCAACGGCGGACTGAACAAGGGCCGGTACGTCGCTTCGCAGGCGGCGTACCGGCTTTTTTCTTCTCGTCAGTGTTGCTGGTACCTTGCGTACTCAGGCACTTACGGAAGGTGAGCGATGTCGCACGTTGCTCCGACCTCGCACCGGCGGGCTCCCAGGGCTTCGCATCGCGGGCATCGCAGCGCGGACGGGCCGGTGCAGATCACCAGCTGGCTCGGGTTGACGGTGGCATTCGTCGTGGGGCTGATCCTGACGGCGCAGTCGCACGTCGGCGTTCACGCGGCCGGGGTCACGCTGCTGGTGATGCTGGTCCCGGTCACTGTCGGGGTGTTCGTGGCGGCGTTCCGGCAGGGCGTCGGGTCCTGGAAGGCGGCCCTCGTCACGGCGGCCGCGCTGGCCTTCACCCTGCTGAAGTTCTTCTTCTGACCGACAACCTCAGGACTTCGCCTCGGCAGGCTCGCGCGCGGCAGGCGCCGGCGGGACCACGAAGCGGTAGCCGACGTTCCGGACGGTGCCGATCAGCGCCTCGTGCTCGGGGCCGAGCTTGGCGCGCAGGCGCCGTACGTGCACGTCGACCGTCCGCGTACCGCCGAAGTAGTCGTAGCCCCAGACCTCCTGGAGCAACTGCTCCCGCGTGAACACCCGGCCCGGGTGCTGCGCGAGGAACTTGAAGAGCTCGAACTCCTTGTACGTCAGGTCGAGCGCCCGGCCGTTGAGCTTCGCCGTGTACGACGCCTCGTCGATCACGACGTCGCCGCTGCGGATCAGCGTGGACTCGGGCTCGTCATTGCGGGTCGCGGCGAGGCGGCCGATGACGAGCCGCAACCGGGCCTCGATCTCGGCCGGGCCGGCGGTGTCGAGCAGTACGTCGTCCGCGCCCCAGTCGGCGTTGACCGCGGTCAGGCCGCCCTCGGTGACGACCAGGATCAGCGGTACGTCGATACCGGTCGTGCGGATCAGCCGCGAGGCGCTCCGGACGGCGACCAGGTCGCGGCGGGCGTCGAGCAGCACGGCGTCGGCGTCCGGGGCATCGACCAGCGCGGAGACCTCCGCGGGGAGGATGCGGATCTGGTGGGGGAGCAGGGCGAGCGACGGCAGGACCTCGGTGGAGGCCTGCAGGGCGTTCGTCAGCAGAAGCAACGTGCTCACGCTGTCTCCTTGTGCTGATCATCGGATCCGGTGGCCGCGATCCGGGCCTCGTGCACGCCTGGCCCCGGCGGCGTCGTTGCCGGGGGCCTGGGACACACTGGGTCTAACAGCAAGCTGACATAATAGCCGAGACTTAACCGATTAGTGAGGCGCGGACCAGATGCCGGAAGTGACCATCAGGTACTTCGCCGCCGCACGCTCGGCTGCCGGGGAGTCGTCGGCGACCGCCGAGGCGGGCTCGATCCGCGATCTGGTCACCACTGTTTCGACCGATCGGCCGGAGCTGGCGCGGGTGCTGTCGATCTGCACGTTCCTCCTGGACGGCGAGCGCGCCGAGCCGGGTACACCGCTCACCCAGGGCGCCCTCGTCGACGCCCTCCCGCCCTTCGCCGGCGGCTGACGAGAGCTTCTCGCCGGGTACATTCGTCGCCGTGGCGATGGAGTCGGGGACGCTGCTCACTACGGTGGGTCGCGCGGGGGTCCTGTTCGGGAAGGCGTGGCCGCGCCTCCTGGCGGTTTTTCTGGTGGCACAGCTGGCGCACCGCGGCCTGCAATGGGTAGCGGTCCAGGCAGGCGCCAGGGCTGAGGCGGCCGGCATCGCCGTACTGGCGTTGCTCGTGGTGGTCTCGCTGGCGATGTACGTGACCATGTTCCTGGTCCTCCGCGGCGAGCTGCCGTTCCACCGCAGGGCCGTTGCCGAGGGCACGCTTGCCCCAGACGGTGTGGAGCCCGGCCGCGAACACCGCCCGCTGGACGCGCTCGCCGCGGCGCTCCTCCCGTTCCTGGCGTTCTACGCCGCCTACAAGTTCCTGCAGAACGAGGCGCTCGACTACGAGTACCAACTGGCCGTCCACAAGGTCAACGAGACCGTGGCCACCGTCCTGGGCGGCGGTACGGTTCCGCAGCCGTCGGAGGGTCTGCAGTCGCTGTCCACCTGGTTGTTCCTCGGCCTGGGCGTCACGGCGTACCTGCTCCGGTTCGCGTTCAAGAATTGGCGGAAGGACAAGGAAGGCCCGGTCCGCAAGCTGTTCGTCACGTACCTCGAGGCGCTGTGGATCTTCGTCGTCGCGTACCAGGCCACGTCGGTCATCCCGCCGCCGATGACCTGGCTGAAGGAGCGCCAGGTCTGGCAGTGGCTGCACGACGGGTACACGTGGGTGCTCGACCACGTGCTGGGCGTCAACCAGGTCCGTGAGGTGTGGGACGCGGTCACCGGGTTCCTCACCGCCGGTATCGCGGACCTCTGGGACGCCGCGGTGCTCCCGCTGATGTGGATCACCATGACCGCGATCATCTACGGCCGCGTCGTGCAGAAGCTCGACAAGCCGCGCTGGCGGTTCGACCGCATCACGCACCGGTGGCAGCAGACGCCGCGGATCGTCCGCGTGGCCGGGAACTCGGTCGTTGCCGACTGGAAGGACCGCTGGACCCCTGTCCTGGAGGCGTTCCGGCTGGTGGTCCGCTCCGGCCTGCGGCCGATGCTCGGGTACTTCCTGGCCTGGGCGGTCGTCACGTTCGCCGCGAGCGGCGTGTGGATCGCCCTGAAGATGTGGGTCCTCGGACCGCACACGCTGCAGTTCTGGATGGTCATCGACGAGCCGCTGAACCTGATCACCGACGGCCTGAAGATCATGCTGCAGGTCAGTCTGCTCGCCGCCGCGTACGACCGGATGATCGGCGGCCTGGCCGGCTACCTGACCCCGCGGACCCGCGCGGTGCACGAGCAGCCGGCCGGCGACCACGGGGTCACCGATCTCAGTGCCGCTACCTCGGGAATGCCAGGTACTGAGGCAGCTTCGTAGCCCACGTGATCGTCGGCTGCACGCTGCCGGCGACGGACGACGGTACGACGAACACGGCGACCGTCTCGAACGGCTTCCCGGCCACCGGCTTCAGGTAGTACGGCGCCGCAGTGCCACGCCAGCTCGACGGCTTGTCGTCGGAGCCGCCGCTGCACCCGTTCGGACGGTCCTGGTAGTCGTCCGCGAGCGTGTCCTCATCCCAGATCCGGCCGTCCGGCGCCCGCAAGTGGACCTGGCAGCCGCCGAGCCCTTCGAGCGCGGACAGGTTGTCCACCTGCAGCCGGAGGTACACCCGGATCCGCGTGGTCCCTTCGGGCAGCGCGTCCTGATCGGCACCCTTCTCGGACGGCTGCGGGTCCTCCTCGACGTTGGCGGCGTACCAAGTAGCTCCGTTGTACGTCGTGCCGCCCGCGGACACCGTGACGGGATCGCGGGGCTCGTTGTTGTACCAGGACTTGTAGTCGCTGCGTGTGGTCCACCAGCCGGCGAGCGGGATCGCCACCACCAGCGTCGCGAGCGCGGCCGTGTTCTTCCGGAACCAGCCGCGGCGGGCCCGGCGTGCCCCGCTCATGTGTCGCTCGCAGCGGCCAGGTCGACGACGTCCTGCACCTGAGGGGCGTTGCCGAGTGGCACGGTGACCTGCGGCTCGAGGTCGTTCAGGATCGACTTCTCCGTCACCAGCAAGGTTGCCCCCGGCACCTTGTCTGCCGGCATCTCGACAACGAACGAGCCGCGGACCGGGATGCCCGGCGCGAACTCGGTGCCGGTCAGGTCCACCCGGTCGAGACCGCTGCGGTTCGCGCCGAGGTACGTGATGCCGTCGGCGGACCGGATCTTGACGCCGAAGATGTGCATCGGCTCCCGTTTGGCGGTGACGCTGGCGTCGACGACCACGAAGGCGGTCAGCGAGTCGCGGTCCGGCGTGGACCGCGGGATCCGGAGCTTCTTGCCGACCCGTACGTCGTCGACGGTCAGGGCGAACCGCGGCGTCTGCACCGCGCGCCCGACGATGCCGTTCACCGACGTCGGCTGCTGGATGTCCTGCTGCGTCGGCGTGAACCGGTACAGGCCGACGATCGCGACCAGTACGGCGAGGGTCAGACCGACGTTGAGCAGCTTCCGCCCGGTCATTTGGTGTTGTCCTTCACCGCGACCGTGCTGTCCGCGGCGATCTTGTCCGGCAGCCACTTCTCGTGGTGGTCGAGGATCGACTCGTCCTCGTGCTGGTAGCCCTGCACGGTCAGCTTGACCTCGGTCGGGAACTGGCTCGCCTTCGGCAGTTTCCAGACGTACGCGACGTCCTCGGCCGCGTCCGGGGTGAGCACCGGGTTCATCGTCGCGTCGCGGAGGTTCGTGGTGCCGAGCGGCGGGTCGGTGTCCTTCACTCCGGGTACGCCGATCAGCCGGATCAGGTCCGCCGGCGGTGTCGTGCCGGTGTTGTCGGTGACCTTCAGCTTGGTCACGACCGCGATCAGCACCCCGCCGTCGTCCGGGGTGAACAGCGGCTTCAGGTCCTTCACGGTGACGACCCGCTGGACGACGACCTCGAACTGGCCGGCGTCGATCGCGGTACCGGCGTCCACCCGCGGAGTCTCGTCGCCGGCCTTCTTCAGCCCGCCGAAAGCCGCCGAGACCACCAGCAGTACGGCGCCGGCGCTGATCGCCCACGTGCGGACCGAGCGGCCCCGCACCTTGAGATCCTGAAACTCCGGGAGCTCCTCCGCCCCCGTCCCCCCGCTCCCCGTTTCCTGCACGCGGGCAAGCGTATCCAGCCAGAGGGCCGTGTCAGTCGTCCGGCCGGCCGCGGAGTCGCTTCGTCTGGCCGCGGCGCTTCTTGTCGTCCAGCCGGCGTCGTACGGACCCCTTGCTCGGCTTGGTCGGCCGCCGTTTCCGGGGCGGCGGAGCGATCGCCTCCCGGATCAGTACGGCCAGCCGTTCGCGCGCGGCCTCCCGGTTGCGCCACTGCGACTTGTACTCCGACGCGGCGATCGTCACCACCCCGTCGACCAGCCGCGACTGGAGCCGCTCCAGGGCCCGAGTCTTCAGTACGTCGCTCAACGCCGACGTACCCGCCACGTCGAAGCTCAGCTCGACCCGGCTGTCCGTGGTGTTCACGGACTGCCCGCCCGGTCCGCCCGACCGTGAGAACCGCCACATCAGCTCTGCCTCGGGAATCACCACCCCTGACCGCACGGTCACTCCACTCTCCACAGGACCTATTAGACCGGAGCACAATCACCAGATGGATGCCTGTGTCTTCTGCGGCCTGATCTCCGCCGACTCGGCCCGCTGGATCGCCAAGGAGGACGCGGCGGTCGCGTTCCTCCCGCTGCCCGGTGAGGAGATCGCTCCGGGACACACGCTGGTGGTGCCGCGGCGTCACACCACCGCAGGTCTCCTGGACGCGCAGCCGGTTGACCTGACCCTGGTGATGGACCTGGCTCAGCGCATCGCGCAGAAGATGATCGCGAGGCTCGGTGCGACCGGTGTCTGCCTGCTGAACGCCAGCGGGCCCGGCTCCGGCCGCAGTGTCGACCACCTGCACCTGCACGTGGTCCCGCGGTACCCCGGGGACGGCGCCGACAGCCTGCCCTGGCCGACCGGGCGTTCACGCCACCACCTCGCTGTGGATCCGCAGGTGCTTCTCAGCACGTGAAACGGCCGGTTGAAATGTGAACGGGGCGTCGTACCGTGGGTAGCTGTGAGTCTTGGGCTGTGGGTACTCGTCGCGGCGGTAGTAGCCGGCGTGGGGCTCAGTGTGCTCAAGGCCTGGGTCGACGGGCGGTTTCGCGGGAAGAGCGAGGACGACGTGGAGCGGGTGACGGCCGCGGAGTTTGGCGGAGAGCTGGGCGAGCGGGCGACGCTGCTGCAGTTCTCGTCGGCGTTCTGTGCGCCGTGCCGGGCCACACGGCGGACGCTGGCCGAGGTCGAGGGCATGGTCGACGGTGTGCGCCACGTAGAGCTGGACGCCGAGTCCCACCTCGAGCTGGTACGCCGGCTGGACATCCTCCGTACGCCGACCACGCTGGTGCTCGACAGCACCGGAGCTGTGGTGAAGCGCGCCAGCGGAGCGCCGCGGAAGCCGGACGTGATCGCCGCGCTGGCCGTCGCGATCGACCGCCAGCCGAGCTGACAGCGTCCGGAACGCGTCACCGGATGGCCAATGAACCGGGACTTAGGCAAGACTCTCCCGGTGAGCTCCCAAGTAGCAGGTTGGTACGACGACCCTGAGGACCCGACCCAGCAGCGGTACTGGGACGGCAGCGCCTGGACGGATCAGCGTCGCCCACAGGAGGGCCCACCACCGTTCCAGGGGCAGTTCGGCCAGTCGAAGACGCAGGACTTCCCGAAGTACGGGCAGACCGCGGAGCACGGACAGGTGTACGGCGGCGGCGGTCCGGCTCAGTCACCGTCGCAGTTCGGCCAGCAGGCCTCGCAGCAGACCCCGCAGCAGGGCGGCTACCCGGCGTACCCGCAGAGCGGACAGGGCTTCGCCTACCAGGCCCAGAACTCCGGCACCACTCCGGACGGTCAGATGCTGTCCGGTTGGTGGCGCCGTGTTTTCGCGCGCATCATCGACTCGATCATCGCCTGGTTCATCGCCTTGCCGCTGACCGGCTACTTCTACTACCAGTCCAGCAAAGTGATGAACTCGTGGGTGGAGGACGTCCTGGACGCCGCCCGGGCCGGTAGCTCGACCCCGGTCTCGATGCCGCCCGAGGTGTTCAAGTACGCCATCCCGGCCTCCCTGCTCGGGGCCCTGGTCGCCTTCGTCTATGAGTACCTCTTCTTGGTCGCGAAGGGCCGCACTCCCGGCAAGATGGCGACCGGGATCGCGGTCCGGCTGCGGGAGACGCCGGGCACGCCGCCGCGCGGCGCCGTGGCGAAGCGCGGCGGTCTCGTCCTGGCCCTGAACCTGGCCGGCTCGATCCCGGTCGTCGGCCTGTTCGCCTCGCTCGCGCTGCTGCTGAACTACCTCTGGCCGCTCTGGGACGACAAGAAGCAGGCGCTGCACGACAAGGTTGCCGGGACCAACGTGGTCCGCGTCTGAGCCCAGCAGTCCACAGTTTGATCAGTTGTCTCACGTGATGGGACCACGGGTGGCGCGCCCGCCCAGGTTCCGTAGTCTCATGGCGTGGTTTACACGACATGGCTGACGAAGCGACGGGCAGTGGACAACTGCCGCGTCCGCTCTTCGCTGTGTCGTCGCCGCTGACCAGGCGGCGTCCCGAGCGCTGCGGAACCGGTCGCTGAGCACGGTTCCGCGTACGTCGTCTCCCGCACACCCGGGCGGGTTCCGGCTCGACATCCTCCTTCTCCGGGAGTCGTCATGTCCGAACAACAGACGGCACAACAGGTCGATCCGCGCGGTCTCCGGTTCGCGGCCGGCCTGACCACGGTCGTCCTGGCGCTGACGCTCGTACTGAACAACCCCTGGCCGCTCGCGGTGCAGGCCGTGGTGTTCGCGATCTCGGTCGCGTTCGGCGTCGGCGCGTCGCCGTACGGGTTGCTGTTCAAGCGGCTGGTCCGGCCCCGGCTCGGCCCGCCGAAGGAGCTGGAGGACGCGGCCCCGCCGCGGTTCGCCCAGTTGGTCGGCCTCGTCTTCGCGGTCGTCGGTCTGATCGGGTACCTGACCGGTGTGACCGTCCTGGGAGTGGTCGCCACCGGATTCGCCCTGGTCGCCGCGTTCGTGAACGCGGCCGTCGGGCTCTGCCTCGGCTGCGAGGCCTATCTGCTGATCCACCGCATTCGTACGCCAACCACCGCTACCAACTGAGAGGCAGCACACATGAGCAGGGAATCCGCGCTCGTCTCGGCCGACTGGGTCGAGGAGCACAAGAACGACGCCGGTGTCGTCCTGATCGAGGTCGACGAAGACGTCTCGGCGTACGACGCCGGCCACATCGCCGGCGCGATCAAGATCGACTGGCAGGACGACCTGCAGGACCCGGTCCGGCGCGACTTCGTCAGCCAGGAGCAGTTCGAGGCGCTGCTGTCCGACCGCGGCGTGAAGAACGAGGACACGGTCGTGCTGTACGGCGGCAACAACAACTGGTTCGCGGCGTACGCGTACTGGTACTTCAAGCTCTACGGCCACGGTGACGTCCGCCTGCTCGACGGCGGCCGCAAGCGCTGGGAGCTGGACAGCCGCGAGCTGACCGACGAGGTCGTCAAGCGCGAGGCCACCGAGTACTCCGCGCAGCCGCAGAACCTGGAGATCCGCGCGTTCCGCGACGAGGTCAAGGACGCCATCGGCGTGAAGAACCTGGTCGACGTGCGCAGCCCCGACGAGTACGCCGGCCGGCTGCTCGCCCCGGCCCACCTGCCGCAGGAGCAGGCGCAGCGGGCGGGTCACATCCCGACCGCGGCCAGCATCCCGTGGAGCAAGGCGGCCAACGACGACGGCACCTTCCGCGCCGACGACGAGCTGAAGACCCTGTACGCCGACGCCGGTGTCGACTTCGGCAAGGACACCATCGCGTACTGCCGGATCGGCGAGCGCTCGGCGCACACCTGGTTCGTGCTGCACGAGATCCTCGGCCAGGCGAACGTGAAGAACTACGACGGATCCTGGACCGAGTGGGGTTCGCTGGTCGGCGTACCCGTTGCCCTCGGCGACGAGCCCGGAAAGGCCTGACACATGTGCGGAGCGAAGCAGGGCGGACTCGACCTCAAGGGCGTCGACGTCGACAAGGAAGCCGTGATCCAGGGCCAGGTGCTGCGCGGCGAGGAGCCGGTCGGCGGCGCGTACGTGCGGCTGCTGGACTCCACTGGTGAGTTCACGGCCGAGGTGCCGACCTCGGCGACCGGGCACTTCCGGTTCTTCGCGGCGCCGGGCAGCTGGACGCTGCGCACGCTGGCCCCGAAGGCCGACCCGGTCGACCGCCAGGTGGTCGCCCAGTACGGCGAGGTTGCGGAAGTGGCCGTCACCGTCTGAGCAGTCGTTCGTTACAGAAGGTGCCACCTCCACCCGACGGTGGCCCACCCTGAAGTAGACACCGAGGGGCCCGGACCTTGCGCGTCCGGGCCCTTTGGCATGCCTGAGATCGCTTGCCGAGCAGGGTTTCCTGGTCATCGCAGCCGGGTTACGGGTGGCAGCGGGAAATCTCGTGGACCGAGCGGCAAGGTAACGGTTTGGTCTCGGAGCGCGGTCGGCTCGTCACCTACCGCAATCGGCTGAGTTGTGTCTGTGTCCTGACCCGCAGTTCGGGTCACGTCATCACTCAGGGAGGAGGGGTCAATGCGACCCCGCATCGGATACAAGAAGCTCGCCGCCGTCGGTGTTGCGGCGGTTGTCGGCGTGGCTTCTACGATTGCGCTGACGTCGGGTTCCGCGTCCGCCTCGCCGGTTTTCGGCTACAGCGGCTACGCGTACGGGACCGACGTTCAATCCGGGCTGGCGAACAGTGGCCCGCAGGTGATCAGCAAGTTCGGTTGCACCACGGACGCCAACAAGCATGACAAGAACGACATCGCCACGGCGAACGTGAACGGGCAGGCGATCGCGCGCTCGGTGAAGACCGACACGCACGGCTTCAACAATGCCGGCGGTACCGGCGTCACCAGCACCGCGGTGGCCGCCGACGTCCGCGTCGGCACCCTGCTCACGCTGACCGGCGTGAAGACCACCACCACGTCGAAGTACTCGAAGGGCAAGCTGTCCTACACCGGCAGCACCACCTTCGCGGGCGTGCGGATCGGCGCGATCTCGGTGCCGTCGCTGCTGAACCCGAAGCCGAACACGAAGATCGCGATCCCGGGTCTCGGCTACGCCGTGCTGAACCGCGTCGGTGGCGTGAAGACCGCTTCCGGCATCTACTCGTACGCGCAGGCCGTCGTGCTGCACGCGAACGTGAAGAACCAGTACATCCCGCAGGGCGTCGACGTCGCGGTGCTGAAGACCCGCGCGGAGATCTCGAAGCCGGCGACCGCACTGGTCATCGGTGACGCGTTCGGCACCAAGGCCAAGGCCGACAAGCTGGTCGTCTCCGACGCCACGTCCCTTCAGACCACCTGCCAGGGCACTGAGGGCAAGACGGTCCGGGTCGCGGTCGGCGAGCTGAACATCCCGAAGGTCGCCTACGTCGGCGGTGTCTACACCACCAAGAACGGCGCCATCGGCGAGGGCAAGTCCTACATCAACTTCACCTCGCACGTCGCGGGCGTGAAGGTCGGCTCGCTGTCCATCGGCGCCATCGAGTCCTCGGCTTCCGCGTGGAAGACCAAGGACGGCAAGGGCGGCGTCAGCTCGTCCTCGACGATCGCTTCCATCAAGGTCGGCGGCAAGACCTACGCCGTCCCGACCGGCGAGAACAAGACGCTGGAGATCCCGGGTATTGCTCGCCTGACCTTCAACCAGGTCATGCGGCAGAAGCGGTACATCTCGGTGAACGCTCTGGTCGTCGAGGTGCAGGGCCTGAACACCAAGGTCGTCGTCGGTCACTCGGCCGCCGGCGTCGTCAGCTGATCTCAGCAGACACTCTCTGAGTCGAACCTCACCGACCCAGAACCCCCAGCCCCCGGATCCCGCAAGGATCCGGGGGCTGGTCTGTTTCCCCCCAACTTTGAGAAGCCACCGACCATTTCCGGAGCGGATTTTTGGTCGGTGGCTTCTCAAAGTTGAGCTCAGGTGTCGAGGATCAGGGTGATGGGGCCGTCGTTGGTGAGGGTGACGTCCATGTGGGCTCCGAAGACGCCGCGTTCTACCTTGGCGCCGAGGGATTCCAGGGCGGTGCAGAAGGAGTTGTAGAGGGGCTCGGAGATCGGGCCGGGGGCCGCCGCGTTCCAGGAGGGGCGGCGGCCCTTGCGGGTGTCGGCGTACAGGGTGAACTGGCTGATGGCGAGGATCGGGGCGTGTTCGTCGGCGGCCGAGCGTTCGTCGTGAAGGATGCGGAGGGTCCAGATCTTCGCGGCCAGCGCGGCGGCCTTCTCGGGGGTGTCGTCGTGGGTAACGCCGAGCAGGACCAGCAGCCCGGGCCCGTCGATCGCCCCCACCACCTCGCCGTCCACCGTGACCGACGCCCGACTGACTCGCTGTACTACGGCTCTCATGAAGAACATCCTCTCCTGCGGGAGATCGTCCGGTCATCGAACCCGCCGACCGGCAAATATCCGTTTTGAGGCGCGATCTGGCAGGATTCGTCCATGGCGTCGACACTGATCACTGTTGCTCCCACCGGTGCCGAGACCGCGAAGGCGGACTATCCGGCGTTGCCGACCACGCTCGACGAGTTGGTCGAGACCGCGAAGCGTTGCGAGGCCGCGGGAGCGGCGATGATCCACATCCACATCCGCGACGGTGAGCACAAGCCGACGCTGGACCTCGGCCGGCTGACAGAGACCGTCGCGGCGGTCCGGGAGAACACCGCGCTGATCGTGCAGCTCTCGACCGGCGGTGCCGTCACCGATCCGTACGAGGATCGCCTCCGCGTGCTGGACGCCGTACCCGACTCCTGCTCGCTGACCATGGGCACGGTCAACTTCGGCGACGACGTGTTCATGAACCCGTGGCCGTTCGTCACGCAGCTCTTCCAGCTCACCCAGGAGCGCGAGGTCGTTCCGGAGTTCGAGCTGTTCGACCTGGGGCACGTCACGGCTCTGCACCGGCTCCTCGACAAGTACGGCCTGCCGTACGGCGAACGCGTGCACTGCGACCTGGTGATGGGCGTCCCCGGCGGCATGCCCGGTACGGCGGACGCACTCGTCGCCGCCGTCAACGCGCTCCCCGACGCCGTCACGTCCTGGTCCGCCACGGGCATCGGCCGTACGTCGTTGACGGTCGCGCTGGCCGCACTGTCGAAGGGCGGCAACCTCCGCGTCGGCATGGAGGACACGCTGACGCTGGCGAAGGGCCACCCGGTCACGCACAACGCCGAGCTCGTCGAACGCGCCGCCGCGCTGGCGACCCTGGCTCAGCGGCCGCCGATGTCGCCTGACGAGGCCCGCGACCTTCTCAATGTGAAGAGGTAGCCAGCAATCCCGCCCAGCGATGATCGTTGCCTCCAGCAATAACCAGTCGCGGAGGTAGTCGCGCGGGAGCACCGTCGGGTTCACGCCCTTGCCCTGTCGCAGGAGCAACGGCAGGGCGATCAGGCTGGTGATCCCGACGTACAGCAAGGTCGTCCGCACCACGCCGACTGTTCGGTGCCGATCGGGCCCGGCCGACCAGCGAGCGACGAGCCAGCCGACGCCGACAGTCAGCGGCACCAGGAAGAAGTCGTCGGCCACCACGGCCCCACCCAGCCAGATCGGCAACCGGATCAGTGCCGGTAGCTCCAGGGCGCCGAGCAGCAGCCAGAGTCCCCACAGCCCGACTCCGACACCTGCAACTGCCAACCCGATCCGTGTCTTCACGAGATGACCTCCAGCCGATGGACCCACTTGGTCTGCAACACCCCAGGCCGGTTGGGCGCGATGATCCGCGCAGGGAACCCGTGGTCGAGCGCAAGCTCACCGCCGTTCAACCGCAGCGCCAGCAGCGTCAGCGGATCAGCGGCGAAATCCGGTGGCAGCTCACTTGTCGCGTAGAACCCGCCCTTCTCCATCGAGACGACCCGAACGCGTGAGTGCGCCGGGGCTCCGCACTGTTCGAGCAGATCCCGGATCCGGATGCCTTCCCACCGTGCACCTTGACTCCAGCCCTCGACACAGGCGATCGGCAGCTCGGAGCGGGTCTGCGGCAGCGCCCGGAGCTCGTCCAGCGAGTAGGAGAGCTCCTGTGGTCCCGTGACCATGAAGCGCCAGCTCTCGTCGATTCCGGTGACGCCGGCGGCTTCCGCCGTACGGTTCACCGGTAGGCCTTGTGGGCCGATGTTCGGCTTCCGTGGCGCCAGTACGGCGACAGGACCGAACGCCGGGGCCGACTGGCCGACCGACGTGATGCCGACGAGCGTCGCGGCACCCGCCACGGTCCGGAACAGCCCGCGCCGAGTGAGTCCGGTGATTGCCGGCGGCAAAGAGTCCGGCACCTTCTCGGCCGTACGCCGCCAGTTCGCGCGGATCAACGGGAGCTTGACGGCGAGGTGGACCAGGAGGGCGCCGACGATGATCCACGCCAGCGCGTAGTGCGTCTGCCGGAACGGGAACGGCCAGGGGTACCACTGCAGGGTGTTGAGGAAGCCGATGAACAGCTCGAGCGCCATCGCCGAAACCAGCACCAGGATCGACGCCCGCTCGAGCATCGTCGCGAGAGCCTGCCGGCTCGGCGGCCACGGCGGCCTCGCGAACAGCTTCGGGTAGACCGTCCACAACTTCGCCAGCAGCAACGGCACCGCCGTGGTCCCGCTCAGCACGTGCAGTCCCTGAGTCACGCGGTACAGCGAGGCCGGACGGCTGGGGATCGGCAGCCAACTCGGGGTGTCCTGGAGGAAGTGGCTGTAGAGGCCGGTCAGGAAGCAGATCGTCACGGCGACCGCGAGCCAGCGGCCGATGACCGTCGCCACTCGCGGGTGGTGCAGCGGCGACGGGAACGACTTCTCCGTCGGAGGGGCCGGGAGCTTCATGTTTCTACTACAACCCAGCCGGAGACGTGTGGACGGCGTACGGCGGTTACTGCTCGCGAACGGCGTACCCGGAACCAGTTATCCACAGGTCTGCGTCTCTACCGGAGCTGGTGGCACCGGTCGGGGCATACTCTGGGCAAACTTGACGGAAGGAGCGGCGGAGTGAAGACGCAGGAGCGGTCGTTCGAGGATGACGAGCGGGCGATGGCCGACCTGGCCGAGGTCGTCGACTGGCGACCGATCTGGGGGCCGCCGGCCACCGGCATGGACGCGATCCGTGCGCTGGTCAACCGCGTCACCGACGCCACCGGCTGGCTTCCCTGGGCACCCGGGAACATCGATCCCGACCGGTACACGTGGGGCCTGGTCACCCAGCGCGAGACGGTGATGCTCGTGCTGCCGGACGCCGTACTGCCGGAGTCGCCGCGCAGCGGCTGGTCGGCGTTCGAGATCGGTGCGTCGGAGCTGTCGCAGGCCGAGGAAGGCCTCGACGCGCACTGGCCGGACCAGCTCGAGATCGCCCGCCGCTACTGGGGCCCGCCGGTGTACGTCGGGCCCGGCGACGACCTGCGCATTCCGCCGGAGTGGCGCGGCCGCCGCCGGCACTTGGCGGTCTGGCTGCGGCCGGGAGCCGAGTTCCACCTGTACGCGTCCCAGCCGGGGCCGGGCGAAACCGCCGCCGGCTTCGGGTATTCCGTCTATGCCAGCGAGGTGGCGTGATGTCCGTTTCAGGCGACGAAGCCACCGACGAAGTCGTCCAGGCTCTGCTCACCGGGTTCCGGCGCATGAAGCAGATGGCGCGTGGCGGGCTTCGGCGTACCCAGGCGCTGCTCAACCGCTTCAAGCGCCATCGCGTCGCGATCGAGCACGGAGTGTCCCAGGGGAGGTGGGACCCCGAGACCGATCGTCTGATGCAGCGATCCGACGGGCCCAACCGCACCCGCGACATCGAGCGCGCGGCCGACCTGTCCGACCGGAACGACGACCTCGGGCAGCAGATCCGCGACGCCGAGGCCCGGAACCGCGACCTGCAGTCGCAGAACGAGAACCTCCGGGCGCAGAACGCGGCCGCCAACGAGCGCTCCCGGGACGCGGACGCCGAGCGGGTCCGCGACCCCGACGGCGACGGCATCCCCAACGACGACATCAGGGAACTCTCTGACAGCGACGGGGACCACATTCCCAATACGCGGGAGCATGACCTCGAGAACGACCAGCAGAACGCCAACGCCAACGACGCCGACGCGGATCGGCGGCGGCAGGAGCAGCAGGCGCAGGCGGACGCGGACAAGCGGAAGCGGGAAGAGCAGGGCAGCCAGAAGGAAGGCGAGAACGGCGTCGACCCGGTCACCGCCGGGACGGCTGCCGGCGCCGCGGCCGGGGCCGCCGAGATCGCCGAGGAAGAGAACGCCGGGGACCGGCTGGACGACGCTGAGGCGGACCGGGAGCCGTCGGTCGACGCGGACAGCACCGTGGACGACCGGTCGGCCGAAGCGGACAACGAGCTCCAGACGGACCCTGCCGCTGAGCGGAACGACGTCGATCCGTACGTGTCCGAGGAAGGTGCGCTCAACCCGAACGACCGGCTCAACGAGAACAACCTCGACCCGAACGATCCGCAGACGGACCCCACACTCGACGCCGACGGTGAACCGAAGGTCGACGCGGACAACGCACTGAACGACCCGTCGGTCGACGCGGACAAGGCGGTAGACGACCCGTCGGCCGAGGCGGACAACGTGCGTGAGACAGAGCCTGCTGCGGAGCGGCAGGACGTCAACCCGTACGTCGCCGAAGAGACCGGAGCCGACAACGACCTGCGGCAGGACGGCACCGAGCTAGGACAGGACGACCAGCAGGCCGACCCCCAGCAGGTTGATCCTCAGCAGGTCGACGCGCAGCAGGACCCGTCGCTCGACGGCAACAACGCGCAGCAGACCGACGTCGATCAGTCAGCCGAGCAGAGCTCGCCCGGAGCGACCAACCAGGGTGTGGTCGAGTGGGACACCGATCGGGACGGTTCGCACATTGAGATGGATGCCGAGGAGGCGGACGGAACCGTCTACCAGACCGGCGAGAACGGCCCGAGTCTGACCGTCAACGGCGGGGAGCAGGGACAGCAGCAGTCCACCCCGGATGTAGAAGGCCAGGAGCAGGGCGGATCCCAGTCGGCGGAGGCGGTCAACATCGACCGGGTCGACGGGCAGACCTTCACCGTCGGACAGGGCGGGGTCCAGTTCGCGGAGCAGAACGAAGCATCGGCCAGCACCGAGGGCCCTTCGACCAGCCAAGCGCAGGGCACGCAGTGGCGTCCGCCGGAGCAGGCGGCCGAGGACCCGGCGATCGCCGAGGCGCGAGCGACCCAGGGGAACAAGCAGCAGCGCGGTCCCGGCAAGGAGCTCCCGCCCGACGAGAAGGCGCAGTTCGACAACACTCGGGGCGACCAGGAGCCGCTCAGCAAGGTCCAGGTCGACAGTGCAGGTGTCGCGACCAATGACCGCCCCGGCACCCCGGCCGCACAGCGCGGCCAGGACCGCAACCGTGGCCAAGGCAACGACGGCCGAGGCAACGACGGCGGCCGCGAGCGCTAACCACCGACACCACACACCACACACCGTACGCGTGGCGTCCGCGAATTGCGGGCGCCGGTTTGCGTTACCGCGGACGACGGGCGGGTGGTCAGTAGACGATTGCTTGGGTGTTCTCGGTGAGGATTTCTTCGGTGAAGGCGGGGGCGCCGGCTATGCGGGTGCCGGGGCGGAGGTCGGCGTCAGTCAGGTCGCGGCGCTTGGCGCACTGGGTGCAGACGGTGAGTTGACCGCCTTCGAGGACCGCGGCAAGCAGGTCGGCGAGGGGCGCCGCGTGCGGGAGTTCGAAGGTTTCGGCGCGCCCGGGTACGGCGAACCACACGGCGTCACCGGTCAGCCACAGGGAGACCGTGGCGCCGGCCGCGACCGCGGTGGCGGCGACGGTGAAGGCCTGGTTGGCGCGCTCGGGTTCCTCGGCGCCTGCGGTCAGTTTGATCACCAGCGTGCGGGACATCACGCCACCGTAGCCGAAACCGCCGTACCCATCCTCTAGACTGACCAACGTGCTGCACGTCGTCTTCACTACGCTGCTGGTCCTGGTCTGTGTGTTCATGGGCTGGTTCTCGGCGTTCGTCGTCTACCGGCTGTATCGCGGCCGTAGTGCGAACTGAGTGACCTCATGGCGTTCGAGATCCCGCAGGACCTGCACCCCGACGTGATGCCGCTCGCGTGGCTGCTCGGTCGCTGGGAGGGCCGCGGGCACGGTGACTACCCGACCATCGAGAAGTTCGAGTTCGGGCAGCAGATCGACTTCACCCACAACGGCAAGCCGTACCTGCACTACGTCAGCCAGACGTTCGTGGTCGGCGAGGACGGCACCAAGGAGCGTCCGCTCGCCGTCGAGACCGGGTTCTGGCGTCCGCAGCCGGACAACAAGGTCGAGGTCATCCTCGCGCACCCGACCGGCTTCGCCGAGATCTGGTACGGCGACATCGACGGCGCGAAGATCGAACTGCAGACCGACGTGGTGGCCCGCACCGTCTCGGCCAAGGAAGTCACCGCCGGCCACCGCCTCTACGGCCTCGTCAACGGCGAGCTCCTCTGGGCCTACGACATGGCCGCCGAAGGCCAAGCCCTCCAGCCCCACCTCTGGGCGACCCTCGTCCGGACCTAACTCTCGGACACCCAGGAGTACTCGACTTTCGGTCGGCCGCTGCGGCCGTCGTAGCGCTGTGTCCGGAGTGCCTGGCCCTGGTCGGCCAGGTGTTCCAGGTAGCGGCGGGCAGTGATCCGCGACGTGCCGAGCGACGTCGCCACTTCCTCCGCGGTCCACCCCTCACGGTCGCCGAGGAGCTGTACGACGCGGTCGAGCACACCCCCGGCGAGACCTTTCGGCACCGATGAGACCGTTGCCGGATGCAACAGCCGGTCCACCTCGTCCTGATCCGCGACGACCTGGCCGGCTTCGGCTGCCCGACGCTGCCGTGCGTACGCCGACAACCGGTCGCGCAACGTCTCGAACGCGAACGGCTTCAGCACGTACTGAACGACCCCGATCCGCGCGGCCGCCTGCACAGCCGCGACCTCACGCGCCGACGTCACCGCGACCACGTCGGTTTGGTTGCCGAGAGCCCGCATTCGGCGGACGACATCCAGCCCGTGCCCGTCCGGCAGGTGCATGTCGAGCAGCACGACGTCGACATTGCCCCGCGCGAGCACCTGCAGCGCGCGCCCCGCAGTACCGGCGACTCCGACGCAGGTGAAGCCGTGCAGGCGTTCGACGTACGTGCGATGCGCTTCCGCGGCGACGGGATCGTCCTCGACGACGAGTACGCGTAGGTCAGGCACTCGCGCCCACCGCCCGTGGCAACCGCACCCGCACGGTCAGCGCCGGTACTTCGTCCAGCTCGGAATCCGGATCGACCATCAGCGAACCTTGCCACCGCTCGACCGTGCTCCGCACCAGCACGAGCCCCAGTCCGTGCCCCGGCTCGGCCTTCGTCGTCCAGCCGCGCTCGAACATGTGCGCCAACTCCACCGACCCCAACTCTGCGCCCGTGTTCGTGACGACCAGGTCCACGGCCTCCGCGGTCGTCGCCGCCCGGAATTCGACCTTCCGCGGCGCCGGACCGCCCCGCGCCGCCTCGATCGCGTTGTCCAGCAGGTTCCCGACCACAGTCACCACGTCCTGCGCCGGCAGCCGCGTGTTCAGCGCCTCGTGCCCGAGATCGAGGGTCAGTACGACGCCACGCTCCTGCGCCTGCGACAACTTCGCCAGCAGCAGCGACGCCAGCACCGGATCGCCGACCGTGCCGACGACCCGATCCGTCATCGCCTGTGCGAACTGCAGCTCCGACACCGCGAACTCCCGCGCCCTTTCCGGCTTCCCGATCTCGATCAGGCTGACCACGGTGTGCAGCCGATTCGACGCCTCATGATTCTGTGCCTGCAGCGATTCCGCCAAACTCCGTACGGCGTCCAGCTCGCCGAGCAGCCGTTGCAGCTGGGTGTGGTCCCGCAGCGTGACGATCCGCCCGCGCCCGGACGGCTGCTGGTTCACGACGACGACTCCTTGCGCGCCGAGGTGGAGCTCGTCGTACGCCGTCCGCCCGGTCCCGAGCAACTCCGCGAGAGGTGCACCGAGATGGAGCTCCTCCAACGGCGTACCGGGCGCAACCGCGCGCAACCCGAGGAGCTGCAGCGCCTCGTCGTTCGCGAGCTGGACCCGGCCGTCGAGGTCCAGCAGGATCAGTCCTTCGCGGGCCGCGTGCAGCACGCCTTCGTAGAAATCGAGCATCCGCGCCAGCGACTGCGTGCCCATGCCGCGCGTGGCCCGGCGTACCCGCCAGGTGACGAGGGCGTTGCCGGCGATCGCGACCCCGAGCATCAGGCTGGCGATGCCGAGCATCGAGCGCACGTCCAGCCGGACCAGCTCCCACCAGCTCGGCGCGGCGAGGCCGCTCGCCGCCGCGTCCCGCAGCGCCTGCGCCCGCGAACGGCTGATCATCACGATCCACGCCATCGCGATCAGGACCAGGACCGTGACCGTCTGTATCCAGAGCACCTGGCGGCGCAGCTCCCACGGACGGTGTCGCATGCGGACAGTTTGCCCCTAATCCGCCCCTGATCCGCACTGCGAACGATATGAACGAAATGCGCACTTCTCCTGTGCGTCACGTCACAGTTACCCACAACCCCTCCGCCAGGCCGATACAGGGAGTCCCACCAATGTCGAGCCCGACCGAACCCCGTCCGACTCCGGTCCGCAACGACCGGACCCATTTCCTCTACATCGCCGTCATCGTCGCCGTCCTGCTCGGCATCGGTGTCGGGTTCCTGTTCCCCGACTTCGCGGTCGAGCTGAAACCGCTCGGCACCGGCTTCGTGAACCTGATCAAGATGCTGATCAGCCCGATCATCTTCTGCACCCTGGTGCTCGGCATCGGCTCGGTCCGGCAGGCCGCCAGCGTCGGCAAGGTCGGCGGTCTCGCGCTCGTCTACTTCCTGGTGATGTCGACGGTCGCGCTCGCCATCGGCCTGCTGGTCGGCAACATCGTGCAGCCGGGCTCCGGCCTGAACCTGACCGACAAGCTCCGCGAGGCCGGCCAGAAGCAGGCCGCCGGCGCGCACGAGAGTACGACGGACTTCATCCTCGGCATCATCCCGAAGTCGCTGCTGTCCTCGCTGACCGAGGGCCAGGTCCTGCAGACCGTGCTGGTCGCGCTGCTCGTCGGCTTCGCGCTGCAGGCGATGGGTTCCAAGGGCCAACCGGTCCTGATCGGGATCGGCCACATCCAGCGCCTGGTGTTCAAGATCCTGTCGATGATCATGTGGACGGCGCCGATCGGCGCGTTCGGCGCCATCGCGGCGGTCGTCGGTGCAGCCGGTTCCACCGCACTGCTGAGCCTGCTGAAGATCATGCTGGCGTTCTACATCACCTGCCTGCTGTTCGTGATCGTTGTCCTGGGCACCATTTTGCGCATGGTCGCCGGGGTCTCGATCTTCCAGCTGCTGCGCTATCTCGGCCGCGAGTTCCTGCTGATCGTGTCCAGCTCGTCGTCGGAGACCGCGCTGCCCCGGCTGATCGGCAAGATGGAGCATCTCGGCGTCGACAAGTCCGTCGTCGGTATCACCGTCCCGACCGGGTACTCGTTCAACCTCGACGGTACGGCGATCTACCTGACGATGGCGTCGCTGTTCATCGCGGAGGCGATGGACACGCCGTTCTCGCTCGGCCAGCAGATCTCCCTGCTGCTGTTCATGATCGTCGCGTCGAAGGGCGCCGCCGGTGTCACCGGTGCGGGCCTGGCGACCTTGGCCGGCGGTCTGCAGTCGCACCGGCCGGAGCTGGTCGACGGCGTCGGCCTGATCGTCGGCATCGACCGGTTCATGTCCGAGGCCCGGGCGCTGACGAACTTCGCCGGCAACGCGGTCGCGACCGTCCTGGTCGGGCACTGGGTCGGCGAGTTCGACAAGGACCAGGCCGAGCAGGTGTTCGCCGGCAACGACCCGTTCGACGAGGTCGCCTTCGCCGCCGGTGACACCCACGCCGGCGACGCCCCGGCCGCGGTCGAAGCACGCCAGTCCGACAGCTAGACCATCCCCACCCCTCCCAAAGCGCTGCCCGCCGAGCCACAGACCGGCGGGCAGCGCTGTGAAGGGAAGGAAGGAATCAGCGGCCGTCCAGTAGGTCGATGACGGGGGCGAAGTCCTCGAGGTAGCCGGAGTTGACGCTGATGTAGCTGGCGCCGATCTCGTCGCGGCGGCGTAGGAGTTCGTCGGCCATCTCCTGCGGAGTACCGCGGAGCAGCATCAGCGAGTCCATCGCCTCGAGCTCGTCGGGGTCGACGCCCGAGGCGCGCTTGGTCCAGGGCGGCAGCGGGCGGGTGCCGGCGGCGAGCAGGTTCATCGCCAGCTCGATGTCGTCGGCGCGGGACCCGGCCAACTCACGCAACTCACGCGCGACGGCCGCAACCTCCGAGCGAGGCGTGGTCGCGTCCTTGGCCAGCGAGACGATGTCGGCCCGCTCGGCCGCGAGCGCAAGCGCCTTCGGTCCGCCGGCGGCCAGCATGATCGGCGTACGGCGCTCGCCGTCGAGTTCGCGCAGCAGGTCGAGGGTCTCGATGACCTGCTCGCGCCGCTCCCGGGCCGTTCCCCACCGCAGGCCGACCTCGGCCGTCTGCTGCTCCGCGACCGGACGCCCGGTCCCGATACCGAACTCGAACCGCCCATCGGTGAGCACGGTCAGGGTGTGCGCCTCCCAGGCGGCCTGTCGCGGCGTCCGCAGCGGCGCGGCCGCGACGAAGGTGCCGACCCGGATATCGGCGACCGCGGCCGCCATCGCCAGCGAGGAGAACGGCGCGGGGAGCTGCAGCCCGTCCGGCATCAGGACGGTCTGGAACCCGAGATCCGCCGCCTGCCGGACCGTCTTCACCCACTCCTCACCGGTCGTCGGACTTCCCGCCACACCGAACCGGAACTGCCTCGCGTTCATCGCCCTGCTCCCTCCGTCTGTTTGATGACTCCAGACTGGCCGCAGACGGGGTCTGTCCACATCCCACGAGGGGAGGCGTTCGACGTACGCCGACCGACGTACTCTGGTGACATGTCACGTATGCGCAGCCCCCTGCTGGACCGGCCCGGCGCGGTCGAGGCCGACGGACTCGACGCCGGCGTCGCGGCGCACTACGGCTCGGACCTGCGCGAGCAGCGGGCCCTGGTCGCGGGTAAGGCGTTCGTCGATCTGTCGCACCGCGACGTGGTCACGATCACCGGCCCGGACCGGCTGACCTGGCTGCACGCGCTGACCACGCAGTACTTCGAAGGCTTCAAACCCGGTACGTCGACGACCGCGCTGCTGCTGTCTCCGACCGGGCACGTCGAGCACGTGATGTACGGCGTCGACGACGGCGAGACGTTCTGGCTGCACACCGAGCCGGGCGCGGCCGCCGCGCTGGTGGACTGGCTGCAGAAGATGGTGTTCATGTCCCGCGTCGAGATCGCGGACGTGACCGCCGACTACGCGATCATCTGGCGTCCCGGCGCAGCCGCCGGCGAGCACCTGACCCGCAGCGGTGATGACTCACTGGGTGGGCACGAGGTGTTCCTGCCGCGTGCCGAGCTGGCTGCCCTGGAGGGTGCCGCGGCCGGCATCTGGGCGTACGAGGCGCTCCGGATCGAGGCGGGTGCGCCGCGGTTCGGGCTCGACACGGACGAGCGCGCGATCCCGAACGAGCTCGGCTGGCTCGGTGTCGGCGTACATCTGGACAAGGGCTGCTACCGCGGCCAGGAGACCGTCGCGCGGATCCACAACCTCGGCCGCCCGCCGCGGCGTATCGTCCGCCTGCTGCTCGACGGTTCCGTCGACCACCTGCCCGCGCACGGGTACGCCGTCCGCGCGGGGGAGAAGCAGGTCGGCGTCATCGGCTCGGCGGCCCGCCACCACGAGCTCGGCCCGATCGCCCTCGCCCTGGTCAAGCGCAACGTCGACCCCGCCGCCGTGCTGGAGATCGTGGCCGAAGATCAGCCCACAGTCACAGCAACCCAGGACCTCCTGGTCGACCCCGAGGTCGGCCTGCACGTACGTTCCCGGCTCTAGACCGGCGAGCGCAGGCGGCGGCCGGGCGCCGGGATGCTGGCGGGGCTGGCCAGGCCCAGGGTGCACAGGAACCGTTCGAGGCTGAACGCAGCCATGCCCAGGGCGACCGGGTTGCCGGGAACACGGGAAGCCTCGACGGTGAGGTTGGGGAGAGATCCCGGCAGGACGTGATCCTGCAGCTCTGACCGGACCGCGGGGATCAGCCAGTCGCCCAAGGCCGCAGTGGTCCACCCGGTCAGCGTGATGTGCGCGATGTTCAGCAGGTTCACCAGGTCGCCGAGCGACGCCGCCAGGTAGTGAGAGGTACGTCGGGCAAGCTCGTCCAGCGCACTGTCACCGCGCGCCAGCCCGTCGGCCACGGCGTCCACGAACCCGCGCTGCTGCGGCTCCCGCAGCGCGGAATGATCCGGGTCGATCTCTGACAGCGTGGTCTGCAGTCCGTGCACGCCCAGGTACGCCTCGACGCAGCCGAGCCGGCCGCACCGGCAGGGCCGGCCGTCCAGCTGGAGCAAGGTATGTCCCCACTCACCCGCGTTGTTCGCCTCGCCGCGGAGCAAGGACCTGTCGATCACGATGCCGGCGCCGACCCCGGTGCCGAGATTGACCACCGCCATGCTCTTGGTCACCCGGCCGACGCCGAACCACAGTTCCGACAACGCGACGGCCTTGAGCGGGTTGTCGACGTAGACCGGCAGGCCGAGGCGTTGCTCGAGCAACGCCTCGATCGTGACGTCGTGCCAGTCCCAGTTCGGCGCGAAGACCGAAACCCCGGCGTCCGGCCGGACCTGGCCGGGCATGCTCACGCCGGCCCCGATGATCTGATCGCGCCCGATGCCGGCGTCCGCGATCGCCGCGTCGACAGCGCGGACGATGCCGTCGACGACGTAGGCCGGACCACTCTCGTGCTCGTCGAGCGCGACCTGGCTCTGGGCGAGCGGCTGGAGCGTGACGTCGTACACCGTCGCGTCGACGTACGTCTCGGCCACGTCGATGCCGAGGATGCGGCCGCGGTCGGGGTCGATGGTCAGCCGCTCGTACGGGCGGCCGACCGTGTTCTGCTCGACCATCGCGATCCGCAGCACCCCCTCGGCGAGGAACTGCGTGACGAGGGTGGCGACGGTCGCCGGACTCAACCCGGTATGCCGGGAGATCTCCTGCCGGGTCGACGGCCCCAGGGCGAACAGGGCGTGCAGCACCTCGAACCGGCTCTCGTTGCGCAGGTCACGAGACGTCTGCCGCGGCACGTTCATCCCCTAGGTGCTCTCGATCCGTACTGTCCGAAGCTCCGGCCTGGCCGGTCCGTCGACGCCCCGCACCAGCAGCGTCAGCCCGGACCACCCCGGCGGGATCCACAGTACGTCGGGATCGCCCCCGGAGAACGCCGGCCGGTCACCGAGCCAAACACGTCCGAGACACTCCCCGGAGGCCCAGCCGGTGATCCGGATCTGAGTACCTCCCGGACGCACCAGCAACCCATTCTCCAACGTTGGAAGCTCCACGTCGAGCCAGACCTCCTCGCCTGGCTCGAGGGTCAGCGGGAGCTCGATCTCGGGTCCGGATTCGCGGCGGAGTGCGAACGCGGTCAGCAGCTCGTCGTCCTGTACGGCGCAGGTCCAGTCGCGGATCGGGTCCAGGACGAGCAACTCGGCGCGGAGACCGCCGCCGCTCGGATGGTGCGGGACCGTGACCGAGATCTGCTTGGTCCCCGCGGGCAGGATCACCCACGGGTCCTCGGAGACGACGGTACGTGGCTGACCGTCGTCCACCGTCACGGCGACGGGCTCGCGAACGCCTTCCAGATGCAGGGCGGCCGGCGTTTCGGTGTCGAGGTGGCGCGTGTACGTGATCGGCGTACCGACGCGGGTGCTGCTCCAGCCGGTGAGGCTCCGCAGCGGGGCCGGGTCGCCGGCCGCGTGCCCGTGGACCGTCCAGAGCGCGGAGATGTCGTGCGTCTCGACGACGTTCCACAGCGACCCGATGCCGCGCAGCGCGCCGAGCTGGAGGGACGGCAGCCGAGTGTCGTCGAAGTTCGCGTGGCCCCAGATCTCGACGGTTGCCTGGATCTGTCCGGTGAGCCCGCGGACGTCGATGCGTTCGGTCGCACCGAAACCCGCCAGCGTGTGGACGCGACCGCCGATCGACAGGTCCACGATGTCGGCGGCGCCCACGAGCAACAGCTCGCCGGTCAGATCGGTGGTCGTCGTGTAGGTTCCGCGCCCCCGGTAGACGCCGAGGGATTCCAGCGTCGGCGGGAGCTCGTGAGTACCCGCCGGCGTCGAGGGTGCGACCGACGTACGTCGCCGGATCGTCCCCGGTTCCGTAGCGCGGACCTCTGGGGTGTCGACCTCCGGTGGCGGCTCCACGGTGACCACGACACCTTCGACGATCCGCGACGACCCGACCGGGACCTCCTCCGTGGTGTTGCCGATGGCAACAGTCACCGGCACGGAGGAGCAGAACAGCAGGCCCTGCTTCGTATCCATGAGGTCGGCCGACGCCAGCCGGAGCGTGGTGTCGCCGAGCGGCAGATCGAGCAGCATCAGCGGGCACGAGTCCGCCGCCACCGCGACCGGGACACCTTCGACGATCGCCTGTCCGTCCTCGGCGCCGAGGTTCGGTACGGCGACCAGCCGGCCACCGCCCTCCAGCTCCAGCACCGAGTGCGACGAGCTGGTCGGGAAGTCGGTGGTCACCTTGATCGGCTCACCCAGCGTCGCTGACGCCAGCCGTGGTCCGAGCGCCTCCAGCACCCAGGCCAGCGCCTGCGCCTGCGCGAACTCCGGCCGCTCCGCTCCTGTGGACGACACGTATCCACCGAAGTCGTAGCCGTGGCTCATGAAGTTCCCGGGCTTGCCCCAGTTCCCGCTCGACGGGGTGTAACCGAAGTTCCATCCCGACGACTGCAGGTAGGGCGCGATCAGCGACGCGCCACTCGCCAGCAGGCGCCGCAGCGTCCGGTGCCGCCGGTTCGTCTCGGTGATCAGCAGCGGCAGCCCCCGATCAGCGAGCAGCCGCGCGTACCGCCGTACCTCTTCCTCGATGAACGGCGAGTCGTCGTCAGGGTAGAAGTTGCACGCCGGTACGACGCCGTCCACGTCGCCGGTGGCGCCGAAGAGATCTCCTTGCCCGGAGCAAGCAACCAGCGGTACGCCGAGACCGTGCTGCAGAGCCTGTTGACGCAAAGCGGTGAGGTATCCGGGCCGGTCCTCGCAGTCGAAGAAGTCGAGCTCGTTCTCCAACTGGACCATGACGATCGCACCACCTGCGCCGTACTGACGCGCAGCCAGGATCGGCAGTACCTGATCGAACCAGGCCGTCACCTGAGCGAGGAACCGCGGCTCGTTCTGCCGGACGCGCAGCGCGGGGTCCAGCCCCAGCCACGCCGGCAGCGCACCACCGTCCCACTCCGAGCAGATGTACGGACCGGGCCGGGCGATGACGTGCAGCCCGACCTCGAACGCGAGATCCAGGAACGCGGCGACGTCACGGCGGCCCTCGAACGACCAGCGGCCGGGGGAGAGCTCGTGGAAGTTCCACGGCAGGTACACGTCGACACACGTGTACCCGGACCGGCGGACCTGCTCGAGCCGCGCCCTCCACTGCTCGGTCGGCAACCGGAAGTAGAACAGCGACGCGCACAACAGCACCCGCGGCTCACCGTCGATCCGGATCCCTCGCGCGTCCATTTCGACTGTCACTTGACCCCCGCACTCCCGCCGCTGATGTCCATCTCGTACAGGTACCGCTGTCCCAGGTAGTACACCAGGATCATCGGCAAGGTGAGCAGGATCGACCCGACCATCACCAGGTTCCACGGTGGCGCCTGCAGTGCTTGCGACGTACTGGTGATGTACTGCACGCCCAGCGCGAGCGGCATCTTGGTCTCGTCGTTGAGGTAGATCAACGGGCCCATGAAGTCGCCCCAGGTCGCGGTCAGGGTGAAGATCCCGATCGCGATCAGCACCGGGCTGAGCATCGGCAGCATGATCCGGCGGTAGATGCCGAAGAAGCCCAGGCCGTCCACCATCGCGGCCTCGTCGATCTCGCTCGGCAGCCGGGACACGAACTGCCGGACCAGGAAGACGTTGAACGCGTTGGAGAAGAAGTTCGGCACGATCAGCGGCAGGAACGTGTTCACCCAGCCGAGTTCCTTGAACAGGATGAACTGCGGGATCATCGTGATCTGCGCCGGGATCATCATGGTCGCCAGCACGATGATGAACAGCGCGTTCTTGCCCGGCGCCCGCAGCCGTGCGAACGCGTAACCGACCAGCCCGCTGGACAGCACCTGCCCGATCACCGCGCCGGTCGAGATGATCACCGAGTTCAGCAGGAACCGCTGCATCGGCAGATCGGTGCTGAACACCCGGGTGAAGTTGTCCCAGTGGAACTCGCGGGGAAGGATCGTGAAGGTGTTCGCGTTGACGGTCTGGTCGCTGGACAGCGCGATCGACACCACGAACACCAGCGGTACGCACAGCACCGCCGACACGATGATCAACGTCGCATAGGTGAACGGCGTCGCCCGGAACACGCCCATGACCCGATCGCGGCTCGGGGTCCGCTCCGGTCCCGGCTGCGGCTCCTGCTGCGGTGGTGCGGCAGCGGAGATGACGGTGGCCATCACTTCACCTCGGTCTCGTAGAACACCCAGCGCCGGGCGGTGCGGAAGGCGAGCAGCGTGAACACCAGGATGACGGCGAACAACAGCCACGAGAGCGCCGACGCGTAGCCCATGTGGTAGAAGGAGAACGCCTCGTTGAACAGCAGCGGAACCATCATCTGGCTGGCGTTGTCAGGCCCGCCCTTGGTCAGGATGTAGACCTGGGAGAACACCTGGAACGCCCCGATCAGCCCCATGATCAGGTTGAAGAAGATGATCGGGGTCAGCTGCGGGAAGGTGATGCTCCAGAACTGCCGGAACGGTCCCGCACCGTCGACCTCGGCCGCTTCGTAGAGCTCCCGCGGAATACCCTTCATGGCCGCGAGCAACAGGACGGTCGCGCCGCCGGCGCCCCACACGGACAGCAGGATCAGCGCGGGTTTCACCCAGATCGATTCCAGCAGCCACGACGGGCCCGGGATGCTGAACACCCCGAGCACGTCGTTGAGCGGACCCGACGGCGCCAGGACCATCTTGAAGATCATCGCCGTCGCGACCAGTGGCACCAGCGTCGGCAGGTAGATCAGCGTCCGGAACACCTTGCGGAGGCGAACCTGCTTGTTCAGCAGGTTCGCCAGCCACAGGCCGATCCCGAGACCGAGCGGCACCGAGATCGCGGCGTAGTAGAACGTGTTCCACAACGCCTTCCAGAACACCGGATCCTCGGTCAGCAGCCGGGTGTAGTTCTCCAGCCCGACGAACTTCGGCGGGGTGAAGGAGTCCCAGTCGGTCAGCGAGATGTAGATCGACGCGATCATCGGCCCGAGCAGGAACACGACGAACCCGATGATCCACGGCGACGCGAACAGGTAGAACCACAACGCCTCGCGGCGGCGTAACTTCGACATCAGGCCGGCTTGACGATGGACTCGAGTCGCTTCTGCACCGCCGTCAGCGCGGTCCGCGCGTCCTGCTTGCCCAGCCAGAAGTCGGCCAGCCCGTCGTCGAACGCCTTCTGCATCTCGTTCCAGGCCGGGATGAACGGCGCCCGGTAGACGAAGTCACTGGACTCGCCGAACACGTTCATGTTCACCGGCTTGGTCATCCAGGCCGGCTTCAGGAACGCCTGGCTCTTCTGCACCTCGATGTTGGCCGGCACGTCCTGGCCGGTGGCGATGATCTGCTGCTGCGCCTCCGGCGAGGTGAAGAAGTCGATCGCCTTGAGGGCGGCATCCGGGTTCTTCGCCGTCCGGGAGACCGCCAGGCCGCTGCCGAACGCGGTCACTGCCTGCTGCTTGCCCCTCCACAGCGGCGCGATGTCCCAATCGATCTTGCTCTTGGCCAGACCACCGATCGCCCAGAAGCCGGTGGTGTTCACCGCGACCTTGCCGTTGGCGAACGCCGCGTCACCGCCGACGTCGGCGCCCATGTCGGCGTACTGCTTCGGGGTCGGGACGACGCCGTGCTTGAACACCAGGTCGCCGGTCCACTGCAACGCCTCGATCACCTCGTCGGTGGCGACCGCGGGCTTGCCGCTGTCGTCGATGATCTTGCCGCCGTTCTGGTACACGAAGCTCCACCACTGGGCCCACCAGCCGCCGCCGGAATAGCCCCACTGCTTGCCCGGAACGGTCAGTTCCTTGAACGCGCTGAGCGCGTCGTCCCAGGTCCAGTCCGCGGTCGGCGCCTTGATGCCCTTGGCATCGAACAGCGTCTTGTTGTAGTACACGATCATCGCGCCGGAACGGTCCGGGACCGCGTAGACCTTGTCCTGGTAGGAGTACAGCTTGCCGATCGAGCCGAACCGCTTCTCCAGGTCGATCCCGGCCTTCGACGCCAGGTCGTCCAGCGGCAGGAGCTGGTTCTTGCTCGAGTAGACGTTGACGCTCTCGGCCACCTGCATGATGTCGGGGCCCTTGCCGCCGGCAATCATCGTCTGGACCTTCTGCGCGTACCCGTCGCCCGGGATCAGCTGGAGCGTCACCTTCAGCTCGGGGAACTTCTTGACCAGCAGGTCGATCCGCTTCTGGTACGCCGTCTTGTCGGCGTCCCCGCCCCACACCGCCATCACCAGGTTGGCGGCGGTGGCGTTGCCCGACGTAGCGCCCTTGTCGTCACTGTCCGCACCGCAGGCGGTGAGCGTGATGACACCCGCGGCCAGACTCATCCCGAGAAATCCCCGACGCGAAACCTGCGCCTTGTCCATCGCCATCGCGCTGACCTTCCCGTGCGTGTTGAACCCTGGGGATTTGTGTTGATCCCTGAGGGTTTGGGTGCCGGTTAAACTAATCATTGGAATAACCCTTGGCAAGACCCGGACCGCCGAAATGCCAAACCGTGACCGCCGTGACCGCGGCGCTTCCGGTGTGCCGCACGGGCCTGTGAGGGGAATCATTCGCAACACGCCGTTTTGCACCTGTACAGTTCAGCCGTGACCGAACCTGTGATCCTGGCGGACGTGGTCCGCAGCGACTTCGTCGAAGGCCACCACCGCGGCTCCGTCGTGGTGACCAACCCCGACGGCAGCGTCGACTGGGCGGCGGGCATCGTGGACCAGCCGATGTTCCCCCGCTCGTCCAACAAGCCCATGCAGGCCCTCGGCATGCTCCGCAACGGCCTCCCGCTGACCGGCAAGCTGCTCGCGCTCGCGGGTGCCTCGCACTCCGGCGAGCAGTTCCACGTGGACGGCGTACGGGAGATCCTCGCGACGGCCGGCCTCGACGAGACCGCGCTGCAGACGCCGGTCGCGTACCCGCTGGACGACGAGACCCGCGACGCCTGGGTCAAGGCCGGCCACGGCAAGGAGCGGATCGTGATGAACTGCTCCGGCAAGCACGCCGCGATGCTGCTGACCAGCAGGCTCAATGACTGGGACCTCGAGACCTACCGCACGCCGGATCACCCGCTGCAGAAGGAGATCCGCAGCGCGATCGAGGACGCGGCGGGCGAGAAGGTTTCGTACGTCGCGATCGACGGCTGCGGTGCGCCGATCTTCGCGCTCACGCTCTCCGGCCTGGCCCGCTCGTTCGGCCTGTTCGCGGCCGCGGCCACGGGCACCCAGGAGGGGCAGATCGCCCAGGCGTTCCGCGAGTACCCCGAGTACGCCAGCGGGAGTACGCGCGACGAGGCCGAGCTGATGCGAGCCGTCAACGGCCTGTTCTGCAAGGCCGGCGCCGAGGGCGTGTACGCCGTCGGTCTCGCGGACGGCACCGGCATCGCGCTGAAGCTCGAGGACGGTACGCCGCGCGCCCGCAAGGTCGTGATGGCGGCGACCCTCCAGCGTCTCGGCATCACGAACGAGACGATCGAGAACCACCTCCACTTCGACCTCACCGGCGGAGACAGCGTGGTCGGCGCGGTCCGGCCGCACGCACCGACCTTCAGCTGACCAACGGGTGGGTCGGCGTGACCGTACGGGTGTGGAGTACGACGTCGAACCAGTCGGCGAGGGTGTCGCCGGTCAGGTAGGACGCCGGGCCGGCGTCGGGAAAGCCGCGGGTCTTGGCGGTCTGGTGTAGCCAGGCCCGGACCGCTGCGGGTTGCGGTTGCGCGCGGAGGTCGAGCAGGAAGTTGTCCAGACCCGTCGCCGTCAGTTGGTGCTCGAACCAGTCGGCCGGTGCGGGCGGCATCGTGACCGGGCCGAGCGACGTACCGTGGTCGAACGTGCAGCCGATGGAGCGGTAGCGGTCGCCGTACCAAGCGCGGAGGTACGAGCCGGCGCTCCGGAAGGCGACGGGTGGTTCGCTGACCCGCAGGTGCGGAGCGTTGGCGGTGTGCGCGCTGGCCGTCCAGGCGCGGTCCGGGCATCCGCCAGCGGAGGGCTTCGGAGATACGCCGTACGTCGTACGCGCTTGGCCGTCTGCGTTCCTAAGGTGAAAGGCATGGACGAGGCGATCGTTGTTGGGGCCGGGATCGGTGGGGTGGCGGCTGCTGGGGCGTTGCGCCGGGCCGGGTGGCGGGTGCGGGTGTTGGAGAGCGCGCCGGAGTTGGGTGAGGTCGGCGCGGGGCTTGTGGTGACCGTCAACGGGCAGCGGGCGGCCGAGGAGCTCGGGGCGGCGGAGCGGATCCGGCGGAGTGGGTACGACGTACGCGCGGCCGGGACCCGGCGGTGGGACGGGAAATGGTTGCTCAAGGCACCTGATGGTGGTGACACCGGGATGATCGGGATCCACCGGCGGCGACTGCACCAGGCCCTGGTCGAGGCACAGGATGCCGATCTGGTGACGGGTGCTCGGGTCAGTGCGGTCGAACCGGGGGCGGTGGGTGGTGAGCGGGCCCGGGTGACGTGGGAGTCGGCGGACGGGACGCACAGTGCGCGGGCCGATCTGGTGGTCGGCGCGGACGGGATCCGCAGTGTCGCCCGCAGCGCACTCTTCTCGAACACCTTGCGCTACAGCGGTTTCAGCTGCTGGCGGGCGGCGATACCGGACACCACGGTCGACGACCGGTTCGCGATGACGTGGGGGCCGGAGGCCGAGTTCGGGGCGCTGCGGATCAGTGCCGACGAGGTCTATTGGTACGGGTACGTCGCGATGCCGAGCGGCCGGCCGATCGGGGACGAGGTGCGGGCGGTCCGCGAGTACTTCGCCTCGTGGGCTCCCGACGTACGGGCGCTGACCGAGAGCGACGGACGAGGTGATCCGGCACGACGTGTGGGTGCTGGACCGGCCGCTGCCGCGGTACACGATCGGGCGGACCGTGCTGATCGGGGACGCGGCGCATCCGATGCTGCCGACGCTCGGGCAGGGCGCGAACTCGGCGCTCGAGGACGCGGTGACGCTCGGGCTGGTTATTCCGGCCGGTGGGGAGTTGGCGGCCGGGCTGCGGGAGTACGAGTCGCAGCGGTACCGACGTACGCAGAGGATTGTCAGCCGGTCGGCGTGGATGGGGCGGACCGGGGCAGAGGTGGGTGCGCGTGGTCAGTGGTTGCGGAACGCGATGTTGCGGATCACGCCGCCGCGAGCGGCGCTCAGGAACGGTACGCGGATCTTCGACTGGACGCCGCCAGGGTCATTTGGCGCGCAGGCGGTCGACCGCGGGTGACAGGACCGGGAGCGGGGAGGTCGGTGCGGGCAGGTCGTAGCCGGCGTACAGGCGGGAGCGGATCGCTTCGAGGGGGAAGGTCTCGCGGTAGATCGCGAGCTTGACGGTCACGCCCTCCAAGGTTGCTCTGAGCAACATCTCCTCGACGGCCGGGTCGGCGGCGCCGCGGGCCGCGAACACGTCGCGGATCGCGTCCTCGACCAGCGACAACCGGCCGGACTTGGCCTGCTCGACGCGGGCGAACACGTCGTGGGTGGTCGGCTGCATCATCAGCGTGATCGCGAGCCGCTGGATCGGGAGCGTGGTCGCGGCGGCCATCAGGGCGCCGTCGATGATGCCGGCCAGCCGTTCGTCCGGAGTTCCCTCGATGTTCAGGATCCCCGCGATGCCGTCCAGCCAGCGGTCCAGGAGCTCGGCGGCCAGCTGCTCCTTGGTGGCGAAGTAGTACGAGACCAGGCCGCGGGAGACGCCCGCGGCGGCGGTGATGTCGGAGATCGACGCGGCCTCGTACCCCTTGGCGGCGAACGTCTCCAGCGCCGCGGCCAGGATGCGTTCGCGGGAGCGCTCCCGCAGTTCCCGGTTGACGGTCGCCGATCGCGGCACTGCTTCCTCTCCGGTCGGAGCCTGAAGCGCCGGGCAACCCCCACTCCTCGTGCCCGGCGCTTCGGGCTGACCCCCCGTGGTTACGGCCCCTCCCCAGGCGCCGTTTATAGACTGGACGTCCAGTCAACAAACGTCAAGGACCGTCCCGTTTTCTGGACACGAGCGGTGACGGGTAAGATAAGAGGGCTGCGCCCTGTGTCGAGTGGCACGTGAAACCAGCCGTAGCCACCGCCTACACACCCTCTGATGACTGGAGCGCTCCTTCATGCCTGTCCGTAACGACCTGCGCAACGTCGCGATCGTGGCCCACGTCGACCACGGGAAGACCACCCTCGTCGACGCGATGCTGTGGCAGTCCGGCGCCTTCGGAGCCCATCAGCACGTGGATGAGCGGGCGATGGACTCCGGCGACCTGGAACGTGAGAAGGGCATCACGATCCTCGCCAAGAACACCGCCGTACGGCACAAGATGGCCAACGGCGAGCAGATGACGCTGAACATCATCGACACCCCCGGCCACGCCGACTTCGGTGGCGAGGTCGAGCGCGGCCTGTCGATGGTGGACGCGATCGTGCTGCTGGTGGACGCCTCCGAGGGCCCGCTGCCGCAGACCCGGTTCGTGCTGCGCAAGGCGCTGGCGCGGCAGATGCCGGTCATCCTGGTGGTCAACAAGGTCGACCGTCCGGACGCCCGGATCTCCGAGGTCGTCGACGAGACGTACGAGTTGTTCCTCGACCTGCTCGACCACGACGCCGACCAGTCCGCCCTGGACTTCCCGGTCGTGTACGCCTCGGCCCGGGCCGGTCGCGCCTCGCTGAACCAGCCCGCCGACGGCGGTATGCCGGACTCCGAGGACCTCGAGCCGCTGTTCGAGACGATCCTGAACAACGTCCCGGCCCCGGAGTACACCGAGGGCGCGCCGCTGCAGGCGCACGTCACCAACCTGGACGCCTCGCCGTTCCTCGGCCGGCTCGCGCTGGTCCGGGTGCACGAAGGCACCCTGAAGAAGGGCTCCCAGGTCGCCTGGTGCCGGCACGACGGCTCGATCCAGAAGGTCAAGATCACCGAACTGCTCGTCACCGAGGCGCTCGAGCGCGTCCCCGGCGACTCGGCCGGCCCGGGTGACATCTGCGCGATCGCGGGCATTCCGGAGATCATGATCGGCGACACCCTGACCGACCCGGACAACCCCAAGCCGCTGCCGCTGATCACCGTGGACGAGCCGGCCATCTCGATGACGATCGGCACCAACACCTCGCCGCTGGCCGGGCGGACCAAGGGCACCAAGGTGACCGCACGGCTGGTCAAGGACCGCCTGGACCGCGAGCTGGTCGGCAACGTCTCGCTGAAGGTCCTGCCGACCGAGCGTCCGGACGCGTGGGAGGTGCAGGGCCGTGGTGAGCTGGCGCTGGCCATCCTGGTCGAGCAGATGCGCCGCGAGGGCTACGAGCTGACCGTCGGCAAGCCGCAGGTGGTCACCCGCGAGATCGACGGCAAGCGGCACGAGCCGGTCGAGCGGCTGACGATCGACTGCCCGGAGGAGTACCTCGGTACCGTCACCCAGCTGCTCGCGGTCCGGAAGGGCCGGATGGAGCAGATGACCAACCACGGCACCGGCTGGGTCCGGATGGAGTTCCTGGTCCCGGCCCGCGGGCTGATCGGGTTCCGGACCGAGTTCCTCACCGACACCCGCGGTACCGGCATCGCGCACCACGTCTTCGAGGGGTACGAGCCGTGGTTCGGCGAGCTGCGCACGCGGCCGTCCGGCTCCCTGGTCTCGGACCGGTCCGGTGCGGCCACGTCGTACGCGATGATCAACCTGCAGGAGCGCGGCACGATGTTCGTCGAGCCGACCACCGAGGTGTACGAGGGCATGATCGTCGGCGAGAACTCGCGCTCCGACGACATGGACGTCAACATCACCAAGGAAAAGAAGATGACGAACGTCCGCTCGAACGCGGACGAGTTCGAGAAGCTGGTGCCGGCCCGCAAGCTGTCGCTCGAGCAGTCGCTGGAGTTCTGCCGCGAGGACGAGTGCGTGGAGGTCACGCCGGACGCGATCCGGATGCGCAAGGTCGCCCTCACCCAGATCGAGCGGGCCAAGCTCGGCCGCAAGTCGAAGAGCTGATGATGCTGGAGCGTGCCGTGATCGACGGGCTGTTCCCGACCGACCTCCCGGAGCCGCAGTACTGGGAGGAGCGGTATCCGCAGCGGGAGCTGCCCGACGGGGCGAAGGTCACGCGGCTCGGCCCGTCGCCGACCGGATTCATCCACATCGGCGGTGTCTACGCCGGGATGATCGACCGGGACATCTCGTCGAACACCGGCGGGGTGTACCTGGTTCGCGTCGAGGACACCGACCAGTCGCGCGAGGTCGAGGGCGCGCTCGAGCAGTTCGCGCGCGCGTTCGAGTACTTCGGCATCAGCTCCGACGAGGACAAGGACCACGGCGCGTACGGGCCGTACCTGCAGTCCGAGCGCGAGCAGATCTACCTCACCTACGTGCGGCACCTGCTCCGGCAGGGCAAGGCGTACCTGTGCTTCGCCACGAAGGACGAGCTCGCCGACATCACCTCCCGCCAGCAGGCGTCGAAGGTCCCGACCGGGTACTACGGCAAGTGGGCGATCTGGCGCGACGCCGAGCCGTCCGCCGTGGAGGCCAAGCTCGCCGAGGGCACGCCGTACGTCGTGCGCTTCCGGACGCCTGATGACGCCGACGGGCAGCGGACCAGCTTCGTGGACGCGATCCGCGGCCGGCTCGAGCACGAGGCGAATCGCAACGACGCGGTGATTCTGAAGGCCTCGGACCAGTCGCCGCGACTTCCGACGTACCACTTCGCGCACGCGGTCGACGACCACCTGATGCGGGTGAACCTGGTGATCCGCGGCGACGAGTGGATCTCCTCGGTGCCGCTGCACCAGCAGCTGTTCGCGGCGCTCGAGTTCGAGCCGATCACCTACGCGCACATCGCGCCGTTGATGAAGCAGATCCCGGGCGGGAAGCGGAAGCTGTCGAAGCGCAAGGATCCCGAGGCGGGCGTCGACTTCTACATCGGCGCGGGTTACCCGGCCGACGCGGTCCTGTACTACCTGCGCGGCCTGGCCAACGGCCGGCTCGCGGAGGTGCCGCTGGCCGAGGCGCTGACGACGCCGATCGACCTGAGCCTGTGCGGGGTCGCCGGTCCGTTGGTCGACCTGGTGAAGCTCGAGGACATCAGCGCCGACCACATCGCGACGCTGAGCGGCCAGCAGATCCTCGACGCGGTCGCGCGTTTGGGCCGCGGAGTACGACGCTGAACTCGTTCCAGTGCTCGACAACGAGAAGGACCTCGCGCTGCGTGCGCTGGCGGTCGAACGCGACGGCGTCGAGAACCCGCGCAAGGACCTGCGCAAGTGGTCGGACTTCCGGCCGGCGTACGGCTTCTTCTTCCCCGAGCTGTTCGCTCTGGTGGACGGGCCGGGCGACGAGCGGCTGGTTCCGCTCGGTGTCGCGGCGGACGTCGTCACCGCGTTCGCGGCGGATCTCGTGGCGAACTACGAGCACCTCGACGACCCGCAGGAGTGGTTCGACCAGATCCGTACTCTCGCCGGCAAGCACCGGTTCGCGCCGAACGCCAAGGAGTACAAGAAGGATCCGGACGCGTACGTCGGCTCGATCCGCGAGGCCTCGCAGCTCGTACGCGTAGCGATCACCGGCGCCACCCGCAGCCCCGATCTGCACGCAACCTCCCAGGCCCTCGGGGCCCCGGAGGTACTGCGTCGCCTGCGCGCGCTGACGTCTTAGAGCACGAACTGGAAACGGTCACCGACGGAGCGTGCTCTGGGCTCCGTCGGTGTGATACACCATTTCTCGGCCACTGGTGGGGCAGTGGCGGGGGAAGAAAGTTTTGATTCGTTACCAACCAGACGTGAGTTACCGACGTCTGTCTTGTGGAAGCACTAATTGGGGGAAGGACAAGGGAATCATGGGCATTCTGCGTAAGTTCGGCGCTACCCTGACGGCTGCCGCGTTCGTGAGCGTCGGCGCGTTGTCGGCGACCACTTCGGCTGAGGCCGCGCCTCAGGTTACGGCGTCGGCGCAGAACTCGACCACGGCGCCGGCTCCGGTCGGCCTGCCGCCGAAGGCCGCGGCCAAGACCACGGCCGCGTCCACCAGCAAGCTCATCGCCAAGTACAAGATCGACCGGCGGTGCCTGACCAAGGGCCGGGTCCTCTGCATCAACAAGAAGACCCGCAAGCTGGTGTACGTCGTGAACGGCAAGCCGATCCAGGTCATGGACGTCCGGTTCGGCGCGATGAAGACGCCGACCCGTAGCGGCGTCTTCAAGGTCTACCGCAAGTCGAAGAACCACGTCTCTTCGCTGTACCACTCGAAGATGCCGTACGCGATGTTCTTCAGCGGCGGCCAGGCCGTCCACTACTCGTCGGACTTCAAGGCCCGTGGCTACAACGGCGCCTCGCACGGCTGCGTGAACGTCCGCGACAAGAAGAAGATCGCCTGGGTGTTCGGCCGGGTGCACGTCGGCGACAAGGTCGTCGTCTACAGCAAGTGAGCTGACTCATCGACAGCGGCCGGGGAGCTACTCCCCGGCCGCTGTCGCGTTCCGGACCGCCGTGGTCGGGATCCAGTCGAGGAGGGCGGCGGCGATCGCGGGGGCCGAGTCCTCGGGCAGGAAGTGCAGGCCGGGGACGGTGACCTCCCGCTGGTTCGGCCAGCGTCGGCACAGGTCGCGCAGTGGTCCGGTGAGGAGTGCGCCCGGATCTCCGTTGATGAACAACTTCGGTACCTGCGACTGTGCCATCCACGCGGCGTTGGCCGCGACGATGTCGTGCACGTCCGCCGGAGTCCCGTCGATCGGGATCTCGCGCGCCCAGGTCAGCATCGGACGCCGGCTTTCCCCAGCCTCGACGTACGGCGCCCGGTACGCCGTGAGCTCGCCGTCGGACAGCTCGCGCAGCGTGCCGCTCTGAAGAACCACCTCGATGAAGACGTTCTCCTCCAGCACGAGCTGCTCTCCTTCCGGGCTGCGAAGCGGACGGAAGAGCTCAGGAGCTGGTGCGTTCGGACTGTCCCAGGTGACGGGAGCGACGAGCGTCTCCAGGTAGGCGATCCCGCTGACGGCATCGGGATGCCGGCGGGCCCAGTCTGTCGCCAGGACCCCACCCCAGTCGTGCCCGACGAGGATCACGTCGCTGGTCAGTCCGAGCGCCTCGAAGAACTGGTCGACGTACCGCCTGTGGTCGAGGAAGCGGTAGCTGCCGGTGGTCGACGGACCCGATTCGCCCATCCCGGCCAGGTCCGGTGCGATGCAGTGGGCGATCGCGGAGACCGGGCCGAGGACGTCACGCCACAGGTACGACGACGTCGGATTGCCGTGCAGGAACACGACCGGAGGACCGGTGCCCGCCTCGCGGTAGGCGATCCGGGTGTCGATGTCCACGGAGCTGAGCATGGAGTGTTCCTCCGGTACGCTGAGCCAACCGAATGGGGTGTGAGGGCGTCCTAGAAGTGTAGGGACGGGGCTACCAAAAGGGGTGTCCGATGCGCGGGCTGTTGATTCGCAAGGTGCTGAGCGGGCTGGTTGCCGGGGGTGCGATTGCTGCACTCCTGAGTTCCGGAACGACGGCGACCGCGGCCCCGCAGGACCTGAAGACGGTGCCGTTCGAGGTGAGCGGGGAGCTGCCGATCTACCCGAAGGCGCTGTGGAAGAACGGCTCCAGCGGGACGAACGTCCGCAAGGTCGAGGCGCGGCTGGTGCAGCTGAAGCTGCTCGAGAAGCGCTACCTGGACAACGAGTTCGGGACCATGACCCGGTCCGCGGTGAAGAAGTTCCAGAAGTCGAAGGGCATTCCCCAGCTCGGGTACATCGACCAGAACACCTGGGACCAGCTGGCGAAGGTCACGCACGAGCCGACCCAGACCGAGCTGTACCCGCCGGTTCCGGTGGTGAACGGCAAGAAGCTCGACGCGCGCTGCGCGACCGGTGTGGCGCTGTGCATCGACAAGAGCACCCGCAAGCTGCGGTACGTCGTCGACGGCGTGGTGAAGATGCAGCTGGACGTCCGGTTCGGTGCGGTGAAGACCGCGACCCGTGAGGGCAGCTTCACGGTCGGCTGGAAGAGCCGGAACCACGTCTCGAAGCTGTACGACTCGAAGATGCCGTACGCGATGTTCTTCAGCGGCGGCCAGGCGGTGCACTACTCGTCGGACTTCGCGGCCCGCGGCTACAACGGCGCGTCCCACGGCTGCGTGAACGTCCGCGACCTGGCCAAGATCAAGGTCCTCTTCGACCAGGTCCACGTCGGCGACAAGGTGATCGTCTACCGCTCGTAGTTACAGCGGGCGAGGGCCCCTGCGGCGGCGGATCGCGCCCCAGCCGCCGCGGCCACGGCCGGTGGCGGCGCGGAGAGCGGGCCGGGCGTCCACGAGGTACACGGCGGACGCGACGATGCCGATCAGGCCGAAGAAGCTCAGCCAGCCCTGGAACACCTGGCTCAGCGTGAACACGACCAGGATCAGCACCCAGCCGGGCTTGGTGAGCTTGTCGGCGGCGATGAACACCGCCCGCGGCCGGAAGACCGCATCGGCGAGCGCGACCAGCTTGATCGCAAGCAGCACCCACCAGATGACCGCTAGCGGATCGTCGAACCCGGGGATCAGGCTCCGGAAGGTGATCATGCTACGAGCCTAACCGACAGACCGGGCGGCCCACCTCTGCTCAGTCGCAGCTGTGGACCGCCCGGTCCCAGGATTCACCCGGAGATGGGTGAATCGTTACTGTCTGTCGTGATTCAGTCGCCGACCTTGTCCGCGGCGGACCCGGCGGCCTTGGTGGCGGCCTTCGCGGTCTTGCGGGCGCTGGTCGCGGTCGCCTTGACGTTGCGGGTCGCGCTCGTGGCGGTCTTCTTCGCGGTGGTGCGGGTGGCCTTGGCCTTGCTCACCGTGGTCTTGGCGGTGCTGACCAGGTCCTCGGTCGCCTGCTGGTGGCGGATCCGCTCGACCAGGTCCTTGCCGCGGCCGGCCAGGTCCTCGTAGGTCTCCTCGGCCTGGCCGAGAACGGTGGTGAAACCGGCCTGCGCGGTCTTCGGGAACTCACGCAGCTTGGCCGGGGCGGTGCGCGCGTCGGCGACGATCGCCTCGAAGCGCTTGGTCAGCTCGGCCTGCGCCTTGGTCAGCTCCTTGGAGAGCTCGGTCTGCAGGTTCTTCTGGTCGATCTTCGCGAACCGGGCGGTCACGTCCTCGCCGACGGCGCGGACCTTCTCGACCGCGAGGTCGCCGGCGCCGGCGATCGCGTAGAACGGGGTAACAGGGGTACGGGTAGCCATCAGGCTTCTCCTCGGGGTGTTTTCAGCAGGTTCAGTCGGTGGTGCGCTTGCGAGCCGTGGCCTTCTTCGCCGGCGGCTCTTCAGGGGCGTTCTCACGGACGAACGACGTGTAGACGTCCAGCAGGACGCGCTTCTGGCGCTCGGTCAGTGCGGGGTCGAGCAGGACGGCGTCGACCACGCCCGTGCCCTGCCGCCCGCCATCGGCCTCGTCGTCCGGATCGAGAATGCCGGCCCGTACGTAGAGGGTCTCCGCGGAGATCCGCAACGCCTTCGCGAGCTGCTGCAGTACGTCGGCCGACGGCTTCCGCAGGCCACGCTCGATCTGGCTGAGGTACGGGTTCGACACTCCGGCCAGGTCGGACAACTGCCGCAACGACAGCTGCGCGTGCCGCCGCTGCTCGGCGAGGTACTCCCCGACGGAGCCCACCGCCCCAGCCGCCCGATCACTCAACTTGGCCATGGCCCCAGTGTGCTAGCAAGCTGCTTGCAATTGCAAGCAGCAACCCCGTGAGCCGCCTCACTCGCGGGCCGGCCTACTGGATCAGGACTCGCGGTAGACCTTGTGCTGGGCGGCCTGGGCGCGGGGGCGGACGGTGATGCGGTCGAGGTTCACGTGGGCGGGGCGGGTGGCGACGTACGCGACGATGTCGGCGATGTCATCGGCGGTGAGGGGTTCCCGTACGCCGGCGTACACGGCGTCGGCCTTGGACTGGTCGCCGTTGAAGCGGGTCAGGGCGAAGCCTTCGCTCTGGACCATGCCGGGCGCGATCTCGCTGACCCGGACCGGCTGGTCGTACAACTCCAGGCGGAGCGTGTCGACGACGGCCTTCGCGCCGTGCTTCGCGGCGGCGTACCCGCCGCCGCCCTCGTAGGCGACCTGGCCGGCCGTCGATCCCATCACGATGATCGTGCCGCGCCCGGCGATCAGTGCCGGAAGCAACGACTTCGTGACCGCGGCGACCGCGATCACGTTCACCTCGTACATCCGCCGCCAGGCGTCCAGATCGGCGTCGGCCACCGGCTCCAGGCCGAACGCCCCGCCGGCGTTGTTCACCAGCACCTGCAGTTCGTCCCCGACCGCGGCGGTGAGTGCGGCGACGTCGTCCGCGGACGTGACGTCGCACTGCACCGCGCGGCCGTCGATCTCCTTGGCCAGCGCCTCGATCCGGTCCAGGCGCCGCGCGGCGCAGATCACCTCGAACCCCTCACGGGCGAGGTACCGCGCCGAGGCGGCCCCGATCCCACTGCTAGCACCCGTCACCACGGCCAGAGGACGATCGCTGGAAGTCATACCCCAAGTTTCTCAAAGCCCTCGGCGCGCTCGGCGGGCCGTCTCACATCCACCTGCCGCCGAGCAGCGGCGACCACCCCGAGGAGCGCAGCCAGACTCACCGCCATGAACCCACCCAGCATTCCCAGGGTCTGTACGTCGGGGTGGATCAAAGACTGCCCGCGGAACGCCTGGACCGTCACCGTGATCATCACGCCGGTGTACCCGAAGGCCGCGACGCCGACCAGGCGGTGCCGGACGCGCTCCGGCCGCAGCCACTCGACCCGCGCGGCGAGCCGGCTCAGGGCGAGGACCGTCAGCAGCAGGAAGTGGATCGCGTGCAGCCCGACGAAGTGCGGGATCCGCAGGTCACCGCCGACAGTGCTCCAGTTGGTCAACGGCATCCCCGGACCGCCCGCCTCGACGCCGATGCCGTGGCTGCCGGCCAGCGTGACCGGGTGACCGTACGCGTCCGTGACCTCCTGCCGCTGACCGTGCGAGCCGACCAAGTAGAACGCGAGCGCCATACCGGCGACCGCCAGCCCGAGGCCGACCCGGATCGCCCGGTTCAGCGGGGCGTCGCCGATCTTCTGGAACAACAGCATGATCGCGACCACCAGACTCGCCCCGAACAGCCCCATGACCCCCGACATGAAGACCTGCTGCCCAACCTGGTTGAACGTGTCCGAGTTCGCGTTGAAGTGGCTGAACGTGCCCCGCGCGGCCTGTACGGCGATGAACCCGACGTCGACGATCCCGGTGATCGCGAACACGGTCCCGGTCCACCAGCCGAAGCGTTTCGCCTTACGCAGCTTGGAAAGCAGCCACGCGAGCGTCGCGCCGTACAGGACGAACGACAGGCCGAACTTGAACGGCTTGAGCCACACGGACTCGTTGAGGATCTCGCGGCCGTCGATCGCGAGACCGAGGCCGGCGGTCAGGACGAGACCGGACATGGCGAGCACCATCAGCATCAGCGGGCGATGCCAGGACCTGACTTCTTCGAGGACTGTACGCATGTCCTCAATGCTTTCGGCGGACGGCCTCGACCACAGTGGGCCGAGTCCGCCAATAGGGGTGGAGATAGACCCACTAATCGGTCAGGCCTGGCGGGTCGGCAGCGCGATGATCTGGCGCAGGTTCAGCTCCCGGCGGCGGCTGACCGCGAACGTGACGATGTCGGCGATGTCGCTCGCGCTGAGCGCCCCGATCTGCTCGTTCATCGACGCGATCAGGTCCTGTCCGGAGCTGTCCAGGTGCGTCGCGAGTTCGGTGTCCGTCAGCCCGGGCTCGAGGTTCGTCACGCGGATGTCGTACGGCGAGAGGTCGGCGCGCAACGATGCGGACAGGTGGGTCAGCGCCGCCTTCGTCGCGCCGTAGACGGCGTACCCGGGGAAGACGACGTGTGCCCCGATCGACGAGATGTTCACCAGGTCAGCGGTCCGTCCGGCGCCGGCCGCTGCGATCAGGTCGGGCGTGAAGGCCTGGACCAGACGCAGTACGCCGGTCAGGTTGGTGTCGATCATCCGGGTCCAGTCGTCGAGCCGCCCGTCCGCGATCGGCGCGGCCAGCATCACGCCCGCGGCGTTCACGACCAGGTCGACGGTGCCGAGCTCCTCGTGGATCCGGGCGACTCCGGCGTTCACCGAGTCCTGCGACGTGACGTCCAGGCCGACGCCGAAGGTCCGCGGTCCGAGCTTGCCGGCCAGGTCGTCGAGGCGGTCCTGTCGCCGCGCGACCAGGGCGACCGCGGCACCGGCCTCGGCCAGTTGGGTGGCGATCGCGGCACCGATACCGCTCGCGGCGCCGGTGACCACTGCCTTGCGAATCTGTAGATCAGTCATGTCACCGATCCTGGGGCGGTCGCGGAGGCTTACCCAGTGGTCTGCTGAGCCTGGTTCTGGCAGGACCAGGTTGGGCTTCCGGCCGCCCTGGATACTGGAGGACATGGATCGTCGCGCGGAGCTGACCGAGTTCCTCACCTCGCGCCGGGCGCGGGTGCGGCCCGAGGACCTCGGCATCAAGGTGTACGGCGGGCGACGCCGCGTCCCCGGCCTGCGCCGCGAGGAGCTCGCCCAGGCGGCCGGCGTCAGCGCCGACTACTACGTCCGCCTCGAACAAGGCCGTGCCGACAACGTCTCCCAGGAGATCCTCGATGCCGTCGCCGATGTCCTCAAGTTGACCGAGGACGAGCAGAAACACCTTGCTTTGCTGGCGAAACCGGCTCGTCGGCGGACCAAACGACGTACGACGCAGCGGATGCGACCCGGCCTGCAACGGCTGCTCGACTCGATGACCGACGTACCGGCGTTCGTCCTCGGCCGCCGGATGGACGTCCTGGGGTGGAACCGGCTCGCCGCGGCCCTGATCGCGGACTTCGAGAGCATGGACCTCAAGGACCGCAACATCCCGCGGATGGTCTTCCTCGATCCCGCATCGCACGACTTCTACCCGGACTGGGAGGCGGTCGCGGAGGAGACCGTCGGCTACCTGCGGATGTACGCCGGGCGCTATCCGGACGACCCGGAACTCGCCGAGCTGATCGGGGAACTGTCCATCCGGAGCCCTGAGTTCCGCGTGCACTGGGCCCGGCACGACGTGAAGGACAAGTCGTTCGGGACCAAGACGCAGCACCACTCGCTGGTGGGCGACATCACCGTGGGGTACGAGACCCTGCAGCCTCCCGGCGAGCCGGACCAACTGCTGGTCACCTACACGGTCGAGCCCGGGTCGCCGTCCGAGCAGAATCTGCGGCTGCTCGCGAGCTGGACGGCGGCGGATAGGGAGAAGTCCCGATTTCCGGCGGACGCCCCAGAGTTACCCTGACGTCGTGACTCCATTGATGCCGCGACTCCGTCGCGGCGGGTCCTGGGGCTGTTGCTCCCGGCCTTCCCTCGTCGCTCCGGTCGCTTCGCTCCCTGCGCTCCTCAGTCCAGGCCGGGAGACCCCATGACCGGACCCCTCCGGCGGGTCGCGATGATCAGCCTGCACACGTCACCGCTCGACCAGCCGGGGACCGGGGACGCGGGCGGGATGAACGTGTACGTCGTGGAGTTGTCCAAGCAGCTGGCCGGCCTCGGGATCGAGGTCGACGTCTTCACCCGGGCGACCGCGTCGGTGCTGCCGGCCCGGGTCGAGCTGATGCCCGGCGTGATGGTCCGCAACGTCGCCGCCGGCCCGTACGAGGGCCTGACGAAGAACGAGCTCCCGGCCCAGCTGTGCACGTTCGCCCGCGCCGTCCTGCGCGCCGAGGCGATCCACGAGCCCGGCTGGTACGACGTGATCCACTCGCACTACTGGTTGTCCGGCCAGGTCGGACTGCTCGCCCGCGATCGTTGGGCGGTCCCACTGGTTCACACCATGCACACGATGGCCAAGGTGAAGAACGCCAGCCTCGCGGACGACGACGTACCCGAGCCGCCCGCGCGGCTGATCGGTGAGGAGCAGGTCGTCGAGGCCGCGGATCGCCTGCTGGCCAACACCGGCGACGAGGCCCGCGAACTGATCGACCTGTACGGCGCCCAGCCGGCCAAGGTCGGTGTGGTGAACCCGGGCGTCGACCTGGAGCTGTTCAGCCCCGGCTCGCGGATGGCCGCTCGACAGGCCGTGGGGTTGCCGGCCGATGCCGTCGTACTGGCGTTCGTCGGCCGGATCCAGCCGCTGAAGGCGCCCGATCTGCTGATCCGGGCGGCCGCGCGGATGCTCGAGCGGGACCCGTCGCTGCGGTCGCGGCTGGTGGTCGCGATCATCGGCGGGCCGTCGGGCAACGGGATGGAGCACCCCGAGTCGCACGCCGAGCTGGCGCGGGCGCTCGGGATCGACGACGTGACCCGGTTCGTGAAGCCGATGGAGCGGGCGCGGCTGGCCGACTGGTACCGGGCGGCGTCCGTCGTGTGTGTTCCGTCGTACTCGGAATCCTTCGGGCTGGTCGCGCTGGAGGCCCAGGCCTGCGGTACGCCGGTGGTCGCGGCGGCCGTCGGCGGTCTGAGTACGGCGGTACTGGACGGGCGGACCGGGTTCCTGGTGCGCGGGCACGCGGTGGACGACTTCGCCGACGCGCTGGCCCGGATTGCGACGGATCCGGCCGTCCGCGAGAGCATGGGCCACGCGGCGGTCGGGCACGCACGGGGGTTCGGCTGGGAGCTGACCGCGCGAAAGACGCTGGCGGCGTACCGGACCGCCGCGGAAACAATGGCGAGTGAGATCGCCGCGGAGGTAGCCGGGTGAGAGTTTCTGCGGCGGACGTGATCCGCCAGGTGCTGACCGAGAACGAGCTCGAGTTCACCGAGAGTGAACCGGGCGTCTTCAGCGCGGACCTGCCGGGGGAGCGGAAGCTGAAGACCACGGTCACGCTGACGGTCGGCGCGCAGGCCGTCCAGGTGCACGCGTTCGTCGCGCGGCACCCGGACGAGAACCACGCGGCCGTGTACCGGTGGCTGCTGGAGCGGAACCTGAAGATGTACGGCGTCGCGTTCGCCGTCGACCACCTGGGCGACATCCACCTGGACGGGCGGGTCCCGCTGCACGCGATCACACCTGTCGAGGTCGACCGGTTGCTCGGCGCGGTGCTGGAGTACGCCGACTCGTCGTTCAACACGATCCTCGAAATGGGGTTCGCGTCGTCGATCCGGCGCGAGTACGAATGGCGCGTGTCGCGCGGCGAATCCACCCGAAACCTGGACGCGTTCAAGGGCTGGCTGGAGCCTCGATAGCATGCGGGTATGACCTATCGCCTGATCCTGCTCCGCCACGGCCACAGCGACTGGAACGCCAAGAACCTCTTCACCGGCTGGGTCGACGTCGACCTGAACGCCCAGGGTGTCGAGGAGGCGCACCGCGGTGGCCAGCTGCTGCTTGAGCGCGGGCTGCTGCCCGAAGTACTGCACACCTCGGTGCTGCGCCGCGCCATCCGGACCGCGACCATCGCGCTCGAGGAGGCCGGGCGCCAGTGGATCGACGTACGCCGGTCCTGGCGGCTGAACGAGCGGCACTACGGCGGCCTGCAGGGCAAGGACAAGAAGCAGACCCTCGAGGAGCTCGGCGAGGAGCAGTTCATGCTCTTCCGCCGCTCCTACGACACCCCGCCGCCGGCGATCGAGCGCGGCTCGGAGTACGACCAGTTCGGCGACCCGCGGTACGCCGCCCTGCCGCCGGAGCTGCTGCCCGCGACCGAGTGCCTCAAGGACGTCGTCGAGCGGATGCTGCCCTACTGGTACGACGCGATCGTGCCGGACCTGCGCGCCGGAAAGACCGTCCTCGTCACCGCCCACGGCAACTCACTCCGCGCCCTCGTCAAGCACCTCGACGGCCTCGACGAGCAGACCATCGTGGGCCTCAACATCCCGACCGGCATCCCGCTCTACTACGAACTCGACGACAACTTCAAGCCACTCACCCCCGGCGGCGAATACCTGGACCCCACCGCCGCCAAAGCCGCCATCGAAGCCGTCAAGAACCAGGGCCGCTAACCACCACCCAGGGAACTGGTGCACGTGCTGGGGCGAGAACCGGCGTTGCGGTGGGGTTGAACAGGTTATTTGCTGTTCAACCCCACCGTTTCCTGGACGTTGGCCGAGGTAGGCGTGGATCGCGTTACAAGCACACGCTCCGGCAGGGCCAGCTGTAGCCGCGCCGAAAGGACACGCCTTCGGCGCGGCTGTCTGTTGCCGGCTCCGCCGGGGCGCGGGGCGGGCTGGTTGGCGAACGCCTTGGCGCGGCGGCTGCCGTGGTGATGTTGTGCGACTGGCGGGTTGTGTTGCTGCTGGCGGGTTGTAGCAGGTCAGCGGTGAAACAACCCGCTAGTGAGCCGCCTCAAACAGGCGGGCATCACACTGAGTCGTGGCGTTTGGTTGGTGTCCGACATCGCGAGTCGTGGATCGAGGCTGCCCTTCAGCGGGATTGGGCCACCGAAACCCACGACTCGGTGGACACGGGGTGCTGCCAGTCGGGCGGTTGTGTGCAGGTCGACAGGTAGAGCACCTGTGAGACACCGTACGCACGACCGCATTCACGCTCAGGTGCACTACCCTGCCGGCCGACACTTCCTGTCCAAATGCACACTTCCGCGTGACGGGGGAGCTGTCAGGCCGGCGACGGTGGGTTGTCGAGGGGGAGGTCTTCGAGGTCCAGGGTGCGGAGGTGGGCGAGGTGGGCTTGCAGTTCGGGGCGTTGTGCGACGATCTCGGGGCTGCCCTCCAGGAGCGCGAGCTCGGTTCTGCGGAGCTTTCTCATGTGCTGCTCCACCGCGCTTAGGTGCGCGAGCAGCTCAGGCCCGCTCATGCCTGACACGTCGACGCTGACAAGCCGGTCGGTCTCCGAGTGATCGCTCATGCTGCTGAACCTATCCATGACCCTCGACTGGGCCCCGCCCGGTACAGCTCGAGTTCACGTCCTCGCCGGAACATCAGCCCGGCGCCGCGGACGCGCTCCGGCGAAGCCGGCAAGACAGCCGCGCCGTCGGGCATGGGGTGAAGATACGCGCCCGACAGAAGTGGTGGTTACTCGCCGCGCATCGGGTCGTAGTGGTAGCCCAGACGTACGGAGTTGACGCCGTTGAAGACAACGCCGGGGATCTTGCCGTAGCCGGTGAGGGCGGTCGCTGCGCCGTTCGCCTTGCTCATCGCGTAGAGCGTGCCGGTCTGGGTGTTGTTGTCGACGCCAACGATGAGGACGCCGCCGCGGGTGCCGCAGTTCTCGACGACCAGCGACTCGAAGTTCTGCCAGCCGCCGGACCGGATCCGCTTGAGGACCGGCTTGGTGGAGGCGGCGACCGGGATCCGGACGGTCCACAGGGCACCGGCGGTCGTGGTCATCAGCAGGGTGTCGTAGGTCATGGTCTCGCTGATGACCGTCATCGTCTTGAAGCCCTTGAAGCCCGGGAACGAGCCGAGAGACTTGATGACGCCGCGGACGATCGAGTACCGGTACAGGCTGCCGTTGCTGTTCAGGCCGTAGAGGTAGGCGTGGCTCGGGCCGTCGATGCTGTCGTTCGACGTGGCGATGGTCTTGAAGCTCGTCCAGCCGCTACCGACCTTCTTGAAGGTGGCGACCGGCGGGTGGTACGGGTACACGTAGGTGGTGTGCCGGTACAGGTTCCCGCCCTGCAGCAGCAGGCCGTAGTAGTAGAACTGGGTGCCCGCCGCGTTGGCGGCCATGTACCAGGTCGCGTTCGCGCGGGTGCCGACGAACTTGAACGGCTCGTACGGCGCTCCCTGCGGCGGCCGTCCGGCGATCACGTCGGCTGATTCCATCGAGCCGGCCGCGGTCGGGTAGCCGACCGAGATATCGCAGGCCTCGGTGGCTGCCTTCGCGGAGTTCGACTGCTTGGTCCGGTCGGACCAAGGCTTCGGGTCGGGCGTTCCGGCGGTGGCCGGGACGGAAACGACGGACGCGGCGATCAGGCCGAGGCCGGCGGTCGCGAGCGCAAGGCGCTGCAGTCTCATGAGGATCCTCTTCGAAGGGTGGTCACTTCCCGTCCTATCGGACCGCGACTACTCGGCGTTACATCGAGCCGTACAAAAGGCGCCCCCGGCAACTAGCCGGGGGCGCCTTGGGTGTTGTGAAGGTCAGTTGCCGTTGGGGTTGGGGGTGGAGGCGCCGGCGCCGGAGCCGGCGGCGGTGCCGCCGATGGCTACGGGGAGTTCGCCGGTGACGAGGTAGACGACGCGGCGGGCCATGGCGACCGCGTGGTCGGAGATGCGCTCGTAGTAGCGGCTGAGCAGTGCCATGTCGACGGCGACCTCGACGCCGTGCGGCCAGTCCTCGTCCATCATCAGGCGGAACTGGTTGGAGCGCAGCTTGTCCATCTCGTCGTCGCTGGCCTCGAGCCGCCCGGCGGCCTCGACGTCGCGGGTGGCGATCACGTCGCCGGCGGCGTCGACCATCTTGCCGGCCACGGACCCCATCGACTCGATCACGTCGTGCAGTTCGGCCGGGATCGCCGGCGCCGGGTACCGCATCCGGGCGATCTTCGACACGTGCGCGGCCAGGTCGCCCATCCGCTCCAGGTCGGCGACCATCCGCAGCGCGGCGACCAGCATCCGCAGCTCGTTGGCGACCGGCGACTGCCGCGCCATCAGCTCGAAGACCTTCTCCTCGACACCTTCACCGGCGGCGTCGAGCTGGATGTCGGCCGCGATGACCTCTTCGGCCTTGCGGATATCCGCTTCCAGCAGGGCCGCCGTCGACCGGCGTACGGCGGTGGACACCGTCCGCGTCATCCGCTCCAGCTCGGCGAGGATGTCGTCGAGCTGCTCGTGGTACGTGTCACGCATGGTGTTCGAATCCGATCTGTGGTGTCCGTTGCCGCGGAGGGGACCAGCACGGTACCCCGCCCACCGGTGACCGTATGCCGTCGAGGTTGCCGGACGGCGACGAGTGGTGAACGACCGATGAACAGTTAGGTCGTGTCCCGGTCATCCGGTGCTCATTCGGTCTTTCCCTGCTGGTCGCCCGCGTAGCATCGTTGCCGTGGACCCCACGCTGGCTGCGGTGCTGGGCGGCGTCATCGGCGCGGCCCTGGCCCTGCTTTCGCTCGGTGCGATGATGCTTTCCGAGCGGGCCCAGCGCAAGATCCCGGAGTCCCCGGAGCCCGCCGTACCGTCGGGCGTCGCCACGGTCCTTTCCGTACTGCGTTCCTCGGCGGTCGTGATGGGACCCGAGGACCAGGTGCTGCAGGCCAGCGCCCCGGCGCACGTGCTCGGCATCGTCCGCGGTGAGCGGCTCGTGGTCGACGACATCCTGACCATGGTCCGCCAGGTCCGCCGCGACGGTGAGATCCGCCAGCAGGACCTGGAGATCGTCCGGGGCCGGCTGGGCGCCACGCAGTACGTCAGCGCCCGGGTGGCGCCGCTGGGCAGCCAGCTCGTACTGGTGCTGGTCGAGGACCGGACCCGCGAGCGCCGTCTGGACGCGATCCGGCGGGACTTCACCGTCAACATCAGCCACGAGCTGAAGACCCCGGTCGGCGCGCTGATCCTGCTCGCCGACGCGGTCTCGGAGGCCTCCGACGACCCGGAGGTGGTGCAGCGGTTCTCGGACCGGATGCGGGTCGAGGCCTCCCGGCTGAGCCGGCTGGTCAAGGAGATCATCGAGCTGTCCCGGCTGCAGGGCGACGACCCGCTGGAGAACCCCGGCCCGGTGGACATCAACGAGGTCATCGAGACCGCGGTGGACCGCTGCCGGATCGACGCCGAGGACCGGGACATCAAGATCGTGGTGAAGACCGAGCCCGAGCTCGAGGTGCTGGGCAGCGAGGACCAGCTGGCGATGGCGATCGGCAACCTGGTCGAGAACGCCATCAACTACAGCCCGGACGGCACCCGGGTCGCGGTCGCCGCGCACCCGATCGGAGACCTGGTCGAGGTGACGGTGTCCGACCAGGGCGTGGGGATCCCGAGCAGCGACCTGGAACGCGTCTTCGAGCGCTTCTACCGGGTCGACCGGGCCCGCAGCCGGGAGACCGGCGGCACCGGTCTCGGCCTCTCGATCGTCAAGCACATCGCCTCGATCCATGGCGGCGACGTGCGGGTCTGGAGTGTCGAGGGCCAAGGTTCCACCTTCACCGTGAGACTCCCGCTGCGGCTCGAACCCGCACCGGGCCAGACCGACTCCACCAGCCAGGAGGAGCCGGCCGTTCCCCTGACGTCTACCCCGTCAGGTCAGAAGACAAAGGAGACAGCTTCGTGACCCGAGTGCTGGTCGTCGAAGACGAAGAGAGCTACAGCGACGCGCTGTCGTACGTACTGCGCAAGGAAGGGTTCGAGGTCGCCGTCGCGGAGACCGGGCCGGACGCGCTGGACGAGTACGACCGCGCCGGTGCGGACATCGTCCTGCTCGACCTGATGCTGCCGGGGCTGTCCGGCACGGAGGTCTGCCGGGCGCTCCGCAGCCGGGGCAACGTCCCGGTGATCATCGTCAGCGCCAAGGACACCGAGGTCGACAAGGTCGTCGGGCTCGAGCTCGGCGCGGACGACTACGTGACCAAGCCGTACAGCCCGCGGGAGCTGCTGGCCCGTGTCCGCGCCGTACTGCGTCGCGGTCAGGACGTCGAGCTGCTGCCGGACACCCTCGAGGCCGGCCCGGTCCGGATGGACGTCGAGCGGCACGTGGTGACGGTGTCCGGGACCGAGATCCGGCTCCCGCTGAAGGAGTTCGAGCTGCTCGAGATGCTGCTGCGGAACACCGGACGGGTGCTCACCCGCGGTCAGCTGATCGACCGGATCTGGGGCGCCGACTACGTGGGCGACACCAAGACCCTGGACGTGCACGTGAAGCGGCTGCGCTCGAAGCTCGAGAAGGATCCGTCGAACCCGCAGCACCTGGTCACCGTGCGTGGCCTGGGCTACAAGTTCGAGTCCTGAGTCACACCCCCGCAGGTCGCGACGACCGGCGGGGTTAGCTTAGGCTCTCCTTAGTTGAGGCAATTGGTCTAAGGAGAGTTCACCATGTCCTGGTCCCGTACGCGGGTCGTCAGTGCGGTCACCGCCGTACTGCTCGCCACGACCACGCTGGCCGCCTGCGGCAGTGACGGCGACAAGCAGGCCGAGAGTTCGGCCGGTACGGCGTCGTCCGGGTTCCCGGTCACGCTGAAGAACACGTTCGGCGACACCACGATCACCAAGAAGCCGGAGCGGATCGTCACGCTCGGCTGGAACGCCCAGGACGTGGTCTACGCGCTCGGCGAGACCCCGGTCGGGATGCCGAAGGTCACCTACGGCCCGACCGCCGACGGCGTCACCGCGTGGGACGCGGACAAGTTCGACAAGTCGAAGACGACGTTGCTGGACACCGGCGACAAGTACCCGTTCGAGAAGATCGCGGCGCTGAAGCCGGACGTCATCCTGGCCCCGTACGAGGGCTTCGACGAGGCGACGTACAAGACCCTGAGCGGGATCGCGCCGACCGTCGCGTACCCGGGGGCGCCGTGGCAGACCACCTGGCAGGACCAGACCCTGCTGGTCGGCGAGGCGCTCGGCAAGAAGGCCGACGCGGAGAAGCTGATCACCGGCATCTCGGACAAGATCAAGCAGGTCGCCGCGGACCATCCCGAGTTCAAGGACAAGACCATCACGGTCGGTTCGTTCGGCGCCGGAGAACTACGTCTACATGCCGGGTGACCCGCGGGTGCAGATCCTGAACGAGATGGGCTTCAAGAACGCGCCGGGGGTGGAGGCGCTGGAGAAGACCAACACCAAGAAGGAGTTCTCGCTGACGATCAGCAAGGAGAAGGTCGCGGACATCGACGCCGACGTGCTGGTCGCGTACGTCGACGGGATCGGGACGCAGAAGTTCCTGGCCGACCCGGTCTACTCGTCGCTGAAGGCGGTCAAGAGCGGCGGCGTGTACGCGATGCAGGACCAGCAGGTGATCTCCGGCATGAGCGCGGTCAGCGTCCTGAGCGTCCCGTGGGTGCTCGACAAGGTGCTCCCAGGCCTGTCCAAGGCAGCCTCGGCCAGCAAGAACTGAGAGCCGGTACGCCGAGCCGCGGCCACTGGCTCGTCGTACCCAAGCAGAACGGGCCGTCCCGCGCCGGGGCGGCCCGTTCTGTCGTGCGGGGAACTACTCGGCGGCCGCAGGCGACGGGGAGTAGTGGTCGTCGGTGAGGACCGGGACGTAGGCGGAGACCGGCGCCGCGGTGCCGAAGGTGATGGTCACGTTGACCATCTGGCCGGGCTTCGCGCCGGTCACGATGATCGCCGGGCCGGCCTCCTCGGCGCCCGGGGTCGGGGCCGTCGGGGTCTCGGTCGGGGCCGCCGACGGTGTGGTGCTCGGGGTGGTCTCGGCGGCCGGGGCCTCGGTGCCGGAGCCCGGCAGGACGAGCGCGGTGTGCGGCTCCAGGTCCAGCGGCGCGGTCAGCCCGGTGAACTTGACCTCGGTCGGCTGGTCGGAGCCGGCCTGGCCGTCCGCCGTCCCGGGCGCGGCCTGCAGGATGCTGACCAGGGTCTCCGGGGCGTCGCCGTCGTTGACGATCACGCTGTGCAGTTCACCCTTGCCGTCGGCATCGGCCAGCACCAGCATGTTGCGGATCTTCAGCTGGCCGGACTCGATGTTGGTCCCCTCGGCGGCCTGGTACGGCTGCAGGGTCGGCGCGGAGAAGCTCGCGCTGCACGCCGCCAGCGCGATACTGAGAGTGGCGGCGGCACTCGCCAGCGCGGTACGCCGGGCGAACCGCGAGGACAACGTGATCGGCACTGGAATCCCTCTCGTGCAAGCTGTTTCGACCTGTCGCCGCACCTTTGTGCGGCAACTGTGGACACCGTCAGGCAGCGGCCTCCGGCGCCCCACAGCGTAGCCCTCGGGGTCGGCGAGGCGGACGCCGGGATGCCGCCGGAGCGATGTCCGGAGCAACGGTGCGCGCGCGCACGAGGCATGCGATTGAGCGTTTGTCAAGGCAGGAAATGGGCTCTGACCAGCGCAAACGCCCCGACCGGACCACCGACTGCGTGGTAGGATAGGACTCGGAAAGGGGCACGTGACATATGACTTTCACAGTCGGCGAGACGGTTGTTTACCCCAACCATGGTGCGGCCGTCATCGAGGACATCGAGACCCGTCAGATCAAAGGTGAGGACAAGACCTATCTGGTCTTGAGGATCGTCGCTCAGAACGACCTGGTCGTCCGGGTCCCCGCGTGCAACCTCGATCTTGTCGGCGTGCGTGACGTCGTGGATCAGGCTGGCCTGGAGCGCGTCTTCGACGTGCTGCGAGCTCCGCACACGGAGGAGCCGACCAACTGGTCGCGACGCTACAAGGCGAACCTGGAGAAACTGCACTCCGGTGACGTGCTGAAGGTGGCAGAGGTCGTCCGCGACCTGTGGCGCCGTGAGCGTGACCGCGGTCTGTCCGCCGGTGAGAAGCGGATGCTGGCGAAGGCTCGCCAGATCCTGGTCTCCGAGCTGGCTCTGGCCGAGCACACCAACGAGGACAAGGCGGAAGCCATCCTCGACGAGGTTCTCGCTTCCTAGAGCAGCCTGCATGAGTAGCGCGGTCGTGATTCCCGCGGCCGGGCTAGGGCTGCGACTCGGTGGTGAGATCCCGAAGGCATTTCGAGAGGTCGGTGGCGACTCGCTGCTGGTCCACGCGGTGCGTGGACTGAAGGCAGCGACCGCCGCCGACCTTGTTTGTTTCGTGGTCGCCGTGCCGCCCGGCTCCGAGGAGACGGTCGGCAAGGAGCTCACGCCGTACGTCGGGGACGCGCAGCTGATCGTGGTCGCCGGCGGTGCGGAGCGGCCTGCCTCGGTGCGGGCGGCGCTGGACGTGGTGCCGGTCGACGGGATCGACTGCATCCTGGTCCACGACGCGGCGCGGGCGTTCGTCCCGGCCGCTGCGATCGAGCGCGTGGTGGCGGCGGTGCGAGCCGGCGCCGAGGCCGTCGTACCGGTGGTGCCGGTGACGGACACGATCAAGCGGGTCGGGCCGACCGGCGATGTCGTCGACACGCCCGATCGGTCGACGCTGGTCGCCGTACAGACGCCGCAAGGGTTCGCCCCTGACGTACTGCGGCGCGCGCATGCGGCCGGTGCCGACGCGGGCGTGACCGATGACGCGATGATGTGTGAGCGGATCGGGGTGACGGTGCGGACCGTCGAGGGCTCGCCGGACGCGTTCAAGGTGACCCGGCCGCAGGACCTGCTGCTCGCCGAGGCGCTGCTGGCGGAGCGGAGGATCTCGTGAAGGTTCCACGGGTCGGCAACGGCATCGACGTGCACCCGCTGGAGGAAGGCCGCCCGATGTGGCTGGCCGGCCTGCACTGGCCGGAGGAACCCTCTGGGCTGTCAGGTCATTCCGATGGCGATGCAGCTGCACACGCTATTTGTACGGCGTTGCTCACCGCGGCGAAGCTGGGTGACCTGGGATCGAACTTCGGCACCGCCGAGCCCGAGTGGGCCGGTGCGGCTGGGGTCGCTCTGGTGGCAGAGGCCGCGCGCCGGGTTCGGGCCGCAGGGTTCGAGATCGGGAACGTCGCGGTGCAGATCGTTTGCAACCGCCCGCGGATCGGTACCCGTCGGGAGGAGGCGGAAAAGGTCCTCTCCGCCGCGTGCGACGCCGAGGTTTCGGTGAGCGCGGCAACAACCGACGGCCTCGGCTTCCCCGGCCGCGGCGAAGGCATCGCCGCCATCGCCACTGCCCTCATCTACTGACCCACCCCTCTTTGAGCCCCCACCAACCACCCACCTCGTCTTTGAGCACCCACCAACCGCTTTTTGGTCCGATTTATGGTTGGTCGGGGCCCAAAGACGTCACCGGGTCCGGGGAGAAGCGCGCCGCGCGGGGGTCGAGTTCGTTGCCGAGGCGCCGGGTGAGTAGGCCGTAGAGCTCGGGGCGGCGGCCGCGGAGCCAGCGGCGGCCGGTTGCCAGGGGCACCAGATCGAGGTCGAGGTCGCCGACCACCACGGCCTCGGCGGGGACCGGGGTCTCGGCGACGATCCGGCCGTACGGGTCGAGGATCATCGCGTTTCCGGTGCGGAGCTCGTCGTCGTCCCGGCCGACGCCGTTGCTGAACAGGACGAACATCCCGTTGTCGTGCGCCCGCGCCGGCAACCACCGCATCAGCCACCCCCGCCCGCTCGGCCCGTTGAAGGCCTCCTCGATCGCCGCACGGTCGCCGCTGTCCCACACCTCGAGCGGGATCGGCTTCATCCCGTGCGGGCTGCGCGAGTTCGTCCCGCCGGTCTGGTGCGGCGTGATCAGGACCGTTGCACCGAGCAACGCGGTGATCCGGACGTTCTCCACCAGGTTGTTGTCCCAGCAGATCAGCACCCCGGCCCGGAACCCCCACGGCGTCTCGAACACCGTGTACGACGACCCGCTCGCGATCTCCTCGTGCTCGAACGCATGCAGCTTCCGGTGCACGTGAACGGTCCCGTCAGGCAGGCAGACGGCGTACGCGTTGAACAACCTGCCGTCGGCCTCCTCGAGGAACCCGACCCCGATCCCGGCGTCCAGTTCCTTGGCGAGGGCAACGACCCGGCTGATCAGCGGTCCGTCCGCCGGCTGGGCCAGCTCGTGCAGTCGCTCGGCGGTGTGCCGGCGGAGATGCCAATAGCCGAGCAGGCACATCTCTGGGAGTACGACGAGCCGGGCGCCGTCGGCAACCGCCGCGCGGGCGAGTCGCTCGACGGTCGCGAGGTTGGCCGAGGGCTGGTCAGGGGTCGGCTCGAACTGCACCACGGCGGCGCGAAAGGACGTCATACGACCATCGAAACGCCGGAACACCTATGACGTCCAATAGCGGCTCGACGGGATTCCATATCCTGGGGTTATGGATCTCCGATTGCTTCGGGCGTTCGTCACGGTGGCCAGGCTGCGGAATTTCGGGGCCGCGGCCGCGGAGTTGTCGACCAGTCAGCCCGCGCTGACCAAGCAGATCCAGGTGCTGGAGCGCCGGGTCGGCTCGGTGCTGTTCAGCCGAGGGAGGCACGGCGCGAGGCTGACCCCGGCCGGGGAACTGTTGCTTCCTGACGCTCTGGAGTTGCTGGACCGGTCAGAGGCCTTCGAGCGACGGGCCGTTCAGGTGGCGTCGGGGACCGAGGGATCGCTGGCGATCGGGTTCGGGTTGTCGGGGATCGAGCTGGCGCCGCGGGCGGTGGCGCTGTTCCGGAGCCGGTGGCCGGGAGTGACGATCTCGCTCGAGGACATGTCGTCGGCCGTGCAGTGCGAGCGCCTGCTGGCCGGGAGCCTGCAGATCGGATTCGTACGGTTGCCGGTGCCGGCCGGTCTCGAACACCTTCGGTTACGACGGGATCGCCTCACTCTCGCCGTACCGGCCGATCAGCAGTTGCCGCGTGATCTGGTCGGCTGGATCGACGCACGCCCGCTGGTCCGCCTGACACCGGACCGCGGGCCGGGACTGACCGCCCAGATCAACACGCTGTACGCCGAACTTGGTTGCCACCCGCAAATACTCCAGGAGGCGGGCGACCTGCAGACCGTCCTCGCCCTGACCGCGGCCGGTGCCGGGCCGGCCGTCGTACCGCAGACCGCCGAGCGGATCGCGCCACCCGAGGTCCGCCTGGTCCCGCTCCCCGGCCGCGCCGCCACCTGGTGGACCGGTACCGCCTGGGCCACCAGAACGCCACTCACCGAACGCTTCGTGAAAGCCGCCGCCGAGGTGGCACGCGCCGGCTAGCGCTTCCGGGGCAGTGGTGGGAGTTCGTAGGAGTCCAGCCAGGCGGCGAACAGGTGGCGTAGGGCCTGCTCGTCGGGGCTGAAGGTGGTGGCCAGGGCGAGGAAGTCGGCCGTGGTGACCGACCCGTGCCGGTGCGTCTTGGTCCAGGTACGGAGGAGTTCGAAGAACGCGTTGTCGCCGAGGTGCTTGCGCAGTACGTGCAGGGTGATCGCGCCGCGCTTGTAGAGGCGGTCGTCGAACATCAGGTCCGGGCCGGGGTCCGACAGCATCAGGTCCTGCGGCAGGCCCTTCAACCGCGTGTGCGCCTTGGCCGCCTGCTGGTCGGCGGAAAGCCCGCGTGACTCCTCCGACCACAGCCACTCGGCGTAGCAGGCGAAGCCCTCGTTCAGCCAGATGTGCTGCCAGTTCGCCGGGGTCAGGCTGTTCCCGAACCACTGGTGCGCCAGCTCGTGCGCGACCAGCCGCTCCGACCCGTTCCGGCCGTCGACGTGGTTGCTGCCGAACACCGAGATGCCCTGCGCCTCGAGCGGGATCTCCAGCGGATCGTCGGTCACCACGACCGTGTAGCCGCCGAACGGATACGGCCCGAACTGCTTGCAAAACAGCTTCATCATGTCCTGCTGGCGCCCGAAGTCGTGCCGGAACTCGCGGCTCCGCCCGGCCGGCAGCACGCCGCGGATCGACACGGGCGAGGCCGCCAGATCCACCTCGTCGTACCGCCCGATCTGCACGGTCGCGAGGTACGTCGCCATCGGCGCGGCCTGGTCGAACACCCACGTCGTACGGCTCGCCTTCACCCGGCGCGACACCAGCCGCCCGTTCGCGACGACCTGGTACGGCGAATCCGTGGTGATCGAGATCCGGTAGTGCGCCTTGTCGCCGGGGTGGTCGTTGCACGGGAACCAGGTGGCCGCACCGCTCGGCTGGCTGGCGACGATCACGCCCTCGGTGAGCTCTTCCCAGCCGAGCTCGCCCCACGGGCTGTCCTCGGGTCTCGGGTTCCCGTTGTACTGGACGTCGACCGAGAACTCGGCGCCGTCCGGGATCGTCGTCGACGGGGTGATGTGCAGCTTGCCGCCGCGATGGACGTACCGCTGCGGCCGGCGTCCGTTGACCGACACCTTCGACACCCGGAGCCCGGACAGGTCGAGGCTGAGGCGCGAGAGCGCCTGGGTGGCGAACGCCGTGATCGTCGCCTTGCCGGTCAGCCGGTTGCTGCTGACCCGGTAGTCCAGGTCGAGCTCGTACGACTCGACCTTGTAGTCGATGCTTCCGTGGCTGGGCACATACGGGTCAACCATCAGCTCTGCCAGGGAGCAATGGGGTTCCCAGCCCAGCGCGTACCCGCCGGCACACCTTCACCACGCATCACGAGAGACACCGGCCCGATGGTAGCTCCTGCTCCTACCGCGGCCGCCGGGAGGACGATGCCGTGGGGGCCGAGGGTTGCCCCGGCCCCGAAGGTGACTGTGTTCATGGAGAGAACTCGATCATGAAATAGGTGCGTTTGCAGCACACAACCGCGATTCACCGTGGCACCGTCGCCCAGGGTGACCAGATCCGCCTCCGGCAACCAGTACGTCTCGCACCAGACGCCCTTGCCGATCTTCGCTCCGAGTGACCGCAGCCAGAGCGTGAGGACCGGCGTACCGGCGGCGGCGTTCGCGAACCAGGGCGCGGCGACCAGCTCGACGAAGCTGTCGACCACCTCGTTGCGCCAGACGAACGAGCTCCACAGCGGGTACTCGACGGCTCTCGTCCGGCCCACGATGACCCATTTGGCGACCGTCGCCATCCCGCCCGCGACCGCGCCGGCGGCGAGGATGACCGCGCCGGACAGCAGCATCGTCCACAACGGACCGATCCAGAGGTCGAGCGCCTGCAGCGCGAACAGCACGCCGAGGGCGATCAGCACCGTGCACATCATCGGGACGAACCGGCACAGCTCGACCAGCGCGCGGGCGACCTTCAGCTTGTACGGCGGGTTGAACGTGCGGCTCTGATCACCCGAGACGGCCTGCCGGCGGAGCTTCACGGGCGGCGAACCGAGCCACGACGTACCGGCCTTGGACTTCTTCGGGGCCGCGGACAGCACCGCGACCAGGCCGTTCTTCGGAACGCTCCGGCCGGGCGCGGTCATCCCGGAGTTGCCGAGGAACGCACGCTTGCCGACCTTCGCGCCGGCCACGTGCAGCCAGCCGCCGCCGAGCTCGTACGACGCGATCATCGTGTCGTCGGCCAGGAACGCGCCCTCGCCGACGGTGGTCATCTTCGGCAGCAGGAGGACCGTCGACGCCTCCACGTCGCGGCCGATCTTCGCGCCCAGGGCACGCAGCCACCACGGGGTCAGCAGGCTCGCGTACAGCGGGAAAAGCAGCGTGCGCGCGGAGTCGAGGAGCCGCTCGGTCGCCCAGACCTGCCACCCGATCCGGCTGCGGACCGGGTAGTGGCCGGGCTTGATCCCGATACCCAGGAGCCGTACGCCGATCAGCGTGAGGACCGCGATCGTCGCGAACCCGACCAGCGTCATCAACGGGATCGCGCCCAGCGCGTGCAGCGCCGCGTCCGGCAGTGTCTGGGTGCCGCGCAATGCGTACCCGAGGACGATGAACGCCGCGGCGGCCCCGGCGACCGGGATCAGGGACATGAGCGCGGACTGGACGCCGTACGCCGCAACCCACCAGGGAGCGCGCGCGGGACGGTGGTCCGGCCACGGGTGCCGTGCGCGGCCGATCCTGGCTGCGGGGGATCCGGACCAGCGCTCGTTCTCGGGGACCTTGCCGGAGACGGCCGAGCCGGCCATGATCTCGGCGCTCCGGCCGATCTCCGCGCCCGGGAGCAGTGTGCTGCGGGAGCCGACGACCGCGTCGGGGCCGACGGAGATCTGTCCGACGTACAGCCGGTCGCCGTCGATCCAGTAGCCGGCCAGGTCGACCTCGGGCTCGATCGAGGCGCCGCGGCCCATGGTGAGCATGCCGGTCACCGGCGGCAGCGTGTGCAGGTCGACGCCGCGACCGACCTTCGCGCCGAGGGCGCGGGCGTAGTACGCGATCCAGGGCGCGCCCGCCAGGTTGGCGGCACCGGCCGCGTCGGCGAGGTTCTCCGCGGCCCACAGCCGGACGTGGACGCTGCCGCCGCGCTGGTAGGTGCCCGGTTTCAGGCCGCGCAACAGGATCCGGGCGCCGACAACGGCGATTCCCATCCGGCCCGCCGGGCTGATCAGGACCAGCCAACCGGCCAGGATCCACCACCACGACACGGTCCGCGCCCACGGGAGCGGCTCGATCAGCGCGGCGAGGAGGTTGTTCAACGTGAACACGTAGACCAGCCAGCGGACGCCGACGACGGTCTGCAGGATCAGGGTCAGCGCGGTCTGCAGGAGTTGCGTGCTCTTCGGGGTCGGCCGGATCTCCCGGAGCTCGACCGGCTCGAGGGCCGCAGGCTTGAAGTCGTCGAGCCGCTCGGCGAGCGCGCCGAGCCGCGGGTACTCGTAGATGTCGCCGACCGTGACGTCCGGGAACCGCTCACGGAGCACGGAGACCAGTTGGGCCGCGGCGAGGCTGCCGCCGCCGTGCAGGAAGAAGTCGTTGTCGGCTCCGGTGACCTTGGCGCCGAGGATCTTCGTCCAGCGTTCGGCCAGCCAGCCCGCGGTCCCGTCCAGCTCAGCGGGCGGACCGTCGCTGTCCATACCGGGCAGCGGCCAGGGCAGCGCGTTGCGGTCGACCTTGCCGGAGGTCCGGGTCGGCAGCGTGTCGACGATCGCCAGCAGCGGCACGAGCGCGGCAGGTAGCGCTTCACGTAGGCGCTCGGTGGCCTTGGCTGTTTCGAAGGCGTCGGGTTCGTCCGGTACGACGTACCCGACGAGGAGCTGATTGCCCGCGGCGCTGTTGCGTACGGCGGCCGCGGCGCCGGAGACACCCGGGAGTGCCTGCAGAGCGGCGTCGACCTCGCCGAGCTCGATCCGGCGGCCGCCCAGTTTGACCTGCTCGTCGGCGCGGCCCTGGAACAGCAGGCCCAACGGGTCGGACCGCACCAGGTCGCCGCTGCGGTACGCGCGGTCCCAGCCGAGGGTCGGCATCGCGGCGAACTTCTCGGCGTCCTTGGCCGGATCGAGGTACCGGGCCAGGCCGACGCCGCCGATGATCAGCTCACCGATCTCGCCGTCGGCCACTTCGTTGCCTGCGGCATCTACAACGGCCAGATCCCAGCCGTCCAAGGGGAGACCGATCCGGACCGGTCCTTCGCCGGTGAGCTGGGCGGCGCACGCGACGACGGTGGCCTCGGTCGGGCCGTACGTGTTCCAGACCTCGCGGCCCTCGATCGCGAGGCGCTCGGCCAGCTCCGGCGGGCACGCCTCGCCGCCGAAGATCAGCAGCCGGACCTGGTCGAGGGCGTCCGGCGGCCAGAGCGCGGCCAGCGTCGGTACGGTCGAGACGATAGTGATGCCCTGGGCAACCAACCACGGGCCGAGGTCCATACCGGTGCGAACCAGTGAACGCGGTGCGGGCACGAGACAGGCGCCGTACCGCCAGGCCAGCCACATCTCCTCGCAGGACGCGTCGAACGCGACGGACAGGCCGGCCAGGACCCGGTCGTCGGGCCCGATCGGCTCGTCCTGAAGGAACAAGCGGGCCTCGGCGTCGACGAACGCGGCCGCCGACCGGTGCGTGACGGCAACACCTTTCGGTACGCCGGTCGAGCCCGAGGTGAAGATGATCCACGCGTCGTCGGTCGGCTCCGGGCCGGTCGTTCGGCGCGGCGAGTTCGTCGTACTGGTGGCGTCCATGCGGGCCGAGTACGGGTAGTCGAAGGCGCCGTTGGCGGCGTCGTTGTCGGTCATCGGCGCTTGCTGCGGGCGGGTGAGCGTGAGCTCGAGTTCGTCGCCGACCGTGGCCGCGACGGCTGCCTCACCGAAGACGAGTTCGGCGCGTTCCTCCGGGTCGTCGGCGTCGACCGGGACGTACGCCGCCCCCGCTTGCAGGGTGCCGAGAATCGCGACGTACAGGTCGTTGTGTCCCGACGAGATCCGGACCCCGACGCGGTCGCCGGGCCCGATCCCCGCCGCGGTCAATCGTCCGGCGAACTTGGTGGTCTGCACCAACAGTTCGCGGTAACTCAGACTGACGCTGCCGTCGTCGAGTGCGGGTTCGTCGGCGAATTTGGCGGCCGTCTCCTCGAGCACATCCACCAACGTCCGCGAGGCCGTCGCCAGGTCCCCGCGTCGCAACGTCACGGGCGGATACTACGCCGCTCAGTTACGGCTTGGATAACCCGAAGCAAACACGTGGGTGCGTCCATCAACCGCTTGTTCACACCCAGGAGCTCGTCACACGGGAACGTTGATGGAGTTGTCGCGGGTCGTCGTTCGAGGCGGCTTGTTCATGTCGGCGACGGTAAGTCCGGTCGCCGGGGACCCCTCCCGAACTCAGTCCTCCAGTACGTCGAGGTCGGCCGGGACCAGCGTGGTGGACAGCAGCAGCTCCCGGAACATGTTGTCGTTCAGGGCGTTGCCGACCGGCTCACCGACCTCCTCACGGGTCAGCCCGGGTACGCCGTCCCGTGACAGCCGACTGCGTACGTTCGAGACCAGGTGCTCGACACGCTTGGCAGTCCAGCTCTCCGTCGGCTCCAGCTCGGCCAGCTGGTCCGCAGCCTGTCGCCACGACAGCGGTAGCGGGTGCAGGTCGTGCAGCAGGTATCGCTGGCCGACCACGATCAACGCGAGCTTCTCCGCCGGAGACAGTCGCCAGACGCGCGGCGGGTGCGTTGACTCACGTGGCCGCGGTACGGGGCGAGTGCCGCTGTCGCCGACGACGTACACCTCCAGGAGGTGCTCGCGTCCGCTGGAGCCCTGGACGAAGAGCGGTGTGTAGCCGGCCGCGAGAGGTACCGGGTCCTCGCCGGCGAACAGCGTCCGCTGATGTGGGAACCGCACGGGCAGCCGACCGGTCACTGCGACGTACCACTGGTTGCCGCGGTAGCTGATCGAGCCGTGTCTCCGGCTGACGCGCGGATCGTCCTCGCCGATGCAGACATGCACCTCGGGTCGGTTCCGTCCGAACAGGATCGTCCGGTGCGGTCCGGAATCGACGCTGACACCACCTGCGACGCTCAGCACGAAGATGGTGCCCGGCTGCGCGTCAGGTACGCCGTGGGACAGGCTGGTCTGGTTCGGAGGGAGTAGCTCCATCTCAGGCCTTCGGCAGCTTCGTAGCGACTGCCTGACCGAGCTTCGTGGCCAGTCCGCACAGTGAGGTCTGCGTACCTGGACCTCTCGCGATCACCCTCACCAACTCGACCGTATCGGCGACCTTCCGGAACACGATCAGCGCCGCACAGGTCCCCGGACCGTCGTCCTCGCTCGATATGAACGTGGACCGGCCGCCCAGCGTCACCGGACGCCCGTCCGACGCGTCCAGCGGCTGGTCCCGGTCGAACCGCACATCCACCGACAGGTCGCTGGTCGTGCTCTCCCAACCGCACGACCAGCCGCCGAACGACGTGTCCGGATTCGTCGCGTCCACAGCCGGGATCAGCTCGAGCGCACGGTTGTCCAGCAACGTGCAGGCGTCGACATGCGCCAGCGACGCGGCCGGCAGGGGCTGAGTACGACGGGGGATCGGCCCGGCCTTCAGTACGCCGATCGCCTTCTGCGTAACGGCTTCCGCCATCGCGCACACGTCCATTCCGGACCCGTCGGTGTGCCGGGCCTCGACCACCACGTGCGTACCGTCCGACAGGACGAGTACGCGCGCGCAGTCGCCGTCCGCGGCCTTCGCACGGACGACCTCGGTCAGGTTGCCGGTGACCTTCTCCACCGCACCCTGAGGCAGCTCGTTGTCCGCCTGGTCGAATTCCGCCCGTACGTCGACCTGCTGGTCGCTGACGCCGTTCACCACCACGTCACACCGGTCGAAGTTCCCGTACGCCGGTTCCAGCGTCGCGTCCCCGAACTTGCTCAGCGACGCCTCGTCGATCAGCGCACAGGGATCCACCGTCAACGGATCACCCACCGGACCGGCAGCAGTAGTCGTGGGCGCGGCCGACGGCTCGGACGGCCCCGACACCGCCCGTCCGATCAGCACACCCAGTACGACGACCACTGCGACGCCGGCAGCCGCCGCGGGGATCACCCATCGCCTGCGGCGCCTCACAGGTGCGGCCGCCGTACCGCCGAGCTCGTTCACGACCTCGGCGACCGTCGGGCGGTCACCTGGTTCTACAGCGAGCATCCGCGTGAGCAGCGGCGTCAGCTCGCCACCGCGTCGCAGCGGATCGAGTTCACCGCGTGCGGCGCGCCGGAGGACCGCCAGAGGGTTCGGGTCGCTTCCGAACGGCGAGTGGCCTTCCAGCGCCGTGTAGAGCACCGCGCCCAACGAGAACACGTCGGAGGCGGGCGTCGGCTCGTTGCCGTTGGCCACTTCCGGTGCGAGGTGGGCCGGCGTACCGACCGTCGAGCTGTCCGTCAGCGTCGCCTCGGCCCACAGCCGCCGCGAGATGCCGAAGTCCGCGAGCTTCGCCGTACCCTCCGCGGTGACCAGGATGTTGGCCGGCTTGAGATCCCGGTGGATGATGCCCGCCGCGTGCACGGCCTGCAGCGCGGACGCGATCTGTACGCCGATCCGCGCGACCTGGTCCGGTGGCAGCTTGCCCAGCTCGTCCAGGCTCCGCGACGGCAGGTACTCCAGGACCAGCCAGTGCTCGTCCCCGTCCGTCACCACGTCGAAGATCGACACCACGTGCGGGTCGTGCAGCCGGGCACCGGTCTGCGCCTCCCGGCGCAGGCGGCGTCCGTCCGGGTCGTCCACGCCGGGATGCGCGCGTTTCAGCGCGACCTCCCGGTCCAGTTGCTGGTCGTGGGCACGCCAGACCGAGCCCATACCGCCCGAGCCGAGCGGTTCCCCCAACAGGTAACGGCCCCCGATCAGCCGGGCCGTCACTTCACCAGGTCCGCCGATACCGCGAAGGTGTCACAGGCCTTGTTCTCACCGATGTTGAAGCCGTTCTGGATCCAGAAGCCCTGGCTGGTCGCCAGACCGTGCGTCCGCTCGTCCTCCGGCGTGTCGGCCGACTCACCGAAGCTGTTGCTGGACTGCTCCTTGAACTCCTGCAGCCGGTCGGTCAGCGGGTAGGACTTCTCCACGGCCTTGCTGAACACACCGGCGAAGCAGGACGCCTGCAACTCGTTGCGCCGCGAGCTCTCCAGCTTCTGCTCCGGGTGGTCCTGCACATAGACGGCCCTGGCGTAGAACAGCCCGGTGACGCCCTGGACGTGGTGGCCGTACTCGTGCGCGATCGTCATCAGGTACGCGAGGTCCTGCTTCGGACCGAAGGCACGGTTCATCTGCTTCACGTCGGTGTACATCACCTGGTTGCCGTAGCAGTAGAACGCCAGCACCCGCCCGGACAGCGGCGCGAAGTTGCCGCACGGCGTCTGGACCGGCTGGTCGAACACGACCAGGCCCGGGTCCGGCTTCTCCTCGCCGAGCTCCTTGAAGATCGGCCGCCACGCGTCGTTCAGGCACTTGAAGAGCCGCTGGTAGTAGACCTTCTGCGACGCCAGGCTGCCGCTGCCGAGGTTGGCCGCCTTGCAGTTCTGCACCGGCAGCGCACCGGTGCGGTACACGTCGGCGTTCAGCAGGAAGTCCTCGGCGGTGCCCTTCTCGGGAGTGGTCGTCGGCGTCGGCACGATCGACGGACCGGTCACCTTGGGCTCGGCAGTGTTCTGAGTGCTGCTGTCGGAGCCCAGCAGCGCGGCAATCACGGCCACCGACACGCCGATGAAGGTGAGGAAGATGAAGCTCACCAGGACCAGGCGCAGTGCCCCGCCCCGCTTGCGCGGCGGCTGGAACCCGTTGAACTGGCCCGGCCCGCCGTAGTACGGCTGGAACTGACCTGGGAACTGCTGCTGGCCCTGGTACTGCTGACCCTGGTACTGCTGACCCTGGTACTGCTGGCCCGGGTACGGCGTACCTTGCGGCGGACCCTGTGGGTACTGACCCTGCTGCGGCGGCCATGGCCCGGCCTGCGGTGGTGGCAGCACACCAGGCGGCGGGCCGAGTGGACGTCCCTGCGGTGGGCCGCCGTACCCGTACGGGCTGCTCACGCTCTGGCCTCCAAGTGGTCGGGTCACGCCGGTCGGTCGAGTTCGCTGCACGAACCGGCACGAGACTACTCTCGACCCATGTCACTGAAGCGCCGCGTCCTCCCGGCTGCCCTGCTGATGTCCCTGACCGCCCCGTTGTTCGTTGCCCTGAGCACTGTGGCTGCCGACGCGGTGGCCCCGATGGCAGGGGACCAGATCACCGCGTACTCCGCGGACGCGACGCTGACCAAGGACGGTGAGCTGCAGGTCAAGGAGACGGTCGACCTGACCGCCGGCGGTACGACGTTCAGCCGCACGCTCGCCACCCGGGTCCGGTCGGACGCCGAGCGGGACCGCACGTACGAGCTGAAGGACGTGTCCGCGACGGTGAACGGACAGCCCGCCCAGGGCTTCCAGAACGACAGCACCGACGACGGCCGCAAGCTGACGCTGAACGTGTCCGGGCAGTCGAAGATCGTCTACAGCTACACCGTGGACAACGTGGTCGCCGACTCGACCGAGGGCCGCCAGGTGAGCTGGCCGATCGTGCAGGGCTTCGCCACGTCGATCCCGAAGGCCAGCCTGACCGTCGGCGTCCCGTTCGCGACCTGGGTGACCTGCTTCGCCGGCCGCACCGGCTCGAGCCTTCCGTGTACGTCGTCCCAGCTGGCCGAGTCGGCCGCGCTGCAGATCGAGCAGAACGGCGTACCCGCCGGCGGCCGCGTGACGTTCCTGACCGGGCTGAGCGACCAGGCGACTGTGCAGGCGAACGCGCAGTTCTCCACCCGCTGGACGCTCGGGAGGGCGTTCACGGTCGACAAGACCACAGTCGGGCTGGCAGTCCTCGTGTTCGGGCTCGGACTGCTCGGTGCGGTCGGCCTGTGGTTCTTCCGCGGCCGGGACGCCGCGAAGGTCGGTGCGGGCGCGCCTGAGCGTCCGGTGCTCGACGGCTCCGACGGCCCGCAGTTCGCCGCTCCGGACGGCATCCGGCCCGGCCAGGTCGGCACCGTGGTGGACGAGACGGCCGACGTCGTCGACATCACCGCGACCCTGCTGGACCTTGCCGTGCGCAACTACCTGACGATCGTCGAGCAGCCGCGTGAGTCGCACTTCGGCAAGCTCGACTGGGAGCTGCAGCGGCTGAACCCGGGCGGTCCGGAGCTGCTGGCATACGAGAAGGCCCTGCTGGACGCAGTGTTCGCCGACGGCGACTCGGTGCTCGTCTCCGCGCTCGGCCCGTCGCTGCGGCCGCGCCTCAACCTGGTCCGCGAGCAGCTGTACGCCGACGTCGTCACGCAGGGCTGGTTCAACAACCGCCCGGACGCGGTCCGGAACCGGTGGACCACCGCGGGCGTGGTGCTGCTCGGTGCAGGCGTCGTACTGACCATCGTGCTCGCGATCGTCAGCAAGTTCGCCCTGGTCGGTTTCGCCGTCATGGCGGCCGGTCTGGTGCTCGCACTCGTCGGGCAGGCCGCACCGGCCCGCACCGCGCGCGGTGCCGCCGTACTGGGCCGTGTGGCCGGTCTGCAGCACTACCTAGCCAACGAGACCTCTGCCGATCTGCCGCAGAGCCACCGGCTCGAGTTCGCGTCCCGCTGCCTGCCGTACGCCGCTGTGCTCGGGCTGACCGAGAAGTGGGCGCTGGAGATCGCGGCAACCGATGACGACGACGACCCCGACGCCGGCATCGGCTGGTACTCCGGTCCGGAGAACTGGCACCTGTCCGACATCGGGGAATCGCTCAGCAACTTCGTCACCTCATTCGGCGGCTCCCTGACCACCGCCCGCCGCCTCTTCGGCTGAGGGCGGTGGTCGCCTTCACCGCGGTCTGAGTTCACTCGGACGTCGGCTGCGGTGAAGGTGTTGCAGGAGTCCGGCTTCTTGTTGTTGTAGCCGGTGATCGACCACTGGTAGTTGCTGACCCGGTTGCCGTGGTCGTGCACCCGCGGCCGGGCGTAGTCGTCACCCGAGTGCGTGATGAGGAACTTCCAGTTGTTCAGCAGTACGCCGTTCATCGGGATGAACGGCGCGTTCGCGCCGAGGTAGACCGCGCCGAGACAGGTCGCCTGCAGCTCGCGGCGGCGGCTCTCGGTCAGCTTCTGGTTCGGCGTCAGGCTCTGCTGCCGGGACATCGACGCGGCGAGAATCCCGCTCAGCTTCTGGATGTGGTGGCCGTACTCGTGCGCGAACGTGTTCAGCATGACCGCGCGGGCGTAGACCGGGTTGGACTGGTAGTACCGGTTGTCGACAGTGAACGGCAGGTAGATCGTCTCGTTCGCACCGCAGTACGCCGCCCGCACGCTGCGCTGCATGCCGCAGGGTGAGGGCACCTTGCCGACGTACACGACGGCCTTCGGGTTGCGGAACGGCAGGTTCGCCTTCTTCATCGCCAGCCACCAGGTGCGGTTCAGGCAGGGCAGCAGGCGGTTGTAGTACTGCTGCGCCGCCGGGACGGTGACCGGTGCGAACGGCGGCTCCGCGCACTTCGACGCGGCGAGCGGGCCGATCGTGTAGAGCCGGCTGCCCTTCACGACCTCGTCGACCGTCGGGCCACGCGGCGTCGACGGGGACGGTGAGGTGGACGGGCTCTCCGAGGGGGACGTGGACTCCGAGGATGTGGTCGTCGGGGTCGTCTTCGCCTCAGGCTCGTCGCCGCCGAGACCGCGGATCAGCAGCGTGACGCCGGAGCCGACCACGAGGACGGCCAGCACGACCAGACCGATCAGGAGAGCGCGGGAGATCTTCTTCTTGCGCCGGCGCCGACCGCCCGGGGGCTGCGGGATCGGGATCGGCGGGTACTGCCAGGTGGGTGCCTGCTGGACAGGCTGACCCATCGGGCCGATCTGACCGGGGCCGCCCTGACCGCCCTGGGGTGCGGCGTGGCGGGGGCCGGTCTGCTGTTGCTGCGGCGGGAGCGCATTGCTCCACGGGGAGGACTGCTGCTGCGGGTTCTGCTGCTGCCCCTGCGGGCCCCACAGGTACGAGCTCTCTGAGCGGGGGCCGGTCTGTTGCTGCGGGGGCTGCTGCGAAGGCGACGACTGCCAGGCACTCGACTCGGACTGCGACCCACCGCCCTGCCCGGTCCCGGTCTGCAGAGGCCATGACTGAGTCCCCCACGACTCCCCAGACTGGGGAGCGTTCGGCTGGGACTGGTTGGCTGCGAGGGACTGGTTGGACTGGGAGGGGCCGGCCGGGCTCGCACCCGACTGCGGGTTCTGACCCCCCTGCGGACCCTGACCACCCTGGGGACCCTGCGGACCGGGCTGCGGGGGACCTGACTGCCACGGGCTGGGAGCGGTGGCGCGAGGCTGCGGTGCCGGCGGTCCAGCCTGCCAAGAACCAGGCTGGCTCGGCCCCGGCTGATTCGGCCCGGGCTGATTCGGCCCGGGCTGGTTCGTGGCCCGGGCTGGTTTGGCCCGGGCTGGTTCGGCCTGGGCTGGTTCGGGCGTGACTGTCCCGGGCCGGGCTGGTTGGGGCCGGGCTGGTTTGGGCGTGGCTGGGGTGGGCCGGCCTGGTTCGGGCCCGGTCGACCGGGGCCTGGCTGGTTCGGGCCTGGCTGGGGGCGACCGGGTTGGGGCTGGCCGGGGGCGGGCTGGTCGGGGTGTTCCCGGCGGTTGGGGTCCCAGCCGCCGTCGAACCAGCTGCTGGCGGGCTGCTCGGACTGGGCCGGGTTGCTGAACTCCCGCTTGGCGTCGGAGTCGCCGGTCCACCACGTGGCCGGCTGACCGTCCCCAGGGCTCTGCTCCCCAGGACCGCGCGGGCCGGCCTCGTTGTCCCGGGATCCGAACCAACCACCACTACCGGGTCCTTGGCCTGCGGGCGGCTGGCCGGGAACGGGCTCCTGCGGGCGGTCCGGCTGATCGTCAGCCGGGTCGCTCCCCGGGGGCTGGTTCCTGTTGTCCGACATCGATGCTCCTCACGACCTTGCTGGGTATACCTCTGCAGCTCGTTGGTGGAGCGCCGAAGCCGCCTCCCCCTACATATCCTCCGCGACATACTTTGCGCGATACGGACCCACCAGGCTAGCTACCCCGGCCAGTCGTTTCGAAGTGGACCAGTGACGCCTCTCACTGCACCTTGGCGGCGGATGCGGCGAACGTGTTGCACACGCTCGGGTTCCGCGCGTTGTACCCGCGGGTGGCCCAGTACTGGTGGTTGTTCGCGTCGCCGTGGTCGTTCGCGTCGTCGGTCACGTGCCCGATCAGCCAGCGCCACTGGAACAGCGACTGCCCGGTGATCGGATAGGTACGCCGGTTCGCGCCGATGAAGATGTCCGAGAAGCAGGACGCCTGCAGCTCCAGCCGGCGGCTGTCCTGCAGCTCCATCGCGTAGTTCGGCCGCTCGTACCGGATCCGCGAGTACGCCTGCAGGATCCCCATGTTGTTCTGGATGTGGTGCCCGTACTCGTGCGCGAACTGGTGCAGCATCCACATCCGCGCCCATACCTTCTGGTAGGCCTGCGGGTAGCGGTTGTAGTTGCCGATGTCCTCGGTGAGGTTCATGTAGATGGTGTCGGTGGTGCCGCAGAAGAACGGCGGCCCGGAGTCGCTGTGGGTCCCGCACGGCGTCGTGATGGTGCCGCTGAAGATCTTCACGGCCGGCGCCCGGAACCGCCCACCGGCCTTGGTCACCAGCGGCGCCCACGCCCTGTTCAGGCAGCCCCACAGGTTCCTGTAGTTGGCCCGTGCGCCGGCCACCGTGCTCTGCCGCGCCTTGGACTCCCTGCAGCTCACCGACGCCATCCCACCCGCCTTGTACAGCCTGTTCCGCACCACCAGATCGGTGTCGGTCGGCCCAGGCTTCGTCGTCGGCTTGGCGGTCGCTGTCGCGGTCGACCGGCTCGCTGTCGGCCGCGGCGCCTGCGTGGTCGGCCGTTCGGTCGGCGTGGTCGTCGGCTCATTCGTCGGCTGGCCGGACGGTTCCTTCGTCGGCTCGTTCGTCGGGCTGTACGACGTGGTGGTCGTCGGCTCGGCGTACGTCGGGTCGCCGCCGTCACCCTTCAGCGCCGCCGAGACGATCTTCAGCGCGGTGACGCCGACCAGCAGCACACCGACCAGCACCAGTACGGCGATGAGAGCGCCACGGCCCTTCTTCGGCGGCTTCGGTCCACCAGGTGGAGCGCCCCAGCCGAACTGCGGCTGTCCAGGACCCGGCATCGGCTGGCCCTGGAACGAGTGCCCGTGGAACGGCTGCCCAGGCCCCGGAGGCCCCTGAAAAGGCGGCCCCTGAAAAGGCGGGCCTGCGGTGGTCCGGTGGGCGGGCCTGCGGCGGGCCAGGCGGGCGAACAGGAGGTTGCTGGCCGCCGTACCCCGGCCCCTGCTGCCAGGGCGGAGGTGGCTGCTGCGGAGGGTACTGCTGCCCGGGAGGAGGACCCCATTGGTTGCCTGACACACCCGGGACGCTACCGGAGCCAGGGCTCAACTTACCCGGGCAGGTGACGCCGACCAGGTGTTGCAGCTGGCCGGATTACGGCTCTGGAAGGCCGCGCGGCTCCAGGCTCCGTGGTTGGTGGTGCTGCCGTGGTCCCGCGGGTACGGCGGACGATCACCGCTGTTGTTCACGTCGTACAGCCACATCTGGTACGCGTACCCGGTGATGCCGTAGCTGGTGCGGTTGGCGCCCAGGAACACGTTGCCGAGACAGGAGGCCTGGAGCTCGAGCCGGCGGCTCAGCTGCAACGCCCCAGCGGCAGAAGCGTCGTACCGGAGCTTCGTGTAGGCCTCACCGAGCCCGGTCATCCACTGCACCGAGTGCGCGTACTCGTGGGCCATGGTGAACGTGCCGACCATCCGGCCGAACGTCGGGTTCTGCTTGTAGAACGAGATGATCGACGGCGACTCCATGTAGATGGTGTGCGTCGTCGGGCAGTAGAACGAGCGCCCGATGCCGCCACCGCACGGTGTGGTCACGGAGCCGCCCCAGACGACCAGACCGGGTGACCGGAACCGACCGCCGGACGCGGCGACCTGCTTCGGCCAGGAGCGGTCCAGGCAGACCTTGATCGCCTTGAAGTACGCCAGCGACTGCGAGCCGTTGCCAAGACCGGTCTTGGCCTGCCTGCAGTTCACGGTCCGCATCACGCCGGTCTTGTAGAGCCGGTGGGTCGCGTTGTACGTCGCCGGGCTCACGGTCTGCACCGGCTTCGGCGGCGTGACCTTCGTGGTCGTGGTCATGCGCGTCGGCGGGGGAGCAGCAGTCGTCCGAGGAGGAGGCGGCGGGGCGCTGCTCGGAGCCGTAGTCGGCTCAGTGGTTGCTGACTCCGTGGCGACCGGTGCGGCGATGGCAGGTCCGTCGCCGCCGCCCTGTGTGAGCTTCACCGCCAGGAACACGCCACCGGCAGCGACCACCGCGAGCACTGCGACGACCAGCAGCGCTGTACCGCCGGACTTCTTCCGCGGCGGCTGAGGCGGCATCGGGCCCCACCCGTATTGCGGGCCGGGCAGCGGCGGAGGAGCGTAGTACTGCGGGGGCACGGAGTACTGCGGAGGCGGGGAACCACCCTGGTAGCCCTGCTGCTGCGGCGGGCCGAATTGCCCGGGTCCCGGTCCCCATTGGTTGCCTGACACTCCCCAGACGCTATCGTGCCCCCTGTCAACCTGACCCTCTCTTTACGGTGTGATTGGGCGATGCGTCTACGTCTCCTCGGGCTATCCCTGTGTGCCCTCGGCCTGCTCGGCCTTTCCACTGTCCCAGCCGGTGCGGCCGGCGCGGACGCAACCAGCTCCGCCGCCGACCCGGTGGTGACCAACTACGACAGTCAGGTCCGCGTCGAACGTGACGGCCTGCTCCGGGTCGCCGAGACCTGGAAGCTCAGCAACGTGACCGGGACCTTCACCCGGTTCATCGTCACGCGGGACCACCTGCCGGACGACATCGACCACGTCCAGCAGGTCGGCGACGTGCAGGTCAAGGCCGGCGGCCAGGACAAGACGGCCGACGTGAAGGTCGAGGGCGACGTCACGTCGATCGCCGTACCGGACGTCAGCGGCGCCACGACGGAGCTCGCTGTCACGTACACCGTGAAGGGCGCGGTGGCGAAGACCCTGGACGGCACCGAGGTGCGGTTCGCGCCGCTGACCGGGATCAACCTCCCGATCCAGACCGCGAACGTGGTCTTCAGCGTCCCCGAGGTCTCGCACGTCGCCTGCTTCGCCGGCCCGGTCGACAGCAACATCCCGTGCACGCTCGCGCAGATCGGCGAGACCTCCGGCCCGACGTTCCAGCAGACCGCGCTGCCCCCGGGCAACACGGTCAGGATGGCGGTCGGTTTCCCGAAGGGCCAGATCGCGGACAACTCGATCATCGAGTACCGGCACACCTTCAAGCGGGCCTTCTCCACCGACGCGGCCCAGCTGATCACCGCGCTGGCGGTGCTGCTGCTCGGCGCGATCGCGCTGTTCGTGCTGTACCGGCTGCGTGGCCGGGACCAGGTCGACCCGCGGCGCGTCGTACCGGCGTCGCTGTTCAGCCTCGGCACCGACACGCGGATCGACTTCACGCCGCCGTCGGACCTGCGGCCCGGTGAGGTCGGCACGCTGATCGACGAGCGGATCGACCCGGTCGACGTGACCGCGACGATCATCGACCTGGCCGTCCGCGGTCACATCCAGATCGTCGAGCTCGAGCACAGCACCGAGTTCGCGCGGCCGGACTGGGAACTGCGCCGGGTCGTCCAACGCTCCCGCCGAGGAGCTGCAGCGGTACGAGAACGTCCTGATCCGTGCGATCTTCGGCGACGCCGACTCGGTGCTGGTCTCCGAGCTCGGCAAGCAGGTCCGGGCGAACCTGGCCCAGGTGCAGGACGCCCTGTACGACGGTGTGGTCAAGCGCGGCTGGTTCACCGAGCGCCCGGACCGCACACGGTCGCTGTGGGCAACGATCGGCATCGTGACCACCGTGGTCGGTGTCATCGCGACCGTCCTGCTGGCGCTGCTGTCGACGTGGGGCCTGCTCGGTCTCGCGATCACGCTGGTCGGCGTCGGCCTGCTCGTGGTCGGCCGCTACATGCCGGCCAAGGCCCCGGCCGCCGGCCGCGTACTCGGCCAGGTCGCCGCGATCCGCGGTGAGCTGCTGGAGATGGACGTCAGCGAACTGCCGACCGACCAGCACGCGGAGCTCTGCTCGCGCGCTCTGCCGTACGCCGTCGTACTCGGCGGCTCGGAGCGCTGGATCGACGCACTGGTTGCGACCGACTCCACGCCGGACGAAGCGGACGACGGTTTCACCTGGTACCGCGGCCCGAGCGGTTGGCACCTGCAGTACCTGCCGGACTCGCTCCGCAACCTCACCACCAACCTGACGGGCGCACTGTTCGCCCGCTAGTTCAGTGCAGTGAACAGAGCCCGCCACGCCGCCCCGGCGTGGCGGGCTCTGTCGTCTCTACCAGTTGTGTTGCGGATCCGTTGGCGCGGGCAACGGTGTGCCTTCGGGGTGGATCACGTAGACGAGCCCACCCGAGTGCGGCACCCAGGCGTTCTCGAAGGCGGTCCGGTCGTACGTCGTCCGCACCTGGTCGTTACTCGCGATCAAGTGAGATGCAGGGTCGTTGACGACCACGTTGCCGGCCTGGTCGAACCCGACGATCACCATCAGGTGCCCGTTGGTCCCGTAGCCCGCACCGGGCAGTTCGCTCTTCTTGAACGACAGCGACGCGACCAGCGGGATCCCCGCCTTGATGAACTGCTCAGCCTCGGTCAGCGACCGCAATCGCGTGACGAAGGCGTCCACTCCACGTGACCCGGCGTACGCCGTGTTGAACGGCCAGTTGCCCGCACCGTCGTACGCGTAGTCGAAGACGGACCGGGCCGAGTGGTCCACCTGCGGATCGGAGTAGGACGGGTCCACCCACGCGGTCTCGGCCGCGGTCGGACCGGCGCCCCAGTAGTCGAGAACCATCGCGGTCGACGTCGCTGAGCACCACGCCTCGCCGCCGCCGTCCCACTGCGGGTACTGCCCGATATGCGTCTCCTGCGAGTACGTCGGTACGTCGAGGACGATGCCCTCCGCGCCGCCGAGGGGGCTGACGGCAACCTTCTTGTCGGACGGGAGCCGCGAAGCCATCGCGCCGACGGACCGGACCACGGGCGACTGCGTCGTACCGCTCAGCCGGTACAGCGTGACCTTGAGCTGCCAGCGGTCGAGCCACTGGCCCGTGGCGGACTGGAAGGTGTCGACGGCAACGGATCCGTTGGCGTCACCCTGGCTGGGCACCGAGGTCCGGTGGATGTCGCCGGCCGCGGTGTCGTCGCCACCGGACCAGCGGCCGAGCACGTACCACTTGGTGGTCGTGCCGAGGTTCGTCGTACCCGCCAGCGAGACCTCGACCCAGGTCCCCGGTGGGGTGGTCGCGTTCCAGGAGGCGACCAGCTCGGTCAGTCCGAAGCCGGTGCTGACATGTGGCGAGACCCAACTGGTCTGGTCGTAGGACTTGGCGGTGCCGTCGCCGAACGGGTCGACGTACGCCGTGGTGCCGGTCGAGGTACCGAACGTCAGTGCGCCGTCGGCGACCGTGGTGCCGAACTGCTGGCCGGCCAGGAAGTCGGCGTTCGACGTCCACGTGCGATAGGCGATCTGCCGTGCCGGTGCGACCTTCACGGCTTCGCTCGGCAAGCTGCCGGCGCTGAGCACAACCACACCGAGAATCAGCGCGGTGACAGAACGGGCGGAAGTCATAGGTCGACGTTAGCCCTGGCGGCAGTCGCTGTCACGAGGACGGCGCGCCGCGGTAAATAGTTACGAACGCTTGTCCCATTCGCTGTAGAGCATGGCGTAGACCAGTTCGTCGGTCCATTCGCCCTTGAGGTACTCGTTCAGCACGAAGTGCGCCTCCTGCCGCAGACCGAGCCGCTCCAGCAGTTTCACCGAGCCGGTGTTGCGGGCGTCCAGCCGCGCGATGATCCGGTGCAGGCCGAGCTCCTCGAAGCCGAGCCGCAGCAGTTCGACCGTCGCCTCGGCGGCGTACCCGTGGCCGTGCGACTCCGGGTGGAAGACGTACCCGATCTCGCCGGTGCGGTGCTCGGCGCTGTTCAGGAACAGCGTCGCCTCACCCAGGTGCTGACCGGTGTCCCGCAGGACCACCGCGACGGTGAGCGCTTGACCGTCGGTGTCCATCGGGACATCGGCCAACCGGCCGGTGAGGGCCTCCTTGACCTGCTCCGGCGTCCGCACGTCGTACAGCAGAAAACGTGTGACGTCAGGGTTCGACTGCAGTTTCAGCAGGTCGTCGTAGTCGTTCTCGACGTAGCGTCGAAGGGTCAGGCGGTCGGTCTCGATCGGCAGCGAATAGCTCACCGATCGAGACTATGCGACCGCGACAACAGATTTAGCCGTTCGCCAGTGCCGTCAGCCGGGACATGTCGCCGTTGAAGTGGCTCTGGTCGATCGGCGACGAGGTGAACTGCCAGAACGTGTAGAACGGCCAGGCGCCGGGCAGCGTCCCCACGGTGGAGGAGTAGCGCGCGACCCAGAGCGGGTTGGTCGAGTTGAACGCGGTGCTGTTACCGGTGCAGGTGCTCCACCAGTTGTAGTTGGTGTAGATCACCGCGTCGCGTCCGGTGCGGGACTTGTAGGTGTTGAGGAAGTCCCGGATCCAGCTGACCATCGCGGACTGGCTCAGTCCGTAGCAGGTGGCGCCGTACGGGTTGTACTCGATGTCGAGCGCACCCGGCAGCGTCTTGCCGTCCCTGGACCAGCCGCCACCGCTGCTGGCGAAGTAGCTCGCCTGCGTCGCGCCGCTGGAGTTGTTCGGGAGTGCGAAGTGGTACGCGCCGCGGACCATGCCGACGTTGTAGGACCCGTTGTACTGCTGGGCGAAGTACGGGTTCTTGTACGACGTTCCTTCGGTCGCCTTCACGTACGCGAACCGCTTACCTTGACCCCACCAGTAGGCCCAATCGACGTTGCCCTGGTGACTGGACACGTCGATGCCTTCGACCGTCGCCGTGATCCCCATGTCGGCGGGTGCGGCGGCGCTGCTCGTGGTGGTGGTGTTCTGCGTCCAGCCCATGTAAGCGTCGCCGGCCTTGTCGATGCCGTGCTGGCGGGCTTGCGCGGTGGGCTGGGGGGTACTACCTGCTTGGGCGGAGCCGGTCGAGGCCAGGATCAGGCCAAGAGCGACGGCGGCACCCGTGAAAAGGGCGGACTTCACGGTTTCCTCCAGAGCGATGAGGGGCGGACAGAGCGCTCGGCGATGGTCTTACCCGCATCCGGCAAGAACCAACCCTTACCTCCGTTTGTTCGGTGATTATTTACCGGGGTCACCTCCCGTTACCCTTGACCGGTGACACTTCGCTTGTACGACACCGCAACAGCAGCAGTGCGAGATTTCGAGCCGGTCCACCCGGGCAAGGTCGGGATCTACCACTGTGGGCTGACGGTGCAGGGTGCCCCGCATGTCGGGCACATCTACAAGGAAGTGGTCTTCGACGTCCTGCGGCGCTGGCTGGAGCGGTCCGGCTACGAGGTGACCGTGATCGCGAACGTGACCGACATCGAGGACAAGATCCTCGCGAAGTCGGCCGAGCGCGGCGTCCCGTGGTGGGCGCACGCCTACGAGTTCGAGCGCGAGCTGCACTGGGCGTACGACGTGCTCGGCTGCCGCCCGCCGACGTACGAGCCGCGCGCCACCGGGCACATCCCGGAGATGCTCGAGATGATCGCCGACCTGATCGAGCGCGGGCACGCGTACGTCGCTCCGGACGGGTCCGGCGACGTCTACTTCGACGTGAAGTCCTGGCCGGCGTACGGCGCTCTGTCGCACCAGCGGATCGACGACATGGAGGCCGCCGAGGACGCGGACCCGCGCGGCAAGCGGGACCCGCGCGACTTCGCGCTCTGGAAGGGCTGGACCGACGCCGCGCCGCGGACCGCCTCCTGGCCGGCCCCGTGGGGTCGCGGCCGCCCGGGCTGGCACATCGAGTGCTCGGCGATGGCCGGAAAGTACCTCGGCGACGAGTTCGACATCCACGGCGGCGGGCTGGACCTGCGGTTCCCGCACCACGAGAACGAGCTGGCCCAGTCGACCGCGGTCGGGCAGAAGTTCGCCCGGTTCTGGATGCACAACGCGCTCGTCACCACGGCCGGCGAGAAGATGTCGAAGTCGATGGGCAACAGCGCCGTCGTACGGAACGTGGTCGAGCGCGTGCGCCCGATCGAGCTGCGGTACTACCTGGTGCAGTCGCACTACCGCTCGGTCGTCGAGTTCTCGTTCGAGGCGCTCGACGAGACGGCGAAGAGCTTCCAGCGGGTCGAGGGCTTCGTGACCCGGGCGGTCGAGGTGACCGGTGGCGTCGAGCCGGACCCCGAGCTGCCGGGTGACTTCGTGGCCGCGATGGACGACGACCTGGGGACGCCGGCCGCGATCGCCGTACTGCACAACACCGTGCGCGACGGCAACAAGCTGGTTGCCGACGGCGACTCGGAGGCGCTGCGCGAGGTGCTGGCGTCGGTGCGCGGGATGCTCGGCGTGCTCGGGCTGGACCCGCTGGCCGAGCCGTGGGTGTCGCGGGCCGGCGATAACGACGAGCTCACCGAGGTGGTCGACGGCCTGGTGAGGGCGCTGCTCGAGCAGCGGCAGGCCGCACGTGCTCGCAAGGATTACGCCGCCGCGGACGCTGTCCGCGACCGGTTGAAGGCGCTCGGCGTCGTCGTCGAGGACACACCGCAGGGACCGCGTTGGTCCCTCGCGACAACTACGACTGACGAAGGAAACTGACGTGCCAGGCAGCAGCCAGCGTAAGGGCGCCATCCGGAAGAAGCGGGGGAACCCGACGGCCGGGTCCGGCGGCCGGGTCCGCCGCGGACTCGAGGGCAAGGGGCCGACGCCGAAGGCCGTGGACCGGGTCAAGCACCCGGCGCACAAGCGGGCGAAGGCGGCTGAGCGGTCCAAGGAGCGCGAGCGCACCCGCCGCCCGGCGGCGCGCAAGGACGAGGCCGCGGTCGAGTGGGTGTACGGGCGGAACCCGGTGGTCGAGGCGCTGCGGGCCGGCGTACCGGCCGCGGCGCTGCACGTTGCCGAGGGCACCGAACGGGACGCCCGCCTGCGCGAGGCGTTGCTGGTCGCGGTCGAGACCGGGGTGTCGGTGCTCGAGGTGCCGCGCGCGGAGCTCGACCGGGTCACCGCGGGCGGCTCGCACCAGGGCGTCGCGCTGCAGATCCCGCCGTACGAGTACGCGCACCCGGACGACCTGCTCGACCGGGCGCACGCCGCCGGTGAGGTGCCGCTGATCGTCGCGCTCGACGGCGTGACGGACCCCCGCAACCTCGGCGCGATCACCCGGTCCGCCGCGGCCTTCGGGGCGCACGGCGTCGTCGTACCGGAACGCCGTACGGCGTCGATGTCGGCCTCGGCGTGGAAGACCTCGGCCGGCGCCGCGGCCCGGATCCCGGTCGCCCGCGCGGGCAACCTCAACCGGGCACTCAAGTCCTACAAGGACTCGGGCCTCCTGGTCATCGGCCTCGACATGAACGGCGCCGTGGACCTCCCGTCCTTCGAGGCCGCGACCGAGCCGATCGTCCTGGTGATCGGCTCCGAGGGTAAGGGCCTGGCCCGTCTGGTCCGGGAGAACTGCGACCTGATCGTCTCGATCCCGATGACCAGCGCCACCGAATCCCTGAACGCCGGTATCGCCGCCGGCGTCACCCTCTACGAAATCTCCCGCCGCCGCGCGGGCTGAACACGAATGTGGGCCCGGGGAGATCTCCCCGGGCCCACAGTCATGTCTGGATCAGTAGACGCTCACGCCGTAGCGGGAGAGAACTTCGGTGACGGGCTGGAAGTAGGTGGTGCCGCCGGAGGAGCAGTTGCCGGAGCCGCCGGAGGTGAGGCCGAGGGCCACCGAACCGGCGAACAGCGCGCCGCCGGAGTCGCCGCCTTCAGCGCAGACGTTGGTCTTGATCAGGCCGGAGACGGAACCCTCGGCGTAGTTCACCGTGGCGTTCGTCGCGGTGACCGAGCCGCTGTGCACACCGGTCGTGCTACCACTGCGCTTGACCGCCTGCCCCACCGAGGCGTTGCCGGCGGACGTGATGTCCTGCGATGAACCGTTGTAGAGGTCCACGGTCCCGGGGTGGTTCGTGTACGACGTGCTGTACTTCACGATCGCGTAGTCGTTACCCGGGAAGCTCGACCCGTAGGTGCTGCCGAGCAGCGTGGTCTTGGCGGAGTTCGAGTACCAGCTGGATGCGATGTTCCCGCAGTGTCCTGCGGTCAGGAAGTAGTACGTGGTGCCGCTGCGCACGTTGAAGCCGAGCGAGCAGCGGTACTGCCCGCCGTAGATGGCGTCGCCGCCGGCGATGTACTTCGTCAGCTTGCCGGACATCTTCTCGAGCTTGATCCGGTCGCCGAACTGCTTGGTGACACTGGTGAGTTTCGACATCTTCGCGCCGGTGACGGTTTCGTCGTACGACACGATGATCCGGCCGTCGGGGTCGGTCTGCCACGCCGTACCCGGGATCGTCGCGTCCTGGACGAGCGTGGACGTGATCGCGGCGGCGGACAGGGTGGACGGATTGACCGGTGCGGCCGAGGCCTGCGTTGCCAGAAGTCCGGCGGCGGCAAGCCCGGCCGCGGCCAGGAGTGCGGTGGTACGGCGGAGCGGGGACAGATTCATGGTTAAAGCCTCCTCACGATGAGGACGCCGTCGGGGCGGGGCGTCCTTGACTTAACCGTGAGCAGTCCTACCCACTCTCTCCCTGAGTATTCAAACAAATTCGGAGCGTAGGGGAAACCTCCGCTCAGTAGATGGAGACCCCGTACGCGTTGAGGGCTTCCACGACCGGCTGGAAGTAGGTCACGCCGCCCGACGTGCAGTCGCCCGAACCACCGGAGGTCAGGCCGAACGCCCACTGCCGGTAGAACAGCGGACCGCCCGAGTCGCCCGGCTCCGCGCACACGCTGGTGCGGATCAGGTTGGCCACGCGGCCGTCACCGTAGTTCACGACCGAGTTCAGCCCGGTCACGCGGCCGCTGTGCAGGCCGCTGGTCGCGCCCGAGCGGTACACCAGTTGGTTGAGGCCCGGATTCGCCGCCCGGGTGATGTCCTGCGAGTGCCCGTTGTAGAGGTACACGCTGCCGCCCGGGACCTTCAGCGGGATGTCGGTGCGGTAGACAACCAAGGCGTAGTCGTTCCACGGGTAGCTGGCGTGGTGCACCGCGCCCGTGAACACCTTGTGGGCCGGGTCCTGGTACCAGCGGGCCGCGTCGACACCGCAGTGACCGGCAGTGAGGAAGTAGTACTTGCCGCGTCGCTGCACATTGAAGCCGACGCTGCACTTGTAGTCGCCGCCGTACGTCGCCATGCCGCCGCTGATGTACTTCTGCAGCTTGCCGGGCAGCTTCTCGAGCTTGACGTTCGACCCGAGCTGCTTGGTCAGGCCGGTCAGCTTGGTCAGCTTCGTACCGGTGACCGTCGGGTCGTACGACACCAGCACGGTGCCGTCCGGCTTCGTCATCCACGCCGTACCAGGAGTGTGGATCTGGTCGTTCAACGTCGCGGTGATCGCCTTGGCGGAGAGGCGGGGCGGCTTCACCGGATCGGCCCCGGCCGGCACAGCGGCGGTGAGCGCGAGAGCGGCGGCCGCCACCATTGCCGCGGTTCGTCGGAGAGTTTTCATCGGATTTGTTGCGGGCCGTCCTTCAGAGCGGGGACGAACCGCAACTGCCTCCCTTCAAGTGATAACTGTCGGTGTTGTCTGTTTGGGTGTGTGTTGTGTCTCGCTACCGCCTCGTGCCGACTCCTGCCCAGGTGTCTGGGTTGCTGGAGCACTGCAGGCATGCACGGTACGTGTGGAACCTGGGTTTGGAGCAGCGGCTGATGTGGCGGCCGGGTCGCCCCGCCACCCCTGGGTATGTGGCGCAGTCCGCACAGCTGACTGAAGCCCGCGCCGCGGAGCCGTGGCTGAAGGCCGGATCGCAAACCGTGCAGCAACAGGCGCTGCGGGACCTCGATCAGGCGTGGCGAAACTTCTACGCACGGACACATGGCCGCCCGACGTGGCGCCGCGAGGGTGTGCATGAGGGATTCCGCATTGTCGGGTCGCAGGCTCAGCGGGTGGAGAAGCTGAACCGGAAGCGGGGCCGGGTCCTGATACCTAAGGTCGGCTGGGTGAAATTCCGGCTGTCCCGCGAACTGCCGAACGCGACGTCGTATCGCGTCACGCGTGACCGGGCCGGGCGTTGGCATCTCGCGTTCGCCGTTGTCCCCGAACCCATCCAGGCACCCGGAAACGGCGACGTGGTGGGGGTGGATCGTGGAGTTGCCGTGTCCGCGGCCGTGTCGACCGGGGAGCTGTTGTCCTGCCCCGGCCTGTCGAGGACGGAACGGCGGCGGATCAGGTATCTGCAACGCAGGCTCGCCAGAGCCAAGCGGGGCAGTAATCGGAGCGGGAAGATCCGGGCCGCGATCGCGAGACTCAAGACGCGGGGGAGTGATCGGCGGAAGAACTGGGTCGAGACCACGACCACCGACCTGGCCCGGCGGTTCGACATCATCGCTGTCGAGGACCTGCGAATCCGCAACATGACGAAGTCGGCGCGCGGCACTCGCCAAGCTCCGGGCCGCAACGTGCGGCAGAAGGCCGGCCTCAACCGGGGCATCCTCGCCCAGGGTTGGGGCCTGCTCGTTCGGCGTCTGGAGCAGAAGGCGCCGGGCCGGGTCGAGAAAGTCCGTGCTGCGTATACGTCGCAGACCTGCAGTGCCTGTGGGCATGTCGCATCGGAGAACCGTGAGAGCCAAGCGGTGTTCCGGTGCGTCGCCTGCTCGCACGAGGCCAACGCCGACGTGAACGCGGCCATCAATATCGCACGCATCGCCGCGGCCGGACGGGCCGTGAACGCACGCCGAGAGACTGCAGTGCCGGCCTCTGAGAAGCGTGAACCTCAACACGCGCCTCCAATGGTCGCGTAGTTGGAATCCCCCGCCTTCAGGCGGAGGAGGACCTCAAATCATCAGCCTTCCGGGCGGCTCTGATGCGCAACGTGGCAGCAAGAGGACGTGAGAGACACCCTAAAGGTGTCTGCGGTTCAGTCCAGGCGCAGGGAGTGCAGGACGAACGAGGCCAGTTCGCGGTACGCCTCGGCGTCGTTCAGCCCGGTCCGCCGGGCGATGTCGCCGCGCTGGATCGCCTGCATGGTGTGCGCGATCATCTCGGCCGCGAACGCGATGTCGACCTGCCGGAACATCTTGTTGTTGATGCCGTCCTCGATCAGCGTCCGGACCCGCTCGGCGGCGATCCGGGTGTTCCGCTCGTACACCGACCGGGCCGGCGCGAACGTCGCCACGTCGTCGAGGAAGGTCCGGCTGGCCGGCCGCAGCGCGTCCGCGACCGCGTTCAGGTACGCCGCGATCCGCCGGTCGTGCCGGGTCTGCCGGGCCACCGCGGACTCCACCTGGGCGGTGGCGTTCTTGAAGTAGTGCTTCACGACCTCGACGGCGAGCTGCTCCTTGCTCGGCGCCAGCGCGTACAGGGTCGTCTTGCTGCAGCGCAGCTCGGCGGCCAGGTCGTCCAGGGTGAACCGGCTGAACCCCTGCTCGAGGAAAAGAGACAGGAGTCGGTCGAGCAGCTCGGACTGCCGGCGGGTCCGCCGCCCCGGAACGACTGTTGTCATATCGAGACAGCATAGAACGATACTGAGTTGCGTGCTTCAGTATCGTTACGAGTATCATTTCGTCAGCTGTTGAGAGAGGTGCCTGATGGCTGTCGATCGTCTCCTGCCTACTGACGAATCCATTGATCTGCTCGCCCTGGTCCGCGACCTGTGCGAGCACGAGCTCGCGCCGCACGCCGCCCAGGCGGAGGAGAGCGAGACCTTCCCGCGGGACGCGTTCCGCACCCTCGGAAAGGCCGGCCTGCTCGGCCTGCCCTATCCGGAGCAGTACGGCGGCGCCGAGCAGCCGTACGAGGTGTACCTGCAGATGCTCGAGGAGATCGCCGCCGCCTGGATGTCGGTCGGCGTCGGCGTCTCGGTGCACACGATGACCAGCTACGCCATGGCGACCTTCGGGTCCGCCGAGCAGCGCGAGCTGCTGCTGCCGGACATGATCGGCGGCGAGCAACTCGGTGCGTACGCGCTGTCCGAGCCTCAGGCCGGCTCCGACATCAGCTCGATGACCACGCGGGCCGTCCGGGACGGCGACTTCTACGTCCTGAACGGTACGAAGGCGTGGATCAGCCACGGCCCGCACGCCGACTTCTTCACCACCTTCGCCCGGACCTCGGACGACCCGAAGCACGGCATCTCCGCGTTCCACGTCCCGGCGCCGGCCTCGGGCCTGAGCTTCGGCGCGCCCGAGCGGAAGATGGGCCTCACCGGGTCGACGACCACGCTCGTCAACTACGACGACGTACGGATCCCGGCCGCCAACCTGATCGGCGCCGAGGGCGAAGGGATGCGGATCGCGTTGTCCGCGCTCGACTCCGGCCGGCTCGGGATCGCGGCGTGCGCGGTCGGCGTGGCGCAGGCGGCGCTCGACCTCGCGACGGCGTACGCGAAGGAGCGGCAGCAGTTCGGGCAGTCGATCGCCGACTTCCAGGGCATCCAGTTCCTGCTCGCCGACATGGCCGCCGCGGTCGAGTCCGGCCGGGCGACGTACCTGCACGCCGCGCGGCGCCGCGACCTGGGCCGGACGTTCATCCGGGAGGCCGCGATCGCGAAGCTGGTCTGCACGGACGCGGCGATGAAGGTCACCACCGACGCCGTGCAGGTGCTCGGTGGGTACGGTTACACCCGGGAGTTCCCGGCTGAGCGGTACATGCGCGAGGCCAAGGTGACCCAGATCTTCGAAGGTACGAACCAGATCCAGCGGCTCGTGATCAGCCGCGACCTGCTCAGGAGCGTGTGATGCAGTTCAGCCCGTCCGATGTCGCTCTCGTCACCGGTGGTGGCTCCGGGTTAGGAGAGGCGACCGTACGGCGGTTGGCCGCGGACGGGCTCGGGGTCGTGATCGTCGACCTGCCGTCGTCCGCGGGCAAGGCGGTCGCGGACGAACTGGGCGACCGCGTCGTGTTCGCGCCGACCGACGTCACCGACGAGACCGCGGTGAGCGCGGCGCTCGACGCGGCCGAGGCGCTGGGCACGCTGCGGATCGTGGTGAACTGCGCCGGCATCGCCACCCCCGGCCGGGTGGTCGGCCGGAAGGGCCCGTTGCCGCTGGCAACGTTCCGGCAGGTGATCGAGATCAACCTGATCGGCACCTTCAACGTGCTCCGGCTGGCCGCCGAGCGGATGATCGCCTCCGAACCGTCCGCGGACGGCGACCGCGGTGTCGTGGTCATGACCGCGTCGATCGCGGCGTACGACGGTCAGGTCGGCCAGGCGGCGTACGCGTCCAGCAAGGGCGGCATCGTCGCACTGACCCTGACCGCCGCCCGAGACCTGGCTGACAAGGGCATCCGAGTCGTCACGATCGCCCCCGGCACCATGGAAACCCCCATGCTCGCAGGCCTCCCCGAGGAAACCCGCACAGTCCTCGAGCAACAGGTCCCCCACCCGTCCCGCCTGGGCAGGCCCTCCGAGTACGCCGCCCTGGTCCACCACATCCTCGACAACCAGTTGCTCAACGGCGAGGTAATCCGCCTCGACGGCGCCCTCCGCATGCCCCCGCGGTAATACATCTCCCGCTCAGGGTGTTGGACTGAACTTCAGCCAGCGGACTCCGTGGGCGGGGACGGGGACGGCTGACAGCGTCCCGGCCTCCGTGGGAACCTGCTTGCTCGACTCGTCCCACAGGTCCTGCGGAGAACCTTGCGCGGCCAGGGATTTCAGCGGGAGGGTCACCTCGCGTGGGGTTGGTCCGGTCCAGAAGATTGCTGCGTAGGAGCAGTTGTCGCCTTGGGCGGTCCAGACGATCACCTCGCCGTCATCCTTCGGCTCGCGGATGATCTCCCGGCCGTCGTACGACGACCGCAGCACTTCGGCCAGCGCCGGATTCGCCAACAGAGCAAGGGTTTCCGGCGCGGTGGTCGGGAGATCGCCGCCCATCATCAGCGGCGAGCGGCCCATCACCCATAGCGTCAGTAGCGTCTTCTGTTCGTCGACAGTGAGCCGGCTGTTGCGGTCGTCGCCGCGTTCGGCGCGGATGCCGATATGGCCGAGTGGCAGCATGTCCGCGTCCGCCCAGCCGCCAGACTGCTGGAACGGCGCCCACCGCGCCAGTCGTGCGAACTGCGCGTGCACGTCCTCCCACCGGTCCCACAGGTCGTCGGAGATCCGCCACAGCTGCGCGTTGGCCCGCAGATGCTCGACATGATGCGTCGACAACTGGGTGCCGGGCGACAAGGACAGCACGATGTCCCGCCCGCTCCGCTCGATCGCCTGCGCGTACGCCGCGATCTCGCGATCGTGGTACGGCGCGAGCATGTCGTCCGCCTTCACGAAGTCCACACCCCACTCGGCGAACTGCGCGACCTGGGCGTCGTAGTACGCCTGCGCGCCGGGATGGTCGTGGTTCAGTCCGAGATTGTCCGGGTTCCACGGGCACACATGATCGGGATCCGCGATCTCCCGCGCCGTCCACTCCGTCCCGTACACCGGCAGGTCGAGCTCGACCGCCCGCCGCGGGATGCCGCGCATGATGTGCAGCCCGAACTTCAGCCCGAGCTCATGCACCTTCGCGGCCAACGGCCCGAAGCCGGCGCCGTCCGCGGCTGAGGGGAACCGCAGCGGCGCCGGCAGTTGACGGCCGTAGTCGTCCAGGACGACCGGCGCGTTCTCGTTGTAGCCGTGCGATCGGGCGGTCGGGTCGTACCAGGCGATGTCCACGACCACGGTGTCCCACCCGAACGGCAGCAACTGGTCGTGCATCACCTGCGCGTTCGCGAGCACCTCGGCCTCGGTGACCGTCGTACCGAAGCAGTCCCAGCTGTTCCACCCCATCGGCGGGGTCGGCGCGCTCACCATTCCGCGAAGGAACCGTCGTCGTGCCGCAGCACGGGTGACCGCCAGCGGTGCGGCTCGGCGGCCGCAGCCCGTACGACGTCCTCGTTGACCTGGATGCCCAGGCCGGGGCCGGTCGGGCGTTGCACATGCCCGTCGGTGAACGCGAACACGTCCGGGTCCACCAGGTAGTCGAGCAGCGCGTTGCCGCCGCCGTACTCGATGCCGAGGCTCTGCTCCTGGATCAGGAAGTTCGGGATCGCGAAGTCGAGTTGGAGGCTCGCGGCCAGCGTGATCGGCCCGAGCGGGCAGTGCGGCGCGACGCTCACGTCGTACGCCTCGGCCATCGCGGCGATCCGGCGCACTTCGGAGATGCCGCCGGCGTGCGAGATGTCCGGCTGGGCGACCGCGATGCCGGTGGTCAGCACGTCGCGGAAGTCCCAGCGGGAGAACAGCCGCTCGCCGGTCGCGATCGGGATGCTGGTCGATTCGGTGATCCGGCGCAGGTCGCGGGCGAACTCGGGCAGCACCGGCTCCTCGACGAACATCGGCAGCAGCGGCTCGAGCAGGGGCAGGATCTGCCGCGTCGCCGCCGTACTGAACCGGCCGTGGAAATCGAGTGCGATGTCGACGCCGTCGCCGAGCGCATCGCGCAGCGCCTCGACGCGACTCACCGCGGCCCGGAGCTGAGCGGGCGACGGGATCGGGGGCAGCGCCTCGGACAGGTTGAGCTTGAGGGCCGTGAATCCCTTCTCCACCTTGGCTTTGGCCTCGTCGACGAGCTGCGCGTTATCGCGGCCGTGGACCCAGGTGTAGACGCGCGCCCGCTCCCGGACCGGTCCGCCGAGCAGTTCGTGCACAGGGACCTCGTGGTAGCGACCCTTGATGTCCCACAGCGCCTGGTCGATCCCAGCCAGAGCACTCGACAGCACCGGACCGCCGCGATAGAAGCCGCCCTTCGCCATCACCTGCCAGTGCTCCTCGATCCGCAGCGGATCCGCGCCGACCAGGTACTCCATCAGGGCCCCGACCGCGCCCTGGACCGCCTCAGCACGTCCTTCGACGATCGGCTCACCCCACCCGCTGATCCCTTCGTCGGTGTCGATCCGCAGGAACTGCCACCGCGGCGCCACCAGGAACGTCTCGTATCCGACGATCTTCACACTGCCTCACTAGGTTGCCGGTCAGGAGCGGACAGAAGCGCGGCGACCAGTTGGTCGGTCTGACGGAGCACCAGGGCGGCGGCGCCGGACGCACCGGCGCGGGCTCCGAGGTCGAGCTCGGCCGCGACGACGTCGACGTCGCGGGTCAGTGACATCGCCGTACGGCGCAGGGTGGCGCGGATCGGATCCAGGATCAGATCGCCGGCTCGCGCGAGCTCGCCGCCGACGATGATCCGCTCCGGGTTCAGCAGGTTGCAGATGTTCGCGAGCACCCGGCCGGTCGACTCACCGGCTTCACGCAGTACCTGCACGGTTTCCGGCTGACCTTCGGCGGCGGCTGCGAGCAGCTCGTCGAGGCCGGCGTCCTCACTGAGCACCGGCGCGAGGGCCGCGAGTACGGCCTGCAGTGACGCGTACTGCACCAGGCAGCCGCGATTCCCGCACGGACAGGGCTCGCCGTTCGTGTCCGCCGACAGGTGGCCGATCTCGCCGCCGCCACCGCGCGCGCCGCCGTGATGAAGGTTGCCGTCGACAAGCAGTCCGGACCCGATCCCGGTCGACAACCCGAGATACAGCACGTCGCGGAGGTCCCGCCCCGCGCCCCACGTGAACTCGGCCACCGCCTCCAGCCGCGTGTTGTTTTCCACCAGCACCGGTACGTCGAGACGCCGGCCGAACTCCGCCGCGACGTTCACCCCGGCCCAGGCCTGTCCCGGCAGCGACGGACCGACCACACCGGTCTGCAGGTCGAGCGGTCCGGGCACGCCGATCGCGATGCCGACCAGGTTGTCGCGACCGCGACCGGTCTGCTCCAGCAGGCCGTCGAGCAGCTCGAGCGCGGACGCGAGCCGCTCCTGCCAGGGGGTGTCCCGACCCACGCTGACCCCGTCGCTGGCCAGCGTCCCGCCGGACAGGTCGGTGAGGTGGCACCAGACGCGCTCGAGCGTGAAGTCGAGACCGGCAGCCGCGCCGGCCGCCGGGTTGGCCCGCAGGAAGCCGCGGGCCCGGCCGTCGACCTCGGACGCGTCGATCCCGGCCCGCGCGACCTGGTCGCCGACCACTTCGAGCACGACGCCGCCGGTGATCAGGTCGGCCACGATCGTCGACACCGTCGTCCGGGACACACCGCAGATCCGCGCCAGCTCCGCCCGGTGCAGCGCCCCGTGCTCCATGAGCGCGGACAGCATCCGTTCGGAGTTGGTGCGCCGCAGCGCTCGCAGAGATCCGGTGTCCTTGGCAGCCACGACGAAAAGTATTGACGAACTCCCAACCGCCGTCAACAAAACTGACAAACTGCGTTCACACTCTTGACACAAACCGCGAAGTGCTCGAACAATTCCTGCCACAGCCCGGGGATCACCCCGGGCCCGGCGACCGGACGAACGACATGGACGCTGAGCTGGACAACGCTCCGCTGGTGGTGGTGACCGGCGGACTGGGGCGCGTCGCCACGGTGGTGCTGCCGTGGTTGCGCAAGCACTACCGGGTGCGGCTGATCGACAGCGCCGTACCGACGCAGCGAACCGCCGGGCTGGTGCAGGCCGATCTCAGCGATCCCGAGGAGGCCCGCGACGCCTTGGCCGGAGCGGACGCCGTCCTGCACCTGGCGGCAAACAGCAGTCCCTGGCAGACATGGGACAGCGTGTACGCCGCCAATGTGTGGACGACCCAGGTCGTACTCGAGGCTGCTGCGGCGCACGCCGTACCGAAGCTGGTGCTGGCCAGTTCGCTGCACGCGCTGGGTGAGTACAACCGGCCGCAGTACCGGCCTGTCGATCCACGGCTCGACCCGCGCCCGTGCTGTCCGTACGGACTGGGCAAGGTCGTCCTGGAGGCGCTCGGCCGGACGCATGCCGAGCGCACCGGCGCGTCGGTCACCTGTCTGCGTCTCGGCCTGACCGGTTGGCCGCCGAGCGAACGCCGCTACCTCGGGCAGTGGCTGTCCGACGACGACGCCGGCCGGCTGATGCTCGCCGCCCTGCAGGCACGGGAGCGGTACGGCGTGCATTTCGGCGTGTCCGCGAACACCCGCAACTACTGGGACACCACCTCCGCCCGGCACGAGCTGGGCTACCGACCCGAAGACGACAGCGAAGCCCTGGCGGACCGGGCCGGCCCCTCCTCCGGCCCGGTCTGCCGGCTGTTCGACCCCGAGACATCCGATTGAGAGGCTGGCCATGACCACAACGAACGCAGGGCTCTCCCGCCGCCGGTTCCTGGCGCTCGGCAGCGCGGCCGCCGGCGGTGCGCTGGCGGTGGGCTGCTCACCCGCGTCCTCCACGAACACCCCGGCTGCCGCGCCTGGCACGGGCTCGGCCGCCAAGGGCACTGTGACCGTCATGTCGCAGTCGGGCGAGTTCGGCCCGAAGGAGGCCAAGGCGGCCGCGCAGGCGCTCGGTCTCACCGTGAAGACCGTCGAGTACGACCTGACCAAGCTGACCGCGATGCTTGCCAGCGGCAACCCGCCGGACGTGGTCCGGGGCATGGGCGCGACGGACACGCCGTACCTGGTGGCCAGGCAGGTGGCGGAGAACCTGGATCCGTACTTCGCGAAGAGCACGCTGATCAAGGCCGACGACATCGACCCGGTCAACGACCTCTGGCGGTACGACGGTGAGAAGCAGGGGAGCGGCCCGCGGTACGGCTTCGCGAAGGACTACTCGCAGGACTGCACGATCTGGTTCAACAGCGCGCTGTACGACGCGGCGAAGGTGACCCATCCGAGTGCGACGACACCGCTGCTGCTCGACGAACTGCTCGACGAGGGCAAGCGGCTGGTGAAGCGGCAGGGCGCCAAGGTCAGCGTCTACGGCCTGAACCCGAACGGGCTGGGCCTGTTCACGCAGCTGACCTGGCTGACCGACCTGGCCGGAGGGAAGCTGACGTCCGACGACCTGGCCTCGGTCGACTTCAGCAGCTCGGAGGCGCAGCGCGCCCTCACCTGGTACCTGGACTACGCGAAGGCGGGGATCGGGCCGACCGTGCTCAACCCCGATCCGAACGGCTGGGACGGCCCGACCTTCCAGGCCGGCCGGATGGCGACCACGCTCAGCGGCTACTGGCTCGGCGGCCTGTTCGCCGGCGACCCCAAGTCCGCCAAGGTCGCGGGCTTCGCGCCGGCGCCGCAGTTCGACACCGGCTGAGCGGGTCAGCCCGTGCTTCGGCGCGACCGGCCTGTGGATGCCCAAGGCGAGCAAGAACAAGGACGCCGCCTGGGCGGTGATGGAGTGGTTCCTGGCCGGCGATCCCGCGAAGGCGCGGGCGACCGGCGGCTGGGGCATTCCACCGCTCAAGTCGCTGCAGAAGCTGATGCCGCAGAAGCTGCCGTACCAGAAGCAGGCCTACGAGGTGCAGATGGCGGAGCAGCAGCATTTCTCGGTCACGTCCTCCACGCCGTACGTCCGGCAGGACGCGATCAACGCGATCATCACCCGTGAGTTGCCCAAGGCAATCAAGGGCACGATGACGGCCGGCCAGTTCGCCGACACACTGAACTCGCAGATCAACGCGCAGCTCGCGGACGGAAAGAAGCGGTTGCGGTGAGCTCCGCTTTGACCGACGTACGGCGTTCCACCGTCGCGGAGGCCGCGGTGGAACGCCCGGACCGGAAGAAGAAACCGCCGACGCTGCGCAAGGCGCGCACCTTCTACCTGTTCGTCGCGCCGTGGGTCCTCGGGTTCATCGGCCTGACCGTGTTCCCGCTCGGGTACGCGTTCTGGCTCAGCCTGACGGACTCCGACGGCCTGTCGCCCAGGACGCACTTCGTCGGCTTCCAGAACTACGTCGACATCTTCCACGACCCGCTGACCCTGAGTTCGCTCGCCAAGACCGGCATGTTCGCACTCGTCACCGTGCCGTTGTCGATCCTCGCCGGGCTCGCTGCTCGCGGTGATGGTGAACCAGCCGATCCGGGCGCGGGGGTTGTACCGGGCGCTGATCTATCTGCCGGCCGTGGTGCCGCCGGTCGGAGCGGCGCTGACGTTCCGGCTGATCTTCGACCGCGACGCCGGCGCGGCGAACGGCATCCTGAGCACCCTCGGCGCGAACCCGATCACCTGGCTGGTCGATCCGAACGCCCGCTACGTGCTGTACGCCCTGGTGCTGTGGGGCTGCGGCGGATCGATGATCATCTCGCTGGCCGGGCTGCAGGACATCCCACGGGAGCTGCTCGAGGCGGCGCAGGTCGACGGGGCGTCGTACTGGCAGTCATTCACCAGGATCACCATCCCGCTGCTGTCGCCGGTGATCCTGTTCCAGGTCATCACCGGCATGATCGGCTCGCTGCAGTCGTTCGCGCCGTTGCTGTTGTCGTCGGGTTCGCTGAGTGGCGCCGGGTCGGTGCCTCAGGGCAACTACCTGTACATGATCCACGTCTTCGCCCAGTACTTCAGCGCGTCCCGGTTCGGCTACGCGTCGGCGATGTTGTGGCTGCTGTTCGCGGTGATCCTGCTCGTCACCCTGCTGATCATCAAGGTGAGCGCCCGGACCGTCTTCTACACCGTCGAACCGGAAGGGGCGAAATGACGCGGACCTACCGGTGGGCCCTGTCCCTTGTGCTGCTGGCTGTCGTCCTGGTGATGATCAGCCCGATCCTGTGGCTGGTGTCGAGCTCGCTGAAGTCGTCGGCCGAGATGGCGTCGTTCCCGCCGACCTGGTGGCCGTCGCAGCCGCGGTTCGCGAACTACACCGAGGCGATCACCAGCGTGAACTTCCTCGGCGCCGCGCAGAACTCGCTGACCATCGCGTTCATCAGTACGACGTTGACCACGCTGAGCTCGGCGTGGGTCGGATTCGGGTTCGCGCGGCTGACGGCGCCCGGCAAGAAGCAGCTGTTCGTGGTGCTGCTGGCCACGATGATGTTGCCGGGGATCGTCACGCTCGTTCCGACGTACCTGATCTTCGCGAAGCTGCACATGGTCAACACGTACTGGCCGTGGGTCGCGTGGGGGCTGGGTGGCAGCGCGTTCCTGATCTTCCTGTTCCGGCAGTTCTTCGCCGGCATCCCGCGGGAGATGGAGGAGGCCGCGATCATCGACGGCTGCGGGTACGTCGGGATCTTCTGGCGGATCTTCCTGCCACAGTCCTGGCCGGTGATCGCCGCCAGCGTGATCCTCTCCTTCACGCACGCCTGGGGCGACTTCGTCGGCCCGGCCATGTTCCTCAGCCAGGACAGCACGACCCTGGCCGTGGCGATGGCAACCGGCTACGTCAACGACAAGGGCCTCCCGATGAACAACCTGGTCGCCGCCGGCGCCGTGATGTACGTCCTCCCCGTCCTGGTCCTCTTCCTCTTCATGCAACGCCGCTTCGTCAGCGGCTTCTCGACGTCAGGGATCAAATGATGAGACTACGAGTCCTCGGCGCTGCCGTGCTGTTGCTCACGGCAAGCCTCACGAACGTCCCCACCCAGGCACAGGCGGCGAGTCCCACGTGTACGTCCGCGCCGCAGCAACCTGCTGGGATGCGGTTGAGTTGGCACGACGAGTTCGGCGGGCGCGCGTTGGACCGGCGGTCGTGGAGCACGGTGATGGACTTCCCCGGACGGGCGGGTGGGCACTACCACAACACGTCGTACGGGAGTTATGCCGTCGACGAGAACGTTGTGCTGTCCGATGGGAAGTTGCGGCTGGTGACGGACAACAAGCCGGTGGTCGGCACGGACCCGGCCGGGACCTATCAGTACACCGAGGGTTTCATCTCCTCGCACGACAAGTTCTTCCAGACCTACGGGTACTGGGAGATCTGCGCGAAGTTCCCGGCCGGCAAGGGGTTGTGGCCGGCGTTCTGGCTGATTCCGCAGGACCGCAGCTGGCCGCCGGAGATCGACGTCGCCGAATGGTTCGGGAGCATCGAGAGCATGCACAGCGGACTCGCGTCGGGCACCTGGCCGGACGTCCGCTGGGACAGCCATTGGGCGACCGGGCTCAATCCCACGACCGGTTGGCACAGGTACGGCGTGCTGTGGTCACCCGGCCGCATCACTTTCACCGTCGACGGCAAACCGACCTCGAGCATCACCGGCGCCCAGGTCCCCGACAAGCCGATGTACGTCGTCCTCAACAGCGGCACCTGGGCGAACACCGACCGCGGCGGCCCACCAGACGCCACGACCCCGTTCCCGAACTCCTTCGACGTCGACTACGTCCGGGTCTATCAGCCGCAATAGCCCTGTGGACAAGGGCTGATCCGGATCAAAACACCGCGTTCGTCAGCTATGACCGGCGGCTGCTGGCGACGGCCAAGGCGATCGGCCTTCCCATCGCCAGCCCGGGGATGTCCTGAGTTCAGCGGTTTGGCGGGGTGATGGGGCTGACCGGGTCGAAGAGGTCGCTGGGCTGGTGGGGTTTGTGGACGCCTTGCTGGAGCAGGCCGAGGGTGCTGCCGTCGGCGCGGCGCTGGGTGGTGCCGTCGTCGGTCGGAGAAGGTGTGGTCCACGATGCAGTAGTCGGCGATGATCCAGACCGGATAGGACTTGGCGCGGCCGTGCAGGGTGACGACGTACGTGCGCTGGTCGATGTTGCCGCACCCCTCGGCGCGGGCTGATTGTGGACCTTCCGGTGAGGCGTTGACTCGCTGCGCGAACGCGGTCGCGGTCCCGGCGCCGAGCTGGGATCCAGAGACCAGCGAGCCACTGCCAGTACTCACAGACGTCGGCAGAGGTGATCTGATCCTTCGCATCCAGACCTGTGCCCTGCGGTCCGAGGTCCGTCGGCGCACAACCGTAGTAGTCGGTGCCGGTGATCGGACGGGCCGACTCGAGGATGCGGCGACGGAGTGCGTCGTCCTGGGTCAGAACGCTGATCTTCGTGCCGCCGACCAAGCGCGTCTCCTCGGTCCAGCCGCCGTCGTACTGCTTGGTCCCGGGCGCCTGGACGTCGTCGAACCAGAGGTACGGCTGCCGTCTGTTCAGCGGCAGTACGGCGTCGCCGCAGGTGTACCAGTTCTTGCCGAGCCAGCCATTCAGCCGTCCGACCGAGGGGACGGCCGAGTTCGCGAAGGTCGTACACGGTGCCGGGCCGGAGATGTACTGCGTCCAGCTCGACGGGACCTGGACCTGCACTGTCTTGTACGACTCCCACCGCCATCCGGGGTCTGCCGGTCCCGGCCGGCTGACCTGCGGGTCGGTCCGCGTCTCGGTGGTGAGGGAGTGCGACACGGTGACAGCCGTGGCGACGACCGCCGCGGCGACGACGACAGCGCCGATCGAGCGACCGGTACGGCGACGGCGCAGGCGGGCGTGGACCACGGACAGGAGGTGGTCGTCGGCAGGTGCGTCGGCCGCGTGCTTCGACAGGGTGTCCGCGATCAGCTTCTCGGATGCGTCCATCAGCGCTTGACCTCCTCGGTTCCGATGGTGGTGCGCAGCGATGCCAGCGCACGATGGATCTGCGAGCGGACCGTGGCCGGCGAGCAGCCGAGGATCTTCGGCGATGTCGGCGTCCGGAAGATCCTCGTAGTACCGCAGTACGACGGCGGCCCGTTGTTTCGTAGGCAGGGTCGCGCACAGCGTCCAGACGGCGTCCTGCTCTGCCTGTGTCTCCGCATGATCTGGACCGGAGCCGGAAGGCGGCAGGTCCGCGGTCGGGGTCTCGCGGCGGAGGAAGCGGCGCCAGCGGGAGATGTCGGCGTTCACGATCGAACGCCGGACGTACGCCTCCGGATCCTGACCACGGCAGATCCGGGACCACCGTGAGTAGGCAGCGATCAGCGCGTCCTGCACGGCCTCCTCGGCGCGCGCGTGGTCGCGGGTGAGCAGGTAGGCGAACCGCAACAGCGCGGCCCCCCGCTGCGCCACCCACTCGTCGAACTCCGGCGTCTCCATCCGGCACCTCCCACCCACATCACGCCGGCGAGCCCCGGAACGTTGCAGGGATCTAGTCAGGTTCCGGAAGCGTCGGCGTCGGCAGTGCCAGTTTCTCGTCCGGCTTCGCGGCCAGTACTTCGTCGACGTACGAGCGGGCCGCTTCCATCGTGTCGACCTCGTGGCCGGCCTGCTCGGACAGGAACCAGCGGTGTTCGAGGACCTCGTGGAAGACCTCGGCGGGCTCGAGTTTGCGCTTCAGGTCGCGAGGGACCGAGCGGACGACGGGTTCGAAGACCTCGGTCAGCCACTGGTGGGCGACGATCTCCTCGTCCTCGTTCTGCTGGTCGGTCGAGGCGGCGAACGAGTCGAGGTCGTTCAGCAGCCGGCGGGCCTGGTTCTCCTCGACGTCCAGCCCGGTCAGCCGGAGCAGCCGCCGCGAGTGGTGCCCGGCGTCGACGACCTTCGGCTGGATCCGGACCTGGCTGCCGTCCCAGTCGGTGATGATGTCGATCTCGGCGACGTCGAAGCCGAGTTCGTTCAGCCGCCGGATCCGCGAGTCCAGCCGGTGCATCTCGTCGTTCGCGAACTCCTCCGGCGCGGTCAGCTCGGCCCACAGCGCCTCGTACCGCTTCTGGATCGACTCGACCGTCTCCTGCGGGTCGATCGACTCGTCGAGCAGACCGCCTTCCTGCAGGTCGAGGAGCTCGCCGAACAGGTTGATCTCCGCGGTGTAGAGGTCGTGCGCCCGCTGGCCGTCGGAGATGTCCTGGTGCAGCTCACCGGTCTCGGCGTCCACCAGGTACGCCGCGAACGCGCCGGCGTCGCGCCGGAACAGGGTGTTCGACAGCGAGCAGTCGCCCCAGAAGAAGCCGAGCAGGTGCAGCCGGACGATCAACGCGACCAGGGCGTCGATCAGCCGGTTGAAGGTGTCGGGGCGCAGCGTGCTGGAGAACAGCGCCCGGTACGGCAGCGAGAACTGCAGGTGCCGGGTGATCAGGATCGAGTCGATCGGTTCACCGTTGCGGTCGACCCGGTCGGTGATCACGCCGACGGGTTCGACGGACGGCGCCTCCAGCCGTTCGAGGTCGCGGAGCAGGCGGTACTCGTGCATCGCGAGGTGCTCGAGCACCTCCTTGATCGCGTACACACTGCCGTTGACCCGGACGAAGCGGACCACGTGCCGCGAGATACCGCGCGGCAGCGCGACGAGCTGGTCTTCGGGCCAGTCCTCCAGCGGGACATCCCACGGGAGCGACAGCAGACCGGTGTCCGGGCGGGTGGCGACGAATCGAGGCACGGCTCCCAGTGTGTCAGGAATCCTGAGAGTTCAGCGAGGTACGCAAGTGCTTGCAAATTCTTGCGTGAATAGGCGTAGAGTTTGCGTCATGACACGACGACTTGCAGAGGTGGCCAAGAAGGTCGGCGTCAGCGAAGCGACCGTGAGCCGGGTCCTGAACGGGAAGCCCGGCGTGTCCGAGGCTACCCGGGAAGCAGTCCTGACCGCGCTCGACGTGCTCGGGTACGAGCGGCCCACGCAGCTCCGGGGTGATCGCGCCCGGCTGGTCGGGCTGGTCCTGCCCGAGTTGCAGAACCCGATCTTCCCGGCGTTCGCCGAGGTCGTCGGCGGGGCGCTCGCGCAGCAAGGTTTCACGTCGTTGCTCTGCACCCGGACGGTCGGCGGCGTGTCCGAGGCCGACTACGTGGATCTGCTCCTCCAGCAGCAGGTGTCCGGGGTCGTGTTCGCCGGCGGGTTCTACGCGCAGGCGGACGCGCCGCACGGGCACTACGAGTTGATCCAGGAGCGCAAGCTGCCGACCGTACTGGTCAACGCGGCCGTCGATCACCTCGGCTTCCCGCAGGTCTCGTCGGACGACTACGTCGCCGCGGAGATGGCGATCGGCCACCTGCGCGCCCTTGGCCACCGGCGGATCGGGATGGTTCTCGGCCCGCGCGACCACATCCCGTCACGGCGGAAACTGGAGGCGTTCCTGGTCGCGGAGGAGGCGGATCCGGCGCTGGTCGAGCACACGATGTTCTCGCTCGAGGGCGGTCACGCGGCCGCGACCAAGCTGGTCAACGCCGGCGTCACCGGCATCGTCTGCGCCAGCGACATCCTCGCCCTCGGTGCCATCCGCGCCGTACGCCGGGCCGGACTGAGGGTCCCCGACGACGTCTCGGTGATCGGGTACGACGACTCCGCGATGATGAACTGCACCGACCCGCCGCTGACCACCGTCCGGCAGCCGATCGACGCGATGGGCCGCGCCGCCGTCGACATGCTGGTCGCCCTGATCGAACGCGCCGCCGTCCCCGCCGACGAGCTCCTCTTCGAGCCCGAACTCGTCGTCCGCGCCTCCACCGCGCGAGCCCGCATCTAGCTGACGCACCACCACGCAGCCGCCGACCGATGAGGTCGGCGGCTGCTGGCGTTTGTCCGACGGCAGGCAATCTCCCACATACAGTCATGTTTTTGCAATGCTCAGATCGAAGTATTGCGTTCGTGCGTCCAGTTCCCTACGGTGTCGGCACGAGTCAAGGGAGAGGGTGGAGATGACCACAACGCGCCGCGGGCTCAGCCTGCTGCTGGTGATGGGACTCGGGCTGGTGGCCGCGTCCTGCGGATCGGACGACAAGAAGTCGGCGGGGGCGGCCGACGGTCCGGTGACGATCACGGTCGGCTGCGAGCCGCCGAAGAGCAATCCGAAGGAACGCGAGGCCTGGGAGGCCGACGTCGCCGCGTTCCAGAAGGCGCACCCGAACATCACGGTCGAGGGCAAGGACGCGTTCCCCTGCATCAACCCGGACACCTTCCAGGCGAAGCTGGCCGGCGGGACGCAGGAAGACGTCTTCTACGTCTACTACACCGACGTACGGAAGATCATCGAGAAGAAGCAGGCCGCGGACATCAGCCAGTACGTCGGCAGCGTGAAGCCGGTGAACGACCTGCGCAAGGACGTGATGAGCGTCTTCAAGGACGGCGACCAGACGTACGGCCTGCCGCGGAACAACTACAACATGGGCCTGGTCTACAACCGGAAGCTGTTCACCCAGGCCGGTCTCGACCCGGCCAACCCGCCGAAGACCTGGGACGAGGTCCGGGCGGCCGCGAAGAAGATCGCCGCGATCGGTCCGGGGTACGTCGGCTTCGGTGAGTACTCGGCCGGCAACACCGGGGGCTGGCACTTCGCCGCGGAGCTGTACGCGCGCGGCGGGTCGATGGTCAGCGACGACGGGAAGACCGCGGCGTTCAAGAGCGACGAGGGCAAGGCGGTCCTCGAGACCCTGAAGAAGATGCGCTGGGACGACAACTCCATGGGCAGCAAGCAGCTGCTGCAGTGGGAGGACCTGATGCGCATGATGGGCGGCGGCAAGCTCGGCATGATGATCGGTGCGCCGGACGTCGTGCAGTCGGTGAACAACGACTTCAAGGGCAAGTTCGACGACTACGGCGTCACCGCCGTACCGGAGTCGAGCGGGAAGTCGTCGCTGAGTGGCGGCGACGGGTACATGTTCAACCCGAAGGCGTCGCCGGAGAAGATCAAGGCGGGCCTGCTGTGGCTCGAGTTCCACGAGCTGACGCCGGGCCAGGGCCAGTTCAACTACGCGCGGTCGAAGGAGCAGGGCCGGCCGGTCGGTCTGCCGATCCCGGACCTGTACGGGACCAGCGCCCCGGGCAGCGAGATCAACGCGCTGCGCAAGCAGTACGCGACGGTCCCGGTCGACAACTTCACGCCGTACGTCAGCTGCCCAGGGCAACATCACCAACAAGCTCGAACCCCCGAAGGCGCAGGAGCTGTACGCCGTCCTCGACGTGGCGATGTCCGCGGTACTGACCCGCAAGGACGCCGACATCGACAAGCTGCTGAGCGACGCGGAAGGCAAGGCGAACAAGATCCTGGCGAAGAACACGTAATGGCGGTGACACGACAAGCAGCGCGGTCCGCCGTCCCGCGGGCGGCGGGTGGGTCGGGGCTGCGCAGCCAGGGCGGCGGCCTGCGAGCTCCTCATCCCCGACACCACGGCAGCTCTGCGGAGGGCGGTGGGGCGTAATCTCACCGCGTACGGGTTCTTGTGTGGTGCATTGATCTGTTTCGCGTTGTTCTCCTGGTATCCGATGATCCGGGAGATCGTGCTGAGCTTCCAGCAGAACAACTTCGTCGACCCGGGGGAGTGGGTCGGGTTCGACAACTTCCGCACGGTGATCGCGGACCCGGCGTTCCGGTCCGCGTGGCTGAACACCGCGGCGTTCAGCGGGCTGGCACTGGTGATCGGGTACGCCGTGCCGTTCGTGCTGGCCGTGGTGCTCAACGAACTCAAGCACGCGAAGGCGTACCTGCGGTTCGTCGTCTACCTGCCCGTGATGCTCCCGCCCGCGGTCGCCGTACTGCTCTTCAAATGGTTCTACGACCCCGGAGCCGGCCTGTTCAACCAGGCGCTCGACGCGATGCATCTCCCGCCGTTGAGCTGGCTGGATTCCACGAGTACGGCGCTCGTCAGCCTGGTGATCGTGTCGACCTGGATGAACCTCGGCACCGGCACGCTGATCTACCTCGCCGCGCTGCAGAGCATCCCCGGCGACCTGTACGAGTCGGCGGAGCTCGACGGAGCCGGCCTGCTGAGGCGGGTCTGGCACGTGACGATCCCGCAGACCAAGCTGATCCTGCTGGTGATGCTGCTCCTGCAGGTCGTCGCCACCATGCAGGTCTTCATCGAGCCGTACCTGCTGACCGGCGGCGGTCCGGAGAACGCGACCGTCACCGTCGCGTACCTGATGTACCAGTACGCGTTCAACTTCGGTGACTTCGGCGGTGGCTCCGCTCTCGGCCTGATGCTGATGGTCGTCCTGCTGGTCTTCTCCACGATCTACCTGCGTGTGTCCCGCGAGGAGGCCGAGCGATGAGAACCCTGGTGTCACCCCTCGCGCTCCGCACCCCGCGCGGCCGGATCATCTACTGGACGATCCTGACGGTCACGGTCGTCGGCTTCACCGGCGCGTTCGTCTTCCCCTTCTACTGGATGGTGAGCGGCGCGCTCAAGTCGCCCGACGAGCTCGCGCAGATCCCACCCAGCTTCTTCCCGAAGTCGGTCGACTTCAGCGTCTACAAAGAAGCCTGGGACCAGCTCCAGTTGGGCGTGTTCCTCAAGAACACCGTCGTGTACGCCGGTGGCGCCTGGCTGTTGACGCTGGCGGTCGACGTGTCCGCGGCGTACGCGCTGTCGAAGCTGCGGCCGGTCCTCGGGAAGCTCGTCCTCGGCGCGATGCTGGCGACGTTGATGATCCCGCCGATGGTCCTGCTGCTGCCGACGTACCTGGTGGCGAAGGATCTGCCGATCCTGCACCTGGATCTGCTGAACACGCCGTGGGCGATCTGGTTGCCGGCGGCAGCGAACGGGTTCTTCGTGTTCCTGCTCAAGCGGTTCTTCGACTCGATCCCTCGCGAGCTCCTCGAAGCGGCCGAGATCGACGGTGCGTCACCGCTGCGGATCCTCTGGTCGATCGTGCTGCCGGTGTCCCGGCCGATCATCGGCGTCGTGTCGATCCTGTCCGTGGTCACGGTGTGGAAGGACTTCGTCTGGCCGCTGCTGGTGCTGCCGGAGACGGACAAGATGTCGATCAGCGTCGGCATCGCGTCGCTGTCCGCCCAGATGCCGCAGAACGTGCTGATCGCCTCGCTCGTGATCGCCAGCCTGCCCACGATCCTCGTGTTCTTCGTGTTCCAGCGCAGCATCATGGCCGGGCTCACGGCCGGAAGCCTGAAAGGTTAGGAGATTCGATGGCCGACGAATGGTGGCGTGGAGCTGCGATCTACCAGGTGTACCTGCGGAGTTTCGCGGACGGCAACGACGACGGGATCGGTGACCTGGCCGGTCTGCGCGCGAAGCTGCCATACCTGGCGGAGCTCGGGATCGACGCGATCTGGCTGAACCCGTGGTACCCGTCCCCGATGGCCGACGGCGGGTACGACGTCGCCGACTACCGCGCGATCGACCCGGCGTTCGGCACCCTCGCCGAGGCGGAGGCGTACATCGCGGAGGCGCACGCCCTGAACATCCGGACGATCATCGACATCGTGCCGAATCATGGGTCCGACCAACAGGACTGGTTCGTTCAGGCGTTGCGGGCCGGCCCGGGATCACCCGAGCGTGAGCGGTTCCTGTTCCGTCCCGGCCTTAACGATGGTCCTCCCAATGATTGGCAGTCGATCTTCAACGGTGCGGCCTGGTCCCAGGTCGAGGACGGCGAGTGGTACCTGCACTTGTTCGCCCCGGAGCAGCCCGACTTCAACTGGCGCAACCCCGAGGTCGTCGAGGAGTTCCACGACATCCTGCGGTTCTGGCTGGATCGCGGCGTCGACGGGATCCGGATCGACAGCGCCGCCGTACTGTTCAAGGACCTGGACAGTGCCGAGGAGTCGTACACCGATCACGACGAGGTGCACGAGGTGTACCGCGGCTGGCGGCGGATCTCCGACTCCTACGACGGCCGGTTCTTCGTCGGCGAGATGTGGATGCCGGACCAGGAACGGTTCGCGCTGTACCTGCGGCCGGACGAGATGCAGACCGCGTTCAACTTCGACTTCCTGTCCCGCCCTTGGGAAGCCGCGGAACTGAAGGCGTCGATCGACCTCACGCTCTCCACCCATGTCCCGATCGGCGCACCGCCGACCTGGGTCCTGTCGAACCACGACGTCACGAGACCGGTGACGAAGTACGGGCGCGCGGACACGTCGTTCTCGCACCAGGACCGCAAGCACGGGATGCGGACCGATCTGGTGCTCGGCGAACGTCGTGCGCGGGCCGCGGCGCTGTTGGCGATGGCGCTGCCAGGTGGTCTGTACGTCTACCAGGGCGAGGAACTCGGACTCCCCGAGGTGGAGGATCTGCCCGACGAACTGCTGCAGGACCCGATCTTCACCCGCTCGAAGGGCGCCGACCGCGGCCGAGATGGTTGCCGCGTACCCCTACCGTGGTCCGGCAAGGAGCCACCGTTCGGGTTCGGCACCGGTACGCCGTGGCTCCCGCAACCACCTGACTGGAAGAACCTCACCGTCGAGTCCCAGTACGACGACCAGAACTCCATGCTCACCCTCTACCGCACCGGCCTCCACCTACGCCGCACCCTCCTAGGCGACGGCACCCTGACCTGGCGCGACTCCCCACCAAACGTCCTCACGTTCCACCGCGAGACCCTGACCTGCATCACCAACCTAAGCTCCACCGCCATACCCCTCCCACCCCACAGCGAGGTACTGATCTCCAGCATCCCGCTCGACGACGGTGCCCTCCCCCCAGACGCCACGCTCTGGGTGCGGTGAACAGGAAGTGGGGGCCCTGCACAGGCAATAACCTGTGCAAGGCCCCCACCAAACGTCAGCTAAGCGGGCGGAATCTCCGGAGTCGCAGGCTGTTTGAGACTACGAAGACTGAGCTGAAGGCCATGGCCGCGCCGGCGAGCATGGGGTTCAGTAGGCCGGCGGCGGCCAGTGGGAGGGCGGCTACGTTGTAGGCGAAGGCCCAGAAGAGGTTGCCCTTGATTGTGCGGAGGGTGCTGCGGGAGAGGCGGATGGCGTCCGCGGCAGCGCGCAGGTCGCCGCGCACCAGGGTCAGGTCACTCGCCTCGATCGCCACGTCGGTGCCCGTGCCCATGCTCAGCCCGAGGTCGGCCTGAGCGAGGGCGGCCGCGTCGTTGACGCCGTCGCCGACCATCGCGACCACGCGCCCCTCGTCCTGCAGCTTCTTCACCGCGTCGACCTTGCCTGCAGGCAGGACCTCGGCGATCACCTCGTCGATGCCGACCTCAGCGGCCACCTTCGTCGCGACCGCCTCGTTGTCACCAGTCAGCAGCACCGGTCGCAGTCCAAGAGCCTTGAGGTCCTTGATCGCCTCGCACAGACGTCGGCTTCACGGTGTCCGCGACGACCAGCACAGCTCGTGCCTGCCCGTCCCAACCGACCGCAACCGCCGTACTGCCCTCAGCCTCGGCGTGCTCCTTCGCATGCGCGAGCTCCTCCGGCAGGTACTGGCTCCACTCCTCCAGCAACCGCGTCCGCCCGACGAGTACGGCGTGCCCATCGACGATCCCCTGCACACCAAGGCCTTCGACGTTCCCGAAGTCCTCGACCTCGGGCAGCTTCCCGGCCTCCAGGGCGGCTCGCGCCACGGCCTGCGCGATCGGGTGCTCACTCGAGTGCTCGAGCGCCCCGGCCAACCGCAGTACCTCGGCCCGATCCTGATCCGGAGCGAGCAGTACGTCGACCAACTCCATCCGGCCCGTGGTGACGGTTCCCGTCTTGTCCAGTACGACGGTGTCGACCCGCCGCGTGGACTCGAGCACCTCAGGCCCCTTGATCAGGATGCCCAGCTGCGCGCCCCGACCCGTCCCGACCATCAACGCGGTCGGCGTGGCCAGACCCAGCGCACACGGGCAGGCGATGATCAGTACGGCGACCGCGGCCGTGAACGCGACCTCCAACGGCGAACCGTTGCCCAGCCAGAAACCTAGCGTCGCTAGCGCGAGCCCGATCACGATCGGAACGAAGATCCCGGACACCTTGTCGGCCAGCCGCTGTACGGCGGCCTTCCCGTTCTGGGCGTCCTCGACGAGCCGCGCCATCTGCGCCAGCTGCGTGTCCGAACCGACGCGAGTCGCCCGCACCACCAGCCGGCCACCCGCATTGACGGTCGCACCAACGACCGCGTCACCGGGAGCCACCTCGACCGGCACGGACTCGCCGGTCAGCATCGACGCGTCGACCGCGCTGCTGCCGGTGACGACCACGCCGTCGGTGGCGATCTTCTCGCCCGGCCGGACGACGAACTCGTCACCCACGACGAGCTGGTCGGCCGGGATCCGGGTCTCGGTCCCGTTCCGCAGGACGGCGACGTCCTTCGCACCGAGTTCGAGCAGGGCCCGCAACGCGGCCCCCGAGCGGCGCTTCGCCCGAGCCTCGAAGTACCGGCCGGCCAGGATGAACGTCGTGACGCCGGCCGCGACCTCGAGGTAGATCTCCTCCGCGCCACTGCCGCGGGACGGGATCAACGTGAACGGCATCTTCATACCGGGCTCGCCGGCCGAGCCGAGGAACAGCGCGTACAGCGACCACAGGAACGCGCTCACCACACCCAGCGAGATCAGCGTGTCCATCGTGGCGGCGCCGTGCCGCAGGTTGGTCCAGGCGGCCTTGTGGAACGGCCACGCCGCCCACGTCACCACCGGGAACGCCAGCGTCAGCGACGCCCACTGCCACGACTCGAACTGCAGCGCCGGGATCATCCCGAAGGCGATCACCGGGACCGCGAGCGCGATGCTCGCGATCAGCCGCTCCCGCAGGGGTTTCAGCTCGTCCGGTGCGTCGGCCGAGGCTTCGACGGCCGGCGTCGGCAGGCTCGCGGTGTACCCGGTCTTCTCGACTGTGGCGACCAGGTCTTCGGTGGAGATGCCGTCCGCGTACGTCACCTTCGCCTTTTCAGTGGCGTAGTTGACGGTTGCGGTGACACCGTCCATCCGGTTCAGCTTCTTCTCCACCCGGGCGGCGCACGAGGCGCACGTCATACCACCGATGATGAGTTCGACGGACTGACCGGGCTCGGTGCTGGTCATGATGAAGTGCCTCCTCTCAGTGGCCGTGGGGCGTTTCCGCGTGCCCAGGGGTCTGGGTCGCGGTCGTTGCGGTCGGTACGGCGGTTGGCGGGACGATCGCGGTCCCCGTGGAGCCCACCTTGACGGTGAACTCGGCGGTGTGGACCTTGCCCGCGTGCTGGAAGTCCAGGAACAGGCTGTACGTACTGGCGGTCGGGAACGTGGTGGCGAACGTGATCCCCGGTCCGCCCTTCATCCCCGCCGTCGCTTCCTGCGCCGGATGGGTGTGGAGGTAGGCGAGGTCCCCGCCGCGCAGCGAGACCAGGTGCCCGAAGGCGCCCAGGTACGGCTGCAGATCCTTGACGGGCTTGCCGCCCCGGCTGATCGTGAAGGTCAGCTCCGACTCCTTACCGGCGACCGGGGTGCCCTGCAGCGTCACGTCGTACCCGTCGAAGCTGTAGACACTCGCCGGTTCAGCGACCGGGACCGGGACGTACAGTCCGGTGACGTTCACATCCGTGCCGAGGGTGATCGTGCTGTCGTGGCCGGCCGGCCGGAAGTCGGCGTACAGCCGCCAGGTCCCGCCGGCGGTGAACGTGAACGGGATGCTCCACGTCCCGTCCGCCGCCAGCGTGGGGTGTATGTGGTGGAACCCGGACAGGTCCCGGCGTACCACGATCAGGTGCAGGTCCTTCTCGTGCGTCTTCGTGTACTTCGTGACCGGTTTGCCGTCCGGTCCTTGGATCGTGAAGCGCAACTCGCTCTTCGTACCGCTGGTGAAGGACGTCTTCGCCGGCGCGAACGTGTAGCCGGCGTCCGACACCGCCAATCCGGGCAGCTGCCCGGCCGACTCGTGGCCACCGTGCTCCGAGGTGCCTGCAGTCTGCTCCATGCCGCCCATCTCCTCTCCGTGGGCCGGTGCCGCGGAGGTGTCCTCGGCCGCCGCGATCGGATCGATCGCGGAGCCGATGCCGTACGCCGCCCCGAAGGCCAGCACCACCGCACCGGCGAACGCGCCGAGCCGGAGCGCGACGGCCCGGCTCATGACGCGGCCAGTTCGTAGCCCGCCTCGTCGACGGCCTCGCGTACGGCGGCGTCGTCGAGAGCGGACTCACTCGTCACGTGCACCGCGGAGGTGCCGCCCGCGACGAGGTCGATCTTCACGTCCTGAACACCGACAAGCTTGCTGAGCTCCTCGGTGACAGCCGAAGTGCAGTGACCACAGGTCATACCGGCGACGGAGTAGGTCGTAGTCGTGCTCATATCAAAGCTCCTTGCTCGAAACGGGATGATTGCTGAGTTTCAGCTGCGAACGAAGGCGGTTCAGCCGCGTGGTTCAGCTGCGGACGAGGCGGGCGATGGCGTCGGAGGCCTCGCGGACCTTCTCCTCGGCCTCGGGGCCGCCCTTCTGCGCGGCCTCGACCACGCAGTGCGAGAGATGCTCGTCGAGCAGCTCCAGCGAGAAAGACTGCAACGCCTTAGTGGCCGCCGACACCTGCGTCAGGATGTCGATGCAGTACTTGTCCTCCTCGACCATCCGCTGCAGACCACGAACCTGCCCCTCGATCCGCCGCAACCGCTTCAGATGACTGCTCTTCTCAGCGGTATAGCCGTGCACATGTCCCTCATCGGCGGTCATCTCGTGGTCCTCTCCCTCGCCCTCAGCTACCCCTCCGGGGTATCTCCACGCTCAAGAAGTTACCCCCTACGGGTATAGAACGCAAGTCCCTGGACGATACCGGATGGGGGTATCCATAGGATGCTGCCTCGGAGCACAGCCCGCGCACCACAAACCCGCCGTACCCAGGGCACTGCACAGCCGCTGGTGGCGCAGCACACGTTATTTTCTGTGCACCGCCACCGGTTGGGGTGCGCCGGGCTGGTTGCGGGGACATGTGTGCGGGTGGTGAACAAAGGTGTCAGGCTGTGCGTCTGCTCAACGACGAGAGGGGTGGGGATGTCCGACGTGGCCATCAGTACGCGGGGGTTGCGCAAGACGTACCGGACCCGGCGGGGGCGCAAGGTGGTGGCGGTGCAGGGGCTGGATCTGGAGGTTCCGGCCGGCGGGGTGCACGGGTTTCTCGGGCCGAACGGGTCGGGGAAGACCACGTCGATCCGGATGCTGCTCGGACTGGTGCGCGCCGACGCCGGAACGATGACCGTGTTCGACAAGTCCGTGCCGAGGCACTTGCCGGAGGTGGTCGGGCGGATCGGGGCGATCGTCGAGTCGCCGAAATTCTTCCCGGCGTTCACCGGCCAGAAGAACCTGGAGCTGCTCGCCGAGGCGATCGGCGCCCCCCGCGCCCGGGTCGGTGAGGTGCTGGATCAGACCTCGCTCGGCGAGCGCGGCAAGGACCGGTTCCGGTCGTACTCGTTGGGTATGAAGCAGCGGCTGGCGATCGCGGCTACATTGCTCAAGGATCCCGACCTGCTGATCTTCGACGAGCCGACCAACGGCCTCGACCCGGCCGGTATCCGGGAGATCCGCGAGACCATGCGCGGTCTCGGCGAGCAGGGAAAGACGGTCCTGGTCAGCAGCCACATCCTGGCCGAGGTCGAACAGGTCGCCGACACCGTGTCGATCATCGGCCACGGCCGCCTGCTCGCGTCCGGCACGGTCGCCGAAGTGATTGGCGGCGGTACGGCGCCGACCGTCAAGGTGGCTGTCAGCAACCACGAGGCCGCGACCCGCATCCTGACCGCCGCCGGTATGACGGTTCGTGCCGACGGCAACTATCTGCTCGTCGAAGGCGCCCCGGATCCCGCCGACGTGACGCGGCGCCTCGCCCATCAGGAGCTGTACGTGTCCGAGCTGGTCCCGGTCCGCGCCGATCTCGAGTCGGTCTTCCTCGAGCTCACCGAAGGCGAGGGGCTGTGATGATCCGCCTGACGAAGGTAGAGCTCCGCCGGCTGATGGCGCGCCGTTTGACGGCGGTCGGTCTCGTCGGTCTGTTCCTGATCACGATCCTGCTGCTGGTAGCCACTTACTTCGAGGCGAAACCGTTGTCCGCCGTCGAGCAGCAGCAGGCCCAGCAGCAGTACGAGATGGCCCACAAGGACTGGGTCGAGCACGCGGACGAGGTGCGCGCGCAATGCGAGGCGGACTGGAAGACGCAACCCGACCCGAAGCCGAAGCTCGAGGAGATGTGTGTCTACTCCGAGCCCAAGCCCGAGGACTTCGGCAAGCCGCCGACCGTGTTCGCCCAGATCATGCCGGACCTGTTGCAGGGTTCGTCGTACTTCCTGGCGTTCGCGGCGTTCCTGATCGGCGCCAGTTTCCTCGGGGCGGAGTTCAATTCCGGTGCCATCGGCAACTGGTTGACCTTCGAGCCGCGCCGGCTCCGGGTGTACGGCAGCAAGCTGCTCGCGGCCGCAACCGGGTTCGTGCCGATCGGCGCGGTGGTCCTGGCGGTCATACTGCTCGGCACGTTCCTGATCGTCGACAAGTTAGGTGACACCGGAAGTACGACGGGGAAGGTCTGGGGTGACCTGTCCGCGATCGGCGGTCGCGCCGTGGTGACGACCGCACTGGCCGCGGCGCTCGGCAGCGTGGTCGGCCTGCTGCTCCGGCACACCGCCGCCGCGATCGGTGTCGTGATGGCGTACCTGGTCCTGGCGGAAGGCGTTTTCGCTGCGTTCCTGGAGAAGGCCCAGCCGTGGTTGGTGAAACTCAACTTCGACGCCTTCGTCCGGCACGACGCGCAGTACTACGTGACGGAATGCAAGACCGGCACCGACGGCAGCTACGCCTGCGACTACGTGCAGAAAACGCTTTCGTTCGAGCATGGCGCCTGGTACCTGGCGATCTTCACCGTGGTCGTGGTCCTGCTCGGCGGCTGGGTCTTCCACCGCCGCGACGTCAACTAGCGGAGCGCCGCCGTCGTCGTACTGCGCCGATCAACACGATCCCCAGCGTGGCAACGGCGGCGGCCGCACCGATCGCCAGCCCGCGGCGAAGTCCCGGCGGTACGAACGTGCAGTCGACCCGGTCCGCCGTACCCGTCAGCGGGACGGCGATGAGGCCGCCGAAGTCCCGCGGGGTCTGCGGCTTGCCACCGGCAACCTTGCAGGTCCAGCCGTCGATCTTCGGTACGCCGACCACCGCCCAGCCCTTGCTCCCCGCGGGCAGCGCCGCGTGGATGGAATGACCGCTCGTCTCCACGTCAGTGGCCCCGGTCGCCCGCAGCTTCTTGACTGCGCCGCGCAAGGCCTGCTGGTCGAGGCAGCCGAGGGCGTTCCGCGGCGGAATGCCCTGCGGGGCCTCACCGAAGTTGACCTCGACCAGCACGACCCCGCTCGCCGGCACGGTGCCGAGCCCGATCATCGCGCTACTGGTGTTGATCCCGGGCCGACGGGTCGAGCTCAGCTCGTGCCACTCGCCGTCGGCCAGCCGGGCGCGACCGCCCACCCGCGGCATGAACAGGTACGCCGTGCTTCCCGGCTTACAGGCCGCGACCAGCTTCACGTCACCGGTCGCGAACCGGGTGCCCTTGTATTCCGGGACCTCGTACACCTTGGCCCCGAGCAGGCGCTCCTGGGTGGCATACGGATTCGGGGCGTTGATGTCGGTCGGGACCGCCGAATCGAGCCGCCGCCGTACCGTGACCAGCGGCGGGACCGTCGCTCGGGTGATCTTCGGGTTGCCGTCGACGAGGTGCATCCGGGCGCCGACCGAGAAGATCGCGTCGGTCACCGGGTTGTCGAGCGTGCGCGCCGCGCGGCCGTACCCGGACCAGCCGAAGCCGAGTCCCGTCATCATCTCGTTCACCGAGTGCGGCAACAGGCTGCTGTACAGACCGGCGCCCTGTCCGCCGAGCAGAATCGGATCGTTCGGCGTGACGGACGTCCCCGGCTCGGTCCGGTACGCCGGCCAGCCGTCGACTGCCCGCAACGCGTCGTACCGCGCGGTCTGCTTCTCGTCCCACGCCGCATTCGACGTGCTGAGCACCTTCGACCGCTGCTCGTCGGTGATCACCGCGGTCCAGGTGGTCTCCACGGCCACAACCACCAGCAGTACGGCGAATGCCGCGGCGACCGGCCACTTCACCCGCCGCGTCCGCGGGAACCGGCGCAACGTCCAGATGGTGCCGAACGCAACCAACGTCACCGCCCCGGATGCGATCAGCACCTCCATCCAATGCTCGGTCAGCAGCGGACTGCCGTCGGACAGTACGGCGATCAGCGCAAGCAGAACCCCACCGCACAGCAAGGCGATCGGACCGGGCAGCTTGTGCGCGACCGAGACCCACGCGACCGCGACGAGCACGCCGCACAGCACGAACGCCTCGCGGTACTGGCTGCCGTTGGGGGTGTCGAACGCGTGCCAGACCTCCTGCGTCGGCGCCCAGCGGAACGACAGCGCCATCAGGACGGGGGTGATCACCCAGACCGCTTTCGCCCGCCAGGGGACGAACTTGTTGAACGGCATCGTCAGCGCGAGCAGGAGGGCGATCGTTCCGACGTACAGGCTGGCGGTTCGGCCGACGCCCTCGGACAGCGGCAGCAGCCGGGACAGGAACAGGTCCATCGCCGAGGCGTGGAAGATCCCGGACGGGGACGGCGTTGCGGCGCGGTTGGTGGTGATGACCGGTAGCAGGATGGGGGCGACCAAGGCCATGCCGAGCACGAACGAGACGCCGTGCCGGACGACCGACCGCAGGCGCAGCGACCAACTCAGGTCGCTGCTGAGCAGCCGGGCGAGCAGGTAGATCCCACCCGCGATCGTTGCCATGTAGGCGGTGTAGAAGTTGGACAGCCAGAAGAGGCCGACCACCAGCACACTCAGCACCCGGTTGGTCCGGCGTAGTGACCACTCGGCGACCAGGAAGAACATCGGCAGGGCGATCAGGCCGTCCAGCCACATCGGCACGTAGGATCCGTCGTCGAGTGCCCAGCCGCAGACGCCGTACGAGATTCCCAGAATCGCTGCAACCCAGCGGGGTCCGGGACGCATCTTGAGTAGTACGGCGGCCATCGCGGCCGCGGCCAGGCTCAGCTTGAGCGTGGTGACGACGTAGACGGCGAGGTCGATCTGGTCGCGGGGGAACAGACCCACCAGCAGGGACAATGGGCTGCCGAGATCGACCCCGACGTCCGCGAGGAAGCCGACGCCGAAAGCGCTCTGCCAGTTGAACAGCAGGTCGCCCTGGCCCTGGCCGTGCAGGACGTCCCAGAGATGGGCGAAGAAGGGGATGTACTGGGTACCGAGATCGTTGGTACTGCGGGACAGCGAACCGAAGGGAAAGGTACCGCGGATGATTCCGGAGGCGGCGAACACCGCCGCCACGACGACAGCGGCGACGGCGGCCGGCAGTAGTGCCGAACGCCGTCGTACAGCCCCGCCGTCAGCGCCTCCCTCGGCACTGTCCTCGGAAACCATTGGCCGCCCCTTCGCTCCGCTCACCCGGTCGCCAAAGCTAGCGGGTAGTTCTGGTCTGGACAAGAATCGCACCATGGTCGACGTACGGGGCGGATGGGGACAGCGATGCGGTTGAGTCTGGTGGTGCCGTGTTACAACGAGGTCGAGGTGATCTCGCGGTTCCATCAGGCGCTCAGTCGCGAGCTCAAGGAGACCGGCCGGCCGTACGAGATCGTGTACGTCGACGACGGCTCCTCTGATGGGACGCTCGAGGCCCTGGTCGAGTTGGCAGCGACCGACGAATCGGTGCGATACCTGTCGTTCAGCCGGAACTTCGGCAAGGAGGCCGCGATGCTGGCCGGCCTGCGGTACGCGACCGGCGACGCCGTGGTGATCATGGACGCGGACCTGCAGCACCCGCCGGAGCTGATCGGCCGGATGCTGACGGAGTACGAGCGCGGGTTCGACCAGGTGATCGCGCGCCGCAACCGGACCGGGGACCCGGCGACCCGGACGCTGGCCGCGCGGGCGTACTACTGGCTGATCAACAAGTGGGCCGACGTCGAGCTGATGGACGGGGTCGGCGACTTCCGGCTGCTGTCCCGGCGCGCGGTCGACGGGCTGCTCGAGCTGAACGAGTACAACCGGTTCTCGAAGGGGCTGTTCGCCTGGATCGGGTTCGAGTCGCTCCTGTTCGAGTACGACAACGTGAAACCGCCGCCGGACCGGAAGAGCCGGTGGACGTTCCGGCGGCTGCTGGAGTACGGGCTGGACGGTCTGCTGTCGTTCAACAACAAGCCGCTGCGGATGGCGATCTACGTCGGCCTGCTGCTGACCGCGGTGGCCGCCGGGTACGCCGTCTGGGTGATCGTGGCCGCGATCGTGCACGGTGTCGAGATGCCCGGGTACGTCACGCTGATCGCCGCGATCACCGGGCTCGGCGGACTCCAGATGGTGATGCTCGGCGTGATCGGCGAGTACATCGGCCGGATCTACTACGAGACCAAGAAGCGCCCGCACTACCTGCTCAAGCAGACCAACATGGACCCCGCGGACCGGCTGGAGCGGAGTCGCTGAAACAGGAACCGGCCCCAGGTGGAGGAACCACCCGGGGCCGGTAACAGCTACTGCTGAGGATCAGGCGGTGAGCCGCTCCTCGGTGGACGTCGAGAACAGGTGCAGCTTGTCCGGGACGGCCGCCAGGCGGACGGTCGAACCCTTCTCGACCGTCATTCGGGCGTCGATCCGGGCCACGATCTGCTGGTGCTCGCCGTTGTGCTCGGACGTGCCGTACAGGTACGCGTCCGCGCCGAGCTCCTCGACCACGGCGACCTTCACCGGCAGGCCCTCGTCGGCGACCTTGAAGGCCTCCGGGCGAACGCCCACGGTCAGGGTCTTGTCGCTACCGGCCTTGGCCAGCAGGTCGCGGCCGATCGGGATGACGTAGTCGCCGACCTTGGCGCCACCCTCGGTGATGTCGGCGGTGAGCAGGTTCATGGCCGGCGAGCCGATGAAGCCCGCGACGAACTTGTTCTTCGGGCCGTCGTACAGGTTCAGCGGGGTGTCGACCTGCTGGAGCAGACCGTCCTTGAGGACCGCGACCCGGTCGCCCATCGTCATGGCCTCGACCTGGTCGTGGGTGACGTAGACGGTCGTGACACCGAGGCGCTGCTGCAGCTCGGCGATCTGGGTGCGGGTCTGGACGCGGAGCTTGGCGTCGAGGTTCGACAGCGGCTCGTCCATGAGGAAGACCTGCGGGTTACGGACGATGGCGCGGCCCATCGCGACGCGCTGGCGCTGACCACCGGACAGTGCCTTCGGCTTGCGGTCGAGGTACTCCTCCAGACCGAGCAGCTTGGCAGCCTCGCCGACGCGCTTCGCCCGGTCCTCCTTGGAGACACCCTGCATCTTCAGCGCGAAGCCCATGTTGTCCGCGACCGACATGTGCGGGTACAGCGCGTAGTTCTGGAACACCATCGCGATGTCCCGCTCCTTCGGCGGACGGTGCGTGACGTCGCGGTCGCCGATGTAGATGGAACCCTCGTTGACCTCTTCGAGGCCGGCGAGCATCCGGAGCGAGGTGGACTTGCCGCAACCCGACGGGCCGACGAGCACCATGAACTCGCCGTCCTCGATCTCGAGGTTGAGCTTGTCGACGGCGGGGGTGTCACCACCGGGGTAAATCCGGGTTGCCGCCTTGAACGACACAGTAGCCATGACTGATCTTTCCCTTCACCGGCAGGAACGTGCCGGACGATCCGAGTAAAGGTCCCCCCGAGCGGGGGAGTGCGCCTATCCTCGCCCGGCGCCGCTCGTCCTGACAAGGTGTACGGCGTGTGACGTGTCCGTTCTGTTCACGTTGTGGACACCCGTGCGCAGTCTGCAAGTTCTTGCAGGATCTTGCTGAAAAGTCAGGGTCGCCTGGGTACAGTGCCGGGCGTGAGCAGCAGAGCACGGCTGGCGGACATCGCGGCCAAGGCGGGGGTCAGTGAGGCGACGGTCTCGCGGGTGCTGAACGGGAAGCCGGGGGTCGCCCAGGATACGAAACAGTCGGTCCTGACCGCCCTCGACGTACTGGGGTTCGAGCGGCCGTCGCGGTTGCGGCGGCGGTCCGCGGGACTGATCGGGCTGGTGATGCCGGAGCTGATCAACCCGATCTTCCCGGCGTTCGCCCAGGTGATCGAGTCGGCGTTGTCGCAGCGCGGGTACACCCCGGTGCTGTGCACCCAGTCGCCGTCCGGCGCGACCGAGGAGGAGTACGTCGAGATGCTGCTCGAGCGCGGCGTCTCCGGGATCATCTTCGTCTCCGGCCTGCACGCGGACACCGGTGCGGACCACGAGCGGTACCAGGCGCTGGTCGAGCGCCGGCTGCCGGTGGTGTTCGTGAACGGCTGGCTGCCGTCGGTCGAGGCGCCGTTCGTGTCGTCGGACGAGTACGCCGCGATGGAGCTGGCAGTCACGCATCTGGTGGCGCTCGGGCATCGCCGGATCGGGTTCGCGTCCGGGCCCGAGCGGTTCATCGTCGTCCAGCGGAAGCTGGCCGGGTACCGGACCTCGATGAAGGCCCAGCTGGGGCTGTCCGACGACGACCTGGGCCCGATGGTTGCCTTGAGCATGTTCGGCGTGGAGGGCGGCGAGGCGGCCGGCCGGCAGTTGCTGGACGCCGAGGTCACCGCGGTCGTCTGCGGCTCCGACATGATGGCGCTCGGCGTCATCCGCGCCGCCCGCCAGCGAGGGCTCGCGGTCCCCGGTGACGTGTCGGTGGTCGGGTACGACGACGCGCCGATGATGGAGTTCACCGACCCACCGATGACGACGATCCGCCAGCCTGTGCACGCGATGGGCCTGGCCGCAGTCCAGTCCTTGCTGGAAGAGGTCCGCGGCCACGCCACACCCCACACCGAGTTCCTGTTCCGACCGGAACTCGTCGTCCGCGGCTCGACCGGCCCGGTCAGAATCTGAGCGTGGCTCCGGCCCGGTACCGTCCCCTGCCGGGCGGCACCGAGCCGGAGGATCAGGTGCTACGACTTACTTCGACGTGTGGAACGCGGCCGCCTTGCCGAGGCTGAATCCGTTGGCCCACAGCGAATTGACCTTGGAGCGCTCGGTCGAGTCCGGGTACGCGTTCGTGCAGGACGGGCCGGGGCCGCCGCCGGACATCAGCTCGGAGCACGGGCCGGAGTAGTGGTCGGGCAGGCCGAGGACGTGGCCGGTCTCGTGCGCGACGATCCGGGTCTTGTCGTACTGCTCCGACTGCGCGTAGTCGATGAAGATGTAGCCGCTTCCGTGGCCGTCGGTGGACGCGTACGAACCACGCGAGTCGTTGCCCTCGGTGTAGTAGAAGTCGTAGTTGCTGCCCTCGACGAGCTGCACGTTGCTGACCGACGAGTTCCAGATCTGCGTGCTGGACGAGATCTGGGACGCGAACGTCGGCGCGTCGACGGCGTACGTGACGGTGACCGCGGCGACCTTCTGGCCGGCCTTGGCCTGCTTGGCCATCTTGGCGCGGGCGGACTTCATCACGGCGTCGTAGAACGCCTTGGTGGCGGCTTCGTCCTGCGGCGAGCCGACGTACGCCGCGCGGGTGGTGGCGGTGGAGACGTGCGAGTCGACGGCGGGCGCGGCAGTCGAGGGGGACGCTGCCAGCGCGGGTACGGCCAGCGCGGCGGCGGCGAGCCCCGCGAGGCTGGAGAGGATACGGCGATGCGACATGGAGGGCCTCACTCCGAATCGGTGGCGGATAGCGACGGGCGGATTACCGATCGCCACCTTCGGATGCTCCCAAGAGTCCCGATTTTCCGCATCGCTTCCCGCAAAACCCTCGGGTTAACCCGCGAATCCGGCGCCCCGTTCTATGCCGGACATAGCAGCCGGGTTATGGGGTTCAGCGGTCGTGCGCCGCGAGGAACGTCCGCAGATCATTCGGCGATCCGGTCGGGGTACTCGCCGTTGACCGCGTGCGACGCGTCCGGATAGACCACGACGGTCTTCGTCCGGAGCGCGCGTTCCGCCGTACTGCGGGCCTTCGGCGGGTCGTGCATCACCGAGCGCCCGGCGATGATCGCGAGGACCGGCATCGGCAGCGCGGCCAGCTGTGGCTCGGTGATGCGCTGCGGCTGTGGCAGCTTCATTGTGTAGTTCTTCATGCCGGCCTCGATCATGTCGGCGACCGGGACGTGCTCCACCGGCGCGCCGCCGGCGGTGTACGAGTTGAAGCTGTCCCGCCAGGACCGCGGCAGCCACTTCACCGCGGCCGGGATGGAACGAATCACGGTCTTCAGCGGCAGGCCGTCGTACACGAAGGGCGCGTCCAAGGTGGTGACCGTGGCGATCCGGTCCGGCCGGCGTACGGCGAGATTCATCGCGGTCCAGCCGCCGATCGAGAGCCCGAGCAGGTTGAACCGCTGCTCCGGGAGCGTCGCCAGGGTCTGGTCGAGCCAGGCCGCCTTGTCCTCGTCGGAGGTGATCGGTTTGCTCTGGATGCTCATCCCGGGCTCGCCGAGCAGGTCGATCGCATAGACGTCCGTGATCGCGAGCAGGGACTTCAGGTTGTCGGCCCAGACCGGCGTTCCGGACGAGGTGCCGGGCAGCAGTACGAGCGGGTGCAGGCTGCTCTTGGCGCCGGCGTACTGGTAGACGCGGACGACGCCGTAGTCCGTGCGGACGTCCCGGACCGCGGTGGGGGTGGGCAGGTCCTGCATCGCGGCGTCGTACTTGGAGCGGTAGTCCTCGTAGCCGGCCGCACTGGTCCAGTGACCGACCGGAGACGGTGTGCGGAGCATGAATGCCGTCGCGGCGACGACCGCCCCGACGGCGCAGAGGGCGATCAGCAGGCGCCGGCGACGCCGAGGATTCTTAGGCATGGAACTCTCCTAACCGGTTGGTAGGTGATCTAACCATACGGTAAGTTGAGAGCATGCCTTCAGCGCGTGGCCGGAACCTGACGTTCACCGAGGAGGCGCGCCGGGCGCAGCTGGTCGACGTCACGATCGAGCTGGTCGCCGAGCGTGGGTACGCCGCGGCGTCGCTCGGGCGGATCGCGGAGAGTGCCGGGATCACGAAGGCGGGGGTGCTGTATCACTTCCCGTCGAAGCAGGCTCTGGTCGAGGCTGCCCAGGAGCATGTGCTGTCCGCGATGGTGGCGACGGTCGGCGCGGCAGTTGACGCGGCGGGTCCGGCGGACGGTCCGGCGGCGTACATCCGGTCGATGGTCGGGCACTTTCGGGAGCGGCCGCGGCATGTGCGGATGCTGATCGAGGCGATCACCTCGGGTGCGTCGCCGACCGACTCGAAGGCTCGCTGGTCGGTGGTCGCGGAGTTGGTGTCCGCGGCGCGCGTTGCCCGTGGGGTGACGGGTGAGGTGGATGTGCGAGCGGCCGCGTTGCTGATCGGCGGTGGCATCGATGCGATCGTTGCCGAGTCGCTCAGTGATCCGGCGTACGACGCCGCTGCAGCCGCCGAGCTCCTCGTCGACGTTGTGGAGCGCGGCTTGCTGTCCTAGGCCTCGCCGGGGATGCCTACGTTGAGGAGACGGGCGCCCGGGCCTCGGGTGGAGAGGCGGTCTTCCTTGTTGTAGAGGTTGCAGCGCTGGAGGCTGAGGCAGCCGCAGCCGATACAGGAGTCGAGGTCGTCGCGGAGGCGTTCGAGCTCCTCGATGCGTTCGTCGAGCCGGCTGCGCCAGGTCTTCGACAGCTTGCTCCAGTCGGCGCGCGTCGGCGTGCGGTCCTCAGGAAGCGAATCCAGCGCGTTCTTGATCTCCGCGAGCGCGAGACCGACCCGCTGCGCCGCCTGCACGAACGCGATCCGCCGCAGCGTGCTCCGCTGGTACTGCCGCTGGTTGCCGGCCGTACGCCGGGAAGCGATCAGGCCCTGATCCTCGTAGAAGCGCAACGCCGATGCCGCCACCCCGGACCGATGCGCGATTTCCCCGATCGAGAGCCAATGCTCTTTGCTGGGGACGTTCTCCTCACCCATACCCGCCACCCTAGAACCCCGTCCCAAAAACTCAACCAAGCTTGAAGTGCGGGGAAAGACCAGTCGGGTGGGTGGTCTGGCGGGCGGGTACATGGTCGGGTGCGTGGTCGGGGGAACGGTCACGATCGGTTATACTTTTGGGGTGTCGGTGCGCGCGTCGCGTCACCAGAGATGTTCCAGGCGCTCCGACCCGTCGGTTTCGGCATCCGCTGAAAGTCCGGCGACATGGGTGCAACGCGATAGCACCCGCAGGTCGATGCCCGTCTCCTGCTGAGCACGTTGATGTCCGGTCATGTTTGTGACCGGCGCTCTCGTGCGGCTGCGATCCGGCAATTCGTCCGTGAATCCGAGAGAGAGTTTGCGTGACCCAGCACCACCAGCACGACCCCGAGTCCGCCGACGGGCGGATCAAGAAGCCACGGCACAAGAAACACCAGAACCAGTCGTACGGCGAACGCCTCGCGGCGGACCCGTCCTATGAAGCACCTCGCGCGGACAGTGCGCCGGTGAAGGGGTACCGCTCCGAGCAGCCCCGCAACGACCGCGGTCAGCGTTCGACCGATCGCAACCGCGACGACCGGTCCGGTGCGCGCAACAACCGCGACGACCGCCCAGCGTTCCGTCGTGACGACCGTGCCCAGGACAACCGTTCGCGCTACAACCGCGACGACCGCCCGCAGTACAGCCGCGACGAGCGTCCGGCGTACAACCGGGACGACCGCCCGCAGGGCAACCGTGACGAGCGCCCGCGCTTCAACCGCGACGAGCGCCCGTCCTTCAACCGTGACGACCGGTCGCAGGGCAACCGTGACGAGCGTCCGCGCTTCAACCGCGACGACCGTACGTCGTCCAACCGGGGCGACCGTCCGTCGTACAACCGCGACGACCGACCGGCCTACAACCGGGACGACCGCCCGCAGGGCAACCGCGACGAGCGTCCCCGCTTCAACCGGGACGAGCGGCCGCAGTACAACCGCGACGACCGGTCGCGCTTCAACCGCGACGACCGTCCGCAGGGCAACCGCGACGAGCGTCCCCGGTTCAACCGCGACGACCGTCCGTCGTACAACCGTGACGAGCGTCCGGCGTACAAGCGGGACGACCGTTCGCAGGGTGAGCGGAGCGAGCGGCCGCGGTTCAACCGGGACGACCGGTCGCAGTACAGCAATGGGCGGGATGACAACAGCTATCGGAGGGACCAGCGAGTGAACAACCGGGACGACCGGCGGAGTGAGCAGGCGGAACAGCCGGTGGATCTCGGTACTGTTGCTGAAGACAACCAGTTCGCTGCGCTCGGCCTCGCGCCGCGGCTCGTGCAGCGGCTGGCCCGGGACGGGATCACCGCGCCGTTCCCGATCCAGACCGCGACCATCCCGGACGCGCTGGCCGGCAAGGACGTGCTCGGCCGCGGTCAGACCGGCTCCGGCAAGACGCTCGGCTTCGGTCTCCCGACGCTGATGCGCCTGTCCGGCGGCCACACCGAATCGCGCCGCCCGCGCGGCATGATCCTGGTGCCGACCCGTGAGCTCGCGATGCAGGTGCACGACGCCCTCGAGCCGCTGGCGCACGTGATGAACGTGTCGCTGAAGCTGATCGCCGGCGGACTCCCGTACCCGAAGCAGATCGACGCGCTCCGTCGCGGTGTCGACCTGCTGATCGCCACCCCGGGCCGGCTGATCGACCTGTGCGAGCAGGGCGCGGCCGACCTCGGCGCCGTGGAGGTCGCGGTACTGGACGAGGCCGACCACATGTGCGACATGGGCTTCATGCCGGCCGTCACCACGCTGCTCGACATGACGCCGCCGGAAGGCCAGCGCCTGCTGTTCTCGGCGACGCTGGACAACGACGTCGACAAGATCGTCCGTACCTACCTGAAGGACCCGGTGCAGCACTCGACCGAGTCGGGTCAGGCCTCGGTCAGCACGATGGAGCACCACCTGCTCGTGATCGAGCCGGCGCACAAGCAGTCGCTGACGGCCGAGCTGGCCAGCCGCGACGGCCGGACCATCGTGTTCGTCCGCACCAAGCTGGGTGCCGACCGCATCGCGACGCAGTTGCGGGACCGCGGCGTGATGGCCGCGGCTTTGCACGGCGGCCTCACCCAGGGCATGCGGAACCGGACGCTGGACCAGTTCAAGGACGGTTCGGTTCCGGTGCTCGTGGCAACGGATGTCGCGGCTCGCGGCATTCACGTCGACGACGTCGGCCTGGTCGTCCAGGCTGACCCGCCGGCCGAGCACAAGGACTACCTGCACCGCGCCGGTCGTACGGCGCGTGCTGGTGGCAAGGGCGCCGTCGTCACCCTGCTGCTGCCGCACCAGCGCCGCGGGATGATCCGGATGGCCGAGTCCGCCGGCGTCAAGGCCGATCCGGTTCGGGCCCGTCCGGGCGACGAGCTGGTCACCGAGCTGACCGGCGGCACCAAGCCGTCCGGCTACCCGGTGAAGCTTCCGGCCCCGAAGCCGCAGCGCTTCAACAAGGGCGGCGGCGGCGGCAAGCGCTACGGCAGCACCCGCCCGGGTCGCGGCCACGACAGCCGGGGCGGCAACGGCCCGCGTCGCAGTGGCAACGGCGGCCGTCGTACCGACGGAAAGTCCTACCAGCACTGATCCAACAAACGGTGGGCTGACACAGGAAATAGCCTGTGTCAGCCCACCGTTTTGTGTGTAGCGGCTCAGGTGAGGACGGCCCACAGGCGGGCGAGGATGGTCGCGATCTCCTCGGCGTCGAGGGGGATGAGCTCCAGCATCAACTCGTCGTCGGCCACACGGTCGGTCATCACGTAGATAGGTGGGCTGCCGGCTTCGAGCTCGGTGGCGACGCGTTTGGCGTCGGGGACCTTCAGCAGGACCCGCGACACCTGCAGGGCGGTCGGGTCCGGGACCACCTCGGCCGTGACGCCGGGGATCCGTGCGACCGCGTCGGCGAACGCATCCACCTTGGCGAGCTCGTCCGCCTCCCACTTCATCCGGTCGAACGCCTGCCACTCCTCGAGGGCCGCGAGTACGCCGACGATCGCTTCCTTCGTCGGCTTCATCACCCGCCCGATGCCCTTCTCCTGCGCCCGCAGCGCCTGCACCAACGCCCAGCTCCCGGCCGCCATCCCGGCGGTCGGCGAGCCGAGGTACTTCTGCCCGCTCACCAGCACCAGGTCCGCGCCGGTCGCGAGCAGGTCCGCGATCCGCGGGAACTGCGCCGCCCCGTCGATGATCGCCGGTACGCCGCGACGGTGCGCAGCCCGGATCGCGGCCACGAGATCGATCGGTTCGCCCGTGGTCAGCCGCGACGACACCAGCATCAGGCAGGCGACGTCGGGCCCGTCGAGCTCGGCCTCCAGGTCGGCGATCGTGCAGCCGTCCTCGTCGCCGGCCAGGTCCACGTGTGCACCGGCCAGCCGGATGCCTTGCAGGTTGGAGTGCCCGTAGTCGACCACGTGGCAGGCCGGCAGGACGACGCGGTTGTGCATGTCCGTTGCGTCCGGCAACGCCGCCGTACGTCGGGGGTCGCCGCCGGTCATGGTGGCCGCGACTGCGAGCGTGATGCCGGCCGCGGTGCAGTGAACAACGGCGCCCGCTTGGGCGCCGGTCACTTGTGCGATGGCTTCGCTGGCACGGTCGCCGAGTTCGTCCATCACGAAGAACTCAGGCAGTGCCTGTGCGACGGCCGCCGCCACCCCGTCGGAGCTCCTCGACACCCCCAGCGGGGTGTACGTCCCCTTGGCGTTGATCACCACACTCAACCGATAACGATCGTGGATGCTCATGGTGTGCCGAGCGTAGTGGTGACGGACTGCAATTGGCGAGAGTCTGAGAGCAGTCGAGATCTTGACCCGAAGCTACTCGTGAGTCATTCTCACTTTTACCCGATCTGAGGAGGGAACCGTGCCCCGCCCCGCACTCCGAACCCGCCTTCGTACGACGCTTGCCGTGGGAGCTGTCACCGCCGTGTTCGCGGCCCTGCCCGCGCCGACCCAAGCTGCGCCGCAAGCGGCCTCGCAAGCAGTTGCCGCGAGCCCCGGTGACTATTGCCTCGAGCAATGTCGCGACATCCTGCCGCCGGGTCAGAACGGCAACGCCACCTTCACGGATCTCCTTGCTTTCAAGGCGTTAGGGGTCCGTCCGGCGCACTTCAGTGACACGGTGAAGCCGTACCAGGATCTGGTCTGGAACTCGCAGGGCATCACCGACGCCGGCCTCGCGCCGTACTACGACGACTCGTCGTTCGGGGTGAAACCGGATGACGTGGCAAGCACCGTGAAGCCGCGCAGTGACGTCACGATCGTCCGGGACAAGTCGCGCGGGATTCCGCACATCACCGGCACCACCCGGCTGGGCACGATGTTCGGCGCCGGGTACGCCGGCGCGCAGGACCGGCTGTTCGTGATGGACGTGTTCCGGCATCTCGGGCGCGGCCAGCTGACCCCGTTCGCGGGTGGCGCGGCGGCGAACCGTGCGTTCGAGCAGGAGTTCTGGCGGACCGCGCCGTACACCGAGGCGGATCTGCAGCGGCAGTTCGACGACGCGGACGACTTGTACGGCGCCGACGGCGCGAAGATGCAGCAGGACATCCAGGCCTGGGTCGACGGCGTCAACCACTACATCGACACGATCGGCATCGCGTACCCCGGTGAGTACGTCGCGCTCGGTCTCGACTGGCCGACGCCGCACTGGAAGGTAACCGACGTGGTCGCCACCGCGGCCGTGGTCGCGGGCATCTTCGGCACCGGCGGCGGCGCCGAGGTCACGTCCGCGCTGGCGCTCCTCGAGGCGCAGGCGAAGTACGGCGTTGCCCAGGGCACCAAGGTGTGGGAGTCGTTCCGTTCCCAGAACGACCCGGAAGCCAGTACGACGGTGCACAACGGTGCGACCTTCCCGTACGGCACCACCGGCCCGAACCCGGCCGGCCGCGCGCTGCCGGACCGCGGCTCGGTCACCGCGGAGCCCGAGGTGATCGACCAGACGGCCAACAAGACGGCGACCGCGAAACCGGCGCCGAAGGGCGCGGAAAGCCTGCGCGGAATCTTCGACGGCGGACTCTTTCCGGAAGGTTTCGGAAAGAAGGGCATGTCGAACGCCCTACTGGTTTCCGGCGCGCACACGCAGTCCGGCAACCCGATCGCCGTCTACGGCCCGCAGACCGGGTACTTCGCTCCGCAGTTGCTGCTCCGCCAGGAACTGCAAGGCCCTGGGGTCAGCTCGCGCGGGATCGCCTTCGCCGGCCTGAACTTCTACACGCTGATCGGCCGCGGCCCCGACTACTCGTGGAGCGCCACGTCCGCGGGGCAGGACATCACCGACACGTTCGCCGTACCGCTGTGTGAGCCGAACGGCGGGACGCCGACCAAGACGTCTCAGTACTACGTTTTCCGTGGCCAGTGCGTGCCGATCGAGCGGCTCGAGCGGCACAACGCGTGGTACTCCAGTCTCGGCTCGTCGGAGCCCGCCGGGTCGTACACGTTGGTTGCCCTGCGCACCAAGTACGGAATCGTCACGCACCGCGGAACGGTCGGCGGAAAACCCGTGCTGTTCACGAAGAACCGGTCGACGTACGGCAACGAGGCGGGGTCGGCGCTCGGGTTCATGCAGTTCAACGACCCGGACAAGATCCACTCGGCCGCCGACTTCCAGAAGGCCGCGGCGAACATCGGGTACACGTTCAACTGGTTCTACACGGACAAGAACTCGATCGCGTACTTCAACTCCGGCGACAACCCGGTCCGCGCGGACGGCGCCGACCCGAACCTGCCGTCCTGGAGTTCGTACGAGTGGCAGGGCTGGAACCCGGTCACGAACCGTGCGACGTACACCCCGCCGGCCGAGCACCCGCAGGTGGTGAACCAGGACTACCTGACCAGCTGGAACAACAAGCAGGCGCCCGGGTTCTCCGCTTCGGACGGGCAGTGGGGCTACAACGCGGTCTACCGGAGCCAGCCGCTCGACGACCGGATCAAGGCGGTCATCGACAACGGCCAGAAGTTCACCCGCGGGAAGCTGGTCGAGGCGATGGAGGACGCGGCCACCGTCGACCTCCGCGGCGACCAGGTCCTGCCGTACCTCCTTCGCGTGTTGAAGAGCGCACCTATCACCGACCCGGCCGTCGCCGACGCGGTCACCAAACTCACCGCCTGGGAACAGGCCGGCGCGCACCGGAAGACCCCGAACGCGTCCTCGAAGACGTACGGCAACGCTGACGCGATCCGGATCCTCGACGCCTGGTGGCCGCTGCTCGTCCCGGCCGAGTTCAAGGACCTCGGCCCCGATCTGTACGGCGCCCTGGTCGCGAACCTGAAGATCGACGAGCGGCCGAGCGCGCAGGGCTCCGCGTTCCAGAGCGGCTGGTGGGGCTTCGTGCAGCGGGATCTTCGGAAGGTGCTCGGCGATCCCGTGCAGGCGTCTCAGCCGGTGACGTACTGCGGTGGCGGAGCGCTGGCCGCGTGCCGGTCGGTCCTCACCGAGACCTTGCTGGCAGCAACCAAGGTGCCGGCGGCGACGACGTACCCGGCGACCGCGGACTGCGCGGCGGGCGACCAGTTCTGCGCCGACCAGATCGCGCACAACCCGATGGGCGGCATCACCCAGGACCGGATCGCGTGGGTGAACCGGCCGACGTACCAGCAGGTCGTCGAGTTCCCGGCGAAGCGGGGTGACGACGTCAGCAACCTGGCGGCCGGGAAGACGGCGACCGCGAGCAGCTACGAGAAGGGCTGGTACAACTCTCCGCCGTCCCAGGCGGTCGACGGGAAGCTGGACACCCGGTGGGCCAGTGACTGGTCCGATCCGCAGTGGCTGAAGGTTGACCTCGGCAACGAGCAGACGGTCAGCCGGGTCGTGCTGCGGTGGGAGGCGGCGTACGCGAAGGGGTACCGCGTGGAGGTGTCGCGGGACGGGTCGACCTGGCAGCAGGTGTACGCGACGACGGCCGGTGACGGTGGGGTGGATGTGGTGCGATTCGGCGCCGTACCGGCCCGGTATGTGCGGGTGACGGGGACGCAGCGGGCGACGTCGTACGGGTATTCACTGTATGAGTTGCAAGTCTTCAGATGGTGATACCCCAAGGCCTGTCAGGATTAGGGCATGAACCAGAACTTTCCCCCGAACCAGCCGTACCCGCCGCAGCAGCCTGGTTACCAGCAGGGGCCGCCGCCCGGGTATCAGCAGGGGTCGCCGGAGGGGTACCAGCAGGGTCCTCCGCAGCAGCAGAACTACGGCCAGCAGGGCGGCTACCAGCAGCCGGCCCAGCCCACGGCGCCGCATGTCGCTCCGCAGGGGTCGCCGTACCCGGTGCTGGTCTCGACCATGAACGACCTGCCCGGGTACACCGCGGAAACCGTGTTCGGCGAGGTCTTCGGGCTGACCGTGCGGAGCCGCAACATCGGGTCGAACTTCACCGCGAGCTTCCGGTCGCTCGGCGGTGGCGAGGTGCCGGAGTACACCCAGATGCTGGCCGAATCGCGGCACGTCGCCGTGATGCGGATGTGCCAGATGGCGCAGCAGATGGGCGCCAACGCGATCCTCGCGATGCGGTTCGACTGCAACGAGATCGCGCAGACCATGAGCGAGGTGGCCGCCTACGGTACGGCGGTGGTCGTCCGGAGGATCGAGCCGCCGCGGCCGACCGACACGACTCCCGACGAGGACGATGCGAATGACAGCTGACCTGACGTTTCCGCCCGGTTTCCGGTGGGGGGTCTCGACGTCGGCGTATCAGATCGAGGGTGCCGTGGCCGAGGACGGCCGCGGTCCCTCCACCTGGGACACGTTCTGCGCCGAGCCCGGCCGGATCCTCAACGGCGACACCGGTGCCGTCGCGTGCGACCACTATCACCGGTACGCCGAGGACGTCGCGCTGCTGCGTGAGCTGGGGGTGGACACCTACCGGTTCTCGTTCTCCTGGCCGCGGATCCAGCCGTCCGGGAGCGGGCCGGGGAACGCGGCCGGTCTGGACTTCTACGACCGGCTGATCGACACGCTGCTCGGCGCCGGGATCCAGCCGGCGCCGACGCTGTACCACTGGGACACCCCGCAACCGCTCGAGGACGCCGGCGGCTGGCTGACCCGCGACATCACCGACCGGTTCGCGGAATACGCCGGAATTCTGGCCGCGCACTTCGCGGACCGGGTGCCGATGTGGATCACCATCAACGAGCCGATGGTGCTGACGTTGATGGGCTACTCGCTCGGCGCGCACGCCCCCGGCAAGGAACTGCTGTTCGACGCGCTTCCGGTCGCACATCATCAGCTGCTCGCGCACGGCCGCGCGGTGCAGGCGCTGCGGGCGGCCGGCGCCTCCAGCATCGGCATCGCGTCCAACCACGCGCCGACCTGGCCCGCGAGCGACAGCGCGGAGGACAAGGAAGCGGCCGCGCTGTACGACAACCTGATCAACTGGCTGTTCGCCGATCCGATCCTGCTCGGCGAGTACCCGTCCGGCATGGGCGACGCGATGCCCGGACCGGTCGCCGACGACCTCGCGGTCATCTCGACGCCGCTCGACTTCTTCGGCATCAACCACTACGCGCCGGTCTCGGTCGGCGTCGCCACCGGGCAGGCCGATACCGCGGCCACCGACGGTGTGCTGCTGCCGCCGGGCCTGCCGTTCGAGCCGCGGACGTTGCCCGGGTACCCGACCACGGACTTCGGCTGGCCGATCGTGCCGGACGCGTTCGGCGAGACCCTGCGGATCTTCAAGGAACGGTACGGCGACAAGCTGCCGCCGATCTACATCACCGAGAACGGGTGCGCGATCAACGACGAGCCCGTCGACGGTGTGGTGTCGGATCAGCGGCGGATCGACTACCTGGACGGGTACCTGCGGTCGTTGAAGGCCGCGATGGACGACGGGATCGACGTCCGCGGGTACTTCCAGTGGTCGCTGCTGGACAACTTCGAGTGGGCGGCCGGGTACTCGCAGCGGTTCGGGCTCGTGCACGTCGACTTCGAGACGTTGGAGCGGACGCCGAAAGCGTCGTACCACTGGTTGCGTGATGTGATCGCCCAGAGCCGGCCATGATCCCCGAGCCCGGCGTGGTGCCGTCCGCGTTGGCGGAACCGACTGTCCGGGTGCGTTCCGGCTGGACCGCGGCCGTCGTACTGGCGAACGTCGGGGTGTTCGCAGCCTGGCTCGGGCCGATCCAGGTGCTGCTCGCGAAACAGTCCGAGGCTGTTGCTCCGGGCAACAAGGAATTCGTTTTCGGGCTGGTGACCGGTGTCGGCGCGGCGGTCTCGGTGGTCGCGAACCCGGCGTTCGGCGCGATCTCCGACCGGACCACGTCCCGCTACGGGCGCCGGGTCCCGTGGGTGGTCGCCGGTGCGGTCGGTGGCGCGATCGGGCTCGGCATCTTGTCGGGTGCGCATGTCATCGCGTTGATGCTGATCGGCTGGTGCTTGATGCAGCTCTGCGGCAACGCATTGCTCGCCGCGGCCACAGCCGTCATACCCGATCGCGTGCCTGTCGCGCAGCGCGGCGTCGTCGGCGGGTGGGTCGCGATCTCCCAGGTCCTGGGCGCCTTGGTCGGGACTGCGTTGGCCGCCGCGTTCAACAGTTTCACCCTCGGGTACGTCGCTTGCGCCGTCTTCCTGTTGTTGTCGGTTGTGCCGTACCTGCTTCGGAGCGGCGATGCGACGTTGACGGAGCGGCCGACGTTCGTGTTCGGCGAATTCGTGAAGAGTTTCTGGATCAGTCCGCGGCGCTACCCGGACTTCGGGTGGGCGTGGCTGACGCGGTTCCTGTTCAACGTGGGTAACGCGTTGGGGACGTTGTACCTCTTCTTCTACCTGCAGGACGAGGTCGGCGTCACCGACCCGGACACCGGCGTACTGGTACTGACGGCGATCTACAGCGTCTGCGTGCTCGTCACCGCGATCACCTTCGGCCGCTGGTCGGACCGCTCCGCCCGGCGCAAGGTGTTCGTCACCGCGTCCGGTTGGGTGATGGCGGCAGCCGGCGTCGTACTCGCGACCTTGCCGACCTGGCCCGGCGCAATCCTCGGGGCGGTCATCCTCGGCGCAGGCTTCGGCGTCTACCTCTCCGTCGACTTCGCGCTGCTGACCGAGGTCCTCCCAAGCGCCCGCAACCGCGGCAAGGACCTCGGCGTCATCAACATCGCCAACTCCCTACCCCAAGTCCTGGCCCCAGCCATCGCCGCCCCCATCGTCAAACACCTAGGCGGCTACCCAGTCCTCTACCTCCTGGCCTCCGCAGTAACCCTCCTGGCAGGCGTACTGGTAACCCGAATCCGCTCGGTCGCCTAGCGCTCACAGTTGGCGGGACAAGGCGCGGGCGGGCGGGTGGTTGCGGTTACCTGGATGTGGTTCAGGTCCAGCCAGTCCGCCATTAGGTGGAGTTCGGTGGCTAGTTGGTCGGTGAAGTCGGGGGCGTCTGGTTCGGGGGTGAGGGTGGGGATGACGAGGGTTGAGGATTGGCGGTCGGCTTTGAGGTCTACTCGGGCTACCAGTTGGTCGCCGAGGAGGAACGGCAGGACGTAGTAGCCGTGGATGCGTTGTGGGGCGGGGGTGTAGATGCTGATCCGGTAGAAGAAGTCGAACAGGTGATGCGTGCGGTCGCGGTTCCAGATCAGCGGGTCGAACGGCGAGAGCAGCGCCTGCGCGTCGATCGGGTGGTCCTCCGCTTCGTGCCAGCGGTACGCCTGCTGCTTCACGCCCTCGACACGAACGGGGATCAGATCACCAGCCTCGACCAGCTCACCGATCACCTCGCGACCGGTTGCTGCAGGCAACGGAAAGTGCGCCTGCCCGCTACCGCCGCACAACTCCTTCAGCGTCGCGACCCCCAAACCACGGGCCGCGATCCGGACCAGTTCACGACGGGCCTCGTCGGCGGTCGGCTCCGGGGCGTTGAGTACGTCGGCGGGCAGCACGCGCTCGGTCAGGTCGTAGACCCGCTCGAAGTGCCGCCGGCTCGCGATCGTCACCTGGCCCGTGCAGAACAGGTACTCGATCGCGATCTTCGCGTCCTGCCAGTTCCACATCTTGCCGGTCGTCGGATCCGGGTCCGGGTCGGAACGCTTGCGCCGTACGCCGTCCGGACTCGCCTCGCCCGCGGTCAGCGGCCCTTTCTCCGTCACGAGCTGCAGGACCTGGTCGACGTACCCGGGCCGCTCCGCCGACAGCCGGCGCATCCCCGCGACAACCGACCACGGCGCGGTCACATCCGGACTCAGCTCCTCGTCCCACACCTGCCGCTCGGCCGCCCGCATCCGCCACCGCATCAACGGGTACGTCGACAACGGCAGGAGCGCCGCCTTGTGCCCCCAGAAGTACTCGAACAGCTCCCGGTCGGCGCCCCAACTCATCTCGTCCAGGCCCGCGCGCGAGTAGTTCCCCTCTCGCGAGAACGCCGGCAGGTAGTGCGACCGGCACAACACATTCACCGAGTCCAGCTGCAGTACGCCGACCTGCCCGATCGCCCGCCGTACGTCACCATCCCCGCGCGGCTCCCCGAACCCTTGCGCACCCAGCGCAATCCGCCGCGCCTCAGCCCCCGAGACCTCATCTCCAACGGCCGCCATACCTCGAACATATAGCGGACCAGTGTTACGCGGGTACCAGTTGGGATTCGTAGGTGATGGTTAGGCGGCGGTAGGCGGCGCTTAGGAAGGCTAGTAGTACGACGATCAGCATGAGGAGGCTGGCGGCGACGAAGGCTAGGGCGATTCCGCGGGCCTGGCCGTCGCCGAGGAGCCAGCCGAAGGTGGTGCGGCCCGCTGTCGAGTCCATGTAGGGGATCAGCAGGAACTGTGCCGCCGGGCCGATGGCGAACGCGGCGATCGGCGTGGACGCCGTCTCGATGCTCTGCGCGAACCCGAACACCCGCCCCTGCTTCTCGAACGGGACCATCCGCTGCAGGATCGTCTGCTCGGCCGCCTCGGCGATCGGGATCACCAGCATGAAGCCGAACATGCCCAGTACCAGCAGCGACTGCCACTCGCGCGCCGCCGTACCGAGGCCGACGATCGCGATCCCGACGTTCGCCAGCATCAGCAGCCGCAGCGGCGCACGCCCCAGCCCGAAGCGGGCGACCAGGGCGCCGCCGGCGATGAAGCCGATGCTGGTGATGCCGAGGACGATGCCCCAGGACTGGACCGAGAACAGGTTCAGTCCGTACGGGTCCATCAGCGCCATGAAGACGCCCATGATCAGGTTGTTGAACGTGCTGAACAGAACCAGCGGAAGGAGACCCGGTACGCCGCGCATCGTCTGCCAGGCGCTCCGGATGTCGATCCGAGTCTTCTCCTGGTGCTCCGGCCGCGGCTCGTCGAGGTGGATCGCGAGCAGCAGGTGCACGAGTACGGCGACCGTGAACACGACCGCGATCGCGACCGTGCCGCCCATGCCGACGAAGCCGACCGACAGGCCGCTGAGGACGCTGGTGATCAGGTGCGCGACGCCGTTCACCGTGCCGACGAGACCGTTCGCCTTGTCGCGGCGGTCGGCCGGGACGAGCATCGTCACCGCGGTCGAGAGCGCGATGCTCCGGAGCTGACCGGCCGTACTGCCGACCAGGACCATCAGCGTGAACGCCCAGAACCACGGCCCGTGCCAGTTGGTGAGCTGCCGGCCGACGACGACGTACAGGATGCCGGCGAGCGCGAAGGCGACGCCGGTGATCGAGGTGGACAGCGCCATCGCGGTCTTCTTGCGGTGCGAGTCCACGACCGCTCCGAAGATCGTCCCGGAGGCGGCGCCGATCAGCATCGAGACGCCGGAGACGAGGGACGCGGCGAGCACCGAGTGCGTCACCAGGTACACCCAGAAGGCGAAGCCGAAGCTCAGGAACGTGGTCGTCACGTTCGCCACCAACGTGTTGATCAGCAACCGCCTGAATGTCGTCGTCATACCCCTACGTCGGACGCGACTTCAGGAAATTGACATGACCTCCCGAAGGATCTCGAAATCGTCCGGTTCGAGCGGGACCAGGCCGCGGCGGAGCTGGTAGCCCCAGTTCGGCGTCCGGGTCAGCTTCAGGTCGACGTCGCGGAGCGCCGCGCGGTGGACGGGGAGGAACTCGATCCGCCGCCGCCACGGCTGGATCGTGCCGCGGTCACCCATCGCCATCGGTTCGGCCTGGTACGGCGCGGTGTCGGCGACTACTCCGAGTGCTGTGAACGCCCGGAGCGGTTCCTTGGCCCGATACCGCTCGGTAGGGGAGTAGATCGCGAACCCGTCACCTTCGCGCAGGCGAGCGACGCCGTACCGCTTGCCGTGGTTGAGCTGGATGAAACCGCCCTCGACGGCCCGCTGGGTGTGGTCCGCGGAGACCACACCCAGCCAAGCCCTGTTCAGATCGTTCATGCAGCTACTGTCCGCCGGTATATACGACATCTTTCGTCATAATTTTCCGGCGGAGTTTGGCGATCAGCGGCCAGGCGATCATCAGCAGGATCACGGCGTAGATCACGTACGCGACAGGCCCGCCGATCAGGCCCGAGACGTCGCCGTTGGACAGTTGCAGCGCCATCCGGGCCTGCCGCTCGGCGATCGGTCCGAGGATCACGCCGATGATCAGCGGCAGCACGGGCAGCCCGAAGCGCCGCATCGCGAACCCGAGCAGACCCGAGCACCAGGAGCAGCAGCAGGTCGAGCGGCTGCGCGTTCACGGCGTACGCGCCCATCGAGGCGAAGAAGATGATCCCGGCGTACAGGTACGGGCGGGGGATCTGCAGCAGCTTCGCCCAGGCCGGCGCGAGCGGCAGGTTGAGCAGCAACAGGAACAGGTTGCCGATGAACAGGCTCGCGATCAGCGCCCACACCAGCTTCGGCTCGCGCTGGAACAGCAGCGGTCCGGGCTGAATGCCGTACGACGTGAACGCGGCCAGCATCACCGCTGCCGTCGCGTTCGTGGGCAGACCGAGCGCGAGCATCGGGACCAGCGTGCCGGCGGCCGATGCGTTGTTCGCGGCCTCCGGTCCCGCCACGCCCTCGATCGCGCCGTGCCCGAACTCCTCCGGGTGCTTGGACAGCTTCTTCTCGGTCGCGTACGAGAGGAAAGTCGGGATTTCCGCGCCGCCGGCCGGTAGCGCACCGATCGGGAAGCCGTACGCCGTACCTCGCAGCCACGGCTTCCACGAGCGACGCCAGTCCGACTTCCCCATCCACGGCCGCCCGACCGGGATGACCGTGCCCGGGTTCCGCCGCAGATGCGCCGCAACCCAGAGCGCCTCGCCGACCGCAAAGATGCCGACGGCAACCACCACGACATCGATGCCGTCGGCAAGCTGCGGGATGCCGAGCGTCAGCCGCTGCTGGCCGGTCACCTTGTCGATCCCGACCAGCCCGATCACCAGCCCGAGCAGCAGCGCCGCGAACCCGCGGATCCGCGACGACCCGAGCACCGACGTGGCACCGGCGAACGCGAGCAGCATGATCGCCAGGTAGTCCGGCGCGCCCAGGCTGATCGCGAACTTCACGACCTGCGGCGCGACCAGCACCAGCAACAGCGTCCCGATCGTTCCGGCGACGAACGACCCGATCGCGGCCGTCGCCAGCGCCTGCGCGGCCCGCCCGGAGCGTGCCATTTTGTTGCCCTCGATCGCCGTCACCACCGATGACGACTCCCCGGGCGTGTTGAGCAGGATCGAGGTGGTCGAGCCGCCGTACATGCCGCCGTAGAAGATGCCGGCGAACATGATGAACGCCTGCACCGGCTCGAGCCCGTACGTGATCGGCAGCAGCAGCGCGACCGTCATCGCCGGACCGATCCCGGGCAGTACGCCGACCGCCGTACCGACCGTGACTCCTAGCAGTGCCAGCAACAGGTTGATCGGCGTCAGTACGTCGCCGAACCCGTTCAGCAGGTTCGTCAGGTTGTCCATCACAGAATCCCTTGCAGTACGCCGGCCGGCAGGTTGACCCCGAGCCCGATCGCGAACGCGTAGAACGTGATCAGCGCCAGCGCGACCGCGATGAACACGTTCCGGATGTGGTGCCGGCTGCCGAGCGCGAACGCCGAACCCCAGAACAGCAGGGTCCCGCTGATCACCCAGCCCAGCGGGTCGATCAGCACCAGGTTCACCACGAAGGCGGCGATCAGCAGCAGGACGGTGCGCCAGTCGACGGCCGACGTGACGTCGACGTCCTCGCCTTCCTCGGCCGCACCGGTGCCTCCGCGGGCGACGTCGACGGCGTACAGCACGGCGACCACGAGCAGCAGTACGCCGAGCACGATCGGGACCGGCTTCGGGCCGATCGGATCGTTGCTGTTGGCAATGTGCTGGATCCGGGCGGCGTCGACGATCACCAGGACGCCGACCACCGCCAGGAACCCGCACACTCCGTACTGCGCTGTGTCCCGCCGAGCCTCAGTCTGAGCCTCGGCGGTACTCATGCCGCCAGGCCCAGTTTCGTCAGGATTTCGGCGACGGCCTTGTCCTGTTCGGTGAGGAACTTCCCGAACTCGTCGCCGGTCACGAACGCGTCGGTCCAGCCGTGCTTCTGCAGCTCGGCCTTCCACTGCGGCGAGTCGTGCATCTTGGTCAGCGCGTCGATCCAGACCTTCTTGTCCGCGTCGCTGAGCTCCGGCGGCGCCACGATGCCACGCCAGTTCGTGAACACCAGGTCGATCCCGGAGCCCTTCAGCGTCGGCACGTCCTTGAGCGCGTCGATCGGCTTCTCGCTGGTGACCGCGAGTACGCGGACCTGACCGCTCTCCACCTGATCCAGGAACTCGCCGAATCCGCTGGCCCCGAACGCGATCTTGCTACCCAGCAGCGCGGGCAGCAGCTCGCCGCCACCGTCGTACGAGACGAAGTTGACGTCCTTCGGGTTGATGCCGACCGCCTGCGCGAGCTGCATCGGCAGCAGGTGGTCCGGTCCGCCCGGTGACGACCCACCGCCGACGGCCAGCCCCTTCGGGTTCGCCTTCCAGGCGGTGACGAGGTCCTGGATCGTCTTGTACGGCGAGTTCTTCGGCACCACGATCGCGCCGGCCTCCTCGATCATCTTGGCGATCGGGGTGGTCTGGGTGAGCGTCGCCTTCGACTTCGACGTGTACGTCGCGCCGACCACGCCGAGCCCCATCTGCATGGCGAGCTTGCCGTTGCCCTTCTCGTTCACGATCCGCTGCAGGCCGACCGTGCCACCGGCGCCGGGCAGGTTGAACACCTGCACGCCGGTCGCGATCTTCGCGTCCTCCATCACCTTCGCGGCGGTCCGGGCGGTGGTGTCGTACCCGCCGCCCGCGGTGTTCGGCACCATCAGCCGCAGGCCGGTGGCCGGCTTTCCGCTGTCGGCGTTCGATGTGTCGGATTTTTCCGCGGTCGCACCACAGGCGGTCGCGGTCACCAGCGCCACCAGCGCCGTGGTGACCCAGAGCATCGGCCTAGACCTCATCGGCGGAGTCCTTTCGGGAATGGTTCACGTGGCGTTGATCGTGGACCTCCGGTGGTCGGGACGTCTGCGTTGTGGCCGCAGCGGTGGTTGAGTTCATTGTGGTCACGGGCGGAACCTGGTTGAAGTGTGGCACTTGGCCGCCGGAGCGGTGATCATGCGGCAGAGCCCGACGCGAGCGAGGAGGTGACTATGACGAGGCTGAGAAGGCGTCCGACCCTGGCCGGACAGCTGCTGGTGCTGCAGTTGGCGATCGTGGTGATCGTGCTCGTCGCTGTCGCCGCGGTCTCGCTCGCGCAGTCGGCCGCCACGTTCAACCGGGTCGAAGGCCGCCGGGTCACCTTGCTGGCCGAGCAGTTGTCGTCGAACCCTGCGCTGCGGTTCAACATTCGCAACCCGGCGCCCGCGGAGATGCTTGCGCCCACGCTGCAGACCAGCCTCGCGCAGTCCGGCGTCACCTCGATCACGGTCGCGAACGCCGACGGAAAGGTGATCGCGGCAACCAATCCGACGCTGATCGGGACGAAGCTCACGCTCGGTGTGCCAGAAGTCGCGGACGGTCGCGGCTGGTCGGGTCAGCTGCGGGGCGATGGTGGGATGGAGCTGGTGGCCCAGGTTCCGGTGCTGAGCGAAGGCAGGGACAAGAACGGCAAGCTGGACGGGACGCTCGGCGACCACATCGGGACCGTGATGGTCGGTGAGCGCGCTCCGTCCGTACTGCAGCGGTTGCGCGGCGCATCGTCGTACCTGGCGATCTATCTCGGGATCGCTTGTGTACTGGGGCTGCTCGGGTCGTGGCTGCTCGCCCGCCGGATCAAACGGCAGACGCTCGGGCTCGAACCGCGGGAGATCGCGGGGCTGGCCGAGCACCGGGAAGCCATGCTGTACGGGCTTGCCGAGGGAGTCGTTGCCTTGGACCCGCATCTGCGCGTGACGCTGGTGAACGACGTCGGCCGCCGACTCCTCGATCTCCCTTCCGACGCGGTAGGAAAGTCCTTGCGGGAACTGGGTGTCGAAGGACGGCTGCGGGAGGTGCTGGCCGGCGAGGACGAGGCGCGCGACGCGGTCGTCGTACGGCGTGGGCGGGTGCTCGTGATGAACCGGATGGAGGTGCTGAAGGACGGGCGGTCGCTCGGATCCGTCACCACGCTGCGGGACCGGACCGAGCTGGCGCAACTGGAGCGCGAACTGGGGTCGTTCCGTTCGTCCGCCGAGCTGCTGCGGGCGCAGACGCACGAGTTCGCGAACCAGCTGCACACGATCTCGGGACTGATCCAGATCGGTGAGTACGACGAAGTGGTCACGTACGTCGGCGCGCTCAACCGCTACCGTGAATCGCTCGACCTGACCGTGACCCGGCGGGTCCACGACACCACGGTCGCCGCGCTCCTGATGGCGAAGTCGTCGCTCGCGGCCGAACGCCGCGTCGAGCTCCGGGTGTCCGAGCGGACCACGCTGCTGCGCCTCGATCCAGCGCTTTCCGCCGATATCGCGACCGTCCTCGGCAACCTGGTCGACAACGCCGTCGACGCGGCGGCGCAGTCCGGTACGCCGCTGTCGCCCGCATGGGTCGAGGTCGAGCTCCGGCAGGACGCGACCAGCGTGGAGATCGTGGTCCGCGACTCCGGGCCGGGGGTCGCACCCGAGCTGGCGCAGGAGGTGTTCGCGCACGGCTTCACCACCAAGGCCGCGGCCGAGGGCGAACGTGGGATCGGCCTCGCGATGACCCGCCTGATCTGCCGGCGCCGCGGCGGCGAGGTGGCGGTCACCAACCTCACCGACGGCGGTGCGGCCTTCGTCGCCCGGATGTCCACCCAACGCACGCCGGAAGGTGCCCGATGATCACGGTCCTGGTCGTCGACGACGACTTCATGGTCGCCCGCATCCACCGCGGGTTCGTCGACCGCGTGGACGGCTTCGAGGTCGTCGGTACGGCGAACTCCGGCGACCAGGCCGTGGCGGCGCTGACCGAACACCGCCCCGATCTGATCCTGCTGGACCTCTACCTCCCCGACGTCTTCGGCCTCGACCTGATCGCCCGCCTGCGCGCCGTCCAGCCCGACGTCGACATCCTCGTCATCACGGCCGCCCGCGAGGCCGACGCCGTACGCGGGGCTGTGCGGCAAGGCGTCGTGAACTACCTGCTGAAACCCTTCGGCTTCGAGGACCTCCGGGCCCGGCTCCGCGAGTACGCCCGCCGCCGCGCCAGCGTCCCCGACCAGGTCACCTCGCAAGCCGACGTCGACCGGGTCCTGGCCCCTGCTCGCCAGTTGGTCAACCGGCTCCCCAAAGGCCTCAGCCAGGAAACCGCCGACCTCGTCACCGCCGCCCTCCGCGCCACCCCCGACAACCTCTCCGCCGCCGAGTGCGCCGAAAAGGTCGGCATCTCCCGCGTCAGCGCCCGCCGCTACCTCGAGTTCTTCACCACCCAAGGCCAAGCCGAAGTAACCCTCCGCTACGGCACCACCGGCCGCCCCGAACGCCGCTACACCTGGCGAAACTGAGCCCCACCCCACCCCACGCCGCCCACCCCACGCCGCCCACCCCACCGCCGCCCACCCCACGCCGCCCATCCACCGCCGCCCGGGCCCCGCCCTCGGCCGACCGCATTTGCTTGGTCAGCCACCGAATTTGATGGGTTAGCCAGCCAAGTACGGGGTTCCACACCCTTAACCAGGGTGGCGAACCCCGCACTTGGCTGGCTAACCCATCAAATGATGGTGGGGGTGGGCTGTCTGGGGGCGTGAACGCGGCCTGTTGTTGGGGGTCCGCCGGCGTGGTGGGGGCAGTGAACAGGCAATAACAGATGCAATGCCCCGAGAACCTGTGCAATCCGGCGGGATGGGCGGCGCGTGGGCGGGGGGCGAGGGGTGCGGTGCGGAGCGGGCGGGTGGGGATCAGTGGGAGGTGGCAGCAGCGCGGGCGGCGCGTTCGATCTTGTTGCGGTGGGTGGTCCAGTCGGTGTCTGGGTTGTTGTTGGTGGTGTTGTCCAGTTGTTCGCGGAGGATGTCTGCGTGGCCGGCGTGGCGGTTGGATTCGGTGAGGACGTGGACCATGACGTTGAACAGCATCACGTCGGGGCGCGGCCACCACGGGACGGTGGCGGGGGCGTCGATCGGGAGGGCGTCGATGGTCGCGTCGGCGTGGTCGCAGGCGTGGCGATAGTTGGTGAGGATCTGTGCGCGCGACTCGTGTTCGGTGACCCACAGGTGGTCGCGGTTCGCGTAGCCGGGGTCGGTGAAGTTCGGCAGCGGGTCGGCGTACGGGCGGTCGAAGATCTCCCCGAGGTAGCGGGCCTCGGTGATGGTGAGGTGTTTGATCAGGCCGAGGAGGTTGGTGCCGGTGTGGGTGAGAGGACGGCGTACGTCGTACTCGGACAAGCCGTCGACCTTCGACAGGAGCGATTCGCGGACCCATCGCAGGCTGTCGTGCAGGTACCCCTTGGCGAATTCGTCGATCATGAACGTCAGTCCTCGATGAGTTCGACGGTTGCGGCGTGGCGTTCTGCCAGGGCGTGGTAGACAGCGGCGTTGTGGTCCACGAAGAGTTTCGCGGTGCCGTCCAGCGGGATGATCTTCTTCGCGGGGCTGCCCATCGCGACCGACTCGGGCGGGATGACCGCGCCCGGCGTGACCGTGGAGCCGGCGGCGACCAGTGAGCGTTTGCCGACGACCGCGCCGTCCAGCACGATCGCGCCGTTTCCGACCAGCGCTTGCTCGCCGATCGTGCAGTCGTGGACCAGGCACTGGTGACCGACCGTCGCGTTCGGGCCGATCTCGCAGCCGTTGTGGCCGACGTGGATGACCGTGTTGTCCTGGATGTTCGCCCCGGCGCGGATCGTGATCGTGCCCAGGTCGGCCCGGATCACCGCGCCGTACCAGATCGACACCCCGGCCTCGACGACCACGTCGCCGACCAGTGTGGCGGTCGGCGCGATCCACGCGTCGGGATGGACGGTCGGACGCTTACCTTCGAACGAGTACAGCGGCATGCGCCACACCCTATTCCTCAGCTGATCGTGATCCCGGAGATCGGCGTACCGGGCGGCAGGTCGCGGATCTGGCTGTGGATCTGCCCGAGGATGTTGAGCGACACCACGAAGTCCAGGACCTCGACGTTCTCGAGCGTGAGTTCGCCGCCGAGCTGCGGCGGGTGGGTGAACGAGTAGACCTGATCAGGACCCGGTACGACGCCCTGGTTCGCGGCGCCGAACACCAGGCCGGCCAGCAGGTACTGGTCCTGGCCGTCCTCCGTGTTCAGCGCGTCCTGCAACTCCTCCGCGCTCGCCCAGGTGAGCTCCAGCGTCCCCTCGAGCGTGTCCAGCCACCAGAACCCGTCCGCCGCCTGGAAGAACACGTCCCCGAACGGCGACGTGAACACCGGTACCAACCCGTCGAGTTCGAGGAAGGTCCAGGACTCGAGCGCACGTGCGTACTGCTCGTCGGAGAACGACCGGGTCAGCTCCATGCCGTGAGCCTAGGCGCGAGCGGGGGCCACGGATCCAACTAGGGTGAACGGATGCTCAAACCAGTCGCCGGGTTCGCAGCGTTCGGTCTGTTCTGGGGTGCGTGGGGGGCGGTCCTGCCCGCGATCCGGGTCGGCGCCGGTGTGAACGACGGTGAGCTCGGTGTGGCGTTGCTGATGATCGGGCTCGGGGCGCTGGTGTCGATGCGGTTCACCGGTTACCTGATCGACCGGTACGGCGGCGTCGTGCTTCCCGTGGTGACGGTGCTCTTCGCGCTCTGCTGCGTACTGCCTGCCCTGGCCGGTTCGGTCGTCACGCTGAGCGCGGCACTGTTGTTGCTCGGAGCAACTTCTGGTGCGACGGACGTGGCGATCAACGCGACCGGATCCCACGTCGAACACGACACCGGACGGCCGGTGATGAACCTTGCCCACGGCATGTTCTCGGTCGCGGTCGTGGTGGCGAGCCTCGGTACGGCGGGACTCCGGGCCGCCGGTGTGGGGGCACTGCCGGTGCTGACCGGTGTGGCGGCGCTGATCGTGATCACGGCGGTTGCCGTCCTCGCGCCGGGAGCAACCAAGATCACCGGGACCGCCAAGACGCACACCGAAAAGCCGAGAGCCAGGCTCGAACCCGTGCTCCTCGTGTTCGGCGTGCTGTGTGCGCTGGCCTACATGGTGGAGAACGCGTGGCAGAGCTGGAGCGCAGTACATCTCGACACCTCGCTGAACGCATCGGCCGGCCTCGCGTCCAGTGCTCCCGCGGTCTTCGCCGCTGCGGCCGCCACCGGCCGCTTCGCGGGCAACGCTCTCCTCGCGCGGGTCCGCCCGGTGCAGCTCCTGGTCGTCGGCGGCGCCGTCGCCGCCATCGGCTCGCTCGTCGCGGCCACCGCGAACAATCCCTGGACGGCACTGATCGGGATCGGCGTCGCCGGCCTCGGTACGTCGGTCTGCGCGCCGACCATCATCGGGATGGCGGGTGCCTGGGCGGGTCCCGAGCGGCGCGCGGGAGCGATCTCCACGGTGACCACGATCGCGTACGTCGGTTTCCTGATCGGCCCGGCCGCGGTCGGCGCGGTCTCGTCCCTGTGGTCGCTGCCGGTCGCCCTGGGCGCTGTCGCTGTCATCGCGGTCGTCGTCGCCGGCCTCGCACCGGTCGCCGGTCGTGTCGCCAGTCCCCGAGCGAGCCGCCAACCGGGCTGAGTGCGACCCGTCGACGTACGTCGAAAGGGATGTGAGAGGACCTGGCGCAACGGTTACGGTGGCTGGACCGATCGAGGAGGGTGGCATGACGGAGATCGCGAATTCCGGGGCCGTAGTGATCAGCCGGGCGGACGGGCGGGACGACGGCGAGGAATGGACCGAGAACTACACCGAGCTGCCGGGTGGCGCCGGTGTCTCGCTGATTCTCGAGTCGACCACGCAGGAGGGCGTCGGACCGCGGCTGCACCTGCATCCGTACGCCGAGACGTTCATCATCCGGCGTGGTTCGGCGACGTTCACCGTGGACACCGAGGAGATCGTCGGCAAGGCCGGCCAGATCCTGGTCGTCCCGGCCGACACCCCGCACAAGTTCCGCACCGGCCCGGGCGGCTACGAAGCGGTCCACATCCACGCCAACGCAACCTTCGAAACCACCTGGCTCGAATAGCTACTCAGGCTTCGGGGGAGCGAATGCGGCCAGCAGGGTCGCGGTGATGTACGGCGCTGCCTGGTCGGACGTGATGCGCCCGGCCTGGATCTCGCTCGCGGCGCCGTGCATCACGTTGTGCATGACGCTGACCAGCCACGACGTCGGCAGGTCGGTACGGAAAACGTTTTCGGTACGGCCGCGTTCGAGCAGCCGTTCCACGCGCGCCATCGGATCGGCGTGCAACTCGCGCACTCGTCCGGGTGGTAGCGCGTCCTGAGCCGCGAGCAGCAGCGCCCGGTACTGGTCGACCAGGTGCCAGCTCGACTCGATCAACCGGGTCAGCGCGTCGCGCGGATCGCCGGTCAGATCGACCTGCCCGAGCGTCTCCTCGCCGGTCGCGATCGCCTGGACGAAGACGGCGTCGACCAACTCGCCCCGGGACGGGAAATGGCCGTACAGGGTGACTCGCCCGACCCCGGCCGCCTTCGCGATCTCCGACGTACTCACCGCCGGATCACGACCCAGGCACTCGGCCGCCGCGGTCAGGATCGCCTGGATGCTCCGTTGCGCGTCCGCGCGCCGGGTCGTGACAGCCATCGGCCCTCCATGATCTCGAACACCACTGTACGAGTTCCTCTTGTCGAACACCAGTGTACGAGTTACCGTATCGAACATAACCCGTACACAGCTGTTCAACTTAAGGACGAGATCATGAATCAACCCGACCCCCGGCGGTGGCGGCTGCTGGGGCTGCTCGCCGTCGCGCAGTTCATGCTGATCCTCGACGTCACCGTGGTGGCGATCGCGCTGCCGAACATCGAGACCGACCTGCACCTGCAGCGCGAGACGCTGACCTGGGTGGTCAGTGCGTACACGCTGATGTTCGGCGGCCTGATGCTGCTCGGCGGTCGTGCCGCCGACCTGTTCGGCTCCCGCCGCGTCGTACTGACCGGCCTACTGGTGTTCACGCTGGCCTCGCTCGTCACCGGCCTCGCCAACGGGCCCGAGGTCCTGCTGGGCGGTCGCGTCGCGCAAGGCATCGGCGCCGCGATGCTCTCGCCGGCAGCGCTGTCCGTCGTCACCAAGACGTTCGACGGGGACGAACGCAACAAGGCGCTCGGCATCTGGTCCGCGATGGGCGGTGGCGGCTCCGCGATCGGCGTACTGCTCGGTGGTCTGCTCACCGCCGGCCCCGGCTGGCAGTGGGTGTTCTACATCAACCTGCCGATCGGCCTGGTCGTGTTCGCGGTGCTGATCCGCATGCTTCCCGCCGACACGCCAAGCGAGCAGCCGGGGCGTCTCGACGTACCGGGGGCGCTGCTGGTCACGGCCGGCACGGGTACGGCGATCTACGCGCTGATCAACGCCGGAGATCGCGGCTGGCTCTCGCTCGCGACCCTCGGCACGCTGGCCGGAGCCCTGGTGCTGTACGGCGTCTTCGCCTGGGTCCAGCGCGCCGTACGGTCACCGCTGATGGACCTGCGGATCTTCACCCGCCGCCCCGTCACCGCCGGCATCTTCATGATCCTGGTCGCGACCGCGCTGATGATCGCGATGTTCTTCCTGGGCTCGTTCTACCTGCAGCATTTCAAGCAGTACGGCGCTCTGCGCACCGGACTGTTGTTCCTGCCGGTGGCGATCGCGGCGATCGTCGGTGCCCAGATCGCCGGTCATCTCGTCGGCCGGACCGGCGCGAAGCCGATCGCGGTCGTCGGGTTCCTGATCACCGCGGCCGGCGTGGCTGTCCCCGCCATCTGGGAGGGTGCTGCCGTGGTCGTGATCGGGATGACCGTGGGGACGGTCGGGTTGGGCGCCGCCTTCGTGGCGTCGTCGACCACGACGTTCGCGCAGATCGACTACCGGGAAGCTGGTCTGGCGTCCGGGCTGCTCAGCACGTTCCACGAGTTCGGCGCCTCGCTCGGGGTCGCTGTGGTGTCGAGCATCGCGGCAGCGAGCCTGGCCGGGACCGTGTCGACCGGATTCACCCGCGGATTCACCTTCGCCGCGGTCACTGCCGCGGTGGCGGCCGCCCTCGCGCTGGTCGTCGTACCGGCGTTCAAGTCTTCGACTGGAGAAGTCCATGCCCATTGAGATTCGCCGCGCGGTGGTCGCGGATGCGGAGATCGTGCTGACCATGTTGCGCGAGCTGGCCGACTATCAGGACCAGGGCGCCTATCTGACGGCGAGCGTCGAGGACTGGCAAGGGTTCCTCGGGCGCGAGGAGGTGATCGTGCTGATCGCGGAGTCCGGCGGCGAAGCGGCAGGGTACGTTTCCGCGCTGCGGCGACCGTACCTGTGGGTCGGCGGGGACCAGTTGGCGTTGGACGATCTCTATGTCCGTGAGCATTTCCGCGACGCCGGCGTCGGACGGAAACTCATGCTGGAGCTGGCCCGGCACGCGCTGCCGGACCGGCTACCGATCGGCTGGGGCCTGCGTCTGGAGAACACGGCCGGCTACCGCTTCTACGAACGCCTCGGCGCCAAACTGGTCACCAAGACCGCAGCCGGCTGGTCCCCCGAGGCGTACGAGGCCCAGCTGACTGACGAGGTCACATAGCTTCGGTTGCCAGGTCCTGCCAGGCTTCCCAGGTCTTCAGCCGGTCGGCGTAGACCTGTTGCAGCATCGGGTAGCCCTGGGTTCCGAAGAAGATCCGGAGTGGCGGGTTGGGGGTGTCGGCGAGCTCGAGGATCGCACGGCCGGCCGCGGCGGGGTCGCCGAAGTCGGCCGATGCGACGTACGCCGACAGTGCGTCGCGCAGGTCGTCGTACAGCGGGTTCGGATCGGAGCGGACTCCGCCGGTGACGCCTTCGGTCGCGTAACCGCCGGGTGCGACCACCGTGACCTTGATGCCGAAGCCGGCGACCTCTTGGGCGAGCACTTCGCTCAGTCCTTCCAAGGCCCACTTGGATGCGCAGTAGGCGCCGCCCATCGGGAGCCCCGTCAGGCCGGCCACCGAGGAGATCTGGATGATGCGACCGTCGCCCTGCTCACGCAGGTACGGGACGGCGGCCTGGGCGACCCAGAGCGGACCGAAGAAGTTCGTCTCGAACTGATCGCGCAACTGCGTCTCTTCGAGTTCCTCGACCGCTCCGGACAGGCCGTAGCCGGCGTTGTTGACGATCACGTCCAGGCGGCCGAAGTACGCGTGCGCTTGCTCGACGGCCTCGAAGACAGCTGCCTTGTCGGTGACGTCGAGGGCGAGTGGGAGTACTGCGTCGCCGTACGTCGCGGTCAACTCCGTGAGGCTCGTGCGCGCCGTCGCGGCCACCCGGTCCCCGCGGGACAGGGCGGCCTCGACGAAGCTGCGGCCGAGGCCGCGGGACGAGCCGGTGACGAACCAGACCTTGCTCTCTTCTGGGCTCATACCGGCCGCACATTGTGGTTGCCGGCGAAAACGTTTTCCGGATCGTACTCGCGCTTCACCGCCGCGAGCCGTTCGTACGTCGCGCTCGGGTAGACCGCGGCCACATCAGCGTCCTCGGCCTCGGACAGGAAGTTCGCGTACGCGCCGTTGACGTGCGGGCTCAGCGTGTCCCACAGCTGTTCCCGCGCCGGACGCGTCGCCTCGATCACCGGCGGCGGACCAGCCGTCATCGTGACGAACATCAGCTCCGCCTGGCGATGCGCGTACGCCGTCGCGTCGTCGGCGACCTGCGCCACGGCCCCGCCGACGCTGCGGACTGCGATCACCGGAGAGCCCTGCGAGGTGCCGGCCTCGGCGAGGATCCGCAGTACCTCGGGCACGGAATCCTTGTCGACAAAGGCACTCCGGGTGGCGAACTGGATGCCGGGCGGCGGTACGAGGCCGTCCACGAGCACCTCGGCGTACGGCGTCAGCGCGACATCGTCGGCGATGACGGTGCCGAGTGCGCGGATCGGATCGATCGCCTGCGCGGCGAGTTCCGCGTCGTCACCGTCGTACGCGACCTGGATCTCCAGCGGCGCCTCGGGACCGCCGAGGAACGGGTTCGCGAACGACGCGATCGAGGTCAGCTCAGCGGGCGCGGTGCGCAGGTACTCCGCCCAGCGGGGCAGCACGTCCGCGATCTCGTTCGCCGCGAACACGACCTTGCCGAAGTGGATGTCGGTCGTCGGGTGCGCCGCGAACTCGAACGCGGTCACGATCCCGAAGTTCCCGCCGCCACCGCGGATCGCCCAGAACAGCTCCTGGTTCTCGTCGGCGGACGCCCGTACGACGTCACCCGCGGCAGTCACGACCTCCGCGGCGACCAGGCTGTCCAGCGCGAGACCGTACTTGCGGACCTTCCACCCGATACCGCCGGTCAGCGTCAACCCGCCGACCCCGACGCTCTTGGTGTCACCCGACGAGATCGCCAGCCCGTGCGGCGCCAGCGCGGCCGCGACCTGCCCCCAGATGGCGCCGCCGCCGATCCGCACGACGTGCTTGTCCTTGTCCACGATCTCGATACCGGCCAGGTTGACGAGATCGATCACCACCCCGCCGTCGTTCGTCCCGAATCCTGGGAACGCGTGTCCACCGCCGCGCACCGCGAGCGGCAGCCCGCGGCCGGCGGCGTACCGGACGGCCTTCTGGACGTCCTCGACGGTGGCCGGCCTGAGGACGTACGCCGGGCTGCCCCCGACCAGCACGGTCCGGCTCGCGGCGTCGTACCCGGGGTCTTCCGGCCCGACGATCTCTCCAGCGAATCCTTCGACTACTGCGCTCATGACGTTCCTTTGCGTTTGCCCTCATCGAACAAACACCTGACGCCCGCCGAGCGCCCCGTGTGACGTGAACAACGCCACATCACAAAACAGGGGGCTATTTCGTCTGCGCGTCGGCCTTGTGGCTGAACGCGCACCGCCACCCCGCCGGCGTCTGCACCCAGACCTGGCTGATCCACTCGTCCGCGACGTACGACGCACCTTCCCAGGAGCCCGTACTGGTCTTGCGTGCCGTGAGTACGACGGCATCCCCGGTGCGCGCGATCCGCTGTTCCCCGTCCACTCGCATGCTGTGGTGAGCGAGCCGCCCGTCCGCGATCCAGCCGAGAATGTCGGCCCTGGCGACCGGCCCGGTCGAGCCGACGTACACCCAGTCATCCGTCATGAAGGACCCGACCTCGCCGGCCTCGTTCCCGACAAGAATCCGATCCCACTCAGCCGCCACCGCGCATACCTGCTCTTCGACCGTCATACGACCATCGTTCCCTAGCGCAGGCGGATCGTCACCAGGGTGGTTTCGATGCCGCTGTCGACCAGGTTGCCGTCGGCATCGAAGGCGTCCGGTCCGTCGGTCATTCCGAAGTCGTTGTCGTTGATCACGACGAGGGTGTTGTGCGGCAGCAGCGCAACACCCTCGATCTTCTTGGGTGCGCCCTTGACCGTGTTCAGGTCGAGGAAGGGCGTCTTGGTGAGCGCCGGTGCGTCGACCGATGCCTCGTACGACGGTGTGGTCGCGGCGTCGTCCCACTTGGAGCCGAGGATGTTGGCGGACGGCCGCAGTACGACGCGCTGCAACCGGGCGGCGTTGTCGGTCCGCTCCTCGACCAGCAGCGTTTCGGGGCCTGCGGCAACGATCGACGAGATCTTCAGTTCACTGGTGTCGTCCTCGCCCGGGTCGACCACGCCGACCGGGTCGAACCGGTACGCGTACTCAGCCGTCACCTTCCCGGCGCGCGGTGAGAACCTCAGGAGTCGCGTGTTGAGCGAGGCCTCGCCGACCTTCTTGCTCGGGTTCGACAGGGGGCTCTGCAGCGCCAGGACCAGGTCGCCGCCGGGCAGTTGCGCGAGGCCTTCGAAGCCGCGGTTGATCTTGCGGGTCAGGAAGATCGCGGGCAGCGACTCGATCACCGGGTAGTCGGCGCCCTGCAGGTTCAGGCCCTTCGGGACGTACCGCGCGAGCACCTGGCCGCGGCTCGAGACGTGCACCAGCGAGGGGCTGTACTCGTCGACGAGCCAGAACGTTCCGTCGTACGCCCGGACGATGCCCTCGGTGTCGAGACCGTTCGGGTTGACGGGGAGACGCGTCGAGGCGTCGTACGCCGAGACATCCCCAACTCCCCTCAAACCGGTCCCCGCGACCCTCACCCGCCCAAATGAACACCACCACCCCATCCCATGAACCCCCGGTGGCTGGTTGTTTGAGCGGTGGCGGGTCGTAGAGGGTTAGGGGTGAAACAACCCGCCAGCGGCGCGATGGGAGGGTGGGGTGGTGATCTATCGGTTTTCGGTTGGGCGGTTGGAGTGTGTCGTGGTGAGCGACGGTCAGCCGGGGCCGCCGTTCGAGCCGCGGTTGGGGGAGTTCTTCACGCCTGAGTCCGGCGTACCTGACGACATACTGCGGGACGCGTCTCGGGGGCGTTCGACGCTGACCTGTGGCTACAACTGTCTGTTCGTGAGTACGCCGGACGGGACGGCGGTGATTGATACGGGGCTGGGGGCGAGCTTTCTCGGGTACGGCGAGTACATCGAGCCGCTCGTCGGACAGTTGGACGACGGCATGACTACCGCCGGACTGTCACGGTCGGAGTTGGCTGCGGTCGTGTTCACGCATCTCCACCAGGATCATTCGCGCGGCGCGATCTGGTCGGGGGAGCTGACCTTCCCCGCGGCGACGGCGTTCGCGCATGCGTCGGAGGTCGCGTTCTGGTCCGGCTCAGTCGATCTGCCGTCGGCGCAGCCGCATCTTGAGGCTGCTCGGGAAACCATCCGCCTGTTCGGCGAGAAGCTGCAGCCGTTCGAGTACGACGCGGAGATCCTGCCCGGCGTACACACTCTCTCCGCGCCCGGTCACACCCCCGGCCACTCCGCCATCCTCCTGCAGTCCCAAGGCGAACGACTGCTCTGTGTAGGCGACACCTTCTACGACCCGCTCCAACTCACCAACCCCGCCTGGGCGACCCCGTGGGACCTGGACGCGCCGGCATCCATCACCACCCGGCGCCAACTCCTGTCCCGCGCCGCCGACGAACACCTCCTGATCCACGCCTACCACCTCCCGTTCCCAGGCCTAGGCCACGTCCAACACAACGGCCCCACCTACACCTGGCACCCGGTCGACGTACCGACCAACGGGTAGTACTCCTGCGAGTCGAGCACCGCGAGCCGAACGCCCCACGTCCACCCGCGTTCACAACTCTCCAGGCGTGCACCACTACCCGTTGGTCGGTACGCGGCAGCCGTCGCCGCGGCCGCGCAGACGATCGAATTACGGAAGGACCCACTTCTGGTTCAGCGCGCTGTTGCAGGTGTTGAGGATCAGCTTCGTGCCGTTGGCGGTGGAGCCGCCCGTGGCGTCGAGACAGAGTCCTGCGGCGGCGTTGACGAAGGCCCCGTTCGTTTGCGGGATCCACCGTTGGCCGGGGGAGTTGTCGCAGGTCCACAGCACTGCGGGGGTGTTGAGAGCGGTGCCGCGGGCGGAGAGGCACTTGCCCATCGTGCGTACGGTGCCGTCTTCCATCGATGGCGTCCACTGCTGGTTGACCGCACCCTTGCAGGTGTAGAGCGTCGTCGGCGTACCGTCGGCGGTCGACGCCTGGTACACGTCGATGCACTTGCCTCCGATTCCGGTGGCCGGCCCGGTGTCCTGGTACACCCCGAACTCCCAGAACGAGTAGTAGCTCCCGGCAACGGCTCGCTTCGTCGCGACCATCCGGACGTACCGCGCGTAGTTCGGCGTGAACGTGACGAGGTCCGTCCCGCCGTCCCCGCTCACCGTCGACGACACGGTCTTCCACGTACGCCCGCTCCCGGAAACCTGGAGCTGATACGACTTCGCGTACGCCGTCGACAACCAGTTCATCATCACGCGGTTGACCACTTGGACGGATCCGAGATCGACCTGGAACCATTGCGGATCCCTGCGGGCACTGGACCACGCCGTACTCATCGAACCGTCCGTGGCCTTCGACGCCTCGCGCCCCGCAAGATAGGTGCTCGAGGCAACAGCGGGACGACCGCGGGCAAGGTTTCGCTTCGTGGCGAAGGCGGCCGTGTACGTCGTCGGCGTCGCCGGCGCAACCAGGTTGTGGTCACGCGCCCCACCGTCCGACCACGACCCGAACCGGTAGAGCTGGTTCGCCACATTCGGCACCGGATCCGCCGCCACCGAAACGCTCGACCCAACGATCGTCGTGACCCCGAGCGGACTCTTCCCGCTCTTGTCGAGCACCGTCACCGGCAAGCCGGTCGGTGTGGTCGCGAAGGACATCCCGACCGTCTTCGGATCGAGCCGCACGCTCTTCGAGTCCGTCAGCCCTTGAGCATCCCGCGCCGTCAGTTTCAGCTCGAGGTACGACGGATACTCGTGATCCGGCGCCGTGAACGAGCCGCTCGCCCCGGTGAATGTCGTGATCGTATGCGTGTGGCAATCACTCGGGCAGTGATGCATGATCAGCGACCACGTCAACGCGGACCCCGGCAACGTCCCTTGCTCGGGATCCGTCGCCGAACCCGAGAAGTTGATGGTGTCCCCAACCTTCCACGTCGTCGCCGGACCAGGAGACGTGATCGTGGCGGTCGGCGCGGTGTTCGCGACATTGATCTGCGTGGTCGTCGTACTGCTCGCCGTACCGTCGGACACCCGCAATCGCGCGGTGACGGTGCCGGTAGTTGTGTACGTGTGCTGCGCCACCGAGGCTGTGGAGTCGTCGTACGCCCCGTCGCCGTCGAGGTCCCATGCGTACGTGAGCGGATCGCCGTCGGCGTCGTCGGACGCTGTCCCGTCGAACGTCACCGTCAACGGCGTCGGCCCGCTCGACGGGTCGGCGTCGATCACAGCGGTCGGCGGATTGTTCGTGCCGTTGTAGACGTAGCGGAGGATCCGGCCGTTGTCGTAGTCGACCGTGAAGAGGTCGCCGCCGGGACCCGTCTGCAGGCGAGTGGTGCCGTACCCGGACGCGAAGAGCTGGATGTTCGCGGGATCCGGAAGGCCGTTGGTCCCCGGCATCATCGCCCACACGCACCTACGGCTGTAGTCGCTGAAGAACAGCGCGCCGTCGTACGTCGAGGGGTAGTTTCCGCCCTTGTAGAACGTGAGCCCGGAGATGGACGAACTGCCGGTGGAGCATGTCCCGGCGACCTGATCGCTGTGCTTGTAGGCGTAGTACGGCGAGGTGACCGCGGACGGTCCTGCCGCGTAGAGGTTCTCGCAGATGTTGACGTTCGCGCCGTCGAACCCGGGGTGGCGGGCCGAGCCTTCGTAGCACGGCCAGCCGAAGTTGGTGACGCCCGCGGTCGGTACGACGACGCGGTCGATCTCTTCCCAGTTCGCGGCCCCGACGTCACCGATCCACAGCTCGCTCGTCCCGGTCCGGAACGTGAACCGCATCGGGTTCCGCAGACCTTCCGCGACGATCCGGCGGGCGTTCAGGTCGGGGCTGCTGATCAACGGGTTGTTCGGCGCGGCCTGTCCGGTGTCGGGATCGATGCGGATGATCGAGCCGTCCAGACCGGTCGGATCGCTTGCTGTGCGTAGATCCTGCGCTCGCAGTGCGCCACCTTCGGCCGTCGGTGGAGTGAGAGTCGCGCCGACCGGCGCCGGCCCGTCACCACATGGATTGTCGGGCGTCAGATCGGAGGCGGGAAAGCTGTCCTGCCCGTAGTCGATGTAGTTGAAGCTGCCGCCGTCGCCGCCGCCGGCGTACAGGAACCCGTCGGGGCCGAATTCGATCGAGCCGATCGAGTGGCTCGGGTACACCTGGCACCAGTCTTCGACGAGCACCTGCTCGGCGCCGTTCGCGTTGAGGACCGAGAGTCGCGCACTGGCCTGGCATCCGTCGCCGGTCGGACCGGGCGGCGACGGGCACGGGTCGGCGTCGGTGTCCGGCGTACCCCACTTGGGCGTCGGCCCGCCGATCAGGCCGTCGTGCGTGTACAGCACGTAGATCCGTGGATCTGCGGGGAAATCAGGATGCAGCGCCAATCCGAGAAGCCCGCGATCCCAATAGTTGTAGACCTCGGTCCGCAGGTCGGCGTACACGCTGGGCGTCGGATCGTCGAGCGAGTCGAAGACCTTGATCAGGCCGCTCTTCTCGGCGACGAACACCCGGCCGTCCGGCGAGAACGCGACGTTCGTCGGACTGCTCAGTCCGGTGAACGCCACCTGCTCACTGAAACCGGTCGGCGTGACAGCAGCGCGTGCCGGCGTGATCGCGACAAGCGGCAGCAGCAGTACGACGCACAACGTGGACAGCGCGCAACGCAGCCACCGGGCAGAAATCCTCACAAAGTCCCCCAGGCCAGAAGTCCGGCACCCGGCCCCTCACAACCCCCTGCGGGCACTCGGACCGCGCCAGGATGACCTCATCCACGGACCCGGCGCAACCCCCGGCCCGCATTCGTTTCAAACACTCCACCGCACGTCTACCCGCAGTCAGATCCCCCTCGCTCTCTGTACGACGAACTCCAACCGATCAACGCCTCGAGCTGTCGGACGTAGTTCCGGTTGAGCAGCGTCACGGCACGTCACGGATAGTTGCCGACAGCCCCCGTTCCGTCGGTGATCGGGATCCCCGAGCCCGAGAATCTCGGACTCCAGCTTGGGCAGCGTCCACCGGCGGCGTAACGTGAGCGCGTGCCAGACCCCGTGCGAGCGAGCCTGCGCGAACTGCCGGCCGAGCCGGGTGTCTACCGCTTCCGCGACGACGCCGGGAAGGTTCTGTACATCGGCCGGGCCCGCAATCTGCGGCGGCGTGTGCAGTCGTACTGGGTGAATCTCGGCGACCGGCCGCATCTCCAGCGGATGGTACGGCGGATCGCCCGGGTGGAAGGTGTTTGGTGCGATTCCGAGCACGAAGCGGCCTGGCTCGAACGCAATCTGCTCGAACATTCCAAGCCGCGCTGGAACCGTACCGAGGGCGGCGCGGAGGTCGTCGGATACATCCGGCTCGCCGACGGATCCAAACCCGGCTTGCGTTTCGAGCACACGGTCAGCGGTGGCGGGCAGCATTTCGGACCGTACCTCGGTGGCCTGCGGATCCGCCAGGCGATCTCGGGGCTGCATCGGGTGCTGCCGCTGCAGTACACCGTGGCGGGCGACGGTTCGGCCGAGGAGTTCGGTCGGCTGTTCGGGATCGGGCCGGCGGATCGGGACACGTTGGCTCGGACGGCGATCGCCGTACTTCTGAAGGAACCGGCGGCGGTCGAGGCGTTGCGGGACGAGCTGGTACGACGGCGTGACCGGGCGGCCGGTGAGCTGCGATACGAGTTCGCGGCGAAGGTGCAGGGGGAGATCGAGGCACTCGAGTGGATCTGTTCCGAGCAGAAGGTTGCGTGGATGGAGCCGCGGGACGCGGAGGTGTACGGGTGGGCGGACGGCGTACTCGTGCGATTCGAGCTGCGGGGCGGGCGGATGTGCACGTGGACGCAGCGCGCGGTGAGCGAGGCGACGGCGCGAGAGCGGGTGGCGGCGACGCCTGAGTTGTGGAGGCCGTTCGCCCAGCGCAACGCCGAACTCGCCGTACGCCTGCTCAAGGTGACTTCCTGATTACCTAGCATGGTGTCCCATGACGCAGCCGCCTGGTCCCTATCCGCCCGGACCACCGCCGTACGCGCCGGTTCCTCCGAACCGATCGAAAGGTCCGCTGCTCGTCGTCGGCGGTCTCGTCCTGCTGCTCGTCGTGGTGATCGTCACCGGCCTCGTCCTGTTCTTGAACCGCGGCGACAGCAAACCGGCCGCGCACGAGTCCACCCCGCCGGCCCGCACCAAACCGTCCGACCCGAAGGCAGTCGAGTTCCGCCGCGTGCTCACCTCGAAGCCCGGCCACTGCGCGACCCCGTCGCCGGCCGGTACGGCGTGTGACGACCAGGGCAACGTCTACACGCTGGGCAAGGTCGAGCTCGACGGCAGCAACGTGTCCGAGGTGAAGGCCGGTTTCGACCCGGCCAGAGGCACCTCGTGGTACGTGAACCTCAACCTCGACCCGCAGGGCACCAAGCTGTTCGGCCAGCTGACCGCCAGCATCGCCAAGCAGGCACCGCCGGCGAATCTGCTGGCGATCGTCGTCCACGGCGAGGTGGCCGCGGCGCCGGCCGTGCAGTCCGCGATCACCGGCGGCGAGGTGCAGATCTCCGGCGGTTACACCCGCGACACCGCCGAGGCACTCGCCAAGAAGATCACCGGCTAGCCGCGGGTTGCGTCAGCGGTTGGTGACCTCGAAGGCGACCACGGCGGCGGCGACGGCGACGTTCAGCGACTCGACGCCGGAGTGCAGCGGGATCTGCAGGTCGGAGTCGGTGGCGACCGTGATCCCGTTGGTCTCGCCGCCGAGCACGTACACCGCGCGCGGCGCGAGCTCGGTCTTGAACAGCGAGTCGCTGCGAACGCGCCGACAGCCCGTACACGTGGTACCCGGCGTTCCGCAGTACGTCGACTGCCGCCTTGCGCCGTCGACGTGTTCACGATCGGCGCCTGGAACGCGACGCCGGCCGACGCCTTGATCACGAGCGGCCCGACGTGCGGCGTACCGGCCCGGGGGAGGATCACGCCGTCGAACCCGGCGCCGGTCGCGGTCCGCAGAATCATGCCGACGTTTCCGGGATTGGTCACGCCGTCGAGCAGGAAAACGTTGGTCGGCCGTTTTCCGCGGGCCCGCACGAACTCCTCCAGCGGCGTCATCCGGGGCGCGTCCACGTCCGCGACCACGCCCTGGTCGTGCTTACCGTTTCCGGCCAGCCACTTCACCCGGCTGGCGGTCGCCCGCTCGACCGGCGTCCCGTACCGCTCCGCCGCCCGGAGGATCTCCTGCATCGAGTTGCCGGTCGCGTTGTCGGCGAGCACGACCTTCGCCACCGACAGGCTCGGGTCGTGCAGCGCCTCCAGCACGGGCTTGCGCCCGTAGACGGTGATCCACTTGTCGCGAGGCGATTTCTTCGAATCCACCCGCCTACCGTAGCGCCGGGTTCGTTGCCTTACCGTCCAGCCAGAGCATGTTGCTCGGGTCCGAGTGCGTGCCCTTGCTGCCGACGTGCTTGTCGCTGATCTGCGCGCCGTTCTTGATCACCTGCACCAGCGCCATTCCGTGGCCGCGGCCGAGGTCGTAGTCCGCCTTCAGCCAGTCGAGGATCGTGCCGGACTTCACGTCGGCGGCGCCGTACCCGCGCTGATGAGCCTCGTCGACCAGCTCCCGCGGGGTCTTTCCGGTCTTTTCCTCGATCTTGTCCAAGTACGCCTGGAACGACATCGTCTTCCTCCTGAGTTGGTCGTCGTACACCACTGCGTCGGGCGACCACCGCGGAAATCGACACGGACGATCAGGAAACTTTCCGCAACACCGCGAGCACAGTTTCCGCCGAGAGGTCGATGTCGGCCGGCCCGGTGGTCCAGTTGGAGACCGAGATGCGCATCGCGGCCCGGCCCTGCCAGGTGGTGCCCGACATCCAGCAGGTGCCCTCGTCCTGGACCCCGGAGACCACGCGCCGGGTGACGGCGTCGTCGTCCCCGAAGCGGACCAGGACCTGGTTGAGGACCACGTCGTTCAGCACCTGTACGTCGTTGGCCGCGAGGATGTCGGCGAACCGCTGCGCCATCGCGTGGCAGCGGTCGACGATCTCGGCGATCCCGGTGCGGCCGAGCGCCCGAATCGCGGCGTACACCGGGATGCCGCGGGCTCGCCGCGAGAACTCCGGGTTGAAGTCGAGCGGAGTCGCGTTCGCCGTTCTCGTCCTGGATCAGGTAGGCGGCGCGGATCGACATCGCGGCGCGGTGGGCCTCGGGGTGCGCGCACAGGACGAGGCCGGAGTCGTACGGCACGTTGAGCCACTTGTGCGCGTCGGTCGCCCACGAGTCGGCCAGCTCGATCCCGTCGACCTGCGCCTTGAGTTGCGAGCTGACCGCCGCCCACAGGCCGAAGGCGCCGTCGACATGCACCCAGGCCTGATGCGCGTGCGCGAGATCGCAGATCTCGGCTATCGGGTCAGATGCCCCCGTGTTCACGTTCCCGGCCTGCGCACACACGATCTGTGGCACGTCGTCCTCGAGGGCCTCCGCCAGCGCATCGGCGCGCATCCGGCCCTGCTCGTCCACCGCGATCGGCACGATGCAACTCGTCCCCAGCCCCAGGAACCGCAGCGCCCGGTCGATCGTGTCGTGCCGCTCCGCCCCGGCCAGCACACGGATCGGAGGCGCGCCGATCAGGCCGTCCCGTTCGACGTCCCACCCGGCTCGCCGCAGTACCTCGTGCCGCGCGGCCGCCAACCCGGTGAAGTTCGCCATCTGCGCACCGGTCACGAAACCCACCGACGTACCGCGTGGCAGCCCGAAGAGCTCGACCAGCCAGCCTGCGGTGACGTCCTCGACCACGGCGGCCGCCGGTGAGGCGGCGTACAGACCCGCATTCTGGTCCCACGTCGTCGTGAGCCAGTCCGCGGCCAGCGACGCTGGTGTGGCGCCGCCGAACACGAACCCGAAGAACCGGCCGCTCCCACTCGGCAGCAGTCCGTCCTCGACCCCCTTCGCGAGCCGTGCGATCACTTCCCGCGGATCCGTCGGCCCGCTCGGCAGCGGCCCACCGAGCGTCTCGTGAAGCTCTTCGGAGCTCGCCCGCGGCCCAACTCGCCGCTCCGGAAGCCCGTCCAGGTACGCCGTCGCCCGCTCGTACGCCTCTTTGAGCGGCCCCTCCCAATCAACCATGCCTCTTTGTACGCCTAGGGGGTAGCGTGCGCCCATGCAAATCCGGAGCCGGTGGTCGGCGATCGTCGGCTATTCCCTGGTCGGCGCCGCGACCCAGCTCGTCTGGCTGAACTTCGCGGGCGTCACCACCGTCGCCGCCTCCCGGTACGGCGTGTCCGAGAGCGCGATCGGGTGGCTCGCCCAGGTCTTCCCGCTGCTGTACGTCGTACTCGCGATCCCATGCGGCCTCGTGCTGGACCGCTGGTTCCGGGGCGGGCTGCTCGCGGGCGCCGTACTGACTGCTCTGGGCGCCGTGGTGCGGCTGATCGGCGACGACTTCGGCTGGCTGCTCGCGGGTCAGATCGTGGCGTCGATCGCGCAGCCGCTGGTCCTGAACGCGGTCACCGGCATCACCGGCCGGTACTTGCAGGAGAAGGACCGCCCCACCGGCATTGCGATCGGCACCGCCAGCATCTTCGCCGGCATGGTGATCGCCTTCCTACTCTCCGCCGTCTTCACCACCTCCTCATCCATCCCCGCCATGCTCACCGTCAGCGCCACCTTCTGCGTCCTGGCAGCGATCGTCCTCGCCATCGCCATCCGCGGACCCGTCGAACCCCACGCCAGTCCCGAACGCGGTGCGTTAGCAGCCGCGTGGGGCGACCCGTTGATCCGCCGCCTGTGTGTGCTCGCGATCTTCCCGTTCGGCGTCTTCGTTGCCATGAGCACCTTCGCCCAAGCGCTCCTCGAACCGGCCGGCGTCAGCGGCGGCACCGCAAGCACGATCCTCCTCCTGCAGGTGATCGCCGGCGTCGTCGGCAGCGCGACCATCCCGATCCTCGTCGTACGCCGCCGCGCCGAATCCCGCCTCCTCGTCGTCAGCCTGACCGTCACCGCCGCAGCCTGCGTACTGCTCGCCCTCGCTCCGGGCGCTCTGTCCGGGTTCGTTTCGATCACCGTGATCGGCTTGCTCCTCCTTCCGGCGCTGCCGATCGTGCTCGAGCTCGTCGAGCGCCGTACCGGACAAGCCGAAGGCACCGCGGCCGGCCTGATCTGGATGGCCGGCAACCTCGGAGGCCTGGTCGTCGCGGTCGTCGTCGGCCTGCTCGTCGATCACCCGTTGGCGGCGTTCCTCGTGATGGCCGTGATCGCGCTCACCGCCCTACCGGGGGCTCGCGCTCTTCGCCGCCCGATCGCCGAACTCCGATCGCAGTCGCAACCGTAGCGATCAACCCACCGCCTCCCGCGACGACGAACGTCGTACGGGCGTCTGTGTGCTGCAGGAGCAGCCCGCCGCACACGTACGAGATCCCGGCCGCGAGACCGATCGCGCCGTACAGATTGCCGAAGACGCGGCTGCGCAAGTGCGGTGGTACGACGCGTTGCAGGTGGGTGTTGATGCCGACGTCGACGCCCGCGATCCCGAGCCCGCGGATCACCTGCAGCGCGAGCGCCGCCCAGATCGCCCACGCGAGACCGGTGACCAGGTTGCCGACGCTGCTCACGGCGAACCCGAGGAGGATCAGGGCCGGCATCGTCAGGCGGCCCGCGTACCGCGCCACGATCGCGAAGCCGATGATCAGCCCGATGCCCACCCCGGCGTACAACGTCGCCGACTCCGAATCGCTCCCGTGCAGCTCGTCCTTCGCGAGGAACACCATCGCGACGTCGTCCACCCCGTTGAACACAACGGTGGCGAAGAACCCGATCCCGATGACGCGGATCTGAGCTGATCTGAGGATGTATCCCAGCCCGTCACGTGCGTCCTTGAGCACACTGTTGTTGGTCGGTTCGGACGGTGGGATCTTCGGCAGCTTGGCGAGCAGGCCCGCGGAGACGAAGAACGTCGCGGCATCGATCAGCAGGATCCCGCGTACGTCGGTCACCAGGAACAACCCCGCCGCGATGATCGGGCCGACCGCCTCCAGCCCGTTCGTCCCCGCCCCGAGCGCCGAGTTCGCCGCCTCGAGCTGATCGTCCCGCACCAACGCCGGCATCGCACTCCGCGAAGCCGCCAGAAACACCTGCGCCGCGACACTCCTGACCGCCACCATCACCAGCAGCACCGTGAGCGGCGGAAGGATGAGGGCCATGGCGAGCGTCAGAACGCCCTGGATGAGATCGCAAGCCACCATCACCCGCTTGAGATCGAACCGATCGCCCACCACCCCCGCGAACGCCCCGAACAACCCCGGCACAAAGTCCCCCGCCAACAGCAGCAGAGCCACCGCGATCGCGGCCCCGGTAGACGCCTGCACATAAAGCAGCAACGCCACAAGCCCCAGCGAGTCCCCCAGCACCGACACCGCCCGAGCACCCCAAAGCCCCCGAAACGCTCCCGACCCCCGCAGCCCTCCCCACACAATCCACTAGTATGTATCCGCACACCGGCCGGTGTGGCGCAACTGGCAGCGCACCGCTCTTGTAAAGCGGGGGTTACGGGTTCGAGTCCCGTCACCGGCTCTCTGACCTGGTCATATAACCCGGAAGTGATGAACTTCCGGGCCCGAACTCGCCGGTTACTCGCCGCTTTGCGACTCTCGGTCGTCCCGCGGTGCCACTAGATCGCAGGTCCTTCCGGCGTTTGCCGCCCCTGCTCGTGGATGTCGCGGAGAGCCTGTTCGAGATGGCGAGCCGCCTCGGGGTTTCGGGCCCGTCGACCGACGTAGTCATCCATCGTCGTTGTCGTCTGCGCGTGCCCCAGCTGGTCTGCGATCTGTCGTGGCGACTGGCCCGACTCATCCAGTATGGTCGCTGTGGTCTTCCGGAAGACGTGTGCCGTGACCCAGCCGAGTTCGTCAGCCAGCGAGCGCATGCCGGCGAGTTCGGTCAGTTCCAGCAGCGAGGTCCGGTCGGCCCGGGGCAGCCTGTATAGGTCAGCTAGCTCGGTAGCCTCGCCGGGGTCGAGCCGTACCCGACCGGTCTCAATGAGGCTGACGCGCGTCTTGCGCCAACCGAGCTTCGTGACGACGTCGGTCTGCTTCAGCCCGGCGCTCCGCCGGTGCTGCTGAAGCACACCCGCCCTAGTTCCTGCCGACGTTGGCTTCCGACCGGTCGACGGGCCTCGCGCAGTGCCTTCTGAACGTTGTGCGGCTCCCGAAAGCCACCCTCACTGCTAGGAAAAATGGGCTGTCCAACGGTGTTCCCGGCACCCATCTGGTCCTCAGCATGTCGAGCGCCCACTGGGGTAGCCCCAGGATGCGGTCACCGGCCGCCGACTTGACTCTGCGCCGTATCAGCCCGTGCCCCTTGATTCTCTGGATCTGATGGCTGCAGTCGATCTCACCAGTCGTCCAATTGAGATCCTCCCAGCTCACAGCCAGACATTCGCCGATGCGCTCGCCGGTGGCCAGCATGAACTTGCACAGGTCGACCAGGTCCGCGCGGGCGGCGCGTTCGTCTTGTTCGAGCAGCTCGAACCACTGCTCTCGTTCTTCCTTCTCCAAGGCCCGGGGACGCTTGCGCGTGGACTTGCCCCCGATCTTGATCTCGCGGACCGGATTCGACGAAATGGCTCCGTGCCTCACCGCGAGACCAAATGTTCCCGTGAGGATGCTCTTGCAGGTCTTGGCGCTCGCCACACCGACCTCATCCCTAACCTTCACGATCACCTGGTTGACCCTGGGGATGGACGCTTCGATCAGTCGCAGCTCGCCAATGCGTGGCTCGAGATTCTTGTCGTACTGATAGCGATACGTGTCGTACGTGCCTGAGGCCAGCGCATCCTGCTCAACCTTGTCTTTGACCTCGGACAAGAACAGCTCAGCCGCAATCGAAACGCGATCCGTCGACTTCAGCTCCGCTCAAATAGCCTTGTTTGCAAGAGTTTCCGCCATTCCTGGATCCCCAGCTAGAGCAGCCCGGGGCCCGGGTCGGGAGGCTCAAGCACCGGGCTGATTTCCGCCCGGGCGCGGTCGTAGGGCGGCGGGATCACGCCGACTGCTGCGAGATGGTGGTCGTTCCGAAACGCTCGATGTGGCTCTGAACCGCCTTCGCGAGCACAGGTGCCATCGGAACGAAACGCTCCTTGTCGTTCTTGGGAAGGGCGAAGACGAACTCTTTCCCCAGACGCTTCACCTGACGCCGCACCCGACGCTCACGGTGACTAGCGAACCGTCGATTCGCGCTGATTGAGGTGAGTAAAGAGGTGCGCGGGAACTGCTGCCGAATTGGCGTCACTCTTCGATGCGAGTCTGCGGTCGTTCCTGCGTTCTCCGAGGGCGTGGGGACGACTCGTGGTCGCTTCCGGTGGGATGCCTGAGGAGGGCGAGTGCGGCTGCGGGGAAGATGAGGACGGACAGGAGGCCGGCGCAGACCAGTGCGGCGGCGGTGACCGGTGTCATCAGGCCGGTGAGGACGCCGATCTGGGTCGCGGTGACGATGAAGGGCAGCGAGGTCGCTTGCAGGAGCCCGACTGCCGCCGTCGACCGGGTGCCGAGAGTCCGTACCGACAGGTACGCCGGTACGCCGCGGACGATCAGCAACGCGAGCAGGAACAGCGGGACTCGCAGTAGCGCGGCCGGATCATCGATGAGTCCTCGCAGATCGAGGCGCAGTCCGCTGGTCACGAAGAAAACCGGGATGAGGAAGCCGTAGCCGAGGGCCTCGAGTTTGATGCGGAAGCGTGGATGTGAGGCTGCGTCGCGATCGACCAGACCGACCACGGCTCCGGCCAGGAAAGCGCCGAGGATCGTCTCCAGCCCGAACTGTTCGGCCAGGGCGACGAACGCGACCAGGAGTACGACAGCCGCCCGGACGCGGATCTCGGCCGTGGTGTCCTGCAACCGCAGCAGCACGCCGCCGATCCGCTCCGACCGGCCGGCTGTCGCGACGACGAATCCGGTGACGATCACGAGGAGGGTGAAGAGGCCGACCATCACCAGCCGCTCACCGGCGCTACCGCCCTCGGTCGAGAGCACCAGGGACAGCACCAGTACGGCGGCGAAGTCGGCGACCGACGCGGCCGCGATGGTGAACTGTCCGACCGCGCCGTCGGCCTGGCGTGCATCCTTGAGAACGGGCACGACGAGCCCCAGCGACGTTGCCGACAATGTGACGGCGAGCAGCAGCGCGCTCTGCACCCACCCGGCCGCGGAGAATCCGACACCTGCGATGCCACCGAGCACCAAGGTCACGAGATAGCCGAGCACGGCCAGGCGCAGGACCTGTCCGCGAAGCTGGTGGACGTCGATCTCCAGGCCCGCCAGGAAGAGCAGGAAGCCCAACCCCAACAGAGACACGATCTGCAGCGGCACGTCGACGCTGACCAGTCCCAGGCCGTGTGGCCCGATCACGATGCCGGCCACGATCTCCAGGACGACGGCCGGCACGCGCAGCCGCGGAGCCAGCCCGAGCAGCAGCGGAGCGAGCAATGCGATGAGCACGACCGCGAACAGATTGGTGAACTCGACATCTGGCATGTCGGTTCAGTGCCGGTGGAGCGGTCAGACGTTACAGCTCACTCGCGCGGGAAGGTGCGGAACGCTTCGAGCAGGCGGTCGCGGGTCTCGTCCGGGAGGCTCTCAGGTTCCACCTGGCCGACTTCGGCAACGGTACGGCGCATCTGGTCGACGTACGTCTCGCAGCCGTCGCAGATCGCCAGGTGCTCGATGAAGCGCCGTTCGGTGTCCTGGTCGAGCGCTCCTTCGAGGAAGGCGGTGACGAGTTCGACCAGCTCTGCACACGTCATGACTCAACTCCGGTTGCTGCGAAGTACCGCTCGAGGCGGCTGCGCACCGCTGCCCGTGCGCGGTGCAGGAGGACGCGCTGGTTCGCCGTCGAGATGTCCAGTAGCGCGCAGACGTCGTCGGCCGTCTGGCCGTCGATGTCTCGCAGCGTCAGGACCACCTGCTGGCGGATCGGGAGACTCTGGATCGCCGCTGCCACGGTCGCTCTGACCTCGTTGGCCAGGACCTCGCTCTCGGTCGACGGCCAGCGCTCCGGAAACGCCAGCCACCCGCCCGGGTACTGGTCGTGCGGGCCACGGAACCGGTTCGAGTCGACCGTGGGGTCCCGGTCCGGGACCAGACTGGCCCACGGCACGGTGCGTTGCTCGGCGGACCCTCGTTTGCGGGCGATGTTGATCAGGATCCGGTAGACCCAGGTCTGCAGAGCGGACCGGCCCTCGAATCGCTCGATGCCCTGGAAGACGGCCAGCCAGGTGTCCTGGACGACCTCTTCGGCGCTGGCCGCGGTTGACACGAACGACCGCGCCAGCCGCAGCATCGACCCGGACCAGCCGTTCAGCAGGCAGGCGAACATCTCCTCGTCCCCGGCCCGCAGGCCGGCGACGAGGACGTCGTCCGTCGGCAGGACCACCCCCACAGGCCGACCGTACAGGAGAATGGTCAGCGGTACTCCGGGTTCTCGAAGTCGAAACGGCAGCCGGCGTCCCATTCGGACCGCTGGTTGCCGTGGGCAGGGATCCCGCCCGCGTCCTTGAGCATCCTGGCCAGGTGCAACAGGTTCCAGGTCATGAACGTGGTGTTGCGGTTGGTGAAGTCGTTCTCCGGTCCGCCGGAGTCCATGTCCAGGTACGACGGGCCCGGGCCGGCCTCGCCGATCCAGCCGGCGTCGGCCTGCGGCGGGATCGTGTAGCCGAGGTGCTGCAGCGAGTAGAGGACGTTCTGAGCGCAGTGCTTCACGCCGTCCTCGTTGCCGGTGATCAGGCAGCCGCCGACGCGGCCGTAGTACGCGTACTGCCCGTGCTCGTTGAGGATCGAAGAGTTGCCGTACAAGCGCTCGATCACCTGCTTGGTGACCGAGCTGTTGTCGCCCAGCCAGATCGGTCCGGCGATCACCAGGATGTCAGCGGCCATCACCTGCTCCTGGATCGGCGGCCAGTCGTCCTTCGCCCAGCCGTGTTCGGTCATGTCCGGCCAGACGCCGGTGGCGATGTCGTGGTCGATCGCGCGGATCACGTCGACCTGGACGCCTTGCTTGTCCATGATCTTCCGGCTGACGTCGATGAGTCCCTCGGTGTGGCTGACGGCGGGGGACCGTTTCAGGGTGCAGTTCAGGTACAGCGCGCGCAGGTCGTCGTACTCGGGCATGGCTTTCTCCTAGAGAAGTTCGGCGTCCTGCTCGATGCAGAGCAGGGTGGGTCCGGTGGCGGCGAACAGTTGGGTCATCGCGTCGTCGAGCGCGGCGCGGCGGGTGACGCGGATACCGGTGGCGCCGCAGAGTTCGGCGTACGCCGCCCACTCGGGGTTCTGCAGCGAGGTGTGCCAGACGGGGTAGTCGGCGGCGAGTTGTTCCTTGCTGATCTTGCCGAGCGAGTGGTTGTCGAGCAGCACGTGCTTGATCGGGATGCCGTACTTCACGGCGGTTGTCAGCTCGGCGGCGTACTGGCCGAATCCGCCGTCGCCGGTGACGGCCACGATCGGCCGGCCGGGTGCGGCGGCCCAGGCGCCGAGGGCCGCCGGGTAGCCGAAGCCGATCGAGCCGAGGTAGCCCGACATCAGCACCGGCTGGCCCTTCGACTCCAGGTACCGTCCGAGCGAGTACGCGTGGTTGCCGACGTCAACAGTCAGCACGGCATCCGCCGGCAGGTGCCGGGAGAGGGCATCGAACACGGCCGCAGCCGAGACGCCGCGGCCGCGGTCGTCGTTCACCCGGCGCGCCTTCTCCGCGCGCCAGATCGCCCAGCGTTCGGCGAGGTCGGGGCGCTGATCGTCCGCCTTGGTGTCGGTGAGCCTGCCGGTCAGGTCGGCGAGGGCGAGTCCGGCGTCGCCGAGGACGTCGACGGTGACGGCGTCGAAACGGCCGATCGCCGTGTGGTTGTCGTCGATCTGGATGATCGGCTTGTAGGCCGCGATGCCGGTGTGGTTCGAGAACGAGGCGCCGACCACGATGAGCAGGTCCGACTCGTTCATCAGCCAGCTGGCGACCGGCGTACCGCTTCGGCCGAGCACCCCGGCGCCCAGCGGATGCGTGTCCGGTACCAGACCTTTGGCTTTGAACGTGGTCAAGACCGGTGCGTTCAGGTGCTCGGCCAGCTCGCGTACCTGGTCCTCTGCCCCGCGCGCGCCGTGCCCGACGACCAGCACCGGTCGGCGGGCGTCGCGGATCATCGCAGCGGCCCGGGCCAAGGTGTCGTCGTCGGGCCGGATCCGCCGCCGCGACAGCCGTCCGGCGGGACCTTTCGCCGGACTCTCGGACGGAAGGACCTGGACTTCGTCCGGCAGCACCAGGTGGGCGACGCCGCGGCCGTCGATCGCGTGCTTGACCGCCAGCGCCGCCAGCTCGGCGTGGTCGCTGCCGGACTGCACTGCTGTACTGGAGACCGCGACGTCCTTGAAGACCGCGGTCAGGTCGAGGTCCTGGAACGCGCCGCGGCCGAGGACGTTCGACGGGACCTGACCCGAGATCGCGACCACGGGCGCCTCGTCGAGCTTGGCGTCGTACAGACCGGTGAGCAGGTTGGTCGAGCCCGGGCCGGCGATCGCGAAGCAGGCCGCAGGGCGTCCGGTCAGCTTGCCGTAGGCGCTGGCGGCGAAGGCGGCCGCTCCTTCGTGCCGGATGCCGATGTAGGTCAACTCGCCGCGTTCCTCGGCCCGGCGCATCGCCTCGGCGAACCCGAGGTTGGAGTGCCCGACCATGCCGAAGACATGACTGATGCCATGAGCAACCAATGTCTCGACGAGTACGTCCGCCACCGTCCGGACCTGCCGCGGTGGGTCCGGCAACTGCACATAGACACCGTCGGCACGCTCGTCCACCGGGTACGACGGGACGCTGTCGGAGAATCCCTCCGGCGGCTGCCCGGTGATCGGGTCGTAGTCGTAGCCATGCCATGGGCAGCGCAGCAGACCCTTCTCGATCGAGCCCTCACCCAGCGGCCCGCCTTGGTGCGGGCACCTGTTCTCCAGTGCACCCAGCCGGACCCCGCATCGGGCGAGCGCGATGCTTCGACCATCCACCACCACACTGCGGACTCGTCCATCCGCCGGTACGTCGACCTCGTCCACGCGATGCCAGTTCGCTGTCATGTAACGTCTCCCACCCTCCGCGACACGGACCTTCTGATGGGTCAGTGCCTGCCACGTGCCAGGCGTTACAGGAGGAGACTGCAGTCATGGACGAACGTTCGCTCGCCGTAACCCGACGCTCGCTGCACGGTGTCGCCGAGCTGATCCTCGCCGGATCTCAGCATCGCAACGGCGGCGGGATCAGGCTGCGGATCTTGCCGGGCGGGTTCGGCACGGTCAACGCCCCGGACCTCCGGGTCGAGACCGACACTCTTGTCACCCCGACCGGATCAATCCGGCTGATCGGCACGTACACCGAGGTGGCGGCGGCCGCCGGAGTCGGCGTGCACCGGCTCGACGACGTCTACTCCGGCGGGCCGAAGATCCCCCCGGACGAGCAGGTCGAGGTCGACCCGGTGGCGGCCCGGCTGCTCGCCGACGCGTTCGCCCGCGGGGACACCGCGCTGCGGACACTCGACCCGCTGCAAACGCCCGTTCTCTGGCCTGAGCACTTCGACGTCGGCATCACCTTGGACGAGGTCAACTACGGCGTATCGCCCGGTGACGACGGCATTCCGGAGCCGTATGCCTACGTCGGCCCCTGGACACCACGGACCGGCGACTTCTGGAACGCAACTTTCGGCGCCACCCGACTGATGACCGAGCTCCCCGAGACGGCTGCCCTCACCGACTTCTTCACGACCGGCCGATCCCTCGCCGCCTTGCCCGCGAACTGATCCACACCACCACCGAGACGAGCAACACCAGCGAGAAGCCGATCAGCAGCGGCCACGCGAGTGGCTTGGTCGAGTCGAACTCGTCACGGGGCCGGAGCACGGCAAGCAGGATCAGGCCGACCATCACGATCTCCACCTCGAGCATCCGAGCAGTCGTCTGCATCAGATGGATCGGAGGATTCGAGGAGGTTCTGACCTCGGCGAGGATGCGATTGGTCCAGGTGGTGAGGAAAGGTCGGGCGGTGGGCGTGACACTGACGAGGTATGTCTACGGAAGCTGTTGCTAATTCGGTGCAGTTGCCGCCGTTGGGGAATCCGAACGAGCGGGCGGCGGTTGGTGCGGAGTTGCAGGTGGTGCTGCAGGATCTGATCGATCTGTCGCTGGTCGGGAAGCAGTTGCACTGGAGTGTGGTCGGGGCGGCCGCTCATGGTGTGCATCTGTTCCTCGATGAGTTGGTGGGGGAGTGGCGCGAGCTGGCAGATGTTGTGGCTGAGCGTGCGGTGACGTTGGGTTTCGTGCCCGATGGACAGAGTTCGGCGGTGGCGGCCGGGTCGCGGGTGGAACCTGTGGCGGTGCGGTCGCTGGTCGATCATGCGGTGGTCTGGGAGTTGGGTCGGCGGGTGGCGGCGGTGGCTGAGCGGATCCGGGCGCGGCTCGAGTCGATCGGGGCTGCGGATCTGGTGACGCAGGATGTACTGGTCAGGGTGGTTGGGGCGTTGGAGAAGCAGCAGTGGCTGTTGCGTGTGCAGCTTGGTGAGAAGGCCTGATGGCTGTCACCAGAGGGTTCGTCGGCCGGCGTACTGCGGATTCTTCGCGAGTGCCGCCCGGCCAGTACGTCACGCGGGACTTCCCTGTGTTGTCAGCCGGGCCGACCCCGTACACGCCGTTGGACGCGTGGGACTTCACGATCCGTGGCGCCGTCGACAGGCCGGTCTCGTGGTCGTGGACAGAGTTCAAGGCGTTGCCCCGCGAGAAGTTCACCGTCGACATCCACTGTGTGACGAAGTGGACGAAGCTGGACATGGCTTGGTCGGGCGTTTCTCTCGATACGTTCCTGGACGCGACGCCGACCGACGCGGCGCATGCACTGGCGTTCTCCGACGGCGGGTACACCACAAACATTCCGCTGGCGGACCTGCGCGGTGGGAGGGCCTGGGTCGTCGACGAGTACGACGGGCGGCCGCTTGATCCGGAGCATGGCGGGCCGGCGCGACTGCTGGTACCGCACCTGTACTTCTGGAAGAGCGCGAAGTGGATCCGTGGTCTGGACCTGCGCCCTACCGATCAACCCGGCTTCTGGGAGATGTTCGGCTATCACAACTATGGAGACCCGTGGAAAGAGCAGCGCTACTACGGCGATTGACGTGGCGGACCGGCACGGTGATCTCGACGGCCTTCGAGACCCCGCGGGTGAAGACGATCACGCTCGCGGTACCTGATTGGCCCGGGCATCGTGCAGGTCAGCACGTGGATGTGCGGCTGACGGCGCCCGACGGTTATCAGACGGAACGGAGCTATTCGGTCGCGTCGGCGCCGGAGGACGAGTACCTGTCGCTGACGGTCGAGCGACTCGACGACGGCGAGGTTTCGCCTTATCTGGTGGACGAGTTGCGAGCAGGCGACGAGCTCGAGTTCCGTGGTCCGGTCGGCGGGCACTTCGTCTGGGACGACGACCTCGGTGGTCCGTTGTTCCTGGTCGGCGGAGGGTCCGGCATGGTTCCCCTGCGGGCGATGCTTCGGCATCACCGTGCGATCGGCAGCCGGGTGCCTGTCCGGGTCCTGTGCTCGGCGCGCTCGCTCGAGTTGCTGATCTATCGCGACGAGCTGATGGAGATGGCGGCGTACGACCTCGTCGATGTCTCGATCACGTTGACTCGTGAGGCCCCGAGCAGCTGGCGCGGCCATCGCGGACGCATCAACCCGATGCTCTTGAGTATGGCCGGGTGGGCAGCCGATCAGATGCCGCTCACGTATATCTGCGGACCGACCGCGTTCGTCGAGACGGCAGCGGCCGGCTTGGTGGCCTTGGGGTACGACGCGGCGCGGATCCGAACCGAACGCTTCGGCGGAACAGGAGGGTGACGAAGATGAGACCCCTCGACGGCAATGCCATGGCGGGCGTCATGCATGACCTCTTCGCACGAGACATGACGACCATGGGCTACAAGTGCACGGGTTGTGGCCGTACCGGGGTCGTGGCGGAGACGGTGGTGTACAGGTCAGGACCCGGCACCGTGGCGCGATGCAGGGACTGCGACACGATTCTGCTGATGCTCACCGAACGGCACGGGATGTACTGCGTCGACTTGCCCGGAATGCCATAGACAGCGCGTGGCCGCACCACCTTCACCTTGAAAGGCGCTTGCTGACTGTCCAGCACCCGCCCGACCCGACCGCCGCCGAGATGGCGAAGCACTTGCCGCCGGCGATCACGAGGTCGTGCCTGCGACGAGTAACTCGTACCTCCGCAACTCGTCGTCCTCGACCACGGTCAGCTCGCGCTGGGCGTCGTTCATGATGGTGGACTGTTCATCTCCAGAAGCGGCAGCAATCGTTGCTCGGTCCCGATAAGCTCGTTTCGTATCCGAGACAGCAAACGAGGTCGATCGCCGCCTGACCGCCCGCGGCGCGGCCACGCGACCCCGGATCGTTGCCGCTGCCGACGAGTTGATTGTCGCTCAAGGGCGTCGCGGCGACCACGCTCGACGAGGTGACCGCGGCGAGTGGCGGCTGGGACTATCCGAGTGGGACGAGCAAGTCACAGTTCTACCGGCACTTCAGCGACAAGAGCGCCCTGGTCCAGGCAGTGATCGCACCGCGGGGCGGCCGGGTCCTCGAGCGCGAGGAGCGTTGTCTCCGCAGGGTCGATTCGCTGAGCGGATGAGGTCGAACGGCACGCTGTCCGAGGCCGCCGATCCACAAGCGCTGGCGACGGGAATCATGGCTGCTCTCCAGGGTGGTTACGTTCTGGCCCAGGCCGCCCGTGATCCCGGACCGATGCAGGTCGCCCTCGACCTTGCGATGAACTCGGTCCGCGCATATGCAAAGCCGGCCGGCAAGAAGAAGTAGCCGTCCACACGCTTCCTTCACCCGTCCTGATCACGAGGTCGGGGCCGGCCGGGACGCGCCGAGGACATCGGCGTACTCCGGGTGCTTCTCGATGACGCCGTGCTAGAGAACCGGTGCGGCCAGGTGGTGGGTATCGAGGTCAAACGTCATCGACCCCACGATCCGACGACTTCCGCGGCCTCCGGCATCTCCAAGACCGACTCGGCGAAGACTTCATCGCCGGCCTGGTCCTGCACACGGGCCAGCACACTCTCCCGTTCGGTCCCAAGCTACGCGCCGTGCCGATCAGCGCACTCTGGGACTTGGAGCCCTGAGTGGTACCCCGATTCTTTGCCGGCGGGAAGCTCGAGCAGGTGTGACCTGGGCTGTTGTGCGCCGCCAGGTGTGCTCCGTGAGGGACTCGAACTCCCACCCGTCGCCGTGTTCGTCGATCGAACAGTGACAGCGCTTCCTGACCTGCTGGTGCAGCGGCGCGTGGGGTTTGATGCAGTGAATTCCATGAATCTCAAGGTATTCCGAGCGCCTTGGCAGCGGGCGTGCAGTGGGGTTACCTTGGCGCGACAGTCCTGGGCCCCTAGGGGAGGGAGCGGCCGGATGGACGTCGCTATTCATGCCGCGGGCGGTGTTCCGCGTGCCGAGGCGTACTCGCGGTCGCCGTCCGACGCCGATCTGCTGACAAGATGCCGGGAGGGGGACGCTGACGCCTGGGAAACGCTGGTGAATCGCTATCAACGGCTCGTCTACACCGTTGCACGGCGCAACGGGCTGGGGCGCGATGACGCTGCGGACGTCACGCAGACCGTGTTCGTTGCCCTACTGGAGTCGGGCGCCAGTATCCGCGATCAGGAGCGGTTGCCGTCGTGGCTGATGACAGTCGCTCGCCGGCAGGCCTGGCGGTTGCGGTCACGTCGTGATCACGAATCGCCGCAGCCGGACCCGGGCACCGATCTGGCCGACGAGCTGGACAGGTTCGCCGACTGGGAAACGGTCGCCGTGGTGCACGAGGCCTTGGCGCGGTTGGGGCAGCCGTGCCGGGATCTGGTCGTCTGGTTGTACCTCGATGCCGCCAACCCGTCGTACGCCGAGATCGCGGCTCGGATGGGCAAGGCGATCGGTACGATCGGACCGATGCGTGCGCGCTGTCTGCAGACCCTGCGCACGTTCCTCCCTGAGGAGTCATGGTGATGACGCGGTTCGAGTTGCTGGCCGACTGGATCGACGATCGGCTCGGTCCACCGGAGGCGGCCGCGGTCGAGGCGATGGTGGCGGAAGCACCCGAGCTCGCGGCCGCGGCGACCTGGTTGCGCAAGTTCGAGCGGGCAGCGGAGGAGTTGCCGCTCGAGGATCCGCCGGCGATCGTCGGGCAGCGGCTTCGGCAGTACTTCGACCGTCGGAACGCCGGGTTCGTTGTGCCAACGCCGCTTCCCGAGCTATGCGCCGAGATGGTGTCCGACAGCCGGCGCGATCTCGCGGTGTCGGGAGTGCGGGCGGTCGGGGCGAGCGATCAGACGATCCAGCTCGCCTATCGCAGCAGCCGCGCGGACCTCGTGGTCGACATTCACCGCCTCGGGCGTGGGCGCAACCGCCTCGACGGACAATTGCTGCCGACCGAATCAGGCGCCGCCAGGATCGCTGAGGTCGTCGCCGCCGGAGTCGGCACCGAATTCACCGCATTGAACGGCGACGTGCTCGGCCGATTCTGTCTGGCGGACGTACCGGACGGGCGCTACGAATTGCGCGCGTCGAACGGCGAGTTCGTCGTCATCGCCGAGGTGGCGATCGAGGCCGATCCGACCACAGCGACTCCCGGACCCGAGCTTTCCTGATGACGAGCGCGGCAGTCGGCGAGTTGCTGTCCGAGCCGGACACTCCAGCCCGACTGGCCAGACTGCGCTCGGACGGTCTGGCGACCAGGTCTGGTGTGGCCGAGCTGCTCGGCGAGGTCGACCAGCTCGTACACTCGGAGCCGACCGCCGCCGGTGAACTCGCGGCGGTCTGCCGACTGGCCGCTGAAGATCTGGGGGACGCCGACTTGGCGTCGCGGGCCTGCTATCTGCTCGCTCGGGTCTTGGCCGACCGCGCCGAGTTCGATCACGCGTTGAGTTTGATCGAGGAGGCGCGGTCCGGCTGGTGGCGCGCAGGCGCACGGCTGTCCGCGTTGCGGACCGATCTCGGAAGGATGCAGATCCTCGACGATCTCGGTCGACATCGCGAGGCGGCCGAGGTGGCCGAGACTCTGCTGACGCAGCTGGATGCAGTCGATGTGAGCGCGGATCCTGACGAGGTGGAGCTGAGCCGGTGGCTGCACGCCGCCGGACAGGAGAATCTCGGCGTGGCCCGCGGTTTCCTCGGTCAGCAGGAGGAGGCGCTCGCGGCCTACGCGCGGGCCGAGGCGGAGTACGAAGCCCTCGAGCTCGACGCCGACGTCGCGCGGGCCCGGGCCAACCGCGGCATCGAACTTCTGGAACTTGGTCGTGCGCACGAGGCCCTCGCGGCTCTCGGGTCCGCCGAAGAGATCTTCCGGGTGGAAGGTGATCGGTTGTGGTCTGCGAAGTGTGCGGGCCATCGGGCCGAGGTGTTCCGCCAGACCGGGGAGCTGGTAGCGGCCTTGCGATTGCTCGAGACGGCACATGCCGAGCTGGCGGAGCTGGACGCCGTGCCGGAGGCGATCCGCCTACGGCTCACGATCGCGGGTACCTGTCTTGATCTTGGACTGTACGACGAAGCACTGGTGGCGGCCTCGGCCGTCGCCGAGCAGTCGGCCGAGCTCGGAATGCGCCACGACACCGCGACGGCTCAGCTGACTCAAGGGTTGGCGCAGCTCGGTGCGGGCCGGCCCGCACCGGCGGAGACGGCCATCCGGGCCGCCGCCGATCTCGCCGTGTCGGTCGGCGACGATCGGTTGCAGGCCCAGATCCGATTGGCCGAGGCGGAGCTCGCGGCGGCGGACGGCCGGGCCGCTGACGCCGCATGCCTCGTGGAGCAGGCGGCGGCGGAGCTCAAGGCAGGAAACTGGCCCGCGCCGCTGTTGTCCGCCACCCTGCGCCGGATCGACCTGACGCTCGACGAGGCGACGATGGGAACAGCGCTCGACGATGCCGCGGCAATGCTCGAACAGCATCCGCTGACCCATCTGAGATATCCCTATCTGCTGCGGGCAGCCCGGCGTCAGCTGGCCGGTGGCCGGCGCGAGGAGGCCGAGGAATACCTGCGAGAGGCGGTCGATGACGTCGAACGGATGAGTGGCGTCCTTCCGGACCACACCATGCGTCTGGCTTTCCGGACCGACAGGCTGGCGGCGTACGACGAACTTGTCGCGCTGCTGGTCGAGCGGGGCGCCTCGGACGAGGCCCGAGCCGTGAGCGACCGCGCCAAGGCGCGCACTCTGATCGATCTGCTCAACGGGGCGATCCGGCCGGGGCAGCAGCTCGCCGACCTCCGGCCGCTGATCGGCGACCTGGCCGCGACCTACAACAGCCTGACCGCCGCGGAGCATCCGGACCGTCGGAACGCACTGCACCGCCGCGCGAACGATCTCGAGCATCAGCTCGGACTGGCCCAGGTCCGGCTCGCCGCCATGTCGCCGACGGTCACCGCTTCCGAGCCAGGAGAACCTGCTGAATCACCCGCATCCGGGCGATCCGGCCTCGCCGCGGTCATCACGTTCCACGCCGTCGGCGACGACCTGGTCAGCTTCGTCGAGCGTGCCGGCCACGACCTCGCCGTCCATCGGGAGCGGTCCGTGATGCCCGAGTTGACGCTGGAGCTCGATCGCTTGACCGCGCAGTGGAGCCGCTTCCGCCTCGACGACGTCTTCGTCCGCCGTCACGCCGACACTCTGGTCGCGACCACCAACGAGATCCTCGGCCGTATCTACCGGTGGCTGATCGCTCCGATCCGCGAAGTCCTCGACGAGAGCACCGGCGAGAGCCTGATCGTCGTACCGGACCGGCGGCTGTTCAGGGTGCCGTTCCATGCCTTGTACGACGGTTCCGCGCACCTGAACCGTGATTGGGACATCACCGTGCAGCCGGCTCGCGGTGGCCCGATTGTTGCCTCCGGCCTGCACCTTCCCGGACCACGCTCCTTGCTGTTCGCCGTCGCTGACGCCAACGCGCCCTCGGTCGGCGCCGAGTCGGACGCTCTGGCCGGGTTGTTGCCGACGGCGCAGGTGTTCGGAGATGCAGACGCGACCAGTGCGGCGTTGTTCCGTGAACTTGGTGAAGCGCCGGCGCCGGCGGTTCTGCACATCGCCTGCCACGGCCTGTACCGGCCGAGCAATCCGGCATTCTCGTCGTTGCGGCTCGCGGACCGCTGGGTGACCGCCGCCGAACTTCTGGAGCTCAACCTGCGCGGAAGCCTGGTCACGTTGAGTGCCTGTGAATCGGGCCGGCACGACCAGGTCGGTGCCGAGCCGGTCGGCCTGGCGTGGTCGTTCCTGGCGGCCGGCGCGCGTGGTGTGGTGGTGAGCCAGTGGCTCGTCTCCGACACCGTGACCGTCGAGCTGATGACGGCGTTCTACCGCGCGCTCGCCGACGGATCCGTGCCTGCCGCCGCCTTGCGGACCGCCCGGTCGTCGATCGCGCGACGGCACCCGCACCCGTACCACTGGGCACCTTTCAGCTACGTCGCGTCGCCTGGCGCGTCCGTTCCGGCACCATCCCCGATCGGAGTCAGCACATGAGCAGCCTTCGCCTCGTCCGACGTACGGCGAGCCTCGTCCTGATCGTTCTGCTCGGCTGGTTGGCCACTTCGCTGCCGGCCGACGCCGATCAGACCCTGTACAGCCCGGATGCCCCTGACGGCATCGTGGTCAAGATGGACATCGCCGACGGCTACCGGATCAGTGACGTGGAGGCGGCGTTCCCGGTGGTGGTGGACAGTGCGGTGCTGGCGTCGCGCGGCATCTACCGGGTCCGCCCGACCGATCCGAAGTATCTCAAGGAGGGCAAGAGCAAGGAGTTGGCGGACAAGATCCAGCACGCTACAGGCGTCGTCTACGCTGAGCCCGACGAGATCGCGAGTCTGCTGGACACCCGCTTCCATGCCTGGCCCGAGGGAAGCGCCGAGGACGCGGGAACTGATCCAGCGGTCTGGCTCGATCAGCAGGCGATCTCGGAAATGCGCCTCGGCGAGGCACACCAGGACAGCCTCGGTGCCGGCATCGTCGTCGCCGTACTCGACACAGGTGCAGACCTGAACCACCAAGCGTTGCAGAACCGGCTGGTTCCGGGCTGGGATTACGTCGACGACGACCCTGACCCTTCGGAGGAGGCGCCGGGCATTCCGGACGGGACGGGACCTTCCGACACGGCCTACGGACATGGCACATTCGTCAGCGGCGTCACCGCGATGGTCGCGCCGGACGCGCGGATCATGCCCCTCCGGGTCCTCGACAGTAACGGGCGGGGCAATGTCTTCGCCGTCGCGCAGGCCCTGCTCGATGCCGCCGCGGCAGGGGCGCAGGTGGTCAATCTCAGCTTCGGTACGCCGACGAGGCCGTCGAAGCTCCTCGCCGAGACCATCAAAGACCTGAAGAAGCGTGGGGTCGTCGTGGTCGCCGCGGCCGGCAACTCCGGAACCGACAAGAAGCAGTACCCGGCCGCGCAGCCGGAGGTGATGAGCGTCGCGGCGCTGGGAACCGAGAGCGGCGACCTGGCGTCCTTCTCCGGGTTCGGAGAATGGATCGACGTCGCGGCGCCGGGCGACGACATCGCCGGGCCCGTTCCCGGCGGGCGGTACGCCTGGTGGCGCGGTACGTCGATTGCGGCGCCGTTCGTGGCCGGCCAGGTCGCGCTGGTGCGGTCGATGGCCCCGAAACTCGCGCCCGCCAAGGTTTTCGAGGCCGTCCTGCGGACGACCGACAAGCTGAACAAGGGCCACAAGGTGCACTCCGGATCGATCGATGTGGTCGGCAGCCTGGACTTCACTGCCGCCCACGACTGAGGGCGCGGGCTGCCCACGCACTGCGGGCGATGTCGTCGAGGTCGTGCACCGCGGTCCAACCCAGTTCGCTGCGAATCTTCGTGGGGTCGGCGATCACCTGGGCGGCGTCGCCGGCCCGTGCCTCGGCGGCGTGCCGTTCCAGCGGCCGACCAGTCACCCGGCGGACGGCCTGGATCATCTCGAGAACGCTGGTGCCGGTTCCGGATCCGATGTTGTAGATCGCGCCGACCGGGCCGATCCGCAGCCGGTCGAGGACGCACCGATGCGCGGCGGCGACATCGCTCACGTGGACGTAGTCGCGGACACAGGTGCCGTCCGGCGTCGGGTGATCGATGCCGTTGACGGAGATGATCGCGCCGGTCTCGGCAGCCATGAGTAACTTGGGGATCAGGTTGTCCGTGCCGGTGTCGGCCAGTTCGGGGGTGGCTGCCCCCCCGACGTTGAAGTACCGCAGTATCGCCCAGTCGAGGCCTTCCGCGGTCGCGGTGTCGCGCAGCAGACGTTCGGCTGCCAGCTTGCTCCAGCCGTACGGCGAGGCTGGCTCGGTCGGCGAGTTCTCGGTGACCGGAGCCGCTGTCACCGGACCGTAGACCGCTGCACTGGACGAGAACAGGATCCGTCCGACGCCGCTGGAGACCATCGCGGTCAGAACGCTGTGCAGACCGTGCACGTTGTGGTGCTGGTAGTCGAGTGGGCGGCGAATCGATTCCGCGACCGACTTCCGGCCGGCGAGGTGGACGATGCCGTCCACGCCGTACGTCGTCAGAACCCGGACCAGCAGCCGGGTGTCATGGATCGATCCGCCGACGAACGGCACCGTGCCGTCGAGCCGGATGGCGTCGCCGGTGGACAGGTCGTCCACCACCACGACCCGCTCGCCCGCTCCCTGCAGCGCCCGGACGACATGCGCCCCGATGTACCCCGCACCCCCGGTGACCAACCAGCTCATGAGCCCTCCCCAACCTTGAGTCATCCGTCGCGGAACCGCAGCACCCGCTTGGCCGTCGTACGCATCGCGCTGTCCAGACCGCTGAACGGGAGCCGCTCGATCCGGTAGGAGTTCGACAGGTGCGGAGTGGCGCCGAATGCGGTCTTGAAGGCAGCGAGGCCGGATCCGGGCTTGCTGTCGCCCATGTGGTACAGCTGAGCGCCGGTCGCGCAGGCGTCCTCGATGACCTGCTGCTGCAGGAGGTCGTTGGCCGCGGTCGGCCGTGCGATGCGCTGGTCCATCGCGCCGCGCCAGTACCGGACATGCCGGCCTTGCCGCAGCACGATCAACGCCGCGGCCGGTTCGTCGCCGAGCCAGGCCACCCAGATCGCACACCGCTCGCCGAGGTGACGCGCGACCGTCGCGAACTTGCGCTGTGGATTCGCACGATCGGCGCGCCACCTCGCGAGCGCGAGCGGCTCGTGCTGCTGCGCCGCCCAACGATCGACCGACAGCCGGTAGAGGTGGTCGAACGCGTCGACCAGCCGGCCGGTTCTGTCCACCTCGACCCGCAGGCCGGAGCGCCCGGCTTTGCGGACGGCCCCGCGCACGTTGGTGCGGAACTTGCTCTTCCAGAGCGCCTCGTACCCGCAACGGAGATCGAGGCAGTAGCTGATGTGCTCGGTGACCGCGAAACTCGCCGGCGGTCGACGCCATGCCGTTGCGGCGAAGGGGCCCGGCCGGAGGGTGAGGCGAAGCCCGTGGCGGGCCAGCAGTTCGTTGTACACGAGTTCTACGTGCGTGTCGTCGATGGGGCCGTCGCTCAGCGGGCCGCCGATTCCCCAGTCGAACGGCCAGGACGACTCGACGGCGCAGGCAGCGGGTAGTGGGCGGCGAGCGGCGAATGGCAGGATCAGGCGGCGGCCGTCGTCGAAGCGGTAGAACCGGCTGCTGTCGCGATAGGGACCGACCTCGCAGATCGCGGCGAGCCACTCGGGCGTCTGCGCGGAGCCCGCTTCGGGATCGAGTGCGAGGATCTCGCGCCAGACGCCGGCCGGTGCCGGGCTCAGCACCTCGACGAGCTTCACCATCGTGACCTCCGGGCAGCGAGTACGGCGAGCCGCGCGGTGCGGACCGGCAATCCGCGAAGGCCATCCTCGCGCAGGCCGAGGATGGCGAGCATCACGGCTGATCGGGATGGAACTTCCGGTCCGCGGCATCGGTCACACTCACCGGGACCATGCCCCAACAGCTCGGTGCACGCCTCGGCAAGTCCGCTCTGGTACTCGCCGGCGGCGATCACGAATCCGGCGTCGCGGACTGCCGGCGCTGCGTTCCGGGGTGCCCGAGCCAGGTGTGCGAGTCCGAACATCGACACGTCCTCGGCGGTGTCGCCGACCGCGAGTGCGAAGCCGGGCGGCCGGGATCGCTGCGGGTCGAGCGACGAGGCGAACTCTCGCAGGCCGGTGCCTTTGTCGACGCCGATCGGAACGATGTCCGTTTGGCCGTCGCCGGGCACGATGCGGACCTTCGCAAGAAGCTCCGCGCCGAGCTGCTGGAGGATGTCGTCCGGCAGCGGACCGCCGGACGAGTGGGAGGCCCGCACCACGTAGCGGTAGCGGTCGTCAAGTCGTACGTCGGGCAAGGCGGCCAGCCGGCAGCGGATGAACTCGATGGCCTGGCCCGCGGAGGTGCTGCGGAGATCCGTCGAACGGTGCGAGCGATGGTCGTAGCTGACTGCGCCGTACTCGGCGACAGCTCCTCGAAGGCCGAATGCCGTACATCGTGCGGCGGCCTCGGGCAGGCTCCGGCCGGTCGCGAGAATCGGGCGGAAACCATGGGTGGCCAGCGCTCGCAGGGCGAGCACACCGGCCGGGGACGGGTTCGGAAATCCGAGGGGATCCGTCTCTAGGGTGCCATCGAGGTCGATCGCACACAGTTCGCCGCCACCGTCGAGCCCGGTCGCGTCCAGGGCCGACGCGAGATAGTCGCAGACAGCTGTCGCGGACAGATCGTCGGCGCGTTGCCGGTGGAGGTCACCGGCCCGGCGCATCCGCCACAGATGCGCGAGCCGGTAGATCAGCCAGCGTTCGCCGTCGACGGTCCGTCCGGTCCGGCGCTCGTAGGTCGTCCGCAACATGGCCTCGAACCCGGGGGACGGTGGATCGGCGGACGCCCCCGCCAGATCGAAGATCTCGTCGTAGCAGCCGAGCTCCAAGCTCCCGAACGACCGCTCGTCGAAGCCGACCTTGCGCAGTTGGTCGCCTGGCAGCCAGAACCGGACGTCGGTCTGGCCGTCGGGGACGCTCGGCGCTGTCGTCCGCAAGAGCCCGCGGACGATGCCGTCCAGCAGCAGCACCTGGCCGGCTGGCGCGAGCCGGCCGAACATCCCGCTGAGGAGGCCGGCCGCGACCTCCCAGACCGGAGCGCGGCCGCGAAGTCGCGCGACCGGGTCACGATCGACTCGCAGCGCACGGCCACGATCGGAGACATAGCGCACCACGCCTGCCGCGAGTACCTGCTCATCCGGGCGTTTCAGCGCTGCCGGGAGCCACTCGCGGTACAGCAGCCCATCCGCGAGGCCGTAAGTCCGCGGGCAGTGCTGGGGCAGGCGGTTCGCGACCGTCACGGCATGCCGCCCGAAGTATCCGAGCCCGGCACCTTCTACTGCGATCTCGCTCGGCCGGGTCGTTCCGTCGGGACCGGTGATCCGTACGGTGTACCTCGCGCGCGCCCGGCTCCGTCGCGTGTTTCCTGACTGCCAGGGGACGGCTCGGGCCTCAACCAGGTGGCCAGGACCCAGCAGGGACTCGAGTTGCGCGGCGACTGCGGGTTCGCGCAGGCGGGAATGTACGGTCCACTCCGACCACGGCAGATAGACGCCGGCCCATGGCTCGAGCGCGGGCGGAGGATTCTGCCCGGCGAGTGCCAGCAGCATCACGATGCGGTCCTCGGGCAGGCCGATCGCGGTAGCGGCAGCGGCCAGCGCGCTGCCGGTCACCGGCGGGTCGTCGACCAGGACCACGTGTCCACCGGCCGCGGCGACTTCGCGCAGGACGCCTCGCTCCTCGCGCCGCAGCCCGCGGCCCGGCCGGTAGCTGAGCAGCGAGGCGGTCACCGACCGGGCCCGCAACGCTGCGACGCACAGCGGTGCGAGATAGCTGCCCGAGGTGCGGATCCCGACCACGCAGACCGGAGTGCCGGTGCCGAATCGATCCACGAAGCGACCGGCGAGCTCGGCGATGTCGTCCGGATGCTGGTCGAAGCTGCGGAAACACGACGGCACCCGGAGCACGTCGTCCGTCCGTGGCAGCCGGAGCTCGTCGAGCCCGAGGTGGCCGGCAGGGCCGTTGCCGAGGACGGCCGCGGCCAGCGAGATCGTTGCCTCGCCCAACGAGCGCCGGGTTGCGTGGAGTGCCGGCGGGACAGGTGCCTGGAGGAGGCGCGCGGCGGCGCCGGCAACCAGGCCGCCTGCGCGGGCCCCGCGGCCGTGCAGGTAGTCGGCCGCGCGCCGCAACAGCAGGGGGTCGGGATGAAGGCGGTCCTCGACGAGTTGGTGCAGGCCGGCGGCGAGCAGGTAGGCGTCGAGCCAGTCGCCCGCGGCGGCGGCCCGGCGGAGTTGCCCGGTGAGTTCGTCGGCGGTCATCAGCAGGTCGAGGGGTTGCCAGGGAGTCGTCACGGCAACCACCTCCCGGTCCGGCGGTACAGCCGCCACAGCTTGGTGGTGAGGAGGTCGCGTGGTCTGGCCACGCGGACCTGCCCGGCCAGCCAGTTGGTGAGCGTCTCGTCCGTCGTCGCCCGGGTGACGGTCAGCCGGGCGATGGTGAACGGTGGATCGCAGTCCGGGCTGAGGGCGTTCTTCACCGAGCAGGCGGACCGGTAGCCGGCGTCGGCGACGAGACGCCGTACCGCAGGGCTGGAGTAGCCGTGCGGATAGGCGAAGCTGTGGATCGGCTGCCCGAGCTGCTGCTCGAGATCGCGACGACAGTGCGTCACCTCGTTCCACACTGCCGCCGGGCGGAGCGTATCGAGCTCGGGGTGGGTCACCGAGTGCGCGCCGATCTCGTGCCCCAGCACCGCGAGCTCCCTGATACCGGACCAGCTGAGCATCCGGTCTCCGCCAGGGCTGCGACCGCAGACGAATCCCGTGGTGACGTAGACGGTCGCGGGGAAGTCGTGTGCCAGGAGCAGCGGTGCGGCGGCTTCGAGGGTGTCGGCGAAGCCGTCGTCGAAGGTGATGACGACGGGCTTCGCGGGCAGCTGTCGCTGCGCCAGGGCGGTGCGCAGCGCGGTCAGGGTGATCGCGTTGAGCCCGGCAGCCCTGATCAGCTGAAGGTGCCGGCTGAAGGTCTGCGGTGTGACGGTGAACTGCTCGATCCAGACCGATGGCGTCCGGCTCACCGAGTGATACAGGAGGATGGGGACGTTCATCGGTGCCTGCCTCGGGGGATGGGCAGAAGGGCGCCGACCAGCGTCAGGACAACAAGCACGAGGAGCAGCCTGGACGCCGACCACACGCCGGCGATGGCCAGTGCCTCGGATCCGATCGCGGTGACCGCGAGGCTCGTTGCCACGATGAGCAGCCGGCGCAGCGGGGGGTCGAGGTCCAGTCGGCGGACCAGCGCCCAGCCAGGCGCCAAGGCGATGAACGCGAACACGACGATCGCTCTCATCGAGCCACGCCGGGACGGACGTAGATCGTGGCATCCTGATTACGGAATGCGACCCGATAGCCCTTCGTGCCGGCCAGGACGTCGTCGAGCCGCGGCACCGCGTTGGCGGGGAGTACGCCGGTGTAGCGCACGGAAACCTGTTGGGACTTCGTGAGGACGACGTAGACCGCTGTACGGGACGGCGGGCCGGCCACCTCCTCGATCGCCGTCAACGGTGCGGAGGCGGCGAGTGGTTTGCGGTTCGGCGGGAGGTTCTCGAGGAACTCGTACCGGTAGTCCTCGTAGTGCGTGAACGCCCAGGGGAAGTTGGCGGTCGCGGCGACGACCAGTGAGTCGCGCGGTGCGTGCGCGTACAGCCAGGTCGAGGCCGCGACCTCGTCGGGGGTGAAACGGTTCGCTCGTTCCTTGCCGTAGTACGCCAGGGTGAACGCCGCGGCGATCGCCAGAACGCAGATCAACGCTACCGGCAACGACCATCGGGCTGGTCGGGGCGAGTAGACGAATCCGGCGGCGAGCAGGGCGCAGAAGGGCAGTGCGAACAGGTAGATGCGGAACAGCATCTCGCCGCCGTAGCTGTTCATCGCGAGCAGGGGGAGCGGGCTGATCGCGAGTACGGCGCTGACCCGGATCGGTGCCGCCGCACGCCGGAGGCGAACAGCTCCGGCGATCGCCAGGATGCCCAGGCACGCGGTCAGACCGCGATCGGCGAGCAGGACCAGGCGTTGCTCTGGTCCCGCCTGGCTGAGATCGACGAACGTCGTCTGGGTGTTCGACGCCGGACGCCCGATCGACTCGACGATCCAGTAGAGGTTCTGACCGAGGAACTGGGTTGCCATCAAATAGATCCATGCTCCGGTGAGTCCGGCCAGCGCCAGCGGCAGCCAGACAGGCCGGACCTGCCTGATCAAGACGAGCAGGGTCAAGGCCGACAACAGCATGAACGGTGTGAGTTGGTGACTGCTGACGATGGCGAGCATCAGCAGGAGCACGATGCCTATGAGCGCCCGGCGGTGGCGTCTGGCCGTGGGCCCGAGTCGCCGCAGGCAGATGGCGAGGACGGTCAGATGCAGTACGTACGCGAACGCCTGAGGAGAGAAGTACTCCTGCCCGATCCAGTTGCCCAGTACGAACAACAGGAGCGCGAACCAGACCCGGCGTCGATCATTGCTGAAGTGGTCGAAGATCAGCCACAAAGGCACGAGCATCAAGGCCGTGTTCACAACCGGTGCCCAGCCCGCGTAGCTCAGCGTGGCGACCCCTGAGGCCTTCGTCAGCTCCGCGTTCAGCGCGAAGAAGCCCGGCCAGGCGTGATAGGCGTTCAGGGTCTCGATGTTGGGGTTCACCGCCGCGTGCCGGTCGATGTAGTCGACGATGCCGATGTGCTTCCACGCCCAGGAATACCGAAGGGTTCCGTACAGCAACGTAGGCGTGCCGTGCAGTACGACGATCAGCGCGAGCAGGTAGCCGGCAGGCACGAGGCGGCGATGAATGGTGATCACCGCGCCACAGAGGATCGTCACCAACGCAATCCAGAACGCGACGGGCAGCACACTGACCAGACCGAGATCCGTCATCGCATCGAGGTCGACCGACGGCAAGGACAACGCCCACACGAGAAGCGCAGCAACCACCGGCAGGTGCGCCAGCACCGTCTGCCGATGGGGGAGCGCCCGTCCGACCGCGTAGCCGAACGAGGTCGCCGCCAGTCCGGCGACCACTGCGGCGCCACGGCGCCCGCCGGCCAGCAGTCCGTGTGGCAGGACTCGGCGCACATAGTCGCGCTCGGAAGACAACGCGGCTGTGCGGCCGGCGACCCGCGCCACCGTCGCCTTCGAGAGACCCTCCGAATAGCAACGCGACCGGAAGTACGACCACGTCGCGCGTTCCGAGGGCACGTGATGGCGAACCTTGGCCCGTGGGTCGTGCAACAGCACCCCCTGCGGGAACGCGGCCGCGGCCCGGATGCAGAGTTCGGTCTCCTCGCAGCCGACCGGCCGCTGTCCGACCCTGCCGAGTTCCGGGCGGAACCCGCCGACCGTCGCCAGCACCGATCGGCGGAAGGACATGTTCGCGCCGACGAAGTTGCGCACGGCCGCGGTTGTTCGTGGCAGTCCCGAATGGCTGCAACCGATCACCCAGTCGAACTCGGGCGGAAACCATCGCGGTCGGCCGGTTGCCCAGGCTGGATCGACGTGGCCGCCGACGCCCAGGACGGCGGGATCGGCGTACTCCTCGGTCAGTCGTTCGAGCCAGTCGGGTTCGGCCACCGCGTCGTCGTCCAGGAACGCCACGATGTCCGACGTACTGGCGTCGACGCCGGTATTGCGCGCTCCGGAGAGACCGCGAGGGCCGTCGCTCTCGACAATGCGGATGCCCTCCAGACCACGAGCGCGGTCGGCGAGCTCGGTCGAGTGGTCTACGACCAGGACGACTTCGGCGGCGGGCTGGGTCTGCGTCAGCACCGAGGTGATCGCGTCCACGATCTGGGCCCAGCGCTCGACGGTGTAGCAGCAGATCACCACAGAGACCGTGGGGATCGGCGGTGCGCTCGTGACCGTGGCCGTCATCGCGACACCTCGCGAAGAACCGGTACGACGTTCCGGCGCAACCAGATCGGGCTCGCGGCGTACCGCCCGGACTTTGTCAGGTTGCCGGTGACGTGGCGCAGCCAGCCGAGCAGCAGCAACGCGCGACCGGTCGCCTCGTTCGGTGAACCCAGCAGCGCGCGCTCCTGATCGGTCCAGCAGTGTTCACGCCGGAGCCGGTCGACGACCCGGCGGCCGAGTTCACGGCGGTCGGTGGTCGCGGTCAGCAGCCACAGGACGTTGTCCAGGGCAACGATGCTGTCCGTGGCCTGATCCCAGTCGACGATGCCGCTGACCAGGCCGGCGTCGTACAGGACGTTGCCCGGGTGGAAATCGCCGTGCGTCCAGCCCATCTGGACGGTCTGTCCGAGCAGCGTGCTGTCAAGGTCTGCTGCCACTGAGTCGACGGCGCGACGTAACCACTCGGTACCCACGGCCCCGCGAAGGACGGCTGCGGGCACATCCACGAGCTCGTCCAGGTGAACGGCGTCCAGCGTGACGCGTCGGCTGGTTCGGTCGTGGAGGCAACGGATCGCGTCGAGGGCGCCAACTGACTCGGCGACAGACACGTGCCGACCGGGGAGTCCCGGAAGCTTCGCGGTCACCAGGTATCCGTCGCCGCCCTCGATCACACTCGGCAAGAGACGCCTCCACTGTCCGAGTCGGTCGTCGACCGTCAACTGGGAGAGGACGCTGTGCTCGCGGTTCAACGCGGCCGCACCCACGCGGGTGTCGCTCGCGCGCAATACCGCGTCGTCGAGCATCACGACAGCGGAGTCCGACGCCGACGGCAGCACGCGTTCGATCACGCCGCCGCGGCGCGACCGTGCGACCGCGGCCGCTGCCACCGCCTTGCGTGGTGTGGTTCGTACGAAGCGCAGCTCGCGGGCCAGCACGACTCCGGCCAGAAGCGTCTCGGCCACCAGCCAGCCCGCCCCGGCGCCGGCGATCCCGATCCGGGGCACCGCGACCACGGTGATCCCGACCACGATCGCTCCGGTGGCGATCAGGTACCAGGCGACCTCGCCGGTACGGCGTTCGGCCCGGGCGCGACTGATCGCGAGGGACACGACGGCATTCGGTATGACCGAAAGGATCAGCAGCCGCAACGTCGTCGTACCGTGGCTCGCGTACCAGTCGCCAAAGGTGGCCAGCAGCCATGGAGCGCCCGCGACGAGCAGCAACACCGCTGGCGTCAACAGGTTCAGCATGTGCCGGCGCAGCTGCCGGTACTGCGGCGGCAGGCGATCGGGATCCTTCGCGCCGGCTGCCACCAGTGCCTGACCGAACGCCGCGGGCACGTGGAATGCCGCCAGGCAGATCGACCAGGGCAAGGCGAATGCCGCCGATTCGGCGGGTCCGGTGAGCCCGAGCACGAGCACCGGGACGAGCGTCGTACTCGCCACCCAGCACAACGAGCCGACGTAGTCCGGCCCGATGAAACGCATCAGGTCGGCCACTGACACGACCTCACGCCTGGGCCCGTGGGCGAACCGGGGTATGGCGCGACGGCCGAGGTAGACCGTGGTGCCGGCGACGGCGACCATCAGGCCGATGACCCAGGACAGCCAGATCCCGTTGCTCCCAGCAACCACTGCGAGGATGGCGACAAGGGACAGCTTGAGTACGGCGAAGACCAGGTTCTCGGCCGGCACCGCGGTGGCCCGGCCGAGCGCGACGAGCACATTGTCCTGCATGACGAAGATCGCCGCACAGCCGGTGGCGATCGCGAACAGCACCGCCGAAGCCCCGGAACGGACCAGTCCGGCGAGCTCAGGCGCCCATACCGGCACGCCGAGGACGAAGACCGTCCCGGCGACGACGCTCAAGCCGCCGCCGAGCAGGTACGAGCGGACGATCATGGTCTTCGCCGCGGGGCCCGAGGTGGGAAGAAAGCGCAGCAGGGCGCTCATCAGGTTGAGCTGGGCACAGCCGGCCAGGAACATCATCGCGGAGATCGCCGCCGCGTTGCGGCCGACCGCCTCCGGTGGGTAGAAGCGCGCAGCCACGAGCCAGTAGACGATGCCGACCACACCGGTCAGCACCGAGCTGGCGACCAGCAGGTGTCCACTGCGGAAGAGGGGTTGTCGCCAGCGTTCCGTGTGGGCGCTGACGAATCGCTGAAGGGAGCGGCTTCCGATCGCGCCCGTGGTCATCGCCGGGTCACCTCGCGGTAACGCCAACGACTCCACGCGTAGGCGGCAGGGCCGACACAGATCCCCAGCCGCTCGCGCCAGACGAGCTCAGCCGGAAAGTCGTTGCCACGGCCAACATTCCGGACCGATCCGGGTGAGAGCAGATGCCGCAGCGCCGGAACCGCGCGCCGTGTCATCGTGATGGCGTCGCGCGGATTCCGGCGTACCGCCGCCGACAGGTACGCACCGAGCCCGACGCCGTACCCGTAGGCCTGGCGCCGCAGGCTCGCGTAGTCGCGCCGGTGGTGATGCCGGACGATCGCGGCCGGTTCGTAGACGAGGGTGCGGCCGTCGAGCACGACGCGCAGGAACGCGTCGAGGTCATCGCCGCCCTTGGCCGGCGTGCCAGCACCGGTCGCCGGATCGAAGCCCCCGTTCGTGCGCAGCCAATCGGTGCGGAAGGCCATGTTGGCGCCGGAGCCGAAGCGACCGGCGGTGAACGGGAACAGGCGGTCGGCCGGTGGCCTGCGCAGGCTGTAGGTCCGGGGCTCGTACCCTCGAGCGAACCCGCCGGCGTCCTCGATCCACCGTTGCGCCGCCGTCTCCAGTTCGGCCGGGAGGATCAGGCCGGTCACGCACGCCACCTCGGCGTCCGTGAACGGTCTGCTGATCGCTGCCAGCCAGTGTGGATCGATCTCCACGTCGTCGTCGGTGAAGGCGGCGATCGTACCGGTCAGGTGTTCGATCGCGACGTCGTGCGCATAGCCGAGACCCGGCCGGTCCGCTCGCACATACCGGGGCGAGAACGGCCAGCGGTCGACGGACTCCCGCAACGTTCGGTCGGTACGGTCACTCGACGGCGCGCTGTCGACGACAACGACGTCGTACGACGGATGCGCGCACGTCGCCAGCGTGTCGAGGCATCGGACCAGGCCGGCCGGCCGCTCCCGGGTGGCGATCACGACGGTCGCGGTCGGAGGATCGACGGGCCGAGGTACGACATGACCGGACGTCGTGCCGAGTTGTTCGGCGACCGCTCGGCGAAGGTCGTCCGCGGTCGGTGTGCTGCCGATGCGGAGATGGATCTCTCCCAACGGTCGCTCGCGGGAGCGGACCAGCAGGCGCGCGGCGCCGTATCCGCTCGTGTTGCCGAGGGGCGGATCCGGCCACGGACGGTCCAGGTGCAGATCGCCGACGAGAATCCGCCGGCCGCCGGACGGACCGCTCACTCCGCGACCAGCCAGGTCCGCCGAGCTGCCTTGGCAAGCTTCCCCGGGTGATCGGTGAGGAGCGCGGAGAGGACGCGGCGGCCGTCGCGGATCGCGTGCAGGTTCGAGTGGCCGCTGCGACGAGGCAGTTCGAGGCTCGGCACCTCCGCGATCCGCAGACCCGCCTGCACCGCATGGACAGTCATCTGGGCCTCGATCTCGAACCCGGACGCACTCAGTTTCAGGTGCTCGAGGAACCGCCGGTCGAAGGCGCAGAAGCCGTAGCACAAGTCCGTCAGCTTGGTGTCGTACAACATGTTCATCGCCGCGAGCAGGGCCCGATTGCCCCAGCGGCGGAACGGAGTGATGTCGAGAGAGCCTCCGCCGCCGATGAATCGCGAGCCCTTGACGAAGTCGTAGCCGTTGGCAAGGAAATGCAGGTAGTGCGGGATCTCCCCCGGAGACATGCTGCCGTCGGCGTCCATCATCACCACGACATCGCCGGTGCACGCCTCGAACCCGGTCCGCAGTGCCGTCCCCTTCCCCGGACCGGACTGGGCGATCACCCGGACGTCTGGCCGGCAGGTGAGCGCCATCGCGGTCGTCGCGTCCACGGAGTCGCCGTCCACGAGCACGATTTCGTCAATGCAGGAAGGGATCTGACTGAGTACCCATACGAGATTGCGGGCTTCGTTCTTTACTGGGATGACAAGACTCACCGTCGTACGTTCCGGTGGCCTGCGGGCGGTTGCTGGTGAGCGTGTGCGGTTGTTCGGCGGCGTGGCAGAATCCGTCGCGGTCATGTGTTCCCCCCACTGATGCGGTTATGTCCCACTGGTGCGCGACGGGTACGGCGTTGATGCATCGAATTCACGACATTCACCGGGTCTTTCCAGAGCGGCTGTCCGTTCGTATGGTGGGGCGTTGGGGGAGGGGATCGGATGAGGAACCTGTGCGCGCGAGCTTGGACCTTCGCCGTTGTCGCGGCTGCCCTCGCAGCTGTCGCGGCGCCGCCGGCGGCGGCTGCGGCGCCGCGACGGTTGGCCATGGCAACGACCGCGACGACGACGACCGCGACGACGACGACCGCGACGACGACGACCGCGGCGACGACGGTCGCGGTGCGTGGTCAGGCGAGTACTGCGGCGTACGGGCCGAACACGGCGACGAAGATCACACTGCCGCGGCCCAAGGGCGCCAAGACCGGCGATCTGCTGATCGCGACGATCGGGTTCGGCCGCAACGGCGCGACCGCTCAGCCGGTCCTGACCGCGCCGGCGCGGTGGGATCTCGTCATGCGAACGGACAGTGGAGTCGCGGATGCGCTCGCCGTTTACCGGCACGTGTTGGTGGCGGGGGAGAAGAACTTCGTCTGGCTTCCGAACGTCGCCGTGGGTGGCGTCGCGAGTATCGTCGCTGTCACCGGCGCCGACCCTGATCGTCCGGTGGATGTATCGGCCGGGCTGGCAGCGACGGGGCCGACGCGGCAGATAGCGACGGCTTCCGTCACCACGTCGACCGCGGGATCCCTGTTGCTCGCAGCGTACTACGGCTACAACGCTGCCGGTCGGAAGACGACCTGGTCGGCACCCAGTGGGATGTCGGAACTCGCCGACGCCGCCAACGCAGGTCGCTCCGCGTCATTGGCGAACGCCGGACAACCGGTCGCCGGCCCGTCGGGGCAGAAGTCCGCAACAGCGTCGATGGCCCAGGACCGTGCGGTAGCCGTCCTGCTGGCCTTGCGGCCACCGGCACCTCCGCCAACGGGGCCGGTGCCGCTCATCGTCGATCTCGACATGTTCAGCGACGCCGATGACGCAGGTGCCTTGGCGACCGCGTTCGCGCTGCAGCGTGCCGGCGAAACTCAGGTCCTCGCGGTGATGCTCAACACGCGGACCAGCCGACCGTCCGTTGCCGTCGACTCTTGGCGCTGCGCGGCCGCGATCGCGCGCTACTACGGCGCAGGCAGCACCCCGATCGCCTCAGCGGCACCGTCCAACGGTACGGCGACCAGCACGCCGGACTGGGCCGGTCCGTGCGCGGACACCACCGGTCCGGTCGCACCTCCGGCCGACGCGGTCACGACGTACCGACAGGTCCTGGCCGCTCAACCGGACGGCAGCGTCGTCATCGCCTCGACCGGCTATCTGGCGAACCTCGCAGGATTGCTCGTCTCGCCTCCGGACGCGGCCAGTTCCCTGACCGGAACCGAACTTGTCGCCCGCAAGGTCCGGCTGCTCGTCGCGATGGCCGGCGGTTATCCCAACGCAGCCAGCGAGACCAACATCATCGGCAACGTCCCTGCCGCCCAGGCGGTCGCTTCCGGCTGGCCGACGCGGATCGAGTGGGACGGGTACGAGATCGGCGACGCCGTACACACCGGGAGCACGGTCTCGACGACGCATCCGCCCGGGTCGCCGCTGCGGGTCGCGTACGAAGCGTTCGTCGGTCCGCGCAACTGGATCTATTCCTACGACCTGACTGCCGTCTACCGCGCGGTCCGGCCGGCCGATCCGTCTATGGCGAGGACGGGTCCCGGCCGCAACGTCATATCGAACACCGGCGCGAACACCTTCTCGACCGGTCAGTCGGGCGACCAGTACTATCTCAACCTGCTCAACGCGACGGGACTGAGCGGCGCGATCGACGCCCTGCTCAGCGCGGTTCCACCGGCGCCCGGTCCGTCCGACGACTTCAGCTCCGGCGTCATCGGGCCTGCTTGGACCGTCGGGCAGAACGGCTCGTCCGTGACTGCGTCGGACGGGCTGCTGACCATCACGCATCCGGCCGGCGACTGGACCACGGGTTCACTGCAGTCCAGTTCGCCGTACGACCAGACCGGTCGCTCGGTGCAGCTGCAACTCGTCCGTGCGGCGAACTCAGGTGCCGGTGGTACGACGTACGGCGAGACGTCGATCATCATCCGGCAGGACGCCACGCACTATGCCGAGTTCTACGTCGCCGGCGGCAGCCTGACCGCCTGGTACAACGGCGGCTCGGGCGGCATGAATCTCACCCCCTCCTGGCCCACGTACTCCGCGACCGGCCAGCAATGGCTGCGCTTCCGTGAATCGGCAGGCACCCTGTCCTGGGAGTACGCCGCGGCTGCCGGCGGTCCCTGGGTCGTTCTGGCCTCGACCTCCAGCCAGTTCCCGACGACCGCGGTCCGCCTGCAGCTCATTGCCGGAAGCAACAACACGGCCGAGGACATCGCCCGCTTCGACAATGTCTCCATCTACTGAATGGCTGCCCGGGCCCGGTTCAGTGCCACTGCGCAGTCGACCATCAACCGCGCCACCAAGTCGGCGGCCGGGACCACGTCGTGGACGAGCTCCGCGGACTGACCGGTGAACGGCAGCAGATCGTGGCCTCCGCCGGCGAGGAGTTCTGCGCGCACCTGCTGGGCGAGTTCCGCCGGGTCCACGCTCTCCGGATCCAGCTCGAGCTGGTCGGTCAGCGGCGTCCGCAGCACCCGGGGTGCGAAGGGCGCCCCGATCTGAGCGACGGTGAACGGCGGCATCACCCGCTCCGAGTGCGGCACCTTGACGGCGTCCCGGGCATGCGCTGCGACGATCCGGTCCTTCCAGCTCTGCGCGACAGTCATCTCCGTGGTGGCCAGGAAACGGGTGCCGAGGCTGGCGCCGCAGGCTCCCAAAGCGAGCGCGGCCGCGAGCCCTCGCCCGTCCCCGATGCCGCCGGCCGCCAGTACGGGGGTGGCGCCGGCCAGGTCGGCGATCGCGGGCACGAGCACGAGTGTCGAGATCCAGCCGGCGTTGCCACCGGCTTCAGTGCCTTGGGCGACCAGCACGTCCGCTCCCGCTTCGAGCGCGATCTCGGCCGCGTCGAGATCGCCGACCGTCTGGATCCAGCGGATCCCGTGGTCGTGCGCCCGGGCGATCAGTTCCGCCGGAACGCCCATGTGGAAGGAGATCGCGGCCGGTCGGGCCTCGAGGGTGGCGTCGAAGGCCTCCAGGTTCAGCGGTCGCCCGGTGTGGTTGATCGCGAACGGCCCGTCGGTCAGGTCGCGCAGGCGGCGCCATTGGTCCTCGAGTTCCTTCGCGCTCCGCAGCGCCGTTCCGACGCTGCCGAGGCCGCCGGAGTTGCAGACTGCGGCGGCCAGTTCGACCTCCTCCCAGGGGCCGAACGGCGCCAGAACGATCGGCACCTCGATCCCGAGCAGCGAGCACAGGGCGTTCATCGGACGGTGGGCACGGGCTCGGCTGCGGCAGCCACCGAGAAGTCGATCGAGACCGGAGTCTTCGACCGGCGCCCGCGGAGCACGCGCGGCATCAGCCGTGGCGAGAAGAGAGCCTGCGGCTCGTCGATGATGTTGAGCACGCGCAGGAACGCTGCGCTCACGGCCGGGTCGTCGCTGGCGGTGGCCACCACCCGGTCGAGGTACTTGTTGACCAGTCTGTCCATCCGGGTCTGGGTCGCACCGACGGTCGTCGGGTACCGGAGATCCGAACCGGTGGCCAGCATCCAGGGGCCTTTGACCCGCTTGGCGATCTTGCCTTGCGCTTCCTGGAGAGCGCGGTCCAGATCGGCCGCCGAACGGCAGCCGGCGAGCACACCCGCCAGTACGTCGGCTTCTTTTGCCGCGACCGTCATACCCTGACCATACGTCGGATTGAACGCGCAGAGGCTGTCGCCGAGCACGAGCAACCGTCCCGGCATGGCGAGCTTCTCGTAGTGCCGCCAGCGATTCGCCGTCCGCCGGTAGCCCCAGATCGGCGAGGCCGGTACCGCGAGGTCGATGACGTCGGCCAGCAACGGATTGCGCAGGCTCCTGGCGAAATCCCGGAAGCCCTGCTCGTCGGTGGGCGGGTAGTCCCCGCCGCCACCGATCAACGTGAGAATCCAGCGGTCACCTTCGATCGGGAACATGATGCCGCCGCGCGGATGCACCGGCGCGGCCGGCTGGATGTAGACCGCTTTCCACCGGGCGCTGAAGCCGCCGGGGATCTCTAGCATCCTCGTGGCGTAGCCGAGGAAGGAGTCGACGTTGCTCTCCTCAGGGGGCGCGAAACCGTGCGCGGCGAGCCACGCAGGTAGTTTCGAGCCGCGTCCGCTGGCGTCGACGACCAGATCGGCCGACAGTTCGTCGGTCACTCCTGTGCGCCGGCCGTGCACTGTCAACCCGGACACGTCTCCGGTCGGGCCGAGCTTCAGTGCGGTGACCTCCTCCTCGGCGCGGAACGTGACCGCGCCGACCTTCTCGACGTGGCGCCGTACGGTCCATTCGAGCAGCCCACGAGTGGCGGAGACGACGTGCTGCGTCGCCGGGAACGGCTGCGTCCAGCGGTCCGCCGGAGTCAGCCAGGCCATGTCCGTCGGCATCTGCAGCCGTACCGCGCCGCCGGCCACCAGGTCGCTCCCGACGCCCGGCATCAGGCGCTCGACGACCGCCATTCCGCCCGCCCAGAAGGCATGCAGGTGGCGCGCCTGCGGCACGCCCTTCCGGACATCCGGGCCGTCCTGAAGCTGGTCCCGTTCGACGACGGTCACCTGGTCGAACCGGTCACTCAGCACCCGCGCCGTGAGTAGTCCGGCCATACTGCCGCCGATCACCACGGCATGCCCCAGTCGATCCCTGCTCATTCTGGTCTCCCCCTCGGAGTGTCACGGCGGCCGCTCCGGCCGCGAATCTGTCGGATCACCGTCGCAACCCGGACGCACCAGAGTCATGAAGAACATCTGGAGAGAGTCCCGAGAACTGCAGGGACGTGGCACACTCACGATCAGAGGGGAACGGCCGATGTATCGCTTCCACGACTGCGAACTTGATCCCCGCGGTTTCGTGCTGCGCCGGGGCGGTGACCGGGTGCGCGTGGAACGACAGGTCTTCGGCGTCCTGGTCCACCTCATCGAGAACCGGGACCGCGTCGTACCGAAAATCGAACTCCTCGACGCGGTGTGGGGCAACCGCTTCGTCAGCGACTCGGCGCTCACCACCCGGCTGAAGGACGCCCGTCGCGCCGTCGGTGACGACGGGCACCGGCAGGAAGTGATCGCCACCGTGCACGGGGTCGGGTACCGCTTCGTCGCACCGGTGGAGGTGATGGGCGAGCCGGCGGCCGACGTCTCCGCTGATCCGGCCTGCTTGGCGCAGGAGATCCGGTACTGCGACTCACCCGACGGTGTCCGGCTCGCCTATGCGATCTGCGGCAGCGGGCCGCCCTTGGTCAAGGCCGCGAACTGGCTCACCCATCTGGACCACGAGTGGACCAGTCCGATCTGGCGGCACTGGATCCAGTGGCTCGCGGATGCTCACCGCCTGGTCCGGTACGACGAACGCGGCAGCGGACTCTCGGACTGGGACGTGACCGAGTTCGGCATCGACGCCTGGGTCGAGGACCTGGAGTTGGTGGTTGACTCTGTCGGCCTCGACCACTTCCCGCTACTCGGCGTCTCGCAGGGTGGCGCGGTCGCGATCGCGTACGCCGAACGGCATCCGGACCGGATCAGCAAACTGGTTCTGGTGGGCGCCTACTGCCGCGGCCGTCTCGCCCGCGCGCGTTCCGAGGAGGAGCGGCAGGAGGCATCCCTCGATCTCGCTCTTGGCCGGGCGAGCTGGCGGCGCGACGACGCAACGTTCCGGCAGGTGTTCGCCAGCCAGTTCCTGCCGGACGCGCCACGCGAGACGTGGGATGCCTTCAACCAACTGCAACGAGCCACGACCTCGGTGGACAACGTCGTCCAGTTCCTCGACGCCTTCGCCCACATCGACGTCTCGGCCGCCGCCCCGCGGGTCCGCTGCCCCACCCTGATCATCCACTCGCGAGGTGACATCCGCGTTCCGGAATCACAAGCCCTCGAACTGGCCAAGCTCCTCCCGGACAGCCGCCTCGTCTACCTCCCCAGCGCCAACCACATCATCACCGAACACGAACCCGCCTGGCCGGTACTGACCACCGAGGTCAACCGCTTCCTGACCCCGTGAGTCAGCCGTCCCGAGGCCTGTTCGGCGCGCGGGTCGAGAAGGCAGCGGACCTCGACGGTGCACTGCGCGCGGCGTTGGAGCACGACGGGCCGGCTCTCGTGGATGTTCGGACCGCCCGTCATGAGATCTCCTTGCCGCCCAAGCTCACCTACGGCCAGATCAGGGGCTTCACGTTGTATGCGACCAGGACGATCCTGTCCGGAGGAGCGGACGAGCTCATCGAGCTGGCGAAGACCAACCTGCGCGACCTCGACATCGACCGACATGTTCGTCGAGCGTTCCCGGTCCGGCCCCGGCGGGTGTGGGGTGCCTGTCCCGGTCGGGGCCGGAGGCAGGGCCGGTACGCGGTATCCGGCTCTGCTTCGGGCCGACTCTAGGGCGGCTGCCGGTACCTCGTTCGGTGGTGATGGGCAACGTCATGAACTCTCAAAGATTGCTCAATGCAAACGAGGTGTTCTGGGATCTTGTTCGGCGGATCGGCGATGCTTCGGGGCAGCGTGTCGGGTGATCGTCTAGCGGTCGAGTTGGAGGTGCCGCCAGGAGCGCAGGGTCAGGGCGACGGCGAGTACGACGACTGGTATCACGAGGGCCAGCTGGACGGGTGTCACGGCGATGTCGGTGTGGATCGCCCACAGCGCGGGTGCGGCGAAGGGGAACCAGCCGCCGCTGCCGGCGATGACGCTCACCTGGGACGCGACGAGGATGCCGATGGTGGTTCCGATTCCGGCGAGGACCGATCGGCCGAGTGTCGCTGCCCAGGCCGCGGGGGTGGCGAGGACGATGGTGAAGACGGAGAGGCCGAACTGTCGGGCCATCGACGGTACGACGTCGGCGGGGACGCTCCCGAGCCCGCTGATGAAACCGAGGATGACGAGGGCCAGCAGGAGAGCGGCGGCTGTGACGAGGCCCCACGCGAGGTAGACGAGGAGCTTCGCGGTCGCGATCGTGGGCCGGGAGACCGGGATCGCGAACAGGCCGGTGATGGTGCCGTCGGCGAATTCGCGGCTGAACAGCCAGCTGAGCACGACGCCGTACCCGACGAATCCGGCCGCGCCGGTGACCTGGATGGCGACGGTGAGGTAACCGACCCAGCCGCCGGGGTCGATCAGCGGCCCGAGCTTGGCGGCCAGTTGGGGATCGTCGGTGTGGACGGCGAACAGCATCGCCGCGCAGATGAGAGAGATCCCGAGCACCACCAGGACGGTGGTGACTCGGACCACGGTCGAATGGACAAGTTTGGCGAGCTCGGTGACGAGGCCGATCGTCATGCGGCCACGTCGTCGCTGTGCACGAGGTCGAAGAAGGCGCGTTCGATGTCGACTCCGTGCGGGTCGAGGGATCCGATGACGCGGCCCGCGTTCAGGACCGAGATGCGTCCGGCGATGCGGGCGACCTCGTCGAGATGGTGGCTGCTGACCAGCACGGCGGCGCCTTCACCGGACCGGCGCAGCAGTGCCTGCCGCAGGAGGATCACCCCGGACGGGTCGAGGCTGTTGGTGGGTTCGTCCAGCACGATGAAGCGTGGGTCGTGCTGCAGTGCCGAGGCGAGGCCGAGCCGTTGTTTGTTGCCGAGGGACAGTTTGGCGGCGCGCCGATCGGCGTACTGCGTCAGCCGGAGTTCGGCGATCGCGGCTGCGACCATGTCCGGGATCTTGGCCGGCGGGACGCCGTGCAGGCGTGCGCCCAGCGCGAGGTTCTGCCGGCAGGTCAGTTCCCGGTAGGCCAACGGGTAGTCGACGAGGTGCCCGACTGCCGCCCAGTCGACGTGCTTCAGTGCCTGGCCGGCGATCGTGACCGTGCCGTCGGCCGGCGTCAGCATGCCGAGCAACAGCCGCATCAGGGTGGACTTTCCGGCGCCGTTCAGCCCGACCAGCGCGTGGATCTCTCCTGGTGCGACCCAGATGTCGACGCCTCGGACGCCGGTGCCGTCGTCGAACGTGCGGACCAGACCTCGCGCATCCACCGCGTGCTCAGCCACGCCGATCCTCCAACAGATCCAGGGCCGTCTCGATTGCCATCCCGAGGTCGTCCCCGTCTGTCAGGCTCCACTCGAGCAGCGCCGTGTTGAGTGCGCCCATCACTGCTCCCGCGGCGATCAGCGCTTCCCTTCGGCTGGTCCCACCGCTGGTGAGAGCGTCGGCGATCACTGCCTCCGTCGCGGCTGTTCCGCCGGCGACACTCGCCCGCAGAGTCGGAGTCTTCGCGACGATCCGGAGCCGGGTCCGAACTTGCTCGACCGACGGTTGCGGAAGCTGCTGCCACGCGGAGCGGATTCCTCGAGCCGCGCGGCTGATCGGATCGAGTCCGGGCGGCTGCCGGCGAATCGCGACGCCGATCACCGGATCGTACGGATCGTCGACCAGCACACTCGCTTTGCCCGGGAAGTGCCGGAAGAACGTCATCTCGGTCACCCCTGCACGGGCCGCGATCTGACTCACGCTTGTGCCGTCGTACCCGCGGTCCGCGAACAGCTCGAGCGCCGCCGTCAACAGCCGGTCCCGCGTCCGCTCCGCCCTTGAGCCCACACTGAATGTTAGTCGCTAACATTTGGCGGCCACAAGAGAAGGAACTTGCCAGCGGATTGAACGCGCGTTTAAGGTTTGAACGTGCGTTCAACCGCAGACTCTCGCGGCTTGGCTCCAGGGGCCGGGCAGGTGACGGCTGAGCGCATTCGGGACGCCGCGATTCTTCGGTACGGGCGGGACGGGTTCTCGGTGGGACTGCGGGCGGTCGCAGCTGATGCCGGGGTCACCGCGGGGCTGGTGGTGCACCACTTCGGGTCGAAGGACGGTCTACGGAAGGCCTGCGACGCGTACGTGCTGGGTGTGATCCGGTCGGCGAAGCTGAAGGCGACGACGGGTGGTCCGGCGGCAGCGATCGCGCAACTGGCGGAGATCGAGGAATACGCGCCGATGGCGCTGTACTCGTTGCGCAGCCTGCAGGCCGGTGGCGAGCTCGCCGGCGAGTTCATGGAACAGATGTGCGCCGATGCGCTGGAGTATCTCGAGGCCGGTGTCGCGAGTGGCCTGATCCGGCCGAGCCGGGATCCGGCGGCGCGGGCGCGGTATCTCGCGATGCAGGGCATGGGGTCGTTGTTGTTGTGGATCTCGTTGCACCCGGGGTTCCGGGAGGTCGACGACTTCCGCAAGGAGTTGCGGCAGATCTCGGACGAGATCACGTTGCCGGCGCTGGAACTGTTCTCTGAGGGGTTGTTCGTCGATCGCACGCTGCTCGACGACTACCTGATGTATGTCTGCGATCCGCCGGACGGCGACGCGAAACCGTAAGCCGACCATGCGCCTGGCTCAAGGCGCTGCTGACAGACGACATCACGCCGGGACGATCCCGGAATCCCATTGCGAAGAGGTTAGCGATGACTGCTGCCCTAACGGTTCAGCAACTGCACAAGTCCTTCGGTCAGGTGAAGGCACTCGACGGTCTCGACCTGACCGTGGAGGCCGGTCAGGTGGCCGGCTTCCTCGGCCCGAACGGCGCCGGTAAGTCCACCACGATCCGGATCGTTCTCGGCCTGCTCGGCGCCGATTCCGGGTACGTCGACGTACTGGGGCTGCACCCTTGGCACGACGCGGTCGAACTGCACCGCCGACTCGCCTACGTACCGGGCGACGTGAGCCTGTGGCCGAACCTGACCGGCGGCGAGGCGATCGACCTGTTGTCACGGCTGCGGGGCGGCGCGTCGAAGGCGCGCCGAGCCGAGCTGCTGGAGCGTTTCGAGCTTGACCCGACGAAGAAGGGACACACGTACAGCAAGGGCAACCGGCAGAAGGTCGCGCTGGTCGCGGCCTTGGCCGCCGACGTCGAGCTGTTGGTGCTGGACGAGCCGACGTCGGGCCTCGATCCGCTGATGGAGACGGTGTTCCAGGACTGCATCGCCGAGGTGAAGGCCGCGGGTCGTTCGGTGTTGTTGTCGAGCCACATCCTCGCCGAGGTGGAGAAGCTGTGTGACACGGTCACGATCATCCGTGCCGGACGCGCGGTGCAGTCCGGAACCTTGGCGGAGTTGCGTCACCTGACCCGTACGACGATCACCGTGTCGCTCGACGGCGATGCGGGGCCGCTGGCTGCGCTTCCCGGCGTGCACGATCTGCGCACGGACGGCGGCACAGACAGGACGGTGACGTTCGACGTCGATCACGACGAGCTGGCCTCGGTGGTGCGAGAGCTCGGCGGGCTCGGCGTACGCAGCCTGACGAGTGCCCCGCCGTCGTTGGAGCAGCTGTTCCTGCGCCAGTACGGCGACGAACTGGTCGGGGCGGAGTCATGACGAACTTCACCGCAACCGGCGACCTGGTCCGGTTCGCGCTGCGCAGGGACCGGGTGAAGCTGCCGATCTGGGTCGGCGCGATCGGGCTCGGCATGTTGTACGCCGTGAGCGCGCTGCCGACTGTCTATTCGACGCCGGAGCAGCGTCAGGTCCGGGCCAGGCTGATGGACTCGCCCGCGGCGACGATGATGTCGGGACCCGGGTACGGCCTGGACGACTACACGCTCGGCGCGATGATCACCAACGAGATGGTGCTGTGGCTCGCCGTACCGACCGCGATGATGAGCATCTTCCTGGTCGTACGGCACACCCGCGCGGAAGAGGAGACCGGCCGCGCCGAACTGATCCGCTCGGCCGTCGTCGGCCGGCATGCGGCTCCGCTCGCCGCATTGATCGTGGCCATGATCGCGAACGCCGGAGTCGCTCTGCTGACTGCGTTGGCCATGATGAGCGGTGACCTGTCGGCCGACGATTCATTCGCCGTCGGCCTCGGGCTGGGCCTGACCGGTCTGGTCTTCGCCAGTGTCGCAACGGTGACCGCGCAACTGACCGAGCACGCCCGATCCGCCTCGAGCCTCGCGATGGCCGTCGTCGGTGCCGCGTTCCTGCTGCGCGCGGTCGGGGATGCGTCGCAGCGCGGCGGGAACATCCTGTCGTGGTTGTCGCCGTTGGCGTGGACGCAACAGCTGCGTCCGTTCGTCGACCTGCGGTGGTGGCCGCTGTTGCTGCCGGTCGCGGTCACCGCGGCTGCTGTCGGCGCGGCCTATCTGCTGTCCGGGCGGCGCGACGTCGGCGCTGGGCTACTGCCCGCACGGTTGGGAAGAGCGAACGCGGCGCCGTCGCTGTCCACGCCGTTCGGGTTGGCAGCGCGGCAGCAGCGGGCGAGCTTGATCGGTTGGGGGATCGGCCTGTTCGTGTTCGCGCTGGCCAGCGGTTCGTTGAGTGATTCGGTGTCCGAGGCAGTGGCCGAGAACCCGGACATGGGCGAGGTGTTCCGCGCCAACGGGCAGGATCCGACCGATGGCTTCTTCGGCGTGATGGCGTTGTTCTTCGCGTTGATGATCGCGGCGTTCGCGGTCACCTCCGTACTGCGACTGCGGTCCGAGGAACGCACCGGTCACACCGAGGCCGCGCTGGCCACCGCCGTCAGCCGCCGGCGCTGGATCCTCTCGTGGCTCGGGTATACCGCTTTGGCATCGGTCGTGCTGTTGCTGGTCAGTGGACTCGGAGTCGGTCTCGGCGCCGTCATGAGCGGTTCGGACGGCAATGTAGTCGCAGAGGTGACGGTTGCGACTCTCGCCTTCGTTCCCGCGGTCCTTGTGGTGATCGGGGCTGCCGCGGCGTTGTTCGGGCTCCGGCCGGGGGTGTCGAGCTGGGCGTGGCTTGTGGTCGCATACGCCTTCTTCTTCGGATTCTTCGGCGCCCTGCTGAACCTGCCCGACGGCTTCGCGAAGCTGTCACCGTTCGGCCACACCACCGCAATGCCGCTGTCCAGCATCGCGGCGCTCCCTCTCGTCGTCCTAACAGTCATCGCCGCCGTACTGACGGTTGCCGGAGGCATCAGCTTCCGCCGCCGAGACCTCGACCTGTCCTGACCGGGCCTGGACTCGGCGCGGTCCGTGCTGCGCCGGTCCGGCAGCCCGTTGAGATGGGTGCCATGCGGTTTGCGTGCCTGTGTAACGCTCGACGTCGGTTGACGGATAGGAACAGTGAGTCCTCTCTGTCAGGAGTGGATGAGAACATCGGGCGTGCCGGGAAGTCTGGTCGGCAGCGGATTCTGGTCGACTTTGTCGAGGTCCTGATGCACACGAGCAACGTGAAAGTCCTGCGCGGCCCCTCACCTTCGGTGGGTGGAAGGCGCGGTTGATCCTCGACGGTGATCTGATGACGATCGAGGGGAACGAAGCCGGTCGAAGTCTTGTCCTCAGGCTGACCGATGCGAAGCGTGCGTCGTTCAACTCGAACAACCGGCTGTGGGCCTTCCGTCTGCACGACGGGAGACGGATGTGGATCCAATCGTCAGGTGGCCTGCTGTCGGCCGACCGGACCTCAGCCGGTCGCGAGACCAACGATTTGATCAGGGCTCGTCTCGTCGATCACGGCGTCCGAGTCTTCGGTGTCTGACAACCACCGAACCCGTAAACATCACCCTCAGTGTGGCCGGCCCTTCTCGTCGATCACGATCAGACCCGGCAAGCGCCGCGAGACGAGCAGTTCGACCGCCTCGCGCGTGTCCGTGTCCAGACTGACCACCGGAAACGCCTCGGCCATCTGCTCTCCGTGCACATTCGCACGACACGCCGGAACCGTCCGGCGCACGTAACGTCAGCAGATCCTGGGATCCTTCCAGCGCCATGCCGCCTCCGGGGTCGTCGATCGACCCGCACCTCGGCTGAGGTCGGGAACTGCCGACCAGCCTTCGCGGCGCTCCGCGGCCAAGCCTCTCCCGTCCGCGGAGATCGACGCAAACGACCTTGCCAACCGGGTGCCTCGAGGCCAATGCCGTCGGCAACCAATTGCTACCACGCTTCAGTAGGCTCGGCCGAAGTCCTTCGACCGAGGGAGGATTGGATGAGGTGGCGTCGTCCCGGGCGAGTGGTTGTGGCCGGGTTCGGACTGGTCACGGTGGTCGGGACCGTTCTCCTGATGCTCCCGATCGCCTCCGAGGGCAGGGAGCGCACCGAGCTGGGGACGGCGTTGTTCACGTCCGTGTCCGCGATCTGCGTCACGGGCCTGGTGGTCGTCGACACGTTGCTGGTGGACGACGTGTTGATGTTCATCGGCGGCGGTAGCGCGGGAACGGCCGGTGGTATCAAGGTCGGGACGTTCGCCCTGCTCGGGTTCGTGATCCTGGCCGAGATCCGCGGCGAGCCGACCGTGCACATGCTCGGCCGCCGCCTTTCGGCCGAGGTGCAGCGGCAGGCGCTCACGGTGGCTCTGCTCGCCGTCGGTGTGGTGATGCTCGGCACGGTGGTGTTGTTGTCGATGTCCTCGTTCACGCTGCATCAGGTGTTGTTCGAAGCCATCTCGGCCTTCGGCACGGTCGGCTTGTCCACTGGTATTACCGCGCAGATCCCTGCGGCAGGGCAACTGGTCCTGATCGCCCTGATGTTCATCGGCCGGCTGGGCCCGATCACAATGGCCTCGGCCCTGGCGCTGCGCGAGCGCCCGCGCCGTTACGAACTACCGGAGGAGCGACCCGTCGTTGGCTAACACAACACGCCCCCAGACACCTTCCCGCGTCGTCGTGATCGGCCTCGGCCGGTTCGGCAGCTCGCTGGCGCGCGAGCTGGCCCGGCGCGGATACGAGATCCTCGGCATCGATGCGGATCCCCGCCGCGTGCAGGTGCTCGCCGACGACCTGACCCACGCGGTCGTCGCGGACACGACAGACGAGGACGCGCTGCGGCAGCTCGACGTACCGGACTTCGAGCGGGCTGTCGTAGGCATCGGGAGCAACCTCGAGGCGAGCATCCTGACCACTTCCCTGCTTGTCGACTTCGGCATCCCGAGCATCTGGGCCAAGGCCCTGAACCACCAGCAGGCCAGGATTTTGGAGCGGGTCGGCGCACATCACGTCGTACTGCCCGAACACGACATGGGAGAGCGGGTCGCGCATCTGGTCACCGGCCGGATGCTCGACTTCATCGCGTTCGACGACGACTACGCCATCATCAAACGGTCGCCCCGCGCGAAGCCGCCGGCCTGCCGCTCGGCGAGAGCCAGTTGCGCAGCAAGTACGGCGTCACCGTGGTCGGCATCAAGCGAGCGGGCGAAGGCTTCACCTACGCGACCGCCGAGACCGTCGTCCAACGAGGCGACGTACTGATCGTGGCAGGCAAGACCGCGGCCGTGGAAAGGGTCGCAGATCTCGACTGACGCGCCCTTCCAACGCATTCACGTGAATCACCGTGGTCAGTTGCCGGTCTGGTTGGGGTTGTAGGCGCAGGCGTCGTTGAGGTTCTGGGCGGCGCCGGGGGTGGTGGTGGGCTTCGGGGTGCTGGACTTCTTGGTGGTGCTGGTGGTCGGCTTCCTGATAGTAGACGGAGTGGTGGACGGCGTGCCGGCGGGTTTGGTCTGGGGGTTGAGCCCCTTCTGGATGATTTCGCGCATCGCCGCGTAGTCCGGGTTTTTGCCGGTGGGGAAGTTCTTGTTCTTGTCGAGGTCGATGTTGGTGACGTTCGCGCTCTTGACCTTGAGGGCGAGCTGGATGAAGGCCGGCAGGAGTTCTTGGGGGATGTCGGTGCGGAGCAGTTCCTTGCCGGCTGCGGCGATCTGCTGGTACTTCGTCACGAGGGTGGCGGGGTTGGCGCTGTTCACGAGGGCGTGGATGGCGCAGCGTTGACGTTCCTGGCGGGACGGGTCGCTGAGGCCGTAGCGGCCGCGGGCGAACCACAGTGCGTGGTATCCGTCGAGCTTCTGGTCCGGTCCCGGCTCGATGTAGCCGGATGGGGGCTTTGCCTTGTTGGCGCCCGGACCGACGCCGTACTCGCCGCCGATCGGCACCCGGTAGTTGACGTTGACGGTGATGCCGCCGAGCGCGTCGACGATCTGCCGGAAGCCGGCGAGGTTGACCTGCATGTAGTAGTCGATGTCGAGCCCGAGCGCGGCGCTCGCGGCGACCTTGACGACATCGGCGCCTTCGTTGTCGGAGGGGCCGAGGATCCCGGGGTATTTCTTGGGGATGGTGTCGTACATGGCGTCGAGGTAGTACTCGGGCTGCTCGACGTTGCCCAGGCTCGGGTCCCACCAGCCGTCGGGGAATTTCTTGTGCAGCGGGGAGTCGGGCAGGAACGGCATCCGCATCCAGTTCCGGCTGAGTGAGATCAGCGCGGTGTCTCCGGTCTTGGTGTCGATCGAGGCGACGATGACGGTGTCGGTCCGGGTGCCGGTGCGTCCGTTGCCGTCGTCGGCGCCGAGCAGCAGCAGGTTCAGTCGCGGGGTCTTGGCCCACGGGTCGCTGTTGTTGACTTTCGGGCGGGTCGCGCTCTTCGAGTTGCCTTCGGACTGGAAGACGCTGCCGACGAGGTCGCGCTGTGCCATCACGGTCTGCGCGGCGACGGTCGTCGGTACGGCGATCGCGAAGCAGAGCAATCCGACGACCATCGAGCCGGCGAGCCGGCCGGTGTACGTCGTGGCCACCGGGCGGAGCAGCTTGTGCGAGGTCACCACTACCCAGATCCAGCCTGACCCGAGCAGCACCACCGCGATGGTTGCGATCAGCAACTGCCGCGGGGACACGGCCAGCGCGAGGATGGAGTCGCGTTGGGTGAGGCCGACGTACGCGCCGATCATGAGGAGGCCGATACCGAGCGTGAGCACGAAGGCGCCGAGCTTCTTCCGGCCGCCGATCAGCAGCCCCGCGCCGGGGATGAGTGCGCTGAGCAGCGTGAGGCCGATCGCCTTCGACATCGTGCGGGCCCGGTGGTGTTGCTGCTGGCGGGCTCGGCGGGCGGTGTGCGCTGCCATCATCCTCGTTTCGACGTACCGGTGCCGTGCGGCGATCGCGGCGATGGCGGCGCCGCCAGAACGGTAGACGCTGGAACTGCCCGTCCGGTTGTCATCGTAGTTGTTGCGGTGATCAGTCTTCGGCGACGACGACGATGCGGTCGTTGCCGGTGAGAGTGAGCGGCGTGTTCTTGGGCGGGTTGAGCATGACGCCGTACGTCGGCGGCTGGTGGAACTGGGTGTGGATGCGGTAGCCCAGGGCTGTCTCACCGCGCCGGCGGGCGGCGGCGGCGACCGTGGCGAAGTTGGCGGCCGCGCCGGCCGCGAGGTGGCGGTTCTCGGTCAGCTGGGTGAGTAGCAGGTTGATCAGGTTCTCGCTGACCACGAAGTCGTCGGCCTTGGTGACCTGGGCGATCTCCCGATTCGCGTCGTCGTTGATCTCGCTCACGATCGAGAACGGGTCGCCGAGACTCTCCTCGATGTCGCGCAGGTGCAGCAGCGTCACGAGGGTGCGGGCGTCGGCTCCCTGTTCGCCGAGGTTGTCGGCCGACAAGACGATGACGTGCTGGTACCGGCCGACGTCGAGCGCGTTCAGGGCCGACCGGTCGGTTGGGTTGCACACGGCCGAGGTCACGCTGAGATTGGTGTGCTCGCCGAGGTCGGCGTCGACGGAGTCAGGACCGACGATGTGCAGCGCGGAGCCTAGCTGGGCGAAGTCGTCCAGCAGTCGGATGATCTGTGGCCCGCGTCTGAGCCCGCCGGGTCAGGGTGTCGTCCTCGGCCACCATGATCAGTTCGTCGTCCGCGGCGATCACGTGACCGGCCGGCGGGTTGAGCTGGATGGAGCCGTCCGCATGGCGCAGACCGACCGGGGTACCCAATTCGTAGGCGGTGACCGCGTCGTCGAACGTCGTACCGACGAGGCCGGGTTCGCGACGCAGGTAGAACTCGTGGCCGGCGAAGGCGAGCAGATCCGAGCACACTGCCGACAGTCCGGATTGCCGGTGCGCCTGGACGATCAGCCGGACCGCGAAGTCGTCGGCGCCGATCAGTTGGGCCTCTGGTCCAGCCGCGAGACGAGCCGCGGGAAGGTTGGCGGAGTCGGCCACTGCCGCCACCACGTGCGGGCGGTGCCCCTCAGTGGATCGGCTGCCGAGGGAGAGCAGCACCTTGATCACCTGGATGTCGGCGTCGGCGGTCTGCGGCCAGCCGAGGATGACGGTGTGATTGCGTTCCATGATCCGGGACCGGCCTTTGCGCAGTACGGCGATCTTCGCCTCGAGGCCGGTGGTCAGCACGCCGATGAACGAGCTGACGGTGAAGACCCCGCCGACGGTGACCAGCAGCCTCAGCGCGAGGAACAGGTAGCTGCCTTCGTCGCCGCCCATCGTGCCCGGGTCCAGGGTGCGGAGCAGACTCATCCACAACACCCCGGCCCAGCCGCCGTGCCCGCCGACGTCGGACGGGGTCAGTAGCAGTACCAACGCCGAGACCACGACGACGAGGAGCGCCGACGCGAGGCCCAGCCAGCCGATGAGGGCCGGCGTACCACGGGACATCGTGCTGTCGCACCAGTACCGGGCCCTCTGACGCCACATCGCGGCTACTCATCTCCTCACACGGCTGACACGTCGATCGGTGCGAACGCACTATCTCAGTCGGAGAGATCGCCCGCTTGGGACGGCTGCTAATCTCGCCGCCATGTCGAGCTGTGCGCCCGAAGGCTGCGATACCGCGCCGGACCAGGTCCGGCCCTTGATTCCAGTGGTTGCCTGGAGCACCGGATGCTGATCCTTGCCGGGTTGGCCCTCATCCTTGTCCTCACCGCGGCGACCGGGTACTTCGTCGCCCAGGAGTTCGCGTACGTCGCCGTCGACCGGGGGCGGCTGCGCGGTCTGGCCGACGACGGTGACGCGGCGGCCGCGCGGGCACTGAAGGTCACGTCGCGGTTGTCGTTCATGCTGTCCGGCGCCCAACTGGGGATCACCGTCACCGCGTTGCTGGCCGGGTACGTGGCCGAGCCGTACCTCGGCCGCGGACTGGCCGATCTGCTCGGGCTGGCCGGTGTGCCCGACGATGTCAGCTTGTCGATCGCGGTCGCCGCCGCGCTGGTGATCGCCACCGTCGTCCAGATGGTGCTGGGCGAGCTGGCGCCGAAGAACCTCGCGATCGCCAAGCCGGAGGCGCTGGCGCGGGCGCTCGCGCGCACGACGCTGATGTATCTATCTGTGGCCGGACCGCTGATCCGGCTGTTCGACGCCACGTCGAACCGGCTGCTGCGGCGGGTCGGCATCGAGCCGGTGGAGGAGCTACCGCAGGGCGCGACCGCGCAGGACCTGGACCGGATCATCGCGTCGTCCCGCGAGCAGGGCCTGCTCGACGCCGACACCTCCCGGCTGCTCGATCACGGCCTCGATTTCCGCGCCAGGACCGCCGCGGAGGCGATGGTTCCCCGGGTCGACGTGGTCACGGTTCACGCCGGTGAGCCGGCGTACCGGGTCGCGGAACTGCTCGACACGGGCCACAACCGGTTTCCTGTCGTCGGCGACACCGTCGACGAGGTCATCGGGATCATCGGCGTAGCCGATGTGATCGAGGTCGACCCGGCAGAGCGACGTGCCGTCACGGTGGGTTCGCTGGCCGGGCCCGCCCTACTGGTCCCGGACACGCTGGTACTGCCGGCGGTGCTGGAACAGCTTCGCGCCGCGCACCGGCAGCTGGCCGTCGTCATCGATGAGTTCGGTGGTTTCGCGGGCGTGCTGTCGCTGGAGGATATCGCCGAGGAGCTTGTCGGCGAGATCCAGGATGAGGACGACCCCGTCGAGCCCGGCGCCGAGCCGGATTCGGACGGTTCCTGGCGAGTGCCCGGCCGCTGGCGCCTCGACCAGATCGCCGAAGCGACCGGCATCATCTTGCCTCCGGACGGGGACTACGACACGGTTTCCGGCCTGATCATGTCCGGTCTCGGCCGGGTGCCGGTGGCCGGTGATCAGCTGACTGTCCAGCTGCCAGCCCGGCTCGACGAGCACGGCAGTCAGGTGCCGCAGGGCGACGTCCGGCTGTGGGTCGAAGACGTCCGTCGGCACGTCCCCGCCACCGTACGGATCGAGCGACTCGGCGCGGATCCGGAGGTGCGCCCGTGAGTACCGCCACATCCTTGCTGATTTCGGTCTTCCTCCTGGCGCTGAACGCCTTTTTCGTCGCGGCCGAGTTCGCCCTCGTCGCCTCGAAACGCCACCGGCTCGAGGAGGCCGCCGCCACCGGAAGCCGCGCCGCGCGCGCCGCGATGGCCGGCGTCCGCGAACTTTCCCTGATGCTCGCCGGCGCCCAACTCGGTATCACCTTGTGCACCCTAGGACTCGGTGCGCTGGCCGAGCCCGCGATCGCGCACCTGCTCGACCCGGCCTTCAGCGCGATCGGGATACCGGACGAGGCCGCGCACGTGATCGCGCTGGTCATCGCTGTGGCCGGCATCGGGCTGCTGCACGTCGTGGTCGGCGAGATGGCGCCGAAGTCCTGGGCGATCAGCCACCCGGAGGTCTCCGCCGTACGGCTCGCACTGCCCTTCCGGTTCTTCACCCGCGTCGCGCGGCCGGCCTTGCGGATCTTCAACGCACTTGCCAACGCCTGTCTACGGCTGGTCAAGGTCACACCACAGGACGAGCTCGCCCAGGTCCACGGGCCCGAAGAACTGCGGATCCTGATCGAATCCTCCGCCGAGCACGGCACCCTGCCCGAGGCCGAACAAGAACTGCTGACCGCGATGCTGGCAGTCCAGAACATCACCGTCGGACAGGTGATGACACCAGCCGACCAGATCGTCACCGTGCCCGCCGACGCGACCGCCCGCGACATCGAGCTCACCAGTCAACAGACCGGACGGTCCCGGCTGGCCGTGCTCGCTCCCGACGGCGGCGACGACAGCAGCGTCGGCATCGTCGGCATGGTGCATGTCCGCGATGCCTTCCGCGCGGCCACGCTGGCCGAGACCACGCGCGCGAGAGACCTGATGACCGAACCGTTCAGCCTCCCCGGTACGACGCCGGCCGCGGCCGCCATCCGAATGATGCGTGAGCACCGCCGCCAGCTCGGCGTCGTCACCTCGCCGGACGGTACGACGGCCGGAATCGTGGCCCTCGAAGACCTCCTCGAGGAAGTCATCGGCGAGTTCGACGACGAAACCGACCGCACGATCATCGCCGCGCGCCGTGTCGACACGGCGAACAGCGCACCATGAACCAGGGCACAATGAACAGGGCACAGTGACCTGGTTCCAAGCCGCCGTACTCGGCCTCGTCCAAGGCCTCACCGAATTCCTTCCGGTCTCGTCCAGCGCGCACCTTCGAGTCGTGTCGGAGCTCATGGGCTGGCCCGACCCCGGGGCCGCCTTCACCGCCGTGACCCAGTTGGGCACCGAGACGGCCGTCCTCATCTACTTCCGCCGCGAGATCGCCGGGGTCGTCGTGGCCTGGACCACATCCCTGTTCCGGCCCGAACGGCGCAGCGATCCGGTGGCCAGGCTCGGATGGTTCATCATTCTCGGCAGCGTGCCCATCAGCGTGGTCGGCGTGCTGCTGCAGCACCTCATCGAGACCGCGTTCCGCGACCTGCGGCTGATCGGCGCCGCGCTCATCGTCTTCGGCCTCGTCCTCGGAGCGGCCGATCGGGTCGCACGCAAGACCAGGCAACTGTCCGATCTGACCGTCGGCCACGCCGTCGGCTACGGCCTCGCCCAGGCACTCGCCCTCATCCCGGGCGTGTCCCGTTCAGGTGGCACCATCAGCGCCGGCCTGTTCCTCGGCTACCGCCGCGAAGCAGCCGCCCGCTACTCCTTCCTGCTCATCATCCTCGTCGCCACCGGCGTCCTTGCCCCGACTGCGGGCGGATGACTCGTGGCAGGACAGCCATGAAGAGACTGGGACGTTGCCCAGAGCAGCTATCCGGCGTGGGGAGGCTGCGGAGTGAGTTGAGCCTGGGCTGATTCCGGGTCTGCTCCGGTTGCGGCGCCTTGGGCGGCGAGCCCTGTAGGCTCGGTCCGTGGCAGGCGGTGCGGTGCGAGCCACCGAGCGGGACGTCTCGCTCGATACGTTGCGCGCGTTTCTGGTCGCCTGGATCATCGCTGGGCATGCCCTGCTGGGCTACTCGACCGTCGGCGGTTGGGCGTACGACGAGGTCCACGAGGTGACCTTCCATCGTGAAGTCGAGCTCGTGCTGGCTGCGATCGTGGGGCCGTCTGCGGTGTTCTTCATGGGCAGCTTCTTCCTGATCGCCGGCCTGTTCACACCGCGGGCGCTCGATCGGAAAGGCCCGGCGCGCTTCGCCAAGGACCGCCTGCTGCGCCTCGGGTTGCCGTTCGCAGTCAGCGCGCTCGTGATCTGGCCGCTGTCGATGTGGATCGCGTACCGCTCAACCGGGGGCTCTGTGAGCTACGGCTTCCTTCTGACCGGGCGCAGGCGGCTGATCGACTCCGGAGCGTTGTGGTTCGCCGAGGTGCTGTTGATCTTCTCGCTGGGCTATGCACTGTGGCGGCTGCTGGCACGCGTACCCCGGCCTGTGGTCCGGCCGGTGACCGGTGTCCAGGTGCTCGGCTTCGCGTTGGCCATCACCGTACTGACGGCGTTCTCGCGGAGATGGATCTCCGCACGAGGGACGCAGTACTTCGATCTGCATCTGTGGCAATGGGCGCAGCTGGCCGGCATGTTCGTGCTCGGCATCACCGCAGCGCGCCGCGGCCTCGCACAGCGAGTCCCGGACGGGCTCGGACGCGTCAGCGGCTGGGTGACGCTCGGGTTCGTTCTCTCTGCACCATTGGTCGCGGTCGTGTTCGACATCGATGACCTCGGCGGCGACGTGAATCCGTTCCTGTCCGGGTGGACGGCGCAAGGTTTGGTTCTCGCGACGTACGAGGGTTTCCTGGCAGTGTTCGGATCGTTGTGGCTGCTGCGCGTTGCCCAGCGCAAACTGCGACGGAAGACGGTGTTTCGCGCGAGGATGGCTCGCAGTTCGTTTGCCGCGTTCATCCTGCAGGGACCGATGCTGATCGTCGGCGCGGTCGCGCTGCGACCGCTGTCGTTGCCGGCCGAGGTCAAGGCGCCGGTCCTCGCCGCGGCTGCAACCGCCGGATGCTTCTTCCTGGGCTGGCTACTCGTGACCAGGACGCGCGTGGGGAGGATCGTGTGAACGTGCCATCCGCAGGTCCGATCCGGATCGAGCGCTCCCTGCGCGGCCGGCTTTGGGTCGCACTTGTGGTCGCGGCGCTGCCGTTCGGTGTCGCGTGGTTGCTGCTGGACCGAGAATGGTTCAACCGGTGGCTGACCATCGTCGTGGCGGCCGGAGTATCGGTGGTTGTCTTGGTCAACCTTCTCCGACCGGGTGCCCTCGTCGTCGACGAGCAAGAGGTCCGGGATGAGTCCGGCTGGCGGCGCAGAGGCTGGCGGGTTAGCCGTACCGCGGTGTCTCGGGTCGTCTGGGAAGACAATCCGGACCTCCTGGAACCGCCCCCGCAGCTGACCTTTCTCGATGACGACGGCCACTTGCTCCGCAGCGCGGCCGTCGAGTTCGACCGGCGAACAGTCCTCGACGCACTACGTGAGAAAGACTGGCCGGTCGATCCCAGCTGACCGGGTCAATCTGGAACCGAGTACGGCTGGGCCCCGGCGGTTCGCGATCCGCGCGCACTCAGGTGGAGAGGCATCGAGGATCGACTCGCGGGTACCGGCCTGCCATGAATCGCGTCACAGGTTGTGGAAGTCGACCCCTGGTCGCGTCGCTTACCTCTTCGGTGACACCCAGCTCAACGTGCAGGGTCGAGGGTTGATGAACCCACCCAGGGGTTGACGCGCACCTCCTTCGTTAGGAGGTGGCATCCGTGCCGAGGAAGTACGACGAGCAGACCAGGGCCAAGGCGGTCCGGTTGGTGACTGAGCGCCGGGGCGATGACACCAGTGGGCGGGAGGCGATCTGCACGGTGGCGGGTTGTCGCCGGCTGCGAGTTTGAGGATTGTCTGGCAGGCGACGCGGCCCATGGCGATGAGGGGTTGGCGGATGGTGGTCAGTGGGGGATAGGCCCAGGGGCATGCGGCGATGTCGTCGAAGCCGATGACGCTGAGGTTCTCGGGGACGTGCAGCCCGCGGATCCGGGCTGCGTCGATGGCGCCGAGGGCTTGCAGGTCGCTGGTGGCGAAGATGGCGGTGGGTGGTTCCGACGTACGGCGAACCCACTGGGCGCCGGTCGGGTCGTTGGGGGTGTAGCCGACGACCTCCAGGAGACCGGCCGGTTCGGGGGCCCGCCGTACTCAGTGGCGCGGGCAACCCGGGCTACAACGAGATCGTCCCCGAACGCGCCATGCAGGAGTTGTACTACGAGCCGTTCCGGCGGGCGATCCAGGACGGCAAGGCCACCACGATCATGTGTTCGTATCAGCAGATCGACGGGCACCAGATGTGCGAGTCGGCCGACCGGCTGGCCGTGCCGCGGACGCAATGGGGTTTCCAGGGCAACATCGTGCCGGACTTCGTCGGGGCGTACCGCAGTGCGCTGTCGGCGGTCAATGCCGGTGTCGACGTCAGCGGTGACCCGGCTCCCGGCGTACCGGCGAACCTGACCGGGGAGGACTTCACCAGTGGGCGGGTGTCCGCGACGCGGCTGGACGAGATGCTGCACGCACGCTGTACTGAAGAACAGCGGCGGCGTTCTCCCGCTGTCCGCGGCCGCTCAGGAGATCGCGGTGATCGGCCGGGCCGGCGAGGACGTCGTCACGATCGAACGGGCTGCTCGCCACCTACTACCCGAACTTCGACTGGTCCGGTACGCCGGTCATGACCCGGTGGAATCCGACTTCGACTACGTCGGCGAGCCGGTGCCGAACCTGGGTAACCAGTGGTCGGCGCGCTATACCGGCACTCTGACTCCGCCGGAGTCCGGCCGCTACCTGTTCTCCGTCAACCCGGCGGCCAACGCCAAGATCTTCATCGACGGCAAGCTCGTGGCCCAGGGCAACACCGAGGCGCAGAAGCTTGTCACCGCGTTCGTCGACCGGCTCCTGGTCCGCAAGGACCTGGCCGCCATCGACACCTATGTCGACACCGACTACCACGAGCACAACCCGGACATCCCCGACGCGCCGCCGGCCTGAAGGCTGGGCTCGGCGCCTACTTCGAGCAGTTCCCCCAGTTGAGCGTGACACCGAAAGAGCTCATCGCCGAGGGCGAGTTGGTCCACAGCCACTACGTCGACAGCCAGGGCGAGCGCGGTAGGGCAGTCCTCGACCTGTTCCGGGTACGCGACAGCAAGATCGTCGAGCACTGGAACGCCGAACAGGACGTGCCGGAGTCCTCCGCCAACGTCAACACGATGTTCTGACCGCCACGAGGCCGTCGGAAACCGCCGGACGGCCCCACGCTGTACGACACGGACATGGGGCTGGCCGATAGCTTGAACACCGATCCGTGGAGTTGAATGTGATGCCCCAGCAGCTCCCGCACCCAGCCCTCGTCGTAGGCAGCTTCAGTCGCCGGACCGGCCGGCCGAGGCTGGACGTGATGCTCAGGGCCGCACGATGATGCCGGTACCTTCGGCGCGGAGTCGAATGCGGCCTGCGCCGGGCGTTGCGCTGGTGAGCTGGTGCCCAAACGGGAGGGTGCCCAGCGGTACTGTCAACCTGAGGCGCTGGCCGAGCAGCAGCCGGCGGGCCTGGCTCAGGTTGATATCGCCGGTTCTGATCTCACCCGGGGCGATCCGGAGCGTGGCGTCCGACACCGACAGGGAAGTGTCCGTGCTGACCTGCACTCGTTGGCCGAGGATGGTCACGGGGCCGGTGATCTGGACGTCGCCGTTCTCGGCGGCGGCCAGTCGGAATGGGCGGCCGGTGGCCTCGAAGTAGGCGTTCAGGTCCGCGTAGCTAAGCGTGACGTCCTCGACCGATCGGCTGATTCCTACCCTCCGAATGTCTTGGAGGAGGACATCGTGGAACGGCACGCGGACATCGAACAGCTGCGATTCGACCTGCTCGATGCGCAGGGGGCCACTGGTGATTCCGCGGGTCGTCACGTCCACCTCGTCATAGGCTCCGCGTACTACTTGCGGCAGGACTGCAAATCCCCGGACGTTGACCGTCGGCAGGTCGCTCACCCCGGTGGCGTTTTGAATGTTGCGGGCCAACAGTGACTCGGCTGCGAATCGGGCGAGCGAGTCGGCCGCCCAGCCCAGGAAGAAGAGGGCGACCACGAATGCGGCCACCTCGATCGCCGTTCGCCACCGCTGGCTCAGCTTTAGAGGGCCGTTGGTGCGGCGATCACCGGTGGATGCGCCTGCCTCAGCCACTGACGACCTCCTCATTCGTCGACGGCGGTGTCTGCCGCTCGCTCGCCGTGATGCGCTTGCTCGGCCACCCAGCGCTTCTCTCTAGCAGCGTCAGGACCCCGGGGGTCAGCACCGGACGGATGATCAAGGTATCCAGCAGCAGGCCGACCGTCATCGCGAAGGCGATCTGCCGGAAGGTCGATAGCGGGATGATCGCAACGAGCGCAAACGTTGCGGCCAAAATCAGACCCGCAGTCGTGATGGCGTGCGAGGCGCGGGGGACTGCGACTCTGAGCGCCTCGGGTAGCGGCCGTAGCCTGGCATCCTCCCAAATGGAGCCGACCGAGAAGACGGTATAGTCCGCGCCCAACGCGATCAACAAGACCGCAGCGGCGAACGGCGCATAGAAGGTCAGGCCCTGCTCCCCAAGAATGTTCTGAAACACCAGGGTCGTCAGCCCCAGCGCAGCTGTCACGCTGAGCACGCTGCAAGCCAGCAGAGCGATCGGGGCAATCAGGGCCCGCAGGTACAGGCTGAGAATGAGCAGTTCGACGATCAGGGCGACCACCAGCGTGATCTCAAGGCTGTCCCGGGTCAGATGTGCGACTTCGGAGGCGATGAGGGTTTGGCCGGTCAGCGAGACGCGCGCCTTCGACAGGCCCGAGGCGGCCGCAAGCCCGGAGATCCGCTCCTGAAGCAGCCTGACATTGGAGATCGCATCGGCCGCGAGCGGATCGCTGCCGTAGACCACGACGAGACGGGCGGCATTGCCACTCTCGGCAAGGACCAGGCCGCGCGCCCTCTCGGACGGCAAATCGGCCGGGCCGAGAACCTGTACCACCCCGGGCTCGCGGGAAACCGCGTCCTCAAACCGGGCGAGACTGACCCGATCGGCGGTGATTCCCTGTTGCTCGATGAGAACCTCTGTGGGGGCGGAGATGCCGCGGATCCCCGCGACGTCCAGGAGCCGAGCTCCCTCCGCTACGCCGTCGTCGCGCGGCAAGGCGGCCGTGAAGGATAAGTCCAGCTGCGCGTGTGTGAGCGGCACGCTGGCCAGACCGAGCACTGACACGACCGCGGCCACCGCGCCAAGCGCCGTGCCGCGCATGGTCAGCAGTTCCAGTCCTCGCGTCATCAGCCGTTTGCGTTCGGCCACATCACCAAGCTCGATCAAGCGCTCACTGCGCTCGGAGCCACGAACCGGTAGCACAGTGAACAGCCGCCAACTCAGGATCGTCATGGCGGCCGGAGTGAGGGTCAGGCAGAGCCCAACTCCGACCAGCACGGTCAGCGCCAGTGCGGGCCCAAGCGCCCGGAAGATTTCGAATGGTGCAGCCAGCAGCGCAAGGGTGCCGCCGGCCACGGTCAGGCCCGCCACCGCGATCATCGACCCATTGCGCCGCAAGGCAGCTACGGCGCTGGTCACGCCGCCTGTTCCGGTGTCCAACTCATCCCGGAACGCCGAAAAGAACAGTACGCAGTAGTCGGTGACTACCCCCAACAGCAATGCCAGGAGCACTGGCTCCAGTTGTGACGGAACCTGGAATTGCAGCAAATTGGCCACCTGGCCGAGCAGCGGGACGTATACCAGGTAGCCGATCGCCGCAATGCCTAAGACCACCAACGGAGCCAACAACGAACGGAAGGCCAGGGCGACCACGAGCAGGATCAGTAACACGCTGGCGATCTCGAACAGCCGCAGACGGGAGTGCAGGTAGTGGGCTTGGGCGACCTGGGCCGGCACGAACCCGGTGACATACGAACTCACCTCTTGCTGGTTGTTGAAGTGGGCGGCGTACGCGTTGGCGAGCTCAACCGTGCGGTGCAGACCTGTGCCCTCGGTGACGTAGAGGTAGGTCACGGTGGTGTCGGCCCGTCCGGTCGGTATGGGGATGGCCGCGGCCAAGCTGCCTGGCGGCGGCGGCGCATCGGTGGCCTGCTGGGTGGTAGCCAATGCCCACAGAATCGAGTCGGCCCGGGTCAGCAGGCTGAGCCCGCCGGGCTGATGCACGACCACCGTTGTCCCAGAGATGACCGGAACGCGGAACTCCTCCAGCGCCCGCTCTTCCACCTTCAGCACCTGACTGTCCGGTGGAAGCAGGTCGCCGAAACCGCCCCCAGCGCCAGAACTCGACGGCACCAACACAGTGACCAAGATGGCCGCAGCCACCCAAACGGAGACGATCACCCATCGGCCGGCGGTGACACCTGAGCGATATGTCCGGCCCAAATACGCCGACGCGCGGGACACAGCTCGAGCACCGTGTCTCACCACTCGAGCACCGTGTCTCACCGCCGGCGGTGCTTGCACACCCGCTCCCGTCAGGCCATTGTTTCGACAGCTCGGAACGATTAGCTAGAGCTATCATCTAACCGCCCTAACGCCCCGTACAGCGTAGGAGGTGTCTGATGACGAATCCCCCGGATCCCGACGACGTGACGGAGGCCCCGAAGGCTGCGGAGGCGACGCCGGTCCAAACTCGCCGCCCTAGATGGTGGATAGCAGCCATCACCTTCGTCGGTGGCTTCGTGTTCGGCGTAATCGCTGTCGGGCTGCTCAATGCAGGCACACCGAATTTCGCCGGCGGACCCGGAGGCGCACCGGCGCCGACCTCCTCACTGGGGCCCAGCCCAGGAGGCAGTTTCCCACTGGTCACGGAGGCAAAGGTCAATGCGGCGTGCCTCGCCGTTATCAATGAGGCCCAGGACATGTACGCGATCCTGACCGACCTCCCGCAGGCGGCGTCCGACGTCGACCTGCAGCAACTCGACGACATCGCACGTCGCCTGCAGCCGATCGAGGCCCGGCTGGGCCCGGACCTTCAACAATGCAAAGTCGATACAAGCGTGGTGACCACTCCCACGGAGACCACGGCCCCGCAACCTACCAGCCCTCAACCAACCGTCACGCCGACACGTTGAAGCTGTTGGCGGTTCGGCGCAGACGGCACGCGCCGGCGTACTGATGTCGTATTGTGACGGCCCGCCGGCAGGCCCGCACGCCGCCGGCCGCCCGCGGCTTTCGCAACTTCACCAACCCCCGACTACGCATCCTGCTCGCCACCGACGGAACCCGTCCCTACCGCAAACGCCCCACCCATGACTATTCCGAAGAGCCGGGGTACGACCGGTTGCGGTCGGGTCGGCGACGTTGCTGGATGACGCGGCGGAGCTGGGTGATCCGGGCGGTTCCAGCGATCGCGGTGACCACGCCGACGATCGCGCCGGCGATCAGCAACGCCAGATCCAGGGGCAGGGTGCCGGTCATCCAGAGGAAGTCGACTCGGACCTTCTGGGTGTTCTGCGCCATGAACACGATCAGTACCGTCAATGCGAGTACGGCGATGCACAGCCAGACCCAGGCGGCCCCGATCCGGGGGTGGGGCACCGTGGCCGCGGCGGCCGGTTTGGCGGCGTTCGTGGTCTTGGGGTCCGGAGGGATCGCCGGTGGCGGCGGTGGAGTCTTCACAGCAGCGGCAGAGGGCGGAGCACCTGACGGTAGGGAGGCAGCGGGTTGGGGTGACGGCTTGTTGGTGCGACGCAGGATCGGCATGGCTGGCATCCCTTGTAGTTGGCCGGTGGCCGGCACCTCACGGGATGGGGATGTCGTTGTCGCCGGGGATGGGTTCCATTCTACGTCGGGGGCAGTGCGGCGGCCGGCGCCGCTTTGTACGTGATTGGCCGCCCTGGGCGGACTCGTTCACGCGCGGGACGCCTGACCTGACTTGGGTCACTTTGAACAGGACTTGGGAACCAGATCGCGCTGCGATCGCCCGTGCGGAAGAGCATGGGCAGGATCTGCGCAGTTCCGTCATCCTGCGCGACTGCGCGGCTGAGGTCCGAGGAACGCACCGGTCACACCGAGGCCGCGCTGGCCACCGCGGTCAGCCGCCGGCCCTGGATCCTCTCGTGGCTCGGGTACACCGTTGTGGCATCTGTCGTGCTGTTGCTCGTCAGCGGACTCGGAGTCGGTCTCGGCGCCGTCACCAGCGGCTCGGACGGCAGCGTGGTCGCCGAGGTGATGGCTGCGACCCTCGCCTTCGCCCCGGCGGTCCTCGTGGTCATCGGCGTCGCAGCGGCGTTGTTCGGGCTACGGCCAGGGGTGTCGAGCTGGGCGTGGCTCGTGGTCGCCTACGCGTTCTTCTTCGGATTCTTGGGCGCCCTGCTGAACCTGCCCGACGGCTTCGCGAGGCTCTCTCCGTTCGGCTACACCACCGCGATGCCACTGTCCAGCATCACGGCGCTGCCCCTCGTCGTGCTGACCGTCCTCGCCGCCGCCCTGACGGTTGCCGGAGGCATCAGCTTCCGCCGCCGCGACCTCGACCTGTCCTGAAACGGCTGGACTCGGCGCTGCCTATGTCGCGATGGATGGCGCCCAGTCCGGCAGTCTGTCAGGTGCCGGAGCCGGCGGAGCCGAGGGTGGCCTGTGCCTTCTCCACCGCCGCGGTTGTAGCGCCTTCGATGTCCTCGGGGAGGCCGTTGATCACGGTGACGGCTACGACGACGTCGTTGACGGCGACGGTGACCATGGTGACTTCGAAGCCCTGCAGCGCACCGGCGGTCGCGGTGAAGCGGACGGCGACCGGTTGGGTGCCGACGGCCGGTGCGGAGACCTCACGGACGCTGATCGGTGAGCTTCCTTCGCCCGGAACCTTCAAGGTCATCGTGCGGCACGCGGTGACGGCCTGCTTGAAGGCCTTCTGGAGCGCGAGGGCGGCGGCCGGTGATCCCATGGCGTCGATGGTCTCGTCGACGAACGGACCTTGCGCGCCTCCGGAGTACGACTGGCCGGCGGAGGCCTTCGACCCGGGCGGGTTGTCCGCGTTGGTGTAGGCAACGAGTTTGGCGCAGCGGCTGTCTTTCGACGACACGGTGACGTCGGAGTCGTCGCCCGCGTCGTCCTTCTCGAGCGAGAATCCCGGCGGCAGATCGGCCAACGCGAGCAGTGCCTTCGTGAGCTGGGCTGCGGTGCGTGCGGGTGCGGCGGGCGGGGCCGATGAGGGCACGGCGCTCGGTGTGACGGCAGGCGACGTACTGCTGGGCGACGTGCTGGTGGGCGCCGTCGTCGAGGACGACGCGCTCGAAGGCGTGGAGGAACTGCTGTCGGTTCCGCCGGAGCAGGCGGTGAACGCGAGCATGAGAACCGCGGAACAGGCAACAGCAGGAAGGGATTTCGTCATGGCAGTCTCCTGGTGACAGAGGGCATGGGTCGGGCGTTGCCGACCAGACTTCCCGGCACACCAGAACAACCGAGGTTGCGCTCACTGAATGAATCGTTCGAAACCGGCTGACGTTACGCCAGTGACAAAACCGTGACCGAAACCCTCAACGACGTCCGGTGCCTTCTAGATGGCGGTCGAGGTGTTCTTGGAGGGTGTCGGCGAAGTTGACGGCGACGTCGAGTTGCTCGCGGAGTGCGTCGATTCGCCGGCCGGCGGCTTCGCGGTACAAGGTCAGCCGGTCCAGCAGTGCGTCCTGGTCGGCAGGCGCGGCTCCGGACGTGAGATCGTCGAGCAGGCCGAGTACGTCGGCCATCTCCTCGAGGGTGAATCCGAGGGGCTTCATCCGCCGGATCAGCAGCAGTCGCTGGACGTCGGCCTGGCTGTAGAGGCGGAAGCCACCCTTGCTGCGTGCCGAGGGCGGAACGAGTCCGACCTCTTCGTAGTGACGGATGGTGCGCAGGCTCAGCCTCGTCCGCTCGGCGACCTCGCCGATCTGCATGTGCTCACCCATTGTGCCTGTCTCCTGCCTGCCCGGCCCTGACAGCCCAGGCCAGGTGACTACGGTAGGTACCGCAGGTCCGGGAAGGATAACGGACCCCGCTTCAACTCTACTCTTACGTTCGGGTAGAGTTGTCGGCGTGAGGCGTTCTGGTGCTCCTCACCGCCTCGCCCTTTCCGTGAGCGAAACCTTCGTGCTGCCGCCGGCGCAATGACGCGTCGCGATTGCCTGCGCCGAGGGCATGCCGCTCGCTTGGCTTTCTGGAGACCGCATGACCTCGCTGACGCCTGAGTCAGCCACGCCCGAACCTGCCCGGTCGCCTGCGGTGGAGGAGCCCGACATCACGTCGGTCCGCGCCGCGTTCCGTTCTCCGCGCCGGTTACGGATCGAGGTGCTGGGCGGCCTGGTGGTCGCGCTGGCGCTGATCCCGGAGGCGATCAGCTTCTCGATCATCGCCGGCGTCGATCCACGGGTCGGGCTGTTCGCCTCGGTCACGATGGCCGTCTCGATCGCGTTCCTGGGCGGCCGCCCAGCGATGATCTCGGCCGCGACCGGCGCGGTCGCGCTGGTGATCGCACCGGTGATGCGCGACCACGGCTTGAACTACCTGATCGCCACCGTGATCCTGGCCGGGATCCTGCAGGTGATCCTCGGCGTGCTCGGGGTCGCCCGCCTGATGCGATTCATTCCGCGCTCGGTCATGGTCGGCTTCGTCAACGCCCTCGCGATCCTCATCTTCCTCGCGCAACTGCCGCACCTGACTCATGTCCCGTGGCCGGTTTATCCGCTGGTAGCCGCCGGCATCGTGGTGATGGTGTTCCTGCCCCGCCTTACGACGGCTGTCCCGGCGCCGCTGGTGGCGATCCTCTCCGTCACCGTCTTCGTCGCGTTGGCCTCGGTGACGGTGCCGACCGTCGGCGACGAGGGCAAGCTCCCCGACAGCCTCCCGTCGCTGTTCTGGCCCGATGTTCCGTGGAATCTGGACACGCTGCGCATCATCGCCCCGTACGCCGTGGGCATGGCGCTCGTCGGTCTGCTGGAGTCACTGATGACCGCCAAGCTCGTCGACGACATCACCGACACCCACTCGGTCAAGACCCGTGAAGCCTGGGGCCAGGGCGTCTCGAATGTCATCACCGGGTTCTTCGGCGGTATGGGCGGCTGCGCGATGATCGGGCAGACGATGATCAATGTGAAGGCCTCCGGCGCCCGGACCCGGATCTCCACGTTCCTGGCCGGAACGTTCCTGCTGATCCTCGTGGTCGGACTCGGCGACCTGGTCGGCGACATCCCGATGGCCGCACTCGTCGCCGTGATGGTGATGGTCTCGGTCGGAACCTTCGACTGGCACAGCATCCACCCGAAGACGCTGCGCCGGATGCCCCGCAGCGAAACCGTCGTGATGCTGTCGACGGTCGTGGTCGTCGTCATCACCCACAACCTCGCCATAGGCGTGGTGGTCGGTGTCATCGTCGCCATGATCCTGTTCGCGCGCCGCGTCGCCCACTTCACGACCGTCACCGACGTCGCACACCCCGACGACGACACCAAGGTGTACGCCGTCACCGGCGAGCTGTTCTTCGCCTCCAGCAACGACCTGGTCTACCAGTTCGACTACCGCGGCGACCCCGCGAACGTCGTCATCGACCTGACCGACTCCCACATCTGGGACGCCTCCACCGTCGCCACCCTCGACGCGATCACCACCAAGTACGCCCGCTACGGCAAGACCGTCCAAATCATCGGACTCAACGCCTCCAGCGCCCACCGTCACCAACGCCTCGCCGGAAAGCTCGGCGCCGGCCACTGAGCACTGGTGAGCGGCTTGGAACCCGGACCGCTCACCGCAGTATCGCCGTCAGCTCTGCGTGCAGCCGCTCGCGTGCGTCGGACGCGCTGGAGGCGCCGATCAGCACGCAGTACGCGAGCCCTTCGGTCATCGCGGTCAGTCTGATCGCGCTGTCGCGGGCGCCGTCGGCCAGCTCTGGTGCCGCCCTTCTCGATCAGATCGGCCAGCGCCTGGGCGTTGAAGAACTGACGCACCGCAGATGCGCTCGCGTCACACCGGTCCTCGCCGCCCGGGTCCTTCCAGCCGGCGGTCGCGGCCGCTCGCTAAGTGCTGGCGCTCCTGCTGCCATCGACACGGCCGCACACGGCGCGACAGCTCGGCTAGCCGGCGTGCGGATCTGAAGCTGTCGTGAACAACGCGATGAGCTTGCCCGGTTGCCGGGGCTTCCGCGGGCCCGCAGGAGTTTCGATGATCTCGAGTCGGTCGTGGATCCTCATGATGAGTAGTTGTGCGATCGCGTTCAGGTCGCTGGTCGGGTCGTCGGCGATCTGTTCGAGCAGCTCAGCGACTATCAGTGCTTCCGGCCCGGAGAGCACCGGCACGAGCCTTGTATCGGCTCCGTCTGCAAGACGCCCCGTGAGCTGGGCTGCCGGCGTGTCCGGTCGCCGTCCTGGCCAAGGGATGGCCACGTGCTGATCGGCGTCGGTTCCGCCGACCGCTGCGCCGGCTGCCCTTTGTCCTTTAACGATCCAATGCCGACGTGACGCTTGCTGTGCGCAACCACCGGAGGCAGTGCGTCAGGTCTTCTGGGGCTCAGGGGAGAGGTCGACCTGTTCGAAGGAGCGCGCTACGAGGATGTCGGTGGAGGAATGGGCCACGATCGACAGAATGATCGTGAGGGCGACCAGATGAAAGACCTCGTCGGCGGCGGGGATGCCTGACTCGAGAACGAGCAGGCCATAGACGACCGAGGCGAAGCCTTTGGGACCGAACCACATGGCGGCGAGTTGTTCGCGGGCTCCGAGGCCGGAGCGCAGGAAGGAGAGTGCGAGCGCGGCAGGTCGGGCGATCAGCAGGGCGACGATGGCGAGGATCCATCCCTGCCAGCTGATCTCGCCGAGGAACTGTAGCGAGATGAGTGCGCCGAAGACCAGCAGGGCCGCGAGCTTGAGGCCTTCGGCGATGAGCTCGCCGAAGTGTTCGAACGCCTCGCGCTGCGCCGGACCGAAGGTCGCGACGGTGATGCCTGCGGCGAAGGCCGCGAGAAAGAGGTTGCCGTGCAGCGTCTTGGCCAGGGCGAGCACGAGCAGGCCGATCGCCACCGCATTGAGTGGCTCGTACTGCGTGGAGGCCGAGAAGAACCGCGTTCGCTCCAGCCGGATGGCGATCCAGGGTATGGCGATGCCGATCGCGATGCCGATCCCGAGCTCCAGAGCCAACTCTCCGAGGTGAAGGCTGTCCTGTCCGGCGGCGACGGCGAGGAAGACCATCACGAAAGGCAAGGCGAGCCCGTCGTTGACGCCGGATTCGACGTTGAGCAGGTGCCGTAGCCGGGCCGGGACCTTCTCGTTGCCGACCAGCGCGGACGCGAAGACCGGGTCGGTCGGGGCCAGGATCGCGCCGATCAGCAGGGACGTCGGCCAGTCGAGGCCGACGATGAAGTGTGCGGCGAGTGCGGTGATCACCAGCGTCAGCGGCAGGCCCCAGCCCAGAGCGCGCCCGGGTAGCCGCCAGGCGGAGCGCAGGTCCGACCAGCCGACGCGCATGCCGTCGGTGAACAGGACGGCGAACAAGGCCAGTTCGGCTAGCACGGACACGACTGGCGAACCGGCCTCGAGGTCGAGCACGCCGGTTGTTTCGGGGCCGAGCACGAAGCCGGCGACCAGGAACAGGACCGCCGTCGAAAGGATCGTTCGGTGGGCGAGGCTGGAAATCAGGACCGCGAGCAGAAGCACCGCGGCGAAGGACATCAGCAGCATCGAGACTCCGAGATTGTCACAGCGGTCAGGACAGGACGAAGTACCGCAGCCAGAGGTACGGCGCGGCGACGAGGATGGTGATGGCGGTCATCACCACGCCTTTGCGGGTGAATTCCCAGAAGCTGATCGGGTGGCCGGCGCGGAGTGCGATGCCGATGGCGACGACGTTGGCGCTGGCTCCGACGGCGGTGGCGTTGCCGCCGAAGTCGGCTCCCGCGGCGAGTGCCCACCACAGGGCGTGGGCGTGGGCCGGGTCGTTCATGCTCTTGGTGAGTTCGAGGACCACGGGGCTCATGGTGGCGACGTACGGGATGTTGTCGACGATGCCGGACAGGACAGCTGACACGACCAGGATCAGCATCACGGCCAGCAGGGGTTTGCCGTTGGTCGCCTTGCCGACCTGGTCGGCGAGGTCGCCGATCACGCCTGTCTTGACGAGGGCGCCGACCATGATGAACAGGCCGGCGAAGAACAGCAGTGTCTGCCATTCGACGCTGGACATGTAGTCCTTGGTCGGCACCCCCGAGATGAGTACGAGCAGGCCGGCGCCGAGCAGTGCGACCACCGAGGGTTCGACGTGGAAGGCCGAGTGTCCGACGAATCCGGTGAACACGAGCAGCAGGACCGAGCCGCACTTGATGAGCAGGCGGGTGTCCTGGATCGCCTCGCGTTCGTTCAGCCGCAGGACGTTCTCGACCTTGTCCGGGTCGACGTCGAACGATCCCTTGAACAGGCGGGGGAGGACCAGCGTGAACACGATCAGCTCGATGACGACCAGCGGTGTCATGTGGACGAGGAAGTCGTTGAAGGTGAGGCCGGAGCGGCTGGCGATGATGATGTTCGGCGGGTCGCCGATCAGCGTGGCGGCGCCGCCGATGTTGGAGGCCATGACTTCGGCGATCAGGAACGGGACGGGATTGATCCCGAGCCGGTCGCAGACCAGCAGCGTGACCGGTGCGATGAGCAGGATCGTGGTGACGTTGTCGAGGAAGGCTGAGGCGACGGCGGTGATGAGCGTGAGCAGGATCATCACCCGCAGCGGGGATCCTTTGGCGCGTTTGGCGGCCCAGATGGCGACGTACTCGAAGACTCCGGTACGGCGCAGGATGCCGACGATGATCATCATGCCGAGCAGCAGGAAGATGACGTCCCAGTCGATGCCGGTGTCGTGGGAGTAGAACGCGTGCTCGGAATCGGTGACGCCGAGGGCGAGCAGCACGGCAGCGCCGCCGAGTGCGGCGAGGAGCTTGTGCGTCCACTCGGTCGCGATCAGCACATAGGCGGCCACGAAGACGACGACGGCGATCACTGTCACGTGATCACCGGTCCGTCGGTCAGTGCGCCGCGACGACCAGTTCCAGCAGCCGGGATGCGGTGATCGCGCCCAGGATCTCCTTGTCCTTCACGACCGCGACCAGCGGGCAGCGCAGCCGGGCCATGATGGCCGCCACCTCGATGACGGTGTCGTCGTGGTTGACCACCGGCAGCTCGACAGGCTCCCTCGGCAACAGCTTGCGGACCGTCACTCCGGCCAGCTTGTCTGCTACCTGGTCGGCCAGTGACTCGTCCATCACCCGGGCCAGCGACGGATCGTCCTGCACGTACGTCGGGACCAGGAAGCGCACCACCTGCGACGCGGGCAGCACCGAGTGCGGCCGGCCCTTTTCGTCGACCACGATCAGCCCCGGCAAGCGCCGCGAGGCCAGCAGCTCGACCGCCTCGCGCGCGTCCGTGTCCAGGCTGACCACCGGAAACGCCTCGGCCATCTGCTCTCCGTGCATACCTGCACGATACGCCGGAACGAGCAGGCCCACCCAAGGTCGGGAGGTGGTGTCCGTGGGGTCCTTCCAGCGTCATGCTGCCTCCGGGGTCGTCGATCCACCCGCACCTCGGCTGAGGGCGGGTACTGCCGACCAGACTTCCCGGCGCTCCGCCGCCAAGCCTCTC
>CAWGHT010000014.1:0-6739 GCA_963822475.1 uncultured Actinomycetota bacterium
TACCGACCGTTGTCACTGAGGACCTTGGCGTAGAAGTCGCGGCCTTCGTTGCCGCCGTTGTCCTGCCACTGCTTGATCGCCGTCTTCAGGTAACTGACCGGCTTGCGGCCCCGGTAGATGTCCTGCAGGGCGTCGTCGAACGGCTGGTTCAGCGCCGCCATCTTGGCCGGCTCTTCGACCCGGATCCCTTCGAACAGGTTCTTCTCCCGGACCTTCGCGGCCGCGTTCTGCCACGCGCTCATCGACTGGACGTACCCGGGGTACTCGCTTTCGGTGATCGCCGTCGGACGGCCGCCCAGGAAGGTGTACGTCACCGCGACCTCCTTCTGTCCCAGGGCGGTGAGCTTCGGGGCACCGGAGGGCTGTTTCGTGTAGTGCTTTCCCTCGACCCCGTAGGTGTAGAGCTGGTATTCCTCGGTCCCGAACGGCGCCGACGTGTAATTCATGACGCCGAGCAACTCTTTGACGCGGTCCGCGCCGAGCCCCTTCTTCACGAAGGTGAAGATGCCGGCGGGGTCGCCGCCCCAGGTGATCGGCGTACCGCCGTCGTGCGCGAACGGCATCACCGGTTGCGGGTTGAACTTCGGGTTGACCGTCTGCTGCTGCAGCAGCGACCCGACCCAGCCGCCCAGCCCGTTCTGCCGGATCAGGAACTTGCCGCCCTCGAACAGCCCGTCCTCGCCGGCGTTCGCGACGACTTGCGGGTGCACGTACCCCGACTGGAAAAGCCTCCGGATGAACGCCACCGACTCCTCGAGCTGCGGGGTCTCGATCTTGTTGACCAGCTTGCCGCTGGGGTCCTTGATCCAGCGGCCCGGCACTCCGAACGATCGGTGGATCTCGTCGGCGACCGAGCCGAACGCCCACCGGTCCGCCTTCGGGTCGGTCAGTTGCTTGCCCAGCGCCAGCAGGTCGTCGGAGTTCTTCGGCGGCTCCGCGCCGAGCTGGTCGAAGATGTCCTTGCGGTACATCATCATCCAGGGGAAGCCGTCCGACGGGAACGGTACCGCCTTGAGTTGGTTGTTCCAGACGCCGTACGCCCAGGCGCGGGTCGGCAGGTTCGCCAGCATCGGGTACGCCGAGACCTTGTCGCCGGCCAGGTGCGGTGTGAGGTCCTCGAACAGCTTGTCCGCGGCCTGGGCGAACCGGGTCAGGCTGGAGATGTTCCAGCTCGGGATGCAGAGCAGCTCCGGAACGTTGCCGGCCGCAAGGATCGGCCCGAGCTTGTCCCCGTAGTCGTTGCCGTTCAGGATGTTGAACCGGATCGGCGCGCCGATCCGCTCGTTGTTCGCTTCGAAGTAGGAGTTGTTGCCGAGACCCGACGGGATCGCGCTCCACAGCGGCGTTATCGCCGACACTTCTTTGCCGCTCGGCACCATCTTGTCCGGCACCGCACGCTTCAGCTCGGCCGGGTAGTGCGAGAAGCCGGGCGAAGCGCCGTTCTCGCCGGGCAGGTCCGGCTTGACCGACTCGTACGGGGTGTACTTCGGCAGCAGGCCGGACAGCTTGTCCTCGGTCTCGGCGCGGCCCGTCGTACTGGAACCCGAACCGCCGTTCGAGCATCCGGTCAGCGTCGCCCCGCCCGCAGCCGCAGCGGCGCCGGCGCCGAGCAGGGAGATGAAGGTGCGGCGGCTGGTGTCACCGATGTCTGTTCCGGTCACGTCGCAGCTCCTAGATTTAGTTGGGCTGGTAGCCAAACAAATTAACGCAGAGTCGACAGCTCGACAAGGTGCAGAACTGACCCAGAACAAACTTCGGCGGCACAGCTTTTCGACAGGACGGGCCTTGAGCACACGGACCGCGCCGACCGCACGATGGTTGCCGTTAGCAACTATTCGTTGATGAACCGGCGTGAGGCGGAGGACCGGGTCGGCCTCGACCTCCTACGACATCATCGCGACGGACGCGACGTACCTCTACGACCGCGGCACACCGTTGTACCCGTTCGACTTCGGCTTGAGCTACACGACCAGCCATTGACAGCCGCCCGGGGAAATGGCAGTGTCGAAGCGCTTCGACGTTCCTGCGACGGAACCCGCTCCTCATACGGCTACGACCGGGTGGTGGAAGCGTTTGTATCGATACAAGCCCCTATGCGCTGGAGTACCCCCGTGCCCACTGCCACCGCGGTCATCAACCTCGACATCGAGGGCCCGATGATCAGCCGCCACCTCTATGGTCACTTCGCCGAACACCTCGGCCGCTGTATCTACGGCGGCTTCTGGGTCGGGGAGGACTCGCCGATACCCAACGAGGGGGGTATCCGCCTGGATGTCGTGCGGGCTCTGCGTGCGCTGAACATTCCGAACCTGCGGTGGCCGGGCGGCTGTTTCGCCGACGAGTACCACTGGAAGGACGGCATCGGCCCCCGGGATCAACGCCCCCGCATGGTCAATACCCACTGGGGCAACGTGGAGGAGAACAACCACTTCGGCACCCACGAGTTCATGGCCCTGTGTGAGCTGCTCGGCGCGGAGCCGTACATCAGCGGCAACGTCGGCTCCGGCACGGTGCAGGAGATGAGCGATTGGGTGGAGTACCTGACCCGTGACGGTGACAGCCCGATGGTGCGGCTGCGCAAGGCCAACGGCCGGGAGGAGCCGTGGCGGGTGAAGTTCTGGGGTATCGGTAACGAGACGTGGGGCTGCGGCGGCAACATGCGCGCGGAGTACTCCGCCGATCTGGCCCGGCAGTACGCCACGTACTGCCGTGACCACGGGGGCAACACGCTGTACCGCATCGCCTCCGGCGCGAACGGTGACGACTACAAGTGGACCGAGACGCTGATGCAGCAGATCAGCTGCTTCGGCTGCGAGGCCACGCCCCGCACCTTCTTCCAGGGCCTGTCCGTTCACCAGTACACGGTGTGCGGCTCGTGGGAATCGAAGGGAAGCGCCACCGTCTTCGACACGGACGACTACTACCGGACGATGCTGTCGGCCAAGCGGATCGACCGTGTCCTCACCGGCCATTCCTCGGTCATGGACTGCTATGACCCGGGCCGCAGGGTCGGGCTGGTCCTGGACGAGTGGGGCACCTGGTGGGACGTGGAGCCCGGCACCAACCCGGGCTTCCTGTTCCAGCAGAACGCCCTGCGTGACGCGCTGGTGGCCAGCACCCACTTCGACATCTTCCACCGGCACGCGGCACGCCTGTATATGGCCAACATCGCCCAGACCGTCAACGTCCTGCAGGCCATGCTGCTCACCGACGGCGATGCGCTGGTCCTGACCCCGACGTACCACGTCTTCGAAATGAACAAGGGCCATCAGGACGCCACCTCGCTCGCCGTGCACCTGCGTGCCCAGGACGCCCGGCGCCGGGTGGGGGACACCGAACTCGACACGCTCTCCGCCTCCGCCAGCGTGAAGGACGGCACGGTGCTGATCTCACTGACCAATCTGGACGCCGAGGAGCCCGCCGAGGTGACACTCGACCTGCGCGGCGGCTCCGTCGGCGAGCCGACCGCCCGCCTGCTGACCGCGGACCGGCTCCAGGTCCACAACACCCCGGAGACGCCCGAGGCGGTGGCCCCGCGCCCGTTCGATGCGTTGAAGGCAACCGGCGAGGGGCTGGTGCTGACGATTCCCCCGCACTCGTTCCTCACCGTCCGGGCGCCCGTGGCCCACAGGCGCTGAGGCCCGCCGCGCCGTCTGCGCCAACCAGGGACCGGAGGTAAACGTGGCAACCATCCAGGACGTGGCGAAGGCCGCCGGGGTCTCGGCGATGACCGTCTCCAATGTCATCAATGATCACCCGAACGTGCGCAGGGCGACGCGGGAGAAGGTCCTCCAAGCGATGGCCCGGCTCGACTACCGCGTCAACGTGGCCGCCCGTAACCTGCGCAAGGGCCGGACCGGCACCATCGGTCTCGCCGTTCCGGGGGTGAACAGTGCGTACTACGGCGAGTTGGCCGTCGCCATCATCGCCGCGGCCGTGCGGTACGGCCTGAGGGTGAGCATCGAGCAGACCGGTGCGCTGCGCGAGAACGAACTGGAGGCGCTGTCCCTGTCGCGCAACCGGTTGTACGACGGACTCCTCCTCTGCCCCGTGGGCATGGGCTCGGCCGATGCCGAGTGGCTCAAGGTGGACTACCCGGTGGTCATCCTTGGTGAGCGGATCGTGGGAGGTCCGGTGGACCACGTCGCCATGCCCAATGTCGACGCGTCGCGGGCGGCCACGCGCCACCTGATCGAGCAGGGCTGCCGGCGCATCGCGATCCTGTGCGGGCCGATGGGTGAAGAGGTGGACGTGTCCAGCCTGCGCCACACCGGGTACCGGCAGGCACTGGAGGGTGCCGGTCTGCTGGTGGATCCCGGTCTGACCCAGAGCGTGGAGGCGTTCACTCTGCGGGCGGGTGCGCGGCGCGCCCGGGAGATGGCGGAGAGCGGGCTCGGCTTCGACGGTGTGTTCTGCGTGACGGACACCCTGGCGATGGGCGTACTGCGCGGCCTCGCCGACGCCGGCGTACGGGTCCCGGAGCAGGTCAAGGTGATCGGCTTCGACAACGTCGAGAGCAGCGAGTTCCTCGTCCCCTCACTGTCCACCATCGATCCGGATCACGGCGCCATGGCCGAACGGGCGGTCGCGCTCCTCGCCCGGCGGATCGGCCAGGCCGAACTCCCGCAAGACCGGGAGGAGTTCGTCAGCCCCTTCTCCCTGGTGGTACGGGAGTCGACCAGCGGCTGACCCGGCGGCGGCCCGGCGCCGTGAAGTTCTGACCCCACACATCGAACGGGACTCACTGATGACTGATAACAAGCTCCGCTGGGGAATCCTCGGCACCGGCAACATTGCATCGCGGTTCGCCGGCCAGGTGCCGACGTCGGCGACCAACGAGGTCGTCGCCGTCGGCAGCCGGTCGATCGACTCGGCCGATGCCTTCGCTGACAGGTGGGACATCGCCAACCGGCACGGTTCGTACGACGACCTGCTCGCCGACAGCACTGTCGACGCGGTGTACATCGCGACGCCGCACCCGATGCACGTCGAGTGGGCGATCAAGGCGGCAGAGGCCGGCAAACATGTGCTGTGCGAGAAGCCGCTGGCGATCAACAGGGCCTGGGCGGAGGCGATGATCGAGGCCGCGGTCGCCAATGACGTCTTCTTGATGGAGGCGTACATGTACCGCTGCCTGCCGCAGACCAAGCTGATCGCCCAGGTGGTCCGCGACGGCGAGATCGGCACCGTCCACCAGATCCAGGCCACGCACGCGTTCGCGGCCGGGTTCCGGCCGGAGAGCCGGATCTTCGCCGACGACCTGGCCGGTGGCGGCATCCTCGACGTCGGCGGTTACCCGGTGTCGATGGCCCGCCTGATCGCCGGCGCGGCGATCGGGCAACCGTACGCCGACCCGGCGGCGGTGACCGCGGTCGGGCATGTCGGTGAGACGGGTGCGGACGAGTGGTCGGTGGCGACGCTGTCGTTCGGTGGTGGTGTGACCGCTCAGGTGAGCACTGGGGTGCGGCTGGCCGACCAGAACCAGGTCCGAGTCTTCGGCAGCGAGGGGTACCTCGTCGTCGAGGACCCGTGGTTCAGCGGGGACGGCAAGCCGACGCACGTGACTCTGCACCGGGTGGGAGAGGAGCCGCGGGACCTCTCCGTGGAGCCGGTGCTGATTTATGCGGCCGAGGCCGACGCGGTCGCCGCGGCGGTGCGGTCGGGGCAGCGGCAGGCGCCGGAGATGACCTGGGCCGACACGCTGGGGAACCTGACCGTGCTGGACGCCTGGCGGGCGGCGATCGGGCAGCAGTACGCGAGCGAGCGGGACGACGCGATCATCCCGACCGCGACCGGGCGGCCGCTCGCCCGTCGCGACGACGCCCCGATGACCTACGGCAAGGTGCCGGGACTGGACAAGCAGGTGTCTCGGTTGGTCATGGGCGTATTTGAGATCCACGAGTCGCTTCCCCGCGCCGCAGTCATGCTCGACGACTTCGTCGAGCGGGGTGGTACGACGTTCGACACGGCGTACATCTACGGCGGCGGACGCGGTGAGAAGCTGCTCGGGCAGTGGATGAAGTCGCGCGGCAACCGGGACGACGTCGTGGTCATCGGCAAGGGCGCGCACACGCCGTACTGCGATCCCGAGTCGATCACCCGCCAGCTGCACGAGAGCCTCGAGCGGCTGCAGACCGATCACGTCGACCTTTACCTGATGCACCGGGACAACGAGGAGATTCCGGTCGGGGAGTTCGTCGACGTCTTGGACGAGCACTTCAAGGCCGGCCGGATCACGGCGTACGGCGGGTCGAACTGGTCCATCGAGAGGTTCGACGAGGCCAACGCGTACGCCGAGGCCAACGGCAAGCAGCCGTTCACGCTGCTGAGCAACCACCTCAGCCTCGCCCGCGCGTACGACATACCGTGGGCGGGCTGCCGGCACGTGGCCGACGACGAGTCGCAGACATGGCTACGGGAGCGGCAGGTCGCGCTGTTCCCGTGGTCGAGCCAGGCGCGTGGATTCTTCACCGGACGCGCCAAGCCGGAGGACCGCTCGGACGAGGACATGGTGCGCTGGTTCTACTCCGACGAGAACTTCCGCCGCCTCGACCGTGCCCGCGAACTGGCAGTTGCTCATGGGGTCGAGCCGACCGCGATCGCACTGGCCTGGCTACTGCGCCAGCCCTATCCCGTGTTCCCGCTGATCGGACCGCTGCACGTGAGCGAGACCCGGACCTCGACACCCGGCCTGTCGGTGACCCTGACGGACGAAGAAATGGCCTACCTCACTGCGTGA
>CAWGHT010000015.1:0-10955 GCA_963822475.1 uncultured Actinomycetota bacterium
GGGGTGTACTTCGGCAGCAGGCCGGACAGCTTGTCCTCGGTCTCGGCGCGGCCCGTCGTACTGGAACCCGAACCGCCGTTCGAGCATCCGGTCAGCGTCGCCCCGCCCGCAGCCGCAGCGGCGCCGGCGCCGAGCAGGGAGATGAAGGTGCGGCGGCTGGTGTCACCGATGTCTGTTCCGGTCACGTCGCAGCTCCGTAGATTTAGTTGGGCTGGTAGCCAAACAAATTAACGCAGAGTCGACAGCTCGACAAGGTGCAGAACTGACCCAGAACAAACTTCGGCGGCACAGCTTTTCGACAGGACGGGCCTTGAGCACACGGACCGCGCCGACCGCACGATGGTTGCCGTTAGCAACTATTGGTTGGTGAACCGGCGTGAGACGGAGGACCGGGCCGGCCTCGACCTCCTAGGACATCATCGCGACGGACGCGACGTACCTCTACGACCGCGGCATACCGTCGTACCCGTTCGGCTTCGGCTTGAGCTACACGACCAGCCATTGACAGCCGCCCGGGAAATGGCAGTGTCGAAGCGCTTCGACGTTCCTGCGACGGAACCCGCTCCTCATACGGCTACGACCGGGTGGTGGAAGCGTTTGTATCGATACAAGCCCCTATGCGCTGGAGTACCCCCGTGCCCACTGCCACCGCGGTCATCAACCTCGACATCGAGGGCCCGATGATCAGCCGCCACCTCTATGGTCACTTCGCCGAACACCTCGGCCGCTGTATCTACGGCGGCTTCTGGGTCGGGGAGGACTCGCCGATACCCAACGAGGGGGGTATCCGGCTGGATGTCGTGCGGGCTCTGCGTGCGCTGAACATTCCGAACCTGCGGTGGCCGGGCGGCTGTTTCGCCGACGAGTACCACTGGAAGGACGGCATCGGCCCCCGGGACCGGCGCCCCCGCATGGTCAATACCCACTGGGGCAACGTGGAGGAGAACAACCACTTCGGCACCCACGAGTTCATGGCCCTGTGTGAGCTGCTCGGCGCGGAGCCGTACATCAGCGGCAACGTCGGCTCCGGCACGGTGCAGGAGATGAGCGATTGGGTGGAGTACCTGACCCGTGACGGTGACAGCCCGATGGTGCGGCTGCGCAAGGCCAACGGCCGGGAGGAGCCGTGGCGGGTGAAGTTTTGGGGTATCGGTAACGAGACGTGGGGTTGCGGCGGCAACATGCGCGCGGAGTACTCCGCCGATCTGGCCCGGCAGTACGCCACGTACTGCCGTGACCACGGGGGCAACACGCTGTACCGCATCGCCTCCGGCGCGAACGGTGACGACTACAAGTGGACCGAGACGCTGATGCAGCAGATCAGCTGCTTCGGCTGCGAGGCCACGCCCCGCTCCTTCTTCCAGGGCCTGTCCGTTCACCAGTACACGGTGTGCGGCTCGTGGGAATCGAAGGGAAGCGCCACCGTCTTCGACACGGACGACTACTACCGGACGATGCTGTCGGCCAAGCGGATCGACCGTGTCCTCACCGGCCATTCCTCGGTCATGGACTGCTATGACCCGGGCCGCAGGGTCGGGCTGGTCCTGGACGAGTGGGGCACCTGGTGGGACGTGGAGCCCGGCACCAAACCGGGCTTCCTGTTCCAGCAGAACGCCCTGCGTGACGCGCTGGTGGCCAGCACCCACTTCGACATCTTCCACCGGCACGCGGCACGCCTGTATATGGCCAACATCGCCCAGACCGTCAACGTCCTGCAGGCCATGCTGCTCACCGACGGCGATGCGCTGGTCCTGACCCCGACGTACCACGTCTTCGAAATGAACAAGGGCCATCAGGACGCCACCTCGCTCGCCGTGCACCTGCGTGCCCAGGACGCCCGGCGCCGGGTGGGGGACACCGAACTCGACACGCTCTCCGCCTCCGCCAGCGTGAAGGACGGCACGGTGCTGATCTCACTGACCAATCTGGACCCCGAGGAGCCCGCCGAGGTGACACTCGACCTGCGCGGCGGCTCCGTCGGCGAGCCGACCGCCCGCCTGCTGACCGCGGACCGGCTCCAGGTCCACAACACCCCGGAGACGCCCGAGGCGGTGGCCCCGCGCCCGTTCGATGCGTTGAAGGCAACCGGCGAGGGGCTGGTGCTGACGATTCCCCCGCACTCGTTCCTCACCGTCCGGGCGCCCGTGGCCCACAGGCTCTGAGGCCCGCCGCACCGTCTGCGCCAACCAGGGACCGGAGGTAAACGTGGCTACCATCCAGGACGTGGCGAAGGCCGCCGGGGTCTCGGCGATGACCGTCTCCAATGTCATCAATGATCACCCGAACGTGCGCAGGGCGACGCGGGAGAAGGTCCTCCAAGCGATGGCCCGGCTCGACTACCGCGTCAACGTGGCCGCCCGTAACCTGCGCAAGGGCCGGACCGGCACCATCGGTCTCGCCGTTCCGGGGGTGAACAGTGCGTACTACGGCGAGTTGGCCGTCGCCATCATCGCCGCGGCCGCGCGGTACGGCCTGAGGGTGAGCATCGAGCAGACCGGTGCGCTGCGCGAGAACGAACTGGAGGCGCTGTCCCTGTCGCGCAACCGGTTGTACGACGGACTCCTCCTCTGCCCTGTGGGCATGGGCTCGGCCGATGCCGAGTGGCTCAAGGTGGACTACCCGGTGGTCATCCTTGGTGAGCGGATCGTGGGAGGTCCGGTGGACCACGTCGCCATGCCCAATGTCGACGCGTCGCGGGCGGCCACGCGCCACCTGATCGAGCAGGGCTGCCGGCGCATCGCGATCCTGTGCGGGCCGATGGGTGAAGAGGTGGACGTGTCCAGCCTGCGCCACACCGGGTACCGGCAAGCGCTGGAGGGTGCCGGTCTGCTGGTGGATCCCGGTCTGACCCAGAGCGTGGAGGCGTTCTCTCTGCGGGCGGGTGCGCGGCGCGCCCGGGAGATGGCGGAGAGCGGGCTCGGCTTCGACGGTGTGTTCTGCGTGACGGACACCCTGGCGATGGGCGTACTGCGCGGACTCGCCGACGCCGGCGTACGGGTCCCGGAGCAGGTCAAGGTGATCGGCTTCGACAACGTCGAGGGCAGCGAGTTCCTCGTCCCCTCACTGTCCACCATCGATCCGGATCACGGTGCCATGGCCGAACGGGCGGTCGCGCTCCTCGCCCGGCGGATCGGCCAGGCCGAACTCCCGCAAGACCGGGAGGAGTTCGTCAGCCCCTTCTCCCTGGTGGTACGGGAGTCGACCAGCGGCTGACCCGGCGGCGGCCCGGCGCCGATGAAGTTCTGACCCCACACATCGAACGGGACTCACTGATGACTGATAACAAGCTCCGCTGGGGAATCCTCGGCACCGGCAACATTGCATCGCGGTTCGCCGGCCAGGTGCCGACGTCGGCGACCAACGAGGTCGTCGCCGTCGGCAGCCGGTCGATCGACTCGGCCGATGCCTTCGCTGACAGGTGGGACATCGCCAACCGGCACGGTTCGTACGACGACCTGCTCGCCGACAGCACTGTCGACGCGGTGTACATCGCGACGCCGCACCCGATGCACGTCGAGTGGGCGATCAAGGCGGCCGAGGCCGGCAAGCATGTGTTGTGCGAGAAGCCGCTGGCGATCAACAAGGCCTGGGCGGAGGCGATGATCGAGGCCGCGGTCGCCAATGACGTCTTCTTGATGGAGGCGTACATGTACCGCTGCCTGCCGCAGACCAAGCTGATCGCCCAGCTGGTCCGCGACGGCGAGATCGGCACCGTCCACCAGATCCAGGCCACGCACGCGTTCGCGGCCGGGTTCCGGCCGGAGAGCCGGATCTTCGCCGACGACCTGGCCGGCGGCGGCATCCTCGACGTCGGCGGCTACCCGGTGTCGATGGCCCGCCTGATCGCCGGCGCGGCGATCGGGCAGCCGTACGCCGACCCGGCGGCGGTGACCGCGGTCGGGCATGTCGGTGAGACGGGTGCGGACGAGTGGTCGGTGGCGACGCTGTCGTTCGGTGGCGGTGTGACCGCTCAGGTGAGCACTGGGGTGCGGCTGGCCGACCAGAACCAGGTCCGAGTCTTCGGCAGCGAGGGGTACCTCGTCGTCGAGGACCCGTGGTTCAGCGGGGACGGCAAGCCGACGCACGTGACTCTGCACCGGGTGGGGGAGGAGCCGCGGGACATCTCCGTGGAGCCGGTGCTGATTTATGCGGCCGAGGCCGACGCGGTCGCCGCGGCGGTGCGGTCGGGGCAGCGGCAGGCGCCGGAGATGACCTGGGCCGACACGCTGGGGAACCTGACCGTGCTGGACGCCTGGCGGGCGGCGATCGGGCAGCAGTACGCGAGCGAGCGGGACGACGCGATCATCCCGACCGCGACCGGGCGGCCGCTCGCCCGTCGCGATGACGCCCCGATGACCTACGGCAAGGTGCCGGGACTGGACAAGCAGGTGTCTCGGTTGGTCATGGGCGTATTCGAGATTCACGAGTCGCTTCCCCGCGCCGCAGTCATGCTCGACGACTTCGTCGAGCGGGGTGGTACGACGTTCGACACCGCCTACATTTACGGCGGCGGACGCGGCGAGAAGCTGCTCGGGCAGTGGATGACGTCGCGCGGGAACCGGGACGAGGTCGTTGTCATCGGCAAGGGCGCGCACACGCCGTACTGCGATCCCGAGTCGATCACCCGCCAGCTGCACGAGAGCCTCGAACGGCTGCAGACCGACCACGTCGACCTTTACCTGATGCACCGGGACAACGAGGAGATTCCGGTCGGCGAATTCGTCGACGTCCTCGACGAGCACTTCAAGGCCGGCCGGATCACGGCGTACGGTGGGTCGAACTGGTCCATCGAGAGGTTCGACGAGGCCAACGCGTACGCCGAGGCCAACGGCAAGCAGCCGTTCACGCTGCTGAGCAACCACCTCAGCCTCGCCCGCGCGTACGACATACCGTGGGCAGGCTGCCGGCACGTGTCCGACGACGAGTCACAGAAATGGCTACGGGAGCGGCAGGTCGCGCTGTTCCCGTGGTCGAGCCAGGCGCGTGGATTCTTCACCGGACGCGCCAAGCCGGAGGACCGGTCGGACGAGGACATGGTGCGCTGGTTCTACTCCGACGAGAACTTCCGCCGCCTCGACCGTGCCCGCGAACTGGCAGTTGCTCATGGGGTCGAGCCGACCGCGATCGCACTGGCCTGGCTACTGCGCCAGCCCTATCCCGTGTTCCCGCTGATCGGACCGCTGCACGTGAGCGAGACCCGGACCTCGACACCCGGCCTGTCGGTGACCCTGACGGACGAAGAAATGGCCTACCTCACTGCCTGATGCCTGTATGCCAATCAACTTTCGAAGGGCGGACGTTTCAACGAGGCGAACTGCACTGGTGGTCCGGGGCGGCTGGGAAGGACCAACGGAGTCCGGAAATGTGCATTGGCGTGCGAAGTTCCGATGCCCGGCGACCCGCGGTTACCTCCAGCCGGCCCGGGAGATCCGCCGGCAGGTACTTACGTCCCGCACCCTCCGGGTTCATGACGTGCGGATGCCTGGGTACCGGTGTGCGGAGACTAGTACCTAGGAGTGGGCCATGGCTTCAGCAGCAGGTTCCGATGATCTACCTCCGGGCGAATTCCAGGCCGTCGGCGGGAAACTTGAGCGCAGGCTCATCTGGGTGTTCATCGTCGTGCCTACTCTCGCGCTCCTCCCGGGAATGGTTTTCGCTTGGGGCGGCTGGATCGGGTGGCACGACATCGTTCTCCTGATCGTTTTCTACGTGCTCACCGCGACCGGCATCGGCGCCGGATATCACCGCGGCTTCACCCATGGCTCGTTCAAGAGCAAGCGTGGCCTCAAGATCGCCCTCGCGATCGCCGGCAGTATGGCGCTCGAGGGACCAGTCGTCCGCTGGGTGGCCGACCACCGCAAGCACCACAAGTTCTCTGACCGTGAGGGGGATCCACACTCGCCCTGGCGCTACGGCACCAGCGCTTGGGCCGTCACGAAGGGGTTCGTTTTCGCCCATGTCGGATGGGTGCTCTGGGGCCAGGACCGTGCGGATCCGAGACGCTACGCCCCAGATCTGCTGAACGACCGCGACATGGCATCGATCTCCAAGCACTTCCGTGCGCTGGCGGCGGTCTCACTGCTCGCGCCCGCGCTCATCGGTGGGCTGTGGGACAGGTCGTGGCACGGCGCTGCCACCGGCTTCTTCTGGGGCACTCTGGTCCGCGTCGCCCTGATGCACCACGTCACGTTCTCCATCAACTCCATCTGTCATGTCACTGGACGCAAGCCCTTCGCCGCCCGCGACCGGTCCGGGAACGTGTGGTGGCTCGCCCTCCTGAGCCAGGGCGAGTCATGGCACAACCTCCACCACGCCGATCCCAGCTGCGCACGTCACGGCGTACTCAAGGGACAGGTCGACATCAACGCCTGGATCATCAAGCGGTTCGAGCAGTTCGGCTGGGCGTACGACGTCAAGTGGCCGGCCCAGGACCGCCTCGACAAGAAACGTGCGGCCGCGGCCTGACCCGACCGTCATGGAAGTCCACCAGAGCTGCGTCGTACACACGTTCAAGGTGAAGGTGTCGGTCTGGGCCTGATCTGGTCCGTGCTGCGGCCGCGACAAATGATCCGGCTTCGGAGGTCATTGGTTGACTTCGAGGAGACCTAGTTGGTTGCCGGCCGGGTCAGTGCAGGTCACGAGGCGTTGGCGCCCGCTGGCCACCACCGTGGGATCGGTGGTGGAGATGTCCATTTTGGTCAGCCGGGCCACCCGCTCGTCCAGGTCGTCGACGAAGAAGTTGACTGTCGTACGGCCGGCCTTCTCAGCGTCGTTGAAGATCTGGATCACGCCACCCTCGATCAGATGCCATTCGGCCAAGGAGTCCATCGGGCGCTGATCGGCTTGACGCCCGAAGAAGGCGGCATACCAATCGCAGGCTTCGTCGAACTCCGCGACCGGTATCACTGCCAGTAGTGCGTTGATCGCCATTGATCTCGCCTCTTCTGCGCGTCCGAGTGTTCAGTCGTACAGCCGGTACCCCCGGCCAGCAGCGCCGGAACCGCACCCGACACCAGGAAGCTTGACCGGTTTGTGGCTTGGGCACCGGTGGGGACGCTGCGGTACATCAACCCAGCGATTCGGGGCTACAAGAGGAACGGAACCATGGAAATCATCGGAGTCATCGTCGCCGGCATCATCATCGGCCTACTCGGAAAGTTCGTCGCTCCGGGCAACAAGGACAACATCCCGGTCTGGCTGACCATCTTGTGCGGAATCGGCGGGGTAATCATCGGATGGTTCGTCTACACCGCGTTCGGCGGCAACGGCAGCCCAGGCGTCGACTGGGTGCGCTGGATCGTGGCCATCGCGATCTCAGCCGTTCTGGTCGTCATCGCATCCACCGTGACCAGTCGGAACACGTCCGCGCGAGGCTGAGCGGCAAGTCTGCTCGCCCGTTCGAGCCGTAGCGGACGGCTCGAACGGGCGTCAGGCGGGGGACATTAGGAGCGGCCTGGCAGCTCAACTGCTTCCGGGTCGCGTGGTGTCACCGAATGGAGATAGGAGCTCGATTACCCGATGGAACCTCGCATTTCCCCGAACGAGCACCACGGCGACCTGCGCCGGGTCCGGAGCACGACCGCCGGCAGCTCCAACGCCGAGGGGCCGCGTTACCTGCATGCCGACTGCGCAACGATCGTTCACGTCCCATGAGCGCGAACCGCAACGGCTCAGACGATCGACCTCGTCCTGACCTGCACCGGCTGGATCACCTTCAGCTCCCGGCTCACGTGGAGATCTGGGCGCACGGTGGATGGCATCCTGGATGGCTCATCGCTTGTGACCATCAACCATCCGGCTGGTACGGCCTCGTCCAATACCGCGATAAGCATCACGCCGAGACCACAGAATGGGTCGCTGCGGAACAGATCTCCCCCGGCGCCGGGTAGCCGCTAGGTCAAGTAGCCAACGCCGCCATCAGCTGCCGACCAGTAGCTCCGCATGTCGACCTGGTGCTCCCCGAACTCCGTCGAGGCAGACGCCGACGGATATTCGCATGACTGGGCCGGCCCGCGACGCCGCCCGTGCGTGCCGGCGCGGAACCGCATGCTCAGTTGTCGTACCCATGAGCCGCCAGCATGCGCCTACCGACCTTCAGAAACTGACGGCAATGCACTCGCGCGCCATCTCCATGCGGGCGCGCAGGTGGCTGGTGATCCACTCCTCGCCAAGGTCTTGGTGTCCGAGTGCCCACAGGCATTTGGATGCGTGCCGGGCTGCCATCATCAACGGCAAGTCCTGTTCAGCGTTCTCCGGCAGATCGTGTGCTGTTCGGTAGCCGGCGAGGAACGCCGGGGCAAGCGCTGCCCAGGTGCCGGGGAAGTCGGCCAAGTTGCCCAGTACGGCGCCGAGGTCGAATAGCCGCGGCCCGTGACCGAAGTCATCGAAGTCCAAGATCCCTAGGCAGAGCCGGCCTTCAACCGTTGTCCAGTGGCAATTGCCCAGAATGTAGTCGGCGTGGATCAGTCCCCAATCCTGCACGCGGTCGAACACCTCGCTGGTGCGATCGGCAATCTCGCCGAACAGCCCCAGGTCCGCTGCCGACAAAACCGCCGTCAACGTGGCCGGGTCGGTCCCCATCAGACCTGGGTGAGCCTCGGTGAACAGGGTGTGGGCGTTCCACTGCACGGGTGCCGTCTGCCGACTCCAACGGTCGGTCACGGAGTGGATCGAGCCCAGACCCTGGCCGAGCAACCATGCCGACTCGGCCTCCAGGCCACCGTCAGGGTGCGGGCGCTGAGGCGTTCCCGGAATCCAACGCAGCAAGGAATAGAGCGATCCATCCAGCTTGACCAGATAGTCGCCGTCACGTGAGCGACCGGGGCGGGGAACGCTGACGGGCTCGAGTAACTGCTCGTCCAGGTATTCCAGCAGTGCGAGTTCCGCGGCGATCGCGTCCGCGTCCCGCCAGTCGGCGCGGTGCCGCCGTAAGGCCCACGCGGGTTCGTCATCAGACCTGCCGACGCTGAAGACCGAGTTGTTCAATGTCCTCAGATGCTGAGCCTGCCAGCCATCTTCGGACAGCAGCCCGAAGCCCGATAGGACCGCAGCCGGTGCCAGATCATTGAGCGGTTGCGCCATGTGCAGCAAGCTAGCCAGGATCCGCTCAACCTACCAACAGATTTCCAGACCGCCGGCCGGGCAAGCGCTTCGAGGTGACCAGGCCGAACCCACTACGATCAGGCCACCATCACCGCCTCAAGGACGCGGGTTCGGCCCAACACCACTTCAGAATTCCTGAACCCGCGGACGACCCGCTGATAACTGCCACTATCACCGGGCGGCTCGTGCAGCCCGATGTTGCTGCGCGCACTCGAGGAATAGCGTGTAGTGTCGATAACGCAAGCCCTGGACCCCGGTGCCGAGGAACCGTGTCTTGGGGAGGGCTGGTGCTAGACGCACAGGACGGCTCGATTCCCACAACCGCCACGGTTTCCGTGGCCGGAAGGACGCTTCCTCGGCTGATACCTGCTGGATCGCCGCTGGGGCTGGTCGTGCAGGTACCGCGCGTCGCACTCGATCCCGGGTGGTGGCCGACGGCAACGGCTACACGGCTGGTAGAACAGGTCCCAGACTCATCGGTTCTGGGTCACACGCACACGAGATCATGCGTCAGCGCTCCACCGTCTACCGGGCGCGGATCGCCACGCTCAACCTGACGGTCAATCGCATCGGGCCGGCGATGCCGACCGCGGTCAGGGATGAGGTGGAGGCGATGGACTCAAAGTATCTGGACCGGCTCGCGCGGTCGGCGCGTTTCGACTCCTGGCAGACCATGGAACTGACCGAAGCCCTGGCGATGCTCGACGACGCTGCGGCCGACCGCCCGCAGGTGGGCAGCAGACCGCAGGTGGTGAGTATCCGGCTGCAGATCTACCGGCAACGGTTGCTGCGCGAACTCGACGAGCGTGCAACGCACCACGGATCCTGAACGGCGCTACCAAGGTTCCGCACACGATGCCGAGCGGGCTCGACAGCAAACCTGAAGACTGGTTACGCGACTGGGGAGGCGAGCATGCCGGACGTCGAATGGTGAGCATTGCCGCGCCAGCGGCCGCAGAGTACCGGTCTGACTGTCATTGCCTCCGCTGGCACACAGCGGATGCGATCTTCACCGCCTGAGCGGAGAAACGGGCAGCGATGCACTATTCGCACTGCCCTTTCCAGCTTGGTGGTGCATAAGCGCCGGGCCGCCGGACGAGCCTCTTCTCGTCGTCCGGTTGTGGAGGGAGCCTGGCGAGGCCGCGGGCTTCCGTCCGCCTACGACATGTGGGCTGACGATGGACGGAAGCGCCGCGAGTCCACAGCGGTGTCGGCCGCTGAGAGTTGGGCGTCGTCGCCGACGAGAAGCCGACGCCGGCCTCGCGGTCAGCCCAGTGTTGCGCCCGGCGCCGAGCCGTACGCCTTGGGTGCGGCCGACACGCACCGCCCTCGTCGCGGATGAGCGGGCGGATCTAGCTGCCCGGAGCTCGCAGCACACCGTCGCGAGCGGCGCTGATCATCGCCTCTTCGCTTTCCGGTGCGTTGCGGAGCGTCGGCGAGGCGACGTGGAGCACGTAGTCGCAGCCGGCGACCGCGTCAGCCCATCCGTCGTCGCTTTGCAGGTCGGCGCGGAACGAGAAGCCTGCTTCGGACGTTGGGCCTGTCGTCGATGCCCGGCTGACGTCGTGATCGTCGCCGCTCATCGGGGCAGCAGCACGCCCGAGAACGGATTGGTGCCCGCCAGATCAAGGGTGCCCCAGAGGACCCGTGGTTGGCTGATCAGCCCGGAGCCGCTGATCGTGCCGAGTTGAAGGACCGGGTGAGCGACAACCGCAGGGTGCCGTTCACCTCGATGTTGTCCTGGTTGAACTGGGCGTGCCGTACGGGAATTTGCCGATCAGTCCGCTGCGGCCGCCGGTGCCGTACTGCAGAGTCGCACCCTTGTCGACGACGATCGCCGGCGGATCGGGACG
>CAWGHT010000016.1:0-125564 GCA_963822475.1 uncultured Actinomycetota bacterium
CTGACCCGGCGGCGGCTCGGGCGCTCCTCGACCAGCACCACGCCGGTCTCCGTTCGGCATTCACCGCGGATCTGGAAGTTGCCCGAGGCAAGGGCGAGCTCCGCCGTGGCCCGACCAGACCGGAGCCGCCGAGATGCTCACCTTGCTCGCGTACGGCGTCAGCCTCCGCTCGCGGTCAGGAGCCCGACGCGAGGATCTGACGGCCGTAGGCTGCGTCCGCGGCGAAGCAGAGCTGGCATGCGGCGAAGCCGGAGGTGCCGAAGACCCAGACGCCGTCGGCGTCGGCGCGGCCGGCTGCGAGCCCGCAGCAGGGTCGCTTCCACAGCCGGCCAACGGCAATCCGCACGCTGTGAGTACGGCAATCGTGCGCATCACGACCATCTCCAACCTCAGGCGTTCCAGGGTCTGACGGTAGCGCCAAAGACAGGCCGCAGCGGTTCCGTCATCGGTCCGTAAACCAGCCCGCCCATCCCCGCCAACCTGACCGAGGAGGGTTTCGCTCTGCTTGCGCAGGAATTGTGTGGCTGGTTCGACCCTCGCCAGCGCATCGACGCACCGAAGAGTTCAGTCGACTAGCCGCGCCGGAGTCGTCCGGCGTGACGGTGAGGTCCGGCTGTGGTCGCGCAAACGGCAAGGACTTCACCTCGAAGTTTCCTGATGTGCAGGCAGCCCTCAAGGCCCAACTCACTACCGACTGCGTCTTGGACGGTGTTATCTGAGGTCTGTAGAGCGGCGTTCAACACGTCGACGACTGGCCGATAAACGTCCCTGTTTCCTGTTGTGGACGCTCTAGGTTCGCAGTGTCTACGACGCGGCGGGAGAGCCATGCGGGTACAGCGGGTGGCTGGTCTCGATACCGACGAAGTGTCGTGGACGGTGCTTGGTGATGACTGGCTCCCGGTACTGCCGGTCGAGCAGTTCTTGTCGCACCTCAGTGATCAGCGGCGGTCGCCGAACACGGTGAAGGCCTATGCGCACGACTTGAGGGACTATTTCGACTATCTGGGTCGGCGGGGTCTGACCTGGGATCGGTTGCGCTATGACGAGCTGGGCGCGTTCAAGCCGTGGCTGAGGCTGCCGCCGGCCGCGCGTCGGGGCGAGGTCTCGCCGTTGCCGGCCACTGTGTCGGCATGTAGCGAGTCCACGATCAACCGCAAGCTCGCGGCATTGACTTCGTTTTACGAGTTTCACCGGCGCCATGGGTGGAGATGGCGTTGACGATCCGCGACGCGAGCCGTCCGGTGGCGTCGACGGGCACGTCGTTTCGCCCGTTCCTGGCACATGTGAAGCAGTCGCGGCCGCGGCGCAGCGATCTGCGCCTGCGGGAGCCGTCCCGCCGGCCGTCGATCCTGTCCGACGATCAGGTGGCCTCTTTGATCGGGGCGTGTGGGCGTCTGCGTGACCGGGTGCTGCTGGGGTTGCTGAACGACACCGGGTTGCGGATCGGGGAGGCGCTGGGACTTCGCCACGAGGACGTCCGCACCGCCGACGGCCTGATCGACGTGCGATGCCGGGTCAACGCCAACGGGGCACGGGCGAAGACGTGGGAGCGGTCAGTGCCGGTCGGGACGGGCTGGCTGCGGCTGCACGCCGACTACCTGCACCACGAGTACGGCGACCTGGACAGCGACTACGTGTTCGTGCGGCTGTGGTCCAGGCCGATCGGTCGCCCGCTGGGCTATCCGGCGGTCGCTGACCTGTTCGGCACGGCTGGGCCGCTCGACCGGGATCTCGGCCACTCCGCACATGTTCCGCCACAGCTACGCCACCCGGTTGCTGCGAGCCGGGGTGAAGGCCGAGGTGGTGCAGAAGCTGCTCGGTCACGCGTCGGTGTCCACCACGATCGACACCTATAGCCCATCTCACCATCGAAGACGTGCGCCACGATCTGGTGACGGCCGGCTTCCTCAACGGGCCGGAGCCAGCATGCGACGACGACACGACCTAATCGGAACCCACCTCGACGAGTCCCTCGTCGCCCGTGTCAGCCAGGGCCCGGGGGCTGCTGGACGACCTGGTTGAGCCGGCCTGGCGGTTCGATCCACCGATCCTGGTTCACCCTCGCCACATGCTCGCGGTCTGCGCTGTCGTCGGCTGCGCCCGCGAGGCAGCCGACCTCGAAACGGCGTTGTGCAACGGGCACGGGCTGCGCTGGATCCGCGAAGGCCGACCTGCCCTGCCCGGGTTTATCGCGGCGACCAGGTCGTGCTGGTCGACAATCACGTCTTGGCGCGCTGCCGGGTGCCGGCCTGTCGCCGCGGCGAGGTGCGACCCGAGCATCTGTGCCCTGAGCATCGGCAGGCGTGGATGAGCTGCTGGACCGCCCAGAACGGCATACCTGGGCCGAGACCGCCGCGCTGGTTGACGACGCCGGAATCGGTGCTGCAGTCTGCAGACTGCCGCATTGCGATTTGCTCGCGGATCCGCCGCACCGTATTGCCGCGTCCATGCGGTCCGGTGGCACCAGGACGGATGCCCGGCAGATGCGGCCTTCGAGGCGGCCGTTCTGAACTATGGCGACCCGCGCTGGGATTTCCGCCGGCTCCCGCCGCAACTGAAGCTCGAACTGCAGTACGGCCTGCAACGCAGCCGCGAACTCGGCTACGGCAAGAGCGCCCACTCGGTCGGCTATCTGACCAGGATGTTGTTGCGAATCGAGGCGACCACGCTGCTGGAACGGACCCGCGCGGAGTGGACAGCACTGTTTCGCCAGCACTGGCCTGACCGGAAGGACGGCGCAACCGCCCGGGTGTTCCTCGGCTTTGTTGTCGAGCAGCTATCGGACCTGCTCGACGGGTCCGGCTGGGTCAGCGAGTATCCGCGCGATCTGTGGCAGCTGCACCGCCTCGGCTACGTCGCGGCCGGCTCCACCCGCCAGCTCAACTTCACCGATGTCGGTCAGCGGTGGCTGGTGGAGTGCTCGAAACGCTGGCTGCATTGGCGACTCACGGTGGATGAGAAGTCGGTCAACACCGTGCTGTCTGACCTGATGGCGTTGCGGCGGCTGTCGATGTTCTTGACCGCCACGGGTCAGGCGCAGCACTCGATCCGCCAACTGACCCGGCCGGTTCTCGAGCAACACATCGCGTCCCTCCACGAGTGCGGCGAGCTGGCCTCGTCCACGATCCGCGACCACATCAGCGCGATCGCGGTCTTCCTGCGCGCCCTGCAGGACCACGAAGCCTGGGCCCCCGACCTGCCCCGCAACGCCGTCATCTACTCCTCGGACTACCCCCGCATGGACCCGCTGCGCGCCCGCGGACTCAACACCCACGTGATGACCCAGGTCCGCGCCCACCTTCCGGAGTGGCCACACCCGGACGGGCGGTTCCTTACCGAACTGATGATCGCCACCGGCTTGCGGCTGGGTGACGCCTGCGCCCTGGGTTACGACCCACTGGTCTTCGACAACGACACCAACCCCTACATCCGGTACTGGAACCACAAGATGCGCCGCGAGGCCTACGTCCCGATTAGCCAAGCCATGCTGGACCGGATCCGCGACCAGCAGCAGTGCACCGCCGAACGCTTCCCCGCGCAGGCCGCCAGCTACCTGTCCACGGCGGCGCCCCGGACACTGCCCGCAAGGGGACTGACAGCTCACACCGAGAACCTGCCGAAACCCCGACGGGACCCGGCCGTTTGCCTTCGGCACCTACCAGCAGCAGCTGCGCACCTTCCAGGCCACCGCCCAGATCAGCGACGCGGCAGGCCGGCCAGTCACGATCACTGCTCACCAGTGGCGGCACACCTTCGCCACCGGGCTGATCAACCGCGGAGTGCGGCTCGAGGTGGTCAAACAGCTCCTCGACCACTCCAGCCTGGAAATGTCGTCGCACTACGCCCGGCTGCTCGACATCACGATCCGCGCCGAGTGGGAGGCCGGCCGCGGCCCGGACGACGACTACGGCCACCTGCTTCCCACCGAAGTCGAGTGGGCGAACCGGGCCCGCACCGCGCTGCCCAACGGCCACTGCGGGCTGCCCCGGCAGCAAACCTGCGACCATTCCAACAAGTGCCTGCCCTGCCCGGTGTTCATTACAACCAGCCAGGACCTGCCCGCCCACGAGGAGCAGCGCACACGAACCTTGACCCTGATCGACCGGTTCGACCAGGCCGGCGCCAGCCGACTGGCCGACCAGAACCGGGTCGTGCTGGAACAACTCGACCTACGGATCGAGCAGATCAAGCAGGCCCTGGCAGCGAAGACGACCCACGATGCCGGCTGAACCCGGAGCAGCGCTGGCCGAATCAGCGCGGCGGCGACACCACGACGCTACCGACAGGGCCCGCCGGGTCCTGCGGGCCGCGGAGGCATCCGGCGAACCGGTCACCTACACCAATATCGCCGCAGCCGCAGGCGTCAGCCGCTCCTGGCTCTACACCCAGCCCGAGATCCGCGCCGCCATCGACCGGCTCCGCGACGATAACGGCCGGTCGACCGCGGTCTCGGTGCCGACCCGTCAGCGGACCTCTGCCGCGTCCCTGGTTCGCCGGCTTGAAGCTGCGCACCGGCGCAACCAAGACCTCAGCCGCGAAGTCGCCGAGTTGCGGGACCAATTGGCCGCTGCTCACGGCGAAATCAGGTCAGCCCGGCGTCGACCGGCCGACTCATCCGTGGTGGACCTGTCTCAGTGCCGACTGCAAGACGGCTAATCCCGCCGTGAGGGTTCGATATGCAGTCGATGACCACCCAACCGCCGCCTGGTGCGGCTCAGGCCATGACGGCCGTTCCGCAGACTGGGCGCGAGGATCCGCGCGAGCCCGCAGGCTGAAACTCCGTTGACACGCTGACCAGATCCAATAGCGTCCACGAGATGACAAGCTCTGCTTTCAGACCCGGTCTTGCGCTCGCTGAGGCCTTTTATGCCGATGTGGTCGCTCCGCTTATCGACGGCCCGCACACTGCATGCCTGCTCGGCGAGGGATCCGAGATTCTCGGCTACGACAGCGCCCGATCCACTGATCACGAGTGGGGTCCGCGGGTCCAGCTTTTCGTGAGTGCCGACCAGGTCGATCGCGTCCAAAGCGCGATCGCTCAGGGTCTGCCCGCCGAGTACGACGGGCTCCCGACAGCGTGGTACTCGTTGGCAACCAACACAGTGACCCACCACATCGAAGTCACGACCTTCGACGAGTGGATCGTCGCCCAGATCGGAACCGACCCGCGGCAGGGCATGGATCACGCCGCCTGGCTCGGGCTGGCACACCAGCGACTTCTCTACGTGACGCGCGGGAAAGTCTTCAGGGACGATGACGGCGAACTCATGCGAGTGCGCTCAGCGCTTGACTGGTACCCCAACGACGTATGGCGGTGGCTTGTTGCTAGCCAGTGGTACCTCATCGGAAACACCGAACCCCTCATCGGACGCACTCTAGAAGCCGGCGACCAACGCGGCGCACGGCTTCTCACCGCCAAGTTGTGCAAGATGATCATGCACATGACGTTCCTCCAGGAACGCCGCTACTGGCCCTACGACAAGTGGCTCGGCACCGCATTCGCTGACCTCGAAGCGGCAGCAACTCTTGGGCCCCTCATTGACGCCGCGCTGGAACAAACTCCCAGAATCGGGTCGGACAGCGCGATCTCCCGCGCCCTGATCATGCTCGGCCATCGCCATACGGCCCTGGCACTGACCGAACCGGTCACGCCGGTCATCAGCGACTTCCAAGTCAACATCAACGACGCTGTCCGGCCCTACCCTGTCCTCAACACCGCCGACTTCGTCGCAGCGACGACCGCAGCCATCACCGACCCGGCGCTGCGCAAGCTGACTGCCGTTGGCGGGATCGATCAGCTCACCCACGCCGACGACGCACTAATCCACTTCACACCGTGGCCTGAGCACCTGACGCGGACATACCGGACACTCCTGAACACGGCTGCGAATACCACCACATAGGTCAGGCCACGAGCTCCACCAGCATGTCAGGACCCTCACTGGGCAGCCGCTCGGTTGGGGGCTCGGCTGGCCTAGCGAGCCAAGGTCAACCACGCTGTCGTGGACATGTCCACGACGCTCACGATCAAGCAATTCAGTGCAACCCAACAGCCGACTCAAGATAAACGGCGAGTTGGTGGTGTGGACCGGAGATCGGCTCGACTTCGACGCACTGCAACTGCGCAATGCGAACACCGCGGCGACCGTGCGACAGCACTTGGCGCCGGCGCAACCCCGCCTCGTTTGTCGCGTTCGATCTCCTGGCTGTCGGCGAGGTGGATATCCGGCCGATGCGCTGGACGTCCCGACGCCAGCGGTTGGAGTCATGTCCGGCGAGCTGCTGATTGACTCAGGGTTGGGTAACGACGGTGACGGTTACCGTTGCTCCAGACCTGAGCATCGTGCCTGGCGATGGGGAGACGGCCAGGATGTTGCCGGGTATGGAGCCGGGGGACTTCCTAGTCTGGATGTTGGGTTTCAGGCCCAGTGCGGTGAGCCTGTCCGCGTATTGCTGGCTGAAACGGGCGGCTGGATTCGATTCGCTGAACAGGGGCTCTGGGACACCGATGGTGTCTGAAACGATCATGATCCGGGCGAGGATGCCGTGAACCTCGCCAGCGTTCGTGGAGGACTCCGCCTGGAACGCTACGTCGAGAGACGGAATGAACACCGTGCCTGAACAGACCGTCAGGGGCGAATCGCCCGTGCAGGTTGTCCGCTGACGTTCAGCTCGCACGCCGTCGAGCTGGAAGGTCTCGTCGGCACGGAAGCCGATTGGCTTGCCGCTACGCACCAGTACGCTCTCGACACCTTTGGGGCGATCTACCAGACAGAGGTTCTGGGGGCCCGCGTCGATGATGACGGTGTCCTTCTGCGGCGTTCCGCAGCCGAGCTGGTTCGTGCCCCATTGCTCGGGCACGGCGATGGCGGCGTGGCCGATGCCCACCAGTCGCGTCGCGGCATTCGCCGGCGGTGTCGAGGCGGCCGGCGGCGCGGGGTTCGTGAAGATCGGGCCGCCCGCGAGCAGCAGCGTCCCGCCCACCGCAACTACCGCGGCTGCAACGCCGACAGCCGAGAGTGCCCGTGCACGCCGACGGCGGCGGCGAGCAACGCCTGCGCGGATGGCTTCGATCGGTGGTGGCCCGACGTTTGTCCGGTTTCCGGCGCGTTCGAGGAGTTCGGTCAGCTTGGATTCGATCATCGTGTTCCTCGCAGTTCTGCCAGGCCTGGGTCCTCCGCCAGGACCTTCACAGCTCGGGACAGTCGGCTCTTCACTGTTCCGATGGCGACGCCGAGCACGGAGGCGATCTGCGGGTCGGTCAGATGGGCGTAGTAGCGCAGCACCACCGCGGTGCGCTGGTCGGTGCCCAGCCGGTCAAGCGCACGCATCATCGCGTCGGTGTCGTCAACGCCGGCGGTCTCATCACGGCTGGCCCGCTCGGGGGGATCCGATACTGGCTTCTCGCCGGTCCAGCGGCGGCGACGTGCGGAAATGAAGACATTGATCAAGACTCGGTGCACGTAGGCGTCCCGGTCGTCGGCCTCCCGGACCTTGCCCCACTTCACCAGGCATCGTTCGAGGGTCGTCTGCACGAGGTCCTCGGCCTCGGGGCGCGTGCACCCCAGGAGCACTGCGGAGCGCACCAGACCGGGCCAGCGCGCGGCAACATACTCGCTAAAGTCCGCGTCCCCGGCCATCGCTCACCTGCCCCTCAGAGCCCTTCACCCATATAGACAGGCTGGCAGCATCCAAAGGTTCCAGTAAGTCTTGAATACCGACAGGCTGCCATCTTCGCCAGCAGGGGGCTCAGCCCCCGCGTGACGCCGCAGCCTGTCCAATCCGACGTCACGGCTGGCCGCACCTCCAGGCAAACGTTTGTGCCAAGGATCTGACGGCTGATTACACATCTCTTGCCGACATGCATCTGCCCCGATCCATCCAGCCGTCCGGTCACGCCGGTCCCGTTGCCCGTTGGGCAGGCCGATCCACAGAATTGGGTGGCGCCGGCGGTGGTAGTTCCGGCGAGTGCCGAAGCAGTGGCAGCGTTCAGTCGGAACCTGTGCTCGTCGCCATCTGGCTCTGAAACGGGCGCCCGTCGGCGCGTCGTCACGCAGCCGGCGCGGCTATTTCCGGGATGCCGGTGGCGCCCGATGCGCGCCGTCACCGATGGTATCGGCGAAGGCACACCTCGGGTCTCGGGACCGAAAGATAGATCTCCCCGAATGGGCCGGGGAGATCTACAAGCTGCCTGCATGACGAGGGTGTCGCCTCAGAGCAATGAGGCGCCAAAGTATCCCAGCGTGTTCTGTATTCTCGTGAAGTAGATACGCGAGTAACATCGCCGGGGTAGCTGCCCGGCGGGGTAGTTCGGGCAAGGGAAGCCGTACGCCGAATCCTGCCCCGCCGTCACAATTCCGCTATACCGTGTCCCCGGTGCCAGTATGTAGACAGGACCCCCACTGTCACCTTGTCCTGCGGCATTCGCTCCATCCTCGCGGATGGCTAAGGTCAGGCCGCAATTATTCCATCCAGGGCGCGTGTCGCAGAAATTGGTCCCATAGACCTTGATGTTGCACCTCTCGCCCGAGAACGCGCCGCCCGTGCATACCGACTGGCCTGTCAGGCTCTCCCAGGGCAACGAGCTCACGGCGACGACGCCGTACCAGGAGCGAAACATTGTGGGCCCCGTGGTGCCGTTGACGAGCATCGCATCGAGATTCGGATAGCCCGACCTGTTCGCCACGGTCCCAACCGACTGCAGCGTACCAGCGACGTTGGCGTTCCCCTGCCGGATCAGCTGGCCCGTGTTGGCCGCACAGTGAGCCGCCGTCAGCATGTACTTCGACGCTCCGATCTTCACGCCGGGCCCGGAGGTGCAGTGCCCGGGAAGGCCGTTAATGGCGTTGGCTTCACTGTAGATGAACGATCCCGAAGCCCACGCCGGTTCGTCGTCGACGCGGCTCACGAGGGCGGGGGACTCACCTGAACCTGAATCGAACGGGGGCCCGGACACCAGCTCGAGTGGAGTGTCAGGAGCGATTCGCGCGATGCGGTCCCGCAGCGTGGAAGTGATCGGGCCATCCACCCCCACCTCCAGCGTGTTCTTCGTTTCATTGGCGTCGATGGTGACGATTCGAGAGGCGGCGTCGCTCAGTTGACCCGCCGCGGCGAAGACCTCAGTCATCCGCCGTTCGAGGTACTCCAACGAGTACTGCACCGGCACCAGTTCCACCGGAGCGTCAGTCTGCGGATCCAGTTTGGGAAGCTGCGGCAGCCTGGTGACCATGACACGCAACGCACCCGAGTTCCGATCGAGATAAGCGCCCCCATATGTGTCGGCCGGGATCGATCCGCGGATCTTTTCAAAAGATCTTCCACTACGCAACGTGGCTTGATCAGTTGTGTCCGTAGTCTGAATCGGCGGTGGTTTATCGGCCGCCATCGCTGGAACACCACCTACCGCGACGCACAAGACAAGAGCAATTGCCGATGCACCAGCTTTTCGCATGCTTCCCTCTGGCACTTCTTAGACAACGATTGTGTTGGCCAGCTTCCCCCGGTATGGCCAGCCGCAAGGACATAGAATCCGTGTCCCAAATTCGACCTCACGCCGTACTGCATTCACTGGCACCACCCTCCGGCGACCAGCGTCCATGGGGAAGTGATTGCAACAAGCTGCAATTTCCTTGGTTTCGTGACTCACGAGACGGCGAACTGGCACACCTGAGGCCCAGGCGTCGATCTGTCCGTTGGGACCTAGTCCTGCGAGACAGCGATTTGGTATCACACGAGCCCTGCGACGTCTCACTGTCGCCTGAAGACATGCGGCCGAACGATGACGCAGCCATGCTCCAAGCACTCCACGGACGTGTCGCGCACCTGCCGAATAGCCCCTCAGCGCCACAGTGCACGACGCAGAATCCAGCCCTCTAAAAGGTCAAGCACCGCGACACAGTGGACGCAATCGTCGGCGCCGTCACAGGCACCCTGCAGATGCCCGAAGTGCTGGTCGTCGGCCGATACCGCGGCACCCAACCCGGTCGCCGTCCGCTTCACCGCGACCGCCGGCTCGCTGCAGGGCTTCGAAGTCACCATGGTCACCGCAGCCGTCAACGACGTCGTCGTGGCCGTCACCGTGATCAACGGGCTGCCCGAGGACATCGAAGGCGCCACGACAACGGCGGTGGAGAAGGCACAGGCCACCCTCGGAGCCTCCCGCTCCGGCACCTGACAGCCTGGCGGATTCAGGACAGGTCGAGGTCGCGGCGGCGGAAGCTGATGCCTCCGGCAACCGTCAGTACGGCGGCAATTGCGGTCAGGACGACGAGGGGCAGCGCCGTGATGCTGGACAGCGGCATCGCGGTGGTGTGACCGAACGGCGAGAGCTTCGCGAATTCTCCGCCCTCGCCCTGCTGCTCGCCCTGATCGTCCTCGGCCTCGCCAGCGGGCTCGGCCCCATCCCGGCCGACGCCGTACCGGCGATCGGCAGACAGTTCGGCCTCTCGGTCTTCAGCATCATCATCGCCACCCCGGCCGCCTGGGCAGCAACCCTCGGCCGATCCGTGCTCGCCGGAATCGGAACCACCATCGCCATCCTCGTCGCGTCCCAGGTGAGCGTCATCGCCGGCAGCGGCGGCTGGCTCCCCTTCGCCGCACCCGCACTCTGGGCCATCAACACCGACATCGCCGTCACACCCGTCCAGCTCCCCTCGTGCTACCAGTCGTCGCACTCGGCGTCGCCCTGACCCTGCACAGCTGGCAGCGCCTCCAACTCGACCGATAACGGGTCCCTGCCGGCGTCACCTGACGCAGGTCCTTGATTCAAGCCAGGGCCAGGAAGAGCTTCTCCATCTTCGCGGCGTCGACGTCGCTGTTCTCGTCGGTGAGGCAGTGCTGCAGGCCGGTGCTGACGATCGCATACCCGGCCCGCGACAGTGCCTTGTTCACAGCGGCCAACTGAGTCAGCACCGACTCGCAGTCTGCGCCCTCCTCCATCATCCGGATCACGCTGCCCAGATGCCCATGAGCGCGTTTCATCCGGGTGACGATCGGCTTGATCTCGTCCGGCTCGAAGTCCATCGAAGCCCTTCCCGTTGAGTCGATGGCGTGCCAGATCAGCGTCGCCGCCACCGATCCTACATCCCCCCGGGGGGATGTGTTACCGTCTGGATGACGAACCCCCTAGGGGGATACAAAGTGAGGACGCGATGACCGACCACAGCTCTCTGTCCGCCACGAGCCTGACCGTCCGCACCATCGAGACGGTATCGCTCGGTGATCGCAGCTACCTCGTCCACGACGGCGAGGTGGCGTTCGTGATCGACCCGCAACGCGACATCGACCGGATCCTGGAGATCCTCACAACCGATGCCGTACGCCTGACCCAGGTCTTCGAGACCCACATCCACAACGACTATGTCACCGGCGGCTTCGCACTCGCCCAGGCCACAGGCGCTGCGTACCTGGTCAACGCCGACGACAACGTCTCGTTCGACCGCACCCCGCTGCACGACGGCGACACCATCCAGATCGGCGACCGCATGCGGCTCCGCGCGATCCACACCCCCGGCCACACCTTCACGCACCTGTCCTACGCCCTGACCGACAACGACCAGCCCGTCGCCGTCTTCACCGGCGGCTCCCTGCTGTACGGCGCGACCGGACGCCCTGATCTCCTCGGCCCGGATCACACCAACGCACTGGTACGTCATCAGCATCATTCCGCGCACAGACTCGCCCAGGCACTTCCGGACGAGACGGAGGTCTACCCCACCCACGGTTTCGGCTCGTTCTGCTCGGCAACGCAGTCCAAGGCCGCCGCATCGACCATCGGGCAGGAGAAGCGCTCCAATCCCGTCCTGACCGAGGACGAAGAGGACTACGTACGCAACCTGGTGGACGGTCTCGGCGCGTGGCCGGCCTACTACGCACACATGGCGCCCGCGAACTCCGCCGGACCCGTTGCTCCTGATCTATCGCTCCCCGAACCTGCTGATGCCGCTGAACTGCGCCGCCGCATCGAGGCCGGCGAATGGGTCGTCGATCTCCGGACCCGCACCGCCTTCGCGGCCGGCCACGCACCCGGCACGCTGAACTTCGGACTCGACGGCGCCTTCTCCACCTACCTCGGCTGGCTGATCACCTGGGGAACGCCACTAACCTTGCTCGGCGAAACCGCCGCCGACGTCGCGCTGGCCCAGCGCGAACTGGTGCGCATCGGCATCGACCGCCCCGCCGCGTACGCCACCGGCGGACCCGAACAGTGGAGCCTTGACACACCCGTCTCCTTCCCGACCGCCACCTTCGCCGACCTCGAGCTCGTCCGGCATCACCGCGACGTCGTCGTATTGGACGTACGCCGTACCGAGGAGCACCTCGCCGTCCGGATCGAGGGAGCAGTCAACATCCCCATCCACGACCTGCCACGCCGACTCAATGACATCCCATCCGGCGAGCTGTGGATCCACTGCGCCGCCGGATACCGCGCCTCCATCGCCGCCGCATTCCTGCACGCCGCCGGCCGCACCCTGGTCGCCGTCGACGACCAGTTCGACAACGCCGCAATGGCCGGCCTTCAACTCATCCGCCCGCAAGCCTGACGTCGTACACCCGAGCGCAAACAAGGAGAAAGCAGCATGTGCCGACCCGTCACCTGCAAGACCTGTTCCAAGACCACCTGGGCCGGCTGCGGGCAGCACGTCGCACAAGTCAAGGCGACCGTTCCTGCCGACCTGTGGTGCCCCGGCCACCCGAAGGCCGAGCGCCAGGGCGGCAGCTGGCTCGACAAGCTCCTAGGCCGCTGACAAACACTTGGTGGAGCCGGTCGCCGGACGCCGCCATACCGATGTGATCATGATGCGAGCCAAGGACGCGCTCCACGTCGGCAGGCGGCATGATTGCGTTGCTGTTCGCCGACCAGGCACCCGCATGTCGCGGATATCGCCGACTCCTCCGTTGTGCCTCCGTTCGCGAGGCTTTCGCCTCTACGCGCCATACCGGGGCGGGGCGACGGTGAAGGAGTTGGGATCGCGTTCCGACATGAGGCCCACGGAGGCGAAGATGCACGTCCGCAAAGAAGGGTTCGACAATCTCAGTCCCGCCCAAACGCGCACTCGAGCGTTAGAAGCGGGGGCAGTCGCCGGGATGGCGGGCGTAGTCGCGGGCTGGCTGATTCCCCGGGGTCCCGTGACAACCGTTGAGGCGCTCATCACCGTGGTGGCGGCGCTTGCGGTCGGGTTCGCGGCCGGATGGCTGATGCGATCGCGCTGGGCCATGCTGCTGGCGCCGGCGGTGTTCATGCTCGTCTTCGAGCTGGCCCGGATGCGTGTTCAGGGTCCAACTGTCGATGGCATCCGTCTCGACAACCTTTACGGCGTGATGGCACTTGTCGCCGGTCGAGGGGTCGACGCCCTCCTCGTGCTGCTGCCGATGGTCGTGGGTCTTGTCTACGGCGTCGCGCTGGCGAAGCGGGTCCTAGGACCGGTTGAGCCGGTCCGCAAACGCTACTGGCTGCGTCGCGGTTTCCTCGCCCTTCCCACTCTGGCCGTCGTCGCGCTGGTTGCTGGCATCCTGCGGCCGGCCTCCACCGAAGCGATCCTCGGGGAGGACGGGGAACCACTGACGGGCAGCGTCGCCGAGCTCGTCGATGTGCAGATCGGGGGACACGACCAGTCGATCATGCTGCGTGGCGTCTCCGCGCAGTCCCCCGTGCTCCTGTTCCTCGAAGGGGGTCCCGGCGGGACCGCACTCGGCCGAATCCGCAATTCCGGTGAGGACCTGGAACAGAACTTCGTCGTCGCCACCTGGGACCAACGCGGCACCGGCAAGTCCTACGACGCGCTCGAGCCACGCTCGACCCTCACCGTGGAGCAGATGGTCGACGACACCTTGGCGGTCACCAACTATCTGCGCGACCGCTTCGACGAGCAGAAGATCTACCTGGTAGGGAGCTCATGGGGCACCATCATCGGCACGCTCGCGGTGCAGCGCTCACCTGAGCTGTTCCACGCCTACGTCGGGACCGGTCAGATGGTGGACCCGTTCGAGACCGACAAGCTGATGTACGCCGAAAGCCTGGCCGACGCAGTGGCCCGCGGTGATGACGGCACGGCCGACACACTGCGTCAGCTCGGCGAGCCGCCGTACGCCGACACACTCGACTATCCCGTCGCGATCGCCTCGAATGCGAAGTGGATGGACTTCGAGCATGGCGAGGACTACAACGCCGCCGCGGAGTACCCGGCCAGCCTGTTTGCCGGGGAGTACACGCTCATCGAGCAGCTTCGCGGTATGGCCGCGATCGCGGAGACGTTCAACGTGCTCTACCCCCAGCTCAGCAACAGCGACTTCCGTGTCGACGTGCCGCGCCTCGGCGTCCCGGTCTACGTCGTGGAGGGCAGCCACGAGGCCGCCGGCCGCGAGACCCTGGCGCGTGAGTGGTTCAACCTCATCTCGGCACCCAGCAAGAAGTACGTGGTCTTCGAGAACTCAGGACACACCCCGCCGTTCGACGAGCCCGGCCGCTTCGCCGTCCTCATGGACGACGTTCGCATCGCCGCAGCGACTGCGGCTGGTTAGGTTGCACGAGCATCGGAAGCCACCACGCCCAACTGAGGGCGAAGGCCAGCAAGAAACAGCACCACACGACCTCTCGCATCACCGGACCTCAACCGCACCTGCCGCAGGGCTCACACTGGCGCTCCGCAGAAGGAGCACCAAAGCCATGAGCGCGATGACGAACAGAACACCCAAGGGCGCCATGACCGTCCAGCCAGGTTCGTGGCCTCGGCTGTCGGCCACAAACGGACCGACCAGAATCGGCAGGCACGTCAGTACAACCCAGCTGAGCTGAGCGGGAACCGTGGCGTAGCCGACGGGGTGCCGACGCAGTAACAGGACCCCACTGGCCATGGCCGCAGGAAGAAAGAAGGCCAGGCTGACAGCGGCTCTCCCCGATCCCGGAACTGTTCTTTCACGGATGCGGCGTCCAGCGTCGCCAAGCCGCCGATCATCGCGAACAGCGACAGACCGAGCACTGAGACCCACACCAGAAACAGCGGTCCGAAGTGAATCGAGAACGCGTAAATCGCATAGTTGTAGACGGTGAACGCCACAAAACCCAGCCAACACAGGTAGGCCCGCAAGGATCCGCGCGACGCCAACACCCCAAGCACGGCCGTTAGCGGCGCGACCAGGAAGAGGTTGACGATGTCCTGCGCGGTGGACGCATCAGCAAGCGCGGCCGTCTCTTGGTCGTAGATGCTGCCGGGGCTGACAACCCCGCGACACTGCCCGCTGCTGCGAGCACTGCCGCGGTCACTGAAAGCCAAAGCCAGAGCCGGGACAACTGCACGGGAGGCCGGCGATCCCCGACCGCCTGACGTGTTCGGCCACTGAGGCTAGTCATCGTCGGGCTCTGGCCTCACCAGGTCATCTCGGGTCAGATTGCTGCGGTCATCGGCGGCCGAGAGTCGGTCGTCCTTCGAATCCATCCGGTCCATACCCGCCGACATCCGTGCCTTGTGTCCAGGGCTGTAGTTCGCGTCACGAAGAAATGAGTCGAGGCTGGCAGCCCTGTCGCGCTCATCGGCGACCGCGTCGCGGACGTCAGCCGCCCTGTCGCGCTTGTCGGCGGCCTCAAGGATGGCTTGATTCGCCTGGTCACGGCCCGCCTGCGCAGACTCCCCGGCCTCGACGGCTCTCTCACGGGTGTCCAACGCCGCCTCTCTCAAGTCAGCGTCGTGCTCCCGCTCATCGGCTCTACCTGAATCATCAGACCGCACTGAAGGTGTGGGTAGCTCGTCCATCAGCTTCCCTCTCATCGGCAATGCACGCTGCCTGCAGGCCACGAACTGCTGCTCACGGTCACTGCCACTCGCACACTGCCCTCTGAGGCTACGCCCGCAGCCACCTCTCAGCGCTCGGCGAATCCAGGAACACTCACAAGCCGCGGTCGAATTCTCGGTCTTCCGTGTCGAGAGACATCGGCTTGGCTCTCAACTTGCCAGGTAGCACCTGCGGCGTTGGCAAGTGCCTCTCTGTGGCCCCGATCAGGCGAGCCGCCGTAGCGACAACTCGACCGCCGAGTGTCTCGACAAGCCGGACCGGTGGGTTTCGGCCGATCGTACCGGCGGCGCTGCTTCCGACGATCGCGTCAGCAGCCGGTCTGCGGCAGGGTGAGCTGTTCGGGCTCTCAGTCGACGACTTCGACTTCAGCCTGATGCTCATCAGAGTCCGGCGTCAGGTGAAGCGCCTGGGGAAGGAATTCGTCTTTGCGCTTCCCAAGAACGACAAGGAGCGTTTCGTTCCGATGGCACCCGTACTCGCGAAAGTGGTCAAGAACCATATCGAGCGTTTCGGAGCGATCAGTATCTCGCTGCCGTGGGAGGAGGTCGACGGCGACATCCAGGAGCATGACTTGATCTTCAGCTGGCCAGATGGCCGACACCTGACGGCGCGTCTGCATGACGAGCTGGTGTGGAAGCCTGCTCTCGCGGCAGTCGGTGTGATCCCACCGCCGTACAAAGACAGCCGTGGTCGCCGGCGGTTCAAGACCGACCGCACAACTGGGCTGCACGCGCTGCGTCACTACTTCGCCAGCATCACCCTCGCGGACGGCGTGAACATCAAGGAGCTCTCCGAGTACCTCGGTCACCACGATCCAGGTTTCACGCTCCAGATGTACACCCACATGCTGCCGTCGTCGTACGACCGCGCCCGGCAGGCTGTCGACCGCCGGCTGACGCGACTTACGCGGCGGCTGACGGACCAGTCACGGACCAGGACAGACATCGGCCCGGAGTTCGAGCCTCCCGACCCGGGCCCGGGACTGCTCTAGCCGCAGATCCAGAAAGGGCAGGAAGTCCTTGCAAACAAGGCTATTTCAGCTCGGCCGAGGACTTTCCCAGGAGGCGGCGGGCGACGATTAGTTGTTGGATTTGTTGGGTGCCTTCGAAGATGTCGAGGATTTTGCTGTCTCGGGACCATTTTTCGAGGAGGTGGTGTTCGGAGTAGCCGAGGGAACCCGTTAGTTCTACGCAGCGGAGGGTTATGTCGTTGGCGGTGCGGCCGGCTTTGGCTTTGGCCATGGAGGCTTGGAGGGAGTTGGGTTGGCCGTTGTCGGCCATCCAGGCGGCCTGGAGGGTGAGGAGATAGGCGGCCTCCCAGTCGGCTTCCATGGCGAGGTACGTCGCGGCCGCGGCGGACTGGAGATGGACGGGGCGGTCGTAGTCGATCTGTACGCCGGCTTCGGACAACAGCTCCCGCGTGAGTTCGAGCGACGCACGGGCGCAGCCGACCGCCATCGCGGCGACCAGCGGGCGGGTGTTGTCGAAGGTCTGCATGACACCCGCGAAGCCCTTGTCGATGTCCGCGGTGCCGAGGAGATTCTCCACCGGCACGCGGCAGTTCTCGAAGCGGATCGTCGCGGTGTCGGAGGCGCGGATGCCGAGCTTGTGCTCCAGGCGTTCGACGGTCATGCCGGGCGTGTCCTTCATGACCACGAACGACTTGATCGCGGCCCGGCCGAGCGACTTGTCGAGTGTCGCCCAGACGACGACGGCGTCGCAGCGGCCGCCGGCGGTGACGAAGATCTTCTCGCCGTCCAACACGTAAGCGTCGCCGTCGGGTCGCGCGGTGGTCTGGATGCTGGCCGAGTCCGAGCCGCATCCCGGTTCGGTGATCGCCATCGCGGCCCACACACCGTCGAAGCGCCGCAACTGTTCGTCCGACGCGACGGACGCGATCGCCGAGTTGCCGAGGCCCTGGCGCGGCATCGACAGCAGCAGGCCGACATCACCCCAGCACATCTCCATGATCGACAGCACCGACGACAAGTTCGACCCATTCACGACGCCGTCCATGCCGTCCGAGGCGGCAGCAGTACGCCGTACGCCGGAAGCGCCCGCGCCGGAACCGGTGCCCGAGGCACCTAATCCGTCGACCATCGCGGCGAGCATGTCCAGCTCGACCGGGTACTCGTGCTCGGCCAGGTCGTACCGGCGCGAGTTCGGCCGCAGCATCTCGGCCGCCACCTGGTGCGCCTGGTTGACGAAGGCCCTGAACTTGCGAGGAGTCTCGAGGTTGATCATCAGACCAGCACCGCACCTTCCATCACGCCGATCGCCCGCAGGTCGCGGTACCACCGCTCCACCGGATGTTCCTTCACGAACCCGTGCCCGCCGAGCAGCTGTACGCCGTCGGTCCCGATCTGCATGCCCTTCTCGACACACAGCCGCCGCGCCAACGCCGCCTCCCGCGCGAACGGGAGACCCTGCGAGGCACGCGATCCGGCCCGGTACGTCACCAGCTTCATGCCCTCGAGCTCGATCCCGATGTTGGCGACCATGAACGCCACCGACTGCCGATGGCTGATCGGCTCACCGAAGGCCGTGCGTTCGTTGACGTACGGCGTGACGTAGTCGAGCACTGCCCGCGCCGTACCCAACGACAGCGCGCACCACCCGAGGCGTGACAGCCGCACGCACTCGGCGTAGTCCTCCACCGATCCGAGCGGGACAGCGGGGACGTCAGTGAGAATCACGCGGCTCAACGAAGCGGCCCGCAGCCCCATCGACGGCTCGGCCTCGATCGTCACGCCTGGATGGTCCGGCTCGACCACGAACAACCGCGGCCCGGCGTCGGTCTGCGCGCCAATCACGAACAGCTCCGCCTCGGCGGCCCGCGGCACCAACGACTTCACGCCGTTCAGCAGCCCACCGGTGAACCGCGTCTGCAGCTCGAAAGGATCGAACAACGGCCGTGGCTCGAGCAGCGCGAGCGCCGCCGCCGGCACCGACTCGCCGGTGAAGGCGGGCAGGTACGTCGCCTGCTGCGTCTCGTCGCCCCACAGCGAGATCGCCGTACTCACCGCGGACGGCGCCAAACACGCGACCGCCTGACCCATATCGCCGTGGGCGAGCGCCTCGGCGACCAGGACGCCGGTCATCGCGGACCGCTCGGTGACGATGCCGCCGAGCTCCTCCGGGACCTCGATCAGGCTCAGCCCGAGCTCGGCCGACGACTCCAGGATCTTGGGGTCCGTGACGCAGGCGGTGTCCGCGGCGGCGGCAGCGGGACGCAGGACGTCGCCGGCGAACGAGCGGACGACGTCGACCATCATCTGCTGGTCCTCGGTCGGTGTCAGGTCGAACCGCCCGGTCCCCTTCGCCGCGGGCAGCCGGGACGGCGCGGCCAGCTTCGATGCCGCCGAGAAACGCCGGGAGAGCGCTCCCGCCGTCCGGAATCCGGTCTTGGTCGCCTCGAACACCGCCCGCTCGGCCGGTTTCCGCAGCCCGAGCCGGTCGATCGCCCGCCACTGGGCCAGCCGGTTCAGCAGGGCGACCCCGACGCCGATCGCGTCCCGCCGCCCGCGCGTCCGCTCCTGAATGCTCATGCCGCTACTGTAAACCGAAGTTACAACTCAGGTCACGCTTTCTCGTTGGTAGCCTGACGCACCCCGACTCAGAAGGAGCGCAGCGGTGGCGGTCAGCATGTCCGACGTGGCCCGGCACGCGGGTGTCTCGCAGCGGACCGTCTCGAACGTGGTGAACAACTACGTCCACGTCTCCCCCGCGACCCGCGCCCGCGTCCAGGCCAGCCTCGACGCCCTCGGCTACCGCCCGAACACCGCCGCCCGCCGGCTGCGCACCGGCCGGACCGGCACCGTGACGCTGGCCGTGCCGACCTTCCGCGAGCGGTACTTCGCAGACCTCGCCGAGGCGGTCGTTTCCGCCGCGAGAGAGCGCTCTACGACCGTTCTCGTCGAGACCACCGGCGGCCGCCACGAGACCGAACTGGAGTTGCTCCGCGGTGGGGGCGAGATCCTCACCGACGGCGTGATCATGAGCGCGGTCTCCCTCGGCCGCACCGATCAGCGCAGCACCCACCCGGTGGTCCTGATCGGCGACCGTGAGCCGGGCAGCGCGATCGACCACGTCGGCATCAAGAACCGGGAGGCCGCCCAGGCAGCCGTTAGCCATCTTCTCGACGCCGGACGGCGGCGGATCCTGCTGCTCGGCGCGAACCACGGGCCCAGGCGGTCGTATCAGCTGCGCCGGCAGGGGTATCAGGCGGCGTTGAAGAAGTTCGGGATCGAACCGGATCCGGAACTCGTCGTCGAGTGCGACTGGACGACCGCGGCGGCGGCTGACGCCGTGACCGCGTTGCTCGCTGACAGCGCGCTCCCCGACGGGATCCTCGCGATGGACGGGGTCTTCGCGATGAATGACTCTGCCGCGCTCGGCGCCCTCCGCGCGCTGGTCCGCGCCGGGATCGACGTACCGGGTCAGGTCTCGGTGGTCGGGTTCGACGACATCGTCGAGGCGGGTCTGTCCACGCCGTCGCTCAGCACGGTCGCACCGCTGCTCGACGACATCGCGAGCATGGCGCTCGACCTGCTCGAGGAACAGCTGGACGAGGATCACGTCCCGCAGCACCGGATGGCCGGCTACGAGCTCCGCGTCCGGGAGAGCACCACCAGCTGACCCGGCGAACCCTTGTGGGCAGGATTTGCTACGTAGTAAATTCCGGCACCATGACGCGTACCGCCCTCGCCCCCAGGTTCACCGGAGCCGGCACCATCGAGTTCGCGGACCACGAGTACCCGGATCCCGGACCCGGCCAGCTCCTCCTCGCCGTCCAGGCCAACGCCCTCTGCGGCACCGACCGCCACCAGTACTACGACGGCTCGTCCGTCGTCCCTGGACACGAAGCCGCCGGCACCGTCATACAGACCGGCGAAGGCACCACCACACCCGTCGGCACCCGCGGCGCAGTCTTCCTGATGGACTTCTGCGGCGAGTGCCGAAGCTGCAAGTACAACGCGACCAACCAGTGCTTCGCCAAGCGCGCCGACATGGGCTTCACCCACGACGGCGGCTACGGCCCGTACGAACTGGTGCACGAGTCCAACTTCTTCCCGATCACCGACGACATCGAGATCGGCAACGCGACCATGCTGCTCGACGTGATGGGCACCAGCAGTCACGCCCTCGGCCGCGCCGCGCTGGTCCGGCAGGACGTCGAGAGCGTCTACATCGCCGGCGCCGGACCGATCGGGCTCGGCCTGACGGTGATGAGCAAGCTCAAGTACGACGTACCGGTCTACATCTCCGACTTCTCCACCTGGCGGCTCGAGTTCGCGGAGTCGTTCGGCGCGATCCCGTTGCTCGCCGACGATCTCACCGCGGCCGGCCACCCGGACCTCGCGTTCGACGCGTCCGGCAAGGAGTCCGCCCGCCGCGCGGCACTCGACATCCTCAGCCAGCGCGGCGCCCTGATCTGCGTCGGCCACGGCGAGGCCATAACGCTCGATGTGTCCCGCGACCTGATCAGCCCCGAGCACGCCGTCCTCGGCAGCGAGTACTTCCGGTACGACGAGATGCCGGGCAACCTCGCGCTCCTCCAGGAACACCAGGAGCTCATCGGACGCGTGATCAGCCACCGCTTCCCGGTCGCCGACATCGCCGAGGCCTTCCGCCTGTTCATGGCTGGCGAAACGGGCAAGGTCGTAGTCACGCAGGACGGTGCCGCATGAGGGTCGCGGTGGTCGGCGCCGGCGGCTGGGGCGAGCACCACGCGCGCATCTTCTCCCGCCGCGAGGACACCGAACTCGTGGCGGTCTGCGGCCGCACCCCGGCGCGGACCCAGGCCCGGGCCGAGAGGTACGGCGCGACGCCGTACACCGATCTCGACGAGATGCTGAGCACCGAGCGCCCGGAGCTCATCACGGTCTGCCTGCCGAACGAGGACCACTACGACGTCACGCTGAAGCTTGTGCGTACCGGCGTACCGCTGCTGGTCGAGAAGCCGCTCGTCTTCGACCTCGCCGAGGCGGACACGCTGCTCGCCGAAGCCGGCGACCGCTTCTTCGCGATCAACTTCAACCACCGGTACGCCGAACCGGTACAACGCGCGAAGGCCCTCATCGACGCCGGCGAACTGGGCGACCTGATCTTCGCGACCTGGCGCTTCGGCGGCGAGGCGAACCTCGGCACGCTCCCCGCACGCCAACCTGATCGAGACGCAGTGCCACGGCTTCGACATGCTCGAACACCTCGTCGGCCCGATCTCCGCGGTCTCCGCGCACCTGACCGACAAGACGTACGGCGCGTTCAGCACGCTCGCGCTCGCCCTCGACTTCGAGAACCGCGCGGTCGGCACGATGCTCGGCACGTACGACTCGTCGTACGCCTACCCCGACACCCAGCGCATCGAGATCAACGGCACGAAGGGCCGCCTCGTCATCCACGACACCGTCCGCGCGCTGACGTTCTCCAAGGCCGGCGACCCGGTCGAGCAGCGCTGGCATTCGACGTACTTCGACGACGAGGCCCGCAACTTCGCGGGCACCTTCGACCGCCACGTCGACGCGCTGCTCACCGCACTCCGCGCCGGCGACCAACCACCCGTGCACGCCCGCGCCGGCCGACGTGCGCTCGCACTCGCCCACGCCGCCATCGAATCCCACGAGACCGGTAGGCGGGTCAGCCTCACCTGACGTCAGTACGATCCGTTCATGGACCGGACCAACGCACTTGTCGAGCGGATCTTCCGGAACGCCGGAGCGGCGCTCGAGCTCTACTCCATCTACCTCGGCGAGCGCCTGGGCCTGTACCAGTCGCTCGCTCAGCAGGGTCCGGCTACGTCGGTCGAACTGGCCGACCGCACCGGCACCAACGAGCGCTACATCCGCGAATGGCTGGAGCACCACGCCGCCAGCGGACTCGTCGACGTCGACGACGTCACCGCGGATCCCACCGTACGGCGCTACACCCTGCCGCCCGAGCACGTTCCGGTGCTGGCTGATCCGGACCACGTCGACTACCACGGCTACAAGGGAGTCGAGCTCGCCCGGGCCGCCCGGATGCTGCCCGACCTGGTCGAGGCGTACCGCACCGGCGATGCGCCGCCGCATCAGCCGTGGGAGCCCGAAGGACGGGCGGAGTTCAACAGGCCGACGTACCTGAACCTGCTCGGCAAACAGTGGCTCCCCGCCATTCCCGAGATCGACGAGCGACTCCGCGCCGACCCACCGGCCCGGGTCGCCGACTTCGCCTGCGGCACCGGCTGGTCCTCGATCGCGATGGCCCAGGCCTATCCACGCATCACCGTGCACGGTCTCGACCTCGACGAGGACGCCATCGCCGCAGCGACCCGGCATGCACTCGAGGCAGGACTGAGCGATCGGGTCAGTTACTCGGTCGCGAACGCGTCCGAGGCCTCACAGAGCGGCGGGTTCGACCTGGTGACGATCCTGGAGGCAATGCACGACATACCGCGACCCGTCGACGCGTTGCGGAGCGCACGGCAACTGCTGGCGCCAGGCGGTTCGGTCCTGATCCTCGACGAACTGGTCGAGGACGAGTTCACCGCCCCGGCCTCGGAGCTTGAGCGGTACCACTACGGCTGGAGCCTGATGTCCTGTCTGCCGGACGCGATGGGCGATCCCGAGTCGGCCGCGACCGGCGCTGTGATGCGGCCGGCGACGCTCCGCCGGTACGCCACCGAGGCAGGATTCCAGGAGATGCAGATCCTCCCGTTCCACACCTCGCTGTTCCGCTTCTACCGACTCATCCCGTGACCGCGTCGGCCTTCGCCTGCAGGTAGCGCTGTTCCGGGAGGCTCGTCGTACGGCGGGCCGCGGCCAGGTAATGCTCGTGTGCCTTGGCCCGCTCCCCCGCGCGCTCGTACAGGTGCGCACGGACCGCGTCCAGCCGATGGGTCTCGGTGATGTTCTTGTCGTCCTCGAGCGTCGCGAGCAGGTCGAGCCCCGCTTGCGGACCCTCGACCTGGGCGAGCGCGATCGCGCGGTTGAGCGTCACCATCGGGTTCGGCGCGAGCTTCTCGAGCAGCAGGTACAACGCGAGGATCTGCCGCCAGTCGGTCTCGTCCGCGCTCGGCGCCTCGGCATGAACGGCGGCGATCGCGGCCTGCAACTGGTACGACCCGACCGTGCCCTGCTGCAGCGTGTGCAGGATCAGGTCGGCGCCTTCGATAATCTGCGCGCGGTCCCACAACGACCGGTCCTGCTCGTCGATCGGCACCAGGCCACCGTCCGCGGTCGTCCGCGCGGCGCGACGTGAGTCGGTCAGCAACATCAACGCCAGCAGCCCCGCGACCTCACCGTCGTCGGGCAGTGCGGCGCGCAGCATCCGCGTCAGACGGATCGCCTCGGTCGTCAGCTCGACCCGCTGCAACTCCTCTCCCGAGCTGGCCGTGTAGCCCTCGTTGAAGATCAGGTACAGCACCTGCAGTACGACGCGTTGCCGCTCGGCCCGCTCCGGCTCGGGCGGCATCACGAACCGGCTGCCCGCCGCCTTGATGCTCTTCTTCGCCCGGCTGATCCGCGGCGCCATCGTTGCCTCCGGCACCATGAACGCCCGCGCGATCTCCGCGGTGGTCAGACCGCCGACCGCTCGCAAGGTCAACGCGACCTGTGAGGCGGGCGTTACCGCCGGGTGGCAGCACAGGAACAGCAACGTCAACGTGTCGTCGGTGTCCGGTGCCTCGTCCACGTCAGCGCCAGGCGAAACCAGCTCCTCGGGACCGGCCATCGCCGCGACGTTGTCCTCGCGCCGCCGCCGCGCATTCTCGCTCCGGAAGGCGTCGGTGAGCCGCCGAGTCGCGACGGTGATCAGCCACCCCCGCGGATTCCCCGGTACGCCGTCCACCGGCCACTGCGTCGCCGCCGCCAGCAACGCCTCCTGTACGGCGTCCTCACACAGATCGAACTGCCCGTGCCGCCGAGCCAGAAACCCCAGCACCTGCGGCGCGAGCTCCCGCAGCAGCCCCTCCACACCCACGCCCTCGTCCACCCCGGCCACCCTACGCGTCAGCTGAACGACCACCCAGACCACCCGTCGACCTGGATCACGATCACCGGGCCTTGCGGCGGGTCGGCCTCGTACTGCGGGTACTTCGCCACCAGCAACTCGACCGCCGCCGCGTGCTCGGGCACCACGCGCGCGACCCCGTCGACCCGGACCCACCACAGATGCGTCCAGTCCTCGTCGTACTCGTCCACCAGTACGGCGACCTGCTCGTGCACCGCGATGTTCCGCAGCCGCTTCAACGCAGTCGTCGTCTTCGGCTTCTGGTCGACGGCGACGAACAGTTCGTCCCCGTGTACGGCGTACGTCACCGGCACGATGTGCGGACGCAGATCCGCCCCCACAGTCGCCAACCGCCCAACCCGAGCCGCCGCCACCCGAGCCCGGCATGTCGCCTCATCCATCCGCACCCTCCGACCCTAACCACCTCACCCCATTTGGCTGGCCCACCCACCAATTTGCCTGGTCAACCCATGACGTTCGGGGTTTGCCACCCTGAATATGAGTGGCAAAGGCACAACTTCATGGGTTGACCAGCCAAATTCGTGGGTCAGCCAGGGAAATTGGGCGGGTGGGTTGTGGTGAGGGAGGGGGTCACCGCTGCAGGTGGCGGAGGGTTGCTGTTGGGAGTTTTCGGGTCAGGGGGCCTAGGAGGGAGGTGTCGCGGAGGGCGGTTCGGGCGGCTAGGTGGCCGCAGGCTCCGTGGACGCCGCCGCCGGGGTGGATGGCGGAGCTGCCCAGGTACAGGCCTTCGACGAAGGTGCGGGCGCTGCCGAGGCCGATCGTCGGGCGGAAGACCAGTTGCTGGTGGAGTTGCATCGTGCCGCCGCCGACCGCGCCGAGGCCGAGCGACGCGTTCCCGGACTCCAGCGACGACGGACGCTGCAGGTCGCGGTCGACGACGAGGTCGCCGAAGCCGGGGGCGAACCGTTCGATCGCGCGTTCCATCCGGCCGGCCAGCTTCTCGGCCGAGGCGTCGTCGGCGATCCCGCGCGGCAGGTGCGCGTACGCCCAGACCGCCTCGGTGCCGTCCGGCGAGCGGGTCGGGTCCGCCTTCGTGGTCTGGCCGATCAACAGGAACGGCTGCGACGGCACCCGCCCGGTGTCGAGATCGGCGGACAGGTGCACGAGGTCGTCCGCCGTACCGCCGAGGTGTACGACGCCCGCGGAACGTGCCTCCAACGACTTCCACGGGATCGGTCCGCTCAGCCGGAAGTTCAACTTGACCGTCGGATAGTCCCACTCGAACCGCTCGTCCAGGTCCCGCCGCAGCCCACTCGGAATGAGGGCCTGCGGCAACAGTTCGCCGTACAGCGCCGGCGCGGAGGTGTCCGCGACGACAGCGCGCTCGACGGTCACGGTCTCGCCGGACGCCGTGTGTACGGCGGTCACTCGGCCCGCGGACACCTCGAGACCGGTCACCGGCGTACCCGGGACAAGCAACGCGCCCGCGCGCTGAGCCCGCCGTACCATCGCGCCCGAGAACGCCGAGGACCCACCGGCCACGACCGGGAAGCCAACGTCCTGGGCCAGCATCGCGAGCAGCCAGCCCATCGTCCCGCTGACGCTGCCGGACAACGGCGCGTCCGCGTGCAGCGAGTTCCCGGCGATGATCGCCGGACCGTGCCGCCCCTCGAACAACTCCTGGCCCATCCGGTGCATCGGCATCGCCATGAACCGCGCGAACCGCAGCAGCTCCCCCGCCGAACCGAGCTTCCGGGCCAGTTTCAGCCCCGGCCCGATCGGCGGCCAGGTGGTGAGCAGCGCGTTCAGCAGCGGCTCCCGGACCGACACGTACTGCTGGTACAGGCGCAACCACGCGTCACCGTCGCCCGGATGCTCGGCGCCGAGCGACTTCGCGGTGTCCTCCGGATCCGGGTGGATCGCGGCCGAGGCGCCGTCGGAGTCGAGCAGGTGGACGAGCGGGAGCGGCGCATGCGCCCATTTCAGGCCGAACTTCTCGAGCTCCAGCGCCCGGAGCACCGGTGACGCGACCCCGAGCGGGTAGTTCGAACTGAAACGATCGCTGATCCAGCCGCCGTCCTCGGTCGACCGGACGGCACCGCCGAACGTGTCGGCGGCTTCCAGGACCAGCACGTCCCAGCCCGCGTCGGCAAGCGTGATCGCGCTCACCAGCCCGTTCGGCCCCGAACCGATCACCACGGCATCAACACTGCGCGGCAGCATAACTTGAGCCTAACTTGACCGGGCTTCGATCTCTTGCATGAGGGTGGTGAGCTCGCGGGCGCGGCCGACCATGGCGGGGTCGACCATGCGTCCGTCGGGGAGCACGATCACGCCGCCGCGGGCGACATCCGCCTTCTCGACGGCCGCCAGCAGCGCCTCCGCCTCGGCGACCTGGATCGCCGACGGGGTGAACGCCTCGACGATCGTGGCGAGCTGCCGCGGGTGGATCGCCGTACGCCCGACGAACCCGAGCGCCCGGCCTTCCTCCGACGTACGCCGGAGTCCGTCCAGGTCCTGCACGTTCGGGTAGACCGACATCATCGGCGCGCCCAAGCCCGCGGCCCGCGACGCCGACACCAGCCGGCCGCGTGCCCACGCCAGACCCTCCGGGCCGCCGACCCCGAGCGCACTGGACAGGTCCGCCTCGCCGAGCGCGACCGCGACGACGCGCGGATCGGCGGTGGCGATCTCGAACGCCCGCTCGAGGCCCAGCGGCGACTCGATCAGCGCCGTGATCCTTGCCGACGGCACCTTCTCGAGCACCGTGTGCACATCGGCCGCACTCTCGACCTTCGGCAACCGGATCCGCACCGCGGGTACGGCGGAGACCGCCGCCAGGTCGTCCGCGATCCACGGCGTCCCGAGCGCGTTCACCCGGACCTCCACCGGCCCGTGGGAGTTCACCGCGATCCAGGCCACCGCCCAGCCGCGCGCGTCCGCCTTGTCGGCGACCGGTACCGCGTCCTCGAGATCGAACACCACCACATCAGGGCCCGCGGCAACAGCCTTCGCGAACCGGTCCGGCCGGTTGGCCGGAACATACAGTGCCGTCAGCACTTCAACGCCCCCTCAGACACTCCCTAAACCACTCCAGCTGCTCGCAGCGCCGCCAGCTGGTCCGGCGTGACGCCGATCTCGGCGAGCACCTCGTCGGTGTTCGCACCGTGCGGCCGGCCCGCCCACTTGATCGCCCCCGGCGACTCGGACAGCCGGAACAGCACGTTCTGCATCTGCACCGGTCCGAGCTCGTCGTCGTCGACGCTGACGATCGTCTCCAAAGCGGCGTACTGCGGATCGGTCATGATCCCGCGGATGTCGTGCACCGGCCCGACTGCGGCCTCGGCCTTCTCGAACTCCTCCATCACGACCTCCAGCGGCCGCGCCGCGATCCACGACCCGACCGCGTCGTCGAGCTCGTCGGCGTGCTGGGCCCGCTCGCGCCCGGTCGCGAACCACGGCTGCTCGACCAGATCGGCCCGGCCGACCAGCGTCACCACCCGCTCGGCGATGCTCTGCGAACTGGTCGACACCGCGACCCACCGCCCATCCGCGGTCCGATAGACATTCCGCGGCGCGTTGTTCGACGACCGGTTCCCGAGCCGCGGCTGCACGTACCCGGTCTGCTGGTACGCCGTGATGCCGCCGCCGAGCATCATCAGGATCGGCTCGATGATCGCCATGTCGATCACCTGCCCCGCCCCGGACTGGTCCCGCTCGCGCAGCGCGACCAGAACGGCGTACGCCGTGGCAAGCGCGGTGATCCCGTCCGCGAGTCCGAACGGCGGCAACGTCGGCGGCCCGTCCGGCTCACCCGTGACCGCCGCGAACCCGCTCATCGCCTCGGCCAGCGACCCGAACCCGGGACGCCGCGACCACGGCCCGACCTGCCCGAACGCCGTCACCCGCGCGATCACCAGCCGCGGGTTCGCCTCGAGCAGGACCTCGGGTCCGAGCCCCCAGCGCTCCAGCGTGCCGGGCCGGAAGTTCTCGACGAGCACATCGTTCTGTTTGACCAGATCGAGGAACACGTCCCGGCCGCGCGACAGGTCCAGCGTCGCGAGCCGCTTGTTCCGGCCGAGGGTCTTGAACCAGAGCCCGACACCGTCCTTCGAGGCGCCGTGCGTGCGCGCGGCGTCCGGGCGGGCCGGGTGCTCGATCTTCGTGACGTCGGCGCCGAAGTCGCCGAGGAAGGTCGCCGCCAGCGGTCCCGCGAACAGCGTCGCCGCCTCCAGCACCTTCACCCCGTCGAGCGGAGCAGGCCTCATCCGGCGCACCTGAAGCCGATGTTCTCCGAGCGGTCGAGCCCGCCGCCGGTCAGCACCAGCTTGAAGCTGACGTCCGGGTCCTGCGGCCCACCGTCGGCGTACCAGTCGGAGCCCTCGGCAACATAGTGCGAACCGCCCTTGAGAATGCAGAACCGGCTGCGGCCGTCGCGGTACTCGCTCTCGGTCAGGTTCCACACGAGCGGCGCGCGCCGGACGAAACCCTCTTCGAGAGCGGCGATCTGCCACTCGTCCTCGGTGGGCAGCCGGCCGCCGCGCCACGCGGCGTACGCCCGCGCGTCCGGCAGGTCGACGTACGTCACCGGCTGGTCCTCGGTCCCCGGCACGGGAGCACCGTCGACCCAGTGCTGCAGGAACCGGTTCGCGATCAGCGGCCGATAGCCGGTCGCCTGCACGAAGGCCAAGTACTCCGCGTTGGTCACCTCGGCAACAGCCACCGAGCCACCAGGCAACGAGACCTCGCGCGTCGACCGTCTGGATGTCGTGCAGGCGAGGCGGCAGCGGCTTCCACTCCTCGACGTACGGCGCGGTGTCGTACAGCCCGGTCTCGCGCCGCCGGTGCCGGACGGTCAACGTCCGCTCCCCCGCCGGTACGTCGACCGTCGGACCGATATCCGCCGGACCCGAGACGGCCGGCACTCGGACCAGCTCGGCCGGACGCATCGGGAACGCGGACTCGCTGACATGCGCCCGCGGCATCGTGCCCAACCGGCGCGCGGTCGCCCGGCACGAGGCGCCGGCGGTCGCCCCGACCCGAACGATCCCGGCGACGCCACGCCCCGGCACGGTCAGGTGTACGCCGTCGTCGTCCGCGGTGATCGGCACGCCCGAGGTCACGTCGTACCAGTCGCCGACCTGGTCCTCGGAGCGCAGCACGATGCCGTCGAAGTCTTCGTCGTGGCGGTTGATCAGCGTCCAGAACGTGATGTCGGCCAGGTCGAAGCGGGACCCGTAGACGCCGTGGTCACGGGCGTTCTCCGGGATCTCCGGCGTCAGCTGGATCCAGTCACCGGCGATCAGCACCGGCGCGAACGCCCGCTGCGCGGCGACCATCCGGCGCAGCGTCGCGCGGTCGCGGGCGTTCCAGCCGACCCACGCCGAGAACACCGACTCCCAGACCAGCATGCCGACGCCGTTCACCCATGCGGACTGCAACTCGTCGCTGTGGTCCCGGTTCCAGCGGCGGGTGTGGTGCATCATGTGCCGGCGCTCGAACAGGTGCGCCCGCAGTACGCCGGGCACGTGCGTATCGGCGAACCACTGCGCCCAGGACAGCGCATGATCGCCGATCCTTGCCATCGGCAACCGTGACTCGCCCTCCAGCGCGATCGCCGGGTTCGCCTGCCGGATCGCGCGGGTGAACTTCGGGTCGCCCTCCTTGAGCGTGTCCAGGAACACCCCGTCGACCGCGTAGTCGGTGACCAGGGTCGCGAACTCGTCCGCGTCCGAGCGGTCCGCCCGGCGGGTGCCGCCGTCCCACGGGTTGTAGTCGAAGAACACCTTCAGGCCGAGCCGGTGCAGGTCGTCGATCAACGGACGCAGGCCGGGTACGTCGCGGTAGAAGTCGAACTGGTTGCGGTCGTCGATCCCGATCACCGGGTACGCGTGCCAGAGCACGATCGCGTCGTACCCGCCGAACTCGGCGATCCCGTGCTCGACGAACTTCTCCGGCGTGAACTTCCCGGTCTCAACGTTGTAGAGAAGGTCGTCCCAGAGCCAGACGAGCGCCACCGAGTACGCCGTCTGGGTCCACTCACGACCGGGCGCGTCGTAGTGCGATCCGTCGTACCGGGTGCGTTCGATCGCGCCGAACCGCCATTCGGCCAGCTTCGCCCGCCACCGCGGCAGGTCGGCCGGGTCCTCCGGCGCGCCGAGGATCTTGGCGTCGTCCAGGAAGGACAAGTCGGTCCCGAGCCCGAGATCGACCCTGCCGGGAAGATCGATGGGCCGCGGTTCGAGCGGATTCACAGGTACACCTCCGCATAACGCGCGTCGATTGCATCCCCGTGAGGCACTGAGGGAATCGCCCCCGCGGCCTGAACACTCAATGAAGCAGCAACGTTAGCGCGTCGAACCGCGTTCGTCAGGTCGCTTCCGGTGATCGCGTCGGTAGCTGACACGGCAGTTAACGTTGCAGCCAGCACCCCACAGAAAGTGTCCCCCGCAGCCGTGGTGTCGACCACCTCGACGGGTACGCCGGGAACGGCGATCTCGCGGTCACCGTTCAGGTCCCGGGTCAGGATCACCGCGCCGGCCCCGCCGAGAGTGACGACCGCGGCCGGCACCTTCTTCAGCAGCGCGGACCGGTCCGGCCCGGCGATCGCCTCGGCCTCGGTCTCGTTCACCACCAGCAGGTCGACCTCGGCGAGCAACTCGTCGGACAGCTCGGCCGCCGGCGCCGCGTTCAGGATGAAGTACGCCGATGCAGCGGCTGCCGCCTGGACGGTCGCGAACGGGATCTCCAATTGTGAAAGCACGATTTTCGCTTGTCCGATAGCGGCCACGGCGTCGGCCGACAACGTCAGCTCACCGTTCGCGCCGGGCGCGACCACGATCGAGTTCTCACCGCTCTCCTCGACCGTGATGATCGCCGTACCGGTCGGGGCCTCGCTGGTCGTCGCCAGCGTCAGGTCCACGCCCTCGAGCGCCGCCCGCAAGAGCGCACCGCCCTCGTCGTCACCCAAGGCGACCACCATCGCCGTCCGCGCACCGGCACGGGCCGATGCCACCGCCTGGTTCGCCCCTTTACCGCCGGGACCACGTGTCATGGCTCCCGCCAGGACGGTCTCCCCGGGCCGCGGGATCCGCTGGACCGGCAACACCAGGTCCACGTTCGCACTACCGACAACAACCACCTCAGGCTCCACCCCGGGCCACCTCCACAGTCCGCCGCGCCAGCTCGTCGATCGCGATCTGATTCATCCCCGGGAGGCTTGTGGTCACCCGGTTGTCCAGTGGTGCAGACCACTCTGCCGGAACCCCCCGCGTCGCGCCAAAAACCGCGCCCACTGTGGCGCCGGCCGAGTCGGTGTCCCAGCCGCCCATCACCGCGCGACCGATCGCCGTCGTGAAGTCCGGGGCAGTCAGTGCGTAGGCGGTGAGTGCGGTGTTGTTCACCGCATGTACCCAATGCAGGTCGCCGTACTCCGCATGCAACGCATCGAGTGCGTCGTCCAGCTCGGCATCGGCGAGATTCAGTCCGAAACGGACCGCGCGGGCGATCGCGCCTTGTCCGCTGATCACGTCCAGGCCGGCGACCGCTGCCTTGACCGGATCGTCGAGCACCACAGCGGCGGCCGACATCGCGGCGACCCAGAGCGCGCCGTCGACACCGGCGCCGGTGTGACTGAGCCGGGCGTCGACGAGCGCGAGCCGCGCGGCCGCGGTCCGGTCGCCGGGGTGCGCCCAGCCGTAGGCGTCGGTCCGGATCTGGGCGCCGATCCACTCCCGGAACGGGTTGCCGACGACGGCCGCGCGGGCCGGCTCGACCCCTTCCAGAAGGTTGCGGTAGGCAACACGTTCGGCGGTGAACACGCGGCCGGCCGGCAGGTCGCCGAGCCAGCTCTGCGCCACGTCGTCGGTGGTCAGCCCCGGCCCGAACCGCTCCATCATCAGCAGCGCCAGGATCGCGAAGTTGATGTCGTCGTCCTCGGGCATGCCGTCGATGACCTCACGCAGGCTGTTCACCTTCGACCGCCGGTTCCACGGCCACCGCTGCTGCACCTCGTCCGGTACGCCGACGGCGGTGATGTACTGCGTCAACGGCCACTGCCCCGAACTGGCCAGGATCTCCCGGATGCCCTCGCGCGGGATCTTCTCCACCGGCTTGCCGAGCAGGTTGCCGGCCATCCGCCCGAGCCACGCGTCCAACGTGCGCCTCTCGAGCTCGACCGGTTGACCCAGCGAGGGCAACTCCGGAATCGCGGGCTCGCGCCACTCCCCTGTCCTGGCGTCGAGCACGTCGAGCAGCTCGCGAGCAAGCGCACGCAGCGCGGGCGTCGCCGGTTCGTCGGAGGCACCGGACACCGGCGCGTCCGTCGTACCGCCGGCGGCGATCCAGCGGGCCTGCACGTCGGTGACGTCAACGCCCTCCGACCGCGCCTGGACCAGTTGGTGCGGGAGGAGATCCTCCGGCTGCACCCAGGTCATTCTCATCGCACTGCGTCCTTCCGTTGTTGCGCCGGGCGAAACGCCCACCTTCAGGCCAGCGCATCCAAGGCTGCCGTACGCCGGGCCCACCGCTCGGCGTCGGCCGCCCGGATGTCCTGCACGACCGATGCCATCACCAGACCGGGCTGCACCAGGTCGGTCTTGCTCGCTTCCGCGATCTCGTCCACCCAGTCCGCCGGTACGCCGTCCTGTCCGCTCAACGCGCCCGTGATCGCGCCAGCCATTGACGCGATCGAGTCCGCGTCGCGGCCGTAGTTCGTGCCGCCCAGCACAGCCCGGCGTACATCTCCCTCGGAGACGAGCACGAAGCCGAGCGCGACCGGGAGTTCCTCGATCGCCTTGGTACGGCTCGGGCGGCGGGCGTCCATCGACAGGTCGCGGTAGTTCGGGCCGACCGTGTCGTACGGCTCGATCGCCTTGCGCAGCACGGGAATCGCCTGTTCCCAGTCGGTCACCCCGTCGGCCGCCTCTGCCACTGCCTCGACGGCCCTCCGAGTGCCGTCCTTGGCCAGCCGCAGTGCCGCTTCGACCGCCGACGAAGCCGTTGCCCCCGGCACCATCGCGGCGGCGACCGCGGCCGCGAACACCGCGGCCGCCTCCCGTCCGTAGCTCGACTGGTGCGCACCGGCGACGTCGAGCGCCTCGGCGTACGCACCCTCGGGATCGCCCGCGTTGGCGATCCCGACCGGTGCCATGTACATCGCCGCACCGCAGTTCACGATGTTGCCGACGCCGGCCTCGCGCGGATCGACGTGCCCGTAGTGCAGGCGGGCGACCAGCCACTTCTCGGCCAGGAACACCCGCTGCAGCAGCAAAGCGTCCGCCTCGAGCTCGGGGATCCAGCGGGTCCCCTCGATCATCTTCGGCACCAGCGACTCGGCGACCGCGTAGGCGTCCAGGTGCGACCGGCGCTCGTCGTACACCTCGACCAGCGCGTGCGTCATCAAGGTGTCGTCGGTGATGTGCCCGTCGCCCTTGTGGTACGGCGCGATCGGACGAGCCGTCCGCCAGTCGTCGTACCACGGACCGACGATGCCGGTCACCCAGCCGCCGTGCCGCTCCCGGATCGCCTCCGGGGTCCAGCCCTCGACGGCTCCACCGATCGCGTCACCGACCGCGGAGCCGACGAGCGCGCCGACCGCCTTCGCTTGCAGAGTGCTGCTGGTGTTGTCCTGCATCAGTTGTTGACCTGACCCCATCCGTCGCTCAGTTTCTTGCCCAGCGCCGCGGCGTCGGACTTGTTCGCCAGGTACTGCTGGAACGCCGGCGTCGCGATCTGGTCCTTCCACTGCGGGTAGTTCTCCACGCTCTGGAACGGAGCCTTGGTGAGCTCGGCGCCGCTGGCCAGCATCTGCTGCCAGCCGTTCTTGCCGCCGGTCGCCTTCTGGACCGCGTCCCGGGCGGCCTGCGTGGTCGGGATCAGCCAGTCGCCCTGACCGACCGCGGCCAGGTTCTCGGCCTTCATGAAGTAGTCGATGAACTTCGCCGACTGCTCGATGTGCTTGCCCTCGGCCGGCGCCGACAGCGTCTGCGGGTTCGCGGCCTGCTTGGTGCTGGTGCCCTTCAGCGGCGGCAGCACCTCCCACTGGAAGGTCTTCGGCGCCTCCTCGAGGATCTGCTGCGCGACGTAGTTGCCGGCCACAACCATCCCGTACTTCCCGGCGTAGAACCCGGGCAGTACGTCGGAACCGCTCTGCGTCAGCGAGGTCGGGTCGATCGACTTGTCGTCGTACGCCATCGCGTGGATCCGCTTCGGCACCTCGAGCTCGGCATCGCCGATCGTCGCCTTGGCGTCCTTGCCGGTGCCGTCGAAGAACTTCGCGTCGAAGTTCACGCCGAGGTTGAGCATGGTCGCGGTCGGGCTCTTCAGGCCCCAGCCGAGACCGTACTTGCCACCCGCGGTGAGCTTCTTCGCGTCGGCGGCCAGGTCGTCCCAGCTGAGCGAGTCACCGGTCGCCGTGATCCCGGCCGCCTTGAGCGCCGCCGTGTTCGCGAACACGACGTACGACTGCAGCAGGGTCGGGGCGGCGTACACCTTGCCGTCCTTGGAGACCGTGTCCCAGACGCCCTGCGAAACGGCGTCCTTGGTCTCCTGGCTCAGGTACGGCGAGAGGTCCGCGAGGTAGCCCTGGTTGATGAAACCGGTGATGTCGGCGGACTCGTCGTGGATGATGTCCGGCGCGGTCCCGCCCTGGAACTGGGTCACGAGCTGGTCGTGCACCGAGTCCCAGCTGCCCTGGACGTACTCGACCTGGATGTTCGGGTTGGCGGCGTTCCAGTCCGCGACGATCTTCTTCGTCGCGGCGACCGTCGTCTTCTGGAAGGCAAGGCTCTGGAACTTCAGCGTCACCTTCTCGTCCGAGGACCCGGAACCACCGGAGCCGTTGTCGCTGTTGCCCCCACAGGCCGCGAGCGCCACCAGTGCGCCCGCCGCCATCAGAGCGGTTACTACTTTCTTCATGTGTTTCTCCTCAGGGGATCTTTAACCCTTTACGGCGCCGCTCAACAAACCGGAAGTCAACCGGCGTTGGAGGAAGGCGAAGAAGACCAGGCTGGGCACGGTCGCGAGGACCGAGGCGGCTGCCAGCGGACCGAACTGCACTTGACCTTCCGCGCCCACGAAGCGGGCCAGGACCAGCGGAAGAGTCTTGAGTTGGGGGTCCTGCAGCAGGACCAGGGCGAAGAAGAACTCGTTCCACGCCGAGATGAAGGTGAACATCGCGGTCGCGATCAGCCCCGGCCGGAGCAGCGGCATCACGATCGAGACGATCGTCCGGATCCGGCCGGCGCCGTCGACAGAGGCTGCTTCCTCCAGTTCGCGCGGCACCGCGGCGACGTACCCCTGCAGCATCCACAGGGCGAACGGGAGCGACCAGACCATGTACACGATCACGACGCCGGGGATCGTGTTCGTCAGGTGCAACGGACGCAGGATCATGAACAGCGGGATCACGATCAGGATCACCGGGAACACCTGGCTGACCAGGATCCAGCCGTTCGTCAGCGGCCGCAGACGGCTGCGGAAACGGGCCAGGGCGTACGAGACCGGGAGTGCGACGATCAGCACCAGGATCGTGCTGAGGATCGAGATCTGCAGGCTGTTGCCGAGGCCGCGGACCAGGCCCTGCTCGTTCAGCGCGTCGGTGTAGTTGGACAGATCGAAGTGCTTCGGCAGCAGGCTCGGCGTGATGCTCGCGAACTCCTGCGGCGACTTCAGCGAGCTGGAGATCAGCCACAGCAGCGGGAACCCGAGAAATACCAGGTAGCAGACGACAGCGACGTACTGCAGGGCGCGGATTCCAGGACGAGTTCTCATGCCTCGCTCCTCAGGCGGTTCCGCAGGTAGAAGAACAGGAACGCGATGATGATGACCACCATCACGTCACCCATCGCGGCGGCCATCCCGAATCTGCCGTAGCGGAACGCCTCGTTGTAGGCGAACAGCATCGGCAGCATCGTCTTGCCGCCCGGTCCGCCGGCGGTCAGGACGTAGACCAGGCCGAACGAGTTGAAGTTCCAGATCATGTCCAGGCTGGTGATCGCGACGATCACGGTCCGCAGTTGCGGGAGCGTGATGTTCCAGAACTGGCTCCAGGTGCTCGCGCCGTCGACCGCGGCCGCTTCGTAGAGCGTGCGGTCGATGCTCTGCAGGCCGGCCAGCAGCGTGACGGTGGTCATCGGCATACCGACCCAGATCCCCACCACGATCACGGCCGGGAGCGCCGTACCGAAGTCGCCGAGGAAGTTGATCGGATGGTCGGTGAGGTGCAGCTTCTGCAGGACCTCGTTGACCGGGCCGTTGGTCGGGTGCAGCAGCAGGCGCCACATGATCGCGACGACGACCGGGGGCATCGCCCACGGGATCAGTGCGAGGGTACGCGCGACGCCGCGGAACTTGAGGTTCGTGTTCAGCAGCAGTGCGAGGCCGAGCGCGGCGACGAACTGCAGGATCGTGACGGACAGGGTCCAGATCACGCCGATCCGGAACGAGTCCCAGAACAGGTTGTTCTGCAGGAGTTTGCCGAAGTTGTCGAAGCCGACGAAGTTGGTGTCGACGCGCAGCCCGGCGCGGGCGTCGGTGAAGCCGAGCGCGATCCCGCGGATCAGCGGGTAGACACTCAGGATCAGCACCGGCAGCAGCGCGGGCAGGAAGAGCAGAATCGCCTCGCGATTCGCCTTCGGCCTGCCACCCTTCTTCTTCACCGGCGCCGGCGGTGTCATAGTCGCGGTCATCGGGCCTCCCGGCCTGGACTGAGGAGCGGAGGGAGCGAAGCGACCGGAGCGACGAGGGAAGGCCGGGAGTCACAGCCCGATGACCCGCCGCGCCGGAGGCGTGGCATTAATACCGTCACGGGGTGGACCTCCTGATGCTCAGCGACGGCTGTACGACGATCCGTCGCGGGGTCCGTTCGTTGTCCTCGATCCTTGCCAACAGCAACTCGGCGGCCCGCCGCCCCCGCTCCGCGGACCCCAGGTTCACACTCGTCAACGGCGGGAAGCTCTGCTCGGCCAGTTCGCTGTCGTCCATTCCCACCACCGCCACATCCCCCGGCACCTCAAGCCCAACAGCCGCCAGTTCATGCATCAGTCCCACCGCGAGCAGATCGTTCGCCGCGATCACCGCGTCAAACCCGCCGGCAGTCAGCAGCTCGGGAGCGGCGGCGCGGCCCGCGGCGAACGTGAAGTCTCGTGCCTCGGCAACTGCGATCGGGTCTATCCCGTGTGCTTTGAGGGCCTCGGTGAAGCCCTTCGAACGGGCTGCTCCTGGGACCGTGTCGGCAGGGCCGTTCAGGAACGCGATGCGTCGGCGGCCCTTCGCGACCAGGTGGTCGACGGCGAGCAGCATGCCCTTGGGTGAGTTGGCCCGGACGGTGTCGACGCCTGCCTTGGCGGGGACGTTACCGGCGACCACCACGGGCACCTCGCACTCGCGGATCGACTTGACCAGGTCTTCGTCGACGCGGATCGGGCTGATCAGCAAGCCGTCGGCGTACCCGCGCGCCATCCCCCGGACCAGCGCGACCTCGTCCACCACATCCGGCCCGGTCGTCGTCACCACCAACCGATAGCCGGCCGCGGCGACGACCTCCTCGACCGCCCGCATCATCGTCACGTACACCGGGTTGCCGACGTCCGCTACCGCCAGCGTCAGCTGGAACGTCCGCCCGACCTTCAGCGACCGCGCCCGCGCGTCCGGCACGTAGCCGAGCTCGTCGACCGCCCGCTGGACCCGCTCGACCATCTCCTCGGTGGCCGGCAGCCCGTTCAGCACGCGCGACACCGACGCCACCGAGACCCCGGCCACCCGGGCCACCCCAGCAATCGTCGGACGACTCACGCCGACCTCCTGTAATCGTTCTTGTAATCGTTTACAAGCCCGACATTAAACCGCCCCACAACCCCCGTCAACACCAGGTAGCCCCCAACCCCCACCGCAACCACACCGTGACCCACCCAGCTCAACTTTGAGAACCCACCAGCCATTTGGGTTGCGCAGAAATGGTCGGTGGGTTCACAAAGTTGCCCAAGGCGGGGCGTGGGTTAGGCGCGGTAGAAGAGCCAGGCGTCGGCCATCCGCTGGGACTGGCCTGGCGTGAACTGGGTGTAGCAGGAGTCGTACGAGTAGTCCATGTAGTTGTGGATCGGGTCGAGCCCGGGTGCCTTGCAGGTGTCCTTGCCGGCCGGGCAGCCGCTGGTCGGTGTCTTCTCGGCAGGGGTGTCGTCGACGAAGTCGCCCTTGGCGTTGCAGCCGCCGAAGAAGGTGTGCTCGAGGTTCAGCCAGTGACCGACCTCGTGGGTCGCCGTCTCGCCTTGGTCGTAGGTGCCGGCGTACTTGGTGGTCGTGCCCGGAATCGACTCCCAGTCGAACACCACGCCGTCGAGATACGCCTGCCCCGGCTTCGTCACGATGTCGGGCAGGTACGCCCAGCCGAGAAGGCCCTCACCGGCCGTCGTCGAGTACAGGTTCAGGGCATTGGATCCACCGGTGTGCAACGCCCGCTTCATGCTGTGTTCCGGCGTACCGCCCGCGCCGGCATAGAACCAGGTCGCGTTGTCGGTCCGGGTCACGCCCGCCAGCGTGAACCTGAATCCGGTCCGGGCCCCGCCTTCACCGCCCGCGTAGGTGTTGTTCAGCACGTCCATCTGGGTCTGGATCTGCGTCGCCGTGAGCGCGCCGATCGCGCCGTCGCTGACGACGTGGAAATAGACCGGAACCGTTGCCCTGAACCCCGTTTTCGCCTTGCCCTTCGCCGCCGCCGGCAGGTCCTGCGCGACCTGGCCGAGGTCAGGTTCCCGCCCGCCGCGTGTCTGGACGACGCTGTCCTCCGACACGCACGGACCAGGACCCTCAGACGGTGCGGCTTGACTCTGCGCACTCGTCAGTCCTGCCAACACGATCACCACAACACCGGTGATGCCTGCCGCTCTCTTCCACTTCATGGCCGCCCCCTGCCAGAACCCGTCCCCCAGGCATTCCGACTCTAGACCCTTTCTGGTGATCCAGCGCCGTAGCGAGGAGGTGCTCGGTGCGGTAGCTCGGCGTGCGGGGGCGAAGGTCTCGATGCGGAGCATCGTGGCCTTTGCACCCGTGCGGCGAGGTGCCGTGCCGAGTGCCCCGCAGTAGGCGATGGATCACCAGAAAGGGTCTGGGCACGAGGGCTGTACGGCGGAAGGGCTACTCGTCGTCCTCGTCGGCGCCGGGGCGTTCGGCCCAGGGGGTTTCCTTGGCGGGGCGGACGACGATGAGTTTGTCGCCGGCGGCCAGGACCGAGACGTTCGAGTCGTAGTAGCGGTGCACCTTGCCGTCGCGGACCACCGACACGACGCGGTCCGGTACGGCGGACGGCGGCTTGCCGACCTCGCGGCCGAGGACCGGGCGCTCGGCGACCTCGAGACCTTCGCCGTACGTGAGCAGGTCCTCCATCACCTCGCCGAGGTTCGGGCTGACCGCGGACAGGCCGAGCAGCCGGCCGACCGCCTCCGACGAGGTGACGACGGCGTCCGCGCCGCTCTGCCGGAGCAGCGGCACGTTGTCCTCTTCGCGGACCGCGACCACGATGTGCGCGTCCGCATTCAGTTGCCGCACCGCGAGCGTGACCAGGACGGCCGAGTCGTCCCGGTCGGTCGTCACGATCACCTCGCGTGCGGTCATCACCTCGGCGCGACGCAGTACCGTCCGGTTCGTCGCGTCGCCGTGGAACGCAGCCATCTGGTCGTTGCCCGCGTCACCGATCGCCTGGGCCCGCGGGTCGATCACCACGATGCTGTCCCGCTTCACGCCGTTGCTGATCAGGGTCTGCACGGCGGCGCGGCCCTTGGTGCCGTAGCCGACGACGATGGTGTGATCCTTCATCCGTTTCCTCCAGCGCGTGTCGCGCATGATCCGGCGACCCTCGTTGGCCAGCACTTCCAGTGTCGTACCGACCAGAACCACCAGGAACGCGATCCGCAACGGGGTGACGATGAAGGCGTTCACCAGCCGGGCAGTGGGTGTCACCGGCGTGATGTCGCCGTACCCGGTCGTGGTGAGCGTAACGGTTGCGTAGTAGATGCTGTCGATCAGCCCGACTGTGCCGTCATAGCTGTCCTTGTACCCGTCACGGTCGACCACCACGATCAGCACCATCAGGGTCAGCAGCCCCAGCGCGATCAGAAATCGGCTGAAGAGCTGAAAGAGCGGCGAGCGCGTGCTCGCGGGCAGGTTGACCAGCAGGCCGTGTGGGTTGCGACCGGTGGGAAGGGGTGGCACGGTTCAGACGATATTCCACCGGCGGCCGATCCACCGCATGCGACAGGCTCCGGTCGGTCAGTGCGACACTCACCATCAGACTGTCGCCGTCCCGAACGACCCGGGACCGCATCCGCAACCGCTCGAGAGTGCGGAGCATCGCGTGGTTCTCCGGCTGCACCATGCAGACCACCCGGTCGGCGCCGAGCGCGCGGGCCTCCCCGACGACCTGGCGCAGCAACCGCAGCCCGAGGCCCTGACCCTGCCAGCCGTCCTCGACCAGTACGGCGACCTCCATCGTCGTACTGCCCAGCTCCTCCCATGGCGCCGCTGTCGCCATCCCGATGACGGCGTCCTCGACGCAGGCGACGATCGAGACGCCACCGGCCGGCGCGGACAGGTGCCGCGCGGTGCGCGAGGTGAGCTTCGGCATCGGCACGTGGTACCGCCTGGTGCGGCTCTCGTACGAGCACCGCTCGTGCATCAAGACGACCGAGTCGGCATCCTCGACGGTCGCGATCCGCAGCTCGGGTACGCCGCCACTCCCGGGCCGCGGGCCCTCCGGCGTATCGAGCCGCTCGGCCAGCCGCCCGGCGATCTCGACCAGCACGTCCGCGCGGGCCCATTCGGCCGGCGTGTACTCGTCGAACCCCTGCAGGTTGCCCAGCTCGTCGTCGACCGACACCGGGTCGTCGATCAGCCGCAGTACGGCGCGCAGGTACCGCGTCGGCGCGTCATGGAGTACGTCGGCCTGGCACGCGCGGACCGTCGTACGGCCACAACCAGCCTCCGCGACCAGCGCGGTCAGGTCGTCGGCGGTCCAGCCGACGCCGGTCGAGACGACCAGCTCGTCGACCGCACCGGTCTCGGAGGTGAAGACCTCCAGGTGAAGGATGTTGATGTCGTCCGCACCACACCGTGCAGCGAGTTCGGCCAGCGCACCGGGCCGGTCGGCGAGTTCGGTTCTGATCTTCCAGAGCATGCGGACGCCCTCCCTCGTGGAAACGTCCTTCCACTGTGCGTCCCGCCTGTTGCCCGGCCGGGTCCGGAATGTTACGCGCGCGTCAACGTTTCCGGCGGACCTTGGGCAGGAGTTTCTGCTTGCGCGCCGCCAGGACGACGGCGAATTCGCGCTTGTCCAGGTCCGCGTGCCGCAGCAGCTCGGGATAGGCGCTCTGCGGTACGACGGGGTACGTCGTCACGATCGCGTCGCCGGAGAACACGAAGAAGATCGCCTGACCGTCCTTGATCACCTTCAGCAAGGAGCCGTCGCGCACGGTAAGAGCGTGCTCGACCGCCTTCCGGCGCGCCGATCGCTTCGCCCACGCGGCCTGGACCGCCTGCTGCGCGGGCTCACGACCGTGCCGGACCGCCTCGACGACGAGCGGCCCGTACCGCACGCCGTACTTCACCAAGTTCTTCGCCAGCTTGCCGCTCCGGCCCGCACCAACCGCTCCACCCGCCATATGCCGAGCGTACTGACCGGAGCGGGTCGGCATGCGGACGTTCGCGCGGTCAGGCACCATGGAGGCCGTGAGCACCCCGAATCCGCGCCGGCCGATCCTGCCCGGTAACAAGCTGTTCGAGTCGCTGCCCGGTGCCGCCGATCCGGCCACCGTGACCGAGGCCGCGCACCGGACCGCCGAGCTGCTGGTCCGCGGGGTACGCAAGTCCGAGGACACCGAGGTGCACGCCCGGGTGGTGAAACTCGCCGACGAATACGGTCTCGACGAACTCGCCGAACTCTGGTCCGACTCCCCCGCCGACTCGCTGCCAGGGGCACTCTGGCGGCTGTACGTCCTGCGGTCCTGGGTGCACTCGAACGCCGAAGCGGTGTCCCGCGAGTTCGCCGGCGGCCGCAAGTACGCCGAGGTGCACGCAGTCGTCGCAGGCGTCGCTGAACCGCCCGGTCCGGCCGAGGTGCGGGACATGGTCGACGCCGTACTGCGAGGTGTCGCGACCGGCGATTTCGCGACCACCCTGGACCGCGCGGCCGCGTTCGCGCGGATCGTGGCGACCGGCAGGGCGCACCTCGCCGACGACGGCCACGAGCAGGTGCTGTCCGCGTCGAAACTGGTCGAGACCGCTGATCAGCTGCAGACCGCGGCACGCGCCGAACGCGCCGGGAACCTGTGGTAGTTGCGCCCGGCGCCAACCGGTGTTATGGCGTCTCGCGGCCTGGAAACCCCACAGGACAAGGGGTTTGAGCACCCGCTACACTGATCGAGGTGTCGGGCCGGTGCAAGCCCCGGGTCCCAAATTAAGCCGCTACGAGCGGCCACGCGCCGTGAGGCGCTTCCCGGTCCGGCACCCTTCACTCCCCGCAGGCTCAGGGTCCAGCCCGGGAAAACCCCCTATCGATCTGTCCGGAACACGGGCAGACTCGACTGGAAGTTGTTGACCGGTCGACTGGGGGGCCGCTGATCAGCCGGGGAGGGCGATCGGCAATGGAGGGGACAGTCTCAGTTGTGCACGCGAAGGGTGTCGTGCGTGTGTACGGCGATGGTGACACCGCGGTGCGTGCGCTGCACGGAGTGGACGTGGAGATCGAACCCGGGCAGCTGACGGCGGTGATGGGGCCGTCGGGGTCGGGGAAGTCGACGCTGATGCACATCCTGGCCGGCCTGGACCGGCCGACGTCGGGCTCGGTCATGATCGACGGTATCGAGATCACGACGCTGGGCGACGACGCGTTGACGAAGCTCCGGCGACAGCACATCGGCTTCATCTTCCAGTTCTTCAACCTGCTGCCGATGCTGAGCGCGCGGGACAACATCCTGCTGCCGCTGACGATCGCCGGTGCGAAGGCGGATCCGGAGTTCTTCGACAACCTGGTCGAGCGGGTCGGTCTCGCCGATCGTCTCGAGCACCGCCCGGCCGAACTGTCCGGCGGTCAGCAGCAGCGGGTCGCGATCGCGCGCGCCCTGGTGTCGCGGCCGACCGTGGTGTTCGCCGACGAACCCACCGGCAACCTCGACTCCCGGACCAGCGGCGAGATCCTCGACCTGATGCGGTCCTCGGTCGAGACGTACGGGCAGACGACGGTGATGGTGACGCACGACGCCAAGGCAGCCGCGATGGCCGACCGGGTGCTGTACCTGGCCGACGGCGAGATCGTGAAGGAGACCGGGCGGTCCAGTCAGCACGAGATCCTGCAGATCATCGACACGCTGGACCTGCAGTGATCAAGTTCGCGCTGCAAGGACTGCTCGCTCGCAAGCTACGGACGGCGCTGACCGCGATCGGCATCGTCCTCGGCGTCTCGCTGATCTCCGGCACCTACGTCCTGACCGACTCGATCTCCAGTGCGTTCGACTCGATCTTCAGCCAGAACTACAAGAACACCGACGCCGCGATCACCGGGAAGTCCGCGTTCGACCTGTCCGAGGACGGGACGCAGACGGCGCCGCCGTTCGCGGCCGACCTGCTGCAGAAGGTCCGCGACCTTCCGGAGGTCGGCGCCGCCGGCGGAGCCGCGAGCGGCGAGGCGCAACTGATCGGCAAGGACGGCAAGGCGATCGTCTTCGGCGGTGCACCGAACCTCGGCTTCAGCGTCGATCCGTCGCTGCCGCAGTTCAATTCGCTCAGCCTGGTCAAGGGCGATTGGCCCGCGGCCGGCGAGGTGGTCATCGACACGAAGACCGCCGCGGAGAAGGGATTCCAGGCCGGCGACACGATCGGCGTCCAGGCCCGCGGTGCGGTGGAGCCGATGCGGATCTCCGGACTGGTCAGCTTCGGGGCGGTTTCGTCCATCGGCGGCGCGACCCTGGCCGGCTTCGACCTCGGTACGGCGCAACGATTGTTCGACAAGACCGGCAAACTCGACCAGATCCTGATCGCCGCCAAGAAGGGCGTCGACCGGCCGCAGTTGCTCGCAGCGGTCCAGAAGATCCTGCCGGCCGCGACGCAGGTCCGTAGTGCGGAGGACCAGGCCGCCGAGGACGCCGCCGGGACGAGCGAGTTCCTGAGCTTCCTGCAGACCTTCCTGCTGGTGTTCGGCGGGATCGCGTTGTTCGTCGGCTCGTTCGTGATCGCGAACTCGCTGTCGATCACGATCGCCCAGCGCACCCGCGAGTTCGCGACGCTGCGGACCCTCGGCGCCGCGCGCAAGCAGATCCTCGGCACGGTCGTGCTCGAGGCGCTGGTGACCGGCATCGTCTCGGCCGTCGCCGGGTTGTTCCTCGGGCTCGCGATCGCGACCGGGCTGTTCAAGCTGTTCGACGCGATCGGTTTCACCCTGCCGAACAACGGCCTGGTGTTCCGGACGCGGACGATCGTCGTCGCGCTCATCGTCGGCGTGGTCGTGACCGTGCTGGCGAGTCTGCGGCCGGCCATGCGGGCCACGCGCGTACCGCCGATCGCCGCCGTACGAGAAGGTGCGTCGCTGCCGCCCGGGCGGTTCCACAAGTATCGGTCGGCGGGTGCCGTCGTAGTGGCCGTGGTGGGCATCGGGACGATCCTCGCCGGGCTGTTCGTCGACGGTCTGGCGACCAGGACGCTGCTCATCCTGCTCGGCCTCGGCGTCCTGCTGCTGTTCGTCGGCATCGCGTCGTTCTCCGCGCGACTCGTCCGGCCGATGGCCGCCGTCTCGGATCCGGTGGCGCGCTGGTCGGTCGTCGTACTGACGGCGATCGCCTGGCCGTTCGTCCTGTTCCCGCTGTGGCTGATCCGCCGGCTGTTCGGGCGGCCGGCCGAGTTCCCCGGCGTACTCCCCGACGGCCCCGCGGTCACGCTCGGTGGGCAGAACAGCCGGCGCGACCCACGCCGTACGGCGTCGACCGCCGCGGCGCTGATGATCGGGCTCGCTCTGGTCACGCTCGTCGCGACGCTCGGCGCGGGGATCATCAAGCCGTTCGAGGACGCGGTCGACAAGATCTCCAGCTCCGACTACGCGCTCACCGCGCAGAACAACTTCAGCCCGTTGCCGCCGACGGTGGCCGCCGCGGCGGCGAAGGTGCCGTCGGTGACCGAACTGACCAGTGTCCGCGCCGGGCAGGCGAAGGCCTTCGACAAGACGATCTCGGTCACCGCGATCGACGAGACGGCGCCCAAACTGCTCCGGTTCGACTGGCGCTCCGGCTCCCAGGCGTCATTGTCCGAACTGGCGGCGAACGGCGCGATCGTCGACTCCGGCTACGCGGACGAGCACTCGCTCGCGCTCGGCTCGACATTCCAGATGCAGACGGTGACCGGGAAGCTGCTGCAGCTCACGGTGCGCGGCATCTTCAAGCCGCCGGCCGGCGGTTCGCCGTTCGGCAACGTGACGATCTCGACCAGCACCTTCGACTCGACGACCACCCAGCCGCAGAACGTCTACAGCTTCCTGAACATCGAAGGTGGCGTGACGCCGGCGAACACCGCCGCGCTGAACGCTGCCCTGGCCTCGTTCCCGAACGCCAAGGCCGTGACCATCGAGCAGTTCAAGGACAACCAGACCGACGGCATCAAGAGCTTGCTGAACGTGCTCTACGTGTTGCTGGCGCTGTCTGTCCTGGTGAGCCTGTTCGGCATCGTGAACACCCTGGTCCTGACCGTGTTCGAGCGGACCCGCGAGCTCGGCATGCTGCGCGCGATCGGCCTGACCCGCGGGCAGGTGAAGCGGATGATCCGCCAGGAGTCCGTGATGACAGCGCTGATCGGCGCGGTGATCGGGATCGTCCTCGGTCTGGTGCTCGCGTCCCTGCTGGCCGCGCGGCTGGACGAGATCAGCTTCACCGTCCCGGTCGGCCAACTGGTCGCGTTCGCCGTCGTCTCGGTCGTCGTCGGCATCGTCGCCGCGATCTGGCCGGCCCGGCGCGCGGCGAAACTCGATCCGCTCCAGGCGCTGCAGTACGAGTAGTTCTACGCACGATCCCTAACCCTTGGCGCTGTTAGCGTCGCTGGCTGTGAAGCGAATCGCCGCCTTTGCGCTCATCGTGGTCCTGGCCGGATGTTCGACGGTCGACTCGAAGGACATCCGGACCAGTGGGATCACCGCCAACTACGTCGTCACGCTGCCCGAAACGGCCGACGCGGCGAGCGTGAGTGCGTCGTACCGCGTCGGCACGCTCACCTTCGTCGAACTCGGCGACGGCGAGTCGGTCACGTCGTCCGGCGGCGGCAAGGACGTCAAGCTCAAGCATCACCGTTCCGCCGGGGTCACCGACTACGCCGGTCGGCTGGACGGCGTCGACGACGCGGGGACCGAGATCACGTTCAACCTGACGCGCGGGCAGGACGACGACTCCGCGCCGCGGTCCACGGTGAAGCTGCCCGAGCGCGTGCGGCTCACCGCTCCCCTGGCCGGTACGACGTACTCGCGGCGCGCCGCGATCCCGGTCCGCTTCGACAGCCAACCGTCCGAGCAGCCGTCCATCCTCACGTGGGCCGGCGAATGCGTCCAGACCGGCAGCCTGGAAGTGGAGCCCGGCCGTACGTCGGTCAGCGTCCCCGCCGGCTCGATCCGGCCGGTCACGGGAACGCCGACGCCCGGCGTCAAGCCGGCCACGACCTGTCCGGTCGACGTCACACTGACCCGGCGTACCGCAGGCACGCTGGACGAGGCCTTCAAGGACGGCCACATCACGGCGGAGACCCAGTCGGTACGGCGGATCACCTCCGCACCCTGAGCCGTCAGTAGCCGTCTGGTAACCGGTGGTCCGCTTGGTGGCTACCTTTGCGAGGACATGGGTATGCCTGTGCACGACAGCCTCGGGCTGTGTCCGCCCACAAACCCCTCCGGAAGGACCCCCTCATGCGCCGCCTTCCCCGCGCACTCCTCCCGTGCGCGCTGATCGCCGGACTGCTGCTTCCGGCCGCCCCGGCCGCCGCAACCCGCGGTGACTTCGACATCCAGGCCCACCGCGGTGGTCTCGGCCTGACCGTGGAGAGCACGATCGCGTCGTTCTCGCACGGTCTCGAGCTCGGCGTCAGCACGCTGGAGCTCGACGTCCAGATCACCCAGGACGGGTACGCCGTGGTGACCCACGACCGCAAGGTCACGGGCAGCAAGTGCCGCGACACCGCGCCGTACACGCCGGGCGACCCCGAGTACCCGTACGTCGGCAAGTTCGTCAACACGCTCTCGCTGAACCAGGTGAAGCAGCTCGACTGCGGCTCGCAGACGCTGCCGAACTTCCCCGGCCAGCAGCCCGACCCGGGCGCCCGGATGCCTGAGCTGCGGGACGTGTTCGCGCTCGTGCACCGCTTCCACGCGTACGGCGTGAAGCTGAACGTGGAGACCAAGGTCGAGGCCGGTGCGCCGTCGGAGACCGCGCCGCGCGAGCAGTTCGTCCAGGTGGTCGCGAAGGAGATCCGCAAGGCGAACATCGCCCGGCAGGTGACGATCCAGAGCTTCGACTGGGGCTCGCTGATGCGGATGCACGAGGTGATGCCGCAGCTGCCGCTGGTCGCGCTGGACAACTTCGACTTCCTGCAGGTCGGCAAGCCCGGCAAGTCGCCGTGGCTGGGCGGTATCGACATCGACGACTTCGGCGGCGACCCGGTCAAGGCGGTCACGTCGTTCGGCGCCTCCGCGATCTCGCCGGTCGACGGGTTCCCGCAGGGCGGGAAGATCACCGACCCGGCGTTCCGGCCGTACTTCACCGCGGACAAGGTGAAGGCGGCGCACCAGGCCGGGCTGAAGGTGATCCCGTGGACCGTGGACGACCCGGCGACCATGCAGTGGTTCGTCGAGCAGGGCGTCGACGGGATCATCAGCGACTACCCGGACCGGGTGCGGGACGTCGCGCGGGCCAACCACTTCAAGCTCCCGAAGTCGTACGACGCTCCGGCGGTCCGGGCGCTGCCGTCGGCCCACGCGCACAACGACTACGACCACCGGCGGCCGTTGCAGGACGCGCTGGACCGTGGGTTCAACAGCGTCGAGGCGGACGTGTGGCTGATCGACGGTGAGCTCCGGGTCGCGCACGACCTGGAGGACGCGCAGCCCGGCCGCACGCTGGAGAGCCTGTACCTGAAGCCGCTGGCGGACCGGGTCCGCGAGAACCACGGTCAGGTGTACAAGCGCGGCGGCGGATTCCAGTTGCTGATCGACATCAAGAGCGACGGACCGTCGACGTACGCCGCGGTCGACAAGGCGCTGGCGAAGTACCGCGGGATCAGCACGATCTTCGTCGACGGACGGGTGCTCACGGGCGCTGTCACCTCGGTCATCAGCGGCAACCGCCCGCTGGACGACCTGAAGGCGCAGAAGCTCCGCTACGCCGGGTACGACGGACGCCTCGCCGACCTGCCGTCCGGGATGCCGGCGTCCTTGATGCCGCTCGTCAGCGACAACTGGACGAACGTGTTCACCTGGCAGGGCGTCGGCCCGATGCCCGAGAACGAGAAGACCAAGCTGCACGACCTCGTGGTCACCGCCCACCACGCCGGGTACAAGGTCCGCTTCTGGGCCACCCCCGACGTACCGGGCGCCGCCCGCGAGGCCCTGTGGCGCGAACTCGTCGCCGCAGGAGTCGACTACCTCAACACCGACGACCTCCACGGCCTGGAGGACTTCCTCCGCGGCTAAGGCTTGACCTCCGTGAGGGCGGTGAAGTCTTCGCCCTCACGGAACGCCTTGCGCTGTTTGACCGCACCATTGCCGTCTGTGAGCGCGCGGTGGAGTCCGTCCTCGACCAGGTCCAGTGCGTCGAGCTCTAGCAGCGCTGGTTCGACATGTCGTCGCAGGCGGTCCAAGAGCTCGGCCATCGGCAGTGGTTCGGCCGTGCGGACGTCCAGGCCGTTCGCAGTGAGGCCGTCGCGGGCGGCCAGCCAGTACGCCGCTCGCAGTACCTCAGGCTCGAGCTTCGGGCCCTGGCTGCCGTCCTCCAACGCCGTCATCACCAGTGCACGAACCAGCGTGGCCAGAAGCACGGTCTCGTCAATGGTCAGTGGTACGTCGCTGACCCGCACCTCCACCGTCGGTAGGTGCGACGACGGGCGGATGTCCCAATAGACCATCCGCTCGTCGATGAGCGTGCCCGCGGCCAGATGCATGCTCACCAGAGCGTCGAAGTGTTCAGGCGACTCCAGGTACGGCGGTGGCCCGGCGCACGGCCAGCGAGTCGTCATCAGCCACCGCCAGCTCGCGAAGCCGGTGTCCCGGCCCAGATAGATCGGGGAGTTGGCCGTGAGGGCCAGGAGCGCCGGAAGCCATGGCCGTACGTGGTTGCTGGCTCTGACGGCGGCGGCCTTGTCCGGGACCTCGACGTGGACGTGGCACCCGCAGACGCCCTGTTCGCGCGCCAGCAGCCCCCACCGCAGCGCCAGCTCCTGGTAGCGCGCCTTCCTGGTGATTGGCTGAGCCGCCTCGCCCCGCGGAGGCACTGCGATCGCCAGCAATCGTGCGCCCTCCTCGGCCGCGGCGTCGGCGAGTTTGGCACGCAGATCCGACAGGTGCCCCCGCAACTCAGCCGCTGTTGTGCACACCGGTGAGTTGATCTCCACCATGGCACGCGTCAGCTCCAGCTCCACGTCTGGCAGATCCGCCACGACTGCCTTGCTGCGTGGCAGTGGATCACCGGTGGCGGATACCAGCAGTAGCTCTTCTTCTACTCCGAACGACGGAACCCTCACGCCGCCCAGGTACCCATGGCCTAAGCTCTCCCGCGTGAGTTTGCCTGTTGTCACCGCGACCCGGTACGTGCTGCCGTTGCGTGAGGGAGGGTCGTTGCCGGGTGTTGTCGAGGGCAACGATCTCGGCACGTACGTGATCAAGTTCCACGGCGCCGGGCAGGGCCCGAAGGCGCTGGTCGCCGAGGTGATCGTCGGTGAGCTGTTCCGCCGGCTCGGCCTGCGGGTGCCGGAACTCAAGCTGATCGAGCTCGACCCCGCGATCGGCAAGTCCGAACCGGACTTCGAGATCCAGGAACTGCTGATCCGCAGCGCCGGGCTGAACCTCGCCGTCGACTTCCTGCCGGGCTCCTTCGGGTACGACGGATCGGCCGGCAACCCCGGTGACGACGCGATGGCCCGGATCCTCTGGCTGGACGCGTTCGTCGCCAACGTGGACCGGTCGTGGCGGAACACCAACATGCTGGTCTGGCACAAGAACCTGTGGCTGATCGACCACGGCGCCGCCCTGTACTTCCACCACTCGTGGATGTCGGCGGAGAAGATTCGCTTCGCTACCGTACGACGCCTCCGACCACGTGTTCTCGGTTGCGGTACCTGGCGTCGCGAAGGTGGACGCTGAGCTGGCTGCGGCGATCACGCCGGAGCTGTTGACCGAGGTGATCGGGCTGGTGCCGGACGAGTGGCTCGGCGAAGGCGACCGGGAGCGGTACCTGGGTCACCTGCTGGCACGGTTGGAGAACCGGGCCGCTTGGGTGCCGGGAGGTGTTTCATGAAGCCTTTCGACTACGTGATCCTGCGGGCCGCACCGCGCATCCAGCGGGGTGAGTTCATCAACGTCGGCGCGGTGCTCTACTGCCGTGCGCTGGACTACCTCGGTGCCGGCTGGGACGTTCAGCCCGAGCGCCTGCGGGCCCTGGACCCCGCTGTCGACGTCGACGTCGTGTGCGCGGCGCTCGACCAGATCCGTGCGATTTGTGCGGGTGAGCCGGTTGGTGGGCCCGCAGCGGGCACCACGATCAGCGAGCGCTTCCGGTGGCTCGCCGCGCCCCGCAGTACCGTCGTACACCCCAGCCCGATCCACAGCGGAATCACCGAGGACCCCGCCGCGGATCTGGAGCGGTTGCTGGACGCCTTCGTTCGTTAGGCCTCGAGGGCTGTTGAGACGACGTCGCGGGCTTGTTCGAAGACCTGTTCCAGGTGTTCGGCGCCCTTGAAGGACTCGCCGTAGATCTTGTAGAGGTCCTCGGTGCCCGATGGGCGGGCCGCGAACCAGGCCGACTCGGTGGTGACCTTCAGCCCGCCGATCGCCGCGTCGTTGCCAGGAGCGTGCGTGAGCCGGTCCACGATCGGCTCACCGGCCAGCTCGGTCGCGGTGACCGCATCTGCCGACAGCGCGGCCAGCTTCGCCTTCTGGTCTCGCGTGGCCGGTGCGTCGACCCGCGAGTACGCCGACGCACCGAAGCGCTCCACCAACTTGGCGTGAGCCAGTGACGGCGTCTCACCGGTCACTGCGGTGATCTCACTCGCCAGCAGCGCCAGCAGGATCCCGTCCTTGTCCGTCGTCCACACCGTGCCGTCGAAACGCAGGAAGCTCGCACCGGCCGACTCCTCTCCCCCGAAGCCGACCGAGCCGTCCACCAGCCCAGGTACGAACCACTTGAAGCCGACCGGCACCTCCCACAGCCGCCGACCCAGGTCCCCCACCACGCGGTCGATCAGCGACGACGAGACCAGTGTCTTGCCGACTGCGACGTCAGGACCCCACTGGCGGTGGCTGAACAGGTACGAGATCGCGACGGCCAGGTAGTGGTTCGGGTTCATCAGGCCGGCGTCCGGCGTGACGATGCCGTGCCGGTCCGCGTCCGCGTCGTTCCCGGTCGCCACGTCGTACTTGTCCCGCTGCGCGACCAGCGAGGCCATCGCGTACGGCGAGGAGCAGTCCATCCGGATCTTGCCGTCGTGGTCCAGCGTCATGAACGACCAGGCCGGGTCGACCCGCGGGTTCACCACGGTCAGGTCGAGGTCGTGCCGCTCGGCGATCGCGGCCCAGTAGTCCACGCTCGCGCCGCCGAGCGGGTCGGCGCCGATCTTCACGCCGGCGTCGCGGATCGCGTCCAGGTTCAGCACCGACGGCAGGTCGTCGACGTAGTGCCCGACGAAGTCGTAGTTCCCTGCCTCCTCACGGGCCTGCTCGAACGTCTTGCGGCGTACCTCCCGGTTGTCGCCCGCGATCAGCTGGTTGGCCCGGTCCGCGATCCAGCTGGTCGCGTCGGAGCCGGCGGGGCCGCCGTGCGGCGGGTTGTACTTGATGCCGCCGTCCCGCGGCGGGTTGTGCGACGGCGTGATGACGATGCCGTCCGCGTCGGCACCCGCGCCGCGGTTGAGCCGCAGGATCGCGTGCGACACCGCAGGCGTCGGCGTGAGCCGGTCGGCGCTGTCCACGAGCGTCTGTACGTCGTTACCCGCCAGCACCTCGAGCACGGTGCGCCAGGCCGGCTCCGAGAGGCCGTGGCTGTCCCGGCCGACGAGCAGCGGACCCGTCGTACCCTGGCCGGCCCGGTACTCGCAGATGGCCTGTGTGATCGCCAGGATGTGCGCCTCGTTGAAGGCGCTGTCGAGACTCGAGCCGCGATGGCCCGACGTACCGAAGACCACCTTCTGGGCCGGGTTGTCCACGTCCGGCGTGAGGTCTCCGTACGCCGCCAGCATGGCGTCGACGTCGACGAGGTCCTCGGGCTGTGCTGGCTGGCCTGCGCGTGGGTGCATGACCACATGCAACCACAAGACGGTCAGCCGCTGTACGGCGTGAGCAACTGGTCCACAGGCGCGTAGTCGTCGGTCAGCACCGGGGCGTCGCCGACGAAGCCGTCCGGCCGGTCGAGGACGTCCATCGACGGCTCGAGGTGGCCCACGATCGCCGGTACGTCGATCGGCTTGTCGGACGCCGCCAGCACGAAGTTCCCGCCGCTGTGGCCGGACAGTTCGTCCTTGCGCGCGATCACCGCGACGTACGGGAACACCGCCTGCACCGTCTTGATCTCGGCCTTCGCGAACTTGGCAGCGCCGTAGTCGATGACGTTGACCAGGTAGAGCCCGTCCGGTCGCAGCACTCGTCGTACGTCGGCCACCAGCTCGCGGGTGGTGAGGTGCCACGGCACGGAGAGCCCACTGAACGCGTCCATCAGGACCAGGTCCCGGCTGTCCGTCTCCTCGTCACGTACGCCGAGCCGACCGTCCTGCACCGTCACAGCCAGATCCGGTCCGGTCTGGACACCGAGCTCCCGCTTGTCGAGCTCCACGACGGCTTTGTCGATCTCGTACACCTGGTGCTTGCTGCCGGGCCGCGTCGCCGTCACGTACCGCGTCATGGTCAGACCGCCACCGCCCACGTGCAGTGCGTTCAGCGGCCGTCCCTCGGCCCAGGTGCCGTTGATGGCTGCCGCGAAGCTCTTGATGTACTCGAACTCCAGGTAGGTCGGGTCCTTGAGGTCGACGTACGAGTGCCGCGCCTGGTCGAGGTACAGGGTCCGTCCGCTCTCCCGGTTCGGGTCCGCGACGACACGAGCGCAGTGGTACGCCGTCTCGACCTCACACGGCCGTGGCGCGACGATGGTCAGCGTGGCGCCGACGACCGCGAGAGCGACCGGCTTCACCGCTGCCTGCACACCACGCAACAAGAAGGTCAGCGCGGCTCCGACGACGACCAGTGTGGCGCCGAGGGTCAGAACGATCGTGCTGATCGGAACGGTCGCCACGAACACGAACCCGGTCAGCACAGTGCCGACGATGCCGCCGACAGTGGCGTACGCGGACAGCCGGCCGACGACGGTACCGGTCTGCGCCAGCGTCTCGAGCCGTAGCTTCGTCACCATCGGCGTGACGGCTGCCAAGAGCGATGCGGGCGCGAAGAGCGTGACGGCGAGGACGAGGAACACCAGCTCGCTCGCGCCTCCCCGGAGCGCTTCGCCCGTCCAACGGACCACCGGGAGAACCAGCATCACCAGTGCCCCGGCCAGCAGGAACAGCGGGCCGAGCGTCCGCTGCGGCGGCGCCACGTCCGCAAACCGGCCACCGAGCGCCGCACCGGTCGCGATCGCCGCCAACGCGACTCCGATGACCGCTGTGTTCGTCTCCAGCGTCAGGCCGATGTACGGCGCCACCAGCCGAAGCGAGACGAGCTCCAGCACCATGACGGCGGCCGAACTCCCGAACGCCAGCGCAATCGCCAGCTTCTGACCAACCGGCCCACCCTCACCCATATGCACCCACGTAACCCTATAGAACGGTTAGACCTCGTCGAGCCGAGCGATCAGGGTCTTGGGGGCGATCTGGCGGTACGCCGTCTCGACCAGGTCCTCGAAGTGGTCCCAGTCCACGTCGACGTCCAGATACACGCCGAGCCAGCCGCGGTGGCCGACGTACGGCGGCCGGTAGAAGTGCTCGGGGTCGTCCGCGACCAGCGACTCCTGCACACCAGGCGGCGCCGCCATCCACACACCGAGGCGGTCGTCGTGGTGGTGGTCGGCGTACATCACGAACGTCTTCTTGTCCCGGACGAACCAGGTCGGCTCACCATGACTCGGCCGCTCGGTCACCTCGGGCAGCGCGAGGCACAGGCTGCGTACTTGTTCCAGAACATCCATCTAGCTCAGTGTCGCGGACCAGGGATCACTACGCCCGCCTCGTACGCATAAACGACCGCCTGTGCACGGTCACGCAGGTCCAGCTTGGTCAGGATGTTGCTGACGTGCGTCTTCACGGTCTGCTCGGCCAGCACCAGTTCGTCGGCGATCTGCCGGTTGGACAGGCCCACGCGCGACCAGTCGCAGTACGTCGGTCTCTCGCGGCGTCAGGTGCACCGGCGTGGTCGGTACGACGGGCTGTGCGCGAGCGAAGTCCTCAACCAGCCGCCGGGTGACAGACGGCGCCAGCAACGCGTCACCAGCCGCCACGACCCGTACTGCAGCGGCCAGCTCGTCCGGGGTGGAGTGCTTCAGCAGGAAGCCGCTCGCACCGGCGCGGAGAGCGGCGTACACGTAGTCGTCGAGGTCGAACGTCGTCAGCATCACGACCCGCGGCGGCTCGACCAGGTGTCGAGTCGGCGAGGATGCGCTGGGTCGCGGCGAGCCCGTCGAGCACCGGCATCCGGACGTCCATGAGGATCACGTCCGGCGTCAGCTCGGCCGCCAGCTCGACCGCCCGGCACCGTCGCCGGCCTGTCCGACCACCTCGATGTCGGGCTGCGCGTCGAGCAGTGCACTGAACCCGGCCCGCACCATCTCCTGGTCGTCAACCACCAACACCGTGATCGCCACTCTCCACCTCCTCCACCACTGGAATGAACGCCCGCACCAGATAACCGCCTTCAGGGGTCGGACCAGTACTCACGGTCCCGTCGACGAGCGCCACCCGCTCCCGCATCCCAGTCAGCCCATGCCCACTCCCCGGCGCTGGTACGACGACCCGCGGCGGCTTCTCGTTCTGCACCATCACTTCCAGCTCACCCGCAGTACGCCGTACCGCCACCTCCACGGTCGCGTGCAGTGCGTGCCGCACCGCGTTGCTGAGCCCCTCCTGCACGACGCGGTACGCCGTCAGCTCGACAGCAGGGTCGAACCCGGTCGGCACGTCACCCACCAACCGCACGTCTGCGCCAGCCCGCCGAGTGCTCTCCACAAGCTCAGCCAACTGCTCCAGACCAGGCTGCGGTCCCGTCTGAGGTTGCTCGACCGGCTCGCGCAGCAACCGCAGTACGCGACGCATCTCGGTCAGCGAGGCCCGTGCCTCGTCAGCAATGCCAGTGAACTCCTCACGGACGGCGTCCGGTACGTCGGGCAGCCGGTGCGGCGCACTGTCCGCGCGAACCACCACCACGGACAGGTGGTGAGCCACGACGTCGTGCAGCTCGCGGGCGATCCTGGCCCGCTCCTGCAGCCGCTCGCGCTCCGCACGCTCGGCCTTGCTGATCGTCTCCTGCTCGACAAGTCGACGATTCGTCTCGGTCCGCGAGCGGAGGAGGTCGCCGACCACGACCGCTACGCCCGACAGCACAGCCATGGTGATCAGACCGGGCCAGCTGCCACGGTCCGGTGCCAGTCCGAGCGCAACGACACCGAGTGCCTGAGTGGCCACCCACCAGCCGACCAGCTCCCGTCGGCTGAGTCCACGCGCACCTGCGATCGCAATGACGAGCGAATGACCGAACGCCGACGTCGTACCCCACGGCCAGGGTTCACTCGAGCTGACTGGAGTCGTCAGCGCAGCCATGACAGCAGTGGTGACGAGCGAGACCGCCACCGCCGCTCGCGGCCGCAGCCACGACAGGCTCAGGGACAGCGCCCGTGCAATCGCGAGGGTCAGCACAGCCACGACCGGTACGTCGTAGTGCTGTGCGAGATCCATGACGGTCAGCACCAGCAGCGCGGCGACGGCCAGCCCGGCACCCCAGGGCCGCCTCATCGGTATCTGCACGGTTGGACCTTACTCACAGCTGCTGCAGCCAGGACCAGAAGAACGCCAGGCTGCCGCCCGCCAGCACGATAGTTGCCGGAAGCACCCACCTGCGCGTCCCCTGCACCAGGAGCGTCTGCAGTGCCGCGATGCCGCGCAGCGCGAACAGGAACACGACAATGCACGGTACGGCGATCAGACCGTGCGCCGCCCACTGCGGCCCGCGGACCACTGCCAACACCACAGCAGCATCACGAACCAGCTCGTCAGTCCGAGCACCGCGCTGAGCAGCCCGTACCCGAACGTCCGCGCATTGCTCATCGCCTGCACGTCACATGCACCGAGGCGGCGCCAACGCCTCGCCGCGGTCTCCTCCTCGCCCAGCATCGCGTCCGCCATCGCCTGTACGCCGACCGGTGCCAGCAACGCGCCGTACGCCAATGAACGGCCCAAAGGCCTGCGCTCGCTGTCTACTGCAGGGCGGGTGAGTACGTCCGTCATCGTCGTCTCCTCGGTCTCAAGTCCTGAGATCGAGGCTAGGAATTATCGGCGACCGGCACCTCCAGCCACGGAGCCGATCCGGGACCAGTACCCCGGTAGGGGTCGTCTGTGATCCAGGTCACAGTGACCGCGACGCGTCTCGCGGCGTTACACGGTCAGTGCCGAACGGTGTGCTACGCCGTCGGCGCGAGCGGTGAGTCCAACAGGAGGTATCGGACACCATGCGCATGCGGAACCTGGCTGTGACCGCGACGTTGACCCCGGTTTTACTGCTTCCGGGCTGCGGTAACGAGGCCGACAGCAATGTCGCCGCGGCGGCTCCTGCGGCGCACAAGGCGGCCCGGACCACGACCACCGACGAGGCGGCCGGCACCGACGACCCCGTGCTGAACGCGTACTACTCGTACCGCTCCGCACTCGACGTGATGATGCGCAGCGGCGGCGGAAAGACCAAGCAGCTGGAGCCCGTGATGACGCCGGCGATGTTCCAGGCGATCAGCGCGCAGGCGAAGTACTTCCGGACCCACAAACTGCGCAACACCGGCAGCACCAAGGTGCTCTGGGCGAAGCGCACACTGGCGGCGAACGCCGTCATCGTCAGCGCCTGCTACGACACCTCCGCGGCCCGCACGGTGAACGTCCGCGGTCGCGGTGTACTCCCGAACACCACCCCGACCCGCTGGCTCGACCAGATGCGCGTCGTCAACCAGCAGTCCGGCTGGATCGTCGACGGCGGCACCACCACCCCGAACGCCTGCTGAACCCCTCCCGTTTATGGCAGTGGGATCACGATTGCGCGGTCCCCGGATTCCTCTGCGTAGGCGCGGGCAGACTCTCTGACAAGTGCCGGAACAGGTCGAGGGGTCCACCGATGATCGACACGAGTATTGGACGTTGGCTGCCGTTCCTCGGCCGCCGCCGTACGCCGGAATCGCTGCGGCCACGCGGTACGAGCTCCCGGGTCAGCCGGCTCGCGGCGCAGTACGACGCCGAGGTCGACGAGGCCCTGCAACGCCTGTGGCCGAAGGCGCGGATCTACCACGATCGCGAGTTCACCCGGGACCGCGCCGACTTCCTGCTGGTGGTCCGCGGCCGCGGCGTGATGATCGAGACCAAGGTCAAGAGCGATCCCGGCCTGTTCCGCGGCTCGACGCTCCCGCCGCTGCTCGACCGGCTGCAGCGCGACGGCCGGCGACTCGTCGTACTCGTGAACCAGGGCGATCCCACACCGGCCCGCGACCTGATCAGCACCAAGCTCGGCGACAAGGGCCGCATCGTGGTCTGGTCCGGTCCGCACCACGACACCGAACTCCGCCAGGCCGTCGAGTCACTCCTCCAGCAAATCACCCGCCACGCCTGACCCCAGGCCCCGCGTTGGAGGCCTGGGGCAGACAGTCAGGCGTTCTTGATCGCCGAGACCTCGAGCTCCAGCGTGACCTTCTCGCTGACCAGTACGCCGCCGCCCTCGAGCGCCGCGTTCCAGCTGACGCCGAAGTCCTTGCGGTTGATCACGACCGAGCCCTCCAGGCCGACCCGCTGGTTGCCGAACGGGTCGGTCGCCGACCCGGTGTACTCGAAGGTGACGTCGACCGACTTGGTGACACCACGGAGCGACAGGTCGCCGGTCACCACGAACTCGGCGTCACCGGCCGCCTTGACCGCGGTGGACACGAAGGTGATCTCCGGGTTCTCGTCCATCGCGAGGAAGTCGTTGCCGCGCAGGTGCTCGTCGCGCTGGCTGTTGCGGGTGTTGATGCTCTTCGCCTGGATCGTCACCTTCCCGGACGAGTTCGCCGGGTTCTCGCCGTCGATGTGGAACGAGCCCTCGAACTCGTCGAACGCGCCCCGAACCTTGGTCACCATCGCATGCCGGGCACTGAAGCCGATCCGGGTGTGGGAGGCGTCGAGGGTGTAGTCACCGGTGAGCGCGGCGTACTCGCTGGACATCGCGGATTCCTCCAGAAAGGTAGTTGAAGTTTAGATAGTACAGAGTTCACCCTTAACGCTCAGAAGTCCACCCCACACCCGGAGTGTCCGAGTCGTGGACCCCATCCAACCGTTGCCTGCAGCAACGGACTTAACCGGTTGCGCCGGACCGGGCCGGGCTTGTCTCATGGGTGGTCGAAGATCGGAGGACCGTCGTGGAACCGCTCAGCGCCGAAGACATCAGGCGCTCGTTCGTCAATTCGTCCAAGAGCCAGGTCAAGGCGATGGCGCTGCCGCCCAGATTCGCCGAGCTGCCCTGGGAGTCCCTGGACTACCTCGGCTGGCGCGACGGCAAGGCGCCGAACCGCGGGTACGTCGTCGTACGGCGGGACACCGGCGTCACCGGGATCGCGGTCAGCACCCAGACGTCGGGCGCGGCGCGCCGGTTCGCCGGGCTGTGCGACCTGTGCACCACCGCGCATCACGTCAGCGACGTCGCGCTGTTCGTGGCCCGGCGAGCGGGTTCGGCCGGGCGGGTGGGCAACACGGTCGGGATGTACATGTGCGCCGACCTGGCCTGTTCGTTGTACATCCGCGGCCTGAAGGACCTCGACCTGCCGCAGGGCGAAACCGCCGGCCCGGAGGTCCGGGCGGGACGGCTCGCGACTCGCCTGGAGAGTTTCGTTCAGCGCGTCCTCGCCTGACGTCCGGAGCACTACATTGGTGGTGCACATTCGGCCCGCGGAGAGCACCAGGGAGAGCGCGATGACCGACTTCCGGATCACTCACGAGATCCACCAGACGCACCCGGACATCCGCGAGCGGCTCACCGCGACCACGATCGAGGCGATCAACGAGTCCAGCGCCCGTTCCGCCGAGGACGCGGCCCGGGTACTGCGCCACAAGCTCGGCGAGATCGGCGTACAGATGAGTGACGACGCCTGCCTGTCCGCGATCGAACGCATCCGCTCCGGCAAACAACTCCGCTTCGAGATCGAACCACTCGCCGACGAGGAGTGACCCCGCGCGAGTGGCGCGGTCGGGTCAGGCCGCCGGCGTGAGGTCTTCGGAGGTGAGGAGAGGACGGAGGGTCAGACCGGCGGCGGTCAGCGGTGCGGGCGTGTCCGGGTTGCGATTGATGACGCACAGCGCGTCGGTGATGTGGGCGCCGAGCGCGCGCAGTTCGTTGGTGGACAGCACGATCTGACCGCCTGTGGTGACCACGTCCTCGACGATGGTCACCCGTCGTCCGGCGGTCTCGGCGCCCTCGGCCAGCCGGCAGGTTCCGTAGGACTTCGCCTCCTTGCGCACGAAGGCGCACGGCAGCCCCGTGTGACGCGCGAGCGCGGTCACCACCGGAATGCCACCCATCTCCAGCCCGGCCAACACCTCGGTGTCCGCGGGCACGAGCGGAACCATCGCCTCGGCGATCGCATCCAGCAACACCGGGTCGGCCTCGAACCGGTACTTGTCGAAGTACTCGTGGGTCGTCTGCCCCGATCGGAGAAGGAACTCCCCGGTCAGATGAGCTGTCGCGTAGATCCGTCGGCCCAGTTCGGTTAGCTCCACGCCCAGCACCCTAACTGCTAACCCGCCTTGCGCTCCTCGGCGGGGAGCAGTCGACGGAAGTCGTCTACCGAGATGATCGGCACGTTGAACTCGCGGGCCGCGCGGGCCTTGACCGACAGGCTGTCCACGTCGGCGGCGACCACGAACGTCGTGTCCGGTCGGACCGCCTCCTGAGGTACGAACCCGGCCGCCACGGCCCGGTCCCACCACACCTCTCGGGGCTCGACCATGTCCCCGGTGAACACCAGCGTGCTCCCCGGCGGATAGCCGCGCGCACCAGGACGATCCGGTACGACGTACCGCCCGGCGCTCACGCGGAGCAGCGCCTCGTCGACGTCGGACACCCGCTGCCCGAGCATCACCGCGACCTGGTCGAGATCGCTCCGCTGGTCGGGTGAGACCTCGCCGGTCCCCCACGATGCGGTCGCCAGCGCCGACACGTACCACCGATGGAGATGGTCGACCTGTGGGCGGGTCATCCCCAGCTCGGTTGCCACCTGCACCAACTGGTCCGCGTCTGCGGCCGTGATCTCGCGGTTGGCAAGGATCGTGTCGAGCAGGACGAGGTACGAGTCGGCCTGCGGCGGCTCCGGGACGCGCGGCAACTGGTCGACAAGTCGGCTCATCCAGCCGTGGCGTCCTCCGGCATGCACCGGCCGCACGGTCGGCGCGACGTCCGTGCCAGGCAGGTCCGGCCAAGGCAAACGTCGTACCTCTTCGTATGCCCACTGCCAGGGTGGCGGCGCCGCGAAAGCTCCGAGGAATTGCGCGAACAACTCCGCCGTCGCCCGCGTGTCGGCGAGCGCCGAATGCCAGCCCTCGATCGAGATCCCGGCCGCCGCGCAACAGGCGCCGAGCGTCCGTTTGGCACCTGGATGCAGATACCCGGCCAGTGCCATCGTGCACATCGACCGCTCGGTGATCAGCGGAACCGTGACACCGAGCCGCGCGAACTCGGCTCGCAGGAATCCGAGATCGAACTCGACGTTGTGCCCGACAACCATCCGTCCGGCGAGCAACTCCCCCAGCTGCCGCGCGATGTCGCGGAACTCCGGCGCCGCCAGCACGTCGGCGGTGAGGATCCCGTGGATGTGCTGCGGGCCCAAGTCGCGTTGGGGATTCAGCAACGTCACCCACTCGCGCTCGACCCGCCCGCGCGCGTCCAGCAGGACGACGGCGATCTCGATGATCCGATGCCGATGGGTCGGCAGCAGACCGGTCGTCTCGGTGTCGATGACCGCGTACATCCAGGCCTCCTCCGGCTCGCTGACCGACTGAGACAACCCAATCACACGCCGCCGACAGTTTCGGCTCCGTCAGGTATCGGATGGAATGTCGACCTCGATCTCCTCGCCCAGCCGCGCTCCGTGCGCCAACTCGAGTTCGTCGCCGCTCCAGAACCGCCCCGGGTCGTACCAGTTGAGCTTCCGCCCGCGCAGCAGCCCCATTTCCTCGTACGTCACCGCGACCACCTCGGCGCAGTACGCCGACTCCAGCTCGAGCTCACGCGATCCGCGACGAATCGCCGGCACCCGCCCGCGCACCCATCTCGAAGCGAGCCGGGCGGTCGACGGGAACGGCGTACCGTCCAGGCGAGCGACCGTCCGCAGTACCGCGTCCTCCATCTCGCGCGTGACGGGATGATCGAGCTGCCGCAGCCAGGCCTGCTGACCGTACTTGCGCGCCCACACCAGCACCGCGTCGCGCAGATTGTGCAACTGCGCGCCACGCTGATGCTGGCCGGTCCACACGTCCGGGAGCGAACGACCCAGTTCGGCGTGCCACATCAGCGGCGGGAGGTCCTCGACGACGACCGCCATACCGACGTGGTTGACGGGGCTGTTGGTGGTCAGCTGGATGGCGCGATCCGCGGCGCTGCCACCACGGAACAGCCAAATGTCACCTGTTCGTGTCAGTTCCGTAGCGTCATCCAGTGAAATCCGGCTGGTCACGTCGCTAGGTTAGTCGGCATGAAGGTATGGAAGGTGGTAGGGCTTGCGGGACTCGTCGGCGTCGCCGCGACGGGCGTCGTGATCGCACGGGGCGAACGAAAGCGCCGTGCGTACACGCCGGAAGAGGTCCGCGATCGCCTCAAGACCCGGGTCAAGGAAGCAGCCAACGCCTGACCCGGGCGACATTCGGCCGGGCAGTCGTGGTGCGCCGTAACTCGGTGGTACGGCGCCGTCCACGTCTGCCCGGCCGTAGTCGTTGCAAGACGCAACTTAAAGGTTGTGCAAGGCAACCTGTTCCAGACGGCCGGCGGTGATCGTCGCGGTCTGGTAGGTGCAGTACGGCTGCCGCCTCCGGTCGGTCGGCGACCCCGGGTTCAGCAGCCGGAGCCCACCCGGGCCGGTCGTGTCCCACGGGATGTGACTGTGCCCGAACACGAGCAGATCAACCCCCGGGTACGCCGCCGCGCAGCGTTCTTCACGCCCCTTGGCCGGACCGGTCTCGTGCACCACGGCGACCGACAACCCGTCGAGGTCCACCCGCGCGACCTCGGGCAGTCGCGCCCGCAGCTCCGGTCCGTCGTTGTTGCCCCAGCACCCGACCAGCCGGGCCGCACGTGACTCCAACTCGTCCAGCAACCCGACGCTCACCCAGTCGCCCGCATGGATGACCACGTCGGCGTCGTCAACCGCGTCCCACACCGGTGCGGGCAACTTCTTCGCCCGCACCGGCAGATGAGTGTCCGAGATCAGCAGGAGGCGCATGCGCCCACTCTCTACGGCTTGAGTGCCGCCAGCAACTCCTTCTCCTTGGCTGGGCTGAGGCCCGCCTTGCGCTCGCGGTCCAGGCCGAGCTCGCGCTCCCAGGCGAGGGTGTCCTCGACGAACTCCCGGCGGGACCGGTGGACGAGGCCGGCCGCGACCGCCGCCGCGCCGCTGCGCGACGACCAGCCCTCGTAACCCGGCTCGGTCAGCCACATCGCCAACGAGTCCGGCCCCATGTACTGCTCGACCTTCTGCTCCTCCAGCCACTCCCGCGGCGCGAGCACCACCGGCCCGGTGTGACCGCCGACCTCGCGCATCAGCTCGATCCATTCGCCGAACGGCACCACCGGCCCGAACGTGTCGAACGTCCCCGTGCGCCCCTCGGTCGCGTTGTCCAGCAGCCATCCGGCGAGGTCCCGTACGTCGATCACCGCCGTCGCCAGCTCGGGAGTGTCGGGCACCAGCAACGGCTCCTCGGGCGCCCGCGCCGCCCGCGCGACCCACGCACCCGCGCGATCGCTGCGGTCCCCCGGCCCACCGATCAGCCCGGCGCGCGCGATCACCAGCCGGTCCCCGACCACCTCGCGGGACGCGAGCTCACACGCGACCTTCGCCTCGCCGTACAGCTCCCGATCGGCCACGTCGTCGGCGGTCGGCTCCCGCAGCGCCGCCGTCTCGTCCGCGCCGGGCGTGTCGTACTTCTCGTACGCATTGCACGAGGACACGTACGTCCAGTGCTTCGCGCGGGCGCCGAACGCGGCCAGCGCGCCCTTCACGAAACCCGGCTGCCACGAGACCTCGAACACCGCGTCCCAGTCCTGTGCGGGCACCGCGTCGTACGCGTCCGGACTGCTGCGATCGGCCGCGACCAGCGTGGCGCCGTCCGCGACCGCGCCGCTCTCGCCACGGGCCACACAGGTCACCGAGTGCCCGCGGGCGATCGCCTGCGTCGCGATCTCGCGACCGAGCCACGCCGTACCACCGAGGATCAGAATCTCCATGCGGGCCAGCCAATCAGGCCCGGCCGGCAATTCCCAGGTGCCTCTGCCGAGGGCAGAAACTCCCGTGCGTGATTCGTTGCCCTCGTCACGTCACCGTAATCGACGTCCCCTTGCCAGGCACGCGATCCGGGCGCACTGTCGAACCAGAAGGCGCCCAGGGGTGGGTGCCCGTGGAAACAGGGGGAAGTGATGGCTGGTTTCGTTCAGATCATCGAGTACCGGACGTCCAAGCCGGACGAGGTCGCCGCGCTGATGGAGGACTTCCGCGCGAAACGCGAGGCCGAGGGCGACGGGCCGGCGCCGACCCGCGGTATCACCTGCGCCGACCGCGACGAGCCGGGGCGCTACTTCGCGATCGTCGAGTTCGAGTCGTACGAGGCGGCGATGGAGAACTCACAGCGTGCCGACACCACCGAGATGTCGGAGAAGATGATGGAGCTGTGCGACGGTCCCGGCGCGTTCTACAACCTCGACGAGGTCTCCTCGATGTAGCGGAATCCTCAGGTACGGCGTACGCCGGCTCGCCCGGGCGTACGCCGTACCGAGGTGACCGGTGCCGTGAGGGGGATGAGCCGGCACCGGTGGATCGGGATGTCAGCGGTACGACGACCTGGTGGACGGCGGCGCCGGCGCCGTACGACCCGAGGTCGCGGTCGGAGTGCAGCGGGTCGGGGTCCTGCGGCTCGGGCGCCGAGTGCAGGTCCGGCCACGGCCGGGGCGGGAGGGCCTCGCGGGGCGGCAGCTGGAGGTCGGGATCGGGACCCTTTTCGGGGTCGAGCCACTCGACCGTCGTGGCTCCGCCGTGCCCGTGGATCGCGACGACGGAGTCGATACCGTCCCAGACGGTCGTGGTCGGGTAGTCGCCGTACCAGCGGAGCGCGACCGAACCATCGGTGAACTGCACACCCTCGGCGACGGGTCCGGTACCGCTGACACCGGAGACGTCGTGATGACGGATCAACCGGAAGCGACGGGAACTCATTTCGGCGTTACCTCCCACAGCCGCTCCCCCGGCAGCTTCCGTTCCGGTCCTGGATCGTGGTCCGGAACCGGGTCACTGGTCACCCGCAACCCGGCGAACCTGCGCGACATGGCCGCGGCGTACCGCTCGGCCAACTCCGCTTCGGCCCGGTAGTCGGCGACCACATGGTCCCCGAACCAGACCCTCACCCGACGACGCTCCACCCGGACCGCGGCCGGGTACGGATCACCACCGTCAGCCATCTCAACACACCCGGCACCGAGTCGAGCCGGATCCCATCAGCGACCTCGCATGACAACCCTGCACGGCAATCACTTCCACTTCCCTGTGGGGATGGGTTCACAGGTAGTGACGGCCCCCTCAACCGTTCATGACGCCATTCCCCAGAAATTTCTCACACCCCGTAAGAACCGCCCCACGACAACCGCTGCTCTGGCACCTCTCGTCCGCCGTCACCCACGTTCCTCGAGTCGTGGATTTCGGTGTGTCGACGGCGGCCAACCACAGCCTCGATCCACGACTCGACGCCCCAGTGGCCAACCGAACGCCATGACTCGGCGCGATCCCGGACGCGGCAGGCGTTCCGCCCACCGGAGTGCGAGGGGCGCCGTCAGCACAGCCGGGGCTATCCCCTCGCGTACAGGGTTCTCCCCTCGTGTATCAGTAGAGAACCCACAACCCGAAGGGATAACCCGTCGTCTGCTCGACGGGGGCCGACCGGCGGGGGCGACGGTGCGGCCGGGGCGAAGGTGGGGAGTGGGGACAGGTGCTGGTGACTGGGGACAGGCAATAGCAGGTGTCCACCCACGACTGCCTATCCCACGACCCCGGGATCGGGCTGATCACACTCCCCATCAACGGCGGCACGCCACGCTCAGCCGCGGACCCAGGCTCGCCAGGTGTCGATGTCGTCAACGTCGAGGGACGTCTCCGGTGGAAAGGTGTGGACGCCGGCGCCCGGGAGGTACGCCGCGACGATCCACGACATCGCGGTGGCCAGCACGAGAGCGACCCGAGGTTGCGTCGCGGCAAGTTCGTCGAAGACCGCGCGCGCCTCCTTCGCCTGCGCCGCCTCGTTCCTCGATCCGGAGATGCGCACGTCGACCGCTCCGGTGTACCGATCGATCGCGGAGACGTCTTCGGGTTCGGGATCGGACTCACCGTAGACGTTCGGCTGGACTAAAAGCAGAAGCCGACCGTCGACGGTCCGGGCGCGTCCACCGAAGAAGTGCTCGTTCTCCTTCAGCCCCGGATCCTCCAAGCGCTCGAGTTGCAGGGCGTCAGCCATCCACCCGGCCAGCACGTCCAGCGGCTCGTCGGCGGCGACGACGAAGATCGTGTCGCTGTTGGACATCACTTCTCCTTCGTGTCCGTGATCAGACGCCCGTCTCCGAGCGGTCAGTCTCCGCGAAGAAGTTGCTGCCGTCCGCTCGGCATCAGATGATGACCCAGGCCCGCCAGGTGTCAATGTCCTCGATGTCGGGGGTGATCGGCGGGTCGAAGGTGTGTGTGCCGGCACCGGGGAGGTGTGCGGACACCAACGTGTCGAGATTGTGCACGAGCAATGCCGGTACGTCGGGCCGCGCGGTGACGAGATCGGCGAAGATCGCGGTGGTCTCGCGCAGCTGCCACTCCTCGTCCTTCCTGCCGACGAGCCAGACACTCAGGTCGATCGGGTACCGATCGATCGCCTGGACCTCGTCCGGCTCCTGCGGATCCAAGACGGCGAACCCGTTCGGACGGACCCGCACAGCCACCGTCCCGGCTCCCGTCCGCGCCGTGCGCCGGAGTACGCGTTCGTCGACCTTCGGGTCAGCGTCCGCGACCGATTCCAGCTCGAGTACGTCGGCCAACCACTCGGCCACTTCTGCAACAGGATCACCCGCAGCCACGAACACGTTGTCGCTCGTCGACATCACCGCTCCTTCCTGAAGGTGACCATTCGTCCGTCACCGAGAATGACATGAACAACCGCATCGACGGACTTGCCGGGCTGGCCGACGGCCCTCCGGAATCCCCGCGAGGCCGTCGCCTCGTCCAGGTCGACCTTCCGGCCGTCGATGAAGACCTCGCCGGCGGCGCCGACCTGATCGCAGGCTTCGTTGATATTGCGCTTCACCGAAGACAACGAAGCCCGATCCAAAGTCTTGAACTCGACAACTATCCTGTCGGCGGAGCCGCTCCTCCGCAGGGTTGCGTCCGGATTCTTCTGCTTGTGGACGGTGTGGTTCTCCGGACGGGCGTCGACGCGCCAACCCTGCAGCTCGAGGAATTCGGCGAGCTCGCGCTCCTTCGGCTCGAAACGATTCGCAGGGTCATGCACTCCTGGTGCGAAATCACGGCCGATCGGACGCAGGTCGAGGGCCGGGTCGTTCGGGGGCGGGAGGTCGGGGAGTTCGATGTCGACGACGAGCGGCTCGGGGCGGGGGTTTTCGGGGTAGTCGAAGGTGGCTTCGATGTGGTCTGGGGTGATGGTGAGGGTGGCGTGTTCCCACTTCTCGGCGTCGGGCATGGAGTCGAGGAGGAGTTTGACGGCTTCGGCGAGGTCAGGGTCGATCTCGAAGTCGCGCGCGAGGCGCTCGGCGCGCTTCTCCTCTTCCTTCTTGTCTGGTTCTTCGAAGAGCACCTCTCCGGTTTCGGTGACGGTGATTTCGAGTTTCAGGAGGTTTTCGTCGTCACGCTCTTGGTCGTCCTTCACGTGGTACTTCTCGAAGGCTTTGCGGGCGACCGTGACGAGTGGCGGCTCGTTGTCTTCGGCAACTTCCAGGTCGTCGTACGTCGCGGTGAGACGTCTCGTACGGACCTGGACCTCACCGGTGCCACTGGTCGACTTGTTGCGGTCCGCGGAATCGGACGAAGGGCGATTGGTTGACGGTCCCGGCGTACCGATCAAGCCCTCAGCCCAGCCGCGCGCCTTAGGCGGCGCCATCGACAGGAAGTGAGCCGCGGCTTCACAAGCGCGCGCCGCGGCGTCGAGCTGCTGGGCGGCGACCGTTGCCTGACCGCGGGATGCGATCAGGGCGACCTGTGCGTTCTCCCGGCAGCGGGCCGCCGTACGCAGGAGCTGGTCGACGACCCGGGGGATCTCGTCGAAGCAGTCGACCAGGCCGCGGGCGACGCGCTGCAGCTCGGACGGCACCGTGATGACTCGAGCGTCAGATCTGGTCGGCGTAGTTCTTGCAGCCGGCCGACGCGATCTCCAGCGCCTCGGCGGCCTGTTCGACGGCCTTGCTCGCGGCCTCCAGGATCTCGGTGATGTCGCGGTCGATGCCGGTGGCGGTGCCCGCGATCAGGCTCTCCACCAACTGACTGTGCTGCGTGAACCGGAGCTTGAATCCGGCCAGGCCACCCGCTGCCTGCTTGGCCTCCATGGAGACCTGGTGCAGCTGTTCCTTGAGCCGCAGTACGTCGGACACCTCAACCCACTCCCAAATCTAGTTGCGCTTCTTCGGCAGCACGATCGCCGTACCCGCCACGACGACCGGGACCACGATCCCGATCCACCACGGCAGGCCGGCCGCCATCGCGACGACGACGATGACCGCACCGCCCCAGCCCCACCAGCGCGCGCCGGGCAGCCGTGGCAGCCCGAGCATTCGCGACGCGGCCAGCATCGTGACGGCAGCGATCGCCGCAGCCTCGACCCCGACCAGGAACGAACCAGTGAGGATCCACACCAGCACGAACCCGACCAGCGCCAGGACCGCGCTGATGGTACGCCGCTTGCGCTGCTCCTGGAGCGTCCGGGCCTTCGTCCGCAGTTCCTCCAGCTGGTCGACCGACTCGGCGAGCTGCTTGGTGATCCGCTCGGCGACCGTCTCGATGTCGTTCAGCGCGCGAATCTCGGGCAGCGTGTGGTTCGACCGCTTTCCCTCGGCGGGAAGCCCGGCCCGCTGCAGACTCTCCGCCGCCTTGTCGGCGAGCGAGTTCAGCCGGGTCTGCAGCTTCCGTCCCCGCTCGGCCATCGCATCGGCCTCGGCCGCCGCGGTCGCCTCGGCCTTCGACTTGTGCGCCGTCACCCGGTCCTGCGCCTGCTGCGCGTCGGCCCGCGCCATCGCGACCGTCCGCAGCGCGCGGACGTACTCGGACCACTCCTGCTCGACAGTCTTCATCGCCGCACCAGCTCCACCGCGCGATCCACCTCGTCCGACCGCAGCGCGGCGAACGGTACGACGACCTGTGCCTCAGGATGCAGCCCGTCCCACAGCAAGGCCCGATGCGGCTCGGAGGCCCACCGCACCAGCGGACCCGCGACCGCGCGTACGCCGTCCTGCGGGTGCCGGAGGAACACGTGGGTCGCCACGTTCGCCCGCCCGTACCCGAGCTGCTCGGTGCACACATGCAGCCGGTTCCACCACCCGAACGTGATGAGGCCCTGCGCCGGCCCGTCCCGCACGATGTCCTGCAAAGCGTTCGCCGGGCTCTCGAAGAACCCCTCGGCGTGCAACTGCATCCGCGGTACGCCGTGGAACCCGAAGCCGATCAGGTACGTCCCGCCGACCTCCCCGCTCCGCATCGCGTCCCGCAGCGCGAACAGTCGCGGCGCGATGTCGTCGTGCTTGTCCACGGTCTCGACCTCGCATCCGAGCTGCCGCAGCACCTGCACCAACGCATCCTTGCCCTCAGCAACGGAAGGCGCCGAATTCGTACCGTCCACGAAGAGGAACCGCGGCGGTTCTACGGCTGACGCGGCGGTCGACACCGCCAGCCCGGTCAGTACGCCGAGCGCATCCGGCGGCCCGTCCCCCAGCACGAGTACACCGCCACCGGGCTCGGGCCGTACCTCGACTGACACCGGCTCCTCCGTGACCGCGATCGGCAACCCGGTCCACGGCCGTCCCAACTCGGGCTTTACCGCCGTCGCCGTATCCGTCAACCGCGCCGGCTCAGCCAGATGGAACACCCGCGGCGGGTGCACCGCCGTACCCGCACGGGTCCACAGCTCCTGCCGCAGCGAGTCCAGCACGGGCTTGTCCGCATAGCTCACGAGCACATGCTGGTTGTCGTCCGGCGACCCGAAGTTCGCGTTCAAGACCGCCTCGCCGCGGAACTGCAGCTCGGCCGCCGCTGTGTTCCCGCTGCGCAGGATCGCCTGCGAGTCGGCCGGCGTCGTCTTCAACGCGATCCGGTACGGCACCTGCCCGAAGATCGAGTCCCGCCGCGTCGACAGCCGCTTAACACCCTCGATCGTCTGCGTGGCCAGTACGACGTGAACGCCGTACGCACGCCCCAGCCGGACCAACCGCTCCAGCAGTTTCGCCGCCTCGTCCGCCAACTCGTCGTCGTCCTCGAGCAGCACCTGGAACTCGTCCAGTACGACGAGGATCCGCGGCGGCCGATCCGGGCCCGGAGGCAGCTCCGCGATATCGGCCACGTTGCCGTGCGACTTGAAGATCTCGCTGCGCCGCGCGAGTTCGTCGGACAGATGACGCAGTACGGCGAGACCGAACGCGCGATCGCTGTGCACGCCGAGCACGCGGATCTGCGGCAGCCAGTGCGGGCGATCCGGGCCGGGGCCGAGTGCGGAGAACTCGACGCCGTGCTTGAAGTCGAGCAGGTACATCTCGAGGTCGGCCGGGGAATAGCGCGCGGCGAGACCGTGGATCAGCACGAGCAGCAGGTTCGACTTGCCTTGGCCGACCGCGCCGCCGACGAGGACGTGCGGCAGGGCCGGGTTGCCGCTGCGCAACCGCACCAGCGCCGGCGTTCGGTCGTCGTACCCGATCACCGTCCCGACCTCGTCCTTGACCGGCTGCCACCAGGTCGAGCGGTCCGGCAGGGTCCGGTCGAAGTCGATGGTCGGGAGTACGGCGATATCGGCCTGCTCGGCGATCACGTCACAGATGCCCGCGGCAATGGTCGCGTCGAACGGCGGATCGAGCCGAGCGGGCGGCAGCTGAGCGACCTCGACGCGATCGTTGACGATGGCAACCGGGTTGAGGAGATCGAGCAACTGTTTCGAGTCCACGTCGAGCTCGGCTGCCGTGGACGCGTCGTAGTGGACCAGGAAGCAGATGCCGCGCTTACCCGCGGTCGCGGCCAGCCGGAGCAGGTCGCGCTGGGCGAGGGTATCGATCCCGGACGGGTAGTCGAACAAGACGACGATCCGGTAGGGATCGGTGACCTGGCCGGTCTCTTTCAGCAGGTCTTCGAAGCGCTCGTGCCCGAGCTGCGCCTGCCGGCTTGCGCGCAGCGACGACACGTCGACCAGGCCGGACAACACGGTGTGCAACTGCTCCGCCGTGTGTGTTGCCCTGGGCACCAATTGCGGGTACTTCGTGGTCAGGTGACCGAGCAGCCCCATCATCCCGGTCAGCCGCGGATCGAACGCGTCGACGCGCAGCCGGAACGGTTCGGCCGCCGCTACGAGGCGCAGCGCGACGCTCTGCAGCAGGCGGCGCGCGGACTCGTTGCGGTCGCCGGTGACCTTCCAGCCGTTGGTGCGGAGCAGCGGCGCGACTACCGGCGTACCGGCGTCCAGTTCGCCGACCCGCACGTACGCCGGGACTCCTGCGCCGACCAGTTGACGCGAACGCCAGCGGGCGTCGTTCGGCGGGATCGATGCCAGGCCGGGTGCGAGGCGGTCCGCGAGCAGCCGCGCCTTGGGCTCGGCGTCGGACAACGCCTCCGCGGTCTTCGCGTCGACCAGCGACCGCGACTCACGCCGGGCGGTGGCGGTCTGCTCCTGCAGTTGACGATGCAGCTTCACGGCGCGCTGATGCTCGCCGTACGTCAGCCGCCGTGCGTTGTCCAGCAACTGCCCCAGCGCGTGCTGCAGACCGCGGATCCGCGCTTCCAGGAGCTCCGGCGCGGCCGGTCCCCCGTCAGGCTTCTCCGTCACGAGCATCGTCCTTCCACACTTGCCCCGCGACCGTACAAACTGCCTTGGGTAACCATGTCACACCAGTGGTCCCAGTGGTCACTCCAGGCATCAGTAGTCTCACCTGCTAATCAGGAGCGACGATCTCTAGTTCGTAGCCGTCGGTGTTGGAGAGGAAGGCGGCGTAATGCTGCGGGCCGCCGGCGTACGGATGGCGGTCGGCGAACATCAGCGTCCAGCCGTGCTCGGCGGCCTCCGCGACGATGCTGTCGACCTCGGCCCGGTCGGCCGCGTTCAGCGCCAGGTGGTTCATGCCCGGCCGCATCCGGTCGTGCTCGGCGGCCGACATCGCGGGGCTCTGCTCGACGACGACATAGCAGCCGTCCGGGGCGGTCCAGGTCATGCCGCCCGGCCAGCCGTCACCGTCCTTCCAGCCCAGCCGGTTGAGGACCCAGCCCCAGCTCGTTACAGCCCGGGACAGGTCCGGGACCCAGATCTCGACGTGATGCACCGCGGCAGCCATCGGAGCATTATCTGTGCTCGGCTTGATGGTGCGACACGGCCGTCGAGATCCCTGCCGCGATCGCGCCGGAAAGCAGCAGCCAGATCAGCGCGGCGAGCAGCCACGGCCACCACGGCCGGACCTGCGCGGCCTCGGCGACGGCTTTGCCGAACAATCCACCGGCAGGCGCGAAGACGAGCACGAGCACCAACCGTGCGAACCTCGTCTCCCTGGTCATTTCTTCAGTGTGCGAGACAGCCGCCGACCCTGCAGAAACCTTGGCGTTTCGCGCCCGGTCGTCTTTCTGTCCGTGGGAGGGTTTACGGTCTCCGTGACAGTCGAAAGAATCGGGGGTTCGTGGTGAGTACCACCCGGATCGAGAGCACGGCGTACGGCGCCGCCGCTCTGGAGCGTCTGCACGCCGTCGTGGCGCGGCTCAAGGCCGACGATCCGATGACCCCTGTCACCCTGCTCCTGCCGAACAACCTGGCCGGCGTGATCGCCCGCCGCCACCTCGCCCGCTCCTCGGTCGCCGGCCTCTACCTGGCGACGCTTGAGCGACTGGCCGAGCAGGTCGCCGCCGGACTGCTGTCGCCGCGACGTCCCGCGACGCGTCCGATCGTGGCGGCCACCTGGCGTACGGCGCTCGCGAAGTCGCCGGGCATCTTCGACGAGGTCGCCGAGCACCCGTCGACGATCCAAGCGCTTGCATCCGCCCATCGCGAGCTCCGCGACCTCACCGAACCAGCGCTCGACAAGGTCGCTGAGGCCTCCGCGCTCGGCCCGGATCTGGTCCGTCTGCACCGACACGTCACCGCCGAGCTGGCCGCAGACTGGTACGACGCGACCGACCTGCTCCGCGCCGCCGCATCCCGGATCGCGGCCTCGCCTTCAACGGTCGACGAGCTGGGCGCGCTGGTGCTGTATCTCCCGCAAGAGCTGACCCAGTCCGAGGCCGCGTTCGTCGCCGCGCTCGGTGAAGCGGCCGCGGATCTCACGGTGATCGTCGGACTGACCGACGTACGCCGTGCCGACCGCGCTGTCCGGCGATCGCTCGAACGGATCGGGATCGACCTGCCGACGTCGATCTCCAAGAACTATCCGGTCGCGACCGAGATCCTCAACGCGTCCGACGCCGACGACGAGGTGCGTTGCGTGGTGCGGGACGTCGTCTCGGCGCTGGAGCACACGCCCGCGCACCGGATCGCGGTGCTGTACGCCTCGGCCTCGCCGTACGCGCGTCTGCTCCACGAGCACCTGTCGGCCGCTCGCATCGAGGTGAACGGTCCCGGGACGCGTCCGGTGCACGAGCGGGCGATCGCGCGGACGCTCCTCGAAGTACTCGCGCTGGTCGATCAGGATCTGCCGCGAGCGGACGTGTTCCGTGCGTTGGCGAACGCGCCGACACGCGACTTCACCGGCGAACGCATCCCGGTGCCGCAGTGGGAACGGATGTCGCGCGCGGCCGGGGTGGTGCGTGGAGACGACTGGGACACGCGACTGGCGCGGTATGCCCAGTCGGAGCGGCGGACCGCGGACCAGGAGGAGGCGGCCGAGGATCCACGGCCGGCCGCGGTACGGCGCGCGCAGTACAACGCGTCGACGGCCGAGCGGCTGCACACGTTCGCGTCTACGTTGCGCGCGCGGCTGAACGCTCTTGCTTCGTTGGACACCTGGTCATCGTTGTCTGAAGGTGTGCTGCAGCTGTTTCACGATTTGCTCGGCGACTACTCGTCCTTGCCCATCGAGGAGCAGTACGCCGCGGCCGCCGTCGAAGGGTCGTTGAAGGGACTGTCGACGCTCGACGAACTCGGGACGCCGGCGAGTCTCGCGGTGCTGCGCGACGTACTCGATCTCGAACTGCAGCAGTCGTTGCCACGGGTCGGGACGTTCGGGACAGGCGTGCTGGTCGCGCCGCTGTCCGCGAGCGTCGGGTTGTCGGCGGACATCGTGTACGTCGTCGGTCTGTCCGAGGACCTGTATCCGGGGCGAGTGCATGAGGACGCGCTGCTCCCCCATCGGGTGCGTGAGGCGGCTGCGCCGGAGTTGGCGTCGTTCCGGGATCGTTTGGACGAGAAGCAGCGGCATCTGCTCGTCGCGTTCTCGGCCGGTGTGCGGGTGGTGGCGTCGTTCCCGCGCGGCGATCTGCGAAGGTCGTCGCGGCGGCTGCCGACGCGCTGGCTGCTCGGGTCGTTGCGGGAGCTGACAGGTGACCACGCGTTGCCCGCGACCCAGTGGGACCGGTACGGCGAGGTGCTGCAGACGTCGGCGTCGTACGCCGGGTCGTTGACGTCGGCAACGATGCCGGCCACTGAGCAGGAGTGGCAGACACGTGCGGCGGCGGCGCGACTGTGGGTTCAGGACCGAGTGCTCGTCCGGGCTCGGGAGTTGTTGCGCGGGCGTGCTTCCGCTGCGTTCACGCGCTTCGACGGGGACTTGTCGGGCGTGTCGGGGCTGCCCGAGTTCGCGGTGGAGGATCGGATCGCGTCACCGACGTCGCTGGAGTCGTATGCGACGTGTCCACACGCGTACTTCGTCGAGCGGCTGCTCCAGGTGGAGCCGTTGGAGGCGCCGGAGGATCTGCTCGTCATCTCACCGATCCAGATCGGGAACCTGATCCACAACAGCCTGGACGCGTTCGTGACGCGGCTGGACGGTTCGTTACCGGGGTACGGCGAGCCGTGGACGGCTGAGCAGCGGCAGCTGCTGCTGGCGATCGGGGCGGACCTTGCGGAGCAGTTCGAGGCGGAGGGTCTGACCGGGCATCCCCGGCTGTGGCAGCGCGAGCGGTTGCGGATCCTCGGCGACCTGATGGTGCTGCTCACCGACGACGATCGCTGGCGCGCGTCGCGGTCCGCTTCAGTTGTTGCCAGTGAGCTGACGTTCGGGTTCGACGGCGAGCCTCCGGTGGAGATCCCGGTGCCGTCCGGCCGGGTGTTGCTGCGCGGATCCGCCGACAAAGTGGATCGCGGCGCGGACGGCACGATCTACGTGACGGACGTGAAGACCGGCGGATTCTCGCGGTACGAGGGCATCGAGGCGGACCCGGTCGCGGGCGGGACGAAACTGCAGCTGCCCGTGTACGCGTACGCGGCCCGCGCGCGGCTGGGTGAGCAGTCCACGCCGGTCGAGGCGTCGTACTGGTTCGTCCGGCGCGGCGGCAAACGGATCCCGGTCCCGCTGACCCCCGAGGTCGAGGCCCGGTACGTCGACACGCTCGACGTGATCGTGTCGTCGATCGCGGCCGGGCACTTCCCGCCGAAGGCGCCCGAGGTGCCCGACTTCCTGTGGGTCCAGTGCCCGTACTGCAACCCCGACAGCCTCGGCCACAGCGAGGTCCGGGCGCGCTGGGACCGCAAACGCCACGACCCCGTGCTGGAACGACTGGTCCGGCTCATCGACCCGACTGCTCTGGAGGTCGTCGATGAGTGAACACCTGCTCGACGGGTCGGCCCGGGACCGGATCCGCTCGGACACCGACACCACCCTCTTCGTCGAGGCAGGCGCCGGGTCCGGGAAGACGCATGCGCTGGTCGGGCGGGTCAGCACGCTGGTGCTGCGAGACGGCGTACCGCTGCGAACGATCGCGGCCGTGACGTTCACCGAGAAGGCTGGGGCGGAGCTGCGGGACCGGCTGCGGGTCGAGTTCGAGAAGGCGCGGAAGAGCGAGGACCGGCAGCTCGCCGACGCTGCGCTGGACGATCTGGATTCCGCGTCGATCGGGACGCTGCACGCGTTCGCGCAGCAGATCCTGCTCGCGCATCCGATCGAGGCCGGGCTGCCGCCGATCATCGACGTACTCGACGAGGTCGGCTCGTCGGTCGCCTTCGAGGAACGCTGGGCCGAGCTGCAGCAGCAACTCCTCGACGACGACTCGATCGCCGAGCCGCTGCTGCTCGCGATGGCGGTCGGGGTCGAGCTGAAGCACCTGCGGTCACTCGCCCGCCTGTTCGGCAACGACTGGGACCTGATCGCGGATCGGGTCCTGGTCGAGCCGCCCGAGCTGGTCGCGATGCCGGATCTCAGCGGCCTGATCGCCGCGGCGGCGCAGATCGGCGCCGCGGCCGAGTCGTGCCTGGACCCAGAGGACCGGCTGCTGCCGAAGGTCCAGCAGATCCGCGACCTCGGTCTGACGCTGGACGCGGCATCCGATCAGGAGACGCAGCTCGCGCTGCTGCAGACGTTCCGCGGCCTGAAGGTGGGCAGGATCGGGCGCAAGGAGAACTGGCCGGACATCGCCAAGGTCCGCGCGGACTGTACCGAGGTCGTCGAGGTCGCCGGCTCACTCGTCGAGCTGCTCCTCGACGCTTGCCTCCGGCATCTTTCACACTGGATCGCGGAGCGCGTGCTGGAGTCTGCCGAGCTGCGGCGCGCCGAGGGGCGGCTGGAGTTCCACGACCTGCTGGTGCTCGCGCGCGATCTGCTGCGGCGCGACCCCGAGGTGCGTGCGGATCTCCAGGAGCGCTTCGAGCGGTTGCTGCTCGACGAGTTCCAGGACACCGACCCGATCCAGATCGAGCTCGCCGTGCGGATCGCCGGCGGCGCCGAGGCGGACGCCACCGACTGGCACGATGTCGAGGTCCCGGAGGGGCGGCTGTTCGTGGTCGGGGACCCGAAACAGTCGATCTACCGGTTCCGGCGCGCCAATATCGCGACGTACCTCACCGCTCAGCAACTCCTGGGCGAAACGGTCGCCCTCACCACGAACTTCCGCACGGTGCCGCCGATCCTGAGCTGGATCAACACCGTGTTCGGCACCCTCATCCAGGCCCACGAGTCCGCCCAGCCGTCGTACCAGTCCCTCGCCCCCCACCGCACCAACCCAACCCAACCTGCCCCCGCGCGCACCGAACCCAGCGCGCCGTCTCCCGACGTCAAGGGCGACCAACTCTCGATCTTCGACGAGCCCACCCTCTTCGACACCCCTGCAGACGCCGAGGAGCAGGTGAGCGACCTCGCGGCCGTCCTCCCGTTCCGCCGCCGCGGCACCGACGCACCGCCCGAACCGTTGCCGGACGAACCCGAGGACCCCTCAGCCGGCGCCGCGGTCACAATCCTCGGCGCCACCCCGCACGACGACCTGCCGCGCGCCCAAGCCTCCGTCCTCCGCGAACGCGAAGCCACCGACGTCGCCTCGGTCATCGAGGAAGCACTCCGCGAGGGCTGGCTCGTGTACGACGACCGCGCGGAAACCTGGCGCCCCGCGGAAGCCGGCGACATCGCCGTACTCGTACCGGCCCGCACCTCGCTCCCGTTCCTCGAAGACGCCCTCGACCGCGCCGACATCCCGTACCGCGCGGAAGCCAGCTCCCTCGTCTACCAAACCGCCGAGGTCCGCGACCTGCTCGCCTGTGCCCGCGCCCTCGGCGACCCGAGCGACCAGCTCGCCCTCGTCACCACCCTCCGCTCACCCCTCTTCGGCTGCGGCGACGACGACCTCTACACCTGGAAGCGCAACGGCGGCAGGTTCACGCTGACCGCCCCGGTCCCCGACCAACTGCTCACCCACCCGATCGGCGAGGCGATGGAGTGGCTCCGCCGGACCTACTACGCCGCCCGCTGGCTCACCCCCAGCGAGGTCCTCGGGAAGATCGTCGCCGACCGCCGCATGCTGGAAGTCGCCGCGATCGGCCCCCGCGCCCGCGACGCCTGGCGCCGGATCAGGTTCGTCGTCGACCAGGCCCGCGCCTGGTCCGAGGTCGAGCACGGCGGCCTCCGCTCGTACCTCGCCTGGGCCGCCCACCAGGGCGAGGAGACGTCCCGCGTCGCCGAGGCCGTCCTGCCCGAGACCGACGCCGACGCCGTCCGGGTGATGACGATCCACGCCGCCAAGGGCCTCGAGTTCCCGATCGTCATCCTCTCCGGCATGACCGCCTCCCCGAACCGTCAGCGCGGCGTCCAGGTCCTGTGGCCGCTGCCCGGCGGCTACGCGGTGAAGCTCAAGTCGTCCGTCCAGACCGAGGACTTCGACCTCGTCCAGCCCGTCGACGAACAGATGGACGACTACGAACGCCGCCGCCTCCTGTACGTCGCCGCGACGCGCGCCCGCGACCACCTGATCGTCTCCCTGCACCGCTCCGGCAACCGCCGCCACACGAGCAACGCCGAACTCCTCGCGACGGCCGGAGGCGTCGACGCCCCGCACGCCACGCTCTTCACCGGCCCACCGGTCCCCGACCGCGAGCCGACCGGCAGCCCGGACGTCACCCCGCCGATCTCCCGGACCGAATGGGAGTCCCGAGCCGCCGCCGCCCAGGCCGCAAGCCGCGCCCGCTCCGCCCAGAGCGCCTCCGGTCTCGAAGGCACCGGCCCGGAGCTGTCCGTCGCCGTCGGCACCGACGAGGCCGCCATCGACCCCGGTACCGCGAAGGGTGCCCGCGACCTCGAACTCCCACCCTGGTCCAAGGGCCGCTACGGCACCGCGATCGGCCGCGCCGTGCACGCCGTACTCCAGGTCGTCGACCTCACCACCGGCGCCGGCCTCGAAGCCGCCGTCTCCACACAGTGCCTGGCCGAGGGCGTCCTCGAGTACGCCGACGTCGTCACCGCCCTCGTCCGTTCGGCGCTCGCTTCCGACGTGGTGAAACGTGCCGCCGCCCGCGAGCACTGGCGCGAGTCGTACGTCGGCACGGTCCAGCCCGACGGCACCGTCCTCGAAGGCTTCGTCGACCTCATCTACCGCGAGGACGACGGCCGCCTCACCATCGTCGACTACAAAACCGACGCCATCCCGGCCGCGGCCCTGGACAGCCGGGTCGCGTACTACGCACCCCAACTCCACGCGTACGCCGAGATCCTTCCGAACACGGCCCCGCCCATCCTCCTGTTCCTCAACCCCAGCGGCGCGATCGAACGCCAGGTGCCTTAGGCAACAATCCGGATCGCCAGTACGACGATCAACGCCGCCGACGCCAACGCAGTCATCAGTCGACCCAGCGGTCCGGTGAGCAACCGCCCGAGCAAGGCGCCACCGCCCGCAAGCAGCAGCTGCCAACTGGCGGACGCCACGAACGCCGCCACCACGAACACGATCCGCTCGCCGAGTCCCTCAACGCCCGACCCACCGAGCACGAGCGCCGCGAAGTAGATCATCGTCCACGGGTTCAGCATCGTCATCCCGAGCATCCCGAAGTACGCCGCCCACGCCCCGACCGGCGTCTCCTGCTGCAACGCAACGATCCGCCGCTCGCGATACCGCCGTACCGCCTTGGCCGCCCCCGTGAGGGCGAGCCCGATCAGCACCACAACCGATGCCCACCGCAACGGCCCCACAACCGGCACCAACAACGGAGCCAACACGGTCCCGGCCCCCGCAGCCACCGCCGCGTACACCCCATCAGCCGAAGCAACCCCGAGCGCCGCAAACGCCCCGACCCGCAACGAACTCCGCGCCGTCAACGCCACCAAATAGGTCCCGACAGGCCCGACCGGCACAGCAACCCCATACCCGGCCAGCAGCCCCGCGACCACCACCCCGATCACAACGGACCGAAGATCGACCCCCACCCACGACCACCCTGCTGCTGCAGAACCCCAGCCACCAAGGCCAAAGCTCCCACCAGCAACAGTCCAAAGGTCGTCGAAGTCATGCCCCCATCATGAGCACCCACCCCCACCCCCTCAACCCAATTACCTTCCCCTCAACAACCACCTGCTCCGCCCCGCACCTTCCCAACCGCACGCCACCAAGCTCACCCACGCCGCCTTCGCACCTGCTCCTCGATGACGTGCCAGGTCACCGCATCAGCCCACCAGGCGGGCTCCACGTCCTCCAGCCAGACGATCAACTCGTTCACATACCGCCGTACAGCCTCACCAGACAACCCGACCTGGATCTACCGCACCCGAGGCTGCGGAGCAAGCGTCACCGTCTGCTCCGGATCCCACTGAATCCGCGCCGGCGCTCCTGCCAACGACGCCGTCCAAGCCGCCTCGGACTCATGAAACCCAGCCTCATAATGCGAAAGCACCCCACGCCCCAACGCCCACTCGAACCCCTCACGAGTGATGTGAACCCGCAACACCCGAGTCTGCCCCGACTTGGTCCCCCACCCCGACCGATAAGCCATTCACAAGAACGAAGGCTTGATCCAAGTCATCCGCCCCATCCCAAACGGCTCAACAAACCGCCCCGCCGCCAACGCCGGCTCAGCAATCTCACGCGAGTACGCCTGATACACAGCAACAGACGCCCCGTCATACAAAGCCCGAACCTGCCGAAACACCCCAGCCACCATCCCCCAACCCCAAACACCCCCAGGCCCCTGCGCGCACAAACCACCCGGCGACCCGCCGCCCCACTGCCGGCTTGTTGCACCACTGCCGCCCTACAACCCGCCACCGCTAAAGCAACCCGCCATCCCGACACGTCGAACATCCCCGCCAGCCGCTACCGCCAACTCCACGCCCCTACGTCACGACCGCGGTCACCTCACTCCAGCTCGTCCTCCCGCCGCCGGAAGACCCATTCCTCACCGGGCAACAGTTCCCGCGACTGGCCGCTCGGCAGAGCCACAGCCTCGAACCGGACATCAACGGGAGGCGCGAAGTCAGCAACGACATACGTCTCGGCCTCGGCGGCCAACAGACCCTCGTCGTCGCCTACTACGTCGTACAGAAACCTCGCCTCGATCAGTGGATAGGCAGGACGGACAGCGACTCCCCTGAGGTGCGGCGTGACCAGATCCCACAGAGCCCGCTGAAAGGACAACAGAACCTCGATCCGGAACGCGGCGGGGTCTGTTGTCATCACGGCGTCCTTTGCGCTGCAACGTTCATCAGTCTTCCGGTTCGAACTCGATCAAATCCTCGACCGCACGTCACGCGAACCAACCTGCCGGAATGCGACGTCGGTAAAGGAACCATCCGGTATGGCGAAGTCTTCGGCGAGTCCCTTGTCCGGCCAGTCCAGGGATGCGCCTCGCGTCCCAGCAACAGGCGCCGGTAGAGAAGCACCGGGCTATCGAGAATCTTCATGATGAGATCGCGTACAGCGAGATCGTTGCAAAACTCATAGAGGTTGTCGGAGTATCCCTTCTCACACTCCTCAACGAACCACGCCAACTCCCAATGACATCGGTCGGCGTCAACAACCGCCAGGAGCCCAGCGAGCGCGCCGTATCGCGGAACGCACCGAAGAACTCTCGTGTGTCACTCATCTCGACCCGTCCGGCCCGTCTTCGCGCCGTCGGTATACCCACTCCTCACCGGCCAGCAGTTCACGCGACTGCGACGGCGGTACTGCGACCGCGTCGAAGCGGATGTCGACCGGCGGTACGAAGTCGGCGACAACATACGCACCGACCTCGGAGACCAGGAGATGCTCCTCATGGCCGACAGACTCGTAGAGGAACCTCGCCTCGATGCGAGGAAACGTGGGGCGAACAGCAACGGCTCTGAGATTCGGCGTGACCAGGTCCCACAGTGCCCGCTGGAACGACAGCAGAACTTCGACCCGGAAAGCGGCGGGATCTGGTGTCATCTTGGTCTCCCGCTCGCCGGTGAAGTCTGGGCGCTGTCCCGACTGCAGAAGCGACAGGTCGAGAGCCCACCGAAAGCTCGATAGAGGAAGCCGCAGGGCAGGTAGTCGGCGACGGTCTCCCGCTCGAGCCGATCCCAGGTCGCGTCCACGAAACTCTTCGGATCCGGCCACTCGGGCGCCGTCGGGCCGGCCAAATAGCCGATCAGCCTCAGCGGCTGCGAGTCGGCATGATCCACCGCCACTCACCTCCGTCAGAGATCTCCAGGGTCTCGCCTAAGCGACATCTGCGAGTCCTCGGGCGTACTCCCTCAGCATCGACAACTCCTGGTCCGAGATCGGCGAGATCGGGCCATTCGGATCCAATGCAGAACCGAACTGTCCTCGCGCCGTCATCCAGGCCAACACACCTGTGGACATGCAACCTGGGTCGAACAATCGAGGTGGATCGCAGAATGGAAACCCCTCAGCGCCGACCCACGCGACAGAACATCCCGACTCGATGACCGCGGTAAGCGAAGCACGCAAAGCAGCCGCCATGCCATCAATTGTCGGCCAGACGAGTATCGGTAGGTCCCAGGTCGGGATTTCCCATGCGTCACCGCGCAGGAGGAACTCGTCGACGGCGGGCTCGCCGAACCAAACATGGGCAGGGAACACGAGCGGACTCCGGCCTCCGCGCCTTGCAAGACCGTAAATCGTGATACCTGGCACCTCGTCCCCGTCGACGATGACAACGAGGGCATCACGCGCGCGCGTGACAGTCATCCGATCCCCCACATCTTCAGTTGGTTCTCCGAAGGCTTCGACGAGGAAGCCAGTTGCCCTGCATACGGACCTTCTTTGAACACATAGACTGCCACCTGTTCACCATCAATCACTCCCAGGAAGCCCTTGACGCGGTACTGACCGAGTTTGTGATCAACGGTCGCCTGTGGGTGCTCCAAGATCGGGACCAATTCGCGCCTGATGATCTCAGGACTCGTCTTGCCGGACCACTGGGGCAACAAGCCTGCCTTGACCAGATGGTTGGTTCCGTGCTGCAAACGATCCGGTGTCAAGGCGCTCGCTCCCGTCCCTTCTGCATAGCCGAGCGCAGGCCTGGTAGTCCCCACCGCAGCGCGCGCTCGGCCGAGAGCTGGGAAGCGGGTGGCGACGAGGCCTACTGCTATGTCGGCGGCTAGTTGGGAGCAGTTGCCTTTTAGGACGCAGGCTTGGGAGTCGAGGATGCCGGCGGTGCCGGCTGAGAGGACTCCGGTGGCTGAGGAGATTTGGAGGAGGATGGGGATGGCGGGGGCGCAGGCTCGGGCGAGGGTGCAGATGACGGCGCCGCCCAGGGCGGCTGTGGAGATGTAGCCGGAGATGTGGGAGACGTCTGTGAGCGTGCCCTCGATGTCGTCCAGGCCTTGTAGGTCTGTGGTTTTGAGGGGGTTGCCGGTGGTGTAGGCGTAGGGGTTGGCGGAGCCTGCCTGGTCTGTGGTGAGGAAGGTTCCGGTGGTGGGGTTGTACTCGCGTTGGCCCAGGAGGTAGTTGCCGGTGGGGAGTTTGAGGCCACCGATGTAGCCGGGGGCCTCCTGCTGGGTGGTCGGCTTGGTTGGGCCGGCTCGGGTCTGGCCGTAGGGCTCGTAGTTGTGTTGTTCGGGCTTGGTGGTGGTTGCTGTGAGCACCGAGCCGTTCGGAGTGGTGGTGAGTGGGGCTACGGCGGTCGGGGTTTGTTGGGCGAGGAGGCCGGAGCCGTAGAGGTAGCGGGTGGGTTGTGCGGCTCCTGTGGTGGACAGGATTTGGGGTGAGAGGGGGTCCCAGAGGTAGTGGGTGGTTTGGGGGCCTGTGGTGGAGGTGGCTCGGCGGCCGTCGCCGGTGTGGGTGTAGGTGGTCTTGATGCCTGCTGTGGTTGAGGTGGTGGGTTTGCCGGCGGCGGACCAGGTGTAGGTGGTGGTGCCGTCGGAGGTTTGGTTGCCGTCGGGGTCGTAGGTGTAGCGGCGGGTGGTGGGGACGTCGAGTGGGTAGGTGGCCGGTGTGGTGAGCGAGGCCTGGAGTTCGTTGGTGGGGCCGTAGAGGGACCAGGTGCTGCCCGAGGGGCGCTTCTCCCAGGTGCGGTTGCCGTTGGCGTCGTAGGCGTAGCGGATGTAGTCGGTCGCGTCGTCTGTGCATTGGTCGACGCCGTAGCACGCCGCGGTCAGGCGGTTCAGAGGGTCGTAGGTGTACGACGACTTGCCGGCGACGGAGTCGTCGGAGTGGGTGACGTTGTCGGCGGCGTCGTACGTGGAGGTCGTCGTGCGTAGCGGGCGGGCGTTCTGGGTGACGGACAGGGACGTGGTGCGGCCGCGGACGTCCAACTGCTCGGTCTTGATCAGCCCGCCGGGTTGGGTTGTCGTGATCGTGCCGCGGGCGAGGTCGTAGCGGTACGAGGCGAGCGGTTTGCCGTCAGCGGCGGCGGAGGTCAGACGGTTGACGACGTCCCACGTGTACGACTCGGTGTGGCCGGCTGCTGTCCGTCCGGCGAGGTTGCCTACGGCATCCCAGCGGTACGACACGGGGCCGGCGGACGTTAGCTGGTCGAAGGCGTCGTACTCGAAGCGGGTGAGGCCTAGTCCGTCGGTCATCGACGTACGGCGGCCCGCGGCGTCCCAGGTGTAGCTGACCGCGGGTGTCTTGTCGGAGTACGAGATCCGCAGCGGCGCACCGCGCGCATCCAAAACAAAGGACGCCGTCTTGCCTGAGGGCAACGTGGTGCGGATCAGGCGGCCGGCCTTGTCGTACGCGAACTTCCAGGTGCGATCGCCGTACGTCGCTGATGTCGTCCGGCCTGCGCCGTCGTACACGAAGGTCTGCGATCGGCCGCTGGCGTCGACGGTCTTGGTGACCCGGCCGGATGCGTCGAAGGTCGTGGTGGCTTCCGGCAACGATGGTCGGGTGACGCCGATAACTGCGCCGGCGTCGTCGTAGCGCAGCTTGGTCATGCCGCCGCGGGCGTCGATGAGCGTCGACACGCGGCCTTGTCCGTCGTATGTCTGGCTCGTGGAGACGTCGAGTGGCCCGTGCTGCGAGAGCGGCTGGTCGTCGTCGTTGTAGGTGATCGTGCTGACGGCGCCGCGCGGTGAGGTCGACTTGATCGGCCGCCCCCAGCCGTCGTTCTCGATGCGGGTCACCTGGCGCAGGGCATCCGTGACGGTCGTCAGGTCACCGTCAGCGGAGTACGCATACCGAAAGACACGACCCAAAGCATCGCGAGACGCCGTGACAAGGCCACGGGCGTCGTAGCTGACCGACGAGGTGCGGCCGGCGTACGACGTGCCGGCCAGGTTCCCGCGGACGTCATAGCTGTACGTCGTCCGCCGCCCGAGCGGATCCACCGTCGCGGCGACGTCGTTGCGGGCGTTGTACGTACGCCGGGTCACCGCACCGACCGCGTCGGTCGTGGCGACGACGCGACCGAGGGAGTCGTACTCGTGCCGCGCACCATGCCCGAGGCTGTCGAAGACCCGGATGAGGTTGCCGTCGGCATCGTAATGGAACGTCGCCGTGGTGCCGGTCGGATCGGTTTGGCGGATGAGCCAGTTCCGCTCGTACTCGTTGATCCACTTCCCGCCCGTCGGGTCGGTCATCGTCGACGTGCCGCGAATGCCCTCGGTCTCCCAGGACCACGTCGACCGACCGCCCTTGGCATCGGTCTGCGCGACGACCCGTCCGTCGGCGTCGTACTCGGTCACGTACGCCGGCTTGGCCGCATCCCCCACCGTCTCCGACGTCAGCCGCCCCTCGGAGTACTCGTACCGCGTCCGGATCCCGCCCGGCGACGTCACCCCAACCAGCCGACCGTCGGCGTACTCGTACCGCACCGTCCGCGGCGCAACGCCAGGCCCCGACAACCGCACCGACGCGATCTGCCCCTGCGGGTTGTAGTCGTACGACAGCGACCGCCGCCCGTTCGCGACCGTCCGCACGCGCCCCGAGATCCGCGCGATCGTCACCCCTTGACCGTTGCGATCCCGGATCGCCTGCAACTCGCCGCCGCCGAGAACTGCATCCGCACCTGGTCGATGCTCGTCAGCAGGTACGTCGACCCCGACCGCGCCAGCGTGAACCGGGCAGCCCCCTCCTCGACAACGAACCCGGTCCCGTGACGCGTGAACCCGATCTCCCGCCCGTCAGACGCCAGATACCGCGCACCAGTCGGCGACAACTCGAGACGGTCCGAGTACGACGCCCTCCACCCGGCGCCGAGCGACCCGGTGGATCCGTCGTTCGAGTTGTAGGTCCGCGTCACCGTGAGCGGTACGCCGAGCGCCGTCACCGAAGCGTCCGTCTCGACGGCGGCCAGCGCGCCCGTGAGGGAGTTGACGGGATCGGACTGCATGGCGAACGGCCCGAAGAACGCCCGCGCCTGTTTGTCCGGGAATACGAACCCGGGCGCACCGGCATAGATCATCACCGAGGCGCCCGCCGAGCCCTTGCCGTTCGTCAAGGAGACGCTCAGCAGATTCGGTGAGCCGACGAACTTGCAGTCGAGGGGCACGAAGACCGACCAGCTCAGCGACTGGGTCCGCGCCGGCTTCGGCTTGGGCGCGTTCTCGCAGGGCCAGTGGTTGACCTGCCACGTTCGGGCGTCGGTCAGGCGAAGGTTGCACAGGTCGATCGTCAGGTTGAACGTCCGGGCCTGGAAGGTGAGGGTGAGCCCGGTGCCGGCGTGGGCCATGCCGCCGTCGAGGGCGATCTCGGAGCCGGTGCTGAGGACCTCACCGTTGGCAGAGACGGTCATGTCCGGATGCAGACACGGGTACGCGTCGGGCTTCTCCGCGTATGCCTCCGGGGTGAAGGGCACGAGCAAGAGGACAGCGAGGACGAGCGCAAGCAGCCTGTTCTGCATAGTTCGCCTCCGCTCAGTCGTGGGCCTGTGACAGCTTGTGACAGAGAGTTTACGGAGATCGGCATGCGAAATGAGCCGATGGTTACAGGTTGTGGATAACGGGCAGTGACTTTGGCGTGCGGGGGGCCGCAGAGTCGCTACGATCTGCGGAAACAGGTGAGGAACGTTCGAATGATGGTCCGCCCGCTGGCGGGTCTGCCACCACAAGTGTGAGGGTGTGGCTCATGAACATCGGTACCCGGAAGATCGTCGTCGACGAGGCGATCGCGCAACTGCGGCTGTACGCCGAGACGAACGGCGCCGTGCTGCAGTACTACGACGGGCTGCCGGGTATGACTACCGTCGGTGGCTCCGACCCGAACCAGGTGACGTTCGAGGACCTGGGCAGGATCATGGTGATCGGCGCCGACCTACGGGTGCTGGACATCCCTTGGCTGCTCGAGGTGGAAGCCGAGAAGGAGCTCGCGGCGATCCCGGTGGACGCGCGCCTCGAGGACGCCGCGCCGGGAACCGAACTGTTCGACGCGGCGATGGCGCTGGACGACAAGTTCACCGGCCACCGCGGATTCGGGCACGCGAAGAAGTCCAAGCTGCTGCACCTGAAGCGGCCGTACCTGTATCCGGTGACCGACAGCTTCATCCGGATGACCTACGGCTCGTCCTCGGCCGGAGCCGAGTTCCTCAAGGCGGTCCGCGAGGACCTGGTGAACCCGGCCAACGTCCGTGACTTCAAGCTGCTGCAGGTCCGCCTGGCCGCAGAGCCGCCGACCAGTCGCCGCCCGCCTGCTCGGCGAGGTGCCGACGCTCCGCCTCCTCGACATCCTCGCCTCCCTGCTGGGCGAGGCGAAGTAGGACCTAAAGAACGCCGAGTCGCGCGAGCGGCTCGACGAGTTCGCGTTCCTCGTAGGACAGGTGCGACAGCAACGTGTCGTCCAGCAGGTCGACGGCCGCCCGCAGACCGTCGATATCGCCTGATCCGTCAACCAGTGCGACGAGTGCTTTGTCCACACCTTCCAGTACGTCGTGAATGATCTTGTGCTCCTCCTGCAGCCGGTCCACGACCGGCACGAGGGCAGGATCGGCGCGGCGTAGGTGCGGGAACAGCGAGGCGTCCTCAAGCGAGTGGTGCGTCGTCACGAGCCGGCAGTACGACTCGCAGTACGTCCCCAGCGTCCAGTTGTTCTGCCGCATGGTCATCGTGTTGATGTGCGACCGCGCCGCACCGACCCCCAGCGTCCCTGCGGCGACCTGCTCCACCAGATCCCGTACCTGGTCGAGCTCCGCACGCAGGTGGTCGTGTACGTCGATCAGATGCTGACCGGACTGCAGCTGGTACGGCGTGTACGTCCGCGACGGGTCCTGCACCGGACCGGTCGGCCGCGCAGACTCATCCAGCAGCTGTACGGCGCTACGTCGCACAGCAGGAGGTGGTGTCGGTACGACGCCAAAGCCCGCAGCAACCACACGCTCAACAGGAACAGCGCCCGACCGAGCCACCGCAACGGCCTCCCGCACACCAGCTGCCACCTCAGCGAACCGCCGGATGTCGTCCGGGTTGTCCGAGGCAAGGATGTAGGTGCTGATCCCCTCCCCCAGCGTCAGCTCGGTCAGCTGGTCGATCCACAGCTCCTCAGGCCCCTGCAGGAACCCACCGCCCCCAACGAACTGACCGGAGATGTTGTACAGCCGCCGTACCGCAGCAGGGTCCCGCCCAGCCTCCACAGCAGCCTCGTCGATGATCTTGTTCATCGCAGCCAGCTCTTCCGGCCCGGCGTACCCGCTGCTCGGCAGCCACCCGTCCGCCAGCCGTCCGGTCAGCGCGAGCATCCGCGGCTTGTACGCACCCAGCCAGATCGACACGTCATGCGCCGGCGCCGGACCGCGCTTCGCACCGGACAGAGTGTAGTGCTTGCCGGCCAGCCGGATGCCGCCAGCACCAGGGGTCCAGACCTCGCGCATGATCGCGATGGCCTCTTCCAGCGCGGCAATGCTCTGTCCGGTGGTCAGCCGCGGCCCAGCGTTCGCTGCGACCGCGTCGAGGAACCCACCGGCGCCCAGGCCGAGCTCAACGCGCCCGTTGGTGATCAGGTCCAGTGTCGCGACGCTGCGCGCCAGGACGACCGGGTGCCGGAGCGGGAGGTTGGCGACGTTGGTGGTGACCTTCACGCGCTCGGTGTGGGCCGCGACGACGGACAGCAGCGTCCAGGCGTCCATCAGCCGCGGCTGGTACGGGTGGTCCTGGAAGCTCACCAGGTCGAGGCCGACCTGCTCGGTCAGCTGGGCGAGCGCGATCACGCGGTCCGGGGTGTCGACCGCGGGGGTCAGGAACGTGCCGAAGACCAGCTCGTGGCCGTAATCCATGGTTCACCTTCTCGAAGTGGGTTCGGGAGCAAAACTACTTCGATAGACGAATAATCTCAACTACAGAACATCTACTGCCGGACGAGCAGTCCGAATGCCTCGGCCGGGCTCAACGTTGAGCCGCGCCCGTACGCCGCCTGATACGCCGATGGACCCAGCGCGGACTGGGCCGCAGCGACCGCCCGGGCGAGGTCCTCCTCCTCTGTCGAGGCCATCAGATAGTTCTCGGTGGCCCTGGTCGCGGACGAGCTCCCCAGCAGCGTCGCAGCGAGGGTCTTGTCCGGGTGGGAGCCCGCAATCCCCTCCAGCGCCCAGCACATGCCCCGCAGCGAGTCGAACTCCTCCGAGACCCGGAAGGCCTCCATGTGCAGCTCCAACGCGTCGTCTGGCCGTCCCTGGAGCTCCCTGACGAATCCGAGCTCCTCCAGGACGATCGACAGATAGAGCACCGATTCCGTCTGCAAGCGGGCGGCGTCGACCAATGCCTGCAACCGCTCCGAGGCCTCGTCCAGAGCGCCGGATCGACGGGCCGCGAAGCCGAGCACCAGCTCCGCCAGGGCCTGCGCCGCGCGCTGCCCCTGCTCGGTCGCCAGCCGCAGCGCCCGCTCGCCGTACGTCCGGGCCGACTCGTAGTGGCAACGCCGGATCGCCGTCCACCCGAGCATGCCCAACGCGTTGGCGACCTCGGGCCACAGCCCGATCTCCTCCGCGGCCTCGGCGCCTTCGAGATGCAGCCGCTCCGCCTCGTCGAAGTCGCCGACGAGCTCGGCGTGCGCCCCGAACCAGCCCGTCGCCTGCAGCACACCCCACCGGTCCCCCAGCGCCCGGAAGATCCCGATGCTCTGATACGCGTCGTCGTACAGGGCCGGCAGATCCGCCCGTACGTGGGCATGCTTCGCGCGCGCAGCCAGCACCGCCGCCACGCCCCACTGGTTCCCGTCGGCCTCGAACGCCTTCAGGGCCTGGTTGAGCAGCGACAGGCATGCCGAGAGGTCGCCGACGTCGCTGGCCGCCTGAGCGATCCACCACTGCCCCATGGCATCGGCACTGTCCAGCCAACGGTCCCGCTCCGCGGGAGCGTCAGGGTGCCCGAGCAGGTACATGAATCCGGCCCGCCACACCCCAGCCCGCGCAGAGCCCGGCACAGTGTCCAGAGACCGCATGGCCTCCACATGCCGACCACGCAGGAACCAGTACCAAGACAGCGCGTCCACAAGCCGTTCAGCGAGGTCCAACTGCCCTGTGGTCACCGCCCGATCCAGTGCGGTCCGGAAGTTGGCGGAGTCCTCGTCGAGGAGCTCCAGCCACCTGCTCTGCTCGTCACCGAACAGCCCGGGTCGCGCCGCCTCAGCCAGCGACACGTAGTAGGACAGGTGCCGCTGACGAGAAGACTCGAGCTCACCAGACATCCGCAGCTTCTCGACGCAGTACGCCGCCACTGACTCGAGCAGCCGGAAGCGACCGCCATCGACCGGTACGACGAGCGACCGGTCGACCAACCGCACCAGGACATCCAGTACGTCGTCCTCACCGCACACAGCCGCCGCAGCGTCCGCCGTACAGCCATCTGCGTGTACGGCGAGCTGCCGCAGGACTGACTGCTCCTCAGCCGCGAGCAGCTCCCAGCTCCAGTCGATCATCGCGTGCAGCGTCTGCTGCCGTGGTGCAGCACCGCGGTGCCCTGTCGCCAGCAACCGGAAGCGGTCGTCCAGCCGCGCTACGAGCCCACGTACCCCGAGCGCTCGTACTCGCGTCGCAGCGAGCTCCAACGCGAGCGGGATCCCGTCCAGCCGCCGGCACAGTACGGCGACATCGGCAACGGTCTCGTCCGTCAGGGCGAAGCCACGTGACGCGGCCGCCGCACGTGTCACGAACAGCTGCGCCGCACTGCACTCGCCAACGACCTCAACGCCGGCCGACACAGGCGGCACAGACAAGGGCGGAACACTCCACACCACCTCACCAGCCAGGCCGAGCGGCTCGCGGCTCGTCGCCAGCACACGGAGACCCGGAGCCGTGGCCAGCAAGCGGTCCGTGAGCGCGGCGACCTCGTCGACAATCTGCTCGCAGTTGTCCAGCACCAGCAGCCGGGAGCCCATCACCGAGGCCAACCGATCGACCGCAGGGGTGCCCTCGGTGTCGCGAAGATTCAGAGCTGCCTGCACCGCGTCAGTGAGCGAGTTGGCGACCGACAACGCGTCAGGAGTCACGGCAGCCAGCTCGACCAACACGACGCCGTCCGCGAACCGGTCCGCAACACCGGCAGCAGCAGCCAGCGCCAAGCGAGTCTTGCCGACACCTCCCGGACCAGTCAGCGTGACTAACCGTGATGTGCCCAAACGGGCACCTACGTCGGCCAACGCATCGCTGCGACCGATCAGCTCAGTCAGCTGTGCGGGAAGGTTGCTACGCGCGTGCGGGAGCTCCTGAGCGAGGATCGACTGCTGCAGCGCCACCAGCTCCGGACTGGGGTCCAGGCCGAGGTCCTCCAACAGGAGCTGCCGTAGCTCATCGAAGCTCTCAAGTGCCTCGGACTGCCTTCCAGAACGGTAGAGCGCCTTCATATGCGCAGCACGGAGCCCCTCACGCAGCGGGTGCTCTTTCACGAGGGCTGCGAGGTCCACCACAGGTAGATCGGCCTGCTCGAGAGCAGTGAGCCGCAGATCGGTCAGCCGGGCTACAGCTGTCTCGACGAACGCGTCGTCCGCAAAGTCGGCGTACGCCGGACCGCGCCACAACGCCAGCGCCTCGTCGACCGAGCCAGCCGACAGCAGTTCACCGAACTGCAGAGCGTCATACGTCCCAACAGAAACCACCAGCGAATAGCCGGCCGGCCCAGACTGCACCAGCGAGCGGCTGCCGGGCTCGGCGTCCTCAAATGCTCGCCGCAGCTGGGACACTTTCGCGGACAGCGTCCCGGCCGGGTTACCGGGCAGTTCCGACCCCCAGAGGTCGTCGATGAGCCGGTCCGCTGGCACAGGTCGGCCCTCGTGCACCAGCAGGTTCGCCAGTAGTGCACGCACCTTCAGCCCCTGGATGACCACGGGCGTCCCCGCGTCCGTCCAAGCCGTCACCGGTCCCAGTACCCCGAAGCGCATGACGGCACCCTATTCCGGTCAGCCAGAAAGGACCGGAAAGAAACCGTAAACCCCTTCCGGCAGAGTCTGTGTCAGACGGAAGGAGGAAGCAGATGCGACTGGCAGTGATCATCGGCAGCACCCGGCGCGGCCGGTTCGGACCGACCGTGGCGCACTGGCTCGCAGAGCAGGCAGGCAAGCAGTTCGAGGTCGACCTGGTCGACCTGGCAGCTGCGAACCTGCCGGCCACGCTCCCCGACACGGACGACGAGACACCGCAGGAGGTCGCCGTACTGAGCAGCAGACTGGCCGCCGCGGATGCGTTCGCTGTCGTCACGCCGGAGATCAACTGCAGCTTTCCGGCCACGCTGAAGACCGCACTGGACTGGTACTACGAGGAGTGGCACGCCAAGCCGGTAGCGATCGTCAGCTACGGCCGGGAGAGCGGCGGCTGCCACGCCACCGCACAACTGCGGCAGGTCTTCACAGAACTCCAGGCCGTCACGATTCGCAACACTGTCGCACTGCCCTGCTACTGGGAGCAGTTCACCGCCGACGGCGGCTGGCCACGGTCCTCCGCCGGCTACGAAGCCAACGCCAAACTCATGCTCGACCAGCTCGTCTGGTGGGCCGAAGCACTACAGGACGCCCGCAACCGGCGTCCGTACCAACCCTGAGAGGAAAAGACCCATGAGGAAGCTGATCGAATCCACGTTCGTCACCCTGAACGGCGTCATCGACGAGCCGCAGAACTGGAGCCCGCCGTACTGGGACGACGAGCACATGGCCTACAACCAGTCGCTGATGCAAGGCGTCGAGGGACAGGTGCTCGGCCGCGTCACCTACGAGGGCTTCGCGGACGCCTGGTTGTCACGGGCCGGCGACCCGGTCGCCGACACCTTCAACGCGATGCCGAAGTGGGTCGCCTCCCGCACGGTCACCGAGTGGAAGTGGAACGCACAGCCGCTCGAGGGCGACGCCGCCGAGGCCGTCCGGAAGCTCAAGGAGTCCGACGGAGGCGACCTGATCAAGTACGGCACCGGGTCGTTCTCGAAGACGCTGCTGGAGAACAAGCTCGTCGACGAGTACCACTTCTGGATCTTCCCGGTGGTTGCCGAGGGCGAGAACATGTTCCGCGGCACGGGCCTCGACATCACCCACCTCGACCTGCTCGGTACGACGACCTTCAAGTCCGGCATCGTCGTCCACAAGCTCGCACCCAAGGCCTGACCCGCACCACGAACCCACGGGAGAACGAATCCAATGACCGAGTTGAACGCGGAACACACCCGGCGAGCGATCGTCGAACACACCCGCCGGCTGGCGGAATCGGCCGCCGCGGCCGGACCTGACACCGTCGTGCCGACGGCCCCGAAGTGGACCGTCGCCGACTTGGTCGAGCACGTGGGCCAGACCCACCACTGGATCGCGGAGATCATCGAGCGGCGCATCACCGACCCCACCCAGCTGCCCACGGAGGTCGCCGTACTCCCCTCCGACCCGCGCGAATGGCCGACGTGGCTGTCGGAGTCCGCGCAGCGCGTCGCGGACGCGTGCTCCGACGACGCACTCGACGCGCCGGTGTTCAACGCCTCGGGTGACGAGCGCTCCGGGACACAGTTCTGGATGACCAGCGCTCTCAACGAGTCGGTCGTCCACGGTGTCGACGCGGCCAACGCGGCGGACCTGCCGGCCGATATCGACGCCGACGTCGCCGCCGCACTCATCAGCAACCACCTCAAAATGCTCACCTCCCCGACGTGGGAGATGCAGCGGCCCGAGTCCGCGCGTGCCATCCGGGGCACCGGGCAGACCCTGCAGTGGCTGGCCACCGACACGGGTGCTTGGTTCGTGGAACGGCGCCCTGAAGGGGCTACGTGGCTGCCTGAAACCCAGCAGGCCGATGTGACGGTGAGCGGCCCGGCGCAATCGTTGCTGCTGACCTTGACCCGCCGACGCCCGTTCGCCGACCGCGAGGCGACCGGCATCACCGTCGACGGCGACCTCGACCTCGCCCAGCACTGGCTCGACAACACCGGCCACGACGCCGACTGACTCACGGTCCTTCCTCCGGCCGGTCACCCGCAGCAGGGTGGCCGGCCGGAGGCTTGTTCGCGTTTTCGGTGGGTACCGGTTGGGGCCATGGGGGAATGAGGCGGCGCTGGGGACCGTCTGTCAGGGATTCACGCGATCGGCCGTTGCGGATCGCGGATCCACACGTGCAATCGGACTGGAGTTCTGATGGGTACCGTCCTGACCATCGTGATCATCGTCGTGGTGCTGCTCGCGGCAGCGGCGTTGTTCTACCTGTACCAGCGCAGACGCTCGGGCGAACTGCAGCAGCGGTTCGGCCCGGAGTACGAGCGCACTGTCGAGGAGTCGGGCGATCGTCGCAGCGCCGAGCGTGAGCTGCGCGGACGGCAGCGCCGGGTGTCGCGGCTGGACATCACGCCGTTGAGCCGTGAGTCCGCCCAGACCTACCGCGCCGAGTGGGCCGAAGTGCAGCAGAGCTTCGTCGACCGTCCGGCCGGAGCGGTCGCGGACGCGGACCGGCTGGTCCTGCGGATGATGCGCGAGTCCGGCTATCCGGTCGACGAGTTCGACCAGCGGGCCGACGACGTGTCCGTCGAGCACCCCGGCGTCGCCATGCACTACCGCGAGGCGCACCGGATCGCCGTCGCGCAGGCACGCGGCGACGCGGATACCGAGGACCTGCGGCACGCGGTCACGGCGTACCGGCACCTGGTCGACGCCCTGCTGGACGACAGCGAGAACGCCTCCCGTCCCACGAACACCAAGGAGCAAGCATGACCACCCCTGACCGTCGCGACGTCCCCCTGGACGACGACCGCACGCTGGGCAACGACGACCTCGAGACCGATCCCGACCTGCGCGGCAACCGCCGCCTGGACGACGACCGTACGACGAACGACCCGAACGGCCGCACAACCGCGACCGACGACCTGAGCCCCGGCACAACCGAAACCGACGACCTGGGCAGCCGCACGACGAACGGCCGTACGGACGCGGCCGATGACCTGGGCGGTCGTACGACGGCCGATGAGCCGAACGGCCGGGCGACAGCGAGCGACGAGCCGTTGGTGGCCGAGGATTCGGCTGTCGACTACCGGGCTCGGTGGGAGGTTGTCCAGCAGGGATTCGTGGACGACCCGCGCAACGCCGTCAGCGAGGCCGACAAGCTCGTCGACGACGTGCTGAAGCACCTGGCGGACGGCTTCGACCGCCAGCACCAGGACCTCGAGCAGCAGTGGTCGAACGGCGAGCCGTCGACCGAGGATCTCCGCTCGGCGCTCCAGCGCTACCGCGCGTTCTTCCAGCGCCTGCTGACGTTGTGACGTTGTGAGCAAACGATGCGGCCGGTACGTCGTCGTACCGGCCGCATCGCTCCGCCCTAGGGCGCGATGTTCTGGTTCAGATGGAACACGTTGTCCGGGTCGTACTTGCGCTTGACCTCGGCCAGCCGGTCGTAGTTCTGCCGGTAGTTGTCCCGGATCCGGCCCTGGTCGTCGTCGGCCATGAAGTTGATGTACCCGCCGGCCTCGGAGTGCGGCGCGACGTCGTCGTAGTACGACCGCACCCACTCGATCCCGGCCTCGTTGTCGGCCGGGTCCGGCCACATGCCGGCGATCACGGTCGCGAAGTTCGCGTCCCGGTAGGCGAACGCGGTCGCGTCCGGCGTCACCCGGTGGCAGGCGCCGTTGATCGGGTAGATGTGCACGGTCGAGTTCACCGCCGGCAGACCGGGCGCGTGCCGCACGTGCGCCTGGATCGCCTCGTCGGTCAGCTCGGTGACGAAGTTCGCCTTCCAGTAGTGCTGCAGGCCGGGCGGCACGAGCGCGTCGAACGCGCTGTTCAGCGCCGGGTACGGCATCGGCCCGACGTGCTCGGCCATCACCGGCGCGAACTCGCGGAACTTCGAGATCTGCGTCTCGCCCTCGTCGAGGTCGCCGGCCCAGCAGCCGACGATCGCCGCGAACGGCTCGCCGTGCCGGTTCTCCGGGATGAACGGCAACGGCGGCGCGATCTGGAACGCCGGGAACCCGCCGAGCTGCTCGGGCGCGTCCTTGATCAGCTCCCGGAAGCCCGACAGTACGGCGACCGCGTCGGACATCTCGAAGAACATCGGGCCGCCGTAGATCGTCGACACCGGCGCCAGCCGGAACTCGAGCGCGGTCACCACGCCGAAGTTGCCGCCACCGCCGCGCAACGCCCAGAACAGGTCCTCGTTCTCCTTCTCGCTCGCGATCAGGAACTGCCCGTCCGCGGTCACCACGTCGGCCGAGACCAGGTTGTCGCAGGACAGCCCGAGGCCCCGGTCGAGGTACCCGATCCCGCCGCCGAGGGTCAGCCCGCCGACGCCGGTGGTCGAGATGATCCCGCCGGTCGTGGCCAGCCCGAACGCGTGCGTCGCCGCGTTGAAGTCGCCCCACGTCGCGCCGCCGCCGGCCCGCGCGGTCCGGTTCACCGGGTTGACCCGGACGTTCCGCATGCCGCTCAGATCGATGACGAGCCCGTCGTCGACCGTGCCGAATCCCGGCACACTGTGCCCGCCGCCGCGGACCGCGATCTCCAGCTCGTTCTTCCGCGCGTAGTCGATCGCCGCCATCACGTCACCGGCGTTCTCGCACCGGACGACCACCTGCGGCCGCTTGTCGTGCATCGCGTTGTTGACCTTGCGCGCTTCGTCGTACCCCTCGTCGCCCGCCGTGAAGACCTGTCCGCGCGTGCGTTCTCTCAAATCGTCGATCATCGTCCGCTCCCCGACCACTGCCGTCTGCCGCAGATCGGCGCGCGCACACGGCGCACACCACGCAGACCGGTCATCGCCGTCGAGCGCAGCGCGAAACTTCACCCCAGAAGCGTCTGATCCCTGACGGGCTCCCGGCCCTCCCCCAGACCCACCCCGTTCTCCCCGACCTTCCCAAGCAGGACCGTTTTCGTCAATCCCCAGACAGGGTGCTGAGCAAGCGGCCTTGCGCCTGCTCGAGGTGGTGGGCCAGGTGATCGGCCGCGGCCGCCGGGGCGCCCTGCTGGATCGCCTCGAGGATCGCCGCGTGCTCTTCGGCGACCGTGGTCGGCGCGGCCTTGCGGTGCGCCTGGTACTGCCCCATGGTCAGCTGCACCTCGCCGATGATCAGCTGGTGCATCCGGGCCAGCCGGCGGCTGCCGACCGCGGCCACCAGCGCCGTGTGGAACGCGATGTCCGCCTCGACCTGGTTCTCGAACAGCCGGTCGCGCGCGGCGTACTCGATCGCGACCTGGGCCCGGGCGGCGTCGGCCGGCACCTCGCCGGTCGCGGCCAGCGTCGACACCGCCGCCTTCTCGATCGTGATCCGGCTGAAGAACAGGTCCCGGATCTCGGCCTCGTCGAGCACCGGAACGACCGCTGTCTTGTGCGCGGTACGCCGCAACAGGCCGAGCGCCGTCAGCCGCTCGAGCGCCGCCTTCGCGGTCGGACGGGCCACGTTGTACTCGGTGGCGAGCCGGACCTCGGTGAGCTTCTCCCCCTGCGGGATCTCGCCGTTCACGATCCGCTTGCGGATCGACTCGTAGAGCGCGTCGGTCAGCGAGGACGGCCCGAGCTCAAGACGCGCTTCGGTACTCACAGCACCCCCTCCAACGAAACTGGTCTGGCAAGTGTACTGGCCTAGTAACCCGCGGCCTTGTCCACCACGTTCCGCAACGGCACACCGCCGACGAAACGGCGGATGTTGTCCGCGACGATCTCCTGGTGCCGCCGAACTGTGCCGTCGCTGGTGGCGCCGTTGTGTGGTGTGACGACGACGTTCGGCAACGACCAGAACGGGCTCTCCGGCGGCAGCGGCTCCACCCCGTGCGCGTCCAAGCCCGCGCCCGCGATCTGCCCGGTCCGCAACGCCTCGAGCAGCGCCTCGTCGTCGGCGATCCCGCCGCGCGAGATGCAGATGAAGTACGCCGTCGGCTTCATCCGCGCGAACGCGTCCCGCCCGAAGACACCGAGCGTCGAGGGCGTCCGCGGCGCCGTCACCACGACGAAGTCCGACTCGGCGAGCAACTGGTCGAGATCGCACAGCTCGTCGACGTTCGGCGACGGCTCCCCAGGACGCCGCCGTACGCCGAGAACTCGCATGTGGAACGCCTTCGCCTTCGCAGCGAGGTCGAGCCCGGAGTTGCCGAGACCGTAGATGCCCACGGTCCGGCCGGCCAGCTCACCGTGGCGGTAGTGGTCCCAGCGATGCTCGGCCTGCGCGCGCATCCACCGCGGTACGTCGCGGCTCAGCATCAGCATCAGCAGGATCGAGTGCTCGGCGAGCGAGATCCCGCCGTTGCCGGCGCTCGAGGTGAGGACGATCGGCGACGCGAGCATCTCCGGCGTGAGGTCGGCGTCGACCCCGGCCGACGGGCTGTGCACCCAGCGCAGCCGCGGCGCCTTGACCAGCACCTCCGGCGGCACGTGACCGACCACCGCTTCCATCTCGCCGTAGACGTCCGCGGCGTCGTCCAGCGAGTCGACGAAGCGCACCGGCACCTCCCCGGCCGCCTCGACGTACGCCGGCGATTCCTTGCCCACTACAACGATCATCATTTCAGTCCCGTCGTCGCGATACCGCGGATCAGGTACTTCTGGGCCACGGCGAAGAAGATCAGGATCGGAACCAGCGACAGCAACGACATCGCGAACAGCATGCCCACCCCACTCTGGGTCTCGGAGTCGACCATCGAGTTCAGCGCCACCGGCACGGTGAACGCCTGCGTCCTGGTCAGGTAGATCAACGGTACGAAGAAATCGTTCCAGGTCCAGATGAAGGTGAAGATCGTGGTCGTCACCAGGGCCGGGCGCATCAGCGGCAGCACGACGTACCAGAAGGTCAGGAACGGGCCGGCGCCGTCGATCCAGGCGGCCCGGTCGAGCTCGCGCGGCAGCGTCCGGATGAACTGGACCATCAGGAAGACGAAGAACGCGTCGGTGGCCAGGAACTTCGGGATCAGCAGCGGCCAGTAGGTGTTCACCAGGCCGAGCTGCGAGAAGAAGATGTACTGCGGGATGACGAGCACGTGGAACGGCAGCATCACCGAGGCGAGCGTGATCGCGAAGTACACCTTCCGCATCCGGAACCGCAGCCGGGCCAGCGCGTACGCCGTCAGCGAGCAGGAGAACAGGTTGCCGGCGATCGAGCCGATCGTCACCACCAGCGAGTTCACGAAGAACGCCGAGAACGGCCGGTTCAGCGCGTGCCAGCCCTCCTTGAAGTTCTGGAACGTCAGGTCGGACGGGATCGAGGCCCGGTTCGGTCAGGATCTGCTCCGGCGGTTTGAACGCGCTCACCACCATCCACACCAGTGGATAGATCATGAACGCCACGAACACCAGCAGACCGGTGTGTTTCAGAACAGAGCTCCGCATCAGCTGTCTCCGTAGAAGACCCAGTACTTCGAGACCAGGAAATGCAGCGCCGTCACCACGGCGATCGCGACCATCAGCACCCAGGCGAGCGCGGACGCGTAGCCCATGTCGAAGGCGACGAATCCCTGCTGGTACACGTACAGCGTGTAGAACAGCGTCGAGTTCGCCGGACCGCCGGTGCCGCCGCTGACGATGTGCGCCTGGGTGAAGGTCTGGAACGCGCCGATCGTCTGCAGGATCAGGTTGAAGAAGATGATCGGCGTGAGCAGCGGCGCCGTCACGTGCGTGAACTGCCGCCAGACGCCCGCGCCGTCGACGCGAGCCGCCTCGTACAGCTCGTCCGGGATCTGCCGCAGGCCCGCCAGGAAGATCACCATCGGCGACCCGAAGGTCCACACGTTCAGCACGATCAGCGTCGCCAGCGCGGTCCGCGGGTTCTGCAACCAGCTCTCGCCGTGGATCCCGATCAGCGCCAGCCCCTTGTTGATCAGGCCGTCGTCACCGAAGATCTCCCGCCACAGGATCGCGATCGCCACCGACGACCCCAGCAGTGACGGCAGGTAGAACGCGCTGCGGTAGAACGCCAGTCCGCTCAGGCCGCGGTCGAGGATCAGCGCGAGCAGCAACGCGAAGGCGAGCTGCAGCGGCACCGACACCAGCACGTAGATCAGGGTCACCCGGACCGAGGCCCAGAACTGGTCGTCGTGGATCATCCGCTGGAAGTTCTCCAGCCCGGTCCACTCCGGCGGATTGAGGATGTCGTAGTTCGTGAACGCCAGGTACAGCGACGCGAGCAACGGCACCACGGTGATGAGCAGGAACCCCAACTGCCAGGGGATCAGGAAGACGTGGGCCGCCCGCCCCTGGCGATTGAGGTAGAACCTGGAGCGGGACGTCATGCGGCCCGCTTGATCCCGGCGCCGATCTCGTCGACCAGCTTCTTCGCGCCGGCCGGCACCGCCGTCTTGCCGAGCGCGATCTCCTCGCAGATCCGGGCCATCGTGGTCCGCCAGGTGCTCGACCCGGGCGGCGCCTCGTACCGCGGCTTCCGCTCGGCGGCGCGGTCCTTCGCGACCACCGCGAGCATCTCCTTCTCGTCCGGGCTCGCGAACGCGGCGGCCTGCTCGGCGACCTTCGGGTTCGTCGGCGCGCCCATGGTCAGCCGGACGGTCTTCAGCATCTCGGCGTTGTTCACGTTGTAGTCGAGTACCTTGCCGGCCGCCTCGAGGTTGCCGTCGTCGATCCGCTGGTAGATCGCCATCCGCGGGAAGTACAGGTACTTGTGCCCGGCCGGCGCGCCCGCGGCGATCGGGGCCGCCCGCAGCCGGAACTTCTCCTGCGGGAACATCTTCGCGTCGTCGATGATGTGGTTGGAGTTGCCGAAGTTCACCAGGACCTTCTTCCCCACCTGGGCCCAGTCCGGGCCCATGCCCTCCTGCTCGCTCAGCGACAGCGCACCGCCGGCCTTGCGCAGCTTCTCCCACCAGTCGAGCCAGCTGCCGAGACCGTCCACCGTGAACCCGACCTGACCGTCCTGGGTCCACAGCTGCTCACCTCGCTGCCGCAGCCAGGCCTCGAACGTGAGGTCGTGGTCGGGTGCGTACGGCGTACCCTTCCGCTTCCCGGAATTGTTCTTGCTGTAGGCAACGAGGAGCTCGGCCAGGGCGTCCCAGGTCCAGCCCGGGCCTTCGGCCGGAACGGTCACGCCGTCGGCCTTGGCGACGGTCTCGTTGTAGCGGATCACCGGGGTGAAGATCCCGAACGGCAGCGTGTTGAGCTGCCCGTCGAGCTTGAACGTCTCCAGGTCCTCCTTGCTGTAGTCGTCCCATTTCAGCGTGGGGATGTCGTCGAGCTTCCGGTACAGCTTGCTCTTGTGGTACGTCATCACCTGCGGTGACGCGATCCAGAAGATGTCCGGTACGTCGCGGGCCGCGATCTGCGTCGTCATCCGTTCCTGGAAGGCGGTGTAGTCGGCGAACTCCGGCTCGATCGTGATCGATGGGTTCGCCGTACTGAACTGCTTCAGGGCCTTGGTGTAGTTCTGCTGACGGATGCTGTTGCCCCACCACGCGTACCGCAGCGTGACGTCCCCGCCACCGCCCGACGGTCCGCCGCCGCTTCCGCCGCAGCCGGCGACCGCGGCCGCCGCGAGCCCCGTGCCGAGTGACACCTTGAGAAATCCTCGCCGATCCATCTCGTTCTCCTCACACACAGACGAGTACGTCGAACAATCCGATCTCCGGCACCTGCACCCACCCGTTGCTCACCTGCAGGCGCTCCTGCGCCACCAGCGCCCGCACCTCGCGTACGCCGTCCGGCACCCGCAACCGGGCCGGCCCGATCCGTACGGGTGGGGCGAATCGCTGGTCGGTGTCCCCCGATCTGTTCAGCAGATGTACGACGAACCCCGCCGCCGACCGCCCCACCACGATCTCGATCTGCTCCGGCAGGTCCGTCTCCACCGCTCCGCCCACCTGATCCACGAACAGATCGCGATGAACGCTCAACCCCACCTCCCGGTAGGCCTGTCCGATGGTCCACGGGAAGAGCACCACGTTGCCCTGCTTCACCATCCCGGGATGGTCGAGCAGCACGTGTCCGTAGCACTTCTCCGGCGGGCCGTACGGCGCTCTCGACAGCGCTCGTAGCGCGACCTCCGCGTCGGACGGCGCCTCGATGACCTCGAACGTCCCGAACACCGGGACACCGCCCTCGAGATGCAGAGACCGTGTCTCCGCCTCGGTCTCGTACCGGGCAAGCGGCCTGACCGGAAGCGCCGGCACGGTTGTGGTGCCGGTGGCAACTACTCGGCCGCCATAGGCACCTAGGTCCACTGGTCCGACATTCGGCAGCACCACCGTTCGGTAGCGGCTCAGGTCCGCCTCGCCGAGCCGCTCTTCGGGCAGCACGTCGAACGGCACATGGCGCTGCAGGAGCGCGAGGTAGAGACCTTCGAACTCGGCCCGGGAGTGCACTGGTCTGACCAGTAGCGTCTGCGCGGCCGGCACCAGGTCGCGATAGACCTCCGCGTGATCACGGTGGAACCGTGTGAGGCGGGACGCGACGTCCAGGCAGGCGTACGGCGTGGTGGTCCGGCGTCCCCATGATGTACGTCGACGGGTTGGCGCCGCGGGCGATCGCCTGCACCAGGTACTGCGCGAAGTGCTGCGGATCTTCACTCGCCATCCGGTACGGCATGTCGACGAAGCCCACCGAGTTGGTCAGCACCGGGACCGTGGGGCGGAAGGTCTTCGCCGCGCTCACGCTCTCGCTGGTCCGGTGATGCCACAACCGCCGGCCGACCGCGTTGTTCGCCTCGTGGAACACGATGTCGGCCTGATCGCCGAGGACCAGCGGCGCCTCCGGACGCCGAGCCGCCAGGTGATCCCGGATCCTCGCCGGTGAGATCGGCCAGCACTTCCTTCGAGAACCGTTGCCAGTCCGCGTATCCGGGTGAGTCACGGTCGTCCGGCAGCGTGCCGTCGTACCGCTCCTGACAGGCCACGCAGTGGCAGACCCCGTGGTAGACGCGGCTGTAGTCGACCTCGTTGAACGACATCCAGTTGCAGAAGAAGCCGTCCAGCGGATACCGATCGAGCACCTCGTCCAGGACCTCGAACAGCTTCACCTGGTAGTAGTCACCGCTCGGGCACACACTTGTCAGCCCGTTGTAGACCTGCCGCGCCCCGCTCGGTCCGACGAAGCACCAGTCCGGATGCGCCTCCGCCCGCCGGTGGTCGATCTTGGAGAAGTCCATCCGGCCCATCACGCGGATGCCGCGCCGCGCCGCCGCCTTCACCGCGTCACCGACCAGGTCACCGGACGGCCGCTCCGCCAGGTACGGGTTGCGGGTCTGGAACTCCAGGTCGGTCGGGTAGTTCGACAGGATCCCGCCGACGCTCAGCAGCCAGGTGTCCGCGCCGAACTCCTCCAGATAGTCCAGCACCGACTCGACGTCCAGCCCGGCGTCGATCTCGCGCAGGTTGGTCTGGAACATCCGGAACGGGTCCTGCCACCAGAGCCTCATGAGCGCAACGTCCTGTAGAGCGCGGAATGATCCAGCTCCCCGTCGCCGTCCGCGATGGCAGCGTTCATCAGCTGCTGCGTCGCGGCGGTGTTCGGCAGCGCCAGATCCAGTTCGGCCGCGGCCTGAACGGCCAGCCCGAGGTCCTTGCGGTGCAGCCGCAGCCGGAACCCCGGCTCGAAGGCCTCGTTGACCATCCGCTCGCCGTGCACCTCGAGAATGCGTGAGCTCGCGAACCCGCCCATCAGCGCCTGCCGTACGACGGCCGGATCCGCGCCGGCCCGTTCCGCGAACAGCAGTCCCTCGGCCACCGCTTCGATGGTCAGCCCAACGATGATCTGGTTCGCGACCTTCGCGGTCTGCCCGGCGCCGGGGCCGCCGATCAGCGTCACGTTCTTGCCGAGGACGTCGAAGAGCGGCCGCGCCCGCTCGAACACGTCCGGCCGGCCGCCGGCCATGATCGTCAGCGTCCCGTCCCGCGCACCGAGCTCACCGCCGGACACCGGTGCGTCCAGGTAGTCGCAGCCCAGTTTCTCGATCAGCTGCGCGAATCCGATGGTGGCAGTCGGCGAGATCGAGCTCATGTCGATCACCAACGACCCCGCCCGCAGTCCCTCGGCGGCTCCGCCCGGCGCGAACAACGCCGCCTCGACGTCCGGGGTGTCCGGCACCATCAGGATCACAACGTCGGATCGCTCGGCCACCTCCTTGGCCGACGCGCACACGTGTGCCGCGAGGTCGGTCCGGCCGCGATAGACCGAGAGTTCGTGGCCGGCGGCAATCAAGTTGTCCGCCATCGGACGGCCCATCACCCCGAGCCCGATGAATCCGATCCTCATGCCTGACTCCAATCCAGGTGCACGACCTCGAGCAGCCCGGCCGTCGGGATCACGACCTCCGCTCGCCCGTCGCGGATCACCGGCTCGACATCGACCCCCGCGATCAGGAGGCGGGCGTTGAGGTTGTCCGTCGGTACGGCGATCGACACGGTCTGCGGCGGCAACGGGAGCGTCTCGCGGATCGCCCCTCGCATCGCCATCGGATTCGTGAGGTTGACCAACGCGACGGCGACTTCGTTCTCGCCCCGATGGACCGCGACGTCCACCAGCCCCGCACCGTCGACCGTCACCTCGGGCGTCTTGCCGAGCGCCCAGGAGACCGCATTGGCGATCAGCTGCCCATGGTCGGATTGCAGGGCCTCCCAGAAGATCGCTCCGAGGTCGAACGGGAAGTAGACCGTACGGCCACCCTGAGCGTTCTCGGTGCAGATCACCGCGGGCTTGTCCGGAGCCTCTCGCTGGTAGACCTCCTCCATCGGCAGGTCCGGGAAGTCCGGGATGAACCGGAACGGCGTCACCGCGTCCGACTCGACCCCGATGATGTGGGTGCCGCCAATGATCCGCGTCGTACCTTCGAAGCCCGCGTTCAACGGATGCGCGTCCGTCAACGCGATGTAGTTGTTCTGCACCGGCCGGCTCGCCTCGGTCAGCCGGACACCGAGTACGTCCGCCAGCCCGAAGTCGGTGCGCTGGTTCCCGTTCTCGTCGTACAGCGAGCTCTGGTACGCCGCCACGAGCGAGCCGCCGCCCTCGACGTACGACCGCAGGGTCGCGCACTGGTCGTCGCTGAGCTGCTCGGCGTTCGCGAGGACGACGACCTTGAACCCGCTCAGCCGCTCGACCGTCATCGCCTGGTCGGAGACGAACTCGAACGGCACGCGTGCCTCGACGAGCGCGTGGTAGAAGCCGTCCTCGTGGTCGTTGTCGCCGGCCCGCAGCTGGCCGGTCCGGGTCGGGTCGAGCAGCGCGACCTCGGCGGTGATCCGCAGATCCTTCAGCACCGGTTCGACGGACACGTGCAGGTTGAACGCGTCGACGACCGGCTGCACCCATCGCTGGTCCGGCACGCTCGCGTTGAACTTCGTGAACCACGGCAGCGCGCCGTGCGCGAACCCGTCGACGATCCAGGTCTTCGTCTCCTCCGGCGGCGCGACCGAGTCCTTCCAGCGGTACTTGTGCTCGGGCCCGACGGACGTGATGAGTCGTACCGGACGGTCCGGGAACACTCCTCGATTGCGCTTCCCGTTCCGGCCGGCCGCCCACGGCGCCTCGATCCCGTGCCGGCCTTGTTTGTCGATGATGAACAGCGGCGCGACCGGCTCGGCCAGATCACTGGCCAGGTCACGGGCCGCGAGCGCCCCCATGTTCGGCACGAAGCGGGCGTGCGGGCGGAGGTCGCGGACCGCCTGGTCCCAGACGCCGACCAGGTCCCCGAGTCGCCGGCGCCGCCAAGCGACGTACTCCGGCCAGCCCTCGCCGTGCTCCTCGGCCGGCAGCTCGAGACCGGTCTCGTCGCGGAACGACCTGCGGGCGCCGTCGCTGTACGAGATCCCGTAGTACCCCTCCCACCGGTTGGCGAAGACCGCGTCCACGCCGTACTCGCGGACGATCTCGCGGATCACCTCGGTGACGAACTCCCGGTGGTACGGCGTGAACGCGCACGTCAGCCAGATGCCGGGGTACGCCCAGTGCTCGATCGGGTTGCCGTCCCGGTCGCGAGCCAGCCATTCGGGGTGCGCCGCGGCGGCGTCGGCGTGGATCGCGTGCGGGTCGACCCGCGCCATCACACTCATGCCGAGGCTGCGGGCGCCGTCGACGAGCGTTCCGAACGGGTCGGTGTCGCCGAGGAACTTGCTCCGGTAGTGGTACTCGAGTTGCGTCGGGTAGTAGGCGACGTACCCGCCCGCGCTGATGCAGGTCGCGTTGGCCTTGCTGTCGCGCATCAGCCGCAGCCAGAAGTCGGCGTCGAAGTGCGCGGGATCGTCCTCGGCCAAGGTGATCTGGGCCCAGCGGGTCGCCGCCAGCGGCCAGTCCGGATCGGAGTCGGCTACTCGGTTCTCGTGCTCGGTGTGCATCGCACCTCCGGCGTCGTCGGGAGTCCTCAGATTGTTAGACAAGAATGCACGACTGGCAAGAGCTGGTGTTAGTCTGCGGTGATGGAATATCGCGGCCACGAGCTGAGCGCGAACGTCTCGATGCTGTTCACCGAGCTGCCGTACCCAGAGCGGTTCGCCGCGGCCGCGCGGGCCGGTTTCCGGGTCGTGGAGTCCTGGTGGCCGTTCGCCGTACCCGATCCGTCGACGGCCGAGGTCGACGACTTCGTGCGCACCGTGTCGGCGGCCGGGGTGTCGCTGGGCGCGTTGAACTTCTACGGCGGGGACATCCCGGCCGGAGAGCGCGGCGTCGCATCGCATCCCGATCGGCAGACGCAGCTGACCGCCAATGTGCGAGTGATGGCCGGGATCGCCGAGCGGACCGGTTGCCGGCTGTTCAACCTGCTGTACGGGCAACTCGACGACCGCTGGTCGCCGGAGGAGCAGGAGAAGACCGCGACCGCCGCGATCGGTTCCGCTGCTTCGGCCGTGGCCGACGTCGGCGGCACGGTGCTGATCGAACCACTGACCAAAGGACTGAACGGCCGCTATCCCCTGCTCACCGCGGACGACGTTCTGCGGCTCCTCGGCGGCCCACTGCGGGACGTCGACAACCTCTCGCTGCTGTTCGACACGTTCCACCTCGGCAGCAACGGGGTCGATCTGCTCGCGACGGCGTCGACGGTTCCGGTCGCGCACGTCCAGCTCGCCGACAGCCCAGGACGTGGCGAGCCGGGATCCGGCGCGCTGCCGATCGACGCGACCCTTGACGCGTTGGCTGGCGCCGGATACCAGGGCGTCGTGGCCTGCGAGTACAAGCCGACGACGAATACCCTCGACAGTCTGCGCTGGATTTCCTGAACCGATGTCAATGCTGGGCGACCGGCTCCGACCAGGAGGCACAAGCAGCCATCACCTGGAGGACATCATGCGGAAGATCATGTACTACGTGCACCAGTCGCTCGACGGCTTCATCGAGGGCCCGAACGGCGAGTTCGACTGGCCGGTACTAGGCCCGGAGCTGGGCGCGTACTCCATGAGTCTGACCGAGCGCGCCGACCTGTTCCTGTACGGGCGGACGGTCTGGGAAATGATGTCGTCGTACTGGCCGAACGCCGAGGCGATGAACCCCGACGAGCACGCGATCGAGTTCGCTCCGGTCTGGCGCCGTACGCCGAAGGTCGTGCTCTCGACAACACTGGAGAGCGCCGAGTGGAACACCCGGATCGTCCGCGCTGCCAAGGATCTCGCGGCGATCAAGGACGAGCCGGGCAAGGACATCCTGCTCACCGGGAGCTCGACCGTCGCGGCGGCGCTGACCGAGCTCGGGCTGCTCGACGAGTACCACGTGATCGTGCACCCGGTGGTGCTCGGCGGCGGCAAGCCGGTCCACCAGCCGACCGGCCGGCGTACGCTCCGGCTGGCGGAGACCCGGTCCTTCGACAACCGGACCGTCCTGCTTCGTCACGACCTCGTTTGATCGGTGGCCGCGGCGGCGAGCGCGTCCGCGACGGCGGCGACCGCGGGAGTTCGGGTACGGCGGGTCAGCAGGAACACCGCCCGCCCGACGTCCCCTTCAGCCGGCAGTCGTACGGCGACACCCGGAGCGCCTTCGCCGATGACGAGATCCGGGAGCAGTGCGCCCGCGCCCGTCGTACGGACGAGTTCGAGCAGGATGAGGAAATCGTCGGAGCTGTAGCGGATATCGGGCTCGAACCCGCCGAGCTCGCGGCAGACGCGGACGTGCATCTCGCGATGGCCGGTGTTGGGCTGACACGCGGCCCACGGCAGGTCGGCGAGCCGCCGGAGCGGGACGCGGTCGGCAGCGGCCTCGGGATGATCCTCGGGGAGGATGACGCGGATCTGCTCGCGCAGGAGGTGCTCACGATGCAGGTCGGTGTGTACGGCGCGCGGCTGGCCGTCGTACTCGTCGCCGACCATGACGTCCAACTGCTGCAGCCGAAGCGCGGGCGCGGCCTGCTCGACCTCGAGCTCGGCGGCCTCGACGCGGATGTCGGGATGCGTCGTCGCGAGGCTGCGAATCGCCGGAGCGACGACGCGGATGAAGGCGGACTGGAACGACGCGATCCGGACCACTCCCGCAACCCGGCCTGCCGCAACCGCAGCCAACTCCGCCTCGGCTGCTTCGACTCCCTCCAGCAGTTGCGTCGCGTGCCGCACCAGCACCTCGCCCGCGGCAGTCAGCCGCACGTTGCGACCGACCCGCTCGAGCAATCGGGTCCCGGTCTCGCGCTCCAGAACGGCCAACTGCTGCGAGATCGCGCTGGGCGAATAGCCGAGCGCGCGGGCCGCGCCGTGTACGGTGCCGCGGCCGTGGACCTCGCGCAGCAACCGCAGTCGGTGCAGATCCATCATTCGTTCAGCTTAGCTTCACAATGCTGTCCGTGAAGCCGTGATGGACGTGAACAGTCCGCTCCCCTGACCATCGATGACGTGGGACGCCTCTTCTGCCTTCTTTCCGCCGCCACCTTCGGAGTCATGGCCGTCTTCGGCAAGCTCGCGTACGACGCGGGCGTGTCGGTGGACGCGCTACTCCTGGTCCGCTTCGGCCTTGCCGGAGCGCTACTACTGACCCTCGCGCTCGCCCGCGGTTCACTGCGCAACCTGCCCCGCCGGGCCGTCCTCACCGGACTCGGCATGGGTGTGTTCGGGTACGCCGCCCAATCCGGCCTGTACTTCTCCGCGCTGGCCCGCCTCGACGCGTCACTGGTCGCGCTGCTGCTGTACCTGTATCCGGTCCTCGTGATGGTCGGAGCGATCGCTCTGCGCCGCGAACGTGCGTCGCGCCGGCGGATCGGTGCACTCGCGGTCGCGCTGGTCGGGATCGGGTTGGTGCTCAGCGGGGCGATGACCGGGCGGTTCGACTGGCTCGGTGTCCTGCTGGCGTTGGGTGCACCGATCGTCTACACCTGCTACATCCTGGTCGGCGATTCGCTGACTGCCGACGTACAGCCGCTGGCTTTGACGGCGCTGGTGTGCACGGGGGCGTTCGGAACCTTCCTGGTCCTCGGGCTCTTCCGAGGAACTGATCTGACGTTCGCCCCGATCGGCTGGCTGTGGCTGGCCGCCGTCGCGTTGATCAGCACCGTCGCGGCCATCCTGTTCTTCTTTGCCGGGATGGCCCGGGTCGGTCCGTCGGTCGCCTCGATCCTGTCGATCTTCGAGCCGGTGGTGACGGTCGCTGCGGCGGCGCTGGTCTTCGGCGAGCAGCTGACCGCCGTGCAGTGGTTGGGCGGTGCGCTCGTACTGTCCGCCGTACTGATCGTGCAGTGGCCCCGTCGCCAATCGTTGCCGGAACTTTCGCGGATTTCTCCGGAGGCGACGGCAGACTTGGCGGCATGAGCCGGCGGATGGCGTGGGCGGGAGTCGTCGCATTGATGACGACGGCCGCGATCGCCTGCACCAACGACGACGCGGCACCCCCTGCGCCGGCATCGAGCGCGACCTCCCCTCCGCCGTCCGCTGCTCCTCCCACCGCTTTGCCTTCGACGGCGTCACCTTCGCCCGCCCCGAATCCGGTGTCGCTGCAGGCGTTGACGACGAAGAAGTACAACGGCGGCGGTCTTCGGCTCGGCAACGTGCTCGCCCGCAACCCGGCGTACACCCGCTATCACGTCACCTACCGCAGCGGGACGCTGACGATCTCGGGGATCCTGAACGTCCCGTCGACACCAGGACCGCATCCAGCACTCGTCCTGGGCCACGGCTACATCGACCCGGCCGTCTACACGAACGGTCGCGGACTGATGCGCGAGCAGGACTACCTCGCCCGCCGCGGGTACGTCGTCCTGCACACCGACTACCGCAACCACGCGCAGTCCTCGAAGGACCCGAGCTCCGAGATCAACCTGCGACTCGGCTACACCGAGGACGTCGTCAACGCCGTCCTCGCACTCCGCACCTCGCAGTACGTCGACCCGTCGCGGATCGCGCTACTCGGCCGCTCGATGGGCGGCGGAATCACCTACAACGTGCTGGTGACCAAGCCCGGTCTCGTGAAGGCCGCCGTCGTGTTCGCGCCGGTCAGCTCGGACGCGGTCGACAACTTCAACCGCTGGACGCGACCGGACCGGCCGGTCGCCGCCCAGATCCTGCGCAGGTACGGCGAACCGGCCGCGAACCCGTCGTTCTGGCGGAACCTGTCCGCGGTGAACTTCTTCGGCCGCGTCACCGAGCCGGTGCTGATCCACCACGGCGAGTCCGACTCGACCTGCCCGATCGCGTGGTCCCGCGAGAGCCTCGCCGCGCTCAAAGCGGCCGGGAAGGACGCGACGCTGTTCACCTACCCCGGCGAGGAGCACGCGTTCGGTCCCGCGTGGCCGACCTCGATGGCGCGAACAGTCACTTTCCTCAAGCAGCACGGGGTCTGAACGCCGCGTCAGGCGGGTTTGCAGGCCGGCGCGTTCGCGAGGGCCGCGGTGGCGCGGGCCGCCGCGTCGAGATTCCGTGGCGCGGCTGTCCAGGCGGCAACCCAGAGATCCTGCGCATGCTCGGCGCCGAAGTCCCCCTCCGCGTGAGCGGCCATCGCCTGCAAATGGGCCGCCCAGTCCCCGGCGGCAGCCTTGCCAGCCGTGCCCGCGGCATCAAGCGCAGCGAGCCGCTCCTTGCAGAACGCAGCCGCCTTACCCGGCACCTCGTCGCATCCACCCTTCGTCGCCACGCGCTTGGCAACGGCTGAATTCACCGCGACTTTATCCGCGGGACCGAGCAGCCGGGTGCGCTTCCAAATTGCCTTTGTCTGTTCCTCGGAATTCTTACCGGCCAGCAAATCGGTCCGTGCCTGTACGTGTTCACGCCAATGCTCAGTGGCAGCAGCTGCGACGAGCACGACAGCTTCGGCGGCCTGGACTTCCTTGGCGCATGCGGCCGCGCCCGGATTCACCACGTTGCGCTCGGTCGCTGGCGGCGTACTGAGCGTCGGCGTTGCCTGATGTTCCGAATGCGTCGCGATCTGGGTCGTTGGCTGCGCCGAGCCGCTCCCCGATCCGGCCTGCGCGATCGCGACCCCGGCAGCGGCAGCCAGCGCGGCGACGATCCCGACGGCCAGCCACACCGCTCGATGTTCCTGAGGTATTGCCCGTCTCGCTCGCACCATAATCCCCATCCCCCAATCCGAGAATGCTGCCACGCGGCTGGGAGAAACGCGACCAATTCACGGTACGCGACGGTAGTCCTGCATTCAGTGTGACAATTCTTCAGGGATCGACCCCGCGCCCCGGGCCCGTCCGGTACGACGGGCCCGGGAACGGTTCACGGCAGCGGCTGCCATTCGTCGTTCGACATCCGGAGGATCGCCCACCCCACCGCGGCGAATCCCACCGCCTGCAGTCCCCAGCCGACCAGGTCCAACGGGTGACTGCTGATGATGACCGAGATCAGGTGCAGCGGTTGCGAGATCGCGACCGCCACCGCGGCCCACCGGCCACCGACCCCGGAGCGCCACATCGCGATCCCGAGCAGGATGGTGCCGAGCACGTGACCGACCACGAACGCCCCCGCGGCCACATCCACCGAGCCGTGCGTGACCTCGGCGACCTTCGTGATCGACGCCAGGTCGAGACCGGCCGTCCCGGCCGACCAGGTGAACACGTCGCTCGACGCGGTCATCGGCAGCGACAGGTAGCCCGGAACCATCAGGAACACCGCGATCCCGGTGAGCCACGGCGTACTGCGGCGCGTCAACCGGCCGACGAAGTACACCGCCGGTACCAGCGTGACGAACGCGAGGTAGCCCAGCCAGAGCACGGTCGAACCGCGATCCAGGTGGCCGACGATCTTGCTGGTGATCGTCGGGACGTCGTCGGTCGTGTCGTACGGCAACAGGAGCCGCAGCAGCCCGACCGCCGCCGGCCCGATCGGCAGAATCAGCGCCGCCACCCACCGCCAGACGGGCCGGATGTCCGCGCGGGACGTCGTACGGCTGATCGTCTGTGTCATCGCGCACCTACCAGCTCACGCTTCGGCAGCAGTACGGCGATGACGCCGACGACTGTCGCAGCGACTCCGAATCCGGCCGCGGCAACCGCAGCTGCCGGTACGTCGGACGCGAAGAACGCCGGTACGGCGAGCAGCGCCGAAGCCAACCGCAGCGTGATCAACGGCGCGAGCGCCCACCGCTTCCCGCGCCAGGCGAACCCGACCAGCACCAGGCTGATCAGCCCGACCACCGCGGCCCCGATCGCGATACTCATCGGCGGGTGGTCCCCGTCGGTGAGGAGTGGCGTCGCCACGTCCATCAGCGCGAGCAACCCGAGCAGCACCAGCCCGAATCTGTACATCTGCCTTACCCCCTTGTTTCGATGTTGGGCACCACCGTCGCCTGTGCGCCGTACCGTCCGCCTGGGCGCCGGATCCCACCCGGACGGGCGATTCCCTGCCCGATCCGGGATCGCATTCCCGAGACGCCGGGAACGTTCCGGGCGCACACTGCGGGTATGACAACCTCCGTGAACCGCCGCGGCCTGGCCGGCGCGCTGGCCGGTCTGGTGATCGCCGAGGTGACTTTCGCTGTCGTCTACGCCCTCTCCGCGGGCTGGGGCTGGGCCGAACTGGTCGACAGCTTCGTCGTCACGAACGGCCTGATGGGCCTCACCTTCGGCCTGTGCGGCGCGGTGATCGCCTGGCACCGGCCGGCCAACCCGATCGGCTGGCTGTTCCTCGCGGACGGAATCGGGCACGCCACCACGCCGTTCGCCGACGCCCTCGCGTATTTGGTGCACGGGGAACTCGCCCAGCAGTGTGCTTGTCACCATCTCGCTGGCGGCTTGGCCTTGGTCGATCGGACTGTTCCTGCCGCTGTCGCTGCTGCTGTTCCCGAACGGCCGGTTGTTGTCGCCGCGCTGGCGGTGGGCCGCGATCGGGATCATCGCGACCTCGCCGCTCTTCGTGCTGGAGATGGCCGGAAGCGGCGAGCCGGTCTCGCCCGATCTTCCTCTCGGCCTCTTGACGCTGTCCGACTTCGACGCCCTGCAACCACTGTGGACCGCTGTGGAGGTACGGAACCTCGTCGCGATCCTGCTGGCGCTGATCTGCCTCGCTATCCGCTACCGGCGCGCCGACGAAATGGGCCGCCGGCAACTGCTCTGGCTGCTCCTGGCCTCGGTGATCGCGCTGCTCTTCGTCACGCCGTGGGCCTTCGTCGCCGGTACGCCGATCCTTGTCCTGCTGGCGATCCCGCTGATCCCGATCGCGGTCGCCGTGGCGATCGTCCGCTATCAGCTGCTTGATATTCGGCTGGTCGTGTCGCGCGCGTTGACGTGGGCGCTGCTGTCGCTGGTTGCCATCGGCAGCTATGCGGCGTTGGTCGCGCTGCTCGACTCGCTCATCGCCTCACAGGTCGGCCGCTCGGCCGCGGTCACCGTGTTCGTGGCCCTGATCATCGCGCCGGTACTGCCCCGCCTCCAGCAACTGGTCGACCGAGCCCTGTACGGCGACCGCCACGATCCCGCACGAGTCGCCTCCCGCGTCGGCGAACCAACTATCCGCCGGCCTGCCAGGCGTGGTCGCAGCAATCCGCTCCGCCCTACGCCTCCCGTACGCCGCCCTAATCGTCGACGGCCGAGTGATCGCCGACGGTTCCTTCGCTGGCGAGCGCGTCCTCACGGAGGGAGCGGCTGCTGATCGTCGCGCTGTCGCGGATGGTTCCGTCGTAGCGCTGGAGTTGTCGTACGGCGGGGAAGTGGTGGGGACGCTCGAGGTCGGGGTGCGGTCGGGCGAGTCGGGGTTGTCTTCGGCCGATCGGAGTGTGCTCGCGCTGGTCGCCGTACCGCTGGCGGTCGCGGTGCACGCGACGCGGCTGTCCGCAGAGTTGCAATCGTCGCGCGAGAAGCTCGTATCCGCGCGTGAGGAGGAACGGCGACGGCTCCGGCGGGACCTGCACGACGGTCTCGGGCCCGACGCTCACCGGCGTCGCGTTCTCCGCAGACGCGGCCGCCAACTTCATCACCACCGACAAGGCCCTCTCCCCCGACGCTTCGCGAGCCGTCGAACTACTCGCACGTCTGCGCGCCGACACCCGCTCCGCGATCGCCGACGTACGCCGCCTGGTCGACGACCTCCGCCCTCCCGCCCTGGACGAACTCGGCCTGCTCGGAGCCTTGCAACAACGCGCCGACCAGATGTCCATCCGCGCCGACGGCACAGCGATCCGCGTCGTCGTCTCGGCCGCCGGGCTGCCGACCTTGCCTGCCGCGCTGGAGGTCGCCGCGTACCGAATCGCCACGGAGGCACTGACAAACGTAGTACGCCACGCACGAGCAACCTCCGCCGTACTAACGCTGCGCTGCGACACCGAACTGGAGATCGAGATCACCGACAACGGCCCACCAACCGACACCTGGCACCCCGGCGTCGGCCTACAAGCAATGCAAGAACGAGCCGCCGAACTAGGCGGCACCTTCCAAGCCGGCCCCACCCCCACCGGCGGCCGAGTCCAAGCCCACTTCCCCCTCCCCCACCCCACCCCCGCCCGCGGCTCATCTGCCCCCGTAGGTGTTGGACTGCCGGCTGACTCATCCTTGGAGCTGCGGTGATCCGGGTAGTGCTGGCCGACGACCATCCTGTGGTCCGGGCCGGGCTGGAGGCACTCCTCAGTTCACTGCCCGGCATCGAGGTAGTCGGCGTCGCCTCAACCGGCCGTGAAGCGATCCGCGAGGTCGTCACCTCCCGCCCCGACGTCGCCGTACTCGACCTCCAAATGCCCGACCTGGACGGCTTCGCCGCCACCCGCGAACTAGCCCGCGCCGCACCCGAGGTCGCCGTCCTCGTCCTCACCATGTTCGAAGACGACGACTCAGTCTTCGCCGCCATGCGCGCCGGCGCCCGCGGCTACCTGGTCAAAGGCGCCGAACAAGAGGAAATCGCCCGCGCCATCCGAGCCGTAGCCGCCGGCGAAGCCATCTTCGGCCCCGGCGTAGCCCGCCGCGTCCTCACCTTCTTCGCCGCCCCACCACCCACCGACCCGTTCCCCGAACTCACCACCCGCGAACGCGAGATCCTCGACCTGCTCGCCGCCGGCCTCTCCAACCCCGCGATCGCCACCCGCCTCGACCTCGCCCCGAAGACCGTCGCCAACAACGTCTCCACCATCTTCACCAAACTCGGCACCGCCGACCGATCCACCGCCATAATCCAAGCCCGCAACGCCGGCCTAGGCGTACCTAAGGACAGGACGTAGTCGACCACCCGCCCCTCACGCCCGCCTGAACTCACCCGCCATGCCCCAGATCCACCGACGACCTCCTGTCCTTAGACCACGCTCGGCGTACCGAAGAACGGGTAGTGCCCCGAGCCCCGCCGCTCCCGCCTCCTCCACCGCGCTCCAGCCGCCTTCCCCACCGCCCGCGTCCCGCCTGCTCCAACGCGGCTCCAGCCCGCCTTCTCCAGCGTTCCCACGACCGGTCCGGCGCCGCGCGACGGCGCTGGCCGCGACCACTACCCGTTCTTAGGTACGCCGATCGCCTTCAAATAGCGCTCGCCCACAGTGCGAAGGTGGGCGACGAGGGCGGGCGGGCCGTCGACGTGGAAGTCAAGGCCAAGCATGCCGATGTAAACGGCGATCACCTCGAGCGAGTCGGCGCCGGTGACAAGCACGCAGGTGTTGTCATCCACCGACTCCACAATCCCCACCGCAGCATGGATCCGCGACAACACCTCCTGCGCCGGCGCATACACAGTGATCCGCGCATGCACCTTCCACCCGGTCGACGCGACATCACGCAGTACGAAATCGGTATAAGCCTCATCGGTCATCGGCCGCGCCTGATACCGCCGCCCCGTTGCCATCCGCAACAACATCCAGTCAACGCGATACGAGTGCCACGCCCCGTCCTCATCCCGCGCCACAAGATGCCAGTACCCGTGCCAGCTCACCAACCGATACGGCTCAACCAGGATCGGCAGATCCCGCCCAACCCCCGACCCGGCCTTATACATCGAGACCCCATCCGGCACGACGTACTCGAAGCGCAGGTAATGCTCGTCCCGGATGCACGCCGCGATCGTCGACAGTACGGCGGTATCGATCTCGGGAGCGTCGACGTTCGAGCGCGTGTTGTCGGGGCCCTTGTCCATCGACTCGTTGATCGCGTTCACCTGCCGCTGCAGACGATGCGGGAGCACCTGCTGGAGCTTGGTCAGCGCGCGGACGCTGCTCTCCCCCATCCCGACAACACCCGCACCGGTCCGCAGCCCGACGGCGACCGCGACCGCCTCCTCGTCGTCAAGCAGCAGCGGCGGGAGCTTCGCGCCGACGCCGAGCTGGTAGTGGCCGGCCGGACCCCGCGTCGCATCAACCGGGTACCCGAGCTCGCGCAGCCGATCGATGTCGTTCCGCACCGTCCGCGTCGTCACCTCGAGCCGCTCGGCCAGCTCGGAACCGGTCCACGCCGGGCGCGTCTGCAGGAGAGCTAGCAGTGCTAGCAGACGCTGCGAAGTCTCCAGCAAATCAATCTCCTAATTAGGAATCTAATGTTCCTATAAGGATTCTACGGTAAAGCCATGAACACCAACGAGAGCATCCGGCCCTTCACCGTCACGATCGCCCAGGCCGACCTGGACGACCTCAACGCCCGCCTCGCGCGGACCCGGCTTCCCGAGGCCGCCCCGGGCGACGACTGGGACTACGGCACTCCGAACCACTACCTCCGCGAGATGGTCGACCACTGGCAGAACGAGTTCGACTGGCGGGCGCAGGAGGCCCGGATGAACGAGTTCCCGCACTACCTGACCGACATCGACGGGCAGACCGTGCACTTCATCCACGTGCCGTCGGCGGTCGAGGGCGCGACCCCGCTGCTCCTGCTGCACACCTACCCGGGCTCGTTCGTCGACTTCCTCGACATGATCGGCCCGCTCACCGACCCGGTCGCGTACGGCGGATCCGCCGAGGACGCGTTCTCGGTCGTCGTACCGTCGATGCCGGGCTTCGGCTTCAGCACACCGCTGGTCGACCGCGGCTGGACGATGGCGCGGGTCGCCAGGACCTTCGACACGTTGATGCGGCGGCTCGGCTACACGTCGTACGGCACGCACGGGTCGCGACGGCGGCGCGATGATCTCGCGCGAGCTCGGCGTACTCAACCCTGAAGGCTTCCTCGGACTGCACGTCCTGCAGCTGTTCTCGTTCCCGTCGGGCGACCCGACCGAGTTCGAGAAGTTCACGCCGGAGGACTACGCGGCGCTGGAGCACCTGCAGTGGTTCCAGTCGGTCGGCGGGTACAACGCGATCAACTCCACCCGCCCGCAGACCGTTGCCGTCGGCATCTCCGACTCCCCGGTCGGGCAGCTCGCCTGGAACGAACTCTTCAACAACTTCGGCAACGGCACCAGCCTGGTCACCCAGCGACCAGATCCTCACCGAGGTCTCGCTCTACTGGTTCACGAACACCTCGGCCGCGGCCGGCCGCTACCACTACGAGGAAGCGAACGCCGGCGCCGAGCCGCAGCTCAACCACGCCCCGACCGGCGTCGCCGTCTTCGCCGACGACTTCAAGACGATCCGCCCGCTGGCCGAGCGCGACAACACCAACATCGTCCACTGGTCCAACTACGACAAGGGCGGCCACTTCGCCTCCCTCGAACGCCCCGAAGAGGTCACCGCCGACCTCCGCAAGTTCTTCCGCAACCTCTGATTCTGGTGAGGAAGGCACCGGCGCAACGGTGAGTAGCCACCCACTTCCAACCCGCACCCACTCAACCGCGACCGCACACACAGGGAGCCCGGAGCGCCAAGCGCCCCGGGCTCCTTTGAGCTCCACCCATCTGGAGGGACGTCCAGGCAGAGCCTCCTCCACCGGCCAACACACCCCCGCCGGCGCTCACCCTCTACTCACCCCACCTCCGAAGCTACGCCCACCCACCACCCGGCAACAGGCCTGTCCCCCTGTGGATAACTCGTCTCCTCAACAGCGGGACGCTCATATTCTGATGAGAAACGCCCACCAAACGGGAAGGCCCACGATGGAGTCCGAAGAAGCGTCATACCCGCTCCCCCACGGAGAACGCGTCTGGGTGATCAAGACCTCCACCGCCGCCGACCTCCTGCCCCAAATGCTCGAACGCTTCCGCTTCGGCCATACGGACCCACTCATCTTCGGCGACGCAGCCCGACCCGAAGGCGTAGTCGTCTCCTTCGAACTCTGGCGCACCCTCGACACCCGCGTCTTCGACCAGAACGGCTCCGACACCACCTACACGACCGAACCCACCGCCTGTCCGACCCCGCCCCTCAACCCCCATCGAGCGAGTCCACCAACGAGTCAGCGTTCAAACCGCAGTAGTGCCCTGTGGATAACTCCCGCCCGGCCGGCGTCCACTTCCATATTGTGTAGAGGACGCCGCAACCACCGGAAGGATCTCGATGAACTCCGACGAAACACCGCACATTCTCGCCAGCGGTGAACGGATCTGGGTGATCGGCCCGTCCGCCGCTGCCGAGCATCTTCCCCAGATGCTCAAACGGTTCCGCTCGGGCGAGGCAGGCCCCTTCATAGTCGGCGACGCAGGGCAGCCTGAAGGCGTCTTCATATCTTGGGACCTCTGGCAACGCCTCGCCATACTCTCAGCCAACACCCTTGAGTTCGATCACATCTACGACATCGCCCGGGAACGCCTGGCCGACGAGGAGCCGTCCGTACCACTCGAGGATGTGGCGGCAGAGTTCGGTTGGGACCTCAACGAGCCGATCGACGACTCTGATCTGCCGAAGAAATGACCGCGCGGTTCCGCATCATCATCGACCCCAAGCTACGGCGGCAGATCGCAATGCTCGAGCAGGCCGCGGTCTCGCGGCCCGACAGCCTCCGCGCTAGAGAACTCCAAGCGCTGAAGCTCGGCCTCCGAGCACTGGCGGGCGGACGCGAGGACGACTTCCACGGCAAGCGTCTTGGGTACTCTCCTGGCCACCATGACCTCCGGGACTGTGCCGAGATCAAACTGCCGGTCGTTCCCGAGTTCCGTTACGGCCACGACCTCGGATCTTCACACCGCTTGCTTTACCGGGAGTACGAACCCGAGGACGGCGGACTCCCCTACCGTGAGGCCCTCTGCTTCGAGCACCGTGGAGACGGCCTCCCTTTCGGGGTCGCAGGCACCCGCCTCGGGCGCGAGATCGGGCAACCTGACCCCGAACTTGCCCACCTCCCCAACCACCGTCCCACCTTCCAACGCGGCGCCGCCGAACCCACCGGCCCACCCCGCCTCCCCCTCCCACCCGACCTCCGCAAAGCCCTAGCCGCAGCCGCCAACGTCGCCCCCGCCCACGGCGCCGTCAACACCCAGCCATCAGCTCGGCGCTCATCTCCTCGCACAAGCGACAGATCGCCCGGTCGAGAGCTCTAGCGAGAGCTAGCCACCAACCCCGGCGCATCCCCATTCGAAGTCCGCATCGAGCAGCGCGGGCCACCAAGGCAACTGGTGCATAGAGGCCCAAGCATCAGTACGCCGGGTGTATCACTCATCGAGATTCATCGCTGGCCGGATGCCAGGCCGAAAGGTGCGCAGCATCACGTGGGTATGCCCGCTGGTCGTCCTCCAGCAGATCTGGCGTCCCACCACCCTCGAAGGGCGGGTTGTCGTAGTCGAACTCCGCTTCGACTACGCCTGTTGGCTCCACACCGAAGACAGCGTTGTACCAGGTCCCCTTTCCTTCCTCGAACATCGCGTCGCGCAGATCGTCACAAGCCATCTGCGCTTCGACATCGATGCTGAGTCCGGACTCGGTCGAGCCGTCCAACATCTCGAACGCGAGCTGGGTCTCCATCGTTGACGCGACTGCTGACACCTTCAGAACAGCCTTGGCCCAGCCTTCGGGTGCAGCCTTCACCATGGCCGAACCGATGGTCTCCAACGTTGCTTGATCAGGAATCGGCATCTGTGGTTCCTCGTCTGGGGCGCGGGGTGTTGCGGATGGTCTGCTGTGTGACAACGCCGTCGATCGAGTATCGGACGGCTATGAGGTCGGGACGATTCTTGTCAGTGCGATACACGAGGTCAATCTGGACGTCTACCTCCGATCCGGCCTCCAGAGCCGCTCGCCAGGCGTTCTCGGCCTTCTTGTATGCGCTGAGATTGACACGATTTCCGGCCATCGGTGTGAGGTTCATCTTGCCGATCGGCCCGCGAAAGATCCTGGCGAAGATATGCCCAGCGTGATCACCGGGCAGCTTGTCATCGAGGTTGCGCTGCGAGGTTGTGTCCCGCGGATGCGTCAGGTCGACAACGTCAAGCACCGCCTTGGCTCGAACGACGCGGCCGTCAGCATCGGTTTCGTACACGAATCGACCATCGACCTTGATCGTGCTTTGAGGCGGCGGTCGGCTCAGCAGTTCCCTGTGATCCGGCTCTGCCGTCGACAGCTCGATGATCGTCGGTGTCGGCTTGCTGTGCACCGCCGAAGCTCGTTTGATTTCGCGTTGCCCGGCACCGGGTGGCGGTCCAGCACCGCGGACACCGGTGACCATCTGATCCGCCCACTCTCGAGCCTTCGGCGGCGCGGCCGCTGCGAGATGCGCTGCACGCTCGCACGCATCGGCCGCCGCGGCGAGCTGGTACGCCGCCTGTCGCGCAGCCGGATTGCCAGATGCGAAGTCCGCGACGAACGACGCGTTCTCCCGACACTGGGCCGCCAACCGCTGGAGGTATCCGACCATCGACGGAAGCCGATCAAGGCACTCGACAAGCCCCTGAGCAACTCGCTGCAGCTCAGACGGCATGAGAGCTAGATCTGATTCGCGTAGCTAGCGCATCCTGCTGCGGCGATCTGCAACGACTGGACGGCATCGCCTACGGCTTTGCTAGCAGCGTCGAGCAACTCGCAGATGTCTCGATCGGTTCTCGTCGCAGAGCCCGCGATCAGTGCCTGGACCTGTGCGCTGCTCTGACCAAAGTTGTTTTGAAAGCCGCCGAGGCTACCTGCTGCCCGATTGGCCTCCATGGACATTTGATGTAGCTGTTCCTTCAACTGCTGCACAACGGACATGCGTTTCCTCACAGACATGGAACGCGGGGCCGACGCGGGCGTCAGGGACCGGCACGCCGACCCCGCTGCTTGACTGGGCTGTCTCGCCCACGACCTCAGGGTGGCGAAAACTGCAGACACGCGAAATTGACTCAACCCGTGGACTCATTCCACGCCCTGGGAGCGTCCAGCTACGCTCTGTGGGTGGGATTCGGCATCTGAGGAGGGCTGTGACGCGTCGACGAGTCTTCGACCCCGCAGCCGTGCCGGTCTCGTTCTGGCGGAAGAGCGACGTACAAGTTGCCTTGGCTCGACGCGACGTGGCCGCGCTCCTCCGAAGCTATCTGGCCGACTTCAGCGAGTGCACCCAGACTCAGCTGGCTCTCTTGACTGAACATGACCGGTCAGACGTGTCGAACTGGGTAAGAGGTACGCGTCATGGTCAGGTCTCCGACATCAACGTACTCACACGCATCGCAGAGGGCTTGCAGATGCCTGACGACGCACGGATCCTCATGGGCTTGGCGCCTGCCGACGCGCTCGTCTCCTCGATCCGCGACGAACGAGAACTCGCGAGGGGTGCGTCGCCCGTCGCTGAGCCGATGCGTACGCGGGTCGACGGTTCAGACTCGTCAAGTACACGGATAGCCATCTGCGGCAGCCGATCAGCCGAGACGAATCCGCCGGTAATCGATGCGGCTGTGCGCTCTTTGGCTCGCCTCGTGATGGTGCGGCGCCTTCTCGTCAACCACGGCCCCATCGGTGTCGGCATAGAGGTGATCACCCACATCGCCGATCACTACCAACCGCCCGGCTTGCGCGGGGCCGTTGCCATCTTTGGGCGACGAAATGTGATCTTCGACGCCGACTATGTCGTCATCGTCGGCGGTGGAAGTGGCACCCAGGCGGAGGCCGACCTCGCAATGTCGATGGGCAAGAGAATCTTGCCTCTCGGCGCCAGTGGAGGCTCAGCCAAGGCTGTCTACCGTCAGACTCTCCGCGCCCAGCGGCACTCGGGCTGGATGAAGGACACCACGCGAGAGACCCTCGCCAGCTGCGCCGAGCTCGGCAACGATGCCGAGCTGGCTGCGATCCAGCGCATGACAGATGATTTCGTGTACCTGATCGACAACCTCGTCGATACTGATGAAGGAGAAGATGCGTGACTGAGCGCCCGTACGTACTGCTATCGGTGGCCGGATCCATCGACGGCTACATCGACGACAACACCGACAATCGTCTCTTGCTCTCGAACGACGAGGACTTCGACAGAGTCGATGAGGTACGAGCCGGAGTCGACGCAATCCTCGTCGGAGCGAACACGATCCGCCGCGACAACCCCCGCCTCCTCGTCCGCTCTGACGACCGCCGAAAGCGGCGCCTTGATGCCGGCCTCACGGAGTCCCCTATCAAGGTCACCGTCAGCGCAACTGGCGAACTCGATCCTTCTTCAAAGTTCTTTAGCACTGGCGACGTCGACAAGATCGTCTACGTCCCAACTTCCGCGGTCGCGATGACTACCGAGTCCGTCGGCGAGGTGAGCACAGTCGTGGGCGCCGGCTCCACTGTTGACCTCGACTTGCTCCTCGATGACCTAGCCAAGCGCGGCGTCAAGCGCCTCATGGTCGAAGGCGGCGGCACCATCCACACCCAGTTCCTCTCCGCTGACCTCGCCGATGAGATCCACCTCGTCGTCGCCCCATTCTTCATTGGCGACAGCACCGCGCCACGCTTCGTCGGGAACGCAACCTTCCCCCAGAGTCCCGCGAACCGCATGGCGCTGGCCGAGGTCAAGCAAATCGGAGATGTCGTCCTCCTTCGCTATCTACCGAAGAAGACCAGCGATGTCTGAGCTCGACGACCGCCACTGGCTAGAACGGGCTATCGATCTCTCCCGCTCCTGCCCACCCTCCACCACCGCCTTCTCAGTCGGCGCCATCATCGTCGGCCCCACCGGTGAAATCCTCGCCACCGGCTACTCCCGCGAAACCGACCCTCACGACCACGCCGAGGAAGTTGCCCTGACCAAGCTCTCCTCAGACGACCCCCGCCTCCGCCAGGCCACCATCTACACAAGCCTGGAACCCTGCAGCAAACGAGCCTCCCGCCCGCGCACCTGCACCGAACTCATCCTCGCCGCCGCCATCCCGCGAGTAGTCCTAGCCTGGCGAGAGCCCTCAATCTTCGTCGACTGCGAGGGTGTAGAAATCCTCGAAGCCGCAGACGCCGAAGTCCTCGAACTCCCCGACCTCGCTCAGCTGGTCAAGGAAATCAACGCCCGACTACTCCGGTGACCCGAGCTAGTCTCGACGTTGTCAACGCCTTGCCGCGAAAGCGAGCCGGCCAACAAGTCAGAGTTCAAACCGAAGTAGCCGACTGTGGATAACTCCGACCCGGACCAGGACTGAACTCCTATCCTGATGACGATGCCGGACCGACCGGAAGGACCACGGATGGACGCCGGCCGACTCGTCTAGTCTGGAAAGACAGCCAGCGAAGGAGCTCAATGTCGACGGAGACACCACACGATCGCCCGAACGGTGATCGGGTCAACGTGATCGACACGGCAACCGCGGCGTACAACCTGCCTAAGATGCTGCAGCGGTTCCGGGCAGGGCAGGCCGAGCCGCTGATCTTCGGCGACGGCGGTCAACCAGAAGGCGTGGTCGTTCCCTTCGACCGGTGGGAGCAGCTCGAGGAGCTCGCCGAGGACGCCAAGCAGGCCGCAGAGATTCGCGACGTCACTCGGCGGCGCCTGGCGACGAACCGTGTCGAGGACTACGTCTCTGCCGACGAACTCGCCGCGGAGTTCGGATGGAACCTCGACAGCGACGACGAGCCCCCCGCAGCACCCCGATGACGGCCAAGTATCACCTGATCCTCGATCCGGAGCTCCGGGACGAGCTTCATGAGCTCCACGCCCGTGCCCAAGCGGACCCCAACGGTGCTGCAGCCAAGCAGTTCGAAGCAGTTCGCGTCGCGCTGAGCGCACTGCGCGAAGGCCGTGAGGCCGAGTTCGCCGGTGAGCGCCTCGACCGTTCCGACAATCATCCGGATCTTCGCGACTAAGCCGAGATCAAGATCCCGGTCGTGGAGGAGTTCAATCGGCGCGGGCGGCCGATGGGACCTTCGCACAGAGTCACCTACCGGGAGTTCGAGGGCCCGACCGAATCGTCCCTACCGGTGCGGCAGGTCGTCGCGTTCGCGCCCCGCAAGGACGGCGAGATCTTCGACGTGACAGCCAACCGCCTCGGACGCTCCAAGGGCGTCGCCTCGAGAGCTCGACCACCTCCCGACAGTCCGTCCCGTAACAGGCCCCGACAAAGAGGCCGACCGCCTCATCACGCCGCCACGCATGCAACTACCCCCAGACCTGGCCCAAGCATTCAAGGCCCTGGAAGGCCTACCACCGCCTACCGCCACCCCACCAACAACGACGAACCACCCACCCGCAGCCCAACGCCACACCCCAAACCGCGGCCCATCCCAAAGCAAGTG
>CAWGHT010000017.1:0-13792 GCA_963822475.1 uncultured Actinomycetota bacterium
CCCACCGTCGTCCCGCCCGGCGTCGCAGGGCTACTCGGCCCCGATGGCCGGCGGCTCGACACCACCGGCACCCCAGCAGTCCGGCCAGCCCGCTACTGGCGGTCCGTCATCCGGCGGACAGCAGCCGGGTGGCCAGGCCGGCGGTGGACAGCCGTCCGGCGGGCAGTTCTCCGGCGGCCAGACCCCAGGTGGTCAGCCTTCCGGACAACCGCAGAGCGGCACCCCGGGCCAGCCGACCCAGGCGTCCTCTGGTCTCGCAGGACCGGGTCAGCAGCAGGCTCCGTCCCAGTCGTCCCCTCAGGCCGCCCCGACCGACAACACGGTGCCGGTGCCCGCACCGACCGAGCCGCGGCCCGGTGCCGGGACGACGAACTCCGCACGCCCGCAGGCGGGCGACGACCCGCACGGTGCAGTCCGGCCAGCAGTCGGCCCAGCCCGCACCGCACACCCCGGCCTCGCCGTCGACCCAGCACTCCTGGCCGACCCACGGCCCGAGCAACGCCGGCCCAGGTCAGGGCGGTCAGACCGCTCAGCCGAGTCAGCCGGTCAAGCCGAAGAAGCCGGAGCCCGAGGAAGACCTCGACATCCCGGACTTCCTGAAGTAAGTCAGCTGCCCTCGCCAGGCGTCGTGGCCTGGCGGGGACGGTAGACCGACACGACCACGCCGTACCGTGATTCTCCGGGGCCTGCGTCGTCGAGGTCGTCGGCCAGCTGTTGCAGCGTCGCGGTGAGTTCCTCGGCCTGGGCTGCGGTCAGCCGGAGGTTCCTCACCGTGAACATTGGCTCTGGATCCGCGGTCTCCAGTTCGGCTGCGACCGCCTGCAGTGCGACGGTGTTGTTCGCCCGCGCGCCTTCCCCGGTGAAGCCGAACCGCCGTACCGACCGCCGGTAGTACTGCTCGGTCCCACCCCGCACCTGCCGCGTCTCGGCCACGTGCACCATCCCCGCGTCGCGAAGCACGCCCAGGTGATGGGCGACGTTGCCTTTCGCCGTCCCGAGCGCAGCGGCCAGCTGGCTGATCGTGGCCGCCTCCTGCCCGAGTGCGAACAGCAAACGGTGCCGCAGCGGGTGCCCGAGCGCCTTGAACTGCGCAGCGCTCGACACGTCCAGGTGATCGATGATCTCGCCCATGGATCAAGCGTCTAAGTTTCTGACACTTTGTCAATCCGCCTGCTGTACTCCTCGTCATGCACACCGAAGAGATCCGGACCGTTATCGGCCGTCTGGGCGCATTGGTCGCCGAGTACTACGTCTTCCCGGAGGTCGGCGCCGAGGTCGCGAACCGGCTCGCCGCAGCGACCGCCGAGGGCCGGTACGACGACCTTCAGTCGCCGGAGCAACTGGCCGAGCGGGTCACAGCCGACCTGCAAATCGGCAACCGCGACAAGCACCTGCGACTGAAGTTCCATCAGGACGGGCCGCCGGACGAGACCGACCCGGTGGCCGAGGAAGCCCACTGGCGCCGGCTGGCCGAGCGCGACGCCGGCGGGATCGCGCGGGTCGAACGACTGGACGGGAACGTCGGCCTGCTGGAGATCCGGCCGCTGCTGTACGACCCGACCCAGGCGGGTGCGGCCCTGACCGCCGCGATGACGCTGCTCGCGTCGGCGGACTCGCTGCTCATCGACCTGCGCCGCTGCGTGGGCGGATCGCCCGATCAGGTCGCCTTCGTCTGCAGCTACCTGGTCGATGCCGGCGAACCGATCCATCTGCAGGACCTGGTCAAGCCGTCCGATGGGACGCTGCAACAGTTCTGGACCGTGCCGTACGTGCCGGGGCCGCGCTTCGGCGGCACCAAGCCGATCTGGGTGCTGACCAGCTCGACGACCTTTTCCGGCGGTGAGGAGTTGGCGTACGACCTGCAGCAGCTCAAGCGCGCGGTGATCGTCGGCGAGCGGACGCGCGGTGGCGCGCACCCGCGCCAGGGCTTCAAACTGCACGATCAGCTGGAGGCGACCGTGCCGGTGGCGCGTTCGATCAATCAGATCTCCGGGACCAACTGGGAAGGCATCGGTGTCGTCCCCGACGTCGACGTCCCCGCGGCCGACGCCTTCACCGAGGCCTACCGCCGCGCGACGGTTGCCGCTGGGTAACCTTCAGTCGTGTTCGGCTATGACGAGGTACTTTCCTCCGCCCGGGTTGCCTTCACCGATCGCTTCGGTGGGGCCAGCAGGCCGCCGTACGGCGAAATGAATCTGGGGAGCGCCTCGGGTCCGGACGTGGATGGGGTGATCGCGAACTTCGGGCTGATCGCGGCCGAGTTCGGGGTGCCCGCGGACCACGTGGTGCGGGTCAGCCAGGTGCACGGGCGCGACGTTCACGTCGTACGGCCGGATGACGAGCTGCCCACCCGGCCGATGCCGAAGGCGGACGGTCTGGTGACGACGCGATCCGATGTGGTGCTGGCGGTTCGCGCGGCCGACTGCCTGCCGGTGCTGCTGTCCGGCGACGGCGTGATCGGCGCCGCGCACTCGGGCCGCAAGGGCATGTACGTCGGCATCGTCCCGGCGACCGTCGACGCGATGCGGGAGCTCGGCGCGTCGACCATCACCGCCGTACTCGGACCGTATGCGTGCGGGAACTGCTACGAGGTCCCCGACGCGATGCGGGCCGAGGTCGCGGAGCGGGTGCCGGCGTCGTACTCGGAGACGAGTTGGGGGACGCCCGCGATCGACGTAGCCGCTGGTGTGAAGGCGCAGCTGGCCGAGCTCGGTGTCGAGGTGGTCGACGCGACTGCCTGCACGATCGAGTCCGAGAACCTGTACTCGTACCGCCGCGAAGGTCCGGAGAGCGGGCGGATGGCCGGGCTGATCAAGTTGGTCGCACCGTGAGTACCCGCGAGGACGAGCTCCGCGAGAATCTGGAGCAGGTACAGGAACGGATCGAGAAGGCCTGTCAGGCGGCCGGGAGAGCCCGGGACGAGGTCACCCTCGTGGCGATCACCAAAACCTTCCCAGTCAGCGACGTACGGGCGCTCGCGGGCCTCGGGATCCAGCACGTCGGGGAGAACCGCGAGCAGGAGCTCAAGTCGAAGGCCCCGGAGTGCCCGGACCTCACCTGGCACTTCGTCGGTCAGTTGCAGTCGAAGAAGTCGCGTTCGATCGCGCGGTACGCATCGGCTGTGCACTCCGTCGACCGGTCGTCACTCGTCGAAGCGCTGTCCAAGGCCGCGGTCGCCGAGGAGAAGACGCTGCGCTGCCTGATCCAGGTGAGCCTCGCGGAGTACGGATCCGCGGACGCCGCGACCGGTGCGAGCCGGGGCGGTGTCGCGCCTGCCGACGTACCGGAACTGGCCGCGGGGATCGCGGCGGCCGACGGCCTCGAGCTCGGGGGAGTGATGGCCGTCGCGCCCCTCGGTTCGGACCCGGAGAAAGCCTTCGCCGGACTGCGCGAAGTAGCATCGCGACTACGCTCCGAACACTCCGGTGCCGACTGGATCTCGGCCGGGATGACCGGCGATCTGGAGGCCGCGATCAAGCACGGTGCGACACACGTGCGGCTCGGGCGTGCATTACTCGGTACGCGCTCTCTGCTGGGTTAGTGTCGACATCGAGCGGGTTTTGCTTCCTGCTCACTGTTGTCGTCGAACCGGATTCGAGGTGCTGGAGGGCCATGAGCGGCGCACTGCGCAAGATGGGTGTGTACCTCGGCTTGGTCGAGGACGGGGAGCGCTACAACGCGCGGTACGACGACGAGTACGACGACTTCGACGACGAGACGGTCGACGAGGTCGACGGGGACTCCCAGGAGGCCGAGCCGGTACCCGCCGGCCGGGAGAGCCGCGAGCCTCGCGAATATCGCGAGGAGCGTCAGGACCAGAGCGGCGCGACGGTCAGCAAGTTCCCAGACCGGCGCGGTGTCGCGTCGTCCCCGGAGGTTACCGAGTTGGCCCGCATCACCACCGTGCACCCGCGCAGCTACAACGAGGCGCGCGTCATCGGTGAGCACTTCCGCGACGGTACGCCCGTCATCATGAACCTGACCGAGATGGACCACTCCGACGCCAAGCGGCTGGTGGACTTCGCGGCCGGCCTGATCTTCTGCTGCCGGGGCTCGATCGAGCGGATCACCACCAAGGTGTTCCTGGTCTGCCCGCCGAACGTGACGGTGGCCGCCGAGGAGAAGGAAAAGATCGCTGCGGACGGGTTCTACAACCAGAGCTGAGGCCGGCGCTTCCGCCGTCTTCTACACTCGGTCTCGACATGGATGCTCTCGCGCTCGTCCTCATCGTTCTGTACTGGGTACTGCTCGCCTTCTTCCTGGTGCTGGTGGCACGGTTCGTACTCAGTCTGATCGTCATGTTCGCTCCGCAGTGGCACCCCAAGGGGCCGCTACTGCTGTTCTTCGAGCTGATCTACTCGGTCACGGACCCGTTCCTGAAGCCGCTGCGGCGGATTCTGCCCCCGATCGGGGCGGGCGGGATCCGGATCGACCTGTCGATGCTGATGCTGTTCGTGATGGTGTCGGTGGCGATGGCGATCAACTCGACGGCCCTTCGATCGTTGTAAGGGTGAGGACCGCGAAGACGGGGTAAATAGAGCCCGGATTCCGTCATAAGACAACGAAGCGATAACGTGATCTACTGAGTCGCCAAGGCGAGGGCCACGGGGACTCCGCCAAGACACAGACAAACGAGGTGAAAGATGCCGCTGACGCCGGATGACGTCCGCTCGAAGCAGTTCACGCCCGTCCGACTACGGGAGGGCTACGACGTCACAGAGGTCGACTCCTTCCTCGACGAGGTGGAAGCTGAGCTCGAGCGACTTCTCGCCGAGAACGAGGAGCTGCGGGCCAAGCTCGCGGCGGCTCAGCGCGCTGGTGCTGACCAGCAGCGCCCGGTCGACCAGACCGCCGCGCTGCCGCCAGTCGTGCAGCAGCCGAAGCCCCCGGTCGTGGTCGAGAAGCCCGAGGAGAAGCCGCCGGTGGTGGCACCTCCGACCGCGGCTGCGGCGGCCGGCACTGTCGGTGACGCCTCCAGCTCCGCGGTGCGGCTGCTGGAGATGGCCACCAAGCACTCCGACGACCTGGTCCAGGAGGCGAAGGACACCGCCGACAAGATCATCGGCGAGGCCCGCGCCAAGGCGGAGCGCCTGGAGAACGAGGCCCGCGGCAAGGCCGACCGGATGACCGGTGAGGCCCGCGCCCGCGCCGAGAAGCTCGACGGCGAGATCGCCGAGCGCCGCGCGCAGATGCTCGGCACGCTGGAGAAGCAGAAGGGTCAGCTCGAGCGCACGATCGACGACCTGCACGCTTACGAGCGTGAGTACCGCAGCCGCCTGAAGACGTACTTCACCGAGCAGCTGAAGGCGCTCGGCAACGGCGACGACACGCTCAGCCCGCGCAACGGCTTCCGGCCGGAAGCGCGTGCGCAGGCGCACGGCCACGGCGTCTAAACACGCAGTCGCTGTAGCTGATTGTTGAAGGGGCGGTGCTTTCCGGCAGCACCGCCTCTTCGCCATGTCTGGCCACCTTTGACGCAGGGTCTTTCGCTGGTGACTCCGAGTCAGGGCCAGGCGGGCGGAACCTTCCGGCCGCTGAGAGTCTCGACATCAGCAAGCCGCAGCCGGTACGGCGTAAGCCGCAGGAGTGAGGGTGATTCTGTGTTGAATGCCGCGACTCCGTCGCGGCGGGTCATGGGGCTGTGACTCCCGTCCTTCCCTCGTCGCTCCGGTCGCTTCGCTCCCTCCGCTCCTCGGTCCAGGACGGGAGGCCCCACGACCGGGGAAGGTCCGTCGGGGAACACACTCCAGAAGTCGTAGCCGAGTGGAGCGGGAGCGTCCCGGTAAAGCTCCCACACTCGTTGCCGGGTCACCGCATCCGTGACCCACTCCGCCTCGCAGTCCGCGACGGCCACCTCATGACCGGGTTCCCAGTAGCTGCAGCTCACATACGAGCTGTGGGTCAGGTGCCGCACCTTCACCGGTGTCGGGCGCGTGACGATCCAGCCGGTCAGTTCGTCGTCCAGCTCCCAGATCGGGTGCAGGATGCGGGTCCGCGGCCGGTTGTCCGGCCCGACCGTCGCCACGGTGCACCAGACGATCCGGTGCGCTCGGTCCAGGAACTCCTTTTGCACAACCATGGTTGTAGATTATCCGATACACAACCTCGGTTGTATATTTCGGGTCATGGAGTTCGATCCCGCTGCCGCCGACCTGTCCCTGGCCTCGTTGTTCGCCGGCTGGGCGCTCGCCGACGAGCTGCAGCGGCGGCTTGCGGACGAGGGGTTCGCGGACTCGCGTTTTGCTGATGGTGTGGTGTTCCAGCATCTGGTCGGTGGGCCGGTGACGATCAGCACACTCGCGGAGAAGCTGGGCGTGACCCAGCAGGCCGCCTCGAAGTCGGTCGCCGACCTCCGGAGCCGCGGCTACCTCAGCCGTCGGCCGGATCCCGCCGACGCCCGCGCCCGCCAGGTGCTCCTCACCGACCGCGGCGAGGCCGTGATCGCCGCCGCCCGCAAGCACCGCGCGGCTTTGGACGCAGAGGTTCGTAAGGATCTGGGGGACGACCGCGTCGAAGAGGCGCGATTGTTGCTCGTGGAGCTGATCAACCGGCTCGGCGCGAGCCCGTCCTTGCGCGCTCGCGCCGTACGCCCACCCCGCTGACCTCCCTCGGCATTTGCCTGGTCCACCCATGAGATGAGGGGTTTGTGACCCTGGTTCCGGGTCACAAACCCCTCATCTGCTGGGTAAGCCAGCGAAATTGGTGGGTCAGCCAGGCAAATGTGAGAGGGGGGCGGGGGTCAGGCCTTGGTGAGCCAGTAGGTGAGTTGGAGGTCTTCTTCGGTGCCGGTGGCAACGTCCGAGGATTCTGACGGGGCCGCTCTGGCTGAGTTCGACGGCGAGGACCTCGCGGGCGATCTCGTCGGCGTGCTTGCCGAGGGCATCGGTCAGCTCGGCGTCGGTTGAGGTCAGCCAGACCTTGATCCGGTCCGACACCTCGAGGCCGGCGTTCTTCCGGGCCTCCTGCAGGGTGCGGACCACCTCGCGGGCCAGCCCGGCCTGCTTGAGTTCCGGCGTGACCTCGAGGTCGAGGGCAACAGTCTCGCCCTGCTCGTTGACCACCGACCAGCCTTCCTTCGGCCGCTCGGACACCAGTACCTCGGCCTCGCCGACCTGGACGTCCTCGCCGTCGACCACGACGGTCGCCGTACCGGACTCCTTCAACGCGGCAGCCAGCACACCCGCGTCGGCAGCGGCGATCGCCGCCGCGACCACCGGGGTCTGCTTGGCGAAGCGCTTGCCGAGCTCCCGGAAGTTGCCCTTCGCGGAGAACTCGACCAGATCCGCGCCCGCCGAGGACAACGGCGCGACAGTGCCCACGTTGAGCTCGTCGGCGATCTCCCGCAGCAGCTCGGGGGAGAGGTCCGCGATCGCGGCCGACCCGACCAGCGCGCGGGCCAGCGGCTGCCGGGTCTTCACCTTCGCCTCGGCCCGGGCCGACCGGCCGAGCTCGACGACCCGGCGCGCCATCGACACGTGCTGCGCCAGTACGTCGTCGATCAGCGTCTCGTCGTACGTCGGGTAGCTCGTCAGGTGCACCGACTCCGGCAGACCGGACGTGACCGGGCGGAACACGTCCTGCCAGACCCGCTCGGTGACGAACGGCGTCAGCGGAGCCATCACCTTGGTGAGGACCTCGAGCGTCTCGTGCAAGGTGGCCAGCGCGCCGGCGTCACCGGACCAGAACCGGCGGCGCGAGCGGCGGACGTACCAGTTCGAGAGCACGTCGACGAACGAGTTGATCAGCAGACCGAGCCGCTGCGTGTCGAACGCGGCGTACGCCGCGTCGGTGTCCCGAACGAGCCGGTGCGTCTCGCTGACCAGCCAGCGGTCCAGCACCGAACGGTCGGCGACCGCGGGCGCATCGGCGGGCGACCAGTCCGCCAGCCGGGCGTACAGCGCGTGGAACGCGACCGTGTTCCAGTAGGTGAGCAGCACCTTCCGGACGATCTCGTTCAGCACGTTCGGCCCGATGCCGCGTGCCTTCCACGGCGACCCGGACGCGGCCATGAACCAGCGCACCGCGTCCGCGCTGTGGTCGTCCATCAGCGGGATCGGCTCCAGGATGTTGCCCAGGTGCTTGGACATCTTCCGGCCGTCCTCGGCGAGGATGTGCCCGAGGCAGACGACGTTGCGGAAGGACGACTCGTCGAACACCAGCGTGCCGATCGCCATCAGCGTGTAGAACCAGCCGCGGGTCTGGTCGATCGCCTCGCAGATGTAGTCCGCCGGGTAGGTCTGCTCGAACTTCTCCTTCGAGCCTTCCGCCCACGGGTAGCCCCACTGCGCGAACGGCATCGAGCCCGAGTCGTACCAGGCGTCGATCACCTCGGGCACGCGGCGCGCCTCGGCGCCACAGGTCGGGCAGTCGAAGGTGATGTCGTCGACGTACGGCCGGTGCGGGTCTGTCGCGCTCAGGTCGCGGCCGGCCAGTTCGCCGAGCTCCGCCAGCGACCCGACGCACACCTGGTGGTCCTCACCGCAGCGCCAGATCGGCAGCGGCGTACCCCAGTAGCGCGAGCGGGAGACGGCCCAGTCGATGTTGTTGCGCAGCCAGTCGCCGTACCGGCCCCACTTGACCGAGTCCGGGTACCAGTTGGTCTTCTCGTTCTCGCGGAGCAGAGCGTCCTTCACCTGGGTGGTGCGGATGTACCAGGACGGGAGCGCGTAGTACATGACCGGGGTGTGGCAGCGCCAGCAGTGCGGGTACGGGTGCTCGTACGGCACGTGCTTGAACAGCAGGCCGCGGTCCTTCAGGTCCTTGACCAGGGCCTCGTCGGACTTCTTGAAGAACTGCCCGCCGACCAGCGGTACGTCGGCGTTGAAGTGACCGGTGGTGTCCACCGGGTTGACCACCGGCAGGTTGTACGCGCGGCTCACCGCGAGGTCGTCCGCGCCGAAAGCGGGGGACTGGTGCACCAGACCGGTGCCGTCCTCGGTGGTGACGTAGTCCGCGAGTACGACGTAGTGCGCCGGCTCGTCGAACGGCACCAGCTCGAACGGCCGCTGGTACGTCCACCGTTCCATGTCGCGACCGCCGTACTCACCGGTCACGGTCCAGCCCTCGCCGAGCCGGTCCAGCAGCGGCTTGGCGACCACCAGCGACTCGGTGCCGTCGGTGGCGACGACGTACTCGACCTCTGGGTGCACGGCGACCGCGGTGTTTGAAACGAGTGTCCACGGTGTCGTCGTCCAGACCAGCAGCGACGCCTGGCCGGCCAGCGGACCCGAGGTGAGCGGGAAGCGGACGTAGACCGACGGGTCGACGACGGTCTCGTACCCCTGCGCGAGCTCGTGGTCGGACAGGCCGGTGCCACAGCGCGGGCAGTACGGCGTGATCCGGTAGTCCTCGACCAGCAGGCCCTTGTCGTGGATCTGCTTGAGCGACCACCAGACCGACTGGACGTACTCCGGGTCCATCGTCTTGTACGGGTGCTCGAGGTCGACCCAGTAGCCCATCCGGGTGGTGAGCTCGTTGAACGCGTCGACGTGCCGCAGCACGGACTGGCGGCACTTGGCGTTGAACTCGGCGATGCCGTACGCCTCGATGTCGTTCTTGCCGTTGAAGCCGAGCTCCTTCTCGACCGCGACCTCGACCGGGAGGCCGTGGCAGTCCCAGCCGGCCTTGCGCTCGACCCAGAACCCCTTCATGGTCCGGTAGCGCGGGAACACGTCCTTGAAGACGCGGGCCTCGATGTGGTGGGTGCCGGGCATGCCGTTGGCGGTCGGCGGACCCTCGTAGAACGTCCACGGCTGACCGCCGGCGGACTGTTCGAGGCTCTTGGCGAAGGTGTCGTGCTCGTCCCAGAGGGTGAGCACCTCGCGCTCGAGCGCGGGGAAGTCGACCTGGGCGGGAACCTGCCGCCACGGGGTGCCAGAGTTGCGCGCTGCCGCCATCTTTCTGCGTCCTTCGTCCGTCCCTGCTTCCTGGACGAGGGACGAAGTGCCTGGCCTGTCGCCGGCTACCGCGCGGTACCACCCTCCTTGGTGACCCAGAGTGCGGTCACCCACTTCCTTAACGACACGCTGCCGGTTCTAATAGGTCCCTACGGACTGTTCTTCCGGCGGCTCCGGGGTGATGGCCCCATCAGTGCCTTGCGGTTCGCGGTCATCAGTGTACGGCGTCGTACGGGGTGACTACGAATCGTTAATGAGTGGTGCGGCGGCGGTCCGGGTACGACAATTCTGCTGCGAGAGCGGTCGGGGGAAAGAGATTGTTACGGACAGTGACGTCCGCAATGCGGTTGTGACGCGCGGAACATCGAGCGGACTTGAAGAACCGACTACCGTATGTCCACGGTCTGCGAGTCGGCTGGCACGCGGTGTTCGGGTGGCCTACTGTCTTGCGACCAGTCCGCTTCAGTCTCCGACGGAAGGCAGGGGGTAGCTGACCATGGCTACATCGGCACGGAAGAAGTCCGCCCCCCAACGTTCTGCCGCGGCCAAGAAGAGCGCCGCCGACAAGCAGTCCGAACCGGTCAAGAAGACCTCCGCGGTGAAGAAGTCGTCATCGACCACCGCGGCCAAGAAAACAGCGGCTAAGACCCCTGCCAAGCAAGCTCCGACGAAGAGGGTGGCCATGAAGACCAACGAGAACAGGACCCCGGCGACGGCGCCGGCGAAGTCCGCAGCGCACACGGCCGAAACCTTCAAGGTGAAGCCGGGTGAGGACCCGTGGACCGCTGCCGAGCTGGCCGAGCTGCGTGCGGAGCTGGAGGGTGAGGTCGAGCACCTCACGCAGGAGATCAAGGACGCCGAGCAGGAGATCGCGGGCCTGTTCCGCGACGGCAGCGACGGCGCCGGGAACGACCAGGCGGACGTCGGCTCCACGACTCTCGAGCGGTACCACGAGCTGACGCTGGCCAACAACGCCCGCGACATGCTGAACCAGATCGAGTTCGCGCTGAGCCGGATCGACGACGGCACGTACGGCGTCTGCGACAACTGCGGCAACGCGATCGGCAAGGGTCGGCTGCAGGCATTCCCGCGTGCGACACTGTGCGTCTCATGCAAAGAACGCCAGGAACGCCGCTGAACGACGCCACCTCGTCCCACCAGGTGGGGGACGCAGCCACCCCAGAACCGGCCGACGAACCGTCGGCCGGTTCTCCGTCGTCCACCGGCCCTGCCGGGGAAGATGCTGTGACCTCCGCTCCCTCCTCTGCCGCCGATGGCGGCGAGGTCGGGGGGCGGTCGTGGAAGTGGATTGTGGTGTTTGGTGGGGTTGGGTTGCTGATCTTGGTGCTGGATCAGGTGACCAAGGCGATCGCGTTGGCGCATCTGACGCCGGGGGAACCGGTGGACGTGATCGGGTCGCTGCTCAAGTTCAACCTGATCCGGAACTCCGGTGCCGCGTTCAGTCTCGGCGCCGGCTACACGCCGTACATCGCCGCGATCCAGATCACCGTCGCGCTCGGCGTCGTCTACCTGTCCCGCAAGCTCGGCTCGGCGGGCTGGGCGGTCGCGTTCGGCCTGCTGTTCGGCGGTGCGGTCGGGAACATCCTCGACCGCATCTTCCGCGAGCCGTCGCCGTTCCACGGGCACGTGGTCGACTTCCTGCAGACCCCGCACTGGGCGATCTTCAACGTCGCGGACATGGCGGTGACGTCGGCCGCCGTACTGCTGGTGATCCAGACGCTGCGCGGCATCAAGCTCGACGGCACCCGGGAGCACCGCCAGTGAGCTCCCGGACCGTGATGGTGCCCGACGGTCTCGCGGGGGAGCGGCTCGACGCCGCCCTGTCGCGGTTGTTCGGTGTCTCCCGGACGAAGGCCGCCGAGCTGATCGAGTCCGGCCTGGTCCAGGTCGACGGGGCCACGGCGCCGAAGTCGGCCCGGGTGACGGCCGGCGTGATGCTCGACGTCGAGCTGCCGGCGCCGCCGTCCGAGGTGACCGTCGTACCGGAGACCGTCGAGAACCTGCGGATCGTGTACGACGACGACGAGATCGTCGTCGTGGACAAGCCGGTCGGCGTCGCCGCGCACCCGTCGCCCGGATGGACCGGCCCGACCGTGATCGGGCACCTCGCCGGCGCGGGCTTCAACATCTCCACGAGCGGCGCGGCCGAGCGCAAGGGCATCGTGCACCGGCTGGACGTCGGGACGTCCGGGCTGATGGTGGTCGCGAAGACGGAGTACGCGTACACCGTCCTGAAGCGCGCCTTCAAGGAGCGCACGGTCAAGAAGATCTACCACGCACTCGTGCAAGGTCACCCCGACCCGTTCACCGGTACGGTCGACGCGCCGATCGACCGGCACCCGCACCACGACTACAAGTTCGGCGTCGTGGCCGGCGGGAAGCCGAGCATCACGCACTACGAGACCCTCGAGGCGTTCCGGTACGGGACCCTCCTGGAGATCACCCTCGAGACCGGCCGCACCCACCAGATCCGCGTGCACATGTCCGCGATCGGGCACCCGTGCTGCGGCGACCTGACGTACGGCGCCGACCCGGTCCTCGCCGAACGCCTCGGCCTCACCCGCCAGTGGCTGCACGCGATGCGCCTCGGCTTCACCCACCCCGGCTCAGGCGAGTACGTCGAGTTCACCTCGAAGTACCCCGAGGACCTCGATCAGGCGCTGGACCTCCTCGTCGACGCCCAGTGAAGCTCTACTTCTCGTCCTTCCGCCTCGGGGACCACCCCGAGCACCTGGTCGACCTCCTCCCACCTGGCGCACGCGTCGCGGTCGTCTGCAACTCCATCGACGCAGAGGCGCCCGACCGTGCGTCCTGGCGCCGAGCCTGCGTGGTCTGGAGCTGTGTGACGACACGGCCGCCGTCGACGGTGAGGTCATCTGGGACGGCCTCGGCGTCCTCGATCACGCGATCGTTCCGCACCTCGACTCACCCGGCCACCCCGAGACGGACCTCCTGGCGAAGGTCGCCGAGCTCTACGACCGCACCGGCGTACCCCACGTCAAGCTGACCGACGGCCAGGCCCTCGTCATCGATGGGGACAGTCGCGAGCTGGTCTAGAGCTGGTCGCACCATTCCCACAGGCCTACGCTGAGGCATGGCGGGGTCGAAGCCGGCGGCGTCGGCTCGTGGGCGGTTGCCGGCCGAGCTGACGAGTTTCGTCGGGCGGCGTCGCGAGCTGGCGGTCACGAGGCGGTTGCTGTCGGGCAGCCGTCTGCTGACGCTGACCGGAGCCGGGGGCGTCGGCAAGACCCGCCTGGCGCTGCGGATGGCTGCCGAGGTACGACGTACCTTCTCCGACGGAGTGTGGTTCGTCGAACTGGCCGCGCTGCACGACACGGCCCTGCTCGGGCACACGCTGGCGGGAGCGCTCGAGCTCAGCCAGGTGTCGGCCGACCCGACCGCGGATCTCGCCGAATACCTGGAGGACAAGCACCTGCTGCTGGTGCTGGACAACTGTGAGCAGGTGGCCGAGGCCTGCGCCGTACTGGTGAGCAAGCTGCTGGCCGCCGCGCCACAGCTCCGGATTCTCGCGACCAGCCGGCACGTGCTGGGCGTGGAAGGTGAGCAGGTGCTCGCGGTGCCACCGTTGCCGACACCGCCGGCGGACGCTCCGGACGCCGACGTGGGTCAGTACGAGTCTTTGGTTCTCTTCACCGATCGGGTGCGCGCTGTGGTGCCGGAGTTCGAGATCGACGAGAGCAACCGGGCTCAGGTGATCGAGGTCTGCCGGCAGCTGGACGGCGTACCGCTGGCGCTGGAACTCGCGGCAGTGTGGATGCGGACGCTGTCCTTGTCGCAGATTCTGGAGCGGCTCGAGGACCGCTTCCGGCTGCTGTCCGGTGGAAGGCCGGCCGGACCGGTCCGCCAGCAAGCAC
>CAWGHT010000018.1:0-168421 GCA_963822475.1 uncultured Actinomycetota bacterium
CCCCATGATCCGCCGCACACTCATGTTCACGAGCCTACGCGGTTGAGCCGACCAAAGCCGCCGTACGAGCCGGTGCTCGCGTCACTCGGGTCCGTGAACGGCCGCTTCGAGCAGGATGTCGAGGACCTCCTGGGACGTGTTGAGCCGGCTGATCTCGGCCGCGACGCGGGCCCGCTCGGCCTGCAGACCGTTGACCATGCCGGGGCATCCGGACAGTACTGGCTGGGCCGGATCGCCGCGTACGCACTGCAACAGTCCGGCGATCGTCGCGGTCGGGAGCCCCGCGGCCAGCAGGTTCTTGATGTGGCCGACGACGGCCGGCGCCTGGTCGTCCAACCGGCGGAAGCCGTTGGTGGTGCGATCCGAACGCGAGCAGCCCCCTGCTGTTCGTAGTAGCGGATCATCCTGCGGCTCACGCCCGTGAGGTTCGACAGTTCGCCGATCAGCATCTGGGCCCCTTTCGCCTTGACCTTTACACCGGTGTCACGCCCTACGGTCCTGATGACAGATGACAACACAGGTGAGGGAGCAGACATGCCGGGCATTGTGGTGATCGGGGGCAGGGCCGGGGATTCGGGCAGGCGGTCGGACGCCGGTTCGCGCGGGAAGGGATGCCGGTGGCGCTGATCTCCCGACGGCTGCTTGACGCGGAAGGGACGCTGGCGCTGGCCGCTGACAGCACCGACGAGGCCGGGGTGAAGGTCGCGCTGGACACGGTCGTCGCCGAGCACGGGACTCCTGACGTCGTCGTACAACGCAGCGAAGATCGCCGCGGACCGGATCGGCGACCTGTCGTTGCGCGAGCACCAGGAGGCCTGGGCGGTCAACGTCGGCGGTGCGATCGTCGCGGCCGCGCAGCTCGCTCCGGCGATGGTCGCGAAGGGTGGGGCTCGTTCCTGATCACCGGCGGGATGCCGGAGACCGAGCCCGACTACGTGAGCCTCTCGCTCGGCAAGGCCGGGGTCAGGGCGCTGGTGAGCCTGCTGGACCAGACGTACGGCGCAACGGCCTCCACGCCGCCACAGTGACCGTCTACGGCTCGGTGGCACCCGGTACGGCGTTCGACCCGGATGCCATCGCCGACGAGTACTGGGCGCTCCACCAGCAGCCCGGGACGAGTGGATCGACGAACTGGACTACACCGGCGCCGTGTGAGGATGCGGGCATGGACGAACTCGTTGCCCTGGTGGACGCCGACGGCGTGGTCTGCGGGACCGCGCCGCGGTCGGTGATGCGGCGCGACAACCTGCGGCACTCGGCGACCGGCGTACTGGTCCGCAACTCGGCCGGTGACGTCTACGTGCACCGCCGTACGCCGACCAAGGACGTGTACCCGGCCCGCTACGACTTCATGGCCGGTGGGGTCGTCGCGGCCGGCGAGGACCCGTACGACGCGGTGGTGCGCGAGCTGGCCGAGGAGCTCGGGATCAGTGGGGTGGAGCTGGAGAGACTCCCCGAAGGCGACTACGCCGACGACTTCACCGACTACCGGGCCTACCTCTACGCGTGCCGCTGGGACGGACCGGTCCAGCACCAGCCAGAGGAGGTCGACTGGGGAGCCTGGATGCCGCTGCCTGAGCTGATCGCCCGGCTGGACGACCCGGCGTGGCCCTTCGTCCCGGACACGACCGCACTGCTCGGCGACTATCTGCGGACGCTGTAGGCAACCTTTTCCGGGCCGGGCGGTCATTAGCCGGTGTGAAGATCATCCTGACCGACGAGACGGAGTACTCGATGGCGGCCGGGCCACCTGGTGACAGCGTGCTCTGGGACCGGCTGCGTGACGGTGACCGGGAAGCGCTCGGCCTGCTCTTCGACCGGGTCCGCCGACGACGTGCACGCGTTCGCCTTCCGGCGTACGGCGTCGTGGGCGGCAGCGGAGGACATGGTGCAGACGACGTTCCTCAGCACCTGGCGGCGCTTCCAGCGCGACCCACCCGGCCCGCTGACCGGCGCCGTCGCGCCCGCGGCTGGCTGCTGGCCGTCGCGAGCGAACGAGTGCCGGACGCTGGCACCGCACGGCGCCGCCGGCTCCGCGAGTCTGGTCGAACCGGCTGCCCGATCCGCCGAACTCAGCCGACGACCACGCGGCTCGCCGTCGCCAAGCGGCTCGACGACGAGCGCCAGATGTCACAGCCGTACGGCGTGCAGCTCGCCAAACTCCCCCGGCACGAGCAGCGAGACGCTCGAGCTCGTCGTCTGGGCCGGCCTCACCCATCGCCGAGACCGCGGCGGCCCTCGGCGTCCCCGAACGGCACCGTGAAGGCCCGCCTGCACCGCACCCGCCGCCGCTTCCCCGACCTGCTGTCCCGGGTCGCCCTGAACGAGGAGTTGTCATGACCACGCAAGCTCGATCCCCCGCCGGTGCCGCCGCTGAGCCCGTCGCAGCGCGAGGACCTGCGCCGCCGCGTGATGACGGCGTCGCCGATCCGGCGCCCGTAGTACAGGTCAGCGCCGCTGGGCAGCTCCGGCGATCGCCGTCGCGGCGGTCGGCTGCCGTCGTCGCCGGGACGCTCGGTGATCAGCGGCCAGCTCGACGAGACCGGCGTGCAGCCGGCCGCCGCGTCCCCGGTCCACACCGGTCTCCACACCGTCCGCCGGTACGCCGCGGCCGCCACGCCGCTCGGTGACGCCGTGGCTCCGCGAAGGTCGACTCTGGGCCCGGTCAGCGCGGCCGAGGCCGCCCGTGCCGCCAAGCGTGCAAGCTGCCCGGGCGCTCGAGCAGGGTCGACGCACTCTGGAGCCGCCGAGTGGCGGTCCCAGGTGGCACCGTGGGCCGGCGTCTGGCGTCGTCGTGCTGACGAAGAGCACTCCCGGCCAGCCCGGCGGAACCTACGACCTGGGCCTCTTCACCTGCTTCGCCAAGAGGCGCCTGCGCCGCTGTGCACGACACGGACTGGAAGAAGCAGACGTCACACGGGCCGATCCGGCGGTTCTCCTCTCCGGCATGGGACAGGTCGGCGGCTCCGGAGACCGGCAGTCGGCCTACGCGAGCTACCGAGGACCATCCTCCGGGTCCACCCGCGTGATCGCCCGGATCGAGTCCCGCTACGTCTGGGCCAAGGGCCAGGGCAAGGGACGCAGGGGGCCGTCGCAGGTGGGTTCGCCTACACGCACAGCACCGCGGGTCATCCCGCCCGGTCAGTACCAGCCCAAGCCGGACGGCTAAGGAGGCGACCTTCGACTCAGCAGTTTACCGCGCGTACGACGCTCGCCGGACTGCTGTCCCTACTAAACCCCCTAGCCACCGTAGTCACCACCGAAGCCCCGTCCTCCTTCTGGAGACGGGCGGGGCTTCGCGTACGCCGTACCGGTCAGCGGTTGGTGAACCGGGCGACCGCTCGAGCCAGGTTGATCCCGACCAGACCTCCCCAGCAGACGATCACCGCGATCGTGCCCTCCTGAGTGGCTGCGATCGCGGTGATCGGGATCGCCGCGACGATCGACACGATCGCCAGCGCGAGCCCGCCCGGGTCGGTCTCGCGGCTCGGGTGCCGCCGCGGCGCGGGCTCGGGCAGCAGACCGGCGCCGCGGTGCCGGTCACGTGCGTCGAGCTTCTCCAGGAAGCCGTCGATGATCTCAGCCTCGTACTCCGGTCCCAGCTCCTGCCGCGCCGCCACCGCAGCCCGCAGGTCCTTCCGCACCTCGTCCGTCGCCATACCAGCACGGTAGGCCCGCAAAACCGCCGTACCAATCAGGGAAACCCCCCGATCGCACCGGGTGTTAGACCTACCCCACCACGCAACAAGACCGCCCCCGGACGCGATGTCCGGGGGCGGTCCAGGTACGGCGGTGTTACAGGTACTGACCTGTGTTGGTTGCGGTGTCGATGGAGCGGCCTGGCTCGGTGCCTTGCTTGCCGGAGATGAGGGTACGGATGTAGACGATCCGCTCGCCCTTCTTGCCGGAGATCCGGGCCCAGTCGTCCGGGTTGGTGGTGTTCGGCAGGTCCTCGTTCTCCTTGAACTCGTCCACGCAGGCCTGGAGCAGGTGCTGCACCCGCAGGCCCTTCTGGTTCTCGTCCAGGAATGCCTTGATCGCCATCTTCTTCGCCCGGTCGACGATGTTCTGGATCATCGCGCCCGAGTTGAAGTCCTTGAAGTACAGGACCTCCTTGTCACCGTTGGCGTAGGTGACCTCGAGGAAGCGGTTCTCGTCGGCCTCGGTGTACATCCGCTCGACCGTGCGCTGGATCATCCCGTCCACGCAGCCCTGCCGGTCGCCGCCGAACTCGCCCAGATCGTCTTCGTGCAGCGGCAGGTTGGCGGTCAGGTACTTCGAGAAGATGTCCCGCGCCGCCTCCGCGTCGGGGCGCTCGATCTTGATCTTCACGTCCAGCCGGCCGGGCCGCAGGATCGCCGGGTCGATCATGTCCTCGCGGTTCGAGGCACCGATGACGAGGACGTTCTCCAGCCCCTCGACACCGTCGATCTCGCTCAGCAACTGCGGGACGATGGTGTTCTCCACGTCCGACGACACACCGGATCCGCGGGTGCGGAACAGCGAGTCCATCTCGTCGAAGAACACGATCACCGGCATGCCCTCGGAAGCCTTCTCCCGGGCCCGCTGGAAGACCAGGCGGATGTGCCGCTCGGTCTCACCGACGTACTTGTTCAGCAGCTCGGGGCCCTTGATGTTCAGGAAGAACGACTTCTGCTCCGCCACCCCGGTACGCTCTGCGACCTTCTTGGCCAGCGAGTTCGCCACCGCTTTCGCGATCAGCGTCTTGCCGCAGCCGGGCGGGCCGTAGAGCAGCACACCCTTCGGCGGCTTCAGCTCGTGCTCGAGGAACAGGTCCTTGTGCAGGTACGGCAGCTCGACCGCGTCCCGGATCGCCTCGATCTGGCCGGCCAGACCGCCGATCTGGGTGTAGTCGATGTCCGGGACCTCTTCGAGCACCAGCTCCTCGACCTCGGACTTCGGGATCTTCTCGTAGACATACCCGGAGCGGGGCTCCAGCAGCAGCGAGTCGCCGGTGCGCAGCGCGATGTCGAGCAGCGGCGAGGCAAGTCGCACCACCCGCTCCTCGTCGGCCTGCGCGATCACCAGCGCCCGCTCGCCGTCCGCGAGCAGCTCCTTGAGCATCACCACATCGCCGACGACTTCGAAGTCACACGCCTCGACGACGTTGAGTGCTTCGTTGAGCATCAGTTCCTGGCCGAGCTTGAGCACGTCCAGGTCCACCGACGGGCTCGCCGCGACCCGGAGTTTCCGGCCGCCGGTGAACACGTCGAGCGTGTCGTCTTCGTTCCGTCCGAGGAAGGTGCCGAATCCGGACGGCGGTTGCGCCAGCCGGTCGACTTCCTCCTTCAGGGCGATGATCTTCTCTCGCGCCTCCCGCAGCGTGTCGGCCAGCCGCTCGTTCTGAGCGGTGACACTCGCCAAGGAGGCCTGGGTTTCGGACAGTCTGCTCTCGAGCGACCGGCTGTCCGCCGGGTGCTCGAGCAGCCGACGTCGCAACGCCGCGACTTCGGCTTCCAGGTACCGGACCTGGTTACGCAGTTCTGCCGCGGTAGGACTCTCGTCTCCAGCCACGATCATCACCTCACCATGTGGGGCTCGACCCTATGGACCTTACCCAGAAAACCTCGCCGGGCAAGCTGAATCCCATCACGTGTCGGTTGCGGATGGAGTCCGTTGCCTACGGCATGTCGCCGGAAGTTTCTGCGGATACTTCGGACGACGGCTCCGCGCGGCGGGGACCGGCGTAGTCGTCGCCGTACGCGCCCGGTGCCGGACGGCGCTTCTTTCGGGGTGCCTGCACCCCGTGCGCCATCCTCCGGGCAGTGACCAGGAAGGCCGTGTGTCCTTGCATCCGGTGGCCCGGACGGACGGCGAGACCCTCTACATGCCAGTCTCGCACGAGTGACTCCCACGCGCGCGGCTCGGTGAATTCGCCGTGTGCCCTCAGCGTCTCCACAACACGGCTCAGCTGCGTTGTAGTGGCCACATAGGCACAGAACACACCACCGGGTGAAAGTGCCTCAGAGACCGCGTCAACGCACTCCCACGGCGCGAGCATGTCGAGGATGACGCGGTCGACGTCCTGCTCGTTCAGCTTCTCCACCAGGTCGCCGACCTCGAGCGTCCAGGCCGGGTGCTCGCCACCGAAGAAGCCGGTCACGTTCTTCCGCGCGACCTCGGCGAAGTCCTCGCGGCGCTCGAACGAGATCACCTGGCCGTGGATGCCGACGGCCCGCAACAGCGCGGTGGTCAGCGCACCGGAACCGGCGCCCGCCTCGACCACCTTCGCGCCCGGGAAGATGTCGGCCATCGTGACGATCTGCGCGGTGTCCTTGGGGTAGATCACCGCGGCACCGCGTGGCATCGAGACCGAGTAGTCGGCCATCAGCGGCCGCAGCGCCAGGTACTCGACGTTGCCTTTGGACCGGATCGTGACCGCGTCCGGGCCGTCGATCAGCTGGTCGTGGTCGATGCCGCCCTTGGTGGTGTGGAAGGTCTTCCCGCGCTCCAGCTTGACCGAGTGCCGACGGCCCTTGGAGTCCTGCAGGGTGATCCACTCGCCCTCCTGCAGCGGTCCGTGATGAACGCCGGAGAACGCCTGGTCGGGAAAGTCGCGCAAGTCAGCCATAAGGCGCTCACCTTAACTTTCGGTCACCGGAACCGAAGAATCAGCGGCCGTTCAACGGCCTCTGAAAGCGCGTTCTACGTCGGTCGGTCGCGAGTACGCCGTACACGCCGCCGTCGGCGTCCAGGACCAGGTACTCCGAGGCGGGATGTTCGCGGAGTGTGGCGAGGATCTCCTCGCCGGTGTCGTTGACGCCGATGATGTGGCCCGCGGCGATCCGGCTGGAGACCTCGCTGACCGTGGTCCACGGGCGCTGGTTCGGGGCGACCGCGGCGACCGCGGTCTCGGACACCAGGGCGTGCGGCTTGCCGTCGCCGTCGATCACAACGACCGCTCCCGCGTGTGACTCACCGGCGAGCCGGACGGCCTCGGCGAGCGGCGTACCGGAATGTACGGCGATCGCGCGGCGGGCCATTGTCCGGACCTGGAGGGCGGGCAGCTTGCGCCGCAGCCGGGCCTGCATCAGGGACGCGGTCGAGCCGGACCAGAGGAAGAAGCCGACCAGCAGGGCGATGAGGAAGTCGATCATCGACGGTTGCCGGCCCCAGATCTCCTCCAGCAGCACCGGGAGCGCCAGCACCGCCATCGCGAGAATCCGCCCGGCCCACGCGGCCGCGATCGTGCCGGTGTGCATGTTGCCGGTGAACTTCCAGACGATCGCCCGCAACACCCAGCCGCCGTCCAGCGGCAGGCCGGGCAGCAGGTTCGTGACACCGACGATCAGGTTCGCGACGCCGAGCTCCCAGAGGGCGACGTACCCGACGCCCTCGTCGAAGGCGCGGGACCCGAGGTACGCGAGGCCGCCGACGATCAGGGACGCGATCGGGCCGACGACCGAGACCGCGAACTCCTCGAGCGGCGACTTCCGCTCCCCCTCGATGTGCGTGCCGGCCGCGAAGAAACCGAGGTTGATCTCCGAGACCCCGATGCCGAACTTCATCGCCATCAGCGCGTGCGCGAGCTCGTGGATCAGGATCGACACGGTGAACGCGACCACGAACGCGAACGCGGCGACGTACCGCCAGCCGCCGAGCTCAGGGAACTGCTGCCCGATGATCGCCGCGAAGCCGATCGCGAGCAGCATCGCCACCGGCAGCCAGGTAAAGCGCATGGTCAGCCGGATGCCGCGGACGCGCCCCAGCACCCACGTTCCGGGCGGTGGTGGGCCGGCCGGCTGGGCGGGGTTCTGAGGGTCACGCGAGTCTGGCATCACCCCAACGCTACTTGGCCGGTGTTAACTCGCTGCTACACACCCACCGTCAGCGTGGCGACGTACCCGCCGGTGACGTCTCCGGTGACGGTCGCGAGCTGGTGTACGCCGTCGTCGTCGCCGAACACGTTGTCGTTCTCCAGCGACGTCTGGCTGAGGTTCTGCGCACTGCCGTCGTACCCGTCGGTGGCGTAGACGGTGCTGCAGACGTCCTTCGGGAGGGCGAGCTGCGACGTCCGGGTGATCTGTCCGGCCTTGGTGGCCTCTGCGGTGCTGGCGTAGACCTCGAAGTGGATGTGCGGCCAGCGGCCCATGTACGCGGCCGGGAAGATCGTCGTGAAGGTGACCTTGCCAGAGCCGTCCGCGGCCTGGACGCCGCGGAGATAGTTCTCGTTCGTCACGCCGTCGGAGTACAGCGAGTAGCGGCCCTCGGCGTCGCAGTGCCAGAGGTAGACGGCGGCGCCTTCGAGGGCCTTGTCCTGGTCGGCGTCGACGACGGTGAGCTCGACGGTCAGCGGTACGCCGGCGGCGACGCCGGACGCGGATCCGAACGACTTGGTGATGTCGCTGCGGACGATGCCGGACTGGGTGAGGACGTTGGGCCCGTTCGAGCCGTCGCCCGGGTACGGTCCGCCGGTCTCCTGCGGGATCTCGTCGACGTCCACGGAGGCGTCGGTCGTCGTACTCGAGCTGGTCGACGGAGTGGCGCTCGTCGAGGTGGTGCTCGGCGTGCTCGCCGTACTGTTGTCCGCCGCGCAGCCGGCGACGACGCCGAGGCCGGCGGCCGTGAACAGGCCGAGGAAGCGGCGGCGGTGCAGGGTCGCGAGGTCGTACTCGAGACCGCGGTCGTGGTTCGGAGGAGGCTGCGTCGGTGGCGTCATGGATCGAGCATGACAACGCCTCCCAATGGCCGGCCGTGAGTCTGCTGGGAGTTTCCTGTGAAGCGGTTTTCCACAGGCCCGGGGTGGGGGCGGGCGAACTGTCGGTGGTTGTGCCTAGGGTTTGGGGCATGAGCGCTGCAGCTGCTGTCGATCCGCACGTGCATCCCCGCGGGGCGTTGTCGCCGTCCCGGGCCGCGGACTTCATGAGCTGCCCGCTGAAGTACCGGTTCCGGGTGGTCGACCGCCTGCCGGAGAAACCGTCGGCGGCCGCCGTCCGCGGGACCGTCGTGCATGCGGTGCTGGAGCGGCTGTTCGATCTGCCGCGCGGCGAGCGGACGCTGGAGCAGGCGGCGCAGATGCTCGAGCCCCAGTGGCAACGACTGCTGGAGGAGGAGCCGGAGGTCGCGGAGCTGTTCGCCGAGGACGCGGATGGCGAGGAGCTGGCGAAGTGGCTGGCCGAGGCGCACCAACTGCTCGGCAAGTACTTCGCGCTCGAAGATCCGAACGCGCTGGAGCCCGCCGAGCGGGAGCTGTACGTCGAGACCGCGCTGGAGTCCGGTCTGGTCCTGCGGGGGTACGTCGACCGCCTCGACGTGGCGCCGACCGGAGAGATCCGGGTGGTCGACTACAAGACCGGCCGCTCGCCGTCGGAGTTCTTCGAGGCGAAGGCGCTGTTCCAGATGAAGTTCTACGCGCTGGTGCTGTGGAAGCTGCGCGGCGTGGTTCCGGCGATGCTGCAACTGGTCTATCTGGGCAACGGCGAGATCGTCCGCTACGTCCCCGACGAGGCCGACCTGCGTGCCTGCGAGCGCAAGGTCTCCGCGCTGTGGGTCGCGATCACCAGAGCCCTCGACTCCGGCGACTGGCGCCCCAGCAAAGGCCCGCTCTGCGAATGGTGCGACCACAAGGCCATCTGCCCGGCCTGGGGCGGCACGCCCCCGCCGCTCCCCACCCGCTCGGTGGAGGAAGTCGCCGCCGAGTCGGCAGGCATAGACCTGATCACAGTCGACGGTTAGTCCCGCCCTCGGCCCGGCGGAGGAACCCTGGGTGGATACGGTTCGTCGCATGAGTGTGGGCGATGTGGCGGTGCGAGCGACCGGCGTCTGGAAGCGGTACGGCGGTGGCCTCACGCAGGTGGACGCGCTGGCCGGTGTGAGCGCGGACTTCGGAAAAGGGCGGTTCACCGCGATCATGGGGCCGTCGGGCTCCGGCAAGTCGACGCTGCTGCACTGTCTCGCGGGGCTGGACAAGCCGTCCGAGGGCAAGGTCTTCCTCGGTGACGTCGACCTGACCACGCTGCCGGAGAAGCAGCTGACGCATCTGCGCCGCGACCGGATCGGCTTCGTGTTCCAGGCGTTCAACCTGGTCCCGACGCTGTCCGCGCTGGAGAACATCACGCTCCCCCTCGACCTGGCCGGCCGCAAACCCGACCAGGACTGGCTGACCACGGTCGTCGACACGATCGGCCTGATGGACCGCCTCCGCCACAAGCCGTCCGAGTTGTCCGGCGGCCAGCAGCAGCGCGTCGCCTGCGCCCGCGCGCTGGTCTCCCGCCCGGACGTGGTGTTCGCCGACGAGCCGACCGGCAACCTCGACTCGCGTTCCTCCGGGGACGTCCTCGACTTCCTGCATCGCTCGGTCCGGGAGTTCAACCAGACGGTCGTGATGGTCACCCATGACCCGACGGCCGCATCGTACGCCGACCGCGTCCTGTTCCTGGCCGACGGACAACTGCAGTCCGAACTTGTCGACCCCACAGCGGAGTCCGTCCTCGACGCGATGAAGCAACTGGAGGCCCAGCACGACACCGCGGGCGAGCTGGCCGGCTGATGTTCAAGCTCGGCCTCCGTTCGGTGCTCGCGCACCGGCTCCGCTTCGTGCTGTGCACGCTCGCCGTCACCCTCGGCGTCGCGTTCGTCGGCGGCGCGATGGTCTTCACCGACAGCCTGTCCACGGCGCTGAAGAAGAACTTCGCGGTCAGTACGGCGGACGTCACCGTCACGCCGGCGTCCCCGATCGAGACCGGCACAGACCGCCCCGCGACCTTCCAGATCGATCTCGTCGACCGCATCGCCGCCGTACCCGGAGTAGCGGCCGCGGTCCCGCAGCTCATGGTCAGCAACGTGCAGATCCTCGGCCCGGACGGCAAGCCGCTGGAGAACTACGGTCTGACGTCCTTCGGCGCCGCCTGGCCGCGGGACCCTGCCGCGGCACCGTTCAAGCTCGTCGACGGTACGGCGCCCTGGGGCGGCGGCCAGCTGGCACTCGACGAGTCGACCGCGAGCCGCGCGGGCTACCACGTCGGCGACCAGGTCCGGATCGTCACGCCGACGCGAGCCGTCACCGCGACGCTCACCGCGACCACGACGCCGGCGCAGGCCGGCGCGGCAGCCGGCGCACCGCTGGTCAGCTTCGACGGCGCGACCGCTCAGCTGCTGCTGCTCGGCAAGCCGGGCTGGACGTCGATCACGGTCTCGCTCAAGCCGGGTTCCGACCCGAACGTGGTCAGCAAGGCGATCGCGGACACCATCGGCGACTCGATCAAGGCCCGGACCGCGAAGCAGGTCACGACCGACGGCGAACACGACCTGGACAACACCTTCGGCGGGTTCGGCACCGTGCTGCTGCTGTTCGCCGGCCTCGCGCTCTTCGTCGGCGGGTTCCTCATCGTCAACACGTTCGCGATGGTCGTCGCGCAACGGTCCCGGGAGCTCGCGATGCTCCGCGCGATCGGCGCCTCCCGCGGCCAGATCACCGGCACGGTGCTCGCCGAGAGCGTCATCATCGGCTTCATCGGAGCGACGCTCGGCCTGCTGGTGGGTATCGGCGTCGCCTCCGGGATCCGGTTCGGCTACCAGCTCCTCGACCTGCCGATCCCGACCGCGTCGCTGCAGGTCACACCGACCACGATCATCGTCAGCTACCTGATCGGTATCGGCGTGACGGTCGCCGCCGCGGCCCCGGCCGCCCGCCGGGCCGGGAAGCTCCCACCGGTCGCCGCGATGCGCGACGACGTACACGTCCCGGAACGCTCGCTGCTCACCCGGGTGCTGGTCGGCGCGTTCATGCTGCTGATGGCCATCCTCTTCTTCGGCATCGGTGTCGGCGCCGGCGGACTCCCCGGCGCCGTCCTGATCACGCTCGGCACCGGCACCGCCGTCCTCGCGATCGTGATGCTCAACCCGATCATCAGCCGGTACGTCGTCCGCGCGTTGATGTACCCGTTCGGCCGCAAGGCGCCGGTCACCCTCGGCCGCCGCAACGCCGAGCGGAACCCGCGCCGTACGTCGGCCACCGCGTCCGCGCTGATGATCTCCGTGTCGCTGATCAGCGGCCTGCTGGTGATCGGCGCCTCGGTGAAGGCGTCGATCGACAAGAGCCTGGTCGACGCGCTGGGCACCGCCGAGATCCTGATCACGAACGACGGCACCCCCAGTTTCAGCACCCAGGTCGGCGAGCGGACCGCGAAGATCCCCGGCGTCCAGGCCGTGCACCGGGTCCGGCAGCAGTCCGGTGAGGTCGGCAGGGCGAACGTCCAGGTCACGGGCGTCAGCGACGGCACGCTCGCCGGGCCCGTCACGGCCACGTTCGACTCCGGCTCCGCCGCGGCGCTCGCCGCCGGACAGGCGATCCTCCCCCGCAACCTCGCCAAGACCCTGAAGCTCAGCGTCGGCAAGCCGTTCGACCTGAAGACCACGAACGGCACCCACCGCCTGACCGTCGGCGGGGTCCTCGCCCCGAACCGGCAGCTGAACGCGATCGTCGTGTCGCTCCCGACGTACGAGACGGTCGGCGGCTCGCCGAGCGACAACCTGCTGTACGTCGAAGTTGCCAAGGGCAATCAGGTGGCGCAGGTCCGGACCGGGATCCTCGACCAGCTCCGCAAGGACTACCCGACGATCGAGGTCCGCGACCAGCACGAGTACGCCGCGGTCGCGCGGCAGCCCGTGAACGGCGTCCTGGTCGCGCTCGGGTTCCTGCTCGCGATGGCGATCCTGATCGCGCTGCTCGGCATCGTGAACACGCTCGCGCTCGGCGTGGTCGAGCGGACCCGCGAGATCGGCCTGCTGCGGGCGATCGGGATGGACCGGCCGCAGCTCGGCCGGATGCTCCGGGTCGAGTCGATCGCGATCACCTTGCTCGGCGCGTTCCTCGGGCTGCTGATCGGCGTCGCATTTGCCGCCGCGGTGCAGTCGGCGATGGTGGACGACGGCCTCGCGGTCCGCGACATCCCGGTGCTGCAACTGGTGATCGCCGTCGTGCTCGCGGTCGTGTTCGGCGTACTGGCCGCTGTCTGGCCGTCACGCCGTGCAGCCCGACTCGACGTACTGCAAGCGATCGCTTCAGAGTGATCGTCCGGGTGATCGTTCAGGTGATGGCGCGGCGTGACGTGTGAGGTGGAGCCAGACCAGTGATTCACAGGTAGCCTGCCGGTGTGCCGGGGACCGTACAGTCGATCGAGCGGGCCGCGGCGGTGCTGCGACTGCTCGCCGCCGCGCCTGACGGGTTGGGGGTCGCCGACCTCGGCAACGCGCTCGGGCTGGCGAAGACGACCGTGCACGGGATCCTCCGGACGCTGCACCAGGTCGGGTTCGTCGAACAGGACCACAGCGGCGCGCACTACCACCTGAGCGACGCGTTCGGCCGGCTCGGCGAGAGCTACCTCGACCCGAACGAGCTCCGCAGCCGCGCGATCAACTGGGCCGACTCGCTCGCTTCGCGCAGCGGCGAGGTGGTGCGCGTCGGCCGCCTCGTCGAGGGCAAGGTCGTGGTCGTGCACCACGTCTTCCGGCCCGACGACAGCGACCAGGACCTCGACGTCGGTACGACGCTGCCTCCGCACGCGACCGCTCTCGGCAAGGCCGTCCTGGCGTACGACACCAGTGCCCGGCCGCGGAGCCTGGAGGCGTACACGACGCGGACCATCACCGATCCGGTGCAGCTGAGCGAGGAGCTCGCGACGGTCCGGTCGCGCGGGTGGGCGACCGAGATCGAGGAGCACACCGTCGAGCTCGCCAGCATCGCGGCGCCGATCCGGGGACTCGGCGGGCTGGTCGTCGGCGCGGTCGGGCTCGCCGGCCGGATCGAGCGCATCTGCGACAGCCGCTTGCGGCACCGTCCCGACCTGGTCACCATGGTCCGCGCCACCGCGGAAGCCATCGCCCGCGATCTCCGGGAGGACACGTGAGGTGCGTTGATGGCTGAGCAGTACGTGGCTGCGGTCGATCAGGGGACGAACTCGACACGATGCATCCTGTTCGACCGGCGCGGACGGCTGGTGTCCGTGGCGCAACGGGAGCACCACCAGTTCTTCCCGCGGCCGGGCTGGGTCGAGCACGACGCCGGGGAGATCTGGAACAACGTCACCCGCGTGGTGCCGGCCGCGATCAAGCAGATCGGCGCCACGCCGTCCCAGGTCGTTGCCATCGGCATCGCGAACCAGCGCGAGACCAGTCTGCTCTGGGACCGCGTCACCGGCCGGCCGATCGGGCGCGCGGTGACCTGGCAGGACACCCGGACGGACCGCCTCGTCACCGAACTGGCCGGCAGCGAGGGCCCGGACCGGTTCGCGGAGCTGTGCGGTCTCCCGCTGACGACGTACTTCTCGGCGCCGCGGATCCGGTGGATGCTCGATCACACCCCCGGTCTGCGGCAACGCGCGGAGCGCGGCGAGATCCTGTTCGGCACGATGGAGAGCTGGCTGATCTGGAACTTCACCGGCGGTGCGAACGGCGGGCTGCACGCCACCGACGTGACGAACGCGAGCCGGACGATGCTGATGAACATCGAGACGCTCGAATGGGACGACCGACTGCTCGAGGCGTTCGACGTACCGCGGGCGATCCTGCCCGAGATCCGCCCGTCGTCGGGGGTGTTCGCGACCGCGACCGAAGTACTTCCCGGGGTCCGGATCGGTGCGGCGCTCGGCGACCAGCAGGCGGCGCTGTTCGGGCAGACGTGCTTCAGTGCGGGCGAGGCGAAGTGCACGTACGGCACGGGGTCGTTCCTGCTGCTGCACACCGGGCAGGAGATCGTCCGGTCCAAGCACGGGATGCTCACGACGGTCGCGTACCAGATCGGTGACCATCCGGCGTCGTACGCGCTCGAAGGCTCGATGGCGGTCACGGGGTCACTCGTGCAGTGGTTCCGCGACGGGCTCGGGATGATCCACACCGCGGCCGAGATCGAGACGCTGGCTCGGACCGTCGACGACAACGGCGGCGCGTACATCGTGCCCGCGTTCTCCGGGCTGTTCGCGCCGCACTGGCGCAGCGAGGCGCGCGGCGTGATCGCCGGGCTGACCGGCTACATCACCAAAGGGCACCTGGCTCGCGCCGTCCTCGAGGCGACCGGGTTCCAGACCCTCGAGGTGGTCGACGCGATGAACGCCGACTCCGGGATCGCGCTGACCGCGTTGAAGGTGGACGGCGGGATGACGGCCAACAACCTGCTGATGCAGTTCCTCGCCGACCTCCTCGACGTCCCTGTGGTCCGTCCGATGGTGACCGAGACCGTCTCACTCGGAGCGGCGTACGCCGCCGGACTGGCCGTCGGGTACTGGCCCGACCTGGAAGGTCTCCGCAGCAACTGGCACCGCGCCGGTCAGTGGATGCCGCACATGGACCCGGCCCGCCGCGCCACCGAGTACGCGAACTGGCAGTCGGCCGTCCAACGCACCTTCAACTGGATCCGCCCCGAGGACCAAGAGCTGTAGAGATCACGACCCGAGGTGCTGACCCTGGTTGCGTGAGTGCGGGTGGTCCGAACGCTGAGCCGACCCGTCTCCGGTCGTCGGTACGGCGGAAGCACTGCCAGGCTCGGCGACGCCCGCGCGCGGGTCGATGAACCGTTCCTGGGGTGCGGTCCGCGGCGACGGGGACGCCTCGGCCTCGAGGCTCCTCAACGCGATGATCACCTGACCGCTCGCGGTCTGAGGGTGCTGTGACGCGGTGGTCAGGGTCCACGCCTGCTCGTCGACCACAACGCTCAGCTTCTCCTTGGCCTCCAGATACTTCTCCGGATCCAGATCACGCAGTGCCGAGTTCGCCATCAGGCTGTTCGCGATCTGCCACGACTTCTGGGCGGGCGGCGCGACCTGGACCTCGTTCAGGAACGTCGCGGAATCGGTGCCGCTCTGCGCGGCCAGGTCGTCGAGGAAGCCCTTCACCGCGGTGTCGGTCCGGTCGAGCTCGAGGCTGTCCGGACGGTCCGCCAGCCGGTGGTAAACGTCCTCGCTCAGCTCACCGGTCGCGAGCTCGCTCGCCCAGCGCTGCATGCTCTCCCGGTCCTTCGGCGACTTCTCCAACAGCTGCCGGGCAGTCTGGTCGGTCACGAGACCTTCGGCCCGCAGACCGTCGACGACCGCGCCGAAGTTCTGCTGCACCCACACGTTGTTCACGCGGAGGGAGAACGCCGCCTCGCGAACGTCGCCAGGATCGACGAAATGCCGGCCCTCGACCGGAAGCCGGTGATCCGGTGCGTCGGGTGCGTTCACCCGGATGCGATCCGCTTCCTTCGCGACCAGCTCGAACAGCGTGTCCCGCTGCTCCCCGATCGACGACCCGAACTCCGTGCCGCTCTGCCCGGTGAGCTCACCCAGCACCTCCCACTGGCGGTCGCCGACGTGCAGCCGGCCGTCCGGGTACGCCGGGTGGTCCGGCTGGAACCGGATCCCCTCGGCATCCCCGCCGATGCCTCGCCCGGCGTGCCACCACTCCTGTTTGTCAGGTACGCCGGACAGCCGCTGCACGTGGACAGAGACCCGCTCCACCGCCACTCTGACGCGTTCCTCGCGATCGGCCGGCTCGGTGTCGTCGATGCCGCGAAAACGGAGACCGTCGATGATCGACTGCTGGCGCCGGTCGTTCACCCCCGTGTACTCCGGAGCCGTCCGACCTCGCGAGAACCACCTGGGCACGCGCACTCCCCCCTCCACGGATCTGGTCCACGGTCGACCTCATCGAACCATCGGCGACCGCGCCCCGCGCAACCCTTTCGGGCACAGCCGAAGAGCTTCAGTCGAGACGTGGCTGTCAAACGCTTGATACATCGCCTGCTTAGCGTCCTGAGCCATCAAGTAGGACCAACTCGGGAGGAAATGCGCATGTTGTCAGCAGGCAGGATTCTCGCCGCCGCCGGGCTCGGACTGAGCACGATCACCTTCGCACCGGTCGCGGCCGACGCGGCCCCACAGGCAGGTCTGGTCATCACGCACATCAAGTGCAACGAGCAGGAGGACAACACCGGTGCGGACGACGCGTACCTGGTGGTCGACGGCAGCACCATCTGGGGGCCGGTGCAGATGACCACCGGTGACAGCAAGGACGTCCAGAACGTCGCCGTACCGCAGGGCAAGGTATTGACCCTGATGGAAGGTGACTTCCCGGACGACGACGACAACCTCGGCGCGAAGACCATCAACGGTCCGGGCGACTACACGTTCAGCGACGACGGCTCCAACTACGTCGTCACCGTCGCCAACGGCTGACGATCTTGGGGAGGGCTGTCATCGGCAGCCCTCCCCACCCCTCCGGTCTCAGGCCGGCGAGACGATGTCCGGTGCTTCGAGCCGGACCTTGTCGGCCGACTCGTCGTCGGGCTGGTCCTGCGAATCGCGCTCGGACTCGACCCGACGGGTGTAGAAGGAGACCTCGCGGTCGACCGTCGCCTCGTCCCAACCAAGGATCGGCGCGACCAGCCGGGCGGCCGCCTCGGCAGCGCCGACGCCGCGGTCCCAGGCCTCGATCGAGATCCGGGTCCGCCGGGCCAGGATGTCGTCGAGATGACGGGCGCCCTCAGCCTTCGCGCCGTACACGATCTCGGCCTTGAGGTAGTCCTGCGTACCGGGCAGCTGCTCGCCCAGCGACGGGTCCTCGGCGACGAGCTCGAGCACCTCGTCGATCAGCGCGCCGTACCGGTTCAGGAGGTGCTCGATCCGGGCGACGTGCAGGCCGGAGCGTTGCGCGATCAGGTGCCGCTGGTTCCACAGCGCCTGGTAGCCGTCCGCGCCGACCAGCGGGATGTTCTTCGTGACACTGCGCGGAACCCGTCCGTCGAGCGCGTCCGCGGCCGCGTCGATCGCGTCCTTGGCCATCACCCGGTACGTCGTGTATTTGCCACCGGCAACCACTACGAGACCCGGCGCCGCGTGCGCGACGACGTGCTCGCGGGACAGCTTCGACGTACTCTCCGACTCGCCGGCGAGCAGCGGCCGCAGGCCGGCGTACACGCCCTCGACGTCCTCGCGGGTGAGCGGTGTGGTGAGGACGGCGTTGACGTGGTCGAGCAGGTACTCGATGTCCTTGCTGGTCGCGGCCGGGTGCGCCTTGTCCAGATGCCAGTCGGTGTCCGTGGTGCCGATCAGCCAGTGCCGGCCCCACGGGATGATGAACAGCACGGACTTCTCGGTGCGCAGGATCATCCCGGTGCTGGACTGGATCCGGTCCTTCGGTACGACGAGGTGGATGCCCTTCGACGCGCGGACGTGGTACTGCCCGCGCTCCCCCACCATCGCCTGGGTGTCGTCGGTCCAGACACCGGTCGCGTTCACGACCTGCTTCGCCCGGACCTCGAACTCGTGGCCGCTCTCCAGGTCCTTCGCCTGGACGCCGGTGACCCGCTCGCCCTGCCGCAGGAAACCAGTCACCTTCACCCGGTTCGCGACGAAGGCGCCGTACGACGCCGCCGTCCGAGCGAGCTCCATGGTGTGCCGCGCGTCGTCGACCTGCGCGTCGTAGTACTGCAACGCGCCGATCAGTGCGGACTTCTTGAGCGACGGCACCAGCCGCATCGCGCCGCGCCGAGTCAGGTGCCGGTGGATGGGCAGTCCGGCGCCGAGGCCGGAGCTGACCGCCATACCGTCGTACAGCGCGACGCCGGCGCCGGCGTAGAGCCGCTCCCACCAGCGGTGCTGCAGCGGGTACAGGAACGGCACCGGCTTCACCAGGTGCGGTGCCAGGCGTTGCAGGAGCAGACCGCGCTCCTGCAGCGCCTCGTGCACCAGCCGGAAGTCGAGCATCTCCAGGTAGCGCAGGCCACCGTGGATCAGCTTGCTGGACCTGCTGGACGTGCCGCTCGCGAAGTCGCGAGCCTCCAGCAGTCCGGTGGTCAGACCACGGGTCGCGGCGTCGAGCGCCGCGCCGGTGCCGACCACCCCGCCACCGATCACCAGGACGTCCAGTTCGCGCCCGTCGGCCAGCGCGGCGATCGCGTCGGCCCTTGCTTGCGGTGACAGAGCCACTACAGCCACTGTGTTCGTCCTTCCGAGCTAGTTACCAGCCTTACCGATACTGCCTGATCAGTCGACGTCGACCCAGTCGAGCGTGCGCTGGACGGCCTTCTGCCACCCGGCGTACCCCTGAGCGCGCTGCTCGTCGTTCCACTCCGGGTTCCACCGCTTGTCCTCGTTCCAGTTCTGCACCAGCTCTTCCTTGGTCTTCCAGAACCCGACGGCCAGACCGGCCGCGTAGGCCGCGCCGAGCGCGGTGGTCTCCGCGACGACCGGCTTGCTCACCGGTACCCCGAGGATGTCGGCCTGCATCTGCATGCAGAGCTCGTTCGCCGTCACACCGCCGTCCACCTTCAGTACGTCGAGCCGCACGCCCGAGTCCTTCTCCATGGCGTCCGCGACGTCCTTGCTCTGGTAGCAGATCGCTTCCAGTGTTGCGCGCGCCAGGTGGGCGTTGGTGTTGAACCGGGACAGACCCACGATCGCGCCGCGGGCGTCGGACCGCCAGTACGGCGCGAACAGGCCGGAGAACGCGGGCACGAAGTACACGCCGCCGTTGTCCTCGACCTGCCGGGCGAGCGTCTCGGTCTCGCTCGCACCGGAGATGATGCCGAGCTGGTCCCGCAGCCACTGCACCGCGGAACCGGTGACCGCGATCGAGCCCTCGAGCGCGTACACCGGGTCCTCGTCGCCGAACTTGTAGCACATCGTGCTGAGCAGGCCTGCCTTCGAACGGACCAGCTCGGTGCCGGTGTTCAGCAGCATGAAGTTGCCGGTGCCGTAGGTGTTCTTCGCTTCACCAGGGTTGAAGCACACCTGACCGACAGTCGCCGCCTGCTGGTCACCCAGGTCGCCGGTCAGCGGTACGACGCCGGCCAGCGGACCGTGGGCGAGTGTCTCACCGTACATGTTCGGGTCCGACGACGGCCGGATCTCCGGCAGCATCTGCCGCGGGATGTTGAAGAAGCTGATCAGCTCGTCGTCCCAGTCGAGGGTCTCGAGGTTCATCAGCATCGTGCGGCTGGCGTTCGTCACATCGGTGATGTGGACGCCGCCGTTCACGCCGCCGGTCAGGTTCCACAGCAGCCAGGTGTCGGTGTTGCCGAACACGGCGTCACCGGCCTCGGCCGCCGCCCGGACGCCGTCGACGTTGTCCAGGATCCACTGCACCTTGCCGGCCGAGAAGTACGTCGCCGGCGGCAGGCCGGCCTTCTGCCGGATGACATCGCCCTTGCCTTCACGTTCGAGCGCGGAGGCGATCCGGTCGGTCCGGGTGTCCTGCCAGACGATCGCGTTGTAGTACGGCCGGCCGGTCTTGCGGTTCCAGACCACGGCCGTCTCGCGCTGGTTGGTGATCCCGAGCGCCGCCAGGTCGCTCGCCTGCAGACCCTTCGACCCCAGCGCGGTCTGGATCACCGAGCTGGTCCGCTCCCAGATCTCGACCGGGTTGTGCTCGACCCAGCCGGCCTGCGGCAGGATCTGCTCGTGCTCCAGCTGGTGCTTGCCCACCTCGTTGCCGGAGTGGTCGAAGATCATGAAACGGGTGCTCGTGGTGCCCTGGTCGACGGCGCCGACGAAGTCAGCCATGGAAAGTCCTCTCCTCACGCTGCATGCTCATGCTGTCGTGTTCTCCTCCGGGATGCGGCCCGGCTCCTCGTCCTCGTCGGCGATCGGAAGGTTCCGGCCGACCAGCAGGTCGTACAGGAACGCACCCACCAGCGCGCCGAGGATCGGTGCCACGATCGGCACCCAGAAATACAAGTCCCCGAACTGATCCTTGAGTGCTCCTCCGTACCCGGTGATCAACGAGGCCACCCGGGGACCGAAGTCACGGGCCGGGTTGATCGCGTAGCCGGCGTTGGTGCCCCACGCCATCCCGATCCCGACCACCAGCAGGCCGACGATCAACGGCGCGAGGTTCGCCGCCGGGGACGTGTTGCGCAGGTCGGTGATCGCCAGGATCACGAACATCAGGATCGCCGTACCGATGATCTGGTCCCGGAAGCCGCCCCACATGTGCACGCCGAGATCCATGCTGCCGTTGCCCGGCAAGGTGGAGAAGATGCCCTGGCTCTTGATCGTGTGCCCGGGATCGAACTTGCCGATCGCCTCGGTGTAGTTCCAGCGAACCACGAGCGCCGCCAGGAACGCCCCGAGGAACTGCGCCACCGAATACGGCAGCACCTTCTTCCAGCTGAACCCGCGGAACGCCGCCAGCGCGATCGTCACCGCCGGATTCAGGTGCGCGCCGGTCATCCGGCCCGCCGTGTAGATGCCCAGGGTCACACCCAGACCCCACGCCCACGCGATCGAGTCGTGGTCCCCGATCCCGCCTGCCACCACCTGCGCCACCACGCCGACGCCGAACAGGATCAGGATGAACGTGCCCGCCAGTTCCGCCGAACACTCCCCCAGAAGGGTCTTCGCTTTGACCGCTTCGGTCGTAGCCATACCGAACCTCCCTTCCCCGCCGTGACGACCACGGCTGGCTGGAATGTAGGAGCGATCGTGAGGCGGCACAACGTCCATCGTTCGACATTGTCGAACGCGGCCCACTCGACTTCCGGCTGCGACACCCAGTGAACTCACCGCAGCGAGTAGCTACCTCCCGGCCCGGCGACCGTGGCCTGCAATCCAGGCTCACCCGCCACCACCCGCAGACCCACCTCCAGAGCCTCGAGTACGGCGTTGACCTCGTCCGGCCGCGGATGCGTCGCCCCGAAGTCGACCAGCTCCACCGACGGCAACCCCGACCCGGCCGGATGCCTGCTCGTCCCCCAGTCGATCAGGAACGGCACGATCCCGTCGTACGGCGCCGGGTACGCCGAAGTCAGCCGCCAACTCAGCAACTCCCCCGCCGGCGTCCTCCGACTCATCGGCTCGATCGCCCCGAGCTCCGGAGCCGCCACCACCGCAGCCTCGATATCCGCCACCCGAACCGCCCAAGTAACCAGCCGCGACCCCTGCAACCCCTCAATCCCGAACGGCATCACCCCTTGGACCGGCCGCTCCACATCAGGCCCAATGATCTCCAGATACGCCCCCGCCCCGAACCCAACCAGGTAATTCCGAGTCCCCCGCCCCACATGCCGCCCACCCTCAACAGGCTCCACCCCAGTAGCCGCAGCAAACGCCGCCACACTCCCCTGAAGATCGTCAGTAGCGAGAACCAGATGATCAAGCATGCCTCGACCCTACGACCGATCCCCTGGCACCATCACCAGCCGACGAGCCCGGTAGCTGAGTAGCCGCTGAGAGGGGTGGTGGGCGGCGTGCCAACCATTCGTCGTGGTCGGGCGTCTGGGGTTTGGGTCTGCTCAGGGTTCGGAGGGTCGGATGAGTGTGTCGCTGCTCGGGGGATGGTTTCCGGTGGTGCTGGATGTGGTTGCGGTGGGGGTGTTGGTGGCTGCTGTGGGGTGGCGGGATCGGCGGTGGCGGGGGCTGGTGGTGCCCTCGGTGGTTGGTGGGGCGTCGTTGGTGACTTTGTTTGCGGCTTATCCGGGGGCCAAGTTGGTTGGGCTTACGGATCCGTTGCCGTTTGTTGTTTGGGTGTGGTTTGGGGTCGGGGTGGGGGCGTTGATCGTGCTGGGGGTGGGGTGGCGGACGGCTCGGTGGTGGCGGCGGGGGGCCGCGGTGGTTGCGGCTGCGTTGGCGGCGTTGGTTTGTGCTAATGGGATCAATCAGTTCGTCGGGTATTACCCGACGATCGACTCCGCGGTGAATGACTGGACGAATACTCCGTTGCCGGGTCAGGTATCGATGTCAGGGCTCGCGCACGACGCCCGCTCCACGAAGATGCCGCAAGCGGGCAGGCTGGTTGCGGTGAACATTCCGGCGACGTACAGCCATTTCGAGCACCGGCAGGAGCTCGTGTACTTGCCGCCGATCTGGTTCGTCCACACGGCCGGCGTTGCCGGTTGTCGAGTTGGTCGGTGGTGAGCGCGGCGGTCCGGGTGACTGGGTGCGGCTGGGCAACGCCGTACAGGTGTCCGACGCGTACGCGCACCGCCACCACGGGTACGCCCCGATCCTGGTGTTCGTCGACGCCACGCATCGATTCGACAACGACACCGAGTGCGTGAACGGGCCGCGGGGCAACTCCGCCGACCACCTCGACGAGGACATCCCGCGGTACGTCGAGAAGACGTTCGGCGCCTCCACCAACCCGAGTCAGTGGGCGGTCGCCGGGTTCTCGATGGGCGGCACCTGCGCCCTCGACCTCGTCGTCGAGCACCCGGACGTGTTCGACCACTTCGTCGACATCTCCGGCGATCTCGCGCCGTACACGACAACACCGGCCGCCAGCCTGCACGATCTGTACGGCGGTGACGTGGCGCTAGAGAAGGCCAACGAACCGCTCCTCGTAATGCATGCCCACGGCAAGTACCGGGGCGTCAACGGCCTGTTCCTGACCAGCACCGCCGAACTGCGCCACCAGCACGAGGCGGAGGAGCTGTCCAAGGCCGGCGCCAAGGTGGGCATCGCGTCCCGGGTCGAGATCTCCCCCGGCACCCATGTGTGGCAGTTCGCCGGACCCGCGTTCGCGTCGGCCTATCCTTGGCTCGTGAACCAGCTCGCCCTGCCGCAGCACGAAGGGAGCCACACCAAACCGGCGTGATCCACACACTCCGACGGCTCGCCGCCGGCCTGCTCGTGCTCACGTTCGTCAGCGCGGTCACCGGCGCCGACACGGTCAGCGAGATCCTCCCACCGCCTGCCGCAGGCCAGGTCCGGGTGGTGGCGCTCGGCGACTCGGTCACCTCCGGCTCCAACTGCCACTGCGCCGCCTTCCCCCAGCAGTACGGCGACCTGCTCCACAACCGCTCCGCCGTACCGGTCACCGTCGACAACCAAGGCGTCGCCGGACTCGACTCGACCGGTCTCCTGCAGCAGCTCGACCAGCGCAACTCCCCCGTCGAGCAGGCCACGAAAGCCGCGAACGTCGTACTGCTCACGATCGGCGCCAACGACTTCGGCGACCACCACGACGACGTCACCAGCGGGCAGTGCACGAGCGACTGCGTGTCCGACGAGTATGAGCAGCTGACCGCCAATCTCGGCCGGATCCTGAGCCGGGTGCACGCGCTCCGCGGCGACCAGCCGACCACGATCCTGATGACCGGCTACTGGAACGTCTTCAAGGACGGCGACGTGGCCAAGCAGCAGTACACGCCCAGCGGCCGGGTCGCCAGCGACCAGCTCACGGTCCGCACGAACAACGCGATCGCCGCCGCGGCGCGGGCCGACGACGCGACGTACGTCGACATCTACACGCCGTTCGAGGACAGCGCCGACATCACCGCGCTGCTGGCCTCCGACGGTGACCACCCGGACGCGGCCGGTCACGCGCTCATCGCCCGGTTGCTTCTTGCTGCAACGCCCAACCCTTTGCCTCCGTCCCCACGTCAGGGAGGGTAGACGGACCCAAGGGGGACAGATGGCCGAGGCGACCGGGTTCGCCGAGTTCGCGACCAGCAGGCACGGCGCGCTCTTCCGGTACGCGTACCTGCTGACGAGCGACCGCGGTCTCGCCGAGGACCTCGTCCAGGAGGCGCTGGTCAAGACGTACGTCGGCTGGCACCGCCTGCGCGATCCGAACAACGCCGAGGCGTACACGCGCCGCGTGATCACCACCACCGCGATCGGCTGGTGGCGCCGGAAGTCCTGGCGGGCGGAGCGGCCGTACGACGACGTACCCGATCAGCCCGTCAGCGCCGACGACGTGACCGCCCGCGTCTGGCTGTGGCGCGAACTGCAGAAGCTCCCGCCGCGGCAACGGGCCGCGCTGGTGCTGCGGTACTACGAAGATCTCACCGAACCGCAAACCGCCGAGGTCCTCGGCTGCAGCGTCGGGACCGTGAAGAGCCAGGTCTCCGACGCACTGAAGAAGCTCCGAGCCCGCCTGGGCTCCGACGTCGTACTGAAGGCAGGTATAGGCGAATGAACGACCTCCTCAGGGACACGCTGGCCGAGCGTGCCGCGGGTACCGAGCCGCCGCCGCTCGACCTCGACGGCATCATTGCGGCCGGCAACCATCGCGCCGCCCGCCGGCGCACCCTCGGCATCCTCGGCGGTGCCGTCGCGACCGCGGCCGTCGCTGTCGGTGGCGCGAGTGTGCTGAGGCCTCGGAACGAACAACCCCAGCCGGCCCGGCCTGGGCCGTTCGCCCAACGCCGCGCGACCTTTGCACTGGGCAACGAGATCCACTACGGCTCCGAGGTCATCTCGGTGGCGCCGCACACGGTCACCGCATTCGTCCAGACCGACGCAGGCTTCGTCTTCCTGAACGCCGACAACGCGATCCACGTCGCCGACCACTCAGGCGTCCGAAGCCTCGGGCAAGAGCGCGTGGAGCCTGACCGCCGACCACCGCGGCAACTTGGTCGCCTGGGTCGAGACCCTCAACGACCATGCCGAGTCGGTCGTGTACGACGTCGCCGCGGGCCGCGAACTCGTGCGCACCCCGTACGGCAACAAGATCCCGAAGTTCGCCAGCCTCGCCTACGGTCCGCGGATCGTCGCCCTCGACGGCAACACGGCGTACTTCGGAACGCTGGACGGCCTGTACCGCTGGGACATCCCGACCAGCCGGGGCGTACGCATCGGCCAAGGTCTCACCAGTCGCGGTCCGCACCGTGACCTCGGGTCAGCTGGTGTACCAGCAGCCGCTCGAGCAGGCGGGCACAGGCCACTCGCTGAAGGTCGGCCCGACACTCACCACGGGAAACCGGACCACCTACAGCGGTCAGCAGGCGTTCCTGTCGCCCAACGCGACGTACCTCGTGACGCAACCGGACGATGCCATGATGGGCATTCAGCCCAGCTGGGCCGACCTCCAGCTGTTCGGCGTGACCGCCGACCCGCGACGCGGCGATGCCCCGCGAGTACTCGGCGTACCACTTCGGCCAATGGCTCGACGAAACGACCTTCAGCGCTGTCGGTGTCCGACCCGGAAGCCTCGTGAACGTGGTCAGTCTGATCACCTACAACGCACGGACGAGCGCCCTCAGTGTCGTCGCGCGAAACTTCTCCACCTGGACCTTCAGCAAGACCGCACCACGAACAACGCCGTTCGCCCTACCCACCGGCAAGCCGATCATCGACCGGGGCGAATGATCAGTCGGCCGAATCCGCCTTCGCTGCCGGGGCCTCGATGTTCTCCGGGAAGTGGCAGGCGGTCTGGTGGCCGGGGGCGAGCTCGACCAGCGGCGGCTCCGTGGTCTTGCAGATCTCCTGCGCCTTCCAGCAGCGGGTGTGGAAGCGGCACGCGGGCGGCGGGTTGATCGGGCTGGGGACGTCGCCCTGCAGCCGGATCCGCTCCTGCTTGCCCTTCCGCTTGGTGTCCGGCACCGGTACGGCGGACAGCAGCGCGACCGTGTACGGGTGCATCGGCTTCTCGTACAGGCTGACGCGGTCGGCCAGCTCGACGATCTTGCCGAGGTACATGACCGCGACCCGGTCCGACACATGCCGTACGACGGACAGGTCGTGCGCGATCATCACGTACGTCAGGTCGAACTCTTCCTGCAGGTCCTCCAGCAGGTTCACGACCTGCGCCTGGATCGACACGTCCAGCGCGGAGACCGGCTCGTCGGCGACGATCAGCTTCGGCCGGAGCGCCAGCGTGCGCGCGATCCCGATGCGCTGCCGCTGACCGCCGGAGAACTCGTGCGGGTACCGGTTGTAGTGCTCCGGGCTCAGACCGACCAGCTCGAGCAGCTCCTGCACGGCCCGCTTGACGCCGTGCTCGGTCTTCACGTTCTGCAGCCGGTACGGCGCGCCGACGATCTTGCCGACCGTGTGCCGCGGGTTCAGCGAACCGTACGGGTCCTGGAAGATCATCTGTACGTCGCGGCGCAGCGGACGCATCCGCCCCTCGCTGAGGTGGCTGATGTCGCGCCCCTCGAACACGATCTTGCCCGACGTCGGCTCCAGCAGCCGGGTCAGCAACCGGCCGGTGGTGGTCTTGCCGCAGCCCGACTCCCCCACCAGCGACAGCGTCTCGCCGCGGGTCACGTTGAAGGTCAGGCCGTCGACCGCCTGGACGGCGCCGACCTGGCGCTGCAGCAGCCCCTTGCGGATCGGGAAGTGCTTGACGAGGCCGTCGACCGACAGGATCTCCTCGCCGATCGCGGGGACAACGGGCGTCGGTTCGGCGTCAGTAGTAGTCACAGTCGTCCCGTTCACAGCTTCGGCTTGATGTCGGTCTCCCACGCCTTCTGGCGCTCCTGCGGGGAGAGATGGCACGCGACCAGGTGGCCGTTACCGGTGTCGAGCAGCTCCGGCCGCTCGGTCTCGCTGGCGCCGCCGTTCAGGTGCGCGTAGTTGCAGCGCGGGTTGAACGCGCAGCCCTCCGGGACGTTGATCAGGCTCGGCGGCGTGCCCTTGATCGGGATCAGCCGCTCGGTGCGCTCCCGGTCGATCCGCGGCATCGACCCGAGCAGACCCCAGGTGTACGGGTGCTGCGGCCGGTCGAAGATGTCCTCCGCGGTGCTGTACTCGGCCGCGCGGCCGGCGTACATCACCTGGATGTCGTCGGCCAGCTCGGCGACCACGCCGAGGTCGTGGGTGATGATGATGACCGCGGAGTTGAACTCGCGCTGCAGGTCCCGGATCAGGTCCAGGATCTGCGCCTGCACGGTGACGTCGAGGGCCGTCGTCGGCTCGTCGGCGATCAGCAGGTCGGGGTCGCAGGACAGCGCCATCGCGATCATCGCGCGCTGCCGCATGCCGCCGGAGAACTGGTGCGGGTACGCGTCCACGCGGCGGTCGGGCTGCGGGATGCCGACCCGGTCGAGCATCTCGATCGCGTGCTTCTTCGCGACCGCCTTGCTGACCTGGTTGTGCACCCGGTACGCCTCGACGATCTGCGTGCCGACTGTGTAGAACGGGTGCATCGCCGACAGCGGGTCCTGGAAGATCATCGCCATCCGCTTGCCGCGCAGCAACCGCACCTCTTCGCGCGACGCCGTCACCAGATCCTGGCCGTCGAGGAAGATCTGCCCGCTGATCTTCGCGACACCCGGCGGGTGCAGGCCCATGATCGACAGGCTGGTGACGCTCTTGCCGGAGCCGGACTCGCCGACGATGCCGAGCGTCTTGCCGCGCTCCAGCTGGAACGAGATGCCGTCGACGGACTTCACCACACCGTCGTCGGTCGGGAAGTGCACCCTCAGGTCGCGGACGTCGAGGAACGCTTCGCCTCGCTCCACCCGCTGCGGGGAGTCCTGCACTGAATCCTGGACTTCTTCGATGGGCTCGGTCACGAGATTCGCACCCTCGGGTCGACGACGGCGTACAGAAGGTCAACGACCAGGTTCGCCAGCACGATGAAGAACGCGGCGACCAGCGTCACGCCGAGCACCTTCGGCAGGTCGTTGGCGCGCAGCGCGATGACGGCGTACTGGCCGATGCCCGGCAGCGAGAACGTGGTCTCGGTGAGGATCGCGCCGCCCATCAGCAGACCGAGGTCGAGACCGAAGATCGTCAGGATCGGCGTCAGCGCCGACCGCAGGCCGTGCTCGCAGCACCACGGTCCGCTCGGTGAGGCCCTTGGCGCGGGCGGTCCGGACGAAGTCCTCGTTCATCGTCTCGAGCATGCCGGCCCGGGTGAGTCGCGCGTACGCCGCGGCGTACAGGAAGGCCAGCGTCACCCACGGGAGGATCAGGTCGTACGCCCACCACAACGGGTTCGTCTCGTCGAGTGGGTTGATGCCGCCCTGCTGGGTCCAGCCGAGGCCGTAACTGAAGATCGACAGCGACAGCAGGCCGGTGAAGAAGATCGGCAGCGACACACCCGCGAGCGCCACCGACATGAGTGATCGGTCCAGCGCCGAACCGCGTCTGAGTGCCGAGACGATGCCGGTGCCGACGCCGGTGATGAGCCAGATGAAGGCCGCACCACCGGCGAGCGACGCGGTCACGGGTATTCGCGAGACCAGGTCCGGCCAGACCGGCTGCTGGGTCAGGAACGAGTAGCCGAAGCACGGCGCCGGGCAGTGCTCGGTTCCGGTGCCGTAGTTGTAGTCCTGGCCGACCACGAGGCCTTTCACGAATCGGCCGTACTGCACGTAGAGAGGATCGGTGAAGCCGAGCCGGACCGCCGTGTTGTGGATCTGCTCCTGCCCCGCGCTCTTGCCGACGTAGCGGCCGGCCAGGTCGTCGGCGGTGGCACCGCCGAGTCTGGGGACGAGGAAGAAGATCGCGAACGTGACGGCCGTGACGATGAAGAGCAGGAGTACTGCTCCGATCACCCGGCGGACTAGATATGCGAACACCGTGCTCGGCGTGGTGGCCGGCGATCATCGCTGATCACCGGCCACCCTCAGCCTTCACCTACCTCTACTGGTGATTGTTGTTCAGGGCAACTCAACTGCCACGGTCTGCCGATTACTTCTGCGCGAGACCGATGCTCGCGTAGTCGTACATGTTCTGACCGTCGTTGCTGAACACGTTCGCGAGCGTGTCCGGGCGGTACAGCAGGCCCTTGGCCCAGATGCCCGGCAGCACGCCGGCCTGCTCCATGACCTTCTTGTCGACGTCCACCCAGATCTTGTTGCGGGCGGCGTCGTCGGTGGTCGCCAGCGCCTTGTCGATCAGCGCGTCGACCTCCGGGATCCGGATCCCCAGGTTGGTGTTACCACCGGCAGCCCGGATGACCCGGCTGTCGACGATCTGGCTGAGGAAGCCGAAGCCGTCCGGCCAGTCAGCACCCCAGCTGTAGACGATCATGCCCAGGCCGTTGGCCTTGGCGTAGTCCGGCTTGCCGGCGTACAGCTTGGTGTAGTCACCGGTCGGGAAGCCCTTCGGCGTCAGCTTGATGCCGACCTTGGCCAGCGACTGCTGCAGCGACTCGGCGACGGCCTTCTCCTTCGGCCGGTCCGCACGGTAGGCGATGTTGGTGCTGAAGCCGTTCGGCATACCGCACGCCGTCAGCGCTTCCTTCGCCTTCGTCGGGTTGCCGTTCTTGTCCGCCTCGAAGCCGTAGTCGTCGAACTTCTCCGCGCCCGCGACCGACGGCGGCATCAGGTTCGTCGCGATGTCGCCACCGAACGGACCGCCGTACGCGCGCTGGTAGCCCTCGTGGTCGGCGGCGTACAGGACCGCCTTGCGGCAGTTCACGTTGTCGAACGGCTTGACCTCGCTGTTGAACACCGTGAAGTTCAGGCGCGTCGACAGCACGCTGTCGGTGTGCGCCTTCAGCTTCGGGTCGGCGAGCACCTTGGCCTGGGTCTCGGCCTGCACGCCGGTCCCGGCGATGTCGACGTCGAGGTCACCGGCCTGCAGCCGGTTGTCGATGTCGGCGCCGTTCACGTTGTAGGCGACGTTGATCTTGTCCGGCAGCGCCTTGCGGCCGGTGTCCGGGTCGGTCGCCGGGTCGTACTGGTCGTTGCGGACCAGCGTGAAGCCCTTGTTCGCGTCGTTGCTCTCGAACTTGTACGGGCCGCTCGAGATCGGGTGCAGCTGGTACTTCGTGCCGTTGTCCTTCGCCTGCGGGACTCCCGCGGTCGACGGCAGCTGCGCGAAGTAGTCGAAGCCGGCGAACGTCTTGTTCAGGTGGAAGACGATGGTGTAGTCGTCCGGCGTCGTCATCGCCTTGGACAGCAGCTTCAGCTGCGGGTCCTTGGCGACGCTGTAGTCCTTCGGGACGTCCAGCAGGAAGTCGTTGAAGTACGTCGGGCCGTTCGGCAGCGTGGTCTTGTCCAGCGACCGGGCGACGCCGTACATGACGTCCTTGGCCTTGACCTCGGTGCCGTCCTCGTACTTGACGCCCTTGCGGAGCTTGTAGGTCCAGGTCTTGGCGTCGTCGGTCGGCACACCCGGAGCCTCGGCGAGGTCCGGAACGACCTTCGCGCCTTCCTTGCCCGGAGCCGACTTGAAGGTCATCAGCGGCCGGACGTAGTTCCGCACGAGGTTCCAGGACAGGCCGTAGTAGGTGTCACCCGGGTCAGTGGAGTCCCACTTCTCGGTGATCGCCATCCGGAGCGTGCCGCCCTTTTTGTCGCTCGGATTGAAGATCTTGTTGTTGGCCGCGTCGAACTCGGGCGTCGCCGCGCTGCTGCCGCCACCCGACCCTCCGGAGGAAGCCTTCGGTCCCCCGCAGGCCACCAGGCTCAAGGCGACGGCCGCACTGACGGCTGTGACCGTCGTGATGCGATTCCATCTCATCTCTTGTTGCACCCCTTTAATCGTTGAGAGCCAGGCTCCCTGGTTGATGCGAAACGCCTACCGGGATCGCGGGTCGAGCGCGTCGCGCAATCCGTCACCGAACAGGTTGAACGCCAGCACGGTGACGAAGATCGCCAAACCGGGCGGAATCATGTACATCGGGTCGACCTGGTACCAGTTCGCCGCGCCGGAGAGCATGTCGCCCCAGCTCGCGGTCGGCGGGCGGACACCGACACCCAGGTAGGAAAGACCGGCCTCGAACAGGACGTTGGTCGGAATCAGCAGCGTCGCGTAGACCAGGATCGGCGCGATCAGGTTCGGCAGCAGCTCGGTGAACAGGATGTACGGGCGCCGCGCGCCGAGGCTCCGGGCCGCGTCGACGAACTCCCGCTCCCGCAGCGACAGCGTCTGGCCGCGGATGATCCGGCCGATGTAGGGCCAGCTGAAGAAGCCGATGATGAACACGATCAGCGCGACCCGCAGCGCGTCGCCCTGCAGCCCGAACATCTTGTCCGGGATCGCACCGACCAGGGCCAGCGCGAACAGCACCAGCGGGAAGGCCAGGAAGATGTCCATCAAGCGGCTGATCAGGGTGTCCACCCAGCCGCCGAAGTAGCCGGCGACGATACCCATCACGACGCCGATCACGACCGACAGCAGGGTCGCCAGGAAGGCGATCAGCAGCGAGATGCGGGCGCCGTACACGATCCGGGCGAAGATGTCGCGGCCGTTCACCGGCTCGATGCCGAACGGGTGGTCCCAGCTGACGCCGCCGAGCTTGCCGATCGGGGTCTGCAGCGACGGGTCCACCAGGTCCTGGTGGAAGTCGTTCGGGGTGACACCGACCAGTTTGCAGATCAGCGGCGCGAAGATCGCCGACCAGGATCAGCAGCAGCACGAACGCACCGCCGGCGATCGCGACCTTGTCACGCTTCAGCCGCATCCACGAGATCTGCCACAGCGACCGGCCCTCGATCTTGCCGACGCCTTTGAGGATCGCCTCGGGTTGCGCGGAGGATGATCCCGGCTCGACCTCGAGTGGCGTGCTCACGCGATGAGTTCCCCTGCCTGGTTCGGATGAACCGGAACGAAATCCGGAATGGCTGCCGCCTTAACCTGCCGCCATTACAGCCCGGAGTCAAACGCGGAAAGTGCTGCGTTGCCCGATCGTGATCGACAGGAAATCGTCCCGTATCGTGGACTTTCCGCAGTAAACCACGGCGTCGCACCCAGGGTCGCCGGAGCCTCGCGAACCGTTACTGCCATGGCATCTTTGTGTCACCGGCCGAAGGCCGCTATGTCACCGTCGAAGGCCTGAGAGATACAGGAACGAGAGCGGGTCGAGCGCCGTCTTGAGGTTCTCCAGATCCTTCCAGGCGACGACCGCGACGCGTGCCCTGCCAGCTGGGAATGACCGGAACCTCCCGCGCGATCACTCCCTGTAGCTGCCCGATCAGCTCGTCGCGCTTCAGACCGTTCTGCTCGGTCCGTTCCTGCTGCAGCAACTTGCTGGCTGCCGCCGACCGGTAGCCGTTCGACGAACGGGGTCAGGTAGTCGTCCGCATCCGGGTACGACGGAGTCCAGCCGGCCTGGTACAGGTCGTACGCCCCGGCGCGTCGTCAGCTCCTGGTACTCGGGCCACTCCGCGCCCCGCAACGTCACCCGGAACAACCCGGACGCCTCCAGCTGCCGCTTCAGCTCGAGTACCTCGGCCTTCGCGCCGACGCCGTACTGCGAGGGCGTCCACCCGACCGTCAGCGGCACCGGTACGGCGATGTTCGCCGCCTTGAGGATCGCCGCGGCCGCTGTCTTGTTCGGCTGCTTGTACTCCGTCTTGAACGCGTCGGCCTGCCCGCCGTAGCCCGGCGGCACGACCGAGTACAGCGGCGACACGTGGTCGCCGTACGCCTTCTTCGCGATCGCCACGCGGTCGATCAGCTGCGCCACGGCCTGCCGTACGGCCGGCTTGCGGGCCAGCAGCGACTTCATCTGGAAGGTGAACAGCCGGATCTCCGCGGAGCCCGTCTCGACGACCTGGACCTGGTCGGACTTGCGCAGCTTGTCCAGCAGGCTCGGGCCGAAGCCGTGGAACGCGAGGTCCGCCTTGCCCGTCGTCACCGCCTGGTAGAGCGCGTTCGAGTCCTTCATCAGGCTGATCGTGACGCCGTCGTTCTGCGCCGCCCGCGGACCGCGGTACCCGGAGAACTTGGTCAGCGTGACCTCGGTGCCCGGCTTGTACGCCGCCAGCTGGTACGGCCCGCTGCCGATCGCCTTCGTGTCGAGCAGCTTGTTCGCCGGGTACGACTCCTCGTCGACGATCGAGGAAGCGGTCGTGGTCAGCAGGTACGGCAGGCGCGCGTCCGGGTTGGTCAGGTTGAACACCGCGGTCAGCTCGTCCGGCGTACTCACGGACTTCACCGAGGAGAACAGTGCGGCCGCTCCCCCGGGCGTCTTCAGCCGGACCAGCCGGTCGAAACTGAACTTCACGTCCGACGAGGTCAGCTCGTGCCCGTTCGGGAAGGTCAGGTGCTCCTTCAGGCTGCACGTGTACGTCGTCGGCGAGTCGAACTGGCAGTCCGCGGCGTCCGGCACCGGGGTCGGCTTGTCCGGCAGGATCGTCAGCAGCGTCTGGTAGAGGTTCGCCTGGACGGTCCGCGAGCCCACGTCGTACCGGCCGGCCGGGTCGAGCGACGAGATCGCGTCCGTGGTCGCGAGCCGCAGCAGCATCAGCTTCGGCGTCTCCTCCCCCGGGTGCGGGGCGTTGTCGTCCGGCTCACCGCAGGCCGCCAAGGACACGCCCAGCGCACCCACCGCCACGGCCGCCGACACCCGGCGCACCCACTCGCTCACCGTCTCACCTTTCCCCAGCCCACAACCCCACCACCAGACAACGCCCCCGAGGGCACCAAGTGACGGTACTTCCTCAACGGAGCAGCGAGCGCAGGGACTCCGGGGTGAGCGGCTCGAGCGACTTCACCACGAGCCGCCGCGGCGCGTCCGGGATCGTCACCCACTGCGGTACGGCGACGACGTACATGCCGGCCGCCGTCCCGGCCTGCGTACCGGTCATCGAGTCCTCGATCACGACGCAGCTCGCCGGGTCGACACCGAGCCTGGCCGCACCGGTCAGGTACGGCTCCGGGTGCGGCTTGCCCAGCGTCACCTCGTCACCGGCCACGATCACCGCGAACGGATCCGGCGGCAGGTGCTCGAGCACCGCGTCGATCATCACCCGGTACGACGCCGACACCAGCGCGCACGGGATGTCTTCCTTGCGCAGCGCCTGCAGCAGCTCGAGCGCACCCGGCTGGAAGGTCACCTCCTTGCGGAGCGCCTCCACCACCTCCGAGAACATCCGGTCGGCCAGCTCCTCGGCGGTGATCACGCCTTCCGGGATCCGCGCCATCCAGACCTGTACGGCGTCGCGCAGGTCGCTCCCGATCAAGGTCATGCAGTCCTCGAGCGTCCAGGTCGCACCCAGCTCGGCGAGCAGCTCCAGCTGCACCTCCGCCCAGACCTTCTCGGAGTCGACCAACGTCCCGTCCATGTCCCACAGCACCGCTTGCAGGGCCGGCAACTACAGCTCCTCTTCTGTTGTCGGTGGTCGTCTCCACCGCTCACGTCCCGTCCATTCTCCCTGGTCCGGCGCGACACGTTCCGCCTGGGGTGAAACCAGGCACGCGCGAACACCGGAGCACGTAGGCTGGGCAGTCCGGTTTCCGGTGACCCCACCGGAGTGGCTACAGAGCCGGCTACACAGACGACAGGGAGCCTGCGAGTGGTAGACCTCGCGAACCTGAGGGACCCGGTCGTGATCGCCGCGTTCGAGGGCTGGAACGACGCGGCCGAGGCGGCCACCGGAGCGGTCGACCACCTGATCGACGAATGGGAAGCCGAGCTCGTCTCGGCGATCGACCCCGAGGACTACTACGACTACCAGGTGAACCGTCCCCGGGTCGGCCTCGACGAGGACGGCGGACGGCACCTGACCTGGCCGACCACCCGGATCTACCTGGCCCGTCCGGACGACACCGGCCGCGACGTGCTGCTGATCCGCGGCGTCGAGCCGAACATGCGCTGGCGGGCGTTCTCCAAGGAGCTGCTGGAGATCGTCGACGAGTCGAACGCGCAGCTCGTCGTCGTCCTCGGCGCCCTGCTCGCGGACTCCCCGCACACCCGTCCGATCCCGGTCTCCGCGACCTCGTCGGACGAGGAGCTCACCGCGGCGTGGAGCCTGGAGCCGTCGACGTACGAGGGCCCGACCGGCATCACCGGTGTCTTCGCCGACCTCTGCACCACCCTCGGCGTACCGGCCGTGTCGATCTGGTCCGCGATCCCGCACTACATCGCGGGTACGCCGTGCCCGAAGGCGTCGCTGGCGTTGCTCAGCAAGATCGAGGCGCTCCTGGACATGGCCATGCCCGAAGGCGACCTCCCGGAGCTCGCGCGCGCCTGGCAGCGGGGCGCGGACGAGCTCAGCGAGGAAGACCCCGAGGTCGCGGAGTACGTGCAGTCGCTGGAGGAACAGCGCGACACCGCCGACCTCCCGGAGGCCACCGGCGAGGCGATCGCCGCGGAGTTCGAGCGCTACCTCAAACGCCGCAACAAGAACCACGGCGACTAGTACTCGGTTTCCCGTAACGGCCGCAAGGTGTGGACCGTTGTTACCAGTGGGTTTATATTCGTCCGGACTACTGGGGGGTGACGGCGTGCCGTCACCGGGACCACGGGGAGCAAGCGGATGCGCGACGAGCGAGGCGGCACGTCGGTGCCTGCGCTGGCCGTGCTCGTGCTGCTCGGCGTGGTCGCCGCGGTCGGGATCCTCGGCAACAAGAAGCACGAGACCGTCGACCTCACGACGCTGACCGCCTCGACGACGTCGACGACCATCACGACAGCGCCGCTCGATGGCGAGCCGTTCGCCGGCACCACTGGCCTCGTCGTGCACCCGCGCGCCGAGGCCGCGCTCTACAGCTCCCCCGACGCCGACGCGTTCGGCAAGATCGGTCCGACCCAGTTCGGGCCGACCTGGCTGCCGGTGGTGGAGCAGACCGACGGCTGGGTCCGGGTCCTGCTCCCCTCCAAGCCCAACCGGTCCACCGGCTGGCTCCAGGACGAGGGGCTCGACCGGGCCACTTCGTCGTACCTGATCCGCGTGCACACCAGTTCGCGGACGCTCGAGCTCTTCGAGAACAACAAGAGCCTCGGCACCTGGAAGGCCGGGGTCGGCGCGACCAAGACGCCGACGCCGCCCGGACGGACGTTCCTGCTCGGCTCGATCATCGACCGCAAGCGCTCGGCGTCGCCGATCGTGCTGCCGTTGGGTGCGCACAGTCCCACCTTGGACACGTTCGGTGGCGGACCTGGTACGGTCGCGATCCACGGCTGGCCGAATCCGCACGTGTTCGGCGCCGCGATCAGCGCGGGCTGCGTCCGGGTGCCGAAGACCGCCCTCGCCCACCTGCAGAAGGTTCCGCTCGGGACGCTCGTCCTGATCGACAGCAAATAAGGAGATTCCGATGCGACGACAGTTGGCTCCGACCGTGCTGACGGCTGCGGCCGTGGCAGGCGTCGTGACGTTCAGCCTGGTCGCGAGCGCCCCCGTCGGTAACGCGGCGGCCCGCCCGTCCTCGGCGTACGCCGTGAGCGCCGAAGGCCAGGTGCCGATCCCGAAGACGCCGTACGCCGAGTCGCTGGACGGCAAGCGGCAGACGACGTCCGCGCTCGAGCTCCCGAAGAACCCGCTGATCTCGGTCCGGGCCGGTACGGCGACCGCGGGCAACGACTCGGCCTCGGTCGAGCTGTTCGACGTCGTCGTCGGCCCCGACGTCCTGAGCCAGGTGACGATCCCGCCGGAGCTGAAGCAGCAGTGCTCCGCGCTGCCGAAGACCGGCGCCGACAATCTGCCGCTCCCGGACATCGCGCTGCCCGACCTCGGCCTGCCGTTGCCGAAGCTGAGCACCAAGGACCTGCCGGTGAAGAACCTGCCGGACCTGTGCAACCTGCTGCTCAACCCGCCGAAGTCGCTGCTCGGCATCGACTCGCTGAACGTCTGGTGCTCCGGCGACACCGGCGGCGTCGACATCGGCTCGCTGACGCTGCTCGGTCAGACCGTCAAGCTGCCGAGCACGAAGCAGAGCGTCTCCTTGCCGTCCAACCCGCTGGCGAGCATCACGGTCAACAGTCAGGGCAAGCACTCCGACGGCGCGTTCACCATCACCGGCCTGAGCATCAACCTGGGCGGCGGGACCGAGGTCATCAACCTGGCCTCGGCGACCTGCGCCAAGCCGGCCGCCAAGCCGAAGCCCAAGCCCAAGCCACAACCGCAGCCGCCCCACGAGGCACCGGCCCAGGTCGACACCCCGCCGGCCGCCCCGGTCCCGACCCCGGTCAAGACCCACCACCCGGTCACCGGCTGATCTTTCCGAACACAGCGCACCCCGACGGCCCCGGCCGCCGGGGTGCGTTCTTTTACGGCTAGAGCTTCACGCCGAGCAGTGCGTCACAGGCTTGAGCGACCAGCGCAGGTGCCTGCGCGTCGGTGCCATCGGTTGCCGCCCACTCGTCGAGGGCTGCGATCGCGCCGGCCGAGTCCAGGTCGTTCGTGAGTGCCGCCCGTACGGCGTCCACCACGGCCGCACCGTCCGGGCCGGCCTCTCGCGCTGCGGCCGCGCGCCACCGTTCGAGGCGCGCCTGACCGTCGGGCAGGTCGGAGTCTTCCCAGAACCAGTCGGTCCGGTAGTGGTGGGTGAGCAGCGCGAGCCGGATCGCCATCGGATCCGCGCCCGCGAGCCGCTCCTTCGAGACCAGCACCAGGTTGCCCTTGGACTTCGACATCTTCTCGCCGTCGAGACCGACCATCGCCTGATGCACGTAGGCGCGCGCGAACGGGTGCTCCCCCGTCGCGACCTGCGCACCGCTCGCGGACATCTCGTGGTGCGGGAAGATCAGGTCCGACCCGCCGCCCTGGACGTCGAACGACATCCCGAGGTACTTCAGCGCGATCGCCGAACACTCGACGTGCCAGCCCGGCCGACCCCGGCCGAGCGCCGAGTCCCAGGCCGGCTCGCCCGGCCGCTCGTGCCGCCACAGCAGGCTGTCCAGCGGGTCCTGTTTGCCCTCGCGGTCCGGGTCGCCGCCGCGCTCCGCGAACAGCTCGCGCATCGTGTCGCGGTCGTAGTTGGACACGCCGCCGAACGCCGGGTCCGCCTTCACGGCGAAGTACAGGTCGCCGTCGACCGGGTAGACCGCGCCGGCGCGGCGCAGGTCCTCGACGGCGCTCGCGACCAGGTCGATCGACTCGACGACGCCGATGTAGTTCTGCGGCGGAATCACCCGGAGCGCGGTCATGTCGTCGCGGAACAGCTGGATCTCGCGCGCCGCGAGGTCGGTCCACTCGACGCCGGTCGCGGTCGCGCGCTCCAGCAGCGGGTCGTCGACGTCGGTGATGTTCTGGGTGTACGAGACGTCGTACCCGGCGTCGCGCCAGAGGCGGTTGATCAGGTCGAACGTGACGTACGTCGCGGCGTGGCCCATGTGGGTGGCGTCGTACGGCGTGATGCCGCAGACGTACATGCGGGCGGTCCCGCCGTCGGTCGGCGGCACCTCGACCAGGCCGCGCGAGGCGGTGTCGTAGAGGCGTAGCCGCCGCGCGGGCCCGGGTACGGCCGGGATGTCTGGTTTCGTCCACGCCTGCATGTGTCGGAGCTTATGCCAGTCCGATTTTCAATGACGCGACACGGTTCCACTCCGTGGTCCACAGCAGGGCGTGCACCCTGCCTGCGGATAGCCTCGCGAGCGATGAGTACAGACTTCAGCCCCGAGCTCCAGTCGTACGGCGGCTGGATCGCCGCGGGCGCGATTCAGCAGCAGGACCTGTTCAACGACGTGGTCGGCTCGGACTCGCTGCAGGCCGATCTCGACGCGCGGACGCTCGGCGGCGAGCGCGGCGTACTGCACGGGATCTCCCTGCTCGGCAGCTTCTCCGAACTCGACGGGACCTGGCTGTGGGGCTGGGCGAACCCGGGCTTCGGCCCGGACGCGCCCGCGGTCGCCTCGACGCTCGCGATCCGTGAGTTCGGTGAGCGGCACGGGATCGGTGAGTTCACCGCTGACAGCCCGGACCTGAGCGGTTTCGAGCAGCCGGCCCAGGCGGCGATCACGCTCGCGATCACCGCCGGCTCCGTTCTCGGCGGCCGTGGCGTCTGGTCGACGGCGATCAACGAGGGCCGTGGGCACGTGTACCTGCACGTCGCCGACGAGCAGATGCCGCTGGCCGGGTTCGACGCGATCGCCACGCCACGCCTGCTGATGACCGCGATCAGCGTCTTCCCCGCCGACCACCGGCAGGTCGTCCGCGGCTACTTCCACCACTTCGGCCTGCAGTACGACGAGGGTCCGGACGCGATCCGCGGTGCGGTGCCGAACGGCAGCACGGTCGTCGTCGACTTCGACGAACTGGGTCGTGTGGGCAACATCAGCGTGCAGCCCAAGGCCTAGAACGCGGGCCAGGGAATCGCGGGCCATTCGTCGCTCGGGTACGGGAAGGTGCCCGACTTCAGCAGCGTCGAGCAGCGTTCCCGGGTCGCGGTCAGCTCGACGGCGGTGACGAGCTCACACAGTTGTTGCCCGAGGCCACCGGCCAGCTGATCCGCAAGCCGCCGTACGTCGTCCAGCAGGCCGGCCGGGATCGGTTCACCGGCCCATCCCCACAGAACCGTCCGGAGCTTGTCGTCGGCGTTGAACGTGACGCCGTGGTCCACGCCGTACACCCGGCCGTCGCCCGGGTTCAGCACGTGGCCGCCCTTGCGGTCGGCATTGTTGACCACGGCATCGAACACGGCCATCCGCCGCAACGCGTCGTTGTCGGCGTGCACGAGCGTGACCGGGTTGTGGCGGCCGTCGAGCGCGTCCAGGACGCCGACCCAACCGTCGGGCACGCGGCCCTGCGGCACGATGTCGACCAGCTCGGTCTCCCCCGGTCCGAGCTCGGCCTCGTCGATCCACAACTGGACCATGCCTTCACCGAGCGGCCCGTCGCGCAGCAGCGTCGGCGGCACGATCGACCAGCCGAGCGTCTCGGACACGACGTACGCCGCGAACTCGCGCTGGGCGAGCGTGCCGTCGGGGAAGTCCCACAGCGGCCGTTCGCCCTCGATCGGCTTGTAGACGACAGTCGCGGTCTCGCCTTCCAGGCTGACCGAACCCTGGTAGGTACCGTTCGAGGCGGCAACCAGTCGCCCGTGCAGTGAAAGCTCCCCGAGGGCGAGGAGCTCCGGGTTGATCGTCATTCCGGCAGGTGCCTGCGGTAGCCGTTGGCCCGCGGGCAGATGTGGCCGTCGGCGTCGATCGGCCGGCCGCAGAACGGGCAGCTCGGGCGTCCGGACGCGACCAGCGCGACCGCCCGCCGGGCGAACGCCCGGGCCTGCTCCTCGGTGATCCGGACGATGAACACCTCGGCGTCGTCGGACTCCATCGCGGCGGTGACCGGATCGGTCTCCTCGAGGTCGGCCTGCTCGCCGGTGACGACCGCGAACACCTCGATCACCACCCGCTCGGCGTCGGCTTCCCACGCCAGCGTCATGGTGCCGGCCCGGAACTCCTCCTCGATCGGCTGCTCGAGCGGAGCGGTGTCGTCGTCCGCGGTCTGCGCGACCGGGTCGCGGTCGAACCGCCGGGCGACCTCGTCCAGCATCACGTCGAGCCGCTCCGCGAGCGCCATCACCTGTTCCTTCTCGCACGCGACCGACGTCAGCCGCTGCCCGGCCCGGGCCTGGAGGAAGAACGTCCTGGCACCGGGTTCCCCCACGGTGCCGGCGACGAACCGCTCGGGGTCGTCGAAGGAGTGCACAACTCGCGCCATACCTAGACCCTATTACCGTCCGCCGACCACAGCGTCGGACGACTGCTTCTTGGGCTTGCCTTTCGCTGACGGCTTAGGGATCAGCGAGGTCAGCTCGCTGCCGGAGTCGTTCAGCCGGACCAGGAACGGCCGGGTCGCGGTGTAGGTGATGATCGTCGTCGACGCAGTGTCCACGACGATCCGCTGGAACGTGTCCAGGTGCTGACCGAGCGCGTCCGCGACGATCGCCTTGATCACGTCGCCGTGCGAGACCGCGACCCAGATCGCGTTGGGCCCGTGGCTTTTCGCGAGGAGCGCGTCGTGCGCGCGGACGGCGTCGACACCGCGCTGCTGCATCGCCCGCATCGACTCGCCGTTCGGGAACGTGACGGCGGACGGGTGCTGCTGTACGACGGCCCACAACGGGTCCTTCGCCAGCGTCGCGATCTTCTGCCCGGTCCAGTCGCCGTACCCGCACTCGGTCAGCCGGCGATCCGTTGCCGGACGCAACCCGGCGTGCTGCTTGGCGATCGCGGCAGCGGTCTGCTTGCAGCGGTCGAGCGGAGAGGTGACGATCGCGGCCAGCGGCAGCTCGGCGAGCCGCTCCGCGACCGCGGCGGCCTGCTGTACGCCGGCATCGTCCAGCTTCACGCCCGGCGTACGACCCGCCAGCGTGCCGGACGTGTTCGCGGAACTACGACCGTGGCGAACAAGAATCACGGTGGGCATGCAGAGCACGTTATCTCGTCCGCGCAAGTCGTGATGCCATGATGGGGGTGTGATCGTGGACTGCGGGGTGTATGCCGCCGGGGAGCGGCAGGACCTGCCCAAGGATCCCGAGACGGTTGCCCAGGCCATCGACGACGGCGGCGACAGCTTCGGCTGGATCGGGCTGCACGAGCCGTCGGACGCCGAGATGGAGCGGGTCCAGCAGCTGTTCGGCCTGCACGATCTCGCCATCGAGGACGCGCTGCAGCTCCACCAGCGACCCAAGGTGGAGCGGTTCGGCGACACGCTGCTCGTCGTACTGCGCACCCTCTGGTACGTCGACGAGGGCGACGCCGTCGAGACGGGCCAGGTGACGGCCTTCGTCGGACCGCGGTACGTCGTGACCGTGCGGCACGGTAAGGGCGGCGAACTCGCCACCACCCGGCACGAACTCGAGGAGCGCGCCTCGGTGCTCGGGCACGGCCCGGCCGCGGTGCTCTGGGCGATCGCGGACGCGATCGTCGACGACTACGAGCGGGTCGCGGAGCAGGTCGAGATCGACGTCGACGAGATCGAGTCGTCGGTGTTCTCCCCCGAGCGGACCAGCGACGCCGAGCGGATCTACCGGCTGAAGCGCGAGGTGCTCGAGATGCGCCGCGCGATCGACCCGTTGCGGGAGCCGATGGAGCAGTTCGCGCACGGGGTGGCCGGGCTCGGCCCGAAGGCGAGCCCGTTCTTCCGCGACGTCGCCGACCACCTCAGCCGGGTCTCCGACCAGGCCGAGGCGATCGACACGCTGCTCACGTCCGCCCTGAACGCGCACCTCGCCCGCGTCTCGGTCCAGCAGAACGACGATATGCGGAAGATCTCCGCCTGGGTCGCGATCGCCGCCGTACCGACCATGCTGGCCGGCATCTACGGCATGAACTTCGACAACATGCCGGAGCTCCGCTGGCACTTCGGGTACTACGCGATCCTGCTGCTGATGGCGCTGGTCTGCGTCACCATGTACCGCTTCTTCCGCAAGGTCGGCTGGCTCTAGATCAGGTCGCCGTGATCGTGCTGGTCGCCAGCAGGATGATCAGCACGAGGCCGAGCAGGACGCGGTAGAACGCGAAGATCTCGGTCGAGTGCTTGGCGACGAACCGCAACAGCCACGCCACGGACGCATACGCGACCACGAAGCTGACGACCGTGCCGACGAGCAGCTCCACGACGCCGACGTCACCGTTGAGCGCGTCCTTCAACTCGTAGATCCCCGCTCCGACCAGTGCCGGAATGCCCAGCAGGAACGCGATCCGGGTCGCGGCGACCCGGTCGAGACCGCGGAACAGGCCGGCCGAGATCGTCGCACCGGACCGGGACACACCAGGGATCAGCGCAAGGCACTGCACAACACCCATCACGATCGCGTCGACGAGCGTGATGCGGGTAAGTGGGCGCGCCTTCGAGCCCAGCCGCTCGGCGGCGACCATGAAGAACGACCACCCGATCAGGGCGCCGGCCACCCACCACAGGCTGCGCAGCGGCCCCGAGATCAGGTCCCGTGCCAGGAAGCCCACGATCACGATCGGCGTCGAGCCGACGATCACGTACCAGCCCATCCGGTGGTCGAAGTCGCCGCGGTACTCCGGCTTCGCGATCCCGCGGACCCAGGCGACCGCGATCCTGCGGATGTCCTTCCAGAAGTACAGCACCACCGCCGCGATCGCGCCGATCTGGATCACCGCGGTGAACCCGGTGATCGACGGGTCGTCGATCTTCAGCCCGAGCATCTTCGACACGATCGTCAGGTGCCCGGTGCTGGAGACCGGCAGGAATTCGGTGAGGCCCTCGACGATGCCGAGGATGATGGAGTCCCAGATCGTCATCAGTTGCCGACTCCGGACAGCTCCAGGGCCTCGGCGGCGGTCCGCAGGTCCGCGATCCGCTGCTCGACGGTCGATGCGAACGGCGTCAGCGCGACCGTCGTCGCCCCGGCCTCGGCGTACGCCGTGAGCTTGTCGGCGATCCGCGCCTTGTCACCGAGCAGCGAGATCGAGTCCAGGAACCCGAACGGTACGGCGGCCATCGCCTCGCGGTGCTTCTTGTCCAGGTACAGGTCCTGGATCTCCTTCGCCTCCTCGGCGTACCCCATCCGCACCGCGAGCGCGTTGTAGAAGTTCTTCTCCCGGCTGCCCATGCCGCCGATGTACAGGGCGGCGTACCCACGGACCGGGTCGGCCGCCGCCTGGATGTCGTCACCGGTCATCAGCGGAGTGGTGACGACGACGTCGAATCCGTCGAGGTCCTGCTGACGGACCGCACGGCCCGTCTTGATGTGGTTCAACTGCTCTCCAAGGAAGCCTGGGTCGTTGAGGATCCCGAGCCAGCCGTCGGCGATCTCACCGGCCAGCTCGAGGTTCTTCGGGCCGACCGCGGCCAGGTACACCGGCACGTGGTCGCGGATCGGCCGCACGGTCAATTTCAGCGCCTTGCCCGGTCCATCAGGCAGCGGCAGGGTGAAGTATTTGCCCTCGTACGCCACCGTCTCGCGCCGCATGGCCGCGTTCACGATGTCAACGTACTCACGGGTCCTGAGCAGAGGCTGAGAAAACCGCACGCCGTGCCAGCCCTCCGAGACCTGCGGCCCGGACACGCCGAGACCGAGCCGGAACCGGCCGTTCGACAGCCGGTCCAGGGTGGCCGCGGTCATCGCGGTCATCGCCGGCGTCCGGGCCGGGATCTGGAAGACCGCGGCGCCGACGTCGATGGTCGTGGTCTGTGCGGCGATCCAGCTGAGCAGCGTCGCCGCGTCCGAGCCGTACGCCTCCGCGGCCCAGGTGACCGAGAAACCGAGCGCCTCGGCCTCCTTCACCAGCCTCAGGTGGTCCAGATGGTCGTCGCCGCCGTAGACGAAGCCGATGTTGAGTCCGAGTCGCATGACTGGCGAGCCTAGCGAGCCGTTGTCGGTGGGCCGCAATAGGCTCGGTACATGCAGCAGCGCTATCTCGGTCACAGTGGACTGGCGGTGAGCCGACTCGGGCTGGGCACCATGTCGTGGGGCCGGGACACCGACGAGCACGAGGCCCGCGAGCAGCTCGCAGCGTTCGTGTCAGCCGGAGGCACGCTCATCGACACCGCCGCGGCGTACGGCGACGGTGACAGCGAGCAGCTGATCGGGTCGCTGATCGGCGACGTGGTGGACCGCGACGACCTGGTGATCGCGACCAAGGCCGGGTTCAGCGTCCGCCGCGGCGAGCGGATCACCGACACGTCCCGCGGCGCGCTCCTGCGCGATCTCGACGGCTCACTGCGCCGGATGAACGTCGACTACATCGACCTCTGGCAGCTGCACACCTGGTCCGACGACGTGCCGCTGGAGGAAACGCTCTCCGCGCTCGACTACGCCGTCAGCTCCGGCAAGGTGCGGTACGTCGGCGTCTCGAACTACGCCGGCTGGAAGGCGGCCCGCGCCGTCACCTGGCAGCAGGCCTGGCCCGGTCGCGCGGTCCCGGTCTCCAACCAGGTCGAGTACTCGCTGCTCGCCCGGGACGCCGAGCTGGACGCTCTGCGCGCGGCCGCCGGCCTCGGGATCGGGGTGCTCGCGTGGTCGCCGCTCGGCCGGGGCGTGCTGACCGGGAAGTACCGCACAGGCATCCCCGCGGACTCCCGGGCGGCGTCTCAGCATCTGTCGAGATTCGTCGACCCCTACCTCGACGCGCGGGCATCGGGCATCGTGGAAGCGGTCGCACGAGCCGCCGACGGGCTCGGCTGGACTCCGCTCGAGGTCGCGCTGACCTGGGTGCGGGACCGGCCGGGGGTGTCGGCGGCGATCGTCGGGGCCCGGACGGCATTACAACTGAAGTCTGTGCTGGGTGTGGAGGAGCTCACAGTGCCGCCCGCCATCGCGGCGGCACTGGAGGATGTTTCCTGAGGGTTGTAGTCGTGGTTGGAGGTGTGGATGGCCGAGTACGAGCTGCAGCAGTTCGAGGTGTCCAGGACGGAGTCCCGCGGTGCGGTGCGCAAGCTGCTCACCGAGCACGCGGAGTACGGCGGGTGGGAGCTGGCCCGTCTGCGTCGCTATCCCGACGGTTCACGACGCGTGTGGCTGCGCCGCCGCATCATCCGCGTCATGCGGACCCTCTGAGCAGGACGGCTACCAATTCCCGTCGGCTACCGACGCCGACCTTGTCGTACGACGCCCGTACATGCTCCTGCACGGTGTGCGGCGACAGACACAACCGCTCCACGATCTGCCGCGTCGAGTACCCACGCAGCAACAACTCGGTCACCCGCTGCTGAGCAGGTGTGAGCCCGTGCAGGTCGAGCAGCAGGGAGCCCAGCTGGGCCGGTGTCACCGGCTCGATCACGACCGCTGTCTGCCCGTCCTCCCCGAGCTTGGACGCCTGCAACTCGAGCCACTCACCCCACCGCGTCCTGACCTTCAGCCGCGCGGTCGTCCGGTCGGCCCGCATCCGCGCGGCCACCGACCGCACCGCGACCGGCAACTCGTGAGACACACCGAGCTCGCCGAGCCAGTACTCCGCCTCGGTGCTGACCGACTCCACCCGCAACCCCGCATCGAGAACCACGACCCCTGGCCCGACGCCGCGCCTTTCCTCCGGCCCGGTCTTCGCGGCCGGGCTCGTCCGGAGTCCTCGACGTAGTCCCTCGCCAAGATGCGGCGCGAGCCGCCGTACCAGCTGGATCTCGTGCTCGGAGAACCCCGCGTCGGTGTCCTCTCGATGAAGGCAGAGCACGCCCCAGCACCGGCCGTTCGACATCAAGGCAGCCCGCAGCTCGTCGCCCAGACCGAGCGGTCGCATCAGCTCGACGTACCGCGGGCTGCTCTGCCAGTTGCCCCGCGTCGCCTGGTCGAGCGTGCGTACCGGCTCCGGACCGCCTGCGAGGACGGCGAACTTGTTCACGTCGTCCTGCGCGAACTCGTTCGCGATGAACTGGCTCGGTGACCGCGCCGAGCGGCTCGTCCACCAGCACCGAAGTGAACAGGACCGTCGCCGGATCCACCGTCGCGAAGAACGCCGCGTCGACCGTCAGCACGCCCCGCAGCCGCGCGAGCGCCTCGGAGCGCAACTGATCGGCATCCAGCCCTGCGTCGCAGCGCTGGATCAGCACCTCGAGGCGATCCCCCACCCCCATGATCGCGATGCTACGCCGGTACGACACCGAGTTGCTTGAGAAAGCCGAGATCGTCGAGCCGTCCCCAGCGCTCCACGATCAGACCGTCGCGGAGCCGGAAGATGTTGATCCCCGGCAGGCTGATCGACCTTCCCGGTCGCCGGCACCCCCATCACCTCGCCGCGGTGCGTCCCGCCGGCCGTGAACCGCTCGACGACGAGGTCGCCTTCCGCGATCAGCGCGTGCAACTCACTGTGCCAGTCCGGGAACGCCGCCCGCATCATGCTGGCGGCCGTCCGCATGCCCTCACGGTCGGCCGTGACGCCGAACGGCGGGTCGTGGTTGACGAAGTCCTCGGCCAGGTAGGTGTCCACCGCGCCGAGATCCCCCTTGGTGAACAGACCGTCGATGAAGTCCTTGACGACGGCTTTGTTGCTCTCTGTTGTGCTCATGCCCTGATGCTGCGCCCGCCCGCGGCGACGTCGTACCCCCACTAGTTGGGGTTCTGCAGATGCTTTATCTCTGCGACAGAGGTATTCTCGATCGTGTGACCGAGGTTCTCGCCGAGGAGCTGCTGGCGGCGATCGGGCTGGTGCGGCGGCACCTGCGCCGATCCGTCGGGCGGCCGTTCCCGCTGTCCGCACTCACCGACTCCCAGGCCGAGCTGGTCCGGACCGTCCGCCGCAACCCGGGCATCTCCGTCGCCGAGGCCGCCGCCGAGCTGGGCCTGGTCGCGAACACCGTGTCGACTCTCGTCGGCCAGCTCACCGAGCGCGGGCTGCTGCAGCGCACTCCCGACGAGTCCGATCGCCGGGTCGCGCGGCTGACGCTGACGGAGCCGGCCCGCGAACAGGTCGAGGCCTGGCGCGATCGCCGTACGGCGCTGGTCACCCGGACGCTCGACGATCTGACGGCGGACGACCGTGCGGCGCTGAGATCGGCGTTGCCCGTTCTCGCCGTACTGGCCGAACGCCTGCACCCCTCGGAAGACCAGCAACGGAAGGTGCGCGCATGAGTGCAGAACCCGCGCCGGCGGTGGAGGTCACCGGGCTGAGTCATCGGTTCGGCGACCAGGTCGCGGTCGACGATTTCGACCTGACCGTCTCCCCCGGTGAATGCTTCGGTCTCCTCGGCCCCAACGGCGCCGGCAAGACGACGACGCTGCGTGTGCTGAACACGCTCTACCCGCCCCAGTCCGGCTCGGTCCACGTCTTCGGCCTCGACGTCCGCACCGCCGCGATGTCCGTACGGCGCCTGCTCGGGTACGTCCCGCAACAGCTGTCCATCGAGGGAGCGCTCTCCGGACGAGAGAACGTTTCCTGGTTCGCGCGGCTGTACGACGTACCGCGGCGCGAACGGGCCGCGCGGGTCGCCGAGGTACTGGAGATCGTCGACCTCACCGATGCGGCCGACCGACTCGCGTCGACGTACTCCGGCGGCATGGTGCGCCGGCTCGAACTCGCGCAGGCGCTGGTCAACCGGCCCGCGCTGCTCGTGCTGGACGAGCCGACGGTCGGGCTCGACCCGGTGGCGCGGGACTCGGTGTGGGCGCGGGTGCAGGACATGCAGGAGCGGTACGGGATGACCGTGCTGCTGACCACGCACTACATGGAAGAGGCCGACATCCTCTGCGACCGGGTTGCGTTGATGCACCTCGGCCGGCTCCGGGCCGTCGGTACGCCGAACGAGTTGAAGGCCGAGCTCGGTCCGGACGCGAGCCTCGAGGACGTGTTCCGGCACCACACCGGCGAGAGCCTCGAAGGTCAGGCGAAGGGAGGCCTGCGCGATGTCCGTGGCACCCGCCGCACCGCCCAGCGCATGGGTTGATTCACGGCCGCGCGCCGTGCTCCGGCTGTTCTCGAGGATCGGCACGTTCTGCCTCATCGAGCTACAGAAGCTCCGGCACGACCGGACCGAGCTGATCACGCGAGCAATCCAGCCGGTGCTGTGGCTGGTGATCTTCGGCCAGACGTTCAGCCGGATCCGGGCGATCCCGACCGGCGACGTGCCGTACCTGGACTATCTCGCGCCCGGGATCATCGCGCAGTCGGCGCTGTTCGTGGCCATCTTCTACGGGATCCAGATCATCTGGGAACGTGACGCCGGGATTCTCACGAAGTTGCTGGTCACGCCGTCCCCGCGGTCCGCACTGGTCGCCGGTAAGGCGTTCGCCGCCGGCGTCCGGACGATCTCGCAGGCGATCGTCGTGCTCATCGTCGCGGCGCTGCTCGGCGTCAGTCTCACGTGGAATCCGCTGAAGTTGCTCGCCGTTCTCGCGGTCGTGGTCCTCGGCGCCGCGTTCTTCTCCTGCCTCTCGATGACGATCGCCGGCCTGGTCCTGCGCCGGGACCGCCTGATGGGCATCGGCCAGGCGATCACGATGCCGCTGTTCTTCGCCTCCAACGCCCTCTACCCCGTCGACATCATGCCCGGCTGGCTCCGAGCCCTCTCCCACGCGAACCCCCTGACCTACGAAGTGAGCGCTCTCCGAGGTCTCCTGATCGGCCAGCCCACCAACTACCTCCTCGACTTCACCGTCCTGATCGTCGCCGCCATCGCCGGAATCTGCGCGGCTGCCGCTCTCATGGGACGTCTCGCGCGGTAGCGCGTTCAGAGGTCGTGACGGACCCGGACGTAGTGCGCGTCGTCCACGTGGACTGGGACGAAAGAGGACCAGTACGGCGACGGTCGCGGTGACGAGACCCGATCCGATCAGCGCGCTCTCGGCTCCGACCGCGGCGATGATCGGTCCCCCGCAGCGCCCTGGCCACCGAACTCCGCCCCGGCGAACACCTCACCCCCGCCCCCTTCAACTATCGCCTCACCCGCTCGGTAGTCACCGCCCCCACCCCACCCAAGCCCCTGATCACCCACCTCCCTCAACTCCGCGCCACCCTCAACCTCTCGTAAACCCTTAGTTGAACTTGTCGTGAAGACCTCGGGCGTCACCACTGCGCAGGACGATCTGACCGGTACTGGTCATCGCCGTTGACCGCAGGTCGCTGTCGGCTGTGGGGTGAAGAGCATGGCGACCGTCGACGACGTACGACGACAGTTCCGGAACCCGCCGCCCGAGGGGCGGCCGATGATGCGCTGGTGGTGGTTCGGACCGTCCATCGAGCGAGACGAAATCGACCGCGAGCTGGACGCCATGGCCGCGGCCGGGCTCGGCGGTGCGGAGGTCGCGTTCGTCTACCCGATGGGACCGGTGACGGCACCGTTCGGATCGCCCGAGTTCCTCGAACTGGTCGGGCACGCGGCCCGGACCGCGCGACGGCTCGGGTTGCGGTTCGACGTGACGCTCGGAAGCGGCTGGTCGTACGGCGGTCCGCACGTCGGACCCGAGTACGCCGCACGGCAGTTGCACTGGGACCGCCGCGAGATCGGCGCCGCGGCGTACGACGTACCGATCGTGGCCGCCTGGCCCGGTGACGAGTTCGTCGCCGCGTACGTCGGTGAGGGGTGGGGCGGCGCGCCGTCGTCGTACGTCGAGGTGCCGGCGAGCGACGGCATCATCCATGTACCGGCCGGCGGTCAGCCGCGCGAGGTACTGATCGCGACGTCCCGCGTGACCGGTCAGCAGGTGAAGCGGACCGCGGCGGGAGCCGAGGGGCTCACGCTCGACCACTACTCGACTGCCGCCGCTGAGGCGCACATCAGGCAGGTCGCCGAGCCGTTGCTGCTCGCGGCCACGCCAGAGCTCCTCGGGTCCGTGTTCTGCGACAGCCTCGAGGTGTACGGCGGGGACTGGACGCCGACGATCTTCGACGAGTTCGCGAAGCGGCGCGGGTACGAACTCCGGCCGCGGCTCTTCGAACTGCTGGTGGAAACCGAGGGATCGCGACAGCTGAGGATCGACTTCGGGCGGACCCTGTCGGAGCTGTACGAGGACAACTTCCTGAAGGTGTTCCAGCAGTGGGCTGCCGGGCACGGCGTACCGTTCCGGATCCAGAGCTACGGTGAGCCGCCCGCGACGATGAGCAGCTACCGGTACGCCGACATGTTCGAAGGCGAGGGCTGGGGATGGACGCGCATCCCGGAGACCCGCTGGGCGTCGTCGGCCGCGAACATCTACGGCCGCTCGGTCGTGTCGGCCGAGGTGTGGACGTGGGTCCACTCCCCCTCATTCCGCGCCACGCCGCTCGACCTCCAGGGCGAGGCCCACGAACACTTCCTCTCCGGTGTCAACCAGCTCATCGGCCACGGCTGGCCCTACTCGCCGTCCGACGGGCCGGGGCTCGGGTGGATCTTCTACGCCGCCGGTGCACTCGACGACCGGAACCCTTGGTGGCCGTCAGCAACCGCTCTCTTCCGTTCTCTCCACCGTCTCTCCTGGCTGCTCCAGCAGGGCACGCCGGTCCGGCCCGTGAAGATCTACATCCCGGACTCCGACGCGTACGCCGCCGTACGCACGGAGCACGCCGAGCCGCTCAACCTCTACCGCGTCGCCCGCCGGCTGATCCCGGAGAGCGCTCCCCGGACGATCCGGGAGGCGGGACTCGACTTCGACCTGATCGACGACGACGCGCTCGAAGTACTCGATCCCGCTGATGCACCGCTCGTCGTCGTACCCGAAGAAGCGACGACGCCGCCGGCGACCCAGCGCTGGCTGGATGCTGTCGTCGCGGCCGGAGGAAAGGTCATCGCGGACGTCAGCACCCTCGCCGACCACCTCCCGCCCTCGCCGCTCGCTCCCCAACAGGACGTAGGTGTGGTCCACCGGCGCCTGGACGACGGCGACTTCTACTTCGTCGCCAATACCGGCGCCGAGATCCGCACCCTGACCTTCGACCAGCCGCTGGAACGGTGGAGGGCGCTCTCTGACGATGCCGAACTCGCCAGCACCATCACCCTCCACCCCTACGAGTCAGCCGTACTGATCCCAACCACCACACCCGAGCCCACAGTTGAGGCGGCCGCTCCGGTCCAACTGGTTGTCCCACTTCAGGATGGCTGGTCGGTTGCCTTTGGCAATGAGAGTCGCCCGATCGCGCTCCCTCACCGCTGGGAGGACGACCCGGCGCTGACGACGTACTCAGGCTCCGCGACGTACCGCACCGAGCTCGAACTCCCGGACACCACCGACCGCCTACTGCTGGACTTCGGCCCCGGTGAACCGGTCGCTCCCGACAGCGAGCCCTACCTTCCCAGCAACTCCTACCGCGCGCTCATCACCCCGCCGGTGGGCGTGGCCGCCGACATCTGGCTCAACGACACCCACTGCGGTTCGCTCTGGGCGCCGCCGTACCAGGTTGACCTCACACCCGCCGCGCGACCGGGCGTGAACGAGCTGCGCATCGTCGTACACAACACCGCAGCGAACGCGCTCTCCGCCGATCACCACCTGCTCGACGCGGCGGCAGAGGCCACCGCGCGCAACGGACGGCGGTTCGACCTCCAGCACATCGAACACGCCGCCGACTACCTCAACTCCGGCCTACTGACCGTGCCGAGGATCGTCCGTCAGGCCTGATCCAGGAACCGGTCCAGCACCCGCGACCCGAACTCGAGTGCCGACGTCGGCACCCGCTCGTCGATGCCGTGGAACATGCCCATGAAGTCGAGGTCCGGCGGCAGCTGCAGCGGCACGAACCCGAAGCACCGCACACCCAGCCGACTCCACGATTTGGCGTCCGTACCACCCGACATCAACAGCGGCGCGGTCCGGCTCTGCGGGTCCTCGGCCGCGAGACACGCCTTCATCGCCTCGACCAGCCCACCACTGAACTCGGTCTCCAGCGCGATGTCCTGGACAACCGTCTCGCGCTGAACCTTGTCGCCGAGCAGCTCGTCGATGGTCGCGAAGAACTCGTCCTCGTGCCCAGGCAGGAACCGCCCGTCGATGTGCGCCTCCGCGTCGCCGGGGATCACGTTCACCTTGTAACCGGCGTTCAGCATCGTCGGGTTCGCGGTGTTGCGGATCGTGGCGCCGAACATCCGGCTGAAGCTACCCAGCTTGGCCAGCGTCGCGGTCATGTCCTCCGGGTCGAGCTCGACCTCGAGCACGTCCTCGAGCGTCTTCAGGAACTCGCGGACGGTCGGCGTGACGCGCAGCGGCCACTCGTGCGAACCGATCCGCGTGACCGCCTCGACCAGGTTCGTGACGGCGTTGTCGGTGTTGACCATCGACCCGTGTCCCGCCGTACCGCGGGCCTTGAGCCGCATCCAGTTCATGCCCTTCTCGGCGGTCTCGATCAGGTACAGCCGCAGGTCGTCCTTGACCGTGATCGAGAACCCGCCGACCTCGCCGATGCCTTCGGTGCAGTCGGCAACGGTGTCCGGGTGGTTGTTGATCAGCCACTGGGCGCCGTACACGCCGCCGGCCTCCTCGTCGGCGGTGAACACCAGCCGGACCGGACGCCGCGGCTTCGCGCCGGCGCGCTGCCGCGCCCGCACGACCGACAGCACCATCGCGTCGAAGTCCTTCATGTCGACCGCGCCGCGACCCCACACGCACCCGTCGAAGATCTCGCCCGCGAACGGGTCGACCTTCCAGTCCTTCGGGTCGGCCGGTACGACGTCCAGGTGCCCGTGCACGAGCAGCGGGTCCGCACTCTGGTCCTCGCCGTCCCAGTGCGCGACCAGCGTCGCCCGCCCCGGCTCCGACTCGTAGATCGTCGACTCGATCCCGACCTCGTCCAGCTTCGCCGCGACGTACTCGGCCGCAACGCGCTCCCCGTTGCTCTTGCCGTTCCCGTAGTTCGTGGTGTCGATCCGGATCAGCTCGCTGCAGAGCTCCACTACTTCGGCATCGGGCGTGTACGCCGTACGGTCGCTGGAGGTCGTCATGAGCCCCATCCTCTCCCACCACGACCGTGGAGGGAGATTCAGGTCAGGGTGATCGCGTCCCCCGAGACAGTGATCTGCTTCGGTGCCAGCGGGCGTGGCGCCGGGCCTGCCTGCACGGATCCGTCCTCGACCGCGTACTTGCTGCCGTGGCAGTCGCAGTTGATCGTCCCGCTGGCAACGCTGGCGACCGGGCAGCTCTGGTGCGTGCAGATCGAGCTGAACGCCTTGAACGTGCCCTTGACCGGCTGCGTGACCACCACCTGCTGCGGCGCGAAGATCTTCCCGCCGCCGACCGGAATGTCCGCGGTCGGGCCGAGCAGGGTGTCGGCCGGCGCAGGCGCAGGCGGGCTTTGCGGCTCGCCGTACTTCGCGCAGCCGGCAACCGACGCCAGACCCGCGGCGGCTCCGGTGAGGATGGTACGGCGGCTGGGTGCGTCCACAGAGGGTCCTTTCAACGGATGACGCCGAACGTGGTGAAGAACCACAAAGCCGAGGTGAGCCACAGCCCGATCAGGCCGGTGAACACAGCCCCACCGGCGACCGGGAGCAACCACGCCGGCGCGCCCGCTCGGGTGAGCGCCAGCATCTTCACGACGAACACGCCATAGAAGAAACAGCCGAGCAGGGAGTGGATCAGTACGCGCGGTTCGCCGTACTGGAAGCCCAACGCGTAAAGGCAATGCGCGACGACAGGGAGCGTGACGAGGACGGCAGCTCTCCCGGACCAGCGGTGCACCGGCGCGAGCTGCGGACGGCCGCGGTACAGGGCGGCTGCGCTTGCCAGTTGGAGCAGGCCGAGTACGGCGGCTAGCGTTGCTAGCCAGGACTTGACCGCCTGAAAACTGGAGAAGCCCGCGATGTCGATGGCGACGCCGGTGGGCTCGTGCAAACGCCCGTACACGCCCAATGCGACAGCCGCTGCCGCGCCGGCGATCAACGGGACCGCAACGGCACTGCGCCTTGCGACGGACGTCGTGCTCATCTACCCACCCACCTCAGAAGGTCTCGTCGCCGGCGATCGATTGCGCTGTGACGGCGGCGCCGTTCACGGTGGCGGTGCGGGTGGCGGGGTCGAGCGGTGGTGCGGCGGCGGGAGTGCCGTCGTTGTCGATGCCCACCTGCGAGCGGTCGGGAAGGACGATCCAGCCGATCGTCGATTTGGTGTTGCTGGCGCGGTAGAGGCCGGCCGGCGGTCCTGCCAGGGTCGCCGAGAATCGGAGTGAACGGCCGCGCAGGGTCAGTTCTCCTGACGCGGCTTTCGCCGTGGCGACGCCGGTCAGGCGCTCCCCTGTGCGCGAGCGCAGTACGAGCTGGCCGGAGATAAAGGTTCCTGTCAGCCAGGCCTCTACGCGGCGGCCGTCGCAGATGTAGGCGACGGCCTTGGCGCCTTTGATTGCTACGGCGAGCGTCGCCTCCCGACCGGCTGTCCGGCCGACGTACACCACCGGGTTCTCCGCCGCGGGCGGCGTCGCCGTCGTCTGCTCCGGCGTCGCGCTCGTTTGCTCCGGTGTGGTCGGAGCCGCGGTCGTAGGCGTCGGCGTGGTGGCCGCGCTTGTCGGGTCGGCTGTTTGATTGACGGCCGGCGCAGCAGCCGGACCGCCCGTCTGCGTGCTGTTGACCACCAACAGCCCAACCAGCCCAACGGCCGTCGCCGCCAGCGTCACCAACGGACTACGCTGCCCCATTGCCCCCACCCCGAGACTCGGTCCCACCCCGAGACGAGGATCCCGCCCCCTCGTCACCCGGTCAACGGCTCAGCCGCGCACTCGGTTCAAACAACCTGCCTGAGCCAAGGGGTGTCAGAGCACCTTGAGGCCGTACATTTCGCCCAGCGGGTCGGAGATCAGCTCGATCCGCGCGCCGTCGGGGTCGCGGAAGTAGATCGACGTACCGCTCTCCTCCTGGAACTCCACACCGTGCTCGATCAGGCTCGCCTTCAGCCGATCCCACTGCCCGGGCTCCACCGAGATCGCCATGTGGTGCAGTCCGCCGAGCACCTCGGCGTACGGCCCGAGATCCAGCCCAGGGAAGTCGAAGAACGCCAGCAGGTTCCCGTTCCCGATGTCGAAAAAGAAGTGCGTCGACCCCTCGTAGTCCCGGTTCCCGACCATCTCGGTCAGCGGGAATCCCAGCACCCCCTGGTAGAACCGCACCGTCCGCTCAACGTCCGCGCATAGTAACGCAGTGTGATGCAGCCCACGCGCCGACGACGTGGCCCCACCCTTCAAGTACGCCGTACGCAGCCGCTCACGCTCCGCTTCAACGGCCGACAGATCGATCTCCGTCATCTCCACCCACCCTTCGTCCAGCCCCATCAGACACCCCCGTCCGCCCGATGTGAATTCCACCCCTGGAGTTTGCTACTGTTCTCCGGTCAGCACCGCCGAGGCGGTCAGACCACTCGTCCGGGTGGCGGAATAGGCAGACGCGCTAGCTTGAGGTGCTAGTGCCCTTTACGGGGCGTGGGGGTTCAAGTCCCCCCTCGGACACCAACCTTATCCACACGGTCACCCATCGGGTCGACCTCCACGTCAACCGTCTGGTCGGCGTGGTGATACTTCAGCAACAGCCGAAGCGAGCCGTACAGCTCGTTCAGCTCCTCCGGATTCGCCGCATTCAAGGCCGCTCCGATGTCACCCAGCTCATCGATGCTGGACGCGTTGGCCGGAGCATCGCGGTGGGGACCGGCCGTCGACAGACGGCTGCTGTGTACTGATCGGGTTGTAGCCCCACGACTCGTAGAGCGCCTTGACCTTCCCTTCGCCGTTCAACGCGTTGACCAGCAACGAAACCTGCTCCTCAGGGCGATCGCGGAGGAGCTCGTCATGAATCAGCAGGGCGATGCCCTGACCTCGCCACGACTTGCGCAGCATGATCTCCTCCACCGCCGCGGCCGGCGTTTCCGTACAGCCGTCGGGAAGCGGGGTGGTCATCCGGCGCCACCAGCGGTCGTCGGGCGTGAGGGTATTCGCGTAGGCAAACCCCACCCGCTCCGCCGCGTCGTAGCCGATGACAACCTCCCACCCGGGGTCGGAAGCATGCCGGGCAAGCTGTTCTCCGAATCGCTCGACCGAGTAGTGCGGAAGATGCAGCTGATCCGCACCCACGTCCGCATAGACCTCGATCAGCGTGCTCCACACATCGTCGATCACGGTGGAGTGGCGCAGCGCAATACCGTCAGGGGTCACAGATGCTTCCTCAGCGAGTCGTGTGCATAATGGTCCCAGGCGGTTGCTGGGTAGCTGGATGGTGCAGCGATCCGCAGCGTGCTGCCGAAATCTTGGAGCATCGAGTTGATCCGCGGATGCACACCGTCGGTTCGATCGGGATCGACATCGCGGTCGCGACCGCTTCCTCCAGATCGCCTTCCCCGAGCTGCGCCTTGGCCAGTCGCGCGGTGGTGATCGATCGCGTACGACGCATGCCAGGCCGCAGAAGGGCGAGGCTCCGATGAGCGTGGCCTTCGGCCACCTCGTAGTCCCCGAGCGCCAGGCAGCCGGCAAGTGCGAGATATTCCAGCTCTGCCTGCTCGTAGAACGCGTTCAGCCAGAGCGGCCGCTCGTCGCTGGGTTCAGATCTGACCAAGCATCTTCGGCGTGGGCAACGGCCTGACGTACGGCGCGGTGATCGCCGGTCTGCCCCAGGATGGCGGCATGTCTTGCGTGGCCGAGTGACGCGAACATCGGATCACGTCTCGCAATCGGCAACCGGCGCGCGACGTCGTTCGCGGCCAACGCGTCGACGGGCCTCGCCATGTGGCGGTAAAGGTTCACCGCGATCAGGCGCCGCTGGTCGGCGATTGCCGGCACGGCGCTCGGGTCCGGCAACCGTGATCGTGGTTTGTCAGCGTCCCACGGAGCTGTGACGGAGCATGAGATTGCCCATAGCAAAATTGTTTGACGCAAGAACCGCCTACTCAGGAGTCGGCTGGGCAACGACCCGATCCGGCGCTCCGCGGGCCGTGCGCGCCCGACCGCAGGTCAGCTATTGACCGCAACTAGGCCTACTGCCGGCTCGAATTTCTGCTGAACAAGCTGCTCGGACACCGCCCACCGCAGCGGGTGCACCACACCCAGGGCGTAGCCTCGATCGCGTTCCGTGCGTAGGACGCGTCGCATGGCATCGCCGACCTGGGCTGCTAAGTCAATCAGCGCTTTGCCGCCGACATGCGTTGGAGGTCTGCCGGCGAATCCCACCTGAACCATTCTGCATGTGCCAACGCGGCGGACGCTCCAGGTTCCCGCGGGCGAGCCACGGCTACGCACGGTTGGCCACCAACAGCTCGGGCGGCTGGCGCCTGCGCCGCCCGAGCTCTCGATCACCGCTTTGGAGATGCAGCGGCGATTGTGAGGTTCGCGCTCAATGTCTGTGAATAGCGTTTGCCGTCTTGTTCATAGATGAACTCGACACCTTCAGAGATCAGTGGGCGTTTGGTGGTGGTGATCCGAACGTGCAGGTAGACGATCTTCTCGGCCGGCAAGGTCTGACCTGGCAGGAGTGTGTACCCGCGTACTTCGGTTGACGGCTTGCTGGACGGATCGTCCCCAGCCGACCCGCCGCTGCTGTCCCACGACATCGGGACACCAGTGATAAAAACATCCTTGTCGAACAGGCGAGCCTCGACGAAGGCGATGCCGTCAGGCAGCGTCCCCGGGCGAACGTCCTCGAGTGTCAACTTCTCCGACGAGCGGTTGGTGATCCCCGGCGCAAAGTACCAAACATCATCATTGACATGGGCGGTCGGAATGCCTATCTCGTACGAGCCGTCCTCGACACCGAAAGCGTCACCCTCGTGGATTCTACTCGGATCGCCGGAGCTCCGGAACAGCAATCCGACAATTACGCAGACGGCTACCAAGATCACGGCCGCAGCGACGACGACTCTCTTCCGCACCCCGACGCCCCTGTCTCTAGTAACTGTAGAAGACCTTCATGCCTGGCCTCGGGGACTCGTAGGCGAACAGATAATGCCCCACAGACTGATTCCCCGCAGTGTAGCGCTGCTGTCGCGATGAGGACTTCGCCGTGGTGGCGGTTACCGAGAACCCGAAGACGGTCACTGCAGCACTGTAACTGTTGCTCGAGTTTGTGTTCGCGTTGAAGTAGGTGCCGGCCTGAGCCTTCCACTTGTACGGCGCGTCTCGCCAGCCGTAATACCCGTCATAACTGGAGACGTTGGCTCCATATCTCCCCGCATAGGAGCCCTGAGGAACTACAACACCTCCCGCTTGCGTGTAGTTGTACTTGTATATCTTCCTGTAGATGCCATTGCTATCAGGTTTGCAATCGTATACCGTATAATACCCGTATGACATGGCAACCTGCCATTGGTACGACCAATAAGGACCCTTGGTGAATCCTGTCGAGATACCGAAGTCATTGCCCACGAAGTATGTCCCGTGCGCACTCCAATTTTCGCCGAGGTTGTAGCTGAGGCCCATGGTCGTGCTCGTGCCTGCGGTGTTGCTGTAGTCGACTCCTCCCCACGCATCCTGCTGCGCATGGGACTCGAGCGCCGTCGTGTAGCCCCAGGTTCCGCTGTTTCGCACGATGAAGAGGACATTCTCCTTCGGGCATTCGTCACCAACCGCGGTTGGCGCCGCAATGGTGGCGAGCTTTGCTCCGTCGGCCGGTGTCGCCGGGCTGACTGCTTGCTTGGTGTAGTCGCTGCCACCGATGCGAGAAGCAAATGCGGTATCGTCGGCCGGCTTTCCCGTTACGTCGGGTTCACCAAAGAAGACGGGCCGGTTGTGCTGTGCCTGCTCGGCAGTCAGCGTGGACTTGGGGTTTGTCACATTCGCCGGCGGAGCTTGATCGGGAGAATGTGGAAGCTCGTTCAGCCGACGGACCGGAAGCAGCGGCGCTGTTGTCACTGCGGACGCTGCCGCTTCCGTGGCAGCAGGGCTCATAGCTCCGCCGATCGCGAGACCAGTCGCGAACGCTGCCACGCCAGTCATCTGGCGGAGCTCACCGCTCTGCGGATCGTGTGCCACACCATCAGCAACCGCCTGAAGGTTCAGCACGCCGCCGTTCGCCGCGGCAGCGTCAGTAGCGGCCTTCGGAAGTGCAGAGAGGGCAACGTTCCAGCTGCCATCGGCCGCCGTGACCGTTGTCGCAACTGGCTTTTGCTCGATCGTTGCACCTTCGCCCGACATCGGCAGCATCGGATACACCGCCACGGGAATGTTGATTGCCGGTGAGCCATCCGCTTCGGTGAACCGACCACCGACGATCGGAGACGTGCCTGCCGACCTCGCGGCGGCGCCAGCCCGGACCCCGAAGGAATACTTGCGAGTCGGGCTCCGCTCTCCGTTCGAATCAACGATTGTCAGCGCGAGCTCATGCCAACCAACAGTGGGCGACACAGTGAACTGGGTGCGACCACGGGCTCCCTGAGCCGTGAAGCTGCGGTCCGATTGCCGCTGCCCATCCAGGGCCACCTCGAGCCGGCTCGCCTCGCTAGTCTGCGAGATAACGCTGAAAACAGCATCCGGCTTGCCTGGACTTGTCTGTCCGGGCGGGAACGCGTCAGAGTCAACGAACAGCACACGGTTGGCCGAGAGTCCTTCATGTTTCCCTGCCGACGCCGCTGCGGGAAATCCCCCCGACGTCGCAACGATTGCGGCCGCCATAGCGGCGGCAACTAGCGGTCTGAACATCTGCATCCTTTCGTCGACGACTTGGCAGTCCGTCCACTCGGACCCCCCTGCACGAGTTCAGAGGAACTCTCGTCGGTCAGGATGCTCCTCAAGGTGGCCGTTAGACCACACACAGCCACCCGTACAAGTCTTTGTATGGGTGGTCGGTGGTGCGCGACTCGCGACCTTGCGTGCGGAGGGCGGCCGTCCCTGCGGCGAGCGCTCGTCTCCAAGTCGTGAGCGGATCGGTCGCAGACGTCTGCGGCCTATCTGCTGAGCAAATGACAAACCATGCGAGGACATCCTGTCCGGCAAGCCATGCAACGCGACACCCGACGGTCGCATTACGAGGAGAAACGACGGCGCCTCATATGGCCTCTACCAGCAACTTTGCCGTCCCCGTGTTCGTGCCACGGCCACGTATCCCGCATTTGGTTGACACCACTTCGCGCACGAACCGCACCATGCCGGCCGGGATAGATCGCCGTGCCGAGACGGGCAAGGCGCGCTGGTCGGAAGGCCCCGCGAGATTCGAAACCTAGCCCCCGGCCTCGGGGACTTCCTGATCAAAGTTGGCAGCCGGACCACTACCCCTATCGACCTGGCCAGAGCCCCGGCAGCCCGTCGCCCGACCGCGACACAAACGGCTGCTTGCTTGCCGGACTTGCCGACCTGGTCGGTTTCGAACCACTCGTAGAACTCTTCGACCGGGATCCGTGTCCGCTGTGACCTGAATGCTCGCCCCAGCAGCAACTCGCTCACCTCCAGGCGCCGCAACATGATCGCCGGCCACAGCTCGTGAGGCGAGAAGGTACAACTAGCCCGGGTTCGCCGAGGAACGATTGCCGGTGCTCCAATGCTCAATGTCCGCTGAGCGGGGCCAATGCCCGGTGGAGAGCCAACGGTCGCCTTCGGGCCAGATGACATCAACGTCTTGGCTGGCCACGAGATTGATCAGGTCGCCGACAGGACGTTCGGATAGCAGGACCGCCTTGCGTACTCCGCGTACAAAACGGGTGTAGTCCGCCAACTGCCCCAGCGCCATCCGCACATTCTGGCGAGGCCGCTTCGTGCCCGCCTTGGCTTCGATCAGCAGGTTCAGACTGCCGACCCACGTGTCGGTCAGCAGCTGTTCGCAGCCAATGGTGTGCCGGATTCCGAGGCGGTGAACCGGATGTCCCTGATGTATCAGATGCCGCTCGAAAGATTTGCTGAGCCTCGTCTCCGGACGCTCCTTCTCGAGTGACGAAGCCATAGCCTGTCGGCACAGGAGGTCGAGCCGCTCGACCCGACGGACACCAACCTGGGACGCGTCCCCTGCCACCAGGATCTGGCCTGGCTGATGAGTGACGTCGTGCACTGTACGAAGCCGGAACAACGGAAACAGCTCGACCCGTCCGTCTGCTCGGGTATATCTCCGCTCCAATTGGTCTTCGAGAACGAACGAATCGACGAACCTGTAGACCCCTGGGCCCCGGGGAAGCCGCTGCACGATCTGGATCGGTCGGCCTGTGCTCCAGGCCGAGATGATGGGCTTGTTCATCTGCTCGCGAGAGGTGCCCCAATAGTAGAAATAGCCGTCCTCCTGCCAGCCGCTCGCGCCGCCAGGAGGCTCGTCTGCGTGGAACAGGATCACATGAGCAGCCCTGCGCGACGCAGACATCCCGCGCTGGAGATCCGCTCCGTATTCCTCATGCAGTTGCCGCCTCGTGGTGAAGTCACCGTGGCTGAACTTCCAACGACCCGATCCGAACCTCAAGTCTCACCCGCCCAACTGTCGCCTACCCCCATCCTCGTCCACCCCACCGACAAATCTGCGCCGTCCGTCGATGCCAGGCCACCAGTTCGTGGTCTTCCGCTTCTCTGCGCCGCGTGTCGGTGTTCTGTCCGCTCGACGACGCGAGCGGACAGTGTCGCCCACCGAATTCCGGAGGCCCGACGCGCGCGGATCAAGCCTCCGCGGTTGCAAAACACCAACCGCGGTAGGCATGCCTCGAGCTCCGGCCCACGGGTGACATCATGCAGCGATGAAGCGCGTAATCGTCCTAGGTGCAGGATTCTCAGCGAGCGTCTCGTCGGAGATGCCGATGACTGGGCGGCTTGGCGAGTTGATTACGGACCGCCTGACATCGATAGGTGTACCTGTTCCCAGGAACACGTTCACCGGACCCCAGCTTGAGGCGTGGCTGTTGTCAACGACGGTTGAAAACGGACCCCTTTGCGGCGGTTGAAAGTGAACCCCGTTGCTGGTTGTCATGGTTGGTCGTCGGTCGGTGTGGGGATCCGGCCGAGGTTGTGGTTTTTGAGGCGGTAGGAGTCGCCTTTGAGGGCGATGACGTCGGCGTGGTGGACGAGCCGGTCGATCATCGCGGCGGCGACGGTGTCGTCTCCGAAGACTTCGCCCCAGCGGCCGAACTCTTTGTTGCTGGTCACGATCAGGGAGGCGCGTTCGTAGCGGGATGAGACGAGTTGGAAGAACAGGTTCGCGGCTTCGTGTTCGAAGGGGATGTAGCCGACTTCGTCGATGACCAGTAGTGGGTAGCGGCCCAGGCGGCGGAGTTCGTCTTGGAGCCGGCCTGCGGTGTGGGTTTCGGCGAGGCGGTCGACCCATTCGGCGGCGGTGGCGAACAGGACGCGGTGGCCGGCTTGGCAGGCGCGGATGGCGATGCCGGTGGCGAGGTGGGTTTTGCCGGTGCCGGGTGGTCCGAGGAACACCACGTTCTCCTTGCCGGCGATGAAGTCGAGGGTTCCGAGGTGGGCGATGACGTCGCGTTTGAGTCCGCGGGCGTGGTCGAAGTCGAACTCCTCGAGGCTCTTGCGGGCGGGGAATCTAGCGGCCCGGATCCGGCCCTCGCCGCCGTGGGACTCACGCGCTGACACTTCGCGTTGCAGACACGCGGCAAGGAACTCCTCATGCGTCCACGACTCGGTCCGGGCTCGTTCGGCCAGGCGCGGGACGGCTTCGCGCAGGGTCGGTGCCTTCAACGCCCGGGTCAGGAACGCCAGTTCACTGCTCAGATCGCGTTCGATCTTGGTGACCGTGCTGGGCTTGCCGGGCGAACTTGCGCGGGTCGCCATCAGGCCACCTCACCGGCGACGCGCGACCCGGTCGGGCTGGTCAGGCCGAACATGGCGTCATAGACCGACAGGTCTCGGCGTTCCACCACGACCTCGCGTCGGCCGGCCTGGCTGCCGGTGGCTTGGTCCCTGGCCGCTGCGGCGCGGTGGGCAAGACGCTTCGCGGTTTCTCGATGAGCCGGGTCGGTGATGGTCTGGTGCCTGGCCCAGCAGCGTTGGTGCCTGCCCACGACCGTGCCGCCGCAGGTGATCGTGACCGTGGCCAGGTCCGCGGCAACGTCGACGAACCGGCCGACCACGACGGGATCGACGGAGTAGTCGTTGGACGCGATCCGCACGTAGTAATCGCGCGGCAGCCGGACGCGGGCCGACCATCCGACCGCCGGAGCCGTCGGCGGCATCGCCAGCATCGCCGCTCGGTCAGTGGCCCACCGCGCCGTCGGGGCGCAGCCGATCCGCCGCGAGTGCCGGGCGTTGGCCAGCACCAGCCAGTCGGTGAGCTGGGCGTTGAAGTCCGGTGCCCGGTGAACGTGCGCCCGGGCAGGAACGAGGTCTCGAAGTAGCCGTTGTTCCGCTCGACCAGACCCTTGGCCTCCGGGTCGCGGGGCCGACACAGATGCACCCCGATGCCCAGGCTGCCGCGGAAGGTCTCGAACTCGGCCGTCAGCGTCGGCTTCCCGCGCCGCCAACACCCCACCGCGGACTCGTTGTCCCAGACCAGTTCGCGCGGCACCGCACCGATCGATTCCAGCAGCTGCCAATGCCCGGCGATCAGGTCCGGCGCCTGCCGCGACGCGATCATCAACGCCCACCGCATCCGCGAGTAGCCAGACGTCATCACCAGCACCGGCGGTGATCCTGCCTGCCCAGCCCCCAACGGCACCCGAGCCGGCGGGAACCACAGATCGCACTGAACCCGCTGCCCCGCGTCGTACTCCGTCCGAGACGCCGGATCCGGCGGCAGATAGTACGGACGCAGCACCCGGACCCGATCCTTGAGCACCGTCAACCCATGCTCCCAGCCGATCCGCTCCGCGATCACCGTGGCCGGCATCGTCGGAGTCGTCTTCAACAACTGCCTGATCTGAGGCTCGACCGCATCAACCCTCGAACCCCTCGAGACCCGGACGTACTTCGGCGCCGTATCCCGCGCCAGTGCACGACGAACAGCATTCCGCGAGATCCCCAGCTCACGCGCGATCGCCTTGATCGCCATCCCCTCCGACCTGTGCAGCCGACGGATCTCAGCCCAGTCCTCCACTGTCATCACCCTTCACAGGGTCACGCAAGGGGTTCACTTTCAACCGTCGCGAGAGGGTCAGTCTTTACCCGTCGTCGACAGCTGTCGCGTCTGGCCGAGCCGCAGCCGGACCTGGATGAGCCACGTACTCTCGAGAACAGGGCATTGTTCCTGCGCGTATCAGAGATTCTCCGCGAGGTCTTGCTTGAGTGTCAGGCTCGCGTATTTGCCGGCCCGCCGGACTGGTGGCTGCTGAAACTCGTCGGCATTCTCCACCACACCAACACCACCACGATAACCTTCAACTACGACACGCTCATCGAGTCCACCATCGATGCTAGCCGCCTATTCGACGCTGACCTCCATCGTGTACGCGGAAGCCACCTTCTTCGCGGGCTGCCGCCGCTTCGCCTGCCAGACCCCGGTGGCCTCAGATTCGGGCCTGCCCGCGCCTCTACGTTCCGCTACCTCAAACTTCACGGATCTCTCGACACCTTTTGGATCCCCAATGACGTGACCGGTGCGACCATCGGACGCCTAGCCCTCCAGGGCGGATGGGGACGTCCTACCGCTGAGTCAGATGACCGCCGGCGCGAACTGCTCCCTGGCACGAGCCCGTTCATCGTGCCACCGGCCGCGACGAAGTCTGCCTTCTACGGCAATCCCCTCACCCGTGAGCTCTGGCAGTCGACCGCTCGAGAACTGGGGGACGCTGACGAAGTCGCACTCATCGGGTACAGCCTGCCTGCCACCGACCTCGTGAGCAGTGGGATGTTCGCCGACACTCTCGCTCAGGACACTCGAGTCACTGTGGTCAATCCTTCACCAGACCTCATCGTCCATCGCCTTGTCGACCTCGGCGTCTCCCCCGACGACGTGACCACGGTCGACGGCGACGGCTGCGTCCAGAGCTACGTCAATCGCCTTGAGAGCGAACTGAGGCCTCCGTTCGACGCCGGTGTCCCTGGAGATGTCCAACTCGCAATCGGAACTGGTGGACGTGAGCACGCTGTCATCGGTCCCATTCACCCGACCGATCATGGCGTGATCAGACTCGCCGCCGCGTCCATTCACTCGGATGCCGGCAGAGATCCGGACTTGCGGGTCACGCTGAAAGAGATACTCCACCACGGTCCGATAAGGACTATCGAAATCGACTACGGCGACGGCCGGATCAGCGCTGTCGCAAGTACCCGCGTCGCACAAGGTCCGTCTGGCGCCCCCGAATACGTGGTGTTGACTCCGACTGTCATCCCCCAGGACTTACCATCGAGCGGCAACTAGGAACGCCGTATGCCCAGGACAGCCGGCATAGCGTTGGTCAGCACGGTGCAGGCCACGTACGTCCGCACTCTACTTGGCGCGAGTGCCCACTGCATTCCTGACGCTCACCCCGAGTACCGCTCAGTGGTGTGCGTTCGGCAGTCAACGGAATCGAGCGGCCCGGCCTCGGCATATCTCTTTACGCACTCAGAACAGCGCGAACCGGTCATCAGCGCTGACACTCTACGAGCAGGGCACTGCAGCCAGATGCGCTATCAGCAGGAGGTTCCGCGCTCAGGACCATCCGATGTGCACTCACAAACCGAAGTCTGCGGTCATGGGGTTCGGCCAAGTGGGTCAGCGTCTAGCTCGAGGCGTGTGGTTAAGGTGCGTGTTCCTCCTCGGACACCAACGCTAAAGCCACGCAGAGCGGAGCAGGTCGCCCGACTCCGTAGCCGCGCTGTCGCGTCCTCCAGGATTCGTAGAGGGCCTTGACCTTGCCATCGCCGTTCGACGCGTCCGACGGCGCGCGATCGTCTCTGGATCAAGACCGACGTACACCTACCGGAGTACCGTACGGCGGCCGTCGACTACCGCCTCAACAACTCGGTCCGCGACTTCACCCAGGTCCTCAAGAACCCAATCCGGGTCAGAAGGTGGGGAGTTCGAGGATGCCTCCTTGGTCGTCGTCGCTGCCGGGTAGCGCGCCCACGTAGGTCACCCAGATTCTGGATCCGTCGGTCGAGGTCGCGATGCCGTTCAGCCGTGCAACGCCGAGCGAGTGAGGCCCCACGCGAACCCTGCGGACGCCGACGACCGTGCCGTCCTGTTGCATCCGGACGATCGTGTCGTTGCCTCGGTTGCAGACGTAGAAGTCACTGCCCGGCTGCAGCGTCGTGTTGCTGGCCCGATCGGGATGCACGATCTCGATCCGTGCCGGAGCGAGGTCGAGCGGTTGATCCAAGCCGGACGACCTGATGGTGCGCATTCCGCTGGGCACGAAGACCTCGTTGCCTGCCGGGCCACCGATTGTCAGCGTGATCACCTTGATCGAATTGTCGAAGGGCTGACTCACGAACAGGACGAGCTCAGGCGAATAGCTCATCAGGACACCGAGTCGCGGCTCCGGGACCCGACCGCGGTAACCCTTGTCATGACCCCAGGACCGGATCGACCAGCGGCTGGGCCGTACTTGGTGGAGCGATGCCGTCGAGCGCCTTCACCGTGTGCTCCTGGACGACGCTGCCGTCAGCCGCGACGACAGCGAACACGGCACGCCCGCTGCCGTCGGGCGATCGCCCGATGAGCGCCGTACCGACAGCCGCCTTCGACAGCGCACCCGCGATGACCTGGGCCGGGGCGCGGCCGGTGAGGTCGTCGAAATAGACCCCGCCGGTGCTCGGGTTGAGGGCGTTGTTCAATGGACGGCCGTCCGGATCGGCGATCGACGACGAGCCGGGGCCGTTCAGCCCGTACGGCGCATTGGCCGGCCAGAACCGGCCGAAGGCATTGTTGATCGACATGCCGAGCGGGTTCGCGACGGCCGTCTGGTCCGCGGTCACAGCACCGGGTGTGTAGACACCGTTGCGCCAGTTCGGGCTCTGCGCGCTGTACATCTGGACGGCGCCGCCCAGCGCGGACGCCTGCCCTCCCGAGGTCGCGAACCTGGCCGGTACGGCGAGATCGGCGCTGCCCGGATCGATGGAAAGGAACGACCCCGCCGCCTGGTCCTCGTTTGCCTTCGGGGCGCCGAAGTTCGACCTGCTCCCGACCACGACGCGGGTCGGATCGCACACCCGGCCAGGCTGCGTGAAGGCCGCAAGCACCGGGTTGGAATTGATCGGGCTCCCCGGCAGGAAGGTGCCGACCGGAGCGATCGCCGACGCGCCGGGAATGCCGACCGCCACGACGCGGCCGCTGATCGTCGGCACGCCGTTGCGTTCCCCGGCGTACGCGCTCGACGTACTCGTAACCGCGTCCACGCCGGCAACCCCCGCCAACCCGAGTGCCACGAGAGCCTGACGCCGACTGATCTGGAACCCGCGTTCGGGCATGTTCGTACCTGACATGACCAACCTCCCCGTTCCCCACCTACTGCCTGCCACAGACCAGCGAAACCGCGCGGTCGTGACGTGCCCTTGCCCCCTGGCAGTGCACTACCGATTTGGAGACCCGCCAGTCACGAAAAGCACCGAGCAGACCCCGATCGATGACGCCAGTCTCAATCGCGGAAACGGGATTGTCACGGCCTCGGACACCAACGGGCCGACCGCAGTGCGTTCTCCGGACAGAGATCGCGGATTAGGGTGGACCGATGGATCAGAAGACGGCTCAGGACTGGCTCGACCGGTACGTCGAGGCGTGGATGTCCTACGATCCGGGCGACATTGCAGACCTGTTCAGCGAGAACATCGCGTACCGCTATCACCCGTACGACGAGCCCATCGCCGGTCGGGACGCCGTCGTCGCTTCCTGGCTAGGACAGAGCGCGTCGGACAACGCATCCACCCGCGACGCACCAGGCACCTACGAGGCCGAATACTCGCCGATCGCGGTCGACGGTGACACCGTGGTGGCCACCGGTGCGTCGCGCTACCGCGAAGTGCCTGGCGGCCCCATCGTCCGCACCTACGCGAACTGCTTCATCATGCGCTTCGACGGCGAAGGACGCTGCCGCGAGTTCACCGAGTACTACATCCGCCACCCATGAACGCCGCGACCGCTCGCCAATGGATGAATCATGTGGCGACGGCCGGCGACATCGAGCATCAGACTCTAGGCCGAGCCCTCACAGGTCTGCCCGAGGACGGACCTGCGAGGGCTCCGCTCGTTTCTACCGGGGCGGAGTTTCCTCAGATCTCGGTGCCGGGACGTAGCCGGTGGTTCGGGTGGTGAAGGTTCCCCGACCCTGGGTACGGCTGCGCAACTGCGTTGCATAACCGAACAACTCGGCCAGCGGGACGGTGGCGACGATCACCATCGTTCCCGGTCGCGACGTCGTACCCGAAATCCGGCCACGCCGTGCCGCCAGGTCGCCGAGCACGCCGCCCATGGCATCCTCAGGCACGGTCGCCGTGACCTCGGCGACCGGTTCCAGAAGCACCATCGCACTGGCGCGTAGCGCTTCCCGGAGCCCCAGCCGGCCGGCCGTACGGAACGCCATCTCCGAGGAGTCCTTCGAATGGGTGGCCCCATCCGTCAGCGTGACACGCACCCCCGTCACCGGGTGCCCGCCGAGGGGCCCCTCAGCCAGAGCATCCCGGCAGCCTGCCTCGACTGCGCGGACATACTCCTGCGGCACCCGTCCACCGACGACGACCGACCGGAACACGAAGTTCTCCGTGCTGTCGTCATCAGCTACCTCCAGCGGTTCCACGTCGAGAGTGATCTGGGCGAACTGACCTGCCCCGCCGTCCTGCTTGACGTGCCGGTACACAAACCCGGACACCCCGCGCGCGACTGTTTCGCGGTAGGTCACCTGCGGCCGGCCGACTCCGACCTCCAGCCCGTGAGCGCGACGTACCTTCTCCACCGCGACCTCGAGGTGCAGCTCGCCCATTCCCGACAGCAGCGTCTGACCGGTCTCGGAATCGGTCCGGACCGTCAGCGAGGGGTCCTCCTCGACCAGCCGCGTCAGTGCCGACATGAGCCGGTCGGAGTCGACGCTCTTGCGGGCCTCGACTGCCACGGAAACGACCGGGGCGGCCACGGCCGGCGGTTCGAGCACCAACGGTGCTGCCGGAACGCACAGAGTGGCGCCGCCCCGTGCAGACTTCGGCCCGACGACCGCGACGATGTCGCCAGCGAACGCCTGCTGGACCTCCGCGTGCTGGTCTGCCTGCACCCGCAGGATCCGGCTGATCCGCTCAGTGCGTCCCGCGCCCGCGTCCATCACGGTGTCTCCCTTCCGAATCGTTCCCGAATACACCCGTAGGTACGTCAGCCGCCCGGTGGCGGTGGAGCTGACCTTGAACACGAGCGCCGCGAACGGCGCCCTCGGGTCGGCGACACGCTCCTGTACGACGCCGTCCGACATGCCGCGCACCGCGGGCACTTCCTGTGGCGAAGGCAGATAGGCGACGACGGCGTCCAGCAGCGGCTCGATTCCGCGGTTGCGGTACGCCGACCCGCACAGCACCACCACGCCGGTACCAGACCGGGTCAGGTCCCGCAGTGCGACAGCCAGCGTCTCCGCCGAGACCGTTGACCGCGCATAGAACTCGTCCAGCGCGACCGGGTGGAGCTCGGCGACAGCCTCCTCGAGCAGCCGACGCCTTCGCTTCGCCTGTTCCAGAAGGGCATCGGGAACCAGACGCTCCGCAAAGGTGTCGTCGTTCCAGACATACGCCCGCATCCTGATCAGATCGATCACTCCACTGAAGCCAGCCTCCTGTCCTATCGGCATCTGGACCACCAGCGGGGTCACGTGCAACCGCTCGCGGATCGAGGCCACCGCTGCCTCGAGGTCGGCGCCGGGGCGGTCCATCTTGTTGACGAACGCGATCCGCTGCACTCCGTGCCGGTCGGCCTGGCGCCAGACCGACTCGCTCTGTGGTTCGACTCCCGCGACGGCGTCGAACAGCGCGACGGCACCGTCGAGCACCCGCAGCGAGCGCTCCACCTCGTCAGAGAAGTCGACGTGGCCCGGGGTGTCGATCAGGTTGATCGAGTGCCCGTCCCAGTCGCAGCTGACGGCCGCGGCGAAGATCGTGATCCCGCGATCGCGTTCCTGCGAGTCGAAGTCGGTGACGGTCGTGCCGTCGTGGACCTCACCGCGCTTGTGAGTGGTGCCGGTGAGATACAGGATCCGTTCGGTGACGGTGGTCTTGCCTGCATCGACATGGGCGAGAATGCCGACATTGCGCAGGCCGGACAGCGGGTGGTTCTGTTGACGGTGGTCAAGGTTCGTACGCATGGGGCCGATGGCCTTTCCGATGATCCGGATCGGGACAGCGCGATTCGCGGACGAAGCTGGCCCGTGGTCAGGCCAGGCGCCACACCCCCGGCGGCCGCTCAGAATGCAGCCGCCTACAGGACAGGCTCGATCAGTTCGTCACGGACAGGGGCCGACCGCGCAGCCGGCACCTGACACACGAAGACACCAGGATCACGTCGTACCGAGACCGGGGAACACTCACAGCGATGCGGTAACGCACGGCCGGGCTCCCCTCACTCGTCAAAGCGCCTGCCCTCGCGGCGGCGGTCAATTCGATCCAAGGGTAAGGGGACCGGCGATGCCGGACCACCGGATTTCACCGCAGGACCGGACCGCCCGTACACGCTGCGCCCTGCGCGGCCGAGGTAGCGTGCCTTTATGGCCACCATCGAAGACCTCGCCGGGCTGCTGGTGGCCATCGCGGCGGGTGACCGCACGGTCGTCAAGGCATCACTCGACGCCGTACCCCGGTTGGCGACGGCACGGTTGGCGCGACGCGAAGAAAGCTTCATGACCGAGTGTCAGGCCCAGGTCTACGAAGGCGACACGGCGCTGCACGTCGCAGCGTTCGCGTACGACGTCGAGCTCGCAGAAGACCTGGTGGCGCGCGGCGCCGACATCCGCGCCCGCAACCGCCGTGGCGCCGAACCTCTGCACGCAGCCGTCAGCGGAGGACCCGGCGCAACGCACTGGAACCCGAACCGCCAGCAAGCGATCATCGAATACCTCATCGACGCAGGAGCCGACCCAAACGCCGCCGCACTGGGCGGAGTCACCCCCATGCACCGAGCCGCCCGAAACCGGTGCTCAGCGGCCGTCGAGACACTCCTGCGCCTGGGCGCGAATCCTCGCCTCGCGAACGACCACGGCTCAACTCCGGCCGACCTCGCCCACTGGACAACAGGCCGCGGCGGCTCAGGCTCGGACGCAGCCAAACTCGAACAGCAAGCCATCATCCAACTCCTCAACAACGCCACAGCCTGAAGCCCTGCAGGGGCACTGGACCGGCCCGACCGCAGCGTGACGTAAGCCCCCGGCGAGCGCTTGAGTCCGACGACGTGGTGGGGATGATGGGACGATGAGCCCTTCGTCGAACGGTTGGCCTGTGGTGCTCCTGCACGGGTGGCCGGTCACCGAGACGCATTGGCAAGGCCTGCTACCACTCCTGCATCGCAGCGGTTTCACATCCGTTCCGGTCACTCTGCCGGGGCTTGGCGAGCCGGCCGAGAGCACACCAAGATTCAGGAAGAGCGACCTTGCGCACCGCCTCGGCAACGATCTCAGCGAGCGCGGACTTGCCCGCTTCTCGCTGGTAGGCCACGACTGGGGTGGAACGGTCGCGATTCTCCTGGCCGCTGCAATGCCCCAGGCGGTCAACGGGGTCGTGATCGAAGAGGAGGTCCTCCCCGGTATCGACATCGACATCCCATCACCAGGCGCTGAGCACTACCCGTCCTGGCACGGACCGTTCAACCGCACACCCGGCCTCGCCGAACAGCTCGTCCCGGGCCGGGAAGACGCCTACTACGGGACCTTCCTCCGGCAGAGCGCCGGCCCGCCAGGGCTCGCCCCGGATACGGTCCGTTCCTACATCGACGCCTACACGACGGCCGATGCTCTGGAAGCCGGGCTCGGCTACTACCGATCCCGAGCCGACGACATCGCCGACGTCCAACGACTCCGACAGAATCCGATCCACACGCCCGTGCTCGCGATCGGAGGACGCTACGCGATGGGCTCCGCCGTCGCGGACGGCCTCCGCATGCTCTCAACCCACGTAACCGGCCTCATCCTCGAACGATCCGGCCACTACCCCGCCGAACAAGAACCCGAACCCGCGGCCGAAGCCATCATCGAGTTCCTCCAACGACACCGCGACCAGCCACCCCAATAGGGCCTCACGGAGGAGGGCAGCAGCACCTGATGGGCGGTGTCATCCAGCTCCGTCATAGGACAAGAACTTCATCGTCAACTCAGGCGACTGGCACCTCGCCAGACCCACTGATCAACGCGACGATCGTCGTACCACTCGAAAACGCGCCGCGCGCTACCTGGTCGAACAGTGCGTACATCATCTTCGCCTCGTACACCCAGTCCAACCGCACACCGTGCCGCACCTCGAAGTCGTCGATGAACTCGCCGAGCTCAGGCGTCCGCTTCGCGTAGCCACCGAAGTGGTAATCACACTCAAGCCGCCACACCCCGGTACGCGCGCCGTACACCTGCTCCTGCAGCCCAACAATGTCGCCCTCAAGGAACGCCCCACCCTTGAGTACCGGAACCCCAATCACCAGCTGGTCCGGCCGCGTACCGGCTGCCACACCCGCAAGCGTCCCGCCGGTACCAACCGCACAGAACACGACGTCGACGGACGCATCCAGCTCGGCCGGCAACTCCGCACATCCCCGGACCGCGTCAGCATTGCTGCCGCCCTCAGGAATCAGATAGAAGTCGCCGAACTCCTGACGCAGCGCCCCGATCACAGCCTCCGATGCCTTCGCCCGGTACGTCGTCCGGTCGACGTACATCAGACGCATACCGCGCGAGACGGCGTACCGAAGCGACGAGTTGAGCGGCAGATGCTCCTCACCCCGGATCACGCCGATCGTGCCGAAGCCGCAGTACGACCCCACCGCAGCAGTGGCCCTGATGTGATTCGAATACGCCCCACCGAACGTGAGCAGAGTCTCGAACCCCAACTCCCGAGCAGTCGCGACGTTGTACTTCAACTTCCGCCACTTGTTACCCGGCACTTCCGGATGAATCAGATCATCCCGCTTCAGCAGAACCCGCACCCCCGCAGCCCTCAACCGGTCGTCACCGATCTCGACAACCGGAGACGGCAACCGAAGCCCCGCGATCAACCCATCCTCCACCAAGTCAGCATGGCAGAAACGCTGAGCCGCCGGTCGTCCTCGTCGGGAATGCCAGTAGGGTTCGGCTCAGCCACGATGGCATCGCCGGGGAGGGGGATGCCATCGCTAGAAAATCGACGAGGACAAGGACACAGATATGAGGATTCGTACCCTCCCGACCGCTCTCCTGATCGGCTCACTGGTACTGGCTGCAGGCGTCCTTCAGCTCACTACCTCGCGCCACGCGGATGCCCAGGCGTCGGTGACGCCCGGTGCGTACGACGTTGCCGCGCTCAACGATATTGAGTCGATCAAACAGCTCAAGGCGCAGTACTGCCGTTTGCTGGACACCAAGCAGTGGGGTGCCTGGCGTCAGGTATTCACTGACGACTTCGTCAGCGACACGTCCGAAGCGCATGGCAAGGTCATCCATGGTGGCGACGAGTTCGTCGCGTTCGTCCGCCAGCAGCTCGGCCAGCCGTCACAGACCACCGTGCACCAGGTGCAAGCGCCCGAGATCACGTTGACCTCGGCCACTACTGCGAACGGGATCTGGGCGCTCGAAGACACCGTCGACCTCACCCCCGTGGTCGGCATGCACGGAGCCGGGCACTACCACGAGACCTATGTGAAGATCGACGGCAAGTGGCGGATCAAGAGCTCGAAGCTGACCCGGCTCCGCGAGGAGCTCATCACCCCTGCCACGACCATCCCCGACCTGAAGAAGGTCCTGGCGAAGACAAAGCAAGGCTGACGACTCAGCCGAGGAAGCGGGCCAGCGCCTCCGGATCTCGCACGGCGGCCGTCGTGTGATCGTCTTGCGAGCAACGCGATGACCGGACCATTCAGGTTCGGTAATCCGCGTTGCCGGGCCGCCGGTTCACTTGGCCTGGGCGACGGCCCGCAACTGCGGCAACAGTAGTGCCGCCTGCTTCGCCCGCGCGGAGATACCGAACATCTCGCGAGCCAGCATCACCAGCGAGATCGGGAACATCACCACCGCCACCAGGATCACGAAGATGGCGGCGAGGCTGTCCAGGGCCGAGTCGTTGCTGCGGGCATCGCCGCTGCCCGGTGAGGAGAAGTTCAAGCTGTCGCGCTTGCCAGTCTCGAGGAGACACCGCAACTTAGCCTTGTACGGGCGCACCGTCGCCTTGCTCCCGTCGGCGAACCGGAGCCTGATGCGGCTGCGGATGAACAGGCCGCGGGACACCCTCGTGACCACGGGCAGTTGACGCCATGGACGGTCGGGGCGCTCGAGGACCGAGACACCGCCCTCGTGGACGTGCAGTCCGGTAACGGTCTTCTTCATCAGGACCATCGTCACGCCCGCGGGGAGCGGAGCCTCACACGCGGCGCGAATCTCTTCGACCGTGTGCTGCGGCAATGGGTCGGCTTGCTTCTTCGCCACGATGTCCCTCCAGAGGCCGTGATCGATTCCTCCCCCGAAGGCTAGCGTCTGCCCGCCGGCCACTCGGTGCTCTGAGTCGTGCCGCCGTTCGCGTTTCTTGCCACACGCACGCCGCGGACGTGTCCGCGACGTGGTGGCGATCCCAGTTGCTGTTCCGCAATCATCGACCGTAATTGGCCAAAGGTGAATTCGCCCTCGTTTTCAGCCATGAACCTTCTCTCCCAAAATAGAAACATTCGCTTCAATTACTGCCGCCGCCGCGCTCGTGAGTCGCACCACTGTCAACCACGCGTATGGTGACCATAAATGCGATCAGCCAGGAGGAGAAATGAGCGGAATCCGCGTCAGCCTCGCACCGTCGGGCCGCGCTGGAATGGGCGCCACTGTCTACGACGGTGGGGTGACGTTCCGCGTGTGGGCGCCCCATGCGACCGACGTCTCCGTCGTGCTCGGACCAGAGGGCGCGGACGCGACCGTCGCGCTTGCGGCCGACCCAGCGGGCCTCTGGTCAGCCGACGTCGGCGGTGTCGTCGCGGGCGCCCACTACAAGTTTCAACTGGGCGGCGCGGATCCCCAGCAACGCAACGATCCCTACGCCCGCGAACTCACGCACTCAGCGGGCAGGTCGATTGTGACCACGACCGACTTCGACTGGGGACAGCACGATTACCGCACACCGTCCTGGGACGACTTGGTGATCTATGAATTGCACGTCGGCACGTACAACGACACCGTCGGCGGCCCGCCGGGCAGTTTCGACAGCGTCGAGGCCAAGCTTGACCATTTGTCCGACCTCGGTGTGAGCGCCATCGAACTCATGCCGGCCAGCGAATTCATGGGCGATTTCTCCTGGGGATACAACCCGGCCCACATCTTCGCGGTCGAAGGCGTCTTTGGCGGACCGCGCCGGCTGAAGCAACTCATTCGCGCTGCCCACGAACGTGATATCGCGGTGTTGATCGATGTCGTCTACAACCATCTGGGTCCACAAGACCTCGACATCTGGCGATTCGACGGCTGGCACGAGGGTGACGGCGGCGGCATCTACTTCTACAACGACGACCGCCGCAAGACTCCCTTCGGAGACACCAGGCCGGACTACGGCCGCCCGGAGGTCAGTCAGTACCTTGCCGACAACGCGCGCATGTGGCTGGAGGAGTTCCGCATCGACGGGCTGCGCTGGGATGCGACCGCCCTCATCCGTAATCGGTGGGGTGGCAACGATTCGTCCGGGGACATCCCCGACGGCTGGGGGCTGATGCAGCGCATCACCGGCGAGACCAGCGCTCGGCAGCCGTGGAAACTCCATATCGCCGAGGACCTGCAGGACAACGACTGGGTGACACGCAACGACGGCGCCGGCTTCGGAAGCCAATGGGATGCGGCCTTCGTGCACCCGGTCCGCCGCGCGTTGACCGAGACCGACGACGCGGACCGCAGTACACAGGCGGTGTGCGACGCAGTCAGCCATGCCTACAGCGGAGGTTGGCTTCGGCGCGTGATCTACACCGAATCACACGATGAGGTCGCCAACGGCCACGCCCGCCTACCGCAGGAGATCACGCCCGGAGACCCCGGCAGTTGGTACGCGCGGAAACGATCGACACTCGGCGCAGCGCTCGTCTTCACCTCGCCCGGGATCCCGATGATCTTCCAAGGCCAGGAGTTGCTCGAGGACGAGTGGTTCCGTGACACCGACCCCATGGACTGGACGAAAGCGGACACCTACGCCGGCATCCTCAGCTTGTACGGCGACCTCATCGCCCTGCGCCGGGACCAACAGCAAACAACCCGCGGCCTCCGCGGCCCCTTCGTCAACGTCCACCACATCAACGAGTCCGGCAAAGTCCTCGCCTTTCATCGTTGGGACGCCGGCGGTCCACGGGACGACGTCGTCGTCATCGCCAATCTCGCCAACCGCGCGTACGACGACTACCGCATCGGCTTCCCGAGGGCCGGGACCTGGCACCTGCGCTGCAACACCGACTGGAAGGGCTACAGCCCCGACTTCGGAGCCCACGACACCTTCGACACGGTCGCAAGCGATACACCCCGCGACGGCATGCCGTGCAGCGCCGGCGTCGCGCTCCCGCCGTACACAGCCCTCATCTACTCCCAGGACTCCTGAAGCCACGCCGAGATCGAGCGAACCAGCCTCGCGGCCGGTCCCGACTGCTGGAGTCGGGACCGTCTTTGTCGCACACAAACTCCGAAGACGTAACAGCCGGAGTCAACCGCGGTTGTAGGGCTGCACCGCCGCCTTGGTGGCGCCGATCCTCATGTTCCGGAAGTCGGAACGGAACGTCGTGCCCGGCTGGTAGTCCTTGTACATGCCGAACTTGATCCTGAACTCGTTCTTGAAGGAGTCATCAGCGCACCTGGAACGCGTCGCGTAGCCGAAGTACTCGTCCTGCTCGAAGAGCTTCTCCTCGACGGTGGTCGCTCCGACTCTCTTGTGGTACACCGCGATGCTCCCCTTCGGCGCGCCGTCGTGGTAGGGCTCCACGTGATACTTGATGACGAAGGAATGCCACTCGTCGGTCCCGACGCTCTTGGTCGCCATCGACGTGTTGTAGTCCGTCCCCGGCTCCTCGCCGCGGCGCACGAACTGGACGTTGTGTCCGTTGCCGGCGCCTGACTGGATGCGTACGCCGCCGATCGGGTTCGCGGTGCACTGCCACAGCTGGAGCAGGTACGCCCCGCTGCCCGTCACGTCATCGACACCGGCAGGGATGCGAACGTCGAACCCGACCCACACGTCGGTGTGGAACGGCAGTTCCCACGGCGTCGCCAGCTCCGAGCGGTCCCGGAGGGTGTTTCCAGCAGCGTCCTTCCAGGTGTTCTTGGCGGGGTCCTCAATGATGGCGCCTTCGTACCTGAAGTCCTTGTCCGTGCGGAACGTCAACGCCCGCGCGTCCGAGGTCCCGGTGATCTGGGGTGCCTGTCCCGCTCCCTGACATTTGCCAGGGAACCAGCGTCCGCCCTCCAGGAGGTTGCCGCCGGCGCCGATCGTCGCACTGCACGCAGCGGCGTTCTCGATCGTGAAGGTCTCACCTTCGATACCCATCGAGTAGCTGGGGACCGTTGCTGCCGCGCTGGCGGGTCGTGTGTTCGTCACTGCGGCGATACCCACCGAGGCGCTCAGGGTTGCCGCCACGGCGAGAGCCATCGTCTTTCGGGCAAGTCGACCAGGGGCTGAGATCTGCATCTGTGTCACTCCTTACTTAGAGGGAAATGCTTCGTTCGCCCGCAGCATCAGAGGAGTTCGCAGCCGAGATGGCTGCGGTTGACGGGATCTCGGGGGCGGGTAGGTCTCGCCTTCGCAGAGTTTCTGCGAACGCTGCGAGGTCAGGGGTCTCATAGACGGCGGCGGCTTCGTCGGCGAGCCACAGGGCGGTGCGGTCGAGATCCGGGAGCACCCGGGGCCAGATCCATCGGCGGTCGTCGTTGCCGTGCTCGGCCCAGAACTGGAACGCGTCGCGCAAACTGCCGAAGCCGGGTTCGGCGGGCGCGTTCCAGAGGTCGCGGCCTTCAGCAGCTGCAACCCGACAGCAGACGGCGAAAGCTCGCAGGCAGTAGGTGGTGTACAGCAACGAGTCGGGACGAGCCAGTTCTCTCGGGAGCGCGCCACCGGGAGCGATCTGGCGCAGCCGGATGTCGAACCGATCGAGGATCTCGGTGAGCGCGGTCCGATCATCGACGAACTGCAGATAGCGCAGTACCTGCGCGTCCCACCAAACTCCGTGGTTGTTGGTCATCAGTTCTTCCTGCCGGCCGAGTTCGCTCGACCGCATCCAGCTGGTCAACTCGGCGAACCAGTCCTGCAGGAGCGGGAGACGTTCGGTGAATCGTCCGGCCCTCACCAGCAGGTCGACGTGATCCACAAGGTCGGTCAGGAGCGTCGCCTCGATCTGCCCGATCGCCGCGCCGTCGTGCTGACCGGGCAGCGCGGCAGCGTGAGCGAAGTTGGGGCGCATCGCTGTCGCCGGGTCCAGGAACCAGCGTTCGAGACGTTCGACCGCGGCATCGGCGTAGCGTGCCTCGCCGGTTCGGACGTGGGCTTGCACCAGGGTGTTGACGGCCGCGACCGTTTGCCGGAACCGCCGTTTGTCGTAGCGATCGCTGAACGAGTCCGAGTTCCGCCGGCCGTCGATCCTGATGTACGGCAGGCCGTCGGCTGTCTCCGGATTCGGCCAGGAGTAGTTGCCGACCGAGTAGTAGTCGCGGGCGTCTCCGGCCCAGTCCGACGGCTCACGGTCGATGATGGAATACGGCCGCCCAGCCAGAAACTCGTCGGCTCGGGTCACCAACTGACGGCTCATTTGGGTCCCGCCTCCGAGAAGGCCTGTTGATACTCGGCCCGGATCTTGTCGCCTCCGCCGTTGCGCCACTTGGTCACGGCGGCCTTCCAGTTCGATACGGGTGCGCGTCCGGCCAGGATGCCGTTCCGTGTATCGGTCAGGTCCTTGCCCAACTGCAGGCCCTTGGCGGCATCGGTCTCGGAGTACAGGCCCTGGGTCGGATCAGCGGCGAGGATCGGCAGCGCGGCTTCCTGGTAGTCGAAGCGGGCCTGGGTGACGTCGCGCCGTCCCGGGTCGTAGATGACCTGGGTCGGTCCACAGACGTACCCGAACGGCACCAGGCGCAGATTCTGGCCGCGCGAGTTCACGATCGGGTCGCTGCCCTCGAACTTGAACGTCTGCCCCTCGATCCCGAAGGTGCGCAGGAGGTACTCGGAAGATCCGAACGGCGCGGCGAGCCAATCGAGTACCCGGAGCACCTCGCGGACACGGTCCGGTTCGGCCTGGGTGACAGCGGTGAACGCCTGAGCCGCACTCCCCCGAGGATGTACGGGCTTGCTCGCCGCGTCGTACCCGAACATCGGCAGAGACCCGAGCTTGAAGCCCGGCACCTCGGCTCCCCACATCTCGTACTTGCTCCAGCCGGCGTACCCGCCGAAGACGATCGGGGTGGTCCCGTTGGTGAACCAGTCGTTGCGTTGGTTGTTGGACGCAACCAGTCCGTCCGGATGGAAGACGCCGGCGTCGGCCAGCTCGCGGGTGTCGGCCAGCGCCTTCTCGTACGCCTCGAGTTCGATGTTGGAGGTGAACTTCCCGCCGTCCTCGATCCAGCTGCCGGGGATGCCCAGGGAAGCGGCGATCATGGTCAGGGTGCTGCCCGGATCGCCGCAGGCCCAGCGGGACTTGCGCTCGTTGGTCAGCCCCTTCAGCAGCGCCTTGAACTCTCCGATGTCCTTGGGCTGTGCGGGCAGTCCGGTACCGGCGACGAGGTCTGCGCGGATCCAGGCGACCGACGGGATCGGTACCCGGGCGATCGGCACTCCCCACAGGGCGTTGCCGTACACGGTCTTGCGCCACGCATCGGTGGACAGACCCGCCAGGTTCGGATAGTCCTTGACGGCATCGCCCGACAGGTACTCGGTCAAGTCGGTGAACTTTGCCTTCAGCAACGCGGGCAGCTGCTGCACCGAACCGTAGATCGACACCAGGTCGGGCAGATCTCCGCCGGCCACGGTCGTCGCGAACCGTTGAGCGTAGTCAGCCGCCGGCGCGTACGTGATGTCGAGCTTTCCACCAAGTCGCTTGTCGACCTCCTGCCACAGCGGATTGTCGGACTTGCCGGGCGCCACCGGGTCGAAGGTGTAGGTGAGTGCGGAGATCTGGCCACCCGACAGCGGGGGCGTACGGACCGCCGCGACGGGACTCGGCGGGTACTCGAAGTACCCGCTCATACCGAGCGGACTTGCGCTCTTCAGCGCGGGTTCGGCCTTCCCGGCCTGGGCGAACGTCGGGAGAATGTCCGCTCCGATTCGGCCGGAAGTTCCCGTCGTCGTCTTGGCAGAACAGCCGAGAGCTGATCCGGTGGCACCGGCGACGGCTGCCGCGGACAGCCCTTTGAGCAACGTACGGCGCGAAAGCGCATCCATGGTTACGGTTCCCTCCTCAAGGCGGGCGTCCGGTCGATCAGCCTTTGACGGCGCCGATCAGAAGTCCCTTGCTGAAGTGCTTCTGGATGAACGGGTAGATGATCAGGATCGGGATGACGGACATGACCAGAATCGCCATCTGGATCGATGCCTGGGGTGGCAGCGACTCGGTCGACGCCGAGAGCTCGTCCGTACCGAGCGGCGTCTGGTTCACGACGAACGTTCGCAGGACCAGCTGCAGCGGCCACTTCTCCGGCGACGGCAGGTAGAGCAGGGCAGAGAAGAACGCATTCCAGTAGGCGACGGCGTAGAACAAGCCGACCACCGCGACGACGGCCTTCGAGAGCGGCAGGACGATGAAGGTGAGGATCCGGAGTTCGCCGGCCCCGTCGATCTTCGCCGACTCGGTCAGCTCACTGGGAAGCTCGAGGAAGAAGGACCGCATCACGATCACGTTGAAGGCGTTGACCACCACCGGCAGGATCAACGCCGCCAGGTTGTCGATCAGGCCGAGCTGCTTGACGATCAGGTACATCGGGATCATGCCCGGATTGAACAAGAGGGTGAACAGTGTCATCAGCAGGATGGGCTTGTGCAACAGGGATCCCGGCCGCGACAGGGCGTACGCGAGCATGATGGTGCAGGCCAGCGACAGGACGGTGCCCACAGCGGTGACCGCGACCGACACGCTGAGGGCCCGCGTCACCACTCCGCCCGACAGAACGGCCCGGTACGCCGCGAGCGACGGCTCGCTGGTGAAGAGGACAAGTCCACCGCGTGCGCTGATGTCGCGTTGCGGCGCCAGACTCGTCATCACGACGGCGACGAACGGGACGATCACCGCGAGGCAGGCGACGGTCAGCAGTCCACCGCGCGCCGCGGTCGCCCAGCGAGGTTGCCGTCCCATCCAGGCAGGCCGCTCGTCCGGCGCCGGTTGACGGTTGCGCCGAGCCCGGCGTTCAGCGGTGGTCTCCAGCAGTCCGGTCATTTCGAGTACACCCCCCGCTCCCCCATGGCGTGGGCGAGCCGGTTCGCCCCGAGTACGAGAACCACGCCGACGACACCCTTCACCAGGCCGACCGCGGCCGAGACACCCCAGTTCCCGCCGATGATCCCGTTGTTGTAGACGTAGGTGTCGAGCACTTCGGAAGCCTGCGCGCCGACCGGACCCTGCTGCAGGAGGATCTGCTCGAAACCGACCGTGAGCGAATCACCCAGCCGCAGGATCAGCAGCAGTACGATTACCGGCCGGATCGCGGGCAGCGTGACGTGCCACAGCTGCCGAAGCGGGCCGGCCCGGTCGATCGCCGCCGCCTCGTACAGGTTCAGGTCGACCTTGGAGAGCGCGGCCAGGAAGATGATGGTCGACCATCCGGTGTCCTTCCAGATCACCTGCGACGTGATCAGCAGTTTGAACAGCTCCGGTACGCCGATGATCCGGAAGGATCCCAGGTCCGCGGAACGCAGCCACTCGTTCAGCATTCCGCCGTTGCCGAACATCTGCTGGAACAACGCCACGACGATGACCCAGGACAGGAAGTGCGGCAGGTAGAGGATCGACTGCGTCAGCCGCTTGGCTCGTTCGTTCAGCATCGAGTTGAGGACCAGGGCCAGCGCGATCGGCAACGGGAACACGAACAGCACCTGGATCATCGTGATGATCAAGGTGTTCACGAGCGCGTTCAGGAACTCCGCGTCACCGTCGAAGATGACCGAGAAGTTGCTCAGGCCAACGAAATCCGATCCGCTGATGCCGAGGAACGGCTGGTAGTCCTGGAAGGCGATCACGTTGCCCAGCAGCGGCAGGTAGTGGAACACCACCAGGACGATCACTCCCGGCACCGCGAGCACGAGCAGCACCCGGTCCCGGTGCCACCGGGCCGCGAGCTGCCCGCGGAGGCGAGTCTCGCGGGCGGCAGGCGCACCGGGATCTGCGCCCGCCCCCGGCCGCACCTTGATCCCCGACGACATCAGCGGATCCTGCTGCCGACCGCTGCGATGGCGGCCTCGACCATCCCCCGCACGCGCTCCTGCGCGCCGTCCCGCGTCTCCTCGGCGCGTTCGGCCGCGGCCGGCCGGTCGTCGACGATCTTCCGCAGGAGTTGCCCGGCCTCAGCTTCGGCCCCAGGCCCCAGCTCGACAAACGGCAGGCCGAGGTCGTTGTACATCTGGCCCTTGATCGTGTCGGTCGGCTGACGCAGGTAGACCGACGGACTACCTTCCGCCAACGCGATCAGAGGTGAGTGGCACTCCATGCTCACGACCGCGCCGGCCCGCCGGTATACCGCGGCTGCCTCGGTCAGGTCCCAGAACCGCGGCAGGATGTGGACCAGGTCGGCCACGTCGGCAGGGAATGTCCCCGCGAACTCGGCCTCGGCGACTTCCATCGCGTAGCTCATCTCCGGCACCACGAGCGCCGGCTCGCCAGTGGCTCGCACCCAACCGATCACGGTCTGCCGCAGAACGTCCAAGTCGGACTTCAGATAGCCGGCGTTGTAGGCCGTCCGGCGAACATCCTCGGCCGCGGGTGGATAGTTCCGGATCTGGTGGTACGGCGTGAAACGCAGCCGCGGCACGACGCACAGGAAGCGTCCGGGCTTCAACCCGTACTCCGCGAGGACCGCCTGGCCGTCGCCGTCGTCGACCACGTCGAACATCACGGTGGCGTCCGGACCGAACGCGATCGTGGGTGCCCCGAGGTCCTGGCCGGCCAGGAACCTCTCGGTCAACGAGTCCCGGCAGTAGACGAACGCGGCCGTGTCGAGCACCTCGCGCTCGAGCTCGGTGAGCAGGTCACCGTCGATCGCGCTGACCATGCTCGCCGCCCGGGCCAGCGTCGAGCCGTACGGCCGGAGCGGATCTACTGTCACCCCGAAAATGCCATGCGGCTTTCCGGTCCGCCGATGCCATTCGGCGACCTCCACCTGGGCAACGAGTGATGGCCCCGACCCATGGACCAAAAGGTCGCCTTCAGCAAACAACCGCTCCAGCTCCGGGCTGAGGGGCTCGCCGGACACGACCCGGTCCTCGACGATCTCGACGTCCGGAAAGTAGCGGCCGAGCATCCGCCGTACGCTCTCGTCGATGCTGCGAGCCCACAACGTCAGCTTCACGTCCGGTGCGTAGCGCTGAAAGGCTCGCAGCGCGCCTGGCGTATGGGCAACGTCGCCGATGTTGACGGTTTGCCAGCCGGAGACGAGAACGACGTGAACCATGAAGAATTCCCTGTCCAGCCCATCCCGAGCAGCGGTGGGCCTACGGTCGATTCGGGAGCTACGGCGAGCATCATGCCGGTGATTCATCGATTAATCAAGATCTCGCAAAGGCGCTGACAGTGATCCCTCAGCAGGTGGGTGCTCAGCCGGCGTACGGCGCTGTGGATCCTCGATCGATCAGTTTCGGCGCCGGCCGCGTCACCAAAGCCGACTGGACGCGGCGGCCACCGATCATCCCGCGCAGTGTCGTATAGGCACGCATTCCGGCTTGCTGCACAGGCATCCGGACGGTGCTCGGTGCCGGCCGCATGGCGTCGGCGATGGGCAGATCCTGGTACACGACGATCGAGAGATCGGCGGGAATCCGCAGGCCGAGATCGATGATCGCCGCGATCGCTCCCGGTGCCGCGACGATGTTGTCGATGATCAGCGCGGACGGCGGCCGGGCCGAGCCCAGGAGCTCGCGCGTCGCGGCCGCCAGGTCCGGCGGCTCGTAGCCGACCTGCTTGATCAGCGACCGGTCGAAACGCACACCCGCTGCCCGCAACGCCGAGCGGTAGCCGTCGACCCGGACGCTACTGGCGATCGGTACGACGGGGCCGCCGACCAGTGCGATGCGGCGGTGCCCGAGACCCAGCAGGTGCGTCGTGGCCAGACCGATCCCGGCCGCGTCGTCGATCCACACCGACACGGAGTCGTCAGGTCGCGGGTTCTGCAGGATCACGTACGGGATCGACCGCTTGGTGAGTTCCTCAGCGGTCTCGGTCCCCCATTGGGTGGACCGCAACAACACCCCGTCGACCATGCCCGTGCCGACGATCCGGCTCATCAGGTGGCTGCCCGGCTCGATCCACAATGCGTCGGCCAGCAACAGCACGTCGCCGTGTTCCTCGGCGGCCGCATGCATGCCACGAATCGCCAACTCGAAGACCGGGTTCGCGATCTTCGGCACCACCGCTGCGATCACTCCCGACCTGGACTGTCGCAGCGACTTCGCGGCGTGGTTGACGCGATAGCCCGTGTCCCGGATCGCCTGCTCGACGCGCAGCCTGGTCGCCTCGCTCATCCGGACGTTGCCGCGGGCCCCGGAGATCACCGCGGAGACCACGGCCGTGGACACCCCGGCCCGCTGCGCAACGTCCTTGAGCGTGGTCATGCCGCCAGCGTAACCGCACCCGCCCTCGACACCGATCAACGCGGAACACTTGGACGGACTCGCTTTCGCTCGCAGGAGCGTGCGGCAGTGACGTTCTTGAACGTGCTCTCCGTGGATGCGTAGAGCCCAACGCCGCCGTTCCGGACAACGGTGTCGCGACCCTCCAGGATCTGAACGCCGTTCAACGTGACGGTGATTCGGTCACCGTGAATCGCTGCACCAAGTTCGACGGGACCTGTCAACGGGTTGCTGAGGGATACCGTGCCCACCGTGACCGGACCCGACGCGTGAGCCTCCCGGACGATACTCGCGTACTGAGTTCTACTGCTCGTCTTGCCGAGGTGGATCCGGTACCCATAGGAGTCCGAGGTGTCTCGCAGCGAGATGCCTGCGGTGCCGACGGATCCATTGATCGTGACCGTGGCCCGCGCGACATAGTCGCACGTCTCGGAGAAGCGTGACGGCAGTGTCGAGTCGGCCAGTACGTGCGCCCTGCCATCGGTAGGCGTGAGCTTCAACTGACCCGAGTTGACAGACACCTTTCCTGCGATGCCCCGCCAGTTGGCCTGGTCGAGCCCTTCCTTGATCGTGATGTTGTCAAAGGCCGCGGCCCGGCCGTTCGTGGAGGCGGCGGCACCACCCGTCGGCAATTGCGTGTCGTCTGCGGAGATCGACGTGTTGCCCACAGCGGCGGTCAGATGCTTCCCGACTGCGGAGACGGTCAGCGTGTGCGCGCTGTCTGCGTTGACGGGCAGCTCCGTCTCCGCGAGAAGCGTAGACGTCGCGTTGTAAACCTTCACGAGCCGCAGCTTCGCGCCGCCCGAAGTACTGACAACATCGGCCCGGTAGTAGTTACGGGAATCGTGGTAGCGGAACGCGAGACCGGTCGTTGCCGTCGTCTGGTTTCGTGTCCCCGGAACGACGTCGGCAGTCACGACCGCGTCGTCCGGTACGTCCTGCTGCACAGCCAACGACTGCGTGTCCGTACTCGAGGTCTGCACCAGTTGCGTGTCAGGCTGCGCGCCGCCCAGCGTCCAGGTTCCCTGCACTGGCGTCCAGCCGTCAAGGGAGCCATTGAAGTCATAGACGGTGCTGTCCAGGCTCGCGTCGGTGAACTCCTCGTTGAGCAACGGCTTCGGGGCGAAGGCCGCCTTGGCCGAGACGGTGACGAGGTTGCCGGTGCGGGTGAACGCGGTCGGGGTGCCGTTGATCTTCACCGCGCGTGCCTTCGGCGCGTTGATCGAAAGGGTGCCGGTGAAGGGGTCCCCCAGCGAGATCTGGGCGGTAGCACCCCGCAGTTCCACACTGACATCGGACACAACTCCGGAGGCTTCGATGACGGTGTCCCCGTCGTCGGCCAGCGACGATCCCTGGGTCAGCGCGTACCGCGTCAGCCCGCCGCTCTTGGCACGCTCGAGGTAGGCGGTCTCGGCGTCGGTCGCGGCAGCCCCGAACTGCCTCGACGAGGGAATCGCCTCGCGCGACAGGTAGAAGCGGCCGGTCGCTTTCGGCAGGTCGATCTCCATCGCGCTGGCCACGGAGTGATCCACCTGGGGCAGTTCGATGCGCGACGCCGTGACCGAGGGCGCGGCGCCGGCCTTGCCGGGAACTACGACCGTGTCCAGTCCTGTGGCGCCGGTAGTGGACCAGTCGTACGACAGGTAGTCGACGTCCGTGAGAACCTGCTCGCCCACGCGCACGGCGCCGTTCTCGTGGACTTTCGACGTGAGATCGGCCTCGGCCGGGGCCACGGGGACGAGCTGCACGCCGGCAACCGGTGCGGCGCCGGGCACCGTGTCGAACCCGACCGTGGCGACGTTCGTGTTCGGGTCGACGGTGACCGGATCGCCAGGGAAGTGCCAGAGCTGCCGGTAGTCGTGCGCGCCGGTGGCACCCGTGAGGTCGTCGGAGACGACCCAGAAGCCGGGCTTGACGAAGTAGACGACGCGATCGTGCGCGATCGGCCGGTAGGCCTGCGTCTGACCGCGGTAGATATCGAGGCCCGCGTTCGAGCGCCACAGCGACGTCGAGCGGGGCAGGCCGGCGGGCTGCGGTTGTCCGTCGACCTCGATGGTGTTGTGCGCCTCGGTCGTACGGCGCATCCAGTCGTTCGTCGGGGTCGCGCTGTAGTCCCCCGCTCCGGGGTCGACGATCAGCGGACGCCCGTACGCCGCCATCACCAGGCTGAGGTCGTCGGGATGCCGATGGGAGGCCGTATAGCTGGAGTTCTGGTTGTTGATCAGCATGTACCGCGCGTCGGCGTCCCACCCGGACCGCTGGACCGCATAGCTGATCGGAAACACCGTGGACGACAGCGTCGGGACGGTGCCCTCGGTGCGCCCGGAGGCGACCCAGGTGAAGTCGGACCAGGAATTACGCTCACCGGTCGTCCGAATCGCGCTCTCGCCCGCGTCCGTGTTCGGAGAATCACCGACGAGCGCGGTCTCGAGATTCGGCTGACGGGTCGCGAACAGCGCATCCGCGATCCAATCCGCTGACTGAACGATCCCGTCGGGAAGGGTTCGCCCGTTGGCATCCGCTACTTCGATCATCGTGTTGATCAGATCCGCCACGTAGGCCTGATAGTTGAACGTCGGCTCGCGGTAGACGCCGTCGCCCTTCACCCAGGCGCGCAGGAACCGCTCGACAGAGCGCACCACGAACGGCTCCCAGACGAAGGACGCCGTGAACTCGGGCAGATAGACCGCAGTGACGTAGATCGCGCGGGCCATCGAGACATACCAGTTGTTTCCGACATGGATCTGCAGTGCAGTCGCGAGGAGATCCGTCGTCGCGTGCACGCCGGACAGGTACGCCACGAGGTCATTCGCGTCGATGCTCGGCTCCGTGCGGAACACGGAGAACGCACTGACGAGCTGGGTCAGCCGCTTGCCGCCCGAGAGGTTGCGGTTCTGCGGCCAGCTCGGATTGTCGGCGAAGAAGTCCAGTGAGATGTCCATCCACGCCGACGCGTACGCCGCACGCTTCTGCGGGTCGCTCTCCTTCAGATAAGCGCTCGTCAGCGTCGACATGAACGCGAAGTCACTCATCAGAACCTGTGCGCTCCCTGGGGCGGTCTCCGTCCCGCCCCAGGTATCCGCCCAGTCCACGTCGATCCGCTGCGCGGCATCGTCGTAGAAGTCACGGGTCACGGTGCCGAACCGGAAGGTCCCCGCCGCCAATTCGTCGGCGGTCGCGTCGCCGCCTCCTCCCCCGCCCACACCCGGGTACTCGATGCCCGTGCGGCCCGCGTAGTAGACCTTGAGCTCGGTCGCGGCGCCCGCCTCATCGCCGGCGGCAAGCTCCGCCGCCACGCGGGCGAGCCCCGGACGCGTCATGTCGAGCAGCTCACCGAGATCCGACATGTCGGTCGTGGCGGCCCGGGCCGGCGACAGACCCGTCACCATCAGAGCCAGCGCAACTGTCGTCGCAGCCCACGCATGGGCACGGCGGCGAGTGCTCCGCCGAGGAAGTCTCCGTTGCATCCCATCTCCTTGTGACACGTGAGAGTGGCCTGGTTCCGGGCCGGGGCCACTTAGGTGACGTATCGTTAATTCACCGTAGGCTTGGTTGAGACGTCACGTCAACGGTTCGAGGGAGGCGCGCAAGCGTGGCAACGCAACAGGACATCGCCCGCACAGCGGGGGTATCGGTCGCGGTGGTGTCGGCCGTGATCAACGGCACGACCCACACCCGGATGAGCGAGGCCACCCGTGCGCGGGTCATCCAGGCGATGGAGAACCTCGACTACCAGCCCAACCAAGCGGCCCGGTCCCTGCGGCTCAACCGCACCGGCATGATCGCGCTGATCCTCCACAAGCTCGACAATCCCGTCTACACCCACCTGCTGCGCGGCGTCTACGGCGCCGCGGCCGAGCGCGGCGGGACCGTCCTGCTCGGCGACGCCGAGACGATGCGCTCAGGCAGCCAGTTCGTCACCCGGCTGCTCAGCCAGGGCACCGTCGACGGCATCCTGATCCGGGATGACCGGCTGTTCGACGACGACGTGATGGCCGAGCTTCGCTCCCATCCCAAGCCGATCCTCAGCCTGGACTACGCCCAGGACCACCCTTGGGTCGGCATCGACGACTGCCGCGCGGGCGAGATCGCGACCCGATTCCTGCTCAACCTGCGCCATCGCCGGATCGTCTTCATCGGTGGGGCGACCGGACACGCGTTCCGGCAGCGCTACCTCGGGTATCAGCAGGAGATGCAGCAGGCCGGGCTGGAACCGGCGCCGCACCTGGCCACCGGGTTCGGTGAGCAGGCCGGTGCCGACGGGCTGCGACAGGCTCTGCAGCTGCCGGCCGCGCCGACCGCGGTCGTGGTGAACAACATCATGAGCGCCGTCGGGGTACTGGCCGCCGCCCGGGACCTCGGCATCGCCGTACCCGACCAGCTGTCTGTCGTCGGGATCCACGACGTCGGCCTGATGGAACACCTGCGCCCCGCCGTGACCGCGGTCCGGATGCCCATGTACGAGCTCGGCCGGGCCGGCGTCCACGCGCTGTACGAGCTGATGGCGGGACGCCCCAGCATCGGCGGCATCATCACCGATCCCGAGCCCCAGCTTGTCGTCCGCGACTCGGCGACGGCCCTGGCCGACGCTTGACGTGACGTTATGTCATCACAGTGCTTACGAGAGCCCTGCGGGCATCCGGACGCCGTCATACTGATGTGATCATGATGCGAGCCAAGGACGCGCTCTACAGAGCCTTTACCACGCTGCACGGGGCCGTGTTCTTCCGGTCGAAGGGGCTGGTGTTCGGCCGGGCCGCGGGTATGTCGGTGGTCGGGCTCGTGACCATCGGCCGGAAGACGGCGCAGCGACGGACCACCATCCTGACAGCGCCGATCGTCGAGGACGGCCGCGTCGTACTGGTGGCCTCGTTCGGCGGCGACGACCGGCATCCCGCGTGGTACCACAACCTGCGCGCCGATCCCGAAGTCCAGGTCATACTGCGCGGGACGACCCGCACCCTGATCGCGCGCACCGCGACCGGCCCGGAGCGAGTGGCGCTGTGGGAGAAGATCGTCAAGATCCACGCAGGGTACGGGCGCTACCAGCAACGCACCGACCGTCAGATCCCCGTCGTCGTCCTCGAACCGGCGTCAGGAGACCGCGGTGCCGACGCCGTACGTCAGCAGGCGTAGGACTTGGCCCAGCGGTAGGCGTCCCTGGCCTTGGTGTCGTCGCCCCAGAACGCGCCGTAGTAGCAGAGGACCGTCCAGGTCTGGGCACCGACCCAGCCGTCGACCTTGGTGTTCGGGTGGTTCGCGGCGCGGGCGGCGCGCTGGATCTTGAGGATGGCGTTCATCGTCTGATCGCCGTAGATGCTGTCGATGGCGATCGGGCCGGCTTCGCTGCGGCCGGAGTTGCTGATGGACAGCACGTTGGCGAGGCTCTGGATCGCCTTCACGCAGGAGCCGGTGCCGCCCGGACCGTAGATGTTCTGCCGGCAGGGGGCGGTGGCCGCCGAAGCCGGCTCGGCGAGGACGGAACCGCCGAACAGGACCGTGACCGCGACCAGGATGCCGACGAGCTTTTTGCGCACGTGAGTTCCTCTCAGTGGGACGTTCGAGATCAAGCGGTCGAGCCTAGGAACCGTCGCTGCTGCCGCTCTGCCCGTACCTCGCCCGTACCACCTACGCCGGCGTCAGCGTGGTGGGCGGAGTACTGCGAACGGGTCGGTGACGGTCAGCTCGCGGGCTACGAACTTGTAGACGGTCGCAGGACGGCCGCCGCTCTGGCCGGGGCTGGCTCGCCGTTCGGTAGGGTCGATCACGTGCCTGCGGGTCAGGACGCGGGTGAGATTGGTGGCGCCGAGCTCGTAGCCGAGTGCGGCACCGAACAGATCACGTAGCTCCGCAATGGTGAACTCCAGCGGAGCCAGCGCGAATCCGATGTTCGTGTACGACAGTTTCGCGCGCAACCGCGCGACCGCGGCATCGATGAAGTAGTGATGATCGAACGCGGTCCGCGGCAGCTCGTCGACGGGGTGCCACTGCGTGTCGGACGGAAGCTTCGGCTGTACGTCGGACGGAACAAGGCCCAGATAGCCCGTCGCCAGCACGCGGGCCCGCGGATCACGATCGATCGCACTGTGGGTGGCCAACTGTTCGAGGTGCGCGACGTCGCGAACGTCGACCTTCGTCGCAAGGTGCCCGGTGATGGCGTCCCGGAGCCGCTCTGTGGGCTCGACCCCGCCGCCGGGAAGCGCCCAGCGGCCGCGGTACGGGCTCTGTGCGCGTTTCCACAGCAACACGCACAGCCTGCCGTCGCGAACGGACAGGACCACGGCGAGCACCTCGTGCGGGTAACTGGGGAAGTTAACCGGATCACCTTTCTTGGCTGTGGGCACGGGGCCGATGGTAGCGTGCATCTAGTTATCGCCTCGGAAGCGAAAACTTCACGGAGAGCAGGGCAGCAGATGCAACTGACGACGGAGACGGTCCGGACCGCGGTGGCGGCCGCACTGATCGAGGACCGGGCGGCAGACGATGTCACCACCCGATGGAGCGTCCCGGAGGCGCTGGAGGTCGAGGCGACGATGATCGCCAAGCAGTCCGGTCGCGTGGCCGGTCTGACTGCTGTACAGGAGGTGTACGCCGCCGTCGATCCCACCGTGACAGTGCGGACGGCTGTTGCCGACGGTGATCCGGTTGTCCCGGGGCAGCCGCTGGCGTGGATCAGTGGCGCGGCGCGGTCGGTCATCACCGGCGAGCGAGTGGCGCTGAACTTCGCACAACGGATGTCGGGCATCGCAACCCTCACGTCGGCCTTCGTTGCCGCGATCGATGGGCGCCCGATCGCGCTCCTCGACACCCGCAAGACAGCACCCGGCCTCCGGGCCATGGACAAGTACGCCGTGAGTTGCGGCGGCGGGACCAACCACCGGCTCGACCTGTCGGCCATGGTGCTGCTCAAGGAGAACCATCTCGCCGCGGCCGGCGGCGTCCTCCCAGCTGTTCGCCGGGTCCGGGACGGCATGGCCGCCGAAGACAACGGCATGGCAATCGAGGTCGAAGTCACCACTGCCGAGGAGGCCCGCGAAGCGCTGGACTGCCAGGTCGAGTGGATCCTGCTGGACAACATGCCGGTCGAGCAGATGGCACTGATCGTCGAGCGGCGCAACACCTCCGGATCCACCACCCGACTCGAGGCCTCCGGCAACATCACCATGGACACCATTGCGGATGTCGCCGCCACCGGCGTCGATGCCATTTCGGTCGGCGCCCTGACCCACTCCCCCACCGCACTTGACATCAGTCTGCTGGTGACCCGCAACCACGGGTGAACCAGGGATCGTCACGGCATCACCATGCCCAGTTCTCGCTTACCAAGCGAAAACCTCCCGAAAGAAGGATCTGTTGTGACCGTTGGTCAGCGCACGGCAATCAGCTGGCAGGAAGAGGTACGGCGCCTCGCCCAGGAGCGGGATGCTGTGATTCTCGCCCACAACTACCAGGAACCGGCGATCCAGGACGTGGCCGACCACGTCGGCGACTCACTCGCACTGTCGCGCATCGCGGCCAGTACCGAGGCGTCCACGATCGTGTTCTGCGGCGTGCACTTCATGGCGGAGACGGCCAAACTTCTCAGCCCCGGCAAGACCGTGTTGATCCCGACGGCGCAGGCGGGCTGCTCGCTGGCGGACACCATCGACGCCGACCAGTTACGGGCCTGGAAGGCCGACCACCCCGAGGCGGTTGTTGTTGCCTATGTCAACACCAGCGCGGCGGTGAAGGCCGAGGCCGACATCTGTTGTACCTCGTCCAACGCGGTGGAGGTGGTGAACTCGATCCCGGCGGATCAGCCGGTCTTGTTCCTGCCCGATCAGTTCCTCGGCGCGCACGTCCGGCGACAGACCGGCCGGGACAACATCGAGGTGTGGATGGGCGAGTGTCATGTGCATGCCGGCATCAGCGCAGCCGACCTGCGCGCTCAGGTAGCCGCCGATCCCGCGGCCGAAGTTCTCGTGCACCCCGAGTGCGGCTGCGCGTCATCGGCCGTCTGGCTCGCCGGCGTCGGTGATCTTCCGGCCGAGCGGACCCACATCCTCTCCACCGCCGGCATGTTGGACACCGCTCGCGGCCTGACGGCGAAGACGGCTCTGGTCGCGACGGAGATCGGTATGCTCCACCAGCTTCGCAAGGTCAACCAGCACACGACGTTCGTGCCGGTGAACCCGAAGGCCTCGTGCCGCTTCATGAAGATGATCACCCCGGAGCTGCTGGTGCGGTGCCTGCGGGAGGGACGCGACGAGATCCAGCTACCGCCTGAGGTCGTCGAGCGGGCACGGCGTTCGGTCGAGCGGATGGTTGCCATCGGCAAGCCTGCGGGTGCTCGATGACCCGCGCGGCCGATGTCGTTGTCATCGGCTCCGGCGTGGCGGGCGTGTCAACCGCACTCGGTCTCGCAGCGACCCGTCACGTGATCCTGATCAGTGCCGGCGACGGCAGCACGCCCTGGGCGCAGGGTGGCATCTCGGCCGCGTACGGCGAGGACGATCCGCTCGACCACTGGCACGACACCGAGGTCGCGGGCGCGGGATTCTGCGATCCCCGGAACGTCCGTGCGCTGGTCGAGGAGGGACCGCAGCGGCTTGCCGAACTCATCGCTCACGGGGCGCGCTTCGACCGTGACGGTGCCGGCTCGCTGTTGAGGACGCTGGAAGGCGGCCACAGTCGTCCCCGGATCGTGCACGCAGGCGGTGACGCCACGGGTGCTGAGGTTCATCGCGCGCTCCTCAGCGCCCTCCAGCGAAGCAGCGTTCAGACGGTGACCGGGCGTACCGTCGGTCTGCTTCAGTCGGAGTCCGGAAGCGTGGTCGGGGTGCTCGTCGAGACGGGTGCCGAACGCCGGCAGATCGAGGCGCGCGCCGTCGTACTGGCCACCGGCGGTATCGGCAACGCGTACCTGGCCAGCACCAATCCCGCGACGGTGCGCGGTGACGGGATCGCCTTGGCGCTGCGAGCCGGCGCGTCGCTGGTGGACATGGAGTTCGTCCAGTTCCACCCGACCGCGCTCCACACCGGTGAGACCAGCGGTCAGTTGCCCCTGGTCACCGAGGCTGTCCGAGGTGAAGGCGCCGTACTGCGCGATGTCCACGGCCGTCGGATCATGGCCGGACGGCATCCGCGAGCCGACCTGGCGCCGCGAGACGTCGTCGCTCGGGCGATCGAGGCGACGATGCGCCGCGACGGATCGGACCATGTCTGGCTGGATGCGACAGATGTCGCGCCGGACGTACTCCGGAAGCGGTTCCCGACCGTACTGGCCTCGTGCGCACGCATCGGCGTCGACCTGTTGTCCGAGCGGATCCCGGTCGCGCCGGCCGAACACTTCCTCTGCGGCGGCGTTCGGACCGATCGGAACGGCGCAACCGACGTACCCGGCCTGTACGCAGTCGGCGAGGTCGCCGCGACCGGCGTACACGGGGCCAACCGGCTCGCCTCGAACAGCCTGCTGGAAGGACTCGTCTTCGGGCGACGCGTCGCAACGGCACTGACCCTCGACCTCCCCGCGAAGGACCTCGGCCGCGCCCGTGAGCTCACGCTCGGCGATGATCGTCAACCGGAGCGGATTCGCACGATCCTCAGCAGGTACGCCGGCATCCGTCGCGACGGCGCCGGACTGAACGCCGCCGCGGACGAGCTCGACACCATAGGCACCGGACCGCTCGCGACGGTGGCGCGGGCTGTCGTCGCCGCGGCGACCGCACGACAAGACAGCCGCGGCTGCCACTGGCGTTCCGACCATCCGCACACCGACGAACGATGGGACAAACACATAGTCGTACACCTCGACCAAGAAGGCCGCCCGACTACACGCCAACTCCTCCCCTCGACGAGTTCGGCGTAGTCGATCCGACCAACAGCGAGCGCACTCGACTGACTACGCGTACCTTGCTCAGCTCAGGGCGATGTGCTGGTGGTCCAGCAGGATGCGGCCGTCGTCGTCCAGTGCGAAAACGTCATAGCCACGTCCGGCGACGGTCCCGTCAGCGAGGCTGGCCATCTCCCATGCCAACCCGACGAGACCGGGCGCCATGAGGAGCACGGCATCGGCATCGCCTGTCGCCTTGAACGTGTATTCGCCGGGCTCGATGAACATCGCGTATGCCTGCGCGACCCGACGATCGATCTCAGCATGGCCGCGCACCTCGAAACGAGGCACAGGGAATGCCAACCCCGTGGCCGCGTCCCGCACCTCCTGAGGCGGGTCCACCAGCACCTGCGCACCGTCGACGGCCCACAGGTCGGCGACCTGTCTGGACCGCGCTTGCGGGTCGGCTTCGGTCCAGAGCGCGAACCACCGCGCGGTGAAGTCGGCCAGAGCCTGTCGATCGAGTTGCGTCATGAGTCCTCCCAAGATCGATGAGTTCGACTTACGCATGGGTAGAAGAACGCTCAGCCCGGTCCGTTGGGATGAGTGAGGTCGAAGGCGCGGGAGACCTTCTTGGGGACCACCATCCGCCAAGCATCGACGACCAGCTCGCGAGCCTCGATCGGGTCCAGTGCCGCCAGCTCGGCGTTGACCCAGTTGAACCGCATCTCCGACGCCGATGGCATCTGGAACTTGTGCGGCTCGCTCGCGACGAGGGCCGCCCGCTCCTCCTTGGGGAACGCGAAGCCCATCACGGTTTCGTCGAGGGAGAACGCCACATAGACGATCTGCCCGACGCGGAACCTCAACTTGCCGCGGACGTAGACCGGGTAAGAGCGGTCCAACCCGGTGCCCAGCGCCCGTACGTCTTCGATCACCGCCATGCTCGGAACCCCTTAATCGTAGGGCGGAGGGTGGTCTCATGCTCACGAGTGGGCGATCACGACCTTGCCGAAGGGCCGGGCGGACTCGTAGTAGCGGTAGGCGTCGACGGCCTCGTCGAAGCGGAACACGCGGCCGATCACCGGTTCGATCGCATTGACCTCGATCGCACGAGTCATCGCCTCGAAGTGGGCGCGGGTACCCACCGCGACCGTGCGAATGTCTGCTCCGGACAGCCACAACAGACGCGGGTCGAGGCTCGGCAGGCCGGCGCCGCCGTCGGACAGCAGGCCGACGAATGCGATCTCGCCATTCAGAGCGGTCGCCTGCACCGATTGCTCGAGCTGGCCCGCGACCTCGATGACATGATCGACGCCGCCGCCGGTCAGCTCACGCACGAGCTCGTGCCAGTTGGGCGTTGCGCGGTAGTCGATCGCCTCGTCGGCACCGAGGGCTCGCAGCCGCTCGGCCTTCTCACTGCTGCCGGCCGTCGCGATCACGCGAGCTCCGAACGCCTTCGCAAGCTGGATCGCAAACAGCGAGACGCCGCCCGAACCGAGTGTCAAGACCGTCTCGCCGGCCCGGAGCCCACGCCCACCGTTCAGCGCGTGCCACGCGGTGACGCCGGCGCATGGCAGCGTCGCCGCCTGCTCGTACGACAGGCAGTCAGGAATCCGCACCAGCGCGTTCGCGTCGAGCAGCGCGTATTCGGTCAGCATGCCGTCGAGCGAGCCGCCGAGCTGGTCCGCGACGTCGGGAGTCAACCGACCGTCGATCCAGCGCGGAAAGATCGCGGCCGCGACGCGATCGCCGACGGCGACCCGGCTGACACCCTCCCCGATCGCCGCCACCTCGCCCGCGCCGTCCGATACCGGGACGACATCGTCTTTGATCGGCAACGGGTACCAGCCACGCAAGATCATCAGCTCGCGATAGCTGAGGGAACTCGCCCACACGCGGACGAGTGCCTGGCCGGGTCCGGGTTGGGGAACGTCGTGCTCACGAACGGTCAGTCCGCCGATGCCGCCGCCGAGATTGGCGTGATAGCTGCGCACGTCAACCCACCTTGACGTAGCCGAGCGGCACGACCGGTGCGTTCCCTGCCATGGACATCAGGCGCTCGTCTGTTCGGCTCATGGATCCAGGGTCGCAGCGGCACTGGTACGCCGTCCAACACCTATGGGCCGCCGATCAACCCACTGGCCGCGTTAATCCCCGGGGGTCTGGAACAGATCTGTCAGCTCCGGTTCCGGCAGCCAGGTCCCGTCCGGCAGCAGGAGCCATTCGCCGGCCTTGCCGAGCTGGTCGATCGCACGGTGCAGGGCGGTCAGGCCCGGGTGGTCGAGGTCGGATCGCCAGATCATGCTCCAGGGGTACGCCGCGACCGGATCGACCAGCGGCCGTACCACCGCACCAGCGAACTCGCGCTGGGTACTCAGCGTCAGGATCGGGGCGTTGCGGTGCTGCAGGTGCCGCTCGACCTCGTCCTGGTCCCGGACCCGCGGATGGGTCAAGGCCGGGTCCGCGTCGTACCAGCTGAGCAATTGCAGGACCGCGTCCTCCCAGTCCGCCGACACGTGCGTCCCGGCCCGCCAGCACACCTGCGCGTCCCGAAGGTCTCTCAGTGGGACTTCGGGGAGCGCGGCCAGCGGGTGCGTTTCCGGCAGCAGCACCGCCAGCGGCTCGAACCGGACGACTCGGTGCTCCAGCCCGGGCGTGTGCGTCCAGCGCCCGAACGTCACGTCCAGCCGTCGGCTCTGGAGCAGCGGCAACGCCTCGTCCAGACCACTGTGGAACTCAGCGAAGAACTCGAACTCGTCGTCTTGCCGCGCGGTCTCCAGCACCTCGGCCGGGGTCAGTCCTTGCCCGACCACGTCGACCACGAGCCCCGCCTTGTCCGCGCCCCGCAACTCGCGCACCGTCCGGTCGTGCAGCTCCAGCAGCTCCCGCGCCCTCGTCAGCAGCAACTCCCCCGCCGACGTCAGCGCCACCCGCCGCGTCGACCGCTCGAACAGCGGCACCCCGACCCGATCCTCCAGCCGGCGAATCTCGCGACTCAGCGCCTGCTGCGCGACATACAACCGCGCCGCGGCCCGCGTGAAGTGCAACTCCTCCGCCACGACCACGAAGTACCGCAACCCTCGCACCTCAAGCTCCACAGCCACACCCCTTTGTACCCGGGCAGGCGGTCGCGCGCGCTGCTTCGTGAACGCGCGCGGCCTGGGCAGCCCCCGATCTCGAGCCCGACGACTAGTCCTGACCCCGCAGTTCCCGCACAGCCGAACTTCACACCTTGCACCGCTTCGGCTTCGATCATCCGTGGGTGGCGGCGATCAGGCGGCGGGCGATTTCTCGGAGTTTGATGTTGCCGTCCTGGGAGAGGCGGGTGAGGAAGGCGAAGGCGCGGTCGTCGGTCAGGTGGTAGCGCTCCATGACGATGCCGACCGCCGTACCGATCATGGTGCGGGTCTGGACCGCTTCGCGCAGGTTCTGGATCTCGCGGGCGTAGTCGATCGCCATCGCGGCCTGGTGCCGGAACAGTTCGCCGAGGGCACCCAGATCGCTGAAGGCGCCGACGTTCTCGGCGTACAGGTTGAGGGCCCCTCGGGACTTGGGAGCGTCGAAGAGCCGGATCCCGGCCTGCGCGCGGAAACCTGCGGCCACCGCGCTCACGGCGTACCGCGGAAAGCGTTCGTCCCGGGCAAGATCGGGCGACGCGACGTGCATCGCGTCCGCGGCCGCTTGGTAGCACGGGCCTTCGCGCAGCTCGTACTGCGCGGCATCGACGCCCCACAACACGTCGTTCGTCGGCGCGACCGTCTCCAACCGGCCGTCGGCGTGCAGGATCGTGATACTCGCGCAATCGGTCTCCGGCAGCGCTTCGACCGCCGCAGCCGTGATGCGACTGAGCGTGTGGTCGAGGTCGCCCGGAGTCAGCGTCGTCATCAGACGCTGCGCCATGGCCAGGAGCCTGTCGTCGTTCACGACTCCACCGGTACCCGAATCCACGCCTCCCGCACGCCGAAATCACAGCTATTTCGGGATGGAGTCCGCCTTGACGGCGTTTCGCCGGCCGAGGGGGCGCGGCTCGCCCGTGGTGGTGTCGCGCGCGGTCTGCTGCTCGGCTTCGGCGTTGATCTCGGCCCCGAGCAGTACGGCGTACGCGGTCAGCCAGAGCCATAACATCAGGACCACGGCCGCGGCCAGACTGCCGTAGGTCTTGGCGTAGTTACCGAACGTCTCGACATAGACCGAGAATCCGATCGACGCGATCAGCCAGATGACGGTCGCGACGGCGGCGCCGATCGACACCCACCGGATGCGTGGCGCGTCGCGATCCAGATGATCGCGCCCAGCGTCAGTCCCAGTGCCAGGAGCTTGCGGCGGACGAACCCGCGCGTCTCCTCCTCGTCGTACGCGAGATTGACCGCGGTCAGTAGATATCCCATGCCGCCCGATGCGCTCCACAGAGCGGCGATCACGGCGATCGCGACGCCGATACCCAATCCTTGCCGCGGCGCCGAGGTCAGAGCGTCGAGCTGCTGGAGCACCAGCTCGCGCCCTGACGCCGGCATGGCGGCCGCCAGATCCTCGACCTGGTTGCGGATCTGCGCGGGATCCGCAACCAGCCCATAGGCGAGCACACCGGCGACGACGGCCGGGAACAGTGACAGGAAGCCGAAGAACGCGACGCCGGCCGCAAGGAGCGGAACCTGGTCGGCCTTGGCCTCGGCCCAGGCCCGCCGGGTCACCTGCCACCAGCCGGTCGCCGGGATCTGCGTCGGCTTCTCGGCATCCACCCCCGGTACGGCCCGTCGTACGTCGGTCATGAGCTCGAGGAACCTGCCTGCCGGGTGTTGTCGGCCGAGTCCTTGGCCTCTTCCGCGACGTGATGAGCCGCGGAACGGCCCTCGTCCGCCACATCGGTGGCTGCTTCGGACGCGGACTGCTTGACGTTCTGGACAGCCTGTTGCGCAGGCTCCTGAAGGTTGTCCTTCACCTGTTGCGCCATCTGCGCGGCCTGCTCCTTCACCGGACCGGCGGCTTCCATCGCCTTGTCCTTGGTGTCTTGCGCCAGCTCGCGCTCCCGCGTCGACGCAGGCAGCGCCGCGGCGACGACCCACCCGGCCGCGAAGGCGATCAGGCCGGCGGCCAGCGGCGTACCGCGGGTTCGCGCCCGCGCCATGTCTGGTGCCGAATCCACTGCCTCACCGAGCTTGCTGCCTGCGTCCTGCACGGTCGACATCGCCGAACCGGCGGTCTCGCTCACCGACCCCGCCGAACCCATCACGTGATCCTTCAGCCGACGGGCCCCACCACGAGCCCGGTCGAGGCGCCGGCCGACGACGCGGCTGGGGCTGACCTTCTCCGTCAGGGCATCGACGTCGCGACCTACGCTGCGCCGGGTCTGCTCGATCTCCCGCTTCAGCTCTTCCGGGTCTTCAGCCATTTCGCGTCCTCCTTGAGTGATTCGACCGTCTGGTCGGGTTTCGGGTGCACCTCTTGGAGCTCCTTGCGTCCCATCACCGCCAGTACGGCGGCAGCGACCGCCCAGATGGCCGCGACGATGAGCGCTGCCCAGATGAGATCCATTGCCTTGTCCAGAGCCCACATCACCGTGAGCGAACCGAAGAGCGCGACCATCCAGCCGGCGAAAGCCGCGCCGCCGAGCATGCCCGCGCCCTTGCCTGCCTTCTTCGCCTCCGCCTGCAGCTCAGCCTTCGCCAGCGCGAGTTCCTGGCGCGTCAGCTGACCCACGTCGGTGGTCAGCTGGGAAACCAGCGCGCCGACCGACTCGTCCATCGACATCCGTTGCGGACTGCTGCCGGGCGGTGATCCGTCGACAGTCATCTCACTGCTCCGGTCCTGGCCGCGGCGTGACCGGCGTACTCACCGGCGTCACAGTGTTGTTCGGCATCGCGGGGTTGTTCGGCATCGCAGTGTTGTTCGGCTCGTCAGTGCCGCCCGAGGCCAGGGCGCGGGTCAGGCGTCCGGCGACGACGCCGGCTGCCGCGGCGACCAGCAGGAATGTGCCGGGCTTGCGCCGCGCATACGAGCGAACCTCGTCCAGCAGGTCGGCGGGTTCGTGCTGCTGCAGGAAATCCGCGGCTTGATCGGTGAAGTCGGCGCCCTGCCGTGCGAGCTGGGCACCCAGGCCCGACTGGCCGTGCTCGGCCATACCGCGCAGTTCGTCGCTCACCGAACGAAGGCCGGTGGCGGCACGGTCCTTCTGCTGACGCGCTTGCCCGGCAAGTTCCTGTCGCGTCTGGCTCGCCAGCCGCCGGGTCTCCGCACGGACGTCCGACGTCACGTCCGACACCTTCTCCTTGGCCGTACCCGCGACCTCGCGGGCAGCGTCGGCCGACGTCTCGTTCAGCTGCCCGGCTTGGTCCCGGGCGGTCTCGGCCACACCTTCCGTCGGTGGGCTCTCCGCGTTGATCCAATGATCTGTTGTTGGCGACATGTGACGGCCCCTTTCAGGAGCATTACTGATGTCACGAGGCGCCGCGCCTCATCCGTCGTACGACAACGACGGCAACAAACTGTAGGGAGCGGCCGGCTCGGGCCGACGGGCGCAGCATTTCTGCCTCGCAACAAGGACTTACCGAAATGGCACACTGCCGTACCACATTCGCAATCAGCCGATCGGTACCCGCAGCCCAAACCCACGGATTTCAAGAAGCTGATGGGGTTTGAGGACTGCGACCGTTGGGCACCCCAATGCAGCGTGCTCGGCTGAGCACCAACGGGTGGGGAGGTCGGTCATGTCCGTCGGCGGGGTAGACACCTACTACGACTACGACGAGCGCCGGTGGAAGTTCCGTCGCCTGGGCGGGGGTCCGGTCCATCCGACGCGCACATCTCCCGACGCACCTGAGACAGCGGTCGCCGACGACCAGACGACGCGGGCATCGCATCGCGGTACGTCGGGGTCCCGAGCAGGACGCCGCCACGCCACCAAGGGCGACGGCTGATCCACCAACTGTCTGCGAGTCGGTAGAACCGCCGCAGTACAGAACGCTTCGCGCCGGACAGCACACGGCCAGGCCGAGTGCAGCCAAGCTCGAAAGCCGGGTCTCGTCCTGGCGCCCGGGGTTGGGTCCGGCGCGAAGCCCCTGAACGTCCTGTACGAACCGTCCGCGCGGTTAGCCCGCGGCGGCGTGAGGCGCGCGAAGGTAGCGAGCCGAGGCCCTCCATCGGGACAGGAGGTGTTCGGCGAAGAGATTGTCGATGACGAGTGAGCAGCGGGCGCCGAAGAGGACGTCGCCGATGGCGTCGGGGTGCTGTTGTACGTAGCCGCCACAGAGGTCGTGGGCAGCGATCTGCTCATGGACGGCGTCCGCTTCGACGTGCTCGGTGAAGTATCGCGCCTGGTCTTTCGTAGCGCCGAGTCTGGCGGCGCCGGCGGCGTACTGGCGATTGGGCACAGTGGAGGTCATCTCGAGTGCCGCCAGGTGGCCGATGAGGGCGGGGGTCCAGCGGCGATGCACCGCGAACAGCGACATCACGTTCGAGACGGCCAACGTGATGGCCGGGACCTCCGCGACGTACCGGCCGTAGCTGTCGTCGAGTCCGAGCCAGCGCATCGTCGTACGGAACAGTTCGGAGTGCATCCGTTCCGGGCGACCGCCGCCGTACTCGTCGGCTTCGATCTCGACCAGCGCCGCCTTGGCAGCGCCGTCCAGACGTGGAATGCCGAAGCTGTGCGGGTCGGCCTCCTTGAGCTGGTAGACGGACCGATTCAGAAGGAACTCACGAAACTGCTCCCTGGTCGCATGCCGACGCAGGTACGGCGCCAGCCGCGGTCCGTCGTCGGCGTCGATCATCGCCCGGAGCTGCTCCGCGACCGGTTCGTCGGTCGGACGGACCCGGCAGTTGGCTTCCAGCCAGTTGATCCAGGGACGCTCCCACTGGCTGCGGGCAGCAATGATGCCCGGATCCCACTGGGCTTCGGGATCCACGTCGTCGAATCCGCGGTACTGCAGCTCGTACGCGATCCAGAGCGCAAGTTGCAGATCCTCGTCGGCGAACGGCTGACCGGACCCCACGAACTCGATGGTCCGCTGTGCACCGCGGGTGCCCGTGAGCAGGTCGCTCAACCAGGCACTGAGCGGCCCACGCGGCGGTGGTAGCTGCATGTTTGTCTCCTCGACGCATTGGCAGCGAACCAGTACCCGGCCTGGAAACCGTTACTGGGGTGGGTACTGGCTGTTCCATGACCACGGAGGACGACAGCGCGACACAGATCCGTCTCTACCCGGACGGTCCGATCCTGGTGCGCGGTGACTTCGAACTACTGGACGAGGACGGCGGTCCGATTCCGGCCGTACGCCGTACCATCGCCCTCTGCCGCTGCGGGCGCAGCGCGATCCGTCCGTTCTGCGACGGCACCCACACTCTCCCGCACCGGACCCGAGCCAGCTGAGCGCGATCAGGAGCTTCACGCGGTAAAAACCTCCGCAAGCCAAGGAACCACGCGGTCGGTCACCTCAGCGTGAGCAGAGGTTGCAACCTCAAGCTGGCAGGCCGGCAGTTCGAGGCTTCACCTGTGGGTCGCCAACGCCAGCAACCACCTCGGCGGCGTCCTCGGGCAGCCAAGCTCCCCCGACGTACCACCAGCAGCTCTTCCTCGAGCTGTTGATACGTGGCGTTGAGTGGGTGAGCATGACAGGTGTTGCCGCGTTTGATGGTGCGCGAGGTCGGCTGGCGTAGGGGACGGTCGATCTGCCAGGTCGCGGCGAGGTCGAGGGGGATGTGTCATGCGCATTGCATCGTTCAATGTCGAGAACCTGTTCGCACGTGCCAAGGTGCTCAATCAGGAATCGTGGACGGCGGGGAAACCGGTACTGGCGGCCCAGGCAGAGCTCAACGCGTTGTTTGAGGAGCCGGTGTACACCGAAGCCATCACGGCTCGGATACTGGCCCTGCTGGAGATCCTGGGTCTGCAGCGGTCGGACGACAGTGAGTTCGTCCGATTGCGCAAGATCCGTGGCCAGCTGCTGCGCCGACCGCGATCCGGTCCGGTGCAAGTGGTCGCGGCGGGTCGCGCGTCCTGGATCGGCTGGATCGAACTGAAGACCGAGCAGGTCGACGAGCTGGCCATGCAGCACACGGCGATGGTCATGCGCGACGTCAATGCCGACCTGCTGGGCGTGGTGGAGGCCGACAACCGTCCGCTGCTGACGCTGTTCTCCGAGGCGCTGCTGACCAAGGTCGGGGGCAAACCTTACGAGCAGGTCATGCTGATCGACGGCAACGACGATCGCGGCATCGACGTCGGCATTCTTGCCCGGGCCGACTATCCGTTGGGAGCGATCCGCAGCCACGTGTTCGACACCGACGCCGAAGGCGTTGTCTTCAGCCGGGACTGTTGCGAGTACGAGTTCACCACACCCGGCGGCCAGTCGCTGATCGTGCTGGTCAACCATCTCAAGTCCAAGGGCTACAGCACGCCGGGCGATCAGCTGGGACGAAAACGACGCGGCCGGCAAGCGGTCCGCGTCGCTGAGATCTATGACGGCCTGCGTGCCGCAGGCCACGACTTGATCGCGGTCCTCGGCGACTTCAACGACGATCCCGGCAGCACCGCGCTCAAGCCACTCATCGACGGCACCGATCTGCGCGACATCAGTACCCACCCTGCCTTCGATTTCGGGCCGCGCAAGGGCACCTTCGGCAGCGGCAACGAGAAGGACAAGATCGACTACCTGCTCCTGTCACCCGCGCTGTTCGCTCGGGCAACCGGCGGCGCAATCTTCCGGCAAGGTGTCTGGCATGGTCCAAGGACCAAGAACCCCTGGCCCATCTACCAAACCCTCACCGCCGAGGTCCACGCCGCCTCGGACCATGCCGCGATCTACGCCGACCTCGACCTCTGAAACTCCACACAGCCGGCGGAAGGCGACGCGAGCGATCGTGTCGCCTTTGTGTGTGCGTGAACTGTATGGCTTGTGCTGGCCGGCGTGTTGCGCCTCTTGCTGAGGTGGTGGTTTCGCCGATTGGGGGTGGTCCGGTTAGGGTCTGCCGGGTGTCCAGCTTCGATGTCGCCGCATCAGACCCCGCAGTGCAGGATGTAGAGGATCGCGCTTGGCGCGACGTGTCCGATGTCGGTGTCGCCGCCGCCCGGATCGAATGGGCGGGCGCCGCGCGGGAGATGCTGATCGTCGCAGCCACGAAGTACCAGGCACTCAGACAGCAGAAGGACATCGCCGCGGGCGTGCAGGAGTTGACCGGCATCCGCACAAAGCAACCGACCCGGCACTGGATCGGTGGAGTGCTCGCCGAGGTGTCCGCGGAAAGCCTGCGGCGCGGCGAGCCGATGCTGTCGGCGCTGTGCGTCAACCCCGACGAGAGCGTCTTCGACGGGTACGCCGCGATCGTGGGCGCGGCAACAGGCACCACTCCCCCAGACCCGGATGTGCACGCCTCACACGAGCGCGTCGCCAGCTACCGTCACTTCGAGGCGGCAGGCCTACCCGCCGACGGCGGCAGCGCGATGATCCCACCGAAACTCGCCGCCGCCCGCGCGCGAGCCCGCAGAGCCGCGATCGCCGAACGACCGATCAACAAGTGCCCCCTGTGCAACCTGCAGACCCCAGCCAACGGAATCTGCGACACCTGCGACTGACCGCGGTCCTCACCACACGAGGTGACACGGTGTGCCGACAAGTTCACGAGCGCCATCCAAGTAGCGGCCCTGTGCCAGAGTGGTGACGTGACAGATACGGATGTCCCGGCTGAACTTGCCAGCCTGCGTAGCACGATCGACAACATCGACGCAGCGGTGGTGCACCTGCTTGCCGAGCGGTTCAAGTGCACCCAGCAGGTGGGTGCGCTCAAGGCTCGTGGCGGTCTGCCGCCGGCCGACAAGGCGCGGGAAGAGCGGCAGATCACCCGGCTTCGATCCCTGGCGACCGACGCGGGGCTGGACCCTGTCTTCGCGGAGAAGTTCCTCAACTTCGTCATCTCAGAGGTGATCCACCACCACGAACGGATCGCCGAAGGACGATGACCGGCCGGGCACAGGGTACGTCGGGGTGGGTCAGTTGAGGTTTGCGTCCTGGTAGACGCGGACCGAGTCGATCTTGAACTGTTGGGGGAAGGGGACGGTCGCGTCGGGGTGGCCGATCCAGGAGGCGCCGACGGCGGTGTTCATGATGATGTGCATGGGGGTGTTGAAGTAGTTACCTTGTGGGCTCATCTGGCAGGTCTGCTGCCCGTCGACGGTGAAGGTCAGCGTCGGTCCGGGCTCCCAGATGACGCCGTACGTGTGGTAGCTGGCGGACAGGTCGACCGGGCTGACGTACTTGCAGCCCTGGTTGGCCCCGAGGTCGGGGCCGTTCGGGGTGTCCGCGTAGTGCAGTGCGTGCTTCACCTCGTACGGCGTGTTCCACATCTCGGCGAAGTCGATCTCGTTGCCACCCGGGCCCGGCCAGTTGTAGGTGGCGTTGCCCTGCAGCCAGAGTGCGGGCCAGATGCCGGTTCCCATCGGCGGCACCTTCGCCACCACTTCGATCTTGCCGTAGGTGAAGGAGAAGCGGCCCTTCGTCCACACCATGCCCGAGGTGTAGGCCTTGGAGCCGTATTGCCTCTTCTCGGTGGTCAGCACCAGATTGCTGCTGCTCGTCGTGACGTCGAAGGACGCGTAGGCCAGGTCGGTACCCGGGCTGGTGGTGCCCTCGAGGACGCCCCACTTCTGCGCGTCGAGCGTGCCGTCGAAGGTGTCACCCCAGATGAACTGCCAGTTGGGGGCCTGTTCATGGACTGTGGCGGCGGCGGCCGGCATGGTCGCGGCGGCCGCGAGCAGTGAGACTGCGGCCAGCAGCCGCCCCGTTCTGATGCGCATCGGACTCTCCTGTCGGTGGGATGGGTGGAGCAGAGGTCAGTGCTCAGCGCTGCTTCGAGTACGCCGTTTCGAACTCGCCGCGCATCGTGTCGCCGCCGGACTGACGCCAGTTGCGGACGACGCCGGACCAGTCGGTCACCGGCTTGTTGCCACGGACGATCTCGCTCACCGCGCCGTTGAGGATCTTCGACAGGGCGGACCCCTTGGCTGCCCGGGTGGCCGAGTCCAGACCGACGGTCGGATCCTCCACGAGCAGCGTCGCGGCCTTGCGGTGGAAGGCGTACTGCTTGTCGACTACCGCCTTCTCGCCCGGACCGATGACCGGCGGGCTGTCGACGAGATACTGGAGGGGAATCTTGACGTCCGTCTCGCCCCGCTTGGTCGGCTTGGGTACGCCGTCCGTCATGGTGTAGTCGGTGCCCTCGACGCCGAACTTGCGGAACAGATGCTCGGCGGTACCGAACGGGGCGACCATCCAGTTCGCGATCGCCAGCAACTGCTTGACCCGTGCCTCGTCGCCCTGCTTGACGGCGGTGACGGCGAAGCTGCCGGACCCGGTGAACTGGCGTCCCTTTCCGCCACCTTCGAACGCCGGGGCGATCATCGCGCCGACGTCGATCCCCTGGTAGGTGGAGCGCAGGATGTCCCAGGCCGCGTAGCCGTCGACCTTCAGGGCGATCTTCCCTGTGCCGAACCAGTCCCGGCCCTGCTGGAAGGTCGCGCTGAACGTGTCGGGGTGGAAGACCCCCTTCTTGACCATCGCGGCGACCGCGTCGAGTGCCTGGGGATAGGCGTCCGTCTCGACGGCGTTGGTGAACGTGCCTCCGCTCACGGCCCAGCCGTTCGGGGCGCCGGTCATCGCCAGCGTGAACGCCAGAGCCCCACCGCCTCCGACGCCGGTGTCACCCAGTGCCCAGCGCCCGGCCTTGGCATCGGTCAGGCCCTCGCACAGCGCCACGAACTCCTGGTGGTTCTGCGGCGCCGGGTTGAGTGACCGCTCCGCGATCAGATCGTCGCGAGCGAACATGATGTTCCCGATGCTGGCCCGGGGTGTGGGCAAGCCGTAGATCCCGCCGTTCGCGATCATCGGCCGCCAGGAGAATTCCGGGATGCCGGCCAGGAACGGGTACTCCTTGACCGCGTCGCCCGACAGGTACGGCGTCAGATCCGCGAACTTGGCCTTCAGGACCGCGGGCAGGTTCGGGGTCCAGCTCTGCAGCATCACCAGGTCCGGCAGGTCTCCCCCGGCCAGCGTCGTGGTCAGCTTGGTTCCGTAGTCGGCGTCCGGGACGATGTTGAACGCCAGCTCAGCGCCCACCCGGTCGTTCAGCGCCTGCCAGTAGCTGTTGCTGCCCAGGGCGGGCGGAACCGGGCTGAACGTGTTGACCAGGATGTCGACCTTCCCGGCGCCCTCGCCCGGCTTTCCGGAGATCGCCGAGACCGGGTCGGCCGGATAGCCGTAGAAGCCGGGCAGCAGATTGTCGCCGGCCGCAAGATCCGGTGTGACTCCGCCGAACGGGACGTACGTCGGCAGCTTCAGCCGGGCGTTGGCGGTACTCACGTCAGCAGTGCCGCCGCCGCAAGCAGTGGTGAGTGGTGCGATCGCGGCGGCGAGCGACAGCGCTCCCGCGCCACGCAGGACGTCCCGACGGCTCAGGACTGGGTGCTGGGTCACCTGCGAGTCTCCTCTCATGATTTGATAAGGCGCATCATCAGATGGCTGGTGACACTAGAGTCGCGTCTCCGCGACTGTCAACACCTCGCAAAGAAGCTGCTCTGTTGACCCGGGAGCAACGGTTGACTACCGTGAGCGGCTCCCGATGATGATGCGCGATATCAGATTGGAACCATCGCATGAACGATGCCGGAGGTCCGCGGAAGCGGCCGACCCAGGCCGATGTGGCCCGGCTGGCGAAGGTGTCCCCCGCTGTGGTCTCGGCGGTGGTCAACGGTCGCACCGGCACGGGCGTCCGGGTGGGCGACAGCACCGCGGCCCGGGTCGAGCAGGCGATCCGGCAGCTCGGCTATGTGCCGAACGTCGCCGCTCGCAACCTGGCCGGGGGACGCAGCAACATCATCGGCGTGTTCACGTACGAGGCGCTGTTCCCGATGGACGCGATGAACTTCTACCACCCCTTCCTGACCGGGGTGGAGGAGGCCGCGGAGGACCTCGACTGCCATCTGCTGCTCTTCACCGGCTCGCACATCGACGGCAGGCGCCGGGCGATCTACAAGAACGGGCTCAATACCCTTCAGCTCGCCGACGGAGCGGTCATCGTGGGTCAGGCCGAGGACCGCGACGAGCTCGCCGCGATGCTCCGCGAGGGCTTCCCCGCGGTGTTCATCGGTCGCCGCGAGCTGGCCAGTATCGAGACTTCGTACGCCGCGGCCGACTACAGCACCGCCACCCGCCAGTTGGTCGAGCGGATCAGCGGGTTCGGACATCGCCGGATCGCACGGCTGCACGGCGGTTCGAGCCACGAGTCGATCATCGACCGCGACACCGGCTTCACCGCTGCCCGTGAACAGCTCGGCGACCGGCTCGACGCGGCCGACGTGTTCGTCACGCCCAACGCCGGCGCCGTCACCGAACTCGTCCCCCGGCTGGTCGAGCAGGGCTATACCTGCCTCATCGCCGACGACTGCGAGCGAGCCGGCGATGCCTGTGCCGCCGCGGAAGACCTAGGCCTGTCCGTGCCGCGCGACCTGTCCGTCGCTGCCCTCAGTGAGTTCTCCCTCGTGCCCACCGTCCGCGATGTCACCACCGTCGTCACCCCTGGGCGGGAGATGGGGGTCGCGGCGGTGCGGCTGCTGGCCGACATCCTCAAGAACCCCTCCGACCGCTCGCCCCGCCGCACTGTCATCGAGTGCGGGATCCGCGACGGCGAAACCTTGGCCGCACCTCGCGGCTGAACCCCACAAGGAGCTTTCGTGCCCGAGCTACATTGCGATGTCCTGGTCGTCGGCGGCGGACTCGGCGGTATCGCCGCGGCGCTGTCCGCCGTCCGGATGGGCCGGCAGGTCGTCCTCACCGAGGAGACCGACTGGCTCGGCGGCCAGTTGACGTCGCAGGCGGTGCCGCCGGACGAGCACCCGTGGATCGAGAAGTTCGGCTGTACGGCGACGTACCGCAAGCTGCGGGAGTCGATCCGCGACTACTACCGCCGCGGCTACCCGTTGACCGAACAGGCGCTCGCCGCTGAGAACCTCAACCCGGGCCAGGGCCACGTCAGCCGTCTGTGTCACGAGCCGCGGGTCGCCGTGGCGGCGATCGACGAGCTTCTGGCGCCGTACCGGGCGAACCGGCAGCTCCAGGTCCTGCTCCGGCATCGGCCGATTGCGGCCGAGACCAACGGCGACCAGGTGACCGCGGTCCGGCTTCTCGACACGGGAACCGGTCACGAGCTGACTGCTTCGGCCTCCTACATCCTGGACGCGACGGAGCTGGGCGAGCTGCTGGAGCTGGCCGGTGTCGAGCATGTGATGGGCGCGGAGAGTCGCGCGGAGACCGGCGAGCCGCATGCCCCGGAGGGACCCGCCCAGCCATTGGACCAGCAGTCGTTCACGTACTGCTTCGCGCTGGACCACCGGCCTGGCGAGGATCACACGATCGACCGGCCGCAGATGTACGACTTCTGGCGCGAGTACCACCCGGACTTCTGGCCCGCTCCGCTGCTCAGCTGGATGCACGTCGCGCCCGAGACGCTTCGCCCGTACCAGAAGAACGTCTTCGAGCCGGACAAGGACTTCGACCTGTGGCGGTTCCGCCGCATCCTGCACAATTCGCATCTCACCGCGGGGTTCGCGGCCAGCGATATCACCCTGGTCAACTGGCAGCAGGTGGACTACTGGCTGGGTCCGCTGACCGGCGTCGACGACTCCGAGCGGGACCGTCATCTCGCGGCCGCCAAGCAGCTCAGCCTCTCCTTCCTGTACTGGATGCAGACCGAGGCACCGACGTACGACGGTGGCACCGGGTATCCCGGTCTCCGGCTGCGTCACGATGTCACGGACACCGCCGACGGCCTCGCGAAGTATCCGTACATTCGTGAATCACGCCGTATCCGTGCCGACTTCACGGTCACCGAGCAGCACGTCGGGGTTGCCGCCCGAGGCGCGCTGGAAGGCGCCGAGGAGTTCCGCGACTCCGTCGGCATCGGCAGCTACCGCATCGACCTCCACCCCTCGAGTGGGGGTGACGGTGGACCGCGGCAGTACATCGACGTCGAGAGCTGGCCGTTCCAGATTCCGCTCGGCGCGCTGCTACCGGTCCGGGTGGAGAACCTGCTGCCCGCGAACAAGAATCTCGGCACCACCCACATCACCAACGGCTGTTACCGGCTGCACCCCGTCGAGTGGAACATCGGCGAGGCTGCCGGCGCCCTCGCCGCGTACTGCCTGGACACCGGGTCCGCGCCGCGCAAGGTGCACACGGATCAGGCGAAGCTCGCCGAGTACCAGAAGCTCCTCGTCGACCTCGGCGTCGAGCTCAGCTGGCCGCGCGAGGTCCGCACCCAGAAGAAGTACAACTGATGCCACGAACCGGGCGCCGACGGCTGCGGCGGGACTGGCTTCTGGTCGCCTGCGCGCTACCCGGCCTCGGCGCGCTGCTGGTGTTCCACTACATCCCGCTGCTGGGCCACGTCATCGCGTTCAAGGACTACCAGCCGTACGTCGGCATCGCCGACTCGCCCTGGGTCGGGCTGGACAACTTCCAGGTCATCTTCAGTGGCGATCCGGCCTTCCTCAACGCGTTGACCAACACCCTGGTCATCTCCCTGCTTCAGCTGTTCTTCGTCTTCCCGCTGCCGATCGCGGTGGCGTTGATGCTCAACTCGCTCGCCTCGGAGCGCTTCAAGCGACTCGTGCAGTCGGTGCTGTACCTGCCGCACTTCATGTCCTGGGTGATCGTCGTGGCGATCTTCCAGCACATGCTGGGCAACGCCGGCCTCCTCAACAGCTTCCTGCAGCATCACGACCTCGGCAGCTTCAACCTCATCGGCAACCCGACGATGTTCAAGGAGTTGATCGTCGCCCAGGTGATCTGGAAGGACACGGGCTGGGGCACGATCCTCTTCCTCGCCGCGATCTCCCGGATCGATCTGGCGCTCTACGAGGCGGCGGCGGTGGACGGTGCCTCCCGGCTGCGCCAGCTGTGGCATGTGACCCTGCCCGGCATTCGCTCCGTCATCATCCTGCTCGCGATTCTGCGGCTGGGCGACGTCCTCAACGTCGGCTTCGAGCAGATCATCCTGCAGCAGCAGGCGGTCGGCCCGGACGCCTCCGAAGTACTGGACACCTACGTGTTCAACAACGCGGTCGGCGCCGGCGTCTGGGGCGCTTCGGCCGCCGCAGGCCTGGTCAAGGGCGTCATCGGCGTCGTGCTCGTGCTCGCCGCCAACAAGGTTGCGCATCTGTTCGGCGAGCGGGGGGTCTACCAGAAATGAGCGTCTCGGTCACGCCCGCCGGAGTTCCGGTGCGAGCGGCGAAGGGTCTCGTGCTGACGATCGGCTGCCTGCTGGTGATCCTGCCGTTCCTGGCGGTCGTCTCGACCAGTCTGGCGGACCAGCAGCAGGTGACCGGCGCCGGCGGGTACGTCCTGTGGCCCGACAATCCCAGTCTCGAGGCCTACCGGGCGCTGTTCTCCGGTGGCGTGGTCACGCGCGCGGTGTTGGTCTCCGTCGGTATCACGCTCGTCGGTACGACACTGTCGCTGGTATCGACGACACTTCTCGCGTACGGACTGAGCCGGCCCGGCAGCTACGGGAGCAAACCGATTCTGCTGCTGGTTCTGTTCAGCCTGTTGTTCGCACCAGGAATCATCCCGATGTACCTGACGGTCAAACAGCTCGGCCTTCTCGACAGCTACTGGTCACTGATCTTGCCGATGCTCGTCAACGCGTTCAACGTGATCGTCATGCGGGCGTTCTTCCTCGAACTGCCGCAGGAACTGCTGGACTCGGCAAAGATCGACGGTGCCGGCGAGATCGCCATCCTGACCCGGATCGTGCTGCCGCTGTCCAAGGCGATCTTGGCCGTGATCGGTCTGTTCTACGCGGTGGCCTACTGGAACAGCTTCTTCTCGGCCCTGCTGTACATCACCGAGAACGAGAAGTATCCGCTGTCGCTGGTGCTGCGCACCTTTGTCGTCAACAACGCCACGATCGGCACCGGCGACAGCGGTACGGCGCTGCCACAGCAGTCGCTGCAGATGGCGATGCTCGTGGTCAGCATCCTGCCGATCCTGTTCGTCTACCCGTTCCTTCAGAAACACTTCGCCAAGGGGATCATGATCGGCGCCGTAAAGGGTTAGCTACCGGGGAACGATCCCGCTCCGCCCTTGCCATGAGCCGTGCTCCGACAGCGGCCGGAATCGCAGAGTGGCGAACTCGTGGTGGAAGTCTCTGCGCCGGCGTTCGGCCATTGCGGTGGCATGACGGTCGGGTTCCGGGACAGTGCTGTGGCCGTGCACCATCTCTTCCATCTCCCGCACGGACCGCCAGACCGAGAACGTAGAGATCGTCCGGGGCGGGCGCATCGCGGCCAGCGCCAGCGTGGTCCCCGGATGGTCGCGAACCAGCCGTTCCACGGGCTTGCCCCACTTGAGGAACCTCGGCACCTCCAGGAGGCGCATCCGGGCCAGCGTGACCGCCACGACGGGTTCGGCAGGGTCCCACTCGCCGGCTCTCGCCGGAAGGTCGGGCAGCGCCGCTAGCCGCGACCAGCGGCGCAGGAACTGCATGCGCACGTGCCAGCCTGTCGCCAACTGCCTGCCCAGGGGGTCATCCGCCAGGAAGGTCTCGACCGCCGCCTCGTCCTCCCACCGCGCGAACATCGCCATCCGACGCAACTGCATCCGGGCCGGCGAGACGGTCGGGGCACCGAGGCGCATCAGCGCCAGGCACTCGGCGTACCGCAACCCGGGCGTGGCAGGCACAGCCGGCGCCTTCCACAGTGCACCCGCCGTCGTCGTCGGACGGAGCTCCGCGAGGTGGAACGTAAAGATCGTCATCGTCGGGCAACTGTCCCACGACGTCGGGTTTACCCCGCGGGCTCGCTTCTGCAGGTAACTGGGGTGGTGTTGGCGTGGGCGCGGATGAGGGGGTTCGCGCGGTGGCGACCCAGGTTCCACTCGAGCCAGTCGTTCTTGCTCGGCTCGCGAGCGGTCAGTGCGCAGTAGACGACGTCGTCCGGCAGAGTGCTGAGTACTGGTACGGCGTCGTCGGAGAGTCCTTGCAGGTAGTACCAATCGACTTTGCCGGTCGCGGTGTACCGGTCCACGTTGTGCTGGGCGATCCACGCGTCCGGGTTGATGGCCGCGATCCCAAAGAGCAGGCTGGCGCCGCTGAGCAGCGCGGCGCGCGGCAGCCAGGCTGCCTTCATGGTCACGCCGGCCACCATCACGCCGATCACCAGCAGACCCAGCCAGCCCTCGAACACGTCGACGAGCAGCCGGAGCTCAGTAAAGCCGTACGCCTCCTGGTAGACGTGCATCCGGTAGAGCGCGGAAGCGACCACCACCAAGGTCAGCAAGCAGAGCAGACCGAGCGACCCACGCAGCCAGGCGACGTCAGCAGGCGTGGCACGCGGTGCCTTGCGAGCAGCGGCCCACACCACGAGAAGAGTGAGCGCAGTGGCCACAGTGAGCTGGCCGAAGCCCTGGTGGACGTACTCCGCGTAGGTCAGCCCAGTGATGCGCTCCAGGTACTCGTGCCCACCGAAGTTCGCAGTCGCCTGCGCTGCCAGGAAGACCAGGAACACCGCATCCACAAGCAGCACCGGCACCAGCCACTCGTACCGGCGTGCGACCGGCCGCACCGGAGCGCCTGCAGGCTCGAGGCTGGGCGGATTCAGCCCCAGGTACGTCGCTGCCAGTACGACGCCACCTACTGCCACGGTGATGAACGCACGCAGTACGAACGTGTCGAGATTCAGATCAGGTACGACGACGCCCGCCCACTCAGCGAAGACCGCATCGGCCGACGCGAACAGCAGTCCGAAGACCAGGACCGCCAGCAACGACCACACCGCGGTCCGCAGCGCCGCAGCGCTCGTCCGCAGACCTCTCACGGCCTGTGCAGAGCGCCCCAGCCACGGCAGTCCCCGGAGCCCGGCGAGCGGCCAGGACACGCCGGCCAGCACGAAGCTCGGCAGAGAGCGGCCGTTCACCAGTCCGGCCATGCAGACCGCGCCGCCTGCCAGCAGGCACAGGACCACGATCCATTCCGCGTCCCGCAGTACAGCTGTCATGGCCAAGAGCACGCAGAGGGCCGCACAGGCTTGGGTGAAGCGGGACCGGCGGTTGACGCTGAAGCCGAGGATCACTCCCCCGGCTGCCAGCAGTACGACGAGCGTGCCGACGCCGAGGTCGCGGAACGGCAGGACGATGCCGGCCAGCAGGCCGACTGCCAAGCAGGACAGGACTGCACGGATGTTGCCAGGCAGGCCGGTCTCCGGCCAGAACCTGCCGAACAGCGTGTCCATCCCTGGCTCCGACACTCTCACTGGCGCTGCAGGGGGTGCGGGCGTCTCGACCGGCTTAGGCATAGCGGGCTCCCTGTTGATGACCTGCGTGTGTTGCCGTTGTTCCTGCTTGACGATCTGAATGCGTTGACGTGGTTCGTGCGGTAGGTCGACACGGACGCGGGCACCCGTGCTGCCCGGCGCGGGGTCGACGAAGTGGATCGTGCCGCCGTGGAGATCGGTCACCCAGCGGGCGATCGCGAGACCCAGACCTGTGCCACCGCCTCCCCCCGCCTCCGTCAGCGTCCCGAACCGCTCGAAGACTCGGTCCCGGTCGACGGCTGGAACACCTGGCCCGTCGTCCGCGACTTCCAAACGCCACCCGGTGGCCGTGGCACCGGCGGTGATCCGGACGACTCCACCGGCAGGACTGTGCCTGGACGCGTTGTCGAGCAGGTTGGCGATCAGCTGGTGCAGCCGTGCCGGGTCTGCCGGGACACTGAGGTCCTGCGGCGTGACGCGTACGTCGTACCGCACCTCACGACCAGTCACTCGAGCCTCGGCGACTGCCTGTTCCAGCAACTCCGCGGCCGCGACCTGTGTGGTGGACAGTGGAGCCGCGCCGGCGTCCACGCGGGCCAGATCCAAGAGATCCGAGGCGAGTGCCGAGAGCCGCTCTGCCTGGTCGAGCGCTGTCCGCAAGGCGACGGGGTCCGGCTCGGCGACGCCGTCGACCAAGTTCTCTAGTACGGCACACAGCGCGGCGAGCGGCGTACGCAACTCATGGCTCACGTTGGCGACCAGCTCGCGGCGTTGGCGGTCGACGGCCGCCAAGTCCTCAGCCATCCGGTTGAAGGCCCGCGCCAGCTCACCCACCTCGTCGCTCGACGTCGCGGTGACTCGGCCGGAGTAGTCGCCGCGCGCCATCTGCCGGGCCGCAGCGGTCATCTCGCGCAGAGGCGAGGTCATGCCGACTGCCAGCAACTGGGTCACGCCGAGGGCCAGGCCCACCGTGACCGGGATGCTGAGCCAGACAGGTACGTCGCCGACGGCCCCCACCGCGGCAACGATCGAAGCCACCGTCACACTGATCGCCACGAGCAGACCGAGCTTGACCTTGACCGACGTGACCTGATCCATCAGCGGGCCGCTCACGTCGTACTCCCGGGCTCAAGGGCATAGCCGACGCCGTGGACCGTTCGCACGCGATCGGCGCCGATCTTGGCTCGCAATGCCTTCACGTGGCTGTCGACCGTGCGAGTCCCGGACGCACCCGGCCAGCCCCAGACTTCGGCGTACAGGTGCTCCCGGGTCAAGACGTCACCCGGTTTCGCCGCCAGACAGAGCAGCAGATCGAACTCGGTCGGCGTCAGATGGACCTCGGCCCCGGCGGCCCAGACCCGGCGCGCGGCCGAGTCGATCCGCAAGCTGCCCACCTCGGCAGCCGGTCGGGCAGCCAACTCGGCCGCCCGCTCGACCCGCCGCAGCAGAGCCGCGACCCGAGCCACCAGTTCCCGCATCCGGAACGGCTTCGTGAGGTAGTCGTCCGCCCCCAGCCCGAGCCCGACCAGGATGTCCGCCTCGTCGTCGCGAGCGGTCAGCATCAGTACCGGCACCGGCCGCTCGGCCTGGATCCGCCGGCACACCTCATGCCCGTCGAATCCAGGAAGCATCACGTCCAGCAGCACCAGGTCCGGCACGCTCGCCGCGAACTGCTCGACCGCTCCGGGACCGTCCCACGCCTGCACAACGTCGTACCCGGACCTACGCAGCCGGTCGGTCACCGCCTGGTTGATCACCGGCTCGTCCTCGACCACCAGAATCCGGCGGCCCACTCCGTCAACTACCACGCTCCGACCATAGGAGCGGACCTGGTCACACAGACACACCAACTCGTGAAGGTTCTGTGCAGGTTGCTAACCGACCGCTTCCGCCACAGGCAGACAAGCCCAAGTCCGGCCGGCGTCGGACGGCGGCTCGAAGAGCTCCTGGTCCGGTGGGCTACTGGCTCTTGAGGAATCTGGAGGGGTCGCCGGCGGCGCTGGCGGAGGACGCCAGCCATGCTTGCAGGCCCTCAGGGTCGCGTCGGTCGAGCTCGTCGAGGCATAGCTGGCGCTCCATGACGATGCGGAGTCGCTGGTTGTCGGTCCTGGCTTTCCGCAGTGCCTCGTAGCTGTCGCGCCATTGGCGGCAGAGATCCGCAGTACTGCGTTGCGGTGCGATCGGCGTACTGGTTCCAAGTCTCACGCCGTACCAGTGCACCGCAGGAGGCGAGGTGGCGGCCAAGAGTACGGCCACCCACAGCACGCTCAGGCCGAGAACGGCGGTGAGGCCGAGGACCAAGGTGATCGCCGCAGTTGCAGCAGCGGCCGCGGTGACGACCTGTCCTCTCGTCCAGCGGGCAGCGTCTCCACCGCCGTACAGGCCCAAGGCTGTCGCGGCAGCGACGCCAATCGTCAGGAATGCCACACCCAGAATCTCCGCCGGCAGCATCACCGCAGCGGCAACGACGCCGAGCGCAACAGACACGCTGCGGCAAGCGCGCCAAACGGCTCGGTAGACCGCCAGTCGCGCGCCTACCGCCCCTTTACCCTCGAACGAGAAGCCTTCTGCTCCCATGGCCGAGCCCCCTGCCCCACGCCGATCCCCACCGCTTGCCGGCCGACCGCCTGCTCACTGATCGCTTGATGCCGCGCGGTGATCCAACTCGCGCTGCAACCGTTGCCGATAGATCTGGAATCGAATGTTGACCACTCCCGGCCCCTCGCCAGGCGGCGGCCTGCCGTCGAGCGCATCGTCGACAACCGCCAGCGCGTCACTCAGCTCGTCGGTCCGCCAGGAGTCGAGATGTGCTGAGCTGGCCAGACGATCCAGATACCTCGTGGCCATCGTCGCGACCTCAGCCCTGCCCCGTGGCCGGAGCTGGGATCAGCCGGAGACAAGGCCCACGGGGACATGTCGTCGACGCAACGGAAACAACGGCCATCCGGAAACCACCCACCCCGAAGCGCGATATCGCTGGCTGCCAGGGTCCGGGGCCACCTCATTGGTGATTTGACGCTACCACTCGACGACGGGTGGCGACAGCGGCGGTGAAGGACCGATGGCCGGCGATCTCGGGACCTTTGGCCCGCCCCCTCGGCCTGGGTGGCGCGGCACAGTCTGGAGGGGAGGCGGTCGCAAATGACAACACGCGACGATACCGGGCTGGGTGGCGATGTCTCACTCCACGCCGACGTGGAAACGTACTACCTGAACGGGACCTGGCACACCCGTCGCTGCGACTCCCCCGAACCGTTCGCCTCCGGCCCCAGCCGGATCCGGCTGATCGCCATCGGCGTCGAGGTCGCCCGCTGGAACGGCCTCCGCCACATCATCCGCGACACCGACGGCACCGTTGCCGAAGTCAACAGATACACCACCGGCCCCTACCCGAGCCGCTCTCCGCTCACCGCCGGCCGCTGACAGCCACCTCGAGGGGGGTCAGGAGTCGTCGCCGCGCAGGTGACGGCCGTACCAGTCGGGCTCGGGTGCCGCCGGCGTCAGACGTATCCGCACGTCGACGGCGAAGGCGCCGGACGGAGCGGCCATCAGCGGGTTGATGTCCAGTTCGGCGAGCTCGGGCACCAGGTTCGCCAGCCACGCGATCCGGTGGATGACACTCAGTACGGCGTCCTGGTCAGCGGCTTGCGCACCGCGGTACCCAGCAAGCACCGGGGCGCACCGCAGCGAGTGCAGCATGTCGAGCGCATCCAGGTCGGTCAGCGGCAACCCACGCCATTGCCGATCAGCGAGTACGTCGGTCAGCACGCCACCGCTGCCGGCCATCAGCAAGGGCCCGAACAGCCGGTCCCGCACCACACCGATCGCCAACTCGGTCCCCTGCGGCGCCATGGCTTGAACCAACACGTGAGGATCCCCGGCAGCCGACGTGATCTCTTCATAGGCCTTGCCGAGCTCAACCGCGTTCGTCAGCCCGACTCGCACGCCGCCGATGTCGGTCTTGTGCAGTACGCCGGGCGCCGCCGTCTTCAACACCACCGGATACCCGGCCGCCGCGATCGCCTCCCCCAGGGATGCAGCTGTCACGACCGGAATCACGGAGACTCCAGCGCACCGTAGCAACTGACTCGCATGCCGCGGGCCCAGCCAGCCGCCCTCCGGCGACTCCCGGAAGAACCGTTGGATCACCCCACGAGCGCCCGCCGCGTCCACCTGAGCCAGCTCCGGTACGACGCCCTGCGGCCGCGCGCGCCACTCGGCGTACCGCACCGCATGAGCCAAGGCCCGGACCGCGCTCTCCGGGAACGGGAACACCGGCAGCCGACGGCCGTCAGCCAGCGCGATCTCCGGAGCGGCGTGCCCCGACCCGACGCAATTCACGACGATCGGAAGCTCGGCCGCCTCACCGGCCGCGGCGATCGCGTCGTAGATCTCGTCGACGTTGCCGGCGCGCGTCACGGCGTAGTTCACCACCATGCTGTCGACCTCCCCGCTTGCCAGCAGCACCCGCAAGGCCTGCTGCAGGCTGGAGGGTGATGCCGCCGCGCCGAGGTCGACGGGGTTCGCCGTACCCACGGCCCCGACGGCGGCGAGCTGCTCCTGGACGGTCGCGCTCAGTTCCGGCAGTTCGAGACCGAGACGCGCCGCGGCATCGGCGGCGAGGATCCCCGCGCCACCTGCGTTGCCCACGACCGCGACCCGACGACCACGCGGCAACGGCGGCACCGCCAGCACCCGGGCCGTTTCCACCAGTTCCTCCACGGTGTCCATCCGCAGTACGCCGGACTGCGCGAGCAGCGCGTCAACGGCAGTCTCCGGAGTCGCTGCGGCCGCGGTGTGCGACGCACCGGCCCGGCGACCACCGATCGAGCGCCCACCCTTGACGACCAGGATCGGCTTCGTCCGGCCGATCATCCGGGCCAGGCCCCCGAACTTGCGCGGGTTCCCGAACGACTCCAGATACAACCCGATCACCGCGGTCCGTGGATCGTCCCACCAGTGCAGCAGTACGTCGTTGCCGCTGACATCAACCTTGTTGCCGAGGGAAACGAACTCCGAGATCCCCAGACCTGTCCGGCCGGCATGCTCCAGCACCGCGATACCGACAGCCCCGGACTGTGCCGCGATAGCAAGCGCTCCGGGCGTCGGCGCGACCTCGGCGAACGTCGCGTTCAGGCGCACGTCCGGTGCCGTGTTCACCAGGCCGAGACAGTTCGGTCCGATCAGCCGGATGCTGTGTCGACGGGCGATCTCCAGCAGCTCACGTTGCAGTTCGCGACCGGTCGTCCCGAGCTCGGAGAACCCTGACGTCAGCACGACCGCGCCACCGACCCCGCACTTGCCGCAGTCCGTCAGCACCTCCAGCACCTGCTCCGCCGGAACAGCGATGACCGCGAGATCGATCGCGGACGGCACAGCCGAGATCGAGGGGTACGCCGGCACGTCCGCAACCTCGGTCGCGTGCGGATTCACGGCGTACACAGAACCGGTGAAGCCGCCCCTGACGATGTTGTGCAAGAGCTCATGGCCGATGCCACCGGGCCGGCGCCCGGCGCCGATCACCGCGACCGTCCGCGGCGAGAACAGTCGTTGCAACGAGCGATTCTCGGCCGCCCGCTCACGCTCCGCGATCTTCTCGTGCGTCAGTGGGTGGTACGCCGTGTCGAGCACCAGCTCCACCACGCCGCTGTCGAGTCTGCGGACCTGCTCGAAACCAGAGCCCGCGAGCACCCGCAACATCTTGCCGTTCTCGCCCAGCGTGTCGGCCCGCAGGCGCTCGATGCCCCGCTCCCGGGCTGTCGCGGCGAGCTGCTCGAGCAAGAGAGTCCCGATCCCGCGGCCCTGGACCGAATCCTGGAGCAGGAACGCCATCTCGGCCTCGCCGGCGCGCAGTCCTTCGTAGCTCGCGACACCGACCACCTGATCGCCGTACTCCGCGACGAGCGCAACGTGGTCGCCCGGCTCGGCCGCGAGGTGGTGCGTGTAGTCGGTCGCCATGTTCCGGTTCATGCCGAAGAACCGGAGGTACATCGACTCGTCCGAGACCCGCTCGTTCATCGCGTTCAGCGACGGTTCGTCGTCCTCCCGGATCGGCCGGATCCGAACGACCGATCCATCCGACGCCAGCACATCCCAGCCCGTCTCCGGCTTTGCCCCCACCTGCTCGATCGCCACGATCACAGCTCCCTCCACCTCACCACCCCACCTGATCGCGGTTGTCCCAGGACAGTGCCGTTGGGTCCCCGGGGTGCGGGACCTTTGCCCCTAGGACGGCACGCGCACTCCGCGCGAGGCTGAGGACGGTGGGCGCGCTCGAGGGCCTGCTCGTCGTCTTCGAAGGAGAACTGTGTACGAACTCACCGAAAAGCCCCTGTCCGACGAGGAAGTCGCTGATCTCGACGCGTACTGGCGGGCCGCCAACTACCTGGCCGTCGGCCAGATCTATCTACTCGCGAAATCCGCTCCTGACCGAGCCGCTGCAGGTGGAGCACATCAAGCCGCGCCTCCTCGGTCACTGGGGTACGACGCCTGGTCTCAACATGCTCTACGCCCACCTCAACCGGGTGATCCGCCGCCGCGACCTGTCCATGATGTACGTCATCGGCCCCGGTCACGGCGGGCCTGCCATCGCCGCAAACACCTGGCTCGAGGGCAGCTACAGCGACACCTACCCGGACGTCTCGCGCGACGCGGTCGGCATGGCGCGGCTGTTCCGACAGTTCTCCTTCCCCGGTGGCATCCCGAGCCACGTGGCACCCGAGCTACCGGGTTCGATCCACGAGGGCGGCGAGCTCGGCTATTCACTCAGCCACGCGTACGGCGCCGTACTCGACAACCCCGACCTCGTAGTCGCCTGTGTGATCGGCGACGGCGAGGCCGAGACGGGTCCGTTGGCCGCCTCGTGGCACTCGAACAAGTTCCTCGACCCGAGGACGGACGGCGCTGTGCTGCCGATCCTCCATCTCAACGGATACAAGATCGCCAACCCCGCGGTGCTCGCACGGATCGGTGACGACGAACTGACCCGGCTGCTCGAGGGGTACGGGTACCGGCCGTACCTGGTCGACGGCGCAGAGCCTGAGCACGTTCACCAGGCACTCGCGCTCACGCTCGATCAGGCTCTCGACGACATCACCGCAATCCAAACCGAGGCGCGAGCCCACCCCGACGTGCCCCGCCGGCCCTGGCCGGTCATCGTGCTGCGCACCCCCAAAGGGTGGACGGGGCCGCACGAGGTCGACGGCGTACCGGTGGAAGGAACGTGGCGGTCACACCAAGTACCGCTGTCCGGTGTCCGTACGTCCCCGGAGCACCTCCAAATGCTCGAGGACTGGCTGCGCAGCTATCGACCGGAGGAGCTGTTCGATGCTGAGGGCCGGCCCGTCGAGCGGCTGTTGCGGCAGGTGCCTGCTGCCGAGCAGCGGATGGGATCGAGTCCGCACAGCAACGGCGGGCTGCTCCGGCGTGACCTCGATCTGCCCGCGGTTGCGGAGTACGCCGTACCCGTCGAAAGTCCTGGCGCGTCCGAACACGAGCCGACCCGCGTACTCGGCTACTACCTGCGCGACGTGATGAGCGCGAGCCTGCCGTACCGCAACTTCCGCGTCTTCGGGCCCGACGAGACCGCCTCCAACCGGCTGGACGCGTTGTACGAGGTGACCGGCAAGGCCTGGAACGCCGAGGTGCTGCCGACCGACGAGCACCTCGCGCTCGACGGCCGGGTGATGGAGATCCTCAGCGAGCACACCTGTCAGGGCTGGTTGGAGGGGTACCTGCTGACCGGGCGGCACGGCTGGTTCTCCTGCTACGAGGCGTTCGTGCACATCGTCGACTCGATGGTCAACCAGCACGCGAAGTGGCTCAAGGTCACCCGCGGCCTGCCCTGGCGCCGGCCGATCTCGTCGCTGAATTACCTGCTCACCTCGCACGTGTGGCGGCAGGACCAGAACGGGTTCTCACACCAGGATCCCGGGTTCATCGATCACGTGGTGAACAAGAAGGCCGAAGTCATCCGCGTCTACCTTCCGCCGGACACGAACACCCTGCTGGCGACCGCCGATCACTGTCTGCGCAGCAAGGACTACATCAACGTCATCGTCGCCGGGAAACAGCCGCAGGCCGACTGGCTTGCCCCGGAGGCCGCCGCGCTGCACTGCGCGCGTGGGGCCGGCGTGTGGGAGTTCGCGAGCAACGACGAGGGCGAGCCGGATGTGGTGATGGCGTGCGCGGGCGACGTACCGACGCTGGAGACTCTCGCGGCGGTCAGCCTGCTACGCGAGCACCTGCCCTCGTTGAAGATCCGCGTCGTCAACGTCGTCGACCTGATGCGCCTGCAACCGGCCGGCGAGCATCCCCACGGCATGCCCGACGCCGACTTCGACGCGCTGTTCACGACGGACAAGCCGGTGATCTTCGCTTACCACGGCTACCCCTGGCTGATCCACCGGCTGACCTATCGGCGGACGAACCACGACAACCTGCACGTCCGCGGATACAAGGAGGAGGGCACCACCACGACGCCGTTCGACATGGTGGTGCGCAACGACCTCGACCGGTTCCACCTGGCGCTCGATGTGATCGACCGCGTGCCCGGGCTCGGGCAGCGTGCGGCCGACGTACGTCAGTGGCTGATCGATCAGCGGGCGCGGCACCACGAGTACATCCTCGAGCACGGCGAAGACCTGCCCGAGATCCGCAACTGGCACTGGACCTCCGCATGACCTGCCCGGTCGCCGTCACCCCTCACGCGGCCGTCGAGAGTTAGTCGCGCTGCTTCCGGTCGTGCTCGACGGCGAACACGGCGGCCTCGGTACGGCGCTCCAGGTTCAGCTTGCGGAGCAGGGACGACACGTAGTTCTTGACGGTCTTCTCGGCCAGGAACAACGACTGCGCGATCTGCCGGTTCGTCTTGCCCTCGGCGATCTCCGCGAGGATGCGGCGTTCCTGCTCCGTCAGCGAGGCGTATCGCGGGTCTTCGGTGTCGACCGGATGACGCAGACGATCCAGCACCTTGGCGGTCATGCTCGGGTCGAACAGCGATTCTCCGGCCGCGAGGCGACGTACGGCATCGATCAACGCCTGACCATGGATCTGCTTCAACAGATATCCGGCCGCGCCGGCCATGATCGCGGTGAACAACGCTTCGTCGTCGGAGTACGACGTCAGCATCAGGCACGCCGGCGGCTGCTCCATCTGCGAGCGGACCTCGCGGCAAACCGTGATGCCGTTCCCGTCAGGAAGCCGCACGTCCAGTACGGCGACATCCGGCCGTACGGCGGGAATCCGGGCAATCGCCTCTGCCACCGTCCCGGCGTCACCGACCACCTCGATGTCCGGCTCCGCGTCGAGCAGCTGGTGCAGCCCGAGGCGAACCACCTCGTGGTCGTCGAGCAGGAACACCTTGATCGTCATCACGAACTCCTTCGGCTCCGGCCCGCCGGTCCCGGGGCCCGCCCCAGCATCCCGCGTCCTCCACGCTACTCGCCAGGGCCCAGAGTCCCGCCTTGCGCAGGACCTTCGACTGCCTACGGCAACCAACACGGTCTCCGCGACCCGCCGACGTCGAGAACCCACCAACCGTTTCGGTTGGTGGGCTCTCGACGTGAGGGTTCTCAGGCGACTTTCGCGGATCCGGTCAGCAGCTGGCCGAGCTCGGCGCCCCAGCGCTCAGCACGCTCGATCTCGACCTCGCGGATGGGACCGGTCGTGTCGTTCACGAAGAAGCTCTCGGACGTCGTGAGCATTCGGTAGCCCATCCGGCGCAGCAGCTTCGCCGCCGACCGCGCCGCCGATCCCGGCAGCCGTCGTACCCTGGCGATCCGAGTGTCGAAGGTCGTGACCCGCAGCGTTTTCGCCTGATCGCCGGCCGGCGGCTTCAGCGCGGCCAGCCAATCGCGGATGCCGACCTCGACCGGCGTGACCAGGCCGCCCTGTTTCCAGGCCTCCTGCCGGGTCGACAACCGACTCATCGAGAACGCATGGGTCGGTCCCCCGACCACCAGCAACCGCACATCATCAGGCACCACGTCAGGCGCCTGGTTGACGGGCACCGTGTCCGCCGGAAAGTACTGCCGCATCCCATCCCGGACTGCTCGCGCGATCCGCTCGGTGTTGCCGAACATCGACTCGTACACGATCAGCGCACGAACACTCTCGGACATGACCTCACCTCTGCATCAATGACTCGGTACGGCGGTCCGAACCGCATGCTCGGCATCCATCAGGTGGTGCGGCACGATCGCGACCGGGCACGTCATCGCCGCCACCGACCGTCGTGCGACCGGATCGATCGCCAACGGACCGCTGTGCGCGCCGACCACGACCAGGCCGACGTCAGTGCTCTCGTGCACCAGCGCCGCGGACGGCGGCCGGCTGCTCAGGAATCGCGTCACCTTGACGTCCGGGAACCGGCTCGTCCACGGCCCCAGCGTCTCCGACAAGATGTAGTCGGCGCGGCTGATCCACGAGCACTCCGGGTCGTCGTCCGCGATCGGACGATCGGCCGGCAGACCCGCATGTACGACGACCAGGTCGCCCTCACGCCCCGACGCGATCCCGAAGGCGAACTCCAGTGCCTCCGACGACAACGCCGTACCGTCGATGCCGACGGCAACCTTTCGGTCGAGGAGCGACGGCTTCCACGAGAGCGGCACCACAAGCATCGGGCAACCGGCCCGCGCCGCCAGTCGCAGGTTCGTCTGTGTATGCACCAGCCGCTGCGGGCCACGACTCCGGGAACGGCCGACCACCAGCATCCGCGCCGATCGCGCCGCATGAGCCAGCACCCGCAGCCGCGAGCCTTCCTCGGCCACCGCGGCCAGCTCTGTCGCGTACCCGTCCCGGTGTCGCACGTGCGCCACCGCAGATCGGAGAGCGGCGTCCGCCTGCTCGGCCGGCGACTTCGGCGTACGGCCCGGCATCATCGGTGTGTACGACCCCTGCGCGGAGTACGGCGCGGCCAGTACCAACTCCGCGCCCACCCGCAGCGCCTCGGCGGATGCGTAGTCCACCACCCGAAGGTTCTCAGCAGTCCCGTCCACCTCGACGACGACAGGCCCAGTACGGTTCCAGTCACTCATCGAGATCACCGGAGCCAGGGGTACTTGCGGACGAAGTCCTGGCTGCTCCACCACTTGCCGAAGCCCCACACGTTGCCCGCAGCAACCAGCGCGAGGACGACAACCGTGACGGCACCGACGATGTGATCGTCCAGTACCGGGTTGTTCTCCGGCGGCAGGTTCGCCGACCACATCAGCACGTACAGCAATGCGCCGCTGACGGCCGCGATCCGCATTCCGATACCGAAGGTCAACGCCAGACCGATGCCGGCCAGGCCGATCATGAACAACGGGGTAACCCACCAGTCACCGACCAGCGACCGGTAGAAGTCAGCCATCGGACCGTTGGTTCCCTTACCCAGGAACCCGGCCGTCGGGTCGCCGCCGTCGATCCAGCCCTTGCCGGAAGGCGTCGCGTAACCGAGCCCGAACACCTTGTCGACGAACGCCCACAAGAAGGACAGTCCCAGCACGATCCGCAGTACAGCCAGCGCACGGCCGGCCACAGTAGAGATAGATGGAGACCGAACCGGCTCCATCGCGTGAGCCGGCAGATCGCGGCGGTGCGGCGTGGTGGTCATGGCGTCGTCCTTTCGCTTGATGTCTGACACCTCGATCCTCCGATTTCGCCGCGAGATCCGGCAGAGCCGTTGTCACCTCTCTCGCGGGAGGCGAATGGCCCGCCTGACCCGGGACGTCTGCCGCTGCCCGTCACCCGGCAACACGCAGACGCTGGAATCGAACGCCCGGCAGACCGCGCGCACGTGCAGGACTGGCGCAGTTCGTTCGACCAATGGTTCTGAAACCCACAGGAGGTCACATCATGTCGACACAACCCGCTCCGATCGTGATCGGGTACGACGGCTCGCCGGGCAGCCGATCCGCCTTGCTGTGGGCCGCCGTCGCGGCTTACCGCGCCAAGGTCCCACTCCGGATCATCGAGGCCTTCGAGGTCGTCATCATCACCCGGCCGTCGCCTGGCCACATCGTTCCCCTGGATTCGGTCCGTGAGGCCCGCCAGGCAGCCCTCGACACTGTGGCCGGCGACGTCCGCGCGCAGTACCCCGGCCTGCAGGTCGACACCAGCCTGGTCGGCGACGCCGCTGCAAGGACCTTGGTCGACGCGGCGCAGGACGCCCGGCTCGTGGTGCTCGGATCGCGCGGGCTCGGCGGCTGGAGCGGTCTGCTGGTCGGCTCGGTCGCGACCCAGGTGACCACCCATGCGGACTGCCCAGTCGTGGTCGTGCCGCACGATCTGCGGGCGCACGAAAGTTCGACCGTGGTCGTCGGCGTCGACGGTTCCAAGGTCTCGGCGAAGGCCATCGACTTCGCCTTCGACCAGGCCGATTCCCTGCACGCCAAGGTCGTCGCCGTCCACGCGTGGACCAGCCCGTTCCTCACGTACGCCGACGGCGCGTCGATGCTCCAGTTCGACGAGGAGAAGGTCCGCGAGGAGGCGCGCCTGCTGGTCGCCGAGTCGGTGGCCGGCGCGGCAGCCGAGCACCCGGACGTGGAGTGGTCGACCGAGCTGGCGATGGGCTCCGCGGCACAAGCGTTGGTACGGCGCTCCGAGTCGGCCGACCTGGTCGTCGTCGGTTCCCGGGGCCGAGGCGGGTTCACCGGACTCCTCCTCGGATCGGTCGGCCAGAGCGTCCTACACCACACCCACTGCCCAATCGCCATCGTCCACTGAGTGCCAAAGAACCGCGGTCCACGACAATCTCGTCGTGGACCGGGACCTTCGGTGATCCTCCTCGGGACCTTTCGTCCTGCCCGCACCGGCTCCGGCCGACTTGACTGGAGGTACCGGAGGAGGTGCCATGACCAACGAACTGCCGGTACTTGTAGGAATCGACGGATCCAGCGACGGTCTGATCGCGCTGACCTGGGCAGCGGCGTACGCCGCACTGCACCAGGCCCCTTTGCACGCCGTGTACGTCCTCGACGACGAACGGGATGTCGGCGGCGGCCCGCCACCCATCGGAGCCGACGACGGCAGCGAGGTGGTCGACGACGCCCTGCAAGAGCTCGGCCGACTCGGGTTCCGCGACGCGTCGCTCGACGTCCGCCACGGACACCCGGCACAAGTTCTGCTCGAGCTGTCCGAACGGTCCCTCGCCCTGGTCGTCGGCCGGCGCGGCATGGGCGGCTTCGCCGAACTCGTCCTGGGCTCCACCTCCCAGGTCTGTACGGCGCTCGCCACCAAAGTCCCGCTCATCGTCGTCCCCGACACCTGGAACCCCACGACGCCCGCACACCACCGCATCGTGGTCGGAGTCGACGGCTCGGCGGAGGGGCACGACGCGCTCCGCTTCGCCTTCGAACTGGCCGACGCGACCGGCGCAGAACTCCTCTGCGTGCACGCGATCGAGGTCCGCCAGACCTACCCGGACCCCAACAACTGGCTCGACCCGACCCGCCGGCCGTGGATCGACACCGCCGACGAGCTGCTCATGCAGACCCTCGAAAGCTGGACCGCGAAATATCCGGACGTCGCCGTCCAGCACCGCGGCGTCGCCGACCACCCCGTCCTCGTCCTGGCCCGCGAATCCCAGGACGCGGACCTCGTCGTGGTCGGCGGCCAAGGCCGTACGGCGTTCTCGGAACTACGCATGGGCTCCGTAGCCCGCGGTCTCCTCTACCACTCACACTGCCCGGTAGCCGTCGTACACCACCCGGAGCCCTAACTGAGGCACGTCCTTGGTCATTACGTCGGAGACGGTCAGGAAGTGACGCGTCATGGCTCCTCGTGCCGGCGGACGATCGCGACAGGCGAGTCCGCGTGGTGCAGAAGGCTCTGGCTGACGGAACCCATCAGCAGGCCGGTGACGCCGCCACGACCGCGCGAGCCGACGACGACCAGCGAGGCAGTTTTGGACATCTTGATCAATCGCGTACTGGCTCGCCCCTCGGCAACGGAAGCGCGCACCTTCACCATCGGGTACTTGTCCCGGTACGCCGCGAGACTCTCGGCGAGCCAGCTCTTCAGCAGAGCCTTGGCGCGGTCGATCGACGCCGCCTGCTCTGCCGGCGGCTGCCAGCAGTACACGACGCGCAGCGGCTGTCCGTTCCGCGACGCCTCCTCGAACGCGAACAGCACAGCGTCCTCGGAGTCAGGCGAACCATCCGTGCCGACCACAATCGGTCCGGTACGCCGTTCGCCGCGCACCACGACCACCGGACACGGAGCCTTGGCCGCGACCGCCGTCGCCACCGAACCGAGTACCGCGGCCGACATCCTGCTCCGCGACCGCGAACCGACGACAACCATCTCGGCCCCGCCGGCCTCCATCAGGAGCGCGTTCTGCGGGTCCTCGGCCGCGAGCCACCCGGACCCGCCCTCGTACCCGAGCCGATCGCGTGCGAACTGCACCGCCTCGTCGAGCCCGTGCTGCATCGCGTCCAGCGGCATCGCCGGCGGCACGTAGCCGTCCATGCCGACCGCGGGCCAGCGCTTGAGATCGTTCAGGTACGCACGCACGACCCGCACGGCAAGGTTTCGCTGTTCGGCCGCGTCCACGGCCCAGCGCAGCGCGATCTGTGCCTCAGGCGTGTCGTCCACACCGACGAGGATGTACTTCGTCATGACCGGATTCCCTTCATTCGCCCTTACGTATCCACCGTCGTTCAGTTACAGATCGCCTGCGCTTCAGACCTGCGCGTCCGCGTAGGACCAGGAATTCAGGCGGTGGTCACCACTCCCGGGCTCGAGGACGGATCGGCCACGCGCAACGATCGTCACGGCAGGAGCCGCACCCGGACGGACCTCGACCACGTACAGCTCACCGGAGCGCCCGTCCTTCGCCCAGTCGAGCGTCGTCGGACGGCGGAAGTGTGTGTCCGCCACGACCGACCAGCGCGCGAGTTCCTGAAGCTCTTCATCAGTCAGCACGAGCGCGTCACGTTCGGCCGGCGTCGTCACAACAGTCCGCGTCCCGCGCCTCTCGGCGTACACGGTCTTGATCAGTTTGGCGCCGCGGTGCCGCACGATCATCGGCCGCGCGCCCGGATGCACCGAGTACTGGTCAGCGTCGGCTCCCTCGCCGAGGCCCCACGAGGCGCGGACCCGGACGAAGGTGCTCTCGGCGCGGGCCGTGCCCGAGCCGCCGAGGTCGGCGCGCACCATCCGCTGCACAGTCACCGGCATCACGACCTTCAGGTGGTCGATCCCCTCGGCCTCTCGGTTGCCAACAGCAACGGTGCTGTACAGCGACGCGAAGCACCGCCGGCAGGCTGCGAGTACGTCGTCTCCTGTGGCGAGATGCAGGAAGAACTCGTCCTGCACCGAATCCGCGGACGTCACCGGGCTGCAGCGGACCGCGACCTCCGTCCCGTCACCGCCCAGATCCTTGTACGCGGCCAGGATCTCGTCGGCCATTGCCGCAGGCATCGACGCGTCCCTGAAGGCCGAACGGATCTCCGCCGCGGCCACGACCAGATCGCGACCGACTCGGAACCTGCGGATCTCCTGCGCGATCGTCGGATCGAGTCCCGCCTCGTGGACGAACTCGCGGTACGCCGCAGCGGTCACCGCGAATCCCTCGGGGACGCGGATGCCGTCACGGGCCAACTCGGCCAGCCGGGCTGCCTTCACACCGACCTGCGCCGGATCAACGTCCGCCCCGGCACCGGACCGCATCGGATCACCGTCGAGTCGTACGACGTACTCGCTGTTCATCTCATCCTCCTGAACTGCTCACAGTGACGCGGCGACGAGCTCGGTCAGGTCGACCAGGCGGCTCGTGTAGCCCCACTCGTTGTCGTACCAACCGAAGACCTTGACCAAGTGGCCCTGGACCTGGGTCAGCTGGGCGTCGAAGATGCACGACGCCGGATCGCCGACGATGTCGCGCGACACGATCGGATCCGTGGTGTAGCGCAGGATCCCCTTGAGCGGACCGGCCGCGGCGTCGGCGAACGCCTGGTTCACCTGCTCGACCGTGACCGCCTCCGAGAGCTCCACCGAGAGATCGGTGAGCGAGCCGTCCTCGATCGGGACGCGTACGGCGACACCGTCGATCTTGCCCGCCAGCTCGGGGATCACCAGACCGACCGCGCGGGCCGCGCCAGTGCTCGTCGGGATCAGGTTCGCGGCGCCGGAACGCCCACGCCTGAGGTCCTTGTGCGGAGAGTCCAGCAGCACCTGGTCGTTGGTGTAGCTGTGGATGGTGGTCATCAGCCCGTGCTCGATACCGAACGCCCGGTGCAGCACCAACACCATCGGCGCGACGCAATTCGTCGTACACGAAGCGTTCGAGATCACGTGGTGCGTCGCCGGGTCGTAGTCGTCCTCGTTGACGCCGAGGACGACAGTCGCGTCGACGTCCTTGCCCGGCACCGACAAGATCACCTTGCGGGCACCGGCCGTCAGGTGCGCGCCGGCGGCCTCCTGGGTGCGGAACTTGCCCGTCGACTCGATCACGATGTCCGACGCCGACCGCGGCCCAGTCGAGCTTGGCCGGATCACGCTCGGCGGTCGCCCTCAGGGTCCGGCCGCCGACCGTGATGGTGTTCTCGGTGTGCCCGACCTCTTCTTTCAAGGGGCCGTACGTCGAGTCGTAGCGGAGCAGGTGCGCCAGCATCGCCGGTGCGGCGACATCGTTGATCGCGACCACCTCGACCGCACCGGATCCCCGTTCGAGCACGCAGCGCAGATAATCCCGCCCGATTCGCCCGAACCCGTTGATCCCAACCCGTACGCCCATGATCGATCCTTCAGTCGGTGATATCCGTCGTACTCATTCCACCGGCGGAAGCGGCGGCCGTTACAGAGCCGAAGGTCCCGGCTCCTCCCGCCGGACGACCGCCAGCACCACAATCCACCCATCCGCAGCCCGTTCCGGGTCCAAGGTCCTGCCTCGGAGGGACCGATCGACCGGTGCGGACAGTGACTCCGGCAGTCGATGATTCAAGTGAGATCGGCTCAGGAGGTTCATTGTGGGTGCACAGGTCAGAGCGGTGCCGTGGGTCCGGCGGCTGGTGATCGACACCGGCCGCGCCGCACGACGCCGGCACGCCATCCACGGCCTCTTCGAGGTCGACGTCACCTCGGCGCGGGCGGCCTTGCGCGCGGACGGAGCCACGCAGCTCTTCACGGCGTTCGTGATCCACTGCGTCGCCGCCGCGGTCGCCGCGGATCCCAGCATCCAGGCGTACCGCGACCTGCGGGGCCGTGAGGTCATCTTCGACCAGGTCGACGTCGGTCTGCCGGTCGAGGTCGATCTGGACGGGAAGCCGTTCGCGTTCACCCACATCCTGCGTGACGCGTCCCGGCGTACGGTCGAGCAGCTGCACGACGAGATCCACGCGGTCAAACTCGATCCACACCTGAGCCCCTCGGTCCGCATGGCGCCCTGGGCGCACGCGTCCCTGCTGCTGCTGCCCGGATTCGTCCGGGTCGCACTGCTCGGGTCACTACACCGGCTGCCGCGTCGTCAACAGGCCCTGGCCGGGACGGTGGGCGTGACCGCCGTCGGCATGTTCGGCGCCGGAGCAGGCTGGGGCATCGGATTCCAGATCCACACCCTGAGCGTCGTGGTCGGCGGCATCGCCCGACGGCCGATCCTCTTCCAGGGCGTACTCGTCGAACGCGAGTTCCTGCAGCTGACCGTCAGCGTCGACCACGACATCGTCGACGGCGCCCCCGCCGCCCGCTTCGTCGGCCGCCTCCGCGAACTACTCCTCACCGGCAACGGCATCCACCAATCGACCGTATGGAAGCAGCCTGCATGAAGCACGATTCCGCGGTCATGGATACCGGTGGTCAATTGCGCTCGCAACGACCCCCTGCCGGAATCGTCAGGACACCCTGGTGGCTGTGGCTGTCGGTGCCGATCGCGCTCCTCGGAGTCTCAGGCAGCGTGGCGGGCATTCTCGTCGACAGGATCTACGCGAACGAGACGGTCGGCTGGCAGACCCAGGCGATCGGCCAAGACATCGCCAACCTGGTCGTTCTCCCAGTGCTACTGGTCCTCGCAGTTGCCGCCGCGCGCGGCTCGGTACGGGCGTTGCTCGCGTGGGCCGGGACGGTCGTCTACGCGGCGTACACGTATGTGATCTACGCGTTTGCGGTCCACTTCGGACCGCTGTTCCTGCTGTACGTCGCAGTCCTCGGACTCGCGGTGTGGGCGCTGATCGGCTTCCTCGCGAGTATCGACATAGCGCGCGTGCCGACATCTCCACCTGGGCGACTGAACAGGTTCGTGTCGGCGTTCCTGATCGTGCTCGCGGTGGGGTTCGCGCTGCTCTGGCTGAGCCAGGACCTGCCCGCAATCCTCGATGGCACGCCGCCGAAACAACTACGTGATGCTGGTCTACTCACCAATCCGGTACACGTGCTCGACCTAGCACTGTTCCTCCCGGCAACGATCCTCACCGGGATCCTGCTACGCCGCGGCCGGGCCTGGGGCCAGGTGCTCGCGCCGATCCTCCTCAGCGCGATGGCCGGCATCAGCCTGGGCATCGTGAGCCTGACAATGATCGCCATCGCCCGCGGCGAAGAAGCCTCACCGATCGTGGCAGCCGTCCTCGGCCTCCTCGGCATCACCCAGGCCCTCACCTGCTGGAGACTCACGACGGACCTGGGCACCGGCCCGCGCCACATTGTGACGCGGGCCGGGCTGGATGTCAGGCAGTGATTGCGGTCATGCTGTTCCAGCCTGAGCCGACGAGGACCGGCGGAAGGATCCATCCGCCGGCACCGCTGCCGCGGTACATGTACAGCTGCCCGGACGCGTTCCGGAGCAACAGATCCACCTTGGCGTCACCGTTGAAGTCCCACGGAGTCACGATCGCCGTCGCGTTCTGCCAACTGGTCCCGATCAGGGTCCGGCCGGCCAGCCAACCGCCCGTGCCGTTGCCCCGATAGAGCCACAGATCGCCGTTTCCGTCACGAGCCATCAGATCGACGAAGGTGTCACCGTCGAAGTCACCAGGCCCGCGCATCGACGTCATCACGTTCCAGCCGTACCCGTACCCCACCCGCGTCAGGAAGCCACCCGTGCCATTGCCCGGGTAGAGCCACAGCTGCCCCGTGTTCTGCCGCGCCAGCACATCCATGTGACCGTCACCGTTGAAGTCGCCCGGCCCGGACACGGAGGTCATGACGTCCCAGCCGCCACCGAATCGCTTCCAGGACAGCCAGCCCCCGGCGCCGTTCCCCGAGTACAGCCGCAGGTACCCCGTCGCGTCGACCGACATCAGGTCTGCGTTCCCGTCCCCGTCGAAGTCCCCGGGTGCGAGGATCGCGGTCATCGCATCCCAGCCTTGGCTGTAGCCGATGCGTGGCAGCCATCCAGCCGCGCCGTTCCCCGGGTAGAGCCACAGGCGTCCCGTGGTGTCGACGGACAAAACGTCCGAATGGTTGTCGTGGTTGAAATCGTTGTTCTTGACGACCAGCGCGGCCGGTGTGGCCGTCGTAGTCGCCTTCTGCTCGGCTGCGGAGGAGATCGACGTACCGGCCAGCAGCAGGCTCATGCCCGCCACCATCACCAGTCCCGCTCGTCCCCCAAGGCGCAAGCTTCCACGCATGGAAATTCCCCCTCGTCCCTCGGTTTGGGCGGCATACCGCAGAGAGGCCCGGTCCGGGCACATCCGATTGGTTCTCAGCGGCTGCCCTTCGACCCTCACCAAACCGGACTAGTGCGGAGTCCCACTAGGGCCAAAGGACCCAACAATCCGTGACAGTGGTCCTACACACAGCTCCGACGCACAGGAGGACGCAACGGGACCTTCGCCTCGATGGTTACTTCCCGTAGTGTTGCGATGTGACTGACGGCTCGCAGTCAGGGCGTGGGGGCTGGGACGAGGGCGCTTTGGAATACGCTGGCTTGTCCCGGGTACGTCTTGACGCCCTGTTGCAGGAACTGCTGGGCCGTGTCGACGAGTTCATGGAGTACCAGGAGCGCTTACGGGCACTCCTCGACGCGGTCGTCGGCATCGGCGCGGATCTCGATCTGAACAGCACCCTGGACCGCATCGTCAGCGCCGCCTGCGAACTCGCCGGCGCCCGGTACGGCGCACTCGGTGTCGTCGGACCGGACGGCCGCCGACTCGTCCGCTTCATCACCCACGGTGTTTCCCCGGACGAGATCGCCGCCATCGGACCCTACCCCGAAGGCCACGGCATCCTCGGCCTGCTCATCGAGCACCCCGAACCCATCCGCCTGCACGACCTCGCCGAACACCCTAGATCGTATGGATTCCCGTCCAACCACCCGCCGATGAACAGCTTCCTCGGCGTCCCGATCCGCACCCGCGAACACGCGTACGGCAACCTCTACCTGACCGAGAAGGCCGGCGGCGCGGACTTCACCGAGGACGACGAGCGTGCGGTCATCGCGTTGGCCGCCGCGGCGGGGGTCGTGATCGACAATGCCCGGTTGTACGCCGATACCGAGCAACGCCGGCGCTGGCACGAGGTGACCGCCGAGATCACCCAGCTGATGCTCGGCGAGTTCGACCCGGATCAGGTGCTCCAGTTGATCGCCCGGCGGTCCCGTGAGGTTTCCGGCACCGACGCCGCGGCGGTCTTGATCGTGGAGGGCACCGAGTTGGTCGTCCGCGCCGTCGACGGTCCTGCTGGGTTCCAGCGCCTCCTCGGCCTGCGAGTTCCTGCCGATCTTCCGGTGCTGGGTCGCGCGGTGACGGGCGACGAGCAGGTGACGATCGAGGATCTGGCCGAGCTGCTGAAGGACAACGGCACCCTGACCGAGTTTCCCGAAGCTGCACAGCTGGGCCGTACGACGATGGCTCCACTGCCGGCCGGCACGACAGGCACCCGTGGCCTCCTCATCGTGGCGTCCGGCCAGGGCCTCAACACCACGACGACCGACGGTGCCGGCTTGGTGCGGATGTTCGCCGGCCAGGCCACCCTGGCTCTCGAGCGCGCCCGGTCGCAACGCGACCGGGACACGCTCGCCGTCCTCGAGGATCGGGACCGGATCGCCCGCGACCTCCATGACCTGGTGATCCAGCGGCTCTTCGCTACCGGACTCCAGCTTCAGGGGATGCATCGCATGGCGCGCCCCGAACATCAGCAACGACTCACTCAGGCGGTCGAAGACATCGACGCCACCATCCACGACCTCCGGGCCGCGATCTTCGGGCTCCAGCAGGCCCCCGGTGCGAGCTCGCTGCGCGGTGACATCCAGGCACTCGTCGACGAGTACGCCGAACCGCTCGGCTTCCGGCCGCGACTGATCTGCAGTGGCCCGATCGACACCGTCGTACCACCCGCAGCCCGGCCGCAGATCCTCGCCGCGATCCGGGAGTCCCTGTCCAACATCGTCCGGCACGCCAAGGCGTCGGAGGCGACCGTCGAGGTCTCTGTCGGCGACGGTCTCGTCCTTGCACGCATCTCCGACAACGGCGTCGGCATCGGTCCAGGCACCCGCCGCAGCGGCCTCCGGAACCTCAGCGAACGCGCACAATCGCTCGGCGGCACGGTCCAGATCACCACCAACGATCCCCACGGCACAGTCGTCGAACTCCGGTCACCAACCGACTGATCACCGAACGACGCGCTCGACCAATCGCAGGTTCTCGGCGCTTCCGTCGACCTCGACGACGACGGGTCCTCTCCGGTTCCAGTCAGTCATTTCTCTGTCTCTCGTCAGCCCGCGCTCGGCGCCGGAACGATCGCCAGCGGGCAGGTTGCGTGATGCAGAACGCCTCGGGTCACCGACCCGAGCAGGAACGAGGCCATCCGTGTGGGGTGGCGAGTGCCGAGGACCAGCAACTGCGCGTCGGAGTCTTCGGCGGCCGTGATGATCCCGTCCAGCAGGTGACCGCGCCTGACCTCCACCTCGAAGCTCCGCCCGGGGTACTTCTGGCGCCACTCGGCCGCGACCTTCTCGAAACGCTGCTCTGCGTCCTCTGCCAACTCGGCACTGACGCCGGCGACATCGATCGCGTCCCAGCTGTACATGGCGGGCAGGTCCCACACATGAACGAGCCGAATCGGCAGTCCGCGCGCGGTCGCGTCGGCGACCGCGAACTCCATCACGGCGAGGTTCTCGGCATCACTGTCCACGGCGACCAGCACCGGTCCGGCATGGTCGGACTGCTTCCAGTGCTCCGGAACAACCACAACCGGGACGGTCGCCTGTGCGACGACAGCTTCCGAGGTCGATCCGATCAGCAATCGCTTGAACGTTCCGAGGCCGCGGCGGCCCACGATCAGCATCCGGCTGTCCGCCGCTGCCTGCGTCAGTTTCCTGGCCGGCGGGCCGACCATCAGATCGGCCTCGTTGTCCTGGGCGTCCGGGCTTTCGTCCAGGTACTTCTGGACATCGTTGACGAGTTCCATCGACGCGTCGTCGACCGCATCGCCCTCCCAGCCGGGAACGTGCCGGAGCTTCTCGTCGATCACGTGCACCACCTGGAGGGACTCCTGCCGGAGCAACGACTCCTGCAAGGCCCACTCCAGGGCACCGGTCTCACGCCAAGCGCCGTCGACCCCCACGTGAATGACCGGCTTGACAGTCATCGAGCTCACCGCAGCCAGGGGTACTTGCGCACGAAGTCCTGGCTGCTCCACCACTTGCCGAAGCCCCACACGTTGCCAGCAGCAACCAGCGCCAGAACCACGACCGTCACAGCGCCGACGATGTGATCGTCCAGCACCGGGTTGTTCTCCGGCGGGAGATTCGCCGACCACATCAACACGTACAGCAACGCGCCACTGATCGCCGCGATCCGCATCCCGATCCCCAGCGTCAACGCGACACCGATACCGGCCAGGCCGATCATGAACAACGGTGTAACCCACCAGTCACCGACCAACGACCGGTAGAAGTCCGCCATCGGACCGTTCGTCCCTTTACCCAGGAATCCAGCCGTCGGATCGCCACCATCGATCCAGCCCTTCCCGGACGGGGTCGCGTAACCGAGCCCGAACACCTTGTCGACGAACGCCCACAAGAACGAGAGCCCGAGCACGATCCGCAGTACGGCGAGCGCACGCCCGGCCGCAGTCGTGATCATCTGGCGCCGAACCGGCTCCATCGCAGATACCGGTACTTCGTGCCGCTGGCGCGGTGTAGTGGTCATGATGTAGTCCCTCCGCTTGAATCTGATACTCCGATCGTGCGGTCTCCCCTGCCCGATGGTCAGAGCCGTTATCACCCCAGCTCCATCGCCGAACGGCCCTCCCTGTCAGGGACGTACGTCGCTTCCGATACGCCACCGCGGCCGGGCCGAAGGGTGTCGTTGGGTCCTAGGGAACCGGGCCGTTCGGCACTGCCCACGCGGCGCTTCGCCTGGTGTGCTGGATCCGACCCCCAAGGAGGTTCCTATGTCCAAGAAGGTCTTGGTCGCCTACGCCAGCAAAATGGGCGCGACCGCGGGCATTGCCGAGGCGATCGGTGACGAGCTGCGCGCGCACGGGCACTCGGTCGACGTTCTCGATGTGGCGAACGTGAAGGACATCGCGCCGTACGACGCCGTCGTCCTGGGCAGCGCGATCTACATCCGCCGCTGGCGCCGGGCCGCGGTGCAGTTCCTGCGCGACAACATCGACGCGCTCCGTCGACGCCAGGTCTGGCTCTTCCACAGCGGGCCGGTCGGACCTGACAAGGACGAGGACCAGACGATGCCGTCGGCCGTCCGCCGCCTCGCCCGCGAGATCGGCGCGACACCGGCCGTCACGTTCGCGGGCCGCCTGGAACCGGCTACCGCAAAGGGCATCGTGGCCCGTCGACTCGCGGCCGGCAACCTCGCCGGCGACGCACGCGACTGGGACAAGATCCGCGCGTGGTCGGCCGACGTCAGCGCCGCCATCGAAGCCACCCAGCGCAGCGCCACGCAGCGCCCACCGGCCGAGCGCTCCCCCGGGCGCCCAACCGGCCACTTCCTCGGCTGATGACCACAACGCCTGCTCCAGGTGTCAGAACTGGAAGACGACGCGGGCCGGGACCTCACCGGCCAGTACGTCGGTGATCGCCTGGTTGACGTCGTCGAGCTTGCGGTCGACGGCGATCACCCGGGTCCGGCCGGCGGCGTGCAGGGCGAACACGTCGGCGAGATCGTTACGCGTACCAACGATCGAACCGATCACGCTCTTCCCGTTCAGCACGGTGTCGAAGATCGGCAGACTCATCGCACCGTCGTCCCCCGGCAACGCGACACAAACGAGACGCCCACCGCGACGCAACGACTGGAACGCCTGGTCGAACACCCGCGGATTCGCGGCCAGCACGACAGCCACATCGGCACCGCCGAGAGCCTGAATCGCCTCGACCGGATCGGTCGTCGCCGCGTTCACCACGTGATCCGCACCGAGCTCCGTGGCCATCTCCAGCTTGTTGTCCTCGATGTCGACCCCGATGGTGATGCCGCCCACGATCCGCGCGTACTGCAGGGCCAGGTGCCCCAGTCCCCCGACGCCGAAGATCGCGACCGTCTCGGCCGGCTTCACATTGGCCACCCGGATCGCCTTGTACGTCGTCACGCCGGCACACGTCAGCGGTGCGGCGTCCCGTGACGAAACACCGTCCGGCACCAGCATCGCAAAAGCCGCGGGTACGACGGCGTACTCGGCGAAGCTGCCGTTCACCGAATACCCCGAGTTCCGCTGCTCCAGGCAGAGCGTCTCCCACCCGCTGATGCAGTACTCGCACTTGCCGCACGCGTAGCCCAGCCAGGCGATCGCGACACGGTCGCCGACGCGCACGTTCGGTCACGTCGGCGCCCAACCGCTCCACCACACCGATCCCTTCGTGCCCCGGGACGAACGGCGGCGTCGGCTTCACCGGCCAGTCCCCGCGGGCCGCGTGGATGTCGGTGTGACACAGCCCGCTGGTCTCCATCCGGACCAGCACCTCGCCCGCTCCCGGCTCGGGGATCGGGAGCTCCTGGATCTCGAGAGGCTTGCTGAAGTCGGTGACAACTGCTGCTTTCATGACTGTCCTTTCAGGTACAGGCGTGATGGATTCGGGGATACCGCTGGTGGAGCGAGTGACGAAGTGCCCTCCGAGCCCTGCCGGAAGCGAGAATCCCTCCGGTCCACCGGGCGCGACGTCGAGCAGGAAGGTCGTCTCGCACGAGGCCTGGTCGAGGTGCCGGTCGATGTAGAACGGGCTGCCCTCGACCTCACCGAGCAGAACGTCGCCGGGGCGTACCAGGAACTCGTTCTCCGGGTAGCACATCGGCGTACCCCCGGCGCAACAACCGCCGGACTGGACGAACATCACCGGCGCGCCGCGGCCGTCACTCAGATGACGGATCGCCTCGCGAGCAACCGCGGTGGCCGTGATCCGGATGCTTGGCATCGGGTCCTCCTTCAGCTCGACGGGCCGTTCCCTCTTCGAGCCAACGCGGATCCGGCCGACACCCATAGGGCCGAAAGACCTCACTGCCGGAGGACCGATCGGCCGGTGCGCGGGCCGCCCGAACGGGCGATGCTTGAACGAGAGGAGCTCAGGAGGACGCATGAGGCACAAGCCTGTGGTCGTAGGCATCGACGGATCACCAGCCGCCGACGTCGCCATCAAGTGGGCGGCCGTCGAAGCAGCGTCGTTGCGCAGCGACCTCCGCATGCTCCACGCCGTCGCCGCACATGAGGGCGCGTCCAGCGCCGGCGACGTCGTGTATCGCGCGGTCAGACTTGCCCGCGGGCTGGCCCCGGGTATCGAGATCGACACCCGTATCGAGAAGGGCACGCCGTCAACGGTTCTCGTGAAGGCCTCCAGCGACGCGGAGGTCGTGGTGATCGGCAGCCGCGGTCTCGGCGTGATGGCCGGCGCGCTCGTCGGTGCGACCGGCCTCGACCTCGCGGCGAACGCCCGCTGCCCGGTGGTCGTCGTACGCCCGGACCTCGCCGAGCTCGACGGTGCCCGCGTCGTCATCGGGTACGACGGATCACCCGCCGGCGACACCGCCCTCGACTACGGCATCGACTACGCCCGCCGCCACAACCTCGACGTACGCGTCGTCGCCGCGCAGCCCACCGGCACCGAGCTCCACCGGATCACCGAAGACCAGCTCCGCGAGGCCGTCCACAAACGCGACGGCCACGACGCCGAACTCATCCAAATCACCGGCCACCCCGCCGAGCACATCCTGCGCCTCTCCTCGGACGCCGACCTGATCGTCCTCGGCGCCCGCGGCCGCGGCGGCTTCGCCGGCATGCTCATCGGCTCAGTCAGCCAAACCGTCCTCCACCACGCCACCTGCCCCGTCACAATCATCCCCGCCGCCACCACCGGCGGCTGACCTGACCACCCCCGCGACACCACGCCTCGTCGTCGTGAGGTTGTCGTGGAGCCAGTCGGTGTCGTGGGGGTTGAGGGGTTCGGCGGACGTCAGCGGGTGCCGGGTCTGGTGAGGCGGTGGTAGACGTCGTTCCAGTGGAGTTCGCGCTGGAATTCGCGGACGGTGGTGGATGCGTCGATGACGGCTAGCTCGACGGACAGCATGTCGGCGAAGTCTTCGTAGACCTCCCGGTCGAGGGCTGTCGACAGGACCGTGTGATGCGGTGCGCCGGCGACCAGCCACGACTCGGCCGAGGTGGACAGGGACGGCTCGGGCTTCCAGACCGCACAAGCGACCGGCAGCCGCGGGAGGGCCTCGTCCGGCTCGACGAGGTGTACGACGTTCGCGGTGAGCCGGAAGCGGTCGCCGAGGTCGGAGATCCCCACCACGACACCGTCACCCGGATCGGCGAGGAAGCGCAGCCGGACGGGATCCTCGCGGCCGCCGATGCCGAGCGGGTGAATCTCCAGCGACGGGCGGGCCGTCGTGAGCGACGGACATACCTCGAGCATGTGCGCGCCGAGGATCTTCTCCTCCCCCGGCACCAGGTGGTACGTGTAGTCCTCCATGAAGGAGGTACCGCCCGGGAGCCCGTCGGCCATCGCCTTGCTGGCACGCAGCAGCACCGAGGTCTTCCAGTCCCCCTCGCCGCCGAATCCGTAGCCGTCGGCCATCAGCCGCTGCACGGCCAGACCGGGCAGTTGGCGAAGCCCGCCCAGATCCTCGAAGTTGGAGGTGAACGCTCGGAACCCACCGTCGGTCAGGAACGCCCGAAGTCCCAGTTCGATCTGGGCCCCGTAGCGCAGCGACTCGTGCCGCTCGCCGTCGGGAAGCAGTTCGGGTACGACGGCGTACGTGTCGACGTACTCCTCCACCAGGGCGGAGACCTCGGCACCGGTGACGCCGTCAACCGCTGCGACGAGCTCGTTGACGCTGTAGGTGTTGACCGATACGCCGAACCGCAACTGCGCCTCGACCTTGTCTCCCTCGGTCACGGCGACGTCGCGCATGTTGTCGCCGAAGCGCGCGAGCTTGAGCGAACGGAGTTCCGCGACGCCGAGCGCGGCGCGGGCCCAGTGCCCGACCCGCTGCTGGACAGAAGCAGATTCGACATGCCCCGCCACGGTCTTGCGCGGCACCTGCAGCCGGGACTGGATGTAGCCGAACTCCCGGTCGCCGTGCGCGGCCTGGTTGAGGTTCATGAAGTCCATGTCGATCGTTGACCAAGGCAACGCGACATTCGCCTGCGTGTGCAGGTGCAGCAGCGGCTTGCGGAGTGCGTCGAGGCCGGCGATCCACATCTTCGCCGGCGAAAACGTGTGCATCCACGCGATGACGCCGACGCACTCCGACGCGCTGTTGGCCTCGAGCATCTGCCGGCGGATCGCATCGGCGTCGAGCAGCACCGGCTTCCACACGATCTGTACCGGCAGGCCGGCCTCGGCGAGACGCTTGGCCACCGCCTGAGACTGTTCGGCGACCTGCTCGAGGGTTCCGGGACCGTACAGGCCTTGACTGCCGGTCAGGAACCAGACCTCACGAGCGGTCTCAGTGGTGTTCACGGTCATGCGGTCCTTCCGGGGTCTGACGAGCACAGAGCTGCGTCATCGTTGGCCGTAGACGTTCTGGTAGCGGTCGAAGAGCTGGTCGACGTACGCCTGGTCGATCGGGATCGGGTCGCCGAGCTGCCGCGCGAGGTGCACCGACCGGGCGACGTCCTCACACATCACAGCCGCCTTCACCGCGGCCTTGGCGGTCGGCCCGATGGTGAAGACGCCGTGGTTCTGCATCAGCGCGGCCGGCGAACGCGAGCCACGGAGCGTCTCGACGATGCCGCGGCCGATCGAGTCGTCCCCGATGATCGCGAACGGCCCCACCGGAATCGGTCCGCCGAACTCGTCGGCACACATCGTCGTGACGCACGGGATCGCTTCGCCGCGCGCGGCCCAGGCGACGGCGTACGGCGAATGGGTGTGCACCACGCCGCCGACGTCCGGCATCTCCCGGTAGACGTAGGCCTGGGCCTCGGTGTCCGAGGACGGCGCGTGCTCACCGTCGACGACCCGGCCGTGGAGATCGCAGACGACCATGTTGCCGGGGGTCAGCTCGTCGTAGGCGACCCCGCTCGGTTTGATCACCATGAGGTCGTGCCCGGGAACCCGGGCGGAGACGTTGCCCGCCGTCCACACCACCAGCCCGTAGGCCGGCAGATGCGCATGCAGCTGACACACCTCGGCCCGCAGCCGGGTGAGAGTGTCGGCGACTTCCGCGATCGCGCTCACTTGGCCTCCACCGCCCTGCGCCGGATCGCCTTCAACTGCCGCATCAACTTGGTGTGCCGCCCGAACTGGTCGTGCAGCTCGAGGTACAGCGCGAACAGCTCGTCGTAGGCCTTGGCCCGTTCCTCGTCCGGGAGGTGGACGCCGCGCCGGACCTTGCCCATGGTCTTGGCCGCCGTCGGTACGTCGGGATAGGCACCGGCAGCGACCGCCGCGTGGATCGCCGAACCCAGCGCCGGCCCCTGTTCGGAATCGATGATCGACAGCGGAAGCCTGGTGACGTCGGCGTAGATCTGCATCAGCAGGGCGTTCTTCGCGAGCCCGCCGGCGATGATCAGCTCCATCACCGGTACGCCGCTGTTCGCGAACGTCTCGACGATGACGCGGGTACCGAACGCGGTCGCCTCGAGCAGGGCACGGTAGCCGTCCTCGGGGCGGGTCGCCAACGTTTGGCCGACGACCAGTCCCGAGAGTTCGTGGTCGACGAGCACCGACCGGTTACCGCTGTGCCAGTCGAGCGCGACGAGCCCGTGCTCAGCCACCGCTTGATCGGCCGCGAGCCTCGTCAGGTGCTCGTGCAACGACTCCCCCGCGGCAGCAGCAGCTTCGTGGTACGACGGCGGTACGGCGTTGTCGACGTACCAGCCGAAGATGTCGCCGACACCGCTCTGACCGGCCTCGTAGCCCCAGCGCCCCGCGATGATGCCGCCGTCGACGACGCCGCACATGCCGGGCACCTCACGCAGCGCGTCCGCGCTCATCACGTGACACGTCGACGTACCCATGATGGCGACCATCTGCCCCGGGTCCACTGCCTGCGCCGCGGGCGCTGTCACGTGCGCGTCGACGTTCCCGACGGCGACCGCGATGCCTTCAGGGAGTCCGGTCCACGCGGCTGCCTCGGCGGTCAACCGGCCGGCCGCGGAGCCGAGCTGCCCGATCGGATGTTCCAGCTTGTCCGCGACGAAGGGCCCGAAGCCGGGCGCGAGGCGTTCGAGGAAGTCGGTCGACGGGTACCGGCCGTCCTGCAGGATGCCCTTGTAGCCGGCGGTGCAGGCGTTGCGGACGTAGCGCCCGCACAACTGCCACACGATCCAGTCGGCTGCCTCGACCCAGTGCTCCATCCGGTCGTAGAGCGGACGGTCCTCCTCGAAGAACTGCAGCGCCTTGGCGAACTCCCACTCCGACGAGATCAGGCCGCCGTACCGCGGAAGCCAGTCCTCACCTCGCTCGCGGGCGAGCTCGTTGATGCGGTCGGCCTGCGGCTGTGCGGCGTGGTGCTTCCACAGCTTGACGTACGCATGCGGTCTGTCCGCGAACCCGTCGGCCTCGTTCAGCGGCGTACCGTCGGCGAGGCACGGAATCATCGTGCAGGCGGTGAAGTCGGTCGCGATTCCGATCACCTGCGCCGGGTCGATCCCGGACGCGGCGATCGCCGCGGGGACCGCGGTCCTGAGCACCTCGCGGTAGTCGTCGGGGACCTGCAGTGCCCACTCCGGCGGCAACCGCAGACCGGTCGCCGGCAGCCGGTCGTCGATCACGGCGTGCGCGTACTCGTGGACGCCCGTACCGAGCTCGGCCCCGTCGGTGACGCGAACGACAACGGCTCGGCCGGACAACGTTCCGAAGTCGACTCCGACGACGTACTGCTCTTCGGGGGTCATGCACGGTTCCTCTCTGATGATGTGCAGGAACAGCATCAGTTCCGAGATTGTGAACGCTAACATTCTAGCTTGTCAAGAACGGCAACGACCATCTGGACGGTGACTGTTAGCGCTAACCGTCATGACCGCGGTGCCGCCGTGGAGTGGCGTACGACGAGTGCCGGACGGATCAGCTCGGCCGACGGATCGCCCTCACCGCCGAGCGCCCGCAGGGTCAGCTCGACAGCACGCCGGCCGAGCAGGGAGAACTCCTGGTCGACGGTCGTGAGAGCCGGCCAGAGGTACCGCGCCTCGGGCACGTCGTCGAATCCGACGACACTGATCTCACCAGGGACGTCGCGGCCTTTCTCGTGCAAGGCGTACATCAGCCCGATGGCCATCCCGTCGTTGGCCACGAAGACCGCTGTCACGTCCGGATCCTCGGCGATCCGCAGACCGGCCTCGTACCCGCTCTCCGGCGACCAGTCGCCGGAAAGCTCCGGTCCCGGCAGAACGTGGCGATGCTCGTGCGCGCTCCGCCAGCCCGTACGCCGCTGGCCGGCTTCCACCCACTCCAGCGGCCCGGTGACATGGGCGACATGGCGATGACCGAGGTCGAGCAGATGCTCCACCGCCAGGCGGGCACCCGCTTCCTGGTCGATTCCCACCGCCATCTGCTGCCCGTCACTCACCCCTTGGACGACGACCAGGGGTACGGGCATCTCGAGCGTCCTGACCTGCTCGAGCGCCTCGCGATGGGCGACCGCAACGACGATCGCCTCGACCGCCTCGTCGAGGAGGCGGTCGACGGCCTCCCGGAGCGACTGCGCCGTGAAGTCCTCGACCGCGACGAGTGAGACGTCGTACCCCGCCTTGTGCCCGGCGTCCTGAACCGACACAGCGATCATGCTCGGCCCGTGGAGCACCAGATGCGCCGAGATCATCCCGATGCGGTGCGACCTGTTCGTGACGAGGAGCCGGGCCGCGTTGTTGCGCCGGTAGCCCAGCTCGGCGATCGCCGCCAGCACGCGGGTGCGGGTCTCGTCCCGCACCAGCTCGGATCCGTTCAGCACCCGGGACACGGTCTGATGCGAGACGCCGGCCGCGGCCGCCACATCCGTCATGCTCGGAGCTCGTCCAAGATCCTCGCTCGCTCTCGCCATAGGGAAATAGTAGGGATCCCCGCTGCCGGGCCGGGCTCACCCCTTCTCGTGGTGGCGTGGCGGGGCGGTCGTACTGCGGACCATCAGACGCGGTTGCACCGGCTCGGGCTGGAACGCCGTACCACTGATTCGCGCCAGGACCGCTTGGACGACGCGCCGGCCCAGCTCGGCGAAGTCCTGCCGAACTGTCGTCAGGGGTGGTGCGTAGTACGGCGCCTCGGGGACGTCGTCGAATCCGACGACGCTGATGTCGTCCGGCACCCGGATCCCTCCCTCGTCGAACGCGCTGAGCAGCCCGAGCGCCATCTGATCGTTGGCTACGAAGACCGCTGTGACTTCCTCTCCCCCACGACGACGTGCGAGTAGCTCGCGACCCGCCAGGTAACCGGTCGGCGGCCACCAGTCACCGTGCAGCACAGGCGGCACAACGGCGCCGACCGACTCGAGCTCGATCCGCCAACTGCGGTGCCGGGCATCCGCCTCGAGGGCGTTGGCCGGCCCTCTCACGTGATGAACAGTGCGGTGCCCGAGGTCGAGCAGGTGCCTGGTAGCGAGTGCGGCGCCGGTCTCCTGGTCGACCCAGACCGCGAGATCCTGCCCACCACGCTCCGCCTGGACGGTGATCAGCGGCACTCTCGGATTCACGACGGGTAGTGCGCGCACAGCGCCCTCATAGGTGCTCAACGCAACGATGGCGTCGACGGACTGCGTCGCCAGCCGCTCGACAGCCTCGATCAGATTGCCGCCGCTGTCGTCGTCGAGTACTGACACCGTCAGGAAGTAGCCGGCCTCGCGGGCCGCATGTTCCAGACCGAGCAAGGTCTGCGCGGGTCCGTACTGGCTCACGTTGGCGATCGCGAGGCCGATCGTGCGCGACGATCCGGTCACCAGGGCACGGGCCGCGCTGTTGGGCCGGTAGCCCAGCTCGGCGATCGCCTCCAGCACTCTCTTCCGGGTCGCCGCCGCTACGTTCGGGTGCGCGTTGACCACCCTCGACACCGTCTGGTGCGACACCCCGGCGAGCGCGGCGACGTCCGCCATGCCGAGGGAGCGATCCACCGTGCTCCTAGCGGGTGGCGCCGGCGCGGCGCTTGTTGTAGATGTCGAAGGCAACGGCCAGCAGCAGCACCAGGCCCTTCACGATGGACTGCGTCGACTGGTCGACGCCCATAAGCTGCATCCCGTTGCTCATCACCGCCATGATCAGACCCCCGACCATTGCCCCGACCACGGTGCCGACGCCACCCGCGACGGCGGCGCCGCCGATGAACGCTGCGGCGATCGCGTCGAGTTCGAACATGTTGCCGGCGGCCGGCTGGGCGCCGTTGGACCGGGACGAGTAGATGACGCCGGCGATCCCGGCCAGGAATCCCATGTTCACGAAGATCCAGAAGTTGACCTTGCGGACCTTCACACCGGACAGCATCGCGGCGGACAGGTTGCCGCCGATCGCGTAGACCTGGCGACCGAAGACGGTGCTCTTCGTCATCAGCCCGTAGGCGATCACGAGGACGGCCAGGATGATCAGGACGATCGGCAATCCGCGAGCGTGGGCGAGCTGCCAGGCGAAGTACATGACGACCGCGGCGACCGCCAGTACGCGCGTGACGAACAGCGGGAACGACTCCACCGGCTGCTCGTAGCGGATCCGCGCCAACCGGGTGCGGAACACGCCCACGGCGTACCCGACGACCGCGATCCCGCCGATGAGGAGTGTGAACGCGTCGTACCCCTGCCCACCCATGAGACCGTTCAGGAATCCGCTGGCGACCTTCTGGTAGTCGGCCGGGAACGGCGACAAGGAGACGTTGTCCAGGACCTGCATCGTCAGGCCCCGGAACAGCAACATGCCGGCCAGCGTCACGATGAACGCCGGCATGCCGACGTACGCCACCCAGAAGCCGTGCCACGCCCCGACCGCGACGCCCACCGCGACGGCGGCTACCACGCCGATCCACCACGGCTGTCCGTGCTGGATGACCAGTACGGCGGACACCGCGCCCGTCAACGCGACGATCGACCCGACCGACAGGTCGATGTGGCCGGCGATGATCAGGATCACCATGCCGATCGCCAGCACCAGGATGTAGGAGTACTGGAGCACGATGTTGGTGATGTTGCCCGGGCTCAGCAGGACACCGTCGGTCAGAAAGGCGAACAGCGCCACGATCACGACGAACGCGATGTAGATACCGCTCTGCCGCAGGTTCCGCATGATCAGGGTGAGCGGATCGCTGGTGCCGATGTGCAGGGCGGCGGAGGCGCTGTCTGCTGATGCCTGTTCCGTTGGTACGGAAGGCTTGGTACTGGTCATCCGGCGAGCTCCTTCTCCTGCGTCATGAGCGCCATGAGGTCTTCCTGAGTGGCCTGGTCCACCGGCAGTTCGCCGGTGATCCGTCCGGCCGACAACGCGTAGATCCGGTCGCACATCCCCAGCAGTTCAGGGAGTTCGGAGGAGATGACGATGACCGCCTTCCCCTGGGCGACGAGCCGGTTGATGATCGTGTAGATCTCGAACTTGGCGCCGACGTCGATACCGCGCGTGGGCTCGTCCAGGATGAGTACGTCCGGATCCGTGAAGAGCCATTTGGACAGCACGACCTTCTGCTGATTGCCCCCGGACAGGGTGCCGACGGTGTCCAGCACGGTGCGCGTCTTGATGTTCATCTCCCGCCGGCCCTGCTCGGCGACCTTGATCTCCTCGTTGCCGTTGACCCAGCCGGCGCGGGCCAGCTTGCCGAGCGCGGCGGCGGAGACGTTCGCCCGGACGTCGGCGATCAGGTTCAGCCCGTACCGCTTGCGATCCTCGGTGGCGTAGGCGATGCCGCTGGAGATCGCCTCGGCCACGGTCCGGGCCCGGACCGGCTTGCCGTGGAGGTACAGCCGGCCACTGATGTTGCGTCCGTACGAGCGCCCGAAGACGCTCATCGCGAGTTCGGTGCGTCCCGCACCCATCAGTCCGGCGATGCCGACGACCTCACCGGCGCGCACGGACAGGTTCGCGCCGTCGACGACCTTGCGCGGCTGGACCGGGTGCCACACCGTCCAGTCCTCGATCCGCAGTACTTCGGCTCCGGGATCGGAGTCGCGGACCGGGTAGAAGCTCTCGAGGTCGCGGCCGACCATGCCGCGGATGATCCGCTCCTGAGTGACCTCCCCCGAGCTCATGTCGAGCGTCTCCACCGTGCGACCGTCGCGGATCACCGTGGTGGAGTCGGCGATCGCGGTGATCTCGCTCAGCTTGTGGGAGATCATGATGCAGGTGATCCCGCGGTCCCGCAGCCGCCGGAGCAGGTCGAGCAGATGAGCCGAGTCGACGTCGTTGAGCGCGGCGGTCGGCTCGTCGAGGATCAGCAACCGGACGTCCTTCGACAACGCCTTCGCGATCTCGACCAACTGCTGTTTGCCGACGCCGAGCTGGATCACCGGCGAGACCGGGTTCTCGTCGAGGCCGACCGACGTCAGCAGTTCGCGGGCCTCGGCGTTGGTCCGGTTCCAGTCGATCAGTCCGCCGCGACCGCGGCGCTCGTTGCCGAGAAAGATGTTCTCGGCGATCGACAGGTACGGCACCAGCGCCAACTCCTGATGGATGATGACGATCCCGACGGCCTCACTGCCCCGGATGCCGGCGAAGTGCACGGGCCTGCCGTCGAAGCTGATCTCGCCGTCGTAACTCCCGCTCGGGTAGACGCCGGACAGCACCTTCATCAGGGTCGACTTGCCGGCACCGTTCTCGCCGCAGATCGCGTGGATCTCCCCACGCCGTACGTCGAGCGAGACGTCCTCGAGCGCCATGACCCCGGGGAAACGCTTGGTGATGCCCCGCATCTCGAGCAGCACGTCGTTCATTCAGCCTCCTTCGCGGCCAGACCGTCCACCTCAGATCGCGGCCGGGGCTCGGCGGAACGTGGCGCCGAGTCCCGGCCGGGTGTCACTTCGCCTGACCGGCGGCGACCTCGGCGGCCGTGTAGTAACCGGAGTCGACGAGTTGCTTCTGGATGTCCTGCTTGAAGACGATCTGGATCGGCAGCAGGTACGACGGGACGACCTTCTCGCCGTTGTCGTACGACTTGGTGTCGTTCGCCTCCGGCTGCTTCTTCTCCAGGAACGCCACCGACGCGTTGACAGCCTGGTCGGCCAGCAGGCGGGTGTCCTTGAAGATCGTGGAGCTCTGGACACCGGTGTTGATGAGCTTGACCGACGCGATCTCCGCATCCTGACCGGTGATCGCCGGCATCGGGTTGGCCGCCGTACCGTAACCGACGTTCTGCAACGCGGTGATGATGCCGCGCGAGATGCCGTCGTACGGCGAGAGCACGCCGGCAACCTTGGCGCCGTCGTTGTAGCTCGAGGTCAGCAGGTTCTCCATCCGCTTCTGCGCCGCCTCCTGCTGCCAGCGCAGGATCGCGACCTGTTCGAGCTTCGTCTGCTTCGACTTGACGACCAGCGCGCCGTTGTCGACGTACGGCTTCAGGGTGTCCATCGCACCTTGGAAGAAGAAGTGCGTGTTGTTGTCGTCCAGCGAACCGGCGAAGAGCTCGATGTTGAGCGGCCCGGTCTTGGTGCCCTTCGAGCCGTCCGCGTTCTCCAGGCCCAGCCCGCGCAGAAGCGATTTGGCCTGGGCGACGCCGACCTTGTAGTTGTCGAAGCTGACGTAGAAGTCGACGTTCTGGCTGCCGCGGATCAGCCGGTCGTACGCGATCACCGGGATCTTCTTGTCGGCCGCGGCCTGCAACTGGCTGCTCAGCGCGGTGCCGTCGATCGCGGCGATGACCAGTACGTCGGCGCCTTGGGTGATCATCTGATCGACCTGCTGCGACTGCGTCGGGATGTCGTCGTTCGCGTACTGCAGATCGACCTTGTACCCCTTCGCCTCGAGCTTCTCCTTCACCGCTTTGCCGTCGGCGATCCAGCGCTCCGACGTCTGCGTCGGCATCGACACCCCGATCGTCAGATCCTTGGGCTGCTGACTCGCGGTGTCGGTGGTCCCGCCTGCTCCTTCTCCGCCGCACGCCGCGAGGCCGAGCACCAGCAAGGCCCCACTCAGGGCGGCCACAAACCTCTTCTTCACGAACGCTTCCCCTCCGGGATAAGTGTCACTCCCACATCGCCGGTCCGATCGATTGTTAGCGCTCACATGTTTGCGCTCACATGCGGGTTGGTCAAGACATCAACCAGACATCCACGCGTCACGGTCTAGTAACGACGACCGACCGGACCTCATCGAAAATTCGTCGAAACCCGTTTCCGGAAAGGATCTTCCACGAACAGCGCGATCCCCGTAGGCATTACACCCGACCACCCCGAGGCGAACCCGGCAGTCCTTCACGCCCTTCTGGACACGCTAACAACTGAAACATACTCACCGGCCCGAGCGACCTCCTGCCGTGCCACTGACATCGCCGAGGCTGGCTGCTGGGCTCGCCGTGATCGTTGCTCAGGGCATCGATGTGTTGGCAGAAATCCAAGCCATGTAGGTCGTTCGGCGCGACTGCGCAACTTTCAGGGGCGCGGCTGCATCAAGGTGAGTAACGATCTACTGCTGGCATCGAGCCCGCAGCCTGGGGGCAGGTACGAGAGGTTGCGACATGCACGGTAAGCAAAGGCTTGTCCGTCGAAGCTCGGTGGTAGCGAGTGCGGCCGCACTGTTGGCCGTCGGTTTGTTCCCCGGAGCCGCGGACGCCGTCACGACGACCACCGGCGACGCAAGCGCCGGTAAGTGCACGATGGATCTGGGATCGGTCACGGCTGGAGGTGATCACAGGTCGCAGCGCATCACTGCCAACTCGCCACCGACGCGAACGAACGACCATGTGGTGGCGCCTGGCCTGTTCAAGGATCAGGTACGGCTCAGCAGCTCGATGTTCACCTCGCCGGATCCGGCCGGGGTCTACGTCGGGGGCCATGTGATCATGGGCGCGGAGATGGCCTACAGCGGCTACGTCTTCGCCCCGGGCCGTGAATTCGACCCGAAGTCGATCGTCCGCGAGGTCTACAGCAGCGACTACGGTGACATCGTCGCGTTCGAGACGTCTCGCTATCGGGAGGGAACGTCCGCGCGAGGGGCGACTTATGGCTTGCGCGCCGACGGCGTGCTGCTCCGATGGACCTCCATCCCTGGGGATTGGCGAGTTACCGGCACGGCCGCGGGCTTCGCGTCGGTGAAGTCGATGGCGTTGATCAGCAAGACCCGGACCTACGACACGTTCCTCGCGAACACCCGAGGCGGCGCGCTCTACACGATCCACATCCCGACGACGTCGCCGATGAAGCCAATCGTCAAACCGGTACGCACCCGTACCTGGCAGGGCTTCGAATTCCTGATCGCGCAGAAGTGTGGCAAGCAGGGCACCCTGCTGCTGGGCATCGACAAGGACACCCAATCGGCCTATCTGTACGCCGTTGGACACGCCAACGGCACCGCGACGGTCATCCAGGGCCTCGGTAAGGTTCCCGGCACGTTCAACGACCCGGCGTACTTCCGCTGGGCGACCGCAACCAACGACCCACTCGTGGGCGAATAGACGCTCGGCCCACCGCCGGCGCATCTCACCGGTGGTGGGTCAGGTCTTCACCATGACAAACGGCGGACTTCATCGTGACAAATGTCGGAGGTGCCGCAGCGTCGGCACATTAGGGTCCTGGTGTGACTACTCGCACCGCACCTCGTACCTCGCTCGCGGCACTCGCCGTCGGCCCGACCCGGCCGCTGCTGACCGCAGCCGTGTTTCTGGTGACGCTGGCGTGCGGGATCGCGCAACTCGTGCACCGGCCGCTCTACGAACATGTCGTACGTGATGCCTCTCGCATCGACCACGGCCAGTGGTATCGACTGCTGACAGGCATGTTCTTCCAGGACGGCTGGGCGTCCGGGCTCATCTCGAACCTGGTCTTGCTGGCGGTCTTCGGCACGATTGCCGAGCGCGTGTTCGGCCGCTGGCGGTGGCTTGTCCTCTACTTCGCCTGCGGATGGTTCGGCCAGTTCATGAGCTACATCTGGCTCAATCCAATGGGCGCGGGCAACTCGATGTGCGTCGCGGGCCTGATCGGCGGGCTGGCCGCGGTGATCCTCCTGGCTCCGCGCCGGTACGGCGTCATACCGCCGGCACCGCTCCGGATCACGGCGCTCGCCGTACCAGTGCTGGCCGTAGTCGACACAATCCTGCGCGACAACCACGGCCTCCCCTGCCTCCTCGGCATCGCCGTGGGCTTCTTGCTCTTGCCACTCCGTCGCGATCAGCCGACAACGACCTCGACGTGACGCTGGAGCTAGGCGACGGGGACGACGCGGCGCCAGCCGTCGAAGACGACGGTGGCGTTCATGCCCACTGACAGGTACAGGCCGAGTGCGGGCGTCGGGTTGTTCGTGTCGACATGCAGGATCGTGCCGGACCGGCCCATGGCTGCGTCGAGGGCGAAGGCGTCGTGCAGCAGGAACTTGGCCAGACCACGCCCCCGGAACTCCTCGACCACACCGAGCATGCCGATGTGACCACAGTTCTCGGTCTCGACGTACTTGTCGTTGCACATGCGGATCGCAACCGCCCGGCCGTCGACCTCGAGCAGCGTGAGCTGATCCCACTCGAAGATGGGAACGTCGTCGAGCCTTTCGACCCACGCGTCGTGTGGGGTCTCGCCCCAGCCGAACTGGCCGCGGAAGGCCTCGTTGAGGACCTCGTGTGCGGCCCAGCGGGTGGCGTCGTCGAAGGCCCCGCGGCGGACCACGACGCCGACGGGCCCGTCCGGGGTGACAGCCGGGGTGGCAACCGGTCCGGTGTGGTCGATCCGCATCCGGTGGAACGACGTACCGGTGGTGAAGTCGTGGTCGGACAGCTGCGCCCGCAGCGATTCGTCGGTCCGGCACACCCACGCGTCGACGGTGACCTCGGTATGGCCACGCTCGCGTCCCATCTCCTGGGCGCGCTGCGTCGTCCGATCGACCAGCCAAGCGGCGACCTCTGGGTCCTTCGCTGCCACTTCGATGTCGATCAGCTGACGGTCACCTGTGCCGAGCGCGGTCGCGTACCCGGCCGGCAGGCCGTCCGCGGCGAGCACGAGCCAGCCGTCGACCATGCGGTCGAAGCCGGGCCTGTCGATGCAGTAGGCGACTTCCAGCAACGTGGTGTCGGCGTACCCGAACACCGCCGTGTTGTAAGCCGCGAGCATGTCGAACAGTGCCTCGGCATCGGCCGGCTCAGCCGGACGGACGGTGTAACCGTCGGGCAGTACAGCAGTGGTCTTCATGACTCATCGTGCGCCCGTACGCCCTACAGCGGAAGGGCCCGGCGGCTTGGGTAGCCAGGTCGGATGCGTCGAGCGGCTGGGCTCACTGGCAGGTGACCGTGTACTTGCGGTTGGTCTCGACGGAGTTCGGGTCGTCGACGACCAGTGTCTGAGTGAAGGTGACCTTCTCACCTTCATCCGCGTCGAGCTGGATCGTGGTCCGGACGGTCTGCGTGGCGGCGGACGTGAACTCGAGAGTGGCTGGTTTCGAGTCGGTCGTCAGCTTGGACTCCCAGTGATAGTTGACGGTCGTGGCGGCCTCCGTCGTGAGCCTGGCCTGCACGGTGATGGGCTGCGTGCAGTCGACCGTCGTCGACTCCAGTTCGACGAGATCGACCTTGGTCACCGGTCCTCCTCCGCGGAGAAGAAGGGCCCAGACGGCTGCCGAGACAGCGATGGCTGCGACGGCGATCAGGACCAGGTTCCGGCGCGCGATCGGGGACGGACTCGGGGCCGCGGCCACAGGTTCGGGCGGGCCTGCTCCCGGATCGGCCAGGTGCGCAGGGGTGGTCGAGAGCACCAGTTCGGGGATCGACCGCACGACGAACGGCTGGGAGGTCTCCCGCACGAACGTCGATTCGGCGGCCAGAAAACGCCGGTACGTCGCGATCGCCTCCGCTCGCGCGGTAGCGAGGTCGGCGTCGTCCACCTCGCTGATGCCACCGCCCCGCAGCACGAACCCGTACAACAGGTCCAACGGGCGGCCGAACTGGTCGGTCGCCGGCCCGGACAACCATCCGACGTCACCGGACCCGAGCCGTTCGCTTCGATACGCGAGTACGAAGTCACCCGCCACCAGCCCGTGGATCGGGGTGATCGCCACGCCGGACTCACCACCGGTGGCCTGCTCGAGTACGCCGTACTCGTTGCTCTCAGCAAGGAAGTCCGGGACCAGCAGCGGCTGGTACCCCTGCTGCCGGCCGCGAGCGACCAGGAACGTCCAGCCGTACGGCGGTGAATCGGGCACCGTGGTCACCGTCCGCCGAGTCGCGAAGCGGGCAAACGTTCCTCAAGCCGGTGGAGGTCCGCGGCGAACTCGCCCAGCACCCGCGCACGAGCCGCCTCGACGGTCGCGGTCTGGCGACGGGCGTCGCGTCGTTGCCCTCCTACGGCTCTCGCCTCGTCCGTCGGCATCCCGGCCATCCAGTCGAGGAACATGCCGACGACCTCACGACCCGCGGATCCGCCGACCACGTCCTGGAGCCTGCGGCCCAATGTTGCGCCGGCCGGGAGATTCAGGAATGCCGTCATCGAGAACCGCGGCTCCTGCCGGGATCTGGCGTCCGCGGCGAGCTGTTGCCGGGTGGCCGGATCGAGAGATTGCTCCACTTGCCGGAAGAGGTCCGGAAGGATGGCGGTGAGCGGCACCTCGACGTTGGCCGGGTGGAGCTCGCCGTGGGGGAGCTTCAGGATCCGGCCGTCGGTGTCCATCTGGGCGAAGTCCGGACCGACCGCGCTGACCGGGATCAGCCGGATGATCCGTCCGGCCCAGCTGTGTGTCTCGACGAGCGCCTTCAGTTGGGCAGTGTTCATCAGGGCTTCGCGGACGAGGGTGAGCCGGAGGTTGTCGTCGGCGTCGACCGGCTCGCCGAACCCGCGGATCAGGTCCCACTTGGTGAGGACGAAGTGGATCGGGCAGGTGGCGCCGGCCATCATCCCGGTCAGCGGCTGGATGGAGCTGCGGAAGTAGCGCAGCCCGGCGGGTTCGCCGCGGAGGAACTGCAGGACGCGATGACCGTCGAGCATTCCGAGCAGGCCGTGGGCGTTGCGGATCCGTCCTTCCAGATCGCTGAGGCCGGTCGAACCCGCTGCCTGCTCGGATTCCAGCAGCTCGCCCGCGTAGTCGAGATAGCTGATCGTGAACACTTGGTGCTTGGTGCCCTGGTGGAACGACATGCAGTCGAAGACGAGTTCCCGGGTCTCGCCGGTGCGGGTTCCCCGCGGCCACGGCTCGGCCGTGTCGCTCACCTCGTCGAACACCTTGCTGAGATAGATCCGCTGCGCGGCCGCGGTTTCCAGGAAGTACGAGCGAGTTGCCGTCGGAACGTTCACGGTGTGGAACATGCTCGACAGGTACACCGTCTTCCCCGACCCAGCGATGCCCAAGGCAACAACCCGGAAGTGCGGGACTGGTGCCGGCGCCTCGGCAACAGGACGCTGTACCGGCCCTGCTGCTACCACCGGCGCCGCCACAGCAGGCGCAAAAACGCGTCTGCGGAGCACTCCAGCATGGATCGTGCCGACGATGATGAGCAGGGCGTTCAAGCCCGGGTTGTCATCCTCGAGGAGGAACCCTACCGCCAGGAGCCCGGTGACGATGTAGCCGGCGGTTGCCAGCCAAAGCGCAACACTCTTCAGCCGGACGGCGGCATGGAAGGCGGGCACGAAGGCCAGGAAACCGAACGACGCCAGCGGAATCAGCGCCCAGAGAACCGAGCCGATCTCGCTCGCGGCGCTCCGCTGAGCCGCGACAGGCTGTGCCACCCGCGGTGCACCGGAACCGACAGATGCTGCTGGGACCGATTCGGTCCGACGGACCTCGATCGGAACGGTCGGCGCCGGACTCGGGCGCGACCCGCTCGGAGCTGGAGCCGGAGCCGGACCCGGCTCGGTCGGAGCGGGCTCGAGTCTCGCGGCCGGTGTCTCGGGCTTGGCTGTTGGCTCCGCCGGCGACGGAGGCGCTTCCTGCACTGGGCCGGACGGGCGTGAATCGTCGGTTTGGCCGGTCGCGACGGGGTCCAGAGATGCGACGCCCACGGCTGGCATCTCCTCCGCGACCGGCGCTTCCTCCGTCACAGCCGGCTCCTCGGCCGGGAGGATGGTCACGGTGACCGGGAGGTCTGCTTCGCCGGTGGGACCTTTGAGGTTGAGGGTTCCGGTGCGAGTAGCGCGGGTGTCGACGGAGATGTCGAAGCCGTCGGGTGTCTCTTCGACGTGGATCCAGTCGTCCGAGGCATGCGGCGTACAGATCCTCGCGACCGGCGGGCCCAGCAACTGGACAACGAGGTGCGGCGGCTCCGCGCCCGGAAGAACCGGCTCGAACCGTAGTTCCGTCGCGCTGGGACGGAGGGTCGCTTCCCGAACAGCCTCCTGGGCCGGCCCAGCGACGTACTGGATGTCCGTCCGCGCGATCTCCACCAGCGCTTCGTGCGCGCCGACCGCCGCCGGGAGATTGGCGCTGAGCAGCCGCGACCGCAACTCACTCACCGCGCCGAGACGCGAGAACATGTTGGCGTCGGTCATCGCGGCCTGCAGATCCGCCGGGATGGGCTGTGGCTTGATCCGCCGCCGGCGGCTTCTGGCCAGGTACAGCTCACCCTGCATCTCCACGTCCCGGCTGGGCGTCTGGTGCGGGGTCTGCGCCCGTACCCGATCGAACACGTAGTCGTACAGCTCGTTCAGTGAAACCCAACCGTCCTCGTCGCGGTCGGCGTCACCGGTGGCGAGCCCCTCCACCAGGGCGGTCGTGAACACGGACGGACGGCTGCTGTGGTCGTCGGCGAGCTCGTCGCCTTCGAACGCGTACTCGATCGAGTTCGACGCGGTGATAACCGCCCGCCCCCGGCCGCCGCCGACCCGATTGCCCGGGAAGCTGTCCAGGACGTTGACATCTCCTGTCGACCGGACTGCGACGCCCTTGCCGAACGCCCCGCCGTAGCAGCAGTCCAGGAGCAGTACGACGCTGCGCGACCGGCTCGCCTGCATACACCGCCGTACGAAGTCCGCCGAGATCGCGGTCGAACTGAGCCGGTTCGGCCGGGTGTTCCGGGCCGCGAAGAAGAGCTCACCCGACTCGCTCTTCAGGCCGTGGCACGAGAAGTGCAGCACCAGCACGTCGTCCGGCTGACTCTCCGCGAGCAGGTCCTCGATCCGCGTCTGGATGACGTACGACGGTTCGTTGCGAACGGTCTCCACGTCGAAGGCCCCGATCTGCCCGTCGCCGAGAACCCGCCCGAGTGCCTCGGCATCGGCGGCCGGCGACCTCAGATGCCGGAGACCCTCGTGGTCGTACTCGTCGTTCGCGACGATCAGGGCTCTGCGCCGGCCGTCCACTACTTGTCCCCGGGACCGGCGTGCTTGCTCACGAACAACTCGATCAGCCGTGTCTGCTCGGGAGCACTCACTTCCGAGAGCTCGAGTACGTCGCCGTCGAGCTCCAGCCGAACCGTCCGCTTGACGCCGTCGCCTCGCGCGAGCCAGTGCCTGATGGCGGACACCACCTTGCGCACGCCCTCGGTGGCTTCGCTGAAAGTGACCAGCAACCCGCCGATCGCCAGGAACTCGAGCGCCCTCGTGCCCGGTGGCGGCTCCCCCGCCGGCAGCGCCGTGACGTTGTCGACATCCAGCTCCAGCAACTCCCGCCGGAGATAACCGGTCAGCTCGTCCAGACGCTCCGCATCCGCACCTGACTCGGCAAGCTGAATTCGCAGCTCCCCCACCATCGCCCCCTTGACTCAGTGGCGACGACCGCGTTGCGAAGCCCCTCCCCACACGCAGCGTCACCTCTGTGACTCAGGTTAGACCTCCACCTGCCAGACCGCTACGAGATCGCCGCTCGGCGTTCGAGGCCGGTGTCGTGGCGACGTGGGTCAGATCGGTAGGGGGTCGTAGTTGGCGCCGAAGGGGGCGTCTGGTCTGGTGAATTCGCCCATCAGGGCGCGTCTCAGGGGCGTGGTGCGCTCTAGGAACTCGGGGTCGTTGGTGAGGCGGTCGGCGGGGCGGACCCAGGGTGGGCTGTAGACGTAGTGGGTTGTGTAGCGGTCGTGGTCGCCGTCGTGGCGGAAGGTTCGGTGCCAGACGCCGTTGTGGAACACCAGGGCGGCGCCGGCCTCGGCGCACACGACATGGCCGATCGCGATGTCGTCGTTGGGCTCACGGATGGCATCAGGTAGGCCGACCCGCGAGCGGTGGCTGCCGGGGATCAGCTCCATGTTGCCCATGCCGGGCACCGTCTGATCGGTGAGCAGATAAGAAACGCGGAGCTGAAGCAACGGAACCGGGTATCCCAGGTCCTTGAAGTCGAAGGCGGACGATCCGTCCTGGTGCCAGCGGCCGTTCCCCGCGTGCGCCGGCTGCATGGTGTTCCAGCCGGCCTGGAGGACGAAGCGGTCGCCGAGCAGACCCTGCACCTTCGGAAGGACGTCGGGATGATCGATGAGCCGCTCGAGGACCGGCTCGCTCTCGTAGGTCCGGCCGATCTGCCCGAACTCGCGGTCGCGGCTCTGATGCAGTCGCTGCGATACGTCGTACGCCTCGGCGGCCTCCTCCTTGGTCAAGACGTTGGGAATCAGGAAGTAGCCCCACGACTCGAAGATGAAGCGGTCGGTGTCGGTCAGCGGACCTTTGTCGACGACGGGATCGAGCATCACTGTGTCCTCTTCTGCACGTTCGCGGATGGTGGCTGTCAGAGTGGGTGCCCAGGAAAGTAATGTACCTCCGAGAGTTGTCCCAGGTACTTTTTTGCCTGCCATGGAGGAGTCCTCATGCGGTACCCGTTCCGAACGTCAGGCGGCCCACTCGTGGCTGTGACTCTCGCCGCGGCGCTGGCAGTCGCCGGCTGCTCCTCGTCCGGTACGTCGGGAGCCGCGTCAGGCGCTGCCGGAGGAACATTGGTCGTCGGCGTCACGTCCGACCCGGACACCCTGTTCCCTTGGAAAGCAACGCAGTTCCAGGCCGTCAATGTCCTGCAGAACGTCTACGGGACCCTGACCGAGTTCGACAAGGACCTGAAGGTGGTGCCGGGTCTGGCCAAGGAGTGGAAGCCCAGCGACGGCGGCAAGACTCTCACCTTGACCCTGCGTGACGGCGTCACGTTCAGCGACGGCAGCGCGATGGACTCGGCGGACGTGAAGTCCTCGCTCGACAAGATCATGGACGAGAAGACCGCCGCCGTGGCGCGCGCTTCGCTCGCATCGGTGAGCGCCGTCCAGGCACCGGACGCACACACGGTGGTGCTCAAGCTCAGTACGCCGGACGCCGGGCTGCCGGCCAACCTGGCCAGCACCAACCTGGCCATCCTGTCGTCCACGGACACCGAGCAGACGCTCGCCTCGGCCACCAACGGCACCGGACCGTACAAGTTGTCGAAACGGACTGCGAGCCAGTCCCTGACGCTGGCCAAGAACGACAAGTACTGGGGTACCGACAAGCCCAAGCTGGACACCATCGAGTTCCGCGTGATCCCGGACGAGTCGTCGATCGTGTCCGCGATGCAGTCCGGAAACGTCCAGCTCTCGGTCTTCGACGACCCGCTGGTCGCCAAGACCGCTGAGGGCGGCAGCCTTCAGGTCGCCAAGACGCCGCAGCTGAGCTACCACGTGCTGCAACTGAACGCCCACCATGGCGACCTCGCGAATCTCAACGTCCGGCTGGCGATCCAGTGCGCGATCGACCGCAAGCAGGTACTGGACGCCGCCGCGCTCGGCGAGGGCGAGGTGACCGGACCGATCACGGCGCCGGAGTTCAAGTCCGACCCTGCGCAGCGTCCCTGCCCCCAGCGGGATCTGACCAAGGCGGCCGACTACCTCGCCAAGGCCGGCAAGCCGGACGGCTTCCATCTGAAGGCGATCGTCTCCCAGGGTGAGTACGCGACCTCGGTCAACGAGGCGCAGAGCCTCAAGGCCCAGCTCGCCGAGGCCAAGATCACCCTCGACCTGGAGACGCTCGAGTCCGGCGCGTTCGTCGACCGGTGGGTGGCCGGTACCTTCGACGCCGCCGTCGCCCTCAACGGCGGCCGGCCCGATCCGGACGGCATGTACGGCCGCTACTTCACCAGCAAGGGCAACCTGAACAAGGTGGCCGGCTACAGCTCCCCCAAGCTCGATCAGCTCTTCGCAGCCGGCAAGGCCAGCACCGACGACGCACAACGCAAGCAGATCTACAGCCAGGTCTCGGCCGAGCTCGAGAACAACGCGGCGTGGATCTGGCTGTTCACCGGGTTCACGTACACCGCCACCACCTCGCAGGTGAAGGGATTCGTCCCGATGGTGAACGGTTCCCTGCAGTACCTGCGCACGACGACCGTCGGCTGATGGTACGGCGTCTTCTGCGGCACCGCGTCGTACGGCGCATCGCGAGCACGATCGGCACGCTCCTCGGTGTTGCCGTCTTCGTGTTCGTGATGCTCCGTGCGATCCCGGGCAACCAGATCACGGCCGGGCTCGGCACCGAGGCCGCGGCGCTGACCCCGACGCAGCGAGAAGCGCTGACCCAGTACTACGGACTCGACCGGCCGTTGCCGGTGCAGTTCTTCTCCTGGCTGGGCAATGTGTTCACCGGGAACCTCGGATTCTCCGCGCGCGCCCAGCGCAGCGTGCTCGAACTGACCCTCTCCTCGTTGCCGGTGACGCTCGAGCTCGCCGTCCTCTCGATCCTGCTCGCGCTGCTGATCGGCGTACCCCTGGGCATGCTGGCAGCCTCGAAGCCCGAGTCGCCGCGGGACGTGGTCGGCCAGGTCGTCAGCTTGGCGGGCCTGTCCGTACCGGCCTTCCTGCTGGCCACCACGTTGCTGTCGGTGTTCGCCGCCGAGCTCGGCTTCAACCCCAACGGGCGGGGCTTCGCGACCTTCGTCCAGGATCCGGTCCTGAACCTGCAGCAGATGTTCATGCCCGCGCTGGTGCTCGGGTTCGGCATCGCCGCTCCGATCCTGCGCACCACCCGGACCGCGGTCCTCGACATCCGGTCCAACGACTTCATCCGAACCGCCCGCGCCAAAGGCGTGCCGCCACGCCGGCTGCAGTTCAAGCACGTGCTCGGCAACGCACTGGTGCCGATCGTGACGATGACCGGCCTGCAGTTCGGCTACCTCCTCGGCGGCGCGGTGGTCGTCGAGCAGATCTTCTCGCTGCCCGGCATCGGCCGGCAGGTGCTGCTCGGCATCCAGCAGAAGGAGTACGCCGTCGTACAGAGCACCGTGCTGGTGATCGCGCTCGCCTTCGTGCTCGTCAACCTGCTGACCGACCTGCTCTACCGGGTCATCGACCCCAGGGTGCGTGCGTCGTGACGGACATCTCCCAGGCAGCCGAGATCCCGGCCGGCGCCCAGCCGCGTGGCCTTCGCATCCTGCACAGCCCGACGGCAGTCACCGGACTGGTGGTCCTCGCGATCCTGCTGGTCCTGGCCTTGCTGTCGGCGTTCCACCTGCTGCCGCACGATGCGATCACCCAGGAACCGACGGCCCGGCTGCAGTCACCCTCGGGCAGTCACCTGCTCGGCACCGACCAGTTCGGCCGCGACGTCTTCGCCCGCGTCGCCGCCGGCGTGGCCAACTCGGCGCTCATCGCCGTCGTGGCCGTCGCCTTCGCGGGGGTCGTCGGAACCCTCGCCGGTCTGGTCGCGGGCTTCTACCGCGGTGCGTCGGACGGACTGATCGGCGGCGTCACGAACGTCCTGCTCGCCTTTCCGCCGCTGCTGCTGGCGCTGTCCCTGGCCTCGGTGCTCGCACGCAACTGGTTCACCGTCGCGGTGGCCATCGCGATCGTCTACGTGCCCATCTTCATCCGGGTGACCCGCGGGCCGGTCCTCTCGCTCCGCGAGATCGAATACGTCAAGGCAGCCGTCAGCACCGGTCAGAGCCGGTGGATGGTGATGATCCGCCACGTCCTGCCCAACATCGTCTCGATCGTCGTCATCCAGGTGGCGCTGTCGCTGTCGTGGGCGGTCCTCACCGAGGCGTCCCTCAGTTTCCTCGGTCTCGGCACACCGCCGCCGGCACCGTCGCTCGGCTCGATGATCCTCGACGCCCGCACCCTCGTGTACGTCGCTCCGTGGACGATGATCGGCCCGGGCGTGGCGATCGTGCTCTTCGTCATCGGCCTCAATCTCCTCGGCGACGGCTTGCGCGACACCCTCGACCCCCGAAGCCGGAGCAGGCGATGAGCGACCTGCAGGCGACCGCGGCGCGCCTGATCACCGGCGCCGACGCTCCCCCGGGCGTCGTCCTCGCGATCAGTACTCCGGGCATCAAAACCTCGGCCAGTGCCGGCTACCGGACCGTTCGATGGGACGGCGACGTACGGCACGGGGACTCTCCGATGACCGTCGAGACCCATCACGATCTCGCCTCCGTCACCAAGGTCGTGGCGACCACGACGGCGCTGATCCGGCTGGTGTCCGCCGGCCTGATCGACCTCGACTCCGCCGTACGTCGATATCTGCCGAACTTCACCGGCGACGCGACGGTGCGGGATCTCCTTCTCCATCGAGCCGGCCTCTGGGAGTGGTACCCGCTCTACATCACCCCGCGCCAGGTGGAGGAACTCCCGCTGCGGTACGCACCTCGCCGCGAGCGCCACTACTCCGATCTCGGCTTCATCCTGCTGGGACGGATCATCGCGACGGCCGTCGGCGAGGATCTGGAGCGGGCCGTGGCCGAACTGGTCACCACGCCGCTCGGGCTGACCAGCACCCGCTTCGCCCATCCATCCGGCGGAACCGTCGCGACCGGTGCGCGCGACGATCGGGTCGAGATGACGATGCTCGACACGGGACAGCCCTACCCGGTGCCACACCGCAGTACCGAGTTCACCGGCTGGCGACTCCACTCGATCGACGGGGAAGTTGCCGACGGCAACTCGTATCACGCCTTCGGCGGCGTCTCCGGCCATGCCGGACTCTTCTCCACCGTGCCCGATCTCCTGACCTGGGCCACGGCACTGGCCGACTACGAAGAGCACGACGAACTCTGGCGGCCGGACGTCGCCAGGGAGTTCTTCACGGCAGGGCCTGATGAGTCGCAGGCGTTGGGTTTCCGGCGCTACCGTCTCGACCTGCCCGAGGAGACACTCACCGTGCTCGGTCATCCTGGGTACGTCGGTTGCGCCGCAGGCTTCGTCCCGGGCCGAGGCATCGCGCTCGCTCTCGGAAGCAACCGGCTGCTCGTCGCCGGCACCCCGGTTGCCACCGAGACGCTCTTCACCGCGTTGCTCACCACGACCGGCGATCTGGTGCGAGGAGTTGCCCGATGACCGAGCATCCGACAGACGAGGTCGACGGACCCCTCCTGGCGATCCGGGACCTGACGGTGGCGTTTCGGACCCGGGACCGTGAGGTGACCGCGGTTCAGGGGGTCAGCCTCGAGATCCAGGCCGGACAGACGGTCGCGCTCGTGGGCGAGTCCGGATCCGGCAAGTCCACGACAGCCGCCGCGATCAATCGACTGCTTCCCGGCAACGGCCGCATCGTCAGCGGCGAGGTGCTGTTCGAGGGCCGCGATCTCGCCCAAGCAAGCGAACGCGAGCTGACCGCGATCCGCGGCGCGGGGATCGGGCTGGTCCCGCAGGATCCGATGTCCAACCTCAACCCACTGATGCGGATCGGCGAGCAGATCGCCGAGGCGCTCGTCGTCCACGGGCGAAAGGCCGGCGCGCGCGCCAAGGCGATCGAGTTGCTCGAGCAGGTCGGCATTCCCGAGCCGGAGCGCCGAGCCGCGCAGTACCCGCACGAGTTCTCCGGCGGCATGCGCCAGCGCGCCTTGATCGCGATGGGGCTGGCCTGCCGGCCGAAGCTCCTCATCGCCGACGAACCCACCTCGGCCCTGGACGTGACCGTCCAGCGCCGGATCCTGGACCAGCTCGACCAACTCACCGCCGAGATGGGAACGGCCATTCTTCTCATCACCCACGACCTGGCGCTCGCCGCGGAGCGCGCCGACACGATCCTGGTGATGTACCGCGGCGAGATCGTCGAGGCCGGCCCGGCGGACGAGATCGTCGCCAGCCCGCAGCACGAGTACACCCAGCGGTTGCTCCGGGCGGCGCCCAGCCTGACGACGGTCAGCATGGTGACCGACCTCGCCCCGGCCGACGTCGCGAACCCGACCGACCTGGTCCGGATCGAGGACCTGCGCAAGGAGTTCACCCTGCGCGCCTCGAGATCCGGCGCCGCCTCGCAGTTCACCGCCGTCGACGGTGTGAGTCTCACCATCCCGCGCGGACAGACCGTTTCCATCGTCGGCGAGTCCGGGTCGGGCAAGTCGACAACCGCGAACCTGCTGCTCGGGCTCGAAGACATCACGTCCGGGCATATCCACTTCGACGGCACCGACCTCACCTCTCTGAGCCGGCGAGACCTGTTCGCGTTCCGCCGCCGGGTGCAACCCGTGTTCCAGAACCCGTACGCCGCACTCGACCCCAGGTACACCGTCGAGCGATCGATCGCCGAGCCGCTGCGAGTCCATCGGGTCGGGACGACGGCGACTCGCGCGAAGGCTGTGGCCCGGCTGCTCGACCAGGTTTCGCTACCGTCCGACATGGCCGGCCGACTGCCGCACGAACTCTCCGGCGGCCAGCGTCAGCGAGTGGCGATCGCCCGGGCTCTCGCGCTGTCTCCCGAACTCGTCGTACTGGACGAAGCCGTCTCCGCGCTCGACGTCCTCGTCCAGGCCCAGATCCTCGAACTGCTCGCGGACCTTCAGCGGGAGCTCGGCCTCAGCTATCTGTTCATCAGCCACGACCTGGCCGTCGTACGGATGATCTCCCACACCGTCCACGTCATGCAGACCGGCCGCATCGTCGAGAGCGGACGACCCGACGATCTGTTCGCCAACCCTCAGAACCCCTACACCCGGGAACTACTGGCAGCCGTCCCCGGCACCCGCGCCGGCCGTGGACAGTAGCCGGCGGCGATCGTTGCGCGCGGCAAGCGTCGTGGCGGCCGTTGGATCGTTAAAGGGTGAGCAATAGCCGCGATTCCTGTAACGCGGCCGGGCGCTTGCTCGATGTGAGAAGTACGCAGTCTGGTGTGCCGGGTGGTCTGGTCGGCGACGTCTGGACCCACATCCCGTCAGGAGGCGAAGCGCATGGCACAGCCCGACGAGAGCCTCACCGCCGCCGATCAGCCCGTGACCATCCCGTGGCAAGGACGACGACTCGACCCGCTCGCAAACCAAACCCTCGTACCGATCCTCTCCGGCCCGGAAGCACTGATCGTCGCCGAACTGCTCGAACAGATCGCCAACGACCCGGCCAGCGACCTGAACGCGATCGCACAACTACTCATCATGCGAATCCACGACCGGCTCGAGATCCTCGAAGATCCCGCGGGCACCGCGAAGCCCCGGCAGCCGGGCAAACTCATCTCGCTGTTCACCACACCGCCGGCTCCGCACCAGCAAACCTGACTCCTGTAACGTTTCGGGTCGGTGGGGGGATAGTACGGGTGAGTCCGTCGTGCTCTCGCCCGACGGACCATGGTGTGCCGGGAAGCCTGGTCGGCGACTTGTTTCGTCGTTGACTGAAAGAGGCTGAGCATGCTGACCGGACGGCATCGCGGACGTGGGACAGACGGTCCTTGGCTCGAGCGCGTCGTACTGTCGACGCCTGTCGGCGAATGGTCGACGCTCCGCCTCGTCCTGAGCCTCCTGTGGATCGTCGGCATGGCAGGCCTTTCGGCGTCGTTCGCGTACGACGACCTGATGCTCGACCAGCGTGGTGAGCTCGTGACCGCGCTCGTACTCCGCACCAACTACGACCAGCGCGGCCGGACTTTCAACGCGGAACTTCGAGCACCCTTCGCCGGCGTACGAGTTCTGGTCGAGGACATCCACCAACGGCCGGCGGCCGGCGAGCTCATCGACCTCGAGGTCGATCCGCGCCATCCCACCCGGGTCCGCGATCCACAATCCTGGCGCTGGAACCCGATCGACGTCGCCTTCATCGCCCTCACCCCCACCGGCGCACTCATCGCCTGGGCCCGCCTCAACCACCTCCGCCGACGCCGAGGCACTTGATGTGTGCGCTCTCATCCGCCTTCGCCACCATCCAGTGCCCTCTGCAACTTCTTGATAACCGGTCTCCAGGGCATTGTCTGGGAAATCGATTTCTGCGACACTCCCTCGCGTGAGCAGCGTTGTAGGACCTCAGCGTCAAGGGAGCATCAACATGCGTCAACGGAGACTCAGGATCGTCGCAGCAGCAGCCGTGGCCGCGTTGATCGCCCTCGCGGGCTGCAGCTCGAACTCCCGTACGTCGGGCAGCTCCGGGGGCAACGGAGGACCCGCCGAGATCACCTTCTGGCAGTCGCAGTTCGAGCCGTACCAGCAGAAGTGGTTCAAGACGTACGTCGACAAGTTCAACGCGTCGCAGACCGACGTCAAGGTCAAGTACCAGGTCGTCCCCGGTGACACGTGGCAGCAGAAGCTCAAGGCCGCGCAGGCCGCCGGCACCCAACCCGATGTCGCGACGACGAACTACGGCGGTATCCCCGCCGGCGTCGCGAACGGCCAGTTCGCCGAGCTCGACGGGTTGCTGCCGGACAAGGCGTGGAGCGACATCAAGTCGAACGTCGGCGGGTTCGTCCAGGTCGGCGGCAAGCACTACGCGTACCCGATGCTCGTCGAGCCGTCGACCGTGCTCTACTACCGCACCGACCTCGTCAAGGCCGCCGGTC
>CAWGHT010000019.1:0-5375 GCA_963822475.1 uncultured Actinomycetota bacterium
TTAAGAACGTACAAGACCGGTGGTGGTCCTGGGCGTGAGCATTGGGGTTGTGGAAAAGTTCGATACGAAGATTGCTGTGTTGTTGCGGGACGATCTGGCTGTTTGGCAGCGGTTGAATGTGACCGCGTTCCTGGTGAGCGGGATCGCCGGGAGCATCCTGAGGTTGTCGGGGAGCCGTACGAGGATGCGGATGGCGTTCGGTATCTGCCGATGTTCCGGCAGCCGGTGATGGTGTTCGAGGGGTCCAAGGAGTTCATGACCACCGCCCACGAACGCGCGCTGGGCCGGGAGATCGAGCACTCGGTGTTCACCCAGGATCTCTTTGCCACCGGCAACGACCACGACAACCGCGCCGCCGTGAAGGCCGTCCGGACCGCCGAACTCGACCTGGTCGGGATCGCCTTCTACGGGCCGAAGAACGCCGTCGACAAGACCCTCAAGGGCGCCACCAAGCACCACTGAGCAGGTACCGTTCGGGCGCGAACGGTCTCAGTTCCGGCGACAGTACGTCGTCCAGCACCAGAGGTACGACGTGCCGCGCGGTGCCTGGCGCCAGCGTCAGCCCGAGCATGCCGTGGCCCGTGGCGACGTACAGCCCGCGCCGCCCGGGGACGGCCCCGATCAGCGGGAGGCTGTCCGGTGTCGCGGGCCGCATGCCGGCGAACGTTGCCGTCGACAACCCGGGTCGCCAGTCCGCGAAGTACGGCGTGGTGCGGTCGAGGACCGCGGCGAGCCGGCGTTCGGTGATCGGGCCGCCGGATCGACCGAGATCGAGGCGCGCCGCGACCCGGACACCGTCGGTGAACGGCGTCACCGCGATGCTCGGTTCGACCAGTTTGACCGCGACCCGCGGCGCGAGCCCGCTGCCGCGCGTGGTGATGCTGTACCCGGTGGCCGCCAGCAACGGAATCCGTACGCCGAGCACCGCCAGCAACTCGGTCGTCCACGCGCCGGCGGCCACCAGCAGGCGGTCAGCGCTGAAGGGTCCGACGCTGGTCTCCACCTCCCAGCCCGGTCGCAACCGGCTGACCGTCGCGTTGACCAGCCGTCCTCCGGCCGCGACGAGCTGCTCCTGCAAAGCACGCAGTACCTGCTCCGGCCGCACCTGCACCTCGTCGACCGCGTGCACGGCCCCGGACACCGCGGGACCCAACGCAGGTTCGCGAGCGCGGGCAGCTGCCCCGTCGAGGATGTCGTAGCCACCCTTGTAACCGGCCGCTGTCGTCGCCTGAGCCAGTTGCGCCACCTCGTCCAACCCGGCCTGCGTAACGGCAGCCATCAACAACCCGGTGTGCCGAAGCTCCAGGTCAGCCCGGTCGTGCAGCCGCGCGAAGTCGTCGACGCAACCTGCCCCCAGATCGAGTACGGCGCGCAGCCCGGCGGCGTACCGCTGGGCCGAACCGCTCCGCACGAACCCGACGATCCACCGCAACAACGTCGACGTCAGCCGCGGCGTCACGCTGAACGGCGCCTCCCGATGCAGTGCCTGACGAGCAGAGTGCAGCAGTACGCCGGGACCGGACAACGGGGCCGACAACGCCGGCACCACCCAGCCGGCCGCCGCGGGCGACGCGAACCCGGCCTGAGGGCCGGCGTCCAGCACGGTGACGTCGGCCCCCGCCTCGGCCAGCCCCACGGCCGACCACAGGCCGATCACCCCGCCACCGATCACGAGGACGCGCATCCCTTACTGCCCTGCCGCGTAGGAGGCGAGGAACGTCCGGGTACGCAGCTCCTGCGGCTTCCCCAGGACGTCGGCGGGCGCACCCTGTTCGACGATCCGGCCGCCGTCGACGAACACCACCCAGTCCGCCACGTCCCGCGCGAACGGCAACTCGTGCGTGACCAGCACCATCGTCATCCCGTCCTCCGCCAGCTCGCGCATCACCCGCAGAACCTCGGCCGTCGACTCCGGATCGAGCGACGACGTCGGCTCGTCGAACAGCAGCACCGACGGCTTCAACGCCAGCGCCCGTGCGATCGCGACCCGCTGCTGTTCGCCCCCGGACATCTGCTCCGGGTACGCGAGCGCGCGGTGCCCCAGCCCGACGCGGCGTAGCAGCTGCACCGCCTTCTCCAGCGCGTCCTTCTCCGAGACACCGGCCCGCAGTTGCGCGAGCATCACGTTCTCGACCGCGGTGAGATGCGGGAACAGGTTGAACTTCTGGAACACCATCCCCACCGACTGCCGCAGCTTCGCCAGGTCACGGCACTGCACGGACGACCCGCTGAAGATCGCCTCGCCGGCCACTTCCAGGAGTCCGTGGTCCGGTTGCTCGAGCAGGTTGAGGCAGCGCAGCAGCGTGGTCTTGCCGCCGCCGCTCTGGCCGATGATCGCGACGATCTTCCGGTGCCGCACAGTCAGGCTCACACCGTCGAGCACCAGCCGGCCGTCGAACGACTTCTGCAGGTTCTCGATCCGTACGACGACATCGCTCAACGCGGTGACGCTCATGCCGAGGTTCCTTCCAGGATCGCGCGCGCAGCCTTCAACCGGCGGCGCCGCTTCGGGGTCAGCGGGACACCCGCGCGGATCTTCCGCTCCAGCCACAGCAGGCCCTGTGAGAGCGGGTAGCAGAGCGCGAAGTAGATCGCCGCGATCACCAGGTACACCTCCAGCGCGCGGAACGTCGCCGAGGTGATCAGCCGGCCCTCGGACATCAGCTCCGCCGCCGAGATCGTCACCAGCAGCGAGGTCGACTTCAGCAGGTCGACCAGGAACGTGTTCGTCCCCGGCAGTGCGGACCGCAACGCTTGCGGAAACACGACGTACGCGAACGTGCTGATCTTTCCGAGGCCGAGCGCCTCGGACGCCTCCTGCTGACCGCTGTGTACGCCGGAAATCGCGGCGCGGAAAGTTTCCGAAAGGTACGCCGCGTAGAACACGATCAGGCTCACGCAGCCCGCGCTGAACACGTCCAGCTTCAGGCCGACCGAGGCGAGGCCGAAGTACGTCACGAAGATGATCGCGAGCAGCGGGATGTTCTTGAACACCTCGGTGTAGATCGCGGCCGGGATCCGCAGCGCGCGGTGCCGGCTGACCCGGAGCAGAGCCAGGGCGAGCCCGAGTACGGCGGCGCCGGCGAAGCTCACGATCGTGTAGAGGACGGTACGTTCCAGACCGTCCAGCAGAGCGGGTGCGTAATCTCCCCAGGGGACTTCGAACATCAGGTCCTCCTCAGATGGACGGGGGCTGCCAGTCGGCCGGACGGTCGACGCCCTGCCGGGTCTTGGCGATCTCCGGCGCGGGCTTCAGGAACTGCTCGGGGTCGCCGCCGTACTTCTTGATCAGCTCGGTCAGCTCCCCGCTGGCGTACATCGCGCGGATCTGCTCGGAGATCGCCTTCTCCAGCGCGGTCGACTGCTTCGGCAGGTAGAACGAGGTCATGTACTGCTGGAAGTACTGGTACGCCGGGTGTGCCTTGACGTCCGCGGCCGACGGGGCCGTCAGGTACTGCGTCTCGACCTTGAGTTCCGGGCGCTCCTTCTGCGCGGCGAGGACGAGCAGCGGATCGAGGAACCCGACGTTGATCCGGCCCGCGCCGAGGTCGTCGAACACACCGTTGCCGTCCGGGTACGCGTGCAGTTTCGCGCCCGGCACCGCCTGGATCGACTTGACCCAGACGTAGCCCTCGACGGTGCCGAGATCCTTGCCCTGCAGGTCCTGCACGGTCTGGTAGTGCTCACCCGCCCGGACGGCCATCGCGGGCGGGGAGTAGTACGGCGGATCCGTGAACAGGCCCACCTTCTGGCGTTCCGCGGTCCAGGCGACGCCGCCGATCGTGATGTCGACGCGGCGGGACTGGACGCTCGCGAGCATGCCCGCGAAGTCGGTCAGCTCGGGTTTCACCTTCAGCCCGAGCTTCCCGGCGACCGCGTTCAGGATGTCGACGTCCAGGCCGGCCATCTTGTCGCCGACCAATGAGGTGTACGGCGCGTACGGCTGGATCGCGACCTTGAGCACGCCAGGTTCCAGCGTGCCGAGCGCAGCGGCCGCGTCCGAGACCGGTTCGTCGGATCCGCCGCAGGCGGTCAACGAGCCGGTCACCAGCGCGACGGCGGCGAGCAGCGGAGCGATGAGAGTTCTCGACATGACGCGTGCCTTTCCGTGGCCTCACCCCGATCTCTTCCAGGCTAGGGAGGCCGTACGGCGGCGTCATTGGACGAGTTGTCCATGATTCGTTCACGTTTCCGGCGTCTCGTCGTACGCTTCGTCCAAGATGCTCTCCGGTCCGTTGGCCCAGCAGATCGCCCGGGACACCTCCGAGGTGATCGGCTACAACGTGCTGATCACCGACGACCGCGGGATCGTCATCGGCAGCGGGGATCCGGCGCGGGTCGGGTCGTTCCACGAGGCGTCGGTGGACGTGCTCGCGTCGCAGGAGGCCGCCTGGCACACGGCCGCGGAGGCGGCCCGGCTGCGCGGGGTGAAGCCGGGGATGACGCTGCCGATCGTGATCGACGGCGCGGCGGTCGGAACGGTCGGGATCACGGGGTCGCCACGGCAGGTGCGGCGCTTCGGGCTCGTCGTACGGCGGCAGACCGAGATCCTGCTGCAGGAGTCGGTCGAACTGCGGTCGCGACTGCTGCGGGAACGGGCGCTGGAGGAGCTGGTCCGGGACATCGGGTCGTTCGACGCGGACGTGGTGGATCCGGCGTTCCTGGTCGCGCGGGCGAAGGAGCTCGGATTCGATCTCACCGTGCCGCGCACGGTCGTCATCGTCGAGGTCGACGAGCCCGTCCCGGCGGGCCAGACCGAGGCGGTGGGCGTCCGCCCGGAACTACTCCGCACTCTTCGCCAAGCGTTCGGTCCTCGCGACCTGGTGGCAGCGATGACAGCAGGCCGTGTCGCCGTCGTGCCGGCGCTGAAGCGCGGCACCGCGAGGCAGGAGCTCGGTGATCTGGCGGTGCGGGCTGTGGCCAGTGAGCAGGGGTTTGTCGCTCGCGCTGGGGTCGGCGGGGTTGCGGCGGGGATCGTCGGGTTGCAGGAGGCTTATGCGGACGCGGGAGACGCGCTGCGGCTCGGGAAGGAGTGCGCGCCTGACACGTCGGCGTACCTGATCGATGGTCTGCGGAGTCATCAGGTGCTGGCGGCGGTCGGGTACCGGGCGCGGGCTCGGTTGCTGAGCCTGGTTGCGGGCGACCTCGCGACGCATTCCGACTGGCCCGAGCTGCGCGACACCCTGATCGCCTGGTGCGAGTCAGGCTTCAACCTCGTCCGTACGGCGGACGCGCTGCACATCCACCGCAATACGCTCATCTACCGCCTGGAGAAGGTCGAGCGCCTCACCGGTCAGCCCTGGCGCGACCACCGCGCGACCCTCACGCTCTACCTGGCCTGCTTGGCGTCGCAGCTCGACTAGCTCCGGATCAGC